>DDTH01000009.1 GCA_002344055.1 Sphingomonadales bacterium UBA2369
GTCGAGCCCGCCGACGATCTCGTGAGTGCTGCTCCCGGCCTTGATGTTCGGCCCCCAGGCGATCGACGGAACGCGGCTGCCGCCTTCGCGCACGGTGCCCTTGGTGCCGCGGAACGGCGTATAGCCGGCATCCGGGTAGACGTCCTGCCAGGCGCCGTTGTCGCTGGTCCAGAAGACGTAGGTGTTCTTGTCGAGACCGAGCTGACGGACCTTGTCCATGACTCTGCCGATCCGGGTGTCGTTCTCGACGACGGAATCGGCGTACTTGCTCTTGGACATCGATTTGTTCTGGAAGTCCGGGTGCGGCATGTTCGGCTGGTGAACCTTCATGAAATTGACGCTCATGAAGAACGGCTTGCCGGATTTCGCCGCCTTGTCGAGATACTCGACGGCCGCTTTTTCCACATATTCATCAAAGAACGGAATGCCGACGACGCCCTTTTCCGGGGTGTTGACGTACTGGCCGTTGACCTTGAAGTCTTCGGTGATCTTGCCGCCTGCGGTCCCGGATAGGGAACCCTTGGTCACTTGCTGGAACATGGCGCGCAACTTCGGATCCATGTCGGGGAACCAGGTCGGATCGGCGTAGGTGTAGGCGTTGAGGTGGTAGAGCCCTGCGTACTTCATTTCGTCGTAGCCCTGGGCGGTGGGCAGAGCGTAATCGGCTTCGCCCAGATGCCACTTGCCGGTGAAGAAGGTCTGGTAGCCACCCTGCTTTAGTACCGAAGCCAGCGTCCATTCCGCTTTCGGCAAGCCGCCGCCCTGGCCCTGGAAGGCGACGGTGGTCATCCCGCTGCGGTTGGGGATGCGCCCGGTCTGCACGGCGGCGCGGCCCGGGGTGCAACTCGGCTGCGCATAGAACGAGTAGAAGGTCATCCCTTCCTTGGACAGCCGGTCGAGGCTCGGGGTCGGCATGCCGCGTCCGGCGCCTCCGCCATAGGGGCCCGAATCGCCGTAGCCGAAGTCGTCGGAGAGGATGAGGATGATGTTGGGTTGCTTGCCCGACCCGGCTGCCGGCGCAGCCGAAGTCGCAGCATCAGGAGCAGATGGAGCGGCAGGAGCGGCAGGAGCAGCATCGGCCCGAGCCGCAGCGGCAGGGGCCGCAGCCACGGCGACAGGTGCCGCCGCCGGGGCGGCTGCCGGCTTGGCTTCTTCCNNCTTTCGTCAAGAAACGCTCAGCGCCGACCATCCCCAAGGCGACATGCCGAAGATCGGCGCCGAACACTCATCATGCGCTATGCATGACTGATTTCTTAGCCTATACCATCCGAACCAGAACCGGAAGTGAAAAATATGCGTGTTTCTGATAACCTGCTGGTTATGATTACACCCCGCCGGCTTCTCCATTTGCACACGCTGGCCGCGCATGGCCATTTCGGGCGCGCCGCCAAAGCCCTGAACATCTCGCAGCCGGCGCTGAGCAAGAGCATCCAGGCGCTGGAGGAGGAACTGGGCGTGGCGCTCCTCGAACGGAACCGCGGGATGGTCATTCTGACGCTTTTCGGCGACATGGTCCTGAAACGAGGCAAGTTGCTGCTCACTGCCGAAGAGGATCTGCGGCGCGAGATCGATCTGCTGGCCGGCTGCAATGTCGGCACGCTCAAGGTCGCGCTCGGCCCCTACCCGAGCGTCATCTCGGGCTATCGCGCCATTGCCCGCCTGTCCGCCAGGCATCCGAAGCTCCGCATCACGGTGCATGTCGCCGGCTGGCGCGAGGTCGCCCGCCAGGTCCTGACCCGCACGGTCGACTTGGGCATTGCGGAAATCGGCGATCTGGGGAATGAGGAGGAATTGGCCAGCGAACCGCTCGGCCGGCATCGTGGCTACATGTTCTGCCGCCCCGGTCATCCGCTCATGGACGGCGGGCCCGTATCGTTGCCCCAGGCGCTTGCCTTCCCGTGGGTCGGCACGCGGGTGCCTGCACGAATCGCGGAGCGTTTTCCCCGGCCGGTCGATGGCGCCGGGGCGATCGATCCGCTCACCGGCGACTTCGTGCCGGCCATGGAGATCGATGTACCCATGCAGATTGCCGAACTCGTGGCCAACAGCGATGCGCTGGCCATGGGGACGCTGAAGATGCTCGATGCCGACCTGCTGGCCGGTCGGGTGTCGATTCTGCCGATGACCCAACCGGAGATCCGGGCCAACTATGGCGTCATGTATCTGAAAGCCCGCTCGTTGTCCCCCGCCGCAACGGCGTTCATGAGCGAGATCCGGGCGGTTGAAGCCGAAGTTGTTGCGTTGGAAACGGCAATCACCGAGCGCTACTTCCCGTCCGGCCAGCGGGGTCCGCCCGCCGGCTGATCGGGGACGGGCCGGCCGCCGTTTGGCGCCGGCTCAGACGCCGCCGGAGGGGTGTCCGCCGCGCCTGCGGAGCCACAGTGCAAGCGGCATCAGCAGCGCCACTTGCGTGGCGAACAGCACGGCGATGAAGGTCACGGCGGCGATTTTCCCCAGCACCGAAGTCGCAACGAGGGTGGCGACCGCCACGTTGCGGGCCGGGAAGCCCCAGAACAGGCCGCGCCGGTCATCGGCGGAACCGGCCGCCAGTTTGAGAACCAGCCAGCCCGCGGCCAGCATCGCCAGCGTTAACAGCATCGCGGCGCCGGACAGGAGGGCAAATTGCGCGCGAGTCGCCGCGAACTGGTCCGCGACGACCAGGGCGAGCAAGGCGGCGACCGCGATCATGCTGGCCGCTTGCAGCGAACCACGCCAGCGCGCGACCCATTGCGGCGCGCCATGACGCAGCGCCATCCCGGCCAGCAGCGGCAGCAGCAAGCCGACCAGGGACTGGAGCGCGACCCTGAGCAGGGGGAGTTCCATTGCCTGCTCGCTGTCGAGGAAAAACCAGAAGCCGAGCGACGCGGCGACGGGCGTGACGATCGGCGCCAGCAGATTCGACACAGCCGCCACCGTGACCGCCAGCGCCAGGTGGCCGCCGGCCAGCTGGGTGTAGAAGCCGGACATCGCCGCCACCGGCGCCGCGGCGAACAGGATGGCGCCGCCGGCGATGCCCGGCGGCAGATCGAGCAGCCGTCCCGCCAGCCCGGCCGCGCCGATCAGCAACACCCATTGCCCGCAGACGATGCCGGGCACGAGAACCGGGTAACGGCGCACGCGCTGGAAATCCGCGGCACGCAGGTCGGTACCGACGATCAGCATGACGAAGATGGCCACCAACGGGATGGACGACTCGATCCAGGGGCTCATGGCGCGGGCAGGAGACGTCAATCTGCCTGAGACAAATCGCTGAATCGACGGGCCATCCCGGTCTGAAAATGGCCCATTTTCTACCGTTGACCGCGACGAACGGCTGTCAGCAGTTGCATTGCCGCCGGATCGCCGGGTTTGAGGGCCACTGCGCGCTCGGCGTGTGCCTGGGCCTCGCCGGCCTGGCCTTGCCGGTAAAGCAGGAGCGCCAGGGCATAGGCGTAGGCCGCCTCCTGCGGGTCGAGGCGGACGGCCTTGTTCAGGGCCCCCAGGGCATCGCGCGGCCGGTCGGTCTGCATGAGCGCGAGGCCGAGGTTGTAGGCGATACGCGCGTTGTCCGGCGCCCGTCTGGCGGCGGCCTGCAGTTCGCTCACCGCTTCCGGGAGCCGGCCGTCTTCGGCGAGCAGCAGGCCGAGCCGGAAGTGCAGATCGGCATCGCCGGGTTGGCGTTGGAGTCCGGCCCGCAAGGTGCTTTCCGCAGCGGCACGGTCGCCCCGGGCGGCCAGATAGCCGGCGTAAGCGATGCGCCCGGCGGCGAAGTCGGGGTCCATCTGCAAGGCACGGGCGTAGGCCTCGCGAGCGGCGGGGTCGTCGCCGCGCTGGGCGTGGACGCCGGCCAGGTTGAGCTGGGTGGCGGGCATGTCGGCCATGGTTTTTTGGGCTTCCAGGTATTCACTGTAGGCCTTTTCAAAAGCGGTCTGCCCGGCGGCTGCGAGGGTCCCGGGGGGTAGCGCGGCCAGCGCCTGGGCGGCGTTGATGCGGACGAGACGGATCGGGTCGTTCAGCAGCGGGGCGATGAGCTGAGGACGCTCTGCGGGCGGCCGTTCGGCCAGCGCGAGGATGGCGTAAGCACGCACCAGCGCTTCGGGATCGTCGAGCGCCTGCGCGAGCGCGGCGCGGGCCTCGGGCTGCGTGGGCGGCAGGTGTTCCGTGGCGGTGGCGCGGACGATGGCCGG
>DDTH01000022.1 GCA_002344055.1 Sphingomonadales bacterium UBA2369
GCCGCCTTCGCCACTGGTGTTCTTCCGAATATCTACGAATTTCACCTCTACACTCGGAATTCCACTCACCTCTCCTGGATTCGAGCCTTGCAGTCTCAAGGGCAGTTCCGGGGTTGAGCCCCGGGATTTCACCCCTGACTTACAAAGCCGCCTACGTGCGCTTTACGCCCAGTAATTCCGAACAACGCTAGCCCCCTCCGTATTACCGCGGCTGCTGGCACGGAGTTAGCCGGGGCTTATTCTCCCGGTACTGTCATTATCATCCCGGGTAAAAGAGCTTTACAACCCTAGGGCCTTCATCACTCACGCGGCATTGCTGGATCAGGCTTTCGCCCATTGTCCAATATTCCCCACTGCTGCCTCCCGTAGGAGTCTGGGCCGTGTCTCAGTCCCAGTGTGGCTGATCATCCTCTCAGACCAGCTAAGGATCGTCGCCTTGGTGAGCCTTTACCTCACCAACTAGCTAATCCTACGCGGGCTCATCCCTGGGCGATAAATCTTTGGTCCGAAGACATCATCCGGTATTAGCTTCAGTTTCCCGAAGTTATTCCGAACCCAAGGGCAGATTCCCACGCGTTACGCACCCGTGCGCCACTAGACCCGAAGGTCTCGTTCGACTTGCATGTGTTAGGCATGCCGCCAGCGTTCGTTCTGAGCCAGAATCAAACTCTCAAGTTGACGTCCGACCATTGGCGCCCGCGAACCGAAGTCCGCGACCATCCAGGGCCGGATATTCAAGGAGCCGTTCCTGCACTTCACATATACTGTGGATATGTAACGAGACATGAGCCTTTCGCTCGGGCGAACCCGATCGAACGGCCATTGGAACGACATAGCTTTAACCGATCCTCCGAGGCCTTGAAGTCCTCGGTGACCGGAGCCGCCGCCCACATGTCCCTTCATCTGCATCAACAATGTCAAAGAGCCGTCCATCACATCCCGGAAAGGGCGAAACGGACAAGCGCGCCTCTTGCCCCTGCTGTTAGTCAGGGCACCGGGGTTGCCGATGTTAGAGACGCAACGAGGTTGGCCAGAAGGCCGGTCCCCGTCGGGTGAAGCGCCATATATGAAGCACTCATTCGTGCGTCAACAGCTAATTTCGCTCTTTTCCGCCAATTTCGCGCACATTGCGCAGAACGAACAGAAAGGGGCGAAACGGGTCGGCATTGCTGCCGGCCGCTTCACGGTCGAGGCCTATATGGTCCGGATGATCCGGTCCGCAAGTCCTCTTTTTCAAAACTTTCAAAGAACTCAGCAGCTTAAGGGTCGGAACCCACACACGTCCGGCTTCGCGCTGGCACAAGGAATTCTATTCCCCGAACCGAGGCGTCTGCCATCCGTCTGTCTGCTGTCCCTGCGGCCCTGCCCTTCCGAAGAAGGCCATCAACCGCCGGGAGGGCGCATATGGCGGGGGTGTTCTGAGTCGTCAACCCGGGGAATCGGGAAAAACACATTCTCTTCGCGGCCCCATGGCTAACCGCTTCTTCACGGCTCTGGCGTAACCCCGCCTCATGGCCACCGAGCCCGCCACCGCCGCGTCCCCTGACGCGCCGACTCCGTCGGTGCGTGGCGCGGCCTTGTGGGCGATGGCGGCGCAATATGTGACGTTCGGCGTGACCTTCGTCACCGGCGTCATCATCTCCCGATTCTTCCTTGGCCCGGAGGAAGTCGGCCTCTTCTCGATCGCGATGGCGGCGGCGATGATCGTGTCCGTCTTCCAGGATTTCGGCATCACCCGCTACGTCGTCGGCGAGCAGGAACTGGGCGAAGGGAAGCTGCGAACCTGCTTCTCGGTCAGCCTGGTCGTGGCTTTCGCCATCGGCCTGGTGATTCTCGCTTTGGCCTGGCCGGTCGCGTCCTTCTACGGCGACGACAGGCTGGTGCCGATCGTCGCGGTGATCGCCGCTTCCTATCTGCTCGCCCCGTTCGGCATCGTCCCCTCGGCAGTGCTGCAGCGGAACATGGATTTCCGGCGGCTGTTCGTCGTCAATTCCGGCTCGATCCTGGCCATGGGCGGGACGGCCGTGGCCTTCGCCGCGACCGGCTGGTCGGCGCTGTCCCTCTCCTTCGCCGTCGTCGCGCAGATGGGGGTGAAGGCGATTCTCGGCATCGCCCTGTCCGGCATCCGCCCGCCCTGGCCGCTCAGCTTCGGCGGCGCGCGGCCGGTCTTCGGCTTCGGCTCCAAGATGATGACGCTCTATGCGGTCGCGGCGGTGGGCATGCGCTCGCCGGACCTCGTCGTCGGCCGGGTCGTGTCGATCACCGCCACCGGCCTGTTCAGCCGCGCCACCTCGCTCGCCGCCCAGCTCGTTACCTTGCTGACCGGCGCGGTCGGCGCGGTCTTCTATCCCGCCTTCGCCCGCCTGCGCGACCGGGGTGAGGATCTGGCCGGTCCCTATCTGCGCGTCGCGGCAGGCTTCACGGCAGTCACCTGGCCCGGCATGGCCTTCCTGGCCGCCGCCGCCTTGCCGGTGGTGCTCCTGCTCTACGGCGAAGGCTGGGCCGAGGTCGCGCCCCTGCTGGCGCTGATCGCCATTTCGGAATTCTTCTTCTGCGCGCTGCCGCTGCAGGGCGAGCTGCCGATCCTGCTCGGCCGGATGAAGCTGCTGCTGATCGTCAACCTCTTCGAGACGTTCGTCTCCATCCTGCTGCTGGTGATCGCCGGGATGATCAGCCTGGAAGCCGCAGCCGCCTCGCGAATCGTCTATGGCGCGATCTGGTGGGTGGCCTATGCCGTGATGCTGCGTTCGCTGGTCGGCCTGAAGTGGCGCGAATTGTTCGACGTCTATGCGCGCGGCCTCATCGTCGCCCTGGCGACGATCGTGCCGCTGCTGCTGGTCTATGAATTCGTCGACGGCCCGGCGACGATCAACTTCCTGTGGCTGGCCGGCGCGGCATTGGCCGGCGGGCTGTGCTGGCTCGCCGCCTTGTTCCTGTGCCGCCACCCGGCCCGGCACGAGGTGAGTGGTTTCCTGGAGATCATCCTGAAGGGCGTGCCGCTGAAGCGCTTCCGGATGCAGCCGGCCGAATAGGTCAGCCGGCGCTCAGCTCTCCCGCTCCCACTGGAACACCTCGTCCAGCGGCTTGCCGAACACTTCCGCGATGCGAAACGCGGTCTCGAGCGTCGGCGAATATTTGCCCTGCTCGATCGCCGCGACCGTCTGCCGCGTCACGCCGATCGCCGCGCCGAGATCGGCCTGCGTCATCTCGTCGGCCATGAACCGGAGCATGCGGATGCGGTTGGTCAGCCGCCGCTCAGTCACGCCAGCCCCACCGATAGCCGGCCACGGTCGCGGCCGAGCGGACGATATCCGCCGCGACCAGGCCGGCCAGACCCGCCGTCGCCACAGTAATCCCGTCGCAATAGAAAGCCATGAAGACGATCGCGATCATGGCGAGCAGAAGCACATAATAGGCGGCCGGTCCCGAGCGCCGCGTCACCGCCCGGTCGCGCTCGTCCGGCTTCCCCCACAATTCCGCGCGCCCTTCGGCGGACAGCGTGAGGAGGCCACCGGCGATGATCGCGAGCCGTATCGCCGTCGCGATCGCGAACAGGATGACGAGCGTCAGGGGTGTCCGTTCCGACTGCAGAAAGGCGATGAAGAAGAAGCCATAGGCCAGGATCATCCCGATCAGGTCGATCCAGGCGAATCGTTCACGCGCGACCATTTACGTCTCCGGCTCCTGGCGAGAGGATAAGGACCTTCCGCATCACGACAATGGCCGCCGTTCGCGCAGCGCGTTCAGCATCCGGCGCACCGCGGCCACGATCACCTGCGGCTCGTCGAGCGGAATCGTATGGCCGCTATTTTCGGCGACGATCAGCGCGCTGTTCGAGGACAGAGCGGCCAGCGCCTCCTGACCCGCGCGATGGTTCAGGTCCGAATCGCCGGGCGGCTGCGCGGTCCGGCCCCGGCGAATGACGAGCAAAGGCTTGTCGCCCAGCGCGCGGGTGGCAGGCGGCTCGCGCAGCCCGGGCAGAATAGAGTCGAACGCCGCAAACTCGACCTTCAGGGCACGCAGCACCTCCGGCGTATAAGCCATCATCGTTTCGGCGGGCGTCCCGGCCGGAAAGCCGATCACCGGCTGGCCCGGCCGCGCCGCGGCGATGGCCGCGTCCAGTTGCGCCATGATCGGCGCGCGCGCCGCCTCATATTCCGGCACGTTCCGATGCGTGGTCGAATCGACCAGGATCAGCCCCGCAACATTGCGTGGATGCGCGCGGGCATAGTCGCGCGCCAGCGGCCCGCCAAACGAATGGGCGACCAGAATATAAGGACCGGGCACCTCCGCCGCGGCAAGCAGGCGGTGCAGATCCGCGATCATGCCATTATGCGTCCAGCCCTCCGGCGCCGGATCGCTCCAGCCCATCCCGGCCCGGTCATAGGTGCAGACCCGCGCGAACGGCGCGATCGCATCCTGCACCGTGCCGAAGGTGGTGTTGGCGGTGAATTGCGACAGGCCCGCCTCGAAAACCACCGTCGGCCCGGCCGCGTCGCCCTTGCACAGGATGTGAAGCCGGCGCGTCCCGTCCACCGCCACCATGCGTCCGGGCGGCTCCGGGCGGACATAGCCGGCCGGCGAAGTGGAAGGCTGCGCGGCGTGCGAAGGGGTGGCGGGTGCCGCCAACAGCAACGCGGCTCCCGCCAGAAAACGACCCAACATGCTGTCCACTCCCAGCCAGACGCCAGCCGCCGCGAGGCGACATGACGTTGTCTAACATCACTCACACGATGTTATATTTAGCGAACACGATGTCAAGATATCGCTTCATCGTTACGCGAGCCTGCCCTCGGCATGGCGGACAATTCAGGGGGGAATTCAGCGCGCGGGGGCGCTACGGGCGCGTTCGAACAGCCAGACCCGGATCGCGCTTGCGAGGTTGGCCGGTTCCGGCCCCTCGATTCGCTCCGCATCGATTCGGGCGACCAGAGCGGAAATGGGAATCCCCTCTTCCGCCGCCGCCGCCTTCAGCGCTTCCCAGAAAACCGGCTCCAGGCTGATCGACGTCGCATGGCCGGCGATCATCACCGAACGTTTCATCGGGGCGCGATAGTGGCTGGCCATCCCGTCCTATGTACGAATTTTTTGGGGTAGAGCGAGCACCACCCCCTTCCTAGACCGGTGGCATGGCCGAAGCGCTGCAGAACCTGACCGACAAGGAAAAGCAGACCCTGCGCCTGATGGGGCGCGGCCATGACGCGAAGTCGATGGCGCGGCATCTCGGCCTGTCGGTCCACACCATCAACGAACGCCTGCGCGAGGCACGGCGCAAATTGTCGGTTTCGAGCAGCCGCGAGGCCGCGCGCCTGCTGCTCGACAGCGAAGGCGATACCCCCGATTCTCTCGGGGACACACTTTTGGGGGAAGCCGGCGCCACCCGCGCCCAGGCACAGGAGGCTCCGACGGCCGGAGGGCGCGCATTCCGCCCGCCCTGGGTCCTCGCGGGAGTCCTCATCATGTCCGCCCTTCTCGGTATCTTTTTGCTCGCGATGCAGCCGCAAACCGCCGCCGCTCCGAATCAGCCGGCCGCCACCTCGCAAGTCCGGGCGGACGCCCCCCAAGCCGCGCGCGACTGGCTCGCCATCGTCGATGCCGGCCGCTGGGAGGAAAGCTGGCGGGCCACGGGCGAGCAGTTCCGCGCGCTGAACACGGTGCAGGCCTGGACCAGCGCGTCCCAGTCAGCCCGCGTGCCGCTCGGCGCGATGGTGTCGCGCACCAACCTCTCGCACGAGCACGTCTACGCGCCGCCGCACGGCTATGAGACGGTCAAGTTCCGCAGCAGCTTCGCGAACCGGCCGAGCGCGGTCGAGACGGTGACCCTGGCCCGCGAGGGCGATGCCTGGCGCGTGGTCGCCTACGTGATCGACTGAGCGGGCCGCCGAAGGCGGAATTGGATTTCACGCGGAGCGCGCGGAGAAGAAAAAGAGGCGCGGAGATCAGGCTCAGCACCTCCGCGCCTCCCCCTCTCTTCTCCGCGCCTCCGCGTGAACGATCCTCTTCCCGCTACGCGGGCTCAATACATATGCTGGCCGCCGTTGATCGACAGCGTCGAGCCGGTGACGAAGCCGCCTTCCTCCGCCGTCAGGAACGCGACCCCGCGCGCAATCTCGCTGGCCTGGCCCAGACGGCCGACCGGGATCTTGGCGACGATCTTCTGCAGCACGTCCTCCGGCACCGCGGCGACCATATCGGTATCGATATAGCCAGGCGCGATCGCGTTCACGGTGATGCCGGCGCGTGCGCCTTCCTGCGCCAGCGCCTTGGTGAAGCCGTGAATGCCGCTCTTCGCCGCGGCATAATTGACCTGGCCATACTGGCCCGCCTGTCCGTTGATCGAGCCGATGTTAACGATGCGGCCATATTTGCGGCCGTTCATCCCGTCCCACACCGCCTTGGCCATGTTGTAGCAACCGCCGAGATTGGTATCGATCACGTCTTCCCAGGCCTTGCGGTCCATCCGCTTCATCGTGCCGTCGCGGGTGATGCCGGCATTGTTGACCAGCACGCCGACCTCGCCGAGTTCGCTCTCGACCTGCTGCACGCCGGCGACGCAGGCGTCATAATCGGCGACGTCCCACTTATAGGCCTTGATCCCGGTCCGCTCCGTGAACTCGCGTGCGCGCTCGTCATTGCCGGCATAATTCGCCGCGACCGTCATGCCCGCATCCTTGAGCGCCAGGCTGATCGCCTCGCCAATGCCGCGCGTGCCGCCAGTCACAATTGCCACTCGACCCATAGAACCTCTCCTTTTTAACTATGAGACGGCTCTATGAGGGTGGCAGCCATCCTTCAAGTTCGGTGCCGAGGATTGCGCGCAGCATGGCGATGCCGCCGGGCGTGTCGTTCAGGCAGGGGAGATAGGCGAAGCGCTCGCCGCCAGCTTCGATGAAGCTGTCCCGCCCGCGCATCGCCAGTTCCTCCAGCGTCTCCAGGCAATCGGCGGAGAAGCCGGGCGCGAGGATGGCGACCTTTGTCTTCCCCTGCCCCGGCAAAGCCGCGAGCGTCGCGTCGGTATAAGGCTCCAGCCATTTCGCTTTGCCGAAGCGCGACTGGAAGGTCACCATTACCTCGCGTTCGAGCGCCTCGGACAAGAGCCGCGCGGTCTTGCGGCAGTGGCAATGATAGGGGTCGCCGAGGTGGAGCGTCCGCTCCGGCATTCCGTGGAAGCTGGCGATCAATGCGTCGGGGGCGAAATCGAGCGCGGCCAGTTGCGCCTCGACCGCCTCCTTCAGCGCCGCGATGTAGCGCGGATCGTCATGATAAGGCGGCAAGGTCCGCACCGCCGGCTGCCAGCGCATCCCGGCCAGCGCCCGGAACGCCTCGTCATTCGCGGTCGCGGTCGTGGCGGCGCAATATTGCGGGTAGAGCGGTGCCAGCAGGATGCGCTCGCAGCCCTGCTCCTTCAGCGCCGCGAGCCGTGCGGAAATGGCGGGATTGCCGTAGCGCATGGCGTGATCGACGATCACGTCCGGGCCGAACGCGTCCTTCAGCGCCTCCGCCTGCGCCCGCGTGATCGCGGCGAGCGGAGAGCCCTGGTCGGTCCACACTTGCTGGTAGGCATGGGCGGATTTCTTCGGCCGTGTGTTCAGAATGATCCCGCGCAGGATGGGCTGCCAGACGAGCTGCGGGATTTCCACGACGCGACGGTCGGAGAGGAATTGCTTGAGGTAGCGCCGCACCGCCTTCGGGCTGGCCTCATCCGGCGTGCCGAGGTTGATGAGCAGCACACCCACCTTGCGGGCGGCGATGGAGGGGTGGTCGGTGGGCAATGTCATGTCGCGCAATCAAGGAAGTAAGAACCACCCCCAGCCCCTCCACGAAGGCGTGGAGGGGAGTCAGGCTGTGCAAACGGAGCCGCCCTGGCTCCCCTCCAGCCCTTGCTGGAGGGGTTGGGGGTGGCACTTTCTTGCCTTCCTGCAATCACCGCCCGCTCCCCACCCGCAAAGGCAACCTTCGCACCCGCTCCCCGGTCAGCGCATGCAAGGCATTGGCGATGGCGGGCGCGGCGGTGGGCACGGCCAGTTCGGTGACGCCGCCCGGCTCCGCCTCGCTCGTCACCAGTTCCACCGTGATCGTCGGCGTGTCCGCCATCGTCGGCAGGGCCAGATCGCCCAGATTGCGGGCCAGCGGCATACCCTGTTCTATGGTCAGTTCCGGGCCGATGGCGGCGGCGATGCCGTGAATCAGGCCGCCCTCAATCTGCTGGCGGACCAGTTCGGGATTCACCACCCGGCCGCAATCCACCGCGCAGACGCCGCGCAGCACGCGCACCTTCTGGTCCGGGCCGATCTCCACCTCGACCAAAGTGGCGATATAGGAACCATAGGCCTGCAGCGCGGCGATCCCCATGCCGCTGCCCGTCGGCCCGCCATCCCAGCCGCCGAGCGCCGTCGCCATGGTCAGCACATTGGCGAGCCGCGGATTCTGGCCGAGCATCGAGATCCGGTAGGAGAATGGCTCGATCCCCGTCTGCCGGGCCAGCTCGTCGACGAAGCTTTCGGTGAAGAAGGTCGTGTAGCTCAGCGCGTTCGAGCGCCACAGGCCGGTGGCCAGACCGATCTCGGCCGGGGCATGGCCCGCCGCGACGTCAGCAATCGCATAAGGCGGGACCGCGCCCGCCGCCGGGGCGCGCCCGCCGCCGAACAATGAAGCGCCGAGGCCGGTCCGCTCCGCCACTTCGCGCGCCGTCGCTGGGGCGGCGATGCGCGCGCGCCAGGCGCTGACGGTGCGGTCCGGCTTCAGCCGCGCCTCGATCCGGGCCATGGCGGCAGGGCGATATTTGTCGCCCCGTATCTCCTCCAGCCGCGACCAGGCGAGCTGCACCGGCCGCGCCATCTGCGCCGCCATGATCGTCGCCTGCCGGATCGCGTCCATCTCGAACTTGCGGCCATAGCCGCCGCCGGCCTGGGTCGGGTAAATGGTGACGTCGCTCTCGGCCAGGCCCAGCTCCGCCGCCGCCGCCGCGCGGGCCAGTGACGGCGCCTGCGTCGGCGCCCACACTTCCAGCTTGCCGCCATTGACGCGGGCGGTGGCGGTCAGCGTTTCCGGCGGCGCGCCGGGGGCGAGACCGACGGCATAGACCGCGCTCGGCCCGCCGCCGCTCAACGCCGCGTCGGGATCGCCGCTGCGGTGGAACCAGTCGACCGCATCGTCGGCATCCAGAGCCGCCGCCAGCGCCGCGTCGATCGTGCGCGTGTCGGCGCGGTCGCCGTGCATCTGCCAGGTCGGCCGCATCGCCCCGACCGCCCGCTCGGCCGCCCACGTGTTGGTCGCCACCGCGCCGACCCAGCTCGGATTCTGGAAGGTCGCCAGCGCCTCGGGAATGGCATTGGCCGCGTCGCTGTCCGCCGCGAGCAGATGCGCGCCCGGCGGCGCGACGAGCACAGCGGCGAAGACCATGTCGGGCAGGCGGATGTCGCCCGCGAACAGGGTCGATCCGTCCACCTTGCCCGGCGCATCGAGCCGAGGCAGCGGCTGGCCGATCAGGCGGTGATCGCGGCCGCTGCGGAGCGGCACTTCGGCCGGCAGGGTCTCACCCGCCGCCCTCTCCGCGAGATCGGCAAAGGCGATGGCCTCCTCGCCGCGCCAGACGAAGCCGGAATGGGCGCTGAGTTCGCCCGCCTCGACGCCCCATTGCCGCGCCGCGACGGCGGTCAGCAGATGCCGCGCCGCCGCGCCTGCCTCGCGCAACCGCCCTTCGAAGGCGCGCACCGAGGTCGATCCGCCGGTCAAAGCCAGGCCGCTGCGGGTGGCAACCTCCGTCGCCGTCCAGCGCCGCACCGGGCCGAGCGCCTCGGGCAAAGTGCCTTGCGACAATTCCTCGGCGAGCAATTGATTGACGTAGAGCGGATTGAGCGGCGCCGGCTCGACCGCGACGCTGCGCCAGTCCGCGCCCAGTTCGTCGGCCAATATCTGCGGCAAGGCGGTCATGACCCCCTGCCCCAATTCGGTCTGCGGCACGATCACCGTGACCTGCCCGTCCTTGCCGATCTTCAGGAAGGCATTGAGGATCGTCTCGTCCGGCCCGGCGACCAGATTCTCGCGATAGCGCCGCGGCCAGAGCGTCCAGGCGAGCGCCAGCCCCACGCCCACGCCGCCGCCGATCAGCAGCGTCCGCCGGCTGATCCCGCGCCGTTCCCCGTCATCCCCCGTCCGTGCCATCGCCGCCCCTGATAATCAGACCGGGGACTCGCGGCTAGCGCCCTTGATTCGCGGCCTCTCTTTCGGCATCGCGCGCTGATGGCCGCACGTATCTATCAGATGGGCAAGAACGCCCTGCAATCGGGCAAGGCCCGCGCCGGGACTTGGGTGCTGGAATTCGAATCCGGCAGCCGCCGCCGCGCCGATCCCCTGATGGGCTGGTCCGGCGGCGCCGACACGCAGACGCAGGTGAAGCTCAGCTTCCCGACGCTCGAGGCCGCGAAAGCCTATGCCGAGCGCGAGGGGGTGGAGGGCGTCCACGTCGTCCCCGCCGCCGCGCCGAAGCTGAAACTGCAAAGCTACGCCGACAATTTTAAATAGGCGCAAATCATCCCTGTGAAGCGAAGCTTCATGGGGAGAGGGACCGCCGAAGGCGGTGGAGGGGCCGCGCGCAGCGCGGTTCTTTACGCCGAAGAACGTTCGCTTCGCTCACGCCCCTCCACCACTCGCTTCGCGAGCGGTCCCCCTCCCCTGCGAATGCAGGGGAGGATTTAGATCATCCCCACACCCAGAAGCAGCAACAGCCGCACGTCGATCGCGCGGCCTTCGGCGCGCTTGCTCGCGATGAACTCCGGCACCTCCGCCAGCTTCACCTGGTGAACGATAATATCCTCGCCCTCGATCCCGCCGCCCGGGCCGACGCGCTCCAGTTCCTCCGCGCGCAGCAGAGTGAACGATTCCGACGTCATGCCTGGCGACGAATAATAGTGGCCCAGGTCCACCATCCGCCCGGCCCGCCAGCCCGTCTCTTCCTCCAGTTCGCGGATCGCGGCCGTTTCCGCCGCTTCGCTTTCGCCATCGTCGCCGATCAGGCCGGCCGGCAGCTCCAGGCACATCGCGCCCAGCGGCACCCGATATTGCTCGACCAGGATCACCGCATTGTCGTGAACCGCCAGGATCACCGCCGCGCCGATGCCGCGGGTGCGGGTCACATATTCCCATTTGCCCCGGCGCTTCACCGCGATGAAGCGGCCTTCCCACATCGTCTCTTCGGGCGGCAGTTCGTCCTTGCTCACAATTCCACCACCCGGTTCGGCAATTCGTTCACGTCATCGGCGCCACGTGGCAGGTGTTCGGCCAGCACGCCGCCGACATGGCCGACGGCGAGCGCCATGCCATGGCCCAGCCGGCCGAGCTTCACCTCGTCGACCATCGCCGCCATCGCCGCGCCCCATACTTGCGGATCGACCTTCGACGTGATGGCCTGCTCCGCGACGATCTCCGCCCGGTGCTCGGCCAGCGAGACGTAGATCAGGATGCCCGTGCGGCCGGTGGTGCGGCCCTCGCAGGCCGAGCGGAAGTGCGCGATCGCGCGGGCCCGCACCCGATGCGTCTTGATGAAGCCCGGCGTCAGCGCCCGCAGCAGCGGCTCCCAGCCGAGCGCGAGCCGCACCACCAGGAAAGCCAGCGCCATGCTGACGATCAGCCCGAGCATGATGCTGCCCCGCGTCCATTCGCCGTTCCAGCCGAGCAGCAACGTCGTCCACCAGTCGATCCAGCTCGCGGGCAGCAAAGCCAGCTTCACCGGCACCGCCAGCATCGCCAGCGCGGCATAATGAAGCGCCACGTCGCGGTAGGAATCGGACTGCGCCGCGACCAGGGTGACGATCTCACCGGACGTCCCCTCCTCGGCCGCAGCGACCGCCTCGCTGACCAGCTGGTGGTCGGCCTCGCTCATCAACGCCATATCACCAACTCCCGGAGGCGCCGCCGCCCCCGAACGATCCGCCGCCGCCCGAATAGCCGCCGCCTCCGCCGCCGCCACCCCAGGAGCCGCCGCCCCAGGAACCGCCGCTGCTGCCGCCTCCGCCGCCCCGGCCGCTGTGCCGCGCGGCATCGACCGCGGCATCGATCACGCTCCACATGATCACTTCGCCCCAGCCGCTGCCAGCGCGCCGGTAGCGGCTGCGCCGCACCTTCCCGCCGAACAAAGCCGGCAGGATGAAGAAGAGGAAGATCATCCCGAACACGAACAAGGGGATCAGCCAGCTGTCATTGTCGCCCTGTTGGCTGCCGCGCTGCTGTTCGGCCGCCGCTTTCGCGCGCTCCTCGGCGACCTCAAGCGGCGCCTGCAATTGCTCGATTATGCCGTCGACGCCGCCGACGATCCCGCCGGGCATGTCGCCGTCCCTGAAGCGGGGCGTCACCCGGTCGCGGATGATGATCCAGGCCATGGCGTCGGGCAGGATCGCCTCGACTCCGTCGCCCACCTCGATCCGCACGCGCCGCTCGTTGGGCGCGATCAGGAACAGCACGCCATTGTCGGCTTCGGCATTGCCCAGCTTCCACGTCTCCGCGAGGCGGAAAGCGAAATCCTCGATGCTGTAATCCTGCAGGCTCGGCACGGTGACGACCACCAATTGCCGGGTCGTCGCCAGGCGCAGCGCTTCCGATTTCGACGCGATCGAGGCTTCCTGCTCCGGCGAGAGCAGATCCGCCTGATCGACCACCGGCCCGGTCAGCGCCGGCAGATCCTGCGCGGCGGCGGGTGACGCGGTCAGCGCCAGCAGCAGCGCCAGTAATGCGCGCAGCCTGAAAATACCCGCGCGGGCCAGGAAGTTCACCGGCTGAAATTCACCTGCGGCGCGGCTTCGGCCCCCGGTGCGGCCTCGAACGGGGTCATCGGCTGCGAGCCGTAAATCACCCGCGCGCCGATCACCGACGGGAAGGTGCGGATCGTGGTGTTATAGTCGCGCACCGCCTCATTATAGCGTTCGCGGCTGCGGGCGATGCGATTCTCCGTGCCTTCCAGCTGCACCATCAGGGTCTGGAAATTCTGCTGGCTGCGCAGCTCCGGATAGGCTTCCTGCAGCCGCTGCAGGGTCACGTTGATGCGGTTCTGCGCCTCCGCCAGCCGCGCCATCGCGCCTTCGTCGGTCAGCATGTCCTGCGTCACCTGCACGCGCTGGGCATTGGCCCGCGCCTCGGTCACCTGCGTCAGCACCTCGCGCTCCTGGGTCGCGAAGCCGCGCACCGTTTCTACCAGATTGCCGATCAGATCGTTGCGCCGTTGCAGGTCGGTCTGAACATTCGCCCAGGCCGCCTTCGCCGCTTCCTCCTTGGTCGGAATGGAATTGATCCCGCAGGCGCCGAGCATCAGCAGCATCGGGGCCAGGACAAGGGCGAAGCGGACACGCGACATGGACATTCCCCCACCGTGTAGACAGGCCGCTCAAATAGGTCGTAGCTGGCGGTCCGGCAACAGGAGGCTTGTATGCTGTCAGGGTTCAAGGCGTTCATCATGCGTGGCAATGTCGTCGATCTCGCAGTCGCGGTGATCATCGGCGCGGCCTTCACGAAGATCGTCACGTCGCTCACCGAAGATGTGATCATGCCGGTGGTGGGCTGGCTGTTCGGCGGTCTCGACTTCGCCAACCGCTTCATCCTGCTGGGCGCGGTCCCCCCAGGCGTGAATCCGGGCGATTATGCCGCGCTGAAGGAAGCGGGCGTAGCGATGCTCGGCTATGGCGCGCTCATTTCGGCCACGATCAACTTCCTGATCGTCGGCTTCATCATCTATCTGATGGTGCGCGCCATCGCGAAGGCAATGCCGGCCAAGGAGGCGGCGCCGGAGGCGGAAGCGGCGGACATCGCCCTGCTCCGCGAAATCCGCGACGAGCTGCGGGCGGGCAAGGCGACCACTTCAAAATAGCCGCATATTCCCCTATATCGTCATGGCCGGGTCTTCGGGTCCGGCTATGGCGATAAAGGCCGGCGTAAAATAGGCACAGCGGACCCGGGGGCAGTACCCGGCGGCTCCACCATCTGCGCCGCTAGACGACACGCGTGAAGCGTGCCGCCGGGCGGCTCAGCTAGAGGGGCCGAACCAGGATCGACGTGTGTTGAAAGGCGCTGCGCTTTCGCCCGGAATGGGTCCACCGTGACGGCCCATATACAAGTGCCAACGATAACGAGGCGCTCGCGATTGCGGCCTAACCCCACGGCCTAACGGCCCAAGGTTAGACGACAAAAGCGCGGTTGGACCGAACCGGGCAACAGAATCGGATTCCAGCGGCCGCCGGGGGGCCGGGCAACAGAACCCCCGGCACTCAAAAGACGCCGCGCCGGGCAACAGAATGCCCAAGTTGCTCCGGCCGCAGGACGGAGATGCGAATGTCCGGCGGACATTTGCACTTTGGCATCCCCACTTCTCCCCCTCTCCGGATCGGACTATTGGATTGCAATGCGCCCGATCATTGCCTTCGCTATCCTGTCTTCGCTCGCCGCCTGCGGCTCGGCCGAACAGGCCGCCGCGCCCGGCAACGACACCGCCCGCATCAACAATCAGATCGCAAGCCAGGCGGAAGAAATCCGCGCCCAGGCCGACAATGGCGCCACCGCGATCGAACAGGCGCTGGAGAATGAAGGCGCGGCGATGTTCGAGAATCGCGAAGCCCTGCTGAACGCGAGCGGCAACGCCGCCGCGACGGGCAACCGCTCGCGTTGAACGGAGCGAGCGCTAGCCCCTCCCCCTTGTGGGGAGGGCCAAGGAGCGCTCGATCTGTTGCCCCCAAAAAAATCTTTGTGACGTTTTCCCCCGCCGCGCGAACCATCCGGTATCAAGCAGATCGGAGGGGGCGCGGACCGCGTCATGAACAAGGTGGATCGGGAAAGATTTGCGGCTCTGATCGCCGATCATGCGGGCATCGTCCGCAAGGTCGCGACGACCTATTGCCGCGATGCCGAGGATCGCGCCGATCTGGCGCAGGAGATTCTCGCCCAGCTCTGGGCCGCCTGGCCGCGCTATGACCAGGAGCGGCCGTTCGCGACCTGGATGTACCGGGTCGCGCTCAATGTCGCGATCAGTCACGTCCGCGGCGTCTATCGTTCGGCGCGCCATTTCGAGCCGCTGACCGACGATCATCATCAAGTCGCCGCCGCGCCGGTCGATCATGAAGCGAATGACGAGCTTGCCTTGCTGCAGGACGTCATCGCCGAACTCGACCAGCTCAGCCGCGCCCTTTTGCTGCTCTATCTCGACGATCGCAGCCACCGCGAGATCGCCGAGATCCTCGGCATCGGCGAATCCAATGTCGGCACCAAAATCAACCGGCTGAAGCAGCGCATCCGCGCGCGCCTCGCCTGACCACAACGTGAAAAGGATTTTCAACGTGGAACTGGACGATCTCAAGCAGGCGCTGGCCCGGCTCGACAAGAGGTTCGAGGATCAGGCGGCGCTGGATCTCGCCAACACCCGGCGCGCGGTGCGCAATCGGGCGGCGGACGGCCTCGCGCCGATGGCGCGTGGGCAGATCGGGCTGATCGTTTCCGGCGCGATCACCGCTTTGCTCGGCGTCGCGACCTGGCATGGCGCGGCCTTCAGCGCAGGCGGCATATCCGGACATATCGGGCCGTTCGTCAGCGGGATTCTGTTCCATGCCTATGGCGTCGCGATGATCATGTTCGGCGTGATCATCCGCCTGCTGATCTCGAACGTGGATTGGGCCGCGCCCGTGCTGTCGATCCAGCGCCGGTTGGCGAAGGTCCGCCGCGCCTATGTGCTGGCCGGGATCATCATCGGCCTGACCTGGTGCGTGCTGTGGATGCCGGCGATGGTGATGGCCTTCTTCCTTCTCTTCGGCGCGGACATCGTCGCGCCTTCGCCGGGCACCTGGCTTTGGCTTGGTGCAAGCGGGCTTGGCCTGATGGCCCTGGTCGGCCTTGTCTTCCTGTGGGCGAAAGCCACCGGGCGGACCGCAATCACCGGCGGCTTCGACCGGGCTTTCGCTGGCGAGCGGCTGAACCGCGCCCAGGACGATCTGGCCGCGATCGGCGCCTTCGAGCGCGACTGATCAAAGCGAGCGGCCTGATTTGTATGTTAGGTATTATATACATTGAGTGTGATTTAGCTTACATTGCATCGCAACGGGCCGACATGGATTCGGCCTGATCCGAAGGGGATTTCAAATGACGAACCTCCAGCCCGGCGCGGCAAGCGCCGGAGCCTCGCACGCGCCTGCTTCCGGACGCCTCCACGGCCTGGACGCCCTGCGCGGTCTGGCGCTTATGCTCGGCCTGCTGGTTCACGCCAGCCTCGCCTTCCTGCCCGGCGCGCAATATTTCTGGATCGCCGCCGATCCCGCCCCGGACCGCTGGCTCGGACTGGCCTTCTACGTGCCGCACATGTTCCGCATGATCCTGTTCTTCATGCTCGCCGGCTATTTCGGCCGGCTGGCCTGCGAGCGGCTCGGCACCAAGGCTTTCGCCTGGGACCGCTTCCGGCGCATCACGCTCGTCCTTGTCACCTTCTGGCCGATCGTCTTTTCCGGGATCATCGTCGCGATCGTGATCGCCGCCATGCATGCCAATGGCGGCAGCCTGCCCGACACGTCGCCGCCGGGACCCGCCTTCACGCCGGACGATTTCCCGCTGACGCACCTGTGGTTCCTGTACGTGCTGACGCTTTGCTACGTCGCCATGCTGGCCGGGCGCCGGCTCATCGCGAAGCTCGACAAAATGGGCCTGCTGAAACGCGCCGCGGATGGCCTCGTCCGCGTGCTGACCACCCCGTTCGGTCCCGCCCTGCTCGCTTTGCCGCTGGCGGCCGCGCTGCTGGTCACGCCGAACTGGTTCATCTGGTTCGGCATCCCGACCCCGGACAGCTCGCTCTATCCCAATCTCGCCGCCTGCATCGCCTTCGGCTCGGCTTTCCTGCTCGGCTGGTGGCTGCACCGGCAGAGCGGCCTGATGGCGCGCTGGACGAAGCATTGGCCGCTGCACCTCGCGATCGCCATCGCCGCCACCATCGCCTGCCTGTGGCTCTACGACCGCAGCAACGGCGCCGCCCCGGCCGCGCCTGGCCTCGAGACCAATGCCTATGCCTTTCTCTACGCGCTCGGCGGCTGGAGCTGGACGGTCGCGCTGACTGGCCTCGCCCTGCGCTTCTGCTCGGGCGAAAGCCCGACGCGCCGCTATCTCGCCGATGCCTCTTACTGGATCTACATCATGCATCTGCCGATCGTGATGATCCTGCAGGCCTATGCGGTGCAGCTGCCCGGCCCGGCATTGCTGAAGTTCGTGGCGATCATCGCCATCACCACCGGCCTGCTGCTGCTGACCTATCAATGGTTCGTCCGCCGCAGCTTCATCGGAATCTTCATTAACGGGAAGAAACGATGACCCGGGGCCGAGCATATCTTCGATCGCTTTTGACCTTGCCGTCTTGCTGTGTTAGCACTCTAACACGCAAGGGCGTGGGCCTTTACGAAATCATCCGGGCGCCAGTCGGCGTCTTGCTATCAGGGGAGGCGTCATTGCGCCGAATGTTGTTGCTGTCCGCCGCCATGGTCGTTCCGGTTTCCGCCGCGCAGGCGCAGACAACGCCCGCGCCGACACCCGCGCCTGCCCCCGCTCCCATACCCGCCCCGCAGGCGGCCACGCCCCCGGCCGAAGCCGCGGCTGCCGAAGCGCCGCCGGTCGAGGACAATGTCATGGTCGTGCGCGCCGAGGCGTCCGAGCAGCGCACGGCGATCGACCGCGAGACCTATCTGGTGCGCGACACGCCCCAGGCCCGCACTTCGAACGCGCTGGAGATTCTGGGCCGCATACCCGCGATCACGGTCGAGCCGGACAACAGCATCCGCCTGCTCGGCACCACCGGCGTCACCGTGCTGGTCGACGGCCGCCCCTCGCCCAATCCCAACGTGCTGCGCGACCTGCAAGGGTCGGAAATCGCGCGGATCGAGGTCGTTTCCAATCCGAGCGCGCAATTCTCCGCCTCCGGCACGGGCGGCGTCGTCAACATCATCACCCGCCGCACCGCGCCGGGCGGCCTGCGCGGCTCGCTGACCGCGAGCATCGGCAGCTACGAGAGCGTCGAAATCCGCGCCGCGCCCAGCTGGACCAGCGGCGACTGGACGATCAACGGCAATGTCGGCTTCACCCGCAACGGCACGCAGACCGAAGCGATACGCGAGCGGATCAACCTCGATCCCGCCAGCCCCATCCCCGACAGCCGCGAGACGCTGGAGACGGAGGGCCATTTCCAGTTCGTCAATGCCGGCGGCCAGATCAGCTACCGGCCGACCGACAAGAAGACGATCACCTTCCAGGGCGGCCTGATCTCGCTGGACGCGGGAAACGTCACGGATTCCCTGCTCACCATCGCCGGCGCTCCCGGCGGCCCGATCGGCCAGCGCACCACCAACGATTTCTCCTACCAGGCCTATAGCGCCGCTTTGGAATATCGCGCCGAGGGCAGCCGCGCGGGCGAGGTGCTGACCACCTCGATCCAGCAATATCGCTTCGATCCGATCAACGACGTTTTGACCGATTTCGGCGCGGGCAATTTCCGCTTCCAGTCGGATTCCTTCACCCGCGCCCGCATCTTCAAGCTCGATTATGTCCGCCCGTTCAGCGGCAACCGCCGCCTGCTGCTCGGCGGCGCGGCGAACGACACGTACGAATATAGCCGCGTCGCGCAGAGCGGCAGCCTGCCCTTGGGCGCCAACCCCTTCCCGCCCGTGTCGATCATCGACGGTTCCTTCGTGGAAGCCGCGGCCTATGCCAGCTACCAATTCCCCCTGCTGGGCGGCACATTGCTGGCCGGCATGCGGGTCGAGGGCCGCAATTACGAATTCGCCGACCCCGCGCTCGGCGACGGCCCGAACGATGTCCACCTCTTCCCCAGCCTGCATTTCGAGCGCAGCCTGGGCGGCGGCTTCAACGGCAATGTCAGTTACTCGCGCCGCATCACCTGGCCCGCCGTGCAGCAATTGAGTCCGGCGCTCCGCTTCCAGGACGCCACCACCGCCTTCGCCGGCAATCCCGCCTTGCGCCCGGAGCTGACCGACAGCCTGGAGGCGCGCGTGCGCGGCCAGGTCGCGCGCCAGAACGTCTCGCTGACCGCCTTCGCCCGCCTGACCGACGATCTCTATTCCAGCTTCGCCACGCTGAACGACGGCGGCGTGCTCGTCACCCGCCAGGTCAATGTCGGCAACCGCACCGATCTCGGCGTCAGCGTCGCGGTGCAGGGTTCGATCATCCAGGGCCTGAACTACACGCTGAACGCCAACCTCATCGACCGCAATGTCGAGCGCGAGGTGCTCGGCATCCCGGTCAGCGCGCACAGCACCAATTACAGCGCCACCGCCCAGCTCGATTATCGCGACGGGCAGGACGGCCGCCGCGGCGCCGACCGGATCACGCTGACCAGCACTTTCTCCGGCCCCTATGATGACGGCCTGCTGCGGCGCTCCTCCTTCTTCCGCGCCAGCGTCTCCTGGTCGCACGCCCTGACCGACCGGCTGTCGTCGGTGGTGACGGTGGACGACATTTTCGGCCCGACCGAATTCCGCGCCAGCACCTTCGCCGGCACGACGCTGACCAACACCACCAACTTCTCGGACGGCCCGCGCTTCAAGTTCGCGCTGACCTACAGCTTCGGCCGCCCCGGCCAGCAGCAGCAACAGCCCCAGCCGCAGGGTCCGGCCATGCCGGGAATTCCCATTCCCGGCGCGCAGTAGCGAAGATGCCGAGCGCTGCCCCGCCGGCGCGCAGCGCCGCCGGAGCAGCGCGTAGAGCCATCGCGCGCCGGCCAGCGGGTCGGCGGAGCCGAACCCGTCTGACGTCACGGATTTACTCCGTGACGGCCCCCGTTCCGCTCCCACCATCCCGATAAGGCCGTGCCGCCCGGATCGCCGCCGCGCGCTGGCGGATCGTCTCGATCACCTGCTCGATCGGCGGCTGCTTCCAGCGCCAGCGCCCCGGCCGGTTGCGCTCGCCCGCTTCCCGCCTTTTGTGCATCTCCAGCAGGTACAGCGCCTCGCTGGCCGTCATCTCGCGGATCGGCCCGTCGCAGGGCACGCCGCCCGGCTCGATCATCGCAGCGGCCTGCTCGATAAAGGCCATCTCGATGCGGATATGCGCGATGTTCAGCGTCTCGCGCCAGCGCCGCTCGAAGTCCGGCCGCCGGTCGCGGTGATTGTAGGCCGAAGCGGGGCTCAGCCCGACCGCGGCGCAGGCCGCCTTCACATTGGCCGTCCGCGACAGCGCCTCCAGAAAGCGATCCTCCGCCCGCGCCGTCCACTGCCGCACCCGCGCCCGCCCGATCTGCACCAGGCGTTTGTTCGCGCCAGCCCGCCCCGACCGCGTCCCCCGGATGATCAGCTCATAGCCCTGATGATACCGCGCCCTTTTCTTTCCCTTTCCCTCGACGGGAGTTTCGGGTCGGGATTGCCCCCGGCAATCCCTGGACCCTGCGGGGCAGGGTCCACCCGAAACTGGCGACTCAGACCCGGACTTGATCGGGGCCTGAGCGGGGAGAGGGTGCTCACCAAGACGCCGCTGCGATTCCGCCAACGCCTCCCGCACCGCCGCATCGAAAGCCGGATCGGTGGCCCGATGCAGCGTCACCCAAGACCGCGACACCTTCGCCCGCTCGACGGCGATCGTCTGGTTCCCGGTTTCCGCCACGATTTTGAGGAAATGGGCCCTGCGGGCCGCACTGATTTTTGCGCTCATGTGGATGCCTCCTGCACGAAATGCCAAGCGCAGCGCCGCCGACGCCAAAGGCGTCGCCGAAGCAGCGCGAAGAGCCATTGAGTGCCGGCCAGCGGGTCGGCAGAGCCGAGCCCGACTGACGTCACGGGATTCACTCCCGTGACGTCCCTCCATGGAGGCAGCCCATATATGCTAGGTCGGGTGCTGAAGGAAAATGCGGGATGCCTAATCGTCGAACATCGTCTCGACCAAGCCTCGATTGTGGGCGATCAACGCTGAATGGAAAGCCAGCCCCGCAGAACTGATGATGCGGGCGCGTTCGATCAACTGCTGCGCGAGCCGGTCCGACACCTGGCACCCAAGATTCGCGAAAATCGCAGCTGCTGGAGTGCCCTTTGAAGCGGGCGGCAAGGCGGCCTCGCTCACGTCGATTGACGGGACGAACCGAATATCGTCAGAGCCGCCGAACAGCGCGGCCTGAAGCTCTGTATCATCGAGATCGTCGATCCATCCCTCGATACCCTCGGCACCTCCCCACCCTTTGCCAAGGTCAACGATGCCGGAGAAGCCCTGGACCGACGCTTCTCCTTCCGGGTGCAGCCCGAACCCTTCGGCCGGCCATTCAAACTCGCAATAGGGCCAGTGATATTCTTCGCAGTCTCGATTGTCCCACGACCGCGCCAGGTGCTGCGAGATGCTGCGTCCACTTGTAGCGAGCCGAGCCAGAGTGTCGTCATCCCCAGAGAGCTTGGGCAAGAGATCCTCTTCGTCAAAGCGCGATATGGAGACCCAGACGCCGGTCGCCCCGTCTTCCCTCGGCCGAACCGAAAGCCAGACATCTTGCGGGTACTCGCCCGCGAAGCTCGCCCAGCCGTAGCCAAGGCCAGGCTCGTAGCGGATATCCGGCAGCCCGCCACTCACACCTGACTTGGGTACCAAGCCCTTCAGAATCAGCCACGCAAAGATTGCTTCGCCGGATTCGAAATCACTGGCTCTCGGCAGCTCTTTCCAAAAGCCTTCCGGGATCACGAAGATGCGACCAAGCCGCCTGTGCCCGCGAAGCCCCATCCGAATTTGTGGATATGGCCAATAGAGCGCCTTATGCCCTCCGCTTTCGCCGAGTTCGAAACGCCACCCGCCGTCGTCACGCCGACCGTAGAGTTCGGCCGCCCGGCGAGACACGTCCCCTAACGGACCGGCGGAATACTGATCTCCGTCAAATCGCGCCCAGGGACGCAAGGGCGTATCCGGCCGCTCGAGATCGTATCCTTGGATGTCGAACGGCGTCGTTTTCAATGCCGCCCAGAGAGAGCGAATGCCAGTACCGTCTTCGATCTTTCGAACGAGCTTGCGCGCCCAATCCGCCAAAAGGGCCTGCGCTCCGTCGACATCCGAAGGCAGGGTTGGCAGAGCTTCAAGAAACTCGGTGCCACGCAAAATATCGCGGATCGCGCGCTGACGATAGGCGTCTGCCGATTGCGTATCGTCGGGGTGTTGGGCCTTCGCGGCCCCCTCAACAATCTTGGCCCAATCAGCGCCAGTCGCGACATACGCCCCGTCTTCATTCGGGTCCGGCGGATTCTCTCCTGGAAAACAGATCAGCCGTTTCCGCTTGGCCCAGCGGTCAGCGCTCGGCCACGCTTGCTCAAACCAAGGCTTAGCCGCCCGGCGAGGGCGAGCAGGCGAGAGCTTCGCCGCCGCTTCTCCGAGGCGCTGCGCCAAAAGTGCCCGGTCCTCCCGCCGCACCTTTGGCGTTTCTCGCAACTGATCGAGAGGTGCGCGCGGCTCGCCACGCTTGCCGGTGCTCCCAAAGCGATCCCGCCCGTCGATCACGTTGTCCCTCATGCGATCTCTCAATGGAGCCATGCGGCGGTGACAATCGTCCCGTCGCCGCCTTCGATAAGATACGCATTGCGGAACTTCTCAAACGCTCGAACGGAAGGCCCGAGCGCAGATTGCATGGTGCGCCACGACTTCCGGTCAAACCGCCAGAGGGTCGCGCCACCCCCTGCGGGTGTCGGGTAGCCATAGTCGAGCAAAAGTTCGGTAGCGGCCAGCGGGATGCTGCGCTGCTGCATTCGCCGCTCCGCGTGACGGCTGTAACGCGCCATGACCGGCACTCTGTAGCTGGGTCTCATGCTCCACACCTTTCGAGCGTCTTCCTCAGCTATTCATGGCTCGCGCACTCTACGAGCGCACGTCCAATTTGTCTAATTTCCTGGCAATTTCCTGGCAATTTTCTTGGTGATTTTTTGGCTATATTAGCTTCTTAGGTAGCCGCTTTCCGTCACCGATTGTCGGTATCAGCGCTCACTCCGGAAACAGCACCCCGGCATAGTCCGTCGCGCCGTGCAGGACGTGGATCACATCCACCGCGTCCTCACCCACCCGATAGAAGATCAGATAATTGCCATGCACCCGGTGCCTGACCCCGTGCCGCTCGTAGCGCGGGACCAGCGGAAAGCGCTCCGGAAAGTCGGCCAAGCCTTCGCATTTCGCCCGCAATTCCCGCACGAAGGTCAACGCCCGCGCCGGATTGTCGCGGGCGATCCAGTCGCCGATCGCTTCCAGATCGCGCTCGGCCTCGTCCGAGATGCGGACGATCATTTCGTGTCGTTCGCCATCGCCTGATATTTGCGCTCCAGCCGGTCGAACACCTCACCCGCCGGCTTCGTCCGTTCGGCATCGGCATCGGCCAGACCGCGCGCGATGGAAGCGTCCAGCGCTTCAAGCCGCCGCTCGCGTTCCTGGATCAGTCGGACGCCTTCGCGCAGCACTTCGCTCTTGGAATTGTAGCGGCCGGTCTCGACCAATTCGGTCACGAAGGATTCGAGCGGCCGGCCGAGGTCTGCACTGATCATCACGCACCTCCGGCGTGAAGATATGTCATTTATCAACTGTTATCAACACTTGGTTCGCGCCAAAGAAAAGGCCCCGCCATCGCTGGCGGGGCCTTCTCTGTTTCTGCCCTGAAAGGCCGGGACTTAAGTTGGGGCCCATCAAAGCACTACTTTGGTGGGAAGCGATTAGTCCCGATCCCCCGTCAGGAAGGCCGGGGCAAACTCGGGCGCGGGGCCGTCGTCATTGCCGCCGTCGCGGTCGCGGCGCGGGCCGCGGTCGCCACGGTCGCCACGGTCGCCGCCTTCGCCACGCGGGCCACGATCGCCACGGTCGTCACGGCGCGGGCCACGATCACGGTCGCCACCGCGATCGCCGCCGCGGCCACCACGGTCGCCGCCCCGGTCACCACCACGGCCGCCGCGCTGGCGGTCGCCACGGTCGCCACGCGGGCCACGGTCGCCGCCTTCGCGCGGCTCGCGCGCCGGACGGGTGTCCTCCAGCTCCTCGCCAGTCTCCTGATCGACGACGCGCATCGACAGGCGGACCTTGCCGCGCGGATCGATCTCGAGGACCTTCACCTTCACGTCCTGGCCTTCGGTCAGCACGTCGGCGACCTTCTCCACCCGCTCGTTCTTGATTTCCGAGACGTGGACCAGGCCGTCCTTGCCCGGCATGAAGGTCACGAACGCGCCGAAATCGACCAGGTTGGCGACCTTGCCGGTGTAGATCTTGCCGACTTCCGCTTCCGCGGTGATGCCGGTGATCCAGTTCTTCGCGGCCTCGATCTGTGCCGGATCGGACGAGCTGATCTTCACCACGCCCTCATCGTCGATGTCGACCTTCGCGCCGGTGGTGGCGACGATCTCGCGGATCACCTTGCCGCCGGTGCCGATGATGTCGCGGATCTTGTCCTTCGGCACCTGGATCGTCTCGATCCGCGGGGCATTGGCCGAAAGCTCGGTGCGGGCGGAGCCCAGCGCCTTGTTCATTTCGCCCAGGATGTGCGCGCGGCCTTCGCTGGCCTGGCGCAGAGCGGTCTCGAAAATCTCCTGCGTGATGCCGGCGACCTTGATGTCCATCTGCATCGTGGTGATGCCGGCTTCGGTGCCCGCGACCTTGAAGTCCATGTCGCCGAGATGATCCTCGTCGCCCAGGATGTCGCTGATCACCGCGAAGTCCTTGCCTTCCAGGATCAGGCCCATCGCGATGCCGCTGACCGGGCGCTTGATCGGCACGCCGGCGTCCATCAGCGCGAGGCTGCCGCCGCAGACCGACGCCATCGAGGAGGAGCCGTTGCTCTCCGTAATGTCGCTGGTGACGCGGATCGTGTACGGGAATTCCTCGTGGCTCGGCAGCACCGGGTGAAGCGCGCGCCAGGCGAGCTTGCCGTGGCCGACTTCGCGGCGGCCCGGGGCGCCGAAGCGGCCGACTTCGCCGACCGAGTAAGGCGGGAAGTTATAGTGCAGCATGAAGCGCTGGTAGGAGAGGCCCTCCAGCCCGTCGATCATCTGCTCGCTGTCCTTGGTGCCCAGCGTCGTGGTGCAGATCGCCTGCGTCTCGCCGCGGGTGAACAGGCTCGAGCCGTGCGTGCGCGGCAGGAAGCCGACCATCGCCTCGATCGGGCGGACGGTCTTCGTGTCGCGGCCGTCGATGCGGCGGCCTTCCTTCAGGATGGCGGTGCGGACGATCTCGGCTTCCAGCTTCTTGACCAGCTTGGAGGCGGCGAGCTGCGCCTGCGGCTCCGCGTCGGCGAACGCTTCCTTCGCCTTGTCGCGCGCCGCGCCGATCAGGGCCTGACGCTCGGACTTGGCGGTCACCTTGTAGGCGGCGGCGATGTCCGCGCCGATCAGGTCCTTCAGCTGCTTCTTGACGGCGCTCTGGTCGTCATTGGCGGCCAGTTCCCACGGATCCTTGGCAGACTGCTCGGCCAGCTTGATGATCGCGTCGGCGACCGTGCGGCTCGCATCATGCGCGAACATCACCGCGCCCAGCATCACGTCTTCCGACAGTTCCCTGGCTTCGGATTCGACCATCATCACCGCGTCATGGGTGGCGGCGACGACCAGGTCCAGATCGCCTTCCTTCACCTGCTCCTGCGTCGGGTTCAGGATATATTCGCCATCGACATAACCGACGCGCGCCGCGCCGATCGGCCCCATGAACGGCACGCCCGAAATGGTCAGCGCCGCGGACGCCGCGACCATCGCCAGAATATCCGGCTCATTCTCGCCGTCGTAGCTAAGTACCTGACAAATACAGTTAATTTCGTTGTAGAACCCTTCAGGAAAAAGGGGCCGAATAGGACGATCGATCAGGCGGCTGGTCAGCGTCTCCTTCTCGGTGGCGCCACGCTCGCGCTTGAAGAAGCCGCCCGGGATGCGGCCGGCCGAGGCGAACTTTTCCTGATAGTGGACGGTGAGCGGGAAGAAGTCCTGTCCCGGCTTCACGCTCTTCGCGGCCGTCACGGCGGCGAGCACCACGGTGTCGCCGAGGCGCGCGATGACGGCGCCGTCGGCCTGGCGGGCAACGCGCCCGGTCTCGAGGCTCAGCGTCTTGCCACCCCATTGAATTTCTACGGTCTTGGTATCGAACATTTTCGTTCCTTAAACACCCGCGGCCAAATGCAGCGGGGGCCTCTTGGTGCGGGAGATTTCCCGCGGGGTTGGATCCCTACGATCCAACCGGCACGCCGCCGGATTGCGGGCGCCGGATAAGCGAAGCGGCCCGCCCTCTGGTCGGGGGCGGGCCGCTCCGGAAATTACTTGCGAAGGCCGAGCTTCTGGATGAGCGCGTTGTAGCGGCTGACATCCTCGCGCTTCAGATAGTCGAGCAGCGAGCGGCGCTTGTTGACCATCATCAGCAGCCCGCGGCGCGAATGATTGTCCTTGGCGTGCGTCTTGAAATGCTCGGTGAGCGTCTTGATCCGCTCGGTGAGGATCGCGACCTGGACCTCGGGCGAGCCCGTGTCGCTGCTGCCGCGGCTATTATCCTTGATGACTTCCTGCTTGCGCTCGGCGGTAATCGACATCGTCCATTCCTTTCGTCTTAGAGGTTGAAGCCGCGCACCACCCGGAGGTTGCCCTCCGAACACTCCACGAGCGCGATCGGACGAGAGTCCAGAACGGCAAGATGGAGACCTGGCCTTGCGGCGGACCCTTGAGGCTGCTGTCCCTTGCGGAGCATGTCGGCCTCTTCGGGGGTGACGGTCAGAGCCGGGATGTCGTCCAGCCCCGCCGTCAGAGGAAGCAGAGCCTCCTCTTCAAGCCGCCGCGCCTTAGCGAGTGCGGCCAATTTGTCCAGCGAAATCGCCTGGGCGAGGCCGAACGGCCCCGCCTTGGTCCGGCGCAACATGGTGACGTGGCCGACGCTGTGCAACGCCAGGGCGATGTCGCGGGCGAGCGAGCGGATATAGGTGCCCTTGGAGACGCGGGCGGAGAGCGTCGCCTCATTCTCTCCAGCACTGCCCTGCAGGACGAGGTCGTGGATCGTCACCGCGCGCGCCGCAAGTTGCACATCCTTGCCGGCGCGGGCGAGATCGTAGGCGCGCTCGCCATCGACCTTCAGGGCCGAATAAACTGGCGGGATTTGCTCGATCGGGCCGGTGAAACGCGGCAGTACCGCCTCGACTTCCGCGACAGTCGGACGCCGATTGGAGGTCGCGACGACCACCCCCTCAAGGTCCAGCGTGTCCGTCTCCTCGCCGAAGCGGATGGTGAAATCATAGGCCTTGTCCGCGTCCAGCATCCGCCCGGACAGTTTCGTCGCCTCGCCGAGCGCGACCGGCAGCACGCCGCTCGCCAGCGGATCGAGCGTGCCGCCATGGCCGACCTTCACCTTCGGATAGCCGCCCTCGCGCAGCACGCGCTTCACCGCGCCGACGACCTGGGTCGAGCCGATCCCGACCGGCTTGTCGATAATCAGCCAGCCGTGCATCAGCGCGGCAAGCCGAACGCGAGCTGGCGCTCCTCGGCTTCGCGGATGCGCTGGACGAAATGCCGCCGGCACAAAGCGATGTAGCGGTCATTGCCGCCAATCTCGGTCTGCTCGCCCGCCTTCACGGCATGCCCCTCGGCATCGACGCGAAGGTTCATCGTCGCCTTGCGCCCGCATTCGCAGATCGCCTTCAGTTCGACGAGCGAGTCTGCGATCGCCAGCAAGGCGCCGCTGCCTTCGAAAAGATTGCCCTGGAAATCGGTGCGCAGGCCGTAAGCGAGGACCGGAATGTCGAGCTCGTCCGCGACCGAGGCCAATTGCCAGACCTGATCGCGGCTCAGGAACTGCGCCTCATCCACGAGGATGCAATTCACCTTACGCTTCTTCAGCTCCCCCTCAATCTCGCCGCGCAGATCGCTCGACCCCTCATAGGTCCGCGCCCCGATCTCCAGCCCGATCCGCGAGCCGATCGTCCCCGCGCCGATCCGGTCGTCGAGCGCGGCGGTGTAGAGCATCGTTTGCATGCCCCGCTCGCGATAGTTGAAGTCCGCCTGCAGCAGGGTGGTCGATTTTCCGGCGTTCATCGACGCATAATAGAAATAGAGTTTGGCCATCGCCCCCTGCCTAGCGCGTCCGCCATTCGTCGGCGAGGATGGAGAAGAGCACAGTGTCCCGCACATGACCGGTCCAGGTGATCCGGTCGGCGCGGAGCACGCCTTCGCGTACCCCGCCGATCTTTGCCATCGCCGCCTGGCTGCGCGTGTTGCGGTCATCGACGCGGAATTCGATCCGCCGGAAGCCGCAGTCGATTGCACGGCCGATCATCAGCGCCTTCACCCGCTCGTTGAAGCCGGTGCCGCGAACTGCGGGCACATAATAAGTGCTGCCAATCTCCAGCACCATGCGGCCGAGGTCGATGCCGATATAGGAACTCATTCCGACCAGCTTGCCGGCGAGGATCAGCGCGAAGGACCGTCCATCCGGCTTTGCCAGCAGCCCGTCGAAACTCGCGTCGAAATGGCCGGGATCGTAGGAGGTGGCGTAGATCCGCCAGATGTCGGCGTCTTGGGCGCAGGCGGCTTTCAGCGCCACGCGATGCGCTTCGGCCAGAGGTTCGAGGCGAAGGTCACCCTCCGCCATCGGCGCTGCGAGTTCGTCATATATGGTCATGGCCGGGCCATGGCCTCAACACTCCACCGGCCATCCGTCCGCACCACCGCGTAGAGCCAAGCGTCAGCGGGCTGTCCTGCTGGAGCGAACCGCGTTTCCACGAACGCAATCTCGCCCGCCAGCGCTGGCGAAGTAAAGGCAAGCGCCGGACAATTGCGCGCTGTCGATCGCAGGCTCTCCGGCAATGCTCCCATGTCGAGCGTGATATCGACCCGGCCGGAGGATGGCGAACCGAGCAGAGACGCTTCGGCCAGACTCAGTTCCCGCGCATTCTGCTCGCCCAGGGGAAGCGCCTCAGCCCCCGGTCTGACCCAGGCCCGTACCGGATTGCGGCGCCGTTCGATGTCCGCGACCAGCCCCGCACGCCGTGCCGGCCTCGCTTCGGCAATTGCACGCTCAAGGGCGGCGACTTCCGCCCGCTCGCTCGACAGGGCCTCGCCTTCGTCGGCCAGCTGCACACAGACCGCGCCGCGGCCCGTCTTCTGCGCCTCATGCGCCAGCACGGCGGTCACAATGTCGCGATCATCCTGTTCGCGGGGCATGCCCCCGCCTTCCATCAGCAACAGGCCCTCGCGGTCCATCTCGATCAGCCCGAACAGCCCGCCTGGCAATTGTGCGGAGATCGCGGTCGCCAGTCCTCCCACCACGACGAAGGTGCAGAGCGCGGCGCGTGGGCTGAACGGAATGCCCATCCAGCCCGGTCAGTCGCCCAGATCCCGCGCCACCTTCGGGTCGCGCAGCAGGCTGTCGATCTTGCCGCCCTCGTCGAAGCTCTCGTCGGCGAGGAATTTCAGCCTCGCGGCATATTTGGTGTTCACCCGCTTCGCGACCTGACTCTGCAGATAGGCGGTGTTGGTGCGCAGCGCCTTCAGCACCTGCTCCTCGTCGGCGCCCAGCAGCGACTTCACGAACACGGTGGCGTGGCGCAGGTCCGGCGACATTCGCACTTCGGTCACGGAGACGCTGTGGCTGGCCAGAACATCGTCATGCACGTCGCCGCGCGCGAGGATGTCGGACAGGGTATGACGCACCTGCTCACCGACGCGCAGGAGGCGCACGGAGCGGCCCTCGGGGGTTTCGGTCTGTCGCACCATCGTCAGAAATCATCCCTCGGCAGCAAACTCAACGCATCACCACCGGCATGATAGCGACGAGCGCCACACAAGTCGTGCTGGTAAGAGCGAGGAGGAGGCAGCAGCCCCCATCCTCCGCCCTGCGAGAATTGCGCTCGTCCTTTTCCTCTTCACGGCGCACATCCTCATCGATGACGCCGTGCTTGCGGGTCACAGCGTGCGCGCGCGCTCTTCGACTTCGAACAGCTCGAGATTGTCGCCCGCCTTGATGTCGTTGGTGTCCGCGAGCAGCGCACCGCATTCGAGGCCGGCAATGACCTGCGGCACGTCGTCCTTGAACCGGCGCAGCGACGAGATGGTCGTCTTCGAAACGATGACATCGTCGCGGGTGAGGCGCGCATTGAGCCCCTTGCGGATGACGCCTTCGAGCACGAGCAAGCCGGCGGCCTTGTCCTTCTTGCCCGCCGGGAAGACCTCGCGGACTTCGGCGCGGCCGACGACCGTCTCGATGATCTCGGGACCGAGCTCGCCCGCCATCGCTTCCCGCACCCAGTCGGTGAGGTGATAGATGACATCGTAATAACGGAACTCGACCTTCTGCCGCTCGGAAATCTCGCGCGCCTTGGCATTGGGGCGGACGTTGAAACCGATGATCGGCGCGTTGCTGGCGGCCGCCAGCGTCACGTCACTCTCGGTGATCGCGCCGGCGCCCGAATGGAGAATGCGGACCTTGATCTCGTCGGTCGAGATCTTGTTCAACGCATTCACGATCGCCTCGACCGAGCCCTGCACATCGGCCTTCACCAGGATCGGGAATTCGATCGTGGCATTGGCCTTGTCGGCAAACATATTCTCCAGGCTGACCGGGGCGCTGGTGGTGCGCTTGCGATCGGAAACGCTCTGGCGATAGGCGGCGACCTCGCGGGCGCGCGCCTCATTCTCGACCACGGTCAAAGTGTCGCCGGCGGACGGCACGCCGCCCAGGCCCAGCACTTCAACCGGCGTGGACGGACCGGCTTCCTTGATCTGCTTGCCCTTGTCGTCGAGCATCGCGCGGACCTTGCCGCTGACCGAGCCGACCACGAAGATGTCGCCGACCTTCAGCGTGCCGCGCTGCACCAGCACGGTGGCGAGCGGGCCGCGGCCCTTGTCCAGCCGCGCCTCGATCACCGCGCCTTCGGCGGCGCGATCCGGATTGGCCTTGATCTCGAGAATCTCGGCCTGCAGCTGAATCGCCTCCAGCAACTTGTCGAGACCGGTCTTCTTGGCCGCCGAAACCTCGACGTCCTGAACGTCGCCGCCCAGATCCTCGACGACGATCTCGTGCTGCAGGAGCTGCTCGCGCACCTTCTGCGCATTGGCCTCCGGCTTGTCGATCTTGTTGATCGCGACGATCATCGGCACGCCGGCCGCCTTGGTGTGATTGATGGCCTCGACCGTCTGCGGCATGATCGCGTCATCCGCCGCCACCACCAGCACGACGATGTCGGTGACGTTGGCGCCGCGCGCGCGCATTTCGGTGAAGGCCTCGTGGCCCGGCGTGTCGAGGAAGGTGACCTTCGACTTGTCCGGCAGGGCGACCTGATAGGCGCCGATATGCTGGGTGATGCCACCCGCTTCGCCGGTCTGCACCCGGGCGCCGCGGATCGCGTCGAGCAGGCTGGTCTTGCCGTGATCGACATGGCCCATGATCGTGACCACCGGCGGACGCGGCTTCAGCGTTTCGCTGGCGTCCACATCTTCGCTGGTCTGGATATCGACGTCGCTTTCGCTGACGCGCTTGATGTTGTGGCCGAACTCGGTGACGAGCAATTCGGCCGTGTCCTGGTCGATGTCCTGATTGACCGTGACGACCATCCCCATCTTGAACAGGGCCTTCACCAGGTCCGCAGCCTTTTCGGCCATGCGGTTGGCCAGTTCGGCGACGGTGATCTGGTCCGGCACGATAACATCGCGCACCTGCTTGGCGGCCGGGCCGCTCTGCTGATGGTGGCGCCGGTCCTTCTCGCGCGCGCGGCGCAGCGCGGCGAGGCTGCGCGTGCGCGCATCGCCATCGTCGCCGGACAGCGCGCGGGTGACGGTGAGCCGGCCGGACGGACGACGGTCGTCGCCACGGCCACGGGCGGGGCGCGCGGGCTCGGGCCGCTTGACCTGGACGAAGCGGCTCGGCTTCGGGCCTTCCGTCGTGGCGGGACGTTCGGGAGCAGCCTCCTCGGCCGGCGCCGGCGGCGCTTCGGCGATGCGCTTGGCCTCCGCCTCGGCGGCGGCGCGCGCCTCTTCCTCGGCGCGGCGATTGTCCTCGGCGCGGCGCTTCTCGTCGGCTGTAGCCTCCTGGGCTTCGCGATCCTCGCGGCGACGGGCCTCTTCCAATTGCGCCAGGCGCGCTTCCTCGGCCTCCAATTGCAGGCGCGCGGCACGCTCGCGGCGGGCAGCGGGATCGTCGGCAACCGGACGCGGCTTGGGCGCAGGCTCGGGAGCGCGCGCAACGGGCGGCGGGGGCGGCGGCGGCGCGACCTCGACCGGCTTCGGCGCTTCCTCGCCCGGGCGGCCGAACACGCGGCGCTTCTTCACCTCGACCTGCACCGTGTTCGAGCGGCCATGGCTGAAGCTCTGCTTCACATTGCCGGCATCGATGGTGCGCTTGATCCCCAGCGGCGGGCGCGCTCCCAGCTTCGGCTTGTCAGTCGTATCGGTCATTCTTGTTCCTACTAGTCCACCGCTGGCGCGTGAGCGCCGTAGCGGGCAATCCTCAAGCCGAAGCGCCGGAATCCGCAGAAGCGGCTCCTAACGCAGCATCCCGTCCGATAAAAGCGGCCCACCTGGCGATGAGGCCCTGAACCCGCGCGGCGGCCGCACGGTCCACGATGGCAACATGTACCACATTCTGGCGCCCGAGGGCCAATGACAATATGGCGCGGCCGGCCGGAAAAACCAGACCGTGGCGCATCTGTCCCTCGCTGCCGACGCGCAGCGCCTGATCCAGCTTGGCATTGCCATCCGCACCGGCATCGTCGGCGTGCAGCAGCAGGCGAACCTCGCCGCGCCGCAGCGCCGTCTCGATCTTCTCGCCGCCAATCACCAGATTGCCGGCGCGCGCCTCCAGCCCCAGCCGGTCGATCACGGCCTGACGAAGCGCAGCTTCGATCCGCTTGCCCAGATCGTCCGGCGCGTTCGCGTCGCCTGTCTTGAAGGCGCGTGCGAGCGCGGCCTTGAGCTTGCCCTTGGCCTGCGCCGCGTCGAGCGTGGGGCGATCGACCCCGATCCACGCCCCGCGCCCCGGCGCCCGCGCCCGCACGTCCGGGGCGACGATATTGTCGGGACCGAGCGCGAGCCGGATCAATTCCTCCCGCGACGCGGTGCGGCGCGAGAGGATGCAGGTCCGCTCGGGGACATGCTTGTTGTTTTCCGTCTCCGCCGCGGCGGAGACGCCGTCGCTCAGTTCAAGCGTGTCATTGGGAGGGTTCCGCAACAGCGTCCTCCTCTTCGAACCAGTGTGCGCGGGCGGCCATGATGATCTCATTGCCCTGCTCGTCGCTCAGGCCATAGGCGGCGAGCACGCCGCCCTTGTCCTCGGGCCGGTTGCTCTCGCGCTGGCGGCGCTGCTCGGGCCGCTTCTTCTGCACCAGCTCGTCGGTGGCGAGATCGGCCAGATCGTCCAGCGTCAGGATGCCGGCCTTGCCGAGCGTGACCAGCATCGCTTCGGTCAGATAGGGCAGTTCGGCCAGCGCATCCTCGACGCCCATGCCGCGACGTTCCTCGCGGGCGGCCTGTTCGCGGCGCTCCAGCGCCTCGACCGCGCGGCTCTGCAGCTCGGCGGCGAGATCGTCGTCGAAACCCTCGATCGAAGCGATTTCGTCCGATTCGACGTAAGCGACTTCCTCCAGCTCGCCGAAGCCTTCGGCGACCAGCAGCTGGGCCAAAGTCTCGTCCACATCCAGTTCCTCCTGGAACATGGTCGAGCGCTCCAGGAACTCGCGCTGGCGCTTCTCGGACGAATCCGCCTCGGTCATGATGTCGATCTGCGAGCCGGTCAGCTGGCTGGCCAGGCGCACATTCTGGCCGCGGCGGCCGATGGCGAGGCTGAGCTGGTCGTCCGGCACCACCACTTCGATCCGGCCTTCCTCCTCGTCGATCACGACGCGGCTGACAGTCGCGGGCTGCAGGCCGTTGACGACGAAGGTGGCGAGGTCCTCGCTCCACGGAATGATGTCGATCTTCTCGCCCTGCAATTCCTGCACGACGGCCTGGACGCGGCTGCCCTTCATGCCGACGCAGGCGCCGACCGGGTCGATCGAGCTGTCGTGGCTGAGCACGCCGATCTTGGCGCGGCTGCCCGGATCGCGGGCGGCGGCCTTGATCTCGATGATGCCGTCGTAAATCTCGGGCACTTCCTGCGCGAAGAGCTTCTTCATGAATTCCGGATGCGCGCGGCTCAGGAAGATCTGCGGGCCGCGCGTCTCGCGCACGACCTTCAGGATGATCGAACGGACGCGGTCGCCGACGCGCAGCACTTCGCGCGGGATCTGCGCGTCGCGGCGGATGACGCCTTCGGCGCGGCCCAGATCGACGACGACATGACCGAACTCGACGCGCTTCACGACGCCGGTAATGATCTCGTTGCCGCGATCCTTGAACTCCTCGAACTGGCGCTCGCGCTCGGCATCGCGGACCTTCTGAAAGATCACCTGCTTGGCGGCCTGGGCGGCGATGCGGCCGAATTCGATCGGGGGCAGCGGATCGACGATGAAGTCGCCGATCGCGGCGCCCGGCTGCAGCTTCTCCGCATCTTCCAGGCTGACCTGCTTGAAATAATCCTCGACGCCCTCGACCACCTCGACGACGCGCCACAGGCGCAGGTCGCCCGAACTCGGATCGAGCTTGGCGCGGATGTCGTTCTCGGCGCCGTAGCGGGCGCGGGCGGCGCGCTGGATCGCGTCCTCCATCGCCTCGATGACGATGCCGCGGTCGATCAGCTTCTCGCGCGCGACGGCGTCGGCGATCGCGATCAGTTCCGCCTTGTTGGCGGAAACGGCGCCGGGCGCAGCCGGATTGGGGGCGCCGGAGTCAATTTGGGTCGCCATCTTAGCTATCCTGTCCTTCTACCTTGATTGTGTCCGCACCGTCCGCACTAAGCGGAGCGGTCGCCGCGATAAGTTCGTCCGTCATCACCAGTTTGGCGCTGCGGATATTGGCCCGCGTGATCCACATATCGTCCTGGCCGGGCACCTGGATGCCGATCAGCTCGCGCTCAACACCGAGCAAAGGTCCGGTCAGCTGCTTGCGGTCCTGCACCGGATCCTCCAGCGAAATCCGCGCCTGATGGCCCTTCCAATCCTCGAAATCCTGCAGCCGGGTCAGCGGCCGGTCGATGCCGGGCGAGCTGACCTCCAGCCGGTAGGCGCCCTCGATCGGGTCCTTGCCCTCGGCCTCCAGCACATCGAGCATGTCCGACAGCCGCCGCGACAGGCGCGCGCAATCCTCGAGCGTCAGCTGCCGCGTCGCCGGATCCTCGGCCATCACCTGCAGCGTCGGATCGGACGCGCCGCCGATCATGCGGACACGCACCAGCGCGAGGCCCTCGGCCTCGACCGCCGGCTCGATGATCCCGTTCAGCTGGGCGATGTCCGCCACGCGCGCTCCTGAAAAATGCAATGCTTCTCCGCCGCCGGCCCCGTCCCCGGGGCCGACCTCAACGTCTGACGATGTCGAGAAAGGCAAGGCGCATATAGGCGCGGCCGGCAGGAGGGGCAAGCGCGGATTGGCGACCGGTGCGGATCAGAAATCCGATTTGCCGAAGCGGGCGACGCCCTTGTTCTGACCAGGCGGATCGAGCACGCTCAAATCGAGCGGCACCGGCTCGCCGAGCCATTGGCCGAGAATCGTATGATCGGCCAGATCGTCATCCGTCAGAGGGTGAATCAGCGCCCGCAAGTGCGAAGCTTCGATGACCGGAAGCAAGGCGGGAAGCGAAGCTTCCACAAAGTGAATCTCGAACTGCGGAATGGGGTGCGGCCCGACCGCCTCCCAGGTCATTCTGCCGACGAAGCCGACATGTTCAGGCATCCCGGCAAGGCGCTCGCGCAGCAGCTTCGCGGCCGCACGCTCTCCCTCCTGGTAATAGATGTGCGCGTGATAGGGCGCGTCGCTCAATTGCTGCCCCAGGGCGGCGGCGGCGCCGCTATGGGCCGGGTCAGGTCGAACTCGACGCGGAGCAGCCGGTTCGGGCGCTGCAGCTGGTAGGCATAGGTCCGCCCCGGCAGAATTTCGACCGTCCACACATTCGTCATCGACTGGGGGATGTTGCCGCGCTGGAACAGGTCCTTGGAGAATTGGTCGGCGGGGAAATCCTGCCGCGTCGCGGTCCCCGGTGCGGCGCTGTCGCCGCCATATTGGGTCAGGTCATCCTCGCTGCCATCCTCGTGGCGATGGTCGTGCTTCAGCCGCACGCCCTCGGCTGTGCGGGTGATCACCCAGGTGCGCGAGCGATCGGCGCCGACATAGAATGGCACGCGGATCACATCGTCCGAACATTCCCGCACGTGCATCACCAGCCGCGCGCTCCGCATGTCATTGTCGGCGGCGTCGGTCGTGACCACCCGCCCCTCGAACGCCTGCCCGCAATAAGCGCGCAGATTGGCCATGAAGGCGTCTTCCGGCGCATTCGCGGCGGACGGGGTCGTGGCGCAGCCGGCCAGCAAAGCGAGCATCGGCATGGATGCGAGGAAGGTGATGCGGGATAAGGTCATGCAGCCGACCCTAGGCACCCGAACCCAATCTGCCAACCGCCAGGGCGGTCAGCCGGTCACGCCGCCTTGAACACCCAATAGCGGTTGAGCGCGAAGCTCATCAGGGGCGTCAGCACGATCATCGCGGGCAAAGGCGCGAGCGGATGCAGGCGCATCACATCGACCGCGAGCCACACCCACAGGCTGTTCAGCAGGAACGCGAAGGCCGACGCGATCAGGAAACGGACGATCATCGCCCGCTCGCCCTCATCCGTGTCCGCCTTGAAGCTCCAGCGGCTGTGCACCGCATAGCCGGCCGCCATGCCGCAGCCATGGCTGATCACGTTCGCGGCCAACGGCAGCACGCCCGCGAACACGACGGCGGAATAGATCAGCGCCGAGAACAAGGTCACGGCCATGCCGCCGACGACGAAGCGCAGCAGCTGACGGAAGCCCTCGCTCGCCACGAGTTCGGTCAGCGCGGCGCGCGCGTCTTTCCGTTCGGGCGTCGTTTCGGCGTCCATCACACGTCCCAAATGCACTGAAGGGGGTTAAGAGCGTCTTTCTTAACCGATTGGGTCGGGATTCGGCAAGGCCGCGGAATCGGCAGCGCCGGGCAGGCGCGAATCCTCGCGGGGCACGAACAGCTTCGGCCGCTTCAGCTTCCACCGGCTCAGCCGATAGTCCATCGCCGTGCCGAGCACGCCGAAGCCATAGACGCAGCTGCGCTTGAAATTGATGCTGCTCGCTTCCGGGAAATATTTGGTCGGGCAGCTGATCTCGCCAATCCGGAAACCATGCCAGGCGGCCTGCGCGATCATCTGATTGTCGAACACGAAATCGTCGGACGCCGCCAGCAACGGCAAAGTCTCCAGCACCTTGCGGCTCCAGGCGCGATAGCCGGTATGATATTCGCTCAATTTCTGCCGCATCACCAGATTCTGGAAAGCGGTGAGCATCCGGTTCGCGACATATTTGTAGCGCGGCATGCCGCCCTCGATCGCCCCGCGCGACAGGATGCGCGAGGCGAACACCGCGTCATAATGGCCCGACGCGATCATTCCCGCCATCGCCGTCACCAGCTTGGGGGTGTATTGATAATCCGGGTGCAGCATCACGACGATGTCGGCGCCACGGGCCAGCGCGGCGGTGTAGCAAGTCTTCTGATTGCCGCCATAGCCGCGATTCTGATCGTGGACGATCACGTGCAGGCCCAGTTCGCGCGCCAGCGCGGCGGTGTCGTCCTTGCTGCAATCGTCGGTGAGGATAATGTCGTCGACCACGTCGCGCGGAATCTCCGCGACCGTCTGGCGCAGCGTCTTGGCCGCGTTATAGGCCGGCAGCACGACCGTAACCTTCTGTCCGTCAATCACTTTGGCGATGCCCCTGCCGCGTTTCGCGCGCGTCCCTGATGGATAGCTTGCCGCCGGTCAACAAGCTTCTAAGAAGGCGCGCATGGGGTCGACCGAAACGATGGGCGGGAGCCGGGCTGCGCCGCAAGGGCGGGATCGCACGATAAGGCTCGGGCTGCTCGCGGTCTGGGCATTGGCCGCGCTGTGGCTGGCCTGGCACCACGTGCCCTGGCGCGACGAAGTGCGGGCGCTGACCATTGCGCTGAGCGGGGACACGACGCTCGACATGCTCCGCAACCTCCATGGCGAGGGGCATCCGGCGCTCTGGTATCTGCTGTTGCGCTGGACACATGCCGTGATCCAGTCGCCGATCGTCCTGCCGATCGTCGCCTTCGCTCTCTCGGCGGCGGCGATGACGGTGCTGGTCCTCAAGTCCCCCTTCCGGCTGACCACCGTCGCGCTCTTCATGTTCGGCGGGCTGGCCCTGTTCGAATATACGGTCAGTGCGCGCAATTACGGGATCAGCATGCTGGTCCTGTTCGTGTTCGCCTGGCTCTATCCGCGCTGGCGCGATCGCGGAATCGTCATGGGGCTGGTGATCTTCGCCCTGTGCAACACCAATGTCCCGGCTAATTTCCTCGGCGCTGCCTTGGTCGGCTTCTGGTTGCTCGACATCTTCAGCGAGGAGGGTTTCCGCTGGAGCCGCAAATATGGCTGGTGGCTGGCCAATGCCGCGATCGCCGCGGCCGGCGCGGCCGTCTGCTTCCTGACCGTCTTTCCCACCGTGCACGATGCCGCGAGCATCGATCATCCCGGCGGCCTCGGGCTGGGCGACGTGATCGGCGCGCTGACCACCTCGGTCGTCGCCTTCCCGGACCTCGCCGCGCCCGCCTGGTTCGGCACCGGTTTCGGGAGCGTGCTGCTGACCCTGCTGATTACCGGCAGCCTTGCCGGCCTGCTGCGCTCGCCCGCCGCCTTTCTGACCGGCGCCGGCGTGCTGATGATCTTCAAGCTCTTCTACCTGCTCGTCTATCCGGGCGGATACCGGCACCAGGGGCTGCTGCTCGTCTTCCTGCTCACGCTCTACTGGCTGGTCGCGGCGGGGCGCGGCGGCGCCTGGCCGGAGAAATGGAGCCTGATCCGCCGCGTCGCCGACATTGCCGCACGGATCGGCGGCATCGCCTTCATCCTGCTGCTCGCACTGCAGCTGGCGCATAGCGGCCGCCACATGGAAGCGGCGATGCGCGGCATTCCGTACAGCCGCGTGCACGACCTCGCCAACCTTCTGGAGCGGGAGGGGCTGACCGAGGCGACGGTGATGAGCCAGCCCGACGTCTTCGCCGAGCCGCTGCCTTATTATGCCGGCAATCCCGTCTGGCTGCTGCGCGAACAGAAATATGGCACCGTCGTGCGCTTCACCAATCATGCGCGGCTGGACCAGAGCCTCGACGACATCCTGAACGACGCTCGCCGCATCGCCGGCGAAACCGGCAAGCCGGTCGTCATTCTGCTCAAATATCATCTGGACGGCACCGCCCCGCCGCGGCGCTACGCGGAAGGCTATCTCGGCCATTTCTATTCCGATCCGGATCAGGAGCGGCGCTTTCTCGGCGCGACCCGCCGGATCGCGCGATTTGAACCCGCGATCACCGACGAGAGTTATGACGTCTATCTGCTGACCGGCGGCTGATCCCGCCTCCCCTTTTCTCTGCCTGGAGACCGACATGCGTTTCGTCCGTATCGCCCTTCCCGCCCTCGCGCTGGCCGCCTGCGCCGGCAATGCGCCCGCCGCCGTCCAAGGCGACGCGCGCGGCTTCACGGTCGAGGAAATCGCCGATCTCGATTCACCCTGGGCGATGACCTTCCTGCCCGATGGCAGCCAAGCGCTGATCACCGAGAAAGGCGGCAAGCTGAAATTGTGGCGCGTGTCCGACAACCGGATCATCGAGGTTGGCGGCGTCCCGACAGTTTCCGCTGGTGGCCAGGGCGGGTTCGGCGATGTCGCGCTGCACCCGGACTTCGCCAATAACCGCCTCGTCTATCTCAGCTGGGTCGTGGACGGCGAAGGCGGCCGCCTCGCTGTCGTCGGCAGGGCACGGCTGAACATCAATGAGGCGCAGGGCGTCGCCGCGCTCGAGAATGTCTCACCGGTCTGGCGGCAAAGCCAGGGCTATAGCGAGGGCGGGCATTTCTCGCACCGCATCGCCTTCGGCCCGGACGGCAAGCTCTATATCTCCTCGGGCGACCGGCAGAATTTCGATCCGGCGCAGGACCCGAACGGCAATCTCGGCCGCATCGTCCGGCTGAACGACGACGGCTCAGTGCCGGCCGACAATCCCTGGGCCTCGCGGGGCGGCGTCGGGGCACAGGCCTGGACGATGGGCAATCGCAATCCGCTCGGCCTCGCCTTCGCGCCGGACGGACGGCTGTGGAGCCATGAAATGGGTCCGCAGGGCGGCGACGAGTTCAACCTGATCGAGCGCGGCACGAATTATGGCTACCCGATCGTGTCGAACGGCGACCATTATGGCGGCCGCCCGATCCCCGATCACGACACGCGGCCGGAATTCAAGGCGCCGCTGATCACCTGGACGCCGGTCATCTCGCCTTCCAGCCTGATCTTCTACACCGGCGAACAATTCCCGCAGTGGCGCGGCAATGCCCTGATCGGCGGCCTTGGCGCGCGCGGTATCGTGCGGGTCGAGATCACTGGCGACACGGCCCGCGAAGTCGAGCGGCTGGACCTGGGCGCCCGCATCCGCGAGGTCGAGCAGGCACCCGACGGCTCACTCTACGTTCTGGAAGACGAGGCCCGCGGTTCGCAGGGCCGATTGCTGAAACTCGTACCCACCCGGCGCTAGAAAAGCGACGGGAAGCCGCCGCGCGCGGACCAGCCGGTCCCGAGCGCGGCGCCGATCAGCAGCAGCCAGATGATCCACGCGGCGATCTTCATCACCCGGCTTTCCTTGCCGGTTACCGCCATGAAGACGCCGTAAAGGCCGAACACCACGGCCATGGCGAGGATCGCCGTCAACACGCCGTTGATCAGCCGGCCCTGATCCTCCGAGCCGGTAAAGCGCGTGCCCGACGGACTCCCGCCCGGCTGCATCGCGCCGCCGATATCCTTCAGCAGCCAGACCATGCCGATCGCCAAGGCGGAACCGAGCACGATCAGGATCACGCCCCGGATGCGAATTCCGCGATTGCTCATGTCAGCCCCCTGCGCCGCTTCAGGCGTTGTTAGCGCAAGGTGGTCCCGCAGGCGAGGCGGAGGTCTGGCCGGAGACGCGAGGGCGTCGCATCGCTTCGATCAGCATCTGCCGGAATTGCGCATTGTGCAGGAACATCGAGACGCAAAGCGATTCACCGCGAAACTGCGGCTGACCCCGCACCATGCGCCGCTCGGCCGGGTAGAGGACAACCAAAGCGTTCGATCCGGCCCGATATTCGACACCGCAGGCCGCGCTGCTCGGGGGAGAGCTCCGCGCGATCCGGAACTCCCGCGGGGCCCGGCCCGCGAGCGTCTCCCGCACTCGCATCAACTCACCGCGGCGCGTGCGCGGATTGTAGGCCGCGCGGACATCGACATCCACCACGGCGACAGCGCCCTGCGCGATCTCGTCAGCCAATTGACGCATCTGCGCCGGGTCACCGGTCAGCGGCAGGCAGGAGCAGGCCTGCGCCGCGCCCTCCGCGCCGAACAGCATCGCCAGCCCGATCAGAATTTTCTTCATCAGCCCACCCTCTGATAACGGAAATACCAAACCTCATGGCCCTTGCGGCGGGCCTTCGCCTCGTAGCGCGTCTCCGGCCAGCCGCCCGGCCGGTTCAGGAAGTCCGCCGCTTTCTCGACGATCCACCGGAAATCCTGCCGCTGCCGCATCACCATCATCGCCCAGCGACAATAAGTCGGATCGTCTGTCCCGAGCCTGAACTCGCCGCCGGGCGCGAGCTTGGCGGCGATCAGGTCGAGCGGGCCGTGATTCATCATCCGGCGCTTGGCGTGGCGCGCCTTCGGCCAGGGATCGGGGTGAAGCAGATAGACGAAGCGCAAGCTCCCGTCCGGCAGCCGCTCCAGCACGTTCAGCGCATCGCCCATGTGCAGCCGCACATTGCCGAGCGCGCGGTCGCGGACCTGGTTCAGCGCCCCCACCACGCCGTTCAGGAACGGCTCGGCGCCGATGAAGCCATGATCGGGCAGCAGGTCCGCGCGATAGCCAAGATGCTCACCCGAGCCGAAGCCGATCTCGAAATGCAGCGGCCGCGTGTCGCCGAACAGACTCTCCGACGACAACGGCCCCTCCTCCGGCACCGCGACCGCGGGCAGCAAGTCCTCGACCAAAGCGGCCTGGCCCTGGCGCAATTTGTGGCCGGAGCGGCGGCCATAGAGTCGGCGGATGCTTGTCGGATCGTTCATGATCGCCCTATTGCGGCAAGAGCGGTTCCAGCCAAGCGAGGAGAGACGCCGCGATGAAGAAGTTCCTGCTCGCCGCCGCGGCCCTGGCCGCTTTCGCCACCCCCGTGCACGCGACCGGCACCATATCCTGCCGCAGCAATTCGGACGAATCGGTGACGATCGATCTGGTCGTCGGCAGCCTCGCCGGCCCGGTCATCGCCCAGGCCCGCTTCAAGAGCGGCAGCCGCGAGCAGACGACGGGCGACGGCGGGCCGATGCTGATGCAGGCATGGATCGACCCGACCACGCTCAACGCCGACATCGCCGACCCGAACGGAGAGCAATTCGTCGCCCGGCTTCGCGCGCTGCGGCGCATCGCCAGCGGCCCCTATATCGGCACCCTGCGCATCGACGGCCGCACCCACCAGGTGCGGTGCGTCGATGAGGAAGAGGGTTAGATCGCCGCCTTCAGCTGATCGACCAGATCGGTCTTTTCCCAGCTGAACAGATCGCCGTCCGCCTTGCGGCCGAAATGGCCGTAGGCGGCGGTCGGCGAATAGATCGGCTTGTTCAGGCCGAGATGGGTGCGGATGCCCTTGGGCGTCAGGCGCACCAAAGTCGGCAGGACTTGCTCCAGTTTCTCGGCCGTCACGCCATTCTGCTCGGTGCCGTGCAGGTCGACATAGAGCGACAGCGGCTCGGCGACGCCGATCGCGTAGCTCAGCTGGATCGTGCAGCGCTTGGCGAGGCCCGCGGCGACGACATTCTTCGCCAGATAGCGCGCGACATAAGCGGCCGAGCGGTCAACCTTGGTCGGATCCTTGCCGCTGAACGCGCCGCCGCCATGCGGGGCTGCGCCGCCATAGGTGTCGACGATGATCTTGCGGCCGGTCAGGCCCGCGTCGCCGTCCGGACCGCCAATCTCGAAGCGGCCGGTCGGGTTGACGTAAATCTTGGTCTCGTCGGTAATGAAGCCGTCCGGCAGCACCTCGTTGAAGACGCCGACGACATAGTCGCGCAGCTCGCCATATTTGGCGGCGTCCGAACCTTCGCGGCCGTCGTCGCAATAGCCCGGCGCATGCTGGGTCGACACGACCAAAGCGGTCGCCGCGACCGGTTCGCCATTTTCGTAGCGCAAAGTCACCTGGCTCTTCGCGTCCGGCTCCAGATAGGGCGCCTTGCCGCTGTGGCGGTCCTCGGCCAGCCGCTCCAGAATGCGGTGCGAATAATAAAGCGTGGCGGGCAGCAGGTCCGGGGTCTCGTCGGTCGCGTAACCGAACATGATGCCCTGATCGCCCGCCCCTTCATCCTTGTTGCCGCTCTCGTCGACGCCCTGCGCGATGTGCGCGGACTGGCCGTGGAGATGGTTCTGGAAGCTGGCGGTCGACCAGTGGAAGCCGTCCTGCTCGTAGCCGATCTTGTGCACGACGTTGCGGACGGCCGCCTCGATCTCGTCACGCACGCCCGGCGCCCAGCCATGCGTGTCCGGATAGGCCTCGAGATCGAACGCGCCCTTGCAGCGGATTTCGCCGCCGACGACGATGAGCTGGGTGGTGACGAGCGTCTCGCAGGCGACGCGGGCTTCCGGATCCTTGCTCAGGAACAGATCGACGATCGCGTCCGAAATCTGATCGGCGACCTTGTCCGGATGACCTTCGGAAACCGATTCGGACGTGAAGATGTAATTGCTGCGCATCGCTGGAAATCGCCTTTCGAACGAAATCTGTTGAGATTTTCGGATATAAAGAAATCTTTATGTGCGCGTCTCGTTAGCCCGTGCGCGACCGGATTTCAATCGTCCGGTGAAGGCCGAAGCGACGATCAGCAGGCCGGCGAAGACGAAGGCCAGCCAGTTGCCGAAGCGCGCGAACAGGGTCGGCGCGGCGGCCGCCGGCACCTGCGCGTCGATCGCGCCATATTCGTGCGACGGCACCGCCTCGACGACATTGCCGCGTGCGTCGACGATGCCGGAAACGCCGGTCGGTGTCGCGCGGACGACCGGCAGCCCTTCCTCGACCGCCCGCAGGCGCGCCTGTGCGAAATGCTGGGGCGGACCCCACCAGCCGAACCAGGCATCGTTGCTGGGATTGAAGATGAAGTCGGGCCGGTTGGCGCGATCGACGACATGACCGGAGAAAACGATCTCGTAGCAGATCTGCATGCCGACCCGGCCGAAGCCCGGCAGGTCGATGCTCTGCGGCCCCGGCCCTTCCCAGAAATCGATGTCGCCCGGCACCACCCGCGCCAGCCCGATCGGCTCCAGCAGCCCGCGCAACGGCAGATATTCGCCCCACGGCACCAGATGCGCCTTGTCGTAGCGGGCGACCAATTGGCCCTCATGGTTCACGACATGCACGCTGTTGCGCGCCCCGACTGCGCGGCGGCCGCCTTCCCGCTCCAGCTTAGTGCCGCCGGTCAGCACCAGGTCACCGGGACGGATCCAGCTGCCGATTTCCTCGGCCTCCCACGGCTCCTCGTCGAGCATGAACGGCACGCCATCCTCGGGCCAAAGCAGCAGGGTCGGCCCACCCGAAAGGGTAGCACCGGATTGTTCGAACCGCTCGAGCTGCGGCTCGTAGCCGACGCTATGCTTCACATCCTGGCTGATGTTGGGCTGCACCAGCCGCACCTTCGCGCCCGGCGGGCCGTCAGGTGCTGGCGTTGCCAGAAAAGCGAGGCCGACCAGCACGAACAGTCCGGCTGCCAGTACGCCGCCCCGCAGCCAGTCGCGCCGCGCAAGCAGATAGGCCACGCCGCCGCTTAAGGCCGCCAGCCCGCCAAGCGCGTAGGTCCCGGCGAGCGCTGCGAACATCGCGGCCGGGGTGAGCAGCAGCGACGCGCCGAGCGGATTCCACGGGAAGCCGGTCATCAGCGTGCCACGCAGGAATTCCGTCACCACCCAGGCGGCAGCGAAGATCAGCACCAGCCGCAGCCGGTCGCCGCCGGACCAGCGCCAGGCCAGCCCCGCCGCCACCGCCGGCCAGATCGCCAGATACAGCGACAGCACTACCACCCCGACCCAGCCGACCCAGGCCGGCATGTTCGCCTGATAGGTGAAGGCGGTCGCGATCCAGTTCAGGCCCAGCACGAACTGCCCGAAGCCGAACCACCAGCCCCGCGCCAGAGCGGTGCGCAGCCGCGGCGCCCGCTCGACCGCGAACAGCAGGAAGCCGACGCCAAGCAATGTCAGCGGCCACAGATCGAGAGGAGCGAAGCCGCAGGCGCTGATGAGCCCTGCGGTCAGGCAAGCCAGAAGCCAGATCATTTCGCGAGCGGTATGGGGACGATTTTGCAGTGTTGCAATCTCCCCCACCCCGTCCTGCCTGAGCTTGCCGAAGGCCTGTCCTTCTTTGCCGCCCCGAGAATGAGAAAGGCAGGGCTTCGACAAGCTCAGCCAAGACGGTAATGGTTGGCAATGTTGACCCTGCATGCCTCACGCCGCTAGGCGCGCGCATCCCATTCAGGAGCGGAACAATTGACTGAGCCCACCATCGACGTGCTCGCCATCGGCAATGCGATCATCGACGTGATCGCCGATACCGACGACGCCTTTCTCGCCGCGGAGGGCATGCGCTCCGGCTCGATGCGCCTGATCGACGCCGAGCGCGCGGTCGAACTGTATGGCAAAATGAACCCGGGCCGGGAGATTTCCGGCGGTGCGGCGGCGAACACGCTCGCGGGCCTCGCCAGCCTTGGCGCGAAGGTCGCCTTCGTCGGCCAGGTCGCGGACGATCAATTGGGCACGATCTACCGCCACGACCTCACCGCCGCGGGCGTCGCTTTCGACACGCCGGCGCGCGAGGGCGAGCCGCCGACCGGCCGCTGCCTGATCCTCGTCACGCCGGACGGCCAGCGCACGATGAACACCCTGCTCGGCGCTTCGCATTATCTGCCAGAGGATGCCGCTTCGGACGAACTGGTCGCCAGCGCCAAGATCCTGCTGCTGGAAGGCTATTTGTGGGATCCGCCCGAGCCGCGCGCCGCGATGCGCAAGGCGATCAAGGCCGCGCGCGCCGCCGGCCGCCGCATCGCCTTCGCCACCTGCGCCGATTTCTGCGTGAAGACGCACCGCAAGGACTTCCGGGCGCTGATTGACGATGGCCTGATCGACATCCTGTTCGCCAATGAAGAGGAAGCCGCGATCCTGGAGGACAGCGATGCAGCGAGCGCGGTCGAGACCCTGGCTCGGGACGTACCGCTGCTCGTCATCACCAAAGGTCCGGAAGGCGCCCTGGCGATCGACGAGAATGGCGCCCGCTTCGAGGTCGCGGCCTTGCCCGTCGAGCGCGTGGTCGACACGACCGGGGCGGGCGACGTCTTCGCCTCCGGCTTCCTCTACGGGCAGGTCAGCGGGCGCTCGGTGCTCGATTCGCTGCGCATGGGTTCGATCGCCTCGGCCGAAGTGATTTCGCATTATGGTGCGCGGCCGGAGAAAAGCCTCAAGGATCTGGTGGCCGAGCAGCTGTAAGATTCCTCCCCTCGATTTCGAGGGGAGGGGGACCGCCGAAGGCGGTGGAGGGGCCGGCGCGAAAGCGCCGGTCTTTCTTTTTGTCTTGGAAGCATTCCGCGCTGCACACGGCCCCTCCAATATTCTTCGGATGGTCCCCCTCCCCTCCAAATGCAGGGGAGGATTAGGTGCCTCAACCCAGTGGCTGTCCCGGCGCCGTATCCGGGGCGCCGCCCGGGTCCGGGCGGTCGACGTTCGGCGTGGGCGGCACGATTTCGGGCGGTGGCTGGATCGGCTGACCGGGTTGTTCCGGCTGCGGCGTTTCTGGCGGCTGGGTGGACACATTCCGTCTCCTTCCGCCTGACAACCGATTGCCGGCTGACCGGTTTCCGTCAGCCCCAAAACAAAACGGCCGGCGGAGTCGCCTCCGCCGGCCGCTTGCTGTCGCTGGGCCTGAACTCAGGTCAGCGGACGGTTCGCATTCGGATCACTTGCCCGATCCTCGTCCACGCCCGGAATGGTGGGCTGGATGTCGTGGATCTCCGGCTCATGCACCTCGACGATGCCGCGGCCGAGATGGCTCTTCCGGCGGCCGTAGGCGAGGTAGATCAGCACGCCGATCGCGGTCCAGATCGGCAGGACCAGGATCGCCTCGAGCGGCAGGTTGATGAACAGGAAGACGCAACCGAACACCGTCAGCGACGCGATCACCCCGATCGCCGGGACGCGGAACGGCCGCGGCCGGTTCGGATCGGTCTTCCGCAGCTGCCACACCGCGATCGCCACCATCGCGAACGCATAGAGCGTACCCGCATTGGCGATGTCCGCAAGCGCACCCACCGGGAAGAAGGCCGCCGCCGTCGCCACCGCCAGACCGGTGATGATCGTCACGACGTGCGGCGTCTGCCACTTCGGGTGGATCTTCGACAGCGCTTCCGGCAGCAGGCCGTCGCGCGCCATCACGAAGAAGATGCGGGTCTGGCCGAACAGCAGGATGAGGATGACCGACGGCAGCGCGATGAACGCCGCATAGCCGATCAGATTGCCGGTCGTGCCGTAGCCGATTTCCTGCAGCACGTGCGCGAGCGGCTCGGGCGAGCAGACCAGGGCATCGGCATATTGCGCGGTGGCGCAAGCGGCCGAAAGCGCCGGGCCGGCATTATAGGGAACGCCGTCCGGACCCATGATCGGCGCACCGCCGATCGCGCCGACCGCACCCGCCGACACCAGCATGTAGAAGATGGTGCAGATGGCGAGCGAGCCGATCAGGCCGATCGGCACGTTGCGCTGCGGGTTCTTGGTTTCCTCCGCCGCGGTCGAAACCGCGTCGAAGCCGACATAGGCGAAGAACATGGTCGCCGCAGCGCCGACGATGCCGACACCCGAACCGATGCCGCCGAACATACCCGCCGGAGCGAACGGTTCGAAATTGGCAGGGTCCATGACCGGCAGGGTCAGGATCACGAAGGCGGTCAAAGCGGTGACCTTGATCGCCACCAGGATCGCGTTGAACTTCGCGCTCTCCGAAGTGCCGAGCAGCAGCAGGCCGGTCATCAGCAGGGCAATCACCGCCGCCGGCAGGTTGATGAACCCGCCCACAGCGCCGCCCAGGGCCTGCGGACCCGCGCTTAGCCAGTCGGGGACATCTATCCCCCAACTTCGCTCCATAACTGTGTTCACGAAGTAGTTGGACCAGCCGACCGACACCGCTGAGGCGCCCACGGCATATTCGAGCAGGAGCGCCCAGCCGACCGTCCAGGCGAGGAACTCGCCCTGCACCGCATAACTATATGTGTATGCGGAGCCTGCGACCGGGATCATCGACGCGATCTCGGCATAGCAGAGCGCGGCGACGACGCAGACAGCGCCGGCCACAACGAAGGAAAGGATGAGGCCCGGCCCCGCCTTCTGCGCGCCGACCGAAGTCAGCACGAAAATGCCGGTGCCGATAATGCAGCCGACACCGAAAAGGGTCAGCTGGATCGCGCCGAGAGAGCGTTTGAGGCTCTTCTTCTCGGCCGTCGCCAATATGGCGTCGAGTGGCTTTACGCGCCCGAATATCATGTGAACATTCCCCTTGGATCCAGGTCTATCGCCCGGTCTGTGAGTGGCGGGGAGCCTAAACGCTTATGTCGGGCGCGCAATAGGCAATCCGCTCACCGTGCCAGCATCGGGCCGAGCGGCTGGCCGGCGAACAGGTGCACGTGGAGATGCGGCACCTCCTGCCCTCCGTCGCGGCCGATATTCGCCAGCAGCCGATAGCCGTCGCCGACCAGCCCGGCATCGCGCGCGACCGCGCCGACCGCGCGCACGAAACCGGCGATCTCCGCTTCCGGCGCATTCGCGGAAAAATCGTCCCAGGAAACGTACGGTCCCTTGGGAATCACCAAGATGTGCGTCGGCGCCTTCGGATCGAGATCGTAGAAAGCCAGCGCGTACGCATCTTCATACACTTTCCGCGCCGGCAGTTCGCCGCGCAGGATGCGGGCGAAGACATTGTTGTCGTCATAGGGCTTCGTCGCGTCGATCGGCATGATCCGGCCTTCCATCGTTCAGGGGTCGTCTGACGGTCCTAAGGCAGGCCGATTCCCGATCAAGTCCGGCATGGCGCAGATGAGCTTCAATCGCCTTGACCCGTCCCGCCGCCACGCTACCTTTTGCGGCGCAATGAACGACCAGACGCCCGACAGCCTGATTCCCTATGACGAGATCGTGCAGGAGGCCCTGCGCGCGGTCGTCGGCCGGGTGCTGGGCGAGGTGCAGGCCAATGGCGGCCTGCCCGGCGGCCACCATTTCTACATTACCTTCAAGACCGGCGCGCCCGGCGTAGATATCCCGAAGCATCTGTCGGAGCGCTTTCCGGACGAGATGACGATCGTCATCCAGAATCGCTTCTGGGACTTGAAGGTAACGGACAGCGGCTTCGAAGTCGGCCTGAGCTTCAACCAGAAGGCGTCGCTGCTGAAGATCCCGTTCGCCGCGATCACCGTCTTCTTCGACCCCGAAGTGAAGTTCCAGCTTCAGTTCCAGGCGGAGGAAAGCGACGACGCGGATGAGGATGGCGGCCACGAGGATGCCGAGAATGACCGGCCCGCCATCCAGCCGGTCGAGGACGGCTCCAACGTCGTCTCGGTGGATTTCAGCCGGAAGAAATGACCGCCTGATCCCGTTACCCCGGGCTTGATCCGGGGTCCGCCTTCTTTCACAGCGCCCGAAACGCAGTTGAGGGGCTAGCCATGACCGACACCCGCACCGAAACCGATTCGATCGGCGCGATCGAATGTCCGCGCATTGCCTATTGGGGGGCGCAGACGCAGCGCTCGATCGACAATTTTCCGTTCGGACCGACCGAGCGCATGCCGCTGGGCATCGTCTATGCCCAGGCGATCGTGAAGCAGGCTGCGGCGCGAGTGAATGGCAAGCACGGGCTGGACGGCAACATCGTCGCCGCGATCGAGGATGCCGCGCAGGCCATCACCGGCGGCAAGCTGGACGACCAGTTCCCGCTCGTCATCTGGCAGACCGGTTCCGGCACCCAGACCAATATGAACGTCAATGAGGTGATTGCGGGCTACGCCAACGAAAAGCTGACGGGCACGCGCGGCGGCAAATCGCCCGTCCACCCGAACGACCATGTCAATATGAGCCAGTCGTCGAACGACAGCTTCCCGACCGCGCTCCATGTCGCGACGGTGCTGGCGACGGAGCAGGTGCTGCTCCCCGCGCTCGCGACGCTGACCAACGCGCTCGTCGCGAAGGCCGAGGCCTGGGACCATATCGTCAAGATCGGCCGCACCCACACGCAGGACGCCACGCCGCTGACGCTCGGCCAGGAATTTTCCGGCTATGCCGCGCAGTTGATCAGCTGCCGCGCCCGCATCCAGGGTGCGCTCAACGGCAATATCCGCAAGCTCGCCATCGGCGGCACCGCGGTCGGCACTGGCCTGAACGCGCCCGCCGGCTGGGCCGAAGACATGACGGCGGCGATCAGCGACATTGCCGGCACGCAGTTCGAAAGCGCGGACAACAAGTTCGAGCATCTGGCCGCCAAGGACGGCCTGGTCTTCTTCTCCGGCGCGCTGAACACGCTGGCCGTGGCGCTGAACAAGATCGCCAACGATATCCGCTTCCTCGGCTCCGGACCCCGGTCGGGCCTCGGCGAATTGAGCCTGCCGGCCAACGAGCCGGGCAGCTCGATCATGCCCGGCAAGGTGAACCCGACCCAGTGCGAGTCGCTGACCATGGTCGCGGCGCAGGTGATGGGGAACAATCAGGCGGTCACGATCGGCGGCGCGCAGGGCCATTTCGAGTTGAACGTGTTCATGCCCCTGATCGGCGCCAATGTGCTGCGCTCGATCCACCTGCTTGCCATCGGCATGGTCAGCTTCGCCGAGCGCTGCGTCGAGGGGACCGAAGCGAACGAGCGCCAGATCGCCGATCTGGTCGGCCGTTCGCTGATGCTCGTCACCGCGCTCGCGCCGGAGATCGGCTACGACAATGCCGCCAAGATCGCGAAATATGCCCACGAAAAGGGCCAGACCCTGAAGGAAGCCGGGCTGGAACTCGGCCTGGTCGATGAAGCGACGTTCGACCGGGTGGTCCGACCGGAACTGATGCTGGGGCGCTAGGCCGTCAGCATCTCCTGCAGCTTCAGCACGGTTCGCCAGTTGCGGGTGGTGACGGGCGATCCGGCCGCCTTGTCGATGGCGGCCGGGGACAGCTTCGAGACGCCGGAACCGTCCGGAAAGAAGAACCAGAGCGCATCCCGATCCTGACGGACCTGCTCGCCCGCCGCCCCGCGGGCCTCGAGCGCCTCGCCCGCGCCCGCTGCGACCGCGGACTTGGCGAGGCCGAGCAGCAAATAATTGGGCCTGTCCTTTTCCTGCTCCGGAAACGGGCTCCCCGCCGCATAAGCCGCCCACTGCTTCGCGCTGCGCACGATTACCGGCCGTTCGAAGCCGAATCGGGCGGTCACCGCTTGCTCCAGCGCCGCCTCGAGCGCTTCCGGCTTGCCCGCGGCGTCGAAAACGACATTGCCGCTCTGAATGTAGGTCGCGACATTTTCCCAGCCGAGACCGGCGCAAACCTCGCGCAATTCCGCCATTGGCAGCTTGCAGCCACCGACATTCACCGCGCGCAGCAAAGCGACATATCGCATCGTCTCTCCCTTGACCTGACCCGCCTGCTTCGACCACTAGCCCCCATGGAAATCGCAGCCGCCTTCAAGCGCCGGGGCCTTCTCTTCGTCCTGTCGAGCCCCAGCGGCGCGGGCAAGTCCACCATCGCGCGCATGCTGATGAACGCCGATCCCGGCGTCGACATGTCCGTCTCCGCCACGACCCGCCCCAGGCGCGAAGGCGAGATTGACGGCGTACACTATCATTTCGTCACCGATTCCGAATTCGACCGGATGCAGGAATCGAACGCCTTTCTGGAATGGGCGCACGTCTTCGGCTTCCGCTACGGGACGCTGCGCAACGAGGTGCTGAAAGTGATCGAGGCGGGGCGCGACGTCCTGCTCGATATCGACTGGCAGGGCACGCAACAGCTCAAGCAGGTCGATCCCGACATCGTCCGCGTCTTCATCCTTCCCCCTTCGATGGAGGAACTGGAACGCCGCTTGCGCAGCCGCGGCACCGATCCGGAAGAAGTCATTCAGCGCCGGATGAACCGCGCCGCGGCCGAGATCAGCCATTGGGCCGAATATGATTATGTCCTGATCAACAATGACGCGGACAAATGCTGCGAGCTGGTCCACAACATCTTGAAGGCCGAGCGGCTGAAGGCCACCCGCCGCGTCTTCCTCCACGATTTCGTCCGCGAACTGACCGGCTAGGCGCCCCCGGTTCGATCCTCTACGCTCCCCTCGGAACAGGCGGAGTGAGGCCATGGTGCGGTTGATCCTGAGCGCGGCGATGGCCGCGGTGGCGATGCTGGTCGCCGGCTTCATCTTCTTCGCCTCGCCGTTGAACGGCATCGGCACGCGCACGCTCGGCGACGAGCAGGCCGCGCAGATGCAGGCCTCGCTGAAACAGATCATCCCCGCGACCGGCACTTATGCCGTACCCAATCCGGACACCGCCGCGCAGACCGTGATGTATGGCGGCGGCCCGGTCGCTACCGTCCACTTCAACGCGTCGGGCTATGCGGCGGGAGACGCGACCATGCTGCTCTGGGGGCTGGCGTTGAATTTCATCACCGCCCTCCTTGCAGGGCTGGGGCTGCTGGCGCTCGGCGGCCGGGCAAGCGATTTCCCGTCACGCGCCCGTCTGGTCGTCCTGCTCGCGGCGGGCGCATCGCTCTATATCCACCTCGGCCGCGCGCTCTATCTGCACCATGACCTCACCAACGTGCTCTTCACGATGGTCGGCGACGGGCTGGCCCTGGCGCTCGGCGGCCTGGTGGTCGCCTGGTTCCTGCCCTCGCCCGCGCCATCCGGCGCGATCACGCACAAGCTCGTCAGCCGCGAAAGCGACCTAGAGTAGAGCCAGGAAGCGCCCGCCCGCATAGAAGTCGCGGCGGCGGTTGGCGAGCGCCGCGACGGCTTCCTCGTCGGCGCCCCATTTTTCCGTCTGCCAGCGTTCGTCCGCAGTCGCCGCATCCCACGCCTGATCCGGCGTGAACGCGCTCTCCGCCACCGCCAGCGCGATCACCAGCGAACCGCTGACGGTCACAAGCGGCGACAGGCCGGCCAGCTCGAACGGATTGCGTGACCCCACCGCCTTGCCCAGCCGCTCCACCGTCGCTTCGGGCTGCGGCATATGGACAATACCCGCCGTCACCTTCAGCTCGACATCATAGCGGCTGCGCGCCCAGGCCAGATACGGGTCCCAGGCTTCCGCCTGCCACTGCGCAAGCTCCACCGGCGCCTCCGCGCGATAGCAGAGCAGATCATTCTCTCCGTAACGCGCCAGCCCCGCCGCGAAGGTCGCCGGATCGGGCGCGATCCGGTCGATCGCGGCATTGGCGAGGCCGGTCAGCGGCATCGCACGCGGATCGATCGTTTCGTCCTGCCCGCGCCATTCCTCGGCAATGCCGTCACCGAGCGCCGCGCTCGGCACGGCGAGCGGCACCCGGCCTGGCGTCTTTACCGGCCGTCCGTCGAGCAGCAGGCCGAAGCCGTCATCTGACGGCGCGACCGAAACATCCTTATAGAAGCGCTTCATCGCCGGTCGTTTTTCTTCCACCGGCGCGCCAGCAGGCGCGGCGCGAAGAAACTGATTGCAAGCCCGATCAGCGCCAACGGGAAGCCGAGCACCGATCCACCCGTCACGACATAGCTGCTCTGCCAGAGCAGGATCCCGAACAGCCCCAGCGCCGCGCCCAGGATCGTCGCGAGGTTGATCAGGATGAAGCGGTTGCGCCAGGTCGCGTGACTGATTTCAGGTCGCGGTTCGTCGCTCATCGCCTGCTCCCTCCCGATGAACGGCTGCGCCGCTCGCCGCGGCGGCCCTTGCGGACCTGCTTGGCATGCTGGCGCGCCTTGGCCTTCTGGTCCGCGCGGGTCGGCGGCGGCGCATCCTCGATCGGCAGGTCCCCAGCGTCCGGATCGAAGCCCAAAGAGGCCAGAGTCGCGGCAAAATGCTCCGGCGGTTCGGCCATCACGTCGATGCGACCGCCATCGGGATGGTCGATCCGCAGCCGCCGCGCATGCAGATGCAGCTTCCGGCTGATCGAACCGGTCAGATAGGATTCCGGCCCGCCATATTTGCCATCGCCGACGATCGGGTGGCCGATCGCCGCCATATGGACGCGCAGCTGGTGGGTGCGACCGGTGAAAGGCTGCAATTCCACGAAGGCGGCGCGATTGCCGGCCCGCTCGACCACCCGGTAGCGGGTCTTGGCGACCTGACCCTCTTCCTCGTCGACATGCATCTTCTCGCCGCCCGTCCCCGGCTGCTTGGCGATCGGGAGTTCGATGATGCCGTCCTCGACCGACGGCACGCCGGTCACGACCGCCCAGTAGATTTTCCGCGCCGTCCGCCCGGAAAAAGCCTTGGAGAAGAAAGCCGCCGCGCGCGGCGTGCGCGCCACCAGCAGCACGCCGGACGTGTCCTTGTCGAGCCGGTGGACCAGCTTGGGCCGCGCCGCATCCTCCGCCACCAGCCCGCCGAGCAGACCGTCGACATGCTCCTTGGTCTTGGTCCCGCCCTGCGTGGCGAGGCCCGGCACCTTGTTCAGCACGATTGCGGCGGGATCTTCCTCGATCACCATCGAGCGGGCGAAGGCGATCTCCTCCTCGCTCAGCTTCGGCCGCTCGCGGCGCGGCGCGGATTCCGGAACGGGTTCGATCGGCGGGATGCGGATGACCTGCCCGGCCTCGATCCGGTCGCCCGGCGCCGCCCGCTTGCCATCGACGCGCAACTGGCCCGTGCGGGCGAGACGCGCGACAGCGGTGAAATTCGTTTCGGGCAGGTTGCGCTTGAACCAGCGGTCCAGGCGGATGCCGTCATCCTCTTCGGTAACGGTGAAAGTGCGCACGTCCTGGCTCATGCCACCGCCCTCCCGAGCATCAATCCCGCGAACAGCAGCAAGGTCGATCCGACTACCGAGGCGAGAATATAGCCCAGAGCGGCGCCGAGCGCCCCGCCCTCGACCATCACAACGACTTCCAGGCTGAAGGCGGAGAAAGTCGTGAAGCCACCGAGAATGCCGACCCCGGCGAGCAGATGCACCGGGATGCCCGCGCCTTCGCGCAACACCGCGCCAGCCAGCACGCCCATCAGCAGTCCGCCGCTCAGATTGACGATCAGCGTGCCCCACGGAAAGCCGCCCGCGAACGCGCCTGCCGCCCACCAGCTCACGCCATAGCGCAAGCCAGCGCCCACCGCGCCGCCCGCCATTACAAGAAGAAGTCCGTACATCGGGCCGCGCTTTAGGCGCGCGGCGCGGCTACGTCACCCCAGCGCGCTCAGCGCCCGCGATTGATGATCAGCGAGACGTTGGAGCCGCGCTGCTGCGGCGAGACGATCACCAGATAGGCCCCGTCATTCGCGCCGGTGCCGCCGAGCATATGGTCGCCATCCTTCAGCTCATGCTCGACATCGAAGCCGGCCCGCTGCGCGGCGCCGCGATAATGATCGAGCACCTGCTCCCAATTCTGGTCGGTCGAGAAGCTGACCACGCGGACATGGCAATCGCCGCGATCGGCGCCCGCCGCCTCGGTGAGCCGCGCGCCGGGCGACATGCCGAACTCCGCGGGCAGTCGGTCCGCCCATTCATTGCCCTGCTGAAAGGGTACACCGCAGGGCGAATTGATCGGCGTGCCCGGCGCAGCCGCCGAAGCGCGACCGGGATAGGGCGCCCCGAGCGGACGCTCCGGCGCGCGCACGCCGTCGGCATTGGCCTGTCCCACCAGGGTCGGATCGACCAGGATCTCGTCCTCGATCGCGCCGCTGATCGCCGGGTCGATATCGGCCTTGGCGATGTCCGCGTCGATCGCGGCGAGGCTGTTCTCTGTCGCGCCACCGCAGGCGGTCAGCAGTAGGGCGCTGACGGCGGCGAAAACGAACGGGCGGATGCGAAGACGGGTCATGGGCGCCATTATGCCCCAACCTCTAGGCCAATGGGTGAGAAGACGTGGTTAATGCGGGGCTAGCGCGCCGCCTGTCCCGTTTCGGACCAGAAGCGGAAGACTTTCTGCTGGGTCGCCGCGATGAAGCGCTGCGCCTCCGGCCCTTCCCATAGTCCTTCATAACCGTGCTTGCGGGCGCAGGCGATCCACCAGCCTTGCCCCGGCAGACCGTCGCTCTGGCGCACCACCAGCACCGCCAGTTCCGGCTCCTCATCCGCCTCGGCCCGGCGATCCACTTCGCCCAGCACCGCGACCAATTGCCGCATCTTAGGCCGCGAGAAGGAATAGCCGAGCCGCTCCAGCAACTCGGCATAAGTGAGCGCGTGCCCGGCCGAAGCGGCGGCGACCAGATGGGCGCGCACCTCTTCAGGGTCGGCGAGCGCGTTCATCGCCGCGGCGTCACCAGCACCATCGCAGTCGTGCCGCCGCCGCGCTGCTCCGCCAGCCGGACGGAGAAATCCCCCGCCGGCCGCGCGGTCGTGCCGCTCAGCACATGCTCGCCGCCCTCGTCCAATTCGCTGTGCAGGTTGAACCCGGCGGCGGCGCGGTACCAGCGCGCCACCTCGGCCGGCGCGTCCGGCGTGCGATAGGCGAAGGCGATCGCGCCATCGACCCGGCTGGCCGGCACGACTTCGGCGCGCGGCGGCAGCAGTCCCGCCGTCTCGACCGCCCGCACTTCTTCCGCGCGGGGAGCGACAGCCGGCGCGGCGGTGTCTGCATCGACCACTGGCTCGGCCCCGACCTCGATCACCACGACCGCACCATTGCGAGGCTGCTGTCCGCAGCCCGCGAGCAAGGCCAGGCCGGTCATCCACATCATTGCCACAAGCTGACACACCGCCGCTGCCGTAACTCCGCCACCTGATGCACGCGCCCTCGCCCGCTCTTGCCGCCCAGCGCCATCGCGCCGGGCTTTATTACGGGCTCGGCGCCTACCTCGCCTGGGGCGTGATGCCTCTCTATTTCAAGGCGCTGGCCCATGTCAGCCCCGGCGAGATCCTTGGACACCGCATCCTCTGGTCTTTGGTCCTGCTCGGCGGGCTGGTCCTCGCCTGGAAGCGCTGGCAACGCATTCGCGCCGCGATCGCCGACCGCAAGGTGCTGCTCACCCTGATGGCGACCTCGGCGCTGATCGCGGTGAACTGGCTCGTCTACATCATCGCCATCGTCACCGGCCATGTGCTGGAGGGCAGCCTCGGCTATTATCTCAACCCGCTCGTCAACATCCTGATGGGTGTGCTTTTGCTCGGCGAGCGGCTGACGCGGCCGCAGATCGCCGCGACCATCCTCGCCGCGGTCGGCGTCGCCATCCTCGCGGCGGGCGCAGGCTCGGGCCTGTGGATCAGCATCACGCTGGCGCTCAGCTTCGCCAGCTACGGCTTCCTGCGGAAGATCACCCCGGTCGAGGCGGTCGAAGGGCTGTCGATCGAGACCATCCTGCTCGCCCCGTTCGCGCTCGGCTGGATTCTCTGGCTGGAATCGCAGGGCACGGGCGGCCTGTCGACCTGGGACCCGCTCACGTCGCTCCTGCTGATCCTCGGCGGGGCGATCACCGCCATTCCTTTGCTGATGTTCACCGCTGCGGCCAAGCGCCTGCCCTTTTCGACGCTCGGCTTCCTGCAATATGTCGCGCCCTCCATCCAGTTCCTGCTCGCGGTTCTGGTGTTCGGCGAACATCTGACCTTTTCTCACATCGTCTGCTTCGGCGCGATCTGGACGGCGCTGATCATCTTCACCGCCGATGGCTGGCGCCGCGCGGTGGTGGCCCGGCGCGAAGCAGTCGCCGAAGCCTCGGGGCTTGCCTGACCGGCCAACGAGTCGCATCCTGCGCGCATGAGCAGGGACCCGCGCGTCGACGCCTATATCGAGGGGCGAGCCGATTTTGCCCGCCCCATCCTCAACCACATCCGGACCGCAATTCACGCCGCCTGTCCCCAGGTTGAGGAGGGCATCAAATGGGGCGTGCCCGCTTTCTCCTACAAAAGCCGGCCGCTCGCCGGGATGGCCGCATTCAAGGCACACGCCACCCTCGGCTTCTGGAACAGCAATGACGTGCGCGGCGACGATGCCAAGGCGGGCGCGATGGGGGATTTCGGGCGGCTCACCAGCCTCGCAGACCTGCCGGACGATTCGGCACTCGCAGGCATCATTCGCGCCGGCATGGCGTTCATCGACAGCGGCGCGAAGCCCACGCGCCAACCCTCCGTGCGGCCCGAGCCGCAAATGCCCGACGATCTCGCCAGCGCACTCGCCGCCAACTCTGCGGCGCAGGCCAGTTTCGATAGATTTCCGCCCAGTTGCCGCCGCGAGTATCTCGAATGGATCATCGAGGCGAAGCGCCCCGAGACCCGCGCCAGGCGCATAGGCCAGGCGGTCGAATGGATGGCCGAAGGCAAAAAGCGGAACTGGAAATACGAAAAGTGCTGAGCGCGCTTCCCGGCGTCACTGCTCGTTCTTGAACGCCTCGTCCGCCGCGCCTTCCTTGAATTCCGGCATGGTGGGGTCGGGCTGGGCAGGCGGCAGGCCGTTGCAGCGCGGCAGCGACAGGGTTCCCGCATCGGCGCAATCGCGCACCTGCACTTCCCCGCCCGGCGCCAGATAGATGGCGAAGGTCTTCCGCTCCTCCGGGCAGGTCGCGACCCACATCTTCATGTTGCGATATTCTTCCTGATAGCCCGCATTGTCGACGCGCAGGCAGCGATAACGGCTGTCGCGGATCGCCCGCCGCATCGCCAGCCGCTGCCGGCCCGGGGTCAATTCCATCAGATCGTCGTGAAACGGATTGGCGATGCGGATGTCCGGTTCCGCTCCGTTCGCGCTCTCGACGACACGATCGCCGCCGCAACCGGCAAGCGCCGCCAGACCTAGAAGCACGAGCGCGTGCCGGATCATTGCTTATTCTCCTCCGCGGGCATGACCGGCCGCACGATCGCCTGGCCGTCATCCCGGATCGCGACCGCATAGATCGCATTGTTTTCGCACGTTGCCATATAGACCGGCGTCCTGCCCGGCGTCTCGCTCAGCATGGATTCGCGGACATGCTGGCAAGGCTGGCGCGCATCGCGGATGGCCCGGAACAGCACGCCGTTGCGCTGCCCCTCCGAAAGGTCGCGCACGGCCTGCTGCGCGTTGGAACCGGCAGCATTTTCAGCGGCCACGGCCTCGTTCTGCGGAGCGGCGGCGCTCTTGTTCGCGTCACTTTCGCCGCAAGCCGCCGCCGCCAGAATCAGCATGCCCGCTCCGATCGCCCGCATTCCCGCCATCCCCTTATCCGCCGATCCAGCCTGCGACCTCGCCTGCGACCTGGTTCGACGCCTGGTTGAGCGCCGGGGCAACGGCCGCCGCGGTCTGCGCGGTCACGGGCACGCGCGCCTCGAACCGGCGGGTCTGCAGCGGCTGCCCGCGCCGCGTCTGCGCCGCTTCATAGACGACCACCGCCTCCATCCGCGCCGGCTCGAAGCCGAAGCGAAGCAACTGGCCACTCACAGTGACATTGGCCTCAGCCGCGAAATTGTTCGGATCGATCACCAGCCGTCCGGTGCGCATCGCGATCGTCTCCGACAACAGGCGCCGGAACAATTCGGGCGGCGCCTCGATCCAGGTCGCGTTGGTCAGATATTCGATCGTGATCGCGTCGACATAGACGGGGATGCGCCGCGCGCTCACTTCGCGCGGCACGGTCGGGGTCAGCACGGCCACGCTCTCGCCCGACGCGCCGCTGCGTTCCGTTCCGGACGGCACCGCCGATGTGGGCGTCAGCGTCAGATGCTCGGCCGGTGCGGAACCGCCGCCCAGGCAGCCGCCGGCCAGCAGCGCCAGCGCGGGCACCGCCATGATCTTGCTGAGCCGCTTCATCCACATAATCACCACCTCATCTCGGCTCGTAATCGGGCAAGCGCTCGCTGCCGACCAGCCCGCCCACGCCCTGCTGCTCCAGCCTCTCGGTGATGCGCCGCAGCGATTCCGATGTCGCCCGCAGGTCCCTGAGCAACGCGCCGACATCCGGCAGGGTCCGCTCGGAGAAGGTCTGAATGCCCGGACGCGCTTCGTTCACCGCCGCCTGCAGCGCCTCAAGGCTGCGCGCCGCCGCGCCCAGCGTCGTACGCAATTCGGCGAAAGTCGCCGCGCCCTGCTGGTTGATCAGGCGATCGGTGCTGCCCGCCAGTTCGCCGAACCGCTCGATCGTCACGCCTGCACGGCGCATTGTTTCCTGCGCCTCCTGGAGTGTCGCCGTAATCTGCGGACCGCGATCGCCCAGTTCGCGGGTCAGCCGCTGCACATTCTCCAGGATCTGCGCGATGCTTTCCTGATTGCGCGGCGAGAAGAAGTCGGTGAGCCGCGCCGCCAGCAGGCGGAACTGCTCCAGCACTTCCGGCGCATTGTTCAGGATCGCCGCGAAACCGCCCGGCCGCGGTGGAATCAGTGGCACGCCATAGGGTCCTTCGGCGGTCAGCGACTGGCGCTGCCCTGGCGCCAGCGAGCGCGGCGTGGTCAGTTCGACCTGGATCGGCCCGGTGAAGCCGACCTGGCTGAGGCTCGCCGTGGTGCCGTCCGGCGCGTTGCGCTGCACGCTCTCGTTGGTCGGCGCGAGCACGGGGATCGATTCGTCCACCGTCACCCGCACCCGGATCACTTCGGGATTGCGGCGGTCCAGTTCGACCAGATCGACCTGCCCCACGGGCACGCCGGAATAGGTCACCTGCGCGCCCTTGGCCAAGCCGCCGACCGACTGGGTGAACAGGATGTCGTAGCTCTTGCGGCCTTCGCGATTGGGCTGGCTGAGCCAGATCAGGAAGAAGACCAGCCCGACCATAAGGCCGAGCACGACGCTGCCGACGATGATCGAATTCGACCGGTTTTCCATCAGCCGGCGCTCCCCGAATGTGCAGCCTCACGCAATTCCCCGGCCGCCGGCGCGGCGGCGCGCCCCCTCGGACCCCGGAAATATTCCTGGATCCACGGATGATCGAGCGCGAGCAGTTCGGGGATCGTTCCCACGGCAATCACTTTCTGGTCCGCAAGCACCGCCACCCGGTCGCAGATCGCATAGAGCGTGTCGAGATCGTGCGTGATCAGGAACACACTGAGGTTGAGGCCGTCGCGCAGACGGCTGATCAAGGCATCAAAGGCCGCCGCCCCGATTGGATCCAGGCCCGCCGTCGGTTCGTCGAGAAAAAGCAGTTCCGGATCGAGCGCCAGCGCCCGGGCGATCCCCGCCCGCTTCCTCATACCGCCGGACAATTCCGCCGGGAATTTCGAGCCCGCATCGTCGGGCAGGCCGACCATCGCGATCTTGTAGGCCGCGATCTCGTCCATCAGTTCGCGGTCGAGCCGGCCATAATATTCGCGGATCGGCAGCTGCACATTCTCTGTCACGGTCAGGGTCGTGAACAGGGCGCCGTTCTGGAACAGTACGCCCCAGCGCCGCCTGATGTCGCGCGATTCGTCGACACCGGCACCCACCATATCGCGCCCGAAGACGTGGATCTCGCCCTCGACCGGCTCCTGCAGTCCGATGATCGAACGCATCAACACCGACTTGCCCGTACCCGAGCCGCCGACCACGCCCAATATCTCGCCGCGCTTCAGATCGATGTCGAGACCGTCGTGGATCACCTGCTCGCCGAACGCATTTTTCAGGCCGCGAACCTCGATCGCGTTCGGCCCGTCGTGCCGATGCTCGACGACCTCCTGCTCATGCTTTCTGAGAGCGCCGCGCCTCATATCCATCCGATCGAGCTGAAGAAGACGGCAAAGAAGGCGTCGAGCACGATCACCAGGAAGATCGCCTGCACCACCGCAGCGGTGGTCCTGAACCCGACTTCCTCGGCATTGCCCTTCACCTGCATCCCCTGGAAACAACCGCAGATCGCGATCAGCATGCCGAAAATCGGGGCCTTGATAAGGCAGATGAGCACGTCGTTCATCGGCGTGACTTCACGGATGGTCTGGATGAAGACCATCGGCTGCAGATCGAGCTGCGCCCACATCAGCACGCCGCCGCCGAAAATCGCCATCATCGACGCGTAGAAAGCGAGCAAAGGCATCACCAATGTGACCGCGATCACCCGTGGCAGCACCAGTGCCTCCATCGGCGACACGCCGATCGTCCGCATCGCGTCGATTTCCTCCGCGAGCTTCATCGATCCGATCTCGGCCGCGAAGGCGCTGCCCGACCGGCCGGCCACCATGATCGCGGTCATCAGCACGCCCAGTTCGCGGAAGGAAATCCGCCCGACCAGGTTCACGGCGTAAACCTCGGCGCCGAACTGGCGGAGCTGCACGACGCCTTGCTGGGCAATGACGATGCCGACCAGGAAGCTCATCAGGCCGATGATCGCGAGCGCATGGACGCCGACAATCTCGAACTGGTTGGTCACCGCGTGCCAGCGCAGCTTGCGCGGCCGCGCGATCACCTTGCCCGCCGTGATCATGGTCGCGCCGAGGAAGGCGACCAGCGACACCAGGGTCCGCCCGGCGGTCAGCGTCGCGTCGCCGGTCATCGCAACGACACGCAGGAACGGCGGCGGCGCATCCGGACGGAGCTTGGCCGGGCGGTCCGCGGCGGCGACATTGTCGATCAAGGCGAGCTGGTCTGCGTCCGCGCCGACAATCTCGACATCGCGATCACGCGCCAATTTGTGCAGGGTCCACGCGCCGACCGTGTCCATCCGCTCCACGCCGGTGAGGTCGATCCGCAATTTGTCGTCGGTCGCGTCCTCAAGCTGCCGGGTCACCGAGCGGATGCGCGAGAGGGTGAGATTGCCCGACAGGCGGACGATACGGCGACCGTCCTGATATTCGTCCGGGGAGTCGGCCATGGTCGCCATCGGCGCGGACCCTGCTGCAATTTTCGCATTGCGGCAAGCATTTGCGCGCTACGGACGTCGCATCTGGACAGGGCGCGCACGCCTGTGCTTGGCCCCTTATCCATGACCCGCATCGCGCTCGCCATTTACGACATGGACAAGACGGTGACGCGCAAGGCGACCTTCACCGCTTTCCTGCTGCACGCCGCCCGGCGCCTCAATCCGCTGCGGCTCGCTTTGGTCCCCGCGACCGCGTTCACCGGCCTCGGCTACGTCCTGAAGCTGATCGGTCGCGGCCGGCTGAAAGAGCTGAATTACAGCCTGCTGATCGGCCGCCCCGACCCGGCGCGGCTGGCTGCGGTGATCGAAAGCTTCGCGGACGCACAGCTGGAGCACAACATCCTTCCCGGCGCTCGCGCCCGGATCGCCGCCGACAAACAGGCAGGCTGCCGCCTCGTGCTCGCGACCGCCTCCTACCGCCTGTACGCTGCAGCCATCGCCCGGCGGCTCGGCTTCGATGACGTGATCGGCACCCTGCAACAGGTCGACGCGCAGGGCCGCACCCTCGCCCGCATCGACGGGGCGAACTGCTACGGCGCCGCCAAGCAGGACATGATCCTCGCCTGGCTGCGCGAGCAGGGGCTGGAGCGCGACGCCATCCACGTCCGCTTCTATTCCGACCACGTCTCCGACGCCGTCGTCCACCGCTGGGCCGACGAACCGGTCGCCGCCAATCCGCACCGTCCGCTGCTCGACCTCGCGAGAGCGGAAGGCTGGGAAGTGGCGGAGTGGAAGTAACCCAAATCCTCCCCTGCTTTTGCAGGGGAGGGGGACCGCCGCAGGCGGTGGAGGGGCGTGAGCGAAGCGAACGTTCTTCTGGTCAAAGCACCGCGCTTCGCGCGGCCCCTCCACCATGCTGCGCATGGTCCCCCTCCCCTCGAAATCGAGGGGAGGATCTAAGTTACACCGCGCCCAACGCCTGATCGAAGTCCGCGACCAGATCGTCCGCATCCTCCACGCCGATCGAAATGCGGACCAGATTGTCGGTGATCCCAAGCGCCTGCTTGCGCTCGTCCGGCACGGACAGATGCGTCATCGCCGCCGGCGCGCTCGCCAGCGTCTCGGTGCCGCCGAGGCTCACCGCGAGATGCGCGATCTTCAGCGCGTCGAGGAAAGCGAACGCCTCCTTCTCGCCGCCCTTCAGATAGAGCGAGAAGGTCGAACCGGCGCCGGTGCAATGGCGGCGGTAAATGTCCGCCTGCCTGCCCTCGCTCAGGAAGCCGAGATAGCCGACGCTCTCCACTTTCGGATGGTCGCGCAGGAAGGCGCAGACCTTCTCCGCATTCTCGCCCGCGCGGGTCATGCGCAGCTCCAGCGTCTCCAGCGAGCGCAGCAGCATCCAGGCGGTGTTCGGATCGGTGATCGTGCCGATCGTGTTGCGGATCATGCGGATGGCGTTGATCAGATCCTTCGAGCCGGTGATCCCGCCCGCGACCAGATCGCTGTGCCCGCCGGCATATTTGGTCAGGCTGTAGACGCTGAGGTCCGCGCCGTTGCGCAGCGGCTGCGCCCAGAGCGGGCCCAGGAAAGTGTTGTCGATCGCGATCGGCGGCCGCTCGTCCTCGCCGAACGCCGCGTCGCGCGCCGCGCGCACCGCCTCGACGTCCACCAGCGCATTGGTCGGGTTGGCCGGGCTTTCCAGATAGATGAGCGACAGCCGTCCCTGCGCCTTGGCCTTGTCGATCACCGCGGCGATCTCGTCGCCGGTCGCCCCGGCCGGGAAATCGAGCCAGGTCACGCCGAAGCGGCCGAGGATGCGGCCGATCAGCGTCTCGGTCGCGGCATAAAGCGGACCGGAATGGACGATCACGTCGCCGGGCTGGACGAAGGTCAGCAGCAAGGTTGCGATCGCACTCATGCCCGAGGAGAAAACGAGCGCGTCGTCCGCATCCTCCCACAGGCCCAATCGATCCTCGAGAATCTCCTGGTTCGGCCCGTTGAAGCGCGAATAGATCAGGCCTTCCGCGCCGCCCGGGCGCTTGCCGGTGACGCCCTCGAAAAAGTGCTTACCCGCCGCCGCATTCTCGAACACGAAGGTCGAGGTCAGGAAGATGGGCGGCTTCAGCGAGCCTTCCGACAGGGTCGGATCGAAGCCATGCCCCATCATCAGGGTCGACGGCTTCAGCTTGCGATTGTTGATCGCCACGACAGGCGGCTTCGGGCGCCGGCGCGGGGTCGTGCCGGTGATGTCGGATTCGTCTTCCATGGGGTGAGCTCCTTTGCGGAGGCCCCTAGCCGATCAGCGAGGTGATTGCCCAGACCGTCCCGACCATGATGAACACCCCGGCGAGGTCGAGCAGCAGCCCGGCCTTCAGCATGCGCGGCAAGGCGATATGGCCGGTCGCCCAGGCGATTGCATTCGGCCCGGTTCCCGCCGGCAGCATGAAGCCCCAGCTCGCCGCGAACGCCGCCGGAATAGCCAGCATCAGCGGATCGGCGCCGGTCGCGATGATCAGGCCGGCCACCACCGGCATCGCCGCGCTCGCCGCCGCGACATTCGACGCGAATTCCGTCACCAGGATCACGATCAGCACCAGCAAAGCGCAGATCAGCACCGGATGCACCCCGCCCAGCGGCTCGAGCGCGCTGCCGACCCACGTCGCCAGCCCCGATTCGCCGATCCCCGCCGCCAGCGCCAGGCCGCCGCCGAACATCATGATCACGCCCCAGGGCGAGCGGTTTGCCTCGTCCCAGGTCAGCAACGGCCGCCCCGTCCCGTCCGGGATCACGAACAAGGCCAGCGCGCCGAGCACCGCGACGGTCCCGTCGGTCAGCGCGTCGCCCGGCAGCCAGGGGGTGATCAGCGGCAGCACCACCCAGCCAGCGACCACGGCGGCGACCAAAGGGACCAGCCTCTTCTCCGGGCTGGACCATTTGCCGACTTCGCCAATCCCCTCCTGCGCAGCGACCGGATCGAAATCGCCCTTATGGACGTGTTGCACCCGCATCAGGATCAGCCAGCAGACCGGGATGGTGATCAGCACCACCGGAATGCCGAACATCGCCCAGGTCAGGAAGTCGATCTGCGTGCCCGTAAGCCGGTCGATGATGCCCACGGCGATTGCATTGGTCGGCGAGCCGACGATCGTACCGAAGCCGCCGATGGTAGCGGCGAAGGCGATGCCCATCGCCAACGCCCCCGCGAAGCCGCCCGTCTCCTTCTCCGCGATCCCCGCCGCCCGGATCACCGCAACGCCGATCGGGATCATGATCAAAGTCGTCGCGGTGTTGGAGACGATCATGGAGATGATCGCGGTCGCGGTCATGAAGGCGAGCAGCATGCTCCCCGCCGTCCCGCCGCCGCGCTTCACGATGGCCAGCGCCAGCCGCCGATGCAGCCCCGTCCGCTCGATCGCCAGCGCGATCATCGCCCCGCCGAGCACCAGGAACAGGATCGGCGACCAGTAGGACGCCGCGGTCTCGCCCGCGGTCATGATCCCCATCATCGGGAAAGCGAGGAAGGGCACGAGCGCGGTCGCGGTGAGCGGCAACGCCTGCGTCATCCACCAGACCGCCATCAGCACCACCAGGGCGGCCGCGCGCCATGCCGGCACGGGCATCGCCTCCGGCGCGGGCAGAATCAGCATCAGCGTGAACAGGGCGAGTCCGCCCCAGAAGCCCCAGCGTGCCGCCATCGTCCCCCCAAAACGTGCCGGCTTGAGCCGGCATCTTGTCCTTTGACCGCAGCAGAACGGAAGATGGTCCAGGGATCAACCCCGGGCCACACTCAAGCTGGCTCGGCCACAATATCGGTCTTGGTCGAAACCGTACGCGCCGGATCGACCTCAGCGGTCACCACGCTGAGTAATTTCCCCTCATGTTCAACCACATAGTCACCCGCGACAAAGTCGTTAAGCAGCTCGACGTCCGCACCGTCAATCCACTCCCGCACGCGCGGCCGCTCAAGCGATTGGAGCAGTGCTTCGCCCTCCTCAGAAAGGGCCACTCGTTGCGCGCGCGCAATCCGTCTCGTGTCGATCAGGAAGGGCTTTCCGGCATCGCGGTCGAGGCGCAGTTCAGGCACGGGGCCGGCGATCCATTGCAGGCGCCATTCGCCGATGGCACGGGCGACCGCGCGCCGGGTCCCCACATCGTCGAGCAGATCGGTCGTGTAATCGCCCTGGAAATGATAGGCGATGTCGGCGAGCCGCGCCCCGCGCGGATAGAGACCGCGATAGGCGCCGATCGGCTTGATCGCGCCGATCCCGTAGGCGCCGGGCGTGTTGAAATAGGGGCTGAAGCGATCGACGATCAGCGCCCCCATGCCCTGCGGCGGCTCCAGATGCTCGATCGCCGGGATCAGCGGCAGGAGCGCGGCATAATCCTCCACCTGCTCGCCTGGAAAGCCGTAGAGATAGTTCCAGATCACCCGCATGCCGAGCGACCGGCAATTGCGCAGCAGCATCAGATTCTGGTGCGCCGACACGCCCTTGTGCATCAGCTTCAGCACCGGCGTGGCCAGCGATTCGATGCCCGGCTGGATTGCGGTGATCCCCGCGCGCTGCATCAGGCCGAGTTGCGCCGCGGTGAGATTGGCCTTCACCTCGTAGAAGATGTCGGGCGGCGCCTCCCGCTCCGCCAGCGCGGGCAGCAGATCGCCAAGATAGCGCAGCGGCATGATATTGTCGGCGAGTGCGAACCGGCCGACGCCCCAGCGCGCGAGCGCGTCGAATTCGGCCAGTGCCGCCGCTGCCGGCTTCTCCCGAAACGCCATCGTCTCGCCGTTCAGGCCGCAGAAGGTGCAGTGATTCTTGACGCCCCACCAGCAGCCGCGCGAAGTCTCCACCGGCAAGGCAGTCGGCAGTTCGGCGGGCAATCGCCCGCCCGCTCGCAGCTCGTCGAGATCGGCAAAATAATCGCCGAAGTCGGGCATCGGGCTGCGCCGCATGTCGGTGAGCGGCAGGCAATGGATCAGCCGCGGTGCGGCCGGCGCGCCTTCTTCGAGCAGCGAAGCGCAGAAATCGGGAAAGGCGATGTCCGCCTCGCCCGAAAAGAAATGATCGATCCAGGGAAAAATCTCGGCCAGCGCATCGCCCATTGGCGATGAGGCATTGGCTCCGCCCAGCACGATCCGGATGCCAGGCCGTTTTGCCTTGATCCGCAGCGCGACCGCCGAGGCGGCAAGCGTCTGCTGGAAGACCGACGAGATGCCCAGAATGCGCGGCTCCAGTGCCAGGATGCGCTCGCAAAGCTCGTCGAGAAAGAGCGGGATCGCGGGCGCGATGGCGTCGCGACCGGCCTTGAGTGTCTCGGGCAGCCTGGCCGGCCGCTCGAACGACAGGCCTGCGTCCTCGGGATAGGCGTAAGGATGGAACAGCCGCTCCCCCAGCATTGAAGCGACATTGGAATTGGCGACATCATGGTAGCCGGCATAACCGGCCCGCGCGGCGAGCATCAGATTGGCGTGGATCGTCCTTACCAAGAGACCGCGCGCGCGGCAGGCGGCCGCCAATATCGCGGCACCCAGAGTCGGCGTCTCGACCTGGGCGAAAGGCGGCACGACAAGGCAGATGTCGACCGTCATCGCATGCCGATCAATCGGGCAAAGCGATGATCGACAGCTGCCGCCCGTAACCCGGCTCGCCGCGATGGGTGGCGCGGCGGAAGCTGTAGAAGCGGGCCGGATCGGCATAGGTGTCGAGCCCGAGCGCCTCGACGCGCCGGACGCCTGCGGCCGCAAGGCGCGCCAGCGCATAGGCCTCCAGATCGAACTGGAAATGGCCCGGCTTGCCCTCGCCGAAGAAGCGCTCATTTTCCGGGTCGGCCGCGACGAAATTCTCGAAGAAGCCCTGATCCACCTCGTAATTCTTGCGGGCGATCACCGGGCCGATCGCCGCCGCGATCCGCTCGCGCCGCGCGCCGCGCCGCTCCATCGCCGCCACGACATTCTCGAGCACGCCGGCAAACGCCCCCTTCCAGCCCGCATGCGCCGCGCCGATCACCCCGGCTTCCGCATCCGCCAGCAGGACCGGCGTGCAATCGGCGGTGAGGATGCCGAGCGCCACGCCCGGCCGGTCCGTCACCATCGCATCCGCCTCCGGCCGCGCGTCGTCCGGCCAGGGCGCATTGACCTGCGCCACCTTCTCCGAATGGATCTGGTAGCAGGAGACCAAAGTTGCGCCCGGCGCCACCGCCTCGACCGCCAGTCGCCGGTTCTCGGCCACCACCGCCGGATCGTCGCCCGAACCGAAGCCGGTGTTCAGCCCCGCGCAGATACCGGTCGAAACCCCGCCGCGCCGCCCCAGGAAGCCGTGCGGCACTCCGGCGAGCAGGCCGGCGCGGATCACTTCCACCGGCTCGTTCAGCATGGCCGGTTCTCACCGCCTTCGAAACCGCAGCGGACCAGCCCCAGTTCGAACGTCCAGCCACCAGCCTTCGCCGCCGCATCCACGCGCTGCAGGAAGGCCGCCGTCCCCTCCGTGCCGATCGCATTGACCAGCGCCTCGTCGATCGGCCCGTTCGCGGTCATCAGGATCAGGCCGACATTGCGCACCCCCTGCCCTTCGTCGCTGAAGCCCGCCGCGTAGGTCGCCAGCTCGCCATTCTGGCGAACCGCCCGTGCCTCGCGGCGATAGGCGTGCAGATCGGGGATCAGCACTTCGATCCCGCCCTGACTGTCGAGGCCCAGCAAGGCGGCATGACGCGGCAGCCCGGCCCAGTTGATCTCCCATTCGAACCAGCCTTCCAGTGCGCCGTCGTGCCGCTGCGGCCGATCTCGCGGCGGAATGATGGTCAGCCGCCGCTGGTTCGCGGGCGCGCGAAACGGCTTCAGCATCGCCAGTTCGGCACAGATTTCCGGCGGTGCCGCGGAGAGTTCGCGCACCTCGACCCCGGCCAGCGGCACCTTCGCCTCCGCCGCCTGCCGCAGCAAAGAGGCCTGCACCGCTTCCGGCGCGGCGGCGATGCCCTTCAGGCTGATATGCTCGCCATCCTCCATGGCCGTCGCCTCGCCGATGCCGGCCCAGGTGCAGTCGCTCTGCGCCAGCCGCTCGGTCACGAAAGCCGTCGGCGTCTGCGCCGCGCCGCCGCTCCAGGGCATGAAGTAAAGCAAGGCCCCAACGCCCGCTGCCAGCGCGGCCCCGCCGCCGATCAGCATCGGCAGCCGCGACTTCGCCGCCGCCTTCTTGCGCGGCGCGGCGCGCTCGGGGACGGGCGCGGGCTCGCCCGCCAGGGTCGCCCTCACCGTTTCGACGAGATGCTTGAGCTGCGGATCGCCTCGGTCGCCGTCCCAGCCGGCCATGTCGATCGCCTGCCATTCGGAAAAGCCGAAGGGCGGCGGCACCGGGTCGATCAGCACGCCCAGATAAGCGCTGCGCCGCGCGGACCGTTCGGCCTCCTCGCGCACGAAGCGTCCCGCGGTTCCCACCGAATGCTCCGACCAGACCGCCACACACAGGGCCGAGCCGTCCAGCTTCTCGACGATCGTCTCGCGCCACGAGCCGCCCGGCGGAATGTCCTGGTCCCACCACACGTCCAGCCCGGCGGCGCGCAGGGCATCCACCAGCGGGCCGACCCGGTCGATATCCTCGCGTTTGTAGGAGATGAAGACGTGGCTCACGTGGCAATCTCACCCAATTGCTGACCGGCTATAGCCACGCCCGTCGGGGCCACGCCAGCCCCACCGGGTGGCGAGGACCGGCGCGGGCTGCTATCAGGCGCTCGATCACGCCGCACGCACGGCTATTTTCCGGTGAGGATGACAATGAAGCTGCTCGCAATCGGCCTGCTCTCGGGCGCCGCCTTCACGCTGACCGCTTTCGCCGGCCCCGCGCCGCGCGACATCACCACCAACAAGCCGTCCGCCGAGCAATGTGCCGCCGCCGCACGCGAGGGTCGCAACCTGCTCGGCTGCGCTCAACCCGGCGCCATGGTCCCCGCGAGCAGCAATGCCAGCCCGACGCGTCAGCCGCAGCCGCCGGCGAACAGCCCGCGCGACCCGCGCTAGGCTACAGCTTCAGCCGCATCACCAGGTCGAGGTCGGCATGACTGCCGACCATGAAATCGTAGGTCCCGACCTGCTCGAACCCATAGCGCGCGTAGAAGCGCCGGGCGCGATGATTGTCGATGAAGACAGAGAGGAACATCTCCTCCGCCCCGCGCCGCCGCGCCTCGGCGATCGCCCAATCCATCAAAGTCGCGGCAATCCCGGCGCCCTGCCACGGCTTCAGCACGTAGAGCTGCCGCAATTCCGCCGCCGGCCCCTTCGCCTCGAACGGCAGTGACGGCGGCCCGACCTTGGCAAAACCCGCCGCGACCCCGTCATCCTCGGCGATGCGCACGGTATAGTCCGGGTTGGTCAGCTCTCCCCGCCAATTCTCGACGGAATGCTTCTCCAGGAAGATAGCGAGATTCTCCGGCGAATAGAGGTGGCCGAACGTCTCGGTGAAGGTCTGCGGCCCGATCCGCGCCATCAGTTCGGCATCGTCCGGCGTCGCGTCGCGATAGGCGATCATCCCTGGAATCCCTCCGGCACCGGCCAACGGGGCGCAACCAGGGCCATCACCTTGAACAACCGTCCCATCTGATCCGCCGCGGTCAGCCGTTCCCGCGCGGCGACAATCTCTTCCGTCCGCCCCGGCGACGCCTTGGCCAGGCTCGCGGCGCGCAGGTCTATGCCCATCGCACGCAGGAACGCCCCCTGCCCCACGGGCCCGAAGACGCGCACGCCTTCGCCCCGCGCCGCATCGCCCAGCGCCTCGAAATCCACATGCACGGTCAGATCCTGTTCGCCCGGCGCCGTCCACGGATCGGCAAATTCGTGCCGCGACACCGCCTGCAGCGTATCGCCCTGTCCGTGCCGCGCATGGCCGTAATCCACGATCAACGCGACGCCTCCCTGCCGCGCCAGCCGCCCGGCCAGCCCGCCCGCAATCGCTGTGGACACCTCGCTCAATTCCACGATGCCCCCATCCCTGTGCTCCTGCGAAGGCAGGAGTCCTGCGGTTCCCTCGCGCAGCAACGGTCCCGGTACCCGCCGGAACCCGTCGCCGGCCATCTCCACCACCAACTCGTGCCAGCCATCGCCGTCGCGCAGCCATTGCCGCGCCGGCAGCGCATCGAAGAACTCGTTCGCCACGATCAGCAGCGGCGCATTCCCGGGCAGGCTACCAGCATCGTCATGCCAGCGCGCCGCGGGCAAGGCCGCCTGCTGCGCGTCCCGCAACATCGGACTGGTCTCCACCAGCTCGATCGGCGGCGTCAGCCCCGCGCCGCGCATCGCCCTGAGCGCGTCGGCGGCCAGTGTCCCCCGGCCCGGCCCCAACTCGACATAACGCGCATCCGCCGGTCGCCCGGCCCGCTGCCACATATCCGCCAGCCACAGCCCGATCAGTTCACCGAACATCTGGCTGATCTCAGGCGCGGTGACGAAATCGCCGGCCGCGCCGAACGGATCGCGGGTCGCATAATAATGCGCGTTGGCCGCCGCCATATAATCGGCGACGCTGATCGGCCCTTCCGCCGCGATCCGCGCCCGCAGCGCCGCTGCGAGGTCAGGCGGGCTGGGATTCGTATTCGTCATCGTCGGGCGGCGGCGCCTCGATCGCGCCGCCGGCACCGACCACGATCGGATCGCGGCCCCGCGCGGTGAAGATCAGGTACAGCCCCAGCAGCAGCATCGGCACGCACAGCCACTGTCCCATGGACAGACCGCTCTGCGCCGCCAGACCCTGCAGATGGTCGTCCGGCACGCGGAAATATTCCACCGCGAAGCGGCTGACGCCATAGCCGATGAGGAATACGCCGGTCAGCAGACCCGGCTTCCAGCGCGCGCGAGTGAAGGTGAACAGGAGCCACAGGACGAGGAACAGCAGCACCCCTTCCAGCGCCGCCTCGTAAAGCTGGCTCGGATGGCGCGGCGGACCCCAGACCTGTCCCCCCGGCGGCTCCTGAAAGCGCACCGCCCAGGACACGGTCGTCGGATGACCCCACAATTCGCCGTTCACGAAATTGGCGAGCCGCCCGAACAGCAGGCCGAACGGCGTACACATCAGCGCATAATCGCTGACCCGAAGGAAGCTCAGCCCGTTCTTCTTGACCAGATAGAGCACCGCCAGCGCGGAACCGATCAGGCCGCCATGGAAGGACATGCCGCCATCCCACAGCCGCAGGATCGCGATCGGATCGGCAATATAATCCATCGGCTTGTAGAACAGCACGTAGCCGAGCCGCCCGCCCAGGATGATGCCGAGCGTCACATAGAAAACGAAGTCGTCAGCATGACGCCGCGCCATCGGGGCGCCGGGCTTTTTGATCAGCCGCAGCAGGTAGATGTAGCCGAGGATGATCCCGGCCAGATAGGCCAGGCTGTACCAGCGTATCTCGAAGAAACCGAGGTCGAGCGCCACCGGATCCAGATTGTGCATCCAGTGCCCGGTCGGCGCCGCCGCCGTCACAACATTACCCGTTTCCGCCATCACAAGGGCTTCCCCCACCAGCCAAGCGCCCTCATAGTGCGGGAAGAAGCGCCGCGAAAGAGCGCCGAAAGGAGAGTTTTTGACGATGGGTAGTGAACTCGACCGCAAAATCGATTCGATGGTTGCGGCCGTCACCGGACCGGGCGGCCCGATCCAGATCGGAACCGACCCCGAAGGTCGGGCCATCGTCACCAATTTGCCCCCCACCCTGCCGATGTTCTTCGACGTCTTCTGCGCCCTGCATGGCGCCAACGAAGCCGTCGTCGCGGATGGCGAGCGGCTGACCTTCGGCGACCTGGCGACCCACGCCAACAAGCTCGCCCCGGCCTTGATCGGCGGCTTCGGCATTCAGAAAGGCGACCGCGTCGCCATCGCTATGCGCAACTGCCCCAGCTGGATTCTCGCTTACATGGCGGTGGTGAAAGCGGGCGGGATCGCCACCTTGATCAACGGCTGGTGGACCCCGGCCGAGCTCGACCATGCGCTGAAGCTGACCGAACCCAAGCTGGTGATCGCCGACGCCGCCCGCGCCGCCCGCGTCGCCGAGACGGGCTATGCCGGCGAAATCGTCACTCTGCCGGTCGAGCAGCCCGTGGCCGAAGCGCTGGCGCCTTTGCTGGCCCGCGGCGGCGAGGATGCGGCTTTGCCCCAGGTCGCGCCGGACGATCACGCCACCATCCTCTTCACGTCCGGCTCCACCGGCAATGCGAAGGGCGCGCTTTCGACCCATCGCGCCGTCACCACGGGCATCTACAATTACGCGCTCTCGCTCGCCGCACTGAAGGCGGTGCTGGTCAGCGAAGGCACGCCGCCGCCGGAGAATCTGCGGACCCTGGTCAACGTCCCGCTCTTTCACGTCACGGGCGAAATCCCGGTGATGCTCAACAGCTTCGTCATCAACCGTTCCATGGTGCTGATGAAGAAATGGGATGCGGGCGAGGCGCTCAGGCTGATCCAGGACGAGAAGATCACCTATTTCGTCGGCGTGCCGACCATGAGCCTCGAACTCATGCAGCATCCCGACCACGACAAATATGATCTCTCCACCCTGACCGACATCGCCGCCGGCGGCGCCGCGCGCCCGGCCGATCACGTCCAGCGCCTGCGCGACACCTTCAAGACCGCCGAACCGGCGATCGGCTACGGCCTGACCGAAACCAATGCGGTCGGCTGCGGCAATGTTCGCTCCAATTATGCCGCCAAGCCCAATTCCACCGGCCGCGCCACCGCGCCGATCGTGGAGCTGGCAATCCTGGACGATGACGGCGTCCAGCTTCCCGCAGGCGAACGCGGCGAAGTCTCGATCCGCTCCGCCGCGAACATCGAGGGCTATTTCCGCGATCCCGCCGCCACCGCCGCCGCCTTTACCGCCGACGGCTGGTTCCGCAGCGGCGATATCGGCTATCTCGACGAAGACGGCTATCTCTTCATCGTCGACCGCAAGAAGGACATCATCATCCGCGGCGGCGAGAATATCGCCTGCGTCGAGGTCGAAGCCGCGCTCTACGCGCACGAGGCGGTGGCCGAAGCCAGCGTGTTCGGCGTCCCGAGCGACCGGCTGGGCGAGGAGCCGGTGGCCGTCGTCCATCTCAACGATGGCGAGACGCTGACCGAAGCCGACCTCTGCGCCTTCGCTGCCGAAAGGCTCGCGGCCTTCAAGGTGCCGGCGTCCATCTATGTTTCGCCGGAGCCTCTGCCCAAGCTCGGCACCGGCAAGATCGACAAGGTGTCGCTGCGCGCCGCGTGGGCAAAGCGGGGCGCTTAGCGCGCGCACGGTTTCACCGCCTTAACAACGGCTTACGCGCGCATTCAGATCGCGCTCAAACGATTCGCGGCAAAAGCGGCGGCGGATCCGGCGGGCGGCAGCAATGCCCGTCCTTCCCACCCCGGATCTGCAAATCCCTCCGGTTGCGTATCGAGGGAGGGGCCGGCGCGCGCCTGAAGCGTACGCCGGCCCCAATTCCCGGCTCCCGGCCAGTCTTCCCGCTGCAGCAGATATGGAAAAGGCCGCGAGGTTGCCCCCGCGGCCCGTCCTGCCTTTACCAGCCGCGGCGATGGTCGCGGCCTCTGTAACCGCGCCGGTCGTCTCGGCGGTCGTAGCGGCCATCACGCCAGCCGTAGCGGTCTCCGCGCTGGGCCCGGGCGATCTCGCGGCGGCATTCGCGCAGCTCACGCTGATATTCGCGGCGGCTGTCGGCCCGGCGCAGTTCGCGGCGGCATTCGCGGATCTCGCGCGCCACTTCGCGATTGTTGTGATTATAGCCGTAGCCATAGCCGCCCCGGCCGTAGCCGGGCTGCGCGGAAGCGCTCGCGACGGGCACCAGCACGGCGGCGAGGCCCGCCGCGGCGATCATCAGTTTACGCATGTTACATCCTCCTGATCCTCCACCGGACACGGTCACGCGACCATGGCGGCGGGATAAGGAGAATGTGCGCCTCGTGACCTGAACCTGCTGCTACGCTGCATTCATCCGGCGTGCAGCCGAGGGGCGGTCATTCCGCCGCGTCGCCATAGGCAGGCTCGGTCAGCAGATTGAACGTGTCGCGATAGCCGCCGTGCAGCACGACGCGCCGGTTGAACGACGCGCCGGGCGGCTCGCGGCGGGGCGGCACCGCCATCGGCGGCAGGTTGCGCGGCCGGCCTTCCGGTCGCTCGACAACCATCTCCTTCCACCATTCGCCCACATAGGTGCCGTCGAAGCGATGAACCCGGGAGCCGATAATACGGCCGACGGGCTGACCGTCGAACGTGTGGATAAAGGTTTCCATGACGAAGCCGACCGGCTCGCCACTGGTATTGTAAACGTACATGGCCATTGAAGGGACGCCCCTGCCGCCAATGAGTTGGCGTCTCTCCATTGCTGCGCCGCAAAATAAACGCCGGATGAACGAAGACCGGTCGGAACGGCCCCGTTACGTTGGGCCGCGCCGGCCGGGCGACGGAAAGCGTTTATCCACAGAAGGTTAATTCAGGCGGCGAGCTTGAGCCGGGTCGTGGCCAGCGCCGTCAGTTCGCTTTCGGCCTTGGCCAATGCCGCCTTCGCCGCTTCCTCGCCAAAAGCCAGGCCCTCGGCCCGGACGAACGTGGCATCGGTCAGACCCGCGAAGCCGAGCATCGCGCGCAAATGCGGCTCCTGCCCGTCCATCGCATTGCCCGCCTCATACGCGCCGGCGCGGCTCTCGATCACCACGACCTTGCGGCCGCCCAGCAGGCCCTCCGGTCCGGCCTCCGAGTAGCGAAAGGCGATGCGCGGCCGCAGCACGAAATCGAACCAGGTCTTCAGCGTCGAACTGATGCCGAAATTGTACATCGGGCTGGCGATCACGACGAGATCGGCCGCCTGCACCTCCGCGAGCAACTCATCGGAAATCTGCCGGGTGGCGAGTTCCGTCTCGGACTGCGCTTCGCCGCGAATGCCGACGATCGTGTCCTCGACAAGGTGCGGGAGCGGATTGCGCCCGACATCGCGCACAACGATCTTGCCGGCCGGCTCGGCCGCGAGCACCGCGGCGGCGAAATGATCGGCCAGACGGTTCGAGACCGAAGCCGCGCCCTGCGCGCTGCTCTTGACGATGAGGATGTTCATGACGGCTGCTCCCTTGGGATGAATTGCAGCCGTCCATCTATGGCCCTAGGAGTGTTCGCAGAAGCCAGTCATCAGCTATTGCGGTGTTGCGGAATATGGAACACTCGACCGTCGATCTCGTGGACGTCCTGTCCTTTGTCCGCGTGGTGGAAACCGGCTCCTTCGCCCGGGCCGCCGAACGGATGGGCCTGTCCAAGCCGGTCCTTTCCCGCCGGGTCGCGCGGCTGGAGGAGGGGCTGGGCGCCCGCCTGCTGACCCGCACCGCGCGCGGCGCGAAGGCCACCGACATCGGCCAGACCTATTATGCCCGCGCCTCGGGCGTGCTCGCGGAGTTGGAGGCCGCCCGCGAAGTGGTGGCCGAAGCGGTGACCCAGATTGCCGGCCCGATCCGCCTCACCGCGCCCATTTCCTTCGGCATCGCCCACCTCAACGCCGCGCTTGTCGAGTTCGTAGCCCAGCATCCCCAGGTGGAGCTCGACATCGATCTCAGCGACGCCAATGTCGATCTGACCGAGGGCGGCTACGATCTCGCCGTCCGCATCGGTACACTCGCCGATTCCTCCCTGATCGCCCGCCGTATCGCACCCGTCCGCAAGGTCGTGATCGGTAGCCCTTCCTATCTGGACCGCAAGGGCCGGCCGAAAGCGGTCGCCGACCTCGCCGACCATGACATCCTGCTTTACTCCGGCGAAACGTGGCGGTTCGGCAATGGCCGCGATTGGGAAACGCCCCGCATCCGCGCCGTCATGCGCACCAACAATGGCGACATGCTCCGCGAAGCGGCCGAAGCCGGCCTGGGGCTCTGCCTCCTGCCCAGCTTCATAGCCGCACCCGGCATCGAAAGCGGCGCGCTGGAGCCGCTGATCCTCGACCGCGAACCCGCCCACGGCGCGCTCCACGCCGTCATGCCCCCCGGCCGCGCCACCACCGCCCGCGTCCGCGCTCTGGTCGATTTCCTCGTCGCCCGCTTCGGCCCCGAACCGAGCTGGGACCCGTGCTGGCTGGCTCGTAACGAGGCCTAGCGCGGTGGCACAAGGACTTCGACGAACAGCGAGGAGCCGAGCCTTGCACGGCGGACCGGCGTGCCCACCGCCTCGCGGAAAAGATGCTTGCCCATAACCGATCGACAGCCGAGCCTGAACGGAAAGTTTGCGTAGCCGGGAGGGGTGCCAAGCGTCGCAATAGTGGAGCAGGACGTGACCCGGCCGACATAATCGATCTCGACCTCGCCGGTCCATTCGAAGAATGGCACGCCCTGTAGCCGCGGCAGGGCCGATAGTTCGCTTGCGGGCAGGAGCGACAGCACGTTGCGCAGCCGCACGGGCGGGTGGCCCGCCCCCATTTCCTCTCTGACGATCATCCGGTCGCCTTGGGGATCGGCGCACTGGTCGTAATCATAGTCCGCAAAGGCATCGCCCGTCGTCGCGATCAGGCATTGTGTCGAACTCGCCGGAGAGACGGTGACCGTCCAATCGAACCGCCCCTGCACGAAAGGCATCAGCGGCCCCTCCGGCATCAGCCAGGTCACGCGCTGGACATAGCGTCCGGCAACCGGGCTACCGCCGCGAGTCGCTGGCCGGAAGCGGAACCGGCGCGAGGCGATGTTGCAGGTCGTAGCATCAAGCACCGGATGGCCCGAAGACTCGGTGACTTCGCAGCCGGTTGCGAGGCCATCTGGTCCGATGTCCAGCACCACCCGGACACTTCCTTCCGCCTCGTCGCGGATCGCGGCCGACGGATAATCCGCGTTGGAGATGCTGCCGGCGATCAGGCGCGGCGGCGTGGACGAGGGGGGAGGTGGGGGCACGGCCGGCGGCGTGGGCGGGTACTGAGTCGGCATCGGCGGCGGTACGCGCGGCGGCTGCATGGCTTGACTTGCGGCCATCGCGATCAGGCTCGTGAGCATAGCGTTCCCCTTTGCACGAACCTGCTCTTGATCGCGAGCAAAGCCAAGGCCACATCCGCCCCATGCTGATCCAGACCGAACAGACGCCCAATCCGGCGACGCTGAAATTCATCCCCGGCCGTCAGGTGATGGATTCCGGAACACGCGATTTCGCTTCCTATGAGGAAGCCGAGGCCTCTCCCCTCGCCGCGGCTTTGTTCTCCATCGGCGATGTCGAGGGCGTCTTCTACGGCCGCGACTTCATTTCAGTCACCGCCGCGCCCGGCGTCGAATGGCGCGACCTGCGCCCGCAGGTGCTGGAAGTCCTCCTCGACCATTTCGTCAGCGACGCGCCTTTGTTCGCGCCCGGCAGCGCGGCCGGCATCCACATCGCTTCCGAAGAGATGGAGGAGGATCCAGCTGACGCCGAGATCGTCGCCCAGATCCGCGAGCTGATCGACACCCGCGTCCGCCCCGCGGTGGCGCAGGATGGCGGCGACATCGTCTATCGCGGCTACAAGGACGGCCACGTCTTCCTCGCCATGCAGGGCGCCTGCGCCGGCTGCCCTTCCTCCACCATGACGCTGAAGCGGGGCATCGAAAGCCTGCTCAAACATTATGTCCCTGAGGTGGAGACGGTCGAAGCAGTCTGAGGAGGCGTTGATGGCCGCGGCCTCCACCACCCTCGTCATCGACACCGTTTCGGCCGCCTGCTCCGCGGCCCTGCTGGACGCGGACGGCGCGATCCTCGCCGAGCATCACGAGTTGATCGAGCGCGGTCATGCGGAGCGGCTGATGCCGGCCATTGCCGCGATGCTGGGGGAGCGCAGGCCGGACGCGATCCTGGTCGATTGCGGACCCGGTAGCTTCACCGGCCTGCGCGTGGGTCTCGCCGCCGCACACGGCCTCGCGATCGGCTGGAACGTGCCGCTCGCCGGCTACAGCGCCTGTGCCCTGCTCGCCGCCATGGCCCGATCGGATGGCGCCCGGGTCACCGCCGCGCTTGAGGGGGGACATGGCCAGCTTTTCGTGCAAAGCTTCGCCGGTGATCCGCTCGCGCCCGTCGATCTGCTGCAATCGCTCCCGCCCGGCGAGGCCGCACAAGCAAGCGAGGCGGAGCTGGTGATCGGCTCCGGCGCGGCCTCCCTGGTAGCGGCCCGCGGCTGGGGCGAAGTGCGCGATCTGTTTCCCCGGGCTTCCTCTGCCCTGCTCCTCCCCGCAACACTGCGCGCCTTGCCGCCCCGCCCGCTTTACGGCCGCGCGCCCGATGCCAAGCCGATGGTGGCGGCATGAATGTTCCGATCGTCGTCGCGGGCGACGCGACCGATCTCCCCGCCGTCGTCGCCGTGATGGAGGACGCTTTCGACCCCCGCTTCGGCGAGGCCTGGACGCTCGCGCAATGCGCCGGCCTGCTGCCCATGCCGGGCGTGTGGCTGACGCTGGCGCGCGATGCGGAAGGCGCGCTCGCCGGCTTCTCGCTGTCGCGCATCGTCCTCGATGAAGCGGAATTGCTGTTGCTCGCGGTCGCCCGGGCCGCGCAGGGACATGGCGTCGGCGCGGCGCTGCTCAAACATTTCGAGGATGACGCGGCCCTGCGCGGTGCACGCCGCCTCCACCTCGAAGTGAGAGACGGAAACGCCGCCGTAAATCTCTACAACAGATCGGGATTTACTTTGGTCGGGCGCCGGTCACGTTATTATAGTGGCGATGACGGCCAGCTTTACGATGCGCTTTCGTTGTCCCGTCCATTGAATATGATCGCGACCACTTAAAATACGTGCTGGCATAGCTTGTATTGCAGCCAAAACGGACCTATCCGGCGTCGATTCGACGCACTTTCCCAGCGTCGCCGTCCAAGAGAAGGTCATGTACGATGGATAACCAGGACAGTTTCCCCGAAACGCTGATCACCCTGACCGCCGATATCGTCTCGGCGCATGTCAGCAACAATAGCGTCGCGGTCAACGACCTGCCGACGCTTATCGCCAACGTACACAATGCCCTTTCCGGTCTTGGCAGCCGCGAAGAAGCGCCGGCTGCGAAGCCCGAACCCGCCGTTTCGGTCCGCTCTTCGATCAAGCCCGATTACATCGTGTGTCTTGAGGACGGGAAGAAGCTGAAGATGCTGAAGCGGCACCTGATGACCGCCTACGGCATGACGCCGGAAGCGTATCGCGCGCGCTGGGGCCTGAAAGCCGACTATCCGATGGTGGCCCCGGCCTATGCGAGGAAGCGTCAGGAACTCGCCGTGAAGATCGGGCTGGGACGCAAGCCGCGCGTCGTCGAGGAGGCGCCTGCGCCTGCGCCGAAGGCAAGACGGTCGCGCGCGAAGGCCGCGGCCTGACGATTGTGGCTTGGCCCGCCGTTCATCGGCGGGCCCGCGCGCGTCAGAACATCAGGGTGCTGGTCCGTCCGGCGCCTCGCCCGACGAGGGCGGAGAGCTGGTAGATGCGG
>DDTH01000012.1 GCA_002344055.1 Sphingomonadales bacterium UBA2369
CACGTAGATGTCGCCATTGGCGGCAATCGCCTTGGCCAGTTCCGGGTCGTTCTTTTCCTCGCCCTTCCAGAAGCGGGTGTTCTCCAGCATGGCGATATCGCCGGGCTGAAGGATGCCGATCGCCTGGCGAACCACATCGCCCGCCACTTCCGGCACGAACATCACTTCCTTGCCCAGCACGGCCTGGACCGCGTCGAGCGTCATCGACACCGACATGGTCGAGACCCGCTCACCCTTGGGGCGGCCGAAGTGCGCCAGCAGCAGCACCTTGGCGCCCTTGGCGGCAAGTTCGAGGATCGTCGGGGCCGAAGCCCGCACGCGCGTATCGTCGGTGACGGCCCCGTCCTGCATCGGCAGGTTGAGATCGACCCGGACAAGGGCGACCTTGCCGGTCAGGTCACCGAGATCGTCGAGCGTGCGGAACTTGGTCATTCTCGGCCTTCCTTACAGCAGCTTGCCCATCGCGCCGGCGGTATCGACCATGCGGTTGGAGAAGCCCCATTCGTTGTCGTACCAGCTCAGCACGCGCACCAGCTTGCCGTCGATCACAGCCGTTTCCAGGCTGTCGATGGTGCTGCTGTTCGGGCAGTGGTTGTAATCGATCGAGACCAGCGGCTCGTCCGAGAAGCCCAGCACGCCCTTCAGCGGGCCTTCGGCGGCTGCCTTCAGGATCGCATTCAGCTCTTCGGCCGTCGTATCGCGGCTCGGGGTGAAGGTGAGGTCGATCAGGCTGACGTTGGGCGTCGGGACGCGGATGGCGGAGCCGTCCAGCTTGCCCTTCAGCTCCGGCAGCACTTCGGCCACCGCGCGGGCGGCGCCGGTGGTGGTCGGAATCATCGACATGCCGGCGGCGCGGGCGCGGCGCATGTCCGGGTGGATCTGGTCCAGGATCTTCTGGTCGTTGGTGTAAGCGTGGACAGTGGTCATCAGACCGCGCTCGATGCCGACGCTGTCGTTCAGCACCTTGGCGACCGGCGCCAGGCAATTGGTCGTGCACGAGGCGTTGGAGACGATGGTATGGCCGGCCTCGATCTTGTCGTGATTGACGCCGTAGACGACGGTCAGGTCGACGCCCTTGGCGGGAGCCGAGATCAGCACCTTCTTCGCGCCGGCATCGATATGCTTCTGCGCGCTCGCCCGGTCGGTGAAGAATCCGGTGCATTCCAGCGCGATCTCGACGCCGTTGGCGGCATGCGGCAGTTTCGCGGGATCGCGCTCGGCTGTCACCTTGATGCGCTTGCCGTCGATGATCAGGTCATCGCCGTCCGCCGAAACCTCGCCCGGATAGGGGCCGTGGACGCTGTCGCGCTTGAACAGCATGGCGTTCGACTTCGCATCGCCCAGATCGTTGATCGCGACCAGTTCGAGCCCGCAATCGGGCCGTTCCAGGATCGCCCGCGCCACGAGGCGGCCGATCCGCCCGAAACCGTTGATCGCAACCTTCGTCATGCTTCATATTCCTTGAGTTTGGCCAGAATCTGGGGCGTGATCGCATCGGCGGTCAGCCCGAATTTCTCGAAAAGATCGGCGGCCGGCCCGGAGGCGCCGAAGCGGTCGATGCCGAATTTGAGGCCGTGCAGGCCGGTATAACGCTCCCAGCCGAACGTCGTCCCCGCCTCGATCGAGACGCGGAGGATCTGGCGGTTGGAGACATCGGGCAGGATGTCCTCGCGATAGCCGCTATCCTGTTCGTCGAACAATTCGGTACTGGGCATGGACACCACATCCGCGCCGATCCCGTCCGCCTCCAGCCGCGCCGCGATCTCGACCGCGATTTCCACTTCGCTGCCGGTGGCGAGGAGGATGACCTTACGCTCCGCCTGCGCCGCGCGGAGGCGGTACGCGCCGCGCGCACTCAGATTTTCGCCGCCCGTGCGCTGCGCCGGCAAATCCTGCCGGGTCAGCGCCAGCAGCGCCGGGCGATTCTTGCGCGCCAACGCGAGTTGCCAGCACTCCGCCGTCTCGGTCAGGTCGCAGGGGCGATAGACGTCGAGATGCGGCATCGCCCGCAGGCTCTGCAGATGCTCGATGGGCTGATGGGTCGGGCCGTCCTCGCCAAGCCCGATCGAATCGTGCGTCATGACATAGATGGCGTGAGCGCCCTGCAGCGCCGACAGGCGGATGGCGGGCCGGGCATAATCGGCAAACACCAGGAAAGTGCCGCCATAGGGAATGACGCCGCCGTGCAGCGCCATGCCGTTCATTGCCGCAGCCATGCCGAATTCGCGGATGCCGTAATAGATGTAGCGCCCGGCATAGTCGGTCGCGGTCAGCGGCGCCTGCGACTTGGCCTTGGTGTTGTTGGAGCCGGTGAGATCGGCCGAGCCGCCGACCAGTTCCGGGATGTCCGCCGCCAGCACGTTCAGCACGGCTTCCGATGCCTTGCGCGTCGCCATCTTCTTCGGCTCGGCGCAGAGCGCGGCCAGCCCGTCGGCGACCGCATCGCCGGACGGCAATTCGCCGCGCATCCGGCGGGAAAATTCGGCGCCGTCCGAAGCCTTTGCGAGCCGGGCCTGCCAGGCGGCGTGATCGCCCTGTGCACGCTTGCCTGCATCGCGCCAGGCATCGGCAATGCCGGCGGGAATCTCGAAGGCCGGGGCATCCCAGCCAAGCTCGACCCGCGCGGCGGCGACTTCCTCCGTACCCAAGGCTGCGCCGTGGGTCGCGGAGGTGCCCTGCTTGTTCGGCGCGCCTTTGCCGATGATCGTACGGCACGCGATCAGCGACGGGCGCGGATCAGCCAAGGCCTCGTCATAAGCGGTACGGATGCTCGCGACATCGTGACCGTCGCGGCGCACGACATGCCAGCCGTAAGCCGCATAGCGCGCCTCGATATCCTCGCTGGTCGACAGGTCGGTCGCGCCGTCGATGGTGATGCGGTTGTCGTCCCAGATGACATTGAGCCGGCCCAGCTTCAAATGCCCGGCCAGCCCCGCCGCCTCGTGATTGACGCCCTCCATCAGGCAACCGTCACCCGCGATTACCCAGATGTGATGGTCCACCAGTTCGTCGCCGAAACTCGCATTCAGATGCCGCTCGGCAACCGCCAGGCCGACGGCCATCGCCACGCCCTGCCCCAGCGGCCCGGTCGTCACCTCGACGCCGTCGAGCATGAAATTCTCCGGGTGGCCGGCACAGGGGCTGCCGACCTTGCGGAAGTTGCGGATGTCGTCGATCGTCGGCCGCGCATAGCCGGTCAGGTGCAACAGCGCGTAGATCAGCATCGAGCCGTGCCCGGCCGACAGCACGAAGCGGTCGCGGTCCGGCCAGTTCGGGTCGGCGGGATCGTGCTTCAGATACTCCGTCCACAGGATCGTCGCCGCATCGGCCATGCCCATCGGCATGCCGGGATGACCGGAATTGGCGGCCTGGACCGCATCCATTGCAAGTGCGCGAATAGCGTTGGCGAGCAACCGTGGTTCGGCGGTCATTTAGGGTCCCGGTCTGGCGACGCCGACTGGGCGCCCGCAAAAGGTTGCTTTCCTTTATCGGCGATGCCGGACGCGTCAACCATAGCCCCTCCCCTTGGCCTTGCCGGGCGGGTCAGGAATGCTATGGCCTTGGTGATGCAAGACCAGCGGACCCGCGACGCGCTCGCCCGGATCGACCGGGCGCTCGGCCGACTCGACGCCGCATTGAGCGCCGATTCGCCACCACCCAGGGAAGTCGAGGAACTGGCTCGGCTGAGGGAAGCGCACGCTCTGCTCCGCAACCGCGTCCAAACCGCGATCGGCGAAATCGATTCGCTGCTCGAGCGGCAGCCCGAGGAGGCCGCCTGATGGCCAATATCGATATCGAGGTGGCTGGCCGGCGCTACTCGGTCGCCTGCCGCGACGGCGAGGAAGAGCATCTGCGTTCGGTCGCCGCTTTGGTGGACCGCCGCGCCCGCGATGCCGCCGCCGCGCTCGGCAATCTCGGCGAATCGCGGCAATTGCTGTTCACCGCCCTCATGCTCGCCGACGACATCAAGGATGTGCAGGGGGGCAAGGAATTGCCGCCACCGCCGCCCGATACGCGCGTGGCCGAGGCGCTGGAGGCGCTCGCGTCCCGGGTCGAAGCGCTTGCGGCCCGCGCCGAAGCCCGCGCGCGCCCTTGAGAAATGGCGCGGCACTCCCTAGATTCAGCTCTGACGGGTACTGTCCGGTACGAGCTTTAGCGAACATCCCTGAGGCGATAAGACATCCTTGGGGGCTGTCCCTGCCCGGGTCCTGGCCCGACGTACATGGTCCCCACCTGACGTTCAGGCGTCAGAGGATATTCCGGCAAACGGCCACGATGGTCCCGTCACTTCCCCCTTCCAAGCCCGCTTTGCGCGATGCTGCCCTGAAGGCGCGGCGTGCCTATGCCCAATCGCTGACACCGGAAGTGCGGCAGGCGCTCGAGGCGGCGCTGGCGGACATCGTCCTGCCCCGCCTCATCGGTGCGAAGATCGTCTCCGCCTATCACCCGCTCAGGGACGAGATCAGCCCCTACCCCATTCTGGAAAAGCTCGGCCCGGGCCAGCGCGTCGCTCTGCCCTGGTTCGCGGATCGCGATGCCCGAATGATCTGGCGAGAAGCGCCCGCCAATGAACCGAGTCCGTGGGGCGTACTACAGCCTTCCGCCACCGCGGACGGGCTCGCACCTGACCTCGTCCTCGTCCCGCTCGTCGCCGCCGATCGCAACTGCACCCGCATCGGCCACGGCAAGGGCCATTATGACCGCGCCATCGCCCATCTGCGCGCCGGTAATCCCCGCCTCATCACCATCGGCCTCGCCTGGGACACACAGATTCTGGACGATCCGATTCCAGGCGACCCGTGGGACGAGCCGCTCGACGCCATCGCGACCCCGAAGGAATGGATTCAGTGCAGGAAGAAGTGAAACCCAAATGGCGGAACGGGGCCGGTATCGCCCTGATCCTGCTGCTGATCGCGATCTGGGGCGCGATCGTCGCAACGGTGGCGCCCTGGGTGGCGCAGCTGCCGTTCGTCGTGGAGATGCTGTTCTACGTCGCCGCCGGGATTGGCTGGATCTTTCCGGTGCGGCCGCTGCTCGTCTGGATGGAAACGGGCAAATGGCGGGTTCAGCGCTGAAGACCGGCACTATTGTGTCGATGCGCTTCGTCGTCGCAGCGCCGGTGGCGGGCGTGGTGCACAGCCTGCAGGACAAGAAGAACCACCCGATCGACTCGAAGCTGTCGGGCGACGGCGCGGACCTGATCTTCGATTTCGGCATTCGCGTCGCGCCAGGGCCGCGCTTTCTGGGCGAGCATGTGCGTAGCGAAGGCCCGGAACGACGCTTCGTCTATATCTGCGTCGGAAAGTCCGCGGGCGACCCTTCCTCCTGCTGGAGCAGGCGGATGAAGATCGACATCCACGATGTGCCGGCGGCGCTGCTGGAGCAGGCGCTCAAGGGCCAAACCCTGGTCGCCTCCATCCCCGGCACCGCCACCGACGGGACGCCATCATGCGCGACCGTCAGGCCGCGATCATGGTCCGTCGAATGAAGGAAAATGGCGCGAGTGACGGGACTCGAACCCGCGACCCTCGGCGTGACAGGCCGATACTCTAACCAACTGAGCTACACCCGCGCACTGGGTAGGGCGGCGAGTTAGGCGAGCGACTTTTGCCTGTCAACAAGCCACGGGCGTTATTCGCGTTTTCGATTCGCTTTCTCGATCAAGGTGCCTTCCTCGAACAGGAAGCCGGCAATGTCGGGCCGCCCGGCAGCGTCGAGGATGGTCTTGCCGATGATCAGCAAAGGTACCGCCAGCAACGCGCCCGCCGTGCCCCACACCCAGGCCCAGAAGCTCAGCGCGATCAGGATGAGCAGCGGATTGATCGTCAGGCGGCGGCCCACCAGCGCAGGCGTCACCAGATTCGCCTCGATGATGTGGATCGCGAAGAAGCTCGCCGCCGGCACCGCCGCCATCCACGGATCCGGGAAGACCATCAGTCCGCCCATGCCGAGCAGCAGCACCGAGCCGATCGCGCCGAGATAGGGGATGAAGTTCAGCAAGGCGACGATACCGCCCCACATCAAAGGCGTCGGCATGCCGATCGACCAGAGGATGCCCGCGATGATCAGCCCGACGCTGATGTTCACCATCGTGATCGTGCCGAGATAGAGCGAGGTCGCGTCCACCACCTTCTGGATCACCCGCGCCGTGGTCATCGCCCCGTCGAAGCTCGCGCGCCCGGTGATCGTGCGCTTCCGCATCCGGGTCCAGCCGGCGAGGAAGAAGAAGATCACCAGCAAAGCGAAGAGCAATTGCAGGATGGCATGCGGCGCGGAGGAGGCGATCATCTCCAGCGTCGAACTGGGCGGCTGCACCGTCACCGTCTGCGTGGAGCCGGGCAAAGCGGTGCTGGCGAACTGCTCCGCCATGTTGGTGAAGAATTGCTCCAGCTCCGCGAACCATTCGAAGACGGGCGCGAGCGTCTCGCGAATCGTGTCGATCCGGTCCGGCAATTCCTGCACCCACTGCATCGCCGGAATCAGGATGGACGCGATCGCGGCATTGGCGACGACGAGCAGCACCAGCACGCAGATCACGGCCGCCAGCACAGACGGCACATGACGCCGCTCCATCCACTCGAGCAAAGGCACCAGAGCGATGGCGATCACCAGAGCGGCGGTGGTCGGCAGGAAGAATTCGGCACCGAAGCGCAAGGCGAACGGCGCGGCGAGGATCAGCAACAACCCGAACAGCAGGTTCAGCGAGGCGAGCAGGCGGTCGCGGCGGAAGCCGATGGGACCTAGCTCCTCCTCCGCTTCAGGCGGAAGCGGCGGCGGCGTACGGCCCTGCCCTTCGCTGACCTCGTTCATATCCGCCCCCGCCAGCCGGCCGCGCAGCTGGCGCGGCCCTTAAAAACTGGTGCCCCTGGCCCGAGTCGAACGGGCACTCCTTGCGGAACTCGATTTTGAGTCGAGCGCGTCTACCAATTCCGCCACAGGGGCACGCCGGGCGTATCTAGGGCGGCAAAAGCCCCGGAGCAACCGATCCCGATCAGCTTGCGTAGCTCAATAACGCTGCCCGCCATGATTGGGCGGCGGAGGATAGCCGGGCTGCGGCGGATAACCGCCACCATAGCCCCCGCCATAGCCGCCCTTTGGATCGGGGCCGAAGCGGTTGGGTCCGCGCGTTCCTTCGCTGACATAGAAAACAAGCAATACGATCATGCCGATCAGCGGGACGATGCTGATCAAAATCCACCAGCCGGAACGGTCGGTATCGTGCAGCCGCCGGATGACCACCGCCAGCGCCGGGATGAAAATGATCAGGCTCCACAGGCACAGCAGGCCGAGCAGGATCCAGGTGCCGGTACCCAGTTCCTGCATCAGCATGTCGATGTTGATATTGCCCTCCCAGGAATAGCCACTCGAATAGCTGCCGTAGGATTCGGAATAGGAATAGGAACTGTAGCTCGGGGAAATGCCGCCCCGGTCCTGGACCCGCATGATCGCCGGCACGACCATCGCGATCAGGATACCGGTGAGCACCGCGCCGACGATGAAATTGAACAGCTGCCAGAGCCAGAATTCCTTACGGCGCGAACGGCCTTCGAAATCCGCATAGCGGCGCAACGGCATGAACATATAGCCCATCGGACTCTCCCCCTTCGAGCCCGCGCCTCAAGTCCGGCTCCGCCCCCCGGCGGCCCCGATCAGCGCGTGGCGTTGTACCGCAATTGCTCGGGCGTCAGTTCGAACCCGATCAGCAATTCATAGCGCGCCTGTTCGACCGCCGCCCGGACCGTGGGATCGGCGAGCGGATCGAGCGCGGCGTTGGGATCGCCCGGGCGCCGCACGCGCGTGATCATGGAACGGATATTGTCGGGCAGCGTCGCGGCAGAGCGATTGACCAGCGAGGTCGCATTGCTGGCCGCCTGGCCGCGATAGGAACCGTCGGCGAAATTGATCACGACCCGGCCCGTCCGCTTCGACACGACGTTGCCATTGCCCTGCACGACCGTGGCGAAATAGGGCAGCACCACCTGGCGCGCACCGCGATTGTCGCTCCGGAGCGCGACCACGTCGAAATTGGCGCGGGTGACGAGCTGCGCGCCGCTTTCGACGCAGGAACCCCGCACGTTCGTCATCGTCGCGACGACGTCGATCGCGGACGCGTCGCGGCTGTTTTCCGGACTGAACAGGGTGATGTCGCCGGCCGGCGCGGGAATCGCCGTGGGCGGGCAGGCGCTGTAGGCGGCCAGGATGCCCGTCGGGAGGACGTCGCCCTGCCTCGCGCACCCCGCCAGAGCGAGCAGCGACAGGCAGAAGGCCGGGGCGATCAGCGATTTTTGCACGTGCGGGACATCCTTGAAACAAAACAATAAGCGCGAGGCGGCACTCGCCTTTCCCCCGGGCAAGCGGCGCGACCATAAGAAGCGGCGCTCACCCTGACAAGCGATGAACAGGCATGGCCGGTGGACGCGGAGACTGGTTCATCTTAGGGCCATCCCCATATTCCAGCCATGACCGACACCAAGCCGCCCCTCCATCTGCTGATCGCCGCCCCCCGTGGTTTCTGCGCCGGGGTGGATCGAGCGATTCGCATCGTCGAACTGGCGCTCGAGCGCTGGGGCGCGCCGGTCTATGTCCGCCACGAAATCGTACATAACAAGTTCGTCGTCGACAGTCTGAAAGCCAAGGGCGCGATCTTCGTGAAGGAACTGGACGAAGTGCCGGACGGCGTGCCGGTCGTCTTTTCCGCGCATGGCGTACCGAAAGCCGTGCCGGCCAAGGCGGCGGAGCGCGGCCTCACTTACGTCGATGCCACCTGTCCGCTCGTCTCCAAGGTGCACCGCCAGGCGGAGCGACTGGTCCAGCAGGGCAGGCATATCCTGTTCGTCGGCCATGCCGGCCATCCCGAGGTGATCGGTACGTTCGGGCAGGTGCCGGAAGGCGGCATGACCCTGGTCGAAACGGTCGAGGATGCCGAGATGCTGGCGGTCGCCGACGCCGGCAATCTTTCCTTCCTGACCCAGACGACCCTATCGGTGGACGATACCGCGGAGATCGTCGCGACGCTTCGCCGGCGTTTCCCCGACATCGCCGTGCCGCGCAGCGAGGATATTTGCTACGCAACCACCAACCGTCAGAATGCGGTCAAGGGCATTGCCGAACGCTGCGACAAATTGCTGGTGATCGGCGCCCCGAACAGCTCCAATTCGCTCCGCCTGGTGGAGGTGTCGGAGCGCTGCGGGACACCCGCCCGGCTCGTGCAACGCGGCCCCGACGTGGATTTCGACTGGCTCGGCGACGCCCGCACGGTCGGGCTCACCGCGGGCGCCTCCGCGCCCGAACTGCTGGTCCGCGAAGTTGTGGACGCGCTGGCGACCCGCTTCGACATCACCGAGGAGCAAGCGGACGGCGTGCAGGAGAATATGGTGTTCAAGCTCCCCGCCGGCCTCGCGGCCTGACCCCCGTCCCCATGACGGAAGTCGAGATTTTCACGGACGGCGCGTGCAAGGGCAATCCGGGTCCGGGCGGCTGGGGCGCGGTGATCCGCGCCGGCGCGCACGAGAAAGAAGTGTCCGGCGGCGAAGCGCTGACCACCAACAACCGGATGGAGCTGATGGCCGCGATCGGCGCGCTCAAGGTGCTCAAGCGGCCCTGCAAGATCACGCTCAGCACCGACAGCATCTATGTCCGCGACGGCATCACCAAATGGATCCACGGCTGGCAACGCAACGGCTGGCGCACGGCGGACAAGAAGCCGGTGAAGAATGCCGATCTGTGGCAGGCGCTGCTGGAAGCTGCGGGGCCGCACACGATCAGCTGGGAATGGGTGAAGGGCCATGCCGGCCACCCGGAAAATGAGCGTGCCGACCGGCTCGCCTGCGACGCCGCCGGTCAGTTCGTGAAGCGGCCGGGCGCGTAAGCGGACGGATCGATAGCCACGACCGCCGGGTCGGGCGCGCGGCCCAGCAACAGGGCAGCCGCCAGCTTCGCCGCCGCCGGTGCCGTCTGGATGCCGAAGCCCCCCTGCCCCGCGCACCAGAAGAAGCCGGGCACGCGCGGGTCGAAACCGTAAACCGGCAATCGGTCCGGCGCGAAGCTTCTGAGACCCGCCCAGCGGCGCTCGACGCGCTGGATCGGCCAGTCGACCGCCTGTTCGAATCGATCGATGGCGATGGCGGCGTCCAGTTCCTCCGGGGCCGCGTCGCACGGATCGCAGGGCGTCTCGTCATGCGGGCTGAGCCACAGGCGTCCACCCGCTTCGGGCTTGAAATAGAATCGCTCGGCGGCGTCCATGACCAGTGGGAGATCGGGATCAGCGGCGGGGGCCATCGCGAGCTGAACCAGCGTGCGGCGATAGGGACGGATGCCCAGCATTCGCGCCGCGGCGAGCTTTGCGATCGGATCGGCCCAGGCGCCGGCCGCATTGACGACAATGTCGGCTGCGACCGGCCCCGCCTTCGTCGACAGCCTCCAGCCAGCCGCGTCGCGGACCAGGGCAGTAACTTCGGTGTTGTTCAGAAGTGCCGCACCGTACTTACGGGCGCTTCGCAGACAGGCGGCGTGGAGCGCGGCCACGTCGATGTCCGCGCAACTCGGCTCCGCGACCGCCCGATTCCAGCCGGCACGCAGCATCGGCAGGCGCCCGGCGAGCGCGACGCGATCGAGCATATGGAGTTCGACCGAGCCGCCGAACGACGCGAGCAGGCCGTCGAGCGCCGCCTCACCCGTCTCATCGGCGATATGCAGAGCACCGCGCGCCGACAGGAAGGGCCGCTCGGAGAAATCGGGATCGGGGGCTTCGAGCAGAGGTTTGGAGGCAGTCGTCAGCGGCTGCACGAACGGCCCGCCATAGGTTTCCGACCAGAAAGCGGCCGAGCGTCCGGTCGCATGATAGCCGGGCTGGTCCTCGGCCTCGAGCAGGACGACCGAGGCGTGCGGCGCGACTTCGGCGGCCAGGCTCGCGCCCGCCATCCCCGCGCCGATGATGGCGATGTCGAAACGCTGGCTCACGTGGCGCGCCTGTCCAGGAACGCGTCGATCCGGGCGAGCGCGGCAAGCCGCGTCGGGTCGGCCTCCCGCAATATCTCGTGCGCGCAGCCTTCGTACATTTCCAGCTCGGCGTTCGGCAGAAAGGCGGCCGTTCGCCGGATCGCGGGTCCGCTGACCAGACGGTCCCCGGCCGCGCCCAGCATCAGGATGGGCAGTTCGATCCGCTTCAGATTGGCGGGGGTGAAGCCGCGCGCCGAGCGGTAGGCGGCGCGCAGCCAGCCGAAGGTCGGCGCGGCGGGGCGGAAGTCCGGCTCCTGCTCCCACCAATAAGCCTCATCCTCATAACGCTCGACGCATGAGGTCAGCACTTGCTGGCGCTTCGAACCCGCGGGTGCCGTCGCCAGCGGTGCCTTCCATAATCCCCTCTTTCCGAATCCGGCGGCGGTTATCGCCCCGGCCATCGCTCGCGCCAGCGGTGGCGGCAGCGGGGCGCTGTTCACGTCGATCATCGGCGCGATCAGCACGGCGGCGGCGATGGCGGGCGGCCGCTCGATCAGCAGCCGCAACAGCATATGCCCGCCGAGCGAATGAGCGACGATCACATGCGGCGCGGGATTAGCCGCCATCCAGTCCGCCACCAGGCCCGCCATATCTTCCAGCAGCGGATCGAAGCTGGCGATGTCCTGACCTTCAATATCGCCTTTCGACTTCCCCTGCCCGCGCCAGTCGAAGGATGACACATTCCAGCCTGCATCATGCCAATGGCCGGCTGCCTCGAGATATTTCTCGATGAAATCGCCGCGCCCGCCCGCGAACATCAGGCTGCCGCGCGCCTGCCCAGCGGACTGCGGCCAATCGGCGCGGCGATAGCGCCAGCCATCCGGCGCGGCCCAATGCCATAGCCGCATCCCTGCCGGGTGGGCACGCCGGTCGATCTCGTTCATCGCTGGCCGGTTAGGCCGGGCGGGCCTGTGCCGTCCAGCCCGCCGCGTCCGTATCAGTCGCGTCGCGCGGACCCGACGTTCTCCAACTCGGAGATTCGCAGCTCCACGCTCGCGCCGCCACCGCGCGGCGCCCCGACCCAGATGTCGTAGCGGCCGCTGGCGGGCCGCTCGAACCGGTAGGCGGCACCGGTCGCCGAAAGCGGCGTGCAATGCCACTGTCCGTCCGGACTGTTGATCAGCAGCGAAACGTTCGCACCGACGGCGGTGATGGTCAGCGGCAGCCCTTCCGCCCGATAAGCAAGCCGCAGATCGGGCGCGCGGGAGACGAAGCCGGTGCAATCGGGCTGCACGGTCGCAGCGTCCACCGGACCGCCCGACCGCAGGCGCAAGACGCGTGGATCGGGCACGAAGCCGCCGTTGAGCGTCACCGAGCCGTAATTGGGCGCGAGGCCGAAATCCACTTCGCCGGACTCGCCGCTGCCGCTGCGCGGGCAGCGCGGGTGGCCGGGACAGATCATGAAGCGCTCGCGCGGCTGCTGCGTGGCACCGTCCGGCTGGGCGCCGAGCAGGAGCAGGGCCAGTTCGACGATCATTTCATCCCCCCTTCCGGAAGCGGCGCATATTGCCTCAACCGCATGCCCGCGCAAAGGCCGGCACAAAGGTGACCGCCACGGTTACGTTTTCCTAATCAACCCTCCTTAGAGCCGTCCTGTGATGGGTGAGGGTCTATCCTGGATATTGCTGGGCGCGCTGGCGGTGCTGCTGCTGGCGGCGGCGATTTGCGACATTCGCAGACGCGAGATCGACCATTGGACGGTCATCGCGATCGCGCTGCTCGCCATTCCCTTCTGGGTTTCCGAGGGCCTCGCCTTCTGGCCGGACATGGCGCTGCAGATCGGCGTCGCGGGCATCGTCTTCGCGGTCTTTGCGGCGATGTTCGCATTCGGCTGGATGGGCGGCGGCGATGTGAAGCTGCTCGCCGCGCTGGCGCTCTGGCTGCCGTGGCAGGCGCTCATCCTGATGCTGGTCATCATGTCTTTCGCCGGGGGCGTGCTGACGCTCGGCATGGTCGTCTGGACCAGGCTGAAGCGCGGTCCGAACCCCGAAATTCCGTACGGCGTCGCCATCGCCTTTTCCGGGCTTTGGCTGATTGGCGAACGGTTCCTTAACCAATTTGGATGATGGATAGCCGCGAAATTTTTTAGGCTCGCGGCCTTAGGAGGCAAGTCTCGTCATGGACGTTCGCAAGATCATATTGCTGGTCGGCGCGCTGGTCGTAGCGGGCGTTACCGCCTTCTTCGCGCGCACCATGTTCATCGGCGCGGCAGCGCCGGAGGCAGTAGCCCAGGCGCCGGTGCAGCAAGGCCCCGAAGTGCTGGTGGCGACCCGCACGCTTCCGGTCGGCACGATCATCGATGCCGAGGCCCTGCGCTACCAGGTGTGGCCGGAAGGCCTCGTCCAGCCGGCCTATTTTATCCGCAACGGTGAAGGCGGCGATCCGCAGGACCTGATCGGCACCGTCGTGCGCAACGAAATCGCCGCCGGCCAGCCGCTGACCCAGGGCGCCATCGTGCGTCCGGGCGATCGCGGCTTCCTGGCCGCCGCTCTGGGGCCGGGCATGCGCGCCATCACGGTCAGCGTCTCCGCCACGAGCGGCGTCGCCGGCTTCGTCTTCCCGGGCGACCGGGTCGATCTGGTGCTGACGCAGGAAGTGGCGGGCACCGAAGAAGGCGAGCCTTCGCTGAAAGTGTCCGAAACCGTGATCCGCAACATCCGCGTGCTGGCGGTCGATCAGCGCATCAATGCGCGCGACGAGAATGGCAATCAGGTCGCCACGCCCATGTCGACCGTGACGTTCGAGGCCACGCCGCGGATCGCGGAAAAGATCATGGTCGCGCAGACCATCGGCTCGCTGTCGCTGTCGCTGCGCGGCCTGGCGGAGAACAATGCCGAGCTGGAGCGTGCGATCGCGTCCGGCGAAGTGCAGATGCCGCAAAATGGCGACGCCGCGGCCGAGCGGCAGGTGCTGCTGCGTGTCGCCAGCCAGCCGCAGGAGAATGGGTCCACCTTCTCCGTCGGCGGTGACGTGTCCCGCTTCCAGCGCCGCTCAATGCCGCGCCAGCGCCCGGCCGCGCCAGCGCCGGCCGCCGGTCCGCCCGTCACCGTGACGGTCCGCGAAGGCGGCGATCCGAACATCCCGCAAGGCCCGACGGTGCGCGTCGTGCGGGGCAACAATGTCACCGTCGTTCCGGTGGGGGGGCGTTAAGATGCCGAACGCAAATATCAAACGCAGCCGTATGCGCCTGGCGCTGGCGGCCGCGATGGCTCTGGCGATGACGGTTCCGGCCGCGCCCGCCATGGCGCAGACGCCGGTCGCCCCGTCCGATGAGATGGTCCTGTCCGTCGGCTCCGGCCGCCTGGTCCAGCTCAACGGCACGATGGCCGACGTCTTCGTGGCCAATGACGGCGTCGCCGACGTCCAGGTCCGCTCGAACGAGTCGGTCTACATCTTCGGCAAGGCGCCCGGGCAGACCACGGTCTACGCCACCGATCGCAGCGGCCGGGTGATTTATTCCGCCTCGATCCGGGTGGGCCAGAACCTCGCCTCCGTCGATCAGATGCTGACGCTGGCCATGCCGGAATCGGACATCACGGCGACGCCGATGAACGGCCTTGTGCTGCTCACCGGCACGGTCGGCGCGCCCGCCGACGTGGAAGAAGCCCAGCGCCTCGTCCAGGCTTTCGTCGGCGAGGGCACGCAGGTGGTCAGCCGCCTGCGCACCGCGACGCCGCAACAGGTCATGCTGAAAGTGACGATCGCCGAAGTCAGCCGCACGCTCACCCGGGGGGTCGGCGCGAATCTGCAGGGCGGCAACGGCAACGGCTTCAGCTTTGCACAGGGCCGTGATTTCATCGACGACACCGATCCGCTGAACCCGGTCACCACCTTTCTGTCTCCCGGCACGACCGCGGTCGGGCGTGTCCTTGACGTGCTCGGCGTCAATGTCACCGGCGCGCTCGATCTGAACGAGACGAATGGCCTGGTCACGATCCTGGCCGAGCCGACGCTGACGGCTTTGTCGGGCGAGACCGCAAGCTTCCTGGCCGGTGGCGAATTCCCCATTCCAATCGCTCAGGCACTCGGCCAGACCTCGATCGAATTTCGCTCCTACGGTGTCGGTTTGGCCTTCAGCCCGACGGTGCTTGAAGGCGGGCGCATCTCGATGCGTGTCCGGCCGGAAGTCTCAGAACTCTCTGCGGCTGGCGCGGTCCAGTTCAACGGCACCGAAATCCCCTCGCTGACGACCCGCCGGGTCGAAACGACAGTGGAACTCGGTTCAGGGCAGAGCTTCGTGATCGGCGGTCTGCTGCGCAACACGGGCAACAACAACATCACCCGCACGCCCTTCCTCGGCAATCTGCCGATCATCGGGGCGCTCTTCCGGTCCAATTCCTTCCGCCGCGAAGAGACCGAATTGGTGATCGTGGTCACACCCTATCTGGTCCAGCCGGTCTCGGCGAACCGGATCGCGCTGCCGACCGACGGCTATCGCCACGCTAATGACGGGCAGCGCGTCCTGATGGGCCAGAGCCACGGCAGCCAGCGCCAGAACGATCCGCGTCCGGCCCCGACCAGCGCCGCGCCGCGCACGGTGGGGCCCGGCGTATCGGGCGGCTCGGCTTCGACCGCGCCGGTCACCACGCCGGTCGCCGCGGCGCCGGCAACGGGCGGCAGCGCCCGTCCCGGCTTCGACTTTTAAGGCATGAGAGGAACGACCATGCGCCGCGTACAGTTCACCGCCGCCCTCCTGATCACCGCCAGCCTCGCGGGCTGCGCGAGCGGTCCGAGCGGGCCGGTCACCGCCCGCAACAATCCGAGCCTCTATTCGGTCCATCAGCCGGTCATCCAGCGGAACGATTATGTGCTCGATCTCGACGCCTCCGGCGACAGCTTGTCTGTTTCCGAACAGGCGCGCCTCGCCGCGTGGCTCGAATCGATCGAGCTGCGCTACGGGGATCGCCTCTACGTCGATGAGCCGCGCGACTATCCGGCGGCGGGCGCCCGCGCCGGCGTCGCGTCGCTGGTGGGCGAATATGGCATGCTGCTGCAGCCGGGAAGCGCGCCCATCGTCCAGGGCGCTGTTGCGCCCGGCACGGTCCGGCTGGTCGTCAGCCGCGCCACCGCTTCGGTGCCGACCTGTCCGGACTGGGGCGAGGATCAGGTCGCGCCGACCGTGCGTACCTCATCCAATTATGGCTGCGCGACCAATTCGAACCTGTCGGCGATGATCGCCGATCCGAACGACCTGGTGGTCGGCCGGGAAGGCAATGTGAACCGCAGCTCGCAGACCGCCAATCGCGCGGTTCGCGTTTATCGCGACCGCGCGCAGACGGGCGCCTCGGGCACCGTCGCATCGCCCGGCACTTCGGGAGGGAATTGATGAACGCGCCCATGAACCACGGTCGCGGTGGCGGCATGCGTGACCCGTTCACGGCCTTCGTCTGCGACGACGAGACCGCCGAGCTGATTCGCCCGGTCGCCGTCGAAAATGGCTGGTCGCCGGAGAAAGTGAACAAGGGCGGCTTGCGCAATGCGATCCAGACCCTGTCCGTGTCGGCAAGTCCGCACATCCTGTTCGTCGACATGTCCGAAAGCGGCGATCCGCTGAACGATATCAACGCGCTGGCCGAAGTGTGCGAACCCGGCACCGTCGTGATCGCGGCGGGGCAGGTCAACGACGTGCGCCTGTATCGCGACCTGATCGCCAGCGGCATCCAGGAATATCTGCTGAAGCCGATCAGCCCGGACCATCTGCGCGACGCCTTCGTCAATGCGCAGATGACCGTCTCCGGCCCGCGCACGGTGGAAGCCGCGACCGACAAGCCCAACGTCATGGCCGCCGTGATCGGCGTGCGTGGCGGCGCCGGCGCATCGACGCTGGCCTCGTCCCTTGCCTGGCTGATGGGCGACAAAGCGGGCCGCTCGACGGCTTTGCTCGACCTCGACATCCATTTCGGCACGGGCGCGCTCAGCCTCGATCTCGAGCCTGGCCGCGGGCTGACCGACGCGATCGAGAATCCGGGCCGCATCGACGGCCTGTTCATCGAACGGGCGATGGTCCGCGCCAATGACCGGCTCTGCGTGCTGTCCGCCGAAGCGCCGATCAACCAGCCGATGCTTACCGACGGTTCGGCCTATTTCCAGCTGGAGGAAGAGATCCGCCACGCCTTCGAAGGCACGGTGATCGATTTCCCGCGCAACGTGCTGGTCCAGTTCCCGCATCTGCTGAACGAGGTCCATGTCGTGGTCCTCGCGGTCGAGTTCACCCTCGCCGCGACCCGTGACACGATCCGCATCCTGTCCTGGCTGAAGGCGAACGCGCCGCAAGCCCGGGTGATCATTGCCGCCAACAAGGTGGTGGCGACGGCGCAGGAAGTGAGCCGCAAGGACTTCGAAAGCTCGATCGAGCGCAAGGTCGATGTCGTCCTGCCCTATGACGCGCGCTGCGCGGCCCAGGCGGCGAAGCTCGGCCAGCCGCTCGCCAAGGCAGCGAAGAATTCCAAGCTCGCGCAAGCGCTCAACCAGTTGCTGACGCTGACCATGGAAAGCGCCGAATCCGAGGATGGCGGCGAGAAGCCGGCCGAATCCAGCTCGCTGTTCAGCAAGCTCGGCCTGGGCGCGCTCGGCAAGAAGAAGGAATCGGCCAAGGTCGCGCTGACCAAGTGACGGCCCTGGACTGACGCCCGGCGACGGGCGGGTGGAGAGTATCGAATGGACATGATGATGCTGATGATCGGTGGGGGCGTCCTGGGCGTCATCCTCGTCGTCGCCGCCTTGATGTCCGGGCCATCGCTCGCCAAGGCGACCAGCCGGCGGCTGGAAGGCGTACGCGAGCGACACAGCCGTTCCAGCGATGTCGTCCAGCAGGTTCAGCTGAAGAAGATCCTCGCCAACCGCAAGCAGACGGGCAAGGTCGACAGCCTCGCCTCCTCGCTGATCCCCAACCCGGCTTTGCTCCGCTCGCGGCTTGCGATGACGGGCAAAAGCTGGACGCTGGCACAATATGTCGGTGCCTCGGCGGGACTCCTGTTCGTCACCTTCGTCCTGCTGTTCCTGCGCGGCGCACCGCCAATGCTGGCGCTGTGCCTCGGCCTGTTCGTCGCGCTCGCCATCCCGCATTTCATCGTCAACCGCTTCATCAAGAAGCGCGCGGCGCAATTCACCGCCCGCTTCCCCGACGCGATCGAGCTGATGGTGCGCGGCCTGCGTTCCGGTCTGCCGATTTCCGAGACGATCGGCGTCGTCGGTCAGGAGATTCCCGGCCCCGTCGGCGTCGAGTTCAAGGAAGTCGCCGACAAGATGCGGATCGGCAAGACCATGGAGGTCGCCCTGCAGGACACGGCCGACCGCCTGAAGACGCCGGAATTCCAGTTCTTCGTCATCAGCCTGGCGATCCAGCGCGAGACGGGCGGCAATCTGGCCGAGACGCTGAGCAACCTGGCCGACGTGCTGCGCAAGCGTTCGCAGATGAAGCTGAAGATCAAGGCGATGTCGTCGGAAGCCAAGGCCTCGGCCTGGATTGTCGGCGCCCTGCCCTTCATCGTCTTCGGTCTCGTTTACTCGATGAACCCCGAATATCTGGAAGGCTTCTTCACCGAGCAGAGGCTGATGATCGCCGGGCTCGGCGGGCTGATCTGGATGGGGATCGGCGTCTTCATCATGGCCAAAATGGTCAATTTCGAAATCTGACGGGGACGAAGAGAATCATGCCTCCTGCCTCCGGCCCCAGCCTCTTCGGGATCGACCTGACCGCCCTCGCCACGTTGCTGGCGGCGGTGGCGGCCTTCGCCGTGCTCATCGCCATCTATGCCGCGACCACGGTCCGCGACCCGATGGCACGCCGCGTGAAGGCGCTGACCGAGCGGCGCGAGCAGCTGAAGGCCGGTATCGTCGCGTCCACCTCCAAGCGCCGCAAGAGCATCACCAACCAGAATGAGGTCGCCGACAAGGTCCGCGGCATTCTCGCCTCGTTGCAGGTGCTGCAGGCGAGCCAGGTGGAAGCGGCGCAGAAGAAGCTGCTGCAGGCCGGCATCCGTTCGAAGGATTATGCCTTCGTCGTCATCTTCGCGCGGCTGGTGCTGCCGATCGTGGTCGGCACCATCGTGCTCACCGCCGTCTATGCCTTCGGCTGGCTCGAGGACTGGACGCCGCTGAAGCGCTACGGAATGATCGCCGGCTCGCTGATCCTCGCCTACAAGGCGCCGGATCTGTGGCTGAAGAACAAGATCGACAAGCGCACCAAGGCGATCCGTAAGGGCCTGCCGGACGCGCTCGACCTGCTGGTGATCTGCGCCGAAGCGGGCCTGACCGTGGACGCCGCCTTCAGCCGCGTCGCCCGCGAACTGGGCAAGGGCTATCCCGAGCTGGGCGACGAGTTCGCTCTGACCTCGATCGAGCTCGGCTTCCTGACCGACCGGCGGCAGGCGTTCGAGAACCTCGCCGCGCGCATCGATCTGGATTCGGTTCGCGGCGTGGTCACGACCATGGTCCAGACCGAGAAATACGGCACCCCGCTCGCCTCCGCGCTGCGCGTGCTGTCGGCCGAGTTCCGCAACGAGCGGATGATGCGCGCCGAGGAGAAAGCCGCGCGGCTGCCGGCGATCATGACCGTGCCGCTGATCCTGTTCATCCTCCCGACCCTGTTCATCGTGATCCTGGGTCCGGCGGCGTGCAGCATCGCCGACGCGTTCGGGAACAAATAGAACCGCCTGCGGAACAATCCCGCCCCTCCTCCGCTTGTGCCTCAAACAGGTTTGGAGGGTTCGATGGGTTTCGAATTCACGTTGAACGAGTGGCTGGTCGTCGGGCTGGTCTTCCTGCTCGGGCTGGTGCTGGGCGGCGCCCTGTTCGCTGGCGGTGGCCGCAAGCATAAGGAGCGCTATGCCGACGAGCATCGCCGCGCGAACGAACTGCAGGCGGAGAATGACCGGCTGCGCAAGGATGTGCGGGTGTCCGACGCCAGCGCGGCACGAGCAGAGGCGAAGGCCGAGCGGACCTGATCTTCCCGGTCACCGGCACTCGCCGATAATCCCCCGGCCGAGCTGAAACTCGGTGTTGCGCGGTGTGGCTGGGTCGCGACAAGCGAGCAGGTAAACTGCTTCAGCGCCGCCGGTGTGCGTCGCCACGCGAGAATTCGGGCCGACATGTTCGAGATAATTGGGTTTGCGCCCAGCCTCGCAGGCGAAGGATTCGCCCCACGAACCCGGGCGCGGATTGAGGTTGCACAGGGTATAGGCGATCCGGAAATCGCAATTGTTCACGACCGCACCGAAACCGCCAGCCCCGGCATCGCGGCCTGGAACCAGCGCCCGCAGGCAGCGCGCCGCATATTCGTCGGTATCCACCGCTACCTGCTGACGCGGACCGGCCGGCGTGGTGCCGGCTGACGGCAAAGGATCGGATATCTCCGCCACCTCGGTACCGGACGCGCCGGCATCCACCGGAATTCCAAGCCGGGTGAGATGATGACGCGCGACGCAGGCCTTGGCGACGCGGTCCGCATCACCGCCGTCGGCTGCCGTCCTGCGAAGTGTCTCGATCGCGTTCGCGTCTCCCCGGCCAGCGTCTGCGGCGTAGCGCGCATTGAAGGCAACGATATTGATGTCGAGATTGCTCACCGCGCTGGCGGCATCTTCACCACCTGAGAAAGCGTAATAGTCGGCGAAGGCGCCTTCATATTCGGACTGGCACGCCTGAATGGAGCGGTTAGCCGCGGCACGCTCGGCGGGTGTCAGCCGCACGCTCCGGTCATACGTCCGGCTCGGATTGCGCAGCGCCCGCTGCACGGCGGGCGTAGCCAGCAAACGCTCCCCCTCGGCAAGGCGGGCCGCGTATGCCGCAGAGACAGACCGCGCGGGTGCCGAGGCAGGTGGGTTGGCCGGGCGCGACGACGCGGCCGGTCGCGCCGCTGATGAATTCGATGCCGCCGGACCGGCAGCGCGACCGAAACCTGGAACGCCTTGCTCGTGATGGCGAATGGCCACTTCGGCGAGGCAGACATGGACCCGGCGTGCCGTATCGATGCTCGATCTCGGGTCATCATGGCGCGCGAGCTCGGCGAGCTCCCTTTGACGCCAGGCCTGCAGATATTCGACCGATTGCAGGCCCTCCAGCAGAAACATCGCCGAGAACCAATTGGAGCGTTGTTCGAAGCCGGCGCCTCCGCGCCCGCCCGTCGCCTCATAAGCCGCGATCTGGGCCGAGCAGCTGCTCCTGAAATCCGCTACCGCCGCCTCGGGGCGATTGCGGCTCTGGCCGAAAGCGGGCGTGGCAAGGAAGGCACCGAGCGCCAGACAAGTCGCGAGCCTTCCCAGTCCTCCATCGCGCATTTCAGTCCTCCCCAGACATTAGGCTATTCGGGCCGATCCGCCTGTCAAAACGGGCGGCGGTCGACGGGCGCCTAACCCGTTAGCGGCTCGAGCACTCCGATCAGGTCACCGTCGGAGAGGCCATTGTCACGCCAGAAATCGCAGAAGTTTGCGGCGCATTCGGCCGGCACCGCGCCGGGCGGAAACGGCCCGGCCAGCCAATCGCCCTCGCCGAAGATCGAGCGCGGTGGCTCCCAGTGGCGCAGCACAAAGGGCTGGTCCACCGCGTCGTTGGCATAGCGGCCGGCGCCGTCGGTTCGCACTGTCCGCCACGACACTTTAAACCCTTCAAGCGCCGGATCATTCGACAGCGCGGCGAGCTTCTCCTTGTCCGTGCTGAGCACGCCGATTGCCGAAGCCGCGCGATATTCGCCCGCGCGCGGTACGAAGAGATAGCGTTGGCGCCAGACGGATTCCGGTTGCGGCACGGGCGTCAGCCTTCTTTGCGAAGCGCCGCCTGGGCCGCGGCCAGCCGCGCGATGGGGACGCGGTAGGGTGAGGCGCTGACGTAATCGAGGTTCACGCTTTCGCAGAAGGCGATGCTGGCGGGGTCGCCGCCATGTTCGCCGCAAATGCCGAGCTTGATGTCCGGGCGGGTCGCGCGGCCGCGTTCGGCGGCGAGGCGGATCAGTTCGCCGACGCCTTCGACGTCGATGCTGACGAACGGATCCTTCGCGTAGATTCCCTTGTCGACATAGTCCTGCAGGAAGCGTCCGGCATCGTCGCGGCTGACGCCCAAAGTGGTCTGGGTGAGATCGTTGGTGCCGAAGCTGAAGAAGGCGGCATCCTCGGCGATCTGGCCAGCGGCAAGGGCGGCGCGGGGCAGTTCGATCATCGTGCCGATGAGGTAGTCGACGGCGACGCCCTGCTCTTCGAACACTTGTGACGCGGTGCGTTCGATCAGCGCCTTGATCGAGGACAGCTCCGCCTTGGTGCCGACCAGCGGCACCATCACTTCGGGCAGCGGCGGCTCACCCTCTTTCGCGACCGCGACGGCGGCTTCGAAGATGGCGCGGGCCTGCATCTCGTAGATTTCGGGATAGGTGATGCCGAGCCGGCAGCCGCGATGGCCGAGCATCGGGTTCATCTCGTGCAACTCCACGGCGCGGCGGCGCAGCGTCTCGACGGACATGCCGCCCTCAGCCGCGACCGCCTCGAACTCCGCTTCGCTCTGCGGGAGGAATTCGTGAAGGGGCGGATCGAGCAGGCGGATCGTTACCGGCAAGCCCGACATGATCCGGAAGATTTCGGCGAAGTCGGCGCGCTGTTCGGGGAGCAGTTTGGCCAGCGCTTCGCGCCGACCGGCTTCGTCCTCGGCCAGGATCATCTGGCGCACGGCGGTAACGCGGCCGGGCTCGAAGAACATATGTTCGGTGCGGCACAGGCCGATGCCCTCCGCGCCGAATTCGCGGGCATTGCGGCAGTCGGCGGGCGTTTCGGCATTGGTGCGCACGCGCAGACGGCGGTGGCGGTCGGCCCAGCCCATCAGCGTCCCGAAATCGCCGGACAGTTCGGGCTGGATGGTCGGGACTTCGCCGAGCATCACTTCGCCGGTGGTGCCGTCGATGGTGAGGATATCGCCCTCGCGCACCTCCTGCCCGCCGACGCGGAACAGGCGCTCGCGATAGTCGACCGAGAGGCTACCCGCGCCGGAGACGCAGGGACGCCCCATGCCGCGCGCGACGACGGCGGCGTGGCTGGTCATACCGCCGCGTGCCGTCAGGATCCCCTTCGCGGCGTGCATGCCGTGAATGTCTTCCGGGCTGGTTTCGATGCGGACGAGGATGACCGCTTCTCCCCTGCCCGCCCATTCCTCGGCAGTGTCGGCGTCGAACACCGCCTTGCCGCAGGCCGCGCCGGGTGACGCGGGCAGACCGCTGGCGATGACGTGCCGCTCGGCACCGGGATCGAGCGTCGGGTGCAGAAGCTGGTCGAGCGCGGAGGGATCGACGCGCAGGATCGCTTCTTCCTCCGTGATCACGCCTTCGTTGGCCATATCGACGGCGATGCGGAGCGCCGCCTTGGCGGTGCGCTTGCCGGAGCGGGTCTGCAGCATCCACAAGGTCCCGCGTTCGACCGTGAACTCGATGTCCTGCATGTCGCGATAATGGGCTTCGAGCGTATCGAAGACCCGGGCGAGCTCGGCATAGACCTCGGGCAAAGTCTCTTCCATCGACGGCGCCTTCGCCCCTGCCGCCTCGCGTGCCGCGAGCGTCAGATATTGCGGCGTGCGGATGCCGGCGACGACATCCTCGCCCTGCGCGTTGATCAGATATTCGCCATAATAAGCGCGCTCGCCGGTGGACGGATCGCGGGTGAAGGCGACGCCGGTCGCGGAGGTGTCGCCCATATTGCCGAACACCATCGCCTGCACGTTGACGGCGGTGCCCCAGGCGGCAGGGATGGAGTGCAGGCGGCGATAGGTTTTGGCCCGATCCGATTCCCAGGAGCCGAACACGGCGCCGACCGCGCCCCAGAGCTGCTCGTTCGGATCGGCGGGGAAATCGCGGCCCAGTTCCTCGCTGACGATCTGCTTGTAGCGGGCGACCAGCCGCTGCCAGTCCTCGGCCTCCAGGTCGGTATCGAGATGGACGCCCTTGTCCTCCTTGGCGATCTCCAGTGCTTCTTCGAACAAGCCGTGATCGACGCCCATGACGACGTCGGCATACATTTGCACGAAGCGGCGATAGCTGTCCCAGGCGAAGCGCGGATCGCCGGAGGTCGCGGCTAGGCCCTGCACCGTTTCGTCATTGAGGCCGAGATTGAGGACGGTGTCCATCATGCCGGGCATGGAGACGCGCGCGCCGGAGCGGACGGAGACCAGCAAGGGGTCCGCGCCATCGCCGAACCGCTTGCCGACGACCTGCTCGATATGGGCGATGCCGGTGGCGATGTCGGCGGTGAAGGCGTCGCAAAAGCCTTCGGGTGGATTGGTGAAGGCGGCGCAGGCTTCGGTGGAGAGGGTGAAGCCCGGAGGGACCGGTAGGCCGATCGACGCCATTTCCGCAAGGTTCGCGCCCTTGCCGCCGAGCAAATTCTTGTTGCCGGCCTCGCCATCGGAAGCGCCGCCGCCGAAGCGATAGAGGTAGCGGGTCATCGAATGTTCTTTCCGGCTGGAAGTTTCGTCGGGTGTCGAAGGTTCACACCCCCAGGGGCAAAAAACTTTTGAACCTTTCGAACCTTTCGCACCTTCACCCCTCGATCCTCGAAAAATCGGCCACCCGGTGCACCGCGCCGCGGATGCGGGCGAGCAGGTTCAGACGGGCCTCGCGCTTGGCAGGGTCGGAATCGTTCACGATCACCTCGTTGAAAAATGCATCCACCGGACCGCGCAGGGTCGCGAGCGCGCGCATCGCGCCCTCGAAATCCTCTTGGCTTACCGCGGCGGCGGCCTCCGGCTCAGCCGAATCCAACGCCGCGATCAGGGCAGTTTCCGCTGTTTCGGGCGTGTAGGAAAGTTCTCCTTCAGCCTCCCCCCTTGTGGGGGAGGTTGGTGGGGGGCCAGCCGCGTCTGCGGCTGAAGGATTCTCTTGCGACGCAGACGCGTCGCGCCCCCCACCTCGATCCTCCCCCACAAGGGGGGAGGAAGTTGCAGGCCACTCTTCCTTCTTCAGGATGTTCGCGGCGCGCTTGTAGCCGGCGAGGAGGTCCTTGCCTTCGGGCGTCTCGACGAACGCCTGCAAGGCGCGGACGCGGGCGAGCAGGCGGACGAGATCATCCTCCCCGCCAAGCGCAAACACCGCGTCGATGAGGTCGTGGCGGACACCGGCTTCACGCTGTTGGACCTTGAGGCGGTCGGCGAAGAAGGCGGGAACGTCTATGTAAATCTGGCTTGGAAACCGCTCATCAAGGCGAGCCAAGCCTTCATCATAGTCAACGTCCGTCCATTGACGGTTTATCCAGGCAACACAGCGCGCGGTGACCTCCATGAGGCGTACACGAAGATCGTTTGCCCGAAGCAAGTCGATGGCGCCAATGGCCGCTCGTCGCAACGCAAACGGATCGCGCGACCCTGTCGGACGCTCGTCGATTCCGAAGAAGCTGACGATTGTATCCAACTTGTCCGCCAAGCTTACCGCCACCGTCACCGGGGCGGTCGGCGCCTCGTCGCCCTGCCCGACCGGTTTGTAATGGTCACGGATCGCGGCGGCGACCTGGAGGTCCTCGCCTTGCGCCTCCGCGAGGTAGCCGCCGATCAGGCCTTGCAGTTCGGGGAATTCGCCGACCATGTCGGTGAGCAGATCGATCTTCGAGTAAAGTGCCGCGCGCTCGGCCAGATTGGCGTCGGCGTGCAGTCTGCCCGCAATGCTGCGCGCCAGCCGGCCAAGCCGTTGCGCGCGATCGCCAAGCGTGCCGAGCTTGTGATGGTAGACCACCGACGCCAGGCGGGTGACCCGGTTGGCAAAACCGTTCTTGCGGTCCTGGTCGAAAAAGAAGCGCGCGTCGGACAAGCGTGGACGGACGACGCGTTCGTTACCACGAATGATCGGGCCGGGATCGGCCACTTCCATGTTCGAGACGATGAGAAACTTGTTGAGCAGCCTGCCCTCGCTGTCGAGCAGCGGGAAATACTTCTGGTTGGCCTTCAT
>DDTH01000020.1 GCA_002344055.1 Sphingomonadales bacterium UBA2369
CCGTACTGCGATTTCAATTCGCACCAGGGCAAGGGCGAGCTGCCGTTCGACGCGTACGTGGACGCGCTGCTGCGCGATCTGGACCAGGACCTGCCGCTGGCATGGGGGCGCGTCGTGCACAGCGTGTTCTTCGGCGGCGGCACGCCCAGCCTGTTCCCGCCGGAGGCGATCGACCGTTTCCTGCAAGGCGCCAGCAGCCGGCTGCGCTTCGCGCCGGGCGCCGAGATCACGCTGGAAGCCAATCCCGGCACCGCCGAGCACGGCCGCTTCGAGCTGTACCGCGCGGCCGGCGTCAATCGCGTCAGCTTCGGCATCCAGAGCTTCGACGACGGCTGCCTGGAGAGGCTCGGCCGCATCCACGACAGCCGCGAGGCCGAGCAGGCGGTGAAGCTGGCGCAGGACGCCGGCCTGGACAACCTCAACCTGGACCTGATGTACGCCCTGCCCGGGCAGACCCTGGCGATGGCCGAGCACGACCTGCAACGCGCGTTCACCCTGCAACCGGCGCACATCTCGCATTACCAGCTCACACTGGAACCCAACACCGTGTTCTTCGCGCGGCCGCCGCAGGGCATCCCCGACGACGACGCGGCATGGGACATGCAAGAACACTGCCAGTCGCTGCTGGCCGAGGCCGGCTACGGCCATTACGAGGTCAGCGCCTATGCGCGCGCGGGCCGCCAGTGCGCGCACAACCTCAATTACTGGCGTTACGGCGATTACATCGGCATCGGCGCCGGCGCCCACGGCAAGATCAGCCTGGGCGCGGACCAGCGCATCCTGCGCCGCTGGAAGGTGAAGCACCCGGCGGCCTACCTGGCCGGCGCGGGCGGCGCGGACTCGATCGGCGGGGACGACGACATCGCACCCGCTCGCCGCCCGTTCGAATACATGCTCAACCTGCTGCGCCTGCACGAAGGCTTCGCACTGGCCGACTTCCAGGCCAGGACCGGGCTGGATGCCCGCGTCATCGCGCCGCAGCTCGCCGAGGCCGCCGAACGGGGCTGGCTGGCGTGCACCGCCACCCACGTCCGCCCCACGCCGCTGGGGCGCCGGTTCACCAACGACCTGGTCTCGCTGTTCCTGACGAACTGATCACTGATCCGGCATCGCGCGCGCCACCGGGCTTGTCGGCGGCGCGCGCTGGGATGATGATGCGACGAAAGGGGAGCCAGCCAACACTCATGCCAGCACCACCACCGCCCTCGCCTGCGCCCATGACGATCGCGTCGGCCCCGCTGCCGCCGCGCGTGCGGCGCGTGCTGCAGGGGCTGTTCGACCACATCGCCAACGACATGGTCAGCGCGCTCGGCGGCATGCTGGTGGAGTTCGAGCAGCGGCTGTTCAAGGAGGCCGAGCAGGCGCGCAACAACCAGCGCCAGGCCGAGCTCTTCGTCAACCTGCGCGCGCTGCAGAAGAACCGCGGCGAACTGGCCCCGCACTTCATGTTCGGCCTGGAGGCCGAGCTGGCCGGCATCCGCACGCCGCGCGCCGCGCCCGGCGACAAGTCGCCCGCGAAGCTGGACTACCAGACGCTGACGCTGGTGGAAGACGCAGTGATGGACCAGGAGATCGTGCTGCGCGAAGTCGCGCGCCGCCACGAGCAGCGCGGCAACGCGCAGATCCTGATGCTGGGCCAGCGCTTCGGCGTGCTGGCGGGCAGCCCGGCGTTCGAGGCGGACACGCTGCCGCTGGGCCCGTACCGCCTGTGCAACGTGCTGAAGGATGCCTCCGCCACCCTGGAACTGGCGCTGGACGCGCAACTGGTGCTGTACCGCACCTTCGACCACAAGGTGATGCACAACTACACCGAGTGGGTCGCGACCATGAACGAATTCCTGGCGCGCGAGGGCATCCTGCGCGGCCTGGCCTACGCGCCGCGGCGCGTGCGCAATCTGGAAGCCGAGATCCGCCGCCATCCGCGCGACGCCGGCACCGCGCGGCCGATGACCGGCTGGCAGGGCGGCATGTCGCACTGGGCCACGCTGACGCCGGAGCAGTTGCAGGCCGTCGCCGGCGCCCTGACCGGCACCGCGGCGGGAACGCCCGACGCCGCGGGCGGCGATGCGCATGCGCTTGCGGCCGGCGGTGGCGGATCCGGTGGCGGTGGCGGCGCGGGTGCAGGTGCAAGTGCAGGCGGTGCGCCGGCGGCCGGAGACGGCCTCGCAGGCTCGTTCGAAGTGTTGCAGAAGCTGCTCGCGATCCGCCGCCAGGGCATGCAGGCCGATGCCTGGACCCAAGGCGGCGATGCCGGCGGCGACGCGGCGGCGGGCTGGCCGTCCCAGGACATGCCGGGCGGCGCCGCGGAAGCGGGCGCAGGCGGCGGTTCTGGTTCCGGTGGCGGTTCCTCCGGCGGCGGTGGCGGCTTCGGCGGCGGTGGCGGCGGCTATGGCGGCGGCGGCGGCGGTTTCCGCGGCGGCGGCGGTGGCGGCGGCTTCCGTGGCGGCGGCGGTGGCGGCATGCCCCCCCAGGTCGTCGGCGAAGGCAAAGGCGTCGTCAAATTCTTCAACGCCCAGAAGGGCTTCGGCTTCGTCGTTCGCGATGATGGCGGCGAGGATGTGTTCGTGCACATTTCCGCCGTCGAGCAGGCCGGCCTGACCGGCCTGGCCGAAGGGCAGCCGCTCGAGTTCACTTTGGTGGATCGTGGCGGCCGCATCTCCGCGACCGATCTGAAGATCGAGGGCGATCCGCTCCCGGTCGAGGATCGCGGCCCGCCGCGCGACCGCGATGGCGGCGGCTTCGGCGGCGATCGTGGCGGCCCGCAGCGCGAGCTGACGGGCGAGAAGGCGACCGGCACGGTCAAGTTCTTCAACGCGACCAAGGGCTTCGGCTTCATCACCCGTGACGATGGCCAGCCGGACGCGTTCGTGCACATTTCGGCGATGCAGCGGGCGAACATCCACTCGCTGCAGGAAGGCGACCGGCTCGAATTCGAGCTGGAGGTCGATCGTCGCGGCAAGACCGCGGCCGTCAATCTGGTCTCGATCGCCTAAACCGGCTTCGCGGCTTCGGTCGCAGGCAAAGGATCAGGGCTGTCCCGGTACGCCGGGGCGGCCCTTTTCTTTGCAGCAGCGGGTCGATCCAGAACCCGGCAAGCCTTTGCCGGTCGGACCGGCAAATTCGTGCCTACCGGCGCGTAAACCTTTCTCCCGCACAACTTTTCCATCCATCGTGCGTTAGCGCGATGTCATGGCAAGCGTATTCATGGCCGCGCTGTTTGCGCATCTCACCGCTCAGGGGGCAGTTGTTCCGCCCCCTGCGCGCCCGTCCCCGCAGGACCTCCGCTGCTACCGGCTGATGGCCGAATTGGCGCAGGACGAGGATCCGCGCATTGCAACGGCGGGGCTGACTGGCGCGCAATATTTCCTCGGCCGCATCGACGCGCGCTCCCCCGGCTTCGAGCCGGCGGCGGAAGGCGGCGAGATGCGAGAGAGCGAGCGCGCGGCCCTGATCGGGCAATGCGGCGCGTTGATGGGCGCCGGCGGCCGCGACTTCCGCAGCCTCGGCCAGCAACTCGCCGACCGCCGCGACACGATCTAACTCACCAGCCGCTTCAACGCGTCGATCGTGTCGGCTTCGCCCGCCGGCTTGTCGGTGCGGATGCGGCTGATCCGGGGGAAGCGCATGGCGAGGCCGCTCTTGTGGCGCTTGCTGAGGTGGATCGAATCGAAGGCGACCTCCAGCACCAGGCTCTTCTCCACCTCGCGCACCGGGCCGAAGCGCTGCAGCGTGTGATTGCGCACGAAGCGGTCGAGCCACTTCAGCTCCTCGTCCGTGAAGCCGAAATAGGCTTTCCCCACCGGCAGCAATTCCCCTTCCCCCTGCCCCGGCCCGGTCCAGCAGCCGAAGGTGAAATCCGAATAATAGGATGAGCGCTTGCCGCTGCCGCGCACCGCATACATCAGCACGCAATCGGCATTCAGCGGGTCGCGCTTCCATTTGTACCAGAGGCCCGCGCGGCGACCGGGCACGTAGGGGCTGTCGCGGCGCTTCAGCATCACGCCCTCGATCGCCGCGTCTCGCGCGCCGGCGCGGATCTCGCCGAGCGCGTCGAAATCATCGGCCTCGATCAAAGCCGAAATGTCGAAGCGATCCGGGCTCAACTTCGCAGCGAAGGCTTCGAGCCGCGTTCGCCGCTCCGTCCAGGGCAAGGTACGGACATCCTCCTTACCGTCGAGCAATATGTCGTAGACCCGGACGAAAGCGGGATAGTCCGCCAGCATCCGCGCCGAGACCGCCTTGCGGCCCAGCCGCTGCTGCAAGGCATTGAAGCTCGCGGCCAGACCTCCCTGCGCCTCCCCCTTCACCAGCAATTCGCCGTCGAGCACGCCGTCGCGGTCGAACGCCTCCGCGACATCGGGGAAGGAGCGCGAAATGTCGTCGCCGGCCCGGCTATAGAGCCGCGTCTCGCCGCCGACGCGGACGAGCTGGACGCGGATGCCGTCCCATTTCCATTCGGCGGCGTAATCGTCGAGGCTGACGCTGCCGTCCTCCAGCGGATGGGCGAGCATGAAGGGGCGGAAGGTCGGCACGTCCACCGCACGCGGCTGCGGCCCGCGCCCCTCCGCCCAGTCGAACAGAGGCGCATAAGGCGCCGCAATGCCGTGCCAGACCTCCTCGACCGCATCGACATCGATCCCGAACGCCTGCGCCAGCGCCGTCTTGGCGAGCCGCGCGCTGACCCCGATCCGCAGCGCACCGGTGGCGAACTTGAGCAGCGCGAAGCGGCCGCTGGCGTCGAGCCGGTCGAGCATCTCCGCCAGCGCCGCCGGGGCTTCGGCGCGGCCCAAAGTCGCCAGCCGGTCCACAACGTTGGAGATGCTGATCGAGCCGTCATCGACCTCGGCGGGCTGATCGAGCGGCTTGGGCCAGAGCAGCGCTACGGTCTCCGCCATGTCGCCGACATAGTCACGGCTCATCCTGAACAGCACCGGGTCGACGCGCTCTTCTATGAGCGCGCGCACCAAGGCCGGCTTCACCGCGGGCAGATCCAGTTCGCCGGTCAGCGCTGCCAGCGTCCAGCCACGATCGGGATCCGGCGTGCGCCTGAGATAATCGCCGATTAACTTCAGCTTGGCATTGCGGGAGCGCGTGTAGACGAGGGCATCCAGCAATTGCGAGAAAGCGCGCATGGATGCTCAATAGGCGAAGCGCTTCTTTGCTCCGAGACTGAAACGAGCGACATGAAATGAGAGATTGGCTGCGCTGGGCGATCCGGATCCTGCTCCTGCTGCTGGTCGTGGGCCTGCTGTTGCTGTGGCACGGCTATTCGACCGCGCGCAGCGAGCCGGTGGTGCGCGAGACCCGTATCGCGGTGCGCGACTGGCCGGCCGGACAGCGGCCCGTGCGCATCCTGCTGATGAGCGACATCCATGTCGCCGGGCCGGACATGCCGCCCGAGCGGCTGGAGCAGATCGTGGCCCATGCCAATGGCCTGGCGCCCGACGCGGTGCTGATCGCCGGCGATTTGATCAGCGAGAAGACGGTCGCGACGCACGTCTACACGTTCGACGAGATTGCCGCGCCGCTAGCCGGGCTGCGCGCCCGGCTCGGCGTCTTCGCGGTGCTCGGCAATCACGATCATTGGGTGGATGCCGATGCGGCACGGGCAGCGCTCGGCCGCGCGAACGTGCGCGTGCTGAACAATGAAGCGGCGCGGGCGGGACCGCTCGCGATCGGCGGGCTGGACGATGATCATACCGGCCATGCCGATCTCGGCCGGACGCTGGCGGCGATGCAGGCGGCGGGCGGCGTGCCCGTCCTGCTCAGCCATTCGCCCGACCCTTTCCCCGACGTGCCGGGCCGGGTGCCTTTGATGGTCGCGGGCCACACCCATTGCGGGCAGATCAGCCTGCCGTTCATCGGCCCGCTCGCCACCGCCTCGCGGCACGGCAGCCGCTATGCCTGCGGCCGGATCGACGAGGACGGCAAGACTTTGATCGTCAGCGCAGGCCTGGGCACCAGCATATTGCCGATCCGAATCGGCGCGGTGCCGGACATGTGGCTGATCGAACTCGGGCCGGAGACGCCCCGGCGTTAGCCCTCAGCGCGGCGCGGCGGTATTGCTGCTGTTGATGGGCGCGGGCGGCACGACCGGTGCCGGCGCGGCGCCATTGCCGGTCACCGCGCCTTCATCGGCCGGCACCATCGAATCCGGCGAGGTGTCGATCGTCTGCTGATCGTCCAGCTTCTTGGCGACATTGTCGAGCGACCGGCGCTCATCGGCACTCGGCTGGCCCGGCGTCTCTTCCCCGCGTCCGCAGCCGGCGAGCAGCAGCAGACCGGAGAGGGTTACAGTCAGGCCGATCCGGATCATCGAAGCGTCTCCTCTATTGCGGCCCACCGCCAGCGGCCAGAACGCCATGCCGGCGCCGCAAAAGCAAGCAACTGGATCAGTTGCCGGTCGAATTGGCGGGGGCCTCACCCTCGCCGCCGCCGCGAATCTCGCGGGCCGTTTCCTTGATCTCGTTCCAGGCGGCCTTGGCGTTATTTTCGATCACCTGCCCGGCGCGGCCCAGGCCGTTGCCGATCGCCCTGACGCCATTGCGGGCCATATTGCCGGCACCCTCGGCACTGTTCTGCAGATCGCCGCCGATCACGGTCGTATTCACCGTGACCGAACCATTGTTGCTGGTGATGGCGCCGTCGCTGCACGCGGCGAGCGCTGCCGCCATGGCCAGGCTGCACCCAGCACCCAAAACGAAACCGACCTTCCGCATCCTCATCACTCCCTCGAACAGCAAACCGGCGAACGACAAACGGGCGAACAAGAAAAAAGGGGCCGCGCCAGCGCGGCGCGACCCCTTCCTTATACCGCAAAAGCGGACGCTGTCGCGTCGGCTTACTGCTTGTTGCCGACGGTGTTCGACGCAACGGCATTGGTGCTGTTGCTGACGTTCGCCGCGCCGGCGCTGTTGGCGGTGTTCGCGGCCGTGCTGTTCGCGTCGGCGTCGAGCGCACTGTTCGTGGCGGTCTCGGCGCTGTTGGCGACGTTCACGTCCTCAACCGCATTGGTGGTGGCGGCAGCGCTGTTGGCGCTGTTGTTGGCGGCCTTGTTGCCACCGCAGGCGGCGAGGCCGAGGGCCGCAACGGCGACCAGGGCGAAAGCAGTCTTCTTCATGGCAAACTTCCTATTCAAGAGATCGATTGCGAGGTTGCCGCCGGACCGGTGTGCACCCGTTCTCCTTCGACGAAGGGGCAAATACCGAATCGCTGGATCAATGTAAAGCATTCTCTACCGATTTGGTCGATTTATCTTTTCTTGACGCATATAAGGATATCTTTATATGCGGAAATGATGGCGCAATTGCCCCGCCTTTTCGCCGCTCTGGCCGACCCCACGCGCCTGCGGGTGCTGGCTTTGCTGCGGGCGATGGAATTGTCGGTGGGCGAGATCGCGCAGGTGCTGGGGCAGAGCCAGCCGCGCGTCTCCCGTCATGTGAAAATCCTTGCCGAAGCGGGCCTTATCGACCGCCGCCGCGAAGGCAGCTGGGTGTTCCTGGGGCTTGGATCGGGCGAACTGGTCGAGCCTTTGTTCGGCCTGATCGACCGCTGGAAGAGCCGGGGCGGCGCAGATATCTCCGTCGCAGATATCGAGCGGCTGCAGGCGGTCCGGGCCGAGCGGGCGGCAGCCGCGCAAAGCTATTTCGACGCCCATGCCGGTGATTGGGATCGGCTGCGCTCGCTGCACGTCGCCGAGGCCGAAGTCGAATCGGCGATCGCCCGCGCGGTGACGGCCGGTGGACGCCCGGTCGGGCGGCTGACCGACATCGGCACCGGCACCGGGCGGATGCTCGAATTGTTCGGCAAGCATGCCCAGCAGGCGCTTGGCGTCGATCGTTCGCCGGAAATGCTGCGGCTGGCGCGGGTGAAACTGGCGGAGGCCGGCCTCGCCGCCGATCTGCGTCAGGGCGACATGTATGCGCTGCCGCTGCCGTCGGGATCGGCCGACACCGTGATCCTGCATCAGGTGCTGCATTATGCGCAGAATCCCGCCGCCGCGGTCGCCGAGGCGGGCCGTCTGCTGGCGCCGGGCGGGCGGCTGCTGATCGCCGATTTCGCCCCGCACGAGCGTGAGGAACTCCGCAACCGCGACGCCCATGCGCGGCTGGGCTTCGCCGACGAGGCGGTGCTGAAATATCTCGAGCAGGCCGGGCTTGCCGGTGAGGTCGTGGAACATCTCGAAGGCGGCGAGCTGACCGTCACCATCTGGGCCGGAGACCGGCCCGCCGAACGATTGAAGGTGGTCGCATGAGTCTGGCTCCGGCTTTGTTCGAAAATGTCGCCGGCGACATCGGCGTCAGCTTCGAATTCTTCCCGCCCAAGACGGAGAAGATGGAGCAGACGCTCTGGGAGTCGATCCAGACCCTCGCGCCCCTCAGCCCCCGCTTCGTCTCCGTCACCTATGGCGCGGGCGGCTCCACCCGCGAGCGCACCCACGCCACCGTCGCCCGCATCGCCCGCGAAACACCTTTGAGTGCCGCCGCGCACCTGACCTGCGTCGAGGCGACGAAGGACGAGATTGACGAGATCGCCCGGGCTTACTGGGACGCGGGCGTGCGCCATATCGTCGCGCTGCGCGGCGATCCGCCGGTCGCGGGCGAAGCGTTCAAGCCGCATCCGGAAGGCTATGCCAATGCCGCCAAGCTGGTCGCGGGTCTGAAGGCGATCGCGCCGTTCGAGATCAGCGTCGCCGCTTACCCGGAATGCCATCCGGACAGCCGCAACCGCGCCGCCGACCTCGACAATCTGTGGCGCAAGATCGACGCCGGCGCCGACCGCGCGATCACGCAATTCTTCTTCTCGCCCGACTGCTTCTTCCGCTTCCGCGATCAGGCCGCCGCCATGGGCATCGACGCGGAGATCGTGCCCGGCATATTGCCCGTCTCCAACGTCGCCCAGACCCGCAAGTTCGCCGGGCTTTGCGGTGCCGAAATCCCCGCCTGGATGGACAATCTGTTCGAAGGGCTGGACGATCTCCCCGCCGCGCGGCAACTGGTGTCGGCGACGGTCGCGGCGGAATTGTGCGGGCGGCTCTATCAGGGCGGCGTCCGCAACTTCCACTTCTACACGCTCAACCGCGCCGAGCTGAGCTACGCCATCTGCCACCTGCTCGGCCTGCGCCCGAAAGCGGCGGAAATTACGGAGCAGGCGGCATGAGCAAGCGCGAGCAATTGCTGGCGGAAGCGGCCAAGCGCATTCTGGTGATCGACGGCGCGTTCGGGACGGAGATTCAGAACTGGAAGCTGGCCGAGGCCTGCTATGCTGGCGACCTCGGCCTCAGCCACGACCAGAAGGGCAATAACGACATCCTCGCGCTCACGAAGCCCGAGGTGCCGGGATCGATTCACCGCGCTTACTTCGAAGCCGGCGCGGACATTGCCGAAACCAACACCTTCTCCGCCAACCGGATCAGCCAGGCCGATTATGGCGCCGAGCATCTGGTGCGGGAGATCAATATCGAGAGCGCCAAGCTGGCGCGGAGCATCGCCGACGAGTTCGAGGCGAAAGATGGCCGTCCGCGCTTCGTCGCCGGGGCTTTGGGGCCGACCAACAAGACGCTGTCGCTGTCGCCGGACGTGAACGATCCCGGATATCGCGAGATCGACTTCGACACGCTGAAGGATGTGTATCGCGAGCAGATCGACGCGCTCGTCGAGGGCGGCGTCGATTTCATCCTGATCGAGACGGTGTTCGACACGCTGAACGCCAAGGCCGGGATCATGGCCGCGATCGAGGCGGGCGAGGCGCTGGGCCGCGACCTGCCGATCATGCTGTCGATGACGCTGACCGATCTGTCGGGGCGTAACCTGTCCGGCCACACGGTCGAAGCCTTCTGGCACGCCGTCCGCCACGCCAAGCCGCTGACCATCGGCCTGAATTGCAGCTTCGGCGCGGAGCAATTGCGCCCGCATGTGAAGGTGCTGAGCGGCATCTGCGACGCCTTGATCATGGTCTATCCCAATGCCGGGCTTCCAAACGAGCTGGGCGCCTATGACGAGCTACCGGAGACGACCGCGGCGCTCGTGAAGGAATGGGCCGATGCGGGCCAAGTGAACATCCTCGGCGGCTGCTGCGGCTCCACGCCCGCGCACATTCGCGCCATCGCGGAAGCGGTGAAGGATCTGCCGCCGCGCGCCCTGCCGGATTGCGAGGTGCGGACGCGGCTGGCGGGACTCGAGCCGTTCACGATGGCGGCCTGAAACATTCCAACGGATTGCTTGTGACCACCACTCCATCCTCCACCAACTTCGTCAATGTCGGCGAGCGGACGAACGTCACCGGATCGGCGGCGTTCAAGAAGCTCATCATGGCCGGCGACTACGCGAAGGCGGTCGAGGTCGCGCGCCAGCAGGTGGAGAATGGCGCGCAGGTGATCGACGTGAACATGGACGAGGGGCTGCTCGACGCGCACCACGCCATGACCACCTTCCTGAAGCTGATCGCGGCCGAACCCGATATCGCCCGCGTGCCGGTGATGATCGACAGTTCGAAATGGGACGTGATCGAGGCGGGGCTGAAATGCGTTTCCGGCAAGCCGATCGTCAATTCGATCAGCATGAAGGAAGGCGTCGAGCAATTCCTGGAGCATGCCCGCAAATGCATGGCCTATGGCGCCGCCGTGGTCGTGATGGCGTTCGACGAGGTCGGGCAGGCGGACACCAAGGACCGCAAGGTCGAAATCTGTGAACGCGCCTATCGCGAATTGCTGGCCATCGGCTTCCCGCCGGAGGACATCATCTTCGATCCCAACGTCTTCGCGGTCGCGACCGGGATCGAGGAGCATAATAATTACGGCGTCGACTTCATCGAGGCGACGCGCGAGATCAAGCAACGCTGCCCGCACGTCCACATCAGCGGCGGCCTTTCCAACCTGAGCTTCAGCTTCCGTGGCAACGAGCCGGTGCGCCGGGCGATGCATAGCGTGTTCCTGTACCACGCCATTCCGGCCGGGATGGACATGGCGATCGTCAATGCCGGGCAGCTGGACATTTACGACCAGATCGATCCGGCGCTGCGCACTGCCTGCGAGGATGTCATCCTCAACCGCGATCCCGAAGCGGGCGAGCGGCTGGTGGCGCTGGCCGAGAAATTCCGGGGCACCGATGCGGTCGCCGAGAAGGCCGCGGCGGAATGGCGCGGTTTCCCTGTCGCCAAGCGGCTGGAATATGCGCTGGTGAAGGGCATCGACGCGCATGTCGTCGAGGACACGGAGGAATGCCGCCTCGCTTTCGCCCGCCCGATCGAGGTGATCGAAGGACCGCTCATGGACGGCATGAACGTCGTCGGCGACCTGTTCGGCAGCGGCAAGATGTTCCTGCCGCAAGTGGTGAAATCCGCCCGCGTGATGAAGAAGGCGGTGGCGCATCTGCTGCCCTTCATCGAGGCGCAGAAGGAGCCGGGCGCGAAAGGCAAGGGCAAGGTCGTGATGGCGACCGTGAAGGGCGACGTGCACGATATTGGCAAGAATATCGTCGGCGTCGTGCTGCAATGTAACGGCTTCGAGGTGGTCGATCTGGGCGTGATGGTGCCCTGGTCGAAAATCCTGGAAGCGGCGAACGAAAATGACGCGGACATGATCGGGCTGAGCGGCCTGATCACGCCCTCGCTCGACGAGATGGTCACGGTCGCGGAGGAGATGAAGCGGGCCGAGATGACCATGCCGCTGCTGATCGGCGGTGCGACCACGTCGAAGGTACATACCGCGCTGCGCATCGCGCCCGCATACGATGGCCCGGTCGTGCATGTGCTCGACGCGAGCCGCGCGGTGGGCGTTGCGACCACCCTCGTGTCGGAAACGATCCGCGACGATTATGTCGCCAAGGTCGCGGACGAATATGAGGCGGTGCGGATCGCGCGTGCGAACAAAGGCCAGAGCGAATTGCTGCCGATCGCAAAGGCGCGGGCCAACCCCTTCCCGGCCGACATGGCGCTGAAGCCCGGCAAGCCGGTCAGCCCCGGCCTGCACGTCTTCCCCGACTGGGACCTGGCTGATCTCGCCGAAGTGATCGACTGGACACCCTTCTTCCGCGCCTGGGAACTGGCCGGGGTCTATCCGGCGATCCTCGACGACAAGATCGTGGGCGAGAGCGCGCGGAGCCTGTTCGCCGATGCGCAGAAGATGCTGCGGCGGATCATCGACGAGAAATGGCTGACCGCGCGTGGCGTCGCCGGGCTGTGGCCCTGTGTGCGGCACGGCGACGACGTGTTCGTCGATGCCGAAGGGGTGTGGACGCCGGACGAACTGGGCGGGCTGGAGCTGCTCGGCCTTGCGGAGAATGACGACCTCGTCCGCCTGCCCTTCCTGCGCCAGCAGATCGCCAAGCGCGAGGGGCGGGCGAACATGTGCCTCGCCGATTTCATTGATCCCGCGGGTGACTGGATCGGCGGCTTCGCCGTCTCGATCCACGGCATCGAACCGCACCTCGCCCGCTTCAAGGCGGGGATCGACGATTATTCCGACATCTTGCTGAAGGCGCTGGCCGACCGCTTCGCCGAAGCCTTCGCCGAGCGGCTGCACCAGCATGTGCGTACCACCCTGTGGGGCTATGCGGGCGGTGAGCAGCTGACCAACGAAGCGCTCATCAAGGAGGAATATCGCGGCATCCGCCCGGCGCCCGGCTATCCCGCCTGCCCCGAGCACAGCCTCAAACCGATCCTGTTCGACATGCTCAGCGCACACAAGGCAACCGGCATTTCGCTGACCGAAAGCTTCGCGATGCTGCCGACCTCGGCGGTCAGCGGCTTCTATTTCGGCCATCCGGAAGCCGCCTATTTCGGCGTCGCTCGCGTCGGCGAGGACCAGCTGGAAGATTATGCGGCGCGGCGCGGCGTCGACATCGAGCAGGCGACGCGCTGGCTCCGGCCGAACCTGGATTGAGGCGCTTCACCGCAGCCGGAAAAGGGTGTAATCTGCGAGTCTTGAGCCTCTGACCGAAGAAAGGACACGCCTATGTCGCTTTTCTTGAAAGTCTCCGGTGCCGGGATCGCCGCCGCCGCTCTGCTCGCCGTCGCGCCTGCCGCCGCGCAGCCGCCGGCCGAGCCTGCTCCCGATCCCTTGCCGCGGCAGGAAATGGAGGCGCCGACGGGCTCGCGCATCATGACCGTGATCGGTGCGATCAAGGATCCGAACGCGGTCGAAGCGCCGGCCGCGCGCGAGGACACACGCGTCCCCGAACTGCCGGTCGTTTACGAAGACGAATAAGACCTGTTGAAGCGGCGCCGGCTCTCACCTCACCCTTGGGGATGAGGGCCGGTGCTGAGACCGCGCGAGCGGATTCATTAGCTTCCGGGCCTGACCCGGACTTCCTGCATTTCCGTCCACTGGATTAGGCCCGCCAGCTGGTTGGCGGCGGAGATTGAGCGCGTGTCGCCGTCGCCGATGGTCAGCGCGATGTGGGTCGCATCGAAATCGCCGAGCGCCGCATCGTAGCTGCGCCAGCGCCCGTCCACATAAGCGATCACCCAGGAGTGGGGCAGGAACACGTTGCTCGAGCCGTGATAGGCGCCGCGTGAGTAGACGAGGCCGCTGACCACCTTGGTCGGGATGCCGATCGAGCGGCCGAGCGCCGCGAGCAGCACCGCACTTTCCGTGCAATCGCCGCGGCGGCGGCGGAGTGTCTCGACCGCCGAAAAGTGGCCGGCAAAGTCGATCTCGAGGATCTGCTGCTCTGCGATGCGCACCAGCGCTTCCATCTTCCTGTGCGCCGAAACGCCGCGATAGCGGACCGGTGCCGACAGGGACCGGATGCTGGCATGGTCGCTCTGCAGCCAAGCGGTCGGGCGCGTGGCCTCCGCCAGCGCTTCCGGCGTCACGGGAAGGCCGGGACCGCAGGTCGCGCAGATGTTCAGCGTTGCCACCCCGCCTTCGATCGCGCCGCGCTGCTCGCCGGTCGCGAGCAAGGGGAAGGCGATGCCGTGGCGGAAGGTGAAGCGGTAGCGGATCCGGCCGTTCAGCGCGCCCGCCGGAATGCGGAAAGGCGATTGGGACAGAGCGCGCGTGAGCGGCTGATAGGGCGGGATCGGGCGGGACGCTTCCTCCTGCGTGGACGGGCGCACGATCAGGACCGAGCCGAACAAAGGCTGATGGGTTTCGGTCACCCGTCCGTCGGGGCCGAGGATCAGCAATTGCACGCCGCGCAATTCGTCCCCTTCATAGCTGCGCCGCTGCAGCGCGGTGCGGCCCTCGGCCAGGCCGGGCGGTGCCTCGATCGGCGCGATCACAACCCGGTCGACGGCCATCGCCTCCAGGTTGAAATTGCGGAACTCAAGTTGCGGCGTGGCGGTGCGGTCCCAACCCGGCAGCAGACCGGCGCCATTGTCGAAGCGGGTGCCGGGGGGCAGCGCGACCGTCGCGCGGCGCGGCGCGGCGACCGAATCGCTGCGCACGATCTCGGCCCGGTCGGCGTGGATGCGCGCCTCGACGCTGCCGCCGACCCGGCCCGAGCTCCAGCTTTTCTCGATCCCCCCGAGGCGTCCTGCCTCGTCATAGCGCATCACGTTGCGCTCGACGATGTTGGTGGGGGAATCGCCGCGCTCCTGGATCGTCACGCGCTGCTCGGAAATGCTCTCCCGCCCGTCCGGGCTGCGCGCTTCGGCAATGGTGCCGACGATAGCGCCGTCATCCGCTGTCAGCACCCACCAGCGGGTCTGCGCCTGCGGATTCTGCGCGCCGAGCAGCAGGAAGACCGGAAGCAGACGGAAAAGCCGAACCATCGCCGCAGCTTACGCGTCCGGCGGCAGAGGTCCAGCGTGCAAGCTTTGCCCGGCTTCTGTCCCGGGACGGGGCGGGGTCCGCGTTAACCCCCTTCACGCCTCGACGCAGGCGGCATGCGTATGTCACGCGATGCGCATGACCAAGCGCTTGCTCCTCATCGCCCTGCTCGCCGCCGCTCCCGCCTCGGCGCAATCAGTTGGCCCCGCAGCGGAGCCGCGCTTCACCGTCGAGGGGGGACAGGCCTTCTTCACGCTGCAGGAAGCGGTCCGCGCAATCGGCGAGGGGCGCGGCACGATCCGCATCGCGCCCGGCCGCTATGAGGAATGCATCACTCAGGATGGCGGCGAAATCTCCTATGTCGCGGAACAAAGGGGCGGGGTGATCTTCGACACCGTGACCTGCGAGGGCAAGGCCGCGTTCGTGCTGCGCGGCCGCGCTGCTACGATCGACGGCCTCGTCTTCCAGAACATGCAGGTGCCGGACCGAAACGGCGCGGGCATCCGTATCGAGCAGGGCAATCTGACCGTGCGCGAGACGTTGTTCCGCAATTCGGAAAGCGGCATTCTCGGTTCCAACGATCAGCGCGGCGCGATCCGTATCGAGCGTTCGACCTTTGCCGGTCTCGGGCGCTGCGACGACGAATATGATTGCGCCCATTCCATCTACATCAATGGCAGCGGCCCGGTGTCGGTAACCCATTCGCGCTTCGAGCGCGGCCGAGGCGGCCATTATGTGAAAATCCGCTCGGCTCAGGTCGAGGTCACGGACTCGAGCTTCGACGACAGCGCCGGCCGCGCGACCAACTACATGATCGACCTGCCCTGGGGCGCGAACGGGGCGATCGCCGGCAACAGCTTCGTGCAGGGCCGCGACAAGGAGAATTACAGCGCCCTGATCGCGCTGGGCGGCGAAGGCGACGAGAATGGTCCGAGCCGGCTGAACGTCGTGAACAATCAGGCCAGCCTGGTGCCCGGTCTGCACCGGCGCACCGTGTTCCTCGCCGACTGGAGCAACTCGCCGGTGCGGCTGGAGGCCAACCGGCTGGGCGACCAGATCACGCCGACGGAACGGCGCCGGCGCTAGCGTTCGGGCGCGGGGTGCACCGCACGGATGGCCTGCTATAGGGTCCCCGTGCCGCGCTTTCTGCTTTCCCTGCTGATCCTGCTGTGGGCCGCTCCGGCGGCGGCGCAGCCGTTGCAGGGCGGCCCCAACAATATCGCTTCCACGCTCGTGGCAGAGACGAGCGCGCCCGCACCGGGCCAGGCGGTCACCCTCGCTTTCTCCTTCACGCCGCAGGCGGGCTGGCACGGCTATTGGCTCAATCCCGGCGATGCGGGGCAGCCGATGCGGGTGGAATGGTCGCTTCCCGCGGGCGTGACCGCCGGGCCGCTGCGTTTTCCGGTGCCGCACACGCTGACCATTTCGGGCCTGATGAACTACGTGTTCGAAGGGCCGCATGCGGTGCTGGCGGAGCTTCGGCTGGCGGACGGCATCGCGGCGGGAACCCGCCTGCCGGTGCGGGCGCGGATCGACTATCTTGCCTGCACCGACACGATCTGCGTGCCCGAACGGGCCGAGCTGGCGCTGGAGCTGGTCGCTGGCGACGGGGCGGCCGCCCCGGCCGAACGCGCGCGGTTCGACGGCTGGCGCGCGGCCCTGCCCCGACCCCTCGGCGTGGACGGCACGTTCAGTGTCGAGAATGGCCGGATGCGCATCGCTTTGCCGATGCCCGCCGATGTCGCGGTACCCGAGGCCTATCTGTTCCCGGCCGAGACCGGGATACTGAACCACGCCGCCGCCCAGTCCGCCAGCCGCAATGGCGACGCGCTAATCGTCGAGACGGATGCGGCGCAGGGCGCGGAGCGGCTGGCGAGCATCGACGGCCTGCTCCGCACCGGCGTGGGGCAGGGCCTGACCTTCACCGCCCGGCCCGGCCCGGTGCCGGCCGCGGGCGACCCGATCGGCGCGCGCGGGGACGCGTCCACCTTGCTGCTCGCCTTGCTGGGCGCGATCCTGGGCGGGCTGATCCTCAACATCATGCCTTGCGTCTTCCCGATCCTGAGCCTGAAGGCGCTGAGCCTGGCCAAAGCGGGCGGCGATGCGAAATCAGCGCGGCGCGAGGCGCTAGGCTATTCCGCCGGGGTGATCGCGACCTGCCTGGCGCTCGGCGGCGTGCTGCTGGCCCTGCGGGCGGGCGGCGTGGCGGCGGGCTGGGCATTCCAGCTGCAGGAGCCGCGTGTGGTGCTGATCCTGCTGCTGCTGGTCACGGCGATCGCGCTCAATCTCGCGGGCCTGTTCCGGCTGCCCGGCCTCAGCGTCGAGAGCAAAGGCGGCACGGCCGGTGCCTTCGCGACAGGCGCGCTCGCCGCCTTCGTCGCGACGCCCTGCACCGGGCCGTTCATGGCCGCCGCGCTCGGCGCGTCCATCGCCCTCCCGGCCATCGGCTCCCTGATCGTGTTCGGCGGTCTCGGCCTCGGTCTGGCGCTTCCCTTCCTGCTGCTCGCCTTCGTTCCCGCGCTCCGCCGGATGCTGCCAAGGCCCGGCCCGTGGATGGGCAGATTGCAGCGGATCCTGTCGGTCCCGATGTTCCTGACCGCTTTGGCCCTGCTCTGGGTGCTGTGGCGGCAGACCGGCAATGACGGCCTCGTGCTCGGATTGGGCGCCGCATTTTTGCTCGGCATCGCGCTTTGGCTGCTCGGGCGCCAGCGCCTCGCCGCCGTGGCGCTGATCGTGGCGGCCGTGGCCGTGCCGGTCGCCCTGCTCCGCCCCGCCCCGCCGACCGTTTCCGCCGGCGCGCTCAATGCCGAGCCCTTCTCGGAGACACGTCTCGCGCAATTGCGTGCCGAGAACCGGCCGGTCTTCCTCTATTTCACCGCCGACTGGTGCATCACCTGCAAGGTGAACGAGAATGGCGCGATGGCCGACCAGGCAGTCGCCGACGCCTTCGCCGCGCGCAATGTCGCGGTGCTGGAGGGCGACTGGACGATGGGCGATGCGGCGATCGGCCGCTTCCTGGAGCGGCACGGGCGGCTGGGCGTGCCGCTCTACCTCTATTATGCGCCCGGGCAGGAACCGCGCATCCTGCCGCAATTGCTGAGCGCCGAGGAACTGGCCGCCCTGGCTGGTTAAGAATAACGGACGCGAACTTAACCATATCTCAACCGCGCTAAGGCACTCCCGCTGGCGAACAAGAATGGCCGGGACGCCAGACGCACATGGACAGTTATCGCGGGTTTGACGAGGACGCCTCCTGGGCCGCGACTGCCGAGGATGAGCCGGCGATCGAGCGCCCGCCCGAGATCGGCGTGGACGAGCGCCGCATGCATGTGCGCGCCTATAATTACTGGGTCTCCCTGCTGGGCGGCCGTTCCTATCCCTCCGTCGAGGATCTGCAGCCCGAACGCATCGGCGATTTCGGCCCGCATAGCGTCCTGCTCGATTTCACCGGCAATGCCGACGATCCGAGCATCGCCTATCTCGGCCCGGCGCTTCGCGACGAATGCCAGCTGGACAGCGGCGTCACCCATATCAGCCAGGTGCCGAGCCGGTCTTTGCTGTCGCGGCTGACCGACCATTATCTGCAGATCATCGCCAACCGTGCGCCGATCGGCTTCGAGGCCGAGTTCGTGAGCGACCGGGGCGTGAACACGCTCTATCGCGGCATCCTCATGCCGCTGTCGACCGACGGCGAGACGATCGACTTCATCTATGGCGTGATCAACTGGAAGCAGATGATCGACAGCGCCGCGACCGCCGAACTGGCCAGCCAGGTCGATCGCGCTTTGTCCGCCGCGCCCGCCTCCGGCGGCCTGCCGGTCTGGGCCGACGGCCCGAATGCCGAACTGGAAGAAGCCGAACCGGAGCCGCACGTCATCGCCGACGACCGCACGCTCAGCCTCTGGCCGGACGAAAAAGCCGAAAGCGACGAACTGGATGCCCTGCCCGAAGATGCCGGGCTGGCCGATCGGCTCGAGCAGGCCCGCCAAGGCGCGGAAATCGCCCGCGGCGCCGATCATCGCAGCCGCGCCGCCCTCTACCGCGCGCTCGGCCTCGCCCACGATTTCGCCCTGGTCGCCGATGCGCGCCCGGACGAATATGAAGAGCTGCTCGACGATGCCGGCCTGAAGGTCCAGGCGCGCGCGCCGATGACCGCGATCGTGAAGCTCGTCTTCGGCATCGATTATGACAAAGGCCGTCTCACCGAATTCGCCGCCGCCCTGAGCTGGGCGCAGCGGACCGGGCTTGGCACCGGCACGCTCTGCGCCGCGCTCGAAGCCTGCAAGGGCGGGCTGAAGGCAATTGTCGCCGAGGAGCGCGCCGCGCGCCGCCCGGCCGCGAAGCCGGATCGCACCGCCGTCCGCCGCGAGGCACTCCGCCACGCCGCGCCGATCGCCACGCTGAGTGATATGATCGACGGTCCGGCCGGGGAATTCGTGCTGCTGGTCGCGCGCACGGAAGGCGACGGCAGGGTCGCGATCGTCGCCCCGGCGCTGACCGACCCGCGCCTGATCGAAGCCGCCATCGGCAAGGCCGCGATCCAGAATTGAGCGGCTGCGCGCCTGGCCTTGAAGCCCGTATCACGGCGGGTCTATAGGCCCTGCGCATAGGCCGGCCGCGAGACGCGGCGGCGCGTTACCAGGAGCGGATGCATGGCTGCGGATAGCATGGGAGCGGGCGATGCCGCTCACCAGCGCCTTCTCGTTTCATTGAGCGAGGCACTCCGTTCCAACGCCTTGCCCGGCGAACTCGACGGCTTCGACACGGACGAAAGTCTGGATGCCGCATCCTTCGTCATGGAATGCGCCGAGCAGCGTCCCGCGGACACGCCGCTCGTCCGGGTCGAATCGCTGGGCGGCCAGGTCGGCCATCGCCGCATGCGCATCGCCATCATCAATGACGATATGCCTTTCCTGGTCGATTCCGTCGCCGCCGCGATCACCCAGTTCGACCTGGTCATTCACCGCCTGCTCCACCCCGTCGTGAAGGTGACACGCGACGGCGAGGGAAATTTGCAGGATTTCGCCGCCGAGGGCGCGAAGGAATCGGTCATCTACATGGAGGTCGACCGCGCCGACGCCCGCACCCGCCGCGATTTGTCTGAAGAGCTGCACCGCGTGCTGGCCGACGTCCGCGCGTCGGTTGGCGACTGGCGGTCGATGCAGCAGCAGATGAAGGACGACGCCGCGACCGTCGACGATCCGGAAGGCCGCTCCCTGCTCGACTGGTTCGCCGACGGCGCGATGACGCTGCTCGGCTACGAGGTCGAACGGCCGGGCCAACCCTCGTCGCGCGGCAAGGGCGTGTTCCGCGCGCCGAGCCCGGCCGACGAGGAAGGCGGCTGCGAAAGCGCGATCCGCTATTTCCGCGAAGGCGGGCAGGTGCCGCTCGTCGCCAAGGCGGAGCGCAAATCGACCGTGCACCGCCGCGTTCCGCTCGATCTGATCGCCGTGCCGATCCGCGAGAATGGCGAAATCGAAGCGATCGGCGTCCACGCCGGCTTGTGGACCAGCCAGGCGCTGAACGCGCCGGTCGAGGAAGTGCCGCTGCTGCGCCGCCATCTCGACGAACTGGAGCGCGCCCTCGGTTTCGATCCGAAGGGCCATAGCGGCAAGGCGCTCAGGCACGCGATCGGCTCACTGCCGCACGACCTTTTGATCAACCTCGACAAGGACAGCGTGCGCGAACTGGTGCTGACCGCCATGTCGCTGGCCGATCGGCCGCGCTCGACGCTCCTGCTGGTCCGCTCGACCCTGAAGGGCCACCTCTTCGCCTTCGTGTGGCTGCCCCGCGACGAGCTGACCACCCGCCGCCGCGTGGATATCGGCGCGATGATCGCCGATGAAGCCGGCGCGAAGGAAACCAGCTGGTCGGTCGCCCTGGGCGATGGCGACATCGCTCTGGTCCGCTACACGCTCGTCATCGACCCGAAGCGGCCGGCGCCCGACAGCGTCGCGCTGGACCGCAAGCTGGACGCGATGATTCGCGGTTGGGAACCGAATGTCGAGGAAGCGCTGGGCCACCTCGTCGGCCCCGCCCGCGCCGCCCGCCTGGCGATCGCGCTCGCCCCGAGTTTCCCGGCTCCCTATCGCTCTCGTTACCCGATCGAGGATGCGGCGCTCGACATCGTCCGCCTCGACAAGCTCACCAATCCCGAGCAGCGCTCCGTCCGGCTCTACGAATTGCCCGCCGATCCCGACGACCGGCTGCGCATGAAGATCTACCGCTCGCACGGGCTGGTGAAGCTGTCCGACGTCGTGCCGGTGCTGGAGAATTTCGGCTTCCACGTCCTCAAGGAGACACCGACGCGGCTCGACGGCGCGGGTGCGGGCGAGAATGACACGCATATCCACGAATTCGTGCTGGAGACGGGCGGCGCGCCGCGCGGGCCGTTGCTGGCAAGCGCCGAGATCATCGAGCAGGTCGTCGCCGACGTGCTGGAAGGCCAGTCGGAGAATGACGTCTTCAACCAGCTGATCGTCACCGTCGGCCTGAAGCCGCGCGACGTCGTGCTGCTGCGCGCCTGGTTCCGCTATCTGCGCCAGACCGGCCTGTCTTACTCGATGATCACCGTCGTCGATGCGCTGCGCAAGGCGCCGGACGTCGCCCGCTGCCTCATCAACCTGTTCAACGCGATGCACGAGCCGGGCCTGGCCGCCCGCGACGAAGGCATTGCCGCCGCACAGGCGCATATGGACGAGCATCTCGCCAAGGTCGCGGCGATCGACGAGGATCGCATCCTGCGGCTGTTCCGGGGCGTCGTCTCGGCGACCCTGCGCACCAACGCTTTCTCGCCGGCCGCGAACGAAGCGCTCGCCTTCAAGCTGGAATCGGCCCGCGTGCCGAACCTGCCGGCGCCGCGTCCCTGGCGCGAAATCTGGGTCTATTCCCCGCGCGTCGAGGGCATTCACCTGCGCGGCGGCCCGGTCGCGCGCGGCGGTCTGCGCTGGTCCGACCGGCGCGACGATTTCCGCACGGAAATCCTGGGCCTGATGAAGGCACAATTGGTGAAGAATGCCGTGATCGTGCCGACCGGCGCGAAGGGCGGCTTCTACGCCAAGCAATTGCCGAACCCGGCAACCGACCGCGACGCCTGGTTTGCGGAAGGGACGGAAAGCTACCGCATCTTCATCCGCTCCCTGCTGTCGGTCACCGACAATCTGGTCGACGGCAAGGTCGTGCATCCGGACCGCGTGACCATCCATGACGGCGAGGATCCCTATTTCGTCGTCGCCGCCGACAAGGGCACGGCCACCTTCTCCGACGTCGCCAACGCGATCAGCCTCGAGCGCGGCTTCTGGCTGGGCGACGCCTTCGCCAGCGGCGGCTCCAACGGCTACGACCACAAGGCGATGGGGATCACGGCGCGCGGCGCCTGGGTCTCCGTGCAGCGGCACTTCCGCGAGATGGGCGTCGATGTGCAGACGCAGCCGATTCGCGTCGCGGGCGTCGGCGACATGTCAGGCGACGTGTTCGGCAACGGCATGCTGCTGTCGAAGGCGATCAAGCTGGTCGCGGCCTTCGACCACCGCCACATCTTCCTCGATCCCGATCCCGATCCCGGCACCAGCTGGGCCGAACGGCAGCGGCTGTTCGTCCTGCCCCGCTCCAGCTGGGCGGACTATGAGGCAAGCCTGCTGTCCAAGGGCGGCGGCATCTTTCCGCGCAGCCAGAAATCGATCCCGCTGTCGCCGGAAGTGCGGGCCATGCTCGGCCTCGACCTGGAGGAAATCGAGCCGACCGCGCTCATTCAGGCGATCCTGCGCGCGTCGGTCGATCTGCTCTGGTTCGGCGGCATCGGCACCTACATCAAGGCTTCGCACCAGAGCCACGGCGACGCCGGCGATCCGGGCAGCGACGCCGTCCGCGTCAACGCGAACGAGGTGCGCGCCAAGGCGATCGGCGAAGGCGCGAATCTGGGCATCACCCAGGCGGCGCGGATCGAATTCGCCCAGCTTGGCGGGCGCGTGAACACCGACTTCATCGACAATAGCGCCGGCGTCGATTGTTCGGACAATGAGGTCAACATCAAGATCCCGCTCAACCGGGAGATGATCGAGGGCCGGCTGTCGCTGGAGGCGCGCAACGACTTCCTGCGCGGTATGACCGACGAGGTCGGGGCGATCGTGCTCGAAGACAATCGCCTGCAGACGCTGGCTTTATCGATCGCCGAACAGGGCGGGGCCGCGGCGCTGCCGCCGCTCGTCCGCGCGATCGAATTGCTGGAGGAAAGCGGCCGCCTGAACCGGCAGGTCGAGGGTCTCGACAGCAATGAGGAATTGCTCCGCCGTGCCAACGAAGCGCGCGGACTGACCCGGCCCGAACTCGCGGTCCTGTTGTCCAGCGCCAAGATGGAGTTGCAGGCGGCGATCGAGAGGACCGCGCTCGACACCGACCCGACGATGGGCGCGGAATTGAGTGCCGCCTTCCCCGAGCCGATGCAGGCACGCTTCGGCGATGCGATCGCGCAGCATCGCCTGCGCAAGGAGATCATCGCCACCAAGGTCGCCAACCGGATCGTCAACCGGCTCGGCATCATCGCGCCGTTCAGCCTGGTCGAGGAGGAAGGCTCCTCCTTCGGCCAGATGGCCACCGCCTTTGTGGCGGCTGAGCGGCTGTTCGACATGCGCGACCTTTGGGCGGCGCTCGATACGGCGGACGTCTCCGAGCAGATCCGCCTCGAACTGTTCGAACAGGCCTCCACCGGCCTGCAGATGCACATTGCCGACATCCTGCGCTGCACCTCGCCGACCCTCCTGCCCGGCGCGATCGTCGAAATGCTGAGTCCCGGCCTCGGCAAGCTCGACGCCGCGCTGCAGGATCTACTCCGCCCCGAGCCGCGCGCCGACGCGGCCGGCGCCCGCAGCCATTTGCTCGACGTGGGCGGACCACGCGAACTGGTCGACCGGATCGTGCGCCTGCAGGAATTGAACGGCGCGATCGGCCTGGCCATGCTCGGCCAGCGGATCGGCGGCGACGAGATCGCGCTGACCCAGGCCTACAGCAAATTGGGCGAGGCGCTCGGCCTCGACTGGGCGCAGAATGCGGCCAATCATTTCAAGGCGAAGGACCAGTGGGAGCGTTTGCTCACCGCCGGTCTGGCCCGCGATTTCGAGGAATTGCGGCTGGGCTTCCTGGACCGCCGTGCGGGCAAGGATCCGCGCGCGGAAGTGGATGCCTGGGTCGCCGAGCAGGCGCCGCGCATCGACCAGTTCCGCCGCACGGTGGAACGCGCCCGCACCGCCCCGGTCACCACCGCACCCATGCTGGCGCAGATCGCCACGCAGGCGCGAGTACTGATGGCGCGTTGAATCGATGAGCCTCCCCTGATGGACAGGCTTTAGGGGAGCAGCCCCTCGGCGTTCAGCCGCCCGCGCAGATCGTCTGCGCCGGTGAACAGGTGCGACCGGATGCCGATCGCCTCGGCGCCGTCGACATTGATCTGGCGATCGTCGACGAACAACGCATCCTCCGGCCGCAGCCCGAAGCGGTCCAGCGCCAGCCAGTAAATGGCCGGATCGGGCTTCAGCAAACTCTCCTCGCCCGACACCACGATGTCCCGGAAGCGGTCGAAGAACGCCGCCTCGCGGGCGCGGAAGGGCGGCCAGAAATCGGCGGAGAAGTTGGTGATGCCGAACAGGGGCACGCCGCGTGCGTCCAGTTCGGCGACGAGTTCGGGCATGCCCGGCACGGGATATCTGATTGTCTCGCCGAATCGCGCACCCCAGGCGGCGATCACGGCGGCATAGGCCGGAAATTGCTCGCTCAGAGCGCGCGCGGCCTCGTCATAGGGGCGGCCGCCGTCGAGACCGTCATGCCACGCATACAGGCCGCTCTCCTCGACGAAGCGCAACCGCTCCTCGTCGTCCGGAATCTGCCTGGCGAGAAAGGCGTCGGGGTCCCAGCCGTACAGAACATTGCCGACGTCGAAGATAACGGCGGTCAGGCCGCCGTCACGCATGGCTGAAATCAGCCCTGGCGCGCCTTGAACCGGCGGTTCGTCTTGTTGATGACGTAGGTGCGGCCACGGCGGCGAATCACCCGGCAGTCGCGATGACGCGATTTCAGCGACTTGAGGGAATTGCGGATCTTCATGGCGCGGACGACCTGCCTGTTCTTGCGTTCTGATTGTGGTGCCGGGAAAAGCGAGCGGTCCCCCTAGAGGCGAGGGCGGCTCAAGTCAAGTTGTGCAGCGCGGCGAAACGCCGACCGAAAGAGAGTGAAAATGGACCGGACCGACCGCAAGATACTCGCCATATTGCAGGAGGATGCTTCTCTGCCGGTGGCCGAGATCGCCAAGCGCGTGAACCTGTCGCAGACCCCCTGCTGGCGGCGGATCCAGAAAATGGAGGCGGCGGGGATCATCCAGCGCCGCGTCGCTTTGGTCGATCCCGACGCGGTCGGCGCGGGCCTGACAGTTTTCGTGCAGATCCAATCGGCCGACCACAGTGCGGAATGGATGGCGCAGTTCGAAGCGGCGGTGCGGGCGCTGCCGCAGGTGATGGAAGTGTTCCGCATGGCCGGCGACATCGACTATCTGCTGCGCGCGGCGGTCGGCAGCATGGCGGAATATGACAATCTCTACCGCAGCCTGATCGCCACCGTGCCGATCAAGACGGTGACCTCGCACTTCGCGATCGAACGGGTGAAATCGACCACGGCTTATCCGGTGGCGGAGGGGTAGCAGCTAGCCAAGTCCTCTTCCTTGACGGGAGAGGGCTTCGTCCAACACGAAAACCCCCGGTCTCGAGAGACCGGGGGCAGGCGCCGCTTCTATCTAGGGAGACTTCAAGCGGGAGAGGTTGGGACGCGACTTACTTCGTGACGGAATTGGTCGTCGTCGTGGAGCTGTTCTCGCCGGTGACGCTGTTGGTCGACGTGTTCGTCGTCGTCGTGTTCGTCGTCACCGTGGCATTGCCCGTTTCGACGCCCGGCAACGCCGAGTTGGACGTGTTCTCGCCGACCGTCGTTTCGGTCGTCGTCGTCGTGTTCGTCGAGTTGCTGCTCGTATTCTTGGCGGCGCCGCCACAGGCGGTCAGAGCCAGCAGGCTGGCGGAAACGAGCGCGGTCGAGATGATCTTCATTGGTGCATTCCCCTGTTGAATATGCGGCGCGAACATGGCCCAGCGGAGCATGATCTTTCAACTGTCCGGATTGTGCGCTGCGATATTTGCAAGGATGGCGCGGCTCCGGGCGACGATAGTGGAAGTTTCTTCTCATCGGGGGCGGTCCGGCGCATGTGTTTTGCGCGCATCGTGGCTGCGCGGCGCGTGCCGGCAGCGATTCGGCAGCTCGATCGTTGCACAGGCGGAAGAACAGGCCAGCAAAAGGGTCATGGCATGAACGGCAAACGTCTCTCCATTCTCGCACCCGCTCTCGCGGCGTTGCTCGCGGGCTGCGCAACCTCCGATTCGTCGCTCGGCATCCGGCCGGGCGCGGACGTCACCCGTTTTCACCTGGGCGATCCCGCCCGCGGCCGGATAGAGGTCGAACTTTCCGACGTGCAAATGGGCGGGCTTGAAGGCTCCATCTACACGGCGGCGGTCGAGCGCGAGTTGAGCGCACGCGGCTGGACGGTGGTGCGCGGCGGAGCGGAGCAGATCGCCACCATCCGCATCGAACGCACCGCCCGGATCGCCCCGCGCCGCTCGGGCTTCAGCATCGGCCTCGGCGGCGGCAGCTACGGCCGCAATGTCGGGATTGGCGGCGGGGTGCAGATCCCGATCGGCGGCGGTGGCGCCAACCAGATCGTGACGACCGAATTGTCGGTCCGGCTGAAGCGCCGTTCCGACGGCGGCGCCATCTGGGAAGGCCGCGCCACGGCCGAAGCGCGCGGCGGCAGCCCGGCGGCTTCCCCGAACGCCTCGGCGGAACGACTGGCCCGGGCGTTGTTTCAAGGCTTCCCAGGAGAATCGGGGCGCACTATCCGCGTGCCATGACCCTTTCCATTACGAGCCCCCATGACGGCGGCAACATCCGTGTCGTCGCCATCGACGGCGATCACGTCGATCTCGAAATCGTCCAGGACCATCTCTCGGACTTCTATCAATGGTTCTATTTCCGCGTGACCGGCGCGGAAGGCCGCTCCCTGACTTTGAACATCCTGAACGCCGCCGGTTCCGCTTATCCCAATGGCTGGCCGAACTACCGGGCCTGCATCTCCTATGATCGCGAGACCTGGGAGCGGACCGACACCGATTATGATGACGGCAAGCTGTCGATCAGCCTGACGCCGGAATCGGGCAGCGTCTGGGTCGCCTACTTCGCCCCCTATACGATGGAGCGGCACCACGACCTGGTCGCCTCGGTCGCGGCGCATGCCGGGGTCGAATATCGCTCGCTCGGCCGGACTTTGGACGGGCAGGAACTGGACTATTTCACGCTCGGTGACGGGCCGCTGAAGGTCTGGCTCTATGCCCGCCAGCATCCGGGCGAGAGCATGGCCGAATGGTGGATGGAAGGCGCACTCGACAAATTGCTCGACCCCGCCGATCCGATCGCGCGCCGGCTTCGGGAGAAATGCACGCTCCACATCGTGCCGAACATGAACCCCGACGGCACCCGCCGCGGCCATTTGCGTACCAACGCCGCCGGCATCAATCTCAACCGCGAATGGCATGCGCCGAGCGCGGAGAAGAGCCCGGAAGTGCTCGCGGTGCTGGCCGAGATGGACCGGACCGGCGTCGATTTCGCCATGGATGTGCATGGCGACGAGGCGATCCCGCACAATTTCCTCGCCGGCTTCGAGGGCATTCCCAGCATCAGGGACGAACAGCTCGCGCTCTTCCACGCCTTCAGCGAGGCGCTCGTCGCGCGCACGCCGGAATTCCAGACGCGCCACGGCTACGAGATCGCCGCGCCGGGCCAGGCGAACCTTTCCATGTCCACCGCGCAGGTGGCGGAGCGGTTCGGAGCGGTCGCGATGACGCTGGAAATGCCGTTCAAGGACAATGACGACCTGCCCGATCCGGTGCAGGGCTGGTCGCCGGAGCGCTCGGCCCTGCTCGGCCGCTCCTGCCTCGACGCGATCCACGCGATTCTGCCGCAGCTCGAAGCGTATCGCGGCTGATGGTCCAGCTGGTCCTGATCCGCCACGGCCAGTCGGCCTGGAACCTCGAGAATCGCTTCACCGGCTGGTGGGACGTCGATCTGACCGAGCAAGGCGTCCGCGAGGCGATCGCGGCCGGCGAACTGATGCGCGTACGCGGCGTCGATTTCGACCTGACCTTCACCAGCTTCCAGACGCGGGCGATCAAGACGCTGAATCTGGCGCTGGAGGCAATGGGTCGGCTGTGGCTGCCGACCGAGAAGAGCTGGAAGCTGAACGAGCGCCATTATGGCGGCCTTACCGGTTTGGACAAGGACGAGACCCGCGCGCTGCACGGCGAGGATCAGGTGAAGATCTGGCGCCGCAGCTTCGACATCCCGCCGCCGCTGCCGGAGGAAGGCTCGCCCTGGGACCTGGCGAAGGACGAACGCTACAAGGGCGTGCCGATCCCGCAGACCGAGAGTTTGAAGGACACGATCGCCCGGGTCCTGCCTTATTGGGAGGAGCGGATCGTGCCGGAGCTGAAGGCCGGCAAACGCGTGCTGATCTCCGCCCACGGCAATTCGCTGCGTGCGCTGGTGAAGCATCTGTCCGGCATTTCCGACGCGGACATTACCGGTCTGGAAATCCCGACAGGCCAGCCGATCGTCTACGAACTGGACGACGATCTGCGCGAGGTTGAGCGCTACTATCTAAAGGATCGGTAGCCGCGACAATGCCCAGGTCGCCGCTTCTGCGACCACAGGGTCTTCGTCGCCAACCAACCGCTGCAGCACCGGCACCAATTCCTCGCGCCCGCTGTTGCCAGCCGCGATAGCCGCGTTCCGTACCATCCGGCCCCGCCCGATCCGCTTGATCGGGGAGCCGGCGAAGACCTGACGGAAGCTTGCGTCATCCAGCGCCAGCAAATCCGACAGCGCGGGCGCGACCAGTTCGGCGCGGGGAAGGAAGGCCGCGTTGGCGCGGGCGGCGTCGGCGAAGCGGTTCCAGGGGCAGACGGCCAGGCAGTCGTCGCACCCATAGATGCGGTTGCCGATCGCCTCGCGAAACTCCTCCGGGATCGGTCCCTTATGCTCAATCGTGAGATAGGAGATGCAGCGCCGCGCATCGAGCCGGTAGGGCGCGGGAAAGGCGTTGGTCGGGCAGGCGTCGAGACAGCGCGTGCAGGAGCCGCAGCGGGTGGCGTGACTCTCGCTCGGCTCCAGCTCCAGCGTCGTGAAGATCGCGCCGAGGAACAGCCAGCTGCCATCCTCACGGCTGACCAGATTGGTATGCTTGCCCTGCCAGCCAAGCCCGGCCGCCTCGGCCAGCGGCTTTTCCATCACCGGCGCGGTGTCGACGAACACCTTTAATTCGCAGCCCGCCTCCGCGACCAGCCAGCGCGCGAGATGCTTCAGCGCCTTCTTCATCGTGTCGTGATAATCGCCGCCCTGCGCATAGACCGAAATTCGCCCCGCCTCCGGATGCGCCGCGAGCGCCAGCGGATCGCGGCCGGGCGCGTAGCTCATGCCCAACGAGATCACGCTTTTGACGTCGGACCAGAGCGCCTTCGGGCTGGACCGGCGCGCCGCCGTCTCCTCCATCCAGATCATGTCGCCATGTGCGCCGCCGGCCAGCCATTCGCTCAGGCGGGCGCCGCTCAACGGCGCCGCATCGGCCGGCGCGACCCCAAAAGCACAGAAGCCGAGCTTTGTGGCCTCTTTCTCCAAGGATTGACGCAAGTTATGGTTGCCAGTCCGCATTGCTCGCCGCTAGCACGCGGCACTGCCTTGGGGGAGGTTTTCGGTTCGTGAGTTCTGCTTTTGCGATTGAGGCCAAGGGCCTCTTCAAATCCTTCGACGGCAAGGAAGCGGTAAGCGGCATCGACATCGCGGTGCCGACGGGCACTATTTACGGAATTCTTGGCCCGAACGGCGCGGGCAAGACAACGACTATCCGGATGCTGCTCGGCATCATCGAGCCGGATCGCGGCGCGCGTACTTTGCTGGGCCATGAGCGTCCACTCGAGGCGGCGCGCGAGGTGGGCTATCTGCCCGAGGAACGCGGCCTGTATCCCAGCATGCATTGCCGCGAGGCGATCGCCTTCATGGGCGCGCTGCGCGGCCTGCCGCTCGACGTCGGCCGCAAGCGCGCCGACATATTACTCCAGCAGAACGGTCTCGGCGACTACACCCACAAGCCTATCAAGAGCCTGTCCAAGGGGATGGCGCAGACCATCCAATTGTTCGGCACCATCGTTCACCAGCCGAAGCTGATCGTGCTCGACGAGCCGTTCTCCGGTCTCGACGCGATCAATCAGGGCCGGCTCGAGCAGATGATCCGCGACGAAGCGGCCTCCGGCACCACCGTGATCTTCTCCACCCACGTCATCCACCATGCCGAGCGGCTGTGCGAGCGCATCGCGATCATCGCCGGCGGCCAGGTGCGGTTCGAGGGCGAAGTGGCGACGGCACGCGACCGCTTGCGGCCGCAAGTGCGGCTGAGGACACGGGCAGCGGACGGGCCGTGGCGTGCCGCCCTGCCGGCGGGCGCCGCGCTCCGCGACGGACTCTGGCAGTTCGAGCTGCCGGGAACCGGCGTCGAGCCTTTGGTCAAGGCGCTGGTCGATGGCGGCGCCGGGATCGAGGAACTGGCGATCGAGCGGCCGGGCCTGCACGACGCTTTCGTCCAGATTGCCGGGGAGGCGGCCGCGCGGCAGATCGAGGAAGATCGACGCGCTGATCTGGAGGCGGCGGCATGAGAAGCATCTGGGAAGCCTCGCTCGTCATCGCCCGCCGCGATTTCTGGGCCACCGTGAAGGCGCGCAGCTTCATCTTCTTCATGATCACGCCATTGCTGGTCGTGGGTTTCGCGATCCTCACGGCGGTGGTGCAATCGAGCAATCGGGACGAGGGCCCGAAAGTCGCCATTGTCACGGACGCCGAGACGCGGGACGCGCTGATCGAGGCGCGGGCGCGGCTGGTGGCCGGCACCGATGAACGCGAATTTCCCCGCCTGGAGCGGGTCGATCCCGCTCAGGATGTGCGGTCCCAGGCCCGCGCGCTGATCGGCGACGATGAATCCGACCTGTCGGCGGTGTTCAGCGGGACGCTGGATCGGCCGGTCCTTTCCGGGCCGGAGCGGATCGACAATGCCTTCGTCGGCAAGCGCATGACGCTCATCATCGAGGAAGCGCAGCGCAACCGCGTCCTGGCGGGCGCCGCGCCAGGCTCTCAGCCGGCCGCGGTGGAGCGCGACGTGACCGCCGGGGCGGCCGGGAATTTGCGCGAAGTGCGCACCGGTGTGGCGCGGTTCGGACAGTTCATCGTCTTCTTCATGACCCTGCTGCTCGCGACCATGTTGCTGTCGAACCTGATCGAGGAGAAATCCAACAAGGTCATCGAAGTGCTCGCCGCATCGGTGCCGCTGGACGCGATCTTCTTCGGCAAGTTGCTGGCGATGCTGGGCGTCAGCCTGATCGGCATCGCCTTGTGGGGCGGGATGGCCGCCCTCGCCGCGGCCTTCTCCGTGCAGTTGATGCCCGCCGGTTTCGAATTGCCGGACATCTCCCCGGCCATCGGCTGGCCGATCTACGTGCTGCTGCTCGCGGTCTATTTCACGACCAACTACATGATCCTCGGCTCGCTCTTCCTCGGCATTGGCGGGCAGGCGACCAGCGTGCGCGAGATGCAGAATCTGAACATGCCGGTCACCTTCCTGCAGATGGGCTTCTTCGTGCTCGCGCTGACCGTGGTCGGCGGCAATCTGGGCCTGTGGCAGTGGGCGGCCTTCATCATTCCGTTCAGCTCGCCGATGGCGATGATCGCGGAGGCCGGACAATCGGCGACGCTCTGGCCCCATTTGCTGGCCATTCCGTGGCAGGCCTTCTGGGTGTTCCTGCTGATCCGCATCTCGGCGGCGATGTTCCGCAAGACGGTGCTGAAATCGGGCGGGGAAATCCGGATCATGCCCCGCTTCGGGCGGAAGACGCAGTCCTGACGGGCTCCGCCTAGGCCGCCTTGGCCTTGTGCATCGTCACTTCGCCGCGGTGGAGCACGTCGGTGCTGGTGTCACCGCGCATGATCGTGGCGAGGCCGATGGTCACCGGGACCGGCAGAGTGCCGGCGCCCAGATCGAGCGGATGATCGGCGACGAAGCGGCCGATCCGCTCGGAGGTTTCGATCGCGCTGTCCATGTCCAGATGGTCGAGGATCACCGCGAATTCATCGCCGCCGACTCGCGCCGCGAAGTCCGTGCCGCGGATCAGGCCCGCGAGCAATTTGCCGACATGGATCAGCGCGGCATCCCCCGCGACCTGGCCATGACCGCTGTTGATCGCGTCGAGGCCGTCCACGTCGATATAGAGCAAGGCGGCTGGCGTGCCGTGGCGGTTGGCGTTGCTGACCGTGCGTTCCAGCGAGCGCAGGAAGCTCGGACGGTTGGGCAGGCCGGTCAGCGCGTCGCGCTCCGACGCCTGTTCCATCTCGTCCAGCCGCGCCCGCAATTCGCCCATCGAGGCGCGCAGCAGCGCATTCTCCTCGGCCAGCCGCGCGAACGCCTCCGCCGATGCGTCTGCCTGGATGCTGCCCTGCACGGTCATGCGATAATCCTGCTATCTGGTGTCGTTCCGGATTCTAGACCGATAGGGTTAACGACTTGCCAAGGCGCGCTCAGGCTTGCCGCCGAGATTGCGGCGGCGCGGCGGGCTGGCTAAGACGCGGCCTCCGCCACGATCCTGGAAGTTGAAGATGCCAGCAGAGGCGCCGCTCGTCGGCATCATCATGGGCAGCCGCTCCGATTGGGAGACGATGCGCCACGCCGCCGAGACGCTCGCCGCGCTGGGCGTGCCGCACGAGACGCGCGTCGTCTCCGCGCACCGCACGCCCGAGCGGCTGTTCGATTATGCGCGCGGCGCCGCGGATCGCGGCCTTCAGGTCATTATCGCCGGCGCGGGCGGCGCGGCGCATCTGCCCGGCATGGCGGCGTCGATGACGCATCTGCCGGTGCTCGGCGTGCCGGTGGAGAGCAAGGCGCTGTCCGGCATGGATAGTCTGTTGTCGATCGTGCAAATGCCCGGCGGCATTCCGGTCGGCACGCTGGCGATCGGCAAGGCAGGGGCGATCAATGCCGGGCTGTTGGCGGCCTCCATCCTGGCGTTGGGCGACGCGGCGCTGGCCGGGCGGCTCAAGGCGTGGCGGCAGGAGCAGACAGACAAAGTCGCCGAAAGCCCGGAATGACCGCCCCGCCCGGCTCGAGCGCTGATATCGTCGCGCCGGGCGCGACCATCGGCATCGTCGGCGGCGGCCAGCTTGGCCGGATGCTGGCCATGGCCGCGGCGCAGCTGGGCTATCGGGTCCACATCTACGCACCGGACGAGCCTTCTCCGGCGGGCGTCGTTGCCGCGCAAAGCACGCAAGGCGCATATGATGACGCCGCAGCCCTCGCCCGGTTCGGCGCATCCGTCGATGTGGCGACCTACGAGTTCGAGAATATTCCGGCGGCCGCGCTCGATGCCTTGGCCGCCGAGACCCCGCTCTTCCCGCCGCGCCGATCGCTGGAGATCGCGCAGGACCGGCTCGCCGAAAAGGAATTCGCCCGCGCCCATGGCGGCCGCCCTGCCCCCTTCGCGGCGGTCGACGACCGGGCCGGACTCGACTCGGCTATCACAGCGATCGGCACGCCCGCCATCCTGAAGACCCGCCGCTTCGGCTATGACGGCAAGGGCCAGGCGCGGATCGACACACCCGCCGATGCCGAAGCGGCGTGGGCAGCGATCAAGGGTGCGCCGGCGATTCTCGAAGGCTTCGTCCGCTTCGACGCCGAATTCTCGATCCTGCTGTGCCGCGGCCAGGACGGCGCGATCGCCGCCTGGGACGCGCCGCACAACATTCACGAAGCCGGTATCCTGAAGCGCTGCAACGTCCCCGCGCCCGAGACGCTAAGCGCCGCGATCGCCGAGGGCCGCGCGCTGGGCGTGAAGCTGGCGGAAGCGCTCGATCATGTCGGCCTTCTCGCCATCGAGTTTTTCGCCTCGGCCGATGGCGCGGTGTTCAATGAAATGGCGCCGCGCGTCCACAATAGTGGCCATTGGACCTGGGAAGGCGCGCTGACCTCCCAGTTCGAGAATCACATCCGCGCAATCTGCGGCCTGCCGCTGGGCGATACCGCCCTGGTCCGGCCGCGCGTCGAGATGGAAAATCTGATCGGTGACGATGTCGAGCGCTGGCCCGAACTGCTCGCCGACCCGGCCGCGCATCTGCACCTTTACGGCAAGGGCGCGGCCCGCCCCGGCCGCAAGATGGGCCACGTCACTCGTCTGCTCGGCTGAGCTCCCCACAAACAAAAAGGCCGGGCACGAGGCCCGGCCTTTCCGTGTTCCTATCAGAACGAGCGCTTAGCGGCCGCCCCGCTGCACGCAGCGGTCGGTGACCGTCGCGCTGCACCGCGGCAGCGGGCCAGTCGCGGCCGGGCTGGCCGGAGCCGCGGCGGCAGCCGGCGGCGCCGCCGGCGCGAGCCGCATGTCCTCGATCGGCATGTTCAGCGTCGCCAGCTGCGGCCGGACCACCGAAGCATCGCCCACCACGACCCAGACGAAATCGTCCGGATCGAGCTTGCTGCGGATCGCCTGGTCGAGCTGCGTCGCGGTCATGCCGCGATAGCGATCGGCCAGCGTCTCCTGGTAATTGTCGGGACGCTGGTAGAGCGCATTGCTGCGCAGCGCGCCGAGCACCGCCGGCGAGGTTTCGAACGAGCCCGGCAACGAGCCGGTGCTGCCCGCGATGATCCGGCGCAGTTCGGCATCGGTCACGCCGTTACGGCCGAGGAAGCCGCCGACCTGCTCCTGGATCGCCCGGATCGAGTCGGCGGTGCGGTTGGACTGCACCGGCGCCTGGATCACGTAGGCCAGCTGGTTTTCGACCATCTGCAGGCCGCCACGCGCACCATAGGACCAGCCCTTCGTCTCGCGCAGATCCATGTTGATCCGCGCCAGGAAGTCGCCGCCCAGCGCCTGGTTGGCGGTGTTGACCGCCAGCGTGTCATCGGTGCCGACCATGTCCAGCAATTGCGCACCCAGAATGATGCTCTGGGGCGATTGCGGCCGGTCGATCAGGATGATGCGGCCCGCACGGGTCGTCGCCCGGTTCGGGAATTGCTTCACCCCGCGCGGCTCGGCCGGCGCGCGCCAATTGCCGAAGCGCGTTTCGAGCTGACGGGTCAGGTCGGTCAGCGGGAGGTTGCCGACCGCATAGATGGTCGCATTGTCCGGCCGGATCCAGCGCTGGTGGAAGCGGATCAGATCGTCCCGCGTCAGCCGCGCCACGACCGCCGGATCACCGGTGCCTGTGCCCGGCTTCCCATAGGGGTGGTTGGGACCATAAAGCACCGCCGGCAGCGCGCGGGCGGCAAGACCTTGCGGCTGGGTCAGCTCCGACGCGATCTGGGCCAGCTGCTGCTGACGCAGGCGATCGACTTCCGCCGGGGCGAAGGCCGGATTGCGGATGATGTCGGCGAGCAGGTCGAGCGACGGCCCCAGGTTCGGGGTCAAAGCGGTCAGCGACACGGTAGTGCGGTCGAGGCTGGCGCCCGTCCCGATCCCCGCGCCGAGCCGCTCCTGCGCCTCGGCCAGCTGCACCGAATTCATGGTGCGCGTGCCTTCCTCGAGCAGGTTCAGGGTCAAAGCCTGCGTGCCAAGGGCATCGGCCGGATCGGCCGCGGCGCCCGCGTTGAACTCAACCGTCACGCGGGTCACCGGCACGGCCTGACGGCGCGCGTAGACGACCTGGATGCCGTTCGACAGGCGCGCGCGCTCCACGTCCGGGAAGTCGAGCGACGGCGGCGCGCCGATCGCCGGCATTTCGCGCGGCGGCGCGGTGCGCGCCTGCTTGGAGCCGTCTGCCTGCTTCTGGGCGATCACGCCACCCGTGCGGCGGCCGCCGGTACCCGGCGCCTCGATATAGGCGTCACGCTCGCCGGGCTCGACGCGCAGGGCGTAGACCGGGCGGCGCAGCCAGCGCTGCATCGCCGCGCGGACCTGCGCCGGGGTCACCCGCGACAAAGCTTCCAGCTGCTCGTGATAGAAAGCGGGGTTGTCGGTGTAGAGCATGCCCTCGGCCAGAGCGACGGCCTTGCCGCCGAACCCGCCGACCTGCTCCAGGCCCTGCACGCGGGCCGCAACCGCGCTCATCACCGCGCGGCGCACTTCGTCCGCAGTCGGGCCGCGATTGATATAATTGGTGATCAGCTGGTCCAGCCGGCGGCTGACCGCGTCGGCATTCTGGCCCGGCTTCACATCCACCTGGACCTCGAACATGCTGACCCGGTGGAAATCCTGCAGGCCGGCCGAGACGCGGACGGCGCTCTGCTCACCACGCACAAGCTCATTGTCGAGCCGCGAGCTGGCGAGGCCGCCGAGGATCGAACCGGCAATCTGCAGCGCCGGAATGTCGGCATGGGCGAGGCCCGGCACGACCCAGTCGCGATACAGACGCGTGGTGGCGACACGGTCGCGCATCGTCTGATCGACGCGGCGTGGCAGGGTCGGCACCGAAGCGGCGGCCGGGGTATTGACCGGACCGCGCGGGATCGCGCCGAACTGACGCTCGACCAGCGGCCGGGCCTCGGCGGCGTTGATGTCGCCGGCCAGCACCAGCACGGCATTGTTGGGGCCATAATTGTCGCGGAACCATTCGCGCACCGTATCCATCGTCGCGGCGCTCAGATCGGCCATCGAGCCGATGGTCGAGTGACGATAGGGGTGACCTTCGGGGAACAAGGCCTCGAGCTGGGCATATTCGACCAGGCCGTAGGGCTGGTTGTCGCCCTGGCGCTTCTCATTCTGCACGACGCCGATCTGATTGGTCAGATTTTCCTGCGTCACCGCGCCGAGCAGATAGCCCATGCGGTCGCTCTCGAGGAAAAGCGCGCGCTCCAGCGCCGGCCGCGGCACGGTCTGGAAATAATTGGTGCGGTCGAACCAGGTGGTGCCGTTCAGATCGGTCGCACCCATCTGGCGGGTATATTCGAAATATTCGCCCGGCGCGTTTTCCGAGCCGTTGAACATCAGATGCTCGAACAGGTGCGCGAAGCCGGTACGGCCGGCCGGCTCGTCCTTGGAGCCGACATTATACCAGATGCTGACCGCGACGATCGGGGCCTTGCGATCCTCGTGCACGACGACGCGCAGGCCGTTCGGCAGGGTGAAGGTCTCGTAGGGGATCTGGATCTGCTGCACGAGTTGCTGCGGCGTGACGGCGGCCTGACCGGCGCCGGCCTGGACCGCGACCGTGGAGAGGACCGGCGCGGGGGCGGTCTCGGCGGATACGGCCGCTTCCGGAATGACGACCTCTCCGGTTTCGCCGTCATTGGCGAAAGCCGGCGACGCCGTGACAGTGAGGGCGGTGGTGAGCGCGAGCCGCAGCAGGGTGTTTCTCATCGGCATCCCTTGTGGGTTGGCCCGCATCGGACGAGCGGGCGATTCTGAACGGGGGCTTTCTAGAGTTGGTGACATACGCACGCAAGGCACCTCCCGGCGCATTGTTGCAGCCGCTCAACGCAAAAATGCCCCGCCGGGTCCACACTCTCGCGCATGTTGTTGTGATGGACCGCTCGGGCTAGGTTTCGGGCCTGACACAGGGAGGGGTGAAGCCCATGCGACTCGTATTCGTGATGCTCGCTGCGGGTGGCGGAGCGATGCTGATGCCGCAGCCGCAAGGCGCCGCCGCGCCGCGTGCGCCCCTCACCACCGAACAGGTGCGCGAACTGGGCAAACGGTCGCTTTGCAGCGGCGCGAAATCGGCCCAGGATGTGGCGATCGCGACACCTTCCGCCGCGGCCGCCGCCCGTCCGGTTCTGCTGCCGGGCTATGGCGAAGGCGGCTTCCCGATCAGCGGCGCGAATGCGCAGGCGCAGGCCTTCTTCGACAATGGCATGCAACTGGCCCACGCTTTTTCGCACGACGAGGCGGTCGCCGCGATGCGCGAAAGCGTCCGGCTCGATCCATCCTGCGCCATGTGTTTGTGGGGCGAGGCCTATGCTGCCGGACCCACGATCAATTATTCGACCAACGCCGGAGATCTCGCGCGGTTGTCCGGCCTCGTGTCGCGGGCGCAACGGCTGGCGCGCAATGCACCGCCCAGCGAACGCGCGCTGATCGCGGCAATGGCCGCCCGTTACCGCAATGGCGGCGGGGGCGGCGCGGGCGACCTGGCCTTCGCCCGCGCGATGGATGCGCTCGCCGAGGCAGAACCCGGCGACAATGCGGTGCAGACGATCGCCGCCGATGCCTGGATGATCTACGCCATCCATTCCGGGCAGGAGCAACATCATCTGCGCGCCAAGGCGCTGCTGGAGCGCGTGCTGGCCCGTCATCCGGACTATAGCCCGGCCATCCATTTCTACATCCATGTCACCGAGATGACCGGCGATGCCGGGCTGGCCGAACGCTTTGCCGACCGCCTGCCCGTGCTGGCGCCGGCGGCGAGCCACCTGGTGCACATGCCGTCGCACACTTATTACCGGATCGGCCGCTATCAGGACGCCGCCGATTTCAACAAGCAGGCGGTCGAGATCGGAATTGCCGACGCCGCGCGCATGGGCCTGCAGCCGCACGAAGTCTGGAACCTCGCCTATCACGGGCACAATGTGCATTTCGGCGTCGGCGGCGCCCTGATCTCCGGCGACGAGGAAACGGCCCTGTTGCTGGGCCGTCAGGTGCTGACTGCCATGGCAGGCTTCGGCGAAGGGGCGCCGCCCGTTTTCCTGCAGATGGTGACCGGCACGGCCCTGTTCGCCGAAGGCCGCTTCGGCGACCCTGCGGCGATGCTGGCGACCGAGGAGCCGCCCGAAGGCTGGACCTACATCCGCGCCTATTGGCGCTACGCCCGCGGCGAAGCAGCGGCGCGGACCGGCGATGCCGCCGCGGTGCGCGCCGAGCTGGCCGCCATGCCGGAACTGGTCGACGGTCCCGAGACGGGCACGGACGAGCGGACGGCAATCCGCATGGCGCAGATCGGGCGGCTGGTGCTGGAGGGCCGCGCTGCGACGCTGGAGAACCGGCCGATGGCCGCGCTCGCCGCTTATTGGCGCGCCGCGCAGTTGCAGGAACGGCCAAGCTTCGGCGCGATGATGGATCCGCCCTGGTTCTGGTATCCGGTGCGCCGCGACGTCGCCGCTACCCTGCTGCGTATGAACCTTCATCGCGCGGCGGTGACGGAAGCGGACGCGGTCCTGCGCGACTGGCCGAGAGAGCCGATGACGCTGGCCACCCGCGCGGCAGCGCAGGAGGCGCTCGGCGCGACCGCCGCCGCAGGAGCCGATCGGCGGCTCGCGCGGATCGGCTGGCACGGCGACGCTGGCGCACTGCTGCGATAGGGTCCGACCCCCTTGTGTTGCCAAACGGCAACACTAAATCCTGCCCGACACCAGATCAGGGGCTGACATGGATCTCGAGAAATTCACCGAGCGTGCGCGTGGTTTTCTGCAGGCGGCGCAAACTGTCGCGTTGCGGCTCAACCACCAGCGGATCGAGCCTGAGCATGTGCTGAAGGCGCTGATCGAGGACGAGCAGGGTATGGCGTCCGGCCTCATTGCGCGGGCCGGCGGCGACGCGAAGGCGGTGAGCCGCGCGCTCGACGCGGAACTGGCCAAGATCCCGGCCGTGACCGGCAGCGGCGCGGCCAGCGCTCCGGGCCTCAACGGCACCACCATCCGCGTGCTCGACCGCGCCCAGCAGATCGCCGATCAGGCGGGCGACAGCTTCGTCACGGTCGAGCGGCTGCTCCTCGCGCTTGCGATGGCGCAGGACAATGGTGCCGGCCGCGCGCTCGCCGCCGGGGCGGTGACGCCCGAGGGCCTGAACACGGCCATCAACGAATTGCGCGGCGGCCGCACCGCCGACACGGCCAGCGCCGAGGACCGCTATGACGCGCTGAAGAAATTCGCCCGCGATCTCACCGAGGCGGCGCGCGAGGGCAAGCTCGATCCCGTCATCGGCCGCGACGAGGAGATCCGCCGCACCGTCCAGATCCTCGCCCGCCGCACCAAGAACAATCCGGTGCTGATCGGCGAGCCCGGCGTCGGCAAGACCGCGATCGCGGAAGGGCTGGCGCTGCGCATCGCCAATGGCGACGTGCCCGACAGCCTGAAGGATCGCCGCCTGATGTCGCTCGACATGGGCGCGCTCATTGCGGGCGCGAAGTTCCGCGGCGAATTCGAGGAGCGGCTGAAGGGCGTGCTCGACGAGGTGAAGGGCGCCGAAGGCGACGTCATCCTGTTCATCGACGAGATGCACACGCTGATCGGCGCCGGGAAAGGCGAAGGCGCGATGGATGCGTCCAACCTGCTCAAGCCCGCTCTGGCGCGCGGCGAGTTGCATTGCATCGGCGCCACCACGCTCGACGAATA
>DDTH01000018.1 GCA_002344055.1 Sphingomonadales bacterium UBA2369
AGGCGACGTCATCGTCACGCAGGAGCTATTCAAGTTCCAGTATCTCGACGAAACGCCCGATGGAAAAATCATCGGCGAATATGAATCGATGGGCCTGCGTCCCTACACGCTCGAAAAGGCGAAGATGTTCGGCTTCGACCAGCCCTATCTTGAGGCGTGCCTCTAATCGCATCAACCTCCCTCCCCACCCTTCTCCCCTCCCTGAAAGGGAGGGGCNNGGGCCGGGGGTGGGTCGAGCGGCAGACGAGGCTCGATGCCTCGGCTGCTGCTGCCTCGGCGCGAACAGGAAAGTTTTTGAGCGCGCCGACGCGCGCACCCACCCCCAGCCCCTCCCTTCCAGGGAGGGGAGAGAAGCCCTGAACTGCAAGCTCTGAACTGAATCCAGCGCGACCGGCGCGAAGGCCCTTGCCCGATCCGCCTCATCGCCCCATTCTGCCGCCGGGACAGAGGGGGGAAATGTGGTGGGCCTTGCAATTCGTGCCGGACTGGCTGTTCTGACGCTGACCGTCAGCGGGGCTATCGCCGCGCAAGGCCGGTCGGCTGCGACCGCACAGGCTGCTGGCTCCGGTGAATGCCGCGATGTCACGATCGTGAACCAGGTAAACGGACGCGAGGAGCGCTCCACCACCAGGATGTGCCGCAACGCGGCGGGGGGCTGGGATCCGGCCGGCACGGCCGCGCAACCCGCGCCGTCCGATACTCTGCCACCCGATTTTCGCGGCCGGATCAGCTATCAGGGAACCCACCGGGGCGAATTGCAGCAGGGCCGGCGAGGATCGAGCCAGTATGGCGGTTCGTTGAACGTCGAACTCACCTTCAACGGCAACAACGTGACCGGCAGTTTCTCCGGCACCGGCGGGATCAACACCGGCACCATGTCCGGCACGAGAACCGGCAATCGCTGCCGCATGATCGAATCGCGCGGGGGCGACCTCATCGAAGGCGAATGCACACGGACCCGCTTCTCGGCGATTGCCCGGTCGCAAGGCAATCGCGACGCACTGGCGGCACGGTTCGAGGCGAATGCAACGCGGTTTGTGGATGCGGCGGCGGAGGAGAGGCAGCGCATCGTCGCGACAACCCCCGCGCCGACGTCTCCAAGAGCCGAGTTGGCGTCGGCGAGCGCGGGATGCCCGCTTGACCCTTTGCGAGCACAAGCTGAAATTCGTAGACTTCCTTTCATCGAAAGACGCAGTTCCAGCGCCGGCCTATTTGGACCGAGATTTAGTTCAGCGCATTATCGACCTGTAGACATGGCTATTTATGGATTTCGTGTCGGCAGCATTAGCCTAGATGAAATGGCGCCTCTCATTGGCGGGATTGAGATCAACTATCAGATTGCCGCTAACCGGTCTGCCGTACAGGCTGCTGCGCTACGCCACGAAGATCGAACCTGTCGATCTCAAGGTGACTGTGTAATGAATAGTCGTAATCATCCTAATTTGATGATAATTGTTTCTGGGCAAGAAAATTCTACAAATATTACTTGTAAATACTCTAATGTTGACGATGGTGAAGACGAATATGTGCCTATTTCGTCTCGTCATCAGGAAAGTTCTTCGCGTCCGCAGGCCACGAATCGCTCTGGTAATACGGCTCTTTATCGCTGCATCACCGTTGATAGGGAACAACTCCGTAATAACTGTGAGAGTCCGCTTTATATTACAATGTATTACAGTGACGCCGATATGGGAGACAGCCCGGTTGAGGCTGTCATCGCTGGGCGAGGCCAGATTCGTCGTTCGGGGGATGAGTATACTGTATGGCGTGTAGCTACGCAGCAGGACATTGCCGCCGACCGCAGTAGGCGGCCTCGCTGATCCGCTGCGTAAGTATTTGGGGACACAGATATCTGAAGTATCTGGGGACACTATACCTATTTAAAACCGGTGCCCGATAACGCAGTCCCATCCCATTTTCCTACTGGATTGCGATCCGCTAAAATGGCGCCACGAGTCGTCTGCTGGTGCCTCGCTTGCTCTTTTTCATCGTCCGCTTCTGTCAGCCCGGCGCGAAATCCAATCTGGGGCTGCAACCGCGCCGAAAGTCACAAAACCCCCCGCGATTCCATGTGACATTCGTGACATTCGTGACATTCGCGCCCCCATCCGGCCGGGCGTCAGGCATGTGTCAACCTGTCAACTTAAGCCGTCCGCATACGCGTCAGGCGACAACCATCGGCCCACCTCAGCGTGATGAGGCGGCAGGCTTGCAGCAGGACCCGCCCGGCGCATCACGCCTGAGACGCCCCCTAGGGTCCGGACTCAATTAGCGATGGCGGCGGAAAAGCCCCTCCCCCTTGTGGGGAGGGGTTGGGGTGGGGGCGCGAGCCGTCTGGCTCGCAGAAGAGTCTTTTCGGCCGCAGACGCGGCCGAGCCCCCACCCGCATCGGGTGAACAGCGCCCCGCGCTGTTCAGGCCATGCCGGGGGCATGGCCGACCCGAAGCGCCTCCCCACAAGGGGGAGGGCTGAACATCTATGTTCTTGATAATTAATCGGTCTGATTGAGTACGGAGCCTAGTGCAGCTTCACCGCCAGGATCAGGATGACGATCGCCGCGAACATCGCGGTCACCTGGATGCCACGCCAGGGCATCCAGCCATAATCGTCGATCTTCTTGCGATGGTTGCGCCGCCAGTCGGCCACGCCGGCGAAGATCATCACGGCGAAGGCGATGCCGCCTGCCCACCAATAGTAATGTTGCGCGTGCATTCCCAATCCGCCATTCGCTGGCCCACGATCCGGACCGCCGGGCATGTAGGGAGAGAATGATGAAGCGCCAGAGCCTGATAGCCACTTCCTTTGCCGCCTTGGTCGCGCTGGGCGCCGGGGCAGCCTGCGCGACCGCGGGAACGCAGCCGGCCTTCAGTGAGGCACATCGCGGCGCGCTCGACGCCGCCGTCGCCGCCACCACCCGCACGCCGGCCAATGTGCAGCGCGACCGCTATCGCAACCCGGCCGCGACCCTGGCCTATTTCGGGGTGCGCCCGGGCGACACGGTTGTGGAAATCTGGCCCGGTGGTGGCTGGTACACCGAAATCCTCGCGCCTTACCTCAAGGCCGGCGGCGGGACCTATTACGCCGTCGGCATGAACGAGCGGCAGCTGCAGCGTGTTACGGAATGGCGGACCGCGAACGTCGCGCTTTACGGGGACATCCGCACCGCCACCTTCCCCACCTTCGACGCCACAGCGACGCCGGTTCCGGCGGGCACGGCCGACGTCGTCCTCACCTTCCGCAACGTCCACAATTTCATCATGGGCTCGGGCCGCGACAATCAGGATTACAGCGTCGAGGCGTTCCGGCAGATGTATGCGATGCTGAAGCCGGGCGGGACGCTCGGCGTGGTCGATCATCGCCTGCCCGAAAGCGGCGACGCGGCGCGCGAGCGGTCGAGCGGCTATGTCCGCGTCTCGACCGTCCGGCGCCTGGCCGAGCAGGCCGGTTTTCAGTTCGCCGGCGCCAGCGAGGTCAATGCCAATCCGCGCGACACGGCGGATTGGGCCGACGGCGTGTGGACGCTGCCGCCGACCCTGCGGCGCGGGGAGGTAGAGCGCGAGCGCTATCTGGCGATCGGCGAGAGCGACCGCATGACGCTGAGATTCGTGAAGCCGCGCTAACTCAGATCAGGCGCTGCGAGACGAGGTGCGCGACCGCCTGGGCGCGGTTGACGGCACCGAGCTTGCGGCGCCCCCGATCGACGTGGAAACGGGCGGTGGTCTGGGACACGCCCATGATCACCGAAATCTCCCAATCCGTCTTACCTTCGGCGACGAAGGCGAGCGCGTCGCGTTCGCGGCTGCTGAGCCGTGGGCGGCGGTCGTCCGGCGCTGGGGCGGCCAGCTGCATCAGCTTTTCGGTCAGCGCGAGGCCGGCCATCTGGATCGCCATCGCCTCTGCCGGATCGAAGGCGCGGACATCGAAGCCGAGATGCAGCGAGGCGATGCGTCCTTCGGCCCCATAGGAGGTCGCGCACAAGGCATCGGCAATCCGCGCCTGGCCATAAGCATCCCAATAATCGCCGAACTCGCGATGCGCCGCGGGGGCGAAGTCGCTGAACCGGTAGAGGGTGCGATTCTCCCGGATCGCGGTGAGCAAGGGATTGTTGTCGAAGCAGACGTAATGGAAACCCGGACTCGCCGGCCATTCCTCGGGCGAGATGCGGACGATGAGTCCGCCGGCATTCCAATGCTTCGTAGAGCTGAGCCGGCCGGCGGGCCGGAGATAGGCGCGGGTCTGCAAATAGGTCGCACCCTCGCGGCGCATGGCATCGAAGAAGGCCGTGCTCGCGGCCAATGGCGTCTGTTCGGCGAGCGCCGTTTCGACGCGGTCCATCATCCTGGCAAGCATGTCGATCTCCGCCAATCGATACGCAGGCGCAAAGCAGCGGAAAAAAGGGTCAGCGCCCAGTCAACTCTCGAATCCGAGAGTTGGCCAGCCGCCCCACGATATTAGCTTTGGGGGGAAAGCCAGGCAGGAGACAATCGACATGGTTCGTTGGACGACCGGAGCCGTTGCCGCCGTCGCGTTGGGATTTGCCGCGCCAGCAGCGGCGCAGGATGCTGACTGGTCCGGATTCTATATCGGCGTGAACGCAACCGGTTCGCGCGACAAAGTGTCGGCCGAAGCGGATCTGCAGGTGAACCAGATCAGTAATCTGGTCGTGACCGGCCGCGGCATCGTCGTTGTTCCCGCCACCGGCCGCGATCTCGACGCCTCGGGAAACGACACCAGCGCGTTCGGCGGCGCGCAAGTCGGCTATCAGTGGCAGGCCGGTACGATCGTCTTCGGCGCGGAGGCCGAATTCGATCCGTTCGAGCGCAGCGCGGCCGTCTCGCAGGCCTATGCCCTGCCCGCAACCATCCTCGCGCCCGCCAGCACGGCCGATGCGATGCGCGACGTGAGCATCGGCAACCAATGGTCCGTCCGGGCGCGGCTCGGCGCCGCGCTCGGGCGTACCCTTGTCTATGCGACCGGCGGATACGCCTCTGCCCGCGCGCGGCTGACGAGCATCGACAGCTACACCAACCCCGGCGGCCCCACGCCCCCGGGCAGCGGCGGCCCCGGCAATCCCACCTTCAACAGCGGACCTGAGGGGCCGGTGGTGACGACCGCGAGCGCGCGGCGCAATATGGGCGGCTGGACCGGCGGCATCGGCGTCGAGCAGGCGCTGGGAAGGCGGTTCAGCGCCGCGCTCGAATACCGCCACACCGATCTCGGCGCCAAGGACTTCAGCCCGACCAATACGGCCACCGTGAACACCGGCCCTGAAACGCGCGGCGACAACGGCGCCACCGGGATTTTGGGCAACGTCCAGAGCGGGCCAACCCGTATCCAGCTCCAGAGCGACGCGGTGTCGCTCAGGTTGAACTTCCGCTTCTGAGCGAGACGCTCAGCCCAGCTTGTCGAGCTTCTGCTGAAGCTCCGCGAGTTGGGCCTTGAGCACGGCCAACTCCGCCTTGTTGTCGGGCGCGTCGGCCGGCCGAGCCTTGCCGCCGGTCGCCGCCGCGGTGAACATTTCCATGTTCCGCTTGGTCATCTCCGCGAAGGGATTGGCCGCGAAAGCACCACTCATCGCGTCGCGCATCTGCGACTGATTGCGCTGCAACGCCTCCAGGCTGGCCTCCAGATATTGCGGCACGAAGCTCTGCATCGAATCGCCGTAGAGGCTGATGATCTGGCGGAGAAAATTCACCGGCAGCATGTTCGAGCCGCGGGCTTCCTCGTCCATGATGATCTGCGTCAGGACATTGTGGGTGATGTCCTCGCCGGTTTTCGCATCGACGACCTGGAAATCGCGCTTCTGCCGGACCATTTCGGCAAGGCGTTCGAGCGTGATGTAGGACGAGCTTTCGGTATCGTAGAGCCGCCGGTTCGCATATTTCTTGATCACGACCATTTTGTCGTCTTGGGCGGATGCCATGCCTCACTCTCCTGAAGACCAGGCACCGGCCCTACCACCGGATCATGCCGCACTGCAACACAGGCCGCGGCCATTGCCCCTTTTCCTCTCTATGCTGCGCAGCAAGACCGCAGCAAATCCGGAGAGGATGCAGCGCGCCCTGGCGGGTCTGCGGCGGTATCAGGAGGCTCGGCGGATGCCGCCGCCGGAGCCGATGCCTGCGCTCGCCGAGCGGCATGGCGCGGCCTTGCGGGACTATGGCGGTGCAGGGCCGAACCTGCTCGTCATCCCGTCGCTGATCAATCCGCCGACGGTGCTCGACCTTCCGGGCAAGTCGCTGCTGCGCTGGTTGGCCGCACAGGGTCGGCGGGTGCTGCTGCTGGATTGGGGCGAGGCGCCGGGGCGGCGACACCTTCCAGTTGCAGGGCATATCGAGGAGATCGCGCTGCCGCTCATCCGGGAGCTACGGAGTCCTCCGGATCTTGCCGGCTATTGCCTGGGAGGGACGATGGCGATGGCAGCCGCACAGCTGGTGGAGGCACGTAGCCTTAGCCTGATCGCGACGCCGTGGCATTTCTCCGGCTTCGGCGAAGCGCAGCGGGCCGACCTTGCCGCGCTCTGGACGCAGGCGGCACCGCTGGCCGAGCAGCTGGGCGTGCTGCCGATGGAGGTGTTGCAATCGGCCTTCTGGAGCCTCGATCCGGAGCGGACGGTCGGAAAGTATGAGCAGCTTGCAGAGGCGGATGACGAGACGGCGGCTGCTTTCGTACAATTGGAGGATTGGGCGAATGACGGTCCACCCCTTCCCTACGCCGCCGCGCGTGAACTGCTGGAAGGTTTCTTCGCGGCTGACCTGCCCGGCCAAGGTGGTTGGGCGGTTGCCCGACAGATGATCGACCCGGCGGCGCTCCCCTGCCCCGTGCTCGACATCGTCTCGACCACCGACCGGATCGTCCCGGCCGCCAGCTCGGCGAACATCGGCGAGCGGCTGGAGCTGAATCGCGGCCATGTCGGCATGGTTGTGGGATCGAAGGCGGAGGCGGAGCTGTGGCAACCGCTCGCCGCATGGCTTTCGCGCGTCAGCCCGACTTGCTAGGGCGCGGGCAACATTCAGGAGACGCATTCATGACCGACGTCGTCATCACCGCCGCCAAGCGTACCCCCGTTGGCGCCTTCCTCGGCGCCTTTGCTACTGTGCCCGCCCACGAATTGGGCCGTCAGGCGATAGAAGCCGCGCTGACTCAGTCCGGTGTAGCCCCCGAAGATGTGTCTGAGGTCATTCTCGGCCAGGTGCTCACCGCAGCACAAGGCCAGAATCCGGCACGGCAGGCTTCGATGGCGGCCGGCGTGCCGAAGGAAGTACCGGCTTGGGGCGTCAATCAGGTCTGCGGTTCGGGCCTCCGCGCCGTCGCTTTGGCGGCGCAGGCGATCCAGACCGGCGATGCGACCGTGGTGGTCGCTGGCGGGCAGGAAAGCATGAGCCTGTCCGCCCATGCCCAGTCGGTCCGCGCCGGACAGAAGATGGGCGATCTCGGCCTGGTCGATACGATGATCAAGGACGGCCTGACCGACGTGTTCAACGGCTATCATATGGGCATCACCGCCGAGAACCTCGCCGAACAATACCAGATCACCCGCGGTGAGCAGGACGAGTTTGCCGTCGCCAGCCAGAACAAGGCCGAGGCGGCGCGCGGGTCCGGGCGGTTCGCGGACGAGATCGCGCCGGTGACGATCAAGGGCCGCAAGGGCGACACCGTGGTCGATCAGGACGAATATATCCGCGCCGGCGCGACGGTCGATGGCGTCAGCGGCCTGCGCCCCGCGTTCAAGAAGGACGGCAGCGTGACCGCCGCCAACGCCAGCGGCATCAACGACGGTGCGGCCGCTTTGGTGCTTATGAGCCGCGAGGAAGCCGAGAAGCGCGGCGCGCCGATCCTGGCGCGGGTGGCAAGCTGGGCCTCCGCCGGGGTCGATCCGTCGATCATGGGTATCGGCCCGGTACCGGCTTCGAAGAAGGCGCTGGAGAAGGCTGGCTGGTCGATCGGCGATCTCGACCTTATCGAGGCCAATGAGGCGTTCGCGGCGCAGGCACTGGCGGTCGGCAAGGAATTGGGCTGGGACGCCGACAAGGTGAACGTCAATGGCGGCGCGATCGCCATCGGCCACCCGATCGGCGCGTCCGGCGCGCGGGTGCTGACCACCCTGATTTACGAGATGCAGAAGCGCGACGCGAAGAAGGGCCTGGCCACCCTTTGCATCGGTGGCGGCATGGGCATCGCGGTCTGCCTCGAGCGCGACTGATGGCGACCATCGCCGAGATCGCGCAACGCGCCCGGTCCGAGGTCGTCGCGCATTTCCTGAATGCCGGGGCGGCAAGTCCCGAAAACGCGCTAACTTATCAGCCGCAGCGCCATGCCGAGCGGCGCGCTCTGGCCTATCTTATGAGCAAAGGCGTCGTCCGGCTCACGCAGGAAGGCCGGCACTGGATCGACGCCGATGCCGCCGCTGCGTGGAAGCGCGATACGACCACGCGGGTCGCTCTGGTCGCGGGCGGTACGCTCGCGGCGGTCGCCGGCCTTGTCCTGTGGCGGCGATACCGCAACCGCTAGAATCGAACCTCAAAGTCTTCGGAGAACATCATGTCATCGAGCCGCGCTTACGCCGTCCAGTCCGCCGAAGACCCTTTCGGTCCATTCGGCATCGACCGGCGCGAACCCAATGCGAACGATGTCGAGATCGCCATCCGTTATTGCGGCGTCTGCCATTCGGATCTGCACACCGCGCGCAGCGAATGGGGCGGGACGCGATACCCTTGCGTGCCGGGTCACGAGATCGTCGGCGAGGTGACGGCGGTCGGCGCCGGTGTCAGCAAGTTCAAGGCGGGCGATCTGGTAGGGATAGGCTGCATGGTCGACAGCTGCCAGCGCTGCACGCCCTGTCACGAGGGACTCGAGCAATATTGCGAGAATGGGATGACGGGCACCTATAACGGGCCGACCCAGGACACGCGCGACAACACCTATGGCGGCTATTCCGACAAGATCGTCGTGCGCGAGGAATTCGTGCTGCACGTCCGCCATGCCCCCGAACAGCTTGCCGCAGTCGCGCCTTTGCTGTGCGCCGGGATCACCACCTGGTCGCCGCTCCGCCACTGGCAGGCCGGACCGGGCAAGAAGGTCGGCATCGTCGGCATTGGCGGCCTCGGCCATATGGGCATCAAATTGTCCCACGCGCTGGGCGCTCGCACTGTCGCCTTCACTACCTCGCCCGACAAGGTCGAGGCAGCGCGCGCTCTGGGCGCCGACGAGGTCGTGGTGTCGCGCGACAAGGAGCAGATGAAGGCCCATGCCAACAGCTTCGACCTGATCGTCAACACCGTTGCGGCCCCGCACAATCTCGACGCCTTCCTCGGCCTGCTGAAGCTGGACGGCACGATGGTGCTGGTCGGCGCACCGTCCGAGCCGCACCCATCGCCCAACGTCTTCAGCCTGGTGATGAAGCGCCGCAGCATGGCCGGCTCGCTGATCGGCGGCATCCCCGAAACCCAGGAAATGCTCGATTTCTGCGCCGAACATGGCATCGTCTCCGAGATCGAAACGATCCGCATCCAGGAGATCGAGGACGCCTACGAACGGATGCTGAAGGGCGACGTGAAGTATCGCTTCGTTATCGACAGCGCATCGCTGGCCGAAGACGCCTAGCGCCAGATTCTGTCGAACCGCGAGCCGAGGCTGGTCAGCAGTTCATACTGGCTGAGCGGTCCGGTCCCGCGCGGGAGATCCAGATCGAACGCGACCCAGTCGCCCTCGGCCAGCCCGAGCGGCGCGGCGATTGCGGTCAGGTCCATCGAAATTCGGCCAAGAACCGGCAGCTGTATCCCGTTCCAATGCGCGCCGAGCGGGGCGAGGTGGCGGAACCAGCCATCGGCATAGCCCAGGTTCACGACCGCGATCGTCTGATCCTGCGGCGCGACATAATCGGCGCAATAGCCGATGCTCTGGCCGGCGGCGACGTCACGCAGTTGCACGACCCGCGCTTCGAGGCAGACGACCTGGCGAAGCGCGGCCCTCTGCTCCCGATCGGCAGGAACCGGAACGCCACCGTAAAGGGCCAGACCCGGGCGGGTCAGGTCGAACGCATAATCGCTGCCGAGACAGATGCCCGCGCTGTTGGCGAGGCTGTAGCGCCGGGCGGGGATCACTTCGCGGAGGGCGTGGAAGTCTGCGAGCTGGCGTGCGTTGAGCGGGTGCACGGGTTCATCCGCGCAGGCGAGATGGCTCAGCAATGTCTCGATGACGAGGCCGTCGAGCAGGCCGGAGCACGCTTCTTCGACGGTCAGGCCGAGACGGTTCATGCCGGTATCGACCATCACGTCACAGGGGCGCCCCTCCCCGATCTCGCGCCAGCGTGCGACCTGCAGCGGTGAGTTCAACACCGGGCGCGCGGGCGAGGCCGCAGCGGTCATAACATCGTCCGGCCCAGGGCCGTGCAGAACAGAAAGAGTGAGGCCTTCGTCCCACGCACCCAGCGCCTCCGCCTCGGCATAGGTCGAGACGAAGAAGTCGCGGCAACCTACCGCCGCCAGCTGCCTCACCACTTCGCGCGCGCCAAGGCTGTAACCGTCCGCCTTGACCGCAGCGCCGCATGCCGCGTCACCGCCACGTGCGCGCAGCCAGCGCCAGTTGGAAACGAGCGCTTCGCCATCGAGCAACAGGCGGAGGGGGCGGTGGATCATCGCGTCGCCCTAGCGCGGGCTACTCGGTCGCGTCCATCCGCTTGCCCGCCGTCTCCGGCAGCCAGAACCAGCACACGATAAGCGCCATCAGCACGACGCCCCACGTGTACCAGAGACCCGAATAGGGGTTGCCGGTCGTCGCGACGATGTAACTGGCGATGACAGGCAGGAAGCCGCCGAAATAGCCGGTGCCGATGTGATATGGGATCGACATTGAGCTGTAGCGGATCTTGGGCGGAAACATTTCCGACAGCAAAGCGGCGACAGGGCCGAAGGTGGCACCGGACAAAGCCGTCAGGATCAGGATGGCGAGCACGATCAGCGCGATATTGCCCGGGGTCGGTATGCCAGGCATAAGCCGGTAGCCGCCTTCAGTGAGTGCCGCTTTCAGCTGGGCGGTATCGCGCACGATGTGCGGTCGGTCACCGACCGCCAGCGCCAGCGCTTCCGGCCCGGCCGTTCCCATCGCGAGTGCGGGCTCGGGCGGGACGGCGAAACTGAACGGAACGCCGTTGCGCGACAGTTCTGCGATCATGCCGCCGCACAGGTCGCTCTGCTTCTCGGCGAAAGCGTCAAAGGCACAGGCGTCGCGGTGGATCACGACAGGCGCGTTCGCGGCGGCTTCTGCGCGCTCGCTGTTCGCCGCGTAGCCCATCATCCAGAAGAGCGGGAAGAGCAGGACGAGTGTGAGCGCGTAACCGATGATGATCGGCTTGCGTCGCCCGATGCGATCCGAAAGCGCGCCGAACAGGATGAACCAGCCGAGCCCGAGCAAGGCCGTGCCGCCGACGATGACCTGCGCGGCGATCGGATCGACCCGCATCGGCCCGGTCAGGAAGGACAGGGTCGAGAACATCGCCGTATACCAGATCACGGTGAGGCCGGCGGCAATCCCGAACAACGCGACGAAAATCCGCTTCAGATTTCCGGGATAGCGCAGGCTTTCCATGAACGGATTGCTGGCCGTCTCGCCGGCCTCCTTCATCGCCTTGAAGACCGGGCTTTCCGACAGCTTCAGGCGCATCCACAGTGAGATGACGAGCAGCAGGATCGACAGCAGGAATGGCACGCGCCAGCCCCAGGCGGCCCAGATTTCGCCTGTCATGCCACTCCGAACCGCCAGCACGACAGCGAGGCTGAGCACGAAGCCGCCCGCGACTGACGCTTGGATGAAGCTTGTATAGAAGCCCGCTTTTCCAGGTCTGCTATGCTCGGCGACATAGATCGCTGCACCGCCATATTCGCCGCCGAGAGCCAGCCCTTGCAGGATGCGCAGGAAAATCAGCAGCATCGGCGCGGCGACGCCGATCGTTTCGGCGGATGGGATCAGGCCGACACCGGCCGTCGCGAATCCCATCAGGGTGATGGTGACGAGGAAGGTGTATTTGCGCCCAAGCTTGTCGCCGAGATAGCCGAACAAGATAGCGCCCAGCGGGCGGAAGCCGAAGCCGACCGCGAAGGTCGCCCAGGCGAACAGGATCTGCAGCGTCTCATTGCCCTGGGGGAAGAAGACCGGGCCGATAATGCCTGTGGCGGTCAGCGTGCCGTAGATGAAGAAATCATACCATTCGAAGACGGTGCCGGCCGAGGAGGCGCCGATGACGAGGCGCACATTTTTGGGCTCCAGTTCCGCGACTTCGCCCGTCTCCGACGCCGCCATAAACCCTCCCCTGATCTTTTGGCGCGAGACTAGGCCCGGGAAGGTCCGCCCGGCAAGCGTTGCGGTTGCGGCAATCGCGACTTGCCTGTTCGCCCGCTGGCGGCCGGCGGCGGCGGCCCTAAATTGCCGGCATGACCCAGCCCAGCCTTTTCATCTCGCACGGTGCGCCGGACCTCGCCTTGAGCGATGCGCCCGCCCGCCAATTCCTCGAAAGCCTCGGCGGCACGCTGAAGCGGCCCGACGCAATCGTCATCGCCTCCGCGCATGACGAGGCGGACGGCGTGGTGGTGCGTGCCCCCGCCCGATTCCGGACCTGGCATGATTTCGGCAATTTCGACCGCCGCCTGTTCGAGATGCGCTACGAACCGCCGGGCGCGGCGGATGTCGCCGATGCGGCCTTTGCGTTGCTGGCGGCGGCAGGCCTGGCGCCGCGTCGCGACGATGGCGCCCAGCTGGATCATGGCGCCTGGGTGCCGCTGTCGCTGATCTTCCCGGCGGCGGACATCCCGATCGTCACCGTCTCAATCGATCCGCGCCGCGACGCGACGTGGCACGAAGCGGTCGGCCGTGCGCTGGCTCCATTGCGAGAGCAGAATGTGCTGGTGATCGGCTCCGGCAGCATCTCCCACAATCTTCGCGAGGTGTTCGCGCGGAGCGGTGGCGGTCGTGAATGGGTGGAGCGTTTCACAACCTGGCTGGCGGAGAAGACGGAGGCGGGCGACCGACGCTCCTTGGTCAACGCAATGGCCGAAGCCCCGGAAGCGGTGCGCAACCATCCGACCGACGAGCATCTCCTGCCTTTCTATGTCGCACTCGGCGCCGGCGGCGGTCGCGGCGCGCGGCTGCATCACAGCTACACTTATGATGTGCTGGCGATGGATTTGTATGCGTTCGGCCGGCCGGGGTCGAATCAGCGAGGCTGAAAACGAGTCTAAAACAGGCGGCCGCCGTTCGGCACCTGCAGCGACGGCCCGATCAGCACGACCGCCCCGTCGACATCGGGAAAGCCCAGGGTCAGCACTTCCGACATGAAGGGACCGATCTGACGCGGCGGGAAGTTGACCACCGCCGCGACCTGCCGGCCGGTCAATTGCTCAACGGTATAATGGGTCGTGATCTGCGCGCTGGACCGCTTCACGCCGATCTCCGGGCCGAAGTCGATCCGTAGCTTGAAGGCGGGCTTGCGCGCCTCCGGGAACGGCTCGACGGCGATGATCGTGCCGACGCGGATGTCGACGGCGAGGAACTGGTCGAAGCTGATTTGCGGCGTGTCTGTCATGCTTTCGCTCTTCCCCGCTTGCCCGGCCCGCGCAAGTGGGCTGTGTGCTTGGCGTGAGCGTCGTCCATCATTGCTTCGCCCCGATCGTGTCGCCGGAAACGCGCCTGCTGATCCTCGGCAGCCTGCCTGGCGCGGCGTCGCTGGCGGCCGGGCGCTATTATGCGAATCCGCGCAATCAGTTCTGGCGCTTGCTCGAGACGGTGATCGAGAAACCGCTTGTGGCGATGGCCTATGAAGATCGCCTCGACACGTTGCGCGCGGTGGGTATCGGCCTGTGGGACACGGTCGCAGCTGCCACCCGCCCCGGGAGCCTCGACGCGGACATTCGGCTGGAAGCAGCGAGCGACATCTCCGCACTCGCCGCGATGTTGCCGCAGCTTCGCGCGATCGCCTTCAACGGGGGCGCCGCGGCCCGCATTGGCCGCCGGGAGATCGGGACAAGCAGTCTCGCGCTGGTCGATCTGCCGTCGAGCAGCCCGGCTTACACTCTCCCCTTCACGCGCAAATCGGAAACCTGGAGCGAGCTTCGACCCTATCTGCTCTAGATCGTCCGGAGCAATTCCACGGCCCGAGCAACGAGACTGGGGGCACCGATCAACAGGTCCGGCACGCTGACGTCCGGCTGGTTGTAGCGGATCTCCGACCCATCGACGCGGCAGGCTGCCAGGCCGGCGGCCTGCGCCACCGCGACCGGGGCGCAATTGTCCCACTCATTCTGTCCGCCCTCATGGAAATAGAGGTCCGCCTCGCCCGCGATCACGGCCATCGTCTTTGCCCCCGCCGAGCCCAGCCGGTGCAATTCCCCGCCGAGCGCGTCCACCAGTGCCACCGACCGCTCGGACGGCCGGGAGCGGCTGACGATGACGACCGGCGGTCGCCTCGCCGCGAGCAGCGGCTTGGCGGCGCCGGTCGCGGCGATCCGACCGAGGTCGGGCTGCGCCACCGCGCCCGCCACTGGAATGCCATCAACGCTCAGCGCCACATGCACAGCCCAGTCCGAGCGTCCGGAGGCATATTCGCGCGTGCCGTCGAGCGGATCGACGATCCACACCCGCCGAGACTCCAGCCGCGCGAGATCGTCCGGACTCTCCTCCGACAGGATCGCGTCCTCGGGCCGTAACATGGCGAGCGCGGCGAGCAGGAAGGCGTTGGCGGTGCGGTCCGCGACATGGCCGAGCGGCACCGGATCGAGCGTCCCGTCCCGCAACGGACACAGCAAGGCCCCGGCTCGTTCGGCGAGCCAGGCAGCAAGTTCATGGTCGTTCATCACCCCGGTCTCTGCCCGCTCTGCAGGTGCCATGCAAACCTCCCGGTCAGCGGAATTTACCACTCGTTAACCAATTCGCTTTACCCCGTTCGTGAGAAGTTAGTGGGGGTATATCCATGTCTATCCTGTTGAGCATGCTGCTCGCCCAGGCGCGGGTGCTGCCGGAGGTCGATCGCCGTGCGCTCGACCTGCAGGCGCGCGCGGAAGCGATCCAGACGCGGCGGACCCCGCCAGCGGCCCGGACCGCCGCGGCGCAAACGGCTGCCGCGCGGCGGCCGGCTGCGACTCATCCCGCAACCGTGACCGCTCGCCGCCCTGTCCAGCAGGCCGCGACGCAGTCGCAGAGCAATACGAATGCCATGCGTCCTGCTTCGATCCGCCGGGCGTCGGGGGGCGCCCTCGATCTCAGCGCAATCACCACGATCTGCCGGGCCGCGGGCAATCAGGCCGATCCGGCGGCGTTCATCACGACCATGACGCGCGCTTATTCTCTCGACACCGGCGAAAGCCAGTCGCTGCGCACCAGCTGCGCCGCCTATCTCGCCGGCCGCGCCGATGCGCGCACCAGCGACTACGGCGCACCAGCGCACTAGAAGCATCCATATTGGCGGAAATGACAGGCCGCGGACGCTGGTTCGCGGCCTTTTTCCATGCTTAGCTTCGCCCCGGCACCGCTTGGGGGAAGCATGAAGCTGCTGACGTTCATCGGGACGCGTCCCGAGGCGATCAAGATGGCGCCCGTGCTCCACGCCCTTCGCCCGCGTCGCGATGTCACCTCCCTGCTCGCGCTCACCGGCCAGCATCGGGAGCTTATCGACGCCCCGCTCGAGTTTTTCGGCGTTCCCGCAGATTACCGACTGGACCTCGGCGATCGAGACCAGGACCCGCTCGCTTTTGTGGAGCGCACCGTCCCCGAGCTTGTCCGGCTGCTCGAAATCGTTCGACCGGATCGGGTCGTCGTTCAGGGCGATACGGCCAGCGCAATGGCCGGCGCCGAAGCTGCCCGGCAATGCGCGCTGCCGCTCGCTCATGTCGAAGCTGGGCTGCGCACGCATTGCGAACTCCCTTGGCCGGAGGAGCCGTTCCGGCGCGCGATCGATGCCATGTCGGACCTGCTGCTGGCGCCCACCGACCTGGCGGCGGCCAATCTTCGCAATGAAGGCTTGCCCGGCGCGATCCACATCACCGGCAATAGCGGCGTGGACGCGCTGCACTGGGTGGTCGACAGGCTGGCGCGCAATCAGGCGTTGCGCCGCCGCTGCGAAGCGATGGTGCCGACGGACCGGCCCTTCATCCTCGTCACGCTTCACCGGCGCGAGAATATCGGCCAGGGGACAGAGGCGCTTTGCGCAGCGCTGCAAGAGATCGCCCGCGCACTCGAGATCGTTCTGCCGCTCCATCCAAACCCGCGCTTCGCCGAGCCGATCCGGCGGGCGCTGGCAAATCGGGACGGCATCCACCTGCTGGCGCCGCAGAGTCCGCCGGCGATGGTCATGCTGATGCAGCGCAGCCGCCTGATCATGACCGATTCCGGCGGCATCCAGGAGGAAGCGCCGAGCCTGGGCAAGCCGGCCCTGGTGCTGAGGGATGCGACCGAGCGGCCGGAAGGCATCGCAACCGGCATAGCGACCTTAGTGCCGCTGGAGACAGATGCGATTGTGGCAGCGGTTCGAACTGAACCGGGCCGAGCGAAGGACTGGCCCATCGCGAGCAATCCTTATGGCGACGGCCGCGCGGCGAGCCGGATCGCCGCCGCCCTGCTGGGCGAGCCGTTTTCGCCGTTCGGAACCGGGGCGCATAGCCAGGTCGCGACGCCCGCATTGCGCGTCTGAACCCGAAAGGCTTGCGGGCACCTTCATTCCCGCGCATGAATGCCGGCGAGCGACGCATCGATGGCAGCCGACGATTATCCGCGACGCGCGGCGCGCGCTTATGCCAACGGCCCCGCGCCCGTATGGCCCGGCGGGCAACATCCAGGCGCCCAGCCACCTGCCCCGCCGCAGCCTCCCGAGCCGCATCACAGAGGCCGCTGGCCGCGCTGGGTCACCTGGACGATCCGCATCTTTCTGCTGCTGCTGGCAGCGCTGGTCGTTTGGCTGACCATCACGGCGCCGCTGCACAGTTCGTTGCAGCCGCTCGGTGCGCCGAGCGTCACCGTCTACTCGGCGGAGGGCGAGGTGATCGCGCGCAAGGGCGCGGTGATCAGCGAGGCGGTCGACGTCACCGAACTTCCGCCGCACGTCGCGCAGGCCTTCATCGCGGTCGAGGACAAGCGCTTCTTCCGGCACATCGGCGTCGATCCCTATGGCATGACCCGCGCCATGGTCCGCAACATCGGCGCGGGCGCGGCACGCGAGGGCGGCAGCACGATCACCCAGCAGCTCGCCAAGACCAGCTTCACCGGCGCCGACCGCACCGCCTTCCGCAAGCTGCAGGAAGGGTTCATCGCGCTTTGGCTGGAGGCGTGGCTGTCGAAGGAGGAGATCCTCAGCCGCTACCTGTCCAACGTCTATTTTGGCGACAATACCTACGGCCTGCGGGCGGCGGCGCGGCACTATTTCAGCGTCGATCCCGAGGAACTGACGCTGGAGCAGGCGGCGATGCTCGCCGGGGTCGTGAACGCGCCGTCGCGGCTGGCGCCGACCCGCAATATCGAGGGCGCGCGGGAGCGGGCTGAACTGGTAATCCGGCGGATGCGCGACGCGGAGTTCATTACCGAGCGGGAGGCGCGCGCCTATCGCCCGGCGCGGCTGCGGGTCGGGCCGCGCGACGACACGCCGACCGGCACCTATTTCGCCGACTGGGTGCTGGCGCAGCGCGACGCGGACGACGAGAGCTATGGCGAGCGCGAGATCCACACCACGCTGGAACTGAGGCTGCAGCAGCATGCCGAGCGCGTGGTCCGCAATGCCGGGCTGGGCCGCGCGCAGGTCGCTTTGGTGGCGATGCGGACGGACGGGCGGATCGTCGCCATGGTCGGCGGCAAGAATTACGAGCGCAACGCCTTCAACCGGGCGACCCAGGCGCGGCGGCAGCCGGGATCGACGTTCAAATTGTTCGTCTACCTCGCAGCGCTGCGCAACGGCATGAATCCCAATTCGATGGTCGACGATTCGCCGATCACGACCGGCGAATACCGGCCGCAGAATTACAGCCGGCAGTATCGCGGGCAGATCAGCATGGCCGAGGCGTTCGCCCAGTCGAGCAATGTCGCCACGATCCGGCTGGCCCAGCGGGTGGGCATGCCGGAGGTTATCCGCGCGGCCCGCGATCTGGGCATCACCGCCGAACTGCCCAACCATCCCAGCTTGCCGCTCGGCACGGCGGGGATCAGCCTGCTGGAGATGACGGCGGCCTATGCGGCAGTGGCGTCGGATGGTTATCCGGTCACCCCCAACGGCATATCCGAACGGGACCGCAATGCCATCGCCAACCGCTATGGCAGTACGCCGGTGGCGCAGCGGCGGGACCCGGCCTTCGCGCAGATGCGGACCTTGCTATCCGGCGTCGTGACGCGGGGGACGGGCACGGCGGCGAACCTGTCGGTGCCGGCCTATGGCAAGACGGGAACGACGCAGGACTATCGGGACGCGGTGTTCATCGGCTTTTCCGGCGACCTGGTGGTCGGCGTCTGGGTCGGCAATGACGACAACCGGCCGCTGCCGGGCATTACCGGCGGGTCGCTGCCGGCGCGCATCTGGCGCGGCTTCATGTCCGAAGCGGTGGGCGCGGCCCCGGCGCCGGTCGAGCAGGCGCCGGTCGAGGAGGTGGACGAGAACCTCCTCAATGAGGCGAACGCGCTTGACCCGCTCGCCAATGGTGCCGATCCGAACGAGCCGCCCAAGCCGACCGACGACCCGCAGGAGCCGGTCGGCCCGGCCGGCGTGCCGCAGGTGGCGACGCCCCCGGCCCAGCCGCAGCGCGAGCGCGACTTCCAGTTCGAGGATTCGGTTACGCCGACTGGACCGCGTTAGGCTCCGCGGGAATGCGCCGCCGCTCCTTGCGGCTGTCATAGACCTTCTTCGCGACCAGCCCGCCGATGATCGCCGCGCCGATCGGCGTGAAGGCGCGGCGCAGCAGCCAAGGGGCGGCAGCGCCGAGCAAAGCGCCCTTCAGGCCATTCTGACGGCCCGCGAGACGGCGGCCGATTTCCGCGGTGACGAGTTTGCCGATCATGATTCCTCTTCCCGACTGCTTTTGACGCAACAGCGCAGCAGAGCGTCAGATTGTTCCGGCCCCGGTTCCGTTCAAGCCAGGAACAATTCCGCCGCCGCTTCGACCACCGCGTCCACATCGAGCCGGTAGGCGCGGTAGAGATCAGGCAAGGTGCCGGTCTGGCCGAAGCGGTCTAGGCCGAGCGGGCTGACCTTGTGGCCCATCACGCCGCCGAGCCAGCTCAAGGAGGCGGGCGCGCCGTCGATCAGGGTGACGAGGCCGGCACCCGGCTTGAGCTTCGAAAGCAGCGTTTCCACGTGCGACGGGTCCCCTCCACCACTCGGCTTCGCCGAGTGGTCCCCCTCCCGGTTCCGGGGAGGATTTGTCCACCGCGCGGTCTGTCGTGCGCTCCAGCCTCTATGAAGCAGGTCTGGTGAGGTTACCGACAATAGCCCGAGGCCGGGCAGGTCTTCGCTCAGCGCTTCCCACGCGGCGAGGGCTTCGGGGGCGATGGCGCCGCTATAGACGAGCGCGGCTTCGGCGTTCGGGCCGGGTTCGCGCAGCCAATAGCCACCCTGGATCGCGCCTGCCTTCCAGCTGTCGTCGGCGCGGTCGAGCTGCGGGATGCTCCGGGTGGTGAGGCGCAGATAGACGCTCTCGCCATCCTCGCGCTGCATCAGGCGGAAGCCCTCCTCCATCAGCAGGGCCAGTTCGTCGACGAAGGCGGGTTCGTAGTGGCGCAGGCCCGGCTGGCCGAGGGCGATCAGGGGCGGATTGATCGACTGGTGTGCGCCGCCTTCCGGGCCGAGCGTGACGCCCGACGGCGTGGCGACGAGCATGAAGCGGGCGTCCTGGTAGCAGGCGTAATTCAGCGCATCGAGACCGCGGGCGATGAAGGGATCGTAGACGGTGCCGATCGGGAACAGCCGCTCGCCGAATACATCCCCCGCGAGGCCCATGGCGGCGAGCATCAGGAACAGATTGTTCTCGGCAATGCCCAGTTCGACATGCTGGCCGGCGGGCTTGGCGGCCCATTTCTGCGGGGACGGGATTTTCGCGGCGGCGAAGACATCGGCCAGTTCCTGCCGACGGAACAGGCCGCGCTGATTCACCCAGGCGCCGAGATTGGTCGAGACGGTGACGTCGGGCGAGGTGGTGACGATGCGGTCCGCAAGCGCGCCGCCTTGCTTGGCGATGTCGTTGAGGATCTTGCCGAAGGCGGCCTGCGTGGACTGCTCGGCCCCGGTGGGCGGCGCGATGGCGGGGACATCGGCGACATTCCACGGCCGGGCGCGTTTCTCGCGGGCGATGCGGGCGCGCTGCAGCTGCGCCTCGACCGTGGCCGCCGCATTGCCGCCGAGACCGCCGAGCGGGGACCATTCCTCGCCTTCTGGGACGCCCATGCTCACGCGCAGCGCCTCGATCTGGCCGGGGTTCATCAGGCCGGCATGATTGTCCTTGTGGCCGGCGAACGGGAGACCGAAGCCCTTGATCGTATAGGCGATGAAGAAGGTCGGGACGTCGTCTTGGCACCCGTCGAAGGCGGCGGTGAGGCTGGCGAAATCGTGCCCGGCAAGGTTGGTCATCAGCGCCTGCAGCGCGTCGTCGTCGCGCTTTGCCAGCAGTTGCTTGGTGGCGGGCGCGTCCTTCAGCAGCCGCTCGCGCCAGGCGGCGCCGCCGAGATAGGTGAGCGCGGCATAATCGGCGTTCGGACAATCGTCGATCCAGGCCTTGAGCGCCTCCCCGCCCTTCTCGGCAAAGGCGGCTTCCATCGCCGTGCCGTATTTCAGGGTGACGACGCGCCAGCCGCAGGCGGCGAAAATCTCGTCGAAGCGGCGGAACATGCGGTCGGCCGTGGTCGCGTCGAGGCTCTGGCGATTGTAATCGACGATCCACCAGCAATTGCGGATGTCGTGCTTGGCCGCCTCGATCAGGCATTCGTAGATATTGCCCTCGTCCAGCTCGGCATCGCCCATGAGCGCGACCATGCGGCCGGTGTCTTCGGACCTGAGCAGGCCGTGGGCGACGAGATAGTCCTGGATGAGCGAGGCGAAGGCGGTGATGGCGACGCCCAGGCCGACCGAACCGGTGGAGAAATCGACCGGGATCGCGTCCTTGGTGCGGCTGGGATAGGATTGCATCCCGCCGAAGCCGCGGAAATTTTCGAGCTGCTCTCGGCTCTGGCTGCCGAGCAGATAGTGGGCGGCGTGCAGGACCGGGCCGGCATGCGGCTTCACCGCGACCTTGTCGTTTGGACCCAGCGCGTGGAAATAGAGCGCGGCCATGATCGCGGTCATCGAGGCGCAGCTGGCCTGATGGCCGCCGACCTTCAACCCGTCCGGGCTTTCGCGCAGATGATTGGCATTGTGGATCGTCCAGGCGCTGAGCCAGCGCAGCCTTTCCTCGATCAGGCGGAGGGCTTCGGTATCGGTTTTTCCGGTCATGCGCCGGGCCTTAACGGCGCTGCGCGAAAAGCGACAGGTTTGCGCGAAAGGTGCTGAAGGTTCACATCCCCAGGGGAAGAAAATCCGGGGCGTATTTTTGTCGCTCTTGTCGCTGTTCGTGCCGCGCGCGCGGCGGCCACGGCGGTGTCCCAGGCGGCGCGGAAACTGTTCGCGCCGGGACGGTTGCGCAGGGCATAGGCATTCTGCCGATTCTTGCCGAGCGCCTGCGCCGCCTGCCCCGGTCTGGCCCCGGCGGCGAGCATGCGGATGAAGGTGAGCTGCAACTCCGGCGACCAGCCATCATTGCGGGCGCGCAGCGGCACGGGGGTGAAGATGAGGAATTGGGGCGCGGTCATGGCCGCACTTTTACAGGGTGCGGAGCCTGTAGGAAAATGATGGGTGGGTACTCGGCCGGAGCAAATTCGATAATCGGGCCCGGACCGGGAAGCTGATCGGTCCGGGCCCTTTCGCACGCTCCCCCGCGCGAACTGAAACTTGATGATCAGGCGGCGAGCTGGTGCTCGCGGTGCAGACCGCGGAACAGGCCGGTACCGGTCGTGCCGGTTTCGACCAGCGGCAGAGCGGTCGCGCAGAAGGCGCATTCCGCGAGCAGCCGGCCGACCAGCCAGTGGCTCCGCCCGCAGCCCGGGCAGGCATTCGCCTGATTGGGCCGATAGGCCACATGATAGCCGCGCAGCGCCGGATCGTGGGCCAGCGGGGCTCCCTTGATCGAGATGACGTTCGACATGGCTTCACTCCTCTTGACGACACTGCTTGTACAGGATCGTCGATGAGCCGTGTATGAACATCGATGAATGGAGTTGTTCAGGCGACGGAGGACCAAGGCGACGCTTTGTGCGACGAAGGTGCGGGCCTGCCGGTTCGATATTTGACGGGGATGCCGCGCACCGCGATCAACCCTTGCAACAACCATCCGCTCTGCCTGAGCTTGTCGAAGGCCTGTTCTTCTCCCTTTCGGTCTGAGCAACAGAAAGGGCAGTCGTTGACCTTCGGTCGCCTTCGGCCCGACAAGCTCAGGATGGACGGGGTTGGGAGGTTAGCTGGCCCGTTCACCCTCCGGCGCGCCGCGGCCGAGTTTGTCGGGAAGCGGTTCATCCGCGGGCGTGAAGGCCAGGCTGACCGAGTTGATGCAATAGCGCAGGCCAGTCGGCGGCGGGCCGTCGGGGAAGACATGGCCCTGATGGCCGCCGCAGCGGGCGCAGACGATTTCGGTGCGGACCATGCCGTAGGAGCGGTCCTCGATATAGGCGAGGTGGTCGCGATCGACCGGCGCGCCGAAGCTGGGCCAGCCGGTGCCGCTTTCGAACTTCGTGCCGCCGGCGAAGAGCGGCAGGCCGCAGAGGCGGCAAGTGTAGGTGCCCGGGCGCTTCTCGCCAAGGAAGACACCGCAATGCGGGGCTTCGGTGCCGTGGTTCAGGAGGACCTGGGCTTCGGCGGGGGTGAGGTCGGCTTCGAGGGCCTGGCGCTGGTCGTCGGTGGGCGGGGTGAGATCGAATTGGGTCATGGGAGTAATGTAGTGACCCCTCTCCCTGAAAGGGAGAGGGAGGGGCCCACCGCGCAGCGGTGGGAGGGTGAGAGTCAAGGCTTTCGAGAAAGGAAGACCCTCACCCGGCGCTTCGCGCCACCCTCTCCCTGAAGGGAGAGGGTTAGTTTGCCGCGTATTCCCTGACCTTGGTCAGATGCGCGTCAATCTCCGCATCGCTCAGGAACGAGCCCTTGAAGCTGTTCTCGGCCAGTTCGACGATTTGCTCCCGGGTCAGGCCCCGGCCCTCCGCAGCGGCGCGGAAATTGTCGTTGATGTAGCCGCCGAAGTAAGCGGGATCGTCGGAGTTGAGGGTGACGCGCAGGCCCTCGGCCAGCATGCGATCGACCGGATGCTCCTTCATGTCGCCGACGACGCAGAGCTTGAGGTTGGAGAGCGGGCAGACGGTGAGCGTCATCCGCTCCTCGGCGAGACGGCGGACGAGGGCCGAGTCGTCGAGGCTGCGATTGCCGTGGTCGAGCCGGTCGATGTGGAGCAGATCGAGCGCTTCGTGGACGTATTCCGCCGGGCCTTCCTCACCGGCATGGGCGACGCGCTTCAGGCCGAGCGCGGCGGCGGCGGCGAAGACGCGCTCGAACTTGCTCGGCGGGTGGCCGAGTTCGGAGGAATCGAGGCCGACGGCTTCGATCCGGTCGAGCCAGGGCTTTGCTTGTTCCAGGGTGGCGAAGGCGGCGTCCTCGTCGAGGTGGCGGAGGAAGCAGAGGATCAGCTTGGAGGTGATGCCGTGGCGCGCCTCGGCATCGGCCATGCCCGCGAGCAGGCCGCGCATCACCACGTCGAAGTGAATGCCGCGATCGGTGTGAGTCTGGGGATCGAAGAAGATTTCGGCGTGGACGACGCCGTCCGCCGCGACGCGATCGAAATAGGCGATGGCGAGGTCGCGGAAGTCCTCTTCTTTTAGGAGCACGTTGGCGCCCTGATAATAGATGTCGAGGAAGTCCTGCAGGTTCGAGAAACTGTAGGCCGCGCGGACCTCTTCCACGCTGGCGAAGGGGATGGCGACATTGTTGCGCTGGGCGAGTGCGAACATCAGTTCGGGCTCGAGGCTCCCCTCGATATGCATGTGCAGCTCGGCCTTGGGCAGGCCCGCGATGAAGGCGGTGAGGTCGGTCATGCGGTCAGACTACGCCGTGGCCTCCCCTCCCTGCAAGGGAGGGGAGTATTTCAGGCCAGCCGCTCCGGCACCTCGCCCGCTTCGACGAGCAGTGTGGTGCGCGGGGCAACGGCTTCCCAGGGGAAGACGAACCAGCGTTTGTCGTCGGTGCGGTCCATGTCGGTGCCGGCATATTCGGCCTGGGCGGCGGAGCTGACGTTGTTGATCAGCACCGCGGTGCGGATATTGGCCTCGGCGCCGCCATTGGCGCGGAGCGTTTCGCGCAGCTTGTTAATGGTGCCGCCGCTGTCGTTGATGTCGTCGATGATCAGGATACGCACGCCGCTGGCGCTCTTGTGCGCCAGCTTGACCAGCAGATCGGTGGCGAATTCCTTGTCGCCCGAACTGTAATCGACCGAGAGCAAAGTGATCCCGGTGCGATGGGCGAGATAGGCGGCGGGGACGAGGCCGCCGCGGCCGATGCCGACGAGGAAATCGGGGTTCCAGGAATCGGCCTCGACCTTGCGCGCGACGGCCTCCAGATCGGCGAGGAAGGCTTCGTAGGGGACGTAATAGAGTTCGGGATGCGTCTCTCGGCTCATCGTCCCCTCCCCGGCTTCAACCCAGCGCCTTCTTCAACAACTCGTTCACGACAGCCGGATTGGCCTTGCCCTGCATCGCCTTCATCGTCTGGCCGACGAAGAAGCCGAACAATTGCTCCTTGCCGCCGCGATATTGCTCGAGCTGACCGGGATTGGCCGCGAGGATGCCGGCGATCACCGCCTCGATCGCGCCGGTGTCCGACGTCTGCTTGAGGCCGCGCTCCTCGACGATCGCGCCCGGATCCTGGCCGGTTTCGAGCATGATCTCGAACACCTGCTTGGCGAGGCTGCCCGAAAGGGTGCCATCGGCGGTCAGGGTGAGCAGTTCTGCGGCCTGGGCGGCGCTGACGGGGCTGTCCTCGATCGTGCGGCCGAGACGGTTCAGGGCGCCGAACAGGTCGGAGGTGACCCAGTTTGCGGCGCGCTGGGCATGCTCTTCGCCGGTCGCGGCCAGCAGCTGCTCGAACCAGCGGGCGGTCTCGACCTCGGCGGTGAGGACGTTGGCGGCGTAGGCGGAGAGGCCCAGGCCGTCCTGATAGCGGGCGCGCTTGGCGTCGGGCAGTTCGGGCAGGCTTTCGCGGCATTCGGCCAGGAAGGCGTCGCTCAGCTCGACCGGGAGCAGGTCCGGGTCGGGGAAATAGCGGTAATCGTGCGCTTCTTCCTTGGAGCGGAGCGAGCGCGTTTCGCCCTTGTCCGGATCGAACAGGCGGGTTTCCTGGACGATGGTGCCGCCATCCTCCAGCACCTCGACCTGGCGGTTCGCCTCATATTCGATCGCGGCCATGATGAAGCGGACGGAATTGACGTTCTTCGTCTCGGTGCGGGTGCCGAAGGGCTGACCGGGCTTGCGGACGCTCACATTGACGTCGGCGCGCATGCTGCCCTGCTCCATATTGCCGTCGCAGGAACCGACATAGCGCAGGATCGAGCGTAGCTTGCGGACGTAAGCGCCTGCCTCTTCGGGCGAACGCATGTCGGGCTTGGAGACGATCTCCATCAGCGCGACGCCGGAGCGGTTGAGATCGACGTAGGACATGCTGGGATGCTGATCGTGCAGCATCTTGCCGGCGTCCTGTTCGAGGTGGATGCGCTCGACGCCGACCTTGGCGGTGGCGCCGCCCTCCAGCTCGATCTCGATCTCGCCCTCGCCAACGATCGGGTGGTAGAGCTGGCTGATCTGATAGCCCTGCGGCAGATCCGGGTAGAAATAATTCTTCCGGTCGAAACGCGACCAGGCGTTGATCTGGGCATTGATCGCCATGCCGGTGCGGACGGCCTGGCGCACGCACTCGCCGTTCAAGACGGGCAGCATGCCGGGCATAGCGGCGTCGACCAGGCTGACCTGGCTGTTCGGCTCCGCGCCGAAGGCGGTCGCGGCGCCGGAGAAGAGCTTGGCGTTGGAGACGACCTGGGCGTGGACCTCGAGGCCGATCACGACCTCCCATTCGCCGGTTGCGCCGTGGATGCGATAATCGGACATTACCACCATGCCTCCGCGCGATGAGTGAAGGTGCTGCGTTCTTCCAGTGCCAGACCGGCGTCGAGGACGCCCTGTTCGTCGAAGGCGCGGCCGATCAGCTGGAGGCCGAGCGGTAGGCCCTGGCCGTCGAGGCCGGCGGGAACCGACATTGCGGGCAGGCCGGCGAGGCTCGCGGGGACCGCGAACACGTCGTTCAGATACATGGCGAGCGGATCGCTGGTCTTGTCGCCGAGCGCGAAGGCGGCGCTGGGGGCGGTCGGGGTGAGGATCAGATCGACCTGCTCGAAGACCTTCTGAAAATCGCGCGCGATCAGGGTGCGGACCTTCTGCGCCTGATTGAAGTAGGCGTCGTAGAAGCCCGCGCTCAGCACGTAGGTGCCGATCATGATGCGGCGCTTCACTTCCTTGCCGAAGCCGTCGTGGCGGGTGGCGCGGTACATGCCGTCGATGCCCCCCTCGCCCGGGCTGCGCTTGCCGTAGCGGACACCGTCATAGCGGGCGAGGTTGGACGAGGCCTCGGCCGGGGCGATGATGTAATAGGTCGGCAGCGCGTATTTCGTGTGCGGCAGCGAGACCTCGACGATCTCCGCGCCCGCATCGCGCATCCGCTCGATGCCCTGCTGCCAGACCGCGTCGATCTCGGCCGGAACACCCTCGATGCGATATTCCTTCGGGATGCCGATCTTCTTGCCGCGAATGTCGCCGCTGAGCGCCGCTTCCCAGTTCGGCACGGGCATGTTCAGCGAGGTCGAATCCTTGGCGTCGAAGCCGCTCATCGCCTCCAGCAGGATCGCGCAATCGCGCACGTCGCGCGCCATCGGGCCGGCCTGATCGAGCGAGCTGGCGAAGGCGACGACGCCCCAGCGCGAGCAGCGGCCATAGGTCGGCTTGATCCCGCTGATGCCGACGAACGCCGCGGGCTGGCGGATCGAGCCGCCCGTGTCGGTGCCGGTGGCGCCGGGGCAGAGCCGCGCGGCGACCGCCGAAGCGCTGCCGCCGGAGCTTCCGCCCGGCGCGAGCGGCGCGTTGCCGCCGTCATTGCGACGCCAGGGCGAGATGACCGGGCCATAGGCGCTGGTTTCGTTGGACGAGCCCATCGCGAATTCGTCCATGTTCAGCTTGCCGAGCATGCCGGCCCCGGCCTCGAACAGCTTGCCGCTGACCGTGGACTCATAGACCGGCTCGAAGCCGCCGAGCATGTTGCTGCCGGCCGTGGTCTGCACGCCCTTCGTGGCGAACAAATCCTTGATGCCGAGCGGCACGCCGGAGAGCGGCTTCAGATCGCCCGAGGCGCGGGCGGCGTCGGCGGCGTCGGCGGCGGCCAGCGCATGATCGGGCGTCTCGACGACATAGGCGTTGAGCGCGCGGCCTTTTTCCACGTTCGCATTGAAGGCGGTGGCGACTTCGCGGGCGGAGAAAGCGCCGTCGCGGACGCCGTCGCGGATCGCGGCGACAGTGAGGTCGGTGAGGTCGGACACTATTCGATCACCTTCGGCACGGCGAAGAAGCCATGTTCGGCATTGGGAGCGTTGGCGAGCACGTCGTCGCGCTTGTTGCCGTCATTGACGACATCGTCGCGCAGGCGAAGCTGGTTCGGGATCACCGCGGTCATCGGCTCGACCCCGGTGACATCGACCTCTTGCAGCTGCTCGATCCAGCCGAGGATGTTGTTCAGTTCGGGCTCGAGCGCCGCCACTTCCTCATCGGAAACGGCGATACGCGCGAGCTTGGCGATATGGCGCACGGTTGCGGTATCCACAGACATAGGGCGGCTGCTAGCAGTGGTGCTGCGGTGCGGCAAGGCGAGCGAATCGCTGGACGCGCGGCTTTTACTGTCTTATATCGCTAATACAGTAACAGGGGAATGAACATGCGCCTTCTGATTGCCGCCGCTCTGCTCTCGACCACCGCCATCGCTTCCGCCCAGCCGCAGCCGGCTCCTGCCAGGGCGGCGGCGAACCTGCCGCGCTACGATGCGCGCACCTTTTTCGAGACCACGGCCTATTCCATGGCCTCCGGCGACGGGATCGGCTTCTCCCGCGACGGCCGCAACATCCTGATCAGTTCCGACAAGAGCGGCGTGTTCAACGTCTATGCGCTGCCGGTCGCGGGCGGGGAGCCGGTGCAGATCACCCGTTCGACCACCAATGCGACCACCGCACTCAGCTATTTCCCGAACGACGACCGCATCCTGTTCACCGCCGACCAGGGCGGCAACGAGCTGAACCATGTCTATGTCCGCCTGCCCGACGGCACCGAGCGCGATCTGACGCCCGGCGAAAATCTGAAGGCCGGCTTCGTCGGCTGGAGCGGCGACGGGCGGACTTTCTACCTGTCGAGCAACGAGCGCGACCGGGCCGCCTTCGACGTCTATGCCTATGACGCGACGACCTATGCGCGCCGGCTGGTCTTCACCAATCCGGGCGGCTTCTTCCCGGGCGAGGTGTCGCGCGATGGGCGCCACATCGTGCTGTCCAAGGAGAATAGCAGCGCCGACAGCGACGTGTATCTGGCGACGATCGGCGACAATGCCGCCCCGCGCCACATCACGCCGCATCAGGGCAATGTCGCGTTCGGCGCCCACGGCTTCACGCCGGACGGCCGGACCCTGATCTACGCGACCAACGAAACCAGCGAGTTCAGCCAGGCAATCTCCTACGACATCGCCAGCGGCCGGCGGACCCCGCTGATCGCGGCGGACTGGGACGTGAGCTACGTCGCTTACTCGCCGAGCGGACGGTATCGCACCCATGCGGTGAATGCCGACGGGATGACGCAGCTGACCATCCGTGACACGCAGGGCAATCGCGACGTGACCTTGCGCGGCATTCCGGAAGGCATGGTCGGCGGCGTGCGCTTCAACCGCGACGAAAGCGCGATCGCCTTCACCGTGGCGTCCGACACATCGCCGAGCGACATCTTCGTCGCCGACCTCGCCACGGGCCAGGCGCGGCGGCTGACCAATGCGCTTAACCCCGCGATCGACGAGCGGCAGCTGGTGACCGCGACCGTGGCGCGCTTCCGTTCCTATGACGGCGTGGAGATTCCCGGTATCCTCTACCGCCCGCGCGAGGCGAGCGCTGCCAATCCGGTGCCGGCGATCGTACTCGTCCATGGCGGCCCGGGCGGGCAGAGCACGCGCGGCTATTCGGCGATGGTCCAGCATCTCGTGAACAATGGCTATGCCGTCTATGCGATCAACAATCGCGGCTCTTCCGGCTACGGCAAGACCTTCTTCCATATGGACGACCGGCGGCATGGCGATGTCGATCTGAAGGATGTGGTCGCCTCGCGCGACTGGCTGGCCGGGCAGGACTGGATCTCGGAGCGGGTCGCGGTGATGGGCGGCTCCTACGGTGGCTACATCACCGCCGCGGCTCTGGCCTTTCACCCGGAGACGTTCGACGCCGGCGTGAACATTTTCGGCGTGACCAACTGGGTGCGGACGCTCACTTCCATTCCGGCCTGGTGGGGAGCGCAGCGCGCGGCTTTGTTCGACGAAATGGGCGATCCGGCGACCGACGCGGAACGGCACCGGGCGATCTCGCCCTTGTTCCACGCCGACCGCATCCGCCGGCCGCTGCTGGTCGTGCAGGGTGCGAACGATCCGCGCGTGCTGCAGGTGGAAAGCGACGAACTGGTTGCGGCCGTCCGCCGCAACAATGTGCCGGTGGAATATGTGCTGTTCCCCGACGAGGGCCACGGCTTCCGCGGCAAGCAGAACCGGATCACCGCGTCGGACGCCTATCTGCGCTTTTTGAACGAGCATCTGCGGCGCTGAGCCTAAATCCTCCCCTCGTTTTCGAGGGGAGGGGGACCATGCGCAGCATGGTGGAGGGGCCGAGCGAAGCGAGGTTCTTACCGCCCGCGCAAGAGCGCGAGCGGCCCCTCCACCATCCGCCTTCGCCTGACGGCTGCGGCGGACGGTCCCCCTCCCCTGCAAATGCAGGGGAGGAATGAACTGCCCTTGCATCACGCTCTCGCTTCGGCTTCTAGGCGCGGATGGCGAAAAGACGGCGGAGTCCCGCGACAAAATTCCTCTGGTTTATCGCGATCGTGACCATGCTCTTCATCGCGGGCGCCCTCCTCTACCGGACCTTTCAGGCGCAGCTCCTGAAATGGGTGCTGGTGCCGAACGTCGAGTTCAGCGAGACGCCGATGCCGGAGGGCAGCACCTACGCGAACGCCGACATGTGGCTGGCGCGGCCGGGCCTGCCCGACGATCCGTCGCAATGGCGGCCGCAGAACATGGCGGCGCCGGGCGCCCCCCGCGCCTCGGTCTTCTTCGTCCACCCGACCTCCTTCCTGGAAAGCAGCGCCTGGAACGGGCCGGTCACGGACGAGGCGAGCTGCCCGCAGACCGGCGCCTGCTCGCAATGGCGCGCGGGCCTGTTCGTGCGCAGCCAGGCGAGCGCGTTCAATTCGGTCGGGCAGATCTGGGCGCCGCGTTACCGCCAGGCGACGTTCGGGGCGTTCCTGACCGACGATCCGAACGCCACCCGGGCACTCGATTTCGCCTATCGCGACGTGCTGGAGGCGTTCGAGCAATTCCTGCGCGAGGCGCCGGCCGACCGGCCGATCATCCTCGCCGGCCACAGCCAGGGCAGCTATCATCTGCTGCGGCTGCTGCACGAGCGCATCAAAGGGCGCCCGGAGCAGCAGCGTATCGCCGCCGCATACCTGGTCGGCTGGCCGATCTCGCCGACGGTGGACATGCCGGAACTGCCCCTCCCCGCCTGTACGGCGGCGGGCCAGGCAGGCTGCATCATCTCCTGGGCCAGCTTCTCCGAACCGGCCGATCCGGCGATGATCGTGGATACGTGGGAAGCGACGAATGGCCTGAACGGTCAGCCCCGGCGCGGATCGACGATGATCTGCACCAACCCGCTGACCGGCAATGCGGGCGACGCCGCCGCGAAGGAAGCGAATATCGGGACTTTGATCCCTAACGATTCGCTGACCGACGCCACCTTCGTCACCGGCGCGATCCCGGCGCGGTGCGACGAGCGCGGCTTCCTGCTGATCGGCGAGGCGGTGCCGGACATGGGGCCCTATGTGCTGCCGGGGAACAATTACCACGTCTACGACTACACCTTGTTCTGGGCGAACACGCGCGCCGATGCGGAGGCGCGGTTGAACACGTTCCTGGCGCGGTGATCACCGCGTCGGCAGCGGAGTTTCGCGAGGCGCTGCCGGCCGGCGGACGGCTGATCGGGCTGGATGTCGGGACGAAGACGATCGGCGTGGCGCTGTGCGACGCGGCCTGGACGATCGCGACCCCGGCGGAATTGCTGAAGCGGGCCAAGTTCGCAGTCGATCTGGCGCGGATTCGCGAGATCGTGACGGCGCAGGATGTGCGCGGCATCGTCATGGGCCTGCCGCTGAATATGGACGGGACCGATAGCCCGCGCACCCAATCGACCCGCGCCTTCGCCCGCAATCTCGCTCCGCTGCAGTTGCCGGTGCTGCTCTGGGACGAACGCTGGTCCACGCAGGCGGTGACGCGCACCCTGCTCGATGCCGATGCCAGCCGGGCGCGGCGGGCGGAACTGGTCGACAAGATGGCGGCGGCCTACATCCTGCAAGGCGCGATCGACGCGCTTGTTGGGGTCGGCTGATGGCCCTGCTTCTCTCCGTCGATGTCGAGGCGAGCGGGCCGGCGCCGCTGCATGGCGATCTGATCAGCTTCGCCGCCGTGGTGATCGAGGAAGGGCTCGGCCGCTCCTTCTCGTCCGGCAACATGCGCCCCGAATGCGAGCATTATTGGCCCGAGGCCTATAATGCGATCGGCATGACGCGGGAGGAGCATCTCGCCGCGCCGCGATCGATCCGGGAAGGCATCCTCGCCTTCACCGACTGGCTCGATAGCTTGCGCGACAGCAAATATACGATGGTCAGCGACAATCCCGGCTTCGACTTCCAGTGGATGAATTTCGAGCTGCTGAACCATACCGGCCAGCAATTGTTGGGCTTCTCCGCCCGGCGGATCGGCGATGTCTGGTCGGGCCTGCGCAAGCGGCCGATGGAGACGGTGTCCTGGCGGCGCTACCGCGTCACGCCGCACGATCACGACCCGCTGAACGACGCGATGGGCAATGCCGAGGCGTGGCTGGAAATGTGGCGCCAGCACGGCTGAACCGCGCGCGACGCGTCATAGCGCGTCAGAGAAAATAGATTGCAGCCGCGGCGCCGGCGACGATCACCAGCATCCAGAAGATGGCCGAAGCCCAGCTCTGCCGACGCCTGCCGCCACCGCCGCCGGGGATAGCGTCCAGGCCGTCAAGCACCGTTTCGACAACATCCAGCATGTGAATTCCTCCCGTTCCTATCGACAAGGCGCGGAAGAGCCGGGAAAGGGGTCACGCACGCGACGAAACCGCGCAACGCTATCGGCGGGAGACGCGCGGCAGCTCGGCCACCCGTACCTGCCCGACGGCTATTCCATCGGTTCGCAGCGCTCGAGATCGGACGTCTCCGGCGGCGTCTCATATTCCAGCGTGTAGTGGCTGCTCGGCTCGACGCGGCTGCCCATATTGGTGCTGAAATCGACCAGCGTGGACACGCCGTCATGGCTGAGCCGGACGATTTCCATCGCCATGCCGAGACAGCCCTGCGAGCGCCACTCCCCGCCGCGCGCCTCGAACGCGCGCTGGATCGCGGCGCGGTCGTCCGTGGCGCCTGCCGGCGAGTTGAAGGAGATTGCATGGATGCGGGTCTGGCTGCCGTTGATGACGATGTCGTAGCGCAGGCGGTCGAGCATGATCGTGCCGATGATGACGTCGGTCGAGCCAGTCACGGATTGCGTGGTGGGGAAGGTCTGGCCGTTGATCGTCGCGGTCTGCGCCGTGTCGGAGGTGCGCCGCTCCCAGCGGGCGCCCGGAAAGGCCGCCTGCGCCGCCGCCCAGTCGCGCGTGCCGCCGGCCTTGAGGCTGTTCAGCAGCAAAATCGCGATCCGTTCGGAGCGAGTGCCGGTGAGCGCGGCGGGGCCGGGCTGTGCCGATTCGGCGCTCGCATTGGCGCTGACGCTATTGGCCGCAACCGCCACATTTTCAGCGGGCTGCTCCCCGGCGGCATTGTTGGTGGTCGCCGCGCCGGGCGCGCAGGCGCTGATCGCCATGGTCGACATCAGCAGAAAACGCATGGTCACTCCCCCTATTTCCGGTTCGATTGGCGGCATCCGCCGGGTCCGCCGCGCGCGGAAAGCTAGCCGCAATGGCGTGGATCGAGCGCATCCGCCTGGGCGCGGGTCAAAGGCAGCGCGAAGAAGATGGCATAGCTGGTGTAGCGCCCGGCCTGCGCCGTCCGGGTTGGATCGGCGGTGCGGCTGAGCTGGAAGAAGATATCGCCACCCCGGCCGGCGATACGCAGATAGGCCGATGGCGCACCCTCGCTGCGATAGGACCACGCAGCATAGCCATTGTCGCAGCCCAGCAAAGTGACGTCGAGGCCGCGCGCGGTCATCGCCCGCCTGAGCGCGGCCAAGTCCACCCGGTGCGGCAGGCCCGCGTCGAATTCGATGCTCGCCGGACCGCGCGCGGCGCCATGGGCGTTGATGCCGTGCCGGATGCCGCCCAGCATGGCGTGGCCGGTCAGCAGGTCGGTCTGGCCGTCGCTGAGCGGCGGATTGAAGCGCTCATGCGGGTTCCAGCGGGCATTGGGAAAGGCGGCGCGCACGATCGTCCAGCCCCCGCCCGGCGCAGCGGCGGCGACACGTTGCACGGTCTGCGCGAGCGCATCGGCGATGGAGGGCGGCGGCGCGGGCCGGCTCTGCGCGGCGGCGGCACCGCCCGCGAACAACATGGCCGCAGCCAGACCGGCATAGACGCACTTCAACATCGGCTTCCCCCACAAGGCGCGCGACGGCAAAGCTGCGTCCGGCCCCGCCGGGCATTGGCCCGCCCAACCTTAACCCACGGCAACGGTGGGCGGCGATGACGGGGCGGCTCAACGCGATGACGAAACAAAATTCCTCGGGCCTTGACCCGAACGGCTTCCGGCTCCATCTGGCCGCTTCCCGAAGCGTGGGCGCGTAGCTCAGCGGTAGAGCACACCCTTCACACGGGTGGGGTCACAGGTTCAATCCCTGTCGCGCCCACCACGCTTCGGCCCTCTCCGTTGCCCGGTCACGATCCCGATCAGCCGCACCGAGCTGACCCGCTTTTCCCGTAGCGTGCGCCTTCCCTTGAAAAGGGAGCGCGCATCATGGCTGAAATCATCGGAGCCTTTCTCGTCGGTCTGTTCGCGTCGCCTGAGGGCAAAGCGGGGAATCGTCTCCTTCTGATCGCCGCCTCCGTCGCCGGGCTTGCGCTGCTCGGGGTAACGGCCTGGGCGCTCGTCAGGATGCTCTCCTAGAGCTTGGGCAGCGGGGTTCAGGCGGGACCCGATCCAGCATCCTGTCTCGTGCCGGCTCTGCAAAGACACATCGACCCCGGATCAGGTCCGGGGTGACGGGATTTCGAACACTGGCCGTCAGGCGTTGACCGCGTCCTTCAGGCCCTTGCCGGGCTTGAACTTGGGCTGGGTCGATTCCTTGATCTGCATCGGCTCGCCGGTGCGCGGGTTGCGGCCTGTGGAGGCCTTGCGCTGCGAACAGGAGAAAGTGCCGAAGCCGACCAGGCGCACTTCGTCGCCTCGCTTCAGCGCATCGCTGATCGTGTCGAACACAGCCTCCACCGCACGCGACGCTTCCTGCCTGCCGAGACCGGTTGTCTCGGCGACATGACCGATCAGCTCCTGTTTGTTCATTTGGTCCGCACCCCTGCTGCCAATTGCCCCCGGGACTCTTCGACCGAAGAGTCGTCAGATGACAACAGCATCGCGCCAGAGTCAAAGGGAAAGGCGGTCTCCCTGCCCAGCGCATGGGGAGGGAAACCGCAGATTATTTGCGCCAGATCGGGATCAGTGGCGAACCGAAACCCCGCCATGATCCTCGCCGCCGCCCAGTTCCGAAGGCGGCACGGCGGCGAGTTCGTCGGCCTCGTTCCACTCGATCGGGACGATCGGGGTGGCGAGCGCGTGGACCAGCACTTCGTCGACATGGGCGACGGGCACGATCTCGAGACCTTCCAGGATGTTCGCCGGAATCTCGGCCAGGTCCTTCTCATTCTCGGCCGGAATCAGGACCTTGGCGATGCCGCCGCGCAGGGCCGCGAGCAGCTTCTCCTTGAGGCCGCCGATCGGCAGGACGCGGCCACGCAGGGTCACCTCGCCGGTCATCGCGACATCGCGGCGGACCGGAATGCCGGTCAGCGTCGAAAGGATCGCGGTGACCATGCCGATGCCCGCTGACGGCCCGTCCTTCGGCACCGCGCCTTCCGGCAGGTGGACGTGGATGTCGCGGCGCGCGAACAGGCTGGGCTTCACGCCATAGGCCGGGGCGCGGGCGCGAACGAAGCTGAAGGCGGCCTGCACCGATTCCTGCATCACTTCGCCAAGCTTGCCGGTGGTCTTGATCATGCCCTTGCCGGGAACGGTGACCGATTCGATGGTCAGCAATTCCCCGCCCACCTCGGTCCAGGCCAAGCCGGTGACAGCCCCGATCTGGTCCTCTTCCTCGCTAATGCCGTGGCGGAACTTCCGCACGCCGGCGAATTCGGCGAGATTCTCGGCGGTGACGGTGACGCTCGTCCCCTTCCCTTCCAGGATATGGCGCAGCGCCTTGCGCGCCAGCCGGGCGATCTCGCGCTCCAGCGTGCGGACGCCGGCCTCGCGGGTATAATAGCGGATCAGGTCGCGCAGGCCGTCTTCGGTGAGCGTGAACTCACCTTCCTTCAGGCCATGATCGCCGATCTGCTTGGCGATCAGGTGGCGCTTGGCGATTTCGACCTTCTCATCCTCGGTATAGCCTTCGAGCCGAATGATCTCCATGCGGTCGAGCAGAGGCTGGGGCAGGTTCAGCGAATTCGCCGTGGTGACGAACATGATGTCGCTGAGGTCGTAATCCAGCTCCAGATAATGGTCCTGGAACTTGCTGTTCTGCTCCGGGTCGAGCACCTCCAGCAAAGCCGAGGCCGGATCGCCGCGGAAATCCTGGCCGAGCTTGTCGATCTCGTCGAGCAGGAAGAGCGGATTGCTGCTGCCGGCCTTTTTCAGGTTTGTGACGATCTTGCCCGGCAGCGAGCCGATATAGGTGCGGCGGTGGCCGCGAATCTCGGCCTCGTCGCGCACGCCGCCAAGGCTCTGGCGCACAAACTCGCGGCCCGTCGCGCGCGCGATCGAGCGACCGAGCGAGGTCTTGCCGACACCCGGCGGGCCGACGAGGCAGAGGATCGGCCCCTTCAATTTGTTCACCCGCGCCTGCACGGCGAGATATTCGACGATCCGCTCCTTCACCTTTTCGAGGCCGTAATGGTCCTCGTCGAGGATGCGCTCCGCCTCGGTGATGTCGTGCTTGAGCTTCGACTTCTTGCCCCAGGGCAGGCCGAGTAGGACGTCGAGATAATTGCGGCTGACCGTGGCTTCGGCCGACATGGGCTGCATGCCGCGCAGCTTCTTCAGCTCCGCCTGCGCCTTGCCCTTGGCTTCCTTGCTGAGCTTCGTGCGGTCGATCTTGCGGGCCAGCTCGGCCAGCTCGTCACCGCCCGCGCCTTCCTCGCTTTCGTTGCCGAGTTCGCGCTGGATCGCCTTCAACTGCTCGTTGAGATAATATTCGCGCTGGGTCTTCTCCATCTGCCGCTTCACGCGGCTGCGGATCTTCTTCTCGACCTGCAGGACGCCCAATTCGCCTTCCATGAAGGCATAGGCCATCTCCAGCCGCTTGCCGGCATCGCGCTCGGACAGCAAAGCCTGCTTGTCGGCGACCTTGATCGAAATGTTCGCCGCGACCGCATCGGCGAGGCGGGCCGCCTCCTCGATCTGCGAGAGCTGCATGCCGGTCTCGGCGGGCAGCTTGCGGTTCAATTTCGCGTAATTTTCGAACTGTTCAACGACCGACCGCATCAGCGCCGCGATCTCGGCGCCCTCCGGCTCCTCGCCATCGACTTCCTCGACATCGGCGACCAGGTGGCCGCCCTCGCTGCGGATATCGGTGAGCGTCGCCCGCTGCTTGCCCTCGACCAGCACGCGCACCGTACCGTCCGGCAGCTTCAGCAATTGCAGCACGGTCGCGATCACGCCGAGATCGTAAAGCGCCTCCCGGTCGGGATCGTCGTCCGACGGATCGAGCTGCGAGACGAGGAAAATATTCTTGTCCGCCGCCATCGCGCTTTCGAGCGCCGCGACCGATTTGTCGCGGCCGACGAAGAGCGGCACGATCATGTGCGGAAAGACGACGATGTCGCGCAGGGGCAGGAGCGGGTAGGTCTGAGGCACGCGAAACTCCGAAGGCGAGCCGAAGCGGCTCTTAGCCTTCTATATGGGTTGGGTTACCGACGCATCAATTGGCGGGAAGTTGTCCACAGCGATGATGCGCCTCCGAAGGGATGCGGTCAGGCCGTCAATTACCCTGCCAGCGCACCAGGCTCTGATGCGTTGCCGCCCGCCGATTGCCAGCCTCGTCGATCGACGGGAGATAGCGTGCTCGCTCCATCGCAAGCGCACATGTCGTCGTATCCAGCACCTCGACGCCGCTCGATTCGAGGATTCGGCAGCCGGTCGGCATCCCGCCAGCCGATACGTCCATCTCGTAGCGAACAGTGCCGCTCCGCCCGTTCGCCTCACTGGGGTAATCGGTGTAGCTGATGTAGCCACCCGAGGTGATCATCAGCGGATCGCCTGGCCGCACGCGCACCTGCGCCGGATCAGGCGAAACCGCATACCATTCGAAATCCAGGCGCATCTCCTGTCCGGGCCGGCCGGGCGGGAAACGTCGCGTGATGAGGTCGCAGGATGTGGCGTCGATCACCGAAATCCCGCTCGATCGGGTCGCCCTGCACCCTTCCACCTGCCCCTGCGCGCCGAACCGGAAAGTCACGACGAGCCGCTTGGGCTGGCGACCGATCTCGACGCCAGCCGGCAAGTTCACCGACGGCACGCGAATGATGAAATTTCGCGACTGGGCCGAAACCTGCGCGCCGGGAATGACGAGCGCGCAGAGCAGCAGGACCCCGAGCAGCCTCAAGCCGCCGTCTCGCCCTTCACTTCGGCATAGACGCGCACCGGTTCCTTGGTGCCGGCGACGACATCCTTGTCGATCACCACCTCGTCGACGCCTTCCATGCTGGGCAGGTCGAACATCGTGTCGAGCAGGATATTCTCCAGGATGGAGCGCAGGCCGCGGGCGCCGGTCTTGCGCTCGATCGCCTTCTTGGCGACCGACACCAGCGCGTCGTCGGTGAAGCTGAGGCGGACATCCTCCATGTCGAACAGCTTGGCATACTGCTTCACCAGGGCGTTCTTCGGCTCCTTCAGGATCTTCACCAGCGCCTCGGTATCGAGATCCTCCAGCGTCGCGATGACCGGCAGGCGGCCGACGAATTCCGGGATCAGACCGAATTTCAGCAGATCCTCCGGCTCGCCCTGGCGCAGCACCTCGCCGACGCGGCGCTCGTCCGGCGCGGCGACATGCGCGCCGAAGCCGATCGACTTGCCTTCGAGACGATCACCGATGATCTTCTCGAGGCCCGCAAAGGCGCCGCCGCAGATGAAGAGGATGTTGGTCGTGTCGACCTGCAGGAATTCCTGTTGCGGATGCTTGCGGCCGCCCTGCGGCGGGACGGAGGCGGTGGTGCCCTCCATCAGCTTCAGCAGCGCCTGCTGGACGCCCTCGCCCGACACGTCGCGGGTGATGGAGGGATTGTCCGACTTGCGGCTGATCTTGTCGATCTCGTCAATGTAGACGATGCCGCGCTGGGCGCGCTCCACGTTATAGTCGGAGGCCTGGAGCAGCTTCAGGATGATGTTCTCGACATCCTCGCCGACATAGCCCGCTTCGGTGAGCGTCGTGGCGTCGGCCATGGTGAAGGGCACGTCGAGGATGCGGGCGAGCGTCTGCGCGAGCAAAGTCTTGCCGCAGCCGGTGGGGCCGACGAGCAGGATGTTTGACTTGGCAAGCTCGACCTCGCCGCCCTTGGCGCCGTGGTTCAGCCGCTTGAAATGGTTGTGGACCGCGACCGAGAGGACGCGCTTGGCGTGGTTTTGGCCGACGACATAATCGTCCAGCACCTTGCAGATTTCGAGCGGCGTGGGGACGCCGTCCCTGGTTTTCACGAGGGCGGACTTGGTCTCCTCGCGGATGATGTCGTTGCACAGCTCGACGCATTCGTCGCAGATGAACACGGTCGGGCCGGCGATGAGCTTGCGCACCTCATGCTGCGACTTCCCGCAGAAGGAGCAGTAAAGGGTGCTCTTGCTGTCGCCGCCTTGTAATTTCGTCATACCTGTCTCGTTCGTGCGCTTTGGCCGGGCATCCTGACCTCATTCCTAGCCGATCACAATGGCCTAATCGTTAAGCCGCTCCGGCGTTCCGATGCCGGCGCCGTCTCCGCCAATGTGGCGCGGGGCATCGCCGGCGGCAAGGGTGGCCTTTCCGGGCGGGTCGGCCGGACGGCCATTCATGGGGGATTAAAGCCACCGCCGACAATCGCGCACCGGCTTCAAGCGCCGGGAGATTGCGTTGCGCATCCTGATCGCCCCGTCCGGTTACAAGGAATGCCTCGAGGCGGACCGGGTGGCGGACGCCATCGCCGCGGGCGTGGCACGGGCGATGCCGGAGGCCGAGATCGATCGCTTCCCGCTGGTGGATGGCGGCGAGGGTTTCGCCCGGACGATGGCGACGGCCAGCGGCGGGCGCGTGCATGAGATCAATGTCACCGGCCCGACCGGACAGGCGGTCGAGGCCCTGCTCGGCGAGATGGGCGGCGGCGGGCCACTTACCTTCCTGGTCGAGATGGCGCAGGCGGCGGGGCTGAGGCTGGTGCCGCCCGATGCGCGCGATCCGACGCGGACGACGACGCGCGGCGTGGGCGAGCTGATCCGGGCGGCGCTGGATCGGGGCGCGGAGCGGATCATCGTCGGCTGCGGCGATTCGGGGACGAATGACGGCGGCGCGGGCATGGCGGCCGCTTTGGGCTGCCGGCTGCTCGACGGCGGCGGCGGCGCGATCGGACCCGGCAGCGCCGGGCTGGCGACGCTTGCTCGGATCGACCTGGGCACGCGCGACCCCCGCCTGGCCGCTGTCACGATCGAAGCGGCGCTGAACATCACCACTCGCCTATGCGGCCCGCGCGGCGTGGCCCGGCTGTTCGGGCCGCAGAAGGGCGCGGACGAGGCGACAATCGTGAAGATGGAGGCCGCGCTGGAAAATTACGCGGCAATCGTGCGGCGCGACGTCGGGGTGGAGGTCGCCAACATGCCGGGCGGCGGCGCGTCGGGCGGGCTGGGTGCAGGCCTGGCGGCTTTGCTCGGGGCGACCTTGCGGTCGCGCTACGACATCATCTTCGCGACCTTCGACCTGGACGCGCGGCTGGCCTCGGCCGATCTGGTGCTGACCGCGGAGGGCGGCATCGACCTGCAGACGCCGCAGGGCAAGATTCCGGTCGAGGTGGCGCGGCGGGCCAAATTGCGCGGGCTGCCGGTGCTGGCGCTGGCCGGACAGGTCGGTGAGCCGGCGCGGATCGTCTACGAGCATGGCATCGACGCTTTCTTCTCGACCACCGCCGGCCCGTGCACAATGGAAGCGGCGATGCGGGATGCGGAATCGACACTGGCGCTGAGCGCAGAGAATGTGATGCGGGCGGTGCTCGCCGGGCGGCGCCTTTCGCGATGAGCGAAAGCGGCAGACCAAGCGGCGGCCTGTTTCGATGGGCCGCGATCGCGGCCGCGCTCGCCGGGCTGGCGGCCCTGGTGTGGCTCCCGGAGGAACTCTACCCGCCCGGCCGCGCGGCGCTGGCGGTGTTCGGGATCGCGACGATCCTGTGGGCGGCAACGAAGATCGACGCGGCCTGGATCGCTTTCGCCGGGGCGCTGGCGCTGTTGTTCCTCGATGCGGTCGAGGAGCAGGCCTTGTTCGCGATGCTGGCGCATCAGGTCATCTGGCTGATGATCGGCGCCTTCGTGATCGGCGGCGCGTTCGACGCGAGCGGGCTTTCCGTGCGCCTGACGCGCGCGCTGACGCGGCGGGCGCGGCGGCCGGGCCAACTGTTCTGGCTGACCACTTTGGCCCTCGTCCCCCTCACCTTCCTGATCCCCTCCACGTCGGGCCGGGCGGCGGCGATCCTCCCGGCGCTTCGGCTGCTGCCGCAGGGGCCGGAGGCAGCGAATCTGCGCCGCGCCTATGCGATACTGGTGCCGACCGTGATCCTGGTCGCGACCAGCGCGGCGCTGACCGGGGCGGGATCGCATCTGCTGCTGGAGGATCTGCTGGCGCAGCGGCTCGGCGACCGCTTCGGCTTCGCGCGCTGGGCGATGTGGGGTCTGCCCTTCGCGCTGGCGGCGAGCGCGATTGCGTGCATCGTCGTCGCGCGGCTGTTCCTGCGGCCGGAGGACCGGCGCGCGGAACTGCCCGAGCCGGAGTGCGAACCACGGCGGCCTTTGAGCGCTTTGGAATGGCGGGTGCTGGTCATCACGATCGCCACGCTCGTCACCTGGTGCACGACCGAATGGCACGGACTCAGCGTCGCCGTGGTGGCGATGCTCGCGATGCTGGCGCTGACCGCGCCCGGAATCGGCGCGTTCGGCTTCAAGAAGGCCGCGAAGACGGTCAGCTGGAACCTCGTCATCTTCGTCGGCGGGGCGATGGTGCTGGGCCAGGCGCTGATCGACACGCAGGCCGCGACCTGGATCATGGACCAATTGCTGGCTTTGTTCGGGCTGGAGAGCGGCATGGCGGTGCCGTCCGAGTGGCTGGCCCTGCTCGGGATCGCGGCGATCAGCCTGCTCTCGCATCTGTTCATGACCAGCCACGTCGCGCGGGCGGCGGCATTGGGCGCGCCTTTGATCCTGTTCGCACAATCGACCGGGCTGGAGCCGATGGCGGTGCTGTTCATCGGCGCGGTGGGGATGAATTACTGCCTGACGCTTCCCGTTTGCTCGAAAGCCTATCTGGTCTTTCAGGATGCGGAGGGCGGCGGCTTCGGCGCGGGCGACCTGATGCGGCTGAGCGCGGTGATGGCGCCGCTCTACCTGCTCCTGATGCTGGCTTTCTATTTCGGCTGGTGGCGGTGGACGGGGCTGGCGCTGCTGGCCTGAACCGGATCAGTCGTCCCGCTCGACGCTGGTGACGCGGCCGTGCCGGTTGATGTTCACCTCGAGCTCGCGGCCGCGATGGTCGCGCCCTTCAATCTCCCAGCCGCCATCCTCGCGCTCGACCTTGGTCACCCGCACCATGCCGTAGCCGCGCGCGATGCGGATCGCCTGTTCCTCGCTAATCCCGGTACGCGCGGGGCGTTCGCGCTGCTGCGCCGCCGCTTCGGCGGGCAGCGCGCAGCAAAGGGATGCCGCCAGAGCGGCCAGCACGATTCTCATGACTTAGGCATAGCACCCGCCGACTGAACGGGCGCTGACACGCGGATATCCGGTGCGGGTGGGCCGTCACGGAAGTAAATTCCGTGACGTCGATCAGGCTCCGCTTCGCGGACCTGTCGGCCGGCGCTCGCCGTCTCTTCGCGCTGCTCCGGCGGCTACGCGGCTTGCGCCTCGCCATCGAGCGGCTGCGGGCGCTTTTCGAACACTTCGTCGACCAGACCGAAGGCCTTGGCCTCCTCCGCGCCGAAGAAGCGGTCGCGCTCCACCGCCTTCTCGATCTCCTCGATCGGCTGGCCGGTATTCTGCGCCATCAGCTCGTTCATGCGGTGCCGGATGCGCAGGATTTCCTTGGCCTGGATCTCGATGTCCGAGGCCATGCCCTGCGCACCGCCGGACGGCTGGTGGATCATGATCCGCGCGTTGGTGAGCGCGACGCGCATGCCCTTCTCGCCGGCGGCCAGCAGGAAGGCGCCCATCGACGCGGCCTGGCCGATGCACACCGTGCCGACGCGCGGCCGGATGTACTGCATCGTGTCGTGGATCGCCATGCCCGCCGTGACGACGCCGCCCGGCGAGTTGATGTACATGTAGATGTCCTTCTTGGGATTCTCGGACTCCAGGAAGAGCAATTGCGCGGTGATCACCGAGGCCATGTGATCCTCGACCCCGCCGGTCACGAAGATGATCCGCTCGCGCAGCAGGCGGGAATAGATGTCGAAGCTGCGCTCGCCCCGGTTGGATTGCTCGACCACCACCGGGATGAGGCCATTGACGATGTCTTCGTGGTCGCGAGTCATGTGGTGAGCGTCCTGCTTCTTGGAGTGTCGCGGCCAACATCGGCGGATAGGTGTCAACGTTCAACCCCCCCGCGCCGCCTCAGACCGGGACGAGCGACTTCAGCGGCACCTCCGGATCGGCAAGCGCGGCGGGATCGGCGACGACGCGGTGGAGGACAAGGCCCCTGCCCTGCGCATAATCGCGCACCGCGTTGACGCAGTCGAGCGCGATCACGCGGCCTTCGCGGAGGTAGACGATCGAGAAGCTGCGAGCGGACGGATCGCCGCGGGTGACGGTGGCATCATGGCCCTGGCTGAGGCCGACGGTCTGGAGCTTGAGGTCATATTGGTTCGACCAGAACCAGGGGACGGCGTCATAGTCCGCGTCGATCCCGCAGATCGTTTTCGCGGTGACATTGGCCTGGTCGTTGGCATTCTGGACCGATTCCAGCCGGATCCAGTCGCTCGCAGCGAAGCGGTTGCGATGCTCGGCGCAGTCTCCGATCGCAAAGATGTCCGGCAGGCTGGTGCGGCACTGGCCGTCGACGCGGACGCCGTTGGCGGTCTCGGCGCCCGCATCAGCGAGCGGCTGGATGGCGGGGGCGATGCCGATGCCGACGATCACCATCTGCGCGGGAATGACGCTGCCGTCCGAGAGGCGCACGCCGGTGGCGCGGCCATCCTGCTCGACGATGCAATCGACCGCCGTGCCGAGGCGCAGGTCCACACCCTGCGCGCGATGCTCGGCCTCGAAGAAAAGCGACAAATCCTCGCCCGCGACACGCGCCAACACGCGGTCGAGCGCCTCGATCAGCACAACCTGCGTGCCGAGCTTGCGCAGGGACGCCGCGGCTTCGAGGCCGATATAGCCGCCGCCGATCACCGCCACTTCCCGCACATCGGGAAGTTCAGCGATCATTGCATCGACATCGGCGCGGGTCCGGACCGTGTGGACGCCCGCGGCCTCGCCGCCTTCGCAGGTCAGACGGCGGGGACTGCCGCCCGCCGCCCAGATCAGCTTGCCATAGCCGAGAATGCGGCCGTCGCCGGTCGTGACGGTATGCGCGGCGGGATCGATCGCGGCGATCCGCGTACCCGGCAGCAAAGTCACCGCCTTGTCGGCCCAGACCTGCGGGGGGCGGAGCAGCATTCGCTCCCATTCCTTCTCGCCGGCGAGATAGTCCTTCGACAAAGGCGGGCGTTCGTAGGGAAGCTCAGGCTCGTCGCCCGCAATGGCGATGGTGCCGGCAAAGCCATGCTGGCGCAGCGCCAGCGCCGCCTGCGCGCCGCCATGGCCGCCGCCGACGATCAGCACATCATATCGATCCTTCATACCCCGACCTTAGCAAAGCCGGGGCGCGGGGCCAGATATGCGATAATCCACAGCCATTGATTCCACCCCGTTGCCGCCTGTTTCGCACTCGGCTAGGCGCCGTCATCAATTCGTCATCAGATTGTAACATTCGCCGTTCGGCGCCGCTTTTCCGGAGACAAATCATTCGTCAGATCGCGGCGCTTGCGTATCGCATGGAGGGTCCGGGTGAATCCGGCGTCCGCGTGCTGCTGGTCACCTCGCGCGAGACGAAGCGCTGGGTGATCCCGAAAGGGAACCTCCCCTCCGGCATGGTGCCGCACGTCGCGGCGATGCAGGAGGCGGAAGAGGAAGCGGGCGTGATCGGCGCCGCCTCGCCGCTGCCGCTCGGCTCCTATCGCTACCGCAAGAAAAGGGGCAGCGGCGCGGCCTTGATGTTCGACGTCGAGGTGTTTCCGCTGGCGGTGATCCGCGAGCTGGACAGCTGGAAGGAACAGCATGAGCGGGAGCGGCGCTGGTTCACCCTCGCCGATGCCTCCGCCGCGGTGGATGAGCCCGATCTCGCCGCCCTGATCCGCTCCTTCACCGCAGTCGAATTCCAGAAATCCGCCCGCCAGATCTCCCTGCTGACCGGTCTGGCCGCACCATCGAAAGTGGGTCCGATGTTCGCCTGGTTCCAACGCCTGCTGCCCAAGACCGGCAATTTCTTCGAATTGTTCGAAGCCCATTCGCAGGCGATCACCGCGGCGGCCGACGCGCTCGCCCGGCTGCTGACCGGCGGCGACGGCGCGGAGGAGCATATCCGGGAGGTGATCGAGCGCGAGCATGACGCCGACAACATCACCCGCGAAGTGCTGAAGACCGTCCGCAAGACCTTCCTGACGCCGTTCGACCGGGGCGCGATCACCAGCCTGATCGCGGCGATGGACGATGCGGTGGACGAGATGCAGGCGACCGTGAACGCCGTGCAGATCTATAACGTGAAGGAATTCGCGCCGGAGATGCGCGACATGGCCGGGCTGATCGTCGATGCGGCGCGGCTCACCGCCGAGGCAATGCCGCTGCTGCGCGACGTGGCGCGGAACGGGGCGCGGCTGCACGAATTGACCGAGCGGCTGGTGCGGATCGAAGGCCATGCCGACGACATCCATGCCGAGGGCCATATCCGCACCTTCAAGGAGCATGGCGCGAGCGACACTTTGCGCTTCGTCGTCAACCGCGAAATCTACAAGCATCTGGAGCGGATCACCGACGCCTTCGAGGATGTTGCCAACGAGATTGACGGCCTCGTCATCGATCACGCCTGATCGGGCCGCCGCGCGATGTACGAACTCGCCCTTCCCCTGCTGATCGGCCTGATCGCCGCGGCCTTGCTGTTCGACTTCCTGAACGGGCTGCACGACGCGGCCAATTCGATCGCGACGGTGGTGGCGACGCGGCTGTTGAGCCCGGTAACGGCGGTGATCTTCGCCGCCTTCTTCAACTTCGCCGCCTACTTCCTCGCACTCGCCTTTCCCGGCCTGCAGAAGGTCGCGGAGACGATCGGCAAGGGGCTGATCGACCAGGACGTGGTCACGCCCTCGGTGATCTTCGGCGCGCTCTGCGGGGCGATGTTCTGGAATGTGCTGACCTGGCTGAAGGGCATCCCGTCCTCCAGCAGCCATGCGCTGATCGGCGGGCTGATCGGCGCGGCGATGGCGCATTCGGGACTCAACCATATCCAGTGGAGCGGGCTGAACCTGACCCTGCTGGCGATCGTGCTGTCGCCCCTGCTCGGCATGATCCTGGCGATGACGATAATGCTGGTAAGCAGCTGGGCGATGCGCCGCTCCACGGCCGCCCGCGCCGAGCGGAGCTTCCGGGTGCTGCACCTGATTTCCTCGGCCTGCTATTCGGTCAGCCACGGCCTGAACGACGCCCAGAAGACGATGGGGATCATCGCCATCCTGCTCTATTCGACCGGCCGGCTGGGCGGCGAATTCCATGTGCCGCACTGGGTCGCCGTGTCCTGCTACGTGGCGATCGCGCTCGGCACTTTGTGCGGCGGGTGGCGGATCATCGAGACGATGGGATCGCGCATCACCCGCCTGTCTCAGCATCAGGGCTTCAGCGCCTCGCTGGGCGGCTCGGGCGTGGTGTTCGGCGCCTCGCTGATGGGTATTCCGGTGTCGACCACGCACACGATCACCGGCGCGATCGTCGGCTCGGGCGCGGCGCGGCGGGCATCGGCGGTGCGCTGGAGCGTCGCCGGGCGCGTGGTGATCGCGTGGATCATCACCATCCCGGCCTCGGCAGCGGTCGGAGCGTTGTTTTACTATCTGACGGTGATCTTCTGATCTTCCTTACGCCGCCCGGCGCGGCTAGCTGCGATCCGATCGTTCAGCCGAGGAATTGACATGAAGACCCGCGCCGCCGTCGCCTTTGAAGCCAAGAAGCCGCTGGAGATCGTCGAACTCGACCTGGAAGGACCGAAGGCGGGCGAGGTGCTGGTCGAGATCATGGCGACGGGCATCTGCCACACCGACGCTTACACGCTCGACGGGTTCGACAGCGAGGGCATCTTCCCCAGCGTTCTGGGGCATGAGGGCGCTGGCGTGGTGCGCGAGGTTGGTGCCGGTGTGACCAGCGTCGCGCCGGGCGACCATGTCATCCCGCTCTACACCCCCGAATGCCGCCAGTGTAAGTCGTGCCTCAGCGGCAAAACCAACCTCTGCACCGCGATCCGCGCGACGCAGGGCAAAGGACTGATGCCCGACGGCACCAGCCGCTTCAGCTACAAGGGCCAGACCATCTATCATTATATGGGCTGCTCGACCTTCTCGAACTTCACCGTGCTGCCCGAGATCGCGGTCGCGAAGATCCGCGAGGACGCGCCGTTCCAGTCGAGCTGCTATATCGGCTGCGGCGTCACCACCGGCGTCGGCGCGGTGATCAACACCGCCAAGGTGCAGGTGGGCGACAATATCGTCGTGTTCGGGCTGGGCGGGATCGGCCTGAACGTGATCCAGGGCGCGCGGCTGGCGGGTGCGGACAGGATCATCGGCGTCGACATCAACCCGGACCGCGAGGAATGGGGCCGCAAGTTCGGCATGACCGAATTCCTGAATTCGAAGGGCATGAGCCGCGAGGATGTCGTCGCGGCGATCGTGCAGATGACCGACGGCGGCGCCGATTACACGTTCGACGCGACCGGCAACACCGAGGTGATGCGGATCGCGCTGGAGGCGTGCCATCGCGGCTGGGGCACCTCGATCATCATCGGCGTGGCGGAAGCCGGCAAGGAAATCGCGACGCGTCCGTTTCAGCTTGTCACCGGGCGCAACTGGCGCGGCACCGCCTTCGGCGGCGCCAAAGGGCGCACCGACGTGCCGAAGATCGTCGACATGTACATGACCGGCAAGATCGAGATCGACCCCATGATCACGCACGTCATGGGGCTGGAGGAGATCAACAAGGGCTTCGACCTGATGCATGCGGGGGAAAGCATCCGCAGCGTCGTGGTTTATTGATGCCCGAGAAGGTCAACATCGCCGCGAAGCTGGAGAGTTTCTCCGATCATTGGGCGCCACGCATCGTCGCGCGCTACAACGACAATGAAGTGCGGCTGGTGCGGGTCGAGGGCGAGTTCATCTGGCACAAGCATGACGAGACGGATGAGCTGTTCCTCGTGCTCGAGGGCGAACTCGACATGGAATTTCGCGACAAGATCGTCGCGCTGGCGCCGGGCGAACTGATCGTGGTGCCGCGCGGCACCGAGCATCGCCCATGCGCGCGAAAGGGCGAGGTGAAATTGCTGCTGATGGACCCGCGCGACATGCCCAATACCGGCGATCCGGAGACCGCGACCGTCGCGGTCGAAATCTGAGGAAGGAGAGCGAGATGTTCAATCACATCATGGTCGGCACGAGCGACATCGAGAAGTCGAAGAGCTTCTACGACGCGGTGCTGGGGACGCTGGGCTTCGAGGGGGAGCCGCTGCCGCACACCGCGGCAACCGGGCACAAGCGGCTCTTCTACCGGCACAATGGCGGCACGCTCTGCCTGTCCGAACCGATCAATAATGAGCCGGCAAGCGCCGCCAATGGCGCGACGATCGGCTTCAAGTGCGACAGCCCGGAACAGGTCGCGAGATTCCATGACGTGGCGGTCGCCAATGGCGGCACCTCGATCGAGGACCCGCCCGGGCCGCGCGACGGCGGCGCGCTCGGCACCATGCATCTGAGCTATGTCCGCGATCCGGACGGCCACAAGCTCTGCGCGATCCACCGCGCCGGCTGAGCCATGGACACGATTTCCGTCAACCGCGCCTTTGGCGGCGTGCAGCATGTGGTGAAGCATGCGTCGGCAGCGACCGGCACGGACATGACGTTCAGCGTCTACGTACCGCCCCAGGCCGAGCATGGGCAGCCTTGTCCCGTGGTCTGGTATCTGTCGGGGCTGACCTGCACGCACGCCAATGTCACCGACAAAGGCGAGTTTCGCGCCGCCTGTGCCGAGCTCGGCCTGATCCTCGTCGCGCCGGATACGAGCCCACGCGGCGAGGGCGTGCCGGACGATGCGGCGGGCGCCTATGATTTCGGGCTGGGCGCGGGCTTCTATGTCGATGCGAGGCAAAAGCCGTTCGACCGGCATTACCTTATGTATTCGTACATCGTGGACGAATTGCCGGGCGTGGTCGCTTCGGCTTTTCCGGTCGATCTGGAGCGGCAGGGCATATTCGGCCATTCGATGGGCGGGCATGGCGCGCTGACGATCGCGCTGCGCAATCCGGGACGGTATCGCAGCGTCTCCGCCTTCGCGCCGATCGTGGCGCCGTCGCAGGTGCCGTGGGGCGAAAAGGCGCTGGGCGGCTATCTGGGGCCGGACCGGGCGGCCTGGCGGGCGCACGATGCGGTCGCGCTGATCGAGGATGGCGCGCGGGTGCCGGAATTGCTGGTCGATCAGGGCGAGGCGGACCAGTTTCTCGCCGAGCAATTGCGGCCTGAATTGCTCGCGGCCGCCTGTCGCGATGCGGACATTCCGCTGACGCTGAGGATGCAGCCCGGCTACGATCACAGCTATTATTTCATCTCGACCTTCATGGCCGATCACCTGCGCTGGCACGCGGAGCGGTTGCGCGGCTAGAGGTCGAGAATCTCCACCTCTTCCCCTGCCGCGCGGGCGGGTTCGAGCGGGCGCTGGCGGATCAGCAGGTCGGCATCGGCGAAGCTGCGGTGGGCGCCGCTTTCCTGCCGTTCCAGCGATTCGGCGCCAGCCTCGGCCATTCGCGCGCGCGTGAAGGTTTCGCGGTCGCCGCAAGCCGGCAGCGGTGCCGCGAGCGGCAGCTTGCGCCAGCGTAGCGCCTCAGCCGGATCGCTGCCGCCGAGACCCGCGAGCAACGGCGCCAGGAACAAGCGCGCGGTGACCATCGCCGAAACCGGATTGCCCGGCAGGCCGAGGACGAGGCTGTCCCCTGCCCGGCCGAACCAGACCGGCTTGCCGGGCTTCATCCGCACCTTCGAGAAGATGCGTGTCATGCCGGCGGCGTCGAGTGCGGCCTGCGCGAAATCCTTCTCGCCGACCGATGCGCCGCCAGTGACGACGATCACATCCGCCTTCGCCAGCGCCAGATCGACGGCGTAGAGGATGCGCGCCGGATCGTCGGGCAAACGGTCGCGCAGCATGATCTCGCCGCCCTGCTCGGCGACCGCGGCCGCGATGCCGATCGACAGGCTGTCCGGCACCGCCTCCGCCGCGAAGCGCGCGGTGCCGGGCGCGACCAGTTCGTCCCCGGTTGCGAGGATGGCGACACGCGGGCGCCGCCAGACCTGGAGATGGGCGCGGTCGGCCCCGGCGGCGGCCAGCAGGAGGCGCGAATCCACGCGGCGCCCGGCCACGGCGAGCATGTCGCCCGCTGTGAAATCGGATGCGCGGCGGCGGATGAAAGGCGGATCGCCGGCGCTGGTGTTGAACCGGACAGCGTCGCCGTCGCGTGCGGCCTGTTCCTGGATGACGACGCGGTCGCAACCGTCCGGCACGGGCGCACCGGTGAAGATGCGAACGCACTCTCCGGCGCCGATTTCGCCAGCGAAGCCGCAGCCGGGGAAGGATTCGCCGGTCACGCGAAGGACCCCGCCAAGCTCCGCCTCGCGCACCGCATAACCATCCATCACCGAGACGTCGGTGCGCGGCGCGTCGATCGCGGCGACCAACGGCGCCGCGAGCCGCCGGCCCGCGCCGGTCTCAAGCTTGATCTCTTCGGGCCCGAGCGGGCTGGCCTCCGCCAGGACGAGCGCCAGTGCTTCGTCGAACGAGATCATGCCCCGGCGCGCTGGGCGAAATGCCAGGCCGCGTCGGCGAGCATCGGCACCCGCGCCGCCATCTGCTCGGCCTTGGCGCTGGAGGCGTTGCCGTCGAGGAAACGCTTCTTGATGCCCTGCACGATGCCGAGCAGGCGGAAGAGGTTGTAGGAGAAATACCAGTCGAGCTGCGGCACGCCGTCGCGGCCGGTGGCGGCGCAATAGAGCGCGACCGCCTCATCCATCGTGGGGATGCCGGCGGCGGCGCAATCAAAGCCGGCCAGGCCCGCACCGCCATCGGCCTGCGGCATCACCCAGTTCATGGCGAGATAGGTGAAATCGGCCAGCGGATCGCCGAGCGTCGACAATTCCCAGTCCAGCACCGCCAGCACTTCGGGGCGGCCATCGGCGAAGATCAGATTGTCGATCCTGTAGTCGCCATGGATGATCGAGATCCGATCCTGCGCCGGCACGGTGCGGGGCAGGAATTCGATGAGCCGCTCCGCCTCCTCGATCCGCTCGGTCTCGGCAGCGCGATATTGCTTGGTCCAGCGGCCGACCTGCCGCTCGAAATAATTGCCCGGCGCGCCATAGTCGGCGAGGCCGAGTTCGGCCGGATCGTAGCTGTGCAGCCGCGCCAGCGTCGCGATCATAGTCTCGTAGACGGCTCGCCGGTCGTCCGGCGCCATGCCCGGCAGCCTGCCGTCCCAATGGGTCACGCCCTCGACCAGCGCCATCACGTAGAATGGCGCGCCGATCACCTCGGCATCCTCGCACAGCGCATAGGGGCGGGGCACCGGGAAGCCGGTCGGGTGCAGGGCCGCGATCAGCCTGTGCTCGCGTTCGACGGCATGCGCGGAAGGCAGGATCGCGCCGAATGGCTTGCGGCGCAGCACATAGGCGCCGCTGGCCGCGTCGAGGCGATAGGTCGGATTGGACTGGCCGCCGGGGAATTTGGTCAGCGCGGCCGGGCCGCGAAACCCGTCCACGTTCGCCTCCAGCCAGGGAATCAACCGGTCGAGATCCAGATCAGCCAAGCCCGCTCCCATCCTTTTCTGTCGCTTCTGCCAGGCCGGCAGGCGTTCCGCCCGCCTCGCAACCGCTTCGTCTACCGCGCCATCGGCACGGCATCCGCCCCGTCGCGCTCCCACCGCCGCCGCACGATCTTCGCGGGCTGCAGGCGGGCATCGACGAGCGCCGTTTCATAATGCTCGCTGTCGCCGGAGATGCTGCGAATGTCGAGCGCGAACCAATCGGTGCGCACCCGCACCTGCTGCTGCGCGTCCAGCGGCAGGGAGGCATCGGCGAACCCGCCATTGCGCCAGAATTCCACATTGTTGGCCCAGCCCGCCGCAGGGCGCGAGGCGAGCACGCGCCGCACCTGCTCCTCGCTGAGTGCGCCGGGCGAAAGCATCGCGACCAGCAAGGCCTGATGCGGCAGCAGGGTGTTGACGTTGATCGGCGACAGATCGCTGACCGGGAGCGCGCAGATGTGCGGACGAATGCGCGCGTAGATTGCAGGCGTCATGCCGGGCAGCACGCGCAGCTCGCTCACCTCGGCGAACAGGGTATTGCCGGTCAGGAATGGCGGGGCGCCCTGCCCATAGGCCTGGTCCTCCGCGCCGCCGGGCGTGGCGACGACATCGCTGTCCGCCCAGTCGGCCGCGCCCTCGGCGATCCGCGTCGCCTCGGCCGGGGAGATGCCGGCAAGACGCATCAGGGTGACGAATTGCCCGACCCCGGACGGGCGGCGGCTGAGGCCGGAGCGCACATCGCCCTGCACGACGCTGTTGATGTTGAAGCAATTGCCGCCGTCGCGGACGCGGGCCTCGATCAGGCCGCCGCCCGGCATCGGGATCGTCCGCGTCGCCCCGTTCCAGTTGCCGGTGAGCGTGGTCCGCGCGCGATCCTGCGTGATCAGATCGTCGACGATCAGGACCGCAAGCTGTTCGGCGCCCAGGGCCGCGAAGCGCGCCTGATCGAGCGAGGCGACATTGGCACTGACCGCCCGCGACAGGCGCAATTTCTCCAGCGCCGCGGCCGCGATCGCCCCGGTGATCGCCACCAGGATCAGCACCGCCAGCAGGGCCGCGCCGCGCTCGCTCCTCTTCATCGGCCGCTCCCGACCAGGAAAAGCTGCCGCACCGGGCCGAAGCGGGCGGAGGACACGGTCAGCTCCACCGCGACCGGCAGGTCGGCCGGATCCTCGGGCCGCCATGTCGCGTGCCATTCGCCCTCGCGGTCGCGGAAGCGCAACGCCGCCTGATCGACCTGATCGATCAAGGTGGTTACGGACGCGGCGCCGCCGCCATCGACATGGGTGAAGCCGACGCGGATCAGCCGATTGTCCTGAAAGCGATATTCGACCCGCTGCAAGGATGCGCGCGGCGCCTGATCCGGATTGTCCCAGCCGCCGCGCACGAGCGTCATGATGCGCGGATCGCCCGCGCCGCCGCTGGCGAGGGCCGACTGCTGCGCGCCGTCACCGCCGCGCCACGGGCGGGGCGCGGCCTGGGCAAGATCGCTGGTCAGCAGCCCGCTGGCCCGGCGGATCTCGCTCAATGTGGCGAGCTGACGATCGGTCATGTCCTGGCTGGTGACGCTGAACGACAGCAAGGCGACGCCGCCCGCAGTCAGCATCCCGAAGATGGCGAGCGCGATCAGCATCTCCACGAGGGTGAAGCCGGCACTTCTGGCGGGCATCCGCATCAGCCCGGCCTGAACAGGGTCAGGGTCGCGGCGCCGGTGCCCTGCTCGCCTTCGACCCGGATGGTGATCAACTGGATGCGGGCCTCGGGCGATCGTTCCACGACCCGCGTCCAGCGCCATTGCCGGCCGGCATTGGTCAGCGCGCCGGTCTGGGTGCCGAAGGGCGGGGATTGCGGATCGGTCAGCACCTCCACCGCCAGATTGCGCGCCACCGTCTGGGCCAAAGCCTGCTCGGTCAGGCGCGCGCTGTTGGTCGCGGTCGCGCCGCCGAGGCGCAGCAAGGCCAGAGCGGCGAGGCTGAAGATGGCGAGCGCCACCAGCATCTCGATGAGCGTGAAGCCGGTTTCACGGCCCGCGCGGCGGTCAACGGCGGATGCGGATGACGCCATCGCTGCCGATCACGATCTGGGCGCGCTCCTCGCCACGCCGCAAGGTGAGTTCGAGCGGTTCGGTGAGACCGGTCGCGTCAAACACGCTCCGCCCGCCGCGCCCGCCAATATCGGGGGTCGTGCCCTTCTCCCAGGCATAGCGCGCCGTCTCGCGCCAGGCGCCGCCGTCGCTGCGGGCGAAAACGTAACCGGCGGGATCGACCATCACGGAGGTCGAGCGGGAATCGATCATGGCGGTTTCCTGCGCCGCCCGGGCACGCGCCGCGAAACGCTCCGCTTCGACCCTGATGCCGCCATTGGCGTCGGGAATGGCGAGTATGGCCGCGGCCGAAAGAATGCCGATGATGGTGATGACGACGATCAGCTCGATGAGCGTGAAACCCGCCTCCCCTGCCCGCTTGCGACGCATCCGCGTCACCGGAACAGGCTGCGGTCCGGCGGCGGCGTCGGTTGCGCCGGGACGGCGGCCGGGGCGGGGTTCGCAGCGGCCTGCACCGGCACGGCCGGGCCGGAGAAGGTCATACGCAGGTCGGTGCCGTTGCCGGACAGGATCACTTCGCGCACCCGCACCGTCTGCAGCGTCAGCCCAGGCGCGACTTCACGGCCGCGCTGGACGAGCCGCTGGCTGCCGTCGCCATAAGCGAAGATGGCGCCGGTTGCGGTGACTCCCGTGAGCTTCAGTCCTTCCGGAACGCCGCCGGGAGTCGGTGCCGGTTGCTGCGGAGTCCCCGGCTGGCCTGGCGGCGCTTGTCCCGCTGGCTGGCCTGGGGCCGCCGTTTGCGCGGCCGCGACCGCGGGCGGCTGGGGAGCGGCATTGAGCGTGGCCTGCGGCTGCGCGCCGCGCTCGGCAGCGGGGACCAGTTCGATAGCGCCGCCATCCGTCCCGCGCGGCCACAGCAGGTAGGCGAGCAGGCCCGTGACCACCACCGCCCCGCCGATCAATGCCCTTTTGTCTCGCGCCTGCAATTGCATCCACCCTGCTTAGGCGCGGCGGGCGCGCGGCTCAACGAAAGTTAGGTGACATGCAGCCCGGCGCGGATCCGCGCCCGCGCCGTGTAGAAATCGGCGAGCAGCCGGGCGGCCAGCCGATCCGCCTCGCCCGTCGCCAGGTCGGCGATGCGCGGCGCGCCGACCGCGGGCGAGCCCGCCGTGTCCGGAACAATGCCCGAAAGGCCGAGCAGCCGCTGCAGCGGACCGCGGCGCGTCGCCACGACCTGCAGCTTTTCATGCGGAATGATCCACAGCCGCCGCGCGAACAGCCCCTCACGGACATAGAGCGCGCGCTCCCCCGCGAGATGGGCTTCGCGAAACCAGGCCAGCATAGCCGCCAGCGCCATCGCCACCAGCGCCAGCGCCACCCAACCGGCATAAGGCAGATATTGGCCGGCGATCGCGGCGACGCCCGCAGCCGCCAGCCACGGCCCGCAACGGCGGATCAAGGCCCGGGCGGGCGGGCGGCTCATCGGCGCCTCCGGCAATTGCGGAAAGCCTGCTTGCTCCAGCACATGCGCGATCTCATCCGTGCGCGCGAACGGCGCCGCGTCCTGCACCCCGCCCTCCTTCGCGTCCGCGCCGAGCGTCTGGAAAGCGAGGCCGTGCCAGCCGAGCAGCCCGCCGACCAGCCCGGTCTCGATCCGCGCCGCTTCGGTCCGCCGCGCCGGAATGACGACCTCCGAAAGAGTCAGCAGCCCGCGCCGCCGCCTCAGGCCGGTCTCGCCCGCCGTCAGCGTAAAACCGTAATCGCGCAGCAGGGTCCGCAGCACGCCGCTTGCCACGCCCAGGAGGACGAGCAGCAGGATGACGATCGCGGCGGTACGGAAGGTCAGCAGGCCCGCGACATTGCCGCCCCCGCGAGACTGGATCAGCCGCTCGATATCCACAATCCCGAGCTGATCGAGATATTGCAGCGCGCCGAATGCCAGCGCGATGAAGATCAGCGAGAAGTTCAGCACCCCCGAAAGGAGCACGCGGCCCAGCGTCATGGCGAAAATGACCGGCTCGGCCGGCGCCTCCGCCAATTCGGCAGCCGCAGCCGAAGCCGGAGCGCGGTGCATGTCCCGGACGAGATCGCGCAGCGCATGCGCGGCGGACAACTCGATCATGTCGAGCACGCCTTCGTCCTTCTTCGCGCCGCCCGTCTCGATCCGCACCTTCGCGGTGCCGACCAGCCTCGCCAGCAAAGGCTGTTCGATCGCGATGTCCCGCACCCGATCGAAGGGGATCACGCGCCGCTGGCGGCTGAGCAGGCCCTTTTCGATCACGATCTCGTTCGAACGGATGTCGTAGGTGAAACGCCACCAGCTGACCGCCGCGCTCAGCAGCAGTGCGCCAAGTATGCCGAGCGCGATCAGCACCGCCAGCCCAGGATTGCGCTGGATCAGCACGCCGACCGCCCCGACCATGCCGATCAGCGCACCGGGCGCGGCCTTGATCGCATTGTCCACCATCGAAATCGGGTGGAGACGGCGCGGGCCGTACGGCAGATCCGTCACGCCAGATCCTGGCGAATCTTGCCGCGAATATGATCGCGCATTTCCTCCGCGGTGTCGGGGCGCAGGCCAGGCAGTCTTACCGCCGCGCCGCGCGTGCCGGCCGTGTTCAGCACGAGCGTGGCGAGGCCGAGCGCCCGCTGCAGCGGTCCGCGCTCGATATCGATATGCTGCACCCGGCCGAACGGCACGACCGTGAGCTGCCGGACCATCAGCCCATGCTTCACGATCAGTTCGTCTTCGCGCTGCTCATAGCCCCAGGCACGGTAGCGGCGCAGCGGCAGCAGGAAGGCGGCGGCGATCAGGACGGGCACCGCAATGCCGGTGACGAGCCAGGGCGACAGCCACACTGGCTTCCACAGCTGGCGCGCCAGCCACAATTCGCCGAAGACGATGAGCGCGATCAGGATCATGGCCGCGATCAGGAAGCGGATGCGCAGCAAGGTGAGCTGACGGGGTTCGAGCGGAGTCACGGCAAGCAGGCTTAGCCGCCCCGGTGGCCGACGCAAGCCGCAGGGAAAATTGTATCGCGCCCTTGCTCGCGGCGTAGCGAACTTCCTAAGGGACGGATGGAACAGGGGAAGTTCGACCTGATGAAGCGTCTCTCACTCTTGCTCGCCGCCGCCGGAGCGCTGGCGCTCGGGGCTTGCCAGCAGGCCGCCAACGAATCGGCGGGCGCGCCCAATGACGTGAAGAGCGCCGAGGCACCGCAGGGCGCTTCGGAATATGACGTGGTCCGCTCCATGCTTGAACTGGCCAATGTCGGCCCGAACGATCTGGTCGTCGATCTCGGCTCCGGCGACGGCCGCATCCCGATCCTGGCGGCGCGCGAAAAGGGCGCGCGGGGCATGGGCGTGGAAATCGACCAGCGGCTGATCCAGCAGTCCAACACCAATGCGCGCGAGGCCGGCGTCGCCGACAAGGTGAGCTTCCGCCAGGAGGATCTTTTCGTCACCCCGCTGAACGACGTCACGGTGCTGACGGTCTTCCTGCTGCCGGAGATCAACCTGCAGCTGCGGCCCAAGATCCTGCTGCAAATGCGACCGGGTTCGCGCGTGGTCAGCAACACGTTCGACATGGGCGACTGGCGGCCGGATGCACGCCGCGAAGTGGGCGGCACGACGATCCTGATGTGGACCGTGCCGGCGCGCGTGGAGGGCCGCTGGCGGCTCACGCAGGGCGAGGCTTCGGGCGAGCTGGCGCTGACGCAACGCTATCAGGATCTGTCCGGCCAGGCGGGCGGCCGCGACCTCGGCAGCCCGAGCCTGGCCGGCGATCGCATCGCCTTCACCGCCGATCTCGGCCAGGGCGCGCGCCGGTTCGAAGGCCGGGTCGAGGGCGACCGGATTGTCGGTGACGGCTGGGAAGCGGTCCGCACCGGGGGCTAAGCCGTCATGCCGGTCGTGATCGCCGGGCTCATCCTGTCCTTCCTCTTGATGATGCTGTTCGGCGACAGCGAGCTCGACCGCGCGCTGCTGATGCTGCTCGACGGGAGCGGCCTGCCGAACCTCGCACAGGCGGCGGCGATCATCCATTGGTGCGCGCAGCCGCTGCCCCTGCTTGTCGTGATCGTGGCCGGGGCGGCGCTGCTCCTTGCACTCCGCCGCTGGCAGGAAGCGGCCTTGCTGGGCGGGATTGCGATTGCGGGCTGGCTGCTGACGTTGGCCGCGCAGCACCTTACCTTGCCGCTCGGACCCACAAGCGGCGCGAGCGCGACCACCGGCGCGGTCTATCCCGACATGAGCGCGGCGCTCGCGACAATCGCGGGCTTCGCGACCGCGTTCCTGCTGACCCATCGCTCCCCGGCGCGGGCCTGGGCGCTCGCCGGCGCTGCCGGTTTCACGCTGACGGCGGGAGTCGCGGCGATCGTGGCTGATCGGGTGTGGCCAAGCAGCGTGGTCGGCGGCTGGGCGCTGGGTCTGGCCTGGACGCTGACAATCCTGCTGCTCGCCCGCGCCGATATCGGCGACGGGGCGCGCTCCCGCTAAGCCCGCCGGAAGGCGAGGATCAGGTTGTTCGCGGGCATTTCCACCAGCCGGTCGAAGCGCAGTCCAGCCGACGCCGACGCTTCCGTCACCACCTCGACCACGCGCAGGCCCCAGTCAGGATTGCGCGCCTTCAGCGACTGGTCGAACGCCTCGTTGCTCGGCGCCGTTTCGACGCCGGTTCGCCGGTACGGGCCGTAGAGGATCAGCGGCGCGCCCGCTTCCAGCAAGCGCGCGGCGCCCCGGAGAAGACCGAGCGTCGCACGCCACGGGCTGATATGAACCATATTGATGCACAGGATCGCGTCCGCCCGCGTAACCGGCCAGGTTTCGGCTCCGGCATCCAGCACCAGCGGGGGATGCAAATTTCGCAGCTGCGCCTCGGCTGCATGAGCGTGGATGGACGCCAGCGCATCCGGATCGGGGTCGCTGGGCTGCCAGTCGAGCTCCGGGTATCGCCCCGCAAGGAAAACGGCATGTTCTCCCGCGCCGCTGGCGACTTCGAGCACCAGGCCGTGCGCCGGCAGCAGCTCCGCCAGCACCGCCGCGATCGGCTCCTTGTTGCGTGCCGTTGACGGCGAGCTGCGCTTCACGCCTCCGGCCCGGCTTCCATTTCGGTCTCCGGCACCGGCTCGACCCAGCGATAGCGCCACACGAACAGGCCGATGCTGACCGGCAGCGTGGCATGGACGAAGGGCGCGAAATTCTTCGTCGCGGCGATCGAGGCGAGGAGAATCGAGAACAGCCCCGTCACCCCCAGGATCAGCCAGATCCCCATTTCGCCCCGCGCGATCCGCCAGCGCGCGTTCCCCGCTCGCCGCATCGCACGCTCGGCCTCCCAGAACAAAAGTGCCAGGACCGCCGACAATGCCGTGAAGCCGACACCGTAGATCAGGAACATGCCGCCGATATCGCCGGCAAAGCGCGTCCCCGATCCGCCCAGATAGGCGGCGAACGATGCGGACATCGCCTGCAGCGGCGGAATGTAGATCATCACGAAAAAGACGAGCGCGAAGGTCAGCACGACCGACAGGCCGCCGCCATCGCCGCGATATTCCCGCCAGCGCACGTGACCGTACCAGAACATGCCAATGATCGCGAAGCCGATGGCGAAGACCGGCACGTTCGCCATGGCCGATTGCAGCTCGTCGATGTTCGTCGGGATCTGGCTGTTGCCGATCACGAGCAGGGAGAGCGCGAAGGCAAAGGCCGCGTCGGTGAAACTGTCCAGGCGTCCGGTGGCACGGTTCATTTCGTAACGCACGCTCCAGAAACGGTGAGAAATCCCGCCTTTTCCAACCGTGCCATACTCACAGGTCAGTTAAAACTGAAACGAAGCGTCAGCACTGGAAGAATATTCCATTCGGAAACATCCTTGTTCGGATCGGTTGAATCCACCTCGACCCATTGCACCCCCAATTTCAGCTCCCTCAGCCAACTTCTACCTATTGCACGCGCAAAATTGAGGCCAGCGAAGGCCACTCCCCGGACATCGGTTCGCTCAACGCCAGAGACCTCGTCAAACCATCGAATTTCTCCGCTGGCAGACAACGTCCATTCGATCTTGGCGACGAACTTCCCTTCGACATCGACCCGCAGTTGAGGAGTTATCCTTTCACGATCGGGCACATCAGACCAACGCCGCTCTATCGACGCGGAAATTCTAATCGACGCGGCCTCGCTAGGCTCCGGCTCGAGACAGCCTTGCTGGACGACGGTATCGGAGAAGCACCAGCGATTAGTTTGAAAACTGACGCCCGCCGTTACTGAGTGATCAAGGTACTCCTTCACCGAAATCAGCTCGGGCAGCCTAGCGTCGAAACCGCGATCGAGCCGGTAAGAGGCAAATGGAGTAAGCCGTCGAAATCCCCGTTTCCAGTCGAAACGGGCTTCGCCGAAAAAGCTCGATCCGCCTTCTGATGAAGAGTTTCCATCAAGATCAGTGTCGAAAGACAGCCCCCCGGAAAGCGACACAACCCCACCCGCGCCCACTGGTATCTCAGTAGAAAGCTTGATCTGTGTACTAGAAAAATCGGAGACATTGTCTCCGAGCGAAAAAGGGTCGTTACCAGCGATCGTCGGCGCTGATCTTATGTCGAGATGAATTACCGGCTTCGAGCCAGATTGGGACTCAGTCCCTTGAGCCTGTCCTGATTCCTCAAAAGAAAGAGCAATCGCACACGCCAATAAAGATAAGATACCCCATCTCATAGAACACCTCCCCTCTGGTGCAAAGAGAAGGTGGCACCGATAGCCTCTCGTGAAAAGAAGAATCGCTATCTGGTCTAGGACTACTCCGCCGCTTCCGCCTGCACCGGTTCCTTATAGGCCAGCATCGGCTTCCGCGCCGCCAGCGTCTCGTCGAGGCGGCGGCGGGGGGCGTGGATGGGCGCGGCCTTCAGGCTCTGATCGCCCGCCTTGGCGCGGTTGGCGACCGAGCGCAGGGCCGCGATGAACTGGTCGAGCGTGGCGCGGGATTCGGTCTCGGTCGGCTCGATCAGCATGGCGCCGTGGACCACCAGCGGGAAATACATGGTCATCGGGTGGAAGCCCTCGTCGATCAAAGCCTTGGCCAGATCGAGCGTCGAAATACCCTCGGCAAAGCCTTTGTCGCTGAACAGGGCTTCGTGCATGCAGGGGCCGCTGAAGCCGAACGGCGCATCCAGCACGTCGTCCAGGCTGCGCAGGATGTAATTGGCGTTCAGCACTGCATCCTCGGCGACCTGCCTGAGGCCGTCGGCGCCGTGACTGAGAATGTAGCTCAAAGCGCGGGTAAACATGCCCATCTGGCCGTGGAAGGCGACCATGCGGCCGAAGCTCGAGGCGTGATGGTCCTCCGCATTCTCCTCCTCGACGAGGCGGTAGGCCCCCTCCCCCGTTTTCTCGACGAACGGCAGAGGCGCGAATGGGGTCAGCGCTTCGGAGAAAACAACCGGCCCGGAGCCCGGCCCGCCGCCGCCATGCGGGGTGGAGAAGGTCTTGTGCAGATTGATGTGCATCGCGTCGATGCCGAGGTCGCCGGGGCGGACCCGGCCGACGATGGCGTTGAAATTGGCGCCGTCGCAATAGACGAAGCCGCCCGCCGCATGGACCGCCTCGCTGATCGCGATCATGTCCGGCTCGAACAGGCCGCATGTATTGGGGTTGGTGATCATCACCCCCGCCACGTCCGGCCCGAGCCGCGCCTTCAATGCCTCCAGATCGACGCGTCCGCCCGCCGTGGCGGGAATGTCCTCGACCCGATAGCCGCAGAAAGCGGCCGTGGCGGGATTGGTGCCGTGCGCGCTTTCCGGCACCAGGATCACCTCGCGCTTGTCGCCCCGCGCCTCCAGCGCCGAGCGGATCGCCAGCAGGCCGCACAATTCGCCATGCGCGCCCGCCTTGGGGCTCATCGCGACGCTGTGCATGCCGGTCAGCTTCACCAGCCATTCGCCCAGCTTGTGGATCAGCTCGAACGCGCCCTGCACCGTATCGACCGGCTGCAGTGGGTGGATGTCCGCAAAGCCCGGCATGCGCGCCACCTTCTCGTTGAGGCGCGGATTATGCTTCATCGTGCACGAGCCGAGCGGGAACAGGCCGAGGTCGATGGCGTAATTCTGCCGGCTGAGGCGTGTATAGTGCCGCACCGCTTCCGGTTCGGACAGGCCCGGCAGGCCTATATCCTTGCGGCGCTCGAGGCCCGCGAGGCGCGACGTCTGCCCCGGCACGTCGGCGAAATCGACGCCGGTCTGGTCGAGGCTTCCGATCTCGAACAGCAAAGGCTCTTCCAGCATCAGCGCGCGATTGCCGGTGAAGGTCGTGCCCTCTGTCTCGCCGGCTTCCGGGGTGGTGGGCTTCCAGCCGCTCTGGTTGATCGTCATGCCAGCACCTCCTGCAGCGCAGCGGCAAAGGTTTCGACATCCTCCTTCGTGGCCGTCTCGGTAACCGCGACGATCAGGCCGTTCTCCAGCGCGTCCACGCCCGGGTAAAGGCGGCCGAGCGAGACACCGCCAAGGATGCTTTGGTCGGCCAGCGCACGCACCACCGGCCGCGCTTCCTTCGGCAGCTTCAGCGTGAATTCGTTGAAGAAGGTGGGCGTGACCAGCTCGACGCCCGCTATGGCACTGAGCCGGTCGGCGGCGTTGCAGGCGGCCGCGTGATTGATCGCCGCAAGCTGCCGCAGCCCCTTCTCGCCCAGCAGGGTCATATGCGCCGTCCAGGCAAGCGCGCAGAGCACCGAGCTGGTGCAGATGTTCGACGTCGCCTTCTCGCGGCGGATATGCTGCTCGCGGGTCGAAAGCGTCAGCACGAAGCCGCGCTTGCCCTCCGCATCCACCGTCTCGCCGGTCAGGCGACCCGGCATCTGCCGCACCAGTTTCTCGGAGCAGGCGAACAGGCCCACATAAGGGCCGCCGAATTGCAGGCCGACGCCGATCGACTGGCCTTCGCCGACAACGATGTCCGCGCCCATCTCGCCGGGCGAAGTGATCGCCCCCAAAGCCACCGGCTCGGTCACCACCGCGATCAACAGCGCCTTCTTCGCGTGGCAGGCCTCGGCCAGTGCCGTGAGGTCCCCGATCCGGCCGAGAATGTCGGGATATTGCACGACCACGCAGGAGGTCTCGTCGTCGATCAGACCGATGAGGCTGTCCGTATCCGGCTCCGCGACCAGTTCCGGCAGTCGCGTGTCGAGCACATCGCCGGTGAACTTCGCCATCGTTTCCGCGACCGAGACGTAATGCGGGTGCAAGCCCCCGGACAGAATCGCCTTGCCGCGCCGCGTCACCCGCCGCGCCATCACGATCGCCTCCCAGCAGGCGGTCGAGCCGTCATACATGCTGGCATTCGCGACATCGCAGCCGAGCAGGCGGGCGACCTGGGTCTGGAATTCGAACAGGACCTGCAGCGTGCCCTGCGCGATTTCCGGCTGGTAGGGCGTGTAGCTGGTCAGGAATTCGCCGCGCTGGATGATGTGATCGACGCTGGCCGGGACATGATGGCGATAGGCCCCCGCGCCGATGAAGAAGGGCACGTCGCCCGCCGCCATATTCTTGCGCGCCATCGCGCCCAGCTGCCGCTCCACGGACAGTTCTGAGGCATGATCGGGCAGATCCGCGATATTGCCCGTCAGGCGCGCCGCAGCGGGGACATTGACGAACAGATCGTCGATCGAATTCGCCCCGATCACACCGAGCATCTGCCGCCGGTCGGCATCGGAAAGTGGGAGATAGCGCATGGAGTTCAGCTCACTAGGAAGGTTTGTTCATTCTGAAACGCAGGCGGACATAATCGGCGCGATAGGAGCCGTCCTCCTCGCGCAATTCGTCCGCCAGCCGCGCCTCGACCGCCTCCGCGATGGCGTCGCGCTCCTCGGCCGGAACGCCGCACACATCGAACCAGCCGGTGCGGAACGTCTTCACCCAGCCGGCTATGCCGGTCGGCAGCGGCGTGGGACGGTCGATCAGCCATGCCTCGATCCGATCGAAGCCGGCGGCGGCATAGATGTCGCGAAACTCCTCCGGCGAGGCATACCATTGCGGATCGACCACCGGCACGTCGTAGCCGCGCTCGGTCAGTTCCTCGCGCACGCCACGGCGCAGGATTTCGAGATTGCCCTCCCCGCCCATCTCGCCGGCAAAGCGCCCACCGTCCCGCAGCAGCGCGAACACGCCCTTCGCCACCGCGGCGGGATCGAGCATCCAATGCAAAGCGGCATTGGAGAAAGCCGCGTCGAACTGGCCGAAACGGGCCACCTGCTTGTCGATGCCCAGCAATTGCGCATCGGCGACGAAGGCGTCCACGCCCCTGGCCCGCGCCGCCTCGACCATCTCCGGCGAGGCATCGAGGCCGATCGCCCGCGCGCCAGACGCGCCGATCTGCTGCGTGAGTGTGCCGTCACCGCAACCAATGTCGAGGATCAGCTCGTTCGGCTGCGGATCGAGCAGGGTCAAAGCCGCCGCGCCCAAGGCCGGCACGAAGGCGCCGTGCCGCGCATATTCGGCCGGAGACCAGCGGGAGGCGGCGTTGATCATCATAAAGAGTCGCAGAACGCCTTGTAGGCCGCCGCGTCCATCAGCCCGTCGAGCTGGCCCGGATCGGCGAGCTTCAGCTTGAAGAACCAGCCCTCACCCTCCGGATCGCTGTTCACCAGCTCGGGCGTGTCGGCCAGAGCCGCATTGCCCTCGATCACCTCGCCCGTCACCGGCGCATAGACGTCGCTCGCGGCCTTCACCGATTCGACCACAGCCGCGTCGCCGCCCTGGGCGACCTGGCGGCCCGCCTCCGGCACCTCGACGAAGACGATGTCGCCGAGCTGACCCTGCGCGAAATCGGTGATGCCGACGGTGGCGGTGTCGCCTTCGACCCGCACCCACTCATGCTCTTTGGAATAATAGACGCTCATGCCGTATCTCCCTTCAGGCTCATGCGCTTTTGCGGACATATTTGTGGGGCACGAACGGCGTCGCCGCGATCGCGCCCTTGAAGATTTTCCCGCGCTGCTCGATCGTCACGGTCGCGCCGGGCGCGGCCGAAGCGGCGGGGACATAGGCCAGAGCGATCGGCCGTTCGAGCGTGGGCGAGAAGCCGCCGCTCGTCACCTTGCCGACCTCATTGCCCTCATCGTCCAGCACGCGCGCGCCCTCGCGCACCGGCTGGCGCCCTTCCACGAACAGGCCGGCGAGCAGGCGGATCGCGCCCTGGTCCAGCTCGCGCCCGATCCGGTCGGCGCCCGGATAACCGCCTTCATGCCGCCGCCGCTTGGAAATGGCGAAGGCGAGGTTCGCCTCGACCGGGGTCGTGCCCGTGTCCAGATCGTGCCCGTAGAGCGGCAGACCCGCCTCCAGCCGCAGCGAATCGCGCGCACCCAGACCGATCGGCTTCACCTCCGGCTCACCCGCCAGCAGGTCCGCCACCGCCGCGACGCGCGCAGCCGGGACCGAAATCTCGAACCCGTCCTCGCCGGTATAGCCCGAGCGGCTGATCCAGGCGCCGGTACCAGCCAGATCGAAGGCACCGCCGGTCATGAAGGTGAGCTGCTCGACGCCGGGCGCGTGGCGGGCCAGCGCGCCCACCGCCTTCGGCCCCTGCAGCGCCAGCAGCGCCTGCTCCTTCATATGATCCAGGATCACGCCGGACGGCAGGCGGTTGCGGAGATGCTCGATATCGCCATGCTTGGTCGCGCCGTTGACGACCATGTAGAAATGCTCGCCGCGCCTTGTGACCATCAGGTCGTCGATGATCCCGCCATCGTCACGCAGCAGCAGCGAATAACGCAGCCGACCGTCGCGCAGGATCTTCAGGTCCGCGGGCAGCAAGGCCTCCAGCCCCTTTTCGGCATCGCGCCCGGCAATGATCAACTGGCCCATATGGCTGACGTCGAACAGGCCGGCGCTCTCGCGCGTCCAGCGATGCTCGGCGATGATGCCCTCATACTGGATCGGCATTTCATAGCCGGCGAAGGACACCATCCGTGCGCCGCGGGCACGATGCCAAGCGTCGAGCGGGAGTTTCTGGTCGGCGTCGCTCATTCGCGGTCTCCACTGGCAAGATCGGCGCATATCATCGCCGCGGGTCAGGCCCGCCGCAACCATATACCCCCTCTGTCACGGGACCTGAGAGCTTTCACCCGGCAATCTCGCCGCCGGGCTTACCCCTTCGGTGGCCCGCCGTCGCCGAAGCTCAAGCGGGCGCTTTCCAGAGTGTCCAGACGGCCGCGCGGTCCTTTTGCCTGAGAGATTCCGGGGCGGTTGCTCCTTCGGCGCCTCGGCGAACCGAGACCTCTCCCGCGCGTCCGCCGATCGCCTCGCGACGGCCGGGAACGCGGGCGACTTGGGCGCTCGGGCGGAATGAGTCAACCGGAGGCGAAGGAAGGGAACCGGTTTCCCTGTCGCGTGTTCCACTCACAGGCCGGCAGGAGATGACCGGCAGTCCTGCATGCTGCCCGTCTTCCCGACCCGGCCCCGATCAGGAGGGTCGATCATGAAGCACGCCAGCAACAGCCGCTCGCGCGACGCCCCGCGCCCGACCGAGCAGCATGAATATCATAGCGCCGTCGAAGTCGATGAGACCCAGGCGAACTGGCGCGACTGGATCGGCCCGGCGCTCGCCGCCTCGGGCGTGATCCTGGCCATCGCCCTGCTGTTCCTGACGAATGCGGGGCATATTTAGAGCAAAGCGGACTGCGCTCGCTTCAAATTACCGGCGTCTCGCGAACCGGTAGGATACCGTACGGTCTTGGCTTTGGACCCATATGGCTGAGCCATTTCGGGTAAAACCGGCTGCAAAGCGGCCTGAGGGCGCATTCAATATTTGTACGATTGACCCGTCGCGCATTGAAATCAGCGCCACGCGCTCGCCAGACTCTTCCGGCTCAAGGGCGATAAGGGCGTGATTGCCATCCGGGCTGATTTCGGGCGTCGAATAGGAATCACGCACGTCAAAATCGCGATAGAGCGACCACAGCCGGCGGCCGCTGGCGACATCGTAGAGTTCGGCCCAGACTCCCCTCTCGGGTTGCCGCCTCGGACACGGGCCATGATACCCGCCGCACGCATTGGCAAACCCGGCCCTTGGCCGCATGACGAGCAGGTTGCTTCCGTCAAAGCCATGCGTTCCCATCCGCGACGCGGCCTGAAGGCCGGGAAGAAGGCGCGGCGGCCTGCCCTGGTCCCACAATATCCAATGGTCCTGCACATCCAGCAGCGCGCGGACACGGCCGTCGGGTCGCAGAGCGACATAAGCCGCCCGGATTTGTGCATAGATGGCGCGTCCTGCCGGGACCCCGGCAAGCCTCAGGATTTGCTCGATCCGGACCGCGTCCAGCACCCGGCCGCGTGCCGCATCGACGATGGCAATGGTCGGCGCAGGATTGGGTCTTTCGGGCCGATAGAAACCGCCTTGGGTTCCGAATTTGGCCAGCGCCAGGCCGCTACCGCCTACCCAGAGGAGGCCATCCAGACTACCGGCCGGATGCGCGAGTCTAGGCAAATCGGCCACACGGCCGTCCGGAAAGAGACGGACGGGCTGTAGCGGCGTCGTGACCCAGCCTCCGGGCGCAGGTTGACTGGGATGTCGTGCAGCCCAGACGAACCGCGAATCATCCGACCATTGGAAGAACGGTTTGCCGCCAAATCCGGCGAACCGCATAAATGTACCCGCATTTGTCTCAAGCGTCGCGGTCCCGGTTCGACCAGAAAGCGGGAGCAGGGTCAGCCGTCCCCTACGCGCGAACTCGGAAAGGGACGCCAGCATGCGCCCATCGGGCGAAACGGCGGGGTTGAAAGATGAATAGTCACTCTCGGCTGCCTGATGGCAATAGACGGCCGCAAGATGAAGCGGCCTCGATCCGCGCGGGCGCAAGTCCGGCGCGCCCGAATCCGAAGAAGCGCATTGCGACGGATCGGCCGGCGCCGACGGCTGCAGAAGAAGTGCGGCAAGCAGGGCCAGCATGATCCCATCCCCGGCAAGACAAAGCGAGAGAATCGAGAGCGCTGTTTCTAACCGCGGGTCAAATTTCAGCCAAGACGCCGGGCCTGACTCGCCTCGCCGTCAGAATGCCTCCGCCGGCAGCGCCATGATCGTGTCGGCGCCCGCTTCGATCTTCTTCCGCAGCGAGATCGTGTCCGGCATGATCCGCGCCGCGAAGAAGCGGGCGGTGGCGAGCTTGCGGTCGTGGAAGCCGTCGCCGTCGCGGCCTTCGGCGATCGCGGCGGCGCTGACCTTCGCCATGCGCAGCCACATCAGGCCCAACGCGACCGTGCCCATGATCGTCATGTACGGATAGGCAGCAGCACCCGCCTGGTTCGGGTTGGCCATCGCGTTCTGCATCAGCCACATGGTCGATGCCTGCAAATCGGCGGTGGCGGCTTCGAGCGCCTCGGCGAGCGGCTTCAGCGCCTCGTCGCCCTTCGCCGCGCCCACTTCCTCGCCGACCATCTTCAGGAAGGCCATGATCGCGCGGCCGCCATTGGCGGGGAGCTTGCGGCCGACCAGGTCCATCGCCTGCACGCCGTTCGTGCCTTCGTAAATCTGGGCAATGCGGGCGTCGCGGACGAACTGGTCCATGCCCCATTCGCGAATGTAGCCGTGGCCGCCATAGACTTGCTGCATGTTGACCGCGGCCTCGAAGCCCTTGTCGGTCAGATAGCCCTTGATCACCGGGGTCAGCAGTCCGAGCAGATCATCGGCCTGCTGCTTGGTCTCCTCATCCTGCGCGCGACGCATCAGGTCGACCTGCAGCGAACCCCACAGGACCAGCGCACGGGCGGCCTCGTTGAAGGCGCGTGCTTCCATCAGCATGCGCCGCACGTCGGGGTGGACGATGATCGGATCGGCCTTCGCCTCCGGATCGCGCGCGTCGGGCACCAGCGCCCGGCCCTGCCGCCGGTCCTTTGCGTAGGTGACGCCATTCTGATAGGCGACCTCGCCCTGCGCGAGACCCTGCAGGCCGACGCCGAGCCGCGCCGCATTCATCATGATGAACATCGCGGCCAGGCCCTTTTCCGGCTCGCCCACCAGATAGCCCTCGGCCTCGTCATAATTCATCACGCAGGTCGAATTGCCGTGAATGCCCATCTTGTGCTCGATCGAGCCGCAGCTGACGCCGTTGCGGGCGCCGAGAGAGCCGTCTTCGTTCACCAGGAACTTGGGCACGATGAAGAGGCTGATGCCCTTCACCGTGTCCGGCGCGCCGGCGATCTTCGCCAGCACGAGGTGGATGATGTTCTCGGCCAGATCATGCTCGCCGGAGGAGATGAAGATCTTCGTGCCGCTGATCTTGTAGCTGCCGTCGGCCTGCGGCTCGGCGCGGGTCTTCAGCAGGCCCAGATCGGTGCCGCAATGCGGCTCGGTCAGGTTCATCGTCCCGGTCCATTTGCCGGAGACCATGTTGGGCAGATAAGTGCGCTTCTGCTCCTCCGAACCCTTCACCAGGATCGACGCCTCCGCGCCCGCCGTCAGGCCGTGATACATTTCGAACGCCTGATTGGCGGAGAGCAGATACTCGCTGACCGCGGTGCCGATCAGCTGCGGCAGGCCCTGCCCGCCATATTCCTCCGGCGCAGACAGGCCCGGCCAGCCGCCCGCGACGAACTGGTCCCAGGCGTCCTTGAAACCGGCGGGAGTCGTCACCGAGCCGTCGTCATGGCGCGTGCAGCCTTCCTCGTCGCCCACCCGGTTCAACGGCGCCAGCACTTCGGAGCAGAATTTGCCCGCCTCGTTCAGGATCGCCTCGATCATGTCCGGGGTCGCATTCTCGAAGCCCGGCAGGTTCGAGTAGCGCTCGATCCCCAGCACATCCTCGATGATGAACCGCGATTCGCGGACGGGGGCGGTATAGGTCGGCATCCTTGGCTCCGTTTATGGTTCTTATCGTTGTCGTTGTTGCAGGGTTCAGGCGCGCGCCGGATGGTCCGCCTGAGCGACCATGGCGACGAAGCGCTCCAGCTCATCGATGGTCGCGTCGATATCCAGTTTCTGCTTCTTCAGCAGATCGACCCGCGAGCGGCATTTCTCCAATGTCACCTCGCGCTGGGCGCGGCGGCCGTCGCCCTTGTCGTACAGGTCGATCATCTCGCGAATGTCGGCCAGGCTGAAACCGACGCGCTTGCCGCGCAGGATCCACGCGAGCCGCGCGCGATCACGCCAACTGTAGATGCGCGAAAGGCCCTGCCGCTCCGGCGAGATCAGCCCCTCATCCTCATAGAAACGCAGCGCCCGCGGCGTGACGCCGAATTCGGTGCACAGATCGGTGATCGAATAGGAATGCTCGCTCGCGGCATGTCCTTCGAAATCGGATTGGAAGGCGGCGTTGGGCATGGCCGCGGCATTTACTTTACGTTCACGTCAACGTCAATTGCCACCAGTGTCCCCGCACAGCGGCACGCCGGCCACATCCCGCGCCTTGGCGGCGGCGGCATTCCCCTCCTCGCTCCGGAAGAATCGGGCATTGTCCAGTGTCGCGCCGCCCGCGCAATAATAACGCGCACATTCTGCCGAGAGGCTGCGTGTGACGCGCACGATGCTGTCTTCGAACTGCGCCTCGAACGCGCAGCTTTCGTCACCGTCGAGCAGCAATGTCAGCCGGTCCCCTTCCCGCCTGACCGCGCCGGACCCGCTGCAATTGGCATCGCCCCGGCCCCAGGTGATGAAGCCGAAGCTCCCGGCCCGGCCCTCGCGCTCGACCATGCAGAATTGGCCGCGATGCTCACCCTCGGTCTGCGCATACAGCCCACTTGCCGCCGCGCCGGACCCCGCACCGCCACCCGAATCCGCGCCGCTGCCCCCGCATCCCGCGAGAAAACACGCGGCCATCGCCGCGGACCACCGAAAACCGCTCATCATCAGCGCGCCAAAGCATATCCGGCGGCGTTGGTCAGCCAGTTTCGTGAGACGAAATCGTGACGTAGCGGGGCGACAAAGCAACCACCCCGCCCTATATGACCGCCACGCCCCTCGCCCGGACCCTATGTACATGTTGACGACGAATCCTTTCGATGCAGAGGCTTACGGCGACAAACTGCGCGAGGAATGCGGGGTCTTCGGCATCTGGGGCAGTGAGGACGCCGCCGCCGTCACCGCTTTGGGCCTGCACGCCCTCCAGCATCGCGGTCAGGAAGCCGCCGGCATCACCAGCCGCCATGGCTTGCATTTCCATTCCCACCGCGCAATGGGCCGCGTCGGCGACATTTTCGCCGGCAAGAGCAAGGCGGTCGAGAAACTGCCCGGCGAGGCGGCGATCGGCCATGTCCGCTATGCCACGACCGGCGAGACCGCCTTGCGCAACGTCCAGCCGCTCTTCGCCGATCTCGCCGCGGGCGGCTTCGCGGTCGCGCACAACGGCAATATCTCCAATGCCTTGTTCCTGCGCGCAGAAATGAACCGGCGCGGCTCGATCTTCCAGTCGACCAGCGACACGGAAGTGATCATCCACCTGGTCGCCACCTCCACCTATCGCGACCTGCTCGACCGCTTCATCGATGCATTGCGCCGGGTCGAGGGCGCCTACAGCCTGGTCTGCCTGACCGACGAAGGGCTGATCGCCTGCCGCGACCCGCTCGGCATCCGACCGTTGGTGATGGGCAAGCTCGGCGAGGCGATCATCTTCGCCTCGGAGACGGTGGCGCTCGACATGGTCGGCGCGACCTATTTGCGCTCGGTCGAGCCCGGCGAACTGGTGATCGTCAATGACGAGGGCATCCGCTCGCTGCGTCCGTTCGGCAACCAGCACCGGCCCCGCCCCTGCATCTTCGAACACGTCTATTTCTCGCGGCCGGACAGCATCGTCGATGGCACGTCGGTTTACTCCGTCCGCAAGCAGATCGGCGCGGAACTGGCGCGCGAAAATACGGTCGAGGCCGACATGGTCGTGCCTGTGCCCGACAGCGGCGTGCCCGCGGCCATCGGATATGCGCAGGAAAGCGGGATTCCGTTCGAACTGGGCATCATCCGCTCGCACTATGTCGGCCGCACCTTTATTCAGCCGGGCTCGGAGGTCCGCCATCTTGGCGTCAAGCTGAAGCACAATGCCAACAGCGCCCTGATCCAGGGCAAGCGAGTCGTGCTGATCGACGATTCGATCGTGCGCGGCACCACCAGCATGAAGATCGTGCAGATGGTCCGCGATGCGGGCGCCAGCGAAGTGCATATGCGCATCGCCAGCCCGCCGACCCGGCATTCATGCTTCTATGGCGTCAATACGCCGGACCGCGAGAAGCTGCTCGCCGCGCAGATGGATGTCGCGGCGATGTGCAAGCATATCGGCGCGGACAGTTTGGGCTTCATCTCGATCGAGGGGCTGTATCGCGCGGTCGGCGAACAGGTGCGCGAGGAAGCGCGCCCGACCTATTGCGACGCCTGCTTCACCGGCGCCTATCCGACCACGCTGACCGACCAGGAAGATGCGGAGCGCAAGCACCAGCTCCAGCTGGCGGCGCGCGAGTTCGCTTGAGCTTTGCGGGCTTTTCGCCCAACCGCCCCCGCATGACCGAAAAGACACTGGAAGGCCGCATCGCCCTCGTGACCGGGGCCAGCCGCGGGATTGGCGCGGCGACGGCGGAAGCCTTGGCTGCGGCAGGCGCGCACGTGATCCTGACCGCGCGCACGGCGGACAAGCTGGAGGCCGTCGAGGAGGCGATCCACGCGGCGGGCGGCACCGCCACGATCGCCCCGATGGACCTGACCGAGACCGATGCGATCGGGAAGCTGGCAGCCGCTGTGACCGAGCGCTGGGGCAAGCTCGACATCCTCGTGCTGAATGCGGCGATGCTCGGCACGCTGACGCCGGTCCATTCGATCGACGTGAAGGAATTCTCCAAGCTGCTCACCCTGAACCTGCTCGCTCCGCAGGCGATGATCGCGGCGTTCGATCCGTTGCTGCGCAAGAGCGAGGCCGGGCGCGTGGTGGCGGTAACGTCCAGCGTCGGCGCGAAGCCGCGCGCTTATTGGGGCGCTTATGGTGCGTCCAAGGCGGCGCTTGAGACGATCACCCTCGCTTATGGCGACGAGGTGGCACGCCTGACCCCGATCCGTGTGGCCATCGTCGATCCCGGCGCAACTGCGACCGTGATGCGGGTCCGCGCCTTTCCGGGAGAGGACCCGGCGACTTTGAAGCAGCCGAGCGTGGTCGGTGAGGCGATCACCGCTTTGATGGCGAGCGATTTCGAAACCGGGCACCGGCTCGAACTGAGCCGCTAGCCTCGCATCTCCCGCGCAGCCGCGAGCGCGCGTTCGCGGCCTTCCTTGTGGCCGATGATCTTGGCGGGATAGTTCTTGGGCACGAGCCCGGCCGCTTCCGGATCGTGGATCGCCGGATCGGGGACATCCGCAAGCTCCGGCACCCAGCGGCGGATATAGTCGCCCGCGTCGAACTTCTCCGACTGGCTCAAGGGCGCCATGATCCGGCCGAACATATTGGCGTCGACACCGGTGCCCGCGACCCATTGCCAGTTGACGCTGTTATTGCCGTAATCGGCATCGACCAAGCAGTCCCAATACCAGTCGAAGCCGGTGCGCCAGTCAATCAGCAGATGCTTGGTCAGGAAGCTCGCGGTGATCATCCGCACGCGATTATGCATCCAGCCCGTCGCCCAGAGCTGGCGCATGCCGGCATCGACGATCGGATAGCCGGTCTCGCCCCGCTGCCACGCGCGCAGGTCCGCCGACGCGGCCCGGCCGCTACGCCAAGGCAATCTGTCGAAAGCAGGGCGGCCATTCTCGCCGCCATAGTCAGGCAAGGCGGTGATGACCCCGGCGGCGAAATCGCGCCAGGCCAGTTCCTTGCGAAACTTGCCAGCGTCGCGATGGCCGTCCAGCGCGTGCCAGACCGCAGCGGGAGAAATTTCACCGAAGTGCAGGTGCGGCGAGAAGCGCGACGTCCCCTCCTCACCCGGCAGATCGCGGCGCGCCTCGTAATGGCCGACCTCGGGCGCAAAATCCTTGGCGCGTTCATGCGCGGCCCCTTCGCCCGGCGTCCACTCGTCGGCAAACCCCTTGGCCCAATCCGGCTTGGACGGCAGCAATTCCCAGCTGCCCAGCGCATCGGACTTGGGCCATTTCGACGGCACCGGAATGTGGGTCGGCGCGGGCCGCGGTTCGGGCGGCGGCACATGCTCCTGCAGCGCCCGCCAGAAAGCAGAATAGACTTTGAACAATGTCCCTGCCCCGGTGCGCACATCGCGCACCGGCGCCAGTGTGCTGGCGTCATGAAGGCAGAGGCGCTCGCCGAGCCGCTCCTCCGCCTTGCGCCACCACGGCTCGTAATGGCGATTAGCGTGGATCACCCCCGCGCCTGTCTCGGCCATCAGTTCGGTCAGCAATCGATCGGCCCGCCCACGCCGAAGGATCAGCCGCGAGCCCTTCTCGCGCAGGCTCGCGTCGAGGCTCTTCAGCGAATGATGCAGCCACCAACGCTGCGCCGACCCCATCCGGTAGCGCGCCGGCGGCGTCTCATCGTCGAGAATATAGACCGGGATGACCGCCCCTAGGGATGCCGCTGCGGCCAGCGCGGGCTGATCGGCGAGACGAAGATCCTGGCGGAACCAGAGAAGTGACGGGGGCGCCATTATTCGCGCACGAAGTCACGAAGGCACGAAGTCATGGAAAGGGCTGGCCCCGGTAATAATCTTTCGCGATGCGGCGGATACCATCCTTGAAGCGCCCGGCACCGAAATTCATCAGGAGGCCAAGCTTCAGATCGAGCAGACGCAAATATGTCAGCACCTGTTTGGCGTGAACCGGCGCATGAGCCTCGGTCGATTTCAACTCGATCAGAAGCTGGTCTTCGACCAGCAAATCCGCCCGAAAACCCTCCTGCAAGATCAATCCATTGAAATGGATCGGAACGGATTGCTGCCGCCGCACGGCCAGGCCGCGCTCGGTCAGGAGTTGAAACAGACAAGCTTCATAGACCGATTCGAGCAATCCGGGTCCAAGCGTTTCATGGAGCCGGAAACCGCAATCGACGGCAATGCTGGCCAGATTCTCGAGATCGCGATCCAACCTGGCCTCTTCGTGACTTCGTGGCTTCGTGCGATTCCGGCAATCCCACCGCAATCAAAGGGTGTGCGGTTCCTTCTCGACCTGCCAAGTCTGGCCCTTGGCGACCAGTTTCTGCAGGTCGGGCGTCTTGCCTTCGCTGAGCGCGCGGCTCTGCTCGACAATCGCGCTTTCGAACGTGGGGGCGGGATCCTCATAGAGCACGCCAAGCGCCACCGGCCATTCACCGCCCAGCGGCATTTCAACCAGCATGTGGGCGACGCCGCGATTGTGCGGTTCGTGCACGATCACCTCGGCAGTCTGCCAGTCGCCATCGACGACATCGACGACCTTCAGGCAGAGATGCTGGCGGTCGAGCGCGATGCCCTTCGTGCCGCCTTCGAACAGCATCGGCTGGCCCGCCTCCAGCCAGAGCTGGCGGCCATTATTCTCTTTCGCGGTGAAGGGCGCGAAAACGTCATCATTATAGACAATGCAATTCTGGTAGATCTCGACGAAGCTCGCGCCCTTGTGGCCATGCGCGGCCTTCAGCACCGCAGGCAGATTCTTGTGCACGTCGATGCCGCGGGCGACGAAGCGGGCGCCGGAGCCGAGCGCGAAGGCGCTGGGGCTGACCGGGCGATCCACCGAGCCGAACGGGGTCGAGGGCGAGCGCGTGCCAACACGGCTGGTGGGGGAGTATTGCCCCTTCGTCAGACCGTATATTTCGTTATTGAACAGAAGGATTTGGCAGTCGAGATTGCGACGCAATATGTGCATCGTGTGATTGCCGCCGATGCTGAGCGCGTCGCCGTCGCCGGTGATGATCCACACGTCCAGGTCGGGATTGGCGAGCTTCACCCCGGTCGCGATCGCCGGCGCGCGGCCGTGGATCGTGTGGAAGCCGTAGGTTTCCATATAATAGGGAAAGCGGCTTGAGCAGCCGATGCCGGACACGAACACCGTCTTCGCCGGATCGACGCCCAGTTCCGGCAGCGTGCGCTGCACCGCTTTGAGCACTGCATAGTCGCCGCAACCGGGGCACCAGCGCACTTCCTGGTCGGTGGCGAAATCCTTCGCGGTCAGCTTGACCATCTCGGTCATTCGTTCAGCCCTTCAACTGCCAGATGATGTAGACGACGACGGCCAGCATCAGCGCCAGCACGAACACGTTCGGCGGCTTCATGCGAGCGCCTCCTCGATTGCCGCCTCGATCTCGGCGATCTTGAACGGTTGCCCGGAAACCTTGTTAAGCGGTTGGCAGTCCACGAGAAACTGGTCGCGCAGCAAGGTCTTCAGCTGGCCGGTGTTCATCTCCGGAACGATCACCTTGCCGAACGAGCGGAGAAGATCGCCGAGGCCACTGGCGAGTGGCCAGATGTGGCGGAGATGGACGTGGGCGACGTCCTGGCCGCGGCCCCGCGCGCGGCGCACGGCCTGCGCGATGGGTCCGTAGGTCGAGCCCCAGCCAACGATGGCGAGTTTCGCGCCCGCTTCGCCCTGCTCCACGACCTGCTCGGGACAGCCATCGGCAATCCCGAGAACCTTCTGCGCGCGGATATCGGTCATCGCCTGATGGTTGTCGGGGCTATATTCGATATTGCCGGTATCCAGTTGCTTCTCGATGCCGCCAATGCGGTGGAGCAGCCCCGGCGTGCCCGGCCGCGCCCAGGGCCGCGCGAGCTTGTTGTCGCGCGCATAGGGCTTGAAGCCGTCCTCCGGCGCTTCCTCGACGAACGCCACCGGGAATGGCGCATAGCCGCTCATGTCCGGCACCCGCCACGGCTCGGCGGCATTGGCGATATAGCCGTCGGTCAGCAGCATCACCGGGGTCATGTACTGGACCGCGATCCGGCAGGCCTCGATCGCGCAATCGAACGCGTCGGCGGGCGAACGAGCGGCGATCACCGGCATCGGCGCATCGCCATTTCTGCCGTAAACGGCCTGATATAGATCGGATTGCTCAGTCTTGGTGGGAAGTCCCGTCGAAGGCCCGCCGCGCTGCGAATTGACGATCACCAAAGGCAATTCGGTCATGATCGCCAGGCCCATCGCCTCGGTCTTCAGCGCGATGCCGGGGCCGGACGAGGAGGTCACGCCCAGCGAGCCGGCGAAGCTCGCGCCAATCGACGCGGCGATCGCGGCGATCTCGTCCTCCGCCTGGAAAGTGGTGACGCCATATTCCTTGTAGCGCGACAGATGGTGCAGGATCGCGCTGGCCGGGGTGATCGGATAGCCCCCAAAGAACATCGGCAGGCCAGCCAGTTGCGCGCCCGCGACGAGACCCAGGCTGAGCGCTTCCGCTCCCGTTACAGTGCGGTAGAGGCCCGGCACGGCCGGCGCCGGATCGAGGTGATGCTGCTTGAGTGGCTGGCCGATCTCGACCGTCTCGCCGAATGCATGACCGGCGTTCAGCGCCGCGATATTCGCCTCGGCCAGTTCCGGCGCCTTGGCGAACTTCGTCTTCAGCCAATTCTCGATCGGGGCGCGGTCGCGGTCGAACATCCAGAGCGCCAGCCCCAGCGTCCACATATTCTTGCAGCGCAGGGCCTCCTTGTTGCCCAAGCCGAACGGCTTCACGCTCTCCAGCGTCAGCTGCGAGATGTTGAACGGCACGACCTGCCACTTGCCTAAGGAGTCATCCTCTAGCGGATTGGTGTCGTAACCCGCCTTGGCGAGGTTGCGCGCGCCGAATTCGCCTTCGTCGACGATGATCAGCCCGCCGGGCTTCAGATCGGCGACATTCACCTTCAGCGCCGCCGGGTTCATCGCCACCAGCACGTCGGGTGCATCGCCGGCGGTCTCGATCGCGGCCGAGCCGAAATTGATCTGGAAAGCAGAAACCCCGAAAGTCGTGCCCTGCGGCGCGCGGATCTCGGCGGGGAAATCCGGGAAGGTGGCGAGGTCGTTCCCCGCCAAGGCGGTGGACAAAGTGAACTGCCCGCCGGTCAGCTGCATGCCGTCGCCGCTGTCGCCGGCGAAGCGGACGACGACCGCCTCCGGGACAATGTCGGCATTGGCTTCTTCGGGGGTGAGCAAGTGGGTGGCGGTCGCCATGAACTTCACGGTCCTAAATTCAGATCCCGCGCGTAAGGCCCCGAGCGCGGAAAGAAGAACGCTTAACCTAGGACGGTAGCTCCCCGCCCGCAATCCGCCAGTGGCGCGAAGATGGACGCGAGCGTCCCATCTTCGTAGGCGTCGCTCCCGCAATCACGAGCCTGTGGGAAAACATGTCCGAACCCGATCTGCGTCCGGAAGTCCGCACCTTCCTCGATTATGTGAACGCGTTGCCCGGCCAGAAAGCCTATGAGATGCCGATCGCCGAGGCGCGGGCGATGCTGCACAAGTCGCGGCACGTCGCCGATGCGCCGGTGGGAGAACTTGCGATCATCCACGATCTCGAGGCGCCGGGGCCAGCGGGTCCGATCCCGCTCAGGCTCTACGATGCGCGGGCGGAGCGCGGGCCGGGGCCTTTGATGGTCTTCTATCATGGCGGCGGTTGGGTGCTGGGCGATCTCGACACGCACGAGCCTTTCTGCGCGGAAATCGCCAGGCTGATGGATCTGCCGGTGGTGGCGGTGGATTACCGGCTGGCGCCCGAACACCCCTTCCCCGCCGGCATCGAGGATGCGATCGCGGCGACCCGCTGGCTGGCTGGCAGTCCGGAGGCTCTCGAGCGCGAGGTCACGGGCCTGGTCCCGTTTGGCGACAGCGCGGGCGGGAATTTCACCATCATCGTGTCGCTGGCGCTCCGCGACGAACCCGCCACTGTACCGGTGCTCGCCCAATGGCCGATCTACCCGGCAAGCCATCCCACCAAAGGCTATCCGAGCCTCAAGACCTTCCGCGATGATTACCTGCTGAGCAGCGGCAGCATGGGCTGGTTCGACCAATGCTATGCGCCCGATCATGCCGACTGGCGCTACGATCCGCTTGCCTTGCCGCAGGCGGGGCTGCCCCCGACTTTGGTGCTCACCGCGAGCCATGATCCGATCCGCGATCAGGGCCGGGCCTACGCCGCCGCCTGCGCGGAGGCGGGCGTGGATGTCGCCTATCTGGAGGCGAAAGGCACGATCCACGGCTTCATCTGCCTCAGAAAAGCGTTACCGTCCGGCGATGCGGACATCGCCCGGGCGGTGGCCGTGCTGAAGGCGATGTTGGGGATGGACGCATGACAGACCGGACCGGCCAATACCGCCCCGCCGCGGGGATCATGCTGATCAATGCGGACCGCATGGTCTGGGTCGGCCAGCGCCGCGACAATTCGCTGGAGGCCTGGCAGATGCCGCAGGGCGGGCTCGATCCCGGCGAGGAAGCCGAGGCCGGCGCGCTGCGCGAACTGGAGGAAGAGACCGGCATAACCGCCGACAAGGTCGAGATCCTCGCGCGCTGCCCGGATGAATTGTTCTACGATCTGCCGGAAGAACTGGTCGGCGTGGTGTGGAAAGAGAAATGGCGCGGGCAGCGTCAGGCCTGGTTCCTCGCCCGCTTCCTCGGCAGAGACGATGACGTCAATCTGCAGACGGAGCATCCGGAATTCCGCGCCTGGCGCTGGGCCGAGCCGGCGGAGCTTCCGCACCTGATCGTGCCGTTCAAGAAGAAGCTGTATGAGGATGTGATCGCGGCCTTCCGGCCGTGGCTTGAGGGGGGACGGACATGAAATTGCGCGTCACCACGGCAATGCTGCTCGCGCTGGCCGCCACCGCCTGCAATTCCGCGCCGGCCGCCAACAACGCCGCAGCGCCGGTGGCTCCCGCCCAGTCCAACACCGTCGTCGCCACGCCCGCAGTGAACAACAACGCAGCGACCACGCCCACCGGAGAGACGCCGGCAAAGGCCGCCGCAGCCGAAGGCTGCGCGGGCGAAATCGGCCAGCGTGCGGCCGATCAGCTCGTCCTGCAATGCCGCGACGTTTCGCCCGCGACCCGGCCGCCCTGTAATGTCGCCAACAGCTGCGAAATGATCCGCGACGAGATCGCGCGCGGTTGCGGCATGCTGGGCGCCGACGCGCCGGAATATTGCCCGCCGGGAGGCTGATTTTCCTATCGGCGCGATTTGTGTTCTGGTGCCGGAATGATCATTCCCCCGCCCGTTCCGAACGACAGGCCCTCCGCCGAACCGGATGATTGCGCCTGCTTGGCGGGACGCGAATGGCATGTGTCAAATGTGTCAACTTCATCCCCGCCCGCCGGTTGTGGCGCAGGCGAATCGTCGGCTAAGGCACCCCTATGAATTCCCTCACCAGCAGCGAAGCCGGCGCCGTCGAACGCGCCAGGGCCGCGCCAATGCTGGCGCAGGTGGAGGCCTGGTCCGCGATCAACAGCGGCTCACGCAACATATCCGGGCTGAAGGCGATGGCGGCCTTGCTGTCGGATGCCTTTGCAACTCTGCCCGGCGACCTGACGCTCCGGCCCGCGGCTGCGGTGGACGCCATGGGAGCGAATGGCGCCCTCTCCCCGCTCGCGCATGGCGACAACCTCCATCTCACCGTTCGCCCTGAGGCGCCGATCCAGCTGCTTTTCACCGGCCATTACGACACGGTCTTTCCGATCGATCATCCGTTCCAGAATGTGTTCTGGCGCAGCGAGGGCGTGTTGGGCGGCCCCGGCGTCGCGGACATGAAAGGCGGCATCGCGGTCATGCTGGCGGCTCTCTCGGCAATCGAAGGCGCGCCCGGGGTCGAACGGATCGGTTACGAGATCGTGCTGAACAGCGACGAGGAGGTGGGTTCGCCCGGCTCGGCAGCGTTGATCGCCGCCGCTGCGAAGGGCAAGCGCGCGGCCTTCACCTATGAACCGTCCGCCCTGCCGGACGGCACGCTTGCCGGAGCGCGGCCGGGTAGCGGCAATTTCAGCCTCTTTGTCGAAGGGCGCGCCGCCCATGCCGGCCGCAATCCGGAGGAAGGCCGCAATGCCCTGGTCGCGGCGGCCGATCTGGCGCTGCGGCTGGCGGCTGCGAAGTCGCCCGGCCTGAAGGTCAATCCGGCGCGGATCGACGGCGGCGGCCCGAACAATGTCGTGCCGGATCGCGCCGTGCTGCGCGTCAATCTGCGGCCCGACACGCTTGACGATCAGGCACGGGCCGAGGCCTTGATCCGCTCATCCGTCGCTGCGGTTTCTGCCGAACATGACGTCACCATCACCTCGCATGGCGGCTTCGCGCGCCCGCCCAAGCCGATGACACCCGACGCGGAAGCCCTGTTCGAATTGGTCCGCCGCTGCGGCGCGGATCTTGGCCAGACGATCGCTTGGAAAGCGACCGGCGGCGTCTGCGACGGCAACAATATCGCCGCCTGTGGCGTGCCCGTGGTCGACACGATGGGCGTGCGCGGCGGGGCCATTCACTCCGAGGAGGAATATCTGATCGTCGACAGCCTGTCCGAGCGTGCCGCTTTGTCCGCGCTCGCCATCCTCCGCCTTGCCGAAGGGAATGCGTGATGAGCTATCGCGTGCGCCCGGTGCGGGGGAGCGACTTCGCATCGGTCTATGAAATGGCAAAGCTTACCGGCGGCGGTTTCACCAATTTGCCGCCGGACAAGACGGCCCTCATCGAGAAGATCGATCGTTCCGACGGCGCCTTCGCCAAGGCCGACGAGGCGCCGGGCGACGATATGTACATGTTCGTGCTGGAAGATCCGGCGGCGGGCCTGGTACGCGGCACCTGCCAGATTTTCAGCATGGTGGGTCAGCGGCAGCCTTTTTACTCCTACCGGAAGAGCACGCTCACCCAGCATTCGGCGGAACTCGGCCGCACCTTCCGCAACGAAATGCTGAGCCTGACAACCGATTATGAAGGCTGTTCCGAAGTCGGCGGGCTGTTCCTCCACCCCGATTCCCGCGCTGGTGGCCTGGGCATGCTGCTGGCCCGCAGCCGCTACCTGTTCATCAAGGCGCATCGTGCACGCTTCGCCGATCGGGTCCTGGCGGAACTGCGCGGCGTGATCGATACGGCCGGCGGCTCGCCCTTCTGGGACGCGATCGCCGGTCGCTTCTTCGGCATGAATTTCCAGGAGGCGGACGCGTTTAACGGCGTGCACGGGACGCAGTTCATCTCCGATTTGATGCCGAAGACGCCGATCTACGTGCCTATGCTGCCCGAAAGCGCGCGGGCAGTGATGAGTGTCCCCCACCCTTCCGGCCGCGCGGCGATGCGGATGCTGGAAGCGGAAGGCTTCACTCACGAGGATTATATCGACATTTTCGACGGCGGGCCGACGGTGGAAGCCACGACAGACGAAATCCGCACGATCCGGGAGGCGCGCGCGCTGACCTTCACGGGGACGCATGAGGACGGCAAGGGCAAGACCATGCTGGCGGCGGCGGGGCGGCTGAAGGATTATGCCTGCTGCTTCGGCCAGGTGTGCATCGACGACGATCGCGCGACGCTCGATACCGTCAGCGCCGGTCTGCTCGGGCTGGAGCGGGGCGATACGTTCGAGGTGTCGCCGCGATGAGCCTGAGGGAGATCAATTTCGACGGCATCGTCGGCCCCAGCCACAATTATGCGGGCCTCAGCGCCGGCAACATCGCCTCAACCAATAATTACGGTTCGGTGTCCCGGCCGCGCGAGGCCGCCTTGCAGGGCGTGGAGAAGATGCGCGCCAATCTGCGGCTCGGTCTCGCCCAGGGTTTCTTCATGCCGCATCTGCGCCCGAACCGGCCGTGGCTGGATGCGCTTGGCGTCGGTGCGCAGGAGCGGATTCCGGACAGCTTGATCGGAGCCGCCTGGTCCGCCTCCGCGATGTGGGCCGCCAATGCCGCGACCGTCTCGCCCGCCCCCGACACGGCGGACGGGCGCTGTCACCTGACCGTCGCCAATCTGCGCACCATGCACCACCGTGCGCACGAATGGATCGAGACGCTGATGCAATTGCGCATGGCCTTCTCGAACGAGCGGCATTTCGCGGTCAATTCACCGATCCAGGCGACGTTCGGCGACGAGGGTGCGGCCAATCACATGCGCCTCGCCCCGCGTCACGATGCGCGCGGTGTGGAAGTGTTCGTCTATGGCATCGCCGGTGGCCCCTACCCCGTCCGCCAGCATGTCGAGGCGAGCCGCGCCATCGCCCGCCTGCACCGGCTCGATCCGAACCAGACCCTGTTCGTCGCGCAATCGGAAGAAGCGATCGCGGCCGGGGCTTTCCACAATGATGTGGTCGCGGTCGCCAACGAACATGTGCTGTTCGCGCACGAGCAGGCGTTCGCGAACAAGGGCTATTTCTACAACGATCTGCGCCGGTTGCTGCCCGAGGTGGAGATCGTCGAGGTCCCTGCGTCGCGCGTCAGCCTGGACGACGCGGTGTCATCCTATCTGTTCAACGCGCAGTTGGTGACTTTGCCGTCCGGCGGCATGGCGCTGATCCTGCCGGAAGAAGCGCGGGCCAATCCGGCGGTTTCGGGCTTCCTGCAGGAACTCGTCGCCGGCAATGGTCCGATCCGCGAGACGATCTTCGTCGACGTGCGCCAGTCCATGTCGAACGGCGGCGGCCCGGCCTGCCTGCGCCTGCGCGTCGTCGCCGATCCCGCCACCGTCGATCCGCGCTTCATCGCCGACGAGGCGAAGCTGGACGCGATCGCGGAATGTATCGCTCGCGACTGGCCGGAGCGAATCGCCCCCGCCGACCTCGCTGACCCGGCGCTGGAGGCGGAAGTGATCCACGCCCGCAGGATGCTGCTGCGCGTGACCGACCTGACCGTATTGCCGGGCGGCTGAGCGAAAACCGGCCCCTCCGCAGAGGGACCGGTTCCGAAGCTTCAATCGGTCGGCTTGCCGCCGATTTCCTGGCTGTAGGAATCGCTGGCCGCGCTGGTCGCGATGGCCGCACGGGTCTCGCTCGCGGCACTGGCAGAGCGGGGGCCGCCACCGCCGAGCCGGACCACACCGTCGTCGATGTGGATGCCGCCGCGCTCGACGACGAGATATTGGTAATTGGCTTCATCCTCCCGGGTCGCTGCGGGAATGTCGCCCTCCAGCCGGAACCGGCGGCGCAGATAGGTGGTCAGTTCGCCGGCCGTGATTACCCGGTCGCCATCATTGTCCGCCTCGCCGGACAAGGCGGTGCGCAGATAGTAAGACAGATAGCCCCCCGCCTCGAGCCGCGAGGCAACGAGGCTGGTCAGATCCTCTTCGGAACTGAACAGGCCCATCACGTTCGGCCGGTTTACCACATTGCGGAAGCCGCCGCTGAAGCAGGCGTCGATCGCGGCGATGATCATGCGGGCGTTGATATTGTTCAGCAGCTGCTCGAGTTCGGTGTCGCGCATCGCCTCGTCATAAAGCTCGATCGTCTCGGCGCGGCCGTCCAGTTCCTGCCTGCTGCGGGGAACATCCACCTGGTCGCCGTGACCGGAATAGAAGAACATCACGACATCGTCAGGCCCGGCCTGCTGAGCGGCGCGGCGAAGTGCGGCGGTAACGCGGTCCTTCGTTGCTTCCGCATTCGTCAGAACGACGCTGGCGGGATGAAGGATTCCGGCCTGGCGCAGGCTGCCAAGCAATTCGGTGGCGTCGGCATCCGTATTGTCGAGATCGGACATGCGCTCATAATCGGAGACGCCGACCGCGACTGCCAGAACCCGGGCGCCGCCACGCAGATTGGCGTGGCGCGGGTCGCCAGGCTGACGCTCCAGCGCGAGCCGGTACCGCCCGGTTTCGCCCTCACCGTAGGACGTGACCCCGATCAGATAGTCACCGCCCTCGGCGAGAACGGTCTCGATCCGGCTGTTGGTGCCGGTTTCTTCGCCATGATCGTCATTGCTGAGCATCGTGCCGTCCGGCGCCTGCAGCGTCAGAACGGTGTCGAAATCGGACGAGCTCAGATTGATGCGGACACGTTCGCCCCGCTGGGCGGTCAGCCGGTACAATTCCTGAAACTTGTCACCGACCGCCTGATCGCGACGGTCGAGGTCGCCCTGCACCGAAGCGCCGATCCGGATCGGAGTCGAAGTGGGCGCCCGGTCGATCTGGGCATTGGCGGAGGCCTGACGCGCCTGGATCGTGTAGGCACCCATCGAACCGGAAGCGAAGCTGGTCGCCGAGACGCGGTACGTGCCGTCCGCAGGAAGCTCGAGCGTCAGGCGGCTGCCGAGGCCCAATTCTTCGCCGTCATCGTTCGACATCGAATAGCCGCCGGGTCCGGTGACCAGCAGATACGGGTCGAAATCGTCCGACGTGAGCGTGATCTCGACGCGCTGACCGCGGCGGCCCTGGATCGTATAGACGTCCTCATATTTGCCGGAGCGCCGCTGATTATCGAGCGGCGTGAGTTCACCGCTGAGCGATTGCCCCGGCGACAGCGACAATGCTGGCCGCTCCCGAGTCTGTTGCGCACTTGCCGGCGCCGCCATGGCCAGGCCGATCGCCGTAGCCACCATGAAGAAACCTGCCCGCATGTCGAATTCCCCCCGTTTCGCTTTTGCTCGATGAACCGTGCACTATCGACGTTCAGCTGAATAGTAGCAGAATATGGCTGTCAGCATTCCGCAAGGCGACGGGCATGCCTTTTCCCGCGACATGGCGACGGCGCGCGAGCTAAGGGCCGCCGGTGTTACCGACCTCCACCAATCCCTCTCCCTGGCGTGCCGAAGCCGTTGCGACCCTGTTGCTCGCTTATCCGCTTGTGCTCACCAACCTGTCGCAATCGCTGATCCACGCAACCGATGTGGTGCTGCTGGGCCGCGTCGGTCCGGACACGCTAGCCGCCTCCGCACTCGGGGTGAATCTCTACGTTTTCTGCCTGATCTTCGGCATGGGGCTGCTGACCGCCGCATCGCCGATGATCGCACGCGAGCGCGGACGCCGGGCGAACAGCGTCCGCGACGTCAGGCGGACGGTGCGGCAGGCGATGTGGTCGGCATTGATGCTGGTCCTGCCAATGTGGCTGTTCCTGTGGCACAGCGAGGCGACCCTGCTGCTCCTCGGCCAGGATCCGATCCTGTCCGCGCAGGCGCAGAGTTTCGTGCGCCATCTGATGTGGGCCTTGCTCCCGGCCTTCCTCTATCTGGTGTTGCGCAATTTCCTCGCGGCGATGGAGCGGCCCTTATTGTCGCTGGCGGTGGCGCTGGGCGCGGTGGTGGTGAACGCGGTGCTGAACACGTGCCTGATCTTCGGCCTGCCGTCGATCAGCCTGCCGCCGCTGGGGCTGGCCGGCGCGGGAATCGGCAGTTCGATCACCGTCAGCCTGGAGTTCCTGGTGCTGGCGGCAATCCTCAACCGCCACCCGCGCTTCCGGCGCTATCATCTGTTCGGCCGCTTCTGGCGCGCCGACTGGGCACGCTTCCGGCAGGTCTGGCGGCTGGGTTTCCCGATCGCGATCACCCTCTCGCTCGAAGTCGGCGTGTTCAACGCCGCCGTCTTCCTGATGGGCTTGATCGGCGCCGCCAGCCTCGCCGCCCACCAGATCGCGATCCAGATCGCCAGCCTGTCGTTCATGGTGCCGATGGGCCTGGCGCAGGCAGTGACGGTGCGCGTCGGCCATGCCTACGGGCGCGGCGACCGGATCGCGATCGCGCGGGCGGGTTGGACCAGCTTCGTCCTAGGGACGGCTTTCATGGCGTTGATGGCGCTGGTGATGTGGATCATGCCGCACCACCTCATCGCCATCTTCCTGGACCCCGCCGATCCCGATAATGCCGCCGTCATTCCGCTCGCGGCGGCCTTTATCGGCATCGCGGCCTTATTCCAGATCGTGGACGGCGCGCAGGCGGTCGGCGCCGGCATGCTGCGCGGGCTGCACGACACGAAGGTGCCGATGGCGTTCGCCCTGTTCGGCTATTGGGCGGTCGGCATGGCCGTGGCCGTCACCCTGGGCTTCGGCCTCGATTGGGGCGGCGTCGGCATCTGGACCGGTCTCGCCACTGGCCTCGCCGTCGTTTCCGTCCTGATGCTCGCGCGCTGGTCGGCGCGCGAGCGTCTGGGACTATTGCCGCGCCTCTAGCAGCGGGCGATCGTGTAGGTCCGGCTCGCGCCAGTCGTATCGGTCACCTGCACCTGCGCGGACGCACCGGCACTGATCGCCTGACTGAACGGCCCCGAGCACAAGCTGCGCTCGAATTCCGGCTGCAGCGAGGCCCAGTCATTAGGCGTCAATTGCTGGCTGATTTCCATCACCATGGTGACGACCGTGCCCGACGACGAAACGGCAGTGATCGTGGCCGGACCATTGCGCAGCGGCAAACGCGACTGGAACTGGGTCACGCCCGCCTGAAGCCGCTCGGCGACCTGATCGGGGGTCATACCGGATGCGTTCGGTCCCGGTGTTGGGGTGGGAGCCGGGGTCGGAGCCGGCACCGCCGGTCCCGGCGTGGGGCCGGGCGCAGGCGTCACGGCGGCTGCCGTGTTCGTGGCCGGCTTGCTGTCGCTGCCGCCGAAAGCGCCCGTGAAATAGAGGATCGCACCGCCGGCGATCGCGGCCACCAACAGCACGATCAGCGTAATCAGCAGCGCGGTGTTGCTTCCCTTCTGCGGAGGATAGCCCGGCGGATAGGGCTGGTGAGGCGGATAGCCGCCCGGTTGTCCGTGCGGCGGCTGGCCCTGCGGGGGCGGGTAACCGGCGCCCTGTGGTGGATAACCGCCCTGATTGGGATCGCCTGGTCCGTTCACGCCGTCCTCCCTTCGACTGGATACAGCCTCGATGGAGCGCAGAAAGCCGCGTTTGTAAAGGCGAGAGGCGCCCCGAAGGACCCGCTTGCGACAAAGTTTGGGAAAATGGCGCGCCCGGAACGATTCGAACGTCCGACCCTCAGATTCGTAGTCTGATGCTCTATCCAGCTGAGCTACGGGCGCGTTGGAGGGCTGCACATAAGGGGATGATTCCGCAGGCGCAAGGGCCTGATCGACTGTTTCCAAATCTGCATCGCGGCTTTGGCGACAGTCGAAAATCAGGCCCTCGCCAACTTCTGAAATCAAGATTCACGGCTCGGGCTTGCCTGAGGCGACGTCGGTCTCGACATGTTGCCGCCTTCCCCGCCTTTCCCTAGGACCGGCGGCGATGATCCTGCGTCGCGTCCTTGCCTCCACCCTCGCCCTGCTCGCCGCCGGCTGCGCGACCGGAGGCGAATTTCCGTCGCTGGCACCCCGTGCGGTCGAGCAATTGCCGTTCGAGGAACCGGTGCGCGTGGATCCGCCTGTGGCCGCGGACCCCGCGCTGCGCACACGCGCCGCTGCGCTGGTGGCAGAGGCGCGCGGCGGGGACCGGGCGTTCGACGCCGCTTATGCCGAGGCCCTGCCCCGCGTCCGGAGCGCAGGTGCGAGCGGCAGCGATTCGTGGGTGCAGGCGCAGGAAGCGATCTCTCGGGTCGAGGCGGCGCGGAACGTCACGTCGAACGCCCTTGCCGATTTCGACGCCTGGCTGACCGAACTTTCCGACCGTCCGGTCAATCACGAGCTTTTTGCTGAATTCATGGCGGCGCGGGCCGACATCATTTCCGTTTCGATGCAACAGGAGCAGCGCCTGAATGCGCTGAAAGCGAGCGTCAGCCAGCCCTGAGCGCGGCGGCATGTGCCCGCGCCAGTTCGACATAGTGGACGACACCCGCGCGCATGCCGATCAGGTCCGTCTCGCTGAGGTCCCGTATCTATTTGGCGGGCCGGCCGGCCCAGAGTTGCCCTGACGGGATTGTCTTGCCCGGCGTCAGCATCGCGCCCGCCGCCAGCATCGCGTCGCTTTCGATCCGGCAGCCGTCCATCACGATCGAGCCGAGCCCGACGAAGGCGCGGTCCTCGAGAACACAACCATGGACCATCGCGAGATGGCCGATCAGGACATCTTCGCCGATCAAAGTCGGGTGCCCTTCCGGATTGCCCGGCCGCGGCGAATCGCAATGGAGGACGCTGCCGTCCTGAATGTTGGTTCGGGCGCCGATCCGGATCCGGTTCACGTCGCCGCGCAGCACGCAATTGTACCAGATGCTCGCGTCCGGCCCCAATTCGATATCGCCGATGAGCCTCGCGCCCGGCGCGACAAAGGCGGCCGGGTCGATCCGCGGCGCCTTGCCGCCGAAGCTCACGAATTGCGCGCCGCCCATTCTTCTTTTCCCATCCTGTAGACGATCACCGGGCCTTCCGCCCAATCCGGACCCTGATAGTCCAAATCGGGCCGGCGCGTCATGCCGAGCCGCTCCATAAGGCCCCAGCTCGGGCTATTCCCGTCGACGGTCAGCGCGACCACCTGCTCCGCATCGGTCTGCGAGAAAGCGAAATCGAGCGATGCCAAAGCGGCTTCCCTGGCGAAACCCTGCCCCCAGACATCCTCGCGCAGTCGCCAGCCGATTTCGTGCGCACCCTCGAACTTCGTACCGGGATCGTCGGCCAGCTTGATCCCGCAAAACCCCAGCAATGCACCGTCGGCCTTCCGCTCGACCGCCCAGAAGGTGAAGCCGCGCTCCGCCTTCCATCGCGGCAGCCTGTCGACCAGCATCTGGCGGACCTGCGCCGGATCGCGCGCACCGCCCAGCCAGCGCATCACCCCCTCAGTGTTGGTGTGGCGCAGGAACGGCTCGACATCGCTTTCAGTCCAAGAGCGGAGCAGCAGCCGCTCTGTCTCGATGCTCATTGCCAAGGCATGCGGATCGGGCGCAGGATCGGCAGGATCGAGGCGTAGTCGTCGCTCCAACCGGCAAAGCCCTCACGCCGCTCCAGCGATTCCCACTCCACATCTTCCCCGCTCAGGGCGACCAGCCGGTCGATCGTCTCGGGATTGCGCGACAGGGCGATCCAGACGGACACCGTCGAGTTCAGCACCCGCTCGCGCGCGGTCGGCTGGTAGTCGAGCAAGGCCGCGCGCCAGCCGCCACTTTCGGCCAGATCTGCGATAACCGGCCGGAGATCCAGGTAGCGGTTCGAGATGTGGAACAGGACGATGCCGTCCCGCTGCACCGTGCTGCCATAGGCCGCGAGCGCCTCGCGGGTGAGCAGATGCATGGGCACCGCGTCGGAGGAGAAGGCGTCGACCGCGAGGATATCGATCGAGTTTTCCGGCTCCTCAGCCACACGAATGCGGGCGTCACCCAGCACGATGTCGGCGTCCGGCGCGCAGCGCGACAGGAAGCTGAACTGGTTGCGGGCGATATCGACCATCACCGGGTCGATCTCGAAAATCTTCCACCTCTGCCCCGGCTGTTTGTAGCAGGCGAGCGTGCCGGTCCCGAGGCCGACCACGCCGATCCGTGCGTTCGGCCCGAACAGTTCCGGCGCGTGCGCCATGGCATAGCCGACGCCGGAACGGCGGGCATAATAGCTGGTCGGTTCGGTCTCCGAACCCGGAACCATGTTCTGGACGCCATGCATGGTCGTGCCGTGCATCAACTGCGTCTCGACCGGCTGACCCTCCCGATCGGTGAACGTCGTGACCTGATAGATGCCGAAATAGGAGCGGGTGCGTACTCCCTGCACCGATTCCTGCAGCGTGGACCAGCCGCCATAGCTGAGCATCAGGGCCGCAAGGCTGAGCGCGAACGGCAGCCGCCGGCCGACACAGGCCAGGACCAGCAGGGAGATGGCGATGATCCCGGCAACCGACCAATAGCCGTAGGCGAAACGCTCGACCGCGAAGGACAGGATCAGCGCCAGGACGGGCAGGAGCAGGGTCAGCGGATTGTGGAGGTGCCGTGGCCAGGGCACCAGACCGGTCTGCGGCACCAGCAGGGCGGCGGCGATGATGAGCAATGGATGCTCATAGGCCCAATCGAACACCAGGGGTGCGATGATCGCGCAGAACAAACCGCCGATCATGCCGCCGAACGACATGGCCAGATAGAATTTGGTGAGATGGCCGACTGCAGGCCGCGAGCGGAACATCGCCGTGTGCAAGGCCACCGCGACGGTGAACAGCAGCATCAGGCCCAGAGTGGCAGCGAAGAAAGGGTTGCCCGTCGATCGATGGAAGGCGAGTCCGCCGGCGATCAGAATAACCAGAGGCGCGAGCAAGGTTATAAAATCCGCCGCTCCCCTTCGCGACGCGAAGGCGACGACGAAACTCAGCAGATAGAGGCCGAGCGGCAGCACCCAGAGCAAGGGGATGGCGACGATGTCGGTGGTGAGGTGCGTCGTCGTCGACAGCATCAGGCCCGAGGGAATCGCGGCCAGCGCGATCCAGTGAATCACCTGCCGCGTGGTCGGCGGCGGCGCCGTTTCTTCCGGCAGCTTCTCCACCGCATGGCCCGGCACGGTCACCGCACAGCCCACGACGAGCAGGACGAGCAGGGCGTAAATGCCGGTCCACAGCCAGCTCTGCTCCTGCAGCGTCATCAGCGGCTCGACGAGCAACGGATAGCAGATCAGGCCGGCAAAGCTGCCGAGGTTCGACGCCGCGTAAAGCGGATAAGGGTCGCCACGGCTCGTTTCCAGCGCGTACCAGCGTTGCATCAGTGGCGCCTGCGCGGAGACGATGAAGAAGAGCGGCCCGATCGAGGCAAGCAGGAACCATGGCACCCACAAAGCCGTGCTCGCGTCGCTCGGCGGCATCCAGTCGCGCAGGCCGATCGGCAGCGTCAGCGCCGCCAGCCCGAACAGGATGACGTGGATCCCGACCTGATGGCGGGGACGGATGCGACCGAGATAGTGGGCGTAGGCGTAGCCGGCGAGCAGCAGCAGCTGGTAAACCAGCATCGCGCTGTTCCAGACCGCCGGCGCACCGCCGATCCGCGGCAGCGCCATGCGGGCCACCATCGGCTGGGTCAGGAACAGCAGGAAGGAGCCCACCACGATCGTGGTGAGAAACAGGGGCTTGGCGAAGCGCTCGTTGCTCTTCGCGCCCAAGGCGGTTTCTGTGTTCACTTAACCCCGTCCCCCAAAATCCGCGCCCGTCACCCGAGCAAACGCGCCGCTACTGGCGCGTGATACGTCAAAATTCCTGAACAACCAGCCCGTTTGAAGGCGGTTAGCGTCTCCAGCACCAAAGCGTCGCGATCCCCTGCCCCGGCCGCGGCCGCGGCCTCGATCATCGCATACTCCCCGGACACCTGATACGCGAAGACCGGCAGCTCGAACCGCTCGCGCACCCGCCAGATGATGTCGAGATAGGCCAGGCCCGGCTTGACCATGACATGATCGGCGCCCTCGGCGATATCGAGCGCGACTTCGCGCAGCGCCTCCGCGCCGTTACGCGGGTCCATTTGATAGGTCTTCTTGTCGCCTTTCAGCAGCCCGCGACTGCCGACCGCGTCGCGGAACGGGCCGTAGAAGGCGCTCGCATATTTGGCGGCATAGGCCATCAATTGGACGTTGCAGTGGCCAGCCTGTTCGAGCGCTGAACGGATCGCGCCGATGCGGCCGTCCATCATGTCGGACGGCGCGACGATATCCGCGCCGGCATCGGCCTGCACCACCGCCTGCTCGGTGAGGATCGCGACGGTTTCATCATTCAGGACATAGCCGGCCTCGTCGGTGAGACCGTCATGGCCGTGCGCGGTGTAAGGATCGAGCGCGACGTCGGTCAGCACGCCCACGTCCGGGGCCGCGTCCTTGGCCGCCCCGATCGCGCGGCAGATGAGATTGTCGCGGTTCAGCGCCTCCCGGCCGTCGTCGCTGCGCAGGCCCGGCGGCGTGTTCGGAAACAGGGCAATGCACGGGATGCCGAGGTCGCGCGCCTCGCGGGCGCGCTCGCCGATCTGGGCGACCGGCCAGCGGGCGACGCCGGGCAGGCTGGCGATCGGCTCGGCCTGGTCGCCGTCCGCGATGAAGAGCGGCCAGATCAGATCGGCGGGCGACACGCCGGTCTCCGCGACGAGCGCCCGGCTCCACGCGGCCACCCGCGTGCGGCGCATCCGGATGTTGGGAAAAGCGGCGGGCACGGCCGGTGTGTAGCCGCCCTAACCCAGCCGCGCCAGCGCGGCCCGATACTTCTCCGCATCCGACGCCTTTTCGGCATGATCGGCGCGGGCTTTCTCCACCGCCTCCGGCTTCGCGCGCTCGACAAAGCTGGGATTGTTGAGGCGGCCGGCGAGGGAATCGCGCTCCTTCTCTGCCGCTTCCGCTACCTTCTGCAGGCGGGTCTTTTCGGCAGCGATGTCGATCACGCCTTCCAGCGGGATAGTGAGGGTCAAATCTTCGAAACCCACCGAGATCGACTGCGCCGAGGTTTCATTGACACTAGCTTCATGGATCTCAATCCTCGCAAGCCTCGAAACCATCGAACCAAAATTGTATAGGAAAGTACGCCCAGGCATCGTGACGCGGGCAAGAAATGCGTCCAATCTCGCGCCTGGCGGAATCCCTATCTCTGACCTCACATTTCGGATTTCACTAACCAATTTCATAAGTTGTTCGATGCCCTCCCGAGCGATCGGATCGAGCGCCTGTGCGTCCGCCATCGGCCACTTCGCGGTGATCAGGGGATAATCGGGTCGCTCCCGCATCGCGCTCCAGAGTTCTTCGGTCACGAACGGCATGAAAGGATGGAGCATGACGAGGATTTGATCGAGCACCCAGCCGGCGACGGCGCGGGTTTCGGATGCCTCATCATCCCCGCCCCGCTCAGCCTGAGCCTGTCGAAGGCCTGCACTTTCTTCCTCGCCGCCGTCCGAAGGTAAGGACAGGGCTTCGACAGGCTCAGCCTGAGCGGTGCTGGAGTTGGTCCCCTGCAGCACCGGCTTGATCAGCTCCAGATACCAATCGCAGAAGGTATTCCACACGAAGGCGTAGATCGTGTTCGCGCCCTCATCGAAGCGATATTCGGCCAGCGCGAGGTCGATCGCCTGCACGGTCTTCACCGTCTCGCCGACGATCCAGCGATTGACCGGCAGAGTCGCCGCGGGCGGCTCCAGATGATCGCTGCCGCCAATGCCGTTGGCCTGGCAGAAGCGCGCCGCATTCCACAGCTTGGTCGCGAAGTTGCGATAGCCCTCGACGCGCTTCTCATCCATCTTGATGTCGCGACCCTGGCTCTCCATCGCCGCCATGAAGAAGCGCAAGGCGTCGGCGCCATATTTGTCGATCAGCCCGAGCGGATCGACGACATTGCCCTTGGACTTGGACATCTTCGCCCCGTCCGGCGCCCGCACCAGACCGTGCAGGTAGAGCGTCTTGAAGGGCACATCGCCCATGAAGTGCATGCCCTGCATCATCATCCGCGCGTCCCAGAAGAACAGGATGTCGAAGCCGGAAATCAGCACGTCATTCGGGTAGCGGCCGCCCAGCTTGCGGTCGGCCTCCTCCGGCCAGCCCATCGTCGCGAATGGCCAGAGTGCGGAGGAAAACCACGTGTCGAGCACGTCGGGATCCTGGGTCAGCACCACATCCGGCCCGGCCTGCGCCTGTGCCTCTTCCTCGGTCAGCGCGACATAGACTTTCTCGTCATCGCCGAACCAGGCCGGAATCCGGTGCCCCCACCAGAGCTGGCGGCTGACGCACCAGGGCTGGATATTCTCCATCCAGTTGAAGAAGGTCTTTTCCCAGGTCTTCGGCACGATCCTGATCGCGCCCGACTGCACCGCCTCGATCGGCCCCTTGGCCAGCGTTTCGGCATCGACATACCATTGGTCGGTCAGCCACGGCTCGATCACCGCGTTCGAGCGGTCGCCGAACGGGGTCTGGATCGTGCGCGGTTCGGCGTCATGCTCGGCGCCCTCCTTGTCGACATAAGGCACCAGCACGCTCTCGGCCTTCAGCCGATCGACCACCGCCTTGCGGGCTTCCGCCACTCCCAGCCCGAGCAGATCGTCGGGGATCAGCCCGTCGGAGGTCTGCACCACCCGCGCCTTGGCATCGAGCATGTTGAGCATCTCGCCGGCCTTCATGCCGGCGCGCTTGCCCACCTCGAAATCGTTGAAATCATGCCCCGGTGTGATCTTCACCGCGCCCGATCCCAGCTCGGGATCGGCATGCTCGTCCGCGATGATCGGGATCAGCCGGCCGGTGATCGGCAACCGCACCTGCTGGCCGATCAGCGCCTTGTAGCGCGCATCCTCGGGATGCACCGCCACCGCCATATCGGCGAGCATCGTCTCCGGCCGCGTCGTCGCCACCGTGATCGAGCCGGAACCGTCCGCGAGCGGATAGGCGATCTGCCAGAAGCTGCCCTTCACCTCGCGCGTCTCGACCTCCAGATCGCTGATCGCGGTGCCGAGGCCAGGGTCCCAGTTCACCAGGCGCTTGTCGCGATAGATCAGGCCCTGATTGTAGAGATCGACGAACACCTTGAGGACGGCCTTCGAAAAGCCCTCGTCCATCGTGAAGCGCTCATTGGCCCAGTCCATCGAGCAACCGAGCCGCTTCAGCTGGCCTATGATCGCGCCGCCGCTCTCCGCCTTCCAGTCCCAGACCTTGGCGACGAATTCCTCGCGGCTGTAATTGGTGCGCTTGTCCTGCCGCTCCTCCATCTGCCGCTCGACCACCATCTGCGTGGCGATGCCGGCATGGTCCATGCCGACCACCCAAAGCGCATCCTTGCCGCGCAGCCGCTCGTAGCGGGTCAGCACGTCCTGCAGCGTGTTGTCGAGCGCGTGGCCGATGTGGAGCGAGCCGGTGACGTTGGGCGGCGGGTTGACGATCGTCCAAGGCTCCGCGCCCGGGCGCTCGGGCCGGAACAGGCCGTTGGCCTCCCAGTGTTGATACCAGCGGGCCTCGATCTCGGCCGGGTCGAAAGTCTTGGGCAATTCGCTCATGCCGCGCGCTTAACCGCAGCGCGCGGCATAGGCAAAGTGCTTACTGGACGTGACTATTGGCGCGGGCGGTCGCCGCCCATGATCGGCCCGGCGCCAGGCTGCAGATGCTGCTGCAGCCAGCCATGCACCTCGCGATACCATTGGATCGAGTTTTGCGGCTTCAGGATCCAGTGATTCTCGTCCGGATAGACGACGAGGCGCGAGGCGATGTTGCGGCGCTGGAGCGCGTTGAACATGGCGAGCGACTGGCTGTACGGGATGCGATAATCCCGCTCGCCGTGGATGACGAGCATCGGTGTCCGCCAGCGATCGACGAAGCGGATCGGATTCCACCGCTCCAGCGTCTCGGCCGCGCGGCGATCCCACGGCACGCCGCCATTCTCCCACTCGGTGAACCAGAGCTCCTCGGTCTCGTAGGCCATGACCCGCGTGTCGAAGATGCCGGCATGGCTGACCAGGCACTTGAACCCTTCCGGCCAGTTGCCGGCGATCCAGTTGACCATGTAGCCGCCATAGGACCCGCCGAGCGCGCAGGCATTGGCGGTGTCGAGCTGCGGGTCCTCGCGGCCGGCGGCGGCGAGGCCGAGGCGCAGATCCTCGAGCGGCTTGCCGCCCCAGTCGCGGTTGATCGCGTCGGTGAAGGCCTGGCCGTAACCCGTGCTCCCGTGGAAATCGACGGAGACCGAGGCATAGCCCGGCGCCGAGAAAAGGCGCGGGTTCCAGCGGTAGGACCAGCTGTTGTTGAAGCTGCCCTGCGGTCCGCCATGGATGATGTAGGCTACCGGCAGGCTGCGGCTGCGCGAGGTGGGCTTTACGATCTGGCCCCACACCCGGTCACCACCCGCGCCGCGGAAGCTGAAGCGCTGATAGGAAACCGGATCGAGTTCGGCGAGCAAAGCTGCGTTGATCGAGGTGAGGCGCTGCGGATTGCCGCCGCGCGCCGGCAGCCGCCACAGATCGTCCGGGGTCTCGACGCTGTTCAGCGTGTAGATGATCGAACCGTCCGCAAGCGCCGTGACGTTGCCGACCGTGCCGGCCTGAGTGAGGCGGGTAACGCGGCCATTGCCGATATCGACGCGGAACAGAGGCGTATCGAGCGTGTCTTGCGCGGTGACCAGCAGGCTGCGCCCGTCCGGCGCCCAGGCAATGGAACCGACCGAGCGATCCCAGTTCGATGTCAATGCACGCACCTGGCCGGACTGCAGGTCGCGCAGATAGACAATCTGACGGTCCGCCTCGTAGCCGGGCCGAGCCATCGCCGTGTAAGCCAGCCAGCGCCCATCCGGGGACACGACGGGTCCGGTGTCGGTCGCGCGATTCGCGCGGGTGAGATTCTCGGGCGCGGCCCCGTCGCGGACCGCGTAAATGTCGAGATTGGTCGAGGTCGGCTCCTCGCGCCCCGCTTCACGCAGCGTGAAGAACAGGGTGCGTCCGTCAGGGCTCCAGGCGATTTCCTCGGCACCGCCGAACGGCCGCGTCGGCGCATGGCCGCGCAGCCCGGGCGCTACCGGCGTGCCGTTGCCCGTGGCACGACCGTCGCGACCGAGCGGCAGGATGAAGATTCGGGAATAATTGTTCGGCGTGATCCACGAATCCCAATGGCGCACGAAGATCTCGCTATAGGCGCGGCCGCTGCCCTGCCCTTCCGCCGCTTCCGGTACGCCCGAGCAAACGAGATCGGCACACCGCTGATCGCGATCGGCCCAGATCGCGATGCGATCACCGGTCGGCGCCGGCAGATAGCCCGAGACGCCGCCATTGACGCTGGTCACCTGCTGCGGGCGGCCATTGGGCAACGAAACGCGCCAGACCTGCTCCGAACCCGACTGACCACTCAAATAATAGAGCCAGCGGCCGTCGGCGGAGAAGCGGGCGTCATGTTCGTTGTGCTGCGGGGTGGAGGCGATTTTGACCGGAATGGCGTTAGGACGGTTCAGGTCGAGCAGCCACAGATCGGTCCGGCCGCGATTGGCGGCGAGATCGGTCTCGCGCAATTGATAGACCAGCCAGCGGCCGTCCGGCGACACGGTCGGCGCGCCGATCCGTTTCATCGTGGCAAGATCGGTGGCGGTCATCGGCCGGGCGGCGGCCGGGAGCGGAGCGAGCGCGAAAGCGGCAAGGCCGCACAGCAGGAGCTTCTTCATGGCCGGCAGGGGTAACACCGCCGCCAGAGAGCGACAAGCGAGGAGCTTTAGCGCCCGGAAATACGGGAGATTTCGCGAGTCACGAGTTCCTCGACGATCTTCGGGAGGTTCTCGTCGAGCCACTCCTTCAGCATCGGCCGCAACATGTCGCGCACCGCAGCCTCGAGCGGACCGCCCTCGCTGGCCGCGGGCGTGGCGGGCGGGCGGGCATTGCTGAGCGCGGCGAGCGATTGCCGGCTGGCGGCCACGGCATCCGCCGACGCGAGCGCCGCGGGGGCGTCCATCGGCTGGTCGAGTTCCAGAACGTCATCTTCCGGTACTTCGGGGGCCACGGGCTGCACCGCACGCTTGGCGGCACGCGGCGGCGCCGGAACCCGATTATCCTCGCGGATGACGCGTTTGATGGAAGCGAGAATCTCTTCCATCGACGGATCTTGCTGGATGTCGCCCATAGGGAAGCAGCCTATCGCTTATTCCGGGCGCCCTGTCACGGGGTGGATTAAGGCTGCGGCTGACGCGGATCGACCGGGCCGATCAGGGGCGCAATCGGGCCGCCCGCGTTTGGCGGCGCGGTGCGGGTCGATGCGGGCGCGCGCGCCTCGCCGTCGCTCCAGTCGGACGCGCGGCCACGTGTGCCTTCATAATGCACCAGCGGGTCGTACAGCGGGCCCCCGTCAAGACCCAGATCCTCCGCCTCGGCCCGCCCCATCGCATTCAGCAGGGCGAAACCGGCGACATAGGCGTCGCGGCGCGCGGTGACGAGCTGGACTTCGCTGTTCAGCAATTCCTGTTCAGCGTTGAGGACATCGAGCACGTTGCGCGTGCCGACGGTATTTTCCGCGCGCGTGCCTTCCAGCGCGAGTTGGTTGGCGGCGACAGCCACGGTGTTCGATTCGATCGCGTTCAACGCAGCGCGGTAGGTCGCGAAGGCGGCACGGGTACGAGCGATCACAAGCCGCTCCGCCTCGATCGCGGTTTCCACCAACTGGGTGCGAATCGCGCTCGCCTGGCGCACGCGCGCACCGACCGAGCCGCCCTGATAGATCGGGATGCGGGCGGTGACGCCCACGGACGCGCCGCTGACCTCGTTCGGCGGCAGGGCTTGGCCGGGAATCGGCGTTCCGCTCAGCAATTCCGCGGCCGATCCCAGCCGATTGAGATAATCGACGCCGGTCACGGCGCTGACCGTCGGGAGGCGGTCGGCCCGGATCACGTCGATGTCGAGGCCGGCGGCGCGCACTTGCGCGGCGATCGCCCGAAGATCGGGATTGTTGTCCAGCGCGATCAGCACCGCTTCGTCAGCCGTGTCGGGCAGGCGCGGCAGAACGGGCGGCGGCTCGAGCTCGGTCGGAAGCTCGCCGATCACCCGGCGGAAACCCTCCTCGCTCGTGCGGAGACGGCCTTGCGCCGTGGCCAGCGCGCTTTCTGCAAGCGCAAGGCGCGCCTCGGACTGGGCAACGTCGGTGCGAGTCAGATCGCCGACCTCGAAGCGATCACGCGTGGCTTCGAGGTTGGTGCGCAGGACGCGAACCTGATTCTCGTTCAGGGCGACGATCGAGCGATCGCGGATGACGTCCATGTAGGCACCGACCGCTTCGGTGAAGATGTCGCCCTCGGTGCCGCGCAGATCGGCGCGGCCGGCATCAACTCGGGCATTGGCGGCGCCGATCTGGTTGCGGACGCGATTACCGTTGAAAAGAGGATAGGAGACGTCGATGCCGACGCTGACATTGCGCGGCTCGCCGGAGCCGGAATTGAACAGATCCTGGTTGAGGCCGGCGGTTGCCGACACTTGCGGGCGAAGCCCGGCGCGAGCGATCGCCACGCTTTCGTCCAGCCCGCGCAGCCGTTCACGCTGCGCCATCAGGGTCGGATTGGTCCGGTATGTACGCTCCAGCGCCTCGCGCAGCGTTTCCGCGCCGCCGGTCCCTGCCGCCAGCGCCGTCGCCGCCACCGCAGCCAGCAAGCCTCCCCGCATCACTCGCATAACATTCCCTTAGAAACTGAATTCGCGCGGCTTCGCGAAGCCGGGCAGCACCGCCGCCACAGCGTCGGAATAAGCGATCGCACCGAATGCCCCGCCGACGACGCGCCCGACGCTGATCCGCGGCACCCCGTTGTCGAGGAGCGCGGCCGCCAGCTGACCGCCATCGGCAACCTGATCGAGAATGGCCTGTGGAACGGACTCCACCGCGCCGTCGATCAGCACGAAATCATAGGGCGCGCCGGACGCCGAACCTTCTGAAAGCGGGCCTTCAACCACCTCCACATCGCTGCCGGCAAGCGCCTCGCGGGCCGTGGCCGCGAGATCCGTATCCTCTTCCAGCGCGACTACGCTCTTTGCGAGAAGCGCGACAACCGCCGAAGCATAGCCTGTCGCGGCACCGATCACGAGCACCCGCTCGCTGCCGTCCAGCCGGGCCTCGGCCAGCATCCGGCCCAGCACCATCGGCGCATTGAGCAGGCGGCCGTTCGCCAGGGGAATCGGCGCGTCGGCATAAGCGGTCGTCGCCCGGTCCTGCGGGACAAAACGCTCACGCGGCACCGCGCCCATCGCGGCGACCACGCGCGGATCATTGACCCCGGTGGTCCGGAGCTGGCTCGCCACCATCGCGCGGCGCATCTGTTCGTAATTATGGTCGGTCATCGAATGTCATGTTTCCGCACGATCTGTCGCACAGGCGTATTATCATTGCAATACACTCGCGCGCGTCGCGGCGTTTTATCGTCAGGACAGGCGCATGGAAAGCGCGAACGCATCCGCATAAGCTGCTAGCGCCGCCGCGATGAATCCACACGACCATGTCCAAGCCACGCCGTTCGACGCAGCTTTAAGGCGCGTAAGGCGGGATCGTGCATGCCGATCGAGCCTGACGGACGAGAATCCCATCCTGCGGCGGATCGGCGACGACCTGCTGGATCGCCTTTCAATGGTTTCGCGCGGCTTCGAGCGCGCGCTCGATCTTGGCTGCGGACCCGGCTTGCTGACCCGTATGCTGCGGTCCCAGGGAATCGAGGTCACGCCTTGCGATGCGGGTGCCGCATTCGCGCGCAGCATCGGGGGCGGACATTATGAGGAGGATTCCCTGCCCTTTCTGCCCGCCTCGTTCGACCTCGTCGTGTCGGCGGGCGTGCTCGACAGCGTGAACGACCTGCCGGGCGCGCTGATCCAGATCCGCCGCCTGCTGCGCCCCGACGGCCTGTTCCTTGGCGCGCTCGCCGGCGCGGGAAGCCTGCAGAAGCTCAAGCGGGCCATGCAGGCGGCCGATGATGCCGAAGCGCGACCTGCCTCCGCCCATATCCATCCGCAGATCGACGTCCGGGCGGCCGGGGACTTGCTGAGCCGGGCGGGCTTCGCCTTGCCCGTCGCCGACGTCGAGCCGATCGACGTCCGATATACGGGTCTGCCGCAACTGGTCGGCGATCTGCGCGCCCTCGCCTGGACCAATCTGCTCGTTTCTCGCTCGCGCAAGCCATTTGGCAGGATAGGATATGCCGCCGCCCAGGCTGCCTTTGCCAGCGGCGCCGACCCCGATGGCCGCGTCATGGAGCGATTCGACATCATCCATTTGAGCGGCTGGGCGCCCTCGCCCGATCAGCCACAGCCAGCCAGACGCGGCAGTGGCACCGCGTCCCTGGCCGAGGCGCTCAAACCAAAAAGCTAGAGCAAGGCTTCCAAGAGGTCGATGAGCGGCTCGTCCGCTGGCGGCATCGGCAAGCCCCGCATGGCTTGAAGTGGCACCCAATCCAGTCGCTCGGCGTCGAGCGCCTTTGGTTCGCCACGCCATGAGCGGCAGACATAAAGGAGCAGCACCATGTGCCGGTCGCCGACGGGCGCGCTGGCAAAGCAGGTCGGCCGCAGCGCGCCCGGATCGACCTCGACGCCCAATTCCTCCCAAAGCTCCCGCGACAGTGCGGCCTCGGGAGTTTCGCCCTCCTCGACCTTGCCACCGGGAAATTCCCAAAGCCCCGCCATCGCCCGTCCCGGCGCGCGCTTCTGGAGCAGGATATTGCCGGAAGCGTCCACCAGAGCGGCCGCGACGACCGTCATGCTTGTCGGATTTTTTTTCACTTCCGGGCCATCTGCTTACAATTCGTTAAACACGATCGGCTAATTCTTCGTCGAGCGACAGTTTCGTCGTTCGATCGGAGAGGCTTCATGCGCGGCTTGAAAAGACTACTCCGGGACCGCCGTGCCGCGACGGCAGTCGAGTACGGATTGATACTGTCGCTTATTTTCCTCGCGATGGTCGGTGCCATTCAAGGTGTTGCAACTCAGACGACCCTGATGTGGAACAACGTGTCCAACGCGGTTACCAAACGTTAACTTTCTTTCTTTCAACATTTATCAACTTCCGAAGACTAAATTTCATTTCAGCTGATCCCGGATTTTTGACCGGATACGGGCGGCGGAACGAGACGTCAGTGGAATCAAGGAGACCGAAAATGCAGACCATTCGCAAGCTCATTCGCAATAAGAAGGGTGCCACCGCCATCGAGTACGGCCTGATCGCCGCTCTGATTGCCGTTGCCGCCATCACCGCCATGTCGAACCTCGGCGGCCAGCTCGGCAACACCTTCAACCAGGTGAAGGGCAACATGGCCTCGAACAAGTAAGCGCTTCTTCAGCGAATACTTGAACGACAGGGGGGCGGCGGACCGATGGGTCCGCCGCCCTTTTCGTTTGCGCGCGCTTCGTTGCCGGCAATGCAATGACATGTTGCCGATTCCGGTACCCGCCCGGTTCTTGCGCAGGCGGAACGGGACCGGCATTGCAGGGTTGATCGATCGCCATTGGAGACCCGCATGAAGCCCGCCCTGCTCGCCGTCAGCATCGCCGCCATCATCGCCGTCGCTGCCTGCAGCGGCCGTGAGGACAGCGCGGCCACGGACGCTCCCGGCGGCAATGGTGCGGTGTCGAGCGGCCCCGTCACTGTCGAAAATGCTTACGATATCCGGCACGAGCGTTTCGAGGGGATGGGCGACAGCCTGAAAGCGATCAATCGCGAGTTGAAGGGCAGCGCTCCGGACGTGGCGCGAATCAGACAGGAAGCCGGATCGCTGGTTTCGGCGGGCGAGCAATTGCCATCCTGGTTCCCGGCCGGGTCGGGTCCCGACGTTCACGCGCGCAGCCGCGCCAAGGCCGAAATCTGGTCGGACAACGCTGGCTTCAGCCGCGTACACGCCAATTTTCTGCAGCAAGCCCAGTCCTTCCAGCGGCTCGCCGAAGCGGGCGATGTCGAGCAGATGCGCGGCGCGTCGGGCGCGCTGGGCAAATCCTGCGGCAATTGCCACGAATCGTATCGCGGGCCTGAAAAATGAGCGAGGCGGCGGACGCCCCTGCCCCACCGCCAGCAAATCGCGTTCGCATCTGGGACGGGCCGACGCGAATTTTCCATTGGGCCATCGTGCTGCTGATCCCGGCCATGTGGTGGACCGCCGAGAATGAAGAGATTGCCCTGCATGTGACGCTCGGGCTGGTGATGGTCGCCCTGATTGTCTTCCGGCTGGTCTGGGGTCTGATCGGCAGTTCGACCGCGCGCTTCGCAACCTTCCTGAAAGGGCCGCGCGGCGTGATGGCCTATCTGAAAGGCAGCGCCACGCATTCGGTCGGGCACAATCCGCTCGGCGGCTGGAGCGTGGCGGCGATGCTGCTCGTGCTGGTCGCGCAGGTGGGGCTGGGCCTCTTCGCCGAATCCACCGACGGTTATGAGGTGGGCGCGTCCGGGCCGCTGACCAATCTGGTCAGCCTCGAAACCGCCGAACGACTGACAGATTTGCACGAACTGATGTTCAACTTGCTGCTGGCGCTGATCGCGCTGCATATCGCGGCAGTGCTCTATTATGCGGTGATCAAGCGGCGGAACCTGGTGGGACCGATGATCACCGGCAGCGGTACGGCGCCCGCGGGGACGCTCCCCGTTCGCAAGGTCTCGGTCCTGCGCATTGCCTTCGCGCTGGCGGTCAGCGCTGGCGTCGCTTTGTACCTCTGGAGCCTGCTCTAGGCGTCCGGCGGCGCCGATCCGCCGCGCGCTGAGCCGATTGACGGATTTGGCCGCGCGCCTGATCTGGCTCGTCCAGAGGCGCGCGGCCATTCCTTGTCAGCCGATACGGTCCGGCTCCGATGCGATCGCCTTCACACCCACCGGCTCCCGCGTGCGCACCAGCGAATAGACGATGCCGGTGGCGAGGATGCCGACCGTCACGCCGAGCGAGACGGCGGGCGGGAACTTCACCAGATTGAACATGTCGGCGACGAACACCTTCGAGCCGATGAACACCAGCAGCAGCGCGAGCGCGTGCTTCAGATAGTGGAAGCGCTCGATCATCGCCGAGAGGGCGAAGAACAAGGCGCGCAGGCCTAGGATCGCGAAGACGTTCGAGGTGTAGACGATAAACGGATCGGTGGTGATCGCGAAAATGGCCGGGATCGAATCCACCGCGAAGATCACGTCGGCGATCTCGACCATGACGAGGGCCAGGAAGAGCGGCGTCACCGCCCGCACCAGCTTGCCCGTCCTGGGATCGGGTTCGCGGACGAAGAAGCGCTCGCCATGGAGTTGCTCCGTCACCCGGAAGCGGCGCTTCAACCAGGCAAGCAGAGGCGATTTGCCGACCTCATAGGCCTCGTCCGCCGAGGTCCACATCTTGATGCCGGTGTAGATGAGGAAGGCGGCGAAGATGTAGAGGACCCAGCCGAAATTATCGACCAGAGCCGCGCCGAAGCCGATCATGATCGCGCGCAGGATGATGACGCCGAGGATGCCCCAGAACAGCACGCGGTGCTGGTAGATGCGGGGCACGGCGAAGTAGGAAAAGATCATCGCGATGACGAAGACATTGTCCATCGCCAGGCTCTTTTCGACCAGGAAGCCGGTGACGTAGTCGAGCCCCGACGCCTCTCCGCGCGTGGCCCAGACGAAGGCGCCGAAGCCGAGGCCCATGGCGATGTAGAAGCCCGACATGAGGAGGCTCTCGCGCACCCCGATTTCGCGATGCTTGCGGTGGAAGACGCCCAGATCGAGCACCAGCAAGACGACGACCAGCCCGAAAAAGGACAGCCAGAACCAGAGCGGCGTGCCGAGGAAGTCGGCGACGAGGAATTCCATGTCTTACCTCCCCGCGCGGCTGGAGAAGCGACGCAGGAGCCGCTCGGCCAGCGAGGGCTGGCGGTCCGAATGGAGCGGGTAATAGGCATGACGCCGCGCCCGGCCGCGTGCCAGCAACGACGCCGCGCCGCGCAGGAGGATGATCAGTCTGAAGAGCTTTTTCATTGCCGTCTCCGTCGATGGAATTGCACCGATCGGGCTGACGCGAATGGAGGATTTCAGGACCTGGAACGGCCGTTCGAACCTGCATCGAGCTAACCCGATGCGGTCCGACATCACGAGCAGCAGAAAAGCTGGTCGCCAGAGGGGCCCGGTCCCGCGAGGCCGCAGATAGGGCGCACATCGCCGCGGATCAAGCACCGGAAAATTTGCCGCGCTCAAATTTGCACTGCGCGACACAGCCTGTATGCCGCCCTCAAGATTGGGAGAAGATGATGATGGGCGACATTGAACAGCTGGCGCGGCCGCGGCTGCTCGAGGCGCTGGAACCGCAGCCGAGCGATGCATTGCTCGCCATTATCGGCATGGTGCGGCGCGACCCGCGTCCGCACAAGATCGACCTGGGCGTCGGCGTCTATCGCGATGCGGCGGGAAACACCCCGATCCTGCGCTCGGTGAAGAAGGCCGAGCGGCTGTTGAACGAGACGCAGGAAACGAAATCCTATCTGGGCGGCGAAGGCGACGTGCGTTTCGTCGAACTGATGCGGGAACTGGCGTTCGGCCCTGGCACGGACGATCGATTTATCGGGCTGCAGACGCCGGGTGGTTGCGGCGCGCTGCGGCTCGGTGTGGACCTGATCCGCCTCGCTAATCCGGCGGCGCGGGTCTTTATCGGCCAGCCAACCTGGCCCAACCACATTCCGCTCGTCACCGTCGCGGGACTCGAAGTCGTCGAGCATCCATTTTACGACCGCGACACCCAGCGCATCCTGTTCGACGAAATGATGACCGCGCTTGAAGGCGCCCAGGCGGGCGACATCGTGCTGGTCCACGGCTGCTGCCACAATCCAACCGGCGCCGATCTGTCTCCGGAACATTGGGATGCACTCGCGGAGATCGTGACGCGGCGCGGGCTGATTCCGTTCGTCGACCTGGCCTATCAGGGCCTCGGCCACGGACTCGAGCAGGATGCGGCGGGCGCCAGGCTCGTCATCGCGGCCTCGGATCAGGCGCTGCTGGCCCATTCCAACGACAAGAATTTTGGTGTGTATCGCGACCGCGTCGGCTCGCTGCACGTCAAGGCGCCGACCGCACAGATCGCCGCGACGGCCTATTCCAACCTGCTCGTGTTGGCCCGCACCATGTGGTCGATGCCGCCCGATCATGGCGCGGCGGTCGCCCGGCTGGTGCTCGACACGCCCGAACTGGCCGCCGACTGGCGCGCGGAACTGAACGAGATGTGCACGCGGATCCGCGGGCTGCGGGCGCGGCTTGCCGATTTCGATCCGCGCCTGGCTTATATCGACGAGCAGAACGGCATGTTCTCGATGCTGCCGCTTTCACCCGATGCCGTCGCGGAACTGCGCGAGAGCGAGGCGATCTACATGGCCGGATCGGGCCGGTTCAACGTCGCTGGGCTGAGTGATCACAATGTCGACCGCTTCGCTTCGGCGGTCGTGGAGCGGCTGCCCGCCTAACGGGCTTCCGTCGAATTGACGGCCGGAGCTTCGACCGGCGGCGGTGCCGCCGGCCTGCGGCGGACACCGTCAAGCTGCACCGGCTGCGCGGCGCCTTCACGGCCAAGCGGGCGTTGCGGCGCGGCCGCAGGATCCGGCTGACCGCTGATCGACCAGCGGGTGCTGGCGCTGGGGCCGGCATTGTCCGTGGCGCGCCGCTCGACGATCTGCTGCGCGGTCGTGCTGACCGGTTCGTAACGGCGCATGATGGAGCGCTGGAAGGATGTACCGGCGCGCGGGTCCTCTTTCTGCGCCTCCGTTGCCGCGGCCGCCGCAGCGGCGTCGCGGCCTTCGCCGGTGAGTGCCGTATTCGAGGTCGCAAGCTGACGGTCCGGCTGCCCGAAGCCGCCGCGCCAGCGAATATCCGGTTCGGCGCCGGCATAGCGCGCGGACAGGCCGCCGCCCGTGTCCCAGCGATAGAAGATGTGCGCGCCGATCGTCGCCACCTTGGTCAGGGTCGGCGCCCAATAGGGAAAGACGTAATTGGCGTGATAGTGCGTCGCCTGCCCGACCGGGCGGTGGACGTAGCCCGCCAGTGCCGCCTGCGCGATGGCACGCGACCGTTCCCACAGATGCGCCGCGGGTGTCCGGCGCAGGGCCCCGTCGCAGGTGAAGGTGAACTGGCAGCCGGTGCGGCGGGTATGGCCCTGGAAGACCACCCCGCAGACGGTATTCGGATAATGCGGATGGCGGACACGGTTCAGCACGACCTGGGCGACGGCGCGCTGGCCGTCGAGCGATTCCAGCCCGGCTTCGTAATAGACCGCCGCGGTGAGGCAATCGACCGAGCGCATCTGCGCGACTTCATCGGCAGGTAAGGTGAAGGCGGCGGCGGCGGGATTGGCCCCGCCCGACGTCGGCAGATTCGCGTTCATCTCCCACGCTTCCAGCGCGGAGATCGGCACCAGCGCGTCGGGATCGGCTGCAGCCATCGGCACGAAAGAGCCGTCTTCTCCCTTTTCGAGACCCGGGGCCGGCGCGACGGCGATTTCGTCCGCGCGACCCGGCAGGCCGGCTCCCACTACTGCAAACAAGGCGGCGATACCGCCCAGCACGGCGATCGACGGCACATGCCGCAGCCATTCGGACGCCGAAGGCAAAGTCGGGCGAAGAGGGTCGGGAGCGCTCATGGGAAGGCTGCTAAATAGGTGCTCGGCCGGGCGGCGGCAATCCCGGCGCTTCGACGGGACTGGCCTGTCCGGGGAGGCAAAGCTAAGCCGGTTCAAAATCCAGCCAACGGAGCTTCCCAGCGTGACCGAAACGATCCCGCCGCCAGCAGATGCGATTGCCGGAACCCATTGCACGGCGGAAGATTACGATCGCCTCTATCGGCAATCGGTCGAGCAGCCCGACACGTTCTGGGCGACTCAGGCTCGACGGCTGGATTGGGAGCGCTTTCCGGGGACGATCTCGGGCTGGTCCTATGATCCGGTGGAAATCAAATGGTTCGAGGACGGCGTCCTGAACCTCTGCCACAATTGCGTGGACCGGCACCTCCCCACGCGCGCCGGCGACGCCGCCCTGGTGTGGGAGGCCGACGCTCCGGGTGAGGTTCGCACGCTGACCTATGGCGCGCTCCAGGCCGAAGTTGTGCGGATGGCAAATTGCCTGAAAGCGCTCGGCGCGAGCAAGGGCGACCGCGTCACCATCTATCTGCCGATGATCCTGGAAGCGGCGGTGGCGATGCTGGCCTGCGCGCGCATCGGCGCGGTGCACAGCGTCGTGTTCGGCGGTTTCTCGCCCGAAGCTCTGGGCGGGCGGATCGAGGATTGCGGCAGCCGGTTCCTGATCACCGCCGATACCGGCCGCCGCGGCGGAAAGTCGGTGCCGCTGAAAGCCAATGCCGACGCAGCGTTGGCGGATGGCGGACCGGTCGAAGCGGTGATCGTCGTGCGCCACACGGGCGAACCGGTGACGATGACGCCGGGCCGAGACCATTGGTATCATGAACTGGGCGAGACGGTGCCGGACGTCTGCCCATGCGAGCCGATGAATGCTGAAGACCCGCTGTTCATCCTCTACACGTCCGGCTCGACCGGCAAGCCGAAGGGCGTGCTGCACACGACGGGCGGCTATGGTGTTTGGACGGCGACGACCTTCCACTACGTGTTCGACTACAAGCCCGGCGAGCTGTTCTGGTGCACCGCCGATGTCGGCTGGGTCACCGGCCATTCCTATGTGGTCTACGGCCCCCTGCTGAACGGCGCGACGAGTCTGATGTTCGAGGGTGTGCCGAACCATCCAGATTTCAGCCGCTTCTGGGAAATGGTCGAACGGCACAAGGTCTCGATTCTCTACACCGCGCCGACCGCCATTCGCGCGCTGATGCGCGAGGGCGACAATTGGGTGACCAAGCACGATCGATCGTCGCTGCGCCTGCTCGGCACGGTCGGCGAGCCGATCAATCCCGAGGCCTGGCTCTGGTACCACCGCGTGGTCGGCGACAGCCGGGTCCCGATTGTCGATACCTGGTGGCAGACCGAAACGGGCGGGACGATGATCACCACGCTGCCCGGCGCGCACGGGATGAAGCCGGGCAGTGCCGGGCGACCATTCTTCGGCGTGATACCGGAGTTGCTCGATGGCGAAGGACAGCACCTTGCCGGCGCGACATCGGGAAATCTGGTGATCGCGGCAAGCTGGCCCGGGCAGATGCGCAGCGTCTATGGCGACCATGAGCGCTTCGTGCAGACCTATTTTTCGACCTACCGGAACCGCTATTTTACCGGCGACGGCTGCCGCCGGGACGAGGATGGCTATTACTGGATCACTGGCCGGGTCGACGACGTGCTGAACGTGTCGGGCCACCGCCTCGGCACCGCCGAAATCGAGAGCGCGCTCGTCGCCCACCCCAAAGTCGCGGAGGCTGCGGTCGTCGGCTACCCGCACGACATCAAGGGCACCGGCATCTATTGCTATGTGACGCTGAACGCCGGTGAGAAAGGCTCCGCCGAACTGGAGCAGGAATTGCGTGCGCAAGTGCGGGCCGACATCGGACCGATCGCCTCGCCGGATCTGATCCACTTCACCCCGGCGCTGCCCAAGACCCGATCGGGCAAGATCATGCGCCGCATCCTCAGAAAGATCGCCGAGAACGATTTCTCGAATCTCGGCGACACGTCGACGCTTGCCGATCCCAGCCTGGTCGACAGCCTGATCGAAGGCCGCCGCGGCTGATTGCTCAGTAGCCCGGCATCCGGACTTCGGTCTTGGCGCCGGCTTCCTCGATCTCGGCCATCATGCGGTCGTAATGCGCGGCTTCAGCCACGCCTTCCGACTGTTTGTCATGCCGCCACATCGACACGTTCATCTGCATGATGAGATCGGCGACGACAACGGTCGTGAAGAGCGACCGGCCGACAAAGTCGATGGGGAATTGCAGGACGCGAGGATTCCACGGCCGCAGGAGCGAACTCCCCTCGCCGCCGATCAGCGCGACATTCTGCGGACCGATGCCGCCGACGAAGGTCCACAAGACCAGCATCACCACGCCCGTAAGCGCGATCCCCATGGCAAGATTCTGCACACTGCCCACCTTCGCGATTTCCGCGGGCGTGCGCAGGGGCTTCGTGAAGGTGCTGGAATTGATCATGTAGAGCGTCGGCGCGATCAGCAGGGCGAGCACGCCCAGGATCAGCAGGAAATGGCCAGCAACCTGATTGATCACGCTGAAGATCACCAGGAAGAGCAGGATGTAGAGCGGCGTCGCGGCGACCAGGAACCAGCCCGGCAGGGTCGCCTCGGGCAACAGCGCCTTGATCCGCAGACATGCGCGCAACACCCCCGGGATCAGCGACAGAACGGCTGGCATCAGGGTCACGTAGACGAGGATGGCGCCGATAAATCCGGCCCCGGCCGCCGCCTGCGCGCGCTCCATCGGGTTGATGGAATTGAGATCCATCAGCCAGCTGAACGGAATGAGGCCCAGCACCAGCGGCGTCGCGAAGGCGACCATGAAGCCGGTGATGAGTGTGTTGCGCGACCGGCGCTGCCGGTACCAGATCTTCTGCGCCATGAAGGCGGCAGCGGGCAGCGCGAACAATGACAGCACGCGCAGCAGATCGACAAGGATGCCGAAGGCCGACAACTGGCCCCAGCCACGATCGCCGGTGAGGCCCGACAGCACCGCCAACAGTGCGGACACGAGCGTGATCGGCATGACCGCGCCCAGCACGCTGCGACGCCAGATCAGGAACCGCCCGGCATGATCGTCATCGACGCCGTTGGCGAGGAGCACGGCCCGCTCTTCGGGCAAGATCTCGATCGAACTGAGGTTCCAGTTGACCGCGCGCTTGAAGTGCAACCCGAAGCCGGGACCGGCGGCGACCGGCGCGCCATAGGGCTGACCGGGAGCGCCATAAGGTTGGGCCGGGGCGCCGTAGGGTTGGGCCGGGGCGCCATAAGGCGGCGCGCCATATTGCTGGGGTTGGGCAGCATAAGGATCCGCCTGCGGCTGAGGCGCATAAGGCTGCTCGGGGGCGGTATATGGCTGCGGCGCCGGTTGTGCGGCGGGCGCTCCGCCGGCGAGCGCCGGCAATTGCCCCGCCTGCACCCAATCGGGCGCGCCCTGATGCCAGAGACTGTCGGTCGGCAGCACCTGCGACTGGCCGAGATACTCGGTCAACTGCGCGAAGGTGTAAGGTCCGAACGGCTGCGTCCCTTCCCTGCTCACCATCCAGGCCGCGGACGCGGGCGGCGGCATGGCCAGACCGCACGACGGACAGGAGAGGCCGGGCGCATTCTCATCGGCCTGAGCCGTCGCGCGGCAACGAAGACAGGGAATGGAAAGGATCGCCATGACGCCAACTGCCCCTCAGTTTCGTGGAGGATGTGTCCTTCAGGATCGTTAGCGGGTCAAGCAGCCCGATTAGGCATGCCGATGCCGACCAAGCCGGATTGTGCCATTCCGGGGTGGCGATAGAAGCCATTCCATGACGGGCGATAGTCGGACGATAGCGGTGGGCGACGTGGGCGGGACACATGCACGCTTCGCGCTCGCCACACTGACGCCGGACGCTTTGCCGCGCATCGGTACGATCCGGAAGTATCGCACTGCGGACCATGACGGGCTGGCGGCCGCATGGTCGGCCTTCGTGGCGGAGAGCGGGACGGAGCGAGCCGATGCGGCCGCAATCGCGGTCGCGGCGCCGATCGAAGGCGATGTGCTTTGCTTCATGAACAGCGATTGGACCGTCGATCGCCGCACGATCCGCGCGGCGATGGGACTCGAGCAATTGCTGCTGCTCAACGATTTCGGGGCGGTAGCGCATGCCGTTTCGGCGCTGCCGACCGGTTCGTTCGAGCCGCTTGCGGGTGCGGCGCGAGAATTGCCCGATGAGGGGATAATCACTGTGGCCGGACCGGGTACGGGCCTCGGCGTATCGATCATCGTCCGCCGCGCCGGCCGCAACGAGATCGTCGAGTGCGAAGGCAGCCATATCGGCTTCGCGCCTCGAACGGCCCGGGAACGGCGGATCGAGCAGGCCATTGCCGAGCGCTACGGGCGATGCTCGGTCGAGCGGATCGCGTCCGGGCCAGGGCTGGCGGATGTGCATGCCGCGCTTGGCGGCGACGCAATGGACGCTTCGGCGCTTTGGGATGCGGCACTGGAAGGAACCGATGCGCTCGCCGAGGAGGCCCTGGACATTCTGACCGGAGCGCTCGGCGCGGCGATGGGCGATCTCAGCCTTGCACATGGGTCCAGTGCCGTCGTGCTGTCGGGCGCGCTCGCCAACCGGATGCGGGACCGGCTGGCATCGCCTCTGTTCCGCCAGCCGTTCCTCGCCAAGGGGCGGTATCGCGAGCGGATGGAGCGGGTTTCCGTGCTGCTGCTCACCGAACCGGAGCCGGGCCTGACCGGCGCGGCGGTGGCGTTTCAGCGGGGCAGCAGCCAGCCGGTGACCGACAGGCGCGGCACGGGTGCGAATGAGGTCACCTGACTGACGCTGTGGCCCTGCGGCACGGCGAACAGGGTCAGCGCGTTCATCGCGGGAACGAAGCCGCGCTCGATCTCGCCGCCCGGCTCGTGGAACAGGAGCAGGCCGCCATTTTCGGCGCGCCAGCCTTCGGTGAGGCCGAAAACATAAGCGGCAATGCGGGTGCTGCCGTCCTGCCGGTCATGGTGGAGAGTCAGGAAGTCGCCCGGGGTGTAGCGGCTGGCCTTGGCATCGACGAAGCCGATCTCGTCCGCACCGGTCACGTTACGCAGCAGGGCGAGGACCGGATCGCTCGACAGGAAAGCAGCGAAGTCCGCGAGCGGAGTGCCGCTTTCCTGTTCACCGCTTTGCCGCAGCCGGGCGACGATGCGTTCATAGGCGTAGGCGAAACCCGCCTCCTCGCCCGGCGCGGCGAGGCTGCGCAGCGCGGCGAGCTTGTCCGGGCCGAGTTCGGCCTGCTGCGCCGGATCGAAGGCGAATTCGCGCGACCCCGCCCTCAGCGCCAGGGTCCAGTCCTCGCGGTCGCTGAGGTGATCGCGCAGTTTCGCCGCACCGTCACCGGCCAGGAAGGGCGCGATCTGGACGCGGCGGTCGCGCGCATAGGCTTCGCGCAGCGCGGCGGGGTCGATCGCCGGGTGCAGCGCGCAAGCTTGGCTCAACGCGGCGCCATGCGGATGGCGCCGTCGAGGCGGACATATTCCCCGTTCAGATAGACATTCTCCGCCATGAAGACGGCGAGCTTCGCATATTCCGGCGCCTGACCGAGGCGCTTCGGGAACGGCACCTGCGCGCCCAGCGCGTCGCGGACATTCTGCGGCATCATCGCCACCATCGGCGTTTCGAACACGCCGGGCAGGATGGTGTTCACACGGATCCCCTCCCCCATCAGATCACGGGCGATCGGCAGCGCCATGCCGAGCACGCCGGCCTTGGAGGCGCTGTAGGCGGCCTGGCCGATCTGGCCGTCCTGGGCGGCGACCGAGGCGGTGTTGATGATGCAGCCTTTCTCGCCATCGGCCAGCGGCTCGAGATCCGCCATGCCGGCGGCGGAGGCGGCGATGCAGCGGAAGGTGCCGATCAGGTTGATCTGGATGGCCAGCTCGAACTGGTGGATCGGGTAGCGCTTCACCGCGCCCGTTTCCTTGTCGCGGCCGACCGTCTTCATCGCGTTGGCGACGCCGGCGCAATTGACCAGGATGCGCTCCTGACCATGCGCCTCGCGGGCTTTGGCGAAGGCGGCATCCACCGCTTCGTCGGAAGTGACATCGACCTGAGCGAAGATGCCGCCAATCTCGGCCGCGACCTTCGCGCCCTTATCCGCGTCGCGGTCGAGGATGGCGACCTTCACGCCCTTGGCGGCAAGCGCGCGGGCGGTGGCCTCGCCGAGGCCGGAGGCGCCGCCGGTGACCACGGCGGCAATGTCGGAACCAAGCTGCATGGACGATCTCCTATCTTCGGGATCGCCCTAGGCGGACCCCGCCCCTTCCGGCAAGCCGGTCAGAAGCGGAGGCGCATGCCCGCGCCGGCGATGTTGCGATTCTCGCGCTCCATCATCCGCGGACGCTCCGTATTGGTGCGCGGGCGGGCGATGGTGCCGACGCCGAAGCGGCCAACGGCGATGTCGGCATCTTCGGTGATGGCCAGCCTGGCCAGCAGGCCGTTGGAACGGACGGGTGGCGGGCCATCGTCGCGGACGCGCTGATCGGTCGCGAGCGGCGGCTGGTAGGGTCGCAATTCGAACAGGATCGGCGGCTCGACCGAACTCCGGCGGCGCTGCGCATCTGCCTCTGCGGCGGTCAGCAACAGGCACGGGAGGACGGCCACCGCGGCAAAGCGGCGCAAGTCCATATCAAACCCCTGTCGTTGGCGTGATTGCAGAGCCAAAAGCCCGTCTCCCGCGTCAGTTCCCCCTGTTACGCCTACGCAACAACTTACGCCGGTCCTTGAGAATCGCCGCAGCCGCATTGTGGCCCGGCGCGCCCGTGACGCCGCCGCCAGGATGCGCCCCGGAGCCGCAAAGATAAAGGCCGAAAAGCGGCATGCGGTAATCGGCATGGCCCAGCATCGGCCGCGTCGAGAAAAGCTGGTCGAGGCTCATCCGGCCATGGAAGATATCGCCGCCGATCAGGCCGAAGCGGCGCTCCAGATCGAGCGGCGACAGCGCGAGGCGGCCGACGACGGAAGCGGCAAAGCCGGGCGCGTAACGATCGACATGGGCGATGATCGCGTCGGCGACCTCGTCGCGCCTCGCATCCCAGCCGCCGGGTACGTCGTAGCGGAAATGCTGGCAGAACAGGCTCGCCACGTGGGCGCCTTCGGGGGCGAGGCTGTCGTCGAGGGTCGAGGGGATGAGCATCTCGACGATCGGCTCCTGCGCGACGCCATCGCGGGCGGCATCGAGCCAGGCGCGGTCCATATAGCCAAGTGAGGGGGCGATGATGATGCCGGCGGTGAGATGATCGCCCGGCTCGGGCAGGCTGGTGAAGCGCGGCAGTTCGGACAGCGCCACATTCATGCGGAAGGTGGCGGATTCGCTGACCCAGCCCTTCATGTGCGTGGCCGTATCTTCCGGGACCGCGCCATCGGGCAGCAGGTTTTCGAACAGGCGCTTGGGGTGGACCCCGGAGGCGATGGCGGCGGCGCGATAGGTCTTGCCGCCCGCGACCACGCCGGCCGCCTGACCGCCCTCGACGATGATTTCCTCGACGGCCACGCCCGTTACAATCTCGACGCCCTCTTCGCGGCAGGCGGCGGCCATCGCCTGGGTGATCGCGCCCATGCCGCCGATCGCGTGGCCCCAGGCACCCGGCACCCCCGCCGCCTCGCCGAAGACGTGGTGGAGCAGGACGTAGGCGGAGCCGGGCGTCCACGGGCTGCCGAAATTGCCGACGACGGAATCGAAGCCGAACAGGGCCTGGACCAGATCGTGGCTGAAATAGCGTTGCAGGATTTCGGCGGCCGGGCGCGTGAAAAAATCCATCAATTGGCGCTGCTCGGCGACCGGGAGGCGGCCGACGCCGCGGCCGAGCGAAGCAAGCGCGATCAGATCGCCGACCCCGCCGCCGGCATTGGGCGGCGCGCGGAGCAGCCATTGCCGCAGGATCGCGACGACCGAATCCAGAGCGGCGATATAGGCGTCGTAATTTTCGGCATCAGCGGGGCTGACGCGGGCGATCTCGCGCTTCGTCAGGCCGTCGCGGCCGCCGAGCAGATGTTCGGGTCCGAGCGTCGGCAGAAAATTGTCGACCTTGCGCAGCACGACCTTCAGCCCGTGCCGGGCCAGGTCCATGTCCGCGATCACCTTCGGCTGCAGCAGGCTGACCGTGTAGCTGGCCGTGCTGTTGCGGAAGCCGGGCGCGAATTCCTCGGTGACCGCCGCGCCGCCGACCACGTCGCGCGCCTCGAGGACCGTCACCTTCAGCCCAGCCTGCGCGAGGTAGAAGGCGCAGACAAGGCCGTTATGGCCGGCGCCGATGACGACGACGTCGGTCACCACCAGCACCTTTCGAGAGTCGAAAGGTGCTGAAGGTTCACACCCCCAGGAGAAGAAAAATCGGGCCCCGAAAGGTTCGAAAGGTCCGCCGCGCTCACGCCCCGCAGCGGGAACGTTTCGAGGCGGGAATCAGGGCGGCACGCGATCATCCGCTTATCGTGTCAGACGCAATCCTATTTGGAAACGGAAGATGACGCCGAAACAAAAAGCCCGAGGCCGGATCGGGCCGGCAAGCGATCATTGGCGCAGCAATGTCGCCTGCCTGATGTGCATCGAGACCGGACGCCGCCAGGGAGAGCAAGTTTCACCATTGTCGGCGGGAGGCTCGAAACATTCGGCCTGGGGATCGATCCTGGCCTCCAGATAATATCTTTTCGGCTGGACTGCGACGGCTTCGAAGCGTGGCGAAGTTGCGGAAGTCGCGAGCAGAACGGTATCCATCGAACTGAGATCCGCTGAAGTTCTGATGATCTGAACGCTCCGGCCACGCAACGCGACGAGACCCTCACCGCAGTAATATGAACCGGCGTAGCGCAACGGATCATCGACGACTTGTTGAAGCGAGGCAGTGACGCACGCGCTCGCGACCGGAGAGTTTGTCGCGCAGCCCGCAGTTCCGATCAGGACCGGGACAGGCAAGAGCATGAGCCAGCGCATCCAGCATAGTGCGCGAAAAATTCAAAAAGACGCAATGGCCGGAATGTGAACGTTCGGACTGTGTCTGGACCCATAGCGCACATGTCGCGTTGAGGGGCGCAGGTTAACGATGAGGTTCACTATGAAACGCCTTAGTCTCACTCTGTTGCTGGCTGCCACTGCGGCGACGCCGGCTCTCGCTCAGGAGACCAGTTCAACCCAGCAGCCGCAAGCGCAGCAATCGCGCGCGGGCGACCGGATCGGTGAGATCCTCGGCGCGCTGTTCGGCAATCGCAACGACCGGGACGGCAGCAATGCGATCGAAGCGCAATGGATGGCGGGCCGGATGCCGCTCGCGGCGCAACAGACCCAGTTCGAGGCACGGATCGACAGCGAAGTCCGCTCTGGCGCGCTCTCCCGTTCTTCCGGCGAGCGGGCGCGCAGCGAGTATCGTTCGCTGGTCGAGCTTGAGGCACGCTATGGCGCCGACCGCCGCTTCACCACGCAGGAGCGCACCGACCTCGGCGACCGCTATGGCGCGCTGACCCAGGCGCTGGCCGAGGGCGGCTATGGCGGCGGCGGCTCTTCTGGTGGCGGTTATGGCCAGGGTGGCGTATCGGGCGGGACATCGGTCGCCGACGGCCGCACCGAGTTCGAGGCGCGGGTCGATGCGGCCGTGCGGGCGCGTCGCCTGACCCGTACCCAGGGCACGCAGCTGAAGACCGAATATGCGGCGCTGATCCGCACGGAAGCGACCTATATGCGCGACGGATCGCTGAGCGCGCGCGAGCGGGACGATCTGGAATCCAGCCTCGACGCGCTGGACAGCCGCGTGGGCGATGGCCCGGCCGGAACGCCGTCGCGCCCGGCGGACCCCGCCAGCAGGCTCGAGGCGATCGCACGGGCATTGCCCTCCAGCGGTCTGACCGCCACGGCGCGGACCCAGTTGCTGGTCGAGCATGAGGATCTCACCCGGCTGGCCAATGCCTATCGCCGGGTGACCCCTAGTAGCGACGATCAGGCCTATCTGGACCGGCGTCTGACCAACCTGGAGACGCGCGCGCGGGTGCGCAGATAAGGGCGGCGCGGCGGGTCCGGCCTGGCCGCCGGACCCGCCTTCCAACCGAGTGAGAAGCGGACCCCGCTCGCAACCATCGCGCCGAGACTGTACGTCGCGGCAATGGCCAAGCCCGACCGCGTCTATGTCCGCTTCGTCTGTTTTCGCCTGGTCGAGCGCCAGAAGCAGCGACTGGGTCTCTTTCAGGCGCTCGATGAAGCGAGGGATTGCGTTTTCGCGCCGGCCTGGGCGCTGCGGCAGATCGGCGAGATTTACGGCTGGTTCAGAGCCAATCTGGCGGTTCCCGGCCAGTTTTCGCGCGGCGGCTGGAAAGGGCGGGGACAGCCGGGACTCTCGTGGTTCAAGCCCGCTGCAGACGAGCACATCAAGCAGATGCATCAGTTGAAGCTGGCGCTGGAGGCCTGCGGCGTCCACGTGCAGATCCTCACGACCCGCGACCCCGGGCAGATCATCTGGCAGGATGAACACCAGCTGGTTGCCGAACCGGGAGCGAAGAGGTTCTAGCATTCGCAATGGTGAGCGCGGACACCTGGAGCGATCCGCGAAAGCGCGGGTTCATCCAGACCCACCGATATTGACGTTGCGGGGGCGCGGAATCCGGTGCACCACCCACGCCGCTTTCACGGGGAGGGTTTGTCATGGCTTTGGGTTTGTTCACCGGCGCTTTGGTGTCGGTCGCTTCGGTCGCCGCGGCCTGGTTCGCGCCGCAGGATTTCACCATTCACAACCAGACCGGACATGTGGTCGTGACGCTGAACGTCTCGCCGTCGAGCGAGACGCGCTGGGGTCCGGACATTCTTGGCCGCGAAGTGCTGGCCGATGGCGAGAGCGCGGAGATCACCTTCGACCGCTCGGACGTCTGCCTGTGGGATATCCGGGTCACCTATGACGACGGTGACACCGGCGACTGGCGCCAGGTCAATCTGTGCGAGACCACCGATATCACGCTCGGCGGGGAATGATTTCCCGAAGTCGCTCGAAATGAGCGGGTGAATATGAAGGCCGGGGGCTCAGGCCTCCGGCCTTTCGTGTATCGGGAAGGCCAATGTCGCTTTCACGCGGCGTTTGACGAAGGTGGTCTCGAAACGGCGGACGGCAGGATTATCCTCCAGCAGGCCGTCGGCGACTTCGTTATAAGCGCGCATATCGTCCGCGACGATCAGCAGGATGATGTCGAAGCTGCCGGCGACGTCCAGGCAGAGTTGCACATTCGGGCTGGCGATCAGGCGGCGGCGGAGGCGGTCGCCTTCCTGCGGGGCGTGGCGCTCGAGCTGAACATGGACGATGGCCGAAAGCGGATCGCCTGCCGCACGCTCGGACAGGATGGCCACATCCGCCCGCACCGCACCGGATTCGCGCAGCCGCCGCAACCGCCGTGCGATCGCGGAGGCGGACAGGCCGATGCTTTCCGACAGCTGATCCGCGGTGCGCAGATTGTCCTGCTGCAGGGCGGCCAGGAGGCGTGTGTCGAGGTGATCCAGTTTCTGCCGCAAAATCGCGCCTTTCCCTGCCCACATGCCAGAAACTGGCACAAGCTATCATTCTTTTGCCAGAAATCCCCACTGTGCCCAACGAATAATACACCTCAAAGGGAGATGCCCGATGAGGTCTTTGCTGCTTGTTTCCGCCCTGTTGCTGCCCGCCGCCGCGACGGCCCAGCCCCAGGGGTCACCGGCGCCCGCGCCCGGCGGGACGCCATCCCCGGTGGCTGCGCGCGTCGACGCGCGGGCCGTCATTGCCGAGGTGCGCCGGGTGCTGGCGGAGCGCTATGTGCTGCCGGAGCGGCGGCCCGCCCTGGACGCGGCGCTGGCGGAGGGGCTGGCTTCGGGGCGCTATGCAACGAGCGATCCGGCGGTGCTGGTGGAGCGGATCAATGCCGACCTGACGCGCGTGGCCAATGATCGCCACCTCAGCATTTCCTACGACCCGCGCCGGGCCGAGCTGATGGCGGCGCGCGCCCCGGGCGGCGGACCGGATCCGGCCGTCTTCGAGCGGGCGACGCGGTCGCGCAATCATGGCATTTTCGAACTCAAGATCCTGCCCGGCAATATCCGCTACGTGGATTATCGCGGCTTCGACTGGATGGGCGCGGAGAGCGCGGCGGCGCTGGATCATGCCCTCGCCTTCCTGTCCGGCGGCGATGCGATCATCATCGATCTGCGCCGGAATGGCGGCGGCAGCCCACAGGCGGTGCAGCATCTGGTCAGCCACTTCATGGAGGCTGGCCGGCCGCTCGTCACTTTCTACATGAATGGCGAGGCATCACCGGACCAGGTGCAGACGCTGGCGCAAACGACGGTGCCGCGCATGGTCGGCAAACCGCTCTACGTGCTGACCAGTGGCGGATCGGCCTCGGCGGCGGAGGAGTTTGTCGGGCATGTCGGCGGCTACCGGCTGGGCGAGCTGGTCGGCGAGCGGACGGCGGGCGCGGGCTTCCGCAACACCATCGTGCCGATTCCGGGCGGCTTCTTCCTGAGCGTATCGGTTGGGCGCGCGGTGCTGGCCTCGACCGGACGGGACTGGGAGGCGACGGGGCTTGAACCGACGATACCGGTGCCGGTCGAGACCGCACTCGACGTCGCGCAGGCGCATGCGCTTCGACGGCTGGCGGCGAGCGCGCAAGGACCGCGCAGGGCCGATCTGGAGGGGCTGGCGCAGGGGCTGGAAGCGGTGGCGCGGCCCGGAACGCCGGGCGCGGCGATGGCGGCTTATGCCGGGACGTATGGCGAGCGGGCGATCGTGCTGGAGGATGGCAAGCTCTATTACCGGCTGGCGACGCGGCCGCGGCGGCAATTGGTGTCGCTCGGCGGCCATGACTTCACCTTCGCCGACGATCCGGGTCAGCGGGTGCGGTTCCGGGTCGCGGACGGGCGGGCGACGGCATTCGATGTCGGGCCGGCGGCGGGGCCGGCGCAGGGAACCTATGCGCGGACGCGCTAGCGCATCAGCACCAGTTCTTCCGACATGGTCGGGTGCAGCGCGATCGTCTCGTCGAACTGCGCCTTGGTGAGGCCGGCCTTCACCGCGATCGCGGCGGCCTGCAGGATTTCCGGCGCGTCAGGGCCGATCATGTGCAGGCCGACGACACGGTCCGTGGTGCCATCGACCACCATCTTGTAGAGCGAGCGTTCGTTGCGGCCCGCGAGCACATTCTTCATCGGGCGGAAATCCGACGTGTAGGTCTTGACCTGGCCGAGCGTGTTGCGCGCCTCGCTTTCGGTCAGACCGACACCAGCGATCGGGGGGTGGCTGAACACGGCGGCGGGGATGTTCGTATAATCCACACGCGTCGGCTTGTTGCCGAAGACGGTGTCGGCAAAGGCATGGCCTTCGCGGATCGCGACCGGGGTGAGCTGGACGCGATCGGTGACGTCGCCGATCGCATAGATGCTGGGGACGCTGGTCTGATTGTCCTCGTCGACCAGGATCGCTCCGTTCTGGCCGAGCTCGACCCCCACCTCCTTCAGGCCCAGGCCGACGCTGTTCGGCGTGCGGCCGACGGCCCAGAGCAGGAGATCGGTCTCGACCGGCTCCTGACCTTCGAAATGAAGGAGCAGGCTGCCGTCGTCGCGTTTCTCGACCGACTGAAACTGGTGGTTGAAGAGGAAGCGCAGGCCCTTTGTCAGGCCGATCTGCAGCAGACGGTCGCGGATCTGCTCGTCATAGCCGCGCAGGATCACGTCGCCGCGATTGACGAGCGTCACGTTGCAGCTGAATTCGTGGAAGATGCCGGCAAATTCGTTGGCGATATAGCCGCCGCCCGCGATCACGACGCGCTTCGGCATCTGCTCGAGATGGAAGACCTCATTGGAGGTGATGCCATGTTCGGCGCCGGGAATGTCCGGCACGAACGGCCAGGCGCCGGTGGCGATCAGGATAGTGCCCGCCTTGAGCTTCGTGCCGTCGGCAAGGGTGACTTCGTTGGGGCCGGAGACAGTGGCGCGCTGGTCGTAGAGCTCGACCTTGTTGTTCTCCAGGATGGTGCCGTAAATGCCTTCGAGCCGGTCGACCTCGGCCAGGACGTTGTCGCGCAGGACCGGCCAGTCGAAATCGCAGGCCGGGACGTTCCAGCCGAAGCGGCGGGCGTCCTGCAGATCCTCCGCGAAATGGGCGCCGTAGACGAGCAGTTTCTTCGGGACGCAGCCGCGGATCACGCAGGTGCCGCCGACCCGATATTCCTCCGCCACCGCGACGCGCGCGCCATGGCTGGCGGCGATCCGCGAGGCGCGCACGCCGCCCGAGCCGCCGCCGATGACGAAGAGGTCGTAATCGTAGGCGGTCATTCGATCATTCCTTCGGGCAGGGGAAAGGCGCGTTCGAGCAATGCGCGGGTGGAGGGGTCGAAGCTTTCGGGCTCGGCCTCGTCGATCGCCTTGGCCATTTCCTTGCCGAGTTCGACACCAAACTGGTCGAACGGATTGATGCCGAGCAGGACGGCATTGGCGAAGGTGCGGTGCTCGTAGAAGGCGAGCAAAGCGCCGAGGGTGCGCGGATCGAGGCGGTCGAGCAGGATCGTGCTGGACGGGCGGTCGCCAGGATAGCAGCGGTGCGGATCGTCGGATGAGCGGCCGGCCATGAGGGCCGCGCCCTGCGCGAAGCAATTGCCGAGCAACTGGTCGTGATGATCAGGGGCGAGAGTGTGGCCCGGCTCGATGCAGGCAAGGAATTCGGCCGGGACGAGGTGGCTGCCCTGGTGGAGCAATTGGAACACCGCATGCTGGGCGTCGGTGCCGACTCCGCCCCAGGTGATGGCCGCGGTGGCGCGGCCGGCGGGGGAGCCGTCGAGGCGGACGGACTTGCCGTTCGATTCCATTTCGAGCTGCTGCAGATAGGAGGGGAGCAGACGGAGACGCTCGTCATAGGCGAACACGGCGCGGGTCTCGGCCCCGGCGATGTTGGCGTAGTAGCGATCGACGAAAGCGGCGAGGACGGGAGCGTTCTCCGCGATGGGCGCGCGGCGGAAATGGCGGTCCATCGCCGCTGCACCCTCCAGCATTTCCTCGAACGCCGCCCAGCCCAGAGCGAGCGCTGCGGGAAAGCCGATCGACGACCAGAGCGAATAGCGGCCGCCCACCGTTTCCGAGAATGGCAGGATGCGGGTTTCGTCGACGCCGAATTCCAGCGCGCGGTCGGGGCTGGCGGTGAGTGCGATCACCTTGCCATAGGGATCGCCCACGCCATTTTCCTGCATCCATTGCAGGGCCGAGGCGGCGTTGAGCATCGTCTCGCTGGTGGTGAAGGTCTTGGAGGCGATGATCAAGAGCGTCGCGTCGGGATCGAAGCCCTTCACCGCCTGACTGAGCGCGGCGCCATCGACGTTGGAGACGATGGCGGTGTCGTAACGGCCGGCGTCGCGGCCCAAAGCGTCGATGAGCAATTCCGGGCCGAGCGCCGAGCCGCCAATGCCGACATGGAGGATGTGGCGGACCGGACCGAAGGCCTCCGCTTCGATGACGTCGATCAGGGTGCGGGTGCGGGCGTGAAACTGGCGGGCCTGTTCGACACTGCCGGCCGCCCCTTCCCCACGTTCGGCCGTATGTTCGGCGGCGCGGCCTTCGGTGGGATTGGCGAGGCCGCCGGTGAAGAGCGTCTCGCGCGCGCCCGCCAGGTCCTGCGCCTCGGCGAGCACGGCGAAAGCATCGAGATGCGCCGCCGACAGGTGCGTCTTCGAAAAATCGAAATGCAGGCCGCAGGCGTCGAGCGTCAGGTGATCGAGCCGGTCGGGCTCTGTTTCGAACAAACTTGCGATCGGCGAACGGCCCAGCCGCTCGACCGCCGCCCAGGCGTCGCTCATTCCATCCGCTCCCGAGTGTGCGGCCGCCTCCTTATCCGGAGCGGTGCGGAATGCCTATCCTGCGCGGAGCCGGCCAGTGACAATCAATAATCGTCGTCCTCGTTGAGGTTTTCCTTGCCCCGGATGAGCTGCGGCGTCCCTCCGCGGCTGCTGCAGACGCGGGCGCGGTAAGCGCAGGTCTCGCCGGCGTTGAGCTGCGCCTGGCATTGTGAAAGCGCGATCCGGTCGGCATCAGCGCCGACCGGTTCCATCGCCCAGCCCCAGGCATAATCTGCGCCGTCATTGCTGACCTGATAAGTGCCGCAGCCGCGGCCGCTATATTCCAGCACGAGGGTGCAATCATCGCCGCCGGAGGCCCGGCAGGACGCCATTGCCCGGCGCGCGGCCTCGGCACGGGAGCTCGCATTGGAGCCGGTGCCGGAACGGAACGGCTGTCCGCTGGAATAGCTCGCGGCGATCGCGGCATAGGTCTCGCCGCGGCTTTGCAACGCGGCGGCGTCGGTCGAGGCCGCATTGCCGGAGGCCGGCAAGGCGACCCATGTCGCGCCCAGGCCCAGCGCGGAGGCCGCCGTGAACACAAAGAAAGTACGCACCGAATCTCCCTCCCCGAAGAAATCGTGAGCTTACGAACCAGCATTTTTGTGACCGGACGGCAAGCCGCTTCGCGGTGTGCCAGCTTGACCGCACACCCCCGTCAAGCGAAGGGACAGCCATGAATTCCGAGAATGACAAGCCGGAGGGCCTCCCCGCCCCGGCCGAGACGCCCGCAGCCGACGGCAGTGCGGCGGCACCGCCGCCGGAGAAAAAGAAGGAAAGCTGGTGGAGCTTCCTGCGCTTCCTGGCGATCCTGTTCGTCGCGACCTTGGTGCTGCGCAGCTGCATCGTCGCGCCGTTCAGCATCCCGTCCGCGTCGATGATGCCGAACCTGCTGGTGGGCGACTATCTGTTCGTATCGAAATGGCCGTACGGCTATTCGCAATATTCCTATCCGTTCGGCATTATCCGCTATGAAGGCCGGGTGATGGGATCGCTGCCAGAGCGTGGCGACATTGCGGTGTTCCGTTATCCGGGCCCGCGCGAAGACGATTATGTGAAACGCGTCATCGGCCTGCCCGGCGACAAGATCCAGGTCATCGGCGGGCGGCTGATCCTGAACGACCAGGAAGTGCCGCGCGAACGGCTGGAGGATTTCATCCTGCCGATCACCGCCAACATGATCCGTCCGAATACGGGCGGCTTCCCGTGCGGCGGCCAGAAGCTCGAGGAAACCGGCCCGGACGGGCAGCGGCAATGCCGCTACGACCGCTATCGCGAAACGCTGCCGGGCGGGCGCTCCTACGAAGTGCTCGACCATGTCGAGGCCACGCCGGAGCGCTGCGCCCTGCGCGCCGGGACCGACCCCTGCGCGGCGGACAATTTCGGGCCGGTGATGGTGCCCGAGGGACATGTCTTCATGATGGGCGACAATCGGGACGACAGTCTGGACAGCCGGTTTCCGGTCAGCCCGAACCCGAACATTCCGGGCGGCGTCGGCATGGTGCCCATCGACAATCTGCAGGGGCGCGCGCTGATCAGCTTCTTCTCCACGGACGGTTCGGCCGAATGGCTGCTGCCCTGGACCTGGTTCACGGCGGCGCGCTGGAGCCGGTTCGGGATCACCTATCCGTGAGTTCGCTCGCGGCGTGGGTCGAACAGATCAGCGGACACCGGCCGCGCGACCTGGGCCTGTTCGAACGGGCGCTGACCCATCCGAGCCGAGGCGGCCCGGACTATCAACGGCTGGAATTCCTGGGCGACCGCGTGCTCGGGCTGGCCGTGGCGGACTGGCTGATCGCGACGTTTCCGGAGGAGCCGGAGGGGCAGCTTTCGACCCGTCTGCATGCCCTGGTGTCGGGCGCGATCTGCGCGGACGTGGCGCGCGGTTTCGACGTGCAGGCGCAGGTGCGGCTGGGGCAGCAGGCGCAGAATGACGGAGCCTTCGCCAGCGACAATGTGCTGGGCGACGTCATGGAGGCGATCATCGGCGCGCTCTATCTGGACACGGATTATCCGACCGCCGCCGCGTTCGTGCGCCGCGCGTGGGGCGACCGGGTGGCCAGCGTGTCTCGCCCGCCCAAGCATCCGAAAGCGGCGCTGCAGGAATGGGCCGCGGCCAACAACCGCAAGCCGCCGGTTTACGAAGTGGTCGAACGCAGCGGGCCGGAACATGCGCCAAGATTCGTGATCCGGGTGTCTATCCGCGGGCTTGGCGAGGCCGAGGCCAACGGCACGAACAAACAGGAAGCGGAACGCGAGGCGGCACGGAATTTGTTGGAGAAACTGACGTGACGCAGCATGCAGGCCTGGTCGCCGTTGTCGGCGCGCCCAATGCGGGCAAGTCGACGCTCGTCAACGCGCTGGTGGGGCAGAAGGTCGCGATCGTTACGCCCAAGGCGCAGACGACGCGAGCGCGGCTGATGGGGATCGCAATCCAGGAGGAAACGCAGATCCTTTTGGTCGATACCCCCGGGCTGTTCGAGCCGAAAAGGCGGCTGGACCGGGCGATGGTCGCGGCGGTCTGGGAAGGCGCGCAGGATGCGGATCTGATCGCGCTCGTGGTCGATGCGGAGCGCGGGCTGAACCGCAATGTCGCGGAGATTGCCGACAAGCTGCGCGACCGCAGCGAGGGCAAATTGCTCGTGCTGAACAAGGTCGATGTCGCGAAGAAGAATGAGCTGCTCACGCTCGCCGCGCAGCTGAACGAGCGGGTGGAATTCGCCGATACGTTCATGGTCTCGGCCGCGACCGGCGATGGCGTGGCGGATCTGAAGACGGCACTGGCGGCCAGGATGCCGGAAGGGCCGTGGCTGTTCCCCGAGGATCAGGTGTCGGACGCGACCGACCGGATGATGGCGGCGGAAGTGACGCGCGAGCAGATCTTCCTGAAGCTGCACGCGGAACTGCCTTATGCGAGCGCGATCGAGACGGAGAAATATGAGGAGCGCAAGGACGGCTCCGTCGCGATCCACCAGCAGATATTGGTCGGGCGGCCGACCCAGCGCGCGATCGTGCTGGGCAAGGGCGGCGCGATGATCCGTGCGATCGGCGAGGCGTCACGGGCGGAGCTGAGCAAGCTGCTGGGGAAGAAGGTCCACCTGTTCCTCCACGTGAAGGTGAAGCCGGACTGGGAGGAAGATCGCGGCCTCTATCGCGAGATGGGGCTCGACTGGGTCGATTGACGGCGCGTCAATCTATGGCGGCTAGGAGCGCGGCATGGCGAGTGCGGCGAGACGTTTCGAAGGACAATCCGGAACCGGGGCGAGCGGGATCGGCTGGGCGCTGATCATCGCGCTGGTCGCGGTCATATCGGCGGCGGCGGGATGGACGGGGTTCATCGCTTCGGACGACGAGCTTTACTATCAGGGCGCGCTCAGATGGGCGGCGGGCGAGCCATTCGCCGGCGACAATCATTGGACCACACGCTTTCCGCTCGTGCTGACGCTCGCCGGGATGGTGAAGCTCGCCGGCCCGAACGTGATGGCGCTGCACCTGGCCGCGATCCTGTGGTTCGCCATCTTCGTCGCGATGGGGACATTGCTGGCGCGGCGGATCGCGGGGGAACGCGGCGGCTGGTTCGGCGGGCTGATGCTGGCGGCGCTGCCGCTGAACGCGCTCGGCGCGTCGATCGTGAATTGCGACCTGCCCGAGGCGACCTTCCTGATGTTGGGAGCGTGGCTGCTGATCGGGGAGTTGGAGCGGCCGCGGCTATTGCGATGCGTGCTGGCGGGCGCCGCGCTCGGCATGGCGATGCTCTGCCGGGAGACGGCGGTGCTGGCACTGTCGGGCTTCGGCATTCTCTTCCTGATGGGCCGGCCCTTCCCGCGCTGGGCGATCTTCGCGGCGGGCTGCGGCGCGGCGCTCGTCCTGATCGGCGAGGCGGCGTTTCAATGGGCGATGACCGGCGATCCGCTGCATCGCTACGGCCTGGCCTTCAACCACGATTCGGACCTGAATCGCGCAGCGAACGAGGAAGGCAATCTGTTGGTCCACCCGGCGATCGACCCGTTGCTGGTGCTGCTGATCAACAATGAGTTCGTGCTGCTGTTCTGGCTGGCGATCCCGGCAACGCTCTCGCTGCTCGGCAGCGGTTTCGACTGGCGGCGGTTCGCACCGGTGCTGGCGATGGGTGCGGCGTCTTTCCTTCTGGTCGCTCTGCTGTCGACCAAGCTGGTGCTGAATCCCCGCTACTTCACGCCCACAGCGACTGCTGCGGCGATCCTGGTGGGCGCATGGCTGGCGCGGATGCCGGCGCGGCGTGGGGCGACGCTGCTGGCCCTGGTCGTGCTGCTGAACGTCGGCATGATGACGCTGCAGAACAATCATCCGCGCTTCGCTTCGGAGGCGCTGACGGAAGCCGCGGCGGCGGATCCGGCGCGGGCGGTGACCAGCGATACGGACACCGTGACGCGAGCGCGGCAGCGGCTGTTATGGGCCGGGCTGGACAATGTCCGGCCGGACGCATCGTTCGAACTGGTGCGCAGCAGCGACGTGCAGGGGCGCGAGATCGTGGCGGAATATCCCGCGCCGTGGCGGCCGGCGGGATGGATCGCGTCGCGCTTCGGGATCGAGATCGGCCGGCTCAAGGCGGGCGAGGATATGGCGCTGGTCAGGCGCTGAGCAGTTCGTCCACCAGAGCCGGGACAAGTTCCCCTGCCCGCCCCAACCGGCTTTCGTCGAAACTGGCGCTGCCCTGGCTCGGTTCGAGATTGAGTTCGATCGTCCGCGCGTCGCAATACCGGGCGGTCTGGACGAAGCCCGCAGCGGGATAGACCGCGCCGGAGGTGCCGATCGACACGAACAGGTCCGCATCCATCAGCGCCCGGTCGATGGTCGCCATGCCGTAGGGCATCTCGCCGAACCAGACGATGTCCGGGCGGAGTTGGCCGCGCGCATCGCAGCGGGGGCATGCGGGCGCGTGGCCGAGACCCTCGCTCCACGGGGATCGTTTGTCGCAGGCAAGACACCAGGCGGATTTGAGTTCGCCATGCATATGCAGCAGGCGGCGCGCGCCGGCGCGCTCGTGCAGGTCATCGACATTCTGGGTGACAATCAACAATTCGCCGGGCCATTCGGCATCGAGCCGCGCGAGCGCCTCGTGCGCCGGGTTCGGCACGACCTCCTTCAACCGCGCCCGGCGGGCATCGTAGAAACGCTGCACCAAGGCGGGATCGCGCGCGAAGCCCTCCGGCGTCGCGACATCCTCGACGCGATGATCTTCCCACAGCCCGTCGGCGGCCCGGAAGGTGGCGATGCCGGATTCGGCGGAGACGCCCGCGCCGGTGAGGATGACGATGTTGCGGATCGCGGCCATCTCCCCAGCCTAGTGGAAACAGGCCGGGGAGACGAGGCGGCGCCTTTACTTGCCCGGATTCACGTTGATGTCGATCTTGTCCGGTACCTCGATCGTCGTGCCGCCGCCGCCGAAGGCACCGCTGCGATACAGGAGGAAGCCGCCGACGATGAGAGCGATCACCAGCACGATGGCGATGATCATTCCCGCGCCGCCGCTGCGGTTGCCGCCGTCGGTGACCACGATGGTTTCACGCTCGGGTTCGGCCATGATCCATACTCCCTTTACTGAAGATTTGGCCGGTCAACGCCCGCACGGAGCGACTGTTCCGCCCCCGTCCCGGTTGCGCGGAGACGCGCTTTCCGCGACAGGAGAGCGGTCGTCAAAGGGAGGCTCGCACAGGTGATCGGCATCGGCATCGTCGGGGCGGCAGGCCGGATGGGACGCGCGATCGCGGCGGAATTGTCCGGGCGTGACGACGCCCGCGTGACGGCGACGGCCGAGCGCGGCGGCGACCTCGATGCGCTGGCCCGGGGCGCGAATGTGCTGATCGACTTTTCGTCGCCGGATGCTCTTCCCGCCGTGCTGGATGCTGCGCGCGGCGCGGCGGTGCCGGTGGTGATCGGCACGACTGGCCTGAGTGCGGCGGAGCATGAGGCGATCGACGCGGCGGCGCGGGAGATCGCTGTGCTGCAGGCGGCGAATATGTCGCTGGGCGTGAATCTGCTTGCCGCTCTGGTGCGCGAGGCGGCGGCGCGGCTGGGGCCGGGCTGGGATATCGAGATTGCGGAGATGCATCACCGCCACAAGGTGGATGCGCCGTCCGGCACCGCCCTCTTGCTCGGCGAGGCGGCGGCGGCGGGGCGCGGAATCACGCTGGCCGGGCATAGCGAGCGTGGCCGCGACGGGATCGGCGAAACGCGCGCGGAAGGCGCGATCGGCTTCGCCTCTCTGCGGGGCGGATCGGTGGCGGGCGACCATCTGGTCGTGCTGGCGGGTGAAGGGGAACGGATCGAACTCGGCCACCGTGCCGAGAGCCGGGCGATCTTCGCGCGAGGGGCAGTGCAGGCGGCGCTCTGGCTGCACGGCAAGGCGCCGGGGCGGTACAGTATGAACGACGTACTCGGGCTGTGAGCGAGACGGCGCATCAGCCCGCGCTGAAGCGGGCGCTGGGGCCTTTCGACGTCACCATGCTGGTGATGGGCGGGATCATCGGCTCCGGCATCTTCGTCAATCCGGCGGTGGTGGCGACGCACGTGCAGGCCCCTGCCCTGATCGTCGGGGTCTGGCTGTTCGGCGGGCTGATCGCGATCGCCGGGGCGTTCGTTTATGCCGAACTGGCGGCGCGGCGGCCGGAGGTGGGCGGGCAATATGCCTATCTGCGCGATGCGTTCGGACCGGTGCCGGCCTTCCTCTACGGCTGGGCCTTGCTGCTGGTGATCCAGTCGGGCGGGATGGCGGCGGTGGCGATCGTCTTTTCCAATTATCTGCTCGCGGTGACCGGCATGGCGGTCGATCCGGCCTGGCCGGCGGTGACGGTGCTGCTGCTGCTGACCGGGATCAATTGCCTGGGCGTGAAGGCCGGCGGGACGCTGCAGTCGCTGCTGATGGTGCTGAAGATCGGCGGCATATTGCTGCTGGTCGTGTGCGGGCTGGCCTTCGCGCCAGCGGCGGCGCCTGTCGCGGCCGCACCGGTGGTGGATGGCTCGACGGGGCTGCTGGTCGCGCTGGCGGCGGCGCTGACGCCGGTGATGTTCTCCTATGGCGGGTGGCAGACGGCGAGCTTCGTCTCCGGCGAGATGCGCGATCCGCGCCGCGACCTTGCGCGCGGGCTGCTGTTCGGGGTGATCGGCGTGGTGGCGCTCTATGCGCTGGTGGCGCTGACCGCGGTGGTGGTGCTCGGGCCGCAGGGACTGGCCGCCACGACCACGCCGGCGAGCGACGTGATGCGGCTGGCGCTGGGCGAGAGCGGCGCGACGATCATCGGCCTCGCCATCGCCATCTCGGCCTTGGGCTTCCTGAGCCAAGGGATGCTGACCAGCCCGCGCGTCTATTTCGCGATGGCGGAGGATGGGAGCTTCTTCCGTGGCGTGGCCACGGTCGGCAAACGCACACGCGCGCCTTACGTGGCGATCCTGCTGCAGGGCGCGGTGGCAATCGCGATCGCGCTGACCGGCACGTTCGGGCAGATTTTGAGCTATGTCGTGTCGGTCGATTTCATCTTCTTCGCGCTGACCGGGATTGCGCTTTTCGTGCTGCGGCGGCGCGACACGGAAACGCCGTGGGTGAAAGTGCCCGGCCATCCCTGGACGACGGGCTTCTTCGTGCTCGCCTGCGCCGTGACCGTGGTCGGCACGGTCTGGATCAATCCCGTGAACAGCCTGATCGGCTTCGCGATCCTGCTCGCGGGCGTGCCGGCCTGCCTGTTGTTCAGGGCGTACCGGAAGGCGGCATGAGGGCGCTGCAATCCGAATATATGTACTGGGCGAAGAACCAGGTGCCGGTGCGTTTCAACCTGGCGTCGAGCGAAGTCCCGCATGTGCGGCTGGATCGCTTCGGAATCGACATTGCCGACCTCGAGATCGACGGGGCCAGCCGCTACCGCTACCCGCCGCTGCGCGCGGCGATTGCGCGCAAGATCGGCGTCGGGCTGGAGCGGATCGTGATGGCCGACGGCGCGTCTATGGCGAACATGTTGGCGCTCTCCGCGCTGGTTGCGCCCGGCGACGAGGTGCTGATCGAGCGGCCGGGCTATGAGCCAATCAGCGCGGCGGCTTCATTCTGCGGCGCGCGGGTGCGGCATTTCGACCGGGTGACGCCGGATTTCCGGGTCGATCTGGAGGCGGTCGAACGGGCGCTGACGCCGAAGACGCGGCTGATCGCGCTGACCAACCTCAACAATCCCACAAGCAATTGCACGGATGAGGCGAGCTTGCGCGCGCTGGGCGAACTCGCGGGGCGGAACAATGCGCGGGTGCTGATCGACGAGATTTTTCTCGACTCGGCGGTGGAGGCGCAGGGCAGCGCGGCTCTGCTGTCCGACATATTCGTCTGCACCGGCAGCCTGACCAAGGTTTATGGCCTCAGCGGCCTGCGCTGCGGCTGGATCGTGGCCGCGCCGGACTTGGCCGAACGGATGTGGCGGCTGAACGAATTGTTCGGTGTCGCGCAGGCGCATGCGACCGAGCGGCTGGCCTTGATCGCGCTGGAGCGGCTGGACGAGGTTGCGGCGGGCAATACGGCCCGGCTGGCGCACAATCGCGCCCTGTTCGCACGCTTCGTCGCCGATCAATCGAAGCTCGAATGGGTGAGCCAGCCGGGCGGGATCACCGCTTTCCCGCGCCTGATCGCCGGCGATGTCGATGCGCTGCACGGCCTGCTGCGCGAGCGTTACGATACCGCGATCGTGCCGGGCCGCTTTTTCGGCTGCGCGGATCGCTTTCGCATCGGCCTCGGCGGCGCGACGGCGGATCTGGAGGCGGGCCTCGAACGGCTGGGCACGGCGCTGGCATGAAGAAAGCCGACATTGCCGAATTCTACCGCCTGCTCGCCGAGCGGACGCCGGAGCCGAAGACCGAACTGGAATCGGTCAACGACTACACCCTGCTGGTCGCGGTCGTGCTGTCGGCGCAGGCGACGGACGCGGGCGTGAACATCGCCACGCGCGAACTGTTCAAAATCGCCGATACGCCGGAGAGAATGGTCGCCCTCGGCGAGACGGAGCTGAAGCGGCACATCAAGACGATCGGGCTGTTCAACACCAAGGCGAAGAATGTCATCGCGCTGTCCGAAACACTGGTGCGCGAACATGGCGGCCAGATTCTCAACGATCGAGACGCGCTGCAGGCTTTGCCCGGCGTCGGCCGCAAGACCGCCAACGTGGTGATGAACGTCGCCTTCGGCGCGGAGACATTTCCGGTCGACACCCACGTCTTCCGGATCGGCAACCGCACCGGGCTGGCGCCGGGCAAGGACGTGAAGCAGGTCGAGGCGCGGCTGGAGAAGGAAACGCCGGCGCCGTGGCGCAACATCGCCCATCACCTGCTGATCCTGCACGGCCGTTATGTGTGTAAAGCGCGCAAGCCGGAATGCTGGCGCTGTGTCGTCGCCCACCTTTGCCGCTATAAGCCCAAGACGCCGCCGCCGGGTGATTCTCCGCCTGTGGCCAAGCGAAAGGTTCTTGTGTGAAGCGCTCCCTCGCCGCCCTGCTTTTGCTCCCGTTTGCCGCCGCCTGCACCGACGAACTGGATGGCCAGCAGCGCATCGGCCGCGCCGACGCCTGGGCGTTGTCCGCCGCCTCTCCGTCCGGCCCGCCGGTCAGTTGCATCGACCAGAGCGGGATTCGCGGCCACGCGGTGCGCGATGCACGGACGGTGGATTTCACGATGGATGACGGGACATTGCTGCGGAACCGGTTGCCCTTCGCCTGCCCGGCTTTACTGAACGGCCCGCGCATCACCTATCGCACCGCTTTACCGCGGCTGTGCAGCACCGACACGCTGGTGCTGACGACCGCGGGCAGCGACCGGTCGGACGTGTGCGGACTGGGGCAGTTCCAGCCGGTCGTCGTGCCGCCGCAGGCCGCGTCGCGCTGAAACTTGGGGACTGGCCCCCTGCCCGCTTCCTTGCTAGAGGCCGCCTCCGCTTAGGCGAACACGCACCCATAGCTCAGCTGGATAGAGCGCTGCCCTCCGAAGCTTAGAATACGGCCCACGCTAGACAACGCCAGGGCCTGTCTTTCTACGCTAACCCGCCGGACTTGCTGGGAAATCTGTTTCCGCAAACCCGCCGGTGCTACGAAGCCCTTACCGTTGATTAGCGCCCATGCGCTTCCGTGGTGCTTCCGCGGAAGCGTCGGTCTCAACTGGTAGGGAATGGCCGATGACCAAGCTCAGCAAGCGCGTTGTGGACGCCGCCGAGGCCCGCGACAAGGACTACTTCATCTGGGACGATGACCTGCCCGGTTTTGGCCTCCGGGTGTTCGCCTCGGGCAAGCGCAGCTACCTCATCCAGTATCGCGCCCTGGGCCGCAGCCGACGCTATACGATCGGCCCTCACGGTGTGTGGACGCCGGAGCTTGCCCGCCAGGAGGCGAAGGCGCAGCTCGGCAGGATCGCACGTGGGGAGAACCCGGCCGAGGAGCGGCAGCTCGATCATCAAGCGCTCACCGTCAAGGAGCTGTGCGACCTCTATCTGGCCGATCTCGACGCCGGGCTGATCCTCGGCAAGCGCAATCAGCCCAAGAAGAAGTCGACGATCATCACCGATAAGGGTCGCATTCACCGTCACATCGTCCCCTTGATCGGGACGCGACGGGTCAAGGATCTTACCAAGACCGACATCAACAAGGTGCTCAAGGACATCCAGGCCGGGAAGACCGCCGTCAACGTGAAGACCAAGAAGAAGCGCGGTCGCGCCATCGTCCGGGGAGGCGCCGGAACGGCGGCGCGCACCATCGGGCTGCTGGGCGGCATTCTGACCTATGCGGTCGACGCTGGGATCATCGACGCCAATCCGGCCAACGGCGTCCGTAAGCCGAAGGACAATTCGCGCGAGCGGCGTCTGTCAGAGGCAGAGTTTCGGACCCTCGGCCGCATCCTCCGCGACGCCAGCGCCGGCGGCCAGTATGCAATGTGCGCCGAGATCGTCCGTCAGATCGCGCTCACCGGCTGCCGCCGCAGCGAGATCATCAAGCTGCGCTGGACCGACGTGGACTTCGATGGAAGCTGCCTTCGCCTCAGCGACAGCAAGGAAGGCAAGTCGACCCGCGCCGTCGGGCTCGCCGTCATTGAGGCAATGGAAGCGCGGCGCGAGTCGCGCACCGGCAGATACGTCTACCCCGGTCTTGGACAGGACAATGCGTTCGGCAGCTTTCCCCGCCACTGGAAGAAGATCTTCGACGGGACCGAGCTCGAGGACATCACGGCGCACGTCCTGCGCCACAGCTTCGCCAGCATCGCCAACGATCTCGGCTTCACCGAAGTCACGATCGCGGCGCTGGTCGGCCACTCGAAGGCGTCGGTGACGAGCAAATACATCCACTCGCTCGACACCGCCTTGATCATGGCCGCCGACACGATCGCCGGCTACATCCAGGGCCTGCTCGATGGCATCGAGTTCAAGCTCACCGCCTATTCGCTGGATCGCAAGTCCCGCAAGGCCTCGCTTGCCCAGTTCCTCGAACGGGCGAAGGGGCACGACAACGATGCACTGGAGGAGTTGCCCATTGCCGCCTGACCCCAACCGCCATGTCGTCAGCCTTGTCTCCGAGCGATCAAAGTCGCATATTGGAGGCATGGCGACGACCGAGAAAAAGGCGACACGCACGCGCCGGGCAGACCCGGCGGAGAAGGCGTTCGTTTATCGCGGGATCAAGATTCAACCCGTTACCGGGCGTCGCTCGCCACTGTCCAAGGCGCTCCGCGACGAGATACGTAAGCTAGCGGAGCAGTCGCGTGGCGAGCACGTCACGGCCTAAGCCTCCCGCCAGCAAATCAGTCTTCATCAACTGCCCGTTCGACGACGGGTTCGTCCCGATCCTGCGCGCCATGGTCTTCACCATCCTGGCCGCCGGCTATCACCCGCGTTGCGCGCTCGACTCGACCGACGGCGCGGACATCCGGGTGGGCAAGATCGCGCAGATGATCGGCGAATGCGATTGGGGCATCCACGACCTGTCGCGCGTCGAGGTCGAGGACGGCGGCTTGCCGCGCTTCAACATGCCGATGGAGCTTGGCCTCCATCTCGGCGCGCGCATTCTTGGCGAAAAGCGGCACCGGCGAAAACGCGCGTTGATCCTCGACGCAGAACGGCACCGCTACGACCGGGCGCTGTCGGACATCAGCGGGCAGGACATCGAAAGCCATCAGAACAGCCCGGACGAAGCGATCCGCTGCGTCCGCAACTGGTTGTCCGAGCACCGGCCCCGGAACGCCGAGCCGCTGCCCGGCGCTGCGGCTTTGCAAGCCGATTACCGTCGATTCCAGGCCGAGATCGGCCCGCTGCTCGCGCCGCGCCGGCTTGACCCCGACCACCTGACCCACAGCGATTTCCTGTTCGCGGTCAGCGATTGGCTGATGGCGCAGGCGGCGGCCCAGCAATCGCGCTAACCCTGTCGCGTAGCTCGCCAGGCGTTCTCAGCACGCGGGTCCGGGTTGGCCAATATGGGGTTGGTCCAGACTGCAGGCGGGAGGGGAAGGCCTTCCCCTGAGGGCCAGCCTGCGTCTGGCCCTACCCCTTCTGCGGGGGCAAGCCCCCGCAACGCCCCCATCCAGAGGAGAGTAGGGCCGGGTGGCCCGTGACGGGTTGAGGAGCGGCGAGAAAGTCTTGCCGCGGCCCGTCGCGGAGACCTTGCCATGCACCGCAGCGCCCAGGGCGCCGGGACCGACCGGACCGACCTCTATCAGGACATCACCGACAAGATCATCACCGAGTTGGAGGCCGGCCGCGTGCCATGGGTCCAGCCCTGGTCGGCGGCCCGCGCTCCGCTCGACATGCCGCACAACGCCGCAAGCCAGGCGCGCTATTCCGGCATCAACATCGTCATTCTTTGGGACGCCGTCATCACGAACGGCTTTTCCACCAACGCCTTCTTGACCTTCCGCCAGGCGCTGGCCGCCGGCGGCCATGTCCGCAAGGGCGAGCGCGGCACGACCGTCGTCTACGCCAAGCCATTCACGCCGGCCGAGGAGAAGCGGCGCGCGGCGGCTGAAGGGCGCGAAGCCGCGCGCGTGCCGATGCTGAAGCGCTTCACCGTCTTCAACACCGATCAATGCGACGATCTGCCCGCCGAGATCTGCGCGCCCCCGCCGCCCGTCGCCGAAGGCATCATCCTCCCCGCCGCCGAAGCGCTCATCAAGGCCACAAGAGCGGATTTCCGTATCGGCGGCGATCAGGCCTTCTACGCGCCTGGCTTCGACTACGTGCAGGTGCCTCGGCCCGAAGCCTATTTCGAGCCGGTCAATTGGCACCGCACCGCGTTCCACGAGCTCGGGCACTGGACCGGACATCCCTCCCGGCTCGGCCGCGACTTGTCGGGCGCGTTCGGCTCGACCGACTATGGACGCGAGGAGTTGGTGGCGGAGATGGCGGGCGCCTTCGTCTGCGCCTCGCTCGGCATCGCACCGACCGTCCGACATGCCGATTATCTCGGCTCCTGGCTCGCCATCATCCGTGAGGACAAGCGCGCAATCGTCCGCGCCGCCAGCGCTGCCTCCAAGGCGGCCGACTTCATCCTCGGCTTCCGCGAGTGCGCCGAGGCCGACACGATGCAGACTGCCGGAAATGACGGCGCCGCCGATCCGGCCTTCGCTCGGAGGGCGGCATGATCCTCCTCACCCAAGAGCAGCGCGACCGGCTCCTCGCCAACGGCCGCGATCCCGACGCCGATCACAGCCCGGTCGTCAAGCTGTTCGATCCGCTGGGCCAGGCGGTCTGGCTCGCCACCCATCTCGATGCCGATGGCGATCTCCTGTGGGGCTTGGCGGACCTCGGCATGGATTGCGTCGAATACGGCCCGTTCAGCCTGGCCGAGCTCGCCGACCTGAAGGTCGGGCTCGGGCTCGGCATAGAGCGCGACGTCCTGTTTACGACGCGCACGCGCTGGTCGGTTTGGCTGAAGACCGCCGATGACGCCGGTTCGCTGCGCGTCGCCGAACGGATCATCGCCCGCCTCGAGCGGGAGACTTGAGCGGTGCGGCATACCCGCAGGCCGGGCGCTGGCGGCGGCGTCCGGTCAAGGGAGAGGAAGAGGAGGGCCTGCGGTCCTGCGGCGGATTGAGGGTCGGGAGAAAGGCTCCCGGCCGGTCCGCCGTGGAGAACCGTCATGGCGAAAGCCCTTGCGAAGATCACCCTCAGCCCGTCGCAGGACATCCCCTTCGACCGGCTGGTCCTGTCCCAGTCGAATGTCCGCCGCGTGAAGAACGGCGTGACGATCAACGACCTCGCCGACGACATCGAGCGTCGCGGCCTGCTACAGGGACTGAACGTGCGGCCCCAGCTCGATGAGGCAGGCGCCGAAACCGGACTGTTCGAGATCCCGGCCGGCGGCCGGCGTTTTCGTGCTCTGGAGGTGCTGGTCAAGCGCAAGCGCTTCGCCAGGACCGGCCTCGTGCCCTGCGTCGTCAAGGCGGCGAACGATCCCGTGCTGGCCGAGGAGGATTCACTCGCCGAGAACAGCGAGCGCGAACAGCTTCATCCGCTGGACGAGTTTCGCGGGATGCAGCGTCTCGCCGAGCGCGGTGAGGCCGAGGAAGCGATCGCGGCACATTTCCGCGTCACTCCAGCCGTGGTCCGTCAGCGTCTCAAGCTCGCCAGCGTCTCCCCCGAGCTGCACGAAGTCTATGCCGAAGGCGGCATGACGCTCGACCAACTCATGGCGTTCAGCGTCTCGGACGACCATGCGCGCCAGGAGCAGGTCTGGGAAATCCTCGCCCACAGTCACAACAAATCGCCGGGGTTCATCCGCGCGCGGTTGACCGAGTCGACTGTTCCGGCGGGCGATCCGCGGGCGCGCTTCGTCAGCGTCGATGCCTACGTCCAGGCTGGCGGTTGTGTGCTGCGCGACCTCTTCGAGGACGATGGCGGCGGCTGGCTGCAGGACGCGGCGCTGCTCGACAAGCTCGCGGCCGACAAGCTGAAAACCGAGGCTGAGGCCATCGCCGGCGAAGGCTGGAAGTGGGTCGAGGCGGTGATCGACCTGCCTTACGGCTTCGACTTCGAGCTGCGCGCGCTCGAGCCTGAGCACACGCCCCCGACCGAGGAAGCGCAGACCGAGCTCGCCAAGCTCCAGGCCGAGGCGGAGGCGCTCGAGGCCGAATGGGCGAACGCCGACGAGATTCCCGATGACGTGGACGCCCGCGTCACCGAGATCGACGAGGCGATCGCGCAACTCGGCGAAGGCACCTGGACCTTCGACCCGACCGAGATGGCCATCGCCGGGGCCTTCGTCACCATCGGCGGCGACGGTGCTTTGGCCGTGGAGCGCGGCTGGGTCCGTCCCGAGGACGAACCGGTGGCCGACAATGACGACGGCGACGCGGTTGTGACCGGTGCCGACGATCCCGACTTCATTGGCCCGCGGCAGCCCGAAGGCGAGGTCCAGCGCGCGGTCATCACGATCGGCGGCGGCGCGGAGCCGGCGTCGGTCGAGGATGAAGAGGACGTCATCAAGCCGCTCTCCGACCGGCTAGTCTCCGAACTCACGGCCGAGCGCACGCTCGCGCTCCAGGATGCTTTCGCGCAGAACCCCTCGGTCGCCTTTGCGGCTGTGCTGCACAACCTGGTCCTGGCGATGTTCTATTGGGGGCGCTCGGAGTCCTGCCTCTCGCTGTCGATCAGCCGGGTCACCTTCCCGTTTCAGGCGACCGGGCTCAAGAACAGCCCGTCGGCACAGGCCATCGAAGCGCGGCACGCTGCGTGGAAGGCCCGGCTTCCCGAGCAGGACGGCGAACTGTGGGATGCGCTCCACGCGTTCGACGGCGCCGAGCAGGCGGCGCTCTTCGCCCATTGCGCGGCCTATTCGGTGAGTGCGGTCTACGAGGTCGCGCCGAAATACGACAATGGCCGCGTCTCGGCCTCCGGCGTCGCCAAGCGCATCGCGCACAGCCACGTGCTGGCGCGCGCGGTCGGCCTCGACATGGTGGGCGCGGGCTGGACGCCGACGGTCGATAACTATTTCGGCAAGGTCACCAAGGCCCGCATCCTGGAAGCGGTGGCCGAGGGCAAGGGCGACCAGACCGCGGCGCTGATCGACCATCTCAAGAAGCCGGACATGGCCCGCGAGGCCGAACGGCTGATGGCCGATTCCGCCTGGCTGCCCGAGCCGCTCCGCACGCCGGCCCTGGAAGCAGCCAAGGCGGACGGCGGCGAGGAGGCGGCGCTGCCTGCCTTCCTCGACGACGAGGACGACGGCGCTGCGGTGGCGATCGCTGCCGAATGACGCGCGGCGGGGCGGCGGTCTCGCCGTCCCGCTCGTCTCCCCCTCCGGAGCCCGGCCGCCGCGCCGGGCTTCGCCATTTCAGGAGCCCGACATGGCCGACTATTTCACCCCGACGGTCGTGCAGCCGTTCATTGCTGCGACCGACCTGACATCCCTCGAGCTGCTTATCCTCTGCGCCGCATTTGGCTCCGAGCCCGCCAACGAGGCGATCTACTTCTACGCCGAGGACGCGATCAACGAGATGCCGATCCTCTCGGTCGACGCGCTTCAGGAGGCGCTCGACCAATCCCCGCCCGAGACGGCGGCCGCCCGTCTCGTGCGCGAGCACCTCGCCGATGAGCAAGCTGGCCCCGATATCGATCTCGATCTGACGGGCGCAATCACCTGGGCCACCCTGTTTCAGGACATCGTGCGGCGGTCGAACACCATCGATCATGTGGTGGTCACGTCCAGCTTCACCTGCTCGAAGATGCGGCCTGACGGCTTTGGCGGCGCGGTCGTTCTGATCACCGCCGAGCGGGTGCTGGGCAAAGGGACGGACACCGTCCTCGACGAGCTGCTGGCCGAGGCCGGGCTCGGCTCGGCCGATGCAGTGGCGCAAGGCGTCGAGGGAGGACAGTGATGGCTATCCCCGATGGTCACCGCCGCAACTTCTCGACGCTGCTTCGCGCGGCCGAGAACGGCGACCTGGCCCTTGTCGAATGCACCGACGCCTCGACCGGCGAGCCTCGCTACGTGCTTTGCGCGGTCGCCCGCGACGCCGACGAAATGTTCGTGATGACGCCGTTTGGCCATCTCGCCGACGGCAACCCTTACGACCACTACCGCCCACCCGAGCCGTCGACGCCGGCGCAGATCACCTGATCCGGACTGACCCGGCGTCGTGCCGGGCCGTCTCCCCAATATTCTGACGAAGGAGGCTTCAATGGCCGACCGTGTTTCCGTGTCCATCACCATTGGCGGCGCCCTGACCGCCGCCGCCTATGCCGATCTCGCCGAGATCATCGCCGACGAGGGCCTCTCGATTGAATGGGACGGCGAACCATTCAATCCGTCCCACCGCACTGATGGCGCGCCGCTTCAGCTCTTCGCGCACGAGGTCGCGTGGGGCCGATTTGAAGCGCTTGAAAGCTGGTGCGTTCTCAACGGCATCGCTTTCGCGCGTTGGTGTGGCGGCTACGGCGCCGAATGGCGTCCCGAACGTGTCGTCTACACCGGCGGCGGCGCGCCTCGCTCGTTCGACGCCGACGAGAGCGACCGCATCCTAATCGACCGTGCCGATGTCGAACGGCTCGGTTCCGTTGGGGCGCTGCTGGCGCATTTCGACGCCGCCGACTTTCCGATCCCTCCGCTGGCGATCGACGCTGGCGCGAAACGCACTGTGCCCTGAACCGTGCAGGCCGGCGGCCTCACCGCCGGCGCACCTCGGTTCGGACGCGCCGCGTCAGGGCCGAACAAAGAAGGAGACCGATGATGAAGATCGCCGACATCGACGCGGCGGGACCGGACGGGCTGGCGCCGGTGCTCCACGCGTCACTGAAGCGCCTGGGCGAACTCGGCCGCGAAGGCGCCGTCGCACTGAAACGGCTGGTCGACGATGGCGACGCCGAGTTCGAAGAGGCGGCGGCGTGGATCGCCGACATCGCGGACGGCAAGGTCGACGACTGATCTTGGGGGCGTGGCCGGCGGCGACGCTGGGCGCGTGCTCGGGCGGCTCCGCAAGGAGCCGCCCCCTTTTTGCTGGTGCGTCGCGAGCCGCAGCTGCGGCGCGCCGGCGCGGGGCGGCGATGAGAGGAAGAGGCAGGCCGGAACGGGGTGAGCCGGCTGGATGAGAGAGCGTCGGCAGGCTCGCTCCCGCCACGCTCTCCCGAGGACTGTCTCATGCACTATCTTTCGCCCGCGGCCCGCCTCGCAGCGACCCCGCCCGCCAACGGCTTCGCAGCGACCGCCGACGCGCTGTTCGCCGTCGCCGAGGCGCTGCTTCCGATCCTCGAAGCCGGCCGCGCAGTCGACACCGCCCATCTGCGCGAGGCCATGGAAGCCGCCTTCGGCGGCACCGACGCCGGCGGCGCGTGGGACTGGAAATCCGCCTACGACGCTTGCGAGGCCGCGCAAATCCTGTTCCTGCGCAAGCACGGACGGGCGATCTTCCGCAAATCCGCCGATCCACAAATCAGGCTTCGGCTCATCGAGCGCATCACCGCGCTCCTGCCTAGCCACACGCGGCGCTCGGAAGTCGGCCAGGCGCTGCAGCAATTCTCGACCCCGGCGGGGCTCGCCTATGTCGTCGCGGTCGCAGCAGGGGTCCGGCCGGGCGATGTCGCGCTCGAGCCCTCGGCCGGCACCGGGCTTCTCGCCATCCACGGCGAGATCATGGGCGCACGGCTTGTGCTCAACGAGCTGGCGGAAACGCGCGCGGCGTTGCTCGGCCGATTGTTCCCGGCCATCGCGGTGACCGGCTACGACGCCGCGCAGATCGACGACTATCTGGCCCCGGCTCACGCGCCGGATGTCGTTCTGATGAACCCGCCATTCTCGGCGGTGGCCCATGTCGATCGACGTATGAAGGATGCGGCGCTGCGCCATATCGCCTCGGCGCTCGCGCGCCTGACCCCCGGCGGGCGGCTCGTGGCGATCACCGGCGCCGGCTTCGCGCCCGACGCGCCGGCGTGGGCCGAGGCTTTCGCCCAGCTCTCCGACCGCGGCCGCGTCCTCTTCTCGGCGGCCATCGACGGCCGGGTCTATGCGCGCCATGGGACCACGATGGAGACGCGCCTGACGGTGATCGAGCGCGGCGGCCGTCTTGACCTCCCGCCTTCGACCCTGCGCGGGATGGCGCCCGACCTCGCCACGCTGCTCGCCTGGGTGAGCGAGGACGTCCCGCCACGCGCGCCAACGCCGCCCGAGACGGGCGCTGCCGTTCAGGCCTCCGGCGCGGTCCGCGCGTCCGCTTCGCCGATGAGGAGCGTGGAGGCCATCGGCCCGACTGAGTCGGCGGAAACCTCGCCGCTCAATTACGCTTGCGTCGACTGGACTCCGCCTCAGGGCGAGCGACTGTCGGACGCGATCTATGAGCCGTTCGAGCTTCAGTCCCTCCGCATCCCGGGAGCCCAGCCGCATCCGACCAAGCTGGTCCAGTCAGCCGCGATGGCCTCGGTGCCACCGCCCAAACCCTCATACCGGCCGCGGCTCCCCGCGCGCCTGGTCGAGGACGGCATCCTTTCCGAGGCTCAGCTCGAGGCGGTCATCTACGCAGGCGAAGCCCATGCGGGATTCCTCAGCGGCGCCTGGCGGGTCGACGACAGCTTTGATGCGCTGACCGCCGTCGGCGAAGACGCCGAGGACGGCGTGTCCTTTCGGCGCGGCTGGTTCTGCGGCGACGGCACGGGCTGCGGCAAGGGCCGCGAAGTCGCAGGAGTCATTCTCGACAACTGGCTCCAGGGCCGACGCCGCGCGCTATGGATATCGCTCTCCGACAAGCTGCTGGAGGACGCCCAGCGCGACTGGCGCGCGCTCGGCCAAGAGCCGCTTCTCGTCACCCCGCTCGCTAGGTTCCGCCAGGGCACGCCGATCCGGCTCGACGCCGGCGTCCTCTTCACGACCTATGCGACGCTCCGTTCGCAGGAGCGGGGGGAGAAGGCGAGCCGCATCCAGCAGATCGTCGACTGGCTCGGCCGCGACTTCGACGGCGTGATCGTGTTCGACGAAGCCCATGCCATGGCGAACGCGGCGGGCGGGCGCACAGAGCGCGGCGAACAGGCGGCCTCCCAACAGGGCCGCGCCGGGCTACGGCTTCAGCACGCGCTGCCCAACGCCCGCATCATCTACGTCTCCGCGACTGGCGCGACCACGGTGCAGAACCTCGCTTATGCCGAGCGGCTCGGCCTTTGGCTCGGCGAGGACTTTCCCTTCTCGACGCGCCCGGAGTTCGTCGCGGCGATCGAGGACGGCGGCGTCGCCGCGATGGAGGTGGTGGCGCGCGACCTGAAAGCGCTAGGCCTCTACGCGGCGCGGTCGTTGTCGTTCGACGGCGTCGAATATGAGCTGCTCGAACACGCTCTGACGCCTGAGCAGGTCCGCATCTACGACGCCTATGCCGGGGCGTTCCAAGTCATTCACAACAACCTCGCCGCCGCGATGGAGGCGGCCAATATCACCGGCTCGGACGGAACGCTGAACGCCCAGGCCAAGTCGGCGGCGCGCTCGGCGTTCGAGAACGCCAAGCAGCGCTTCTTCAATCACCTCATCACCGCGATGCAGTGCCCGAGCGCCATCGCCAGCATCGAGCGCGACCTCGCCGAAGGCCACACCGCCGTGGTGCAGATCGTCTCGACCGGCGAAGCTCTGCAGGACCGCCGCCTCGCCGAGATTCCGACCGACGACTGGGGCGACGTTCAGGTCGACATCACGCCCCGCGAATATGTGCTCGACTACCTCGCGCACAGCTTCCCGGTGCAGCTTTACGAGCCCTACACCGACGCTTCGGGCGATGTCGCCTCTCGTCCGGTGTATCGCGAGGGCCAGCCCGTAGAGTGCCGCGACGCCGTGCGCCGCCGCCAGGCGATGATCGAACGGCTCGCGGCGCTGCCGGCGGTTCCCGGCGCACTCGATCAGATCGTCCAGCATTTCGGGCCCGACGACGTCGCCGAGGTTACCGGCCGCTCGCGCCGCATTGTGCCCCGTCGCCGCGAGGACGGCTCACTGCGCTTCGCCGTCGAGACCCGGCCGGGGTCGGCCAACCTCGGCGAGACCCAGGCTTTCATGAATGACGACAAACGCATCCTCGTCTTCAGCGAGGCCGGCGGCACGGGCCGCAGCTACCACGCGGACCTTGGCGTCAAGAACCAGCGGCTGCGCATCCACTATCTGCTGGAGGCGGGCTGGAAGGCCGACGCCGCCATCCAGGGATTCGGGCGCACCAACCGCACCAATCAGAAGCAGCCGCCGCGCTTTCGGCCGGTCTCGACCAATGTGAAGGCGCAGCGCCGCTTCATCTCCACGATCGCCCGGCGGCTGGACACTCTCGGCGCGATCACGCGCGGCCAGCGCCAGACCGGCGGGCAGAATATGTTCCGGCCCGAGGACAATCTCGAATCCGACTATGCCCGCGATGCGCTGCGCCAGCTCTACGTCCTGATCTATGGCGGCAAGGTCGAGGGCTGTCCGCTGCTGACCTTCGAGGCCGCCACCGGGCTGTCGCTATCCGACGAAAACGGCCTGAAGGACGACCTGCCGCCGATCACCACCTTCCTTAACCGGATGCTGGCGCTGACCATCGCCATGCAGGACATCGTGTTCGCGGCGTTCGAAGATCTCTTGGTCCGCCGGATTGAAGGTGCGGTCGCCAGCGGCACTTATGAAGTCGGGCTGGAAACGCTCCAGGCCGAGAGCTTCACCGTGGACGATCGCCGGACGATCTACACCCATCCCGGCACCGGTGCGGAAACCCGGCTGCTGACGCTGACGCGCAAGGATCGCAACAATCCCCTCAGCCTCGACGACGCGATGGCGCTCGGCGGCGAGCCGAGGGCGCGGCTGCTGATCAACGCCAAATCGGGCCGAGCCGCCGTCGCCCTACCGACGCGCAGCCTGCTTCTTGAGGACGGCAGCGTCGAGCGGCGGGTCCGCCTTGTCCGTCCCATGGAACGGTCGAACATCGGGGCGGATGCGATGGCCGGATCGTATTGGGATGAGGCCCCGCCCGAGGCGTTCGCGCGGTCGTGGCGCGCCGAGCTGGCGACCATTCCCGAGTTCGTGACCTCGACGCTCCATGTCGTCGCCGGCCTGCTCCTGCCGATCTGGCGACGACTGCCGAACGAGTCGACGCGGGTCTACCGGCTCCAGACCGACGCAGGCGAGCGCATCGTCGGCCGCCGCGTCTCCCCGGCCTGGGTCGCCGCGACGCTCGGCGCCGACGCTCTGACCCTGACCCCAGAGGCGGCCTGGCCGCTGCTCGAGGCCGGCGACGCGGTGTTGCACCTCGCCGAGGGCCAGCGGCTCGAACGCGTCCGGGCGATGCAGGTCCATCGCATTGAGCTGATCGGCTTCAACGACCTCGCGGTCGAACGTCTGAAGGCGATCGGCTTGATCTCGGAGATCGTCTCGTGGAAGCTGCGGCTGTTCGTGCCGACGGGGGCCGCCGGCGCGGACGTGCTCGGCCGCCTGCTGGAACGCTATCCGCTCCAGCGCGTGGCCGAGCGCGCGGCCGCCAAGGCCGCCTGACGAAGGAGCGGCCCGACATGGAAAAGCCTGCAACCGCCATCGCGCGACGGCTCGCCGACCGAGCCGAGGACGTCTGCCGCCGCTACCTCTCCAAGGGGCGGCGGGAGGGCAACTACTGGATGGTCGGCGACGTGCAGAACACGCCCGGACGAAGCCTCTACGTGCGCTTGACCGGTTCGGACGAGGGCCGTGGCCGCGCGGGAAAATGGACCGACGCGCAGAGCGGCGATCATGGCGACCTGCTCGACATCATCGGCAGTGCGATCGGCTCGCGCACCATGACCGAGACGCTCGACGAAGCCCGTCGCTTCCTCAGCTTGCCACCGCCGCCGGTCGAGGAGCGGTCACCACGACCGCGCGGAAAAGTCCCCGCCGGCACACCGGAAGCGGCGCAGCGCCTGTTCGCTGCCTCGCGGCCGATCGCCGGGACCGTCGTGGAAGCGTGCTTACGCAAACGCGCCATTACGCCGATACGCGGATGCGACGCGCTGCGCTTCCATCCCCGCTGCTGGTATCGGCTGTCAGAAGACGACGCGCCCGCCACGCGGACGGCCTGGCCGGCGATGATCGCCGCCGTGACCGACCTCGAAGGCGCCCTCACCGGCGTCCACCGCACCTGGTTCGATCCCGCCACGTTGGAGAAGGCGCCCGTCGCCTATCCGCGCCGGGCCATGGGCCACCTCCTCGGCAACGGCGTCCGGCTCGGGCCGGCGGCCGACGTCATGATCTTCGGCGAAGGGCTGGAGACCATGCTCTCGCTGCGCAATGCGACGCCGGCCCTGTCGATGATCGCCGGGCTTTCCGCCGCGCACCTCGCCGCCACCCTGTTTCCGCCGGGCCTGGCCCGGCTCTATGTCGCGCGCGACGACGATCCCGCCGGGGACGAGGCGGTGGCGACGCTGGCCGAACGGGCGGCCGCGTCCTCGGTCGACCTCCGCGTGCTGGAGCCGAGGCATGACGACTTCAACGGCGATCTCGTTCGGCTCGGCCTCGACCGGCTAAGAACCCATCTGCGGCCGCAGCTTCATCCGTCCGACCGGCTGAGGTTCCTGAGCGCTCTCGGCTGAGCCGGGAAGGCGCGCGGATTGCCGCGGGTTGCGTCGGTCGGGCGTGCGCCGGGTCGCGGGCATGCCCAGTTCGGTGGGGGACCGCGCCGCGGGCCTTCTTCAGAGGGCGACAGGACGGGAAGCGGGCCGGCCGCGCAACGGCTGCGGCGGCTATTTTCCGCCGCGCGGGCCTCTGGCCCCGCGCTTTGCATCGCGAAGCAAAATAGCCGCCTTTCGCCGTCCTCCGCTGACGCTTCGGCCCCGCCGGCGCTAGGCGCCGGAACGCTTCGCTCGGGGTGCGCGGCCGGACCGCTCCCCGTCTCTCCGTCGCCACGAAGGCCGCGAGGGCGCGGTCAACCGACGAGGGCGAAGCCATGACCGACGCGATCTACTCCCAGGACGACGAACCCGAACACGAGGAATCGCCGCTCTCCCACCTCCTCCAAGAGCTCGAGCTTTACGGCCGCCGGCCGTTCGAGGATGAAGCCGATCCCCGGCCGCTCCCGGAAGGCCGGTTGGTCGAGGCGGCCGCCGCCGACACCTTTGACGCCATGGGCGCCTGCCTCGGCGACACCCGGCTGGAACCCGACCTCGAAGACCTGCTCTGGGGCTTCACCAACGTCTTCCACCGCGCCGGCGAACGGATCGAGCGCGATCTCGACGCCAACGAGCTGGCGCAAAAGCGCCTGCAGCGCGAACAGGATGGCTCGGAGGTTCGCTCGGTCGAGCTGGAGAAGGCGATCGGCGAAGGGCGCACGATGATCGAGCGCCGCGACGCAATGGAGGCGTTCCGCGAGGCCTTCGCCGACCAATTTCGCGCCGCCTTCCGCAAGCCCTGGACGCCGCGCTCGGGATCGCGGGTGAACCGAAAGGCCCTGACCGCCGCGATGGTCGACAGCCGCGACTTCATCAACGCACGCCGCTGGGCCGACAAGCAGGTGCTCGTCCCCCCAGGGGAACGCATCTATGTCTCGGGCGGGGCCGACTACAACGACTATAATCGCATCTGGTCCGTGCTCGACAGCGTGCGCGCCAAGCGCCCCCAACTCGTGCTGATGCATGGCGGCGCGAAGTCCGGCGCGGAGCTGATCGCCTCACGCTGGGCGACCAACCGCGGCGTGCCGCAGGTCAAGTTCGAGCCCGACTTTTCCAAGCACGGCAAAGCGGCCGCACCGTTCAAGCGCAACGACCTCGTTCTGGCTCAGACCCCGGCGGGCGTGATCGTCTTTCCCGGCGGAGGCATTCAGGACAACCTCTTCGACAAGGCGCGCCAGATGGGCATCCGCTGCTGGGATTTGCGAGCCCGTCCCGGTTGAATGCGGGCACTCACATCGATATGGAGAAGAATCTCCATTACGTCGCTTGAGAGGGGTAAATGCACCTGCCGTTCACCGGAAAATGTCAGCGCGGCGCATTAGGGTTCGAATGCGCTACTCCCCCGCTTTTCGCGGTCAGTTGCTTGTGGAGAGCCTCGAGTGCGTTTTCGGCCACGGCTAAGATCATTGCCGGCGGTTTTCCCTCCAAATGACCTCGAGGCCTGGCCGCAAAATCGCGGTAACTGGAGCGGGCCGTGGATTGGGGCGAGCCGTAGCAATGATGGCGGCGCGAAGAGGCTGGGTGCCAATCTTGTTGGGGCGCTCAGTGGCCGACCTGGAGAGGGTGGCGCAAGATATACGACAAGCTGGTCTGTCCGCCTCCGATCCTGTGGAGTGCGATCTCTCTAATCTAGACTCGATAGCAGCCGCATCTGCTGAGATCACCCGTGAGCATCCGGACTTGGACGCGCTGGTACACAATGGCTGCACATGGCTTGCTGGCCAACTCGACACCCATACCGACGCTGAGATCGAGTTTGTTATCACCTCCGCCCTGACCGGAACGATTGCCCTTACGCGATGTCTATTGCCGTTTCTCAGGGCGCGACCCTATGCAGACATCCACACCGTGGTTTCCATGTCCGGGCTCCGATACGCGCCTCTCCTTGGCGCTTCGGCAGCATTCATGGCGGCCAAGGCCGGTCAGGATGGTTTTACCCTCGGGCTCGTTCAGGAGCTGCGCGAAACAGATGTACGGGTCACAGCCACCTATCCTGGCCTCATCAGCGAAGAGATGCTGATAGACGATAATCGTTCAGCGACGCAGAAATCCCTCTCCGTTGACGATGTCGCCGACGCGGTTCTTTACGCGATTTCCGCGCCTCCACACGTTGCATTTCGTCAGATCGTCATTGAGCGATCGCGCTCGGACTTTCTTAGACCTTAGTCGCTAAACGGCGCTGGAGGTTTTGCGCGCGCCCCCCGGCTAGAGGGTGGCCTTGCCGTTCACTGTCCTTATAGACGACATTCTCTAGAACGCCTGTTTGGATTGAACGCCATGCGCATCAACATTCCCGTCACGCCCGAGTTGGAGGCCTACATCGACGAGGTTGGCTACCGGGAGCATCCAGTTCTTTCAGCGTGCAGGGCGGAAGCTCAAACACGGGGCGCGATGTCGGTCATGCAAATTGCGCCCGAGCAAGGCGCCTTGCTCCAGATGCTTGTTGAACTGACGGGCGCTCGACGCGTCCTGGAGCTTGGCACATTCACCGGCTACAGTGCGCTGGCGATGGCCCTAGCGCTGGGCGACGACGGCCAGATCGTCACCATCGATAACGACGGGGACATCCTGCAGGTCGCTCTTGCCTATTGGGCGGAGGCCGGCGTCACTCAAAAGATCGACGCGCGGCGAGGCGACGCCCTCGACGCGCTGGACGTCCTGCAGCGCGATGGCGCACAGTTTGATCTCGTTTTCATTGATGCCGACAAGCCGAACTACCCGGCCTATCTGGAACGCGCCATCAACCTGGTCCGCATAGGCGGCCTGATCGTGATTGACGACACTCTCATCCACGGGCGTGTCGTGACAGGCCCTCTGGCTGGCGATCCAAGTTATGTCCAGCCTGCGGTCGACGCCATGCGTGAGGTGAACCGTCGCCTCCGAGACGATGATCGGCTGACGATCGCCATGCTGCCGTCTCATGATGGCATGACCTTGGCGAGGCGGCGTCGGTAGCCGAAATCCCGCCAGCCGCTGTTTAGCGACCCGGCAGTCTTTCCATGACCCCCACCTCAATGCATGGGAAGGGTTTCTTAGGATGCGCTCGCTGCCCGCCGCTTGACCCAGAGTTCGTCTGTGCGGCTCATTTCGATAAGAGCGTCGGGGAAGCAGCGTTGCTGGAACCCGACGGCGGTGTCGAAGTCGCCGTTCAGCCAGTCATTATATTCGTCAGGCTGAAGCAATACGGGCATGCGGTCGTGGATCGGACGGATCGCCTCGTTGCAGTCAGTCATAACGCCCGAATAGACCGCTCCCCACTCGTCGCTTTGACGCCAAAGCCCGGCCCAGGCGAAGATCGGCTGATCCTTGACGTTGAACCATGTCCGGGTCTTGGCGCCCTTTGGCCCTTCTGCCTCGGCGAAGCCCGTCAGCGGGATGAGGCAGCGCCATTGCGGCTTTCGGGCGAGGCCGATCCACACGTTCTTGCGAATGTCGGCGATGTTGTTGACCGGCCTGGGCTTGGATCCCGGCTTCATGAAGCTCAGCCGCATCGGAAAGCCCCAGGTCATCGACTGCAACACGCGCTGACCTTCAGCTTGGCGCACCACCATGCCTGGCCCGCCCGGATAGACTTCCGCCTCGGGCGTATTGAAGCCCGTCGGCAGGTCGGTCCCGAAATGCGACGCGATCTCCTCGGCGCTCTTCCTGACGGTGTAGAGGTTACACATCGCACCGCCTTAGCATGGAGGGCCCCAGCCGGCATCCTTGGCCGGCTAGATCATTGACAGTTGCGGCGCAGGCGTCGGCGGCGGCTTGCCGCTGCGCCAGCGATCGTCGCTATGCTCCAGCGTCATGCGTTCCGCAGGAAACGGCTGGCGGATTTGAAAAAAGATGATGTTCTTGACTGGTCCGCGCAGCCAGTGGCCCCATTCCTCGCGCGGCACGAGCACCGGCATACGGTCATTGTACGGCTCGACCAGCGCGTTCGCCTTCATCGTCATGCCAGCGAACACCGGGCCGAGTTCAGGCGTATTGCGGCAAAAACCGCCCCAGGCGAACAGCGGCTCGCCGGTCACGGAAAACCAGCTTCGCGTCTTGGCGCCCTCGTCGCCGGCCGGATTGGCGAAGTGCGAGATCGGGATCAGGCAGCGGTATCGGGGATCGGCGACGACCTTGTCCCACATCGGATTGGTGAGGTCGGCGACCAAACCGATCCGATCAGGTCCAGACCGGGCGAGCCGAGGAAAACCCCATGTCATGACCCTGGCTCTATGTATGCCGTCCCGCTCGTAAACGACGACCCCGCGATCCCCTTCGACCGTCGTCGCCGGATAATCGAGCGCGCCGGGCTCCTCGACGCCGAAGTAGGCGACGAGTTCCTGGGGCGACCTGGTGTTTGCATAAAGCCTGGACATCGCAGCCCAACCTTCCACTGGGACTCGGCAGGCTGCGGCTGATATCACGGAACAAAGACCGAACGAAGCCGAATCTGGCGGCGTTGAATTGCGACTTGGATTGCCTTCAATCCGTCTTGACTCTTGAACGGCTCAAGCAGAACAAAATGGCAACATGATCCCGTTCTGTGCTTTCTGGAGTCGATGTCCGTCTCAACCCCCGTCTTGGACGCCGTCCGCGCGCGTATTCGCCAGATCGAGTCAGGTGATCGGGCAGTACGCGGCGCGTTGCCCTTCGGCGTTTCGGCGGTCGACCGGCGACTGCCCGCCAACGGCCTCGCGCTCGGCGCGCTGCACGAAGTGGCGGGCGGCGGCAACGGCGCCGTTCATGGTGCGGCTGCCGCACTGTTCGCGGCTGGCGTCATGGCCCGGCTCGAAGGGCCGGTGCTGTGGTGCCTGACCCGCAGGGATCTGTTCGCACCCGCTCTCGCCCAGGCAGGGCTGCACCCAGACCGGGTGATCTACGCCGAGGTCGGCGACGAGAAGACCGTGCTCGCCTGTTTCGAGGAGGCCTTACGCCACGGCGGCCTCGCCGGTGTGGTTGGGGAGGTGGCGACGTTGTCGATGACCGCTTCGCGTCGCCTGCAGCTCGCCGCCGAGGGCTCGGGCGCGCTCGCCATCGCCATCCGCCGCTGGCGCCGCCCGACCGAGGCCGCCGATTTTGGCCAGCCAACCGCCAGCATGACGCGCTGGCGGGTCAGCGCGCTGCCGTCGTCACCCTTGCCGGTGCCGGGTGTCGGTCGGGCGCGCTGGCTGGTCGAGCTGATCCGCGCCCGCGCCGGGGATTGCGCCGACTTCGAGCTGGAGGCCTGCGATGAAGCGGGTCGTCTCGCTCTTCCTGCCGAGCTGGCCGACCGATCGGCTTCGCCGGGCGTTGCGCGGCGACGCGCCGCCGGCTGACGCGCCCGTCATACTTGTGGGCCGGGAAGGACGGCGGCGCGTGGTGACCGCCGCCAATGCCGGCGCGCTGGCGCTGGGACTTCGGGCGGGCATGGCCGCGACCCAAGCCCAGGCGCTGGTCGCCGGGCTTGTGGCGCGCGACGCCGAGCCGGCCGCAGACGCCGCCGCGCTCGACCAACTCGCACTCTGGGCGCTGCGTCGCTACGCGCCCGTGGTCGCTGTCGATCAGCCCAACGGGCTGATGATCGATGTGACCGGCGCGGCGCACCTGCGCGGCGGCGAAGCCGCGCTCCTCGCCGAACTCGTGGCGCGCCTCGCCGAAGCTGGCGTCGAGGCGCGCGCCGCGGTCGCCCCGACCTACGGCGCGGCCCATGCGCTTGCGCGGCTGTGCGCCAGCCCCACGCTGGTCGCCGCCGATCCGCTGGCGGCGATGCTGACGCCCTTGCCGGTCGCCGCGCTGCGCCTCGACGCCGACACGACTGATGGTCTGCGGCGGCTCGGTTTCGAGACGATCGGCGAGCTGGCGGCCGCGCCGAGGGGCGGCCTGGCGCTGCGCTTCGGCGCCGATCCCGGCCGGCGGCTCGACCAGATGTTCGGCCGCGCCGAGGAGCCTTTCGAGCCGGTGACAGCGCCCGAGCTTATCGCGGTCGAGCGCCGCTTCGCCGAGCCGATCGGCGCGCCCGAGACCCTTGCCCGATATACCGGCAAGCTGGTGACCGAGCTTTGTGAGGCGCTTGAGGCGCGCTCGCTCGGCGCGCGCCGGCTCGATCTCCTGTTTCACCGCGTCGACAACCGAATCGAGGCGATCCGCGCGGGCACCGCCAAGCCGGTGCGTGATGCGCGCCGCCTGACCCGGCTCTTGTGCGACCGCCTGGAGACAGTCGCGCCCGGGTTCGGCATCGAGCGGATGCGGCTGGCCGCGCCGATCGCCGAGCCGCTTGACTATCGCCCGGCGCCCTCGGGCCTTGGCGACGCGCCGATCGCGGACATCTCCGAGCTGATCGACACCCTCGCCAACCGGGTCGGCGATCGCGGGCTCTACCGGCTCGCGCCGGTGTCGAGCGCGGTTCCCGAGCGAGGCGTGCGCAAAGTCGCACCGCTCGCCCCGCCCACCGGGACGAGTTGGCCGCCGGACTGGCCGCGTCCCTCCCGCCTGTGCGAGCCGCCCGAGCCGGTCGAGGCGATCGCCCTGTTGCCCGACCGTCCGCCGGTCGCCTTCACCTGGCGCGGCCAGCGCCGTCGCGTGAAGCGGGCCGACGGACCGGAACGTATCTTCGGCGAATGGTGGAAGCGCGAGGCCGAGCTCGCAGCCGTGCGCGACTATTTCCTGGTCGAGGACGAGGCGGGGGAGCGATTCTGGCTGTTCCGCGCCGGCGATGGCGAGGATCCCGCGACCGGCGGCCATGGCTGGTTCCTGCACGGGATATTCGCTTGATGAGCGCCTATGTGGAACTCGACTGCGCCTCACACTTCTCCTTTCTGCGCGGCGCTTCCTCGCCCGAGGAGTTGTTCGCCCAGGCCGCGCTGCTCGGCATGGAGGCGCTGGCGATCACCGATCGCAACTCGCTAGCCGGGATCGTGCGCGCCCATCAGGCCGCCAAGGCGACCGGCGTGCGCTTGGTCGTGGGCTGCCGGCTGGTCCTGACTGATACGACGCAGCTCCTTGTCTATCCCATCGACCGCACTGCCTATGCGCGGCTGTGTCGTTTGCTCACCCTGGGCAAGAGCCGGGGCGGCAAGGCCGCCTGCAAGCTCGACTGGGAGGACGTCGCCGCGTGGAGCGAGGGCCTGATCGCGGTGCTTGTCGCCGACAAGGCGACGCGCAGCACGGCGCGTCGGTTGCGACGGCTCACCGAGACCTTCGGCGACCGCGCCTATGTCGCGCTCACCCTAAATCGTCGGCCGCGCGACCTGCTGCGGCTCCACGAGCTTGCCGCGCTAGCCGCGCGACATGGCGTCCCGGCTATCGCCACGAACGCGGTCCTGTTTCATGCGCCGTGCCGGCGCGTGCTGCAGGACGTGGTGACCTGCGTCCGCGAGCGCTGCACCATCGACGAAGCGGGCGACCGGCTCGAACGCCACGCCGACCGTTATCTTAAGCCCGGCACGGAAATGGCGCGGCTGCTTTACCTCTGGCCGGACGCGGTGGCGCGTAGCGCGGCGGTCGCCGCGCGCTGCACCTTCAGCCTCGACGAACTCGCCTATCAATATCCGCATGAAGTGGTCGAGGCCGGGCTGACGGCCCAGCAGACGCTGGAAAAGCTGACGTGGGCCAGCACCGGCGACCGCTATCCCGAGGGCCTGCCCGACGAGGTGGCGGCGACGCTGCGGCACGAACTGGGCCTGATCGAGACGATGGGCTACGCGCCCTATTTCCTGACGGTCCACGCCATCGTCCGCTTCGCGCGCTCGCAGGGGATTCTCTGCCAGGGCCGCGGCTCGGCCGCCAACTCCGCTGTCTGCTATGTGCTTGGCGTCACCTCGATCGACCCTGGCCGCAACGACCTCCTGTTCGAGCGCTTCGTCAGCCAGGAACGTGACGAGCCCCCCGACATCGACGTGGATTTCGAACACCAACGGCGCGAGGAGGTGATGCAGTGGGTCTATCGGACCTACGGCCGCCACCGCGCCGCGCTCTGCTCGACCGTCGTGCGCTATCGCACCAAGGGCGCGATCCGCGACGTGGGCAAGGTGCTGGGCTTGCCTGAGGACATGATCAAGCTGCTTTCAAGCCAGGTCTGGGGCTGGTCCGAAACCGGCGTCGAGGACAAGCATGCCGAGGCTCTTAACCTCAACCTCGACGACTGGCGGCTTCGACAGACGCTCGACCTCGCCCGGGAGCTGATGGGCGCGCCGCGCCATCTTTCTCAGCACCCCGGCGGCTTTGTCCTTACCGAGGACCGGCTCGACGAGCTGGTCCCGATCGAGCCGGCGGCGATGAAGGATCGCTTCGTCGTGGAATGGGACAAGGACGACATCGAGGCCCTCAAGATGATGAAGGTCGATGTCCTCGCGCTCGGCATGCTCTCGTGCATGCGGCGCGGTTTCGATCTCCTGCGCGCGCACAAGGGCGTCGATCTCGATCTCGCCACTGTCCCGCCCGAAGACCCCCGCACCTATGCGATGATCCGGCGCGCCGATACCCTCGGAACCTTTCAGATCGAAAGCAGGGCGCAGATGGCCATGCTGCCGCGGATAAAGCCGCGCACTTTCTACGACTTGGTCGTGGAGGTGGCGATCGTCCGGCCCGGACCAATTCAGGGCGACATGGTCCATCCCTATCTCAGGCGGCGGGAGGGGCTGGAGCCCGTCGATTACCCGACGCCCGAGCTGGAGCGAGTATTGGCCAAGACGCTGGGCGTGCCGCTGTTCCAGGAGCAGGCGATGCGCGTCGCCATGGTCTGCGCCGGTTTCACCGCCTCGGAAGCCGACCAGCTCCGCCGCGCCATGGCGACCTTCAAATTCACAGGCGGCATCTCGAAGTTCGGCGAAAAGCTTATCAGCGGCATGATCGCGCGGGGCTATACCGAGGAGTTCGCCGCCAAGACCTTCGGCCAGCTCGAGGGTTTCGGCAGCTACGGATTCCCGGAAAGCCACGCCGCCTCGTTCGCGCTGATCGCCTACGCTTCCTCCTGGCTCAAATGCTGGCACCCGGACGTATTCTGCGCGGCCTTGCTCAACTCGCAGCCGATGGGCTTTTACGCACCCGCCCAGATCGTGCGCGACGCAGTGGAACATGGTGTCGAAGTCCGCCCGATCGATGTTAACGCCTCGAGGTGGGACTGCACGCTGGAGCCTGTCGGCGACGATGGCCGCTTTGCGGTCCGGCTCGGCCTGCGCATGGTGCGGGGCCTCGCCGAGAATGACGCCGCCCAGATCGTCGCGGCGCGCGGGAATGAGCCGTTCGCCGACATGGACGCGCTGTGGCGGCGCTCGACCACCTCTGTCGCTGCGCTCGAAAGGCTCGCGCGCGCCGACGGCTTCCGCGCAGCCTTCGACCTCTCAAGGCGCGATGCGTTTTGGGCGATCAAGGCGCTCGCCGACACGCCGCTGCCGCTGTTCGCGGCCGGCGCCGGCGACAACGGCCGTCCCGTGCCCGAAGTCAACGAAGCCGCCTTTCGCCTCAAGGCGATGACCGGCGGCCGCGAGGTGGTCGAGGACTATGGTCATGTCGGCTTGACTCTGCGCCAGCACCCACTCGCCTTTCTGCGCGAGGATCTCGCGCGCGAGCGCTATACGACCTGCGCCGAGGCCTCCGCCCTGCGCGACGGTCGGCCCGTCCGCGTGGCCGGCCTAGTGCTAATTCGCCAGCGGCCCGGCAGCGCCAAGGGTGTCATGTTCATCACCATCGAGGACGAGACAGGCGTGGCCAACCTGGTGGTCTGGACGACGGTGTTCGAAGCGCAGCGTGCGATCGTGCTGGGGGCCGGGATGCTCGGCGTCCAGGGCCGCATCCAGCGCGAGGGCGACGTCGTTCATCTTGTCGCCGCCAAGCTCTTCGACCTGTCCGGCCAACTTGCCGCGCTAAGCGAACGCGACGCCGCCTTCCCGCTGCCGCACGGTCGCGGCGACGAGTTTCATCACGGCGCCCCGCGAAGCGATCCGCGCGACCAGGCCCCGCGATCGACGCGCGTCCGCGACATCTTCATTCCCGATCTCCATATCGACGGCATGAAGCCGCCAGATCTCATCAAGAGCCGCAACTTTCGATGATCCGCGTCGCCCTCGTCATCGCTCTCGTCATAGCCGCGACGACGGCCGCAGGTCACACTTCGCCCGGCCCGCCGATCATCGGCCGGGCGATCGCGATCGACGGCGACACCCTCGCCATCGGCGGAACGCGCATCCGACTCTGGGGGCCGACGCCCCGGAGGCGAGCCAGACCTGCACGCGCGCGCGCCGGAGCTGGCCCTGCGGCCAGGCCTCACGGGCAGCCCTCGCACGGCGGATCGACGCCGGGCTCGTCGCTTGCCGGCCGCTCTACCATGATCGCGGCGGACGCCCCGTCGCACGGTGCGAAGCTAGCGGGCGCGATCTTTCAGCCGATCAGGTCTCGGCGGGCTGGGCGCTGGACCATCCGTATTTCAGCAACCGCGCTTTTCAGGTCCAGGAAAGGCACGCCCGGGCCGGGCGTGCCGGCGTCTGGCAGGGCGAGATAACCCCGCCATGGATCTGGCGCGCCGAGCGGCGCCGAGCGGTGGAATCGGGCGGGTCCGAAGGCTGCCGCATCAAGGGCAACATCAATGCCGCGGGCCAGCGTATCGCTCATGCGCCGGGACAGCGCGATTACGCCTCGGTGACGATCGACCCCGCGCGCGGGGAGCGCTGGTTCTGCACGATGCCGGAAGCCCGCGCCGCAGGCTGGCGGCAGGCCATGCGGTAGACCAAGTCCTTCCTCAGCCGAGATCATTCTCGCAGGCGATCTGAGGAAAAGAGCGGCCTCGTGGTCCGTCCAGACGGATGAGCGGCGGCGGCCAGGCGGACGCCCTCTCCCGGTCTCCCAAGACCACCCCTTCCTGTGGCGCTTGCTGCGGCGCTCGCCCGGCTAGTGCCGTCAACCCCGCAAGGGGGTTCCCCTCCGCTGCGCTCCGGTGACGACGCCGGGCGGCGCCTTCGGTCGACGCCATCGGGGATGGTCCCCGAGAGACCGAAGGAGAATTCACATGGCCACCATCGCCCAGCTCACCGCCAAGCAGGACGGCAGCTTCGAAGGCACGCTCGCCACCCTCAACGTCAGCGCCCCGATCTCGATGATCCCCAACGGCGCCAAGCGGAAGGACAACGAGCCCGACTACCGCATCGTCAGCCGCAAGAATGGCTTCGAGGTCGGCGCCGGCTGGAACCGCCGCAACACCCGCGACGGCGGTGAATACGTCTCGGTGACGCTCTCCGCGCCGGAATTCGGCACCATCTACGGCAATGTCGCTCCGGCCCCCGGCGATGACCCCGCCAAGAAGGTCATCATCTGGAACCCCGCCTGATCCCCGCTCGATCCGGCCCCGCCACGGCGGGGCCGGCCTCGAGGCCGAGCGGGGAAGCCCGCTCCAGCCAGGAGCCATACGATGCCCCTCTACACCGCCCAGCGCTACGCCTGGAACCTCGCCAAGACGCTCATGGTCGAGATCACCCTGTTCGCAACTCCGGTTGGCTACGCCGCGGTCCCGTCCGCAGAATTCGAGGGCGACGCCGACAGTGTGGTGCGCGAGTATGACCCGTTCTCGACCTGAACTGAACGGCACGCGAGCCGGCGCCCGGCAGGCGGCTTCCGCTTCCCGGGCGTCACTCGTTTATGCTACGATCTGTTCGCACATTGCGCTGTGGTGGTGGTGGAGAGCGCGTCCGGAAATCCGTTTCCCACGGAGGACGCCATGACCCTTGCCCTGATCTTCGCCGCCATAGCCGTCATCTTCGCCTGCTATTTCCTCTACACGCTGGCGACGCTCGCTCTGCCGTTGTTCGCTGCCGTGACGGTCGGCATGTGGGTGGACGGGAGCGGCTCAGGCCTCTTGGGCGCGGTCGTCGCTGGGCTGGTGGCGGGCGTCCTCACCCTGATCGCCGGTCAGCTCCTCTTCGCGCTCGTTCGGTCACCGCTCTTTCGGCTCGGCCTGGGTCTGATGTTCGCCATTCCGGCTGCTATCGCCGGCTATCACGCCGTCCACGGCATCACCGGAATGGGCGTCGAGTCCGAGGCTTGGCGGCATGCGCTCGGCCTTGTCGGGGCCCTTTTCATCGGCGGCTCCGCCTGGCTTCGCCTCTCCGGCGGCGGCGAAGTCGTTCGCCGGATCGAGCAGGCAAGTCCTTCGCACGGCTGATCGCTGTCTTGTTCTAAAGATTGCGCACAGAGCCCCTGAACAAGGCGGCGGCCGGCATGACCGGGCGGCTGTCGGCTCCTTCCGCTGAAATCCAGACCATCACGGCCTCTAATGACGGCGAATAGGCCGGGGCGCGCCTTCGGCTCGACCGACTTGCCGCAACGGCGGGCGGCGACTTTCTTCCCCTGATCTTCGATCATTCCTCGCGCATCAAGAAACTCGCCGCCCGCCGTCCTCCGCTGCGCTTCGGGCTGACGCTGCGGCGCCGTTCGCCCCCGGCTGAAGCATCGCCATCGAGGCCGCGACAGGCGCGGTCTTCGAAATCGGAAAGGAACTACGACATGGCGACCATCGGCCACTTCACCAGGACCGGCGACGAGTTCAAGGGCTCGATCACGACCCTCAGCGTCCAGGCCAAGAACGTCCGCTTCGTCCCGGAAACGGCCAGCAGCTCGGACAAGGCGCCTTCCCACCGCATCGTCGTGGGCGACGCCGAAATCGGCGCGGCTTGGATGAACCCCGCTAAGGGCGACAACCGTCCCAGCTACTCGGTCAAGCTCGACGACCCCAGCTTCACCGCGCCGGTGTATGCCCTGCTGGTCGAGCCCGAGGATGGTCGCTTCGACCTGATCTGGAGCCGCCAGAGCAAGCGGCGCGGCGACTAGCCGCCAGCCGACCCTGCCCGGCCAACCGGGCGGGGTCGTTCCGTGGGCACGACAACCTGCAAATACGATTTTCCAGTATACTGGATGGCAGTATATTGGGTATGCAGCGACTTCCCGTGAATGAAATTGCGGGGGATCGTTGCGAAAAATCTACGTCGGCTGCGTGCCGCAAAGAGCGTGACGCAGGAGGAGCTCGCGGATCGTGCTGGCCTCAACCGCAAATATCCGAGCCTGCTGGAGAATGAGCATTACGCCGCCAGCGTCGATGTGCTCGAAAAGCTGGCGAACGCCTTGGACGTCGATCCGGTGGAGTTCTTCCGCGAACATAGTTAACCGCGATTGCGCCGATTCGGATGTATTCGAGTCGGCCGCGGGGCAGGTCGCCGCACAGTACGATGGCGGCAGGGCTGTCACCGCGTCTGGCGCAACGTGTTGATTCTCCTCTCAGGCGGACAAGGCATGCCGCGGAGGGGCACCACCGCAGGCGGACCCACGTCCGATTTGTTTCCCAAGCGTAACCGGGCCTCATGCACGCGAAGGACGTATCTCTCGTGACGCAACCCACCTTCTTGGAAACGCCGCCCTCGACCGACGCGGTCACCGCCTATGACGAATCTCACCTCGTCACATACATTCGACTGCTCGATGCGGCTGCCGAGGGCGCTGACTGGCGCGAAGTCGTGTCGGTCTTATTCGGCCTCGACCCCGCGTTACATGAAGCTCGCTCGCGCCTTGTGTACGACAGTCATTTGGCACGGGCACGCTGGATGACCGAGCACGGCTATCGCCAGTTGGCGGCAAGGGGTCGCCAACAAGTTTAGCCTGCAAGCGTAGAGGCATAAGCTCTGGCGCTTCTACCTGCGCGCGAATAACCCTCGCCATCCGGCAGGTCTTCCGCATCTTCCCGCACACGCGATGGTGGTCCGAAGGGGGCGTCCGAAGCCTTAGGAGAGACCCATGTCGAAAGGTAGTGCCTGGCGGTCGCCTGCGGCCGCACAAGATTTCACCGGCCACGATTACCCGGACTTCGCGCAGGAGTTCCTGCGGCGAAACGCCGGCTACAGACGGGACTTTCGTCGCATCGTTCGCCGACTGGCCGCCGGAACCATGACCGAGAACGGCGCTTCGCAGGCCGTCCGCAAATGGGGGTTGGTCTTTCGCTTGCGATCCTGACCTCTCACCGATTGAGGCGCCCGCGGTCTGGCGTCCCGAACTCGCTCCCGCGACGCTGGCGATAGACTCCCCGCCGCCGGTCTATGACGCAACGCCCGCCGTCAACATCGACGCCGCAGGCCTGCCAAGGCTGGCTCATGACATCGGCGATGGTCGCCACCTGGTGCTAGCCGCTGACGAAGGCGATCACAGGCTTTGGATGCGCATCAGCTCGGATGTGCCGATGGCGGTTGTCCTGCCTCTCGACGAGGCGTTCGACCTTAGACTTGGAGCAGCTCTGCGGCTTTTCCGCAGCCTTCGGGGCGAAGCTCCCGGACCTTTGCCGTCACGGCTGCGCGTTACGCCATTCCAGCGCTCGCGCCTCGTTCTGTTGCTGGCCGTCTTCGATCACCTGCTCGCCGGCAGCACGAAGCGGCAGATCGCACGCGACGTCATCTACCCGGGGCACATCGCCGCGTCCGCCGCCGAGTGGAAGGCGTCCGCTGAGCGCCGCCGGACGCAGCGGTTGTGTGATGAAGCCAAGGCCATGGTCGCCGCAGGCTACCGGCGCCTGCTTGGCGGTAAGTGACCGCGCCAAGCTTCGACCCGCGCTGCCCCGGGGTGACATTTTCACGGGCGTCAATTCAGCCGCTCCGGCTGACCGCCAGTTCTCCTCCAGCATCACCCCTGCACTCCCGCCGGTCCGCCACAGCGTCCGGCGAGCCGCAGGAGAACGACGATGCAGCATGCCGTCGCGGCCGTTACGCCGCGGTTCCTCAAAACGCCGGACGCCGCCGTTCATCTCGGCCTTTCGGCCCGGACCCTCGAAAAGCACCGCTGCTTCGGCACCGGCCCGGTCTTCCGCAAACTCGGCGGCCGCATCGTCTATGCGATAGAGGATCTTGACGCCTGGGCGGAGCTCGGCGCTCGCAGCTCGACGAGCGATCCCGGGCGCGGCGTCGTCCATCCAGCAAAGCGCCGGCCCACCGACATGGTCCGGCGTTGACCCGAGCCATGCGCGGTTCTTCGACATCTCCACGCGTGCAACTCGACCTCTTCCGGTCGATCCCCGGCGACATAGCGCCGCGCGACGCTCAAGACCTCATGGCCTGGCCCTTCTTCTCGCTCGCCAAGTCGAAGCGCACCGCGCCGATCGACTTCAAGATGGGTGACACGTGGATCCTGGTCGAAGCGACCGCGGAGCACGGCATGGCGACCATCTGGGACGCCGACGTGCTGATCTGGGCCGCTAGCCAAATCGTCGAAGCCCGCGACGCGGGTCGGCCGACCTCGAGGCTGATCGCGACGACGCCGCACGAAATTCTCGCCTTCACGGAGCGTGGCACGGGCAAAGCTTCTTATGATCGGCTTAAGGCCGGCCTAGACCGCTTGCAGTCGACCACCATCGCTACGTCGATCCGGCAGCCCCACCAGCGGCGGCGACACCGCTTCTCCTGGATCAACGAGTGGAAGGAGCGGCTCGACGACAGCGGACGTCCGCTTGGCATCGAGATGATCGTGCCCGACTGGTTCTATGCCGGCGTGCTCGATCAGGCTCTCGTCCTGACCATCGACCGTCAGTATTTCTCGCTCACCGGCGGGCTTGAGCGATGGCTCTACCGCATCGTGCGAAAGCATGGCGGTCGGCAAACTGGCGGCTGGTCGTTCGATGTCCCGCATCTTCATCTGAAATCCGGCGTGCTCTCGCCTCTAAAGCAGTTCGCCTTCGACCTGCGCGCGATCGTCGCCAAGCAGCCACTCCCAGGATACCGGCTTGCGCTTGAGCATGCCTACGGCCGCGAGCGCCTGGCCTTCATTCCGATCCCCGTTGATCCGTTCGACGCCGCCTGTCGGCGCGTCGGCCTGCTTGTGGAAAAGTGATGCGCGCGTTCGGACTATCGTTGACCGGCGGGCACGGACGATCATTGACTGGGGATTCGGACTATCGAAAACCCATATCGCCCGCAGCATGTTGGAATCGCTGGCGGAATCGCCCTGACTCTAACTGTGCTAACAAAGAGTCCTTCGGACTCTTGCTAACGGCCGCCCCGCTTGTGGACGGACGAACATGATCGTCGCCTTGCTCAATCAGAAGGGCGGCGTGGGCAAGACCACGCTTGCGCTGCACCTCTGCGGCGAGTGGGCGCGGCAGGGAGCGAAGACGCTGCTGATCGACGCCGACCCGCAAGGCTCGGCGCTGGATTGGTCGCAGGTACGCGCCCAGGAAGGGCTGCCGAGGCTGTTCGGCGTCGTCGGCCTCGCGCGCGACACCCTGCACCGCGAGGCCCCCGAGCTGGCGCAGGGCGTCGACCGGGTAGTGATCGACGGGCCGCCGCGTGTCGAGGGCCTGCTGCGTTCGGCCCTGCTCGCTGCCGACCTGGTCGTCATTCCGGTTCAGCCTTCTCCGCTGGACGGCTGGGCCTCGGCCGCAATGCTGTCGCTGCTCGCCGAGGCACGCCTGTTCCGCCCCGAGCTCACCGCGCGCTTCGTGCTCAACAGGTGCGCCGCGCGCACCTTGGTCGCCCGCGACACCGGCGCGGCGCTCGCCAATCACGATCCTCCATTGCTCGCCACACGGATCGGTCAGCGCGTCGTGTTCGCCGGCGCCGCCCGCACCGGCCGGCTCGCTTTCGAGCTCGCGCCCGAAAGCCCGGCTGCCTTGGAGATCGCGGCGCTGGCCGCCGAGATCGCGGAGGTGGGGCGATGAGCAACTCCCGGTCCCGCAGCGGCTTCGCCGCCCGTCCCGGCGACGCCGAGCGCTGGGTCAAGGCGCCGAGCGCCGAGCGCCGGCCGTCAGCCGATCAGTTCACCGCCCGGCTGACCATCGACGTGACCCCCGAGATGCGCCGCCGCCTGAAGCTCGCCGCGCTCCATCGCGGCGAGACTGTCGCCGATATGCTGCGCGCCCTGTTCGAGCGCGAGTTTCCGAAGTCTGATGGAGGCGCGTCGTGACCGCCGACGCCGCCCATACGACGCCGATGACTTCGGTGGAGCTGCTGTGGCGGGAGGGCGAGACCGAACGATGGCTGCGCTTCGGCCGGCAGGCCGGCGAGCGCGTCCTCGACCGCCGCCGTCGCCTCGTCGATTTCCGGCCGGGCGCGGTCTTCGCTTTCGTCCGGTGGGCCTCGAATGACTACGGCACGGCCCTGTCGCGGCTCGACATCCTGCGCGCCGTCGCACCGGGCGAGCCCTATGCAACGGTGCCGTTCGTGCGACCGGGCGGCGATATCCTACTGCGCGTTCACGGCTGGCCAAAGGTTCAGCGCGCGCTCGCCGCGATCGACGCGATCGCCGCCGCCGGCGTCGATCCAGAAGACGCCGCCCCCGATCATTGGCGGCACGTCCACAACCGGCTAAGCGTCGCCCAGGAGCCCCGCGCCTACACCGCTGAGCGTCACCGCGCCTGGCTGCGTCGCGCCGCTTTGGTGACGCCATGACCCGGCGCCGACGCATTGTCGGGGTGACCGCCGCAGTCTCGGTTCTGACGTTGAGCGTAACGGTCTTCGACCCGCTCCCGCGACTGATGTGGAACGCCACCCCAAGCGTCCCGGTGGGGCTCTATGCGATCCGCGAGACGGGGAGGCCCGAGCGCGGCTCGCTGTTCGCGGTCGCGCCGCCCCAGCCGCTGGCGCGCCACCTCGCCGAGCGCGGCTATCTGCCGCTCGGCGTGCCGCTCCTGAAGCCGCTCGCCGCGATCCCTGGCCAGCACGTCTGTCGCATCGGCGCGGTCATCCTGATCGACGGCGTTGCGGTCGGCTCGGCGCGCGAGCGCGACCGGCTGGGCCGTCCGCTGCCGCGCTGGTCGGGCTGCCGCGTCATCGCCGACGACCAGCTCTTCTTCATGAACGCCGCCGCGGCCGACAGCCTCGATGGCCGCTATTTCGGTCCTCTCCCGGCCAGCACCGTGCTCGGCCGCGGGACCCCGATCTGGACCGATCCGCCGCGCTCACCCTCGCCGCCGCCGGCTGATGCCGCAGCGCCATTCCCGACCCTCGACAGGAGATAGCCATGCAGATCGGAGAACTCACCCGCACGTCAGACGGCTATGTGGGCCACGTCGCCACCATGACGCTGACGGCGCCCATCCGCCTCGTCCCGGCCGAGCCGAGCGAGACCGAAGGCGCGCCGGACTTCCGAGTCCACCTCGGCGAAGACGGTGACGGTCCCCAAGTGGGCGCGGGCTGGAACCGCACCGGCGAGCGCGCCGGCGCCTATGTCGCCTTGCAGCTCGACGATCCCTCGTTCGTGCAGCCGCTGCGCGCCAACCTGTTCCGCTCGACCCCCGACGGGCCGGATTACCACCTGATCTGGAACCGCCCATCGAAGCGAGAGAGCGGCGTTGCCAAGTCGGGCGAGCGGAGCTGACCGATGACCGCCGCAAGCTGCATCATGCGTCGCTCGTTCGCCGTCTTGCTGATCGGGGCGGCGATCTCCGGCGCGCCGTTTACGGCGCTTCCGGCCTGCGCCCAAGGCGCGGCCGGACCGTCGGCTGCGACGCCGTCGATAAGCGATCATGTCGCCGAGGCGTCGCGGCGTTTCGGTGTTCCCGAAGCATGGATCTGGGCGGTGATGCGCGTTGAGAGCGCCGGCGATGTCGGCGCGACATCGCACGCGGGGGCGATGGGACTGATGCAGGTCATGCCGCCGACCTACGCCGAGCTGCGCGCCCGATATGGTCTGGGCCCAAACCCGTATGACCCCCGCGACAACATTCTGGCAGGCACGGCCTATCTGCGCGAGATGCACGATCGCTACGGCGCGCCGGGGTTTCTCGCCGCCTACAATGCGGGCCCGGGGCGCTACGAACAGCATCTCGCCGGCCGCCCGTTGCCGCTCGAAACCCGCGCCTATCTTGCCCGCCTCGCACCGCAAGTCGGCGGCGCGTCGACGGCGGCGGCGGCGATGCCACCGACCGCGCCGGACCCGCTCGCCTGGCGCCGCGCCGCGCTGTTCGCCGGTCGCTGGGGCGCGTCGGACCCCGTTGCCACTGGCTCCGCCGACGCGTCGCCGGACGTTCGCGTCACGCCGGTCTCTGCGACGATCGATGCGCCGTCCCATCGGCGTCTGGACGGCCTGTTCGTCCCTCTTTCCGGGCCTCGGCAGTGACCGCGCCCGCGATCTTCCTATCGGCGGCGTTCGCGTGGTGTGGCGTAGGGCAGGTCGGAAGAGACGGTTCAGACAGATCAACAATCGGACGATGGCAAGATAAAAGCGCCGCCGTCTTACGGGGCGCAAATGATTGGTCGGTAACAGGAAATTGCGCCATCGCGCGGGACGCGGCGACGGCGCTAAGGGCGGTTTCGTCAATCTTTTCAGTCTTCGACGCGCCGTCACGGCCATCGTCGGCCGGCCGCTGACCGCTATGTCCGACGACGACCACGAGTTCCGCGTCCAGCCGGGAAGGAGCCGCGATCGCGGTGCGGGCGCGAGCCGCAAGGGCAAGAAGCTGGCCGCCCAAGTCAAGCGCGCGGCCATGCGCGCCGGCTTCACCGGCGGCGGCGGACCGGGCCGGCGGGGCGGGACCGGGCGCTTTGGGCGCGGCCGGGCCGCCGCATTCGCCGGGCGGCGCTCGCCTCAGCAGCGCCGCGTCATCATCAAGGCGCGGGTCGTGCGCCATTTCGGGGATCGTTACCGCGCAGCGCCGCTATCCCGCCACATCTCCTATCTCGAACAAGACGGCCGGGCCCGCGACGGGCGCGGGGCGACGATGTTCGACGCTAGATCAGATGCGGCCGACCGCGACGCCTTCGCCTCGCGGTGCGAGGGCGATCGGCACCACTTTCGGTTCATTGTCTCACCCGATGACGCGAGCGACATGGGCGACCTGCGCGCCTTTACCCGCGAGCTCATGGACGACATGGCGCGCGATCTCGGGACCGAGCTCGATTGGGTAGCGGTCGATCACTGGAACACCGACAACCCGCACCTCCACGTGCTCGTGCGCGGGCGCGCCCAGGACGGCGCCGACCTGGTAATCGACCGCGACTACATCAGCGAAGGCATGAGGCAGCGCGCCGAGCAGCGCGTCACGCTCGAACTCGGACCGCGTAGCGAGCTCGAGCTCCAGCGCGCGCTGCGGCGCGAGGTGACGGCTGAGCGCTGGACCAGTCTCGACCGGCACCTCCGTCACCTCGCCGACGATGGCGGTGGCGTCGCCAACCTGCAGCCTGGCGTCCGACTGTCGGAGCCAAGACGGCTCCTGCTGCTCGGGCGGGCCGCGCATCTCGAACGGCTTGGGCTGGCCGACCGCTCGGCCACCGCCTGCTGGTCGCTCCGCCCCGGCCTGGAGTCGACGTTGCGCGACCTCGCCGTTCGCGGCGACGTGATCAAGACGATGCACCGCGCGCTCGGCGGGCGCGGCCGCGCCGTCGATCCGGGCGGCTTCGCCATCCACCCGGACGCGCCGACCGACCCGGTGATCGGCCGGCTGGCGGCGCGCGGCCTGCACGACGAGCTGACCGGCTCGGCCTACGCCGTGGTCGAGGGGGTCGACGGCCGCACCCACCATCTGACCTTCGCAGACCTGGAGGTGACCGGCGACGCGCGCCCGGGCGCCGTCGTGGAGCTGCGACAGTGGACGACCGCGGAGGGCGAGAACCGTCGCGCCCTGGCGACGCGGTCCGACCTTTCGATCGAGGCGCAGATCCGCGCCCCCGGCGCAACATGGCTTGATCGCCAGAGCCTCAGCCGCGCGCCGCTGGCGACCGGGAACGGGTTCGGCGCAGAGGTGCGCGAGGCCATGGCCGCGCGCGTCGATCATCTCGCCGGTCTCGGTCTGGCGCGCCGCCAGGGCCAGGCTGTCGTCTTCGCCCGCGATCTCCTCGACACACTGGCCAAGCGTGAGCTGGGCGACGCGGCGGCTGGGATCGCCGCGCGCACAGGCCTGGAGCATAGACCGGGCGTCGCAGGCGGGTCGGTCGCCGGTGTTTACCGGGAGCGCGTCGATCTTTCATCGGGGCGCTTCGCGATGATCGACGACGGTTTGGGATTTCAGCTCGTGCCTTGGCGACCGGCGATCGAACAGCATCTGGGCCGTCACATCGGCGGAACGATGATGCAGAGCGGCGGGATCGAATGGAATCTTGGCAAGCAGCGCGGCTTATCAATCTAACTGCGTCTCATGCTCCCCTGACTTCATGCTCTGAAAAATCCAAGGTGTCGCTGACGCTGGACGGACGACAGCGGCGGCGCTGACGGCTATCAGCAAGCATTCCCGAGTCCGCATTCACCGGAGAGAAACTTGCAGCCTTTGTCGATCGACCGCGTATCTACGCTGATCGAGCGCGGTCCGGTCGTACTGGTGACGACCAGCGACGGACAGCAAGACAATGTCATGACCGTGAGTTGGACCATGGTCACAGGCTACGGCGGCACGCTGGCTATGGCGACAGGCCCGTGGAACCACTCCTACAAGACTCTCAAGGAGACGCGGGAATGCGTGGTCGCCGTGCCGTCAGCAGATCTTCTCGACGCGGCCGTGACGATCGGAACCCAGTCGGGCGCCGTCTGCGACAAATTCGCGATCACCAAGCTTACGCGGCGCCCCAGCGAGCGGGTGAGGCCGCCAGGCATCGAAGAGTGTTTGGCGAACATCGAGTGTCGCGTCGTCGAGTTCCTCGATCGCCACAACATCATCATTCTGGAAGCGGTCGCTGCACATGCGGTGGAAGGGTGGGAGGCCGCCGACATGCTCCACGCGGTCGGTGATGGAACCTTCCTGACGGGCGGAAAGCGTCTCGATCGGCGCGACGCAATGCGGGCGAAACTGCCCCCGGGCCTCTGACGCGGGATACAGAGTGCGGCGCCGCTCAGCCTCTGAGCGGGGGCTTTCGACTTCAAACGCGGTGAGCAACCGAGGCCCTAAATGACGCCGCGGACGCAGCCGCGACACGGGCGCTAGCGGCGGTCGCATCCGCCAGCATTCCGCTACTCCCGATCCAGTCTCCGACGAAGAAAACACCCGGTGCGTCAGCATACTGCGCCGGCGCACGCTCGCCCGCGCTCCGCCAGCGTGGAAAATCGTGTGCGACGGTCGCTCCGGAAAGTCGTTGCTCCTGGACTGTCGCCTCTCGCCAGCCGTCGCAGGTCGCATCGGCGAGTTGTTCGATGCTCTCAAAGAAATCCGGCGAAGGAGCCTCTTCTTGGGAAAGGTAGTGAGCGACGTGCATCACAGTCCCGCCGGGAGGAGCAAGGGCCGCGACGGCTGAATGAACGGACAGATAGACGGGCCTGTCGAAGCCTAGGATAAAGTTCGCGTTGCACGTCACCCGGCCGCCGATTGCGAGATCCAATGCCATCAACCGAACGGGTCGCAAGTCCGATACAGCAGCCTCGAGCATCGAAGAGCTCGAAACGATTCTTGTCGCCGCCTTTGGCGGCACAGTGACGACGACTGCCGCATAGTCATCCTCCCCAAGGCTATGCCTCACCCGGCAGCCGCCAGCGCGGGGCTCAATATTCTCCACCCGACTCCGCGTTCGCGTGCGGACGCCCGCACGGTCCGCCGCTTCGACCAGGCCGTCGACAATCGATTGCCATCCGCCATCGACATAGATTGTGCCTGCGAAACTGAGACGAAGCTGATCCAGCGCCGCTTTCCCATCGATCTCGGTCGGAGAATTCGTATAGGTGGACAGGCGGATGAGCCCTTCGACAACACGGCGCGCCTGCAGGGGGAGCGGCGCCAGAACCTCGCTCAATGGCACCCCCAGACCGAGGCGCTTCTCGGAAAGGACTCTGCCGTAAAAGGCCTGCAAGGCCGTCGCCTCCTCAGCGTTGAGAGGGCTTAGCGGCTCTCCAGCCCGAGCAAGGGGAAATGGCTCGCGCTCGCGCCCCCACAGTCCAAGACCATTAGTCAAATCTGGCCCTTGACCGGTCACAACCACGCCAAACTCGCTCAGAGCTTTTTGCAGGGCGCCTGCCAAGTATAGGGCGTGAGGCCCTTGATTGAGGCAAAAGCCATCGACGACGCGGGTCTTCGCCCGCCCGCCGCAACTGCCTGTCGCCTCAAAAAGCACTGCATCAACGCCTCGGCGCGCGACGTCGAATGCGGCGATCAGGCCGCCAAGGCCGCCTCCAACGACTGCGATTTCATTCTTGGCCATGCTCGTCTCTCGCTGCCCCATCACTGGACACGGGCTTATCGCATTTAGACGATGGTCTCTATTACTTTTGCCGTTGCCCAAGTTTCGGCTTCATGCGTCATCCGACAGATGGCGGGCGGAGGCGTGGCGGGTCGGAGCCAGGTTCGATCTTCGCCACCGCCTGTTTTGCTGCGCTATCCTACGCAATGCGAGGAAGCGCGCTTGCTTTCGCTTGCAACACTCGGAGCTCCGACACGACTACCCGGTCGAAGGAGCGCGCGATGTCAGCAACGAAGATCCTTTGGGGCCAACTGCTCGTGGTCAGCCTGATCGTGCTGGCGAGCGTTTGGGGTGCGACCCAATGGACCGCCCAGGCCCTCGGCTTCCAGCCCCAACTCGGATCACCATGGTTCGTCCTCGGCCACTATCCGCTCTATCCGCCGCCGGCCTTCTTCTGGTGGTGGTTTGCCTTCGATGCTTACGCACCCAAGGTGTTCTACACCGGCGCGGTGATCGCCGCCTCTGGCGGCTTCGCGGCGATCGCCGTGGCCATCGCCATGTCCGTCTGGCGCGCCCGCGAGGCCAAGAACGCCCAGACATACGGGTCAGCGCGCTGGGCGACCGAGCGTGAGGCGCAGGCCGCCGGCCTTCTCGGCGACGATGGTGTGGTGCTTGGCAAGCTGAGCGGCCGCTACTTGCGCCACGATGGACCCGAGCACGTGCTCTGCTTCGCGCCGACCCGCTCGGGCAAGGGCGTAGGCCTAGTTGTCCCATCACTGCTGACTTGGCCAGAGAGCGCCATCGTCCATGACATCAAAGGCGAAAATTGGGGCCTGACCGCGGGCTTCCGATCCCGGTTCGGCCGCGTTCTGCTGTTCGATCCGACCAATGCGGACTCGGCCGCCTACAACCCATTGCTCGAGGTGCGTAAAGGCGAATGGGAGGTTCGTGACGTCCAGAACGTCGCCGACGTGCTCGTTGACCCGGAGGGGAGCCTCGAGCGGCGGAACCACTGGGAGAAGACCAGCCACGCGCTGTTGGTGGGTGCGATCTTGCACGTCCTGTATGCCGAGCCGGACAAGACCCTGGCCGGCGTAGCTGCCTTCCTGTCCGACCCGCGCCGCTCGATCGAGGCGACCTTGGCCGCGATGATGACAACGCGCCATCTTGGGGAAGCTGGAGTTCACCCGGTGGTCGCGTCGGCAGCCCGGGAGCTACTCAACAAAAGTGAGAATGAGCGCTCCGGCGTGCTTTCGACGGCCATGTCCTTTCTCGGGCTCTATCGGGATCCTGTGGTCGGTCACGTCACCCGCCGATGCGACTGGCGCATCGCCGACCTCGTTTCGCCGGACGAGCCGGTAACGCTCTACCTTGTAGTGCCGCCGTCCGACATCAGCCGGACCAAACCGCTGATCCGGCTCGTGCTGAACCAGATTGGACGACGACTAACCGAGGAGTTGAAGCCGCGCGCCGGACGGCAACGCGTGCTCCTGATGCTCGATGAATTTCCCGCGCTCGGCAGGCTGGACTTCTTCGAGACCGCATTGGCCTTCATGGCGGGCTACGGGTTGAAGGCCTTCCTCATTGCGCAGTCGCTCAACCAGATCGAAAAAGCCTACGGCCCGAACAACGCCATTCTCGACAACTGCCATGTCCGCGTCAGCTTCGCGACGAACGACGAGCGCACCGCCAAACGGGTGTCGGATGCGCTCGGGACAGCGACCGAGCTCAAGGCGATGAAGAATTACGCCGGCCATCGCCTGTCCCCATGGCTCGGCCACCTCATGGTGTCTCGATCAGAAACCGCCCGCCAGCTGCTTACCCCCGGCGAGGTCATGCAGCTTCCCCCCTCCGACGAGATCGTGATGGTCTCGGGAGTGCAGCCGATCCGAGCCCGCAAGGTTCGTTACTTCGAGGATCGACGACTCCAAGAGCGGGTCGCCAAGCCGCCCGCGGTGAAGACACCGGACCGGCTGCGCGAAGACGACTGGTCAGGGCTGCCGCCCATCGCCAGGCGCCCGTCGACCGGCGAGAGCGCCATTTCGGTCGATCACGCCAACGGCGGCATTCGCCGCGAACCCGAGCTTCAGCGACATGAGGACATCGTGCCCAAACCGAAGCGGCCGAAACAAGAGTTCGACTTCCGCGATAGCGATGCATCCGACGCCGACGCCGTGCGCGCGCGCCGTCTACAGGAGCAGATGCGTGGCGTCGCGCAGCGCGCGTCCCTCGATCCTGGCGACGGAATCCAGTTATGACCGCCAAGCGCATCAAGCATACGTTCCGCTTGCCGCCGGACCTCTCGTCTCAACTCGCCGATTATGCCGCGCGGAAACGGATTAGCCAGGCGCAGCTGGTCGAGACGGCTCTCGCCTCCTTCCTATCGCCCGATGGGTCGGAGCGACTAGAGGCCGCCTTCACCCGCCGGCTCGACCGCCTGACCCGCCAAGCTGAACGCATCGCTTGGCACACCGAGTTGGGCAACGAGGCAGTCGCCCTGTTCGTGCGCTTTTGGCTGACCAACAGCGCGCCCTTACCCGACACCGCCTTGGCGGCCGCGCAGGCGATGGGGCGCGAACGCTATGAAGGGTTCGTCGAAGCGCTTAGCCGGCGAATGGAGGTGGGGCCGCGCCTCGGGACCGAGTTATCGGTCGACATTGAGTCACGAACTTAACGATGAGCTTGCGTCGCCCTTACGTTCGCAGGTGTTCGGCTGAAGGCTCGAACCTTGGAGGAGGCGCAGCCAGCCTGGCACCAGTCGGTCTAGCGTCTCTTGATACCGCGCAAGAGTCAGAAGGGCCGGGGCGGATATAGGCCGTGCTGCCTAGTGATAGCTTGAACCTCCCGCTCCCGCTGGAGAACGGCCGTGTAAATGGCTGTATAGTGATCGTGCGCCCAGAACTGCATGACCTGATGCGCCCTCAGCTCACCCACAAGAGACTTCATTGCCTGCCACTCCAAGTAGGCAACGAGGACATGGACATAGTTTCCCTGAGCGTCCTCAGACCCTGCGGGATACCCTAGCGGAAGCGGTCCCATGGCCCTTTCGACATCGGCCACGGCAGCTTGCGTTGACCCCTCCCGCTGCACGAGCCACCAGTGAAGTTGCTCGTGAATGTAGGTGGAAAGCAGCAAATCGTCGTCCAGCAGGTGACGGGTGTGCAGGGTCAACACAGGATGGCTGTGAGGTATGCTGGCGCCATCGATCAGAACGGCCGACGTGAATGTCCAGCGTCTCAAATCGTAAGCATGGATCAATCGCTCGAGCTGATCCTTGGTTCTGATTTCAGAGGGTGAGCCAGACTTCGTTGAGATGCTGATCACCGCCTGACTCGCGACAGGCGCCGGAGCCCGCGCTGTCGGATCGACCGCCTTGCCCGCTGTGGCGGACATCATCGCCACCATGGTGACGGCGACGGCTAAGACCGGGAATCTCATCGCTTTCTGATCCCTGACAGGTGCGCTGACGTCCTAGGAGCGCATGGAAAGAACGCAATCCTATTGGATAGCCCTGTCTAAATCCACGCCGTTTCCCTGTTATTCTTCGCTACGCTACGACGCCGGCAAACTTCTGTTGCGGTTGACGGTCCTCAGGTCTTCTTAAGGCCCCGCGAGCGTCGGCGCACCGGGTGCCGGCCCGCCCATCAAGGGTCGCGGGTGTGTCTGTTCATCCCCTTCGTTCGGAAGCGAGTGCGCGCGGCGCGAGGATGCTGCGCACAGCGCTCGGCCCCGCGATCGCCGCCTGGCTTGAAGACCCAGCGATCGTCGAGGTGATGCTCAACCCGGACGGCCGGTTGTGGGTCGATCGTCTTGGAGCGGGGCTCTCCGACACAGGCGAACGCCTCACTCCGTTGGACGGTGAGCGCATCATCCGCTTGGTCGCGCACCACATCGGCGCTGAAGTGCACGCCGGCCAACCGCGCGTCTCCGCCGAACTTCCAGATTCCGGAGAACGCTTCGAAGGGCTTATCCCGCCAGTCGCCGCCGCTCCGACCTTCGCCATTCGCAAGCCCGCCGTCGCGGTCTTCACACTCGACGACTACGTCGCCGCCGGCATCATGTCGGGAAGCCAGGCCGAGACGCTCCGCGTCGCGGTCGCCACCCGCCGCAACATCCTTGTGGCCGGCGGCACCTCGACCGGCAAGACGACCCTGACCAACGCGCTCCTCGCCGAGGTCGCCAAGACGACCGATCGCGTCGTTCTGATCGAGGACACTCGCGAGCTGCAGTGCGCCGCGCCAAATCTCGTGGCGCTGCGAACCAAGGACGGCGTAGCGAGCCTCGCCGACCTGGTCCGGTCTTCTCTTCGACTCAGGCCCGATCGCATCCCGATTGGCGAGGTGCGCGGCGCCGAGGCGCTCGATTTGCTCAAGGCTTGGGGCACCGGCCATCCAGGCGGGGTCGGCACGATCCACGCCGGGTCCGCCCTCGGCGCGCTCCGTCGCATGGATCAGCTGATCCAGGAGGCGGTGGTCACGGTCCCCCGCGCGCTCATCGCCGAGACCATCGACCTGATCGCCGTACTGAGCGGCCGCGGGACCGAGCGCCGGCTTGCCGAGCTCGCCCGCGTCGAGGGGCTCGACGCTCGGGGCGATTTCCACCTCGAGCCCCACGGAGACCCCTCATGACCCCCGCACCTCGGGCGCTCGCGCGCCTGCTTCCCGCTGTGCCGTTCGCCAAGGCGCGCGCCGTCCTGACCGCCGCTGCAATCACATTGCTCTACGCCGCGCCAGCCCACGCAGCCGGCTCCTCGATGCCGTGGGAGGCGCCACTCCAGAGCATCCTCGAATCCATCGAAGGGCCGGTGGCGAAGATCGTCGCGGTGATCATCATCATAGTAACCGGGCTGACGCTGGCGTTCGGCGACACGTCGGGCGGCTTCCGGCGGCTGATCCAGATCGTGTTCGGCCTCAGCATCGCCTTCGCGGCCAGCTCCTTTTTCCTGTCGTTCTTCTCCTTCGGCGGCGGGGCGGTGATCTGATGGACGCCGGCGAGCCGATCCCCGGCTACTTGGCGCCCGTTCACAGGGCGCTGACCGAGCCGATCCTCCTTGGCGGCGCTCCCCGCGCCGTGGCGATCGCCAATGGCACACTTGCGGGCGCGATCGGGCTCGGCCTGCGGCTGTGGCTCGCGGGCCTTGTCATATGGGGCATAGGGCACTTCATGGCGGTGTGGGCGGCGAAGCGTGACGCGCAGTTCGTCGACGTCGCCCGCCGTCATCTCCGCTACCCGTCTTGGTTCGGCGTCTGACGATGCTCAGCCTGCGCGAATACCGCGGCAAAGCCGCCCTGCTCGCCGACTTCCTCCCCTGGGCGGCGCTGGTCGGCGAGGGTGTCGTTCTCAACAAGGACGGTTCTTACCAGCGCACCGCCCGCTTCCGGGGCCCCGACCTCGATTCCGCGACCCCAGCAGAGTTGGTGGCGACGACCGCGCGTTTGAACGGCGCGCTGCGCCGGCTGGGCTCGGGATGGTCGATCTTCGTCGAGGCGCAACGCGTCCCCGCCAACGCCTATCCCGACGACAGTTTTCCCGATGCCGTCTCCGCCCTGGTCGAGCGCGAGCGGCGTGAGCAATTCCGCGAGGAGGGCGCCCACTTCGACAGCCGCTATTTCATCACCTTGCTGTGGATGCCGCCGCCCGAGGACGCGGCGCGGGCCGAAGGCTGGCTCTACGAGGGCCGCGCTCGGACCGGCGTGGATCCTTGGGAGCAGGTCAAGGGCTTCACCGACCGCAGCGATCGCCTCGTCCAGCTTCTCGAAGGGGCCATGCCCGAAATCGCCTGGCTCGACGATGCCGAGACGCTGACCTACCTCCATTCGACGGTTTCCACGAAGCGCCAACGCGTGCGCGTTCCCGAGACGCCGATGCACCTCGACGCGCTGCTCGCCGACGAGCCGCTGGTGGGCGGACTCGAGCCCCGGCTCGGTGACGCCTATCTGCGCACGCTGACCATCGTCGGCTTTCCGACCTCGACCTTCCCCGGCCTGCTCGATGAGTTGAACCGGCTGGCCTTTCCATACCGCTGGTCGACGCGGGCGGTGATGCTCGACAAGGTCGATGCGGCCAAGCTGCTGTCGCGCATCCGTCGCCAGTGGTTCGCCAAGCGCAAGTCGGTCGCCGCCATCCTCAAGGAGGTAATGACCAACGAGGCCTCGGCGCTAGTCGACAGCGACGCCGCCAACAAGGCGGCGGACGCGGACCTCGCGCTTCAGGAGCTCGGCTCCGACGCGGTCGGCCAGGCCTACGTCACGGCCACGGTGACGGTGTGGGACGCCGATCCGAACGTCGCCGCCGAGAAGCTGCGCTTGGTCGAGAAGATCATCCAGAGCCGCGACTTCACGGTCATCACCGAAGGCATGAACGCGGTCGAGGCTTGGCTCGGCAGCCTTCCGGGCCATGTCTACGCCAATGTTCGGCAACCGCCGGTCTCCACGCTCAATCTCGCCCACATGATCCCACTGAGCGCCGTGTGGGCGGGCCCGGAACGGGACGAGCATTTCGGTGCGCCCCCCTTGCTCTACGGCAAGACCGAAGGCTCGACCCCGTTCCGGCTGTCCCTTCACGTCGGCGATGTCGGGCACACGCTGGTCGTCGGACCGACCGGAGCGGGCAAGTCCGTCTTGCTGGCGCTTATGGCGCTCCAGTTCCGGCGCTATGAGGGCGCGCAAGTCTTCGCCTTCGATTTCGGCGGCTCGATCCGCGCCGCCGCGCTTGCCTGCGGCGGTGATTGGCAGGATCTGGGCGGCAGTCTGTCAGACGACGTCGGTGAGGGCGTCCAGCTCCAGCCGCTCGCCCGAATCGACGAAGCCGCCGAGCGCGCCTGGGCGGCCGACTGGCTCGGCGCCATCCTCGTGGAAGAGGGTCTCGCGGTCGATCCAGCCGCCAAGGAGCATCTGTGGTCGGCGCTGACTTCGCTCGCCTCCGCACCGCCCGCCGAGCGGACACTGACGGGCCTCGCGGTCCTACTCCAGTCGCAGCCGCTCAAGCAGGCCCTCGCGCCCTATTGCGTCGGAGGACCGTGGGGCCGTCTGCTCGACGCTGAGACGGAGCGGCTCGGCGACGCGGACTTCCAGGCCTTCGAGACCGAGGGCCTGATCGGTGCGGCCTCGGCCGCCGCCGTTCTGTCCTATCTGTTCCACCGCATTGAGGGTCGGCTCGACGGCTCGCCGACGATGATCATCATCGACGAGGGGTGGTTGGTGCTCGACAGCCCGGCCTTCGCCGCGCAGCTGCGGGAGTGGCTGAAGACGCTGCGAAAAAAGAACGCGAGCGTCGTCTTCGCAACCCAGAGCCTCGCCGACATCGAGACAAGCGTCATCGCGCCGGCGGTGATCGAAAGCTGCCCGACACGAATCTTCCTCCCCAACGAGCGAGCTTTCGAGCCGCAGATCGCGGCGGTCTACGGCCGGTTTGGGTTGAACGACCGTCAGATCGAAATCCTCAGCCGGGCGACGCCCAAGCGCGACTATTATTGCCAGTCGCGCCGCGGCAACCGGCTGTTCGAGCTTGGTCTCGGCGAGGTCGCGATGGCCTTCGTCGCCGCCTCTTCCAAGACCGATCAGCTCCGCATCGCCGAGCTAACCAACGCTCACGGCCGCGAAGATTTCGCAGCCGCCTGGCTGCGCGCGCGCGGCGCCGCCTGGGCGGCCGACCTCCTACCCACCGCGCAAGAGGAACTCTCACCATGACCCGTTTCCTACACCGCGGCCTGCTGGCCGCCGCCGCGTCGCTCGCCGTGATGTCGGTGTCGGCTCCCGCCCATGCCCAGCTTGGCGGGATCGTCTACGATCCTACGAACTACGCCTCGAACGTCCTGCAGGCGGCGCGAGCGCTGGAACAGATCAACAATCAAATCCAGAGCCTTCAGAACGAGGCGACGTCGCTGCTCAATCAGGCGCGAAATCTGAACTCGCTGCCGCTCAACCAGCTTCAGGAGCTGCAAAGTCAGTTTCAACGCACCCAGCAGTTGCTCGGCCAGGCGCAGCGGCTCGCCTACGACGTCCAGAGCATCGACACCGCCTTCGCCCAGCGCTACCGCGGCACGAACCTGTCCGGCAACGACCGCACCCTGGTCGATGGCGCGCGCGACCGCTGGCAGGACAGCGTCGCCGCTTTCGAGGATTCGTTGCGCGTCCAGGCCGGCGTCGTCGGCAACATCGATGGCTCGCGCGCGACGCTCGACCGGCTGGTGACCGCCAGCCAGTCGGCCACCGGGGCTCTCCAGGCGGCGCAGGCCGGCAACCAGCTCGTTGCGCTGCAGTCGCAACAGCTCGCCGACCTGACCGCGCTGCTCGCGGCGCAGGGGCGCGCTCAGTCGCTCGATATGGCCCAGCGCGCCGCCGACCAAGCGCAGGCGCGCGAACAGCTCCGCCGCTTTCTGACTCCGCGTCACGGCTACCAGCCGGGCAATGCGCGGATGTTCCGGGACTGAATCCATGGACGGAAAGCTCCTCGCCCGCATCGCCGCCGTCGTCTTCGTCGCCATCGCCATCACGATGACGGCGATCGAGATGAGCCGGACGTCCGCCCCGCCGCGCCCGGCCTCGGCCGCGCAGACGGAGGCGATGCGGCCCGAAGATCCGCTGCTGATTGAGCTTCGGCGCTGCCAGTCGATCGGCGCAGCCGGGGCGAGTGATCCCGACTGCCTCGCCGCGTGGGCCGAAAATCGCCGCCGCTTCCTCGCGCCCGGCGCGCGACCCGCCGCCCGCATCTCCGGCGGCGATCAGGCTGAGAACTGAGCATGGGCGGCACCGGCGTCGTTGATCGCTTCCTGGACGTCTTCACCCGCTATATCGACAGCGGGTTTGGACTTCTGGGCGGCGAGGTGGCGTTCATCGCCACGACCTTGATCGTTATCGACGTGACCCTGGCCGCACTGTTCTGGAGCTGGGGCGCGGACGACGACATCCTCGCGAAGCTCATCAAGAAGACCCTGTTCGTCGGAATCTTCGCCTATATCATCGGCAACTGGAACAGCCTGGCGCGGATCGTCTTCGAGAGCTTCGCGGGGCTCGGCCTGAAAGCATCGGGCACGGGGTTCACAGCCACCGAATTGCTCCAGCCCGGCCGCATCGCCCAGCTCGGTCTCGACGCCGCCCAGCCTATCCTGGACTCGATCTCAGACCTGATGGGCTGGGTGTCGTTCTTCGAGAACTTCATCCAGATCGCGGTGCTTTTGATCGCCTGGCTGTTTGTCGTGCTGGCGTTCTTCATTCTCGCGATCCAGCTCTTCATCACCCTGATCGAGTTCAAACTGGCGACCTTGGTCGGCTTTGTGCTGATTCCGTTCGGCCTGTTCGGCAAGACCGCTTTCATGGCCGAGCGCGTACTCGGCCATGTCGTCTCCTCGGGCGTCAAGGTGTTGGTCTTGGCGGTGATCATCGGCATCGGCTCGACCCTGTTCGAGGAGTTCCGGCTCGATTTCGGAGGCGCGCAGCCGTCGATCGAGGACGCGATGGTGATCGTGCTCGCCTCGCTCTGCCTCCTTGGCCTCGGCATCTTCGGCCCCGGCATCGCCACCGGCATCGTCTCGGGCGGGCCGCAGCTCGGCGCGGGCGCAGCGGCCGGAACGGCGCTCGCCGCCGGCGGCGTGCTCGCAGGCGGCGCTGCGGCAGGCAAGCTCGCCATGAGCGCGGGGTCCAGCGCCGTGGCCGGCGCGGCGACCGGTAGCGCACGTTTGGCCGGCGGCGCGAGCGGAGCTTACGCCTTGGGATCCGCCGGGAAGAGCGGCGCAAGCGCCGTGGCAGGCGGGGTCGGGGCGGTCGGACAGGCGGCGGGCGGTGCGGCCGCCTCGCCCCTCAGGCGCGCCGCCGACGCGCTGCGCGACAACTTCAAGCAGGGCGCGCGGGGCGCGGTGGCGGCGACCGGCGGAACGATCACCGGCGGTCCGGCGCCCGTTGGACCCGCCGAGCCCGGCGGGCCGCCTGCCTGGGCGCAGGCGATGCGCCGCCGCCAGACCATGACCCACGGCGCGACCGTCGCCGCCCATACGCTTCGCGGCGGCGACGGCGGCGGCTCCGGCGCCGCGGTCGACGTGAGCCAGAAGGACTGATCCATGTTCAAGCGCCCGACCATCCGCTACAGCAAGACGCCCGAGCCTGAGACGCCTTACCAGCGCGCTGCCCAGGCCTGGGATGACCGCATCGGCTCAGCCCGCGTCCAGGCGAGGAACTGGCGCCTTGCCTTCTTCGCCACGATCGTCATCTCCGGGCTGCTGACCGGCGGCTTGGTCTGGCAGTCGGCGCGCGGCCACATCGTCCCTTGGGTTGTCGAGGTCGACAAACTCGGCGAGGCGCGGGTGGTCGAGCCGGCCACGGCCGACTACCGCCCGACAGACCCCCAGGTCGCGTTCCACCTCGCGCGCTTCATCGAGCAGGTCCGCTCGGTCCCCGCCGACCCTATCATCGTCCGGCAAAATTGGCTGAGGGCCTACGACTTCACGACCGACCGAGGCGCCCTGGCGCTCAACGACTACGCCCGCGCCAACGACCCCTTCGCCAACGTCGGGCGGATCGCGGTCTCGGTCGAGGTCTCTAGCGTGGTGCGCGCATCGCCCGACAGCTTCCGCATCGGCTGGACCGAGCGCCGCTACCAGGACGGCGGCCTCGCCTCGACCGAACGCTGGTCGGCCATCGTCACCGTCGTCATCCAGCCGCCGCGCACCCCCGACCAGCTGCGCAAGAACCCGCTCGGCCTGTTCGTCAACGCCATCAACTGGTCGAAGGAGCTGTCCCAATGACCCCCGCCGATACGCTGTTCCGTCGCGCCGCCTTTCCGGCCTTCCGTAGATCCGCGCTCACGGCCCTGCTGATTTCCGCCTCCGGGCTCGCCGGCTGCGCCACGCGCGGCGATCGCCCGCCGATCATCAGTTACGACGCGCCGCTAGTTGCGGCGGTCGAGATGCCCGCGCCTCCGCCGGCGCGGGTCGAGGTGGTGGCGATCCCCGAACCGCTGCCGCTGCCTGGCCAGCTGCGGCCCATCGACGAGACGCCGGCGCCGGCCGAGGCGGCGGATCCGCGTGCACGCATAGGGGCGGCCAACGTCGCGGCGCGCATCGAGCCGGTGCGCGACGGTTTCATCAACGCGATGCAGGTCTATCCCTGGAGCGATGGCGCGCTTTATCAGGTCTACGCCTCGCCCGGCCAGGTCACCGACATCGTCCTGCAGGAGGGCGAGCAACTGGTCGGGCCCGGGCCGGTAGCGGCAGGTGACACGGTCCGCTGGGTCATAGGCGACACGGTGAGTGGGGCTGGCGCGACCCAGCGCATCCACATCCTCGTCAAACCGACCCGGCCCGACCTCTCGACCAACCTCGTCATCAACACCGACCGCCGGACCTATCACCTCGAGCTCCGCGCGACGCAGCGGACCTGGATGGCGTCGGTGTCCTGGACCTATCCGGCCGACCAGCTGATAGCGCTCCGCGGCCAGAACGCCGCCGCGGCCGCCGCCGCGCCGGTGGCGGCTGGCGTCGACATCGCCGCGCTCCAGTTCCGTTACCGCATCGAGGGCGACCGTCCGCCATGGCGGCCGCTGCGCGCCTTCGACGACGGCCGCCAGGTGTTCATCGAGTTTCCCGCCGGGATCGGCCAGGGCGAGATGCCGCCCTTATTCGTGATTGGCGCCGGCGGCGGCGGCGAGCTGGTCAACTACCGCGTCGCTGGCCGGCACATCATCGTCGATCGGCTTTTCGCCGCCGCCGAACTTCGCCTTGGCGACGGTCGCACCGAGCAGCGCGTGCGCGTGACGCGCACGGACGGGAGGGATCGGCGATGATCGATGACGAACAGGCGCTCGAAGCCGCCGAACCCGCGGCGCGCCGTCCGCCGCCCGACCTGCGGCTGCGCGGTGATCCGCCCCGCGTCATGCGCCTATCGCGCAAAGCGCTGGCGGTGATGGGGACGATCGCGGGCGTTGGCGTCGGCGGGGCGCTGATCTACGCGCTTCAGCCGCAGTCCGCTCGCGCGCCCGACGAGCTTTACAACACTGACGGCAGGCCCGCCGCCGAGACCATCGCCAGCGCGCCGCAGGACTATGGCCAGGTGCCCCAACTCGGCCCGCCTCTCCCAGGCGATCTCGGCCGGCCGATCGTGAGCGCCCAGGCGCGCGGCGCCGAGGTGCCGACGCCGCCGATCGGGGCGGGCGCCGCGCCGCCGCCGAGCGCGGCCGAGACCGCTGCGGAGCAGGCAAGGCAGCGGGCACAGCAGGAGCGGGAGTCCGCCCGCATGAGCGGCGTCTTCCTCGGGCGCGGCGGCGCGAGCGGTGGCGCGGAGGGCCCGGCCGCAGCTATCGCCAACCCCTTGCTCGGCCTCGCTCAGCTCGGCGGCCAGCAGCCTCCCGCCGCAGCCCCCGCCGCGCAGACGGTGTCGGCCGTGAGCGCGCGACGAGCCTTCCTTGCCGGCGAGACCGACCGGCGCACGGTCAGCGCCGAACGGCTGGCTGCGCCGGCCTCACCCTACCTGGTTCAGGCTGGGAGCCTGATCTCGGCGGCGCTGATCACCGGGCTGCGATCGGACTTGCCGGGTCAGGTGACCGCGCAGGTCACCGAAAGCGTCTACGATAGCCCCACGGGACGCATCCTGCTCATTCCGCAGGGCGCGCGGCTGATCGGGGACTATGACGATCAAGTCGGTTTCGGCCAGCGCCGGGTGCTGGTGGCCTGGACGCGGCTTATCCTGCCGAACGGCAGGTCGATCGTCCTTGATCGCCAATCCGCCAGCGACGCCGATGGATACGCGGGGCTGGAGGATCAGGTCGATCAACACTGGGGAGCGCTGGCCAAGGCGGCAGGCTTGTCGACGCTCTTGAGCTTTGGCGCTCAGCTTGCCGCCGAGGACAGTTCGAGCGACCTCGTTCGCGCTCTCCGCGACGGCGGTCAAACCACCTTGAATCAAGCCGGGCAGGAACTTGTGCGGCGGCAGCTCAATGTGCCTCCTACGCTGACTGTTCGTCCGGGATTTCCCGTGCGCGTCGTCGTCAGCCGAGATCTCGTTCTCGAACCCTGGGAAAGCGGTCGATGAGCGCGCTGAAGTTAGGCCCGATCGCCGAGGAAAAGCCGGTTCGGGTGACGCTGGAGCTTCCCGCAGGCGTGCATCGCGACCTTGTCGCTTACGGCGAGGTTCTCGCGCGAGAAACCGGGGAGGCGCGCGCCGTCGAGCCGGCTCGCCTCGTCCCTGCGATGCTCGCGCGCTTCATGGCGACCGACCGCGGTTTCGCGAAGCTGCGCCGCTCAGGCGACCGTCAAGGCGGGTAGCGCTCTCCGATCAAGCGCAACAGGCTGTCGAGGACCGGCGTATCGGCGTCTTCGCACCAGTAGCCCGAGAACCTGATGCTGGACACCGCGCCCGACAGTTCGAACACATCCTTGAATACCACGCCGCCGTCGTTCCGCCCCAGCGAGGCATCCGTGGTCAGGGATATGAACCGCCCCGTCGGGATCATGTGGAGAAGGTTGTCCCGGCCAACCTCCTCAACATCGACGTCAGGCGTGAAACCCGGCTCGCTGAGCCTGGCCGACACGAGGTTGGCGAGATCCTGACCGGGATCCTCAGCCGGAAGTATGAAGCGTTCGCCGCGTAGATCCGACCAGTAGACTCGGCCTTTATCAATCAAGGGGTGATCGCTGTGAAGAGCAACAACTATACGCTCCGACCACAGCGTCCTTCGCTCCAGGCCGAGGTCCAGAAGATCCCCGCTGATCACGGCGAAGTCGATCGCGCGCGCGTGCAGCGCCTGGGTCAGCCGGCGGCGATCTCCTTCCAGACCGACGATCCGCAATTCGGGGAAGTGCCGGAACAGATCGACGAAGAGCGAGCGCATGCTGCCGGCAGCCAATGAGGTGGAGAAGCCGATGCCGAGCTTGCCGTTGCGGCCAGCCCCAACAGCGAGCCCGTTGGCGTGCAGGCGGTCCAGGTCGGCGAGTATTCGCCGGGCGCCGTCGAGGTAGCGTAGGCCGGCTTCAGTGGGCAGCGCCCCGCGCGTCGAGCGATTGAACAGGCGAAAGCCCAGCCGATCCTCGAGAGACGCTATTCGCCGGCTCAGGGTAGCCTGCTTGATTCCCGAGGCGTGCGCGGCGCGAGCAAAGCTGAGCGTTGAAGCGGCCAGCACAGCGTAGCGAAGCGCTACGACATCGAAGGGCGCATTGCCGGGCATGGCCGGCCGAAGCGGCGCCTTGCGATAACCTGCCGACACTAAGCGATGGGTCCAGCGGCGATCTTCGCGAAAAGCGTGACATACTCCGTCGCCGCCAATGATCGCAGGCGACACGCTTCGTCTGGTGAGAACCACCCGAGTTCGGAATGTTCGTCATTGGCCAGGATGGAGTCTCCCGACCATCGGGTCACTCGGAAGATGCGGTACTCGCCGCCTGACGGGAGACGCGTTCGCAGCAGTTCGTCGTCGAGCTCGGCATGCACCGCGATCTCCTCGGCGATCTCGCGGACACAAGCCTCCTCGAATGTCTCGCCAGGCTCGACCTGTCCGCCGATCACATCCCAGCAGGACGGCGCGCTTGATTTCGTCGGGCTCCGGCGTCCGAGGAGGATACGAGAATCGCGAACCAGCACAGCACCGACCAGGTCCGCCGCCACACCCATTTGATGAATTCCTCCCGAACCGCTCAGCGCGTCCACATACGCTCATTGCCGCTTTAATATTGGATGAACTTCTCTAATATGGTTCGGACCCGAGTGCGAGTTGAGCTCGAAGCGGAAAGACATGCTGACATCCATCGGATCCGACGAGAAGCCGCGGCACAAACCGCATGGAGGTCCACTCAGGGTCTTGGTCGCGGGCGCCACCGGGGCTGTCGGAACGTCGCTGATTCCGGAACTCGTCGTTCGCGGTCACATCGCTGGCGGGCTGGCGCGCCGGCCCCAGGTTCTGCCGCCAGAGATCGCAAGTTTCGCCGTCGACGCGCTGGATAGGGACGCCGTCTTGGCCGCGTTTGAGGCGTTCGCGCCCGACGTTGTCATTCACCAGCTCACCGCGCTGCCAGCGTCGACGAGCCTGTGGCGGTTCGATCGCGATTTTGAGAAGACCAATCGGCTGCGGACCGAGGGCACCCGGATCCTGCTGGAGGCGGCGAGGCAGTCAGGAACGCGGCGGTTCGTTGCACAGAGCTTCTGTGGCTGGCCTTACGCACGCGTCGGGTCAGCGGTGAAGACCGAGGACGACCCGCTCGACCCGAATCCTCCCGAGCGGCTCCGATCCACGTTGGAGGCTATTCGGGATCTGGAAGCGTCGGTTCTCGAGGCGACCGACGTCAATGGGGCTGTTCTGAGATACGGCGCATTTTACGGGCCCAATACGCATCTGGCCTCCGGCAGCGCCATGGCTGAGACCATCCGCAAAGGCCGCTTTCCCTTGATCGCCGACGCCGGCGGCGTCTGGTCGTTCATCCACATTGAGGACGTCGCGAGCGCCACAGCGGTCGCCGCCGCTTCCGACATCGCTGGCCTGTTCAACGTGGTCGACGACGAACCGGCTCCGGTCAGGGAATGGCTACCTTATCTGGCCGACCTTCTAGGAGGGCCGAGACCTAAGCGGCTGCCAGGCTGGCTGGCCCGGCTCGTTCTGCCAGAGCATCTCCGTATCATGATGACGGAGATCAGGGGCGGCTCGAATGCTCGCTTCCGCCAGACCTTCGGATGGCGGCCCAAGTATCCGTCGTGGCGCTCCGGCTTCGCTGCCGAGTTTCAAAGCAAAGGTTCATTATGACGAACGCAACGCTCGAAGCCGAACTGCTCAACCGTGGCCAGGAGGCCTTCGCAGGCCAAGCCTTCAGCGCAATGGTTGGCGCGCGTCTCGTCAGCTTGAGCCCTCAGGGCGCTGAGATTCGCTTGCCGGTGAAGCCGGACCTTCTGCAACAGCATGGCTTCGTGCACGGCGGAGTTCTCGCTTATCTCGCCGACAATGCGCTGACCTTCGCCGGTGGGGCCGCTCTAGGCGGAGGCGTCGTGACGGCCGAAATGAAGGTCAACTATGTGCGCCCAGCAATCGGCGTCGAATTGATCGCTCGTGCGCACGCCGTCAGCGGTGGCCGGACGATGGCCGTCGCCCGATGCGACATCCACGTCTGGGATGGAGAAGCCGAGCGGCTCTGCGCCGTTGCGCAAGGCACGGTCGCGCGCATGGGCCAGGAGCCTCCGGCCCAAGCGCGCGCCTAGGGTCATGAAAGGCGCGCCTTCCGACATCGGGCGAGATTGAATGACGAACTCCAGACCAAGCGCTTGGTCAAAAGTGGGTATCGGCCGCATTGGGTCACTGCCGAGGCTCGCGGCAGCGACTTGGTGCACGCTTTTCGGGTTCGTCCACATCTACTGGGCCCTTGGGGGCGGCGTGGGACTGCCGTCGGATCTCCGGCTCTCAGACCACCCCTACCTGTTCGTCGCCGACGTGGTGGCCATCCCCCTTTGCTTCCTGTTCGCTTGGTTGGCCGCCGGCCTCACCGAAGCAGGCCAACCCCTGCGGCGACTACTTCTCGGGTGCGCCGGAGCGTTCTGTCTCGTCCATGCGCTTCCGCCATTGTCGAGTTACGCGTGGAGGACGCTGACGAGCGCTGAGTCCATTCTGTTGACGCAGCGGCAGCAGTTGGCGGTCTTCGTGTACGAGCCGTACTGGCTGCTTGGCGGAATCCTCTTCTTGAGCGCCCTGTTCGTGCGGCCTCGAAAATCCAAAGGCATCCCCGTCCACCCCACACCCGCATGACGTGGACGACCACGCTCTTGGTGCTCGCGGCCGCCGCTCTCCATGCCGCCTGGAACGCCGTCGTCAAATCTGCGGGCGACCGGCTGATGTCCGTCGTGGCATTGACCGCGTGGGCGGCCGTCATCGTGACGCCGCTACTGCTCTTCGTTCCAATACCAGAGCCTCGATTGTGGCCGATCCTTCTGAGCTCGGCAGTGATCCACTGGACCTACACGGTGCTGATCGCCTTCAACTACGATAAGGGGGACATGAGCCGCGTCTACCCGATCATGCGTGGCGCAGCGCCCCTGATCGTGGCGGTAATCACCACCCTCGTGCTGCAGCAGAGGCTCGGCCTGATGGCCTGGGCGGGCGTCATCGTCATTTCTTCAGGAATCCTGCTCCTGTCACTGGAGCATGGCCTTCCGAAGAGCTGGGCGGACGTTGGACTGGCGCTCATGAGCGCGGCTGCGACGGCCGCCTATACGATCGTGGACGGGCGCGGCGTCCAGATGGCCGACTCTCCCCTCGCGTTCGCGCTGTGGCTATTCTGGCTCATTGGCGCGCCGCTTGGAGCTTGGGCGCTTGTAGCGAGGCGAGGTCCATTCTTGCAGACGCTCAAGGCCCATTGGGGGCGCACGTTCCTCGCCGGTGCTGGCTCGATCGCGTCCTACGGCCTCGCTCTTTGGGCCATGACACTCTCGCCCATCGTCCTCGTGGCGGCGCTGCGCGAGACATCAACCCTGTTCGGGACGTTGATCGCGGCCACGCTGTTGAAGGAGGCGATCGGGCGCGCGAGGGTCGCCGCGACGGTCGTGATTGTTGCCGGCGCCGTCCTGGTGCGCCTCGCCTGATCGTAGAGGGAATCAAGGCTAGAGGGCTGCCGGACCCATTACGCCCGTCACCGCCGACTATGCCGCCACCATATCACCGCGCAGATCAGCCCAAGAACGGCGGGAATGTGCACCGCGAGCGCGTCAGCGAGGACGCGATGATGACCCGATGCGCCGGACAGCATCTCGGCGATATGAATGACGGCGTGACCGGCCAGAAAGGCAGATGAGGACACGACGATTGGCAGAGCCCCCAACGGGCGAAGCGCGCTCCAAGTGAATCCGGCGCCCGCAACACCGAAAGCCACGCCGAGGTCGCGAACCAGGTGGGGGTTGAAAGAACCGCTCAGGGCCACGCCGGGAAACGAGTGGAACCAGCTACCCGGCGCTACGACCATCCAGACCGCCACCAGCATCAGGGGCACGCCTATGAGGGCGGCGACACCCCTAGCCGCGATCATCGTCGATGAAGCCGATGAGGCCGCACAGGTCGAAGTAGAACATCCTCGCGTCGAACAGCCGACCGTCCTTGATCCGATACTCCGCCACAGTCTCGGTCTCGAAGATCGCACCATCCGGACGCCGGGCCCGCCAGGTGTATTCAACAATCACCAGATCGTCCTTTGCAGCCAGCACGCGCGCGTCCATCCGCCGCGTCGCATCGTCCGGCTGCAACGGCGTCCATATCCGCGCGAAGGTCTCACTCATGGACGCGATCCCCGGCCCGGAAAAGTCGCCCGAATACGGGAGGCCAGGCTGCCAGTGGAACGTCACGTCCGGGTGATATATCTCGCGCAGCCCCTCCAGATCTCTTTGCTCCACGCAGCGGATCGCTCGGAGCGCGATCTCCTGATTGTCCGTCATGACGAAACCTCCTTATGGAGAGTTCTCTCTATAACTTGGGAGCTGGGTTGGCCACCCACCGCGTTCGGCCGGCCACTGACTCCCGGCCAAAGAGGGCTGCGTTCAAGCCAGCCAAAGGCGGTCGATGCCAATCTTGCGCGCCAAGCGGCAAGCAATTAGACAATAACGCCTATAATGGGTGAGATTTGACGTCTGGCGCACGGCCGTAAAAAGGGGATGACGGTGACGGAAGCGCATCTGAGATCGGACACGCGCAGGACCGGTTGGCGCGCCGGCGCGGGAAGGTTCGCATTCCTTGCGCCGATCGCGGCGGCGCTCGCTTATCCTTATCTGCTTAAAGCCTTCCACGCGTTCGCCAAGGTGGGCCAGGTTCCGAGTGGTGAGACCCTTGTCGCCGTCATCGCGCTACTCGCCGCGTGCAGCGTCCCGACCTTCGGTCTGCTGGTCGCAGGCCGGCTAGGCCGGATCGCAACGCCCACCGAATTCGAGGTTCGCGCCCGCCGCTTGGCTTTCATCAGCGTCGCAGCGCCGCCCTTCTTCGTCCTGTTCGGAGTCGGCTTAGGCCTGCTCGGATCGCCGGTCCGCGATCGCACCGCCTGGACGCTCTGTTGGGGCCTCGCGCTGCTGTTCGGCGCGATCGGGAGCGATCGCAAGAGTCTGGCGGTCGGGCGGCCCGTGCCGAGGCTCCGCGTCTTTCACGGGGCCATGGCAGCGATCCTTGTGCTTTTCGTGGTCTTCCACCTCGGCAATCATCTCGTCGGCCTAGCCGGACCCGAGACCCATGCGCGCGTGATGGACTTCGGGCGGACCGTGTATCGTTCAGGCGTCGTCGAACCCATATTGATCGGACTCCTGCTGACGCAGATCGTCACGGGCGGGCGCTTGGCCTGGGACTGGACCAGCGGCGGCGGCGACATCTTCCGCACATTGCAGGTGGGTTCGGGTGTGTATGTCGGCGCCTTCATCATCACCCACCTCAATTCAGCGCTGATTTCGGCTCGCGCCATACGCGGTATTCCGACCAATTGGGCTTGGGCATCCGGCGCGCCCGAGGGCCTTTTGATGGACGCATGGAATATCCGACTTGTCCCGCACTATGGGTTCGGCGTCTTCTTCGTACTCTTGCACCTATGTCTGGGGCTGCGCATCGTTCTGATTTCACACGGGGTCAGCGTGCGCGCGGCCGGGGGCATGCTGGCGCTCGGCGCAGCCGGCAGCGCCACCGTTGCCTTCACGATCATCGCTGCTCTGATGGGGGTTCGCCTCTAAATCGCGTGACGGGAGCTGATCACCGGCGTCGATGCTCCTGGGGGACTGCATTCAGAACGGCTTGTGCTGTGTCACCGCGCAGGGGTAACCGTGAACGATGCCTAGGCCAGCGAAGTTCGACGAAGATCAGATATTGGGCGCCGCGGCGACCCTAGTGGCGACCCGCGGGCCCGCGGCGGCGACTATGACCGCTATTAAGCACGCACTCGGTGCGCCGAGCGGCTCGATCTATCATCGTTTCAAAACCCGCGATGAACTTCTCGGCAAGCTGTGGCTGTCCAAAGCCACGGCGTTTCAGGATCGATGGATGGATGCGCTCGAAGAAGCGGATCCGGTCCGGGCCGGCCTGGAAGCCGCTCTTTCCATGCCTAGGCAAGTCCGCCTTGACCTGGACGGAGCCCGGGTCATGCTTTTGCATCGCCGCGAAGATTTCCTCATGGACGGCTGGCCGCCGGAGATGAAGGCGGAAGCCGAGAGGCTCGGTCGACAGGTCAAAGAGGGCCTCTCGGCGATGACGAAGCGGTTGTTCGAGCGGGACACCGCATCAGCGCGGAGGGCGACGGCCTTTGCGACCGTCGACATCCCGTTCTCGGCGGTCAGACGATACGTAGGCGAAGGCGGTTCGCCGCCGCCCCACGTCGATGCCTTGATCGAACGCGCCTATACGGCTGTGATCGAGGTTGAGCGCGGCGCGCAGCCGTAATCAGCGACGCGCCGCTGCGTTTTTTCGTCAGGTTCATGGCCCAACCAGTCTCGGGCGCGGTCGACCGAGGTGAAGAACATGAAGTTCTGCGCCGCCGCGACCCGCGCGAACTGGAGACGCGTGACGGCCGATCGCGCGACACAGGCCACTCTGCGCAGTCCTAGGTCGGCGCCCCTGATCAGACTTTCTTGCATCTGGTCGCTCACGACACGCGCCTGCGGCGGATAGCGAGAGAGATCAGCTAGAAGGTCGAACGGTCGACCTGCGGCAATCAACGGGCCAAGCGCCGCTACGAGTTCGGCGCGGAAGGAAGCGACACACTCAAGCGACCAAAAGCCTTCGACCTCAAAGCGAAGTAGGCTGCGCTGCGACTCGATGTGGATTGAATAGGGGTTCGCCATTGCGGCGCGGTAGCCCGCGACTGTTAAAGTCACGCTAAACCGCCGCGCTCGCAACAGAAGCGCTCAGCGCGCATCGGCTCGGGCAGCCACTACGTAGAGATCGTCGGACGACCAGGCTTCGGCCGCGTCGTCCCAGCTGACGACCGTGGCCGGAACGATCGCCGGGTCGAAGCCGCAGCAACTCCACGCCTCCATTGCGCCGCTGTGCAAACCTCGACAATCGGGTCGTCCGATGTCCCAGCTCACGCCACGATGATACAGCGCCGGCGTGTCGAGAACCGGCGATCCGTCGATGCACGGTGCAGCACTGGTCACTCGAGCAGCCGGCGCCGCAGCCGCAAACGCCGCCTCCAAGGCCATGCGCGTCGGATTGGCGACGAAGACGATATCGTAGCCTGCGGGTGCCGCCTGCCCGATTGCGATGCAGCGGACGCCCTGCTTCGACGCAACGTCGCGCCGGTTTTCATCATCGTCGACATAGTCGACCACAGCTGCGCCGCAGCTCTTCGCCATGATGGCGGCGAACAGCCCGATGACCGCCGGCATCCCTCCGATCACCAGGACGCGCGCGTCGGGGATTGCGGCAATATGGGGCCCAACGCCGCGCCAAGCATCCGTCGCCATATCGGCAAGACCAACGAGGCTTCGCAACTCCGCGTGCGGCGGTGTGGGCGTCAGCATGGCATCTGCGAACGGCACTCTGAGGCGATCAGAAAGACCCCCGCCGAAGCCGCCTTCTCGCCCCATCCCGTAAGACGCGCCGAAAGGCACGCGTTGGCACCGCCCTGTCGCGCCGCGCCGACAAAGCGCGCACTCTCCGCATGAGATCTGAGCCGCGACGAAAACGCGATCGCCCGCCTTGACCCTGGCGCCTTCGCCCGCCTCCAGGACCTCCGCGATAATCTCATGACCGATTGGCGATCCCGGCGGCATCGGCATCACTCCTCGCACGAAGGCGACGTCGAGATCGCAGCGGCCGACGACAAGAGGTCGGACGATGGCTTCGCCCGCACCCTGCAGCTCTACGACCACGCCGTCGCGCCACTCAACGCGCCCCGGGTTCACGAATACGGCTTGCTTCATGCGCGTCTCTCCCACCAACGGTCACGCGGCGGCCGAACGCCCCCGTTCCTGAATTGGACTATACTCTCCATTTCATCGCGACTAGTCTGAAAGCGGGCGGACCATCCGCCGCAACACGGGAATCGCTCGTTCGAGCCGCGAGCGACCCGCCCGCGCCGCTGCTCGACACCTCCCCCGAGCGGCGGCGCTGGCACCGCTGAGGAGCACGAGATGACGGTGCTGGTGACGGCGGCTTTCGCCTTCTTCCTGCTTCACCGCCTGGTCTCAGCCGGACCGCTTCGAGCGCCGTTGGTGCAACGCTTCGGCGAGCCGACGTTCCTGAAGCTTTTCGGCGCAGCCTCGTTGGCATGTCTCTCGTGGTTGACGCTCGGCTATTGGCTCGCCAGCACCGGCCAGCCTCCCTCGCGCTGGGCGACAGGGAATATTTCGTGGCTGATCTGGCCCCTCGAATTTCTTGCGACAGTCATGATCGCTGCCGGGGTTCTGGCGCGAAATCCGGGGACGGCAGGACAGCTTGACGCGATATCGGAGCCCGATGTCGTTCGCGGCGTTTTGCGCATCACCAGACACCCCTTCCTTTGGGGTATGACAATCATGTCCATCGGCCACGTGATCGCAGATCCCGATGTCGCCACGCTTATGTATTTCGGCACGCTAGCTGCGCTCGCGGCCACAGGCACGGTGAGTATCGACCAGAAGCGTCGAAGCCGGCTTGGCGGGGAATGGCTCCAATTCGCTGCGAAAACGTCGAACATTCCATTCGCAGCCATCATTCAAGGTAGGCAGACATTGCGTCTGCGCGAGATCGGCTGGCGGCCACTGTATGTCTCCATAGGGCTTTTCGCCCTTGTGATGATCGCTCACATTCTGCTCGGTGGCTCGCCGACGTTCCGCGCTGGCTGAACATAACAGCGCCTCGACGCTCGACAGAGACGGTCCCAGATATTAGAGAAGTCTACCTGTTTGCCGAAGGAGGAGGCGGTGATGATCGATCAAACTTGGATCGTCGTCACTGCCACCGCTCGCGATTGGAGATGTGACGATGGGATGCTTTCGACGAACGATGGCCGCGCTATTGGCGGCTGCGGTCCTCAGTCCGACCACAAGTCTGGCCGGTCAGATGGCTGAAACACCCGCCGCACGGCAGGATGCGCCCAAGGAACACAACGGGCAGGACGCCGCGATGGCGCGATACCCGTTGGTCTACGTCGTTCGCTACCGGCCGGGACCAGCTTATCAAGCCGATCAGCCTTTGCTCCGGCAGAACTTGCGTGAGCATGAAGGCTATATGCGTCGCCAGAGTGAAGCGGGCGTGATCATCGCGGCAGGTCCGACATTCGATGAGACCGGCGGTCTGGTGCTCATCCGCGCCACGAGCCGGCACGACGCCAACGCCTTCATCCGCTCGGACCCCGCGGTGATCGCGGGGATTTTCACCGGCGAAGCAACGGACTGGCGCCCGGTTTTCGACAGCGGATCGATCTTTCGTCAGAGCCCGCCCGCCTAGGCCGCAGGCTTTAGCGCCGCTCGGATTCAGTCCGCCGCACTGGCGGTCCGCCGGCTCTTGCAGACCAAGGCTGCTGTCGGCCCCACGCAACCACGCCCGCGACAACCGTTCAACGACAGGCTGACTTTGACCGCAGCAGTGAAGCGAACACGAACGGAGTTTCACTCGGAGGGCGCGTCGTGCGCGGCCTATCTATACCGCTCATCAGATGCGGCTTCCGGTGGCGTTTGCATCGTCATGGCCCACGGGTTCGGCGGCACTCAGCAGGGATCGATCGCGCTTTCCGCCACTGACTTCGCCAGCGCCGGCTTCGACGTCCTCACCTTCGATTACCGCGGTTTCGGCGAAAGTGGTGGTGAGCCGAGACAGGCTCCTAGCATCCGGGGCCAACATGCCGATTGGCGAGCCGCCATCGCCAGGGCGCGCGCCATTCCCGGGGTGCGCGCCGAGCGGATCGTCTTGTGGGGGAGCTCTTTCAGCGGCGGCCATGTGCTCGACATCGCGTCGCGTGACACGACTATCGCCGCCGTTATCGCACAGGCTCCATTCAACGGATTTCCGAAGCGTGTTGAAGGCCGGACTGGCCAAGAAACGCGAGCGCTCTTGTTCGCCGCGTTACGCGATTGGTGGGCGGCGCACTGGGGCTACCGGCGATTTTATCTAAAAGCCGTCGGGGCTCCTGGCGAAGGGGCGGTGATGGCGACGCGCGAAGCGGCGCTGGCTGTTGCTCGCATGAAAAACGAGACTTGGCAGAACTGGGTCGCTCCCGGCGTCCTGATCGACATGGCCCTATGGTATCGGCCCGGGAAGCGAGCGCGGCATTTGCAGATGCCGGTGCTGATCTGCCTGGCCCAGCATGACAAGGTTTCTCCTGGCGCCCTGACCAGCCCTATTGCGGCGCGCGCACTTCGCGGCGAGCTATCGCGCTACCCATGCGATCACTTCGACCTCTACAGCGACCCCGTGCGCGCCTCGGTGGTGCAAGACCAAGTCCGCTTTCTTCGCCGTCACCTGACCGAGCCCGAAGCCGATGCATCACGATGAAACGCTGAGCCGTCACTCCATGTCGTTCGTCGCCTCCAAGGCGGATATCGACCATCTCAATCACGTGAACAATGCGGTCTGGCTGAACTGGGTGCAGGACATCACAGTCTCGCACTGGAACCGTGTCGCCAGTCCTCAGATGCAGGCCGATTATGCGTTCGTCGTGCTACGCCACGAAATCGACTATCGAGGCAACGTAGCGGAAGGCGATGCGGTTGAGGGCCATACCTGGGTCGAGAGCGCCAAAGGCGCCCGTCTTCGAAGGCGCACCCGATTCATCGGTGCTGACGGCGAGACGAGGGTGGACGCACTCAGCACCTGGGTTTGCATCGCGACCAAGGACTTCAGGCCGACCCGCATTCCTCCCAATCTCTTGGCGATGTCGAATTAGCTCATCCCAGCAATGCAGCGGCCTGGATGCGGTTGGTTCAAAGCGCAGCGGCCGCGATCAGCAGCGATGCGAGTGACATCAGGATCCAGCCAGGGTGCACGCCCTTCACCGCGATATAGTTGGCCACAGCCGCATAGCCGTAGGTCAGAAGCCCGAAGCCCGCGGCGATCGACCGAGGTTCGCCGCTGGATCGGGCCCCGGCCCAGATGAGCAGGACGCCGACAAGCAGCCAGGTTGCGCTGCTGACGTGCAGGAGGGGCGCGATCAGCCTCCTCGTGGACGTCGAAATCCGCCGGTCCGTCTCAGCCGCGGTCATTAATGGCTTCACCATGTGTCGCTGCATGATCACGCAATGAAGCAACGCCGTCACAATCCCGATTATGCCCGCGCCGATGAGAGCGAGGTCGCTGAAACTGGACCGCATGTCAGCCAGCGTCCGGTTCGCGTCTGGCAAAACGAAGGGATCGGGTGCGTTTCGGCTCGATCGATGTCAGTCCGCCTGATGAACGAACCGCGCTAGCAAACACAAGCAGGGCGCCTGTCAGCGCGAGCGCCATCGCCGCGAAAGTCCATTCGCCTAGGTCGTCGGGTCGGGCCGCCAGTCGCGGGAGGTGCAAAACAGCAATCCAACTCGCGAACATCGCAGCGATGACGATCGAGGCGACAGCGCGGCTGCGCTTGAAGATCATCGAAACTGCAGCTCCAACGAGGGTCGATCCTGTCACAATTGGGAGGACGCTTCGGAATGGGATCCAGCTTGGAATCATCCCGCCGATCGCACCGACATTCAGCAAATGGACGATACCAAACAGTGCAAGCATCCCACCCAGGGCCAGCGCCGCTACGGATACGCTTCGCTCGTGATGCGCCGAAATCAGTCTCGAGCGGTGAAGGAAGCCAACCGCTGATAGCGCCAGCATCTCGAGGGCTGGAACCCACGACGTAGGCTCCGACGCCGTTTGAATAGCGGACCAGGCTTCAGCAACACAGGACGCAAGGCACGTCGCGGCGAAAACTGCGACCACTGACGCTCGGCGCGGAAACGCGAGCATGACCGAACTCGCAATGAGCATCATCGCATTCGTGATCGTCACTATCACGACCGGCGCGGTTTCCCCTCGGCCTACGAGAACGCTCAACAGTTCCGACACCGAAAATACGGCGGCGCCGAGGGCCAGCAATCTTGCCGCGATCACGGACGCGGGAGCCATTGATTTCGACACCTGATCCAAGCCGCCCTCCAATCTTCAGCCCACGCCTCCGCGTCTGCCGCGCGTTGGACCACGGTCTGAAAACCCGCGCGTCACGCTGCGTCGTCGGCGCAGGTCAATTGGATAGTCCTATCTATAATAGATGGCTATAGCGCCTGGCGGTTGGCGCAGAGAAGCTTGGAGGTTTGGGTTCGATGAAGATCGACTTCTATTTCGGTCTGGGCAGCCGATATTCATATCTCGCAGCGACGCAGGTCGCGTGCCTGGTCGACGCTGGGGCCGAGCTCGACTGGCGGCCAATCTACAGCCCTGACCTGATCCGGCGAACCGGCCCCGACCCGTTCGCATCATCCTCCAAGCGAGGGCAGTATGCGACGACGTATCGTGCGCAGGATGCCCAACGATGGGCCGCTCATTATGGCGTCGCCTATCACGATCCAGGCGATGCGGCGGTCGATTGGCATCGCGTGGCGCAATGGGCAGTCGCGGCTCGATTGCTCGGCCGGGGAGTCGAATTCTCGACTTGGGCGCTGAGCGAGACATTCGCCTTCGGTCGTCCGCTAGTCGATGAAGGCGCCCTCGCTGAAGGGGCGGCTTCAGTCGGCCTAGACGTTGCCGCCATACATCATCAGATTTCGAGCGGCGCGGCCCATGCCCACCACGCAGATCTAGTCGACCGCGCGGATCAGCAAGGCGCATTTGGTGTCCCGACGTTCGTGGCCGCGGATGGCACCCTGTTTTGGGGCCAAGATCGATTGCCGTTGATGCTCGACTTCCTAGCGTCGAAGCGAACGTAACGTCTGCCGCACACTCGCTCGCGATGTCAGCTTTACCGTTGCAGAGCCCTCAAGGGCTGCCTCAGGCCTTCGTTGTACGCCCGCTCCGACACCAGTTGTCCTCCCGGCTTCTGCTATGCGACCAGCGCCGCTGGGGACCGGACGCCCGCCTCATCCCTTAGGCGTAAGTCAGCTTTGCGCATCACCCGACCGGGAGCGTTGAGATTTTCCGGGGGGTGGCGCACCCGACACGATTCGAACGTGTGGCCTCCACCTTCGGAGGGTGGCGCTCTATCCAGCTGAGCTACGGGTGCCTGCTGTCCGCTTAGACCGTTCGCCCTCCGTAGGTCAACGAGAAGCAGGCGCCGGAGGAAGCCTTCGTCTCGACTGCTCTACGACCTGGTGCAGGCGAGCGTTCGATTGCCTGCCTCAAACCCGTCGGCTGGCCGACCACCTTGGCATCGGCGTTTGACATCCGGGAGCTATCGTTCGATATTCCTAGAAATGTCGAATCAAACCACTAACCAGACCGCTGTAGAGGCGCTAGGCGCACTGGCGCACGATCATCGTCTCGCCGTGTTCCGCTTATTAGTGCAGGTGGGCTCGGACGGCTTGGCTGCTGGCATGCTTGCTGAACGGCTAGACCTTCCGGCGTCATCACTCTCTTTCCACCTGTCGCATCTGTACCGGGCAGGATTGGTGAAGCAGCAGCGTCGTGGCCGGTCGCTAGTCTACTCAGCAGATTATTCTGCCATGAACGCGCTCATGGCCTACCTCACTGAGAATTGCTGCGCTGGTGTCGAATGCCGCACCAATGTCACCTGCGAGTCTCACGTCCTCCAAGAAAGGAAAACCGCATGAAACGGCTCCATGTCCACGTCGGAGTGAACGATCTCGAGCAATCTATTCGTTTCTATTCTACGCTGTTCGGCTCAACCCCGGAAACAGTCAAAACCGATTACGCCAAGTGGATGCTCGACGACCCGAGGATGAATTTCGCAATCTCTGCTGGACACCATGCCAACAAGGGGATCGAGCATCTGGGAATCCAGGTAGAGAATGAGGCAGAACTAGCGGAGGTTTACGGCCGGCTTGCCGAAGCTGATCGACCCGTACTGGACGAAGGCGCCACCTCCTGCTGCTACGCCAATTCTACGAAGTCGTGGATCACCGACCCGCAAGGGGTGATTTGGGAAACCTTCCATACAACCGGCGAAGCGACGACTTACGGCGCCGAGACCCCGATTAGCGAACTTCGCTCTGCCGGCGCGGCCGCGTCGAGTTGCTGCACGCCAGCGGCTATTCAGCCCACAACGCCGAGCTGCGGCGGATCGACGTCTTCGTAGGATATGCGCAGGAGCCCAGTTCATCTCTAGTCGCGAAAGTAGACAATCTGGTTCGAGGTCGCGAGCAGCCGCCCTTGCGCAGACCAGAACTGCGCCGACTGATCGTGGAATCCCCGATGAAATATGTGAGCGTCGGCGACGCCGAGCAATGCGGTGGAACCCTGGTCGGCAATCTCATCAGAGCCGCCGTGAAAGTAGGTCGTTAGCGACACTGTCCCAAACGGAACAATCGCACCGCGCGCCTGAAAGATTCTGGCGAACGGTGTGTCACTTAATGCAGCTAACGAAACGTAGTCGAGGTCACGAGGTAGCGCGTCCTTCACCCAAAAATGGGAAAGTGTTTCGAAGGCCTCTATCGCAGGTGTCGACTGCAGCTGCGGCGCGCCGCGGGCAAAGCGAAACTCATACTGCTCAAGCCATTTCAGCCCGGAGGTTGCGAAGACCGGAGTCTCCTTGGCAGCCGGCACAGCGGGCTGTTGTACTGGATGATGTTCCCAGGTTTGGGGCCGCGATGCGGTGATGGCCGTTCCCGATGCGGCGACAAGGGCACCTTCGCCCTGCACCAATTTGAACTCCCAATGCTGAGTAGATCGGTTCGTCCGCGTTGGCGTGGCAGTCACCTCGAATTTGCCCGAGGCGATGGGCGCGCAAAAATTGACAGTCAGTGCGATTGGCTCACCGATCCGGTCCGGGTGCTTGAGAACCGCACGCAGGAGCGTGGCGGCTACAATCCCTCCGAACGGTCCTGCAAGGTTCCAGTAAGCCTCGGAAGTGGTGCCTTCGTAGGCGCCCGTGCCGACGAGCGTCAGGTTCGTCGCAGCGTCGAGGGGGTGTTCTGTTTTCGCATGGCCTGGCATGGATAACCTCCTGTGGGATCGACCTTCGACGCGGCGTCTACCCAGACCGACCGCGCCGCATCAAAGCCGTGAGTGCAGTAGCAATCCTGAGAGACTGTCCCAACATCTTTTTGGAGAGTTCCGCCTATTTCCGATGCCGCCATGTTTGTATGATGACGGCGAGGGTTTGGCGGGGCACGTGTCCACTTGCCCACGATGATCGCCATGTCAGACGCCTACAGATACGAAAGCCACCAGTCGCGCCGCCGTCGCTTGATCGAGGCAAACCAGCGAGAGAGTGGATAGAGCAGGGCGACGGTCGATAACCAGATCACGAACACCCAAGTAAGTCCCACGCCCCATCCAGCTTCGATGGCGCGACTGGTGTCGCCAAGAAAATTCACGAGGAGGAACGGCGGGAAGCCGAGCATCACAGCCAGCAGCATGGCGGAACCGTGAACCACGTAGATGTGGATGATGTAGGTGAAAAGTGGTGTTCGGCCGAAAGCGAGAAGCACGTCAGCGAACAAACCCTGCACTCGTCCGGTGAAAGACGCGCCGATTGATGCAACACCGAGCGTAGCGAGCACGTACGAGAGCGACGGCGGGTATTTGCTCACGTTCATGAAAGACATGACCGTTTGCATCGGAGCATCATAGGATGTCCAAGTGCGCGGATCACCATAGCCATTTAGAGCCCGCACCACCAAGAAGGCTGACAGCAGTATCGCGCCTGACACAAGCAAGGTCTTGTCCTGCCGCGGCTGTGGCAAGAGGAAAACGCTGCCGAGGCCATACCCGACACACATGATCCCAAGCCACGGCACCGCGGGGTATAGGATGACCCCTGGCCAAAACGACGCGGGGCCGGGTTCCATCAACAGTCGCCAGGCAACAGCGTCTACACCACTCCCAACCGCGTCGAAGGGCGCAAGCACCTGGTGGCCGACGATGATGACCAAGCCGATGGCGAGAACGGCGCGGGCGGGCAGGTGAACTAGCGCAGCCAGCACGATCATACTGAACCCTATGGCCCAAATTACGTGTACGAAGGCGAAGGGCACGGCAAAGTTGAAGCCGAAGGCTAGGACGGTGAACTCGAGCGCGATGAGCCACAAGCCACGGGTGAGCAGGTAGTGCGACAGGCTCCACGCAGTCCTATTGCCGGAACGCTGCAGGCGAGCCGAAGCGCCGGCCAGCAGCACAAAGGTCGGAGCGCAGATGTGGGTGATCCACCTCACCGTGAAGAGTAACGGCGTGGTCCGCGCCGGATCCGTGGGGTCGAAGACAAACGCGTTCACGTGGAAGTAGTCACGCACGTGGTCGAGCACCATCAGGACTATGACGAGGCCTCGAAGGATGTCGATCGTGCGAGACCGCTCATTTTTCGATAATTTCGCCTCAGCAGGAGCCGCTGTCTCGGCATGTTCGAACGCCTTCAGCATGCGTCGCTCCCTTGAGCCCGCCGGTCGTTAGCGGAACGCATCAGGTCAGCGAGCGCATTACTTCCCTCTGCAACAAGCCCGCTGAGGATATCGCCCAGGACGTCGTCGCGTTCGTTCTGGCCGAGCTTGAATTTGCCAGTCACGTCCAGCACCTGCGCTTTGAACGGGACGACACCGGATATGAGCCGATCAAAGCGCGGACCAAGTTCATATGCCGACCAAGCGCGAGCGCGCCGGTTCTCCATCGCGCTCGTCAGACGCTCAACCGCATCAACAGCCTCGACCCGTTCATCGCTAAATTGCACTCTCACGTGCAGCTGAACGCAAGCGAAGTTCCAAGTCGGCGCTTGGCTCCTATCGCGCATCCAAGACGGCGAGATGTAGCCATGCGGACCCATGAAAATCGCGAGAGCCGCAGGATCAGCGCGAAGGCAGCCAACTTGCGGATTGCTGCGCGCAAAATGGCCTATCAGCGTGAGGTCGCCGGCCTGACCCTCCTCACACAGAAGCGGAAGGGGAGTTGCGACCAAGCGGTCCCCACCGTTGGACACGAGCAGCGCCAGCGGGTGTGCGGAGATGAGCGCAGCGACCGCGCCTGGGCCCGGCTCGAAAACTTTCGGCGTTTGCATGACGCCTCAGTTCCGCTCGATAAGAGCAGCGTAGCAGCCCCGCCGGGCGAAGTGCGCTTGGATGTACATCACGTCTGGATTAGCGAACATCCGCTCGATCAACGCTGGTGCTCCCACACCATCGAGCACATCGCCGTCCACCATCATGTGATCCGCACTGAACGCTCGCAGCGACAAAGGTCGGATCAACAGCGACCGCGGGATTTCGTTTACGAGGGTTCGCGGCTCCTCAGCGCCTTCTCGTAGAAAGATGGCGTGGCTAGCGCGATAAGGAGTGTTTGCTGGCTGATGAACATGATTGACGAGCAGCACAGTCTCGCCCGGCTCAACGTCGCGAAGCTCGATCCTGTCAGGGAACGCGTCGGGTCGATCGGCGACATAGCGCACGACCGCGTTCGCTCGCAATTCATCGTCCGTCAGTCCGTACAAATGGCGATACGGGGCGGGGTCTAATCCAGATATCGTGAAAGCTGTCATCGTCTCACCTTGCCTCGGGGAGCTAGGCAAGAGCCGATCGACCTACCTCCGGGCTATCGGAATGTTGCTGCCTCATTCGACGGAGGCTGATCAATTAGACAGCAATGAACGGGATGCAGGCGCCATGGCAGCCCTCTAGATCGATGACTTATGAGCGAAGCAGCTAACCCGACTTTCGACAGCGACGAAGAGCGCTGGACAGCCGTGCAGGCGCGGGACGGCCGAGCTGACGGCACGTTCTTTTATTCGGTCCGCACGACAGGCGTGTTCTGCCGACCCAGTTGCGCTTCGCGGGCGCCCCTCCGAAAGAATGTGGCATTTCACGCTGATGTCGAGTCGGCACGTACTGCTGGGTTTCGGCCTTGCAAGCGCTGTACGCCTGAAGGGCCGTCTCGCGAGGAGCAACGCTCGGCCGCGATCGCTGACGCGTGCCGACATATAGAAACATCAGAGGAAATACCGCTGCTGGACGATCTGGCTGCCGCCGTCGGGCTTAGCCGGTTCCACTTTCATCGTCAGTTCAAAAAGATCACCGGAGTCACACCGCGCGCTTATTCTGCGAGCGTGCGCTCCGAAGCGGCGCGGCGTGAGCTCCAAAATGGAGCTTCCGTCACCGAAGCCATTTACGCTTCCGGGTTCGGCACCTCCAGTCGGTTCTACGAAACTGCTCCGACTCGCTTGGGTATGCGCCCTGGGGCCTATCGTGCTGGCGGCAAGGGTGAAGAGGTCCGCTTCGCAATTGGAGAGTGTTCCCTAGGCCACGTGCTGGTAGCCGCCACCTCGGTTGGCATTTGTGCAATTCTGTTAGGGGATGAACCCGACGCGCTTGTCCGAGAAGTACAAGACCGATTTTCAAATGCCGAGTTGATCGGCGACGATCCTGATTTTGACCACTACGTGTCGGTCGCAGTTGGAGCGGTGGAGCGTCCTCACGATCCATTCCCACTGCCGCTCGACGTTCGTGGCACAGCATTCCAGGAGAAGGTGTGGAACGCGTTGCGGACCCTCCGGCCTGGCACGACGGCGAGCTATAAAGAGATTGCTGAGCGGATCGGCGCCCCCTCAGCTACACGAGCGGTTGCGCAAGCTTGCGGCTCGAACCGTATAGCGATCGCCATTCCTTGCCATCGCGTTGTCAGAACCAATGGGGAGGTTTCCGGCTATCGATGGGGCGTTGAGCGGAAGCATGCTCTGCTTAAGCGCGAAGCGAGGCACGGATGAGCGGCGTCGTCGAGCGAGTCGATCAACTGCAGTGGGATCACATACGGAGCCAAATTCAAGACTCGGGTTGGGCAGCCCTTCCGCCCATGATCGACGCCGGCGAGGCAGAAGCGCTCATTGCGCTCTACGATGAGCCCGACGCGTTCCGCAGCACCGTTACGATGGCTCGCCACGGTTTCGGGCGCGGCGAGTACCGTTATTTTCGATACCCACTACCAAGCATCGTGTCCGGGTTGCGCAGAAGGCTGTATGCGAAACTCCTGCCACTTGCGAACGAGTGGCGGGCAGCCGCAGGGCAGCCGCCTTTGCCAAGCAGCCACGATAGCTATATTTCGCTGTGCCAGTCATCCGGGCAGAGCAAGCCCACGCCTTTGATGCTGCGGTATGGGCCCGGCGACTACAACTGCCTTCACCAGGACCTGTATGGCGAGCTAGTTTTCCCGATGCAGGTTGTTCTTCTGCTGTCCGAACGTGCCGCCTTCGCAGGTGGTGAGTTCGTGCTGACCGAGCAGCGCCCCCGTCTGCAATCCCGTCCTACCGTCATTGATTTAGAACCGTTCGGCGGAGCTGTGTTCGCCGTCGCTCGCCGCCCTGTCCGCGGGACCCGAGGAATCTATCACGCGAACATGCGCCACGGCGTCAGCACTGTCACTGCCGGCCGACGGCATACGCTTGGCATAATCTTCCACGACGCTTCCTAGCAGACAGATCAGATCTGCATTACACGCGGCAAGTCTACGCGTCGTCGTCGGTAGCACGGCCGATCGAAGCCGTCCCATTGTCAGGAGGTCGAATGCTATGCCAGCAGCCAACCTCGTCGCCGGCATCGCCTAGCCTTTCCTAGTCTACGCGCCGGCTGCCAGCAACGCGAATACAAGCTGCTTCCGTAGCGCTTCCGTGGCGTGTATCGTCGGCAATCAATAACGCTGGCGCTAACTTCAAGGTCTTGTGCTCGCGTGTTTTTTCGTCGGAGCGCCCGACTCGATTTGGACTTGACCTTTGCCCTCCGAAGGCAGAGGTCAGAGGTTCGAATCCTCTTGGGTGCGCCATTCTCTCCGCACTGGCGAAATCGAACCTCTCAGCCTTTTGTCGGCGGATCGGCGAGGCCGATCATTCTGGTTCGAATCCTTGCGGCTAGCGTCCGGCTGCACGCCGTTGCTCTCTCGCGTCGATTCTCGCCAACCTTGGCGGGCGGGTTGGATCCGCAAGGGCCCCGGCAGTGGTCCAGCCGAGGTGGGGCAGCGCGATGGAACGCTTCCCCGCAAGATCGGTGCGGATCACGATCAGGCCGCTTTCCTCGATGAACGTCAGCATGCGCCGGGCGCGGCCGGCGGATTGCGTGCCGTAGAGCCGCGCCAGTTCCTCGTCGGTCGGTGCCGCATCGCCATCCCGGGCGGCGCGGGCGATGGCGAGGAAGGGGGCGAGCATCTCTTCCGGCAGGGCCTGCGCCAGCGCGATGGCTTCCTCCCATTCGTCAGCGTCGCCGATCCCGGCGCGCATCAGGGCGTAACGGCGGCGAAAGTCGCGGAGCGGGGTGGGATCGGCAATGCCCCGCATACGGCAGCGCAGCTGGAAATCCTGATAGAGGGTGGCGGCGTCGCGGCCGTCATCCGCCGCCGCCAGCTCCGCGAAGACCTCTGCCAGCGCCTCTTCGCGTTCCCCGTCGCTGAGCAGAGGCAGATCGGGGACGGAGGCCGGCGTGGCGATGGCGCGGATCAGATCCTCGCTGGTCGGGCGGGCGACCGGCGGCGGCGGCGCTGCGACCTCCTCCACGGGCGCGAAGATAAGCGCGGCCACCGATGCATCCCCAGCCTCCGGCAAGGGCATCAGCTTCGGACTCGCACTCCGCGCCCCAGTCTGCACCGCGCCGACCCGCACGCGCACCGGGCGGCGGGAGATGGCCGGGCCGAGCGCGAGGAACTCGCCGCGCGCGAGGTCGCGGATCGCCTCCGCCTGGCGCCGTTCCATGCCGAGCAGATCGGCGGCGCGGGCCATGTCGATGTCGAGGAAGGTGCGGCCCATCAGGAAGTTCGAAGCCTCGGCCGCGACATTCTTGGCGAGCTTGGCGAGCCGCTGGGTGGCGATGATCCCCGCCAGACCGCGCTTGCGGCCGCGGCACATCAGGTTCGTCATCGCCGACAGGGACGCGCGCCGGGCATCCTCGGAAATCTCTCCGGCCGCGGCCGGGGCGAAAACCTGGGCCTCGTCGACCACGACCAGGGCCGGATACCAATGGTCGCGCGGCGCATCGAACAGGCCGGCGAGGAAGGTGGCGACGCAGCGCATCTGATCGTCCATCTCCAGCCCCTCAAGGTTAAGGACGACGGAGGCGCGATGGGCGCGGATGCGGGCGGCGATGGCGGCGATTTCGGGCAGACTGTGGTCGGCCGCCTCGACCGCGATGTGGCTGAACGCCTCCGCCAGCGAGACGAAATCGCCCTCGGGGTCGATCACGATCTGCTGGACCAGGCCGGCGCTGCCCTCCAGGATCCGGCGCAGCAAATGCGATTTGCCGGAGCCGGAATTGCCCTGCACCAGCAAGCGCGTGGCGAGGAGTTCCTCCAGATCGACGAGCGCGGCGCTGCCGTCGTCGCTGGTGCCAATGTCGATATTCGCGATCACCATAGCGTCTTGGGCGAGGGCGGACGCCGCCGCCACCCGGCACCGGCAAGTTTCTGTGGATGAACGGTTTCGGGGACGATTATCCGGGGAGCACCGAGGCCACGATGTCACGGCAGGCGCTGGCGAGTTCCGCGCGGGAGGCGAATACGGACGGCTGCGCCGGCGGATGGATCGTGATTCGGGCCTCCGCCCCTCCCCGCCTGAGCACCCACCACAAATGCGGCAGCAGCGTCGCTTCCCCGACCCAGGCGATGCGCAGGCGGTTTGCATCGGTAACAGGCTGGCCGCCGACCGTCTCATAGACGATGGTGACGGGCTGGACGGGGACATTCTCCGCCATCGCCGCGGCGAAGAGCGCTGGTTTGAAGGGCAGAACCACGCTGCCGTCCGCACTGACGCCTTCCGCGAACAGGATGACCTGTCCGCCAGCGGCCAGCCTTGCGGCCAGTTCGTCGCGCTGCCCGGCGACCGCGCCCCGGCGTCGCTCGACGAACACCGTTCCGGCGCGGCGGGCGAGCCAGCCGATGAGTGGCCAGCCCGCAACCTCCGACTTGGCGACGAATGACGCGGGAAGCAGTCCACCGAGGATCGGGATGTCGGCCCAGGAGATATGGTTGGCGACGAACAGGATCGGCCCACCGGCCGGTATTCCCGTCACCGCGAGCCTCAACCGCAAGAGGCGCGTTGCCCATCCGAGCGCCATGCGGGCGACCGGCGATGGCGGCGGTTTGCCGCGACTGGCGAAGTGGAAGGGCAGCAGAAACGGAATGAGTATCAGGATCAGCGCCAGGCGCGCGGCTGCGCTGACTGTTTTCCGCAGACCGGGCCTGTCCGTTCGGGCTGTCATCCTCCCATCCTATCGCCGCCATCCGCGCGCGAGTCATCCTTGCCCGCCGCCCGCGCCTTCTCTAGCGATTGGGTGAGGAGGCCCTATGCGGATCGCGTGCCTCGGCGGGGGACCGGCCGGGCTTTATTTCGCCATTTCGATGAAGCTGCGCGAGCCGGCGCACGAGGTTCATCTGTTCGAGCGCAACCGCCCGGACGATACGTTCGGCTGGGGCGTGGTCTTCTCCGACCAGACCGTAGAGAATCTGATGGCGAACGATCCGGTCAGCGGCGCCACGATCCGCGACGAATTCGCGCATTGGGATGACATCGACGTCCACATTCACGGGGAGACGATCCGATCGTCCGGGCATGGCTTCATCGGCATCGGGCGCAAAAGACTGCTGAACATATTGCAGGAGCGGGCGCGGGATTTGGGCGTCGTGCTGCATTTCGAGCATGAGGCGAGCGCGAATCTGGACGATTGGGCCGGCTACGACCTGGTGATCGCGGCGGATGGGGCAAACAGCCGCATCCGGACGGCCCATGCCGAGCAGTTCGACGTCGATATCCAGGTGCGGAAGAACAAATTCTTCTGGTTCGGCACGCACAAGGTGTTCGACGCCTTCACCTTCGCGTTCGAACAATTGCCCGAAGGATGGGTGTGGGCGCATGCCTATCGCTTCGACGATAACCTCTCGACCTTCATCGTCGAGATGGAGCCCGAGACCTGGGCAGCGCTCGGGCTTGACCGGATGGAGCAGCCGGAGGCGATCGCTTTGTGCGAACGCATCTTCGCCAGCTATCTCGACGGCAATGCGCTGATGTCCAACGCGGCGCATCTGAAGGGGCCGGACGCCTGGCTGCGCTTCCCGCGGATCATCTGCGAGCGCTGGCACTACAAGAACCTCATCCTGCTCGGCGACGCGGCGCACACCGCGCATTTCTCGATCGGCTCGGGGACCAAGCTGGCGCTGGAGGATGCGATCAAGCTGGCCGAGGTGCTGAACCGGCCGGGGCTGTCGCGCGACGATGCCTTGGCGGAGTATCGCGAGGAGCGGCAGGTCGAGGTGCTGAAGCTCCAGAACAGCGCGCGCAATTCGACCGAATGGTTCGAGACGCTGGACCGTTATTTGCATTTCGAGCCGATCCAGTTCGCTTATTCGCTGCTGACGCGGTCGCAGCGCGTGAGCCATGAAAATCTGCGGCTGCGCGATCCCGCGTGGCTCGAAGGCGTCGAGCGCTGGTTCCAGAGCAAGGCGCAGGGGCGCGCGGTGAACGAGCCGGCGCCGCCGATGTTCGCGCCGTTCCGGCTGCGCGAGATGGAATTGGCGAACCGCGTCGTCGTGTCGCCGATGGCGACTTATTCGGCGGTGGATGGAGAGCCGCAAGACTTCCACCTCGTCCATTATGGCGCGCGCGCGCAGGGCGGCGCGGGGATGATCTATACCGAGATGACCTGCGTGTCGGCCGAGGGGCGGATCACGCCGGGTTGCCCGGGGATTTATACGGACGCGCAGGCGGCGGCGTGGACGCGGATCGTCGATTTCGTCCATGCCGCCACCCCTGCCCGCTTCTGCCTGCAGCTCGGCCATTCCGGGCCGAAGGGCAGCACCAAGATCGGCTGGGAAGGCTATGACGTGCCGCTCGACAGCGGCAACTGGCCGATCATGGCGGCGTCGGACGTTGCGTGGAGTCCGGACAATCAGGTGCCGCGACCGATGACGCGGGACGATATGGACCGGGTGAAGGCCGAGTTCGTCGCCGCGACCCAGCGCGCGATCGAGTGCGGCTTCGACATGATCGAACTGCACGCGGCGCATGGCTATTTGCTGTCGAGCTTCATCACGCCGCTGACCAACAAGCGGACTGACGAATATGGCGGCAGTCTGGAGAACCGGCTGCGTTATCCGCTGGAAGTGTTCGCGGCGATGCGGGCCGCGTGGCCTGCGGACAAGCCGATGTCGGTGCGGATCTCTGCCAATGACTGGATGGGCGATCTCGGCGTTACGCCGGACGAGGCCGTGCTGATCGCGCAGGCTTTCTCGGAGGCCGGGGCCGATCTTATCGACGTGTCGGCCGGACAGACCTGGGCGGACTGCAAGCCGATCTATGGGCGGATGTTCCAGACACCGTTTTCCGATCAGATCCGCAACGAGGGCCGCCTGACCACGATGGCGGTCGGCAACATCTTCGAGTTCGACCATGTGAATTCGATCCTGGCCTCGGGGCGTGCCGATCTGGTCGCGCTCGCCCGACCGCACCTTATCGACCCGAGCTGGACGCTGCGCGCAGCGGCAGCGCAGGGTCATCGCGCGCAATGGGTACCGCTACCTTATCTGGGCGGGATGGCGCAGCTGGCGCGCAATCTCGCGCGGGAACAGGAGATGCTGAAGGCATGAGGCTGTCGGGACGGCATGCGGTCGTGACGGGCGGCGGCACCGGGATCGGAGCGGCCATAGCTGTGGCGCTAGCGGCCGAAGGCGCGCGTCTGACTTTGGTGGGGCGGCGGTTGCAGAAGCTGGAGGAAACAGCGACAGTAGCTCGTTTTGCTCAAGCGAAGGCGCAGGAAGCTTACGAGAAACGTCGAAAGTTTGCTCCGGAAGCGCTCAATCAAGCTCGGCAGGATATCTCAACTTCGCTTGAGACAAGCGGGGTAGTCTGCGTTGCCGCGGACATCACCGACCCAGTGCAAGTCGACGTGGCATTTCTTGAAGCCCTCCTGTCGAATGGACCCGTCACGATCCTGGTCAACAATGCCGGCGCCGCACAGGGTGTGCCGTTTGCCAAAGTCACCCAGCAGCTCTGGCGCGACATGATCGCGGTAAACCTGGACGGCCTGTTCCTCTGTTGTCAGGCGGCGTTGACCGATCTGCTCGCCGCTGACCAAGGCCGCATAGTCAACATCGCCTCGATGGCCGGCCTCTACGGCTTCGCTTATGCTGCACCTTATATTGCAGCAAAACATGGGGCGGTCGGCCTCACGCGGGCGCTTGCGGCGGAATATGCAAAGACTGGTCTGCGCGTGAACGCCGTCTGTCCGGGCTTCGTCGACAGCGACATGACCGACGGTTCAGTCGCCAACATTCAGGCGACGACGGGCCGCAGCGCGGAGGAAGCGCGCGAGGGTCTGGCGCAGCTCAACCCGTCCGGGCGGCTGATCACGCCGCAGGAAGTCGCGGCCGTAGCGCTTGACCTGATCCTCTCGGAACGCAACGGCGAGGCAGTGGAGATCGCATGAATCCGGAAGACTTTGCTGCGCAGCATTTTGGCTGGAGTTTCGACGCCGGAGTGGCGACCGTCACGCTGAACCGGCCGGAACGGAAGAACCCGCTGACGTTCGAATCCTATGCCGAATTGCGCGATACCTTCCGCGAGCTGGTCTACACGCCGGCGGTGAAGGCGGTGGTCGTCACCGGTGCGGGCGGCAATTTCTCGTCGGGCGGCGACGTGCACGAGATTATCGGCCCGCTGACCGAAATGGACATGCCGCGGCTGCTCGATTTCACCCGCATGACCGGCGATCTGGTGAAGGCGATGCGCGGCTGCCCGCAACCGATCGTCGCGGCGATCGACGGCGTGTGCGTCGGCGCGGGGGCGATCATGGCGATGGCGAGCGACCTGCGGCTCGCGACGCCCGAGGCGAAGACGGCCTTCCTGTTCACCCGCGTTGGTCTTGCCGGTTGCGACATGGGCGCGTGCGCGATCCTGCCGCGGATCATCGGCCAGGGCCGGGCAAGTGAGTTGCTCTTCACCGGGCGCAGCATGAGCGCCGAGGAGGGCCTCGCCTGGGGCTTCCACAACCGGCTGGTGCCGGCCGAGCAGGTGCTGGCCGAAGCGCAAGCGCTGGCCCGCTCGCTCGCCGCCGGGCCCACCTTCGCGCACGGCATCACCAAGACGCAGCTCAATACCGAATGGAATGTGAGCCTGGAGACAGCGATCGAGATGGAGGCGCAGGCCCAGGCGATCTGCATGGCGACACAGGATTTCCGCCGCGCCTTCGAAGCCTTCGCCGCCAAGCGCAAGCCGGAGTTCAAGGGTGACTGACCGCGCTTTCCTAGACTGGCCCTTCTTCGACGAGAGCCACAGGCGGCTGGGCGTGGAACTGGACGAATGGTGCGCGGCGGAACTGGCCGACGAACCGGGCGAGGATACCGACGCCGAGTGCCGGGCGCTGGTGGCCAAGCTCGGCAAGGGCGGTTGGCTGGGCTACTGCGTGCCGCGGGCGTTCGGCGGCGTGACGGAGGCGCTCGACGTCCGCTCGCTGGCGCTGATCCGCGAGACGCTGGCGCGCTATTCGGGCCTCGCAGACTATGCCTTTGCGATGCAGGGCTTGGGCTCCGGCACCATCTCCCTGTTCGGCAGCCTTGCACAGCAGGAGGAATATCTCCCGGCGGTCGCCTCGGGCCGCAAGATCGCCGCTTTCGCGCTGACGGAGCCGGGCACCGGGTCCGACATCGCCAATCTGGAGCTGGACGCGGCCGAGAGCGGTGACGGCTATGAGTTGAACGGCGCCAAGACCTATATCTCCAACGGCGGCATCGCCGATTTCTACGTGACCTTCGCGCGCACCGGCGAGGCGGCGGCGGCGAAGGGCGTGTCGGCCTTCATCGTCGATGCGGACACGAAGGGGCTGGATGCGAGCGAGCGGATCGAGGTGATCGCGCCACATCCGCTGGCGACCCTGCGCTTCGACAGGGCGACCCTGCCCGCCTCCACCCTGCTCGGCGAACGCGGGCGCGGCTTCCAGCAGGCGATGGCGACGCTGGATGTGTTCCGCACCAGCGTTGGCGCGGCGGCACTCGGCTTCGCGCGGCGGGCGCTGGACGAAGCAACCACGCGTGCGCTCGGCCGCAAGCTCGGCGACGGGACACTGGCCGACAACCCGATCACGCAGAGCAAGCTCGCCGAGATGCTGGTCGATATCGAGACCTCGGCCCTGCTGATCTACCGCGCCGGCTGGGTCCGCGACGTGCAGGGCAAGCGCAACAGCCGCGAGGCGGCGATGGCCAAGCTGCACGCCACCGATCGCGCGCAGGCGGTGATCGACAAGGCTGTGCAGATGTTCGGCGGCCTCGGCGTCACCAGGGGCTGCATTGTCGAGCGGCTATATCGCGAGATACGCGCGTTGCGCATCTATGAAGGCGCCAGCGAGGTGCAGAAGGTCGTGATCGCCCGCGCCCATCTGAAGGATCATGCCGGATGAATGTTCATCGTGCCCTGCTCCCCCCCGGCTGGCCGCGCCCGAAAGGCTATGCGAACGGCATCGCGGCTAGCGGCCGGTTCGTATTCACCGGCGGCGTGGTGGGCTGGGACGAGAGCGAGGCTTTCCCCTCCGACACGCTGGCCGGGCAATTCGCGCAGGTGCTGGCGAACACCGCGGCGATCCTGGCAGAGGCGGGCGCGGGCCCGCAGCATGTGGTGCGGATGACCTGCTACGTCACCGACATCGACGAATATCGCACCGCCCTGCCCGCGATCGGCGCGGCCTGGCGCGAGCATATGGGCAAGAATTTCCCGGCAATGGCTTTGGTGGCGGTGACATCTCTGGTCGAGCCGGCCGCGAAGATCGAGATCGAAACCACAGCGGTGGTGCCGGAGCTATGACCAGCGCGCATGTCGACACCTTCGTCCGCGATCGCCTTCCGCCGGAAAGCGCGCAGCCCGATTTCCTGTTCGACCTGCCGGAGCTGAAATATCCCGCCCGCCTGAATGCCGCGCTCGAACTGATCGACACGCAGCCGGCCGACGCCCTCGCCGTCGTCAACGACATGGGCGAATGGACCTATGGCGAGATGCGCTCGCTGTCCGACCGGATCGCGCGGCTGCTGACCGAGGAGGAAGGGCTGGTTCCCGGCAATCGCGTGATGCTGCGCGGGCCGAACAATGCGACGATGTTCGCGGCCTGGCTGGGCGTGCTGAAGGCCGGCGGCGTGGTGGTCTCGACCATGCCTTTGCTGCGGCCGGGCGAGATCGCGACTTTGCTGAAGCGGGCGGAGATCAGCCACGCCATCGTCGACAGCCGCTTCATCGGCGATTTCCGGCAGGGCGCGGCGGAGGCCGGCACGGTGAAGTCGTTGCTCCGCTATGACGGCGATCATGGCAAGGGCGAACTGGAGACGCGGCTGCAGGGTGTCGCTGAGGGGTTCGAGGCGGTCGCCACGCATCGCGACGACCCGGCGATGATCGCCTTCACCTCCGGCACCACGGGAAGTCCCAAGGGCTGCATCCATTATCACCGCGACATCCTGGCCAGCTGCGACAGCTTCGCGCGGCATGTTCTTCAGCCGAAACCCGGCGCGCGCTGGGCCTGCTCGGCGCCGATCGCCTTCACCTTCGGGCTCGGCATGCTGCTGATGTTCCCGTGGCGGTTCGGCGGAACGGCGGTGACGATCGAAACGCCGGGGCCGAAGCCGCTGCTGGACGCGATCAGGCGGCACCGTGTCACCAATCTCGCCACCGCCCCGACCGCCTACAAGGCGATGATCCCCTTGCTCGGCGACTATGACATTTCGACGCTCGACACCTGTGTGTCCGCCGGAGAGCACCTCCCCGCAGCGACCTGGCAGGCGTGGCACGAAGCGACTGATCTGCGCATCGTCGACGGCATCGGCGCGACCGAGATGATGCACATCTTCATCTCCGCGAGCGGCGACGATATCCGCCCCGGCGCGACCGGCAAGGCAGTGCCGGGCTATGCCGCGACGGTGCTGGACGATGAGGACCAGCCGATGCGCGAAGGAACCGGGCGGCTGGCGGTGAAAGGCCCGACCGGCTGCCGCTATTTCGACGATCCGCGCCAGGCCAATTACGTCAAGAATCACTGGAACGTGACGGGCGATACCTACCGGCTCGACGCGGACGGCTATTTCTGGTTCGTCGCGCGGTCGGACGACATGATCATCTCCTCCGGCTACAATATTGCCGCGCCGGAAGTGGAAGGCGCGCTCTACGCGCACCCGGCCGTGCAGGAATGCGCGGTGATCGGCGCCCCCTGCCCCGAGCGCGGCCAGAAGGTCGCGGCCTTCGTGGTGGTCGCGCCCGGCTATGCGGCAGGCGAGGATCTGGCGGCGGTGCTGCAGGACCATGTGAAGGCCCGCATCGCGCCCTACAAATATCCACGCGCGGTGACGTTCGTGGAGGCGCTGCCGAAGACGGCGACGGGGAAATTGCAGCGCTTCGCGCTGCGGGCCTAAAGCTCGTCATGCCGGACCTGATCCGGCATCCACCTGCCTTCAACCGTGCAAAGAAGGTGGACCCCGGATCAAGTCCGGGGTGACGACGGAAACTAGGCCAACAGGCGCAGCGGCGATTCCAGGATCTTCTTCAGCGCCTGCATGAAGCTCGCCGCGTCCCAGCCGTCGACGACGCGGTGATCGCAGCTGATCGACAGGTTCATCATCTTGGCGACTGTAATCTTGCCGCCCTCGACGATCGGCGTTTCCTTGACCTTGTTGACCGCAATGATCGCGACCTCGGGCCGGTTGATCACCGGCGTCGAGACCACGCCGCCCATCGGGCCGAGGCTCGACAGAGTGATGGTGCCGCCGGTCAGTTCCTCGCGCGTCGCCTTGCCGGCGCGGGTCGCTTCGGCGAGGCGCAGCACTTCGGCGGCGAGACCCCAGATATCGCGGCTTTCGGCGTTGCGGATTACTGCCACAGAGAGGCCGCTATCGGTCTGCGTCGCCATGCCCATATGCACGGCGCCGGAACGGTGGATGACGTTCGCATCGTCGTCATAGCGCGCGTTCAGCATCGGGAAGTCGGGAAGCACGCGGCACATGGCGGTGATCAGGAAGGGCAGCATGGTGAGCTTGGGATTGTCGCCGCGATCCTGATTCATCATCGCGCGGGTGGCTTCCAGCGCGGTGACATTCACTTCCTCGACATAGGTGAAATGCGGGATGCGGCGCTTGGCCTCCTGCATATTCTCGGCGATCTTGCGGCGCAGGCCGACGACCTTGATGTCCTCGTCCTGGGCCTTCGCCCGTGCGCCCGAAGGCCGGGCGCCGCCGCCATTGTACATCAGGTAGGCGTCGAGATCGGCGTGGCGGATGCGATCGCCGGCGAACTGGACCTGAGCCAGATCGATACCGAGGTCGCGGGCGCGGGCGCGCACGGCGGGCGAGGCCAGCACCTTGGCCGGAGCCGCAGCCTGCGCCGAAGTGACCGCAACATCCGCACGCCATTCGCCGACGCGCCGTTCGTCGGCACCCCGATCCTGATGCGGCTCCTCGCGCCGGTCGCTGCCGATGCGGCGCTCCTCTGCCTCGACGTCCGCACTCGGCACCGCTTCGGCGATTTCCGGCGTGATTTCGGTCGCGCCGTCGCCCAGCGGCATTTCCTCTTCGACTTGCGCAGGGGCAGCAACTTCGCCGCCCGCCGTCTCGATCACCACCAAGGTCGAGCCGATCGGAATCTGGTCGCCCACCTCGCCGGCGAGTTCGAGCACCTTGCCCGAAACCGGCGATTCCAGCTCGACCGTCGCCTTGTCGGTCATCATGTCGGCGATCTGCTGGTCTTCCTTGACCTCATCGCCCACGGCGATGTGCCAGGCGACGATCTCGGCCTCGGCAATGCCCTCGCCAATGTCGGGCAGGCGGAATTCGTAACGCGCCATCTTGCGATCAGCCCTCCAGAGCTTTCTTGAATGCGTTGCCGAGCCGGACCGGTCCGGGGAAATAGGCCCATTCGAGCGAGTGCGGGTACGGCGTGTCCCAGCCGCAAGCCCGCACCACGGGCGCCTCGAGATGATAGAAGCAGCGCTCCTGCACGAGTGAAGCGAGCTCCGCGCCGAAGCCGCCGGTCCGCGTCGCTTCATGCACGACCACGCAGCGGCCGGTCTTCTTCACCGATTCCTCGATCGTCTCGATATCGACGGGAACGATCGTGCGCAGGTCGATCACCTCCGCGTCCACACCCGCCGCCTCCGCCGCCGCGAGCGCGACGTGGACCATGGTGCCATAAGCAAGGATGGTCAGCTGCTCCCCTTCCTTCACCACGCGGGCCTTGCCGAGCGGGACGGTGTAATGGCCGTCGGGAACTTCGGAATCGGGGTGCTTGGACCAGGGCGTCACCGGCCGGTCGAAGAAGCCGTCGAACGGGCCGTTATAGATACGCTTCGGCTCGAAGAAGACGACCGGATCGTCATCCTCAATCGCCGCAATCAGCAGCCCCTTGGCGTCATAGGGCGTCGATGGAATCACCACCTTCAGGCCGGCGACATGCGCGAACAGGGCTTCCGGCGACTGGCTGTGCGTCTGCCCGCCGAAAATGCCGCCGCCATAGGGCGAGCGGATCACGAGCGGCACGTTCCATTCGCCGGCGGTGCGATAGCGGATCTTCGCCGCTTCGGAGACGATCTGGTCGTAGCCGGGATAGATGTAATCGGCGAACTGGATCTCCGCGACGGGGCGCAGGCCGTAGCAGGCCATGCCGATCGCGGTGGCCATGATGCCATTCTCGGAAATCGGCGTGTCGAACACGCGGGTCTTGCCGAACTTCTGCTGCAGATGTTCGGTGACACGGAAGACGCCGCCGAAATAGCCGGCATCCTCGCCCATCACCACGACATTGTCGTCGCGCTCCATCATCACGTGGTGGGCGTCGTTGAGCGCCTGGATCATATTGCGGACGGTCATTGCGCCGCACCTCCGCCGAGCTTTTCCGCAAGCTCGGCCTTCATCTCCGCCTGCTGCTCGCGCAGATTCCAGGGCAGTTCCGCGAACACATCCTGGAACATTGTCTCGACCTGCTGCGGGAAGTCGATCGTCGCGGCGCGCAGCACGCCATTCTCCTCGGCCTGCTTCTGCGCGGCGCGAACCTCGGCGTCGATCTCGGCATCCATCGCCGCCTGCCGCGCGTCGTCCCATTCGCCCAGCAGGCGCAGATGCTGCGCCAGCCGCTCGATCGGATCGCCCAGCGGCCAATTGTCCGGCTCCTCCTTCGGCCGATAACCCGTGGGGTCATCGGAGGTGGAATGGCCTTCCTTGCGGTAGGTGAACATCTCGATCAGGGTCGGGCCGAGGTTCGAGCGCGCCCGGTCCGCCGCCCAGCGGGTCGCGGCATAGACGCCGAGCGGATCGTTGCCGTCCACGCGCAGACCCGGCAGGCCATAGCCTATCGCGCGCGCCGCGAAGGTCGTCAGCTGACCGCCGGCGATGCCGGAGAAGCTGGAAATCGCCCACTGATTGTTAACGACGTTCAGGATCACCGGCGCACGATAGACGCCTGCGAAAATGCAGGCGGAATGGAAATCGCCTTCCGCCGTCGAACCATCGCCGATCCAGGCAGCGGCGATCCGGCTGTCGCCCTTGATCGCGCTCGCCATCGCCCAGCCCACCGCCTGCGGCACCTGCGTCGCCAGATTGCCGGAGATGGAGAAGAAGCCGTGCTTGCGGTCCGAATACATGATCGGCAGCTGGCGACCCTGTAGTTTGTCGCCTTTGTTCGAGTAGATCTGGTTCATCATCTCGACGAGCGGATAGCCGCGCGAGACAAGCAGGCCCTGCTGCCGGTAGGTGGGGAAACACATGTCCTCGAAATCGAGCGCGGCCGCAGCGGCGACGGCCACCGCCTCTTCGCCCTTGGACTTCATGTAGAAACTGGTCTTGCCCTGCCGCTGGGCGCGGAACATGCGTTCGTCGAAGGCGCGGACGACACTCATGTCGCGCAGCATCTTGCGCAGCAATCCGGCGTCGAGCCGCGGGTCCCAAGGGCCAACCGCGCGGCCTTCCTCATCCAGCACGCGCACCAGCGAGGTGCAGAGCGGATGCGTTTCCGAGGCGGGACAGGCGACGTCGGGCCGCGGCGCGGCGCCGGCGGCGGGCACCTTCACCCAGCTGAAATCGGGGTCGTCGCCGGGGCGCGCGCCCGGCTCCGGCACATGAAGTGAGAGCGCCGGGCGGTTCGGGCGCTCGCTGTCGTTCGACATCCTCATCCTGCGTTTCTTAATCGTTGGGCCGCGCCCTAGTTCATTTTTTTGAGTGATGCACCCCTGCTCTCGCGCCCCATTGCAGCCCGGCTTGGCTTGTGTAGTATTCGCCTAAGACACAGGATCGGGGAGGAGAGTAGAATGCGCCTGCCGAAGCTTATCGCCGCTATGTTCGCGCTGTCCGCAGCCGCCATGGCCCAGGCCGAGCCGGTCGCGATCGTCGGGGCCGACGTGCTGCCCATGACCGGCACCGAGCGCCTCTCCGACCAGACCGTCATTATCGACGGCGACCGCATCGTCTCAATCGGCCCCAGCCGCTCCACCCCCGTCCCCGCCGGCGCGCGACGGATCGAGGCGCGCGGTATGACCCTGATGCCCGGACTGGTCGACATGCACGTCCATCTCGCACCGACGCCCGGCGCGGAAGGCGATGCCGCGCATCGCGCCATGTCGGTGATGCTCGGCCACGGCGTCACCACCGCGCGTGGCATGGCCGGATCGCCGAACAATCTGGTGGTGCGCGAGGCGGTCGAGGCGGGGACGGTTGCCGGCCCGCGTCTCTATGCCGCCGCGCCCGCTTTGCATGTACAGAACACGCCGAGCGCCGAAGCGGCCCGCACTGCCGTCGCTGCCGCACAACAGGCGGGCTATGACCTGATCAAATCGCACCATCTCGAGGACCCGGCCATCTGGCAGGCGGTGCAGGACGAGGCCCGCCGGATCGGCCTTCCCACCGGCGGCCACGTCACCAACCAGGTTGGCGTTGAACGCGCCGCCGGGGCAGGCCAGCAGATCGAGCATCTGGACGGCGTGCTCTACGCCTTGCTGCCCGCGGACGCGCCGGAGCGGCAAATCCCGTTCGCGCAAATCCCGCCGCCGGAGGTGGTGCTGGCTGCGAGCCGCGCGAGCGATACGCAGATCGAGGCCTTGGCGCGCCGCCTGCTCGCGGCCCGCTCCTGGCACGTGCCGACCCTCGGTCTGTTCGAGAAGCTTGTCGATCCGGCGCTGACTGCGGACAGTCTGCGCGCCCGCCCGGAAATGCGGTTTGTGCCCGATCCGGTGCTGCAGCAATGGGGCCAGCAGCGCACCGGCTTCCTGCAGCAATCGGGCTATACTGCGGAGACCGCGGCCGCCTTCACCGCGCTGCGCCAGCGGATTGTCCGCATCTTCCACCGCGCCGGCGTGCCGATGATGGCTGGTTCCGACACCGCGCAGAGCTTTCACCTGTTCGGCCCGGGCACGATCGAGGAAGTCGAGGCCCTTCACCGCGCCGGTCTCACCCCGCTCGAGGCGCTGCGTAGCGCCACCGTCACGCCGCGCGACTATTTCCGATCGCTGCCCAATGGCGGCTCCGCGCGGGGCTGGCGCGCCGATTTCGGCACGGTCGAGCCGGGTGCACGCGCCGACCTGATCCTGCTGCGTGGCGATCCGTCGCGCGACCTGACCGCCTTGCGTCAGCTCGACACCGTGATCGCCGCTGGCCGCGTGCATGATCGCGCCGCGCTCGATCGCCTGCTGGAAGCGGCGGCGCGGGCTGCTAAACAGCCGGTCTGAGGAGAGATTCCATGCGCTTCATCCTGCTGCCGCTGCTGCTGGCCCTGACCGCCTGCGTGACCGTGGATGACAATGCCGGCGGCGAGCCGCTTTATTATGTGATGCGGCACCTGAACACGCCGGAGGGGCAGCGCGATCCGGACCTTCTGCCCGAGGGCACGGCGGCGGCGGCGCGGGTGCCCGAGTTGATGGCGCGGCAACGGCCGGCGGCTATCTATGTCAGCGATTTCAAGCGGACCCGGCAGACGGCGGCGGCGGTCGCGGCGCGCTGGGGCCTCACCCCGATCGTCTACAATCCGGCCGACACGCCCGGCCTGGTCGCCCGCGTCCGGGCGGGGCCATGGCCGGTGCTGATCGTCGGCCATTCCAACACCGTACCGGACATTGTCGAACAGCTTGGCGGCTCCCGCCCCGCCCCGCTCAGCCATCCCGATTTCGGCGATCTGTGGCGGATCGAGGCGAACGGGACGACCGTGCGGTTGCGGGTGCCCTCCTAGAGGTCGACGCAGCTGGCGATCGCCTCCAGCTGCCGCACCCGCACTTTCAACTCCGCAATCTCGCCGCGCTCCTCGCCGCGACCCGGGGCCGCGCGGGTCAGTTCGGCGCGCTTCAGATCGATCCAACCCTGCCACATGCGCAAGCTTGCCATCAGCAGTGCCGCGAGCGCCGCCAGGCCGAAGCCGGCGAGGATCAGGCTGGTCTGGGCGGCTTCGGTCATACTCTCCTCCCCTGCTTGTTATCGCGGCTCAGCGCAGCGAGTCGATCTCGCGCGCCAGGCGGGTGCCGGAACTGGTCACGTCACGCTCTAGCGCCTGCAGGCGGCGGTCGAGGTCGCGCATCGTCTCGCGCGCTTCCTCGGCGCGGCCGTCCTTCGCGGCCTTTGTCGGCTTCGCGCTCTTCCCCTTCTGATCGACGACCATCGCAACCAGGAAATAGCCGAACACGACCAGCGGGAAGGTCATGAGCGCGGAGATCGCCATGCCCACCCGGACCAGGGTCACGTCCACATCGAAATGGTTGGCGATGCCGGCGCAGACGCCGAGGACCTTGCCATTCTCACGGTCGATCCGGAACGGCGCGCGATGATTTTCCACTTTGGCTTCCTTCGAAATTCGTTGTTGGGGGTCAGGCAATCTGCTGCTGCGCGGCGGGGCCGTCGGCGGGGATGCTGACGGGGCCGGCGGCGGCGGTGATGAAGATCGCCGAGACGGCCAGCGCAGCGGCGGCCGAGGCGATGTTGCGGCGGATGTTGCGGATCATGGTCATGTCATTTCCTCCTGATTGGCATTGGCTTCGTATGCGGCATGCTTTGCAGCCGACGTGCCAATCGCCATTTTTGGCGGAAATGCGTGCTTTTTGGGCTGCGCGCGGATTTTCAGCGCGTCGCCTGATCCTGAATGTTGGTGATTTTCACCAAGTCTGCGGGCCGCTCAGGCGGCGGGCGCGACGTGATCCGATGCGCGGCGGCGCTGGCCGTTATCCTTGCGGGTCAATTCCATCAGCCGCGCCCCGGCCATGAAGACCGCGATCGGACAGACGGTCATCAGCAGCCAGCCGCCGACACCCGGATAGGCGTCCAGATATTGCATCCCCCGGCTGATCGCCCCGACCGCGAGCGCGTAGGTGACCGCGCACGCCTCGAAGCGGTTCTTGATGACGAACAGTCGCGCGAACTTGCCCCACATATCGGAACACCCCTCTTTGCCGGAACAGCAGCAAAGAGCGGGCCAATGGCGGATTTCCGCGGTTTTCAGCTTGGGCGGCTTAACCTTTTGTAAACCATGCCGACAGTTTCAGCCGGGCTGCTCCAGCGCCAGCAAGGCGAACGTCGCCAGCCAATGTTCGCCCATATAGTCGCCGGTGACATGCGGCAGGCTGGCGTCGAGATGGGCGTCGGCGATCTTCTCTGCTCGTGCCGCCGCCGGGGCTTCGGCAATCCCGCGCCAGCACCAGGCGCGCGACAGGTTCAATCCATCGAGGTGGGCGATCTTGCCATCGCTCCGGTCGGACACGAAGGCGGGCGTGAACAGGCTTTCCGGTTCGCCCTGCTCGAGCCGTGGCAGGAAGGCATCGAGCCATTCGTCGAACGATGGCCCGGGCATCATCCGGCTCATCAGCAGCGCCTCGGTAAGCGCGGGCGATAGGAATTCGTCGCCGCCCGGTTCCCATGCCTGGCACTCATAGTCATCGAGGAAATAGTCCATCGCGCGCAGACGAATGTCTTCCAGCAAGTCCGCGTCATTCGTCTCCGCCCATTCCGCCGCGAGGATCATCGCGAAGGCGGTGTTGAAATGGGTCCCGACGCGGATCGGGTAGGTCAGCTTGGCGAGATACGCGCGAAAGCGATCCGCGAACGCACGGGCCAAAGGCTCCAGCACTTCGCCATAACCACCGCGCTGGGCCTCCGCGTGCAGCGCCAGCAGCCAGGCCCAGCCATAAGGCCGCTCGAACCCGCCGCTATAGGCCCGGTCGAGATAGGCCAGTTCGCCCGCCACCTTGTCCGGCACGATCATCTCGTCGAGCAGGGCGTCGATCCGCGGCGCGGCGGGCAGGTCCGGGAACAGCCGCCGCAGCCGCATCAGCAGCCAATAGCCGTGCACGCAGCTGTGCCAGTCGAAGCTGCCGAAGAAGATCGGGTGCAGCGCGCGCGGCCCGCGCACATCTTCCGGCCCGTCCATCACATGGTCGAGCTTATGCGGATATTCGCGGGTGACGTGACCCAGCGCGGCCTCGGCGAAGCGTTGGGCGATTTCAGGCGTCAGTTCGTGTGCCATGGGAATGCGAAGATCCAGATGAAGAGGATGTTGATCGCCAGCATCGGCACGGCGGTGCCGATCTGCGCCTTGATGACGGCATTGCGGTCCTTCAGTTCCAGCAGGCTCGCCGGGACCAGATTGAAGTTGGCCGCCATCGGCGTCATCAGCGTCCCGCAGAAGCCGGCCAGCATGCCGATCGCGCCGACCACGGCCGGATCGCCGCCATGCTCGACCAGCAGCAAAGGCACGGCGATCGCGCTCGCCATGATCGGAAAGGCCGCGAAGGCGTTGCCGGTCAGGATGGTGAAAAGCGCCATGCCGAGGCCGAAGGCGGCCACGGCCGGGAAGATCATCCCGGATGGAATGATGCCGCCAACGGAATCGCCGATCAGGTCGCCCACCCCGGCATCCTTCAGCACCACGCCGAACGCGGCCAGCATCAACGGCAGCACGGCCGCCCAGCCGACCGCGTCCATCAGCCGGCGGCCTTCCTGGAGCGGCGCGAGCACAGGCGGCTTCAGCCAGACATAGAGCGTTGCCAGCGCGAGCAGCACGCCGACGCAGAGCAGGACGAGCGTCTCTCGGTTCGCTGCAAAGAGGCCGAGTGCAGCGAGCGGCGGGACGTAGAGGAACAACAAGGTGCCGATCACTGCAGTCAGCAACACGATCAGGATCGGCAGGAACAGGCGGTCGCCATACCGGTCGCCGAACGAGACCCTCTGCTCCTCGCCCACTTCCGCCGCGCCGCGACCCAGCCAGCCGAAGGTCGCGATCCCGGCCACCGCGAGCACGATCAGGCCATTGGCGAAGTCGCCGAGCCAGGTGCCGCCGATCAGGCTGAGCGCGATGAGTCCCCAGAAAATGGCATTGCCGAAGCGCTTGGGGTTGGTGCGATCCGTGATGCTCAGGACCGCGAAGGCCAGAAACATCGCGCCAATCAGGAAATAGACGGTCTGGAGGCCGATCATCGCACGCCTCCCGCTTGGGGCAGGCGCCCAAGCCGGCGGTCCAGCATCAGCAGCCGTGAACTGTGCACGATGAAGGCGGCGATCGCGGTCGGGATCGCCCACATCGCCAGATTGAGCGGGCTGAGCTGATAGCCGTAGGTCTCCAGCGTCGACTGGATGACCAGGATCGAGCCGATCGCGAAGAAGATGTCCTCGCCGAAGAAGAGCCCGATATTGTCGGTCGCGGCCGCCTGCGCCTTGATCTTTTCGATGCCGTCCTCGTCCAGGTCCGCCTGCCGCTCCGCCGCCGCGACCGCCATCGGCGCCACCAGCGGGCGAACCGTCTGGGGATGGCCGGCGGTGGTGTGCAGGCCGATCGCGGAGATGATCTGGCGGTAGAGCAGATAGACGATCAGCAGCCCGCCGACGGTCGCCGCCTTCATCCGGATGATCAGCAGGCGTGCGCGATGCTGCAGGCCGTAGCGTTCCAGCATGCCGATCACCGGCAGCACGATCCAGGGAATGACGATCAGCCGATTGTCGTTGAACGCCTTGCCGAGCGACGAGATGACCTGATGCACGTCCCAGCCCGCGAGAAAGCCGGTCGCCAGCGACGCCGCGACCACGACGAACATCGGATTGAAGCGCAGGACGAAGCCGATCACGATGATCGGAATGCCCAGCAGCGGCCAGTAATTGACGACCTCAGCCTCTGGCATAGCCCCCTCCCCCCGGCGTCAGGATGACGAACCTGTCCCCCGCCGCCATTTCAGACGATGCGGTGGCGGTCAGGATTTCCTCCCGGCCATCCGCGCGCACCACCTTGTTGATCCCCGCCGCCGCGTCGCCGCCGCCCGCCAGCCCCTTGGGCGCCACCCGCCGCCGGTTGGACAGGATGTTGGCCGTCATCGGCTCCAGGAAGCGCACGACCCGCTCCACCCCGTCGCCGCCGCGGTTCGCGCCTTCTCCGCCGGAACCGCGCCGGACCGCGAACCTTTCCAGCAGCACCGGCAGCCGCGTCTCCAATATTTCCGGATCGGTCAGGCGGCTGTTGGTCATGTGCGTCTGCACCGCGCTCGCGCCATCAAAGCCCGGTCCGGCGCCGGAGCCGCCCGCGATCGTCTCGTAATATTGGTGGCGGTCATTGCCGAAGGTGAAATTGTTCATCGTCCCCTGGCTCGGCGCGAGCGCTCGGCAAGCCGCGAACAGGCAGTCGGTGATCACCTGGCTGGTCTCGACATTCCCCGCCACGACCGCAGCCGGGTAATTCGGATTCAGCATCGACCCTTCCGGCACGCGCAGCTCGATCGGCCGCATGCAGCCGTCATTCATCGGGATCGCATCGTCCACGAGCGTGCGGAAGACATAGAGTGTTGCCGCCCGGCAGATCGAATAAGGCGCGTTGAAATTATCGCCGAGCTGGGCGCTGGTTCCGGTAAAATCGACGATCGCCGAGCGCGCCTCGCGGTCGACCTTGATCGCCACGGACACCGTCGCACCGTTGTCCATCTCATAGGCGAAGGCGCCATCCTGCAGTGAGCCGATCAGCCGCCGCACCGCCTCTTCGGCATTGGCCATGACGTGGCGCATGTAGGCGTCGACGAAATCCCGCCCGCGATCCGCCGCGATCCGCTGCAATTCGCCCGCGCCTCGCGCGCAGGCGGCGACCTGCGCCTTCAGGTCCGCGATGTTGCGGTCGGGATTGCGCGCCGGCCAGCGCCCCGTCGCCAGCAACGCCCGCATCTCGGCCTCCAGGAAGCGCCCCCGATCGACCAGCAATTCATTGTCGATCAGCACGCCTTCCTCATGCACGTTGCGGCTGTCGGGTGGCATCGATCCGGGCTTGATCCCGCCAATGTCGGAATGATGGCCCCGCGCCGCAACGAACCAGGCGGGCTCGGCATCCGCTTCGTCCGCGAAGACCGGCATGATGACGGTGATGTCGGGCAGATGCGTGCCACCGCGATAGGGCGCGTTCAGGACGTAGACGTCGCCGGGTTTCATCCCCCGGCCGTCGCGTGCCTCCCCGCGCGCCTCGATGATGATGCGGATGCTGTCGCCCATCGACCCGAGATGTACTGGAATGTGCGGCGCATTGGCGATCAGCGCCCCGCCGCGATCGAAGATGGCGCAGGAGAAATCGAGCCGCTCCTTGATGTTCACGCTCGACGCCGTGCTTTGCAATGCGACACCCATTTCCTCGGCGATCGCCATGAACAGGTTGCCCATAACTTCGAGGGTGACGGGATCAACCTGGGTGCCCATCGCGGGGGCAGTTTCACGGGGGACGGCGCGGGTCAGGATGAGGTTGCCGAGCCTGTCCACCTCGGCCCGCCAGCCGGGTTCGATGACGGTCGTGGCGGCTTCGTCCACGATGATGGCGGGACCGGGGATTTGGGTGCCGGGCGACAGGCAACCGCGATCGAACAAATCCTCCCTGTGAGGCGAAGCCTCATGGGGAGGGGGACCGCCGGCGAAGCCGGTGGTGGAGGGGCCGGTCGCGCCCTTGCGCGAGCGGAAGAAGGTTCGCGTCGCTCATGCCCCTCCACCATGCTGCGCATGGNNATCGCTGCGCGACAGGGAGGATTGAGTGCTGCCCGGCCCGACCGCTTCCACGATCGCCGTTTCGATCACCATCGACGCTTCGGACACGAAGCCGAAGCGCATGCGATGCGCCTCGACGAATTCGGCTTCCATCTCCGGCCCAACGGTCACCTCAAGCGCCGTATCGCTGCCCTCGTACCGCAGCGCCGCGCGCCGCCGCACCTCCGGCGCATCCACGCCCTGCGCCCGCAGCGCCGCGACCGCCTCCGCCTCCAGCTCCGCCAGCACCGGCTCCAGCGACGCGCCGCCCAGCGTGCGCTGACGCAGCTCGACCAGATCGGCGAGGCCGATTCCATAGGCGCTCAACACCCCGGCGAGCGGATGGATCAGCACCGTCTCGATCCCGAGCGCATCCGCGACCAGGCAGGCATGCTGGCCGCCC
>DDTH01000006.1 GCA_002344055.1 Sphingomonadales bacterium UBA2369
AACTTCTTCATGGAGATCGCCAAGCTGCGCGCGGCGCGGGTGCTGTGGCACCGGGTGATGACGAAGCTGGGCGCTCAGGACGAGCGCTCCAAGATGCTGCGCACCCACTGCCAGACGTCCGGCGTGAGCCTGACCGAGCAGGATCCGTACAACAATGTGATGCGCACCACGATCGAGGCGATGGCGGCGATGCTGGGCGGGACGCAAAGCCTGCACACCAACGCGCTCGACGAAGCGATCGCGCTGCCCACCGATTTCTCCGCCCGGATCGCGCGCAACACCCAGATCGTCATCCAGGAAGAGACCGGGATGACCAAGGTCGTCGATCCGCTGGGCGGCTCTTATTATGTCGAGAGCCTCACCAAGGAGCTGGTCGACAAGGCCTGGGCGATCATCGAGCGGGTCGAGAATGAAGGCGGCATGGCCAAGGCTGTCGCCGCCGGCTGGCCCAAGGCGATGATCGAGGAAGCCGCAGCCGCCAGCGCCGCCCGCATCGACCGGGGCGAGCAGGTGATCGTCGGCGTCAACAAATATCGCAAGGCCGAGGAAGACCCGATCGACATCCTCGACGTAGACAATCACGCCGTCCGCGAGGCGCAGATCCGCCGCATCGAGAAAGTGAAAGCGGAGCGCGACGAACCGGCCTGCGTGGCGGCGCTGGATGCGCTGCGCGAGGGCGCGAAGGGCGACGGCAATCTGCTGGAACTCGCCGTGGAATGCGCCCGCCAGCGTGCGACGCTCGGCGAAATCAGCAAGGCGATGGAGGATGTGTTCGGCCGCTTCGGTACCTTCCCGACGCCTGTGCAGGGCATTTACGGCGGCGCCTACGATGGCGACGTGCGCTGGGACGGGCTGATCGAGGGCGTCGAGAGCATCGCCGCGCGCAAGGGCCGCAAGCCCAAGATGCTGGTCGCCAAGATGGGGCAGGACGGCCACGATCGCGGCGCGAACCTTGTCTCCTCCGCGTTCGGCGATCTGGGTTTCGACGTGGTCGCCGGGCCGCTCTTCCAGACACCGAAGGAAGCGGCCGAGCTGGCGCTGAAAGAGGATGTCGACGTGGTCGGCGCATCCAGCCTCGCGGCCGGGCACAAGACATTGATCCCCGAACTGATCGGTCATTTGCGCGATGCCGGCCGCAGCGACATCAAGGTGATCGCCGGCGGCGTCATCCCCGCGCAAGATTATCAGGCGCTGCGCGACGCGGGCGTGCAGGCGATTTTCGGGCCGGGCACGAATCTACTCAATGCAGCCGAGGATGTGCTGCGGTTGCTGGGCCACAACATGCCGCCGGAACGGGAAGCGGCGGAGTGAAAAGCTGGCTGACCATTGCCTTGGTTCTGGGCGGAGCGGCCATTGCGACGCCGGCCATGGCCTGCTCGCAAGTCAGCCGGATTCAAGCGCGGGAAATGCAGGTCAGTTGGGACCGCTTCCTTGAGCGGGCGAGAGTGGTGCGGGGAACCTACAGCCAGGTCAGCCCCGCCGACATCAATGGTGAGATACCCGAAGAAGAGCTTGGCGAGATACGTGGACGCAATGGCAGGGTCGTCGTCCCGACCATCCGCTACAATGCGAACGTGATCTACTGCCCCAGCATGGCCGAATACCCGTTAAACGGGGACCAGGGCCGCTTCTATGTTCGCCGGTCGGCGGACGATCGTTGGGAGCTGGTTCATTTCGAGCCAGCCCGATCGAGATGATTGGAGGCCTTCCGAAACAGCGGCTCCTGGCAAGCGTGGAGGCCGCGGCGTGATCTGGACGCTGGTACGCATCCTGTTTTGGCTGGCCGTCTGGCTCGGCGGGATCGCCTTTGCGGGGATGCGCTATTCGGGCTGTTCCGATGAAGGAACGGCTAGGATCGGCTGCGACCGGACGCTCGAGCATGTCGGCTGGGTTGTGGCGATCGTGGGGCTGGTGATGCTGGCGCGCACGCTCAGTGCGACTCCGTTTTTCAAGAGGCTGGTGGGATGAACGGCGCGACCGGCTCGTCCTTCCTGTGGCTCGCGCTGCTGATGGTGGTGGCGGGGATCGGCATTCCGCTGATGGCGACGTTGAACTCCGGCCTCGGCCAGAGCCTGCAGAGCCCGGTGGCGGCGACGGCGATCCTGTTTGCGGGCGGGCTGGTGTTGGCGCTCGCCATCCTCGCCTTCACCGGCATGCCGGCGGGCGAGCGTTTCGCCGCGGTGCCGCCGGGTTTCTATTTCGGCGCTGTGTTCGTGGTGTTCTACATATTGGCGATCACCTTCGCGGCGCCGCGCATCGGCCTTGGCAATGCGATCTTCTTCGTCTTGTTCGGGCAGATCGTCGCGGCCGCGGCGATCGATCATTTCGGCCTGTGGGGCGCGATCCAGTCGAGCATCACGTGGAAGCGGATGGCGGGGATCGGGCTGATGCTGGTGGGCGTCTATCTGGCGAGGAAAGTATGACTTTGTTGCAGACGATCGAACGTGAACCCGAAGTCGGCGAGCGCGTGGGCTGGACGCGGGCGGCGATCGCCGAATTGTTCGACCGGCCGTTGCTCGATCTGCTGTTCGAGGCGCAGCAGGTGCACCGCGAACATCACCCGGCCAATCAGGTGCAGTTGTCCACCCTGCTCAGCATCAAGACCGGCGGCTGCCCGGAGGATTGCGGCTACTGTTCGCAGTCGGTGAAGGCCGATAGCGGGCTCAAGGCCACCAAGCTGATGGACGTGCAGGCGGTGCTGCAATCGGCCGCGCAGGCGAAGGATCATGGCTCCACCCGCTTCTGCATGGGCGCGGCCTGGCGGAACCCGAAGGACAAGGACATTCCGGCGCTCGCGGCGATGGTGAAGGGCGTGCGGGAGATGGGGCTGGAGACCTGCATGACGCTCGGTATGCTGACGCCCAGCCAGGCCGAGGCGCTCGCCGAAGCGGGACTCGATTATTACAATCATAACATCGACACCGCGCCGGAGAATTACGGCAATGTCATCTCGACGCGGACGTTCGAGGACCGGCTGGACACGCTGGACAATGTCCGTGCCGCCGGGATCAACGTCTGCTCGGGCGGGATCGTCGGCATGGGCGAGACGCGCGAGACGCGGGTCGGCTTCATCCATGCGCTCGCGTCGATGCCCGAGCCGCCGGAAAGCGTGCCGATCAACGCGCTCGTTCCGGTGAAGGGCACGGTGCTGGGCGACATGCTTGCCGACACCCCGCTCGCCAGGATCGACGATATCGAGTTCGTCCGCACGGTCGCGGCGGCGCGGATCACCATGCCGCGATCGATGGTGCGGCTGTCGGCGGGGCGCGAGAGCATGAGCGAAAGCACGCAGGCTTTGTGCTTCATGGCCGGGGCCAATTCGATCTTCACCGGCGACAAATTGCTGACCGCGCCCAATGCCGGCGATGATCGCGACGGGGCGATGCTGGCGAAATTGGGGCTGACTCCGATGGAGATGGCGTGATGCTGGGCCTCCTGCTCGCCGCCTTGCTGTCCGCCGCTCAACCGCAGCCGCCGCATGCCGACCCGATGCCGCCATCGCCGCCCCAGCCGATTGTGATCGGCGAGACCTGGCGGCTGCAATCGCAGGCGCTCGGCGCGGAGCGGGTGATCAACGTGTGGACGCCGCCTTCCTATGGGCAAGGCGATAAGCGTTATCCGGTCGTCTATCTGATCGACGGCGGGCTGGCGCAGGACTTTTACCACATCACCGGTCTCGCGCAGCTGGGCGCGATCAGCTGGCAGACACAGGAGATGATCGTCGTCGGCGTCGAAACGGTCGACCGGCGGCGCGAACTGGCTTTCCCGGTGCAGCGCGACGCGGCGCTCCGCACGCAATATCCGACGGCGGGGGAATCGGCGGCGTTCCGGCGCCATCTGGTGGAGGAAGTGAAGCCGTTCGTGGAGGCGCGCTACCGCGTCTCGGGCGAGGATGCGCTGCTGGGGGAATCGCTCGCCGGACTGTTCGTGGTCGAGACCCTGCTACGCGAACCAGCCGCCTTCGACACCTATATCGCGATGGACCCGAGCATGTGGTGGGACGCAGGCCGGCTGGCCGAGGAAGCGTCCGGACTGCTCGCCCGCCTGCCCGCGGGGCCGCGCCGCCTGTGGCTGAGCGTCGGCAGCGAAACGCTGGCGCTGCCCGGTTTCGCCGACCGGCTCGCCGCCATCCTCCAGGCCGCGCCGGCGGACCGGCTTGCCGTTCGATACGAGCCGCGCCCCAATTTGACCCACGCGACCATCTATCACCCGACCACGTGGGAGGCTCTGACCGCTTTCTATCCGCGACCCGACGAATGAACCCCCACCGTCACCCCGGACTTGATCCGGGGTCCGCCTTCTCTACGAACGTTGGCAACGAAGAAGGTGGATGCCGGATCAAGTCCGGCATGACGAGGGAGAGTAAGTCATGCTGCTGATGTTCGCCGCCCTCCTCGCCCAGCCGGCCGATTGCAGCAATGCGATGCAGCAGCAGGAAATGAACCGCTGCATCGCCGAGGCGGCGCGGGCGGCGGAGGCGGACATGAACCGCGCCGCAGCGCAGGTGATGCGCGCATTCGTGGCCGATCAGGGCGGCGAGAATGGCGAGGCGGCGCGGCGGCTGCGCGACGCCCAGCGCACCTGGCTCGCCTATCGCGAGGCGCAATGCGCGCTGGCCGGGGTTGAGGCGCTCGGCGGCTCGCTGGAGCCCTATCTGGTCGGCGATTGTTTGAAGACCATGACCGAGCAACGGACGGTCGAACTGATGATGATGGTCCGGTGAAGGGTGCACGCGCCGCCGCTGCGATCCTGTTGCTCGCGGCTTCCGCCGCGCCCGCCGCCGCCTGTTCGTTCAGCTGGCGCGAAGGCCACAGCCCGGCGGACGTCAGGATGCGCACCGATGTGCGCGTGGTTACCGGCACGTTCCGCAATGTCAGAGCGCGGGGCTATGCGGACGAGGGCGGTAGGTTCGAACAGGGCGTGATCGAGGGCGAGGTCATCGACCGGGCCGGGCGCATCTGGCCGACCTCGCACCCTTATGATTCCTTCTCCGCCGACTGCGGCGCGATCCGGACCCCGACCCATGCAGGCACGGGCCGTTACTGGATTTCCCGGCGGCGGACAGACAATCGCTATCAGATGATGTTGTGGAACGGGCGCTATCTGCCGCGCAACGACAGCCAAACCCGGCCGCCTGAGTAGCGCGCGCGTGAGGTATCTCGCTCTCGCAGGAGTGACCTTCGCCTACTGGATGATCGTCGGCTTCGTCTGGTTCTTCACGAAGCTGAGTTGCGGAATGGGTCCGGATACACCGGAAGCCTGCATCCCGCAGGCCGACTCGGCGGCAACGATGGTCGTCGGCTTCGCCTTGATGATCTACGGACTTGCGCTAGGCATCTTTCTGCATCGTCATCCTCCTTTTGGAGACAGTTGAGTGTTCTCGAAAATCCTGATCGCCAATCGCGGCGAAATTGCCTGCCGGGTGATCCGCACGGCCAAGCGCATGGGGGTCGCGACAGTCGCGGTCTATTCGGACGCGGATGCGCGGGCGCCGCATGTGCTGATGGCGGACGAAGCGGTGCGGCTGGGGCCGGCGCCGGCGGCGGAATCCTATCTGAAGGCGGAACTGATCCTGCTCGCGGCGGAGCAGACCGGGGCGGAGGCGATCCATCCGGGCTACGGTTTCCTCAGCGAGCGCGAGAGTTTCGCCAAGGCTTGCGCCGAAGCGGGCATCGCCTTTATCGGCCCGCCGCCGAACGCGATCGCGGCGATGGGCGACAAGATCGAATCCAAGAAGCTGGCGCAGGCGGCGGGCGTGAATGTCGTCCCCGGCTATCTCGGCGAGATCGCGGATACGGACGAGGCGGTGAGGATCGCGTCCGACATCGGCTATCCGGTGATGATGAAGGCCTCGGCCGGCGGCGGCGGCAAGGGGATGCGGCTTGCTTATAGCGAGCAGGATGTGCGCGAGGGCTTCGAGGCGACCAAGCGCGAGGGGCTTTCCAGCTTCGGCGACGACCGGGTGTTCATCGAGAAGTTCATCGAGAGTCCGCGCCACATCGAAATCCAGGTGCTGGGCGACCAGCACGGCAACATCCTCTATCTGGGCGAGCGCGAATGCAGTGTGCAGCGACGGCACCAGAAGGTGGTGGAGGAAGCCCCCTCCCCCTTCGTCACGCCGCAGATGCGCAAGGCGATGGGCGAACAGGCGGTCGCGCTGGCGCGGGCGGTGGGCTATTATTCGGCCGGCACCGTGGAGCTGATCGTCTCCGGCGCGGATACGACCGGCGAGAGCTTCTACTTCCTCGAAATGAACACGCGGCTGCAGGTCGAGCATCCGGTGACCGAGGAGATTACCGGGCTGGACCTGGTCGAGCAGATGATCCGCGTCGCCGCAGGCGAGAGACTGGCGCTAACGCAGGAGCAGGTGACGCTCAGCGGCTGGTCGATCGAGAACCGGGTGTATGCCGAAGATCCGTATCGCGGGTTTTTGCCGAGCACCGGGCGGCTGGTGCGGTACCGGCCTCCGGCCGCAAAGCGCGAGGGCGAAGCGATCACCCGCGTCGATGACGGCGTCGTCGAGGGCGGCGAGGTTTCGATGTTCTACGATCCGATGATCGCCAAGCTGATCACCTGGGCGCCGACGCGCGAGCAGGCGATCGACGCGCAGATCGCGGCGCTGGACGAGTTCGTGCTCGACGGCATCGGCCACAATGTCGATTTCCTGTCGGCGCTGATGCAGCATCCGCGCTTCCGGTCCGGCAACATCACCACCGGCTTCATCGCCGAGGAATATCCGGAAGGCTTTGCCGGCGCGCCGGCGGACGGAATTCTGCTGGACGATCTGGCGGTGATCGCCGCGCTGGCGGCGCAGGAAACGGACTCGATCGCCGCGACGGTGAGCGACCAATTGGGGAGCGCGGTGTCGCCGCCGGAGGAGCGGGTCGTGCGGATCGCCGGGCAGGACCGGCACGTCCAGTTCGACGGGTTTGAAGGCGGGCTGATCGCCTATGTCGATCATGGCGAGGGGCGCGAAGTGATCGGGCGGTGGCGCCCCGGCCAGTTGCGCCTAAAATGCCGGATCGACGATCGCGAGCGGATCGTGCAGATCAAACGCAGCGGACGCGACTGGAAGCTGACCACGCGCGGCGCCAGCCACAAGGTGCAGGTCTATCCCGCCCATGTCGCCGAACTGACCCGGCACATTATCGAGAAGGTGCCGCCGGATCTTTCGAAATTCCTGATCGCGCCGATGCCTGGGCTGCTCACCACCCTGCATGTCGCGGAAGGCGATGCCGTCGAGGCCGGCCAGCCGCTGGCGGTCGTCGAGGCGATGAAGATGGAGAATATCCTGCGCGCCGAGAAGAGCGGGACGGTCGCCAAGGTCGCGGCGCAGCCGGGCGACAGCCTGGCCGTGGACGCGGTGATCCTGGAATTCTCCTGAGGCTGGACCGCAACGGCCGCGAGAAAATCGTTTGAGCGCCGGAACTTCCGCGCCCGGCGCGGCTTTCAGCCGTCACGCATGCGCCGCTCGCCCGGCGCCCTCGAAAGGGCATTTATGATCCGCTCCATCACGCTCGGCCTCGCCACCGCTGCCATTTTCGCCGCCACGCCCGCCGCCGCGCAGGAGCAGCAGGAAGAGGAACCGCGGCTGATCATCAGCTTCGGCGGCGGCGTGCAATTCACCCCCGCCTTTCCCGGATCGGACGAACTGAAGCTGCAGCCGCTCTTCACAGGCGGCGCGCGGCGCGAAGGCGAGCCGATTCCCGGCCGGGCGCCCGACGACGGCTTCGGCTTCAGCCTGACCGGGCGCGGCGGGCCGGTCGAGATCGGGCCGATGATCGCCTTCCAATCCAAGCGCGACGAGGATGATGTCGGCGCCCTGGTCGGCGATGTGGATTTCGCCTTCGAGCCGGGCGCGTTCGTCAACGTCAACGTCTCCGATTCCTTCCGTCTCAGGGCCGAAGCGCGGCGCGGCTTCGACGGGCATGAGGGCTGGCTGGGCGATTTCGGCGCGGACTTCTTCCTGCGGCCCGGCGACAACACCGTGGTCAGCATCGGCCCGCGCGTCCGGCTGGCGGACGATGAATATATGCAGACCTATTTCGGCATCACGCCCGCGCAGGCCGCAACCTCCGGCCTGGCCGCCTACACGCCGGACGGCGGTGTCAGGGCAGTGGGCGCGGTGATCGGCATCACGCACGAATTCACCCGCAATTTCGGCATTTACGGCTACGCCCAATATGACCGGTTGATCGGCGACGCGGCGGATTCGCCGATCGTTCAGCAATTCGGATCTGAGGATCAGTTCAGCGCGGGCCTGGCGCTGTTCTTCAATTTCCGGATGCGCAATCCCTTCTGACCCTTCGCCGTTGCACTCCCGGCGATGAATGGTGACAAGGGCGGATGCTGAAATTTCTGAGCGCCCTCGCCCTCCTGCTCGCACCCGCCGTCGCGCAGGCCCAGCTCTCCGCGCCCGAGCGGCAGGCCGTCGCCACCATCGAGCGGGAAACGGACCGGCATATCGCCCTGCTCGAACGGCTGGTGCACCAGAATAGCGGGACTTTGAACTTCCCCGGCGTTCGCGCGGTCGCCGACATGCTCCGGCCGGAATTCGAGGCGATCGGCATGCAGGTGCGCTGGGTCGATCAGGCCGAGGCCGGGCGCGCCGGGCATTTCATCGCTACCAACACCGCCATGCGCCGCCGCGACGGCCGCAATCCGCCCAAGCATATCCTGCTGATCGCCCATCTCGACACGGTGTTCGAGCCGTCCAGCCCGTTCCAGCGTTTCGAGCGCAATGGCGACCGGGCGACCGGGCCGGGCGTGGGCGACGACAAGGGCGGGATCGTCGTGATCCTCGCGGCTCTGCGCGGGCTGCGCGAAGCGGGGCTGCTGCGCGGCATCGACGTGACGGTGGTGCTGACCGGCGACGAGGAACGGATCGGCACGCCCATTTCGGTGGCGCGCCGCGAACTGATCGCGGCCGGGAGGGCGGCGGATTATGCGCTGGAATATGAAGGGCTGGCGCGTGATGACGGCCGCGATTTCGGCACGGTGGCGCGGCGCAGCTCGACCAACTGGACGCTGACCACCACCGGCCGCACCGGCCATTCGAGCGGCATTTTCAACCCGTCGCTCGGCTATGGCGCGATCTACGAAATGGCGCGCATCCTGGACGAATGGCGGCGGACCCTGATCGAGCCAAACCTGACCTTCAATGTCGGCGTGGTCGGCGGCGGAACCCCGGCGGCGGTGGACGAAAGCGGCGTGACCGTCACCGCATCGGGCAAGACCAATATCGTCGCCGAGACCGCCATCGCGCGCGGCGACATCCGCACCCTGTCGCCCGAGCAGGAGCAGCGCGCCCGCGCCGCGATGCAGGCGGTCGTTGCCCAGCACCTGCCGCACACCTCCGCCGAGCTGGTCTTCGCCGACAATGGCTATCCGCCGATGGCGCCAACGGAAGGCAATCGCGCGCTGCTGGGCCGGCTGAACGCCGTCAATCGCGATCTCGGCTTCCCGGAAATGCCGGAATTCGACCCCGCCCGGCGCGGTGCGGCGGATAGCGCGTTCGTCGCTGCGGACGTGGATACGCTGGCGGGCATGGGCATGGCGGGCGGCAATGCCCATGCCGAGGGCGAATGGGTGGACCTCACCAGCCTGCCCCGCCAGGCGATCCGCAGCGCGATCCTGATGGCAAGGCTCGCGCGGGACTGAGCCGGTGCGGCGGCTGAAGCTCGCATCCGCAATCTGCGCGGCGCTTGCCGTGGCGGGACTGGCGGCGCTGATCGGCGGGATCGCCGGCGTCGGGCTGGACGGCGACGCGAGCCTCGCGGCCGTCGGCATCGCCTTTGGCGGCCTGACCGCCATCTTCGCCGGGCTGTTCGCCTTCCTGTTGCACCGCACCCACCGGCTGGCCGCGGCCCTCGCGCGCGGCGAGGGCGTGATCGCGTCCTGGCGGGTGTCGCCCTCCGCCCTCGCCGCCTATCGCGCGAACGAGGCGGCGCGGCGGCGGGACGAGCGCAGCGACTATCGGCCGGCGGCGCGCGAGGCGGAGGCTTGGACGGAGGTGCGCTTCTCCGAAAAAGGCGTGCTGATCGGCGACCATTATTATTTCGGCCTGCTCTCCTCGGGTCTGCAGCGTTTCACCGCCGTGCGGATGGTGCCGGAACAGCCGGTCTGCATCGAATTCTCGACCGCGATGGACGGCCTGTCCTATGGCGGTGTCGCGCTTGTCGCGCATCACCGCCAATCGGCGCTGCGCATCCCGGGTGCAGCCGGCGAGCAGGCCCAGATGGCGCTTGTCCTGCACCATTTTCGCGACGTGCTGGCCGGACGGCGGCTGGTCGATGCGGGCTATTGGCCCGGGCTGATCCGCTGGAGCCTGATCGTCGCGGCCACCGGCCTGCTGGGAGCGATCGCGGCCTATGTCTGCGCGCCCGCTTATGGCAGCGCCATGCCCGATCTGTCCTTCACCCTGATCGCGCTCGGCGCGGGCGCCTGCGTCGGCGGGCTGGTAACCGCCGGACTCTTCAGCCTGTTCGCCCGCCAGCAACGCGGCGCGCGGCGATCAGGTAATTGAGGCCGGTATCGGGCGTGAGGCTCAGCCCGCGCGAGGGCGACCAGCCGATGCCGGTGACGTCTTCGACCTGAAGCCCGGCCTCCGCGAGCGCGGCGGTCAGTTCCTCAGGCGTCAGGAACTTGTCCCAGTCATGCGTGCCGCGCGGGATCTGGCCGAGGCCCTCGGCGGCCCAGATCATCAGGGCGCGCGAGGTCATGGTGCGGTTGGGCGTGGACATGACCAGCAGGCCGTCCGGTGCCAGCGCACTGGCGAGGCCGGCGAGGAAAGCGGGCACGTCGGCGACATGCTCGACCACTTCCATGCTGGTGATCAGGTCGTAAGGGCCGCTCAGCGATTCAACGCCGCCGGTGCGATAGTCGATCGCCAGCCCCTGCCCCGCCGCGTGGGCGCGGGCGGCTTCGATATTCTCCGCCGCCGCGTCGAGGCCCGTCACCGTCGCGCCAAGCCGGGCGAGCGGTTCGGCCAGCAAACCGGCGCCGCAGCCCACATCTGCGGCGCGCTTCCCCGCGAGCGGGCGGCGGTCATGCTCGTCGCTGCCGAAATGGCTGTCGATCCGCTCGCGCAGATATTTCAGGCGCACCGGGTTCAGCCGGTGCAGCATCGCCGACGAACCCTTCGGGTCCCACCACTCCGCGGCCATCCGCCCGAAATGCGCGGCTTCGTTCGGATCGATGGTGGTTGCTTCGGCCATAGGAAATCCAACTCCGTCATGCCGGACTTGATCCGGCATCCACCTTCTTGATTCCCGGAGTGAAGAAAGGTGGACCCCGGATCAAGTCCGGGGTGACGGTGTGGGTGGTTGCCCAGGCCGGGCGCTATCCCTAAGCGCACCCACCATGGCGCGGATCGTGATGAAATTCGGCGGCACGTCGATGGCCGGGATCGAGCGCATCCGCCATGTCGCGGGACTCGTGAAGCGCGAGGCCGAAAACGGCAATCAGGTCGCGGTCGTGGTCTCGGCCATGGCGGGGGAGACAGACCGGCTTGTGCATCTGTGCCGCGAGGCCGCCTCGCTTTACGATCCGCGCGAATATGATGTGGTGGTGGCATCGGGCGAGCAGGTCACGGCCGGTTTGCTGGCGATCACTTTGCAAGGCATGCGGCTCAACGCGCGCTCCTATATGGGCTGGCAATTGCCGATCCGGGCTTCGGGCCATGCGGCGGCCCTGATCGAGGGGATCGACGTCGACGTGCTGGAGCGCGTGTTCGACGGCGGCGGGATCGCGGTCATTCCGGGCTTTCAGGGCGTGACCGACGCGAACGAGATTTCGACGCTCGGCCGGGGCGGCTCCGACACCTCCGCGGTGGCGCTGGCGGCGGCGATGAAGGCGGACCGCTGCGACATCTATACCGACGTGGACGGGGTCTACACGACCGATCCGCGCATCGTGCCGCGCGCGAAGAAGCTGGCGATGGTGACGTACGAAGAGATGCTGGAGCTGGCCAGCGTCGGCGCGAAGGTGCTGCAGACGCGCTCCGTGGGCCTGGCCATGCGCTACAACATGCCGCTGCAGGTGCTCTCGTCCTTCGAGGACCGGCCGGGCACGCACATTGTTGGCGAAGAAAAGATCGAGGAAGCAGGCATGGAACGCAACGTCATCACCGGCATCGCCGCCGACAAGAACGAGGCGATGGTCACTCTGACCGGCCTGCCCGACACGTCCGGCACGGTGGCGGCGATCTTTGCGCCGCTGGCCGCCGCCGGGGTGAATGTCGACATGATCGTGCAATCGGCGCCGCGCCGGGGCGAGGCCAGCATGCTGACCTTCACCGTGCCGACCGCGAGCCTGCCGCATGCGGTGGACGAGCTGAAGAAGGCGCAGGACCGGATCGGCTTCGACGAGGTGATCACCGACACCAATGTCGTGAAGGTGAGCGCGGTCGGCGTCGGCATGCGGAGCAATGCCGGCATCGCCGCCGCGATGTTCGAGACGCTGGCGGACCGCAACATCAACATCCTGGCGATCACCACCAGCGAGATCAAAGTCAGCGTGCTGATCCCGGAGGAATATATGGAGCTGGCCGTGCGCGTGCTGCACACGACCTATGGCCTGGACGCGGAGGACGGCGAATGAGTGACGGCATCGGCCATGATCGGTTGAAAGGGCTGATGGCGCGGGGGACGGAGTTCCTCGGCTGCGAGGTCGCGATCCTCGGCGGGGCGATGAGCTGGATTTCGGAGCGGAATCTGGTGTCGGCGCTTTCAAATGCGGGCGCCTTCGGGGTGATTGCCTGCGGGGCGATGACGCCGGATCTGCTCGATACCGAGATTGCGGAGACGAAGAAGCGGACGGAACGGCCGTTCGGGGTGAATCTGATCACCATGCACCCGATGCTGTCCGAACTGATCGACGTATGCGCGAAGCACGGGGTGAGCCATGTCGTGTTCGCGGGCGGGCTGCCGCCGGCGGGGGCGATCGACCGGGTGAAGGCGTCGGGCGCCAAACTGATCTGCTTCGCCCCCGCGCTTGCGCTGGCGAAGAAGCTGGTGCGCTCCGGCGTCGATGCGTTGGTGATCGAGGGGATGGAGGCGGGCGGCCATATCGGGCCGGTCTCCACCAGCGTGCTGGCGCAGGAAATCTTGCCGCCGCTGGCCGCCGAGGTGCCGATCTTCGTCGCCGGCGGGATCGGCCATGGCGGCCTGATCGCCGGCTATCTGGAGATGGGCGCGGTCGGGGTGCAGCTCGGCACGCGGTTCGTGTGCGCGACCGAATGCATCGCCCATGCGAATTTCAAAAAGGCCTTCATCCGCGCCTCGGCCCGCGACGCGATCACCAGCGTACAGATCGACCCGCGCCTGCCGGTGATCCCGGTCCGGGCGCTCAAGAATCGCGAGATGGAAAGCTTCGCCGCCAAACAGCGCGAGGTCGCGCAATTGCTGGACGAGGGCGCGGTCGAGATGATGGAGGCACAGCTCCAGATCGAACATTATTGGGCCGGTGCGCTGCGCCGTGCGGTGATCGAGGGCGACGTCGAGACCGGATCGGTGATGGCCGGGCAATCCGTGGGCATGGTCAAGGAAGAAGCGCCGGTCGCGGAGATCCTGGGCAAACTGGTCGAGGAAGCGGCCCACGCGCTGGAGCGCCGCTCGGCGGCTTAGTCAGGCAAGAAGGAGCCACCCCCGGCCCCTCCAGCAAATGCTGGAGGGGAGAGAAGTGGCGTTACGCCTTTACCGTTCGTTGTAGGCCCGCGCCGACATGCCGAGCCGCTGGCGGCTGGTATTGCCGGGGACGGCGACATGCGCGGCGGGATCATATTCCCGGCCGATCGCCGTGCTGCCTTCCGGCACCCAGATCGACACGACCGTGTGGCTGTAACCGCGCGGCAGATAGCGGATATAATAGCCGTCCGGATGCAGGCTCCAGCGGCCGGAAGGGATTTGCTGGCTGCCCGGTCCCATCGGCGCGTTGCCCGAGAGGACCGCGACCCGCTCCATGTCGGCGAAGTTCGCGCCGGTCGTCACCATCTGCCGCAGCTGCGCTTCGGCTTGCGCGATCTGGCGCAGCGGCGCGGGGACATTGCCCAGCACACGGCCGAGCGCCGGTCCGGTCAGCACGTCGAGCGCGCGGCGATTGAGGCCGGCCAGCTGGCGCGGGCTGAGCAGGCGGGCAGCGACGGCGCGATGCTCGGCCGACATATCCTCCAGCTTGGCGCGCGACAGGATCGCCCAGATCAGGGTCTGGATCGTCTGCTGGCGGATGTCCGGCGCGTTCACTGAATTGCGCAGGATGGTCATGATCGCATCTTCCGCCGGCCCCTTGGTGGGCGCGTAGAGATAGCCGTCGCCACCGCCCGGACCGTGCGTGCCCGCATGAAAGCAATAGCTTTGCGCGTGCATCTCATAATAGCCCTGCTGCAGGATGAAGCCGCCGCTGGGTGCGCGCCGCAGATCGAGCATGGAGCGCTTGCGCTCGCGCGGTTCGAACCCGTCCCGGTCCGGCTGGCCGAAGCGCGCATCGCGAATGCTGGTGGTGATCGGCGCATCGCCGCCGAACGGATTGCCGATGCCGAGCCGGTCGGCGGCGCGGCCGATGCCGCCGAGCTGCGCCGCGGCCGGCGCGGCGGAAAGCGTAAGCATGGCCGCCAGGGCCGCACTGAACAGGGTACGAAACATAGGTTCTGGCTCTCTCGAATTGTCCGTAAATTCCCCCCGGCGGACGCCGAGCAGGAACCGCTCTGCCCGCCGCCGCCCGCCGCGCCAAGCCCGGAACGCCGCACTATCTGCGAAATCGGATGCTCGTGCGACGAGCCTGGCCCATGCATTTTCGTCGCACCGCCATGCACATTGGTCACGGTCCGCTGTCGCGCCGCAGAGGGAAAGGACAGGGGCCGCCGATGGCCTCGACCGCGATTCCCACCAGCTTTCCATCCGAACGTGACTGCCCGCCCGTTTTGCGGCAGAAACCCGCCGTGCAGGAAACGGTAGCGCGCGCCGGGCCCCAGCCCATGAGCCAGGCCCGCTGGCCGGAAGCGATCGCGCTGACCGTGTCGCTATGGCTGTTCGTGCTGCTGCTGTTCCTGCCGATCATCATCGCGCGCTATGAAGGCAGCGACTGGTCCAGCGTCGCGCTGGATTGCTCCACGATCCCCGTTTCGATCCTGCTGGCGATGCCGATGTTCGCGGTGTTCCGGAACACGGTGCATTGGGAATTGCGAAATCGCGTCGTCGTGATGGTCGCGACGGTGATCCTGACCGCGGCGATCAACACCGCCTATGACATCGTCTTCCAGACCATCGTCACCAGCCAGTTTGAGAAGATTTTCGAGACTTTGGGGACCGATTTCAGCCGCGCTTACCCGTCGCTGCTGAACTATATCCTGGTCTTCGGCGTGAACATGGCTTTGTTTCAGGTCAGCTTCGCCCGCCGCGCCGCGCTGAAGCAGGAGCTTCGGCTGAGCCAGGCGCTGGCCAAGGCGCAGGAGGCCCAGCTGGCGGCTTTGCGCTATCAGCTGAACCCGCACTTCCTGTTCAATTCGCTGAACTCGATCTCGGCCCTGATCGTCACCCAGCGCAATCCCGAAGCCGAGCTGATGACCGACAAATTGTCGAGTTTCCTGCGTTCGTCGCTGAATGCCGATCCGGGCGAGCTCATCCCGCTCGACGAGGAATTGTCGCTGACCGAGGAATATCTCGACATCGAAAGCGTCCGCTTCGGCGAGCGGCTGGATATCGACGTCGATTGCACGCCTGGCGCCTGCGAGGCTTTGATCCCCAGCTTCCTGGTCCAGCCTTTGGTCGAGAATGCGATCAAGCACGGCGTCGCGCGCACCAATGCGCAAACCCGGATCGCCATTACCGGCGAGATCGAGAACGGCCAGCTGCTGATCCGCGTGGCCAATGACGTGACGGACGAGGCGGCAATGCCGGCCGGACCATCGCGCGGCGTCGGCCTGACCAACGTGCGGCAGCGGCTGGAGGCTGTCTACGGCAAGGCGGCGAGCCTGACCGCAGGCCGCGAGAACGGCCGCTACGTCGCCACCATCTCGCTGCCGGCGGTCCGGCGCAGCTAGTTTTTCTTGACGCATGCGGCCTCGCGCCGTCACTCCTGCGCCAACAGGTGGGGAGTTTGCGGATGCGCGTGCTGCTGGTGGATGACGAATCGCTCGCCCTGGACCGGCTCGAAACATTTTTCGGCGACATTGAGGGCGTGGAGATTGTCGGCCGCGCTCATGACGGCGACGAGGCGCTCGCCCGGATCAAGGAGCTGACGCCCGATCTCGTCATCCTGGACGTACAGATGCCGGGCAAGAACGGTCTTCGCGCGGCCGCCGACATCGACATCGAACCCCGCCCCGAAATCGTCTTCGTCACCGCGCATGAACATTATGCCCCGGACGCGTTCGACGTCGATGCGGCCGACTATCTGCTGAAGCCCGTCCGCTTCGATCGCCTCCGACAGGCGGTGGACCGCGCCCGCCGCCGCCGCACGTTGCGCGCCGCCGAGGCGCGGGCCGGCGAGCTGGAGGAGCAAGTCGAAGCACTGAAGGCCGGACAAGCCCCGCGCGCGCATGACGATGACGGTTTCTGGGTGCCGGAGCGGCATGGCCAGCGCCGCGTACCGACCGACACGATCGACTGGATCGAGGCGGCGCGCGACTATGTGCTGCTGCACACCAGCATGCGCAGCCACTTGCTGCGCATCACCATGGCGACGCTGGAGGAAAGGCTGGAAGGGTCGCAGCTGATCCGCGTCCACCGCTCCGCCTTCGTGCGGCCGGACAAGGTGACGGAAGTTCAGCGCTCGGGGCGGACGCTCAGCCTGGTGCTGAACGGCGGGGCGAGCGTGCAGGTGGGGCCGAGCTATGCGGCCGATGTGAAGAAGGCGCTCAACCTGGAATAGCGAGGCCTGAAACGGATCGAGCCGGCCCGACGGGCCTTCAGGCGCGTCAGAACCGGCTCGTGCTGGCGTGGATGGAAACCGGCGATTGCCGGCAGGTTCGGCCCACCTGGGACCCTCGCATGCCGTTCAGGCGACCGGGAAATTGGTCGCGGCGCCGAGCAGCATCGCGCTCATGAACATCGCGGCGGCGAAGGTCGATACGGTACGGAAAGCTTCGGCAGTCACTTGATTTCTCCTTGGGTTCGCCGCGCCTCGCTGGCCGGCGAGGCGGCACATAGAATGACCGCCAGGAAAGTGATTACCGGCGCGACCGCCGCACCGCGAACGGCGACAAAGACGGCGCCGGCGCGACGAACATGACGAAAATGTCGATCCAGCCGCATGCGGACCTCGCGTGCATGACTCGGCTTGCGTGCGCCGGAGGACATGCTAGGCGGCGCGTGCGATGAGATTCACCGCACCCTGGGGCCTCGCGCCCTGTTCGGCATGTTCCGGTTCGCACGCGGCCTTCCGCGCGCCCGGCCGCCGCGTCGCATGAACGACGGACGATCTTGCATCATCATCGGCGCCCACCCGCATCCCGCGGGTGAGGGCGAACCGCATCTCCTGCGCCCGGGAGGGGCGAACCTTTAGCCATGGAATTCCTGCTCACGCCCGAAATCCTCGCGGGCCTTGCCACCCTGATCGTGCTCGAAGTCGTGCTCGGCATCGACAATCTGGTCTTCATCGCGATCCTGGCGGACAAGCTCCCGCCGCATCAGCGCGACAAGGCGCGGCTGATCGGCCTGTCGCTGGCGCTCATCATGCGGCTGGTGCTGCTGGCCAGCATCAGCTGGATCATCGGCCTGACCTATCCGGTCTTCGCGGTCGCCGGGCACGATTTCTCCTGGCGCGACATCATCCTGATCACCGGCGGCGCCTTCCTGCTGGTGAAGGCGACGATGGAGATTCACGAGCGGCTCGAGGGCCATGACTCGCGCGAAGAAGGCAGCGTCCAGCGCGCGGTGTTCGGCGTGGTGATCGCGCAGATCGTGGCGCTGGACGCCGTCTTCTCGCTGGACGCGGTGATCACCGCGGTCGGAATGGTCGAGGAATTGTGGGTGATGATGACCGCGGTCACCATCTCCATGATCCTGATGCTGGTCGCCAGCAAGCCGCTCACCGCCTTCGTCGGCCGCCATCCGACCGTGATCATATTGTGCCTCAGCTTCCTGCTGCTGATCGGTCTGATGCTGGTGCTGGAAGGCTTCGGCTTCCATGTGCCGAAGGGCTATCTCTATGCCGCGATCGGCTTCGCCATCGTCATCGAGGCGTTCAACCAGATCAGCACCCGCAATCGCCGCCGGGCGATGGCCCGCGTGCCGATGCGCCAGCGCGCCGCCGACAGCATCTATCGCCTGCTCGGCCCGGTTCCCGGCGAAGCGCCGAAGGGCGAAGCCTCGGACGAACCGGCCGGCGACGATGAGGAAGTGGGCTTCCAGCCGGCCGAGCAGGAGATGATCCGCGGCGTGATCGAACTGGCCGACCAGCCGGTGCGGGCGATCATGACCCCGCGCTCCGACATTTTCTGGCTGGACGTCGAGGACGAACGCGACGTGAATCTTAACCGGTTGATCGACAGCGGCCGCACGCGTGTGTTGCTGGCGCGCGAGAGCCTCGATCATCCGCTCGGCATCGTCGAGACCCGCGCGGCCTTGTCGGCTTTGATCCGCGACGAGAGCTTCGATCTCAGCGCCATCGCCTCGCGGCCGCTGATCGTTTCCGATTCGATCACGGCGCTGCGCCTGATCGAAGTGCTGCGCGCCACCGGCGAACGCTTCGCTCTGGTCGCCGACAGCGACGGCAATATCGACGGCGTCGTCACCGGCACCGACATCTTCGCGGCGATTGCCGGCGATCTCGCCGAGGATGAGGACGAGATGGAGATCGAACGGCTGGCCGACGATTTGCTCCGCGCGGGCGGCAGCGTCACGCTCGACGAACTGTCCGACGCGCTCGGCCGCGCGCAGATCGGCTCGGGCGGGCGCTACACCTCGCTGGCCGGCTTCCTGCTGTTCGAGTTCGGCCGGATGCCGGGCGAAGGCGAGACGATCGTCCGCGACGGGCTGGAATTCACCGTCCACGCGCTCGACGGCAACCGCATCGAATGGGTCGAGGTGCGGGTGCTGGCGGCGGAGGATGAGGAGGCGGGCATCAGCTGACGGACCGGCTCTCCCCTCCCTTTCAGTGAGGGGAGTTTTTCCTCTTTGATTGGAAGCGGCGCGCCTTTCTGATAGCCGCGTCGCCATGCCGCCCCAATCCATCGCTTCCGCCCGGGAAATCCTGACGGGCCTGCACGAGGTGATGGCGTCTCGGCTGGGCGCGCAGGCGAAGCTCAACAAGGTCGTGCAGATCATCGCCGAGGCGATGGCGAGCGAGGTCTGCTCCATCTATCTGCTGCGCGACGGCGTGCTGGAACTGTACGCCACGGTCGGCCTGAACCAGAGCGCGGTCCACGTCACCAAGCTCGCGCATGGCGAAGGGCTGGTCGGCACGATCGCCAAGCAGATTTCTGTGCTGAACCTGGCGGAGGCGTCCAGCCATCCGGAATTCGCCTATCGCCCCGAAACGGGCGAGGAGACGTTCCACAGCTTCGCCGGCGTGCCGATCGTCCGCAAGGAGCGCGTCGTCGGTGTGCTCGCCGTCCAGCATGCCGATCCCCGCGCCTATGAAGAGGTGGAGATAGAGGCGCTGCAGACGGTGGCGATGGTGCTGTCCGAGCTGGTCGCAAATGCCGGCCTGGTCGACCGCGCCGCGAGCGCCGCCGAGGGCGACCGCGATGTCGGCATGGCCCGGCAGGTCGGGCTGAAGCTGGTGACCGGCATGGGGCGCGGCGTCGCCGTCTATCACCAGCCCCGCATCCTGATCGAGCATACCGTCGCCGAGGATCTGGAGGCCGAGCGGCACCGCGTCGTTTCCGCCTTCACCCGGATGCGCGAGCAGATCGAGGGGATGACCAGCCAGGCCGAGTTCGGCACGGCCGGCGAGCATCATGAGGTGCTCGAGACCTACAAGATGTTCGCCTATGACGAGGGCTGGGCGCGGCGGATCAACGAGGCGATCGACGAAGGCCTCACCGCCGAGGCGGCGATCGAGCGGGTGCGGCAGCGCATGCGGCGGCGCATGGCGCAGATCGACGACCCGTTGCTCGCCGAGCGGATGCACGATCTGGACGATCTGTCGAACCGGCTGCTCAGGATCGTCTCCGGCCAGCTCGGCACCGCGGCGCAGGCCGGACTGCCGCACGAGGCGATTTTGGTGGCGCGCAATCTGGGACCGGCGGAACTGCTGGAATATGACCGGCGCAAGCTGAAGGGCGTGGTTCTGCAGGAAGGGTCGCTGACCGCGCATGTGATCATCGTCGCCCGCGCCATGGGGGTGCCGGTGATCGGCCGCGTCGCCGACGTGCGGCAGCAGATTTCCGAGGGCGACACGGTGCTGCTGGACGGCGACGAGGCGGTCGCCTGGGTGCGGCCGACACAGGCGGTCGAGGATGCGTTCGACGCCAAGCTGGAGGCCACGCAGAAGAAACGCGCGGCCTATGCGGCGCTGCGCGACGTGCCGCCGGTGACGAAGGACGGGACGCGGCTGACGGTGATGGTGAATGCCGGGCTGCGCGACGACGTGGCGGCGCTGGCGGCGGTCGGCGCGGACGGAATCGGGCTGTTCCGGACGGAATTCCAGTTCCTGGTGTCGGCCAATCTTCCCCGCCGCGAGGGGCAGGCCCGGCTCTACCGCTCGATCCTCGACGCCGCCGAGGGCCGCCCGGTGATCTTCCGCACCGTCGATGTCGGCGGCGACAAGCAGCTCCCCTATCTGCACGACCATACGGAACATGAGGAAAATCCGGCCATGGGCTGGCGCGCGCTGCGGCTCGCGCTCGACCGCGATGGCCTGATGAAGGTGCAGGCTCGCGCCTTGCTGGAGGCGGCGGCCGGGCGCGAACTGGACGTCATGTTCCCCATGATCTCGGAACCGTGGGAGTTTGACGAAGCGAAGGCACTGGTCGAGAGCCAGCGCGCATGGCTGCTCCAGCACAGGAAGCAGGTACCCACCGCGATCCGCTACGGCGCGATGATGGAAGTGCCGGCGCTGGCCGAAGTGCTAGACATATTGCTCCCGAAGATCGATTTCCTGTCGGTCGGGACGAACGATCTCACCCAATTCCTGTTTGCCGCCGACCGCTCTCATCCGAAGCTGGCCGAGCGCTATGACTGGCTGAGCCCCGCCATATTGCGCTTCCTGCGGCGCATCGTGCGCGCCTGCGATGCGGCGGATGTGCCGCTGGCGGTGTGCGGCGAGATGGGCGGGCGCACGCTGGAGGCGATGGCGCTGATCGGCATAGGCGTCCGGCGGCTGTCCATCACCCCGGCCGCGGTCGGCGCGCTGAAAGCGATGATCCGCTCGCTCGATCGCCAGGCCGCCACTGCGCTTATGGAGATCATGTTGGAGCGGCCGCCCGAAAATATGCGCGACGCGCTGGGCGCGTGGGCGGCAGAGCAGGGCGTGATCCTGTCGTGAAACAGGTGCGCCGGTCGCATTGATCCGACAGGCGGGGCTGCTATGGAGGGGCGAGACTCTCCTCTCCCCCGGAGTTCCAGAAGCCAGATGTCCGAGCAGGATCAAGAAGCCGCCTATGGCGCCGGTGTCGGCGACCAGCTCCGTCAGGCGCGCGAGGCCAAGGGGCTGACGCTCGACGACGTCGCCGCCCAGACCCGCATTCCGATCCGCCATCTGCGCAGCATAGAGGACAGCCGGTGGGAGGATCTTCCCGCCGTGACCTACACTGTCGGCTTCGCGCGCAATTATGCCAATGCCGTGGGCCTCGACGGGGCCGAGATCGGGCGGACGCTGCGCGAACAGGTGGGCGGCGTCGACCGGCCATCCGCCGTCTCGCCGGAAATTTATGCCCCGAGCGATCCGGCGCGGGCGCCGTCGCGGGCGATCGTGTGGATCGCCGCTCTGCTGCTGGTCGCTTTGGTCGCGGCCTATCTGATCTGGCGCTCGCAATCGCAGGACGGCGATGCGCCGGCCGAACAGAAGGTCGAGCAGGCCGACACGGCTCCGGCACCGGAAGCCGCGCCGCCTGCGACGCCGCAGAATGTCACCGGCCAGCAGGTGACGCTCGTCGCGGTGCAGCCGGTCTGGTTCCGCATCACCGATCGCGCCGACAATAATCGCCGCGTCGTCGAGCGGATCCTGAAGCCGAACGACCGCTACGATGTGCCGCTGAATGTCCGCGCGCCTTTGATCCGCACCAGTGAGCCGCAGAATATGCGGATCCTGATCAACGGTCAGGATAGCGGTCTGCTTTCGACCGAGCGGCGGCAGGTCCGCGACCAGAGCCTGCTTGCGCAGGATCTGGTGACGCGTGGCACGACCGCTCCGGCAACGCCGCCGCCGGCACCCGGACGTTGACCTGACGCTCCAGCCCGGCGATTGATTGGAGACAATTCGATCGCCTGGGGAGGTGCGTGTGCGTTTGTTCGGTATGCGTTTTGTGGTCGCGGCATGGGCGCTGGGCGCCGTCGCGGGAATGGGTTCGATCGCCGCGCCGGCGCAGGCGCAGCCTGCCGCCGCCGCTTTCCCGGGCTGCGCGAACATTGCGCCAATCAACGCCTGGGCCCGGCGCAACAATTATGTCGCCGCGGCCAATTCGGGCGATGTGATCTGCGGCGATTTTACCGGCGACGGCGCGCCCGATGCGGTCGCGTTTCTGGAAGCGGACGAGGAATGGTCGGGCAACAGCATGCCCCCTTATGCCGTCATCCTGTTCCGCAATGTCGGCGGCCGGCTGCAGCATCTGCGCACGGTCAGCACGCCGGACAATATGACCATCTTCGGGACGGGCTATGAGGATGCGCGCTTCGAGCAGGGCCGGATCGTCCTGACCCACCACACCCTGACCGCGCAGGATTCGCGCTGCTGCCCGACCGGCGTGACCGCCTTCACGATCAACACCGCGACCGGCCGGGTGGCCGAGCGGCTGCTGCGGCGGATGGACGAGGCCGAGCAGCAACGGCTGGTCGACCGCTCGAATGCGGCAGCCGATGCGGCGACGGGCGCGACGGCGAGCAGCGGCTGGCGCGTCGAGCGCGCCGACAATGGCAATCCCTATGCGATCGTGCAGACCGGCATGAACGCTATGCCGGAATTGCGCCTGGCCTGCGGACCAAACGGCTCGCCAGTCTTTGCCGCGAACCTTCCGAACCAGGCGCCGAACACGCATCTGAACCTGACCTTCGCGACCGGCCCCCACACGATCGCGGTGCTCGACATCAATTGGCAGAAGGATCCGTCCGGCCCGACCTGGGTGAACATGCTTCGCGATCCGACCGTGCCGAACCTGCTGGGCGGCAATGCCAGCGCGGCCGACGTGCGCCTGAACGGGCGGTCGCTCGGCAGGCTCTCACTTGCCGGTTCCACCAGCACGCTGCGCGAGGCGCTGTCCGGCTGCTGGCAGCCCGCCGCGAACCGCGCCGGCAGCGCCGTCGCCGACGCCGGCTTCGCGATCGACATCGTCCTGACCCAGCGCGCCGCCGCCGAACTGGCCCGCCGCCGCGAGGGGATCACGGTCTGGACCTCCTTCTCCGGCACGCCGCGCAACGAGAATGCCAACCATGTCGACGATCATAGCGGCGAACTGGACCTCGGCTCTCACGAGGTGACGGTCGCGGGACAGAATGGACGGGTCGACATTCCCGGCAGCGCCCTGCGGCGCGAACGGTTCGGCAATCTGCGCGGGGCGCCGCAAGTGCTGGTCAACGTCTTCTCGGCACGCCGGAGCGACCAGAACAATCTGCTGAATTGCGGCATCGTCCAGGGCGAACTGTCCCAGGTCGCCGGGCGCACGCACCGCATCACCTGTTCGCTGATCGGGGAAAATTAGGGTATCGCTTAAGGCTGGCGACAGGCGGGTCCATCCAATAACATGGGCCTTCGGACACAGGTCAGCGGGACTTTTTCATGCGTATCCTTTTCCTTCTCGCCCTCATGGGGGCGGGGGTCGCCAGCGAAGCGGCCGCGCAGCAGCAGCCGCAGACGATCGACCGGCGCGTCGGCCGGCTGGAGCAAGACATGCGCGCGGTGCAGCGCCGGGTCTTCCCGGACGGCGTGCCGAACACGGTCGATCCGGAGCTGCAACCGCGCACCACCGGCCCGACCCGGCCGATCGGCGAGACGAGCGACGCGATTTCCACTTTGTCCTCGCGGGTCGAGGCGCTGGAGGCGCAGCTCGCCCGCGTGACCGGGCAAGTGGAGGAGAATGGCTACCGCCTGAGCCAGCTCGAGGAGCAGGTGCGCCAGCTGCGCAGCGATCTTGGCGGGCGGATCGACCGGCTGGAACGCGCCGCCGCGCCGCCGCCCGTGCAGCAGCCTGCGGTCGAGCCGGTCGAGGAGCCGGCGGCTACGACCGGGCCGGCGGCCACACCGGCCGGGTCCCGCCCGCTGGATCCCGTGCAGGACGCCTATAATCGCGGCTATCGCCTGTGGGAGACGCGCCGCTATGCCGAGGCGGCGACCGCGCTGACCGAAGTCGCCGACCGCAATCCGCGCAGCCCGTGGGCGAGCTGGGCACGCAATCTGGCCGGGCGATCCTATCTGGACGACAACAAGCCCGCGACGGCGGCCCAGGTCTTCCTGCGCAATTATCAGGACAATCCGCGCGGCGAGCGGGCGGCCGACAGCCTGTTCTTCCTGGGCGAGGCGCTCGTGGCGCTGAACCGCCATGCCGAGGCCTGCCCGGTCTATCAGGAATTGCAGACCACCTATCCGAACATGCGCGCCTTCCTGCGCGAGCGGCTCCCCGCCGCCCGGCGGACGGCGCGCTGCCGCTGACCGCGATGATCCCGGCGGAAGCGGTTGAGCGCTTCCGCGCCGATCTGGAGACGCTGACCGGCGGGCCGCCGGGCAAGATCGGCGTCGCGGTGTCGGGCGGGCCGGACAGCCTGGCTTTGCTGCTGCTGGCCCATGCCGCCTATCCGGGTGGAGTCGAGGCGGCGACGGTCGATCATGGGCTGCGACCGGAAAGCGCGGCGGAGGCAGCTTGGGTCGGACAAGTCTGCGCCGATCTCGGCTTGACGCACGCGACGCTGACCCTCGACTGGCCAGACGAGCCTGAAGCCAACCTCCAGTCCGAGGCGCGCTTCGGGCGCTACCTGGCGCTGGCGAACTGGGCGCTCGATCGCGACTTGCCCTTCCTCGCCACAGGGCACCATCTCGACGATCAGGCCGAGACGCTGCTGCTGCGACTAGCCCGTGGTTCGGGTGTTGCCGGGCTCGCCGGCACCCGTGCCAGCCGAGCGTTGATGCCCGCTACGGATGGGGAAGCGAGTGTCCACGTTGTCCGCCCACTGCTGCGATGGCGACGCGCGGAACTTGGCGGAATCGTCTCGGACGCGGGCTTGACCGCCGTGGACGACCCAAGCAACCGTGACGAGCGCTTCGATCGAACGAACGCACGCGAATTCCTAAACAGCTATCCGGGCCTGTTGCCGGAACGGCTCGCCGACACCGCCGTGTTCCTCGCGGAGGCGGAAGAAGCGCTGGATTGGGCAGCGCGGCAGCTATTCTCACAGCGTGCCGTCTACGGGGAGGGCGCCAGCACCATTCTGGATGGGCGTGGCCTGCCCCGCGAATTGCAGCGCCGCCTGCTCATCGAGGCATTCGGCGATTTCAAGCCCGGCAAGCCTCTCCCCGGTCCGAAACTCGGCCGCCTTCTGGACTCGCTGCGTGAGGGAAGCGCGGGTACGCTGGCTGGCGTCCGTGCACGCACGCTCCCCGACGCCACCTGGCATCTCGACTGGGCCCCGCCGCGCAAATCCTGACATTCTCCGGCACGCGCCTGTGATATGGCGCGAGCCATGCACGTCACCCTGTTCACGCCGGATTCGGCCTATGAGGAATTCCGCCACGTCTGGGAGGCACGGATCGCGATGTATCGCGATCTGCTCGCGCCCCACGGCATCGGCGTCGATCCTGTCGCCTGGCCGGACGCGCGGCCCGGGCAGCCGGCGCTGGCCCTGCTCGCCTGGGGCTATCATCTGCAGCCGGCGCGGTGGGACGCATTGCTCGCCGGCTGGCCGGACGATGCGCCCTTGCTGAATCCGCCGTCGGTGCTGCGCTGGAACACCGACAAAATCTATCTCGCCGATCTCGCCGCGAAGGGCGTGCCGATCGTCCCGACCCATTTTGCGGACATCGCGCATGACGAGGCGCTCGCGACGGCGCGGGAGGCGTTCGGCACGGACGAACTCGTGGTGAAGCCGCGCATTTCGGGCGGCGCCGCCTCCACCAGCCGCGTCGGCGCGAACGATCCCGCCCCCAATCTCGCGGGCGCGATGATCCAGCCCTTCCTGCCCTCGGTGCGGGATGCGGGCGAGCTGTCCGTCTTCTATTTCGCCGGCAAGCGCGCCCATGCGGTCCGCAAGGTCGCGGCGGCGGGCGATTTCCGCGTCCAGCGCGAATATGGCGGGGCGTTCACCCTCGTCGAGCCGGACGCAGCGGACATCGCGGTCGCCGAAGCCGCCCTCGCCGCCGCCCCGGAACCGCCTTTTTACGCCCGCGTCGATCTGATTCCCGACGGCGAAGGCCACCCGCTGGTCATGGAGCTGGAGCTGATCGAACCCGATCTCTATCTCGATCACGCACCCGATCTGGGCGCCGGCTTCGCGGCAGCGCTGGCCGAGCGGCTGCGCGCGCACTGAATTCTTATCCAGCTATGCTGGATCGGCACTGCCTTCGTTTCGGCTTTGCTGAAACAGATACTAAGCCGCCGTTCACCTCCCTGCGTTACACCCTCGTCGCACACGCATTGCGCTTGCACGCGTATTTCCTATCTTGAGCCTCGCATTCCTACAGGAACCGGTTTTCCATGAGCGACGACAACAAGCCCCCGCGCAACAACCCATGGCTGAAGAGCCTGCTGATCTGGGCGGGCATCCTCCTCGGGCTGGTCCTGTTCGTGCAGATGATCGACGGCGGCCGGACCACGCAGCGCGAGGGCATCAGCTATTCGGAATTCCTGAACAAGGTCGAGGGCGGCCAGGTCAAAAGCGTCATCATCGGCAAGGATTCGATCCGGGGCCGGCTGTCCAACGACACCCAGTTCCAGACCGCGACCGCGCTCGGCGTCGACATGGACCTGACCAAGACGCTCCGCTCGAACAATGTCGCTTTCTCCGTGGAGGCCGAACAGCAGACCAGCATCTGGATGCTGCTTCTTTACCAATCGCTGCCTTTCCTGCTGATCCTCGGCGTCGCCTTCTTCGTGATGCGCCAGATGCAGAAGAATGCCGGTTCCGGCGCGATGGGCTTCGGCCGCTCCAAGGCGAAACTGCTGACCGAGAAGCAGGGCCGCGTCACCTTTGACGACGTCGCCGGCATCGACGAGGCGCGCGAGGAATTGCAGGAGATTGTCGAGTTCCTGAAGGATCCGACCAAGTTCGCCCGCCTGGGCGGCAAGATCCCGAAGGGCGCGCTCCTTGTGGGTTCGCCCGGCACCGGCAAGACGCTGCTGGCGCGCGCGATCGCGGGTGAAGCGGGCGTGCCCTTCTTCACCATTTCCGGTTCCGACTTCGTCGAGATGTTCGTCGGCGTTGGCGCGAGCCGCGTGCGCGACATGTTCGAGCAGGCCAAGAAGAACGCGCCCTGCATCGTCTTCATCGACGAGATCGACGCGGTCGGGCGTTCGCGCGGCCACGGCGTCGGCAACCAGAATGACGAGCGCGAGCAGACGCTGAACCAGCTGCTGGTCGAGATGGACGGTTTCGAGGCCAATGAGGGCATCATCATCGTCGCGGCCACCAACCGTCCCGACGTGCTCGATCCCGCCCTGCTCCGCCCGGGCCGCTTCGACCGTCAGGTCGTGGTGCCGCGCCCGGACATTGAGGGCCGCGAGAAGATCCTGGCCGTGCACATGAAGAAGGTGCCGCTGGCGCCGGACGTGGACAGCCGCACCATCGCGCGCGGCACGCCGGGCTTTTCGGGCGCCGACCTCGCCAACCTCGTCAACGAGGCCGCCTTGCTGGCCGCGAAGATGGGCAAGCGCCTGGTCGCGATGAAGGAGTTCGAACTCGCCAAGGACAAGGTCATGATGGGCGCCGAGCGCAAATCCATGGTCATGACCGAGGAAGAGAAGAAGGCGACCGCTTATCACGAAGCCGGCCACGCGCTCGTCTCGCTCCACGTCGACGGCTGCGATCCGCTACACAAGGTGACGATCATCCCGCGCGGCCGTGCGCTGGGCGTGACCTGGAACCTGCCGGAGCGCGACCGTTATTCGATGAGCATGAAGCAGATGAAGGCGCGGCTCGCGCTCTGCTTCGGCGGCCGCATCGCCGAGCAGCTCATCTATGGCGAGGACAGCCTCAACACCGGTGCCTCCAACGATATCGAGCAGGCGACCGACATGGCCCGGTCGATGGTAATGGAATATGGCATGAGCGAAAAGCTCGGCTGGCTGCGCTATCGCGACACCCATCAGGGCTATCTGGGCCAGAGCGTGCAGAACCAGTCGATGTCGGAGGAGACCGCGCGGCTGATCGACCAGGAAGTCCGCCGCTTCGTCGAGGAAGGCGAGGCGAAGGCCCGCCAGGTGCTGTCCGACAATATCGACGAGCTGCACAAGCTTGCCGGGGCGCTGCTGGAATATGAGACGCTGACCGGCGAGGAATCGAAGAAGGCGATCAAGGGCGAGGATATCGGCCGCGAGGACCCGATGACCAAGCCGTCCTTGATCCCGGCTTCGGGCGCCTCGATCCCCAGCACCCGCAAGCCGCGCGGCGGCGGCATCGGCCCGGCCGCGCCGCAGGGGGCTTAGCACCGCGTGTCGCTTGCGCCGGGTAGCGTTGGCATGATCGGTGCCGCGCTCCTCGGTCTCGGGACGATGCCTGCGAGCGCGACGCAGGTTCCTTTCGTGGGCTGTACCGGCAGCGGTCAGGCGGGGGTTGAGCACGCCCCTCGAAGCGGCGCGGTTCCGCGCGTTCCCGCAGCGGTCGCGGGACAATTGGCCTATTACAGCTCCAGCGGCTTCGGCGTTCTTGCGCCGCGCGGTTGGCATTGCTTTGCCACCAGCGGCTCGAGCGGCGGTTCGTTGATCGTTTCGGAACGCCCGCTCAATACGCATTCGCTCGACAGCCTTTTCGGCCTGCGGGCGCGCGCTGTCGTAATTTCTTTCAGCTACGGTGGCACGTCGGGCCGTTTCGCCGTTGCGCGGGCTGTGCATCGGATGTTTCCCGCGTATGGTGCGTTCGCGCGGAACGTGGCGGCCGAGCGGGGCGGGATTGCGCGGCTCGAGCCGCCTTCGCCGCACGACCGCATCACCAGACGAAGCAGAACCGTCGCCGACTTCATCACGCCGGCCGGCCGTGACGGCGTGGGAACGGCGAGCCGTCTGGCGGCAAGCCCCGAGCCTATACAGGGAACCGCCATTCTTTTGCCCGATCAGGAAATGAATCTCGTGCAGATATCCCTTCGTCTGGGTCAGGCCAGGCGAGCCGAGACAGAGGCGATTCTCGCTCATTTCCGGGCGACGCGCGGCTCCCCGCCACCGCGATGAGGCGGGCATGAAACTCACCGGCCTGCTCGGCGGCTCGTTCAATCCGGCGCACCAGGGCCATCGCGCGATCAGCCTCGCGGCGATGGCGGCGCTGGGGCTGGACGATTTCTGGTGGCTGGTCTCGCCGGGCAATCCGCTGAAGCCCGCCGCCGGCATGGCGCCCTTCCCCGCCCGCTTCGCCTCGGCGGTCGCGGCCGCCAAGGGCAGCGGGATCAAGGTGACCGGGATCGAGCGGCAGCTCGGCACGCGTTATACCGTCGATACGCTGCGCGCGCTGGTCCGCCGCTTCCCGCGCCGGCAGTTCGTGTGGCTGATGGGCGCGGACAATCTGGCGCAATTCCACCTGTGGAAGGATTGGCAGGAGATCGCGGCGACGGTGCCGATTGCCGTCGCGACGCGTCCGGGCTATGAGGAGCAGGCCCGGGCGGCGACCGCCATGGGCTGGCTGCGGGATCACGTCCTTACCGCGGACCAGGCGAAAGGACGGACTGAGTGGAGCCTGCCGGCCCTCGTGCTGCTGAACCTGCCGCCCGATCCGACGTCTTCCACCGCCATCCGCGCCGCCGATCCCGATTGGCACGAATCTGACAAATATCGGTTATATGCAAAGGGCTTGCGCGACGGTGTCACGCGCGAGCCGGTAACTTGAAGGAAGGCTTTTTGCCCAAATCCACGCCTGCTCCCGACAAAGAAGGAGCCAAGATTTCCAACGATGGTTCGGCCGAGGCGCTGCACGCCCTCATCATGCAATCGCTCGACGACGATCAGGCGGTGGAGCTGGTCTCCATCCCGCTGGCCGGCAAATCCAGCATCGCCGATTATATGGTGATCGCCAGCGGCCGCTCGACCCGTCAGGTCGCGTCGATGGCGCAGAAACTGTCCGAGAAGATCAAGCAGGAGCTGAAGCGCCATGTGCGCGTCGAAGGCCTGCCGGTCGCCGACTGGGTGCTGATCGACGCCGACGATGTGATCGTCCACCTGTTCCGTCCGGAGGTCCGCAGCTTCTACAATCTGGAACGGATGTGGGCGTTCGAGGACGATGCCAAGCCCGCCGCGGCGGGGGCGTAAATCCTTCTCCACATCGTCGCGCGGGGGAAGATTGGCCGCTCGCCGGAAGCCGAACTCGTGCAGCGCTATCTCGGGCGGATCGCCTGGCCCACGAAGGTCACCGAATTGCCGGAAAGCGGCGGCCGGCTGCCGGATCGGCCCGCCAGCGGCGCCCTGATCCTGCTCGACGAGAAAGGCGAGACGCTTTCGTCGGTCGAACTGGCGCGCAAGCTCGAAACCTGGCGCGACCGTGGCATGCGCGAAGCGCAATTCCGGATCGGCGGCGCGGACGGATTCGACGACGCGCAACGGGGCGAGGCGGACCTTTTGCTCTCCTTCGGCCGCGCGACCTGGCCGCATCTGCTCGCCCGCGCGATGCTGGCCGAACAATTGTATCGCGCGACGAGCGTGCTTGCGAACCACCCCTATCATCGGGAAGGATAGGGGCATGAAGGCTTGGCACATCCTGTCCTGCATCGCGGCGCTCGGCGCGGGCGGTCTCGCCTTTGCCGCCGAGCAGGATGCGACACCCGCCGGGCTGAAGGCGGCGCAGGAGGAAGCGCGGGAATCGCTGGCCCGCTCGCAGCAGTTCGAGGCGGCCGCGGCCAAGGCCACCAACGAGGCCGATCGCGCCCGCGCCGAGACCGAGGCGCTGGCCGCGCGCATCCAGGCGGCGGAAGCCGAGATCACCGCCGCCGAAACCCGCTCCGCCATCATCGACAATCAACTGCGCGAGCAGCGCGCCCGGCTGGCCGAGCGGCAGGGGCCGCTGATCCGCATTACCGCCGCCCTGCAATCGCTCAGCCGCCGCCCGCCGGCTCTGGCCCTGGTCCAGCCCGGCAGCCTGGAAAATGCCGTGCGCGTCCGCGCCATCCTCGCCGCGACCCTGCCCCGGATCCGCGAGCGCACCGCCGCCGTCCGCGGCGACCTCGACCGCACCCGCACGTTGCGCGACCAGCAAGGCGTGGCGCGCGAGGCTCTGGTCGCCAGCCGCGGCGAACTGGCTGGCCGTCGTGAAGCGCTGGCGCAGATGGAAACGCAGCAGCGCGCCCGCTCCGCCGGCTTCGCCCAGCTGGCGCTGAAGGAATCCGACCGCGCCCTGGCGCTCGGCGAGGAGGCGCGGCGGGTCGAGACCTTGACCAATGACAGCGCCTTCCGCGAGCGCCTGTCCGCCAATCTCGCCACCCTGCCCGGGCCGACGCAGCGGCCGGTGACGGGCGGCGAGCAAGCCCCCGCCGGACCCGCTTTCCTGATGCCCGCCACCGGTCGCGTGATCGAAGGCGTCGGCGAACTGAACGACGCCGGTGTCCACGCCCGCGGCGTGGTTATGACGGTGGACGGCGACACGCCAGTGCGTGCGCCAGCCGCGGGCCGCGTCGCTTATGCCGGGCCGTTCCGCGGCTACGGGCTGGTGCTGATTCTCGATCATGGCGACGGCTGGACCTCGGTCGTCACCGGTCTCGAGGCGATCGGCCAGCGGGTCGGTGACCGGATCGGTCAAGGCGCGGCGATCGGCCGCGCCAGCGGCGGCAACGAACGCCTGACCGTGGAATTGCGCTATCAGGGCCGCCCCGTGCCGATCACCGCGTTTCTGGCGCGGTAGAATATCGCACCGGCCCGCATCCGCCATTCATCCCCGGTTGTGGTCCGCTCCCTAGAAATGCTGTAGTAAGGGCCTGAAACACAGCATATCGGATCGCCATGAACAGCAATCTCATTCGCTCGCTCGCGCTCGTCGGCGCGGTGGCCGTCCTCCCGGCGACGACCGCGGCCCTGGCCCAGGTCGAGGTCGATACCTATCGCGAGCTCGACGAGTTCGTCAGCGTGCTCAACCGCATCCGCTCGGAATATGTCGATCAGGTCGATGACCGCACCCTCATCCGGGGCGCCATCGACGGCATGCTGAACAGCCTCGATCCGCACTCTTCCTATCTGGACGCGCGCGGCTTCACCAACATGATGTCCACCACCGACGGCAATTATGGCGGCCTCGGCCTCACCGTCACGATGGAGGATGGGGCGGTGAAGGTGATCGCCGCGACGCGCGGCACGCCGGCCGATCAGGCCGGGATCAAGGCGGGCGATTTCATCACCCATGTCGACGGCCAGCTCTTCTTTGGCGGCACGCTGGACGAAGCGGTGGACAAGATGCGCGGCCAGCCAGGCACCTCCGTGCGGCTGCGCGTGGTCCGGCCGGGCCGGGACCAGCCGATGGAATTGAACATCACCCGCGCCATCATCGACATTCCGGCGGTGCGTTCGGAGGTCAAGGACCGGGTCGGCATCATCACCGTCACCACCTTCAACCGCAACACGACCGAGATGGCCCGCCGCGCGATCGCGGAGATGGAGCGCAACCCGCAAGGCGCGCCGCTCGGCTACGTCATCGATCTCAGGTCCAATCCGGGCGGCCTGCTCGATCAGGCCATCTCGCTGTCCGACCTGTTCCTCGAGCGCGGCGAAGTCGTCTCGCAGCGCGGCCGGGCACGCACGGACATCGAGCGTTATTATGCCGAACCGGGCGACGCGACCGGCGGCAAGCCGATCGTCGTGCTGGTCGACGCTGGCAGCGCTTCCGCTTCCGAGATCGTCGCCGCCGCGCTGCAGGACCACCGTCGCGGCCTCGTCATGGGCGAACGCACCTTCGGCAAGGGTTCGGTGCAGACTTTGGTGCCGCTCGGCAGCGGCCAGACCGCGATCCGGCTTACCACGGCGCGTTACTACACGCCCTCCGGCCGTTCGGTGCAGGAAGGCGGGATCCAGCCGGACATCATGGTGCCGCAGCTCAGCGATCCGGATTACCGCTCCCGCACCCGCGTGCGCGAATCCGATCTGCGCCGGCATCTCGTGAACGAGGGCGCGATTCAGGACGACGTGATCCAGGATGATGGCCGCCCCGATCCGCGCTTCGCGATGACCGCCGAGCAATTGCGCGAACGCGGCATCACCGATTTCCAGCTGCATTACGCGCTGGAGACGATCGCCCGTCTCGGCCGCACGCAGCAGGCGACCGGCACGACCACCACGCCGTCGCGCCGCTGAGGCCAATATGGTGGCGGCACGCGGTTCCGGAGCGCTTGCGCTCGCCAAGGCTCTGGCCCTGCTCGTCCCGGCAGCCTTGCTCGCGGGCGCCTATGGCTCGCAATATTGGGGCGGGCTGGTGCCGTGCGAGATGTGCTACTGGCAGCGCTGGCCGCATATGGCGGCGCTGGCGCTGGCCATCGCCGCTTATGCCTTTGCCGGCATGCCCGATCGCGGCCGCAGCTTCGTCTGGCTGGCGGCGCTCGCCATATTGATCAGCGGCGGCATCGGCGTCTGGCACGCCGGGATCGAAGCGGGCTATTTCGGCGGCATCACGACCTGCTCGTCGACCGGGGGCGGCTCCTCGCTCGAGGAGATCATGGCGCGGCCCATGATCCGCTGCGACGAAATCCAGTTCAGCTTTCTCGGCATCTCCATGGCGGGATGGAATGCGGTCATTTCCATTTCTGCTGCGTTGGTGATCGCATGGTTGAGTCTGAAGCGCCCCAGAAATCCGGTAGCGGCATGACCGAGGCCCGCCCCGGCTGGCGGCCAGGCGACCGTCGCGCCGACACGAAATCCATGCTGCGCGTCGATCAGGCGGGCGAATATGGCGCCGTGCGCATCTATGCCGGACAGGCGGCGGTGCTGGGTCAGGAACACCCGACCGCGCGGCTGGTGGCGCAGATGGCGAGCCAGGAGGAGCGCCACCTCGCCACCTTCGACCGGATGATGGCCGAACGCGGGGTGCGGCCGACCCTGCTCCAGCCATTCTGGCACGTCGCCGGCCATGCGCTGGGCGCGGCGACGGCTTTGATCGGCCCGAAGGCGGCGATGGCCTGCACGGCGGCGATCGAGGACGAGATTGACGAGCATTATGGCGAGCAGCGCGCCGCGCTCGGCTCGGACGATCCCGAGCTTTCGGACCGGATCGCCGAATTCCAGGCGGAGGAGGTCGAGCATCGCGACCTCGCGCTCGCCCACGGCGCCGAGGAAGCGGTCGCCTATCCCCTGCTCTATTCGGCGGTGCGCGCCGGTTGCCGCACTGCTATCTTCCTGTCGAAGAGGATCTGAATCATGCGTGCCACCATCGCTCTTGCTCTGCTGTTCAGCGCCGCCCCGGCACTCGCGCAGACCGCCCAGCCGACAACGGCCGATGTCGCCGATCTGCGCGTCAGCCAGGTGATCGTGTTCGGGGACGATGCCTGCCCGGCGCCGGCCAATCCCGACGAGGAAATCGTGGTCTGCGCCCGCTTCCGGGAAGACGAGCGCTTCCGCATCCCGGAGAATCTGCGCGGCGACCCGAATGCGCCGCAGAATCAGAGCTGGGCCAATCGGGCGATCGAATTGTCCTATGTCGGCCGCAGCGGCATCGGCAGCTGCTCGCCGGTCGGCGGCGCGGGCTTCACCGGCTGCAACCAGCAATTGATCAACCAGGCAGTCGCCGAGCGCCGCGGCCGACCGGAGGTCAATTGGGCGCGGCTGATCGAGCAGGCGCGGCAGGAGCGCCTTTCCGGCATCAACGCCGCCTCGGCCGAGGAAGAAATGATGGCCGGTGGCAATCGCCGTCTGCAGCAATTGCGGATCCAGCAAGGCCAGCTTTGCCCGCCCAGCACGGAAGCGGTGGTCATCACCTGCACCTATCCCGACGGCACGACTGCCCCGGTCCAGCCCGCCGGTGAGCCGGTGATCCCGATCGGAGGCCGAGTACTGCCCGCGACCCCCCAGGCGACACCGCAAGGAAATTAAGCCTCACCCCAAATCCCGATCATGCTGAGCTTGTCGAAGCACTGTCCTTCTCTTAGCCTCTAAGAAAGGGCAGGCCTTCGACAAGCTCAGGCTGAGCGGATTCGGATTGGTCGCAAGCCGATCTGGTCGGGGGAGGATCAAATCGAACAGCGTGATTCAGCGGGCACGAGCCTGCGCCGCGACATCGGCTTTACCGGCTCGGCCGTGCTTGCCTTTAACGGCATTGTCGGCGCGGGGATTTTCGCTTTGCCGGGCACGCTGCACGAGAAATTCGGCACGTTCAGCCCGTTCCTGTTCCCGCTCTTCGCTTTGCTCATCATGCTCGTCGTCATCCCGTTCGCACGGCAGGCGGCTCTGCATTCGGGCTCGGGCGGACCGGTGGCCTATACCGCGCCGTTCGGTTCAGCCGTCTCCTTCCAAACCGGCTGGCTTTATTATGTCGCCCGGCTGACCGCGCTCGCCGCCAACGCCAATGTCTTCGCCACTTATGCCGCCGCGCTTTACCCGCCCCTGGGCGGCGGGTTTGGCCGGGCGCTGCTGATCCTCGGCCTGATCGGCTTCGTCACCTGGGTGAACGTGGTCGGCGTGAAGCGCGCCATCCGCGCCCTCGAAGGCATTACCCTCTTAAAGGCGCTGCCGGTGGTGACGCTGGCGCTGGTCGGCCTGGTCGTTGCCGGCGCCAATCTGGGCGCGCCGATCGTGCTGCCGGAATTTTCCGCGGTCGAGGCCATGGCCCTCGTCGTGCTTTACGCTTTCGTCGGCTTCGAAAACGCCTCGGTGCCCGCCGGCGAGACTCGCGACGCGCAGCGCACCATTCCCAAGGCCCTGATCATCACCGTCTGCGCGACCGCTGCTTTCTATTTCCTCGTCCAGCTCGCTTATGTCGCGGTGATGCCGCAGGGGCCGGCGCCCAGCGCGCCGCTCGCCGAGTTCGCCCAGGTCCTGATCGGTCCGGCCGGATTCGTGATCCTCAGTCTCACCGCCATGGCTTCGGTGATGGGTAATGTGCTCAGCTCCGTCACCTCGACCCCGCGCGTCACCTTCGCTCTGTCCGACAGCCGATCGCTGCCGTTGTGGTTCGGCCGGATCAATGCGCGCTGGCAGACGCCGATGAACTCGATCCTGTTCATGGCGGGGCTGGGCGCGATCCTGGCGCTGACCGGCGACTTTCTCGGCCTCGCCATCGTCAGCTCGCTGGCGCGCCTGTTCGTCTACGGACTCAGCATCGCCGCTTTGCCGATGGCACGCAGCAAAGCGGGGCTGACCACCGGCATCGTCCTGCTCGCCTTGGTGCTCGGCGGCCTGGCCTTCTGCGTCTGGGCCGCGGCGCAATCGACCGGAGCGGCCTGGGCCATGCTCGGCGGGCTGCTGCTGATCGGGATATTGCTCTACGTCGGCGCCCGCCTTCAGGCGAAGGCGAGTTCCGCCGCGACCGTTTCCTCGATCCAGCCGCCGCCCAGCACGCGGTCGCCGGAGTAGAGCACCGCCGCCTGCCCCGGCGCCACGCCATATTCGGGTGCGTCGAACCGCACATATTCGCCGTCGAACACCGCCGGAACGGGCCTGGCCAGCGAGCGCACCTTCACGGTGAGATCGTCCCGCTGATCCTCGCCGAGCCAGTTCACACCGCTCAGCCGCGCCGCCCGCACCGCCAGCGCGCGCTTCGGACCCGCCACGACGCGCTGCGTCTCCGGCTCCAGCCGCACGACATAGAGCGGCTCGGCCTGCCCGCCGATCTCCAGCCCGCGGCGCTGGCCGACGGTGAAGTGGATCAGGCCGGCATGGCTGCCGATCGGCCGCCCCTGCAGATCGACGATCTCGCCCGGCACCGCCGCTTCGGGCCGCACCTTCTTCACCACCGAGGCATAATCGCCGTTCGGCACGAAGCAGATGTCCTGACTGTCCGGCTTGCCCGCCACCGACAAAGCCAGTTCCGCCGCCAGCTCGCGCACCTTCGGCTTGGGCAGGCCGCCCAAGGGAAAGCGCAGGAAGTCGAGCTGGTCGCGCGTCGTCGCGAACAGGAAATAGGACTGGTCGCGGGCGGGATCGAAGGCGCGGTGCAGCTCCGGCCCGTTCGCGCCCGGCACGCGGCGGACATAATGGCCGGTCGCCAGGCAATCCGCGCCCAGATCGCGGGCGATGCCGTACAGGTCGGTGAACTTCACCCCCTGATTGCACTGCACGCACGGGATCGGTGTGCGACCGCGCGCATAGGAATCGGCGAAGCGGTCGATCACGTCTTCCTTGAAGCGGGAGGCGAGATCGAAAACGTAATGGGCGATGCCCAGCCGGTCGGCGACGCTTCGCGCATCGTAAATGTCGCGGCCGGCGCAGCAGCTCTTGGCGCGCCCGACCGCTTCGCCATGATCGTAAAGCTGCAGAGTGACGCCGATCACCTCCGCCCCGCTCTTCGCGGCGAGCGCGGCCACGACCGACGAATCGACGCCGCCCGACATGGCGACGACGATCCGCGCGCCCTCGAGCGGGCGGTCCAGCTGAAAATCGGCGTGCATCGGGCGCCCACATAGGGGCGCGGCGCCCCCACGCCCACCCTTTACCGGCTTTTCAAGACTCGGGGCCTAAGGGGCGGGCATGGATGAAGCCTTCCTGATTCGCGCCCGGCGCATGCTTGGGGCACCGAAGCGAATCCGGCTCGACCATGATTCGCTCGTCGCGCAAATTTCCGAACGCCAGATTGCGACGCCGACCGCCCGGATCGCGGCCGTCGTTAACAATGTCGCCCCGGTTGGTGAAACGGACAGCGCCGCCACCCTCATAAAAGGTGGCGAAGGCTGGCGCGGCGCCCGCGCGGCGCAGGACGGCTGTTTCAGCCGTGCCGTCGCGGTACGCCGTCTCAACACCCCGTAAACCCCGCATAACCGGGAAATTTACCCTGGCATTTTAGGCTTCTTTCAACCCCCCGGGGCTACAGGAGGAGCGGGGACGGTCGTTGTAGTGTTTGAGTTTGTAGGTTGAGGATTTCGATGATCGAGAACCAGAAGTTCAGGCCCGCCCAGGTCATTGGCCCACTCGGCGAGCCACTCACGCTCGAATCGCTGCCCCCGCCCGGCACCACCCGCTGGGTCGTTCGCCGCAAGGCGGAAGTGGTCGCGGCGGTGGCGGGCGGTCTCCTTTCAGTCGATGAAGTGTGCGAGCGCTACGGGCTGAGCCTTGAGGAGTTTGCCGGCTGGCAGCGCGCGATCGACCGCTCCGGCATGCCGGGGCTGCGCGTCACGCGTATCCAGCATTACAAGTCGCTGTACGAGCGCCAGCAGCGCTACTGAGCCGCGGCGCCATAAGCAAAACGAATCGGGCCGTCCCTGCCGGGGCGGCCCTTTTTGATTCCCGGCCTGCCGCCCCAGGTCCATCGCGGTTCATCACGCCGCAGGAACAACTGCGCCCGCCAAGCGTCTTTGCTCCACAATCCGAAAGCCGTGTCCAGCGGCCCAGGAACCGAAGTCAGGAGCATTGACTCATGGGTATCATTCTTTGGCTCATCGTGGGTGGTATTGTCGGCTGGCTGGCCAGCATCGTCATGCGCACCGACGCGCAGCAGGGCATTCTTCTGAACGTCATCGTCGGTATTGTCGGCGCCTTCGTGGCCGGACTCCTGTTTGGGGGCGGCACGATCAATCAGGGCATCACCGTCGGCACCTTCCTCATGTCGCTGCTTGGCGCCATCATTCTGCTGGCGATCGTCAATCTCTTCCGTCGCGGCGCGGTCCGTTAATCCGCAACAACAAGACGGAAGACCAAGCGCCGCTCCTGCCCCGTCAGGAGCGGCGCTTTTCTTTGTTGGGGTTCGGCACCGGCCCTCACCCCCACCCGACCTCGCAGACAGCGTACCCTAGATGGGAGGCCGGGCGGGGGTGAGGGCCGGTACCGCATCCGCGCTAGCGGATCATCAGTTCCCCGGACGCTCGAGTTCGAACGTCACCATCACATTCGCCTCGATCTCGACCTCGCCCGGTTCGATCCGGGTGTCGGCCGATTCCGCGCGGGCGAAGTTCGCCGACTGCATGACGATCGGACCACCGCCAGTCACTTCACTGATCGACACGATCCGCGCGACGCGCGTCCCGAGCGCGCGCGCATAGACTTCGGCGCGGGCGCGGGCAGCCGTGATCGCGCGGGTGCGCGCCTCGTCCATCGCCGGTTCGCGGTCGGCGATGCCGAAGCTGGGGCCGTTCACATTGTTCGCGCCTTCCGCGACGAGGGCATCGATGATCCGCCCGGCGCGGGCGACGTCACGGAAGCGGATGTTGACAGTGTTGGTGGCGACATAGCCGCTCGGCCGCATCTCACCATTGCCGGCGGGATCGGGCCGGTAATCCTGGTTGAGGCCGACATAGCCGGTCTGGATGTCGCGCGCCGCGATGCCCGCCCGCTCCAGTGCGGCGCGGACCCGGGTCATGCGCTGGGCATTGTCGGCCAGCGCGGCTTCGGCCTGGGCAGCGCGACTGGTCACCCCCGCCGACAAGGTCACCTGATCCGGCGCGCGGGCCACGCGCCCGGTCGCGACCACGTCCAGGCGCACGCCATTCATCGCAGGCGCGGCGGCCTGCGGCTGGGCGACGGCGGTGGCGGGGATGGCTGCAGCGAGCGCGCAGCCGAGGAGAAAGCTCTTCATATCATGTCCTTCCAGGGGAGAAATCCGTTGTTGCCAGACGGACTTAGCGGATCGGACACGACTGGAAGCTGAACCGGCGCCGCAAAATGCGGCGCCGGCTGTCAGACTGTTACCGTCGACCGGCGAACAGCTGATAAACGGCCAGGATGATCAGCGAGCCGACAATGGCGGCGAGAAAGCCCGCGCCGGTATCTTCCGGCCCGTACCAGCCGATCTGGCGGCCCAGAAAGCCGGCAAGCACGGCGCCGGCAATGCCGAGCACGATGGTGAGCAGACAGCCACCGGGCTGGCGCCCCGGCATGATCATCTTCGCGATGAGGCCGGCAAGGCCGCCGATGAAAATCCAGAGAAACCAACCGTAATTGGCCATGAATTCAGACATATTCGGGTCCCCTTCGACTCAGGCGGATTGCCTGGACGGAGCGCGGCGAAAGCCGAAAAGTTCCGGCGGCGTCACCATTTTGGCGGCCGCCGCCGGATTTACGCGCTAGCCGCGGCTGCGCGTCGCGACGAAGCGATAGACGATCAGGATGACCAGCGCGCCCACGGTCGCAGACAACAGGCTGGTGCTGTCGTTGCGGTTGCCGAGATTGAGCATGTCGCCGATCAGCGCGGACAGGACCGCGCCGGCAATGCCGATCAGGATCGTGACGATCCAGCCGCCCGGGTCGCGGCCGGGCATCAGCAGTTTGGCAATCGCACCGGCGATCAGGCCGACGACGATCCACCAGATCCAGCCATGCTCGCCGAAAATTTCCCAGATTCTCTGCATAATGCCTCCCTTCGCCACGCTGGCGCCGGCATGTGGCCGGCCCATATGAGCCGTGGCATTCCATCGACATAGCCGGTAAAGGCCGGTTCCCGCTACGGCCAATCATCGTCGTGGCGTTAACGCTTGCGAGCGGTGATTTATACAGGTAACACAGCCGATGTTGAAGCGGAGACAATCCGCACGGCGTGAGTGGGGACTATGAAGCCGATGAATGTCGAAACGGCGAAGTGGCGGCGTGACGCGATCGAGAATGTGCCGGTCGATATGGCCGAGCATGATGCGCGGTCGCGGCGGCGGCGCACCATCATTATCGCGGCCATCGTGCTGATCGTCGCTGTGGTCGGGGCCATCTTCCTGTTCGGGGGACGCGGCGAGCAGGCCGAGAAGGCGCCTGCCGGCGCGGCCGCGCCGGGCGCGCAGAAGGGTGGCGGCGCCCTGCCGGCGGTTACCGTCATTTCCCCGGGCCGGCGTCAGGTCGGCCGCAGCGTCACCGCGACCGGCTCGCTCGCCGCGCGCCGCGACATGCCGGTCGGCGTTCCCGGCGAAGGCGGCCAGGTCGTGCGCGTGCTGGTCGAGCCCGGCCAGTGGGTGAGCCGCGGCCAGGTGCTGGCCGTGATCGACCGCTCCGTGCAGACACAGGAAGCATCGCAGCTTTCCGCCAGCATTCAGGTCGCGCAAGCGGATCTTCGCCTCGCCCAGCAGAATCTGGATCGCTCCCAGCGCCTGGTCGCGCGCGGCTTCGTTTCGCGGGCGGACATCGACCGGCTGACCGCGACTCGCGACGCTGCCGCCGCCCGCGTCCGCGTGGCCCAGGCGCAACTCGCCGGCTCGCGCGCCCGTATCGGCCGGCTCGACATCCGCGCGCCCGCCGCAGGCCTGGTGCTCGACCGCAATCTCGAGGCCGGCCAGGTGGTCGGCGCCGGTTCCGGCGCGCTGTTCCGGATCGCCGAGGGCGGCCAGATGGAATTGCTCGCCCGCCTGCCGCAGGACGAACTCGCCCGCGTGCCCGTCGGCGTCCCGGCGACGGTGACCCCGGTCGGCTCGTCGCAATCCTATCAGGGCCAGGTTTGGCAGATCTCGCCGATCATCGACGCCGCGACCCGGCAGGGCGAAGCGCGCATCGCCATCCCCTATAATCGCGATCTGCGGCCGGGCGGCTTCGCCCAGGCGGTGATCGAATTCGGCTCGTCCGTCGCGCCGATCCTGCCGGATTCGGCAGTGCAGAGCGACGATCGCGGCAATTATGTCTACATCATCGACCAGAATGACACGGTGGTCCGCCGCGACGTTCGCATCGGCGATGTCAGCGATCAGGGCATCACCATCATCGAGGGTCTCAACGGGGATGAGCGGATCGTCGAATCCGCCGGCGCGTTCCTGAATCCCGGACAGAAGGTGCGGCCGGAGATGCGCCGTCAGTAAGGCGGTTCGGTAGCGACACGCCGCTCAGCGCGGCGCATGGGTTGAGCGCCGCCCCGCGCGGCGAGGGAAAGTCGGTTTATGGCTCTGCGTAATATGTCCGCCTGGTCGATCCGGAACCCGGTTCCGCCGATCGTCCTGTTCATCGCGTTGACGCTGGCGGGGCTCGTCAGCTTCTCGCGGATGGATGTGCAGCAGCAGCCGGACATCGATTTCCCGCTGGTGATCGTGCAGATCAACCAGCCGGGCGCGGCGCCGACCGAACTGGAAAATCAGGTCACGCAAAAGGTCGAGGCGGCCGTCCGCACGATCAACGGCATCGAGGAACTCTCCTCGAGCGTTACCGAAGGCAGCTCGCAAACCCGCGTCCAGCTTGCCATCGGTACCCCGATCGACCGCGCGATCGACGATGTGCGCGACGCGATCCAGCGGATTCGCGGCGACTTGCCGGACGGCATTCTGGAGCCGCAGGTCATCCGGCTCGACACGACCGAGAATGACATCGCCTCCTTCTCCGCCGTCACCACGGACATGTCGCTGGAACGGCTGAGCTGGTATGTCGACAATACCGTGTCGCGCGAATTGCTGGGCGTGCAGGGCCTGGCCAGCGTGTCTCGTACCGGGGGCGTGAACCGCGAAATCCGCGTCATCCTCGATCCCGCGAAGCTGCAGGCCTATCAGGTCAGCGCGTCGCAGGTGAATACGCAGCTGCGCGCCGTGAACCTCAATACGGCCGGCGGCCGCGCCGAAATCGCCGGCTCCGAACAATCGCTGCGCGTGCTCGGTAATGCGCAGACCGCGTTCGAACTTGGGCAGACACAGATCAACATCGGCGGTGGCCGTACCGTGCGCCTGTCGGCGCTTGCGGAAGTGCGCGATTCTTTCGCCGAGCAACGCTCTTTCGCCAAGCAGGACGGGCGGCAGGTGCTCAGCTTCGCGATCCAGCGTGCCCAGGGCTATTCCGACCTCAACGTCTATGACGGCGCGGTCGCCACGTTGCGCGCACTGGAGGCCCGCAATCCCGGCGTGAAGTTCGAACTGCTGACCACTTCGGTCGAAGACACGCGCTCCGACTATCACAATTCCATGCAGACGCTCTGGGAAGGCGCGCTGCTGGCCGTCATCGTGGTCTTCATCTTCCTGCGCGACTGGCGGGCGACCCTGATCGCCGCGGTGGCGATCCCGCTGTCCGCGATCCCGGCCTTCTTCTTCATGGATCTGCTGGGCTTCTCGCTCAACAATATGACCCTGCTGGCGCTCAGCCTGGTGGCAGGCGTGCTGGTCGACGATGCGATCGTGGAGATCGAGAATATCGTCAGGCATATGCGAATGGGCAAAAATGCCTATGAGGCATCGATCGAGGCCGCCGACGAGATCGGTCTGGCCGTGGTCGCGACCACCTTCTCGATCGTCGCGGTCTTCCTGCCGGTCGGCTTCATGCCGGGCGTGGCGGGCCAGTTCTTCAAGAATTTCGGCTTCACCGTCGTGGCGGCGGTGCTCGTCAGTCTGCTCGTCGCGCGTCTCGTGACGCCGATGATGGCCGCCTATCTGCTGCGCGCGAAGGGCCATGCCAGCCACGGCGAAGGCTGGCTCATGGACCGCTATATGGATGTGCTGCGCTGGACGCTCAAGCACCGCTGGGTCACGGTGCTCGGCGGCTTCCTGTCGCTCGTCGCCACCTTCTTCCTGTTCGCATCGCTGCCGCAGAGCTTCCAGCCGGAGCGCGACCAGAACGAGATCACCGTCAACATCCAGATGGCGCCGGGTACGACGCTGGCCCAGACCGAAGGTTCGGTGCGCAGGGTCGAGGAGATTCTGAAGTCGCAGCCGGAGGTAAAGTCCGTCTTTGCCCGCACGCGCGTTGGCGGCGCCACCATTCAGGCGATGCTGAACGATGATCGCGAACGGACGAGCGGCGAAATCCAGCGCGCGTTGAACCCGCAATTGGCCAATGTGCCGGACGCGCGCGCGACCTTCCGCTCGCAATTTGGCGGCTTCCGGGATCTGCAACTGACCCTGGGGGGCGAGGATCCCGATCAGCTGAAGCAGGTTGCCAACCGGATCGTGGCGGAAATGGCCGGCGTGCCCGAAGTCGTCGCGCCGCGCGTCGGCGGCGATCTGGTACGGCCGGAACTGGTCATCCGGCCGCGCCTGAACGCGGCGGCGGATCTCGGCGTCACGACGCAGGCGCTAAGCCAGACGATCCGCGTCGCGACGATCGGCGAAATCGATCAGAACAGCGCCCGTTTCTCCTTGGCCGATCGCCAGATTCCGATCCGCGTTTCGCTTGGCCAGGATGCGCGCGCGCGGCTGGCGACCATCGAAAATCTGCCTGTGCCGACCACGAACGGCGGCTCCGTACCGCTCAGACTGGTGGCCGATATCAGCCTGGGCGCCGGCCCGACCCGGATCGAGCGGCTCGATCAGGCGCGCATCACCAGTGTCGGCGCCGATTTGGCGCCGGGCGTTGTCAGCAGCGAAGCCTGGGCCAAGATTCGTCAGCTCCCGAGCATGCGGGATCTGCCCGTCGGCGTGCGCGAAGTCGTGACCGGCCAGTCGCGCTGGCAGATGGAATTGGTGCAGAATTTCATGGTCGCGGTGGTTTCGGGCCTGCTGCTGGTGCTGGCGGTGCTCGTGCTGCTCTACAAGCGGGCGCTGCCGCCGCTGGTGAACATGGGTTCGCTCTTCCTCGCCCCCTTGGGCGGGGTGCTGATCCTGTGGATCCTCGGCATGCCGATCACCATGCCCGTCTATATCGGCCTGCTGATGCTGATCGGCATCGTGGCGAAGAATTCGATCCTCCTGATCGATTTCGCGCTGGAGGAAATGCAAAAGGGCGTCAGCAAGATGGAGGCGATCCTCGACGCCGGCCACAAGCGCGCCCAGCCGATCGTGATGACCACGGTGGCGATGTGCGCCGGCATGGTGCCGACCGCGCTGGCGCTGCATGGCGGCGGCGAGTTCGGACGGCCGATGGGCTGGACCGTGATCGGCGGCCTGATCGTCTCGACCTTCCTCACGCTCGTGCTCGTGCCCGGCACGTTCAGCCTTGCGCTGGGCGTCGAGGAGAGGATGGGCCCGCGCCTGCGCCGCTGGCTCACCAATGGCGGCAAGGACGCGCCGGTGCCGGGGGCGTCGTCGCAACAGCCGGCGGAGTGAGGTCGGAGCGCTGGCTTCCCTCAAATCCGCTCACCCTGAGCTTGTCGAAGGGCTGTCTTTTCCTTCAACTGGAACTTTGAAGAAGGACAGGCCTTCGGTCGCAGACCGAAGTTTATCCTGAGCGACGCCGACAGGCGGCGTCGAAGGGACAGGCTCAGGCTGAGCGGTGGTGAATGGCACAGACGCGATCTTTCCTGAAAGTGGTCCGATGATACGCTCGGCCACACCCATCTCCGACCCCGGCCGCCGCATGCGCGTGCTGGCGACGGCGATGCTGGCGGGGATGGCGGCGGTCTTCATCGCCGCGTCCCGGCTGGAGGACAGCCACCCCGCCTGGGGCTTCGTGAAGGCCTTTGCCGAAGCCGCCATGGTCGGCGGCATCGCCGACTGGTTCGCGGTGACGGCTTTGTTCCGCCACCCGCTCGGCATCCCGATCCCGCACACGGCGATCATCCCGCGCAACAAGGACCGGATCGGCGACACGATGGCCGCCTTCCTGCGCGCCAATTTCCTAACGCCCAGCGTGGTCGCACGGCGGATGCAGCGCGTGGACGTGGGCGGCGCGATCGGCAATTTCCTGCTGGCTCCGCCCCAGCAGGGACGCCTCTGGCGCGGCGCGGCGCGGATGGTGGAAAGCGTGCTGGAGGCGCTCGGCTTGGAGCGGTTCGGGGCGATCGCCAAGACCGCGCTCGCCGACCGGCTGCGCGCCTTCAACGCCGCGCCGGTGATCGGCGAGACGCTGGAGGCTGCGATCGCCGAGGACCGGCATGTGCCTCTGCTGGACGAGATGGTGATCTGGATCGCGCGGCTGGTCCGCACCAACGAGGATTTGATCCGGAACATGGTGCACGACCGCTCCGGCGGCTTCATGCGCTTTACCGGGCTGGACGCGCCTTTGGCCGGCAAGATCATCGATGCGATCGACAAACTCCTGTCCGAGTTGGCGATGGATCCCGATCATCCGCTGCGCGCGAAGATCGAGGATTCACTGCGCGAACTGGCCGGGAAATTGCGCAATGACCCGGCCACGCAGGAGCGCGTGCAGCAGATGAAGGTGGACCTGCTCGCCAACCCGGCGGTCGAGCAATGGTGGCTGGGCGTCTGGGAGCGCGGCCGCGCCGGCCTCTTGCGCGCCGTCCGCGATCCCGACAGCGCGCTGGCCGGGGAGATGGGCGCCCTGCTCCGCCAGTTCGGCGAGGCGCTCATCGAAAATCCCGATTTCCGCCGCGGCATCAACCGTTTCGTCCGCCGCGCCGCGGTCGGTGCCGCCGCCGATTATGGCGACGGCATCGTCAAACTGGTGTCCGATACGGTGCGCCGCTGGGACGCCAAGACGATTTCCGACCGGGTGGAGAATGCGGTCGGCCGCGACCTGCAATTCATCCGCATCAATGGCACCGTCGTCGGCGGCCTGGTCGGCCTCACCATCCATACCATCGAGACGCTTGCACGATAGGAGCACGGCTGATCTACTCGGCCGGCACGGGCCCGATTTCGGGCTCCGGCGCGGAACGCTGAAAGGTTCATAAGGGGAGAAAGTTTTTTCTCCCTGGGGGTGTGAACCTTCAGCACCTTTCGCGCCAATTTGCAGGGGAATCGCATGCGCCTCAAAGTTCTGATCGCCGCTCTCGCCGCCACGGCGCTCGCCCCTTTTGCCGCTTCCGCGCAGACGCCCGCCGCGCAGCAGCGCGCTGAAACGGTGACGGTGATCCACGCCGGCACCCTGCTCGCGGTCCCGGGCGAAGCGCCGCGCCGCAACGTCAGCGTCGTCGTGCGCGGCGCGACCATCGCGGAAATCCGCGACGGCTTCATCGACGTTCCTGGCGCGCGCGTGGTCGATCTGCGCGACCACACCGTCCTGCCCGGCCTGATCGACAGCCATGTCCATCTCAGCGGCCTGGACGACCGCATCCAGGCGCGGCTGCAATCGGCACTGCGCGACAATGAGGACGAGGCCTACACCGCCTTGCTGAACGGCCGCAGAACCCTGCTCGCCGGCTTCACCACAGTGCGCGATCTTGGCGCCGATCCGCGCCTGATCCTTTCCCTGCGCGACGCAATCGCCGCCGGGCAGCTGACCGGGCCCACGATCGTCGCCGCCGGCCGCGGCATCTCCGTCTCCGGCGGGCATGGCGACGGCCGCAACGGCCTCAACCGCGACCTCTATGACATCGCCGCAGAGCGCCAGATCAACACCTGCAACGGCGCCGACGATTGCCGCCGCGCGGTGCGTCAGCAGATCAGCTTCGGCGTCGACGTGATCAAGATCGCGGCCACTGGCGGCGTCCTGTCCAACGTGCCCGGCGGCCTCGCCCAGCACATGACCGACGCGGAGATGGCGGCGGTGGTCGAGACCGCGCGCAGCTTCAGCCGCCGCGTCGCCGCCCACGCCCATGGTGTCGACGGCGTCAACGCCGCTTTGCGCGCCGGCGTGAACTCGATCGAGCACGGCACCTTCACCAACGACGAGACCTTCCGCCTCTACCGCCAGACCGGTGCCTGGTACGTGCCCACCCTGATGGCCCCCGCCGCGGCCCTCGCCGATGGGCAGCGCGGCGCGCTGACCCAAGCGCAGTTCGACAAGGCGCGCGAGGCCGCCGGCAATGCCCGCCTCAGCCTCGCCCGTGCGGTGCGCGAGCGCGTCAACATCGCCTTCGGCACCGACAGTGGAGTCAGCCGCCATGGCGACAATGGTCAGGAGTTCGCCCTGATGGTCGATGCCGGCATGACGCCCGCCGCCGCGATCCGCTCGGCCACCGTCGGCGCCGCCACTCTGCTGGATCGCCAGACCCGGATCGGCACGATCGAAGCGGGCAAGGACGCCGACATCATCGCCGTCGCCGGCGACCCGCTGCAGAACATCCGCCTGCTCGAAAATGTCGGCTTCGTCATGCGCCACGGCCGCATCCACAAACTCGGCGGCGAGCGGCAACTGACCGACGCGGATTGAGAAGCGATATGACATCCGCCAGCTACGCCGCCCTGTTGTGTGTGTTAGCTGCCTGTGCGCAAGTCTCGCCTCAGGAGACTGACGCTCCGATCAGGCAGCCGACCAGAGCAGCACTGGTGGAAGGCTATGAGGAATTCTTTCGTAGCGTGGACAGCGATCACGATTCCCGGCTCTCGCGCGAAGAGTGGAGTCGCTCGGTGGAAGCTGCGATCGATTACGGGAAAGGGGGTTCCTCTCTGCTCGCGAATGAAGATCAATTGCGGCGGGACTACATGTCCGTTTTTGAGGAGGATGACCGGGACGACGACGGACACCTTACCTTGGACGAGATGCTCGCCCGACCATTGCAAACTTTCGCCTGTGCCGATGTCGATGCGGACGGCGCACTGTCTTCGACAGAGCAGGAACAGGTTCTAGACCGTTGCGCGCATCTTGTGCGTCGTTTGGGCTAGGCTCGAGTCCTCCTCGCGTCAGCCCCCCCCAACCCGCTCAATATCCGCACCCACCGCCTGCAATTTCTCCTCGAGCCGCTCATAGCCGCGGTCGAGGTGGTAGATGCGGCTGACCTGGGTCTCGCCCTCGGCGGCCAGGCCGGCGATGATCAGGCTCATCGAGGCGCGCAGATCGGTCGCCATTACCGGCGCTCCGGTCAGGCTGCCCACGCCCTTCACCACCGCCGAGCGGCCGCGCACGTCGATGTCCGCGCCCATCCGGTTCAGCTCCGGCACGTGCATGTAGCGATTCTCGAAGATCGTCTCGGTCAGCAGGCTGGTGCCCTTGGCGAGCGTCAGCATCGCCATGAATTGCGCCTGCATGTCCGTCGCGAAGGCGGGATAAGGCGCCGTGGAGAGCGTCAGCGGCTTCACCTCGCCAGTGCCGGCGACGCGGATGCCGTCCGTCGTCTCCTCGACCGTCAGCCCGGCATCCGACAGAGCCGCCAGCGTCGCCGCGAGCGTATCCGTCTTCGCCCCCAGCAATTCGATGTCGCCGCCGGTGATCCCGGCCGCGCAGGCATAGCTGCCCGCCTCGATCCGGTCCGGCATCACCGAATATTTCGCGCCGTGCAGCCGCTCGACGCCCTCGATCTCCAGCGTGTCCGTACGGATCCCGCTGATCTTCGCGCCCATCGCGACCAGGCATTCGGCCAGGTCGGTGATCTCCGGCTCGCGCGCCGCATTGGTGATGATGCTGCTGCCTTGTGCCAGCACCGCCGCCATCAGCGCATTCTCGGTCGCGCCCACCGACACGAACGGAAAGGCGACCTTGCCGCCCTTCAGACGGCCCCCGGGGGCCTTGGCGCGGACATAGCCGCCCGCCATCTCGATCTCGGCGCCCAGATCGGCGAAGGCGCGCAGGTGCAGGTCGATCGGCCGGTTGCCGATCGCACAGCCGCCGGGCAGCGACACCGTCGCCTCGCCCATCCGCGCCAGCAACGGCCCGAGCACCAGGATCGATGCGCGCATCTTGCGGACCATGTCGTACGGCGCGGTGGTGTCGCTGACGTCCTTCGCCCGCAGCGTCATCACCCGGCCGAACTCGGCGCCGCGCTTCGACCCCTTCGTCATGGTCGACACGCCGAGCATGTTCAGCAAATGCATGAAGCTGTCGACGTCGGCGAGCCGCGGCAGATTGCCGAGCTCCAGCACCTCGTCGGTCAGCAGCGCGCAGGGCATGAGCGTCAGCGCCGCATTCTTCGCCCCGGAAATGTGAATGCGGCCCGCCAGGCGGTTGCCGCCGCGGATGAGGATACGGTCCATGGCCGGGGCTATGGAGGCTGGCGCGGACGAGTCAAGCAAGCGCCCCGGATCGCCGAAATCGACACCGATCCATGCCGCACTTGATTTCGATCAGGGAACCGGCGTTCGTTTCACTCTAAGCTCCGCGCAACGAAGACGTAATTGCGTTTTATTCCGGGGGTTTAGTGAGTTCGAACGAGAGTAATCTGGCCGACCGCCTCGGCCATTATGTGGTGCTGACCGACGCCGAGCGCGCGGCGCTCGGGGCGTTGGAATCGGAAGAACGTCAGGTACGGCGCGGCGCGACCTTGCTTGAGGAAGGCAAGGCCTCGCGCGAATTGTTCATCGTCCGCAAGGGCTGGCTGCAGAGCAGCGTGCTGCTCGGCAATGGCGGCCGTCAGATCATGCGGATCAGCCTGCCCGGCGACGTGCTGGGCCTGTCCGCCCTGGCGTTCGATGAAGCGCCGGAGACGGTGAAGGCGCTGACCGACGCGACCGTCTGCCCGTTCGATCGCGAGCAGGTGACCGGGCTGATCAATTCGCACCCGCGCCTCACCGCCCTGCTGCTCGCGCTTACCCTGGCCGAGCGTACCGTTCTGGCCGACCGGCTCGCCTCAGTGGGACGCACGCCGGCGCGAGCGCGGATCGCCTGGCTGCTGTGCGATATCTTCGCGCGCCTGCGGATCGCCAACCCGGATCATGACGCGGTGCACGTGCCGCTGACCCAGGAGGAGATTGGCGACGCGACCGGCCTCACGGCGGTACACGTCAACCGCATGATGCGCGGTCTGGCCGACGATGGCATCATCGAGCGACGGGGGAGTGTCGTGCGCTTGCTGGCCGAAGACCGGCTGTTCGACGAAGCGAACTTCACCAACCGGCTTGATATCGCGACAAGCTGGCTGCCGCGGGCAGGATAAGGCCTAAGCCTTCTCCAGCGTGCATTGCAGCGGGTGTTCGTTGTCGCGGGCGAAATCCATCACCTGTGCGACCTTGGTCTCCGCCACTTCATAGCTGAAGATACCGCACACGCCGACGCCGCGCTGATGAACCTGCAGCATCACCCGGGTCGCGTCATCCGTGCTCATCCGGAAAAAGCGCTGGAGCACGTGCACAACGAATTCCATCGGCGTGTAATCGTCGTTCAGCATCAGCACCTTGTAGGGCGTGGGCGTCTTGGAGCGGGTCCGCGTCCGGGTGGCGACACCCAGGCCGCTATCGCCCTCGTCATCCTTGCGGTCGGTCATGGCGGTGATGGCTGAATCGGTAATCGACATGGCTCGATCCATAATATGCGATGGCCGGAGCGCCGGGCAAGGGGCGGTGCAGACTTTAGCCGCTCACGCGAGATCGGCCCCGGCACCCACCGCACATCCCAAACGCAATCGGGGCGGCCACTCCATGAAGGAGGGCCGCCCCGAAATCCCGGACCTCGGCCCGGGGATATTCAAAGCCGAAGCTTAGGCGGCAACCGCCTTCAGACGCTCCTGGGCAACCGCATAACGGCTGGCCAGCGGCTCGGCGACATCGTTCGACATCTTCACGACCGTCTCGGTGACGCGCGAACCCTCGGCGACGAACTGGTCGAACGCGCTACGGGCGAACTCGCTCTGCAGACGGAAGAAGTCGGTCGGCGACTTCACTTCGGCGAAGCTCTTCATGTTGGCCGAAGCCTCCTCGAAGCTGCGACGGCTGTAGTCGGCCGCGCCCTGCGAAAGGGTTTCGGCATACTTGGCGGCGGTCTTCTGCGAAGCGACCAGCGCCTCGACATTGCCGCGGGTCAGGTCGGCCAGTTCCTCGACGAAACGGGCGCCCTTTTCCATGGCGACCTTGCCCTGCTCGTTCGCCTTGGTGGCGGCGGCGCGGAACTGCTCGGTGGCCTTCTCGGCAACCTGCTTGGTGGCTTCCTGGGTCTTCTGGATGGTGTCGGTCATGATCTTTGCTCCTGCATTCTTGCTGTTCGAAACGGTCTTGGTCTTCACATCGGTCGACGCCTTGACTGGCGCTTTGATTGGCTTGGCCGCGGCCTTCGGGGCGGGTTTCGCCGCCCGGACGACCGGCGTCACCGCGACAGGCTTCGCTGCCTGCGCTGGCGCCTGAACCGCCGGCGTCACCGCCGGCACGGCCTTGGGAGCCGGCTCCGCGGCCTTGACGGCCGGAGCGGCGGGCTTCGCGGCCACGGGCGTTACCGGCTTCGCTTCGACCGCTTTGGCGGTCTGCGGCACCGGAGCGGCCTTAGCCGGTTCAGTCACCTGGTTCTTGGTCTTCGCGGGCACATTCTTGCGGTCCGCCATGACACGACCTCCCTTTGTTGCGATGCAGCATTTAGGGACGTGATAAGCGGGGTTCAAGGCATTTTTGTTGCGTTGCAGCAAAAAATTTCATGCCACTTCAAAATCAGTGACTTAGCCTTCGTATCGAACCACGCCGTCGCGCAGCCTGTAGGACGCGCCGGTTGCAGCGCAGCGCGTTTCACCATCACCGGACATGGGCAGATCCAGCCGTTCGCCATGCCGGCTGATCCAGCCGATCTGCCGCGCCGGAACGCCGGCCATCAGCGCGTAGGCCGGGACATCGCGGTTCACCACGGCGCCCGCCGCGACGAAGGCATATTCGCCAATCGTCGCACCACAGACGATCGTGCAATTCGCGCCCAGGGTCGCGCCAGTCCGCACCAGCGTCGGCCGATACTCGTCCTTCCGCTCGATCAGAGAGCGCGGATTGTAGACATTGGTGAAGACCATCGAAGGGCCGCAGAATACGCCCTCCTCCAGCGTCACATCGTCATAGACGGAGACATTGTTCTGGATCTTGCACCGGTCGCCGATCACCACCTTGTTCCCGACGAACACATTCTGGCCGAGCGACACGCCTTTGCCGATCCGCGCCCCGGCGCAGACGTGGACGAAATGCCAGACGCGCGATCCTTCGCCGATCTGCGCGCCCTCATCCACGATCGCGCTCTCATGGGCGAAATAATCGCTCACGGGCGGCGCTTGGCGAATTCGTGATAATCGCCGGTCAGCGGCTCCGGCCTGGCGTGGCGGATGTGGGTAACCGCTTCGACCGCCGAACGGCTTTCCTCCAGACGGAAGCCTTCGCCCGCGAGAATACGTTCGTAACTGACCGTGTGCAGATCGGTGAAGCCGCCGGAGAATTCGATCTCCTCGCCATCGATGGTGATCGACCGGAAGGTCCGCTGCCCGGCCTCGCTTTGCGCTTCCGGCAGGTCCGCCGCATCGACCGACAGGAACCAGCGCACCCGCGCCCGCTCATATTCCAGATAGCCGGCGGCGCGCACATCCTCGTTCAGATGCACCCTGTTCTCCTGCACGCGGCCGAACAGGAAATGCAGCATATCGAAGAAGTGGACACCGATATTGGTCGCGATCCCGCCCGACTTGCCGACATCGCCCTTCCAGCTGTGCAGATACCAGCGGCCGCGCGAGGTGATGTAGGTTAGGTCCACCTCATGCTTGCGGTCCTTGGGGCCTGTCTCGATCGCCTGCTTGAGCGCCACGATCGCCGGGTGGAGGCGCAATTGCAGGATGGTGTTCACCTTCCGCCCGGTCGCCTCCTCCATCTCCAGCAGGCCGTCGATATTCCACGGATTGGATACCACCGGCTTTTCACACACCGCATCCGCCCCGGCCCTGAGCGCGAAGCGGATATGCGCGTCGTGGAGGTAATTGGGCGAGCAGACCGACACATAGTCGATCCGGTCCTCGTGACCGCCACGCGACAATTTGTCGATGTGCCGGTCGAACCGCTCGAACTCGGTGAAAAAGCTGCTTTCGGGAAAGTAGCTGTCGATCACGCCGACCGAATCGCTCGGGTCGAGCGCGGCGACCAGCCGGTTGCCGGTCGCCCTGATCGCCTGCATGTGGCGGGGGGCGATATAGCCGGCCGCCCCGATCAACGCGAAATTTGCCATGCGCTGTCCTTAGCGATCCGTGCGCGCAGGCCAAGCCGCCGTCATGCGCTCAGATGCCGCGGGCCGTCATCGCCGGCGTCGCGGCCGGACCGTGCCTTTGCCGACGGACGCGGCTGCGCCATCAAGGCGAGGCAGACGGCGAAGAGGGTCGAGATCGCGGCGGTGCGCAGCGGATAATCGACGAAGCTGTGGGCGATGATCGCCGCCGACGCGATCACGGCCGCGCGGGCGAAATGATCCGGCTGTTCGTCCCGTATCCAGATGGCGTAGGCGCGCCGCCCCCACCACCAGAGCAGAGCCAGCAGGAGCAGGATGCCGGGGATGCCGGTCTCCAGCGCGATCTCGGCAATGTCGCTATGGGCGTGATTCACCCACTGCGTGGTCGTGGCGGCGGGATCCTCGGACAGCCGGTAGACGCTGGCGAAGGTACCGACGCCGGACCCGGCCGGGAAATAGTCGCTTGCGGCCGAGAGCGTGGTCCCGACCATCTCCTGCCGCGACGACGTGCTTTCGCTGGCCCCCTTCATCAGCGCGCCGCCGGAGGTCGGGCCGAGGAAAATGAAGGAGACGCAGGCGGCCAAGCCGAGAATCACGGCGAGCGGCGCCCAGGCCGGAACCCGGCGCTTGCGGAAGCGCAACAGGAGCGCGCTGGCCGCGAGCACCGCGATGCCAAGGCCGGCGCCGGCGAGCGAGCCGTTAATGGCCAGGCCCACGAGAATGACGAGGGCAGCGCCACCGAGCATGACGGCAAGCCCGGATGTGCCCTTCACGGAGCCGGAGCGGCGCCGGCCCGCATAAAGAGCCGCCGCGAACGGCAAGGCGCAGAGCAGCAATGTGGCCTGATGGTTGCTGTTGGCGAAGAAACCGACGCCCATGCCGAAGTTGGTTTCCTGGTAGAGATAGAAGGGACTGCCGGCCCCGCCGGTCAGCTGCAGCGCCGCGAGCATCACCGAGGCGATCGTCACGGCGATAAGCGACCAGGCCAGGATCGACGTGCGGTAGGCACCCAGCCGAACGATGCCGAACAAGGCGGCGAAGGCGGGGAGCAGCCATAACAGACCCGCCACCGTTCCCTCCGGGTTGAGCGACAGCGGCAGCCAGGGCAGTTCCTGCCCGATCATGGTGAAGCCCTCCGCCACGCGCTCGCGGCCCGGGAGCATGGTCCACAGACTTGGCGGGAGCGGCACGAGCTGCAGCAGGATCACAAGGACGAGGGCGATGGCCAGGAGCAGAAGCGTCCGCGCCGGGACCGGCTGGTTGCCGGGATCGCGCACGAGCGCCCAGGCGATCACGGGAATGGACAGCAATTGCAGTGCCAGATTGCCGCGATAGCCGCCTTCCGCCGGAATGCTGGCGCCGCCCAGCAGCAGGCACAGGACGAGCAATGCCGGGACGATGAAATGGCGGGCGGTCATGACGCTCCTCCCGACGAGGTGAGCGACAGGCGGGGAACGGTCAGGCGTTGCGTCGCGGGGAATTCAGCCGCTACTCCGGCGAAGGTCACCCATTGCGCCTCGCAACCGGCGGGAACGGTAAAGTCCACTTCAGCGCGGCGACGGGTCGTGCTCACCTCCCGGAACGGGAAGGTGGCCAGGTTCGCGCCGCCACGACAGGCAAGGCTCAGCTCAATCCGGCTGCCCTGCCCGTTCGCGCTGCCCTCGGCTTCGAAGGCGAGGCGATAACGGCCCGGGCGCAGCATCAGCAATTGGCGGGCCAGAGGTCCGGACTTGCGCCCGAAAAATTCGATCTGCAGACCGCCCTCACGGCCGCGTTCCGCAGCGCCGACATCGTTGACGCTCAATTCCCAATTGAAGGGCGGCGGACCGGGCCGGCCGCGGAAATCCGGGTCGTAGACGAGATCGCGCGCATCGCCGCCGACGAAGCGGCGCCACAAATCGTAGGCGCGGCGCTCCTCGCCGCCCTCGACAAGCCGCGCCAGCAACAGCCGCTGCCATTCGGCGAAACCGCCGTCGGCACGGGCCGGCTGCCGCCGCGCCAGGTTCAGGATGATCTCGGGATCGCCGCCATCGGTGGCGAGCTTGGTCAGCACATCGGCCATGATCGGCTGATCGCCCACCGCCTCGACGAGCGCGTCGCGCGCTTCGGCGGAACCGGTGAGCCGCACCAGCTGCGGCACGAGCAACTGGTTGCCGCGCGGCTCCAGCCGGGCCAGCACCGCCAGCTCGGCGCTGCCCTGGCGAACGCGGCCGGTGCGCAGATACAGCGCCATCAGCGCCAGCCGCGCATAGCTGCTGCGCGGATCTCGGGCGCGCGCCTCGAGCAGCAGCCTTTCCGCCTCGGCCAGATTCTCGCCCTCGAGCGCGCGCATGCCGTAGAAGAACATGGGCTCGCTCGCGAGCGGCTGCCGCTGCATCGCGGCGCCCAGTTCGGCGAAGGTCTCGGCCCCCAGCCGGCCTTCATTCGCCAGGAGTTCCTGCCCCGCCGCGTTGAACACGCGCGCGGGCCGGTCGTCGGCGATCCAGTTCCGCTCCGGAAAGGCGCGCGGCAGATAGGCCGCGAGCGAGAGCCAGGCCACGCCCATGGCGGCCAGCCCGGCCAGCACGATCCGGATCAGCCTGGGCAGCGGCACCGCTCCCCGTGCGCGCCTAGCCATTCTTGCTGACGATCAGCCTGATCTCGCGATTGCGCTGTTCGACCGCGCCGTAGCGATAGGCCTCATAGGAATAGCCATAACCGACCGCGTCATGCTTGTAGCGGGTAAGCACCGCGCCGACGACATTGGCCCCCGCCTGGCGGATACGGCCCAGTGCCTCGACCGCCGCGCGGGTGCGGGTCTTGCCCGATTCGATCACCATCAGCACGCCATTGGCGGAGGAAGACAGCAACGGCGTGTCGGCGAGGCCGAGGATCGGCGGGCTATCGACCACCACCACGTCATAATGGGTCGATGCCTCGTCGAGGATCGCCTTGAGACGCGGCGCGGACAGCAATTCGGCCGGGTTCGGCGGGAGCGGCCCGCACGGCAGCAGGTACAGACCTTCCTGACCTTCCGGCTGAACGACGTGATCGAGCACCGAATCCTTGTTGGTCAGCAGATTGGCAAGGCCGTCCTGCTTCTCACCGCCGGTGACGAAGGCGGGTTTGCGCATATCCGCGTCGATCAGCAGCACCTTGCGGCCCAGGCGCGCGAAGGAAGAGGCGATCGCCCATGACGTGGTCGATTTTCCTTCCGCGGGCCGGGTGCTGGTCACAAGCAGCACCTTGGGCGCGCCGCTCTCCGTGGTGAATTGCAGCGACGTGACGGTGGAGAAATAGGCCTCGCTGATCTGCGCCGCATTGTCGGCCAGATCGTCGATCACCTTGTTCTTCGAGGTCGGGATGCCGCCGAGGAAGGCGAGGCCCAGCTTCTCGCGGACATCGTCCGGCGACTTGATCGTGTCGTTGATGAATTCGAGCAGCAGCGCCAGGCCGATGCCGAAAGCGAGGCCCAGCCCGAAGCCGGCAAGCAGATTGAAGAACAGGTTCGGCCGGAACGGCCCGCCCGGGACTTCGGCGCGATCGACGATCGAGGCCTGGCTCTGGCCGACACCGCCGGCCACGCCGATCTCCTTGAAGCGCTGCAGCAGCGCATCATACAGCGCGCGGTTGGTGTCCACATCGCGCTGCAGAATATTGTACTGGATGGTGCGGCCGCGCAGGTTCAGCACCGCCCCCTGCAATTGTTGCACGCGGCCCTGCAGCGCGCGCTCCTCGGCCGCCGCGGCCTGATAATCGGCCTGCAAGGTGCCGGTCCGGCCTTCGCGGACATTGCCCGCCTCGCTGCGGATCGCCTGCTCCAGCGAGGTCATGCGCGCGCGCATCTGCACCATCGCCGGATAATCGGCCTGGAACACGCCGAGCTGCTCTTCATATTGCGCCCGCAGCGTCGCCAGTTCGTTGCGCAGAGCAGCCGTCCGCTCGCTGACTTCGGCGGTGTTGGTCGTCGCCCTGCCCTGCCGGTAGCGCTGTTCGGCCGCGATCCGGCGGGCAGACGCCTGCGCCAGTTCCTGGTTCAGCGCGTTCAGCGAGTCGGCGGTCGGAGTGCCGGCATCACTGCCGGGAACGCCGCCGCCGGGCGCGCCGCCGCCGCCGGTGTTGATGATCCCCTGCTGCTGGGCATAGGCGACCAGCTGCCGTTCGCTATTTTCCAGCTCCTGCCGGACGATGCCGATCTGCCGCTGGAGGAAGTCGCGCGCATAGGACGAGGCCTGATAGCGGCGCTCCAGCCCCGAATTGATGAACGCCTCGGCATAGCCATTGGCGACGCGCGCCGCGAGCGATGGGTCGGCCGAGACGAAATCGACATTGACCAGGCGGCTGCCGACCTGCGGCTCCACCGAAACGCCGCCCGCAAGAATGGACGCGGCCCGGCGCTGACGATCCTCGCGGCTTGCCTCCGGATTGGTCAGATTGGGGTCGGAAGCGAGATTCAGCTCCTGCACCACGCGCTCTGCCAGCGCCCGGCTCTGCAACAGCCCATATTGCGTCTGCAGGAAGGCTTGGTCGTTCGAGGCGCGCTGCAGCGAACGGTCGTTCTCGACGACCTCCACCACCGGCGGGTTGAGTTCGAGCTTCACCGATGCGCGATAGAGCGGCGTCGTCAGCAACGTCATGATCACGCCGGCGGCGACGCCCGCTGCGGCAAGGCCAACGATCAGCCAGCGCCAGGACCACAGGATGTGGAAGATCGCGGCGATGTTGAACGTGCCGGGATTGGCCGGCCCGGTGACATAGTCCGCCGGCTCCAGCGGGTGGAGCATCGTGCCCGTCCGGGCGCGCTCAGCGATCGGCCATGCGCCCGCCGTGCGCGGCTCCAGTTCGTTCTTGCCCATGGAAGGATTGCTGCCTGACAAAAGAGTGAAACCGCGCTCAGAACGGCCGGAAAAGGGCGATCAGCGGGAGCGTCTGCAGAATATCCTGGAATATCCCGCGATTATTGTTGCTCGCGACCACGACGATATCGCCCGGGAAAATCTCCGGATCAGGCATCTCGCCGCGACGGATGCTCTCCAGATCGAAGGCCGCCGCCATGCGCTGGCCCTGGACCTGGCGGAAAATGGCGAGGCGCCGGGCATTGCCCTGCGTCGGATCGATCCCGCCGGCCGCGGCGATCGACTGGATCAAGGTCATCGGGCCGGTCACCGGGAACAGGCCCGGCCGCCGGACGCCGCCCTCGACCGTGACATTATTGTTGTTGGATTCGCGCACCGCGACGGTGACGTCGGGATTGCGCAAATAGCGCTCGCCAAGCCGCCGGGCGATCTCCTCACGGATGTCGCCCGTCGTGCGGCCGACCGCCGGCACGTCACCGATCAGCGGGAACGGAATGTTACCGGCCAGATCGACACGGTAATCCTTGCTGAGCGCGTCCACCCGGAACACGGTGATGTTCAGCATATCGCCGGTCGAGACGCGGTACGTCGCTCCGAACGTGGAGGCGCGCGGTGCATCCGGCGCGCCGAATGTCGGCGGCGTTTCATATGGGATCGGACCACCGCGACTGCCCGCATTGGGCGAGCAGGCGGACAGCAGGGCCAATGGCAGGATGATACCGGCCGGCGCGAGCACCCGCGCAAACGGCGACAAAAGAACTCGAAGCCCGGTCAGGAGCCTACGCATGTGAAACATCTTGTGCACAACTTTCCGAATCGGCCATTCCATTAGTCGGTTGCGGCGCGGCAAGGCAAGAGTCGCGCCTTCCCGCACCGCGCCGTCAGACCGCCTCATCCGCCGCTGCGGTGGACAGAAAAGCGCGCTCCGCCCCATCGATGACCAGGGCAGTCAGCACGCCGCTGCGATAGGCGCCGGTGTCGATGCCGATGCGGTTCGGCCGCTCATCGACTTCATCGACGATCGTGTGGCCGTGCACCACGACAAAACCGTGGTCGCCGGCATCGCTGAGGAACGGCTCGCGGATCCAGCGCAGATCGTCGCGGCTCTGCTGTTCGAGCGCGAGACCCGGGCGGATGCCGGCATGGACGAACAGATAGTCACCGAAGCGGAAGGTGTCGTGGAAGCCCTTCAGGAACCGGCGATGATTGTCCGGCACGGCGCGGCGCAGGCGCAGCAGCGCCTCGCCCTCCGGCAGCACGATCAGATCTTCGGGCGCCAGGCCGTAGCTTTCGACACATTCCTTGCCGCCATAGGTCAGCCAGGAATCGAGCTTCTGCGTCTCGCCGCCGAGAATGCGGAGGAAATATTCTTCGTGATTGCCCATCAGGAAGACGGGATTCAGCCGGTCGTGGCGATAGGTGCGCAGCCGTTCGATCACGCCGGCCGAATCCGGGCCGCGATCGATCAGGTCGCCGACGAAGACCAGCCAGGCTTCGCCGACCGGCCGCGCGGCAAGGTCCGCCTCGATCTTTGCGATCAGTTCGTCGAGCAGCGACTTGCAGCCATGCACGTCGCCGATCGCATAGGCGCGGGCGCCGGACTTGCCGCGTGGCGCCTTCGCCGCCGAGCCGCCGAAAAGCTTGCGAAAAACCATGTCACTCCACCGGTAGGACCCGAAAAGTCCTGCCCCAAATCATTCTGAACTCGACGATTTTAGCCTGCGCGCCCACCCGTCGCCTGCCATTATTGTCCATAGGACAATGTCGTATGTCTGTCGAGCATCGGCCCGAGGGGCTGTGCGACCGCACTCGATCGGGCTACCGGCTTCGGCGATGCTCTGGATGGATATCAAGACCGCGCTGACCGACGCGAGCGGACTGAGCCGGGACGCCCTGCACATCTTTACCGGCCTTGGCCTGCACCTCTTCCTCGTGCTCGCCTTCCGCTCCTGGTTCGGCGCGCTCTGGCCGCTGGGGATCGTCCTCCTGGTCGCGCTCGGCAACGAGTGGATGGACCTCAGTTCCGAAGTCTGGGTGGGCGAACTGGCGCGGCAATATGCGGAAAGCGCCAAGGATCTGGCGACGACCCTGTCCATACCCTTGACGCTGCTACTGCTCAGCCGGTTCGCGAGCGCCCGCTTCCGCCCGAAACCGCCGCCGTCAGAGTGACCAGCGCTTCGCCGCGCTCCCGAAGTCGCGGCCGCGCCAGATGCCTTTCAGGTCGGCGATCAGGCCGCCCTCCTCGACGAGATTGATCACCGCCCCGTCGCCCAGCGCCTTATATTCCTCGTGCGGGACGGCGGCGAACACCAGGTCGTAACGCCGCCCGAGCGCGTCGGCGTCGAGGGTGATGCCATATTCATGCTCGGCTTCCGCCGCGTCCGCGCGCGGATCGTGGACGGTGACCGAATGGCCCAATTCCTCCAGCCGCCGGATCACGTCGACCACGCGGCTGTTACGCAGATCCGGCACATTCTCCTTGAAGGTGAGGCCAAGCACGAGCGCCGACCCGGCCGCATTGCCGCGCGCTTCGTGCAGGCTGTCCGCGACCCAGGCACCCATGCCGTCGTTGATCGCGCGGCCGGACAGGATGACCTGCGGGTCGTGCCCCAGTTCCTGCGCCCGGTGGCTGAGATAATAAGGATCGACGCCGATACAGTGGCCGCCGACCAGCCCCGGTTCGAAGGGCAGGAAATTCCATTTGGTCCGCGCCGCGTCGAGCACGTCCCAGATGGACAGGTCCAGCTTGGCGAAAATGTGGGTGATTTCGTTCATGAAGGCGATGTTGATGTCGCGCTGGGCGTTCTCGATCACCTTGGCGGCCTCGGCCGCCTTGATCGAGGCGGCGCGGAACACGCCGGCGCTGGTCACCGCGCCGTAAATCTCGGCCAGTTTCTCCGTTACCGCTGGCGTCTGGCCCGCAATCACCTTCACGATCTTGTCGACCGTATGGACCTTGTCGCCCGGATTGATCCGCTCCGGACTGTAGCCGAGGAAGAAATCCTCGCCGCAGGTCAGACCGGATTCCTGCTCCAGGATCGGGCCGCAAATATCCTCGGTGACGCCGGGATAGACTGTGCTCTCGTAGACGACGATCGGCTTGCGCGCGCCTTCGAGCAATTTTCCGACCGAATGCGAGGCGCCGATCACGGGCCTCAGATCGGGCTTGTTGTCGGCATCGACCGGCGTCGGCACGGTGACGATATAGACATCGCCGCCTGCCGCCTCGGTGGCGCGGCTGGTCAGCAGCACGGAGGACGCGGCCAGCGCATCATCCTCGATCTCGCCGGTGCGGTCGCGCCCGCCGCGCAGTTCATCGATCCGGCTCCGGTCGATATCGAAACCGACCACGTCGAAACGCTTCGCCAGCGCCACGGCCAGAGGCAGCCCGACATAGCCGAGCCCGATCACGACAATTCGCATGCTGTTTCCGTCCATCGGCGCTGCCCCTAGCGGGTCAGCCCCGGCGCTTCAAATCCTCAACACAGCGCCGGGCGGTCTGCCCGTCCCAATGTTCGGGGCGGCGGTGGCCGTTGAGACCGGGCTGGAGCGCAGCACGGACGTCGGCGAGAAGAATTTCCGGCCGGGTCAGCCGGTTGGTGCCTTCCGTGACGGTGACAGGCCGCTCGGTATTCGGGCGCAGGGTCAGACACGGAATGCCGAGATAGGTCGTCTCCTCCTGCACGCCGCCGCTGTCTGTGACGACCGCGGCCGCGCCGATCACCAGGCTCATGAAGCGGATGTACGGCACCGGCTCGATCAGACGAATGCCGGCCGCTTCGAGCATGCTCCACAAATTCGCCGCCTCCAGCCGCTGCCGCGTGCGCGGATGGACCGGGAAGACCAGAGGCAGTTCGTGTTGGAGCGCGACCAAAGCGGTGCAAAGCTGCTGAAGCTGCGCCGGATCGTCTACGTTCGAGGGCCGATGCAAGGTGACGACGCCGTAGCGCTCCGGCAGCCCGGCGGCGAAGCCCCGGCGTTCCAGCTCGATCTGCGGCCGGACCATCTCGAAACTGTCGAGCATGATGTTACCGACCCGGGTCACCTTCTCCGCCGGCACGCCCTCCGCGGCCAGATTCTCGTCGGCGTCAGGCGATGGCGTCCAGAGCACATCGGAAATGGCGTCGGTGACGAGGCGGTTAATCTCTTCCGGCATCGTCCGGTCGCGGCTGCGCAAACCCGCTTCCAGATGGACTGTGCGGATGCCGAGCTTCGCCCCGACCATCGCACAGGCGGCGGTGGAGTTCACATCGCCGACCACGACGATCCAGTCGGGCCGGTCGGCCATCGCCACTTTCTCGTAGGCGATCATCACTCCGCCAGTTTGTTCGGCATGGCTGCCCGAACCGATGCCGAGATGGTGGGCTGGCGGCGGCACGCGCAGATCAGCCAGGATCGCGTCCGACATGTTGGCATCATAATGCTGGCCGGTATGGACCACGGCCGGATCAAAACCCGGATCGGCCGCGAGCGCATGATAAAGCGGCGCGACTTTCATGAAATTGGGCCGGGCGGCGGCGATCAGATGGACGCGAGATGACATGCCCCGCGCATAGGCGGGGAGCCGTTAAAGTTCGGTGGAGGCGGCAGCCTCGCGCACCCGCTGGCTCTCTCCTCGCGGGAGAATCAGCACGGTGTCGCCGGTGGCGACGACGATCAGGTCGCTGACGCCGACGGTGACGATGCGCGGCCCGGTCGAGTGGACGAAAGTGCCTGACGTGTCGATCAGGCGAGCCGGGCCGGAAGCCGCGTTACCGCCCGCATCCTTGCCGCCGAGCGCATAAAGCGCGTCCCAGCTGCCCAGGTCGGACCAGCCCATCGCCACCGGGGCGACGCCGACGCGATCATGCTTTTCCATCAAGGCATGGTCGATCGACTGGGCGCGCACGGCCGCGAACAGCGCCGGATCGGGGGTGATTCGCCGGCCATCATTCTGCCCGGCCGCAAGCGCCTGCCGGGTTGCGGCGAGAATATCCGGCGCGTGCGCCTCCAGCCCGGCCAGCAGATCGGCGGCGCGGAACAGGAAGATGCCACCATTCCAGTCATGGCCGCCCGCCGCGAGATAAGCCGCGGCGGTGGCCGAATCGGGCTTCTCCACGAAGCGCTCGACCGCGAAGGCCCCGTCGCCGAGCGCGGCGCCGCGCTTGATATAGCCGTAACCGGTCTCGGGCCGGTCAGGGGCGATGCCGAAGGTCATCAGCCAGCCTTGCGCTGCCGCGGCGGCGGCGCGGTCGATGGCGGCCTGGAACGCGCCGGGATCGGCGATCACATGGTCGCTGGGCATGACCAGCAGCAATTCGTCCGTCCGGGCGCGCAAGGCGGCGAGCGCAATCGCCGGCGCGGTGTTGCGGCCGACAGGCTCGAGGATCAGTGCGCCGATATCGTCCAGCTGCGCATCGATCGCGTCGGCATTGGCCGCGCTCGCCACGACGATCGGCGGGGCGAAGCGCATCCGGTCGGCGACGCGCGCCGCCGTCATCCGCAGCATCGTTTCCGTCCCGGTCAGCGCGTGAAACTGCTTGGGCCGCTCCGGCGTCGACAAGGGCCACAGCCGCGTGCCCGCCCCGCCGGACAGGATGACCGGGACGATGCGCGCGCCCGCATTCACAGCTTCGTCCTCAGGCTCCACAATTCGGGAAAGGCGCGGCGGGAAAGGGTGGATTCGAGATATTGCACACCGGCCGTGCCGCCGGTGCCGCGCTTCGAACCGATGATACGCGAGACGGTGACGACATGCTTGTGGCGCCAGGTCGCGAGCGCATCGTCGATATCGACCAGTTTCTCGGCGAGCTGATAATATTTCCAGTGCGTTTCGGGCGCGCGATAGACCTGCGTCCACGCCTCCTCGACCGCCGGATCGGGCTGGTAGGGCTGCGACCAGTCGCGCTTGACGACATGGTCGGGCAGCGGGAATTCGCGGTGCAGCGCGAGATTCGCTTCGTCCCACAGGCTGGGATTCGCCAGCGCCTGCTCGAGGGCCGCGCGCGGCGCCGAGCCCTCGTCCTGATATTTGAGGTGATTTCCGTCCTTGAGGCCCACCAGGAACTCGAACAGGCGGAATTGTGCGGACTGAAAGCCGCTGGAAGTGCCGAGCACGCCGCGAAACTTCAGGTAATCCGCCGGCGTCATCGTCGCCAGCACGTCCCACGACAGGGTCATCACCGCCTGAATGCGCGAGACCCGGCTCAGAATCTTGTGAACCTCGATAAGCCGGTTCGCGGCGACCAGCGTTTTTGCCTGCCCCAGTTCGGCGATGGCCTGTTTCAGCCACAATTCCTTGGTCTGGTGGATGACGATGAAGAGGAGTTCGTCATGCTGGTCGGAAATCGGATGCTGGGCGGCCAGAAGTTCGTCCAGCGCGAGATAGCCGCCATAGGTGATGTCGCCCGATTTGCTCATTTTCCTAGCATGGCCCGCCGGAACCGGTAAGTGAACCCTTTAGGTCGGCAGACCGTTTCGCCCCCGCCCCCTTTGCAGCCTCAGTAGGTTCAGATGTTTCGTCCAGCTCGCTTTCTCCTCGCCGCTTCTTCCCTGACCCTGATCACCGCCTGCGGTGGCGGCGGTGGCGGCGGCAATCCGCCGGCCGCGAACAACAATCCGCCGCAGATCACCTCCGCTGCGACCGCGACCGTGCCGGAGAACAGCACCGGGACCATCTATCAGGTGACCGCCACCGATGCCGATGGCGATGCGCTGACCTATACGCTGTCGGGCGGACCCGATGCCTCGCTCTTCCGTATTTCAGCCACCGGTGCTGTGACGTTTGCGGGGCCGCCCGATTTCGAGGCACCGGCTGATGTTGGCGCCGACAATGTCTATAATTTCCAGGTCGCGGCCAGCGACGGCAAGGATACGAGGGCGCTGAACGTCGCCGTCACCGTAACCAACGTCGGCCCCGACAATTTCGTCGTGAACCGCGTCGGTACCGGCTTCGCCCAGCCTGTCTTCCTGGCACCGCTGCCGGACGGCAGCGGCCGCGTCTTCGTCGTCGAGCGGGCGGGCCGAATCGCCCTCCTGAATCCGTCGAACGGCACCTCGACGACCTTCATGGACATCACCGGCCAGACCACGACCACTGGCGAAAACGGCCTGCTCGGCTTCACCACCGCGCCGGACTACGCCACCAGCGGTGTGTTCTACCTCTATTTGACCAACCTCGCGGGCGATATCGAACTGCGCCGTTACTCGACCGTTGCGGGGAATCTGGCACTGGGCGACGCCGCCACGGCGGACCTCATCCTGACCATCCCGCATCCGGGCCAGGACAATCACAATGGCGGCTGGATCGGCTTCGGCAATGACGGCCTCCTCTACATCGCCACCGGCGACGGCGGCGGCGCGAACGACCCCGCCGGCAACGCGCAGAACAAGAATGTCCTGCTGGGCAAGATCCTGCGCATCGACGTCGCCACCGACGCCTTCCCGGCCGATCCGAATCGCGACTATGCGATCCCGGCGAGCAATCCCTACGCGACCACCGGCGGCGCGCCGGAAGTGTGGGCCTATGGCCTGCGCAATCCCTATCGCGCCAGCGTCGATTCGGTCACCGGCATTATCTGGATCGGCGATGTCGGCCAGGCGGCGCGAGAGGAAATCAACGCGTTGTTCCCGACCGGCACCGGCGGCTCCAATTTCGGCTGGTCCTTCTTCGAGGGCACGACCACGGTGGGCACCGGCACGGCGCCGACCGGCACCACGCCGCCGGTCGCCGAATATTCGCACGGCACCGGCGAACGCGAAGGCAACAGCGTGACCGGCGGTTACGTCTATCGCGGCCCGGTCGAATCGCTGAACGGCCATTACTTCTTCGGCGACTATGTGAATGCGAACATCTGGTCGTTCCGCATCACCCAGGTCGCGCTCGGCACGACCTTCGGCAGTGCCGGCTTCACGCTGCGCAAGACCGCCTTCGCTCCGACCGCCGGGACGATCAACAACATCTCCAGCTTCGGCATCGATCAGGCGCGGAACCTCTATATCGTCGACTTCGACGGCGAGATTTTCCGGGTTGATCCTGCTCCCTAGGATCGGGTTAAGGTGGAGCGCTCAGGCGAAGCCCGGGCGCTCCAGATACCAGGCGATGGTGGCGGCCAGGCCGTCCGCGAAGCGCGTTTCGGCATCGTAGCCGAGTTCGCGGCGCGCCTTGTCATGATCGATTGCATAGCGGCGATCATGGCCGAGCCGGTCTGTTACAAAGCTCTTGAGGCTGGCGGAGGGTTCACCCCGGGCGGCGGGCGCGTCCCGGAAGCGCGCGGCCAGTGACGGATCGTCCGCAAAAGCCCGGTCCACGGTGGCGCAGAGCGTGTCGATCAGGGTGAGGTTCGGCAATTCCTCGCCGCCGCCGATATTATAGGTCTCGCCGGGCCGCCCATTGGCCAGCGCCAGTTCGATGCCCCGGATATGATCGTCCACGAACAGCCAGTCGCGCACATTCATGCCGTCACCATAAATGGGCAAAGCCACACCGGTCAGGCAGTTGCGGATGAAGAGCGGGATCAGTTTCTCGGGATATTGATAGGGTCCGTAATTGTTCGAGCAATTGGTGACCGTCGTCTGCAGCCCGAACGTCTGGTGATAGGCGCGGACGAGATGGTCCGACGCGGCCTTGGACGCGGCATAAGGCGAATTGGGCGCGTAGGGCGTGGTCTCGCTGAAGGCGGGATCGTCGGGGCCCAGGCTGCCATAAACCTCGTCGGTCGAGATGTGGTGGAAACGGTGCGGACGGCCGGTGCCGGTGTCCAGCCACGCGGTGCGGGCGGCCTTCAGCAGGCTATGCGTGCCGTTGACGTTCGCTTCGATAAAGGCATCCGGGCCGGCAATGGAGCGATCCACATGGCTCTCGGCCGCGAAGTGGACGATGGTATCGATGCCGCGCTCGCCCAGCAGCTTCTCGACGAGGGCGGTATCGTTGATGTCGCCCTGCACGAACTCATGCGCGACGCCGTCCAGATTGGAGCGGTTGCCGGCATAGGTGAGCGCGTCGAGCACGATGACCCCGTCACCGGGGTGCTGCGCGGCCCAATAATGGACGAAGTTAGTCCCGATGAAGCCGGCGCCGCCGGTAATGAGCAGATTAGCCATTCTTGGCGACCTTTTGGCGGGCAATCTCGTTGAGGCAGGTGCGGAGCGTGGCGCGCCAGTGCGGCGGCGGACGGTCGAGCAAGGCCCAGGTCGCGCTCTTGTCGAGAATGACGCAGCCGGGGCGGGTAGCCGGGGTCGGATAGTCGGCGGTGACGATCGGCGCGATTACCGAGGCGCGCTCCAGCAGTCCGAGCGCCAGCGCTTCCTCCTGGATCGCCACGGCGAAATCATACCAGCTGGCGACGCCCGCATCGGTGAAATGATGAAGGCCGGACGCGCTCTTCGCCGCCAGCGCCAAGAGCGCGCGGGCCAGCGAGGGGGCGTGAGTGGGCGTCCCGAGTTGATCGGCGACGATATCCAGCCGGTCCCGCTCGGCCATCAGCCGGAGCATCGTGCGAACGAAATTGCTTCCCGCGGCGTCATGGACCCAGGCGGTGCGGACGATCAACGCGTCCGGATCGGCATCAAGCACCGCGGTCTCGCCGTCGCGCTTGGTGCGGCCGTAGACACTGAGCGGCCTGGTCGGGTGATCGGGCCGATAGGGCCGGCCGGACGTGCCGCCAAAGACGAAATCGGTGGAAATGTGGACGAAGCGGGCGCCGGCATCGCGCGCCGCCGATGCGATCCAGCCGGGGGCGGCGGCGTTCAGCATCCCGGCGCGGTCCGGCTCGCTCTCCGCCTTGTCGACGGCGGTGTAGGCGGCGGCGTTGAAGACCAGATCGGGGCGCGCGGCCCGGATCGCGGCGGTGACGGCATTGCGGTCTGTGACGTCGCAATCCGCGCGCCCAAGCGCGACGACCTCCATCCGTTCGGGCGCGGTTGCAACGAGCGCGCGGCCGACCTGCCCGCTTGCACCGAAAATAAGCGCCTTCACGACAGTTCCGCCTCGGCCAGCGGCGGCGCGGCAGCGTCCTTGTCCGACAGTTGCGGCGTCTCCCCGCATAGCGGCCAGTCGATGCCGATTGCGGGATCAGACCAGAGCAAAGACCGCTCATGTTCGCGCGCGTAGAAATCGGTGCATTTGTAGAGGAATTCGGTGCCGTCCTCGAGACTGAGGAAACCATGCGCGAAGCCCGGCGGGACCCACAGCATGCGCTTGTTCGCCTCGGTCAGTTCGACGCCGACCCAGCGCCCAAACGTGGCCGAGTCGCGCCTGATATCGACTGCGACGTCATAGACGGCGCCGCGCACGACCCGAACCAGTTTCCCCTGCGGCTGGCGGACCTGATAGTGAAGCCCGCGCAACACTCCTTTGGCGGAGCGGCTGTGATTGTCCTGCACGAAATTCAGGTCCAGCCCGGCCGCCGCGAAGCCGCGCGCGTTCCAGGTCTCCATGAAGAAGCCGCGATCGTCGCCGAACACGGCCGGCTCAACGATCTTCACCTCCGGGATCGCAGTATCGACTAGCTTCACCGGCCGTGGCCCTTGTCCATCATGCTGAGCAGATAATCGCCATAGCCGCTCTTGCGCAGAGGTTCGGCGAGCGCCTCCAGTTCGGCATCGCCGATGAAGCCCATCCGCCAGGCAATCTCCTCCGGGCAACAGATTTTCAGCCCTTGGCGCTCTTCGACGATGCGCGTGAACAAAGCCGCGTCGAGAAGGGAGGCATGGGTGCCGGTGTCGAGCCAGGCATAGCCCGCGCCCATATGCTCGACGTTCAGATTGCCCGCTTCGAGATAAAGCCGGTTGACGTCGGTGATCTCCAGCTCGCCGCGCGGCGACGGGGCGATGCGATGGGCATAATCCACCACCTTGTCGTCGTAGAAATAGATGCCGGTGACCGCATAATTGGACCGTGGCGCGGCTGGCTTTTCCTCCAGCGTTTCGGCCCGGCCGGACGGATCAAAGGACACCACGCCGTAATTTTCGGGATCGGAAACCCGGTAAGCGAAGACGGTCGCGCCTTCCTCGCGGGCATTGGCGCTTTGCAGCAGCTCCGTCAGGCCGTGGCCGTAAAAGATATTGTCGCCCAGAATGAGCGCGCTGGGGTGCCCGTCGACGAAATCGGCGCCGATGTGAAAGGCCTGGGCGAGGCCCTTCGGCTCTTCTTGCACCCGATATTCGAGGCTGAGGCCCCATTGCGACCCGTCGCCGAGCAGGCGACGGAAGCTGGCCTGATCGTGCGGCGTGGTGATGATCAATATCTCGCGAATGCCGGCCAGCATCAGCACCGACAAAGGATAATAGATCATCGGCTTGTCATAGACTGGCATCAGCTGCTTGCTGACCGCCGCCGTGACCGGATGCAGGCGCGTTCCCGAACCGCCCGCCAGGATGATGCCCTTGCGCATCCGGCGCGCCTAGACCGCCGCGCCCGGCCTGTCGATGATCACAGCCGCTCGGCGCTCGACACCGCGTCGGTGGCGCGCAGGGCGGCGATGATCCGCATCAGATGCTCGACGTCATGCACCTCCAGATCGAGCGCGAAAGTGTGAAAGCTGCCGTCGCGGGCGGTCTGCTCCAGGCCGACAATGTTCGCGCCGGCCGCGCCGAGCACCCCGGCCAGGGCGGCGAGGCTTCCCGGCTGGTGGGTGATGACGACGACGATCCGCGCGGTGCCGCCGTCCGTCTCCTCGCCCCATTGCAGATCGACCCAGTCCGCATCCTGCCCGTCGGCCAGGCTGTCGCAGCCGATCGTGTGCACCTCGATCGCGTCACCCTCGCGGCGCAGGCCGACGATGCGGTCGCCGGGGATCGGGTGGCAGCATTCGGCCAGCGTGAAGGCCACACCGGGCGTCAGGCCCTTGATCGAGATGGCGGTGCGCTGCGGCGGCGGCTTCACCCCCTTGCCGGTCGAGCCGGGCAGCAAGGCTTCCATCACCTGCGCGTCATCGACCCGCTTGGTGGCAATCGCTTCCATCAACGCATTGTCGTCCGGCAGGTGCAGCCGCTTCAGCGCCTCCGCCAACGCCTCCCAACCGAGAGGAGCGGGCAGCCGCGCGACGATCTCGTCGAAAATCTTGCGGCCGAGCGCGATCGTCTCGACCCGTTCCTTCGACTTGATCCAGCGCCGGATGTTCGCTCGCGCCTTGCCGGTGATGACGAAGCTCAGCCAGTTGGGCTGCGGATGCTGCGCCTTGGAGACCAGAATCTCGACCTGATCGCCATTGTCCAGCGGGGTGCGCAGCGGCACCATCCGGCCGTTGATCTTCGCGCCGACCGTCTGGTCGCCGAGTTGGGTGTGGACGGTGTAAGCGAAATCCACCGGGGTCGCGCCCTTGGGCAGCTGGAACAGCTCCCCCTTCGGCGTGAAGGCGAAGATCCGATCCTGATACATCGCCATTCTTGTATGTTCGAGCAGCTCCTCCGGACTCTGCGCATGGTCGAGAATCTCGACCAGGTCGCTGAGCCAGGGATGCTCGGTCGTCGCGGCGATCGCGCCTTCCTTATAGGCCCAGTGGGCCGCGAGGCCGTGCTCGGCCTGGGCATGCATCTCGCGGGTGCGGATCTGCACCTCGATCCGCATCCGTTCGTCATGGATGACGGTGGTGTGCACGCTGCGATAACCGTTGCGCTTGGGCGTGGAGATGAAGTCGCGAAAGCGGCCGGGAACCATCGGCCAGCGCTGGTGAATGAGGCCCAGGGTGCGGTAGCAATCCTCGACGCTGTCGACGATGCAGCGGAAGGCCATGATGTCGGACAGCGCCTCGAAGCTAATGTGACGCTCGGCCATCTTGCGCCAGATCGAGTAAGGATGCTTCTCGCGGCCCTTCACCTCGGCGTCGATGCCATAGGCTTCCAGATGCGCCTTGATGCCGCGGGCGATGCGGTTGATCAGGTCGCCGCCGCCATCTTCGCGCAATTGCTCGAGCCGCTTGGTGATCGACTCATACGCATCCGGCTCCAGCTGCTGAAAAGCGAGCGTCTGCATCTCGGTCATGAATTCGTACATGCCGATCCGCTCCGCGAGCGGCGCATAGATATCCATCGTCTCGCGAGCGATGCGGCGGCGCTTCTCCTCATTCTTGATGAAGTGGAGGGTGCGCATATTGTGCAGCCGGTCGGCGAGCTTCACCAGCAGCACGCGGATGTCGTCCGACATGGCGAGCAGGAACTTGCGCAGATTCTCGGCGGAGCGTTCGGTCTCGCTCTGGGCCTCGATCTTGCTGAGCTTCGTGACGCCATCGACCAGCCGGGCCACGTTCGGGCCGAACTTGGCCTCGATCTCCTCGTGTGTCGCGACCGTATCCTCGATCGTGTCGTGGAGGATGGCCGTGACGATCGTCTCGTCGTCCAGATGAAGGTCGGTCAGGATTCCGGCCACTTCGATCGGGTGGCTGTAATAAGGATCGCCCGAGGCCCGCTTCTGCGTGCCGTGCGCCTTCATCGAAAACACATAGGCGCGGTTCAGCATCGCCTCATCGGCTGCCGGGTCATAGCCCAGCACCTTGTCGACCAGTTCATACTGCCGCAGCATCGTTCCCCAAGATGGGGTGCGGCGCACAAAAGATGCAATCAAAAACCTATCTGCGCGATTGAATTCCACTCGGTTGCGGATCGGGACGGAAAAGCGCATGTTCCGCCAACAGCGCGAACAACGCGCGAGGATGCTTGAAACATGCTGGATATCGAACGGCATCGGGAGATGCTGCGCCAATGTTCCATCGCCGCGGCGCTCGACACGATCGGCGAGCGCTGGTCGTTCCTGATCCTTCGCGGTGCCTTTAATGGCCTCCATCATTTCGAGGAATTCCAATCGACACTCGGCATCGCCCGCAACATCCTGTCCAATCGTCTGGCGCGGATGGTGGAGACCGGCATTCTCGAGCGCGAGCCCGACCCATCCGACCGGCGCAAGATTTCCTACCGCCTGACCGAGAAAGGCCGCGACCTGCTGCCGGTCCTGCTGTCCATGCGGCAATGGGGAGAGAAGTGGATTTTCGAGAAGCCGAGTAATCCGGTGCTGGTCGATCGCATGACGCGCCAGCCTATTGCAGACATGGCGCCCCGCGCCGCCGACGGCCGCGTCCTGAAACTCGGCGAGATGGAATGGGTGGATAGGGCCGAAATCGAGCCCGCCCACGAGCAGGCCGCCTAGCTTTTCACCGCCAGCGGCAGATCGTCGAACAGCAGGCCGTCCTCGCCGCGCCCGGCGCGCTCGATCTGCAATATCCGGAACTTGGTGGTGACACCGCCGGGCGCGGAGAAGCCCCCGCTCTTGCCCGACCCCGCCAGCACGCGGTGGCAGGGGATGATCACCGGGATCGGATTGCGCCCCATTGCCGCGCCGACCGCCTGCGCCGCGCCCGGCGATCCGGCCCGCTCGGCCAGCGCACCATAAGTGATCGTCTCGCCGGGCGGGATTTGGCGCAGCGCCGCATAGACGCGGCGCTCGAACGCGGGGACGTCGAGCGTGACCGGCACATCGGCCAGATCGATCCGCTCGCCGTCAAGCATGCGGCGGACGCGGGCGATGATTGCGGCGATGGCCGCTATCGGCTCAGCGGGTTGCGCTTGGTGACGGCTGGCGAACCGGGACACGGCGGCCTGCTCATCGCTTCCGCACATGACGAAACCGGCCACCGCATCATCGCGCCAGGCGATGCCGCAGCGGCCGATTGCCGTATCGAATAATGCGAAAGCGGCGCTCATCGGGGAGCCGCCAGGAACTTACTCGTAGTCGCCGGACATGTTCGTGTTGCGCGGCGGCGCGGCGGCGGTGAGGCGCAGCGCCTCGGCCGACTGGGCCAGCGAGCCAACCTCGTCCGCGACATCGTCATCGTCGAGCTGGACGCGCTGCAGACCGGAGACCAGGGCCTCCTCCAGGTCGCGCGGCTTGATCGTCTGGTCCGCAATCTCGCGCAGCGCGACGACCGGATTCTTGTCGCGATCACGATCGATGGTCAGCTCCGCGCCGCCCGAAATCTGCCGCGCGCGCTGGGCGGCGAACAATACCAGGTCGAACCGGTTGGGGATCTTGTCGACGCAATCTTCAACGGTAACGCGCGCCATCTAAGCGACTCCGTGGGAATTTGAGCTGTGCAGGAAAGCGGCGGCGAATAGTCGTCGCCCCTTCGAGAGTCAATGTAAGGTGCCGGTGCGGGCGCTTCAAACCCGCATCGGCATCAGCACGTATAGCGCCGCGGCCTTGTCGTTTTCGCGCAGCAGGGTCGGTGCCGCGGCGTCCGCCAGATGAACTTCGACGCTGTCGCCTTCGATCTGGTGGAGGATATCCAGCAAATAGCGGGCGTTGAAGCCGATCTCGATGCCGGCGGCGCTGTAGTCGGCGGCGACTTCCTCGGCCGCGGTGCCGTTCTCCGGCGACGTCACCGAGAGCGTGATGCGGTCGCGATCCAGGCTCATCTTCACCGCGCGGGTGCGTTCCGACGCGATGGTGGAGACGCGATCCACACCTTCCTCGAAACTGCGCGGATCGATCTTGAGCAATTTGTCGTTCGCGGTCGGAATGACGCGGGTATAATCCGGGAAGGTGCCGTCGATCAGCTTGCTGGTGAGCACCGCATTGCCGAGGCCGAAGCGGATCTTCGATTCCGACAGCGAAATCTCGACCGTGCCGTCCACCTCGTCGAGCAATTTGCGCAGTTCGGCGACGCACTTCCGCGGAATGATGACGCCCGGCATGTTGTCCGCGCCGTCCGGCCGCTCGACCGTGACGCGGGCGAGACGGTGGCCGTCCGTCGCCGCAGCCTTCAGGTCGCCATCCACGACATGCAGATAGATGCCGTTCAGATAGTAGCGCGTCTCCTCGGTGGAAATGGCGAAGCGAGTCTTGTCGATGATCTGCTTCAGCGACGCGGCCGGCAGCTCGAAGCGGGTCGGCAACTCGCCCTCTGCGATCACCGGGAAATCGTCGCGCGGCAGGGCGGCGAGGGTGAAGCGCGCGCGGCCGGCATTGATCGAGAGACGACCCTCGGCGGCGGAGAGTTCCACCTGGCTGCCCTCGGGAAGCTTGCGGACGATGTCGAACAGAGTGTGAGCGGGAACGGTGGTCGCCCCGGCATCGCTGACGCTCGCATCGACCGTCTCGTCGATCTGCAGGTCCAGGTCGGTCGCCATCAGCCGGAGGCCGCCGCCTTCGGACCCTTCCAGCAGGACGTTCGACAGGATCGGAATGGTGTTGCGCCGCTCCACTACAGAATGGACGTGGCCCAGGCCCTTGAGCAGAGTGGCCCGTTCGATCGTCGCCTTCATTCCCGACCCCTGTATGCCCGCTTTTGAATTGGACATCGGGTTATAACGGGCGCGGCGGCGCTCGCCAGTGGATTGTGCAGGCGAATGTTGGCAATTGTGGGTTATTGTTGGGCGCGAGGATCGAGAGTGCGGGCGACAGGATGGCTGACGGTGGCGGCGTTGACCGCAATAGCGCTGCCGGCCGCCGCCCAGCCGCGAGCGCTGGGGACCTTCGGCCTGTGGGGCGCTTTCCAGGATCAGCAGCGCTGCTGGGCGATCACCCGGCCATCCGAATCGACGCATCGCGATGGCGGCGGCTTCGCTTCGGTCGGCTATTGGCCGGCCGGACCGCGGGGGCAGCTGCATTTCCGCCTGGGCGCGGCGAAGCGCGATGCCTCGGCGGTCCTGCTCAGGATCGACGGGCGCAGCTTCCAGCTGATCGGGCGCGGCAATGACGCCTGGGCGCCCGATCCGCGCGGCGATGCGGAACTCCTCGCGGCGATGCGCAGCGGCGTGCTGATGACCGTGGAGACGCGGTCGCAGCGGGGCGGCATCGTGCGCGACCGCTACCCCCTGCGCGGCGCCCCGAGCGCAATCGACGCGGCCGCTCTCGCGTGTTCGGGACGCTGATCTGGCAAAATCCGCCGCATCCACTATATCCGCCGCCATGCCCGACAGCGGAAGCCCGATGCCGATTCCCGGCCTGATCGACCCCGTCCCGGTGCCGCGCGAGGCGCTGGCGTCGATGGATTCGCGCGTCGAGCTGGTCGGCCTCTCCAAGGAGGCGATCCGCGCGGCGCTGGAGGAGAAGGGACTGGAGCCCAAGCAGGCGAAGCTGCGCGCCAAGCAGCTCTGGCACCAGATCTACAATCGCGGCGCGACCTCGTTCGAGGCGATGAGCGACATCGCCAAGGCGCAGCGGCCGTGGTTCGCCGAGCATTTCACCCTGCAGCGCCCCGAAATCGTCACCCAGCAGGTGTCGAATGACGGCACCCGCAAATGGCTGCTGAAGACCCGCGACGGCCATGATTTCGAGATGGTCTTCATCCCGGACGCCGACCGCGGCACGCTCTGCGTATCGAGCCAGGTCGGCTGCACGCTGAATTGCCGCTTCTGCCACACCGGCACGATGAAGCTGGTCCGCAACCTTGAGCCGTCGGAGATTGTCGGCCAGGTCATGCTCGCCCGCGACGCGCTCGGCGAATGGCCGTCCCAGCCGGAAGGCCGCATGCTCAGCAACATCGTGATGATGGGCATGGGCGAGCCGCTCTATAATTTCGATCATGTCCGTGACGCGCTGAAGATCGTCATGGACGGCGACGGCATCGCGCTCTCCAAGCGCCGCATCACTCTCTCCACTTCGGGCGTCGTGCCGATGATGGCCAAGGCGGGCGAGGAGATCGGGGTGAACCTCGCCGTGTCGCTGCACGCGGTGACCAAGGAAGTGCGTGACGAGATCGTGCCGTTGAACCGGAAGTACGGGATCGAGGAATTGCTGCAGGCCTGCGCCGATTATCCCGGCGCGAACAATGCCCGGCGCATCACGTTCGAATATGTGATGCTGAAGGACAAGAATGACAGCGACGAGGATGCGCGCGAACTCGTCCGGCTGATCCGCAAATATAAATTGCCGGCGAAGGTGAACCTCATTCCCTTCAATCCCTGGCCGGGCGCGCTCTACGAGACCTCGACCGACGAACGGGTACAGCGGTTCAGCGACATCGTCTTCGACGCCGGGATCAGCGCCCCCATCCGCCGCCCGCGTGGCCGCGACATCATGGCGGCATGCGGACAGTTGAAATCGGCGGCGGAAAAGAAGAGCCGCGCCGAACTGGACCGGATCGCGGAAGAAAAGCAGGCGGCGCTCGCCTGATTTGACTTGAGGCGCATTGCTTAAATCGGCCCGGCCACTATCTGGGCGCCATGCTTTCTCAACGCACGCGCTATACAATCCGGGCGCTGCTCCACCTTGCCGATCGTCATGGCGAGGGACCGGTGCAGCTGGCCGAGATTGCCGAGAAGCAGAATATCCCGCCCAAATTCCTCACCGTGATGCTGTCCAGCATGCGGCGCGCGGGCGTGGTGGAATCCCTTCGCGGGCGCGACGGCGGCTATTGGCTGGCGCGCGAGCCGGACCAGATCAGCTATGGCGACATCGTCCGCCTGACCCGCGGCTCATTGGGCCTGCTGCCCTGCGCGGCGCGCCTTGCCTATCGCAAGTGCGAGAATTGCATCACCGAGGAGCAATGCCGCCTGCGCAACGCCATGCTGATGGTGCGCGACGAGACGGCGCGGATCCTGGACAATCTCACCCTGGCGGACCGGGTACCGCTGGATGAGCCGGCCGGGGTCCAACCCGAAATCATCCCCGAGCCTGCCGGAGCGCAGGATTAGATAACCATCCTGAACAGCGCCCCGCCATCGGGCGAGTCGCTGACCGCGATCGAGCCGCGATGGCCGAGCACGATCTGGCGGGCGAGACTGAGGCCGACGCCGGTGCCCTTCGCCTTGGTGGTAAAGAAGGGCAGAAAGACATCGGCACGCAGACTGTCGGGTACGCCCGCACCATTGTCGGCGACGTCGATCTGCACCTCGCCGGTCGGCAGGAATTGCACGTTGAGCAGGACGCGTGGCTCGGCGGCGTGGGCGCGGGCGGCTTCGGCGCCGTTCTTGAGCAGGTTCAGGATCACCTGGGCGAGCAAATCCGGGTCCGCTTCCATCTTGAGCGCCGGCGGATCGACCCGTGTTTCGAGCGCCACGCCATCCGCCGCGTCGCTGGCGCGGAACAATGTGTCCAGTTCCTTCACCCACGCCGCGACGCCGAAACTCTTCAGCTTCACCTGCGGCGCGCGGCTGATCTGCCGGTAGCTTTCGACGAACTGCATGACGCCGTCGGCGCGGCGTGAAAGGGTTTCGACGGCGGTGCGCGCATCGGCAATGTCCGGATCGCCATCCCGGTCCGCCTTGGCGAGCAGATCGACGGCGGTGTGGGCGAGCGAGGTCACCGGCGTAATCGAATTCATGATCTCGTGCGTCAGAACGCGGATCAGGTCGCTCTGCGCGGCGATCTCGACCGCGTTCAGTTCGCCCTGGATCGGCTGCACCGCGACCACCCGCACCAGCCCGCCCAGTCGCTGCACGATCGCGGCGCTGATCATCACGGTCTGCGGCAGGCCGTCCGTCAGCAGCGGCACCAGCCGCGGCCGGCCGACCGCGCCGCCGGAAAGCGCCTTCATGAAGGCGTCGCCATAGATGCCGAAATCGGGCGCGCGGACGCCCTTATGTTTGACCAGCAGGCGACGCGCGGCCTTGTTGGTCAGTTCGACCTTGCCTTCCGCATCCACGGTCAGCAAAGCCGTCGGTGCATCGTCCAGCACGGCCTGGTAGAAGCGGTTGGCCTCGGTCAGCGTGTGCCGCTCGCCACGCAGCTTGCGGATCGCCTCGTCCAGCGCCGCGCCCAGCTCCGCAAAGCCGCTGCCATAGCTTTGATAGGCGAAGCCTTGCGTGAAGTCGCCGAAGCGCACCGCGTCGATGAAGCGCGCGAGGGCGACGTTGGTGGCCTGAATATAGTGCCACAGCCACCAGAGCGCGCCGGCCACGGCGAGCACCAGGACGATCTTCCCGGCGCCATAGCCCTCCAGCCCGAACGCGAAGACGAGCAGAAACACCAGGCCGACGAAGACGATCAACCGGACCAGCAGGCCGATAGCGAAGGAATGGCCGATCTTCATCGAAAGAGCGGACTCAAAGCCCGTGCTTGTCCATGCGGCGGTAGAGGGAGGCGCGGGTCAGGCCGAGTTCCTGGGCCGCCAGCGAGATGTTGTAATGGTGCTTCTTCAGCGCCTGCTCGACCATCTGCTTCTCGGCCCGCTCGAGATTGAGATTGTCCACCGCCGGTTCCGGAATGATCGTCGCGACGAGATCGGAGACGGGCGCCGCCGCCGGCCGAGCGGATCCGCGGGTCAGCGAGAAATCCTCCTCGCTATAGGTATTGCCGTCCGACAGGATCACGGCGCGCTCGCAGGCGTGGCGCAGGGCACGCACGTTGCCGGGCCAGTCATGCGCCTCGAGCGCGGCGACGACACCGGGCGGCAGCTCGCGCATCGGCTTGTCATATTTTTCCGCATATTGGCCAAGGAAGGTCTCGGCGAGCAGGCGGATATCCTCCGGCCGCTCGCGCAGGGGCGGCAGCTCGATCTCGACCGTGTTGAGGCGGAACAGCAGATCCTGACGAAAACGCTGCTCGTCGGCGAGGGCCGCGGGCGAAAGGTTGGTCGCGGCGACGACGCGGATGTCGAAGCCGACCGGCCGGTTCGCGCCGACCGGCGTGACCTGGCGCTGTTCCAGCGCGGTGAGCAATTTGGGCTGGAGATGGAGCGGCAGATTGCCGATCTCGTCGAGGAACAGCGTGCCGCCATCGGCCGCCTTCATCCGCCCTTCGCGGTCACCCTTCGCGTCGGTGAAGGCGCCCTTTACGTGACCGAAAAGCTCGGAGTCGAACAGGGTTTCAGCAACCGCCCCGAGATCGACGGAGACCAGCACCTTGTTGGCACGGCGCGAACGGCGGTGCAATTCTCGCGCGACCAGTTCCTTGCCGGTGCCGTTCTCGCCCAGGATCAGGACGTTGGCGTCGGTCGGCCCGGCGCGCTCGATCAGCGAATAGACGCGCTCCATCGCGGGGGAGCGACCGAGCAACGGGCTGGTCGCGCCGCCTGCGGGCGCGCCCGGCACAGCCCCTTCAGCCTGTCCGCCACCGCCCGATTCCACGCGCGAATTCCTGAGTGCCGCGGCGGTGCGGACGGTGGTCAGCAACCGCTCGTTCGACCAGGGCTTGGAAACGAAATCGGTGGCTCCGCGCTTCATCGCCTCGACGGCGACGGAAATGCCGGCATGGGCGGTGATCATCACCACCACGGCGTCGGGATCGGCGGCCAGGAACTCGCCAAGCCAGTGGAACCCTTCCGCCGCATTGGTGGCGCCACGGCCGAAATTGGCGTCGAGCAGGATGACGTCCGGCGGCGAACGCCGAATCGAATCCATCGCCTCGGCCGGTGACTGGTATGGCTCGATCTCGGCGAACAGCTCGCGCAGCAACAGGCGCGCGGACAGCAGAATGTCCGGATCGTCGTCGATTACAATGCAACGCGAATAGCGCGTGGCGCGGGCCATGCGGACGTCCCTCCCCTTCTGTCCGTTATCGAACAATCAAATAACGTGCCAGTGTTCAGCGGCGGACGGATTTGCCCGCACGCCCGCGCCCACAACCGCCCTATTCTCCAGAGGAAATGCAGCCTCGCCGATTCTGGCACGGCTCCTGCTGGATCACCTGCACGGCCCGATGCGGCCGGGATGAGGGAGGGTGCGATGCAACGGATGCAAATACAGCTGTTCAGTCTTGCGTTGATCCTCTGCGGGGTCTTCAGCCTCGTTTCTCGTCCATTGGTGCCGCTCGCCTGATGGTGCGCACGCTGTCCGATGCCGGACGCCAGTGTCCGATTCCGGACACTTTTGGCGCTGGCTACGGGTGGATCGGCTGATGCAGCTCGTCTCGCAAATCAACAGCGATGACGCCCCGGTTAGCGGCGGCGGCATGGACCGCGTGGTCGAACGCAAGGGCCTCGGGCCTCGGGCCAGGCTCGCGCTGGGCGGGCTGCTCGTGGCGGGGCTGGCGATCGCCGGCTGGTTCATGCTGCCGGCGGGGAACAGCCAGGCGGTGGAAAGCGCAAGGCTCACCATTTCGACGGTCGAGCGCGGCCAGTTCGAGGATTTCCTGCCTCTGCGCGGCCGCGTCACCCCGTCGGTCACCGTCTTCCTCGACGCGGTCGAGGGCGGCCGGGTCGAGCGGCTGCTCGTCGAGGATGGCGCGATCGTGACCGAAGGCCAGCCGCTCGCCGTGCTCTCCAATTCCGATCTGCAGCTGAACGTGCTGGCCCGCCAGACCGAGGTCACCCAGCAGATCAATTCGATGCGCAGCCAGGAACTGGCATTGTCGCAGACCCGTCTGGCCAACGAACGCGCGCTGATCGAGGCGGAGCTGCTCGCCGACACCAGCCGGCGCCAATATGAGGTCCAGCGGCCCCTCGCCGATCGCGGCTTCGTCGCCGGCCGCGCAATCGCCGACAGCCGCGACGCCTATGAAGCCGCGCGCCGCCGGGTCGAAGTGCTGCGCCGCCAGCGGGCGAGCGACGAGCGCCTGCAGTCGCAGCAACTCTCGCAGCTGCGCGCCTCCGCCACCGGCCTGAATTCCAGCCTCGACCTCGCCCGCGGCAGCCTCGACGCGCTGAACCTCCGCGCGCCGGTCTCCGGCCAGCTCACTTCTTTCTCGATCCAGGTCGGCCAGTCGCTGCAGCGCGGCGAGCGGCTCGGCCAGATCGACAGCGCCGGGCGCAACAAGCTGAACGCGCAGGTCGACGAATTCCATCTGGGCCGCGTCGCCGAGGGGCAAACCGCCGTCGCCGAGATCGGCGGGCGTCAGTACCGGATGCGCGTCTCCAAAATCTATCCGCAGGTCCAGAATGGCGCCTTCGCCATCGACCTGGCCTTCACCGAGGCCGAGCCGGAACTCCAGCGCGGCCAGACCGTGCAGGTCCGCCTGACGCTCGGTGACACCCAACCTGCGCTACTCCTCCCCAGTGGCGCCTTTTACAACGAGACTGGCGGAAATTTCGTCTTCGTCGTCTCACCCGACGGCCGTTCCGCCGTCCGCCGCGAGGTCCGCATGGGCCGCCGCAACGCCAATTTCATCGAGGTGCTCGACGGGCTCGATCCCGGCGAGCGGGTGATCACCTCACCCTATACCGGCTTCGCTGAGCGCGACCGGCTGGACCTCAGCCAGTGAAAGCTGGGCCAATGACAGGAGGGACTATCCCATGTTGAGCATGCGCAACCTCTCGCGGGTCTACCGCACCGACACGGTCGAGACGACCGCGCTCGACAGCATCTATCTCGACATCGCGGACGGCGAATTCGTCGCGATCATGGGTCCGTCCGGCTGCGGTAAATCCACCCTGCTGAACATCATGGGGATGCTGGATAGCCCGTCGAGCGGCACCTACGAATTCGCCGGCACCGACGTGGCGGGGATGAGCGAGAGCAAGCTCGCCGATTTCCGAAAGCGCAACATCGGCTTCATCTTCCAGAGCTTCAATCTGGTCGACGAACTGACCGTGCGCGAGAATGTCGAGCTGGCCCTGCTCTATCACAATGTCCCCGCCAACGATCGCCGCGCCCGCGTCGAGCAGGTCATGGACCGGGTCGGCATCGCGCATCGGGCACGCCACCGGCCGAGCCAGCTTTCCGGCGGCCAGCAGCAGCGCGTCGCCGTCGCCCGCGCCCTGGTCGGCGCGCCGAAGCTGATCCTCGCCGACGAGCCGACCGGCAATCTTGATACCGCGCATGGCGAGGAAGTGATGCGCATGCTGCAGGCCCTCAATCACGAAGGCTCGACCATCGTCATGGTCACCCATTCCCCGGCCCATGCCGATTATGCGAGCCGCACCGTCAACATGCTCGACGGCCGGATCCTGGTCGAGCACCGGCGGGCCGCCTGAAATGTGGCGCTCCTACGTCACCGTCGGCGTCCGCGCGCTCGCCAAGAGCCGCACCTATGCCTTCATCAACATCGTCGGCCTGGCGATCGGCCTCGCCGCCTGCCTGATGCTGCTGGTCTATGTCCAGTATGAGCGCAGCTACGACAATTGGCTGCCCAACGCCGACAATGTCTACCAGCTGCAGAGCGAGTTCACCGATCCCGGCACCGGCGCCGTCACCAACGTGCAGATGTCCTCCTTCGTCGCCGGCGCGACGCTGAAGAAGGATTTCCCGCAGATCGAGCGCAAGGTCTACGCGCTCTCGGCGGCACCGGTCGTGATCCACAATGGCGAAGCGATGCCGACCGAGAATGTCGTCCTCACCGACGGCAATCTGTTCGAGATTTTGCAGGTGCCGTTCATCGCGGGCGACCCGCGTACCGCGCTGAACGATGTCGGCTCGATCGTGCTGAACGAGACCGAGGCGCGCAAGTTCTTCGGCGATACGAACGTGGTCGGCCGGACGCTCACGCTGATCAATCGCGGTATCACCACCGATTTCCGGATCACCGGGGTGATCGAGGACATGCCGCGCAATTCGCATCAGCGGATCACGATGGCGGCACGGATCGATTATGCCGCATACTTCGCCGAGAATGCCGAAGACTTCATGACCCAATGGGGCTGGAACAGCGGCTGGAACTATATCCAGCTCCGCGACGGCACCGATCCGGCCACGATCCACGAAGCCATGCCCGGCTGGGAAGACCGCAATATTCCCGATCAGGATTTTGGCGGCCGCACATTGAACCAGGGCGATTTCGGCGACTGGCGGCTGGTGAACGTTCAGGACGTGCATCTGGGGATCGCCCAATCGGGTTCCGTGACCCCGGGCAACGATACCCGCACGATCTATACCTTCGCGATCATCGCCTTCCTCATTCTCGGCATGGCCTGCGTGAATTTCACCAATCTGGCCACCGCCCGCGCCTCGGCGCGCGCGCGGGAAGTGGCGCTGCGCAAGGTGCTCGGCGCCAGCCGGCGCCAGCTGATGACGCAATTCCTGCTGGAATCGATCGTGGTCGCCAGCGTCGCGATGCTGCTGGCGCTGGCGCTGGTCGAACTGTTGCTGCCCTCGCTCGGCAATTTCCTGAAAGCCGACCTCGCCATGACCTATTTCGGCGAGAATGGCATGCTGCTGCCGATCCTGGTGCTGACCCTGCTGGTCGGCGCGGCGGGCGGTATCTACCCGGCTTTCTACCTGTCGCGCTTTCAGCCGGCGCAGGTGCTCAAGGCCAACAAGTCGACGGCCGAAGCAGCGGGGTCGGGCCTGCTGCGCAGCGCGCTTGTGGTTGCCCAGTTTGCGGTCTCGATCGGCCTCATCATCTGCACTGCCGTCGTCTACGCCCAGACCGAACATGCGCGGAATTCGGACCCCGGATACAATCGCACGGGCCTGATGGAAGTGCAGGGCATCGCCCGGCGGCAGTTGACCGAGCGCAGCGAAGAGATCGCCCGGCGGCTCGAGCGGATTGCGGGTGTGCAATCGGTCTCGCGCACCGGCATCGGCATGGACCCGGGCGGTTCAAACAATACCGTCGTCAACGTACCGGGCCGCGAGCAGCCGGTGCTGATGGGCAATTACACGATCGACGATCAATATTTCCGGACGATGGGCATCCGCCTGCTCGCCGGACGCGAACTGACCTTCGACCGGCCGATGGACGTGGAGCCGCTCAGCCTGACCTCCACCGACGAGGAAGAGCGGGCCTATGCGGCGCGGGGCGTGAATGTCGTGCTGAACGAGCGCGCCATGCGCGACCTCGGCTTCGCCACGCCGGAGGAGGCGGTCGGCAAGAGCTTCACCATGGGACTGATCGACCCGAAAAATGGCGCCGTGCCGATCAATATTGTCGGCGTGGTCGCGGACGCCCGCGTCCGGTCGATCCGCGAGCCGCTGGAGCCGATCGCCTATCGCCTGTCCAATTACGGTCTGTCCACGCTCGTCGTCCGCTACGACGATCCCGACCCCGCCGCGCTCAGCGAGAGGATCGAGCGGGAGTGGCAGCAGATCACGCAGGACGTGCCGTTCCAGGCGGAATTCAGCGAGGATATCATTGCCGAGCAATATATCGCGGAGCAGTCGCAGGCCCGGATCTTCGCCGGCTTCGCAATCCTGGCGGTGATTGTCGCCTGTCTGGGCCTGTTCGGCCTGGCCGCCTTCACGGCCGAGCGCCGCACCAAGGAAATCGGCATCCGCAAAGTGCTCGGCGCGCGCACCCGCGACGTCGTGAAGTTGCTCGCCTGGCAATTCTCCAAACCGGTGATCGTGGCCAATCTAATAGCCTGGCCGCTCGCCTGGCTGGCGATGTGGCGATGGATGAAGCAATTCGACGAGAGCGCGCGCGTCGACATCAATCCCCTGGTGTTCGTGTTCGCCGGCGCGCTCGCGCTCGGCATCGCCCTCGCCACCATCGCCAGCCACGCCATCCGCGTTGCCCGCGCCAACCCCATCAAAGCTCTGCGCTACGAATAGGAACCTCCCATGACGAGCGAAACCATTGCGTCCCTTGCCCCCGCCTTCGCGGCCGTGCTGGTCGTGGCGTTGCTGTGCGGCGCCGGCCTTTCCGCCTGGCGCAGCTGGCTGGGCTACAAGAAACTGCAACTCGAGGCCGGCCGGCCGCAAACCATGCTGTCCGATGAAGGCTTCGAGCAGCCCGAGACGGACACCGGCGTCCGCATCGAACTGGCGGCGGTTAAGGAGCGGCTGCGCCAGCTTGAGGCGATCGCGAGCGGGGTGGAGCTTTAGCGGCGGTTCCCCTGAACGGACCTGCCTGCTAGGCGCGCGGCCGAAGCCGGCCGGCACCAGGGAGTTTCCGTGATTCCGTTCATCGATCTGAAGAGCCAGTACGCACGCATCCAGGACAGGGTCGAAGCGGCCGTGCTGGCGACCATGCGGAGCGGCACCTTCATCCTCGGACCGGAAGTGCTGGCGCTGGAGCAAAGGCTCGCCGAATTCGCTGGCACGAAACATTGCGTATCCTGTGCCTCCGGCACCGACGCCCTGGTGATGGCGCTGATGGCCAAGGGCGTCGGCCCGGGCGATGCGGTCTTCACCGTCCCCTTCACTTTCATGGCGAGCGCCGAGGCGATCTGTACGGTCGGCGCTACGCCGATCTTCGTCGATGTCGATCCGGCGACCTTCAACATCGACCGGTCCGCCCTTTCGCGCGCGATCGAGGCGCTGGCCAAGGGCGACGCGTCCATCCACCCGCTGCCGCGCTGGGATGTGAACAAGCTCGCCGGGCTGACGCCGCAGGGCATCATCGCCGTAGATCTGTTTGGCCTGCCGGCCGATTATCAGGCGATCAACGCGATTGCCGGCCAGCACGATCTGTTCGTGATCGAGGATGCGGCGCAGAGCTTCGGCGGCGGTGCCGGCAATGCCCGCGCGGGTTCGCTGGCGGAGATCGGCTGCACCTCCTTCTTCCCGGCCAAACCCTTGGGTTGCTATGGCGATGGTGGGGCGATCTTCACCGACGATGCGGAAATCGACGCCCTGCTGCGCTCGATCCGTGTCCACGGCCAGGGTTCGGACAAATATGAGAATGTCCGGCTGGGCATCACCGGCCGCCTCGACGCGGTGCAGGCCGCCGTGCTGAACGTGAAGCTGGACATTTTCGACGACGAACTGGTCCAGCGCCAGCGTGTCGCGGACGCCTATGGCGCGGCGCTGGCCGGGGCCGGGCTGGACCTGATCGCGCCGGTCATCCCCGGCGGCTACGCCAGCGCCTGGGCGCAATATACCCTCATCGCCAGCGACGCGGAGGCGCGCTCTGTGTTTCAGGCAAGGCTGGCGGCGGCGGATATTCCGACCATGATCTATTATCCGCGCCCGTTGCACACCCAGCAGGCGTTCGCGCCTTTGGGCTATGCCGAAGGCGATTTCGCGGTGACGGAAGACCTCGTGCACCGGGTCTTCAGCCTGCCCATGCACCCCTATCTCGCGGACGACGAAGCCCGACGCATCGTCGCCGCGATGAAGGGCTAGCGCCTACCCTCCCTGAAAGGGAGGGGCTGGGGGTGGGTGTAGCGCTCGCAAGAGCGCTGCGAGTCACCGTGCAGCAGGCGTTTCGCAGCGAGCCAAGGCTCGCTCTGACCCACCCCTACCCTCCCTTTCAGGGAGGGACGTTCCGCCAATGCTCAGTAAGCGGCGATCACTGCCGCCGCGACACGCTCGACTTCTTCCATGGTCAGCTCGGAGAACATCGGCAGCGAGAGCTGGCGGCTGGCGACCGCTTCGGTTACCGGGAAGTCACCCGCCTTGTAGCCGAGGCCCTCATAGGCCTTCTGCAGGTGGACCGGGATCGGATAGTGGATGCCGGTCTGGATGTCCTGATCGCCCAGCGCCTTCTGCAGCCCCTCGCGGTCACCGGTGAAGATGCTGAAGATGTGGTAGACGTGGCGGCGGTCGGCGACTTCCGTCGCGCACTCGACGCCGGCGGCGCCGAGCAAGTCCTGATAGCGGCGGGCATGGGCGCGGCGGCCTTCCGTCCAGCCGTCGAGATATTTCAGCTTCACGCCCAGCACCGCGCCCTGAATGCCGTCCATGCGGTAATTGTAAGCGAGGAATTCGTGGTGATACTTCCGCGCCTGGCCCCAGTCGCGCAGCAGGCGCATCTTGTGCGCGAATTCCGGATTATTGGTCGTGGTCGCGCCGCCCTCGCCATAGGCGCCGAGATTCTTGCCCGGATAGAAGCTGAAGCAGCCGAAATCGCCGATCCCGCCGACCGGCTTGCCCTTGTAGGTGGCGAGATGCGCCTGCGCGGCATCCTCGATCACGATCAGGCCGTGCTTCTTCGCGATCGCCATGATCGGGTCCATGTCCGCGGCCTGGCCGTAGAGGTGGACCGGCATGATCGCCTTGGTCTTTGGCGTGATCTTCGCCTCGATCTGCGCCGGGTCCATCGTGAAGTTCTGCGGATCGACATCGACGAATACCGGGGTCGCGCCGGTGTAGGAGATCGCCGCGACAGTCGCGGTGAAGGTCATCGACACGGTGATCACCTCGTCGCCCGCGCCGATGCCGGCGGCGAGCAGCGCCAGGTGGATCGCGCTGGTGCCGGTGTTGCAGGCGACCGCTTCGGCGACGTCATGCGCCTTGGCGAAATCCTCCTCGAACGCCTTGACCGCCGGCCCGAGCACATAGGCGCTGGTCGCGAGAACGCCGAGGACGGCCTCGTCCACCTCCTGCTTGATCGACTGATATTGCGCCTGGAGGTCGAGGAACTTGACGGTGCTCATGGCTGGACTCGTTCTGCCTTTGAAGGGGTGGACTAGAGTTCGACGGGGGCGCCGCGATTGGCCATCGACTGGTTCGCCGCCTCGAGGATGCGGACCAGCTCAAGTCCTGCCTCGCCGCCGGTCAGCGACTTTTCCTCGCCGCGGATGCAGGCGCAGAAATGGGCGGCCTCGACCGAAAGGGCTTCAAGCTCCTGAAGCTTCGGCACCCACAGGTCGCCGGTGCGGTAGCTGATCAGCACCTTGCGGACATCCTCGGGCGTCTCGGTGACCGAAATGCCCTTGTCGTACAGCTTGATCTTCTCGCTCGGCTCATTGTCGTCATAGACGATCATCTGCTTGTCGCCGCCGACGAGCGTGCGCCGCACCTTCACCGGCGAGAGCCAGTTGACGTTGATGTGCGCGATCGTGTCGCCGCTGAAATAGACGGTGAGGAAGGCGGCATATTCGGGCTGGCCGGGCATGTGGGTGTGGCCGGTCGCAGACACCGCGACCGGGGTCTGGCCGAGCACATAAGCCATGATCGACAAATCGTGGACGGCGAGGTCCCACAGCACGTTCACGTCATGCTGGAACAGGCCGAGGTTGACGCGCGTCGAGTCGTAATAGCGGACCTGGCCGAACGCGTCGGTGCGGATCAGTTCGTGCATCTTCCGGACCGCGCCGGTGTAGACGAAGGTGTGATCGACATGGAGGACGAGGCCCCGCTTCGCCGCTTCCTCCACCAGCTGACGCGCCTGGTCGGCCGTCGAGGCGATCGGCTTTTCGACGAAGACGTGCTTGCCGGCCTTCAGCGCGGCCATCGCGATCGGGAAATGGGCATCGACCGGTGTCGCGACGATCACGGCATCGATGCGCGGATCGGCGATCATTTCCTCGGCGGAGGTCGTAACCTCGACGGCCGGATAGAGCGCCTGCACCTTCTGCAGCCGCCCCGCATCGCGATCACAGACGGTGACGACATTGGCGTCGGGCGAAGCGACGAAGTTGCGGACCAGGTTCGGACCCCAATAGCCATAACCAACCACACCGACGTTGATCATCGATCTTCCTTCTTCCGGTTTTCAGCAGCGACACGCGAGCCGGGAGGCGCGCGTTGAGAATTGTTCGCAGGTCCGATGGAGACGCGCCGCCCCTACCCGGTTCAGCCCTCGCCGCGCAAGAGCCGGGCGGGGACGCCGGCCACCGTTTCGCCCGGCGCGACGTCTTTCGTGACCACCGCGCCGGCGCCCACGAGAGCGCGTTCGCCGATCGTCACGCCGCCCATCACGACGACGCCGCTGCCGAGCGAGGCACCGCGGCACACGCGGGTCGGCACGACCGTCCAGTCCGCCTCGGTCTGCAGTCCCCCGTCCGCCGCAGTCGCGCGCGGCTCGATATCGTTGATGAACATCACGCCGTGGCCGACGAACACCTCATCCTCGATCGTCACGCCCTCGCACAGGAAGGAGTGGGACGAGATCTTGCAGCGCGCGCCGACACTCACGCCCTTCTGGATTTCCACGAAGGTGCCGACCTTGGTCTCGTCGCCGATCGAGCAGCCATAGAGATTGACGAGATCGGGGTGGAAGATCCGCACGTCGCGGCCGAGCGCGACATCCTTCATCGGCATGTTGAATCCTTTACTCGTTACCGGGCGGCATCGCGCCGGGCGGCGGCGATGGCGGCCTCATAAAAGGCTTCATAGGCGCGCGCCATGGCTTCCACGCCGTGATGCGCCCGCGCATAGGCCTGTTGCCGATCCGCCAGCGCGCGGCGCGCCCTGTCGTCCGCAAGCAACGCCGCGGCCCGCTCCGCCAGCGCATCCGGATCGGGCGTCGACCAGATCCAGTCATGCTCGCCCGGCCGGTAGTCCGGCTGGGTCTGCAAGGCGAGCACTGGCAACCCCGCCATGGCGGCTTCCAGCGCGGCAATCCCCGTGACCGGGCCGACGTTGAGCGTCAGATAGAGATCGATCCCGGCAAGGGCGACGGCCGGCTCGTCGATCATGCCGGGAAGATGAATGCGGTCCGCAAGTCCCGCCGCATCGACAGAAGCGCGGACCTGCTGTTCCATCGCCCCGCCGCCGCCGAGCATGAAATGCGAATCCGGCCCCATGCGCTGCGCCAGACGCGCGAACAGATCGACGAAATCCAGCGGGCGGCGCTCCGGCCGCAGCACTCCGATCGTCCCGGCCGCGATCCGCCGCCCGTCCGGAATGCCGGTGGCGCGACGCCAGACCATAGCCTCATCGGCCGGCACTTCCCGGGGCGCCGACACGCCGTTCAGGATCACCTCGCTGTGCAGGCCGGGATGGCGGGCGCGGAAGCTGTTCCAGAAGGGATCCTCCGCCATCAGCGCGAAAGCATCGCGGTTGGCCGACAGGCGGGCATAGAGCCAGCGCATGTGCGCGCGCATCGGCATGCCGACGCTGTGACAGGTCTCGACCACCGCCGGGCCTGCCGCCTTCAGCCGCCGGCGGCGCTTGCGGATTTGTCCCGCGACGAACCCGCCATAGGTCATATGCGCGTGGACGACATCCTGCCCGGCCAGCCAGTCCCACTCACGCTTCACCCAGGGGCCGGCGTCACGATATTTCGCCAGACGCCCCGGCCGACTGGGGTTGATGAAGCGGAGATCGACCGAAGGCGACAGGCGGCTTGCGAGGATCGCCGGATCCACCGGGTGACCCGCAACGAGGGTCAATTCGTGTCCTTGCGCGGCCATTTCGTTGGCGAGATCGACCGCGACGCGCTCTGCACCCCCTTTTGTCAGGGCAGGCAGGATATGGACGATCTTCACGGCCGTGCCGCCCCACTCTGCGCGAACCGTGCCAGCAGCTTCGTATATTCCTGCCGCTCATGCTCGTTGAGTTCGGCCGGATTGAGGATTGCCAACGCGCGCTGCCGCACCGCCCGGCCCATCCGTGCGGCATAGTTGCGGTCGCGCACTAGCTTGCCTGTGGCCGCCGCCAGCGCCTCGACCTCGCGGAACGGCACCAATTCCCCCGTCTCGCCGGTGCGGACCAGATCGCCCTGCCAGTCGAGATCGTAAGCGGCGATCGGTGCGCCGCCGAGCGCCGCTTCCGACAACGCCCGTCCGGTGAGCGGCGACACCACAGCGGCGGCGTTCGGATTGAGCTGGGCCAAAGTCTTCTGGTCCAGATTGCCGGCGAAGATCAGCCGGTCGCCGACGCCCAGGCCATCGGCGAGCGCCTGCAATTCCTCGCGCATCGGCCCGTCCCCGGCCATGACCAGCTTCAGGTCCAGCCCATCCTTCACCAGCGCGCCGAGCACGCGCACCGTATCGTCCGGAAACTTCACCGCGATCAGCCGGCCGATGCAGAGCAGATATTTGCCCGGCTCGATGCCGAACCGATCGAACAAGGCGGTGTCGAGCTTGCGCGTGGACGGTTCCTGCAGATGCTCGTCGGCGAGCAGATTGCCGTAGCGGAAGATGGTCACGCGATCGGCATGCGCGCCGCTTTCCACCGCATAATCGACATTGTCCTGATTGGGCGCGGCGACCATGTCGGCCCGCGGGAAGACGAAGCGCTCGATCTTCTCCTCCCGCCGGATGGAGCGCAGCAGGGCCGGGTAAAGCGGCTTGCCGGTATTGGCGCGCACATCGCGATTGTTGGCGTTGACGCGGATCAGAAACGGGATGCGGGTCGTCCGCGCCAATGCCCAGCCGAACAGACCGAGATAGAGCGGGTCGCCGACGCGGATAGCGCTGATCTGCTCGCGCTCGATCAACTTGCGCAGGCGACGGAACAGGCCGACCTGGCCGATCAGGAAATTGACCGGAAACAGCTTCGCCAGCCAGCGGAAGCGCCCGACCTTACCCTCGATGAACGTGTGCCGCGCCGCAATCTCGTGCGTGACCGGCTTGCCATATTTCTCCGCCCATTCCGGCGAGGTGAGCAATGTCGCGAACGGATGAACGCTCCAGACATGCTCGAAAAAGCCGTCGAGGTCGCGGCAGGTGACCGACTGCTCCAGCCCGCGCTCGCGGATCATCTCCAGCGTGTAGCTGGCGTCGATGACGAGCAGCTTGCGCGGGGTCTCGGGAGATTCGGAGGACAAAGCGGGATATCCTGACGGTGAGCGGCGCGATTAGGCAAGGGCGGGCGGCGTCGCAAGGCGTTGAAGCCGCGCGGACGCACCGCTACAGGGGCGCCGCGGCGTTCCGCCCGCAATTCCATCCTCTCGCATATGAAGGCCATCGGATGTCCGATCAGACGAGCATGCTCACCGGCCGCAAGGTCATCGTCACCGGCGGCGCGGGCTTTATCGGCTCGCACCTCAGCGAGCGGCTGGTCGAGATCGGCGCCGACGTCATCTGCCTGGACGATCTTTCCGCCGGCAAGCGGACGAACGTCGCGCATCTGGAGCGGCACAACAATTTCCACTTCGCCGAAGCCAGCGTCTGCGATGCCGATGCGGCGATGGATAAATTGTTCGAGGGCGTGGACACGGTGTTCCACAATGCCGCGTCGAAGAAGAATGTCTGCCTGATCGATCCGGGCAAGGATCTGGAGGTCAATGCCGGCGGCGCGCTGAACCTGCTGCAGAAGGCGATGGCGCATAATGTCCGCAAGTTCGTCCAGGCCTCGACGGGCTCCGTCTATGGCGAGCCGCAAATCTTCCCGACGACCGAGAGCCACCCGTTCGAGCCGGTCTCCTATTATGGCGTCTCGAAGCTGGGCGGCGAGCGTTACGTGGATGTCTTCCACAAGCTGTACGGCCTCGACACGACGATCCTGCGTTACTTCCACGTCTATGGCGAACGGCAGGAATCGAACGAGTTCGGCGGTGTCGTCTCTATCTTCCTGCGCCGCATTACCGAAGGGCAGAACCCGATCGTGTTCGGCCATGGCGAGCAGGTGCGCAGCTTCACCTATGTGAAGGATCTCGTCGAAGCGAACCTCCGCGCCGCGACCGATCCCAAAGCGACCGGTCAGGCCTATAATGCCGCCTCCGGCATCCGCGTGACGATCAACGAACTCGCCAAGGGCATGCTCGAAATCCTCGATCCGGAGGGCAAGCTGTCCGTCGAACATGGCGAGCCGCTGGTGGGCGACATCATGGAATTCGACGTTTCGAACGCGAAAATCCGCGAGGAACTCGGCATGAGCTTCGAACAGGATTTCTGGGGCACTTTGCGCGCCGCGCTGGCGGACAAGGACGCATTCCTGGGCTACAAGGCCGCCTGAGGGGCAAGGCCGGACCGACGCGCATGGATCGCCGCCAATATATGCGCCAGTTCCTGGCGCTATTCTCCGGCACCTTCCTCGCGCAGGTCTTCAACTTCGCCGCCTATCCCCTGCTCGCCCGGCTATACACGCCGGAAGAGTTCGGCCTGCTCGGGACCTTCATCGCCGCCGCCGCCATCCCCGGCGCGCTCGCCTGCGGCCGGTTCGAGCTGGCGATCACCACCGCGCCGCACAGCGGGCGGCAGGCGGTGTTGTGGCTCTGTTTCACCATCGCGCTGGGAGTCTCCGCTTTCGCCACCGTGGCGATGTGGCTCTATTGGTGGGCGATCGACGCGCCGATGCTCTGGCTGCTGGTGCCGATGCTGTTCGTCACCGTGCTGCTGACCGGCGTCACCAACGCGCTGACCATGTTCCTGATGCGGCACGAATCCTTCCGCTTCGCCTCGATCGGCGTGGTGCTGCGGACGGCGACGACGGTGCTGGTGCAATTGGGGGTCGTGCTGGTCTGGCCCGGCGCGATGGGGCTGATCGCTGGCTTCGCGCTCGGGCTGGTCGCGCAGAGCCTGATGGGCTTCGCGATCACCAGCCGCTGGTATCCGCTCGGCCGGCCGCGCCGCAGCCACATGCGGGCGATGTTCCGCCGCTTCCGGCCGCAGGTGAGCGTCGATATCCCCGGCTCTCTGCTCGCCGCTTTGTCGTTCAACCTTCTGCCCTTCATGCTGCAATTTCTCTACGGCACGCGCGCGGTCGGCTTCTATGCGATCGGTCAGCGGATCGCGGTGCTGCCGCTGCAATTGTTCAACGACGCGCTGAGCCAGGTCTTCTTCCAGCGCGCCGCGCGGGCGCAGGAAGCGCGCGGGGAATTCTGGCAGGAATTCCGGCTGACGCTGCTCGTGTCGGTCGCGATCAGCCTGGCGATGCTCGCCGGCCTGGTCTTCCTGGCCGAGCCGGTGCTCGCTTTGTATCTCGGCGCGGAATGGGAGATGTCGGGGACGATCCTCGTCATTCTCGCGCCGATGCTGGCGATCCGCAGCGTCACCATGTCGCTGGCGACGACCGTCTTCGTCATGAAGCGCCCAGTCTGGCTGTTCTGGCACAATGTCGCCAGCGTCATCGCGATCGGCGCGGCCTTCGGCATCGCGCTGGCGACGGGCGCGGGGATGCTGACCTTCCTGCTGCTGCTCGCGATCCTGCAGGGCGTGGAATATGCCATATTCGGCATCGCGCTCGCGGTGGCGGCGCGGCGGCGCTACTATCGCGTGAAAGCCGAAACCGCCTGAGCGGCTATTCCGGCTTGCGGCCGATCACGATGCAGCTGATGCTTGCCTTGAACTTGCGCGCGCGCTCGAGGCTGAGGCCGGTCTGCGGCAGATCCCACGCCGCGTCGATCACGAAGCCCTGCGCTTCGACGAAGGCATGGAATTCCTCGGTCGTGCGCCAGAGGTAGATATGGTCCGGCGCCGGGCTGTTGACCGGCGCATTGATGAAGATGCGGCCGCCGGGCTTCAGCGCCGCGCAGAGCGATTGCAGCGCCAGATCGGGCCGCTCCAGATGCTCCAGCACCTCGCTGATCACCGCCGCGTCGAACTCGTCGTGACGGGCAGGAGCGGCGAGCACGTCCTGCTCGATGATCGCGATCTCGCGGGTGACGCCCAGCCGCTTCAGCGCCGCATGGGTTTCGGCGATGCTGGACGGGCTGACGTCCCACGCTTCCAGTCGCGCCACCGCCGGCGAGTTCGCCGCGAAGGTCAGGAAGAAGCCGTGGCCCGGGCCGACCTCAAGATATTCCGCGCCTTCCGGCAGGTTCGCCAGGAATTGCGTACGGAACAGGTCGAAGGCGACGGCGTGCGGATGCCAGAGAATCTGCGAGATCAGGATGCCGTGCACGTAGCGCGACATATATTCGGGCTTCCCATACACCTCGGCATAAGCTTCGGCGAAGGTGCTCAGGCGGTAGCGGCCTTCACGGTGGAAGAAGAATTCCTCCGCGAGGAATTCTTCGCACATCCAGCGATAGTCGGCGACATATTCGGCCAGCGCGTCGCCCATGTTCGCGAGCGCGAGCACCGAGAATTCCTCGCAACGGGCGAGAAAGTCCGCATCGTCCGCCGCAAAGCGCGTGGCGATATATTTCTCATGCTCCGGCCACACGGCCAGGGTCGCCGCGACGACTTGCGAGATGGCGGGATAGGCGGCCAGCTTGGCGGAGAGATCGGACATCGGGGTTCCTGAAAAAGACTATTCGGCCGCGAGTGCGGCGGGTTCGGCATCGCGGCGGGCAAGCTCCGGCACACGGTCGCAACCGCGCACCAGCATGTCGTCGGAGCCTTTAAGCGCGACGATCTTGGCGGGAAAGCCCGAGATGGTGACGCCCGGCTGCGTGAAGGAGCGCGTGACCACCGAATTGGCGCCAATCACGATGTTGTCCGCAATCCGCATCGGCCCGCTCATTTTCACGCCCGGCCCGAAATAGACATTGTCGCCGAAATGCGGCGCATCGAATTCCGGCACTTCCGATGGATCCATGATCACCGCCGATCCGGCGATCGCCGCGCCGACATGGATGCGGCAATTGCGGCCGAAGCAGCAATCCTGATGGATCATGATGTTGCCATAATGGGGCAGCGAAACGCCCGGCCCGAAAACGTGCAGGCTGATCGAGAAACCGAGCCGGGTCGACAGGCGGCGGAACCAGAAGGTCAAGGGCGCGCGCAGCACGAAGGGCGCGCGCGTGTTCTGCGACCATTCCAGCACCCGCATCAGCACCAGGAAGCGCGCGACCGGGTTGAAGAAGAATTCGAACAAAGGCCGCCGGCCCGAACGGCTGTGATAGTCCGCGCGGATGAACAGGCGGCAATCGCGCCAGTTCCTGATCCTGTCCTCGGGGCGCGCGGGCATGGTGGGCCTTAAGCCTCAGCCGGCCTTCTGGCGGATCGCCGCGACCAGCTCGCCCAGATCGTTCAGGCCGACCACTTCCTTCGGCTCGAAGCGGACGCCGAACGCCTCCTCGGCCGCCAGCACGAGCCGGATGTGGCCGACACTGTCCCAGCCGTCGACATCGGCCGAGACCGTATCGGCGCCGAGCGGCCCTTCATATTCGAACACATCGTCGAAAATGCCGCCCAGGCGCTGGTAGATTTCGTCGTCAGTCATGAAAGCAAACCTCTCAGGCGTCCTGCCCGTCCCGCAGGACATGGGCGAAAATGTCGGGAAAGTCGAAATCGGCCACGCCGATGTCGAGCAGCCAGCGCTCCTCGCCTGCCTCGCCCGCCGAGTCCAGAGAGAAGCCGAGCTTGCGATAATGATCGACGACGATGCCGTTGCGCTCGGTCGGGCGGAAGATGCCGGTCAGCTTCGAGACGCCACGGCCCCTGAGCAGCCGGACCAGCTCGGCCAGCGCCGCCTCCTCGACCCGGCGGCCGAGCACGCGGCAGCTCATCAGCCAGGTGTCGATTTCGGCTTCTGCACCGTCCACGCGCGCGATGATCGTCGAGATCATGCCATTGTCCCCGAACACATCCTCCAGCCGGATCTGGAGGGTGATGACCGAGGAATCCTCGCCCAGCGCCGCGACCTCGCCTTCGGTGTAGCGGCGCGTGGTCAGGTTGAACTGGTTCGATTTGTTGATCAGCTGCGCGATGCGGGCGCGGCCGCGTTCGTCGAACGGGGCGAAGCGGATCGTCATCGCCAGCGACGCGAGATAATCGTCGATCCCGCCCGCCGCGGCCTGCACCGCGACGCGCTTCGCGTTCTGCTCGTAGAATTTCGAACGGGCGCGATCCTCGTCCGAGAAGCCCGCCGCCTCGAAATAGCCGGCCGCCGCGACGGTGCGGACGTAGAAAGCCGACGAGTCCGGCAGCTCCGGCACCGCGACCTGCGGCAAACGCTGTCGGACCAGTTCGCGCTCCGCCGGATTGTCGTCGACGAAGACCAGCGAATCGAGACCGAGATTCAGCGTCTCGGCGATCACCCTGAGGTTGCTCGCCTTGTCCGTCCAGTTCGCCTGGAAGACGGCGATATGCTCCTCGCGCAGCAGCATGTCGGGATGTTCGCGGAACACCTGGCGGGCAATCTCGTCGGTATTCTTCGAGGACACGGCCAGCACCACGCCGCGCTCGCGCAAACCCAGCGCATAGGCCTGCAGCGCCAGATGCGCCTCGCCGGTCGCGTCGCCCTGCGCGATGTTGATCCCGTCCATGCCGTCGTCGCCGATCACGCCTGACCAGACGGTATTGTCGAGGTCCAGCACCAGCACCTTGCGGCTCTTGCCCCGCATCGCGCCGAGCAGGCGGGCGAGATTCTCCGCATAGGCGGGGATCAAGGCATGCGAGAAAGGCTGCTTGGCGACATTCCAGGCCGCCGGATCATGCCAGCGATCGAGCCCGGCCCGCGCGGCAAGGCCGGCGACGTCTAACAGCAGCAGACCGCCGCCCGTGCGCGCGGCAAGCCCCGTATTGAAGGCGGCGACGGCCTGACCCTCCGAGCCCGGCAGCACCGCGTCATAGCCACCGAGATATTGCTCCGGCAGCGGCGGCAGCGACTGGACGATCACATTGGGACAATGCGCCGCCAGACCGCCGCGCATCGCCTCGACCTGCCCGAGCGCGGCGGCGACCGCCGCCTCGCCCGCCTGCGCGTCACCCGGCGCGGAATGGAGCGGATAGCCCCGGCTGTCGATCGCCAGCAGCACCGCATCGCAGCCGGCGCGATTGACCGTGGAGCCGGGGTCGAGCGCTTCCTGCATGCACTGGCCATAGGGTCCGGCGACGATCTCGATGGCGAGGCCGTGGCGCAGACCGGAGCCGATGATGGCGGGAGTGATGAAATCGGTGGTGGCGTTGGAGACGATGCCGAGGCGGAACGGGGAAAGGCCGTTCGTCCGGTCACGAGCGCCTTCGACGATCCGAGCGAGCCGCTGCAGCTGGTTGGCGTCGAGCCGGTGCGTCGCGAGCGAACGCAGTTCGGCGGAAAGGTCGCCCTCCGCCGCCTTCAGCGCCTTCGCGCGGGCGGCGAAATCGTCCGGCGCGGGCGGCAGCCAACCGAGATGTGCGATCGGTTCCATCTGATCCAGTTGAGAGGCGCGCGTCCGGCCGCCGGGACGCGCGGCGCATCCCCAAAGATGGCGGTCGCGTCAACCCCTTGGCGGCGCGGCCGCACTGGGGTCTGGCGCTCGCGGGCGCCCATGGATAGACGCCCGGGACCCGCCGCCACTATGACCGGCGGGACTGGACGGGCTTGGGCGGCAATGGCGACGGCGATCACCATCGACGGGATGCGGGGTGCGAATTTCGCGCTCGTCGTCCGCGCGCCGGTCGAGTCCGGCAGCGAAGTGACCGCCGGCCAGACGGTTTTCGAGATCGAGAATCACAAGGTCGTGCAGGAGATCGAGGCGGAGGCGGACGGGATCCTGATCCACGATCTGCAACCCGGCGATTTGATCGGGCTGGGCGCGCCCGTGGCATTCATCGCCGATGCTGGCGAGGACCAGAAGGCGCTGGCCAAGGATGCGCGCGCGGCGAAATTGTCGGCGCGCCCGGACTGGTCCGAGGAAATTGCCTGCGAAATCCCCGCCAGTGACGCGGCCGGGGGCAAGACAATCTCCACCGCCAAGGCGACCGAGATTGCGGTGCTGGGCCATGGCGCGGCCAATTCGCTCGCCGCGACTTTGGGCGCGTCGATCGGCATCGTGCCGCGCACCGCCGCGACGCCGGCCTTCTTTCAGGACAAGATCCTCGATCTCGTCGTGTACGAGACGTCGCGGCTGCTGACGGGCAAGAAGTATCGCGGGCTGAACGCGCAGTTCGCCGGCGGCCGGATCGTGCCGCACGAGCGCGTGATCCCCGGCATCAGCTTCGATGAAGGCGGCCGGCTCACGCTCTACGCCATCCCCGACGCCGAGACGCTGACGCTGGCCGAGACGCAGGACCGGATCGCGGAAGGGCTGATGCGCTATGTCGGCCGCAAGCTCGGCATCGAGGATGTCGCCACCTCCACGGTCACGATCAACGACAGCAGCGCGGCGGATCTGAACCTTACCGTCCCCCTGCTGCCGCGCGGCCAGACCATCATCATCTCGGTGATCCGCGACGCCGCGAGCGGCTTCTCGCTCGGCATCACCTACGATCATCGCGTCACCGAGGGGCTGACGGTCGCCAATTTCGCGGGCGAGCTGGCGAAGCGCGTCCGTTCCTATGCCGCGCCGCAGGAGCGCCCGGCGGAAGCCGCCTGCGCTTTCTGCCAGCGCACCGCCGCGTTGGAAGTGGCCGAATTCCGCCGCCGCGGGCTGATGAAGATCATCGACGAGACCGGCACGGAAAACTGGTGCTGCGCGACCTGCTGGGAGAATTGGTGATGGAAGCCCAGCTCCTGGCCTTCCTGAGCCGCATGCTCGGCGAACCGGTCGCGATCGCCGACACGATCACGGTCAGCTCCACCCAGCGCGCCCGGCTGATCGCATGGCTGAACGAGCAGGGCGTCCCCGCCGATTTCAACCGCTTCAAGGCGAACCTGTTGCGCGTCGGCGACATATTGAACGGCCCGCAGGAGAGAGATGCGACGGAAGCGGCTGCCCCGGCGCCCGCACCCGCGCCACGCGCGGCTCCGGCCGGAACTGGCTTCCTCGGCCTCGGCATCGACATTCAGGCCCGCGCTTCGATGCCCGAGACGAATGATTTCCGCGGCGACAAATTCTACGCCGCCAACTTCGCCCCGCGCGAACTGGCCCATTGCATCCAGCAGGGCGATCCTCTGGATTCCTTCGCCGGACTGTGGGCGGCCAAGGAGGCGATCGTGAAGGCGGGCGCGGGCGAGCGCGGCAAGAATGGCGCGCTGGCGAGCATCGAAATCGTGCACACGCCCGAGGGCGCTCCGACTTTTCCGGGCTGCCTGCTCTCCATAAGCCACGACCACGGCGTTGCCGTCGCGGTCTGCATCCGGCTGGGCTGAGCGCGATGTCCTTCGCCAACAAGCTGCGCTACCGGCTCTACCTCGCGACCATGCGCTACGAGGCGATGCGCTGGGTGCGCTATCGCTCGCGCCTCGTCTCGAAGATGATTGGCCGCACGGGCGAGGTGCTGAACATCTTCCCGGATGTCTACATTGAGGGGTTCGAGGGCCTGACGATCGGCAACAATGTCTCGATCAACCGCGGTTGCAACATCTCCGCGGGCGGCGGGCTGACGATCGGCGATTATGTGTCGATCGGTCACGGCGTGTCGATCGTCACCGCCAATCACGGCTTCGGCGACCGCGACACGCCCATCCAGCTTCAACCGATGACCCCCGCGCCGGTGAAGATCGGTTCGAACGTGTGGATCGGCGCGCGCGTGACCATTCTCGCCGGCGTCGAGATCGCCGACGGCACGGTGATCGCGGCCGGATCGGTGGTGACGAAATCGGTGACCGAGCCGGACACGATCGTCGGCGGTGTGCCCGCGCGCAGGATCAAGAGCCGCTTCGATTGAGCCAGCCTCAGTCGTGCTTGACCTTGCCGATCCGCAGGTTGAGCCGCCGGTAGAGGTTCAGCAATTTCTCGTAGAAGGCCGCTTCCGACGGATAGTCCGTGTGCTGCTTCTCCGGCCGCGCGATGTAGTCGGCGAATTTCTCCTCCGTCCAGCCCATCTTCTTGATGAAATAGAGCCGGTCCGCCTCCATCTCCTTCTCGCTCGGATAGGCGATGCCGGCGGCGCGCTCGAGCGCTTGGCTCCGCGTCATCTCGCCGCCCATGATCAGGCTGGAAAGGTGCGGTTTTCGTTTGTCGACGCCGAATTTGTAGGGCTGCAAATAGCCCTGATAGAAGCGGGTGAAGACGCTCTCATAATGTTTGTAGGCATAGGGCTTGTAGCCGAACTCGGCCTGCAGCACCGCCAGCGCATCCTCCTTCCGGTAATTCAGATAGTCGAGGAACGAGACCCAGCGGATCTTGTGGATGGTCAGATAGCGGACCATGTCGATCGTCCCGATCGACGGGAAGGTCTTCAGCTTCGGGCCACCGAACCGCTTTGAGATGCCTACGATGTTCTTGCGGTCGGCCTTGTGCCAGTTCCAGCCCTTCGGAATGTCGACGCCCTCGGTGGCAATGTTCGTGCCGGCCAGGATGAACTTCAGCCCATGCTTGCGCGCCTGCCGGTAATTCACCGCCAGCATCGCATTGTCGTACAGCACCTCGACGTCGATCACGTCCGACGCGAAGAAAGCCTCCATCAGACCGCGAATCTCCGGCCAGTCGATGACGTGTGTGTAGAGATCGACGTCCAGCTTGCGGACGAGATTGGCGATATTGTTCTGGGCCAGCTCGCTGTTCCAGCCGCTGTCCATATGGACGGCGAGCGGCTTCAGCCCGAGCTTGACCGCCTGCACCAGCGACCAGCTGGAATCGACGCCGCCGGACAGGCCGACGATGCAATCATATTTGCGGCCTTTCGAAGAGGCCTTCACGCTCGCGACGAGATTGTTCAGCCGCTTGAGCCTCTCCTCTTCGGACGGCGCGAAATGCTTGGCGGCCTTCTCCTCGAAGCCCTTGCAGTAATTGCAGATGCCCTGCTCGTCGAAAGTGATGTCCTTGGCGCTTTCATCCATGATGCAGCGCGCGCAGGTGCGAAGATTGGGGATCACGCCTTACCTAACTCCAGAGGGCGCGGAGTTCCTCGTAGCGGGGATAGGTGATGAGGACCGCGCGGTGGGGGCCCTGAAACACGAAATAGGCGCCCGCCGCAACCGCGCTGGCGCCCGCATCGGTCGCCGCCTTCATGTCGGCGAGCGAGGCGATGCCGCCGGTGGCGATCAAAGGCACGTCGGCGAGCGCGCTGGCCTCGCGGATCAGGTCCAGGTCGGGGCCTGACAAAGTGCCGTCCTTGTCGACCGCGTTCAGCAATATTTCGCCCGCGCCGCTCGCCACCGCCGCCTTCACCGCCTCGCGCCAATCGGCAAAGGCCGGCTTCACCCCGGCGGCGCTGAAAAGCTGCGGCTTGCCGAGCCAGCTTTTCTTAACGTCGATCGAGACGACCACCGCCTGCTCGCCGGCATGATCGGCAATCTCGCGGACCAGGCCGGGGTTGGCGACGAGCGCGCTCTGCAGCGACACCTTCTCGACGCCCAACGAGAACAGGGTGCGCGCATCCTCGGCATTGCGGATGCCGCCGCCATAGCAGAGCGGCATGAAGCATTCCGACGCGAGATCCTCGATCAGGGCGAAATCCGGCCCGCGCCCTTCACGCGTGGCGTCGATGTCGAGCACCATCAGCTCGTCGACTTCCTTCTCGTTGAAGATTTTCACCGCGTTGATCGGGTCGCCGACATATTTCGGCTTGGCGAACTTCAGCGTCTTCACCAGGCCGCCACGGCTCTGGCTGAGAAGCAGGCAGGGGATGACGCGATGAGTCAGCATCAGGCGGGCATTGCCAGGAAGCGCCGCATCAGGGCCATGCCGAAGCGATGGCTCTTCTCCGGGTGGAATTGCGCGCCCCAGATATTGTCGCGCTGGACGGCGGTGGTGAAGGTCGTGCCGTAGGTCGCGGTCGCTAGCACGTCCTGCTCGCGGTCGCAGACGGCGCGATATTTGTGGACGTGGTAGAATCTTTGCTCCTCGTCGGAGGGGATGAGCGGATTCTCGCGCGCCGGCGTGACCACCGACCAGCCCATGTGGGGGATCTTCAATTTCGGATCGCCACCGGTATCGAGCAGCTTCACGTCGGCCGCGATCCAGCCCAGGCCGGGCAGCACGCCCTCCTCGCTCCTGCGGCAGAGCAATTGCATGCCGAGGCATATTCCGAGCGCCAGCACGCCCTTCTCGATCACCAGCCGGTTGAGCGGCTCGATCCAGCCCTGTCCCAGCGCCGACATGCCCGCATCGAACGCGCCGACGCCGGGCAGCACGATGCGGCGCGCGTCGCCAAGCGCCGCCGGATCGCTGACGATCTCCGCGTCGCCATCGGCGGCCTGGAACATGCGCTGCACCGACTTGATGTTGCCGATGCCGCAATCGATGATGGTGACGTCCATGCGCTTTCTTTACCCGGCCCGCTCCCAGACCGGGAGGGCACAGGCGACCGGATAGGCCAAGATCAGCCGCGCGTCTGCACCCAGCGACAGCGCCGCCCGCCCGTCTAGCCGAAAGGCGGTGAGCGGCGCGAGCGGCGCGCCATCGGCCGCCACCCCGCCGGTCAGCGGCAGCAACCAGAGCGAGGCGCCGGACGGCGAGGCCAACTGGCCGGATGCCGCGCCCGTCAATTGCTCCATCCGGAAAGCCGAGCCGCCAGCGAGCAGTTGGTGGCCGGGCGCGATGATAACCGGATCGCCGGCGGGCGGCGCGGGCATCAGCGTCGCCACCGAAACGGCATCGTCGAGATGCAGTTCGCGCGGACGGCCATAATCGTAGAGGCGGTAGGTGAGGTCGAGATTCTGCTGCACCTCGACGAGCGTCAGGCCCGGGCCGATGGCGTGGATCGTGCCCGAGGGGGAATAGAGCACATCGCCAGCATGCACCGCGCGCCAGTCGAGCAAGCCTTCGATCGAACCATCCAGCGCTGCGGCCCGCAGCGTCTCGCGCGTCATCGACGTTTTCGGCCCGAAGGCGATGCATCCTTCCGGCGCCGCGTCGAGGATCAGCCAGGCCTCGTCCTTCCCGCGCGGGAACCCCCGCGCCTGCGCCGCCGCGTCGTCGGGGTGGACCTGCACGGAGAGCTTTTCCGAAGTGAAGAGCAGTTTCAGTAGCAGGGCCGCATCCGCACCGTCCGGATCGTCGAAGATCACCTCGCCGATCGGCTCGCCGCCCTCGGCCGCATAAGGCGCGGGCAAATCCAGCCGCCCCCACGGCTTGGCGATCAGTCGCGGCTTCAGTGGGGTCAGCGCCATGGCCAGACTTGTCTCCCCGCGCGCCTTGCTGGTCAACCGGGCGGCTTCGGGCTAGGCGACGCTCATGTGCGGCATTTCCGGTCATCTTGACGGCGACGGGCGGCGTTCGGCCGATGCGAACAAGCGCCTCGCCCGCGCCATGGCCGACGCGATCCGCCATCGCGGCCCGGACGGCTCGGGCGTGTGGGGCGACGAGGCGGCTGGCCTGTGGCTCGGCCACCGGCGGCTAGCCATCGTCGACCTGACCGAGGCCGGCGCGCAGCCGATGGCGACGGCCGACGGCCAGGGTCACATCAGCTATAATGGCGAAGTCTATAACGCCCCCGCCCTGCGCCCGGAGCTGGAGCAGGCCGGCTTCGCCTTTCGCGGCCATTCCGACACGGAAGTGATCATCAATGGCTGCCGCCTGTGGGGCGTGGCCGAGACGGCGCGGCGCATCTGGGGCATGTTCGCTTTCGCCTACTGGGACCGGAGCGAACACAAGCTCTGGCTGGTCCGCGACCGGCTCGGCAAGAAACCGCTCTACTGGTTCAAGCAGGGCGGCAGCTTCGCCTTCGCCAGCGAACTCGCGCCCCTGCTGCTCCATCCCGAGGCGCCGCGCGAGATCGACCGCGATTCGGTCGCGGAATATCTGCGCACCGGCTACGTCGCCGCGCCCCATTCGATCCTGGGCGGCATCGCCAAGCTCGAGCCGGGTCATCTTCTCTGCTATTCGCCGGACAGCGGCGACATCCGCATCGAGCCTTATTGGGACCTGGCCGAAGAGGTCGCCCGCGCTCACGCCAATCCCTTCGCCGGCACGCCGGAAGAAGCCGTGGATGAGGCCGAGCGACTGCTGGACGACGCCACCCGCATCCGCCTTATGTCGGACGTGCCGCTGGGCGCTTTCCTCTCCGGGGGCATCGATTCGTCGGTGGTGACCGCGCTGATGCAGCGGCACAGCGCGGGCGCGACGCGGACGTTTTCGATCGGCTACACCAATCGCGATTATGATGAAGGCGAGGATGCGACGCGAGTCGCGCAGCATCTGGGCACCGATCACACCAATTTCGTGCTGGAGCCGTCCGACGCGCTGGCGGTCGTGCCGGAGCTCCCGCGCATCTTCGACGAGCCGTTCGCCGACGCCTCGCAAATCCCGACCTTCATGGTCTCCAAGCTGGCGCGCGCGCACGTCACCGTCGCGCTGACCGGCGATGGCGGCGACGAGGTGTTTGCCGGCTATAACCGCCACGCGGCCGCGGGCGGGTTGCTCGGGCGGCTGGGGCGACTGCCGCGACCGCTGCGCTCGGTGATGGCGCGCAGCATGACTGCCTTGTCGCCCAACAGCTGGCAGAAACTCGCCAAGGTGATCCCGGCGAGCAAGCGCCCGCGCGCGTTCGGCGAGAAGCTGCACAAGCTCGCACCCTTGCTGCGCCTCGAGGGCCGCGAGCAATATCGCCGCGTCTCCAGCATCTGGCACGACCCCGCCGCCTTCGCCTTGGGCGGCGCCGAGCGGCCCAACCCGATCGACGCCGAGCGCGCCGCCGACCTCTTCCGCGACCGGGTGGAGGAATTCCGTTTCCTCGACCTGATGACCTATCTGCCCGGCGACATCCTGACCAAGGTCGACCGCGCCTCGATGGCGGTCAGCCTGGAAACGCGCGCGCCTCTGCTCGACCACAGGCTGGTCGAATTCAGCTTCCGCCTGCCTTCATCGGTGCATCTGCGCGAGGGCAAGACCAAGTGGATCCTGCGCCAGATCCTTGAACGCCACGTCCCGCGTGAATTGTTCGACCGGCCGAAGATGGGCTTTGGCGTCCCGGTCGAATCATGGCTGCGCGACGAATTGCGCGACTGGGCCGAGGATCTGCTGAGCGAGCGCAAGCTGAAGGATCACGGGCTGGTGCAGCCGGAGCCGGTGCGGGCTTTGTGGGCCGAGCACCTGTCGGGCCGCGCCAATGTCCAATATGCGCTGTGGCCGGTGCTGATGCTCGGCGCTTGGTATGACGCCCATCGCGAGACGCTGAGCGCCGCGCAGACCGCCCGCGCGGCCTAGGCCTTCAGCGCCCGCTTCGTTGCGCGGCGCGCACGGAAGCGCCGGATGCCAGCGCCAAGGTCGAACGTTTCCCGGTACCAGTCGAACAGCAGCATTCCGCCCTGCACGTTCAGCGTGTGCGGGCCGCTGACGCCATCCAGACCGAGATAGCCGATGGCCCGTTCGCGATACTCGCTCTGTGACAGCGTCTCGATCTCGAACGCGCGCAGGCCGTCGCCATAACCGCCCTCGAAATCCTGGCCGAGCCGGATCAGGCGGTCGCCGTCCCGCAAGATGCTGCCACCCATCCGGCCGCCGCGCGGCGAAACGAGAATGGGGCTGGCCGGATGCAGTTCGAACGGCGCGTCGATCGCGGGCGCGCTCCACAGGTAGAGCGTGTTGGAACCCGCCTCGTCCAGATTGCCGAACAGATAGACCCGCCCGTCATGCGCGATGAGCGTCGGGTCCAGCAGCGCCCGCCCGCCGGGCAGATCGAGCGCAAACGCGGCGACCATTTTGTCCCCATCGATCCGGTAAGCGGTGAGCGGCTGCCAGGAAGCCGTTTCCGGAATGACGACCTGCCCGGCACCTTCGCCGAAGGTGAACGGGTAGGAGGCATGCCCGGCAAATCCGGACACGGCCTTATGTTCCTCATCCTCGATCAGCACGATCTCGCCGAGGCCGGTGCGGCGATTGAGCGCCTCGACCAGCAGACCGGGCGGGCGGGCGCTGAAGAAGGGATCGGCGTAAAAGGTGTAGCCCTGCGCCGCCTCGATCGTCTGCCAGGTCTCGCGCCCGGCAAAGCCCTCGCCCTCGAACAGCGCGACCGCACCCGCCGGCGGCGCCGGCGCGAGCGAAACCTGCCACTTCTTCTCGTACAGCGCGCCGTAGACGAGCCGCCCGGCCTTCTTCTTGCCCATGCGGAGCATGAATTTGGCGACATTGAGGTTCGACGGCAGCCGGCAATTGCGGCCGTTGCAGGGCTTGTCGAGGCTGACGCCGCCGATGGCGTTCCGGATCGCCTGATTGATGAGCAGAGGCGAGTGGCGGAACGCCTCGATCAGGGTCGCCTTGTAGCTGTAGGAATGGACCTTGGTCTCGGCGAAGGCGACGACGCGGCCGGCGTCGAGCTTGTTGCCGATCACCTGCACGATCTGGCCCATCACCCCTTTGCCGTCGGCCGTTTCCCAGAAGCCGGCCGGGCGGCCGCGATAATGATCCGGGTCGCCATGATGGTAGGACAGGATCGGCACCGGCAGTTCGTCCGCAGGCGGCACCCTGAGCAGGCCGAGTCCGAATTTCAGGATGACGTCGAAACCGCCCTCGCGCAGCCGCTCGATGATATGCGTGGGCAGACGCTGCCAGACACCGTCATATTCGCTCTCGAACTCGATCGTCTCGGCAATCCGTTTCGCACCGCCGCCGACCGGCACGCCGCGCGTCTCCGCATTGCGGACGCTCAGCAGGTTCAGCGCATAATAGAGACCGTGCTTCACCGCCTGCTTGCGGCGATGCGTATTGGTGCAGGAAAAGAGTGTGACCTCGTCGCAGCCCTCGACCGCATCCAGTGCGTCGCGGGCGAATTTCTGCACATGGCCGCCATCCGCGAAGACGGCGACCTTGAGCGGCGGTACTCGAGGGCTGGCCCCGGTCAGCGGCCGCTCGTCTGGGTATCGAGCCGCACGACATTGTCCGGCGCGGCGGGGGCGCGTTCAGCTTCCTCCAGCGTGCCGCCATCGGGGGCGATCAACTCGCTCAGCTTCACGCGCACGGCTCTGGAATCGAGCGCCGACACCGCGCGGCGAAGCGCGTCGAGATGGCCTTCAAGCTGCGCCAGCGTCATCGAGCTTTCGCGCGCCATCTGGATGCCCGGATGCGCCGTATCCTGCGTATCCTCGCCGACGAACAATTCCTCGTAGAGCTTCTCGCCCGGCCTGAGGCCCACATATTCGATCGCGATGTCGCCGATCGGATTCTTCTCGTCGCGCACGGTCATGCCGGACAGGGTGATCATGTTCCGCGCGAGATCGGCGATCTTCACCGGCTCGCCCATGTCCAGCACGAACACTTCGCCTTTCTCGGCCATGGCGCTGGCCTGCAGCACCAGCTGCGTCGCCTCGGGGATCGACATGAAGAAGCGGGTGATGTCGGTGTGCGTCACCGTCACCGGCCCGCCTGCCTTGATCTGCTCGCGGAAGCGCTGGACCACCGAACCCGAGCTGTCGAGCACATTGCCGAAGCGGACGATGCCGAACCGGGTTCCACAATCCCCACGCTCGGCGAAGGCCTGAACAATCAGCTCGGCGACGCGCTTCGTCGCGCCCATCACGCTCTTCGGCCGCACCGCCTTGTCGGTCGAGATCATGGTGAAGCGGGTCAGCTTCGCCTCATAAGCCGCGCGCGCGAGCACCCAGGTGCCGAACACATTGTTGTCGACGCCGATCACCTCATTCCCCTCGAGCAGGGGCACATGCTTGTAGGCGGCGGCGTGATAGATGGTGTCGATGCCGTGCATGGCGATGACGCGGCGCACCATCGGCTCGTTCAGCATCGAACCCATCTGCGCGGCCAGCAGCGGCCGGTCGATCGCGGGCATCTCGTCGAGCGCCGCGAGCAATTCCTGTTCGATCCGGTACAGCGCGAACTCGCTGTGATCGAACAGAACCAGTTTGCGCGGCCGCGCGCGCAGCACCTGGCGGCAGATTTCCGAGCCGATCGACCCGCCAGCGCCGGTGACGAGAATGGTACGCCCGGCGACCGCCTCGCCGATCAGCTGACTCAGCGGCTCGACGGTGGAGCGGCTGAGCAGGTCGCCCACGTCGATCGGCCGCAAATCGCTGATCGTGTAGCGGCCGGACAGGATTTCCTCGGGCGCGGGGATGGTGCGCACCTGCAGGTTCAACTCGGTCAGCCGCGAGATGGCGGCCAAACGCTGGGTGCGTGTCGCCCGCGGCATGGCGAGCAATACCTCTTCGATCTCCATCGTCCGCACCAGATCGGCAAGCGCGGCAGGCGCGTAAATGGGCACGCCGGTGATCAGCTGGCCGTGCAGCTTGGGATCGTCCTCGATGAAGGCGACCAGATTCACATCGCCGCGGCCGCGGATCGACTGGGACAGGCTGACGCCGGAGGTGTTGGCGCCGTAAATCGCGACCGCCCGCCCCTCGCGGCGGCCCTTCGCCGTGCCGCCTTGCCACGCCAGTTCCAGCAGCTGTGACATGACATAGCGGCCGAGGAACATCAGCAGGAAGGCGAAGACGCAATAGATGATGCCGACCGAGCGCGGCACCATGATCTCCACCCCGGCAAAGGTGATCTCCGCCTGAATCAGGAAGATCATGATCACCCAGGTCGCGGCGGCGATCGCGGCGGCGGCGAAGATGCGGCCGACCGCGCGCATATCGAAATAGCGCAGCACCAGCTGGTAGACCGCGAGCTGATGCAGGGCGATGATGCCGGCGCAGATGGAGACGAACGCCGCCGCGAGCATCACCGCATCGGTGGGGAAATAGAGGTTGCCCAGCCGGGCGGTGAAGGCCGCCCACAAAGCGAGCGCCATCGCCGCGAAATCGAAGACGATCAGGATCAGGTTCTTGCGGCCCCGGTCCAGCATCGTTGCGCGTTTGACGATGTTCAGCATCGATTACCCCTTGCCGGTGACGCTCCCGCGATCAGCCGGCCACAGCCTTGATGATAGCAGCGAGCCGCCCGGCCCGTTGCTCAACCAGATCAGTACGCAGCGTGGGATGAACCTCGACCATCAGCGCATTGCCGCTCATCCGCCGCGCGACCGGGCAATCCGGCGCGGGCAGAGCGGCAAAGGCTTCCTCGCGGTACATCTCGCTGCACGACCCCGAAAAAAGGCGAATGCCCTCCGCCGCCGCTTGCTGCAGGATCTGCGCGCGCAGCCGGGCGGCGTCCGCCTCCGCCGCCTCAAGATAGAAATAGAATTTGTAGAAGGCGTGACGCAGCCGCGCATCGGGCATCGGCACGCTGATGCCAGATACTCCTTCCAGCGCCGCCGCCCAGATCGCGGCATTGCGGGTGCGCGCCTCGGTCCAGGCATCGAGCTTGGCCAGCTGGGCGATGCCGATCGCCGCTTGCGGGCCGGTCAGCCGCCAGTTCGTGCCGACGCTGTCATGCACCCATTTGAACACGCCCGGATTGGTGGCCGGCGCAGCCATCTTCGCGCGATTCTTGCCATGATCCTTGAACGACCACGCCCGCGCCGCCGCAGCCTCATCGCGGATCGAGATGTAGCCGCCCTCGCCACCGGTCGAGATGATCTTGTCCTGACAGAAGGAAAAAGCCGCCGCGTCGCCGAAATCACCGACGCTGCGTCCGTCGATCGTCGCGCCATGCGCCTGCGCGCAATCCTCGATCACCTTGATACCGCGCGGGGCGGCGAGCGCCATCAGCCCCTCGATATCGACGGGCCAGCCGGCGAGATGGACCGGGATGATCGCCTTCGTGCGGGCGTTGATCAGCGGCGCGACGGTGGCGGGCGAGATGTTGCCGCTGTCCGCCTCGACATCGGCGAAGACCGGGGTCGCGCCGAGCAGCATGACGCAGAAGGCCGACGCCACGAACGAGCGCGGCGTCACGATCACTTCGTCGCCCGGGCCGATGCCGAACGCCTTGAGGATCAGTTCCAGCGCGACCGAACCATTAGCCAAAGCGATGCCGGGACCGCCGCCGAACTTCGCCTCGCAGGCGCGTTCGAACGCGAATACCTCCGGGCCGGTCCATTGGTTGACCTTGCCCGAGCGCAGGACGCGCGCGACGGCCTCGATCTCATCCTCGGCGAATGTGGGCCATGCCTCGTCGGCGCGCGGCGAAAGATCCTCTCGCGGCGTCGACAGGACGCTCGCTCCAATACTCGTCGCGGCGGTCACAAGGCTTCCCCGGCAAATGGCTGGCGCGCCTTACTCCGATTGCCCCGGCAAGGGAAGCACGGGCGGTGGCGGCGGGCTGCCCATGAATTCGCTCATCGTCGCCTCGCCTTCGGCGCTGATCCCGCGCGGGCGGACGATTTGCCAGGCGGTCATGGCAATGATCTTTAGGTCGAGCCGGAACGAGCGATTGTCGACATACCAGGTGTCGAGCGCGAATTTCTCCTCCCAGCTGAGCGCATTGCGTCCGTTCACCTGCGCCCAGCCGGTCAGGCCGGGGCGGACATCGTGCCGCCGCGCCTGTTCGGGCGTATAGCGTTCCAGATATTGCATCAGCAGCGGGCGGGGACCGACCAGGCTCATGTCGCCTTTCAAGATGTTCCACAGTTCCGGCAGCTCATCCAGGCTGGTGCGGCGGAGGAACTTGCCAGTGCGCGTCAGGCGCTGCGCGTCCGAAGCGACCCCGCCACCGCCCGTATCGGCACGCATCGTCCGGAACTTCAGCATGTCGAACGGCTTGCCGCCCCGGCCCGGGCGTGTCTGGCGGAACAGGATGGGGCGGCCCATCGTGGCCAGCACCACGACGGCGACGATCAGGAAGACGGGCGACAGCAGGATCAGGCCGAGCGCGGAGACGATGATGTCGAGCAGCCGCTTCATAGCCCTGCCAGTTCGAGGATCGCTTCGTTGACGCGATGAACGTCGAACTTTTCCTCGGCGATGCGGCGCGATTCCCGGCCCATTCGATCGGCCAGATCCGGCTCGGCGATGAACCGCTCCATCGCCTTTGCCAGCGGCTCAGCCTCGCGAACCGGTACCAGCAGACCGTTGATGCCATCGGCCACCGTCTCGCGACAGCCGGGAACGTCGGTGGTGACGATCGGGCGGCCCATCGCCATGGCCTCCAGCGAGGAGCGCGGCGTTCCTTCGCGATAGGAAGGGAGCACATAGATTCGCGCCGCCGCGATGGCGGGCCGCACATCGTCCATCCTGCCGAGGAATTCGACCGCGCCCGCCCAGCCATCGACCTCTGCCTGGGTGATGCCGTCCGGCGAAGGGTCCAGATAGCCGACCAGTTGGAAGCGCGCCTCCGGATGCGTCGCTTTCACCATCGCCGCCGCCGCCGCATATTCGCGCACGCCCTTGTCGCCGAGCAGCCGCGCAATCATCAGGAAGACGGGCGCTCCCGGCAGCGGCGCGGGTTCGAAGCGCGCCAGATCGATGCCCGAACCATTCACGACCGCGGCATCGTCGCGCTTCAGAATGCCGGCGGCGCGAAAGAAGGCGCGATCGTCGGGATTCTGGAAGATGACAGACGAAGCCTTCTTCAGCGCGCGCTTGTAAAGCAACGTCGCGACCACCCGGCTAAGCCGGCGTTTGAGTCCGCCGCCGTCGGTGAAGGCGAAGCCTAGCCCGGTGATCAGGGCGACGATGTTCGGCACTTTCGCCCGCGCCGCCGCCAGCGTGCCAAGCGTGACCGGCTTGATGGTGTAGGCGATCACCGCCTGCGGTTGCAGCCGCCGGAACGCCGCCTCGAGCGCCCGGATCGTCCCCATCGTCGCCGTCGGCGACATGCTGGCATTGTCGAGCGCGATCTCCTGCGGGGTCGCGCCAAGCGCGCGAACGGCTGCATCGGTGTCGGCCTCGATCCGCGGCGCCATCGCGATCACGTCATAGCCACGCCGCACCAGTTCGGCGATCAGCGGCCCGCGAAACAGGATCAGCGACGGCGCATAGGATCCAAGCACCACCACCCTGGGCTTGCCGGTCACGCCGGTACCGGCCTCTCCCGCCGTCGCCGCGCACGAACCGGCAAAGCGATCTTGCTGGTCGCGATCAGCGCGGCAAAAATCATCAGGATGGCCGGCATCATCATCATCTTCTGCCGCAGGCCGAGACCGACATTGTAATAAGTCAGCGAGAGCATCATCGTCACCAGAAAGGCGAAGAAGACCGCATAGCGAACCACCAAGGTGCCGGTGAACAGCTTCCGGAGCCAGCCGAAGCGATAGATGAAATAGCCGAAGATGCCGACCAGCACGAGATTCTCGAACGATGCGATAAGGCCTTCGAACCCGCCTGCGTCGAAGAAAAACGGCCGGAACAGCAGACTGAGCATAGCGACCGGAAGCGGCAGGCCAACGGCGGCCGTTCCGCCTTCCATCTTGGCAGCCGCCCTGGATTGGCGGGCCAGGAAGTCACCGACCGCCTCGGCGCTGCCGATGTCGATCCGGTAGGTGTCGTAGAGCGTACCCGCGACGAGCACGACGCCGACGGCGGCAAGACCTGCGAGCATCAGTTTCGCAAGGCCCTTCGTCTCGCGATCCATCAGGATCGCCGCGGCGAGCGCCGCAACCGCGAGAATGCCGATGTGCGGGCGAAACAGGGTCATGATCACGACGCCGATCGCGAAGGTCAGCCAGCGCTCCCGGATTCGGATCGTCGCCCAGCCGCACATCGCCGCGCCAAGGAAAAGAAAGCCGTCCTTGCCGATAAACGCGGTCCAGAAATGCAGGCCCGGCAGGAACAGCAGGAGAAAGAGCCGTTTGTCGAATGGCGCGCGCGCAAGGGTATGAATGTCCTCGAATGCCCGCATCAGATATATGGCACCCCAGGTTCCAGCGGCCTGGAACAGCAGGAAATAGTCCAGATAGGTGCCGCCGAACCATTCCTTCAGACCCTGCACGACCCAGATCACGAACTGCGTGTTTAGGGCGAAGCCGCGCTGATAGAAATCGTAGCGGTCGTAATAGTAGAGCGCCGCGTCGGTCGTGCCGGTCTGCGCCCATTCGTGGAAATAGATGCCGGTCGCGGTCTGCAGTGCCGCCAGCAAAAGGGCCACGCTCACCCGGGTGATGCCCCGCTCGCGACCAGACACCATGAATACCGCCGCGAAGCCGATCGCGATGCCGAACCAGCCGACGAGGGTAATCGGCATCATGCGGCCCTTGCGCGGCCGCCGGCAGCGAGGCGGCGCGGGCCACGCCGCCGCGATATCTCAGGGCGCGGATTGTTCGGATCGATCATGCGGGACTTCGATGGCTGGCGGCTCACCCGTGCCTTTAGCCCCAGCGGCGCGGAGGGCGCAATAACGCCCGCAACCCTTGGCACCACCCGGACCGCACGATAAGCGAGGGCCATCCGCAACCCTTGCAGAAGGTCCAGATGGCAATCCTCGTTACCGGCGCGGCCGGCTTCATCGGTTTCAATGTCGCGAGGAGATTGCTCGAGCGGGGTGACGAGGTCGTCGGAATCGACAATCTCAACGATTATTACAGCACAGCCTTGAAACAGGACCGGCTCGCCGAACTGGCGCGGATGGGCGAGCGCTTCCGCTTCCACCGCCTCGATTTCTCCGACGGCCGCAAGCTGGAGGAGGCGCTGGGCAACGAGGCGTTCGACCGCATCGTCCACCTGGGGGCGCAGGCCGGGGTGCGCTATTCGATCGATCATCCGCAGGTTTACGCCCAATCCAATCTGGTCGGCCACCTGAACATGCTGGAGCTGGCGCGGCACCGGGCGGTGGCGAATCTGGTCTACGCCTCCTCTTCCTCCGTCTATGGCGGCAACGACACACTGCCCTTCCGGGTCGAGGACCGGGTCGATCATCCGCTGTCGCTCTACGCCGCGACCAAGAAAGCGGACGAATTGATGAGCGAGACCTACGCCCATCTCTACCGGCTGCCGCAAACGGGCCTGCGCTTCTTCACCGTCTATGGGCCGTGGGGGCGGCCGGACATGGCGATGTGGCTGTTCACCAAGGCGATCCTGGAAGGTCGCCCGATCGACGTGTTCGGTGAAGGCAATATGCGCCGCGACTTCACCTATATCGACGACATCGTCACCGGCATCGTCGCCTGCCTGGACAATCCCCCCCCGGACGACGGCGCGGAGAAAGCGGGCGGCAGCACGAGTCCGCACCGGCTCTACAATATCGGCAACAACAAGTCGGAAGAACTGACCCGCATGATCGGCCTGATCGAGGCGGCCTGCGGGCGCGAGGCGGAGAAGCGTCTGCTGCCGATCCAGCCCGGCGACGTGCGCGACACTTATGCCGATATCAGCGCGATCCAGCGCGACCTGGGCTTCGCGCCCGCGACCTCCATCGACGAAGGGGTGCCGCGCTTCGTTCAATGGTATCGCGACTATCACCGCGTCTAGCCTGCCTTTCAGCCGCGCGGCGATGATGGTAAGCGGTGGACAGGTCCGCGGCGCGCCGGGAGCGGCATGAACGACTGCTATCTCATTCTGGGTGTTTCGCGGCACGCCTCCCCCGGCGAGATCCGGGCCGCGTTCCTCGCGCGGATGAAAATCTGCCACCCCGATGCCGGGCGCGATGCGTTGAGCGGCGAAGCGGCGGAGATCAGCCAGGCCTATTGGCAATTGCGCGACGCGCACCGGCGGGCGGAGCATGACCGGATCCTGTTCGGACCGCCCGTTCCGGCCCGGCCGCGCAAGCCGCGCGGCAAGGTTTCACTGACCAAACGGCCGGTCAGGCAGGGCCGCACAAGCCGCCCGTCCGCTCCCATCGGCGCGAAATCGGCGCGGCGGCGGCCGAAGGGCAGGCGGCTCGACCCGCTGCGGACGGCGGCGGGCGTTGCGGCCTGCTCGCTCGCCATTGTCGGCTTTGCGCTGGCCGGCACGCATTTCGGCGCACGCGCCACGCCCGAGGCCCGCGCCGCCGCCCCGGTAATCGTTGCGGCCAAAGCCGCTGCAACGCCGCTGAACCGGCGGCAGATCGACGCCAGTCAGGCGGAGTCGGCGGCTGACGAGTTTCGCATCGTCGTTGCCCGTTCCGGACTCGCGGGCGCGCATCAATATGCCCGGCAATGCCTGATGGAACTGACCGCGCGCCCGACCATGACGATGCTGGATTATTGCATGGCGTTCGACGATCAGGCCTCCGCCTGGGAGGCGAAACCGGCGAGGCGGGCGCGCGAGACCCGGCGCTATTTCGCCGCCGACCAGCGGTTCGGCCGCTATGCGAGCGCCGCCCGCCAAATGTCGCCGGGGCCGGTGCGCGAATCGATGATGGCCGACGTCAGCTTCTTCGCCGAAGCGCGCGACTGACCGCCCGGCTGCGCCACCGGCGCAGATCACAAACGCAAAAAAAGAGGCGGCTTGAAGCCGCCTCTTTCAAAACTCGTCTGGCGACCGGTCCTTACGGGCTGGTGCGGCCATCGTCGCTGTTGTTGACCGCGAAGTAGATGCCGAGGCCCACCGCGAGAACAACGAAAAACGCAATGATGTAGGTCGACGTGCCCGACTCGACCTGGTCATTCGACTCTTCGAGAACGGGAGCGCTGCGGCTGACCGGAGCGGTCTGCGCCATGACCGGAGCACTGGCCATCGACAGGCCAACGGCTGCCACCAACGCCATCTTCTTGATACCCATTAAAGGACTCCCCTTTAAGCGACCTACTGTACGGCCTCTAATTGAAGACCGCTGTTGCACAAGCGCTCTGCCCCGGCACCATGCCGAAGTCAACCCGCCAAACGCCTCGCAAAACCGAATCTCTCCATTGAAATCGGCCAAATCGACGTGCGACACGACGAAGATGCGGGCCGGTCTGCGAATGAAACTGACGCTCTGTGCTTTGGCATTGTCCATCGGGCAGACTGCCGCGGCACCCGCCGGCGCGAACCCGCTGGAGGCGTTGCGGACGCTCGATACGCGCCTCATTGCGGTGGGAACGCGGCTCGCGACCGCCAACGTCTCTCTGTGCGATCAGCGCCAGCACCAGCCCGGCATGAGCATCCACGACCTCTCGCAATATGAGCGCGGCGAACGTCCGGCGGTGGCGGCGGCCTTCGGTCTTGCAGACGGTCCGGGCGTATTGGCGCTCGCTCCGTCCGGAAGTGCGGAACGCGCCGGACTGTTGCCCGATGACAACATAATTGCCGCCGATGGGACAGCTTTGCCCCGTGCGCCGGCCGATTCGGACGCGGGTTACGCACCCATGGAGCGAATCGTGACGGCGCTCGAGGCGGCCTTCGCGGACGGCGTCGCCACCCTCGACATCAGGCGCCGCGGCCAGCCCATGACGATCCGCGTCGCCGCCGAGCCGGGCTGCGCCAGCCGTTTCGCGCTTTCGCCGTCCGAGCGGCTGATTGCCCGCGCCGACGGGCGCTACGTTTTGCTCAGCGCGGGCATGATCGCGTTCATGCGCGACGATGACGAACTGGCGGCGAGCGTCGCCCACGAACTGGCGCACAACATCTTGCGCCACCGCGCCCGGCTGAACGAAGCGGGCGTCGATCGCGGCTTTCTGGGCCGGCTCGGGCGCAGCGGGCGGCTGTTCCGGCAGACCGAATTGGAGGCGGACCGGCTGGCCGTCCACCTGATGGCGCGGGCCGGATATGATCCCGAAGCCGCCGTCCGGCTGGCGATCCGCCAGAGCCGCGGCGACGCGCGATTGTTCGCCGGCACCCACCCCGATTGGCCCGCCCGGCTCGCGGCGATGCGCGAGGAGATTGCCGCGATCCTGGCGGCGCGGGCGCGCGGCGAAACGGCGGAAGCGCCACTGCCGCGCGGGTCCCTCACCGGCACGCGCGACTGACAAGCCCCGCCCGCTTCATTGCGCCAATCTGGCACGGCCGCGCCGGAGCGCTTGATTCGGCAGGCGTGACAGGGCTGCTGGCGGCATGGTTGCGCACCCCGCCAGACGATTCCGCACCGCGCTCGCGGCGGCAATGGCCCTGTTTGCAATGGGCTGTTCCGAACTGAAGACCAGCATGGCCGAGGCGGGCGGCGGCGAGAGCCTGTGCGCTCCGGTTCCCGCGCCCCGCAACGACCAGGCGGCCAACGCCTATCAGCAGGCGGTGCAACGCGACGAATGCATCCACCGCTGGAGCTATCGCTTCGCCAAAGTGCCGGACAGCGCCGAATCGGTGGTCGGAGCCGTGATCGGCGCCTGCCGCGCGCAGATCGACCGGTCCGCCACGATGCTGGGCGAAGGCGACGACGCGGCCGAGCGTTTCTATCTGGCCGAGATGGAAAAAGCCGCGAAGGAGCGCGCCCTCTACCGGGTGATCCAGGCCCGCGCGGGCAATTGCTCCTAGATTTGCCGGAGGGCGGGTCCCGCCTTATGCCGTCGGCGAAATGAATGCGCCGCCCCCAGACCTGCTGAACGCGCTCGCCGATTTGCTCGGCCCCAAAGGCTTTACCCGCGACCCGGTCGACATGGCGCCCTGGCTGGAGGATTGGCGCGGGCGCTGGCGCGGTGCCGCAGCCGCCATGGTCTCGCCGGCAACGCGCGAAGAGGTGGCTGAAACCGTCCGTCTGTGCGCCGCCGCGCGCGCGCCGCTCGTGCCGCAAGGCGGCAACACCTCCATGGTCGGCGGCGCGACGCCGGACGCGAGCGGTGACGCGATCATCCTGAGCCTGCGCCGCATGCGGACGATCCGCGACCTCGACCGCGAAGCCAGCCTTGCGGTGTGCGAGGCGGGCGTGATCCTGTCCGATCTGCACGACGCCGCGGCGGCCTCCGGCCGGCGCTTTCCCCTGTCGCTCGCGGCCAAGGGATCGGCGACGATCGGCGGCCTTGTTTCCACCAATGCGGGCGGCACGCAGGTGCTGCGCTGGGGAACGATGCGCGGGCTGGTGCAGGGGATCGAGGCGGTGCTGCCCGACGGCAGCCTGTATGATGGCCTCACCCCGCTGAAGAAGGACAATCGCGGCTACGATCTCGCGCAATTGCTGATCGGCGCCGAAGGAACGCTCGGCGTGGTCACGGCCGCCAGCCTTCGGCTCGCTCCGGCGATCGGCAGCCGGGTGGTGGCCTGGGTCGGGCTCGGCTCGGCCGGGGACGCATTGCGCCTGCTGCGCCATCTGCAGGCCGCGGTCGGCGACGGCGTCGAGAGCTTCGAACTGATCCCCGCAAGCGCGCTGGAGCTGGTGCTGACCCACATCGCAGGCACCCGGGCGCCGCTGACGACGGCTCTGCCCTGGCATGTGCTGGTGGAGATTGTCGCGCCGGTCGCCGCGCCCAGCCCGGACAAATATGTCCATGCCGCGCTTCATTCGGCGCTGGAAATCGGCATCGCCCAGGATGCGGCCATCGCGGCGAGTGAGGCGCAGGCCGAGGATTTCTGGCGGTTGCGGGAATCGATTTCCGAGGCGGAGAAGAAAGACGGTCCGGCCGCGAAGCACGACATTTCCGTGGCCGTGCCGGATATGCCGGCCTTCATGGAAGAGGCGGCGGCGAAGGTCGAGGCGCACTATCCCGGCACACGGGTCAACGCTTTCGGCCATCTCGGCGACGGCAATGTCCATTTCAATGTCCGCGCGCCCATTGGCGCGACAGCGGCCTGGGTCGAGGCGGAAGGCGCGGCGGTTTCGGCCTTGGTGCACGATCTCGTTACCGCAGCAGGCGGTTCCATCTCGGCCGAGCATGGCATCGGCCAGATGAAGCGCGACGAACTGGCCCGGCTGGGCGGCGCGGCACGGATCGGCGCGCTGCAGGCGGTCAAACGGGCGATGGACCCGCACAACATCATGAACCCCGGCAAGCTCGTGCCGGGCATATGAATGAGGCTTTCCCACCCGTGACCGAAAAATTCCCCGTGCTCGTGACCGGCGGCGCCGGCTATATCGGCAGCCACGCCGTGCTCGCCTTGCTCGACCAGGGCTGGCCGGTGGCCGTGCTCGACAATCTGGTGACCGGCTTCGACTGGGCCGTGCCGGAGGCGGCGACCCTGGTGGTGGGCGACATCGCCGATGCCGATTTGGTCGCCCGCACCCTTGCAGAGCACAAGATCGGCGCGATCATGCATTTCGCGGGGTCGGTCGTGGTGCCGGAGTCGGTCGAGAACCCGCTCAAATATTATGACAATAATACGGTGCGCAGCCGCGCGCTGATCGCGGCGGCAGTGGCGGCGGGCGTGCCGCACTTCATCTTCTCCTCGACTGCCGCGACCTACGGCATTCCGGAGGTCGTGCCGGTCGCGGAGGACATGCCGAAGCGCCCGATCAATCCCTATGGCTGGTCGAAGCTGATGACCGAGCAGATGCTGGCCGACGCGACCGCCGCCCATCCGTTCAACGCCTGCATATTGCGCTATTTCAACGTCGCGGGCGCCGATCCGCAGGGCCGGGCGGGCCAGTCCACCGCCGGCGCCACCCACCTCATCAAGGTCGCGGCCGAAGCCGCGACCGGCAAGCGCGGTCACGTCGCGATATTCGGTAGTGATTTCGACACGCCCGACGGCACCGGCGTGCGCGACTATATCCATGTCAGCGATCTGGCCGCCGCCCATGTCGCGGCGCTGGAGAAGCTGATCGCCGAGCCCGAGCGCAATCACGTGATGAATTGCGGCTACGGCAGGGGCTTCTCGGTGCTGGAAGTGCTCGATGCGGTCGACCGGATCACCAATGTGACGATCGAGCGGCGGCTGGAGCCGCGCCGCGCGGGCGATCCGCCCTCGCTTGTCGCCGACAACAGCCGCATCCTCGCCACCCTGCCCTGGCGGCCGCAGCGGGCGGAGTTGGACACGATCGTCGCCGATGCGCTCGCCTGGGAGCGCAGATTGGCCGACCGTTAGGTATCTTTCGTCGCGCGCTTGCTTGCGATGCGGGCCGAATTCTGGTTTCTCGGCATCGGCCTAAATCTTCGGATTTCAGGCACTGTCGCGGCTGAAGGGGAACGGGCCGTTGCCGAAGCAGACGATTTCTGTGGGCAAGGTCCGGCGGACCTTCCTACGCAATAAGCGCAATGCCGCGAGTGTCGCGGCTTTGGCCTGGCTATCCTTGACGGCGTTCGCCCAGCCCCCGGCACCGCCCGTGCCGACCAGGGACGAACTGCGCGGCACGACGCAGCCGCCCGCCCCGGACGAACGGCCGCGGCTGAGCGTCGAGGGCGAGATACCGGGCGCCGCCTGCGCGCTGGACCGGCCCGAATTCGCCGAGATCCGCGTCACGCCAAGCGCGGTGATGTTCGAGGATCTGCGCGGCCTCACGGCGGACGAGCTGCGCGGCGCCTACGCACCCTATCTCGGTACCGATCAGCCGATTTCCGTCATCTGCCGCATCCGCGACCGCGCCTCGGCGATGTTGCGCGAGGCCGGCTTCATCGCCGCGGTCGAGGTGCCGGAGCAGCGCATCGAGGGCGGTCAGATCCGGCTGCGCGTGCTGATGGCGAAGCTGGTGGCGCTGCGCGTGCGCGGCGATGCCGGCGCGAACGAGCGGCTGGTCGCTTCCTATCTGCGCAATCTCGAAGGGCAGGAGGTGTTCAACCGCAATCAGGCGGAGCGCTATCTGCTGCTGGCGGGCGACCTGCCGGGGATGAACGTGCGGCTGGCGCTGCGCCCCGCCGGAACGGTGCCGGGCGAAGTGGTCGGCGAGGTCACTGTGGTCCGCCTGCCGGGGCAGCTGGACGTCAATGTCCAGAATTTCGGCTCGCGCAATGTCGGCCGGGAGGGCGGGCTGGTCCGCGGCCAGCTGTTCGGCCTGACTGGCATGGGCGACCGTACCTCGGTGGCCTTCTATTCCACCCTGGATTTCGAGGAGCAGCAGACGCTGCAGGTCAGCCACGATTTCCGGCTGGGCGACGAAGGCCTGACGATCGCGGCGCAGGCGACCTACAGCTGGGCGCGACCTGACACGGGCGATCCCCTGCTCGACATAAGGTCGAAGACGCTCTTCGCGTCGATCGGCGCCCGCTATCCGTTCATCCGCAGCCAGCGTTTCAGCCTGATCGGCGGCGCCGGCTTCGACTGGTCCGATCAGGACGTGACGTTCAACACTTTGGGCCTGAGCCAGGACCATCTGCGGACAATCTTCGCCACGCTCGATTTCGCCGCCGCCGCGCCGGTCAGTTCTGCCGAGCGCTCGGCCCGGCTGGGGCCGCGCTGGCGGCTCGATGGCGGCGTGGAAGTGCGCCAGGGCCTCGACATTTTCGGCGCGAGCCAGGCCTGCGGCGCAAATTTCGCCGCCTGCCTGCTGCCGGGTGTGACCCCCCCGTCGCGGTTCGAGGGCGAACCGACCGCCACCGTCCTGCGCGCGCGCATGGCGGGCGAGGCGCGGATCATTCCCGACATCAGCTTCTTCCTTGGCGCGCAGGCGCAATATGCCTTCGATCCGCTGCTGGCGTTCGAGGAATTCTCGACCGGCAACTACACGGTCGGCCGCGGCTACGACCCGGCGACCCTGGTCGGCGATCGTGGCATCGGTTTCCAGGCGGAGCTGCGCTTCGGCCGGCTCGATCCGCAGGGTCCCAAGGATTTCGACATCCAGCCCTATCTGTTCTTCGACGCCGCCTGGGTCGGCAATGAAGACCGGCTGTTCATTTCCGGCGGGCGGCAAGACCTCCAGTCCATGGGCGGCGGCCTGCGCGCCGTCCTGGGCGACCGGTTGCAGCTCGACGCCGCCGTCGCCGTGCCGCTCGTCCGCGCCGGGCTGATGACCGAACGGCCCGACCCGCGTTTCCTGATATCGCTCACCACCCGGCTTTGGCCCTGGAGTCGCTGATGACCCGCACCCGCCTCACCGCCGCCGCGCGCCGCACGCTCCTGCTCGGCACCGCGCTCGCCGCCCTCGCCGCCATGCCGGGCGCGGCCTATGGCCAGGCGTTCAACGGGACGCCGGTCACGCAGGGTGGCGGCGTCACCTACAATCGCGCCAATCCGGACGGGCCGGGGACCGAGCGGATCACGATCAACACGCCGCAGGCGGTGATCGCCTGGACCCTCCCCACGCCGCCGCCGGGGCCGTTCACCTTCCTGCCGGCCGGCAACACCGCGACCTTCCAGGGCGCCCCCGGCAACGGCAATTTCGCCGTGCTGAACCGGATCGTGAATGCCGGCACCAGCACCATCGTCATCGACGGCAACATCATCGGCCGGATCTCGGCCACCAACGCCACGCCCGGCGGCACGATCGCCTTCTTCACGCCGAACGGCCTGGTGATCGGCGGCAATGCGGTGATCGATGTCGGCAGCCTGGTGCTGACCACGCTCGACCCCGTCTTCAGCACGACCGGCCAGTTCATCAGCCCGGCCGGCACGATCGTCTTCCAGGGCAATCCGAACAATCCGGGCACCACCCTCACGACCGTGGCGGGGTCGCAGATCACCGCCAATCAGCCCGGCAGCTATGTGATCTTCGCGGCGCCCGGCATCACCCATGGCGGCAGCGTCCGGGTGAACGGGTCGGCCGCCTATGTCGCCATGGGCGCGGGTACCGTCACGCATAATGCCGGCCTGTTCGACATCCAGGTCGCGCTCGGCACGACCCTCGCCACGCCGCTGGTCCACACCGGCTCGACCACCGGCCCGGCCAGCACCGGCGCGGCCGACCAGCATCAGATCGCGATGGTGGCGGTGTCGGAAATCAGCGCGTTTCAGGCGCTGATCGGCGGCCAGATCGGCTATGATGCGCCGCTGAGCGCCGCGATCGAGAATGGCGCCATCGTCATTTCCACCCAGGCGCGCAATTCCGCGCCGGGCGACGCTGCGGCGGCGAGCCTGCTCATCAATGGCGGCAATTTCACGTCCGACGTCACCGCCATGTCCAGCCACGACGCGAGCGTCGCGGGCAATGTCACTTTCACCCAGGATCTGACCCTCGCCGGGCCGCGCAACGTGCGGATGACCGCGGGCGCGGGCGAGACGATCAATGTCGGCGGCAATCTGTCGCTGACCTCGGAAAGCGCGGTCGCCAACCATCCGGGCATCGACCGGACCGGCGGCGACGTGCGCATGACCGCGACGGAGGGCGGGCTGATCCAGGTCACCGGCAATGCCGGCGTCCGCGCCGACGGCATCGGCCGCATGACCCGGGCCGGGGGTTCACGCATCGGCAACGGCACGGGCGGCAATGCCGAAGTGCTGGCGGACGGCGGCACGATCCGCGTGAACGGTGCGCTGACCGTGTCGGCCGACGGCCTGACCGAGACCACCCCGATCCTGCCGACCGACGGCGGCATCGGGCAAGGCGGCAATGCCCGCCTCTCGGCCGTGAATGCGGGTTCGGTCACCGTCGGCGGCGCGATGCGCACGTCCGCGAGCGGCATAGCGGCGACGACCAGCGGCGGCGATCCGGTCACGCCGGGCGGCACCGGCGGCGCGGCCACGGTCGAGGCGCAGACGGGCGGCCTCATCACGATCAACGGCGCAGCCACGATCGCCGCGACCGGCACCGGCGGCAGCCTGATTAATGGCGGCGCGGTCGGCGGCATCGGCAGGGGCGGCAATGCGACGCTGTCCGCCTTTGGCGGGAATGTGGATCTGGTCGCGGGCCTGGTGATGGACACACAGGGGCTGGGCGGGCTTGGTCCCTCCGGCGGCGCCGGTTTCGGCGGCGACGTGAACATCTCCGCCGTGGCCAATGGCCGCATCCGGTCTCCCAACACCACGATCGTCAACGCCAGCGGCATCGGCCGGGAAGCCAATGGCACGGGCCAGAATGGCGGCGCCGGCACGGGCGGCAACATCATCGTCCGCGCGCTGGGCGGCCTGCTGGGTCCCGGCACGATCGAACTCGGCTTTTCGACATTCAGTGCGCTGGGTGTCGGCGGCGTCGGCGGACCCGGCGAAGGGCCGCCCAGCGTGGTCGCGCCCGGCAATGGCGGCGATGCGCAAGGCGGGGATATCGAGCTGTTCGCCGACGCCAATGGCGGCATCCTCACGGTGGCGGCGATGGGCGCCGACGCCCGCGGCATCGGCGGCGCCGGCGGCCCTGCCGCGTCAGCCGGACTCGCGAACGGCAATGGCGGCAACGCGACCGGCGGCACGGTGATCGCCGGAATCCGCAATCTCGAGGGCGGCGTACCGGGCGTGGACGGGCGGGCAACCTTCGGCCCGGCGCAACTGAATGCGAGCGCGACCGGCGGCAATGGCGGCGTCGGCGGGACCGGCACGGGCGGCTCCGCGACGTTGATCGCCCAGGGCGGCGCGGGCCTGATCGTGAACGGCAGCGTGACCGCATCGGCGATCGGCACCGGCGGAGACGGCGATGTCGGCGGCGCCGGCACGGGCGGCACGGCGGCGCTCGATGCCGAGGCCGGGACGATCACCCTGAATGGCGATGCGCGGCTGAACGCGACCGGCGCGGGCGGCAATATGGGCGCCACCGGCACCGTCGCCGGGGCGGGCCAGGGCGGCACGGCGCGGGCCAGGGTGGCCGGCGCGGGCACGCAGATCAACATCACCGGCGGGCTGCGCGCGGACGCGACCGGCCGGGGCGGTTTCTCCACCAGCGGTACGCCGCTCACCGGCCAGAATGCCGGAGCCGGCACCGGCGGCATCGCGCTGGTCCAGGCGACCGGCGGCGCGAGCCTCACCGCCGCCGGCACGGCCGCGGTGATCGCCGACGGCGTTGGCGGCATTGCCGGCAATGCGGGCGCGGGAACCGGCGGGACGGCGACGGTCTCCGCGGCGGGCGCGAACAGCGTCATCGCTTTGGGCAATACTGACGTGCAGGCCGATGGGCGGGGCGCGTCGAACGGCCCGGCGGCCACGGCGCTCACCAGCGGCGCATCGACCGGCGGACAGGCGGCGGTGCAGGCCGGAGCGGGCGGCGCGGTACGGATCGGCGCGCCGGGAGCCGGCACGCTGAACGTCCGCGCGCGGGCGCTGCACGGCGTCGGCAATACGGGCGAGGCGGGCGCCGCCGCGACCGGCGGCACGGCGCGGATCGAGGTGGTCGGCGGCACGGTCCAGACCGGTCTCGACGCGACGGTCGATGCAGGCGCGATTGCCCAAGGCGGGATCGGCACCGGCGGCGCGGCCACCGGCGGCACCGCGGCGATGCTGGCCGGCGGCACCGGCGGCGCGATCACGATCGGCCGCAATGCCGTGGCGAACGCGAACGCGCTGGGCGGCAATGGCACGGCGACCGGCGGAACGGGACGCGGCGGCATTGCGCGGCTGCGCGCTGACGGCGGCACGATCAATGCGGCGACAGGCGCGGAGATGAGCGCGACCGGCACCGGCGGCAATGGCCCCGACGGCGGCGCCGGCTTCGGCGGCACCGCGGAACTGGCAGCCGCGACCGGCTCCACCGTCACGCTCGGCGCAACGCGCCTGCTGGCCGGCGGCACGGGCGGGGCGGGCGTTGCCAATGGCGGCGCCGGCACGGGCGGCACGGCCCTGGTCAATATCGGCGGCACCACGCAATTGGGCAGTCTGACGGCCGATGTGACCGGAACTGGCCAGAATGCCAGCGGCCCCGGCGGAAGGGGCGGCGACGCTCAGGGCGGCGGCGTCACGATGAATGTCACCGGCGGATCGCTCACCGTGGCAGGCGCGAGCAGCGCCAATGCGGGCGCGACGGCCGGCGGCGGCACGAATGGCGGCAATGCGACCGGCGGCGCGATCGCCGCGAATGTCGCGGCCGGCGCCGCGCTGACCTTCACCAGCCAGCTGACCGGCTCGGCTTCGGCCGGCACGCCCGGTGCGGCGGCGACGGCCAATGCCGGGACGATCAATCTCCAGACCGCGGGGACATCGGCCTTTGGCGGTCTCGTGCTGACCGCCAGTTCACAGGGCAATGGCGGCGGCAATGGCGGCGCGATCACGATCGGCGGCGCTGGCACGACGACCTATGGCAATGCGAATATCGCCACCGCCGGACGGGGTGCGAACCCGACCTCCACCGGCATCCAGCTGAGCAACATGACCGGGGCGGCCGGCGGATCGAACCTGATCGCCACCACGGACGGGCCGCTCACCGCGACCAACGTCACCGCCGCGCAGAACATCACGCTCACCGCCAATAATGGCCCGCTCAACGCCACCAACGTCAATGCCGGCGGCGCGCTGGCGATGACGACGGCCACCGGCGCGCTCAATGCCACGAACGTGCGCGGCGGCACGAGCGCGACCCTGACGACGACCACGGGCACGATGACGGCCAATGGCGTTACCGGCGGCAATCTGACGCTGACGACGGGCGGCGGCACACTCAACGCGACCAATGTCGACGGCACCGGCGCCGTGGCGCTGAGTTCCGGCACCGGCGCGCTCAACGCCACGACCATCCGCGGCGGCACCAGCGCGACGCTGACGACCACGACGGGCACGCTCACCGCGAACGGTGTGACCGGCGGCAGCGCCACGCTCACGACCGGCGGCGGCGTGCTGAACGCGACGAACGTCGATGTTACCGGCGCCGCGAACCTGTCGTCGGGAACCGGCAACCTGACCGCCACCAATGTCCAGGCCGGCACCAATGCCACGCTCGCCACGACCACCGGTGCGCTGAACGCGACGACGATCCGCGGCGGCACCAATGCGGCGCTCACCACCACCACCGGAACGCTCACCGCCAATGGTGTGACGGGCGGCGGCACGGTGATGACGACCGGCGGCGGTGCGCTGAATGCCAGCAACGTCAACGTCACCGGCGCGGCCACGCTCAATTCGGGCGCCGGCGCGCTGACCGCGACCAATGTCACGGCCGGCACGAATGCGGCGCTCACCACCACCAGCGGGGCGCTGAATGCGACCGGGGTGACCGGTGCCGGCATTGCGCTGACCACCGGCAGCGGCGCGCTGACCGCCACCAACCTCAACGCCACGCAGACCGTCACGGCAACCAGCAACACCGGCGCGGTCAACGTCACGACTGCGGCGGCGGGTCAGTCCATCTCCCTGGCGACGGGCGCCACGGTGACACTGGCCGGTGCGATCGCATCGCCGCGGGTCAATGTGGATTCCGCCGATATCGCGATCCAGACCGGCGCCAATGTCGGCGGCGCGGGATCGCAGGTGGCGCTCGCCGCGCGGCCGAGCACCAACCAGGTAACGTTCGGCGGCACGGGCCAGGGTCCCGGCTACACGCTCGACGCGGCCGAGGCGAACCGCATCCAGGGCGCCAGCCTCAGCCTCTTCGTCCCGGCGACGGGCGTGGCCGCGAACCGGCCCGCCGATCTGCTCGTCCGCGACGTGACGCTCGATGGCGCGCGGCTGACCGCGCTGCGTCTGCAATCGCCGGGCATCGTGCAGGTGAACGGCAATCTGCTGCTCGCCAATGCCGGTGCGGGTCACGCCATCACCATCGACGGCACCAGCCCGGCCCAGCGCGTCGTCTTCCTGACCCCGGGCAGCGTGCGGCTGCGTGACGCGGCCGGCGCACCGGCGGGCACGGTGACGCTGGACGCGCGCGATATCTGGATCGCCGATGCGGCCATGGTCGAACAATTGCTGCAGAATCGCGATTTCGCCGGCCGCGATGTCGCTCTGCTGACGCCGGCGGCGACCTTCGCGCCGCGCGGCTATCTGGAGGGTCTGAACGTCGTGCTTCGCCCGGCCGAGAGCCTGTACGTGCAGAATAGCGGCACGCTTGCCGCGTTCGGCGGCATTTCGGTCAGCGGGACGCTGACCATCCAGGGCGGGATCAACGGCCAGCCCGCGGATGTCTATGCGTTCGGGCGGCGCGTGAGCGCGGCGGGAGACAGCGCCGGGACGCCCTTCTTCTTCCAGGTGGCGTTCGGGGGTCAGTTCACCAACGGCTCCGATTTCAACACCTGCATCATCAATCCGCGCCTCTGTCCGGGCGGCAACAACCTGCCGGGCGACGATATTGACGGCGGGATCGACGAGGACGGCAATGGCGGCCCGGGCACCTTGCCGCCCGTCATTCCCCGCGACGATCTGATCAGCGAGGCGGCGCTGAGCGAGCCGCTGATCGAGGAGCCGGTGACCAGCGGCGGCGACAGCAGCAGCTGGACCGAGCAAGCCTGCCCGGCCGATGCCGGGCAAGATGGCGCAAGCGGCGCCTGTGTGGACGAGGCGCCGCCGATCGCACCCTCCGCGCCGGTGCCGGGGCAACGCCCGTGAAGTGTATCGCCCTCCTCGCGTCCAGCGCGACGCTCGCCCTCGCTGCCGCCCCCGCGGCCGCCCAGCCACTGAACCTGCGCGACACGTTCCCGATCGGCACGACGGGAAATCTCGTCTGCTCCGCGCAGGTCGCGGCACAGGACCGCGCGTTCAACGACATGTTCGATCGCGGCTACCAGATGCTGTGCCGTGACGCCGCGGCGCCGGTCGGCAGCCTCTACGCCTTGCGGACGCGCGGGGGCGATCCGGGCGGGCGCCTCGTCGCGCTCCGGCAGGAGAAGGTCGCCTGCAATTCGACCCCAGCCGTCGTGCAGATCGCCGACGCCGGATCGGTATCGCGGCTCGATTGCAGCGTGCGCGGCGCCGATGTCGGCTACCGTATCTATACGGTGGAACGTGGCGGCACCCTCTATGTCGCCGAAGGGCTGGCCGGCTATGACAGCGCGCTGCAGCTCGGCCTCAGGAGCCTGATCGCGGACCGGACGGTCGAAGGCGAGGTGTCCGTCGCTTTGACCGGCGCCGGCGATCCGGCCGCCTTTGCCCGCGCCCAGGCGGGCGCGCTCGATCCGCGGCGGGCGCTGAACGAGGCCTATCGCCGCAATAACGCGGGCGCCTATGCTGAGGCGGGCGAATTCTTCGCCTCGCTGATCGGCGTCGACGAGCGGACCACCCGCGCCGAGGCGCTCGCCAATCAGGCGCTGCAAAGCTCAAATCTCGGCCGCTATCCCGAGGCCGAGGTGCTGTTCGGCAAGGCGCAGACGGCGGGCGGAACCGATCCCGTGCTGCGGCGGCGGTTGCGCAATTATCTGGCGCTCCATCTGCTCAATCAGGGCGAACTGGAGGCGGCGCGGATCGAGCTGGACCGGCCGATCGACACCGAGCTGGTCGCTCCCGCGGCAGACACGCCGCAGATCGACGCGGCGCTTGCGGATCAGCTGAATGCGGAGGCCTCCGGCCGCGCCACTCTGGACCGCGCCACCGCGGTGCTGACTCCCGCCGAGAAGATGCAGATTCTGGAAGGGCAGCGGCAGCAATTGCTCGGCACCATCCTGCGCCTGCAGGGGCGCCAGGCCGAGGCCGTGCCGGTCTTCGGCAGCGCGATCAACGATCTTGCCGCGGTGCGCGGCGGCGTCGTGGCGTCCACTCTGTGGATGCGGGCGCAGATCAATGGCGAACTCGCCTCGATCGCCGAACGCGGCGGCGACCGCGCCGAGGCCGAACGGCTGCACCTCGCGGCCATCGCCCTGCTCGAAACCGATTATCCCGGCTCCGATGCGCTGCTGAGCGCGCGCGGCCGCCTTGCCGGCTTCTATGCCCGGACCGGGCGCCCGGCGGAGGCGATCACGATCTACCGCGCGATGGTCGCGAGCGATGTCGAGAGCGGCGCCGGCTCGGTCGTGATCCGCCGCGCGCTCGATCCCTATTTCGCGCTGCTCACCGCTCCCGGCGCCCCAGCCGATGCGGCTGCCGACCTGTTCCTCGCTTCCCAGGTCGCGCTGCGCCCCGGCGTCGCACAGACCTTGGCGGTGCTGGCGCGCGAACTCAGCACCGGGAGCGACGAGGAATCGCGGCTGTTCCGCCAGGCGGTCGCGCTGACCCGCGACGTCGAGCGGACCCGGGTCGCGATCAACCGCGCCCAGGCCTTGCCCAACGTCGATGCCGCCGCGGTCGCGGCGCTCGAGACGCAGCTCGCCGCTTTCCGCCAGTCCCAGGTCGCGACCCAGGCGCAATTGAGCGAATTTCCCCGCTCCCGCGTCGCGCAGCCGGCGGCGATGAGCCTGGCCGATCTGCAGCGCCAGCTTCGTCCGGGTGAGGGCTATTACAAGCTGACCACGCTCGGCGGTTCGCTCTATGGGGTGCTGGTGACGCCGTCGGCGGCGCGCGCCTTCCGCATCGAAGGATCGAACGATCTGCTGGAAGAGCAGGTCGATACGCTGCGCGCGACGATCAGCCTGGTCGAGGATGGCGAGACCGTCACCTATCCCTATGACGTCGAGACCGCGCATGCCCTGTATCAGCGCCTGTTCGGGCCGGTCGCGGGCGAACTGGCCGGGATCACGCATCTGATCTTCGAGCCGGACGGGGCGATGCTGCGCCTGCCGCCCAATCTGCTGGTCGAAACCCAGACGAGCGTCGATGCCTATCGCCGCCGCGCCGCCGCGCCCGGCGCCGACGCTTTCGATTTCCGGGGTGTGGAATGGTTCGGCCGGACGCGCGAGATCAGCACGGCGGTCAGCGCGCGCGCCTTCACCGATATCCGCGCCGCCCGCCCATCGCGCGCCGTCAACCAGTATCTCGGCTTCGGCGAGAACGCCCCCGCCACCCCCACCATGCTCTCCACCGCCGTTAGCAATGGAGAAGTCGACGCCGAATGCACCTGGGCGCTAGCGGCCTGGAACCGGCCGATTTCGGCGGCCGAACTGAATGCCGCGCGCCGCGCGATCGGCGGCGGCAGCGATGTCGTGACCGGCGGGGCCTTCACCGACACCGCGATCACCGCGCGCACCGATCTCGACCAATATCGCGTCATGCATTTCGCCACGCATGGCTTCGTCGTCCCGCCGCGGCCGGAATGCCCCGCGCGGCCATCCTTGCTGACCAGCTTCGGCGGCGCGGGATCGGACGGCCTGCTCAGCTTCCGGGAGATTTTCGACCTTCGCCTCGACGCAGACCTGATCATCCTGTCGGCCTGCGATACTGCGGGACAGGCCGGCTTCGCGACCACGGCCGAGACCGGCCTCACCAGCGGCGGCGACTTCGCGCTCGACGGACTGGTGCGCGCCTTCATCGGTGCGGGCGGGCGGCTGGTGGTCGCCAGTCACTGGCCGGTGCCGGACCAGTATCAGGCGACGGAGAAGCTGGTCTCCGGCCTCTTCACCGCGCCGGGCGGAACCGCCACCGCGGCCGCGCTGGGCCAGGCGCAGCGCGCGCTGATGGACGATGCCGCGACCTCCCACCCTTATTATTGGTCGGGATTCGCGATTATCGGCGATGGAACCACTCCCGTTATCCGTTCGGATCAGCTACGAACTGCCCGTAGAGATTGAACTTTTTCCGTTTCGGATGGTTGAGCGCAGGCCGCCCAACGCATGCGGGCGGTCGAGCGGGGTCGGTTGCGTAAACATCATCTGCTGCTGCTGACAGGGCTTGCGGGCGGCATCAACGCCGCGCCATTGCCCGCACTCGCGCAAAGCCGGAGCCAGCCCGCCGCGGCGTCGCAACCTTCCCCGCCCAGCGGGCCGATCATCCCGGATTCGCAGTTCGAGGAGGAAGTGCCGGCACTCGACCCCGAACTGGAGCGCGCACTCGAACCGCTGGAGCCGATCACGCCGCCCGACGGCAGTCTGGCGACGCCGACGCGGCCGTTCCCGCCCGATCCCGGTCCCGTGGAGGACGCGCCGCTCGGCGATCCGGAACTCGCTGAGCCGCTGCCGCCGCTCGACAGTTTCGATGTACAGCCCGCCGCCACCGCGGAAGCCGCGCCGCAGGGCGAGGAATTGCCGCCGGTCCGCTACACTCTGGTCGTCGAAGGGCTTGATGCGACCGGCCTGACAGCCCGCTTTCGTGGCCTTTCGGCGCTGGAGGACGCGCGCGGCGAAGCGGTGAATGGCGCGATGATCGAAGCGCGCGCCCGGGAGGACGAGACGCTTGCTGTCCGCCTGCTGCATAGCGAAGGCTATTATGACGGCACGGCGAGTACCACGATCGTTCCCGCGGCCGGCCCCGACGGGCGCGTCACCATCACCATCAACATCGCGCCGGGCGAGCGCTACAGCTTCGGTGAGATCAGCATCGCCGGGGCCGAAGGTGAGGCCGCGATCATCGCACGCGACGCGCTGATCCTGAAGCCCAACGATCCGATCGTCGCGGCGAATGTCGAAGCGGCCGAGGCGAACGTGCTGCTTCGCCTGCCCCAATCGGGCTATCCGTTCGCGCAACTCGGCGAGGACCCCGGCGAGGAAGGCGCCTCGCGCATCAACATTCGCGATATCTTGCTCGATCCCGACACCCGGCTCGGCGATTATGCCCTGCTGGTCGATGCTGGGCCCCGCGCCACGTTCCGCAACATTCTGACCACTGGTGAGAAACCGGCATTCGAGACGGATCACATCCGCCTGCTATCGCGTTTCAACCGCGATCAATTGTTCGACCGGCGGCTGATGGACGATGTGCGCGAGGCGATGGTCGCCACGCGGCTGTTCAGTTCCGTCTCGGCGGAACCGGTCCGCACCGGCGAACTGGCGCCCGACGGCACCGAGTATGTCGACATCCTGATCCGGCAGGAGGCCGGGAGACCGCGGTCGCTCGACGCCAATATCGGCTATTCGACCGGCGAAGGCCTGCGGATCGAAGGCGCGTGGGAGCATCGCCAGTTCTTCCGGCCCGAAGGCTCGGTCCGTGCCAGCGCTGTGCTCGGCACCAACGAACAATCGGCCGGCCTGCGGCTGCGCTTCAACAATTGGCGGCTGCGCGATCAGGCTCTGCTGTTCCTGGCCGAGGCGGGGCGGCGCGATTTCGCGGCGTTCGAAGGCTATACCTTCCGCCTGCTCGGCCTGGTCACGCGGGAATCGACGCCGATCTGGCAGAAGCGCTGGACCTATTCCTACGGCATCGAATTGCTGGCCACCAACGAAAGCCAGGTCGGCGCGCCGCGTGTATCTTTCGGCGAAGCCTATTTCATCGGCGGCCTGATCGGACAGCTCGGCTACGACCGCTCCAACAGCCTGCTCGATCCGACTTCCGGTTTCCGGCTGACGGCGCGCGTCAATCCGGAAGCCTCGCTGCGCGGCGATTTCGATTATTATCTGCGCACCCAGCTGGACGCGAGCTACTACCAGCCGTTCGGCGAGAGCTTCGTGCTCGCCGCGCGCGCACGTCTGGGTTCGATCAACGGGATCGAACGCGACCGGCTCGCGCCCTCCCGGCGCTTCTATGCCGGCGGCGGCGGATCGGTGCGCGGCTTCGGCTTCCAGCAATTGGGGCCGCGCATCACCGTCCCCAATCCCCGCTTCGATCCGCTGGTCGACGATCCGGCCGAGGTCCCGCCGACTCTGTCGCTGCCCAATGGCGGCCGCGGCCTGACCGAGCTTGCGCTGGAAGGCCGGTATCGCTTCGGCAATTACGGCATCGTCGCCTTCGTCGATGCGGGCAGCGTCACGACCAGCGAATATCCCGGCCTCGACGACATGCGCTTCGGCGTCGGCATTGGCGGGCGACTCTATACCAATTTCGGCCCGATCCGGGTCGATATCGCCACCCCGGTCGGCCGCCGTCAGGGCGAATCGCTGATCAACCTGTACATCTCGATCGGGCAGGCATTCTGATGGCCAGCGTCGCGGATACGGGCGATCAGGCCCCGCCATCGCCGCCTCCGCCGCCGGAGGTGATTGTCGTCCGCCGCAGCCCGTGGCGGCGGGTGGCGAAATGGACCGGGATTGTCGCCGGCGTGCTGCTGGCGGCGATCATCGCATTCCTGCTCTGGCTGAACAGCGATTCCGGCCGCCGCTTCATCGTCAATCAGATCAACGGCCTGGAAATGGCATCGGGCCTGAAGGTCAACATCGACCGGATCGACGGTTCGATCTGGGGCGAGATGACCATCCACGGTTTGACCCTGGCCGATCCCGAAGGCGTATTCTTCGCCGCCGACACGGCGGAGGTGAATTACAGCCCGCTGTCCTACCTGCGCCGCAGCCAGATCGAGATTCATTCGCTGGTCGTGCCGAGCGCGCGGCTGTCGCGGCTGCCGGCCTTGCGCACGACCGATCCGAATGCGCCGCTCATCCCGGACGTATTGCTCGATCTCGACTCGGTCCGGATCGACCGGCTGCAGATCGATCCGGCGGTGACAGGTCAGGCGCATGCCCTGCGGATCGCCGGCAACGTGCACCTCGCCGAGAGCGCGGTCCGCACCGACCTCGATATTTCCGCCTTGGTCGAGGAGGGACTGGCCGGCGGCGACCGGCTGACGGCCCGGCTCGACGCCGCGCCGGAGCAGGACCGGCTCGGCATAGAATTGTCCGTGGACGCGCCAGCGAACGGCTTCGTCGCCAGCATGACCGGCATCGAAAAGCGCCTGCGCACAGAGATTCGCGGGCGCGGCGACTGGCGGAACTGGGCGGGGCGCCTGAATGCCGCACTGGACGATGACGGCTTCGCCGATCTGGCGATTCAGGCGCAGGACGGCCGCTTTACGGTGAGCGGCCCAACCCGGCCGGATCTGTTCGTCACCGGTCCCGCGCAGCGGCTGACCGGACCCTATGTCCAGCTCAATTTCGGCGGCACCTGGAACGAGCGGCGGATCGAGGGAATAGACCTCAACCTGAACAGCCGGGCGCTGGCGATCGTCGCGGAAGGCGCGGTCGATCTCGGCCAGAGCCAGTATCGGGACCTCGCCATCGGCGCGCGGCTGCTGCAACCCGGCGCGATCGCCCCGAACCTGTCGGGCCGCGACGTGCGTCTCGCGCTCGTTCTCAACGGCGCGATATCCACGCCCGCGGTCGCCTATGAAATGTCCGCCCAGTCGATCGGCATTGCCGCCCGGACGCTGGAGAATTTCCGCGCGAGCGGCGCGGCGCGGGTCGATGCGGACCGCATCGTGGTGCCGGTCGCCGCGACCATGAGCCGCATCACCGGACTGCCGGATGCGGTGGGCGGCCTGCTCACCAATGTGCGGATCAACGGCGATCTGCTGATCGAGGGGACGAACCTCCTTTCCGACAATTTGCGCGTCCGTTCCGACCGCGCCGACGCTGTGCTGGCCATCGCCTTCGATCTTTCCCGGGGCACTTACAATGTCGGCATCCAGGGGCGGGTTAGCGACTATCTCGTCCAGTCGATCGGCGTGTTCGACATTTCGAGCGATTTCGACCTTGTCGGCCGGGCCGACGGCTTCGGCCTGCAGGGCCGGGTTTCGGTCCGCACGCGCCGCATCTTCAACCAGAGCGCACTCGATCTGCTCGGCGGGATGGCGACCGCCACCGCGACGATCGCGATGGGCGGCAATGGCGATATCCGCATCGGCGACGTGCGGCTTACCGCGCCGCAGCTCAGAATCACCGACGGCGGCGGCGTCTATTATCCGGACGGACGGATCGCGCTGCAGCTGCGCGGCAACAGCAATCGCTATGGCGATATCGCGGTACAGGTCGGCGGGACGATCAGCGCCCCGAGAGTCGAGCTTTCGATCGCAGAGGCCGGTTTCGGCGTCGGTTTGCGGGCGATCACCGCGAACATCGTCGCCACGGCGCAGGGCTATCAGGTCAATGCGACCGGCCAATCCAATTACGGCCCGTTCGAAGCGGACGTGCTGATCCTCGCCCGCGCCGGGCCGCTGACCGTGCAGGTCAACCGGCTGCTGTTCGCCGGCGTGACCTTCGCGGGGCAGATCCAGCAGACCGCCGCCGGGCCGTTCGCGGGTTCGCTGACCGCCTCCGGACGCGGCATCGATGGAACGATCCAGCTTGCCGCCGCGGGACCGCGCCAGCGGATCGAGGTGGACGCGACGGCGCAGGGCGCGGTGATTCCCAGCACCGTCGAAGGCGTCGGCGACATCAGTATCGAACGCGGCATCATCGACGTGGCGATCACATTGCCGACCACGGGCGATCCTTTCGCCATTTATGAGGCGAACGGCGACGTGCAGGTTGCCAACCTGCGCGCCGGGACCTTCGCGCTGAGCCGCGCGCGGGCGAACATCAATTATGCGGGCAATAGCGGCAATGCCCGGTTCGTCGCGACCGGCTCCAGCGGTGTGCCATTCGACCTTGCCGGCAATGCCGATCTGGGTTCCGAACGCATCCGGCTCGCGCTTCAGGGAACCGCGAACAACATTCCCTTCCGCTTTGCCGAACCGGCGGTGATCGAGCAGGTCGACAGCGCCTGGCTGCTGCGCCCGGTCAACGTTCAGCTGGAGGGCGGACGCGGTTCGATGCGGCTGGCCGGGCGGTTCGGCGACGGGCTGATCGTGCAGGCCCGGCTCGACGCCTTCGACATCGCCATTGCGAACACGATCAGCCCGGGCCTCGGCCTCGGTGGCGAAGCGACCGGCAGTCTCGATTTCTATCTGCCCGCCGACGGCGCCTTCCCGCGCGCCGAGGCACGGCTGAACATCCGCAATTTCACCCGCACCGGCATCGCCGTACGCTCCGTGCCGGTGGATGTGTCGCTGACCGGCGCGCTGCGACCCGAAGGCGGCTCGCTCGCCTCCGTCTTCCGGCAGGGCGGCAACGTGATCGGCCGCATGCAGGCGACGCTGACGCCCCTGCCCGCGGGTACCGGGAGCTGGACCGAACGACTGCAGGCGGCGCCCCTGGGCGGCGGGATCCGTTACAATGGCCCCGCCAGTGTGTTGACCTCGCTTGCCGGCGTGACCGGACAGCAATTGCAGGGTCCCATTGCGGTCGGCGCCGACTTTACCGGCCGCGTAAACAATCCGCAGTTCAGCGGCATCGTCCGTGCCGAAAACGTCACTTACACCAACGAGACCTACGGCACGCGCATCACCAACCTGGCGCTGGACGGCCGCTTCAACGGGCCGGAATTGCAAATCAATTCGCTCACCGGCCGCGCCGGCGAAGGCACGATCCGGGCGAGCGGCGCGATCGGCCTGTCGAGCGCGGCGGGCTGGCCGATCACACTCGACGTGCGGCTGGACAATGCCCGGCTCGCGCGCAGCGAGGATATTAGCGCGACCGCGACCGGCGACATCCAGGTCCGCAATCTGGCCAATGAGCGTGCGATCGTGCGCGGGCGGCTGGAGCTGGGAGAGATACGCTACCAGATCGTCCGGCAGGGCGGCGCGCAGGTCGTGAACCTCAGTGGCATCCGCCGCCGCGGCGAGCCGCTCGTGCAGCCGGGCCAGCAGCAGCAACAGGCCACCGCGGTGCCGAGCGCCTGGCGGCTGGAACTCGACCTGGTCGCCGACAATCGCGTCTTCGTCTCCGGCATGGGCCTCGAATCCGAATGGGGCGCGAATTTGCAGATCCGCGGCACCACCGCGACACCAATCCTGACCGGCACGATCGATCTGGTGCGCGGCACATTGGGCTTCGCCGGGCGACGCTTCATCCTCGACGACCGCTCCAACATCTCCTTCCCGCGGCGCGGCGACGGCATCATCAACCCGCAGATCGAGATTACCGCGACCAGCGAGATTGACGACGTGAACGTGTCGGTGGTGGTCGAAGGCTCGGCGGGCAATCCGCGGATCAGCTTCGCGGCGAACCCCGATTTGCCACAGGACGAGATTGTCAGCCGCATCCTGTTCGGCAGCTCCGTCTCCGAAATCTCGGCGATTCAGGCGATCCAGCTGGCGGCTTCTCTGAACTCGCTGCGCGGCGGCAGCGGCGGCCTCGACCCTCTGGGCTCGCTGCAGCGCGCCGCCGGCATCGACCGCCTGCGTATCCTGGGCGAGGACGACACGACCGGGCGCGGCACAGCCGTCGCCGCCGGCTTCTATCTGAGCGACGACATCTACATCGAGATCATCACCGATGCGGAAGGCTTCACCGCCACGCAGCTGGAAATCTCGCTGTCGCCGACGCTCAGCATCCTCTCGCAATTCGGCACGACCACGGGGACGAACGTGAACCTGCGCTATTCGCGGGATTACTAGCCGCCGGTGACGCTCATGTGCCGCGCCACGGCGGGCGAGGGGCGGGCGATATCGAAATCGTGGGCCTGCGGCTTGGCGGCGAGCGCCTGGTCGAGCGCGGTCTGCACCGCCGCCTGATCGCCCGCGCGCAGCGGGTCGCGCAACTCCACCTTCCGCGCGTGGCCGAGGCAGGGATAGAGCGTCCCCGTCGCAGTCACCCTGACCCGGTTGCACGTCGCGCAGAAATTCCTGGTGAGCGGGGTAATGAAGCCGATCCGCCCGCCCGTCTCCGCGACATCGAAGTAACGCGACGGCCCCCCGGTGCGATGCGCGCTGGGGGTCAGGGTGAAGCGCTTCTCCAGCGCCGCGCGCACCTCCGGCAACGGCAGGTAGCGGTCTGTCCGGTCCTCTTCGACCAACCCCAGCGGCATCGTCTCGATCAGGCTGAGATCGAACCCGCGCGCGCCGCACCAGACGAGCATGTCGGCGATCTCGTCCTCGTTCAGCCCCTTCAACGCGACCATATTGATCTTCACGCGCAAGCCTGCCGCCACGGCCGCGTCGATGCCATCGAGCACCCGCGCCAGATCCCCGCCACGCGTGATTGCGCGGAAACGCTCCGGGTCGCGGCTGTCGAGGCTGACGTTGATCCGCTGCACGCCCGCATCAGCCAGCGCCTCCGCCGCGCCGGCGAGCCGGGTGCCATTCGTCGTAAGGGTCAGCTCGTCCAGACCGCGCCCGAGCCAAGCACCCAGACGACCGACCAGATCGAGCACACCCGGCCGCACCAAAGGCTCGCCGCCGGTCAAGCGGATGCGCCGCACGCCGCTCCCGATCAGAATTCCGCCCAGCTCCGCCAATTCGTCGATGCTCAGCAAATCGGCGCGCGGCAGGAAGCGCATCCGTTCCGGCATGCAATAGACGCAGCGCAGGTCGCAGCGGTCGGTGACCGACAGCCGCACATAATCGATCCGCCGGCCGAAGCCGTCGATCAGGGCCGGAGTGTCGAACAGCGCCGTCGCCATCGGCGCAGCCTATGCGCGGACCGGTGGCGCGGCAATGGCGGCCGGCGCGTGGAATCCGCACCGGTCCTGTTTCCGCCCCTTCGACATTCCCCTATCATCGGCCCATGCAGCGCCTTTTCCTGTTGGCGATCTTCGCCCTCGCCGCCTGTCGGACGCCGATGACCTCTTCACTTCCCGCGCCGCCGCCGGAGACCGCTTACACGTGGGCGACGTTCGATGCGCAGCGCGTCAGGGATGAAGGCGCCGCGGGCATTGCCGACCGCCGCACCGGACGCGCGGTGACAACCGCCGATCCGGCGCGCATCGCCTCGGTCTCCAAGCTGATCGTCGCATTGGGCGTCATGCGGCTCGTCGAGGAAGGTCGGATCGACCTGGACGCAGATGTCTCGGACTCGCTGGGCTGGCGGCTCCGCAATCCTGCCTTTCCGGACACGCCGATCACCCTGCGCATGCTGCTCTCCCACACCTCCAGCCTACAGGACGCTGGCGAGGCCTATGTGATCCCGCTGGGCGGCAGCCTGCGCGACGGGATCGAGGGCAATCCGGTGTTCGACACCAGCCACGCGCCGGGCACCTATTTCCGCTACGCCAACATCAATTTCCCGGCGATCGGATCGGTGCTGGAGAAGGCCACCGGCGAGCGTTTCGACCGGCTGATCCACCGTACCGCGATCGCGCCACTGGGTCTCGACGCCTGCTTCAACTGGACGATGTGCAGCGATGCCAAGGTCGCGCGCGCGGTCACGCTCTACCGCGCCAATGGCGATATCGCGCTCGACGATCTGCAGGGCGTACGGCAACCCTGCCCGGTCTTCCGGCGCGGTGACGCTTGCGACCTCGACGCCTACCGCCTCGGCGACAATGGCGCGCTCTTCTCCCCGCAAGGCGGCATGCGCGCGTCGGTCCGCGATCTGGCGGTGATCGGCCGGATGCTGCTCAACCGGGGACGGCACGAAGGGCGGACCTATCTGAGCGAAGCCGGCGTCGACGCGATCCTTCGTCCGGCCTGGACCTTCAACGGATCGAATGGCGATACGAGCGGCGGCATTTACTGCGCCTATGGCCTCGCCGCGCAGACGCTGATGCACCGTATTCCCGGCTGCAATGACGATCTGTTCGCCGGGCGCCGCGTCGTCGGCCATGCGGGAGAGGCGTATAATCTGCGCTCGGGCCTGTGGATCGATCCGGCGCGCGGGATCGGCATCGCCTATTTCGCGGCCAACAATCCGGCCGAACCGGGTCCGTCTCGCAGCGCCTACAGCGCGATCGAGGAATGGCTGGCGGCGAAGCTCAGCGACTGAGCCACTCGGGCACCTGCTCCTCGGCCAGGTAGGATTCGAGATCGCGGCGCGGCCGGATCACCGCCCATTTGTCACCGTCTACCAGCACCTCGGGCGCGAGCGGACGGCTGTTATAGGTGCCCGCCATCGTCGCGGCATAAGCTCCGGCGGTGCGGATGACGGCAAGGTCGCCCGCCGCGAGCCGCCCCATCTCCCGCCCGAAGGCGAAGGTATCTCCCGTCTCACAGACCGGCCCGACCACGTCGGCGACCATCTGTTCGCCATCGGGGGTCACCGGCTCGATCGCGTGCCAGGCATCGTACAGGCTCGGCCGCAGCAGATCGTTCATGCCTGCATCGAGGATGACGAAACGCGCCTCCCCGCTTTCCTTCACGCGGATCACTTCGGTCAGCAGCACGCCGGCATTGCCGACGATCAGCCGCCCGGGTTCGAAGATCAGTCGCACGTCCCAGCCCTGCGTCGCGCGGGCGACCATCGCGCCATAGTCCGCGATGCTGGGCGGCGGCGGCAGTGACGGATCATAATGCAGGCCAAGTCCACCGCCGAGATCGGCGGTGCTGATCTGATGCCCCTCGGAACGCAATCGCGCGATCATCTCGCCGAGCCGCCCGAACGCCTGCTCCAGCGGGGCGAGGCTGGTGAGCTGGCTGCCGATGTGAACGGCAAGACCTTTCAGCTCCAGCCCCGGTAGATCGCGCACTTTCGCGCAGGCGGCGGGGGCGTCGCCAATCGGGATGCCGAACTTGTTGTGCGCGGCCCCGGTCGAGATTTTCGCGTGGCTGCCGGCCTCGACATCCGGGTTGATCCGCCAGGCGACTGGCGCGGTGACGCCCATCGCCACCGCCACCTCGGACAGCATTTCCGCCTCGGGCAAGGATTCCAGATTGAATTGTGCCAGTCCGCCTTCGAGCGCCTGGCGCATCTCGCCGGCCGTCTTGCCGACGCCTGAGAAGACGATCCTGTCGGGCGCAACTCCGGCGGCGCGAGCGCGGGCATATTCGCCGCCCGAGACCACGTCCGCGCCCATCCCTGCCGCCGCCAGCGCCGTCAGCACCGCAATATTGGGATTGGCCTTCACCGCGAAGCCGATCAGCGGATCGCCGAGCGGTCCCAGCGCAGCGTGCATCGCCCGTGCCTGGGCCCGCATGGCCGCGAGAGAATAGACATAGACGGGCGTGCCGGCCGCCGCGGCGATCGCCGGCAGGGCCACGCCCTCACAATGGCGAATTCCTTCCCGCACCGGAAACTGATCGGTCACGCGCACTCCTGACGCCCGGTGCCGCGGGCAAAGAAAAAGCCGCGGCCGTCGCCAGCCGCGGCTTTAGGAAAGGGAGCCTCCCTTAGAACCTGAACTCGGCAGCCAGCGTGAACGAACGGCCGCGCGGATCCGCGACGCGCGGCTCCCACGAACTGCCCGCGCCGGTGTTGCTGTCATAGGTGATCGCGAAGGGCGGATCTTCGTCGAACAGGTTGCGGACACCCGCGGTCAGCGTGAGTCCCTCGATCAGGCCGGTATAGCTGATCGAGAAATTGTAGGTGACATAGTCTTCCACGGCCCGGTTGTAGTCCGGACGAGTGGCCGAGGCCGGCAGCGCGAAGTTCGCATAGCCGTTCCGGAACAACTGCGTCAGCGTGATGCTCCAATTCTCATCGCGCCAGTTGATGAAGGCGTTGTGCTTCCACTTCAGGCCAAGGTCGCCGGTGAAGGTGAAGATGCCGATCAGATCGCGATAGGGCAGGTTCGGCAGCAGCTTCTCGCGCTTGTCGAGGAGCAGCGTGCCGTCCATCCCGCCGTTCAGCGTTCCGCCGAACAGATCGGCCGAACCGCGCAGGCTGAAATCGATACCCGCCGTCCGGCGCGAGCCGAAGTTGCCGGTGCGCAGATCGACCTGGGTGATGATGCCGTTGGTGCGGGTGATCCGGTCCGGGAAGGCGGCGATGTTCGCCAGCAGCTGCGGAATGGTGATCGAGCCGATCGTGTTGTCCACCGCAATCTGCCAGTAATCGGCCGAGAGGCTCAGGCGCGCGAGCGGCTGGATCACCACGCCCACCGTGAACTGCTCGGAATTTTCCGGCTGGAGCGTCAGGTTGCCGCCGCTCAGCGATTCAGGCGTGATCGGCGCGCAGCCCGGCTGCGGGCCGGTCGTATTCCCGGTCGGGCACAAGGTCGGATCGACCAGCGTATTGCCCGGATTGGGCGAGATCGTCGTGCCGTTGAAAATCTGGTTGAAGGTCGGGACACGGAAGCCCGTGCCGTACGAACCGCGGAACATGATCGGGTCGCCCGGCCGGAAGCGGAACGACACTTTCGGGTTGGTGGTGCTGCCGAAGCCCGAATATTCGTCGATCCGGGCCGCGGCGATGATGTCGAGGCTCGGCAGGATCGGGAACAGCGCCTCGACATAGGCGGCCATCACCGTCCGGTGCTTCGGCGTCAGCGCGTTCACATTGTCGAACGCGACGTTGAAAATGTCCGCCTGGCCACCCGTCGCCGCCGCCGAGCCGTTAAACTCGTAGCTCTCGCGGCGATAATCGACGCCCGCAGCGAGCTGGACGTCGCGGCCGCCGATCGCGAACAGCGCGCCGGAGATGGACGCGTCGAACTGCTGGACCTGATAGCGGCCGCCGTAGAGGATCGTGCCCTCGGCCGACACGGCCTCGAGCCCGGCGAGCGCCGCAGCCGACTGCGTCTCGCTGAACGGGTTCAGGATGCCCGAATTGATCAGGCCGATAATACCGGGGCCGGCGGCGCCGGGCGCGGTGGGCGCCCGCGGATCGTACCCGCCGACAAGCGCGCCGGGAATTCCTGCCGTGCTTCCGGCGGATCCGGCGACAGTCGTCGAATAGACGCCGCGGAAATGATAGCCGGAGCCGAGCACCGAGGATGCCTCGCTCTTCGCATAGGATGCGCCCGCGCGGTAATTCCAGCCCTCCCACAGCGGGCCTTCGAAACCGAGCGCGACGCGGAACGTTTCGGTGTTGGTCTGATATTCACGCGGTCCGCAGACGGTACAACGCCAGCGGCCGGCGATCGGCAGGCCGTAACGCGCATCCAGCGCGGCGCGCTGCGCGGGGTCCGCGAAGGCGTTGCGAATGGCGTTGAACACCTCGTTATAAGTGGTCGCCGTGGTCGGGTTGAGCGGGTAGGCCCAGGGCAGGTTCGTGGCGTTGGCCGAATATTGGTTGGCCGAGAATTGCTTCGAGGAGGTCGCATCCGACCCGGTGACTTCGAGCGTGGCCAGATGGTCGCCGGTGAGCCGCAGCACGCCGCGGGCGAGATAGGTCAGCGTCTCGATCGGCTGCTGGATCACGGCCGCGCGGCCAGTGTCCCACGAGCAGGCATATTGCGCCGTCGGCACCGCCCACAGCACCTCGTCATAGGCCATGCCGCCGTCGACGGAATCGCAGCCCGCGCCGCCCGGCAGGTCGAGCGGGTTGATGCCGCCCGCGGCCCCGTTCGCGCCGTTCGGCAGGGTAAGCGTCAAGCCGGTGAGCAGGGTGCCGCCCGGGGTCTGGCTGGCGTTCGCGCCGATGTTGAACGCGGTCGCGACCGGGGTACCGCGTGTGTCGATGGAAAGGCCGCGATTGGGCTGGTTGCCATTGACGAAGTCACGGTCCGAACCGCGCAGGATGCGGTTCCAGCTGTGGGCGACCGCGCCCATGATGTTGAAGCCCTGATCGCCCAGATCGCCATAGCCGGCGAGCGCCGACACACGATAGATGTTGCCGCCGCCGGCCTCGGTCATGTCGGTAAAGCCGTTCAGGGCGACGCCCTCGAAATCAGTGCGGGTGATGAAGTTGATCACGCCGCCGATCGCGTCGGTGCCGTAAATGGCCGACGCGCCGTCTTTCAGCACTTCGATCCGCTCGATCGCCGCGAACGGGATCTGGTTCACGTCGACGGCCGAGCCCTGGAGGCCGTGAGCGGCGACGCGGCGATTGTTCAGCAGCACCAGGGTCGATGAATTGCCTTGGCCGCGCAGGTTGGCGGAGGAGAGGCCGTTGGTGCCGCGCTGCGCACCCGAGACGACGTCCGCATTGGACGCCAGATTGTCGGCGCCACTGGCGTTCGACGGCAGGAACATCAGCAATTGTTCGGGGCTGCTGATGCCGTTGCGCTGGATTTCCTCGTTGCGGATGATCTGCAGCGGCAGGGCGCTGTTGTTCGGATCGAGCCGGAGGCGCGATCCGGTCACGACCATCGTATTGTCCTGCTGCGCGGGTTCGGCCTGGGGCTGATCCGGCAATGTCGGTTCGGGCTGCGACGTGCCGTCGCTCGCCTGCGCGAAGGCCGCACCCGGCATGGCGAAGGCAAGCCCGGCAAAGGCGGTTCCGGCCCAAAGCGCCTTTTTCAGCGACGTGGTTGCACGCATGCGATCAATCCCCCCAAAATTCAGAACCCCAATCAGAGGCCAGTAAGTAACAAGAATGCGTCAGCCTGCCATAGTTTCTGTTGGCCCAGCCATAACCTGGCGTCATTCTGGCACCCGAATGGCTTGCCGGCGTGGTCCGGCGGCAACACAAATCGCCTCCGGGCGGCATGAGTAAGCGGGGGAATGATGGCGTCTGAAGCTCAGGACAGCACGCCCGCCGCGCCGGCACAGGCCCTGGCCCCGCCGGGAGCGCAGGCCGTTGTCCCTCCGGGACTTGGGCGCCAGGCGCTCTATGTCATGCTTGGCTTCTCGGCCGGACTGCCATTTTACATGTTCTCGACCGTGCTGTCGCTCCGGCTGCAGTTTCACGAAGTCGGCCTGGTCATCATCGGCTTCTTCGCCTGGGTGCAATTGCTGCCGACCTTCAAATTCCTCTGGGCGCCTCTGCTCGATCGCTACACAATCCCGGGCTTCGGCCGCTTCTGGGGCAAAAGGCGCGGCTGGATCATGCTGTCACAGCTCGGCATCTTCACCTCCCTGGTGGCGATGGCCCTGATCTCGCCGGGCGAGAGCCTGGCGCTCACCGCTCTGTTCGCCGTCCTGCTGGCTTTCTGGACGACCACGCTCGAGGTCGCCGCCGATGCCTGGCGGATCGAGCTGGCGCCGAACAAGGAGGAACAGGGCCCCATCGCGGCGGCTAATCTGTGGGGCTATCGCACCGCGATGGTCGCGGCGGGCAGCGGGGCCTTGCTGATCGCCGACCAGGCGGAGTTCGGCTGGACCGGCGCCTATCTCGCCATCGCCGTGGCGGCTCTGGCCCCTCTCCCGCTGCTCGCCGCGATGAAGCCCGATCCCGGCCATCGCGGCTCGCGCCTCACCGCCTTGCTTACCGGGCTCGGCGCAGCCATCGTCATCCTGCTCGCCGTCATCGCCGGCTTCGCGGCAATCGGCTGGCTGCTGCTCGAAGCCGCGACGCAGATCGGGATCAGCGCGCAGACCAACGTCACCCCCTGGGTGCTGGGCTTCTGTATGGTGCCATTCCTCATCATGGCCGCCGCTTTGCCGAAAATCCGCAAGCTGCCGCCGGACAGCCCCGCGCGCCGCTCGGTCGCGATCGGACCCTATGTCGAATTCTTCTGGCGCTACGGCTTCATGGCTTTGGTCCTGCTGGCGTTCGTGTCGGTCTACCGGATGGGCGACGTGCTGGCGCTCAACCTGAGCAAACCGATGATCAAGGAATTGGGCTATTCGCTGACCGAGATCGGCCGGGCGGATTCCTATGTCGCGCTCCTCGCCAGCATCGTCGGCGTGGGCCTGGGCGGGCTGATGGCGGCGAAATGGCGGCTGGGCGCGGCGCTCGCGGTCGGCGCCTGCTTCGCCGCTTTGGGCAATTTCGGCTTCGTCTGGCTGGCACACCAGCCGGTCGACGAATTCACCCTCTACCTCGCCACCGCCGCCGACCAGTTCGGCAACGGCATGGCCGGGGTGATTTTCGTGGTCTACCTCTCCATGCTCTGCGACCCGCGCTTTCCCGGCGCGCATTATGCGTTTCTGTCGGGCTTCGCCTTCCTGCTGCCGCGTCTGCTGTCGGGCGCGGCGGGGGAGTGGGTCGTGGGCTTCAACGCGGCCGGCTATAACGGCTTCGATCTGTTCTTCCTGATCTCCGGCGTGGTGAGCCTGGCGGCCTTGCTCTTCCTGCCCTTCATCGCCCGCGCCAAGCCGCGCCCGCTCGATTCATGATCGCCATCGACCGTGCCTTCGCACCCGCGCTGGAGGCGGTGGACAGCGGCGTCATTCCTGGCGCGACGCTGGGAATTATCACAGCGGACGGCACGCAGACGGTGCGCGTCGCCGGCATGGCGGCTTTGGTGCCGGAGCCGGAACCGCTGACGGCGGACCATTGGTTCGACCTCGCCTCGGTCTCCAAGGTGATCGCCACCACCACGATGGTCCTGACCCTGGCCGAACAGGGCCGGATCGATCTCGACCGCCCGCTGACCGACGCCATTCCGGACCTGCGCCAATACGATATCGCCAATGCGGCCGAGCGGCGCATCACCTTCCGCGATTGCCTCGCCCACCGCACCTTCCTGCCGGCGGTCGAGCCGCTCTACAGCTATGGCCAGAACCCGGCGACTTTGCGCGCCTTCGTCCTGCAGCGCGAATGGCGGCAGGGTCCGCCACTCTATTCCGACATCAACTACATCCTGCTCGGCATCGCCATCGAGCGGCTCACCGGCGCCTCCTTGCGCGACTGGCCGCTGCCGCCCGGCCTGAGCTACGGCCCGCCGCCCGGCCCAGCCGTCGCCACCGAACACTGCAGCTGGCGCAGCCGCATGCTGAAGGGCGAAGTGCATGACGAAAATGCCTTCGCGCTCGGCGGCGCGCCGGGCCATGCCGGCCTGTTCGGTACGGTCGCGGGCGTGCTCGGCTATGCCCGCGGCCTGCTCGACGGCAGCGCCTCGCCGTTTCTGCTGAACGCGATCCGCACCCGCGTGACCGAGCATCGCACCTGCGGCTGGGAACGGCGCTTCGACGGCTGGCCCGGCGGTGGTGCCTGCTCCGACGAGACGATCGGCCACACCGGCTTCACCGGCACCGGGCTTTGGGTGGATTTCGAGCGCGGCCTCGCCTGGACTTTGCTGACCAACCGCGTCCACCCGAGCCGCCACAAGGAAACGCACATCATGGACCTGCGCCGCGCCACTGGCGACGCGGTGATCGCCAGCCTTTAGTTCGCCGCGGCAATCGCCAGCAGCACCGCATCCATCCGCGCCGTCGCGCTGGCTCCGCCGGGCATGTCATTGGCGAAGAAGGCGAAGGTCAGCCGCCGCCCGCTGGCCCCGATCATATAGCCTGACAAGCCGTTTGCGGCGTTGATCGTCCCCGTCTTGGCGAACAGCCGCCCCTCCAGCGCCGTGCCGCGGAAGCGGTTGCGCAAGGTCCCGTCCACCCCCGCGATCGGGAAAGAGTCCCGCCACGCCGAGCCCCAGGGCTGCCGCGCGCCCCAGTCCAGCAAGGCGATCATCGCGCGCGGCGACACCCGGTTGTAGGTCGACATGCCGGAGCCGTCCGAAAGATCCCAGCCGGTGCGCGCCGCCCCGGCCTGCGCCATCATCGCCTCCACCCCGGCGACACCGCCTGCGATCGAGCCGTCGCCCCGCGCCAGCCCGATCCGCCGCAGCAGCAATTCGGCGTGCAGGTTCTGGCTGTCCTTGTTGATCCGCACGATGTCCTCGGCCAGCGGCGGCGGCGTCAGCCGGGCCAATGGTTCGCTTGGCAGAGCCGTCGCGGTGGAAGCTCCGAAGTCGCGATACCATCCTTCAGCGTCACCCGAGACGCTCACTCCCCGCGCGACCAGCATCCCGCGGAGCTGCCACGCCGCAAGATGGGCCGGGTCATCGATCCCGAGCCGGAGAATGCGCGGCACCGCGCCCGCTCGTACCCGGCCCGTGACCTGAATCAAATTGCCACCGGGCATGCGGCTGAACTCAACCTCGGTTTCGCCTTCGGCCACGGTCATGACCTGGCTTTCGGCCGAAAAGTAAGAGCTACCCACCAGGGCTGGCGCGATCGTGCCAGAGTCCGCGGGCATTATCCGCAACACCACCTCATTATCGTCCACCATAAGCGCGGCTATGCCGGTGCCCGAGCGGCTGGGGATATTGTTCCAGCTCATGCCGGGGCTCCAGCGCTGGTCCACGAAAAGGCTGGCATCGCCGATCACGCGGCGCACCTGCCGGGTCCGCGCGGCGATCGCATCGGCCAGCGCGGCGAGGCAATTGGCAACACAGTCCGGCGCGCTCGACAGCCGCGCGTCGCCGCGTCCGGTCAAGACCACATCGCCGTTCACCAGCCGCACTTCCGCCCCGCCGGTCGTGTCAGGTAAATCGAGCCCGGTCAGCGTCGCATAAGCCGCCGCCGTGGTAAGCAATTTCGTGTTAGACGCCGGCACGAACCGCCCATCCGGATTGACCGCAACCAGTTCGCGGCCGCTTTCGTCCGTCACCATAAGCCCGAAGCGCGTGCCCTGCGGCGCCTCAGCCAGTGCCGCCTCGACCTGGCGCTGCACTGCGGGCTGCGCGACGGCTGGCGTGACCGGGCTCGCGACCAGGGCGAGGGCGAGGAGCGTGTTGAGGAGGCTGCGCATGGCCGTCAGCCTAGGTCGGAACCGCGATGACGCAAGCCACCCGCGCTCATTCAGAGCGGTCGCGCCCGCATAACCCGAGCGCATGGCCGCGCCTGCCTGCGCTTGCGCCTGTCACAAGCCGACTTCATCACGCCGTCATGGCTCGCTTCCTCCTCCGCCTGTGGCTGGCGCTGACCGGCCTCTGCCTCGCCCAGGCCGCCGCCGCCCAGAGCGTGCTGATCCGCGGCGCACACGTCTTCGACGGCACCGGTACGCCCGCCGCCATCGCCGACGTGCTGATCGAGGAAGGGCGGATCGCCGCCGTCGGACAGCGCCTGCGCGCCCCGCGCGGCACGCGCGTGATCGACGGGCGCGGTATGACGCTCTTGCCGGGCCTGCACGACCTGCACACCCATTTGCGCGCGCCCGGTTTCCAGGCGCCGGACGATCTCGGCAAGGCCTATGCGGGACACCTCCTGCACGGCGTCACCAGCGTCAACGATTTCTCCGTCTCGGGCGAGATGCTGGCGCCGATCCGCGCGATGGTCGCGGACGGAACGGTCGCCGCGCCGAACCTGCAGCTGGCGATGCGGATCGGCGTGCCGGGCGGGCACGGCACCGAATATGGCTGGGGCGATTTCTTCACGCAGGAGGCGGCGACGCCCCGCGCCGCGCATTTGGCGATGGACCGGGCGCTGCCCTACCGGCCGAACGTCATCAAGGTATTCGCCGACGGCTGGCGCTACGGCCGTGGCCCCGGCATCAACAGCATGAACCTGCCGACCATGCGCGCCATCGTCGAGCGCGCCCATGCGGCAGGGATTCCGGTGATCACCCACACGGTGACGCTGGAGGGCGCGAAGACGGCGGCGGAAGCGGGTGTCGATGCGCTCGGCCATGGCGTCGGCGATTATATCGTCGACGACGAACTGATCCGGCTGATGCGCGACAACAATACCGCCTACGTGCCGACGATGGTCGTCTACGAACCCGAACAGGGCCGCCCGTTCGCGCCGGAGGAATGGGCGAAGCTGCGGCCGGAAGAGCAGGCGCGCGAAGAAGCCTTCCGCCGCCGTCAGACCGGCCCCGTGCCGCCGCTGGAGGCGCGACGCTGGGAAATATTGCGCGAGAATCTGAGGCGGCTGAAGGCGGCGGGCGTGCGGGTCGGCATCGGCACCGACGCGGGCATTGGCGGCGTCTATCAGGGTTCCTCGGCGATCCGCGAGATCCGCGTGATGATCCAGGACGGCTTCACCCCGGCCGAGGCGCTGGCATCGGCGACCAGCATCAGCGCCGGCATCTTGCGCCGCACCGATCATGGCCGCATCGCGCCGGGCCAGCGCGCGGACGTGATCCTGGTCGGTGGCCGGCCGGACCAAAGGATCGAGGATCTGTACGACGTCCGCCGCGTGTTCGTGAACGGCCGCGAGGCGGACCTGCCGGCCCTCCGCCGTCTGCTCGCCTCCGAGGCGCCGACGCCGATGCCGGTGACGCGTCTGACCGGCCCGATCGACACCGGCGCGGGCCGCGATGGCCGCACCGATCTCGGCACCTTGCCCGTCGAGACCTACGAATCCGGTACCGATCACAGCCACATTCATCACGTCCGCGAAGCCGGACCGCCGCCGCGCATCTTCATGGTCGCGCGGATGGGCGCGGCGCCGCAGCCTTACGCCAACCTCGTCCTGCCGTTGACACCAGGTGCGGTGCATCTGGGGGATGCGACCGGCTTCACCGGCATCGCGTTCGACGCGCGAGGCCTGGGCCGCTACGCCCTCCAGCTCGACATTTACGGCGTGGACAATGCCTTTCCGTTCCGCGCCGCCTTCGAAGCCGGGGCGGAAACGCGCGAGGTCCGCATCCCCTTCACCGCCTTCGCCAGCCGCAATGCTGATCTGCAGATCAATCTGGCGCGCTTGCGGGCGTTGATCATCCGGCTGGAGGGCGAGCCCGGCGGTCAGGCGACGCTCGAAATCGGGAACGTCCGCTTCTACCGCTGAGGACAGCCCCCCGCGGTGGGCGTCTTCGCCAATCCACGTCCCGGCGCCGCGCCGGTCAGCGCGCCATTCTCCACTGCCAGCACGCCATTCACCACCACCGCGCGAACGCCAACGGCAAGCTCGGTCGGCTGCTCATAGGTCGATCGTTCGGCATAGGTCGCCGGATCGAACACCACCACATCGGCAAACGCGCCCGCGCGCAGCCGCCCCCGATCGGCGATCCCGAACGTGTCGGCGGTCAGCGACGTGCTTCGCTCGATAAATTCCCGCAACGTCAGCACCCGGCGGCGGACGACATATTCCCGATATTTGCGCGCGAAGCTGCCGAACATGCGGGGGTGCCCGGCCGAGGCATCGGAGCCGGTCATCACCCATGGCCGGGCCATGAAGGCGGCGATGTCCGCCTCGGTCTGGTTGAACGATGCAACGGCGGGGTCAGCGACGCGGATCACGGCGATGGCGGCCTCGATCGGGTCGCCGGTCCCGGCCACCTCGGACAGCCGCCGGCCACGCTGCGCGCCTTCGGTGATAAGCAATTCCGAGGCGCCGCCGCGGCGGCGCAGATTCTCGGCCATCTCGCGCCGCAAGCGGGCCGAGACGGCGGGATCGTCGAACCGCGCGAGCAAGGCCGCGCGCCCGCCATCCTGCGCCCAGCGCGGCACCAGGGCGGCGGCCAAGCTCGTGCCCGAGGCGGTCCAGGGATATTGATCCGCCGTCACGCGCTGCCCCGTCGCCTGTGCTACCTCGATCCGCGCGATGATCGCCGGGGCCATGCCATGCACATCGACGCCGAGCGCCTTGATGTGGGAGATGTTGACCGGCAGCCCGGCCTCGCGCCCGACCGCGATCGCCTCGTCCACCGCCGCCGCCAGGCCGATCGAGTAGGAGGATTCGTCGCGGATATGGCTGTCGTAAATGCCGCCGCGCCGCGCCGCTTCCCGCGCCAGCGCGACCACTTCGTCGGTGCGCGCAAAGCTTTGCGGCGCGTAGAACAGACCGGTCGAGAGGCCGAGCGCGCCTTGGCACATCGCATTGGCGACGAGGCCCTTCATCCGCTCCAGTTCGCCCGGTGTCGGCGCGCGATCCTCCGCCCCGATCACCGCACTGCGCACAGCGCCGAAGCCGACGAACGCCGCATAGTTGATTCCGACCGGGTTCGTCCGCCAGCGGCTCAGCAGCGCGCCAACCTCGGCCTCGCCACCGCCATCATTGCCGATCACGGCGGTCGTCACGCCCTGCATCAAAAAGGCAGGGACCAGCCGCGTCCGCGCATCGTCGGAAGCGAGATCGCCGCCGGCATGGGTGTGCGGATCGATGAAGCCCGGCGCGACGATCATGCTGCGCGCGTCGATCACTCTGGCCGCGCGGTAGGTCAGGCGCCGCCCGACCGCGCGGATACGGTCGCCCTGTACCGCCACATCACCGGTGAACGGCGCCGCATCCCCGGTATAGATCGTGCCGCCGCGAATGATGAGATCGACCCGCTCCGGCTGCGACCCGCCCCCGAGCGCAAGCGCCGCCGCCAGCAGTCCGATCCCGCGCAACATCATCCCGTTCCCCAGAAGCCAGCGGCTGGCGGATAGAGCAAGCCGCTCTCGTCCCGCACCCCGCCGGGCCTGTCCTCCGCAAGCCACAGCGGGCCGTCAAGATCGACGAAATCGGACAGCGTCGCGATCTGGAAGGCCGGGGCGATCGACAGCGAACTGGAGATCATGCAGCCGGTCATCAGCTTCAGGCCCCGCGCCCGTGCCTCGCGCGCCAGTTCCAGCGCCTCGGTCAGCCCGCCGCTCTTGTCGAGCTTCACATTGACCGCCTGATAACGCGCGGCGACCCGGTCGAGATCGGCGGCGACATGCACCGCCTCGTCGGCGCAGATCGGCACCGCCGAGATGAAATGCTCCAGCCAGCTGTCGTCGTTCGCGGATACCGGCTGTTCGAGCAGATCCACCCGCGCCGCGACCAGCGCATCCTGCATGGTCGCGAGGAGATGCTGGTCCCAGCTTTCATTGGGATCGACAATCAAGGCCGCGTCCGGCGCCGCCGCGCGCACCGCCCGGATCCGCGCCGCCGGTTCCTCGGCATCGACCTTCACCTTCAGCAAGGGGGCGCCGCCGGCATCCCGCGCCGCCGCCGCCATCGCCTCCGGCGTATCGATGCCGATGGTGAGCGCGCTGACCACCGGCCGCAGCGGATCGCCGACCGCCTTTCCGGAAAGCCGTGCTTCCAGATCCCACAAGGCGCAATCGACCGCGTTGCGCGCCGCGCCAGCGGGCATGATGGGCAGCAAGTCCTCGCGGCCCGCGCCCGCCTCGATCGCCCCGCGCGCTTCCCCGATCGCCGCCAGGGCGCTCTCGATGCTCTCGCCATAGCGCGGATAGGGTACCCCCTCGCCCCGCCCCACCACGCCATCTTCACCGATCTCCACCGTAACCACATCGGCCGCGGTCTTGACGCCGCGGGCGATACGGAAGGGGCGGCTCAGCGGGAAGCGGTCGTGGCGTGCGGCAAGGGTTCGGCGCATAGCAGTTCGTCGAGGATGTCGCCGACTCCGAAGCGGATCGGATCGGAGCAGGCCAAGCCGAGCCGGTCGGCGGTCGCGGCGCATTCCCGCGCCGCCTCCTCATGGCTCATGGCCGACGTGTTGAGGCAGATGCCGACCACGCGCACGTCCGGACAGGTCAGTCGCGCCGCCTCCAGATTGCGCGCCAGACAGTCGGCCAGATCCGGCACCTGATAGCCCGGCAGCCCGCGAATGTGCGGCCGCCGCGGCTCGTGGCACATCACTAGAGCCTGCGCCTGCGCGCCGTGCAGCAGGCCGAGCGAGACGCCCGCGAAGCTCGGGTGGAAGAGCGAACCCTGCCCCTCGATCACGTCCCAGCCATCGTCATGCCGCGCCGGGGCGAGCCGCTCGACCGCGCCGGAAATGAAGTCCGCCACCACCGCGTCTACGGCGACCCCGCCGCCCGCGATCATGATCCCGGTCTGGCCGGTGGCGCGGAAATCGGCGGGCTGCCCACGCGCCTGCAGCCCGCGCACCAAGGCCAGCGACGCATACATCTTGCCGACCGAGCAATCGGTGCCGACCGTCAGCAGGCGTTTGCCGGCCCGCTTCGTGCCGTTGCCGACGGTCAGATCGTGCGGCGGATCGCGCACGTCGAACAGGTTCAGGCCGCGCTCCTGCGCCAGCGCGACGAGGCGCGGCTGGTCGCGCAGCCGGTGATGCAGGCCGGAGGCGACATTCATCCCCGCCTCGAGCGCCGCCGCCGCGTCCTGGATCAGGTCCGGACCCATCCGGCCGCCCGCGCCCGCAATGCCGAGGATCATCGTCCTTGCGCCCGCCGCCGCGGCTTCCGCCATCGTCAGCCGCTTCAGGCCGAGCGTTAGCGGGCTTTCGTCGCGCCGAAATTCGCCGACGCAATCCTCCGGCCGGAATTCCGCGACCCCGCGCGACGTCTTGATCGACAGCGGATCGGCGGTTCCGCCGAGATAGAGGAGATAAGGTGCTGGTATCATTGCGCCGGAAGCTAGCCGCAGCGCTCACGGCCCGCGCATATCGTCCGCGCCGCCCGCCATAGCTTCCCGCTATGCCGCGTAGAGAACGGCATGGGCCTGCCCTATGCCGCGTCCAGGATGCGCTCCATCACTTTCAGGAACTCGCTGGCCAGCGCACCCGGAGGGCGGCTCATCAGCGACATGGCGTGGATGTCGAAGGTGATGCGGGGCTTCAAAGGCCGCATCGACAGGCCCGGCGTCAGGCAGGCCTGCGCGGTGAAACTGTCCACCACGCTCATCCCTACGCCCTGCCGCACCAAGGCGCCGGCCATGTAGAAGGTCCGAACCGACACGACCTCGTCAAGCGCGAGATTGAGCCGCTCCAGTTCGTCCATGAAAATCTGCCCGATCGGACCGCTCGCCGCGAGGCTGATGAAGCGGCGGCCGTCGAGCACGCTCAGCGGCACGGCGGGCGGCGCGTCCGGCATGTCCTGTTCGCGATAAAGCAGGACCAGCTCGCCCTCGCCCAGCCAGCGCTGCGAAATGGGCGCGGCCGGCGGCACTTCATAAGCGATGGCGATGTCGGTCTCGCGCTCGTGCAATTTGCGCATCAGATCGTCGTGATGGACGGTCTGCAGATCGAACCGCACGTCCGGATGGGCGCGCAGAAATTGCGAGACCGCCATCGGCACGATCTCCAGCGCCAGCGACGGCAGCGCCAAGATGCGCAACGTTCCGCCCGCGCCGCGCCGCAGATTGCGTCCGGCCTCGCGCAGGGCATGGACCCGGTCCTGAATCTCCTTCACGTCGCCGAAGAGCGTGTGCGCGTCCTCGGTCGGCACCAGCCCGCCATTGGTCCGCTCGAACAGGGGGAAGCCGAGCAGGCTTTCGGCGTGGCGGAGCATCTTCGAGACGGACGGCTGCGACACGTTCAAAGCCCGCGCCGCGGCGCTGACCGACCCGTTCACGTAGACGGCGTGGAAAATCTCGATGTGGCGCAGATTCATTGCGGCCCCGATCCTAACGGCGCGCGACCATCGAGCAAGCGCACGATTCGCTCGGCCGCTTCCTCCGGCGACATGCTGGCGGTGTCGAGATGCAGGTCCGGCGCCTCCGGCGGTTCATAGGGGCTGTCGAGGCCGGTGAGGTTGGCGACCTCGCCACGCGCGGCCTTGGCGTAGAGGCCCTTGGGGTCGCGCCGCATCGCCTCTTCCAGACTGGCGTCAACGAAGACCTCCACGAATGCGCCGTCGGGAAACAATTCCCGCACCGCGCGCCGGTCGGCGCGATAGGGCGAGACGAAGGCGCACAGCACGACCAGCCCCGCATCCCACATCAGCTTCGCGACCTCGCCCGCGCGGCGGATATTCTCGACCCGGTCGGCAGGGGTGAAACCCAGGTCGCGGGTCAGGCCATGGCGCAGATTGTCGCCGTCGATCACATAAGTGTGGAAGCCACGGGCATGCAGCAGCCGCTCGGTCGAATCGGCGATGGTGGACTTCCCCGCGCCCGGCCGTCCCGTCAGCCAGACGACGCGCGGCACCTGCGCCTTGCGCGCGGCGCGGGCCTCGCGGTCGATCGCCAGCTCCTGCCAGGCGATATTGTGGGAGCGGCGCAGCGCGAACTGGATCATCCCAGCCCCGGCGGTCGCATTCGTCTCGCGATCGATCAGGATGAAGCCGCCAAGGTCGCGATTGCGCGCATAGGGTTCGAACGCGATCGGCCGGTCGAGCGAGAGCGTCACCAGCCCCGCCTCATTCTTGGCGAGCGTCCGCGCCGGTTTCGGGCTGCCGCTTTCCACGTCGATCGCATGCTTGAGCGCACTGATCGTGGCGATGGCGCTCGTCGGGCCAAGCTGCAGCGCATAGGAGCGGCCCGGGATCATCGCCGCCTCGTCCAGCCAGGCGAGGTTCGCCTCGAACTGGTCGGCCACCTCCGGTGGCGAATCCGCGGCGGCGATCACATCGCCCCGCGCGCAATCGACCTGCTCCGCCAGCTGGAGCATCACCGCCTCGCCCGCCTGCGCGGCCTCGACCTCGCGCCCGGCCGCGACGATCCGCGCCACCGGCGAGGTCGCACCGGACGGCATGACCCGCACGGCATCACCAACGCGCACGCCGCCGCTGGCGATCATGCCGGACAGCAGTCGCGCTCCTGCCTCGTCACGCGTCACGAGCTGCACCGGCAGGCGCAGCGGACCGTCTTCCGCCTCGGCGACCGCAATCGTGTCGAGCAGTTCGGCGAGGCTCGGCCCGTCATGCCAGGGCATCAACGAGGATTGCTCGCCAACATTGTCGCCGGCTTTCGCTGAAAGCGGGATGGCGGTGAAGGACAGGTCCAGCCCGTGCGCCAGCGCCGCATAATCCGCCACGATGCGCTCGAAAATCGCCTGATCGTACCCCACCAGATCCATCTTGTTCACCGCCAGGATCGCGGCGCGCGCGCTCAGCATCGACAGGATCAGGCTGTGCCGCCGGGTCTGCGTGACCACGCCGTTGCGGGCATCGACCAGGACGATGGCAAGGTCAGCGCGCGACGCGGCGGTGACCATGTTGCGGGTATAATGTTCGTGGCCTGGCGCGTCGGCGAGGATGAAGCGGCGGCTTGCGGTCTCGAACGAGCGGTAGGCGACGTCGATGGTGATCCCCTGCTCCCGCTCCGCCTCCAGCCCGTCGAGCAAGAGCGATACGTCGCCTTCCTCTCCTAGCGCCGCGAGCTGATCGTCCGGCACTTGCCCGCAGGCCTGCAGCAACCGGCCTATGAGCGTGGATTTGCCATCGTCGACGCTGCCGCAGGCGATGCAGCGCAGCAAAGGACGGTCCGCGCCGCCCATCAGAAATAACCCTCGCGCTTGCGTCGCTCGAGCCCCGCCCCGGCCTCGGCATCGATCGCCCGCCCGGCGCGCTCCGACACCTGGCGGGAGCCTTCCAGCTCCGCGACGATCGCCTCGACATCCGCCGCTCCGCTCTCGACCGCCCCGGTCAGCGGATAGCAGCCGAGCGTGCGAAAGCGGACCATACGGGTCTCGGGCATCTCGCCGGGCTTCAGGCGGAAGCGGTCGTCATCGACCATCAAAAGCATGTCGTCGCGTTCGACCACCGGCCGTGGCGCGGCGAAGTAAAGCGGGACGAGTTCGATCTTCTCCCGCACGATATACCGCCACACATCCAGCTCGGTCCAATCGGACAAGGGGAAGACCCGGAAACTCTCCCCGGCCGCCTTGCGCAAATTCGCCACCCGCCACAATTCCGGCCGCTGCCGCCGCGGCTCCCAGCCACTGACCGGCGAGCGGAAGCTGTACACCCGCTCCTTCGCCCGGCTCCTTTCCTCGTCCCGCCGCGCCCCGCCGAACGCCGCATCGAAGCCATGCGCGCCCAGCGCCTGCTTCAGCCCTTCTGTCTTCCACAAATCGGTATGCGCCGCGCCATGATCGAACGGATTGATCCCGCGCGCCTCCGCATCCGGATTGCGATGCACGATCAGCCGCAGGTCGCCCGCCGCCGCGATCCGGTCGCGGAAGGCGTACATCTCCCGGAATTTCCACCCCGTATCCACGTGCAGCAGGGGGAACGGCAAAGCCGCGGGCGCGAACGCCTTGCGCGCCAAGTGGAGCATCACCGCGCTGTCCTTGCCCATCGAGAAGAGCATGACGGGCCGCTCCGCCTGCGCGACCGTCTCGCGCAGGATATGGATGCTTTCGGCCTCCAGCTGATCCAGGCCCGATCGCGCGATCATCCTGCCGCCTCATCGCCGATCACGTGCCCCTGCTCCAGCGTCAGGATGCGGGTGCAATGCTCCAGCGTCTCGCCGCGATGCGCGACGATGACGATCGTCATGGCCGGATCACGTTTCACGAGCGCGCCCAGAATGCGCCGTTCGGTGGCGATGTCGATGGCGTTGGTGGCTTCGTCCAAGATCAGCAAGGCGGGGCGGCGCAACAGAGCACGGGCGATGGCGATGCGCTGCCGCTCGCCCCCCGACAGGCGGCTGCCGCGCTCGGCCAGCATCGTATCGAGGCCTGCCGGCATGGCCCGGATCGTATCGGCGACGGCCACCAGCTCCAGCACTTCCCACAACGCCAATTCATCCGTCTCGCCAGTCTCCGGAGCAAGATTGCGGCGGATCGTGTCGTTGGTCAGGAACGCGTCCTGCGCCGCATAGGCGACACGCTCCCGCCAGCGCCGCGCCGCCACATCGTCGAGCATTGCACCGCCGACGGTCACGGTGCCGGCCTGTGGTGCGATCAGCCCGACCATCAGATCGATCAGCGTCGTCTTGCCGGCGCCCGAGGTCCCGGCCACGCCCACGATTTCGCCGGGCGCGATCGACAGGTCGATATCGCCGACACCGCCGCCGTCCGCCTCGTGGCGATAGCTGACCCGGTCGAAGACGATTGCACCCGCGGGTGGAGGCGCTTCGCTCGCGAACGGCCGCGCCTCGTGCTGCAGTTCGCGCTGCATGTCCTCGATCATGCGATGCGCCGGCATCGTCGATGCGAGCATTTCGAAATCGCGCTGCAGCCCGACCGCCGGGCCAGTCATCCGGCTGAGGATCAGGATCGCGGCAATCAGTGCCGGACCGTCCGTCCCCGCCCAGGTGCCGCCGAGCAGCACCAGCCCCGCCGCCGCCGCGGTCGCCACCGAAATGACGAAGTTGAAGCCCGTGACCCGGCGCCGGTACTTGATCTGCGCATCGACCATCATCGCCCCGGCCAGCTCATAGTCGGCGACGAAAGCGCGCTGACGGTTCTCGGCCGCGGCCTGCTTCAGCCCGCCGAGCAATTGCCCGGCCGTGTGCACCATTTCCTGGCCGGTATGCCGGATCTTCTCGCCATAATTTTCCGCAATCCGCATCCGCCCGGCCGAAACGATCGCGGCCAGGATCAGCAAGGCGATCGCCAGCAGTCCGACGCCCCAGGCAATCGCCAGCGTCAGCGCGAGCTGCGCCGCCAGCATCGCGACCGCCACCGCGATCTGCAGCACACATTGCGTCGCCATCGCGACCCGGCCGATCTCCGTGGTCAGCGCGCTGGTGACGCGGGCATGACGCAGCCGCGCGACATCGCGCCAGCGCGCGCCCGCCACTGCGCGCAACAGCACCAGCCGGCGATGCTCGACATAGCGCGCCTGCAGGACCGTGATCGCCCGGTCGCGCACCATCAGCACCGCCGCGCGCAGGGTCATCGCCGCGACGAAAGCCACAACGATCACCAGGAGCCGCGCCAGCAGGCTCTCCGCGCCGACCGAGGCGAACACGCCGTCAGCCCATTCCTGCAACTGGCCGCCGCTGCCGCCCGTGATCAGCGCGAGCAAAGGCACCAGCAGGGCGAGACTCAGCCCCTCTACCACACCGCCGAGCAGCATTAGGCCGAGCAAGACGGCGACGCGCCCTGCCCCCGCAAAGGCGATAAACTCGCGGACGAAAGACATGATGTTGCTGAGGATGTTCGGCTCCCGCGGCGAGACGGCCTGGAAACGGCGACCGCTATCGCAAAGCGCATGCGCCTGCTAGTCGGGGCGACGCTGGTTTGGAGGCAAAGAGATCGTGCGGGTGATGGCTGTTCTGGCGCGGAAATGCCGCACGGCGGCGCGGCAGCCCTGGCCCGTCTTCGCCCTGCTGCCCATTGCCTGGACGTTGATCGGCCTGTCGTCGGCGGCGCTCGCGCTGCGCCCGTTCAAGCGGATCGCGCCCGTCCTGGGCCGCAATCTGGGCGCCACCTCGCTTGCCCCTGAAGCCGATCCGCAGACGCTGCGCCGCGCCACCCGCATCGGCAAGGCCGTCACCATCGCCGCCAATTACGCACCATTCCGGTCCAACTGCCTGCCGCAGGCGATGGCGGCGGCGATGCTCTGCCGCATCGGGCGCGTGCCTTATGCCGCGCATCTCGGCGCGTCAGTGACCGAGCCGGACCGGCCGGGTAAGATGATGGCCCATGCCTGGGTGCAATGCGGCCCGGTCGCAATCACCGGCGGCAATGGCGATTTGCGGCGCTACGGTGTGGTGGCCTGCTTCGTCCCGCGACAGGTGCCGGGTTAACCGGTCATCGCGCCGAGCGTGACATAATCGACCTTGCCCGTGCCCAGCACGGGCAGCGCGTCGATCACCCGCACATCCTTCGGCACGGCCAGTTCGGCAATGCCGTTCGCCTTCGCCCATTGCTGCAAGGCGCTCGCCTTCGCCAGTTTCTCGGTCGTGAACAGCACCAGTTGCTCGCCTTTCCTCGGATCGGGCCGCGTCACCACCGCATGATCCGCGTCGGGCCACAGCGCCGCGGCATAGCCTTCCACGGCGGGCAGCGAGATCATTTCGCCGCCAATCTTGGCAAAGCGCTTGGCGCGGCCCTTGATCGCGATGAAGCCCTCGCCATCGACCGCGACGATGTCGCCCGTATCGTGCCAGCCACCTTCGGGCGGTTGCAGCAATCCCGGCGCATCGGCCTTGAGGTAACCGGCCATGACGTTCGGTCCGCGCACGAACAGCCGCTGACCGTTGTCGATGCCGGGCACGTCCTCCAGCCGCAGCTCGATCCCCGGCAAAGCGCGCCCGACCGTCCCCGCCTTGAAGTGCATCGGTGTGTTCACCGCCAGCACCGGCGCTGTCTCGGTCACGCCATAGCCTTCCATGATCCGAAGCCCGAATTTTTCGGCGTAGGTCTTGCGCGTCTCGTCCCGCACCCGCTCGGCCCCGGCGAAGATGTAGCGCAAGGCGTAGAAATCATAGCTGTGCGCCATCCGAGCGTAACCGGACAGGAAGGTGTCGGTGCCGAACAGGATGGTGGCATTGGCGTCGTAAGCGACCGCCGGCACGATCCGGTAGTGCAGCGGGTTGGGATAGAGGAAGACCTTCAGCCCGTTGAACAAGGGCAGCAGCGTGCCGCCGGTCAGTCCGAAACTGTGGAAGACCGGCAGCGCGTTCAGCACCACGTCCGACGAATTGAAATCGAGCCGCGCCGCCAGCTGCGCGCAATTGCTGAGCAGGTTGCGGTGGGTCAGCACCACGCCCTTCGGCACGCCTTCCGAGCCGCTGGTGAACAGGATCACCGCCGGTGCATCGGGCGCCAGCTTGCGGCGCTTCAGCAGGCGGCGGGCGAACATCGCACCGATCGCCGCGCGCAGTTTCGCCCCGGTGCCGATCGTCGCGGCGATGTCCTCGAGATAAACGAAGCTCAGCCCCTCCGCCTCCAGCCCCGCGATCAGCGGTTCCAGCTTCCCCTGCTCGACGAAGGCACGGGCGGTGACGACCGTCTTCACCTCGGCTGCAGTGCAGGCGGCCTTCAAATTGGTGAGCCCTGCCGTGTAATTCAGCATCGCAGGGACGCGCCCGAGTCCTTGCAGCGCGAAGAAGGTCACGACGGTGCCGCTGATGTTCGGCAGCAACAGGCCGACATTCTCGCCCTGTGCTGTGCATTTCTTCACCGCGCGCCCAAGCGCCTTCGTGCCCAAGATCAGCCGCTTGTAGGTCAGCGGCTGGCGCTTGATGTCCTCGACCACCTGCGCCTTGCCGCCATGCACGTCGCGCGCGTCGAGCAACGCCTCGTAGAGCGTGCGATCGGTGTTCGACGTTTCGAAGATCATCGCACTCATCACGTCATAGAGCTTGCGCCCCGCGACGGCCCGGCGCGAGCGCGCGGTCAGCCCCTCGGGCAGCTCGAACCGCCGTGGCGGCAGCACCGTCAGCTTGATCTTCGGGAAGGGCCGCAGCCGCACCTTCCCCTTCAGCTTCGAGAATCGGCTATATTGCGCGCCGTCGATCCGCACCGGGACGATCGGCGCATCGGCCTTGTCGGCGACCATGCCCGGCCCGTCGAACACCTTCATCAGCGCGCCGGTCACGGTCAGGCGGCCTTCGGGGAAGATCACCAACGTGTTCCCCTCGCGCACCGTCTTCACCATCGCCTTCGCGGCCATCGGGTTGGTCGGATCGACGGGGAAGGCCCGGAACAGCTTCATCGCCGGCCGCATCCACCATTTCTTCGCGACCGCGCTGTGCACCGCGAAGGTCGGCTTGCCCGGCAGGAAGGCGGCGAGCAGCAACCCGTCGAGGAAGGAAACGTGGTTCACCACGACGACAGCGCGCTCGCCTGCCTTCGGCATATGCTCTGCGCCGGCGATCTCCACCTTGTACAGCGCGCGCAGCACCGCCGCGGTCAGCCACTTGATAACCGTTTCCGGCAGCAGCCAGCAGGAGATGAGCGCCACCGCCAGGGTCGCGAAGCCCATCGCGCCGATGATCCCCGGCACGCCCATGCCGCCCGCGACCAGCCCGGCGATCAGGCCGATCACCGCCACGCCGATCACGGCATTGATGATGTTGTTCGCCGCGATCCGGCGCGAGCGTTCCTCGGGCGGGCCGCTGGTCTGCAGAATGGCGTAGAGCGGCACCACGAACATGCCCGCCGCGAAGGCGATCATGAACAGGTCGAACAGGATGCGGATCGCCCCGCTCGAGCTGGCGAAGCCGCGCCAGTCCGACACGTCCGCGCCGGGCACATAGAGGCTTGTCGCGACCCACAGATCAATCATGAACGCGGCCAGGATCAGGGCCGAGATCGGCACGTAGCGGCCGGAAATCTCCCCCTTCAGCAGCTTGTTGACGGTCACCGAGCCCAGCGCAACCGCGACCGAGAAGACGATCAGGAACAGGTTGGCGACGCTCGGGTCGCCGCGCAGCACGCCGTCCACCAGAGGCGTGAATTGCGAGAGCATCACCGCCCCGACCGCGAAGAACCAGCTGATCCCCAGGATGCAAAGCCACACGCCCTCGCCATTCTTCGGCACGCGCATCAGCCTGGCAGTGGCGCGGATCGGATTGATGTCGATCTTCAGGCCCGGCACGGCGGACGGCGCCTTCGGAATCGCCAGCGCCGCAGCGTAGCCGACGACCGCCAGCCCCATCGCGATCAACCCCGCTTCCCACGGCGGCACCAAACCGGCCATCAATTGCCCGGACAGGATGGCGAGGAACGTCCCGGCCTCTATAACGCCGGTGCCGCCCATCACCTCCGCCTCGCGCAGATGCTGCGGGATGATCGCATATTTTGCGGGTCCGAAGATGGTCGAATGGCAGCCCATCAGAAAGAGCGCGCCGAGCAGCATCGGAATTGACTGGACCCAGAAGCCGACCAGCCCCAGCCCCATGATCCCGACCTCGGCCAGCTTCACCAGCCGGATCAGCCGCGCCTTGTCCCACGCGTCCGACAATTCGCCGGCGATCGCGCCGAACAGGAAATAGGGCAAAGTGAAGAGCGCTGTCGCGATCAGCGCCAGCATCGCCGCTTCGTCCGGCTGCCCCGCATGCACGGTGTAGGTGGCGAGGAAGAGCAGAGCGAATTTGAACAGATTGTCGTTGAACGCGGTCAGGAACTGCACCGCGAACAGGGGGCCAAGGCGGCGCGTGCCGAGCAGTGCGAATTGCGGTGCGGACATGGATATTTCTTTCCGGTTCAGGCCGCCTGGGCCAGTTTCTGGCGCGCCTTCAGTTCGCGCAGGAAGCCGTGCAGGACTTCGGTGGACAGGCCGTGCAGCATCAGCCGGTAGCCCGCCCGCAAATTGGAATGCGGAATCAACGGGTGCCGGTTGTTGATCATCGCGAGATGCTTTTCCTCGCCCGTCAGCCGCGCCGCATAGAGACCGATCGTCTCGTCCAGCTGCAGCGAATGTACCGCCCGGTCAAAATCGCGCTGGCTGAGCAGCAAGGCATAAAGCGGTGTGTAGACCTCGATCGCCGTATGCAGATCGATCAGGTTCAACCGGCCCTTCGGCATTTCTTCCAGATCGATCTCATCCTCGATCGCGGAGAAATCGATGTGCTGCCGGGGCCCGATCACATCGCCGCGCCGGTCGAGTTCGGCGTTCAGCTGGATCAGGAAGTTGAAGATGTTGAGGTCGTGCTTCAGGAACAGATTGTCGCGCACATCCTGCGGCCGGCGCGGCTCCATCGGCTCCAGCGTGGGGCGGAAGCCGGGCGTCGCATTGTCGGCAATGAAGCGCAGGATCTGCGCACCCAGATGGAAGTGGCGCAGGATCATCCGGTTCGCTTCCGGCGTGACCAAACGCCGCATCCCAAAGGCGATCAGCCGGTGCAGCAATTTCGGCGCGTGGATCAGGCGGAAGGTGAGCAGATGGATCGCCCAGGCGAGGATGATCATCAGCCGCGCGAAGGGCCGGACGACCGACAGCAGGAAGATCGCGCTCCACCGCCTTTGGTCGCGGATGAGGTCGGCCTTCGCGGCCGGGTCGAACGGCAGGGACTTGTCCATCGCCAGCGCCAGCCACGGGTCAGGATCGGCCGGATCATAGGGTCGATCGCCGCGCTCAGACATTGTCGAGCTCCTCCAGCTGCAGCCGGTAGAGACGGGCGACGATCTTCGCATGGCGCACGACCTCCTCGGCCGTTTCGGCATCGGTCACCGCCAGCACCAGCGCCTGATCGAACATGTCGAGATGATCCCCGTCATTCGCGCCGTGATAAGAAAGGAACGTTAAGGCCTCGTCCGGCAGCTGCAACTGCGACTGGATCGCTTCCGCCCAGCCGGCGGCGAGCCGCTCGCCCAGCCCCTCGATGACGAACATCGCGCCGAGCAGGCCAAGCGGATCGGGTCGTGATGCCGCCTGATACATGAAGGCGGACAGGGCCTCCGAGCCGATATTCTTCCGTGCCGTCCGGATCTTTTCCAGCGCGCCGCCTGTCGCGACATAATTCTGCTCCAGCAAGCGATAGTCGCGATGCTCGGCCGGGGCGTGGCGCACGAAAAGGGATTGCAATTCCTCGTGCCGGACCGACAGGTTCGACGCAGCACGGCTGATCCAGCGGCTGCCCTCCACGACCTGTTGCCGCAGATTGACCAGCAGCCTCTGATAATCCTCCAGCCGCATCTTTCCGGCGAGCATGCGGGCGATCACCGGCACCTGCACGAGCGCGCTTTCAAACTCGATCCAGACCCGGGCGAGGCCGCGCTGCGCCGCTTCGACGTGAGGATTGGCGGTGGCGGCCGTCATGCTTCCTCTCCCACCACTGTCAGCATGGCATAGGCCATGATGCACTGGCCGCTTTCCGGCACAGCGAGCAAAACGCGCTGGCCAGGCTTCGCCCGGCCGGAGCGCATCAGATCGTCGAGCAGCAGGAAGATCGACGCCGCGCCGACATTGCCCTTGTCGTAAATGTTGGTGAACCAGCGCTCCTCCGGGATCATGCAGCCCGCCTTCGTCGCCAGCCGCACCATCTCCTCGCGCAGCGAATGAGCAGAGAAGTGGCAAAGGAAATGATCGACGCCGAGCGGATCGAGCTTCCCTTCATCGACCAGGCGCATGAATTCGCCGAGCCAGACCGGCAGCATGCGATGCAGCGCCTCCACATCCTGGCGCAGCTGGAACGCCCCGCCAACTGCGGCCGCCGCGATGCTGCCACACTGGCTCCACGGCTTCAGCCCGTCTTCGGTCCGCACCGCACCGCCGGTCATGCACGGCTGGAACCGGTCGGCGAAGGAGCGCAGCGAGATCCAGTCGACCTTGAGCGACAGACCATAAGCGGCGGGGCGGTCCTCGATCAGCAGTCCCGCGGCCCCGTCCGAAAGCGTCCAGCGCAGGAATTCGGCGTCGCCGGGCAGGGTGCCGTCCTCCGCCATCGTCGCGGTGCCCAGATAGTGCCCTGGGCGGAAATAGCGGCTGGAAAATTCCGCGCCGGCCGCGATCGCCGCGCGATGCTCGCCAGCGGCGACCTGCAAAGCAGCCGCCTTCAGCGCCATCATCGAACTGGCACAGACGCTCTGCAGACTGGCAATCTCCATTGGCGGCAGACCGGACAGAGCATGCACCTGGCTTGCCATGCCGGGCACCAGCAGATCATTCTGGGTGGTCGCCGTCGCCAGGAAACCGATCTCTCGCGCCTCGACCTCGGCGTCGCGGACGAGGCCCTGTACGGCCTGAGCGGCGAGAGCAGCGACGGTCCAGTCGCTGCTGCCATCCGGCCGGATCGCATAATGGCGCGATTTGATGCGGTTCTGGCGCAGGGTCAGGCGGCCCAGCCGCTCCGCCGCGGGTGACAGGCAGCCGATATAATCGACCATCGCCTCGTTGCCGATCGGATCGCCGGGGAGAAACTGCCCCGTCCCGGTCACGAATACGCTGTGCATCACGCCCAACTCCTTGACGAGACAGTGATTCGGTCTCGCAAGGCCCACAATAGCGGATAATTGAACATTGCTCAATAAATATATTAGACACTGTTCAATTAAGGCTCTATCGCCCTCTCATGGCCCGCCGATCCGATCACAGCCGCGCCGAACTGGAGGAATTGATCCTCGCTGCGGGCGAAGCGCATCTGGCGGAGGCGGGCTTCGCAGCTTTCTCCGCGCGCGAGGTGGCCAAGCGCGTCGGCTATTCGATCGGGACAATCTACAATCTGTTCGGCAGCTACGACCGGCTGGTGCTTGCGCTCAACGCGCGGACACTTCGCGCGTGGGCGGCCTTTCTGGAGGCGCGGCTACAGGCGGGCGGCGAGGATCGGATCGCGACGCTCATCCACGGCTATTTCGATTTCGCCGCGGAGAACCGTAACCGCTGGATGGCGCTGTACGACCATCGCATGGCGGACAAAGGACCTCTGCCTGACGATTTCAACGTGGCCTTCGCCGCGCTGGTGGCCCTGCTTCAACGGCAGGTCGCCGCGGTGCGCGGCGGCGGCGCGGACGCCGAGATCCTCGCGCTCACCGGCTCGCTGGTCGCGATCGCCCATGGCCATTGCATGTTCGAACTGAACGGCACGTACGAGATGTTCGGCGACTGGCGCCCGCGCGACGCGGCGCTGGCGCGGATTCGCGAGGCGCTGGCTGCCGCCTAGGAGGCCCGCGGCGCCGGCTCCTGCCAGCCGCCGCCCAGAGCCAGGAACAGGGTCACCAGCTGGTTCGCCAGCGTCGCTTCCGATTGCGCGACGGCGGCGTCGGTCTGGGCGATGGCGCGTTCGGCATCCAGCACCACCTGGAAGCCCTCACGACCGGCCTGGAAGCGCAACCGCGCGATGCGCGCCGCCTCTGCCGCCTGCGCCCGGGCGCGGCCCAAGGTCTGCAGCCGCTCCAGTTCGCGGGCATAGATGGTCAGCGCGCTTTCCGTTTCCTGCAGGGCGGTCAGCCAGGCGCCATCGAACCGCGCGAGTTCTGCCTCCGCCACCGCTTCCGCCTGCCGCACGCGCGAGCGGGCGACGCTCAGGTTCGGGAAGTTAAACGACAGCAATGGCCCGACGCCGAAGCGGAAGCCGCCGCCGGAGAACAGGCCGCCCGGCGAGGTCGCGGTCGAGCCGATCGAACCGCCGATGCTGATGCTGGGATAGAGATCCGCGGTCGCGACACCGACCCGCGCAGTCGAGGCCGCCAGCCGCCGCTCGGCCTGACGAATGTCGGGGCGGCGGGCGAGCAAAGTCGCGCCATTGCCGACCGGGATCGCCTGCGCGATCGTCGGCGCGCGGGTGCATTGGGTGATCTCGCGCGGGAAATCGGCGGGCGGACGGCCGGTCAGGATCGACAGGCGGTACGCCGCCGACAGGCGCTGGCCTTCAAGCGTCGGGATGGTCGCGCGGGTGGCTTCGAGCAGGGACGCGGCCTGGCTCGTCTCCAGCGCGGTAAACCGCCCGCCTTCCAGCAGGCGGCGGGACAGGTCATACGTCTCCTGCTGGATACGCACCGTTTCCTGCGCCACACTCAGCTGCCGCGACAGGCTGCACACCTCCAGATAGGCGCGCGCCGTCTCGGCCGCGACGGAGATGCGGGTGGTATCGAACGCCGCCTGTACCGCATCGACATCGGCGCGGCTCGCCTCGATGGCGCGGGTGACGCGGCCGAACAGGTCGATCTGATAATTCACGTCCAAGCCGACATCGTAGCTGTCCTGCACGTCCTGGCCGCCGGGCACACCGCCGGTCGTGACCTCGGACGCACGACTGGCCTGCGCTCCAGCGCGGATCTGCGTGGTCGGCAGACGCCCCGCGCGGGTTTCGCGCAGCAAGGCGCGCGCCTGGCGCAGGTTCGCGGCGGCGACGCGCAGATCGGTATTGGCGATCAGCGCGTCCTGCACCAGACGGTCGAGCACCGGATCGCCCAGCAGGCTCCACCAGCGCCCCGGCGGCTCGTCGCCGTTGAACAAAGGCGAGGCCGAGCCGGCGAAGGTCTGCTGCGCCGGCGCCGTCGGCAGCGGCGAGCGGTGGTCGGGACCCACGGTGGTGCAGGCCGACGCGGTCACCGCCGCGATCAGGATGGCAAAGCGCTTCATTCCGCTGGCTCCGGCTGCGGCTCGTGAGTGACGGCCGGCGGCGGCTCGTCCTTCGGCTTGCGCTTGAAGAAATGATCGAGCCAGCGGCAGACCACGTAGAAAATGGGCGTGAAGATCAGACCGAAGATGGTCACGCCGATCATCCCGAACACCACCGCCGTGCCCATCGCCTGCCGCATCTCCGCGCCCGCGCCCACGGCGATGGCGAGCGGGATCACGCCGAAGATGAAGGCCAGGCTGGTCATCAGGATCGGGCGCAGACGCTGGCGAGCGGCGGTGACGGCGGCCTGGAAGCGGTCCTGTCCCTCTTCCTCCGCCTGCCGGGCGAACTCGACGATCAGGATCGCATTCTTCGCCGCCAGGGCGACCAGCACGATCAGGCCGATCTGCGTCAGGATGTTGTTGTCCTGCCCGCGCAGCCCGACACCGAGCATGGCCGCCAATATGCACATCGGCACGATCAGGATGACCGCGAGCGGCAGGGTCAGCGATTCATATTGCGCGGCAAGCACCAGGAAGACGCAGAGCACGGCAACGCCAAACACCAGAGGCGCGGTGTTGCCCGCAGACTGCTGTTCATAGGCAAGACCGGTCCATTCATAGCCGAAACCGGGCGGCAAATGCTGCGCGGCAAGCTCCTGCATCGCGCGCAGCGACTGGCCCGAGGACATGCCTGGCGGCGTCTGCCCCTGCAGTTCGGCGGCCGGATACATATTGTAGCGGGTCACGCCGACCGGTCCCGACCCGTAGGAGAAGGTCGCGACCGCCGACAAAGGCACCATCGCGCCGGTGGACGAACGCACCTGCAATCGGCCGATATCGGCGATGTCGTCGCGCGCGTCCGCTTCCGCCTGCGCGGTGACGCGGAAGGTGCGGCCGAGGAAATTATAATCGTTGACGTAGGTGGAGCCGAGATAGGTGGCGAGCGCTTCGTAAATCTGCGCCGGTTGCACGCCGAGCAGTTGCGCGCGGTCGCGATCGACCTGGGCCTCCACGCGGGGGCTGCCGGTGTTGAACAAAGAGAAGACCTGGGAAACGTTCGGGTTCTCTCCCGCCGCGCCCATCATCGCGAAGGTCGCGCCCTGCAGCGCCTGATAGCCCGCACCCTCGCGATCCTGGATCATCATCGAAAAGCCGCTGCCATTGCCCATGCCCGGTACCGGCGGCGGCGACAGGAAGAAGACCTGCGCGCCTTCCTCCGCGCCACCGACCGCGCCGGTCAGCTGCCCGGCTAACCCGGCGGCATCCTGTCCAGTGCCGCGCCGGTCGTGATGATCGGCCAGACGGATGAACATCACGCCGCTGTTGGAGGCGGGGCTGAAGGTCGAGCCGTCCAGGCCGGCGAAAGCCGCACTGTCGGTGACCAGCTCATTCTGCTCCAGCACGCCGCGCACGCGGTTCATCACCGCCTCCGTCCGCTCCAGCGATGCGCCCGGCGGCAATTGCACGACGCCGATCAGGAAGCCCTGGTCCTGGTCGGGAATGAAGCCGGCCGGGGTCGCGGACAGCCGCCAGGCGGTGAGACCCAGCAGGCCGCCATAGATGATCAGCATGATCGTCGAGCGCTTGACCAGCCTGCCGGTCATCCGGCCATAGGAATTGGAGGCGCGATCGAAGCCGCGATCGAACTTCTGCGTGAACCAGTGATAGGGCTTCAGCCAGCGTGGACCGTAGTCGCCCTCGCGGTGCGGCTTCAGCAGCAGGGCCGCCATGGCCGGCGACAAAGTGAGCGAGGTGATCGTCGAGATCACCGCCGCCGCCGCGATCGAGACGGCGAACTGGCTGTAGAAGATGCCGGAAATGCCGGAGACCATCGCCGCGGGCACGAACACCGCGATCATCACGAGCCCGATCGCGATCAGCGCCCCGGAAATCTCCTGCATCGTCTTGTGCGCCGCTTCCTTCGGTGAAAGCCCCTCGCGTATGTGCCGTTCGACCGATTCCACCACGACGATCGCATCATCGACGACGATGCCGACGGCCAGCACGAGCCCGAACAGGGACAGAGTGTTGATCGAGAAACCGAGCGCCAGCAGCACGCCGAACGTGCCGATCAGCGAGATCGGGATGGCGATGATCGGGATGATCGCCGCCCGCCAGGTGTGCAGGAAGACGATGACGACCAGCATCACCAGCAGCACCGCCTCGATCAGAGTCACCTGGACGGCATTCACCGATTCCTGGACATATTCGGTCGGGTTGTAGGGAATGGAATAGACCACGCCCGGCGGGAAATCCTTGGACGCTTCCTCCAGATCCGTGAGCACCGCCTGCGCGGCGTCGAGCGCGTTGGAGCCGGGCAATTGCTGGATCGCGATGGCGACGCCCGGACGGCCGCTGAACCGGCCGCGAATGCCATAATCCTGGCTGCCCACCTCGACGCGGGCGACATCGCCGACGCGGGTGATCGATCCGGTCGCCGGGTCGGTCTTGATCACGACATTGGCGAATTCGGACGGATCGGTCAGGCGGCCCTGCACCTGCACGGGCAATTCGAAGGCCGGATTGCCGCTGTCGAAGGGCGCCTGGCCGATCGAACCGCCGGCGACCTGCACATTCTGGCTGCGCAGCGCCGCGACGATTTCGGCCGACGTCAAATCGCGCGCGGCCGCCCGGTCAGGGTCGATCCACACGCGCATCGAATAATTGCCGCCGCCGAACACCTGCACCGCGCCGACGCCGTTGATGCGGAGCAGGCGGTCGCGGAGGCGCGAGTTCGCGTAATTGCCGACATAATCGATATCCACATTGGGATCGGTCGAGGTGAGCGCGGCGATCAGCAGAAAGTCGGGTGCCTGCTTCGTCACGGTGACGCCGATCTGCCGCGTCTGCTCCGACAGGCGCGGCTCGGCCAGCGCCACGCGGTTCTGGACGAGGACCTGCGCGGTATCGATGTTGACGCCCGGCTGGAAGGTGACGGTGATCTGCGTCACGCCCTGGCTGGAATTGGAGCGGATGTAGCGCATCCCCTCGACGCCGTTGATCTCCTGCTCGATCGGCGCGGCGACCGTCTCCGCCATCGTCTCCGCCGAGGCGCCGGGGAAAGCAGCCGTCACCACCACGGAGGGCGGCGAGATTTCCGGATATTGGGCGAGCGGCAGCGCGGGGAAAGCAAACGCCCCCAGCAAGGTGATCAGGATTGCGATCACCGACGCGAAGATCGGCCGGTCGATGAAGAAGCGGGAGATGTTCATGGCGGTGGCCTATTGCGCCGGCGTGGCGATGGACGACGGCGTCGCTTGCGGCGGCGCGGCGCGGGACTCCGTCTCGCCGCCCGCGGAGATCTGCCCGGCCTGCGGCTGAACCTTCTGTCCCGGCATGGCGCGCTGCAGGCCGTTGATGATCACGCGGTCGTTGGGGCCGATGCCGGAGCGGATGACCCGAAGCTCGCCGATGCGCGGCCCGAGCTCGACCGGGCGCGGCGTCACATTGCCCTCATTGTCGACGACGTTCAGGATGCGGCGGGTCGCGTCGGTGCCGATCGCGGCATCGGGCACCAGCAAGGCGCGATAGGCAGGGCCGGATGCGAGGCGCAGGCGGCCCATCATACCCGGCCGCAGCAGACCGTCCGGATTGGCGACCAAAGCCCGCGCGCGGATCGTCCCGGCGGCGGGGTTCAGGCCCGCATCGATGAAATCGAGCGTCCCCGCGTGGACATAGTCGGCCTCGTCCTGCAGCCGGATGCGGACGGCGGCACCGGTCTGGTTGCCGCCGCCCTGCCGCTGATAGCGCAGCAAAGCCGCTTCCGAGCCTTCGAAAGCGAAATGGAGCGGATTGGTGGAGACGATCGTGGTCAGCACCGTCTGGTCAGCCGTCACCGAATTCCCGGTATCGACGCGGCGCTCCGAAATTCGGCCGGAGATCGGCGCGACGACGCGGGTGAAGCCGACATTCAGCTGCTGCGCGCGGATTGTCGCATTGGCCGCCGCGACATCGGCCTGCGCGGTGCGGACCGCGGCCTGCCGCTGCTCGACCTCCTCGCGGCTCGCAGCCTGTGACGCGGCCAGGGTCTGCGAGCGGGCCAGTTCGGTGCGGGCATTGGCCAGAGCGGCTTGCGCGCGCGCCAATTGGGCGCGGGACTGGTCGAGCTGCGCCTGCGCCGGCCGCGCGTCGATCGTGAACAGCAATTGCCCCTGCCGCACGAAATCGCCGTCGCGGAAATGGACAGCCTGCAGATAGCCGGTGGCGCGCGGCTTCACCTCGACGCTCTGCACCGCCTCGAACCGGCCGACATAATCGTCCCAGTCCACCACTTCCTGCTGCAGCGGCGTCGCCACCGTGACCGGCATCGGACCCTGCTGCGGCGCCTCCTCGGCGGGCGCGCCGCAGGCCGACAGAAAAGCCAGCGCCGTCAGCGCCGGAGCGAAAAGAACAAGCTTCATGTCGTCGAAAATCCTGGCCGCATGGCCGCGGCAAACGGCCCGCTAGATGCGAGTTCATCGCATGTCAACGTGCGTAGACATATAAAGTCAACAAATGTTGACGTGCGTGACCGTTCGGCTACGCTAGAGGTGAAATGATGGACGAAACCCTGTGCATGCCACGGCGCCGAAAATGCGCCGCGACCACCCGCGAGATGATCTTCGAGGCGGCGCGGGCGCGTTTCCTGTCGGAAAGCTATGACACGGTGGGGATGCGCGACATCGCCCGGGATGCCGGCGTCGATGTCGCTCTGGTCAGCCGCTATTTCGGCTCGAAGGAGGATCTGTTCCGGCTGGTCCTGAAGGGCGGCGAGGACAGGAAGTTCGAGCTTCCGGGCAATGCGGCCGAGCTGCCGGCCTTCTTCCTGTCGATGATCGCGCAGGGCGAGGATGCGGAATGCGGGCACCAGCGTGACAAATTGATGATCATGCTGCGCTCGGCCTCCTCGCCCGCCGCGGCCGAAGTAATCCGGTCGTCCTTCGGCCGGGACGTGCTGGAGCCGCTGGCCGGCGTGATCGGTGAGCCGAATGCGGACGCCCGCGCGGTGCTGGCCATGGCCCTGCTGATCGGCACGAACTTCCTGAAAACGGTGATGCCGATCGAGCCGCTGTCGCAGGACGAGCTGTCGCACTTCAGGGCGGAATTGCTCCGCCTGTTCGAACGGGTCCTGGTGCCACAAGCCTAGACGGCGACGCCGGCGCGGTCTCCACCTAGAAGCGGAAGCGCGCGCCCAGCCAGAATTGCCGCCCGGTGTGGTGATAGACGCTCAGCCGGTCCGCGGCGCTGTCGATATATTGATCGACCCATTCGTCGGTCAGGTTCACCGCTTCCGCCGTCAGGGTGATGTTCCGGGTCAGCTTGAACGACATCGCCGCGTCGATGTTCAGGCTGGCATTCTGGCCCTCGACATCATTGTAGGTCGGCTGGGCCGCGTTCACGTTGGGCGGGCTCAGGCCGTTGCGGCCCGGCACCTGCGTCAGGAAACCGCTGCGATAGGCGGCGGAAACGCGGGCCGAGAAGACGCTGTCCTCGTAGAAGAAGGTCAGGTTCGCGGCGTCGCTCGACAGGTTGATGAGCGGCGCAGTGACAACCGGCGCATTGGCGGCGGCGGTCAGCGGATATTGGATGCTCGATTCGACATAGGTGTAATTCGCCTGGATGCCGAAATTGTCGAACGGCGCCGGCAGGAAGCCGAAGGTCGTCTGGAAGCCAATCTCGATACCCTTCAGTTCGCCGCCCTGGCTGTTCACCGGCTGATTCACCGTGAACAGGTCGGTCGGCAAAACCGTCGTTCCGGCCAGAAGCGAATCCGGCAGCCCAAGCTGGTTGAACGGAATCTGCTGCGTGGTCGTCGCGACGAAGGTCGAAATGTCCTTGTAGAACAGGCCGACGATCAAGGCGGATTCGCGATTGAAATAATATTCGAGGGACAGATCGTAGGTGGTCGCCTCGGTCGGATCGATGAACGGATTGCCGCGCGTGAAGGTACGGTTGCCGCCCGAAATGCTGAACGCGCCGCCGGGATTGAGCGTGCCGATGTCCGGCCGCGCCATCACCTTCGCCATCGCGCCGCGAATGATCATGCCATTGTCCAGATCGGCCGCGATGTTGAACGACGGCAGGAAATGCTCATACTCGCGATCGACCGACACGAGGACCGGCGTGGTGCCCTGTGTCGTATAGCCGGTCGAGGTTTGCTGGGTGCGGACCCAGCGTGCGCCGAGATTGCCGCGGATCGTCGCGCGGCCCACCTCGAACTTATAATCGAGCTGTCCGTAAGCGCCGAAATCCTCCTCGGCGACCGTCCGGAAATTGCCGCGTGCGCTGGCATTCGTGATGCCGGTCAGCGTGTAGATACCGCAATTGCAGTAAATATCGAGCGCGTTGGCGAACACGTCGAGATTGGGGATCACGAAGGTCCGCGCCGTGCCTGCCGGCAGTGGCGTGCCCGAACTGATCGAATAGAGTTGCGAGAGGTTCGCCAGCTGCCCGGCCGCGAGCGTCGGCACCACGGTCTCGCTCGCGCGCCGATATTCTTCCGAGCTGAACTCATATTGCTTGAAGTCGATGCCGCCGCGCAGCGTGAGTTGCGAGTTGATGTCCCAGGCCAGCTCGCCACGCGCCACCATGAAGCTATTATCGACATATTGCGGCCGCAGGCGGATCTCGCCCAGAACGAAGCTGTTGGCGTTGGTGACGTCGAGATTGCCGTAGCTCAGCAGGGGCAGACGGCCCTGGCCGAAATCATAGCTGTAGCCCTGCACGTTCAGGGCATCGAGCGCGACCGTCGTCTGGACCGGATTTTCGAAATCCGACGACGAATAGCCGACCAGCCCGTTGAGCCGCACGCCGCCAAAGTCATGCGCGAGCGAAGCGGTATATTGCACGAATTCGGTGGTCAGTTCGTCGAAACGGCTTTCGACCCGAACGTCGACATTGTCGAACGTGCCGGAGATCAGGCTGCGGGTCGCATCCACGACCGCGCCGGGACGGATGACCGTCTGCGGCTTGCCGGTGCCGGAACGGCTGAACGAAATCGCCTCGAGATACTGCTCGGAGCGCCGCGAATCGAAGCGCGAGTACAGCCAGTCCAGGCTCAGCAGGGTCTGATCGGTGATCTGCCACTGGACCGCCGCGGTCAGGCCGACGCGTTCGGTCTGATAGCTGTAGCTGTCGTAGCGCGGGATGCGCGGGTGGAAGAAATTGAAGTCGGTGGCGCCGGCCGGCAAGGTCGAGGCCGGAGCGAAGCCGCCATTTGCGGTCCCCAATTCCCAGCGGACCGTGCTCGGCCCCTCTTCCAGAATTCCGCGCCGCGAATAGGCGCCCGAGACAAGCACGCCGATGCGGCCGTCCGCGATCCGGGTCGAAAACAGGCCCGCGACGCGCGGGTCGATGTCGCCCGACAGGTCATTATAGCCGCCCTGGACGCTGCCCGCGAAGACCATGTCGTCACGATAATCGAACGGCCGCGCCGTCTGCAGATCGACGGTCGCGCCGAGCGAGCCTTCATCGACATCGGGCGTGGCGCTCTTGCGGACCGTGATCGAGTTGAAGAGTTCGGACGCGAAAATGTTGAAGTCGAACTGGCGGGCGCGGTTGGCGCCACCGCTGGCATCCGAGCCGCCGGTGGTGCTGAGCCCTTCCATCCCGTTGATGCGGACGCGGGTGAAGAGGGGGCCGAGGCCGCGCACGGTGATCTGGCGGCCTTCGCCCTGATCGCGAGTGATCGCGACGCCGGGGATGCGCTGGATCGATTCGGCAAGATTGTTGTCGGGGAAGTCGGCAATGTCCTCGGCGCGGATCACGTCGACGATGCTGTTCGCCTCACGCTTGTCGTCGAGGCTCGCGACGATCGAGCCGCGATAGCCGGTGACCACCATCTCCTCGCCGTCCTGCGCCTCTGCGGCCTGAGTGGGATCCTGCTCGTCAGCCGCGGCGGCGGGCTGGTCGCCATCCGCCTGGGCGCCCTGGGCGTAAGCTGTCGCGGGAAGCAAAGCGGCCGCGATCACCAGCGCCGAAGCAGTCCGGCGGAGGTTCGTGTTGGTCACCTGAAGCACGCGCATCATTCGCTCTCCCTGCCCGGCGCGGGTTCATACCGCGCTCCTTATGCTGTCGATACGGTCATCGCCGCATCAGATTGACACCGGTGTCTACGAAAGATGGCAAAAGCGATTCGCACAGTCTGGCGACGAAGGCGTGATTCGCTACGGGTCCGCCCCGTAATCCCTCTCTCTCCCACGCGCCGCGTTTGCCGCGATCGCTCCTGCCGGCTCGCTTGAACGAAGTAACCGGTGTCATTAGGGTGCGGCGAAAGCCGTCGCGTGTCAAGAACGGCAATATCTGGAAGAGGAAATCGGATGTTCGGACGACTTATCCTGCTGCTCGCGGCGTGGTGCATGCCGGCCCTCGCGGCCGCGCAACCCGCTTTTCCCGGTGCTACCGGCTGGGCGGCGCAGACGCCGGGCGGCCGCGGCGGGGCCATCGTGCGGGTGACCAATCTGAATGCGGATGGTCCCGGCTCGCTGAAGGCGGCGCTGGAGCGCCGGGGTCCGCGAATCGTCGTGTTCGAAGTGGCGGGCGTGATCGACATGGGTCTGACCACTGTGAACATCACCGAGCCCTATCTGACCATTGCCGGCCAGACCGCGCCCTCACCCGGCATCACCATCATCCGCGGCGGCATCGACATCCGCACCCATGACGTCATCGTCCGGCATATCCGCATCCGTAGCGGCGTGTCGGGACAGGCTAGGCGCAGCGGCTGGGAGGCGGACGGCCTTTCCACCGTCGGCGCCAGCAACGTGATCGTCGATCATTGCTCGATCACCTGGGCGGTGGACGAGAATCTCTCCGCTTCCGGACCGCGCTTCACCGGCAACAGCGTCGAAGAGTGGCGGCGCGGCACCAGCCACAACATCACCTTTTCCTACAACATCCTGGCCGAGGGACTGGCCGATGCGAGCCATCCGAAAGGCGAGCATAGCAAGGGCTCGCTGATCCACGACAATGCCACCGGCATCCTGATCTACCGCAATCTCTACGCGCACAATTACGAGCGCTCGCCGCTGTTGAAGGGTGGGGTCCATGCGGCGGTGGTCAACAATTTCATCTTCAACCCCGGGGCGCAGGCCATCCACTACAATCTGATGGATCTGGAATGGGGCAATCATCCGCACCAGCTCGGCGAGCTGAGCGTGGTCGGCAACGTTTTGCGCGGCGGCTTTTCGACACGCGACGACATCGCCTTCCTGACGATCGGCGGGGTCGGCGATCTGCGCTATCACGGCCGCGACAATCTCGCCGTCGATCGGCAGGGACGGCCGCTGCCGATGCTCGGCCGCTACACGACCAGCCCGGCGCGAATCATCGAGGTGGCGCGGGCGGTGATCTGGCCCGCGGGGCTCGCTGTCCTCCCGGCGAATCAGGTGGAGACGCACGTGCTGCGCTTCGCCGGGGCCCGCCCTTGGGATCGCGATCCGCACGATATCCGCGTGACCTTCGACGTGGTGGAAGGGCGTGGCCACATCATCGACGACGAACGCGAAGTCGGCGGCTATCCCACCTTCGAGCCGACGCGCGCGCCGTTCGTCGAGGCGGACTGGGATCTGGCGACGATGGAGCCGCGCTCCGGCCGCTATCCCGGCCAGCGCGACGATTTCATCCAGCAGCCGACCACCGCCCGCGACCGGCAGATGCGGCAATGATCGCCGCTCTCCTGCTCCTGGCCCAGCCCGCGCCGCCGATGGTGGTGATCGACGAACGCGAGAAGGTGCGCGAGGAAGCTCCCCCGCATGGCGCGATCGGGATGAGCACCGCCTACCGGATCAGCGATGGCGTGCCGCAGCGGACGATGGAATTCCGCCGCCGCATCCTGCACGTCGGCGCGGCGATCGGCATGCACCCGATCGACCATGACGAGGTCTATTACGTGCTCTCGGGCGAGGGCGAGGTAACGTCGGACGGGCAAACCGCACGGCTCGGAGCGGGCATGGCCGCCTACCTCTACACCGGCGCGCAAGTGGGTATTCGGCAGGTGGGAAACGAGCCGCTCAGCCTGATCATCTCCTATCCGGTCAGCCGCCGGGATTAGCGCCGGACGTCCAATTCCCCCGCCATGAATGCGTCGATGTCGCGCGGGGCGAACAGGGCCGCGTCGCCGGGGAGGCTGTGCTTTAGCGCGGTGAGGGCGAGGCCGGAGCGGACTGTCCAGTCGAGATCGCGGCCGGTGCGGATGCCGTGAAGGATGCCGGCGGCGAAGGCGTCGCCGGCGCCGATCCGGTCGACGATGCTGGCGACGCGCACCTCGTCGGTCTGGGCCGAGCCGTCGCGCGTGTCGATGCGCGCGGAGATACGGTGGCGGTCGGCGTCGTCGATATGGCGGGCGGTGGAGGCGATCAGGCGCAGCATCGGGAAGGCGTCGAGCGCCGCCACCGCGGCCTCGCGACGGCGCTCCTCGCCATCGCCGCTGAACGCGCGGCCGAGCAGCAGGGAGATATCGCGATGATTACCGAACAATATCTCGGCATGGGCGACGAGGCGTTTGAGGATGGCGGGCGGGTCGCTGTCCCAACGCTGCCACAGCTGCGCGCGGTAATTGCCGTCGAAGGAGATGGCGACACCCTGAGCCGTCGCGGCTTCGGCCGCGGCGATGGCGAGATCGGCGGAAGCGGGGCCAAGCGCCGGCGTGATGCCGGAAATGTGGAGCAGGCCGGCACCGTCGAGGATGGCGGGCCAGTCATAGTCCGCGGCGGTGGCGGCGGCAAAGGCGCTATGCTCGCGATCATAGACGATCTCGGACGCGCGCAGACCCGCGCCCGCGGCCAGGAAATAGAGGCCCATGCGGCCGGGCGCACTGGCCACGTGACCAGCGTCCACGCCATGGCGGCGCAGATAGCCCGTCGCTGCCTCGCCCAGCGCGTTGTCCGGAACGCGACTGACCATCGCAGTACTGTGGCCGAGATGCGAAAGCGCCACGGCCACGTTGGCCTCCGCGCCGCCAACATTGACCTCTAGGCGCGGCGTCTGCAGCAGCAATTCCCGCCCCGGCGCGGTCAGGCGCAGCAGCAGCTCGCCGAAGCAGACGACCCGTCCGGTCACCGGGCCAGCCAGCCGCCGTCGACGGCGAGAATATGGCCCTGCACATAGTCCGAAGCGGACGAGGCGAGGAACACGGCCGCCCCGCCGAGGTCGCTCGGCGCTCCCCAGCGCCCGGCCGGAATGCGCTCCATGATCTGCCGGTTGCGCGTTTCGTCTGCCTGCAGCGCGGCGGTGTTGTTGGTGGCGATATAGCCGGGCGCGATCGCATTCACGTTCACGCCCCTGGCCGCCCATTCGTTGGCGAGCAGCTTCGTCAGGCCCGCCACGCCCGATTTTGACGCGGTGTAGCTCGGCACGCGGATACCGCCCTGGAAGCTCAGCATCGAGGCGATGTTGATGATCTTGCCCGATCCCCGCGCGATCATGTGGCGACCGGCGGCCTGGCACAGGAAGAACAGCGATTTGAGGTTGGTGTCGATCACCGCGTCCCAATCCTCTTCGCTGAAATCAACCGCGTCGGCGCGGCGGATGGTGCCGGCATTGTTGACCAGAATATCGACGCGGCCCAGTTCGGCAATCGTCTGATCGACGATCGCCTGCACCGGCTCGATAGTGGCAAGATCGGCGGCGATCAAAGCGGCCCGGCGCCCCGCCCCGCGGACCAAAGCGGCGGTCTCGTCGGCGATCGAGCGGCCGACGAGCGCGATGTCCGCGCCCGCTTCGGCCAGCGCTACGGCGATGCCCTGGCCGATGCCGGTATTGGCGCCGGTCACGATCGCGACTTTGCCGGAAAGATCGAAGATATTGGTCATGCTGCTGCCTCGGCTTTGGCTCCATCCAGCCGATAGGCGCGGCGGACAAGCCCATAGGTCAAATCACGCGCCACTTCGTGCGCGTCATCCTCGCCCAGCCGGTGCTCGGCGACCAGCCTGGCGAGGAAGGCACAATCCACCCGGCGGGCGACGTCGTGCCGCGCCGGGATCGACAGAAAGGCCCGCGTGTCGTCGTTGAAGCCGACACTATTGTAGAAGCCCGCCGTCTCCGTGGTCATCTCGCGGAAGCGGCGCATGCCTTCCGGGCTGTCGTGAAACCACCAGGCCGGCCCGAGCTTCAGGCACGGATAATGGCCGGCGAGCGGCGCGAGTTCGCGGGCATAGGCGCTCTCGTCGAGGGTGAAGAGAATGATCGACAGGCTCGGCTCGTTGCCGAAGCGGTCGAGCAGGGGCTTCAATGCGCGGACATAATCGGTGCGGCTCGGCACGTCGGCGCCCTTGTCCCGGCCATAGGCGCCGTGCAGCCAGCGATTGTGGTTGCGCAGCGCTCCGGGATGAATCTGCATCACCATCCCGTCCTCGATGCTGAGCGCCGCCATTTCGGTCAGCATCTGGGCGCGGAACAGTTCCGCATCGTCCGGCGACCAACTGTCGCCGACGATCCGGGCGAACAGGGCTTCCTTCTCGGCCTGCGGGAGATCGGCGGTCAGCGCGGTCGGATGGCCATGATCGGTCGCGGTCGCCCCGGCAGCCCGGAAATCGGCCCGGCGCTTGCGGTGCGCGGCCATATAGCCGGACCAGCGCATCACATCCTCGCCGGTCAGGTCGCCGAAGCGGGACAGCGCCGCGGCGAATTCCTCATGCTCCGGATCGATCACCGCGTCGGGACGGTAGGTGGTCACAACCCGTCCGCTCCAGCCGCTGCGCCGGATCGCGGCGTGATGGTTCAGCTCTTCGTGTGCGCCCTCGGTGGTCGCGAGAAGTTCGATATTAAACCGGTCGAACAAAGCGCGCGGGCGGAATGCGGGCGTCGCCAGCTTCTCGGTGATCGCATCGAAATAGAGATCGGCCGTCGCGGCCTCGAGCGCGACGTCGATGCCGAATACATCGGCGAACACATGGTCGAGCCACATACGCGAGGGCGTGCCGCGAAAGAGATAATAATGATCAGCGAACAGCCGCCACGCGGCGCGCGGATCGGCCTTGCTCGGCCCCTTCCTGCTCGCCACGCCGAGCGCTTCGAGCGACACGCCCTGCGAATAGAGCATGCGGAACAGATAATGATCCGGCGCGAGCAGCAGCTCGGCCGGATTGGTCCAGGGCGCATCGGTCGCGAACCAGGCCGGATCGGTATGGCCGTGCGGGCTGACGATCGGCAAATCCTGCACGCCTGCATAGAGGGCGCGGGCGATGCTCCTCGTCCCAGGGTCCGCCGGCAGCAACCGGTCGGGGTCAGGAAAGAGCGGGCTCGGCATGGCCCTACCGCGCATCGGCTCCCGTCAGGCCGCGCAGATAGGCGCTGATCGCCTCGTCCTGCGCATTGGCGTAAAAATGTTCGGCGAACTTCTCGCCCGCGATCGCCGCCTTCAGCAGGTCTTGGTCGATGGTCTTCAGGACGGTCAGCATGTCGTGGCAGGTCGCGGCCTTGAGGTCCTTCAGGATGCCGCGATTCTTGCGCATGATCTCGGCGCGCTCCTTCGGATAGCCGAGGCCCCGCTCGCCATCGAACAGCTTGCGGTAACAATCCTGCAGATTGAGTTCGGCCGCCCAGCCGAAGCCCTTGGCATAAGGCATGGAAATGGCATTGCCGTCATTGATCTGGCCGAACAGGAAAGCGTCGGTCGGATCGATCACCAGCCCGCAGAACACGCCCGGCATGGCGTTGCAGGCGAGCATCGAGCCCATGCCGGTGCCGCAGCCGGTCACCACGAAATCCGCCGCCTTGGAATTCAGCAAGATACCCGCGAGCAGGCCGTTCATCACATAGGTGAGCGACGCCTGATCGTCCGGCCCGTACATGCCGTAATTGAAGACCTGATGCCCCAGCGGCTCGGCGACGGCGGTCAGCGCGTCGTGAATGACGCCGTTCTTCGCGGCCTGGCTGTTCTCGGTAATCAGGGCGATCTTCATGTCTTCTCTCCAGACTGCCGGCTGCATCGCGCCGACAGGATTGCATCTATGGCATTGCTTTCATGGTAACCGGTGTCATCATCGTGAGCAAGGGTCAGCGTGCCGACCGTTGTCGAGGCGTGGGCCTGATACGATAGAAGCCGGAAGCCGTCAGCCGGCAGGCGGCGCGACGGATGAACGGCGGATCAGGGAGGAGATGAACAGGCTCGGCTCCGGCGTCTCGGCTTCCCTTTTTTCGCCCCCGACCAGTTTGAACGCTGCCGCTCGCGCCATGCTCACGATCGGCCAACGCACTGTGGTCAGCGGCGGCCAGATGTGGGCGGCGATCGGCGTGTCGTCGAAGCCGATCACGGAAAGATCGGCCGGCACGTCGATCCCGCGACTGCGCGCGGCGTGGACGACGCCGGCGGCCATCTCGTCATTGCTGGCGAAAATGGCGGTGGGGCGCGGGCTGAGATCGAGCAGTTTGCTGGCGGCGGCGACCCCGGTCTCGAAGGTGTAGTTTCCGGTCGCAATCAGGCTGCGTGGGAGTTTGATGTCGGCCTCGCGCAACGCATCCTCGAAGCCCAGGCGGCGCTCCTGCGCGGAGCGGAACCCGCCGGGGCCTTCGACCAGCCCGATCAGCTTGTGGCCCTGTCCGACCAGATAGGACACCGCCTCACGCACCGCCTCACGATCGTTGGAAGCGACCATATGGTCAGGGTCATCGAGCTCGGCCGAACCCATGCGGACATATTTGCAGTCGAGTTCCTCGCAGAGTCGGGCGAGCTCGTCATTCTCGCTGATCGGCGGCAGGAGGACGACGCCATAGAGACGCTGTTGTTCGAGAAAATGGCGAACATCGTCGAGCATCGCAGACGAATTGCGGTCGACCGGACGGATCACCATCGCGAATTCGGTACCGTGCAGCGCCTCGAGAATGCCCTGCTGCACATTCAGCACCATCTGCGCATTGGGATTGTCGTGAATCAGGCCGATTAGGAAGTTGCGGCGCAGCGCCAGTGCGCGCGCCTGCGGATTCGGCACGTAGCCGAGGTCGCGTATGACTTTCTCGACCTTCTCGCGTGTGTCCTGATGCAAAAGCGGCGAGCGGTTGATGACGCGGCTGACGGTCTTCTTCGAGACGCCGGCGACCCGGGCAACGTCATTGATGGTTGGCTTGGCGCCGCGTGCGTTCATCACTCGTCTTTCTATTCGCGTTGCGCGCGGCGCGATAGCCGCCTCCCGAGCGTCGATCAAATCCACGGTGCCTGTTGCCGGATCGTGCCCCGATCGCTTATGACACCGGTTACCGTATGATGCACCCGAATACCAGAGACGAGCAGACAGATGCCCCGGCGGTGCTTCACCTGCATGCGCGCGACAATGTCGCGATCGCGCTGACCGCGCTCGAACCGGGCATGGAAGTGGCGGCAGGCGGGCGGCGGGTGACCGTGCGCCAGCCGATCCCACGCGGCCACAAGCTGGCGCTCGAACCGATTGCTCCGGACGGCGACGTCCGCAAGTTCGGCTGGCCGATCGGGCGGGCTACGCGGGCGATCGACGCGGGCTGCCACGTCCACACGGTCAATCTCGCCACCGCCCTGGGCGGCGTGACGCGCTACCTTTATACCCCCCTCGCCGGCACGCCGCTGCCGTATGACGAAACCACCCGTTTCCTGGGCTATCGGCGTGGCGACGGCCGGGTGGGGACACGCAACGAGATCTGGGTGATCCCGACCGTCGGCTGCGTCGCGCGCACGGCGGAGAAGATCGCGGCGATCGCCCACGCCAGGCACCGACACGTGGTGGACGGCGTGTTCGCCTTCCACCACCCGCATGGCTGCTCGCAGCTGGGCGACGATCTGGCCGGCACTCGCGCTTTGCTTGCCGCGCTGGCCTGCAATCCCAATGCCGGCGGCGTGCTGCTGGTCGGGCTGGGCTGCGAATCGAACCAACTCGACGCGCTGATGGCGGAAATCCCGGCACCGCTGCGCGCCCGCGTCCGTACCCTGCACGCGCAGGCGGAAGCAGATGAGATCGAAGCCGGGCTGGCCGCCGTCGATGGTCTCGCAGCGGTGGCGGCACTGGCCAGGCGCGAACCCGCGCCGCTGTCCGATCTCGTGCTCGGCCTGAAATGCGGCGGCTCGGACGGCTTTTCCGGTCTTACCGCAAACCCGCTTGTCGGGCGGATGTGCGACCGCGTCGTTGGCGCGGGCGGCACCGCCTTGCTGACCGAGATTCCGGAAATCTTCGGGGCCGAGCATCTGCTGATGGCGCGGACGCGCGATCATGCCGTGTTCGATGCGCTTGTCGGCGTCGTCAACGACTTCAAACGCTATTTCCTCAGCCAGGGCCAGCCGGTGTCCGAGAACCCCTCTCCGGGCAATCTGGATGGCGGCATCACGACGCTGGAGGAAAAGTCGCTCGGCGCGGTGCAGAAAGCGGGGCAGGCGCCGGTGGCGGGCGTGTTGCGCTATGGCGAGCGGGTCCGGATCAAGGGACTCAATCTGCTCGAGGCACCGGGCAACGATGCCGTCTCCTCCACCGCCCTGGCCGCCGCCGGGGCGACGATGATCCTCTTCACTACCGGCCGGGGCACGCCACTCGGCTTCCCCGTGCCGACAGTGAAGATCGCCTCCAACAGCGCGCTTGCCGCGCGCAAGAGCGGCTGGATCGATTTCGATGCTGGCGCGGTGCTCACCCAGGGGTTCGACGCGGTGGCGGACGATCTGCTGGCGCGCATCGTATCGATCGCATCGGGCGAAGCGACGGCGGCCGAGCGCGCCGGCGAGCGGGAGATCGCCATCTGGAAGCGGGGCGTTACTTTGTGACCCACGCTCCCGGCATCGTCCATTTCGGGCCGGGCGCTTTCCACCGTGCGCACCAGGGCGACTTCATCGACCGGCTGCTGCGGGACGATCCGCGCTGGGGGATAGCCGCAGCTTCGCTTCGATCGGCCGGCACGGTCGAGAAATTGAAGCGTCAGAACGGGCGCTACACGCTCGCCATCCTCGACGAGCAACCCGCCTATCGCACGCTGCACGCGCACCGCGAATGGTTCGGCCCCGAAGAAAGCGTGGGCCTGCGCGCCCGCCTGCGCCATCCCGCGACCCGCCTCGTCACCGCGACGGTGACCGAGAAAGGCCATTGCCTCGCCGCCGACGGCACGCTGGACTTCGGCCATCCCGACATTCTCCACGACCTTGCCGCGCCGAACCAGCCACACAGCCTGATTGGCTGGTTGGCGCTTGCCCTGGCCGACCGGCACGCGGACCGCGAGCCGCCATTCGCCACCATCACCTGCGACAATATGGCATCGAACGGACGCAAGCTGGCGGCCGCCGTCACCGCCTTCGCGCAACGGATCGACGCCGATCTGGCCCGCTGGATCGAAGGCGAGGCCCGCTTTCCGGATACGATGGTGGATGCAATCACGCCCGCCACAACCGATGATCTGCGCGCCCGGGTCGCGGCGGCCACGGGGTGGCGGGATGCGGCGCCGGTTTGCCGGGAAAGCTATGCCGCCTGGGTAATCGAAGATGTGCTGCCGGGGGACGGCCCCGATCTGGCGGCGGCGGGTGCGATCCTCACCAGCAACGTCGCGGCCTGGGAGCAGGCCAAGCTACGGCTGCTGAACGGCGCCCATTCGACCCTGGCTTATGCCGGCCTGATGGGCGGACACGAGACGGTCGCGGCGGCTATGGACGATCCGGTACTCGCTGCCTTCGTGGAACGGATGATGCGCGAAGATATTGCCGCGACACTGACCTCCGCCGCGCCCGAACCACAGAGGTATATAGAGGAGTTGCTCCAGCGCTTCCGCAATCCTGCAATCGGCCACAAGCTGTCGCAGATCGCCTGGGATGGATCGCAGAAGCTGCCCTACCGGCTGCTGGATACGCTCACCGATCTCCGCCGTTCCGGCCGGCCGATCCATCGTATCGCGCTGGCGATTGCCGCCTGGATGGCCTTCATCCGGCGGCAGGCGCAAGCGGGCGCCCCGATCGTCGATCCGCTCGCGGAAGCGCTGACCACGGCCGGCCGCGGGGCCGATCCGGCGCGGGCGCTGCTGGAGATGACCGCCATCTTCCCGCCCGGCCTGGCTAGTGATGCTCTCGTCCGCGGCGCCATTCTCGACGCCATCGACCGGATCGACAATATCGGCGTGCACACGGCGCTCGCCGCCACGATGGAGGAGGCCCAATTTGCCTGATCTCGACGAGATCCTCGACGCAGCACCCGTCATTCCCGTGCTGGTCATGGACGACGCCCGTACCGCCCTGCCGGTCGCACGGGCGCTGGTGGCGGGCGGACTGCCGGTGCTCGAAGTGACCCTGCGCACGCCGGCGGCGCTCGCAATCATCCGCGCGATGCGCGAAGTGCCCGGCGCGATCGTCGGTGCCGGCACGGTGCTCGATCCGGCCATGCTCGACGCGGCGATCGATGCAGGCGCGCAATTCGCCGTGAGTCCCGGCCTGACCGATTCGCTCGCCCGCGCCGCCGCGACCGCGCCCATTCCCCTGCTCCCAGGCGTCGCCACGGCGAGCGAGGTGATGCGCGCGCGCGACCACGGCTTCTCGCGGCTGAAATTCTTCCCGGCGACCGCATCGGGCGGCCTGCCCGCGGTGAAGGCATTCGCCTCCGTCTTCGGCGGCCTGCGCTTTTGTCCGACCGGCGGGATCACGCAGGACAATGCGCCCGACTGGCTGGCCATTCCAGCGGTCGCCTGCATCGGCGGCACGTGGCTCGTCCCGCCGTGCGACTCACCCGATCCGGCAGCGATCGAACAGCGCGCCCGCGCCGCTGCGGCCCTCAAAAAGGACTGAGAAAGCACCTTTGACATCATTCTGCATTTGCGAATGACACCGGTTTCCGCTAGCAGGCAAGAAACAAGAAGCGAGAGTGGTGCGTGGGGGCTGGAGCGACCGATCCGGCGGCGATTGCCGCGCATTTTCTGGCCGCGCGGCGTGCGGCGACCGGCCTTTCGGGCTATCCGGGCGCGTTTCCGCAAAGCCTCGAAGATGCCTATGCCGTCCAGGACCGCGCCATTGCAGGCTGGGGCGGGGATATTCTCGGCTGGAAAGTCGGCCGCGTGAATCCACCCTATGAGCAGCGCTTCGGCACCGACCGTCTGGCCGGGCCGATCTTCGCCGTCGCATTGGCGCCGGACGAGGGCGTGGCGGAGATGCCTGTGTTCGCCGAGGGCTTCGCGGCAGGCGAGGCCGAGTATCTTCTACGCATCGGCCAGGCACCGCCGGCCGGCAAGACCAGCTTCACGCTCACCGAAGCGGCCGATTTGATCGACGCCGTCCACGTCGGGATAGAGATAGCCAGCTCCCCGCTCGCAACCATCAACGTGCTCGGCCCGGCGGCTGTCGTGTCCGATTTCGGCAACAATAACGGCCTGTTGGTCGGACCCGAAATCCCGGCTTGGCAAGACAGCGGTTTCGAGGATTGGCCGGTCACCCTGTCGATCGACGGCGTGTCGGCGGGGCATGGCGTCGCGGCCAGCTTTCCCGACGGCGCGATCGGCGCGGCACGGTTCCTCTTCGAACTGATGGCCAGGCGCGGTATCGCTCTGACGCCCGGCCAGTGGATTTCGAGCGGCGCCGTCGGCGGCGTCCACGATGCGCGCGCCGGACAAGTGGTGGAAGCGCGCTTCGATGACAGGGCGGTTGTGCGCTGCCGTCTGATTCCGGAAGCGCCGGAGGCATAGCGCAAGAGCAAAAGGCGGCGCGATTTGCGCCGGAATGATCCGCACACCGGGCAAAACCGGCGGCGGAACGAGGAGAGGAAGACCTGATGGGATTGCGACCACATCGCCAGCCGGGCGGGCAAAGCGTGCCTCGCGTCGGCCGTTATCGCTGGTCCATCGTGGCGCTCCTCTTCGCCGCGACCACGGTCAACTATATCGACCGCACTATGCTCGGGCTGCTGGCCACCGATCTCAGCAGCGAACTGGGCTGGACCGAGAATGACTATGGCAACATCGTCACCGGTTTCCAGGCGGCCTACGCGCTCGGTTTCCTGGTGATGGGGTGGATGATCGATCGTTTCGGCCCGAAGATCGGCTATGCGATCGCGATCAGCATCTGGACGGTCGGCCATGTCGCCCACGGCTTTGCGTCCAGCGTTTCCTCCTTCGTGCTGGCGCGCATCGGGCTGGGCGTCGGCGAAGCCGGCCACTTCCCGGCAGTCGTCCGCGCCAGCAGCGAATGGTTCCCCCAGAAAGAGCGCGCCTACGCCATCGGCTGGGTGAACAGCGCAACGACCATCGGCGTGATTCTTGCCGCGCCGACCGTCTGGCTGTTCATGGTGGCGCTCGGTCTCGGCTGGCGGGAGACCTTCATCTATTCGGGCATATTCGGCGTGATCCTGCTCGCCGTCTGGCTCATCTATTACAGCAACCCGCGCGAGAGCGGGAAAGTGAGCGAAGGCGAACTGGCCTGGATCGAACACGATCCGCCCGAGAAGGTGGAGCGGATCGGCTGGGGCCGGGTGGTGACCAAGCGCGAGGCCTGGGCTTTCGCGGTCGCCAAGTTCCTGACCGATCCGGTCTGGTTCCTGATGCTGTTCTGGCTGCCGAAATATTTCGCCACCACCTATGACGTCGATCTCAAGGTCGTGCTGCTGCCGATGATCGCCATGTATCTCCTCGCCGATGTCGGCAGCATCGTCGGCGGCTGGTTTTCGTCCAAGCTGATCCACAGCGGCTACACGCCGAATTTCGCCCGCAAGGTGACGATGCTGTTGTCGGGCTGCTGCGTCCTGCCTTTGCTGTTCGTCACCAGTCTCGACAATATGTGGCTGGCGGTGGCGCTGATCGGGCTGGCGCTCGCCGGGCATCAGTCCTTCTCGTCGAACCTGCTCGCGTTGCCGCCCGACATGTTCCCGAAGCGCGCGGTCGGCTCGGTCATCGGCCTGGGCGGCTTCGCCGGCGGCGTCGGCGGCATGATCATGTCGAAATCGACCGGGCTGGTGCTGGACGCCACCGGCGGCAATTACACGATCATCTTCGCGGTCTGCACGAGCGTCTATTTCATCGCGGTGCTGGCAATCCACCTCCTCAGCCCGAGACTGGAGCCGATCTCGCCGGACGTGAAGCCTGTTTCCCAGGCGACCGAGTGAGCGGACCGGCGGCTGCCGGCAATGCCCGCGGACCTGCAAACGCTGTGCTTCGCAATTGCCGCGATTGTCCTGGTGGGCCTTTCGAAGGGCGGCTTCGCCGGTCTCGGTGCGCTTGGCACGCCGCTGCTGGCGATCGGGATCGGTGACCCTGTCCGGGCAGCCGCGATCCTGCTGCCGATCCTGATTGCGCAGGATGCGGTGGGCATCACGGCCTTCCGCCGTCATTGGGACCGGCACGTACTGATCGTGATGCTGCCCGGGGCGATGCTCGGCATCCTGCTCGGCTATTTGCTCGCGGCGCGGATTTCGGGTGCCGCCGTGATGGCGGCGTTGGGCCTGATCTCCATCCTGTTCGGCGCCTGGCGATTGTTGCTGGAACGCAGGGGCACGATCGGGTCCGCCAACGCGCCCGACTGGGTCGGCCGCTTGCTCGGCGTGGCGGCAGGCTTCACCAGCCAGATCGCACATGCGGGCGGACCGCCCTTCCAGATGTGGGTGATGCCGCGACGCCTGCCGCATACGGTGTTCGCCGGCACGACCGCCTTCTTCTTCGCCGCGGTCAATTTGATCAAGCTGCCCGCCTATTTCTCGCTTGGCCAATTCACCAGCGCCAACCTGCTCGCCAGCCTGTTGCTGCTTCCGTTCGCCATCGCCGGGAGCCTGGCGGGGGTGTGGCTGGTGAAGCGGATAAGCGGTGAGCGCTTCTACCCGTTCGTCTACGCGCTGATGATCGTCGCCGGAGCGAAATTGCTTTGGGACGGCCTCGCCGGCTTTTAGGCGCGGTCCGTCGAAGCCTATCGGGACGGCCGCTTGGACAGCTTCCGGGCCAGCGTCCGGCGATGCATGCCCAGTCGCCGCGCGGTCTCGGAGATATTGAAGCCGGTTTCCGCCAGCGTATCGTTGATCCGCTCCCGCTCCCAAGCCTTCAGCGAGATGGCCGGGCCGTTGATCGGCGTTTCCACGTCGCCTTCCACCCGGCCGAACGCCGCCTCGATATCGTCGGTATTCGCGGGCTTGGGCAGATAATGGGAGGCGCCGAGCTTGATCGCCTCGATCGCGGTGGCGATGCTCGCATAGCCGGTCAGCACTACGATCCGCATCTCCGGATCGAATTCATGCAGGGTGCGTACACAGGGCAGGCCGGATTTGGTGCCGAGCTTCAGGTCCACCACCGCATGATTGGGCCGCGCAACGGCCAGCAATTCGTCCAGCCCGTCCGGATCGTCGGCAATGTGAACCTGGTAACCGCGCCGCTCGAACGAGCGGGCGAGGGTCCGGGCGAGGACTGCGTCATCCTCGACGATCAACAGGCGCTTTTCGCTTTCCTCTGACATCAGCCCTCCCCGCTCGGCCCCGTCGCCAGCGGTAGCACAAGGCGCACGACCGCCCCGCCTTCCGCCCGGTTTTCCGCCTCCAGCCTCCCGCCCAGCCGGCGCGCGACATTGCTGGCCAGAAACATGCCCAGGCCGTGGCCGGGACCCTTGGTCGATTCGTACAGCTGGCCGATACGCGCCAGCTGCGCGTCCGCAAAGCCGCGTCCCTGATCCTCGATCGAGATCATCAAACGGCCATCGGCCACACGGCCGTCGAGGCTGATGCCTTCGGGCGACACCTCCGCCGCATTCTCGAGCAAGGCCCAGATCGCCTGGCGCAGGGCCGGCTCGGCCGCGACCGTCGGCGTTCCCGTCCAGTCGAAAGCGTGACGGAGAGGAACTGCACCGGGATGCGCGTTCCACTCGGCAACTATGCGATCGAGCAAGGTCTGGACAGGCGTGGAACCCATCGCCTCCCCACGCGCCTGGCCGGCGGAATGGAGGATGTTCGAGACGATCTGCTTGCAGCGCTCGATTTCCGCCTCCGCCACCTCCAGTTCCTCGTGGATATCGGGTTCGGCACCGATTGCGGGATGCCGGCGCCAATCGGACACCAGCACGGCCAATGATGACAGCGGCGTCCCCAGTTCATGCGCGGCCCCGCTTGCGAACAGGCCCATGCGGACAATCCCGTCCTCCTCGGCGGCGCGCTGGCCGAGTTCGGCGACATAGGCGTCGCGGGCGCGCAGGTTCCGGCTGATCCGCGTGATGAACAGCACCAGCAGCACCGCGACCATCGCGAAGCTGATCCACTGCCCGGCAAGCAGGACGTCGACCGGAGCCCCGTCCAGGCGCGGCGGAAGGACGAGCGGCAGATGGTCGACGATCAGGAAAGCGGCACACAGGCAGGCAATCGCCGTCAGCAGCCAGACCGCCACCGCCGGCAACAGAATGATGCCGAGCACCACTTGCACCAGATAGAGCGAGATAAAGGGGTTGGTCGCACCGCCGCTGAGATAGAGCTGGACGGTCAGGGCGGCCACATCCAGCAGAAGCGCCAGCAGCACTTCGCCCGGCACCAGCCAGGATCTGCGAAGCGTCGCCATGAAAAGGAGATTGGCCAGCGCCAGCAGCATTACGATCCCGATCATCGGCACGAGCGGTAATGTCACGCCAAGGCCGAAATGCGCGACGAGGATCGCGATCAACTGCCCCGCGACCGCCAGCCAGCGCAACTGGACCAGCTGCCGCATATTGTGGGCAGCGGCATGTGGTGGGGAGCGGCCGGGAAGACCTCCGTCCCGGTGACGCGTCAAGGCGAGGAGCGGCCTGTCCATCGGCGCCGACCTTGCGCCGAACGCAGCAGCAAGACCAGCCCGGCCGCCGACAGGCCGGCGAGACCGAACCAGGTCAGCGCATAGACGAGGTGCGTGTTGCGAAAGCTGACGACGGTGAGGCCGCCGACCGGATAGCCGCCCGGATTGGGCGCCGCATCCGCATCGATGAAGAATGGCGCGGCGTCCGCCACCCCGCGCGCGCGCGTGATCGCCGCCACGTCGCGCGAGAACCAGCGTTCCGCCGCCGGCTCGTTCGGCCGCAATATGCGCCCGTCAGGCTCGGTCAGCCGCAGCAGGCCGGTTATGCTGACTTCGCCCTGCGGCAGGGCGGCGGCGCGGCTCGCGGCCGCGCGCTTCTCCGGCGGCACGAAGCCGCGATTGATCAGCATCGTGCCCTGATCGGTTTGCAGCGGCGTCAGCACCCACGACCCCGCCCCCCGCTCGGTCAGTGCATCGACCAACGTCTCGCGCTCGTGCAGGAAATGCCCTGTGACACTGACCCGGCGATATTCGATTTCGGCGGTGTCGAGACGGGGCCATTCGGCGCGCGGCGGCGGCGGCACGGGATCGGCGTGGCGGCGCGCCTCCACCCGTTCGATCAGGTCAAGCTTCCACAGCCGACGCTCGAGCTGCCAGACGCCAAGGCTTCCGAACAAGAGCAACCCAAGCAGGCACAGGGCAAGGAGCAAGCGATGCTTGCCCCTGCCGGGCGTCACGGCAGGCTGCTCGGTTGTCCGCTCATCAGCCCCGGCATCATGTTCGAGTTCAGATGGTGCATGATCCACAGCGAACCCGCGATCGTGATGAGTAGGATGATCCCGGTGAACAGATAGGCCAACAGCGTCCAGCCGCCCTCCGATTGCGTGTTCACATGCAGGAAGCACATGGTGTGGACCAGCACCTGCACGACCGCCATGATCACCACGGCGGCGGCGGTCGCGGTGGGATCGCCCAGCGCATCGGTCATCACCAGCCAGAAGGGGATGGCGGTCAGCACCACCGACAGCGCGAAGCCGATCAGGTAGGTCCGCATGGAGCCGTGATTGTGCGTGTCGCCATGGCCGTGCGGCTCGCCATCGGCATGGGCGCCGTCCGGGCTGACGGGGGTCGCGCTCATTGGATGTATCCCAGCAGGTAGACGAAGGTGAAGACACCGATCCAGACGACGTCGAGGAAGTGCCAGAACATGCTGAGGCACAGCAATCGCCGCTGATTCTCGATATGCAGGCCGCGCTGGTTGAGCTGCACCAGCATCACGACGATCCAGATGATCCCGAACGTCACGTGCAGGCCGTGCGTGCCGACCAGAGTGAACAAGGCGGACAGATAGCCGCTGCGCTGCGGCGTCGCGCCTTCCGCGATCATGTGGGAGAATTCGTAGATTTCGAGGCTGACGAAGGCAGCACCGAGCAGGCCGGTGACGAGCAGCCAGGCCTGTGTCGCTCGCAGCTTCCCGCGCCCCATCGCCAGCATCGCGAAGCCGTAGGTGATCGACGAGATGAGCAGGATCGCGGTGTTGATCGCGACCAGCGGCAGATCGATGATCTCGCGCGGCGTCGGGCCGCCGGCATAGCTGGAACTGAGCACGCCGAACGTCGCGAACAGAGTCGCGAAGATCAAAGCGTCGCTCATCAGGTAGATCCAGAAGCCCAGCAGCGTCGGGCTGTCGTGCGCGTGGCCGTGCGCGTCCGGATCGACGACGTAGAAGTCCGCGGGATCGGTGGCTTCGGTCGGGGCTGTCGTCGCCATCGCTCAGGCCTCCGCCGCCGCGAGCCGATCGCGTTCGCGCTCGTCGCGCTCCACGTCCGCCGCGTCGATATAGAAATCGCGATTGTAATTGAACGTGTGCCCGATCGCGACGACGAACAGGGCCACGGCGGACACGGCCGCCAGCCACCATATGTACCAGATCATCGCGAAGCCCAGCACGCCGGCAATGCCCGCGAGGATGACGCCCGTCCCGGTGTTGCGCGGCATGTGGATCGGCCGGTAGCCGCCAGTCGGCCGCTGGTGTCCGCGCTTCTTCATGTCATACCAGGCGTCCAGGTCCTGAACGACGGGCGTGAAGGCGAAATTATAGGACGGCGGGGGCGAGGCGGTGGCCCATTCCAGCGTCCGCCCGTCCCAGGGGTCGCCGGTCGTGTCCGCCAGTTCCTTGCGCTTCACGATGCCCATGACGATGCTCATGATGAAGCCCAATATGCCGATCAGGATGATCAGCGCGCCGATCGCCGCGATCACGAACCAGATCTGCATCGACGGATCGTCGAAATGCCGTACCCGGCGCGTCGTGCCCATCAGGCCGACAATGTAGATCGGCGTCCAGGCGACCCAATAGCCGATCACCCAGCCCCAGAAGCCGACCTTGCCCCACCAGGGGTCGAGCTTGAAGCCGAACGCCTTGGGGAACCAGTAGATCATCCCCGCGAACAGCCCGAACACCACGCCGCCGATGATCACGTTGTGGAAATGCGCGACCAAGAACAGACTATTGTGCAGCACGAAGTCGGCCGGCGGCACCGCGAGCAGCACGCCTGTCATCCCGCCCACCGTGAAGGTGAGCATGAAGGCCACGACCCACATCATCGGCAGTTCGAAGCGGATGGAGCCGCGATACATGGTAAACAGCCAGTTGAAGATCTTCGCGCCCGTCGGGATCGCGATCACCATCGTGGCGATGCCGAAGAAGCTGTTGACGCTCGCCCCCGATCCCATCGTGAAGAAATGGTGCAGCCAGACCAGGTAGCTGAGGATGGTGATGACCACGGTCGCGTAGACCATCGACGAATAGCCGAAGAGCCTTTTGCCGGAAAAGGTCGAGGTGATTTCGGAATAGATGCCGAAGACCGGCAGGATCAGGACGTAGACCTCCGGATGGCCCCAGATCCACACCAGGTTCCAGTACATCATGGCGTTGCCGCCGAGGTCGTTGGTGAAGAAGTTGGTACCGACGTAGCGGTCGAGCATCAGCAGCGCGAAGGCACCGGTAAGCGCCGGGAAGATGGCGACGGCCAGCACGTTGCTGCACAGGGCCGTCCAGGTGAAGACCGGCATCTTCATCATCGTCATGCCCGGCGCGCGCATCTTGATCACGGTGGTGACCATGTTGATCGCCGACAGGGTCGTGCCGAGGCCTGCTATCTGTAGCGCCCATAGATAATAATCCGGCCCTGTCCCCGGACTGTTTTCGATATTCGCGACCGGAACGTAGTTGAGCCAGCCGGCGGTGGTGAATTCACCGACGAAGAGCGAGATCATGACCAGGCCCGCCCCGGCCACGGTCAGCCACAGGCTGAGGCTGTTGAGGAAGGGAAAGGCGACGTCGCGAGCGCCGATCTGCAGCGGCATCACATAATTGGTGATGCCCACGACCAGCGGAATCGCCACGAAGAAGATCATGATCGTGCCGTGGGCACTGAAAATCTGATCGTAATGGTGGGCGTCGAGATAGCCCTGCTCGCCGCCGACCGCGATGGCCTGCTGCGCCCGCATCATCAGCGCATCGGCAAAACCGCGCAGCAACATGACGATGCCCAGGATCAGGTACATGATGCCGATCTTCTTGTGATCGACGCTGGTCAGCCATTCGCGCCACAACCAGCCCCACAGCCGGTATTTCGTCACCGCCGCGAGAATGCCGATACCCAGCACGGCCACGACGATGAAGGTGCCGAGCAGGATCGGCTCATGAAAGGGGATCGAGTCCCAGGACAGGCGGCCGAAAATGGCGCTGGTGGTCGAAGGCTCGGACACTGAAGCGGGCTCCGTCGCGCTGAACATTTAATGGGCCTCCGGCATGCCGGCATGCGGGACGGCGGCTGATATGTTGTGACCGGGGGCAGGCGCCGCCTCCGGCGTGGCGGGCGGCATGGCGCCATGGCCGCCCTCGGCGCGGCCGTGATTCATCAGCTCGCTCATGCAGCGCGTGCCGGGCTCGACGCAGCGCTCCACGATCCGGGCGAACAGATCCCCCGGCACGGACGAGAACATTTCCGGCGGCACCCGCTCGCTCGGCCGGACCAGCACGCGATAGGCCGCCAGATCGAGCGCACGGCCGCTGGCCCGCGCCTGTTCGACCCACTGGGCGAAGGCGGCATCATCCACCCCGCGCAGCCGGAAGCGCATGTCGCTGAAACCCTTGCCGCTATAATTGGCGGAGAAGCCCTCGGACTCGACCGGCCGGTCGAGACTCGCATGCAACGTGCTCTGCATGCCCGGCATGGCGTAGATCATCCCCGCCATGGTCGGGACATAGAAGGTGTTCATCATGTTGGTGGAGGTGATGTCGAACCGGACCTGACGATTCAGCGGCAGCACCAGTTCGTTCACTGTCGCGATGCCCTGCTCGGGATAGATAAAAAGCCATTTCCAGTCGAGCGAGACCACCTGTACCCGCAGCGGCGCCTCGCGCGGCGCCTCGGGGTTCATGTCGGCCTGCGCCTTGTCGAGCGGGCGGAACGGATCGAGCAGGTGCGTGCTGGACCAGGTCAGCGCGCCCAGCATGATGATGATCAGCAAGGGCGCCGACCAGATTACCAGTTCCAGCGAGGTGGAATGATGGAATTCGGGATCGTAGGTGCCGCCCTTGCCCTTGCGGTAGCGCCAGGCGAACACGACGATCAGGATCATCACCGGCACGATGATCAGCAGCATCAGCACGGTCGAAATGTAGATCAGGTCGCGCTGCTGCCTGGCGATGTCGCCGGCAGGATCGAGCACCGTCCCGCTGCATCCCGCGATCAGGACGAGCAAGGGCAGGATCGCCAATGCGCGCAGACGGCGCGGTACCGGGATGGATTGCTGCTGCATCATGGCGTCCAATAGGCCAGTGGCCATGGTTTCCGACATTGGACATTTTGTCCAATCCCAAAAAGCGCGCAAATAGGGCTAGAAGCGACCTCTCTCCGGCGCGGCTCTGGCCGCTTCGGGGAAGATCGCCCGCCTGGAGACGCCCGCGCAATGACCGCCACAGCCTCGGAGCCAAGCTCGACGCCGCTCGAACGCGATGCGCGGCTGGTCAACGCCGATCATGGGAAAGTGCGCCCCGGCGAGATCGCGATCGGCGTCATCATCGGCCGAACCAGCGAGTTTTTCGACTTCTTCGTCTACGCGATCGCCGCCGTTCTGGTCTTTCCGCAGCTGGTTTTCCCCTATGTGGATGCGCTCACCGGCACGCTTTACTCCTTCGGACTCTTCGCCCTCGCCTTCGTCGGCCGGCCGATCGGGACCCTGCTCTTCACCGCCATCGACCGGCGTCACGGCCGCGGTGTCAAGCTGACCATATCCTTGTTCCTGCTCGGCGGCTCGACCATGGCGATCGCGCTGCTGCCCAGCCATGCGCAGGTCGGCGCGCTCAGCGCCTGGCTGCTCGGCTTCTTCCGCCTGTGCCAGGGCATCGCGCTCGGCGGCGCCTGGGACGGTCTGCCCTCGCTGCTGTCGCTGAACGCGCCGGAAAAGAATCGCGGCTGGTATGCGATGATCCCGCAGCTCGGCGCGCCATTGGGCCTGCTCGTGGCCAGCGGCCTGTTCGCCTATTTCCTCGCCTTGCTGACGCCCCAGGATTTCCTCAGCTGGGGCTGGCGCTATCCCTTCTTCGTCGCGCTCGCGATCAACGTGGTCGCGCTCTTCGCCCGCCTGCGGCTGGTCGCCACGCCGGAGTTCGAGCGCCTGTTCGAATCGCGCGAGTTGCAGCCCTCCCCGCCCTTCCAGACGATGTTCGCCGAATGGCGCACGATCGTGCTCGGCGCCTTCGCACCCCTGGCCAGTTTCGCGCTCTTCCATCTGGTGACCGTGTTCCCGCTGTCCTGGGTCAATCTGCATTCGGAAGGTCAGCTGGTTCGTTTCCTGGTGATCGAGGGTGTCGGCGCGCTTCTCTGCTTCCTCGCCATCATGGCTTCGGGCGTGATCGCGGACCGGGTCGGGCGCCGCGCCGTCCTCGGCGTCTCCGCCGTGCTGATCGGCGCCTATAGCGGCTTCGCGCCGCAGCTGCTCAATGCCGGCCAGCTCGGCGAAGCCATCTACATGTTCGGCGGCTTCGTCCTGCTCGGCCTGGCGTTCGGCCAGTCCTCGGGCGTTGTGAACAGCCGCTTCTCGCCCGAACATCGCTATACCGGCGCGGCGATCGTGGCCAATTCCGCCTGGTTCATCGGCGCGGGCTTCGCGCCGCTGGTGGCCCTGTTCCTTGCCAGCCATCTGGGCCTTTGGTCGGTGGGCCTCTACCTGCTCTCGGGCGTCGCCTGCACGCTGGCGGCGCTGACGCTGAACAAGGAATGGCTGCGGCCGAACGCACCGACGCGCGGCCTCAGCTAGGACGAGCGTCCGGCGCGCAGCCTCGCGACCGGACCTCGCGTCGAAATTCACGCCAGAATTCGTCGCGGCGCGGGGCGAGAATGGCGGGATCGAAATCCCCGGCGCGCTCCCAGTTTCGCGCCGCGCTCCGCTTCATCCAGCCCGTATCGGTCAGGCGTGCGGCCAACAGCCCGGCGAGCGCCTGCTCGTCCCCGGTCGCGACCAGGTCTTCGCCTGGAAGCAGCTCGGGAATGCCGCCCGCGGCCGAGCCGATGGCCGGGCACCCCTGACTCATCGCCTCGATCAACGCGCGCGGCAGGCCTTCCTGCAACGAAGGCTGGAGATAGACATCCACTTCGCCCAGCCAGCTCAGCACCTCGTTCTGTGTCGGTAAAGTGCCGTCGAACTGGACAAGGCCGGCGACACCGATCGCCTCGGCCTCGCGCAGCCAGCGGCGCCTGTCGCCCTGACCGAGGACGCGCAGGCGCACCGGCGGCAGATGCGGTCGCGCCTCGGCCAGCGCGCGCAGCAAGATCTGGATGCCTTTGCTCTTGCCCTGGAGCGTGGCGATCATGCCGAGCCGGACCGGATCGCCGGCCGCGCGGTTCGAAAGCTGGTCGAGCCTCCGGGTCAGGATCGCGCGATCGGGCGGCGCCAGCGCGACGTCCGATGCCGCGAGGGCATTGCCTGCCCGCGTCGGATAGCGGTCCTGGAGAAAGGTGTTGGTGACATAGCTGGCATGGGCCGCGCGCCGCGCCGCGCCGCGCAGCCGCGCCGCCGCGACCGGTGCGTACAGCCGGGCCTTGAACCCGCCATAATTGGACAGGCTGTCGAACGGACAACCGACAATCTCGATGCAGCAGGGCTTGCCCTCGCGCCGCGCGGCCGCCGCCGCGAGCAGGCCTACCTCGCTCGGCAGCCGCGCCACCACCGCATCATGCGCCCGGACCAGCGCGCGCATCCAGCGCAGCGCCAGACGCCGCCCGACCGTCAAACTGTACAGGTTAGATGCATCCCGGATGAACTCGAACCCCACCCCGTCGCGGGACGACAAGGTCAGTTGCGCGAGCGGCCGGTCGGGCAAGCCGCCTTCCCGCCCGACGACGGTCAGACTATCGAAATGGTCAAGGTAGCGCGCCCAGCCTTCGGCGCCGAACTGCCCTTCCGACCAGATTTGCCCGTCATGACGGATGAATCGGTTGTCGTGGGCGAACAGCAGCTTCATTCTCGCTGGTCTCATCCTCTCGCGCTGTTCGCCCGGATCATTCTTTCGTTTCGGATGGCGTTCTGCAAGCGCCCGGCCGGCCGTTGGACTATACGTCCTCCTGCTCAGCCTATCCGCGCGTATCCGGCGCGATCGTTGCGTCGCTCGACGGCTGAGCGGCGGCACTGCCTTTTCTCCGCGTCAGCCGGCGTAACGGCGTATGCCTGACGAGGTGCGTGCCGGTGCGCAGCGGCATGTAAAGCCAGCGCAGGCCTTTCGGCAGCGGCAGCGCCTTGTACGATTCCCACGAAGGCGTGCTGCTGCGCAGCACGGTCCGCAGCTTGCGGACCAAACCCCGCCGATGCCGCCATTCCTCGGCGGTCAGGCTGAACCAGTGCCGCCAGCGAAAGCCGCTGTCGTCGATCCGGTGATGATAAGCGAGCAACGGTGATTCCGCTCCGGGCGCCAGATGGGCGAGGCATTGGCGGGCCATGGTGGCGGCCAGCCCGCGGCCGGCGGGTGCTTCCCCGCGCGTGGCCGCATTGAGCAGGCCGAGCATCGCCTGACACTCTTCAACAAGCCCCTCCATGCCGGAGCGCCGCGCGACGGCGCGAACGGCGGCGGCATCGAACCCAGGCGCGGCCGTGACCTGACCAATGTCGGCGACCCAGTGCAGGCGCGTCCAATTGTGCCGGCTGTGATGATAGCAAAGATAAACGAACAGATCGGCGGTCGAGAGCGCCGGGATGGGCTTGCCGAAGATCGGCACGGTCTCGACGCGGCTCAGCAGGTGACGGGTGGGAAAGTCTCCGCCGGTCAGGTCCAGGCTCGTATGCACATCGACCAGGTCGCCGGCCGGCGACCGCAACGAAATCTCGCGATTGAGATCGCACATGGCGGCGATGTACCGCTCCCATTTCGCGCGATCGGCGGGCAGTTCGAAGCCCCGGCAGGGCCTGAAGCCGGCGTCCACCAGATAGCGGATCGTCGCGGGGCATGCGGCCGGATCGACCAACAGATCCAGATCGCGGGACGTGCGGGCCGCCACGTCGCCATAGAAACGCTGTGCCAGCGCGGCCCCTTTGACGGCGGCATAGCGGATTGCGCGCCGCGCGAACCATTGATCGTGCAGCCTGGTCAGCAGGGCCGCGAGCTGGAGGTTGTTCGCCGTGCCGGCCGTGTGGAGTTGCCGCAGTCTCAGCCGCGCGGCCGCGGGCAGGAAGCGGTCGAAGGCGGGCAGGTGCCGGTGCACGAACGGAATGGCCAGGCATTGATCGGCGCTGACCAGGAACGCATCCCAGTCGGCCACTGCGCCGGCGAGCGCCTCGATTCCCCTGGCATCGCTCGCCGGCGAGCGAAGCGTGCAGGCCAGCAAAAGCCGGGCGGCCGGCTCGATCGCCACAGGCGAAAACGCTTCCGTCACGCCCATCCGAATGGCGGGCTCAGCCCTTGTCCACCTGGACGATGCCGCGCGCGTTCAGATCCGCGACGAACTCGCTCACGTCCGCCTGACACAGGCCCGCTTCCATGCCGTATTGCTCCTGCAGCGAAGCGCACAATTGACCGAATGTCTGCGGCTCCTCCAGCAGGCTCCAGATCCTGGCGCCAGTTCGATTCAGCTGGAAGAAATAGCCGCTGTCGATGTCGAGCAGGATGGCGTCGTCGGCGACATCGGCGGACACCACTGTTTCCCTGCGGCCGATCCGGGTCTCTTCGCTCAGCGCCGTATGCGTCATCAGATCATCTCCCCGAACCTACACGCCGGCCGCATTCTTCAGCCAGACATCGACCGTGATCGCGTCCGAGACCGGACCCCAGGGGTTGCTCGGCAAGAAACCCGTGGATCCTTCGCGGCGCCGTTTGCTGAAGGAAGCGTGTAACTGTTCGATCTGTTCGCCGTCTAGCCATCCAGGCGGGGCGGAGAGCATGACGTGCGGGCGGAGTCTCCGGAACGGCGATGTATAGCATTCCAGAGATCGCACTCAATGTCCGCTACCGGCCCTGCCGCTATCCGGCGACAAGCAGATTCTTGCCAAGCGCCTGTTTCACGAATTCAGCGACGTCCGGCGCCACCTGATCGACCGGCACGCCATGCCGCCGCGCCAGCGTCTCCCCGATCTGGGCCGGCTGCCCGCCATTGCTGAGTTCCAGCCAGATCCGCGCCGCCGACGGGTTGAGGGCATGATAGCTGCCGTCCTGACTGTTGAAGAGGACGAGTTCCGCCTCCCCCGGCCCCCACGACACCCAGGGCGCGCAGCGAACCTGCGTCCGGGCAGCCGCCGTCATTCCACGATCCGCCACAATCTGACGCGTTCCTGCGTGTGATAGCCGCCGACCCTGACCACATCCCCGGGCGCTGTGACCAGAGGCTGTGCCAGCGGCCAGAAGAGGGAACCCCAGCACGATGCCTGACCCGCGCCGGGTCGGTTTTCGTAGAGGCCCTGATCATCAAGATCGAGCGCGATCCATTGCGAGATGCCGTTGACCTCGCCACCGGTCGAGACGAGCTCGATCTCGGTCCTTCCGTCCGTGACAGGCTGCGATCCATCGAAGGCGAAGGTGAACAGGTCGGCCGGCGCGCTGCGCAGCGTCAGGCGGGGATCGCGCACGCGAATCTCATATTGCGCGCGCGCCAGCCGGTTGAAAGCCGACAGATCGAAGCCGGAATCCACCGTCAACTCCCGGCCCCCTTTCTGATCGTCATGCGACAAAGCGGCGCGGACGCGGCCTCGGGCAGGGATGACATGCGCATGATTCTTCAGCAGACGCGCCGCGGCATCGGCATGGGCCGGCAGCACGCACTCGCTCAGCATGTCGTTGCTGACGATCTCCGACACCAGAACGTCCGCGCGACCGCCAAGATCGGCGTCGGCATCGAGATCGGTCGAATGTTTGTTCACCACGGTGATGCGGTCGGAAAGGCCATTCGCCCGGATCACCGCGCGCGCCGCCGCGGCGATCGCCGGATTGGCTTCGCACGTGATCACGCGGGCGCCCAACCGGGCCGCCATCATCGCCAGAATGCCGGTACCCGTGCCGATCTCCAGCACCAGGCTGTCGGGCGTGACCACCCGCGCCAGCGCATCGGCATAGGCCTGGTTTCGAACATGATCGCGCGTGATCACGAAATGCCAGTCGGGCACGGTCTGCCCCAGCAGTTCTGCGGACAAGGCGCGCACCTCGCCGTCGCCGGGCGCGGCGATCAGCGCTTCGTTGGCCAGTTCCACCGCCACCTGCCTCTCACCGGCGGCAGCGAACTGGCGGGCGAGCGCCATCGTCGCATCGGCACGTCCCCGCACGAGCGGACGCATGTGCTGAAGCAGCGCGACATGGTTGCGGTCCGGAGCGGAAGGCATATCGAGGCGATCTGCAGTGAGCGGGTTCCGGCTGGATCGACGGTCGGCCGACGAGCGTCAAGCGCCAATGATCGTCTGGCCCATCGAACGCCGTGCCCCCTGCCCGAGCGTTGACGCTGCGCTGGTGCCAAGTTACGCGATCTCGCGAAATCGGGTGATCGCATCTGGCGTCCGGATATGAAGAAAAGCCGCGAGAAACAGCGAAACGCCCCCCAATTCTGCCCCTGCCGGCGAAGCCAGCGCAGATCGTTGGCTCGGGTCCGCAACGATAATCTTCAAGCCAGTCACGCCCGCCGCGAAGCGCCTGGCCGCACGAGATCGCGACACCATCGCGACACCGTATCGCGGGAAGCCGGCTGCGGATGACCGCGCGCAAGCCCTATGATTTGTCCACGGCGGATCACGATTATCCGCCCTGGGAAGGCGCGCCGCGCCGATCGATCCTGATCTGCACGATCCCGCGCTCCGGCAGCACCCTCCTGGGCGAGGCGATCTATTTCGCGGGCGGCCTGGGATGCCCGCTCGAATATTTCCATGCCGGCTTCCGCCCATTCTTCGAGACCCGCTGGAATGCGCGCAGCCTGCCAGAGCTGCGCGCCGCATTGTGGCGCAACCGCACCGATCCCAGCGGCACGCTGTCGATCAAGCTGATGTGGCGAGACATTCAGGAGCTGGCGGCCGAGACCGACATGGGCACCTTCGCACCGTTGATCGAGGCTCCGCCCGAACGCATTCCGGCCGAAATCTATCGCGAGGCTGCCAGGCTCGTGGCGGAGCTGCTGCCCTCGCCGACATGTGTGCATCTCGTCCGGCGCGACCGGGTTCGTCAGGCCGTCTCCGCCTGCATCGCGCACGAGACCGGTCAATGGCGCGCGATTCCGGGCGGAGAAAACGACCCCGTTGCCGAACCGGAATATGACGCGGCGGCGATCGAGCATCAGATTTCCTATGGCGATGTCGCTCACAGGCATTGGCGCAATCTGCTGGCCGCGATGCCGGAACCGCCCGTCGCGCTCGCCTACGAAGATCTGGCCCGAGACTATGAGGGGTCGGTGACGGCGTTACTCCGGCAGCTGGGCAGCACCGGCGCCCCGCCTCCGGTCCGGATGCGGCGCCAGTCCGATCCGCGCTCGGAGACCTTCGTGCGGCGCTTCCTGCTCGACAAGGGCCAGCGCGAGCAAACCGGCGCGGACGCCGCAAAGCCGTGATCCCGCCCCATCTGCTGATCGACGACTTTCTGTCCGCCGAAGAGCGGGCGGGATTGCTGGCGTGGGCGCTGGCCAACCGGCAGCGTTTTGCCCCGGCGCAGGTCGACACGGGAGTCGAGGAGACGGCGCGCAAGGCGCTGAGCCTGCGCGATCTCGGCCCCCATGCCGATCTCTTCCGGCAACGCCTGCTGGCGCGCGTCGACGAATGGATTGCGGCGCTGCGTCTTTCCCGCTTCGATCCCAGCCTCGTCGAGCTGGAACTGGCGGCGCACAATGACGGCGCCTTCTTCGCCATCCATGGCGATTCCTATCGCAGCGATCAGCCCGCTCGCGGCGACCGCCTGCTCAGCGGCGTCTATTATTTCCACCGCGAACCGGTCGCCTTTTCCGGCGGGCAGTTGCGGATGCACCGCCCGGGCGCGAAGCCCGGCGATCCCGGCCATGACATCGAACCCCGGCAGGGCCGGCTGGTCCTGTTTCCATCATGGTGGCCGCACGAGGTCCTGAAGGTCCACTGCCCCTCGGGAGACTTCGCCGACTCACGCTTCGGCGTGAATTGCTGGATTCACCGGCAGCGCTCGCCCCGCTGAATCGCCTCCGGGCTATCATCGGACGAATATCGCGAACACCAAAACCGCCTTGCGCTTGCCGGGGAAAGGCGGCAGCTTCGTTGCAGCGCAGCATTTATGACGCGCTGCAAACAGGGAGAAGGACTTGGCGCAGCCGTCCGCCCAGGGCCTGTACGACCCCGACCGCGAGCATGACAGCTGCGGCATGGGCTTCGTCGCCCATGTGAAGGGCGAGCGGTCGCACAGCATCATCGCGCAGGGCCTGCAGATCCTGACAAATCTGGATCATCGCGGCGGCGTCGGCGCGGATCCGACCGTGGGTGACGGCGCGGGCTGCCTGATCCAGATCCCAGACGCATTGCTCCGCGCCTGGGCGCAGGGCGAGAAGTTCAGCCTCCCCGCGCCTGGCGATTATGCCGTCGGCATGTGCTTTCTGCCGCGCGACGATGCCGCGCGCGCACTTGCCGAAGCGCGGCTGGAGCGGTTCGTGAAGATCGAGGGCCAGCTCTTCCTCGGCTGGCGCGACGTGCCGGTCGACCGCGCCGTCCTGAGCGCCTCTGTGCTGCCGACCGCGCCGGTGATCCGCCAGTGCCTTGTCGCGCGCGGACCGAATATCAGGGATCAGGATGCGTTCGAACGCAAGCTGCTGACGATCCGCAAACAGGTGCAGAATCCGCTCGAGGCGCTCGCCGAAAAGCACGGCATGCCCGAATTGGCCGAATTCTACCTGCCGAGCTTCTCCAGCCGGACCCTGGTCTACAAGGGGATGCTGCTGTCGAGCGATGTCGGCCGCTTCTACCGCGACCTCACCGACCCGCTTACCGTGTCGGCACTGGCGATGGTCCACCAGCGCTTCTCGACCAACACCTTTCCCAGCTGGCGCCTCGCCCACCCATACCGGCTTGTCGCCCACAATGGCGAAATCAACACGGTGCGCGGCAACGTGAACTGGATGAACGCCCGGCGGCGGACGATGGAATCGCCTCTGCTCGGGCCGGATCTCGACAAGATGTGGCCGATCATTCCGCACGGCCAGTCCGACACGGCCTGCCTCGACAATGCGCTCGAGCTGCTGATCGCGGCCGGCTATTCGCTGCCGCATGCGGTGATGCTGCTGATCCCGGAAGCCTGGGCGGGCAATGCCCAGATGGATCCCGCCCGCCGCGCCTTTTACGAATATCATGCAGCGCTGATGGAGCCTTGGGACGGGCCGGCCGCCATGGCCTTCACCGACGGCCGCCAGATCGGCGCGACGCTCGACCGCAACGGCCTCAGGCCCGCGCGCTTCTGCGTCACCGATGACGATCTCGTGGTGATGGCGTCGGAAAGCGGCGTGCTGCCGATCCCCGAGGAGAAGATCGTCCGCAAGTGGCGGCTGCAGCCAGGCCGGATGCTGCTGATCGATCTCGAGCAGGGCCGCATCGTCGAGGATGAGGAGGTCAAGGCGCAGCTCGCCGGCGAACATCCTTATGGCGAGTGGCTCAGGGAGACGCAGTTCGACCTGAAAGATCTGCCGCCCGGCATGAACCCGCTGCGCCGTCCACCGGATGACGAGGTGTTCCGCCGCACGCAGATCAGCTTCGGCTATACCGACGAAGATCTGAAGTTCTTTCTCGCGCCCATGGCCGCCCAGGCGGACGATCCGATCGGATCGATGGGCACAGACACGCCGCTGGCGGTCCTGTCCGCGCGACCGCGCTTGCTCTACGATTATTTCAAACAGAATTTCGCCCAGGTCACCAACCCGCCGATCGACCCGATCCGCGAAAGCCTGGTGATGAGCCTGGTCTCGATGATCGGCCCGCGCCCGAACCTGCTCGGCCACAATGCCGGCAATCACAAAAGACTCGAGGTGGGCCAGCCGATCCTGACCAACGAGGATCTGGAGAAGATCCGCTCCATCCACGAGACGCTGGATGGCGCCTTCAAAACGACGACGCTGGACGCCACCTGGCCCGCCGGGGGCGACGCGTCGGCGCTCGAACTCGCGATCAAGAATCTGTGCTGGGCGGCGACCGGCGCAGTGCTCGACGACATCAATGTGCTGATCCTGTCCGATCGCGCCGAGGGACCGGATCGGGTGCCGATCCCCGCCGCGCTCGCGGTCGGCGCCGTGCACCACCATCTGATCCGTCAGGGCCTGCGCATGCAGACCGGGCTGGTGCTGGAGACAGGCGAGGCGCGCGAGGTCCACCATTTCTGCGTGCTCGCCGGCTATGGCGCCGAGGCGATCAATCCATGGCTGGCTTTCGATACGATCGACGAATTGTGCGCGCGCGGAAAGGTCACCGTTCCGCCCGGCGAGGCGCAAGCAAACTACATCAAGGCGATCGGCAAGGGCTTGCTGAAGGTGATGTCCAAGATGGGGATCTCGACCTTCCAATCCTATTGCGGCGCCCAGATTTTCGACGCTGTCGGGCTCAGCGATGCGTTCGTCGACACCTATTTCGCCGGCACCGCGAGCCGCATCGGCGGCGTCGGCCTGTCCGAAATCGCCGAGGAAGCCGCCCGCCGCCACCGCGCCGCTCATGAGGTTCAGGCCGACCGCCTCGACATTGGCGGCCTGTACGCCCAGCGCACCGGCGGTGAGGCCCACGCCTGGACCTTCGACACCATCGCCAACCTGCAGCATGCCGCGCGCGGCAATCTGCCCGACAAATATCGCGCCTTCGCCGACGAGGTGAACGAGCAGAGCCGGCGCCTGCTCACCATCCGCGGCCTGCTCGACTTCAAGCCTGGCGCGCCGCCGGTGCCGATCGAGGAGGTCGAGCCGGCCAGCGAGATCGTCAAGCGCTTCGCCACGGGCGCGATGAGCTTCGGCTCGATCAGCCGCGAGGCGCATACCAACCTCGCGCGGGCGATGAACCACATCGGCGGCAAATCGAACACGGGAGAAGGCGGCGAGGAAGCCGGGCGCTTCGCCAGTGACCAGCGCTCTGCGATCAAGCAGGTCGCGTCGGGCCGCTTCGGCGTGACAGCCCATTATCTCGTCAATGCCGACGACGTGCAGATCAAGATCGCGCAAGGGGCCAAGCCGGGCGAAGGCGGCCAGCTCCCCGGCCACAAGGTCGATACCCAGATCGCCGCCGTGCGCCACTCCACCCCCGGCGTCGGCCTGATCTCGCCGCCGCCGCACCACGACATCTACTCGATCGAGGATCTCGCCCAGCTGATCCACGATCTGCGCCATGTGAACCCGTCCGCGCGCATCTCCGTGAAGCTGGTGTCCGAAGTCGGCGTCGGCACCGTCGCGGCGGGCGTCGCCAAATGCCTGGCCGATCATGTCACCATCGCCGGCTATGAAGGCGGCACCGGCGCATCGCCGCTCACATCCTTGACCCATGCCGGCTCGCCCTGGGAAATCGGCCTCGCCGAGACCCAGCAGACTTTGGTGCTCAACGGCTTGCGCGGGCGTATCACCGTGCAGGCCGATGGCGGCCTGCGCACGGGCCGCGATGTCGCGATCGCCGCTTTGCTCGGCGCCGACGAATTCGGTTTCGCCACCGCGCCCCTGATCGCGTCCGGCTGCATCATGATGCGCAAATGCCATCTCAACACCTGCCCGGTCGGCATCGCTACCCAGGACCCGGTGCTGCGCGCGCGCTTCACCGGCGCGCCGGAGCATGTCGTCAATTACTTCTTCTTCGTCGCGGAAGAGCTACGCGGGATCATGGCGAGCCTCGGCGTGCGATCACTCGACGAGATGATCGGCCGCGCCGACCTGCTCGAACCGCGCATTCCGCAGGATCATTGGAAGGCCGGCGGCGTCGATCTGTCGCGGCTCCTGCATCGCCCCGATGTCGCCGGCCCGATCCGCTTCGCCGGCGGCATGACCCACAGTATCCTCGCCGCGATCGACCGCGCGTTGATCGAGGGGATGGAAGAGGAAGGGCTTCCCGTCCGCGTCGACATGCCGGTGACCAACGTCGACCGCAGTATCGGCGCTCACGCCTCCGGCGAGATCGCCCGCCGATATGGCGCCGAGGGCCTGCCCGACGGCTCGCTCCATGCCCGCCTCTCCGGGACCGCCGGTCAGAGCTTCGGTACCTTCCTCGCGCGGGGTCTGACCATCGAGCTGATCGGCGACGCCAATGACTATGCTGGCAAGGGCCTGTCCGGCGGCCGCCTGATCGTCCGCCAGCCCGATCTGCCCCGCGATCCCACGCAGAACATCATCGTCGGCAACACCTGCCTCTACGGCGCCACCGATGGCGAGGCTTATTTCGCCGGGGTCGCCGGGGAACGCTTCGCGGTCCGCAACAGCGGCGCCCATGCGGTTGTCGAGGGCACGGGCGATCATGGCTGCGAATATATGACCGGCGGCGCGGTCGTGGTGCTCGGTCCGACCGGGCGCAACTTCGCGGCCGGCATGTCGGGCGGCATCGCTTATGTCTGGGACCCGGAACGGCACTTCGAGGCCCGTTGCAACCCCGCGGGAGTCGCGCTGGAGCCCGTCGAAGATCCCGAATTCCTCCGCACACTCGTCCAGAACCACGCCGACCACACCAAATCCCCACGCGCCCACGATATCCTCGCCGATTGGCCGCGTTCCCTGCGCGATTTCGTTCAGGTCATGCCGCACGAATATCGCCGCGCGCTGGCTGCGCTCGCGGTTGCGGCGGAGTGAAAAGATGACCAACCCCGCCGGCTTCCTCGAAATCGAACGCCGTGAACGTGCCTCTCGCCCGGTCACCGAACGGCTGCAGGATTGGTATGAGTTCGTCGAGCCGCTCGCGCCGTCGGCGGTGGCTCGCCAGGCGGAGCGCTGCATGGATTGCGGCATTCCCTTCTGCCACTCGGCCTGCCCGGTGAACAACCTGATCCCGGACTGGAACGATCTGGTGACGGCGGAGGATTGGCGCGCGGCGAGCGAACGGCTCCACGCCACCAACAATTTCCCGGAATTCACCGGCCGCGTCTGCCCGGCGCCGTGCGAGGCCGCCTGCACGCTGAACATCCAGGACGCGGCCGTCACGATCAAGTCGATCGAATGCGAGATTGTCGACCGCGCCTTCCAGGAAGGCTGGGTCACACCGCGCCTCGCCCCGCGCGGGACGGGCCGCCGCGTCGCCGTGGTCGGCTCCGGCCCCGCCGGCCTCGCCTGCGCCCAGCAGCTCGCGCGGCAGGGCCACAATATTACGGTGTTCGAGAAGGCCGACCGGGTCGGCGGCTTGCTTCGCTATGGCATTCCCGATTTCAAGCTGGCCAAGCATCTGATCGACCGCCGCGTCGACCAGATGGAGCGGGAAGGCGTCCTGTTCCACACAAGGTTCGAGGTCGGCAAGGACGTCAGTATCGACCGCCTGCTCGACGATTATGAGATCGTCGTGCTCGCCGGCGGTGCCGAAACGCCGCGCGACCTGCCGGTGCCGGGCCGCGACCTGGACGGCGTCCATTTCGCGATGGACTATCTCACCCAGCAGAACCGCCGCGTCGCCGGCGATGCCGAGGAGCGCGCGGCGCCAGCGGGAACGATCAGCGCCGAGGGCAAGCATATCGTCGTGATCGGCGGCGGCGATACCGGATCCGACTGCATCGGCACCGCCAACCGCCAAGGCGCGCTTTCGGTGACCCAGCTCGAGATCATGCCCGAGCCGCCGGCCCACGAGAACAAGGCGCTGAGCTGGCCGCTGTGGCCGCTGAGGCTGCGCACTTCGTCCAGCCAGGAGGAAGGCGCGATCCGCGACTTCGCCGTGACCACCCTGTCGCTGGACGGCGACGGCAAGGTCGAGCGGCTGCGCTGCGCCCGCGCCGACTGGTCCGGCGGCACGCTGGCGCCGGTCGCGGGCAGCGAGTTCGACATCCGCGCCGATCTGGTGCTGCTCGCCATGGGCTTCACCGGGACGCCGTTCGACGCCGCCAAGGCCGGCCTCGTGATCGAGCGCGGGGCGATCAAAGCCGGATTCGGGAGCTACGCGACCAGCCGCACCAACGTCTTCGCCTGCGGCGACATGCGCCGGGGGCAAAGCCTGGTGGTCTGGGCGATCCGCGAAGGCCGCGATTGCGCGACGGCGGTGAATGCGGCGCTGACCGGGCTTCCCAACACCACGAGATGACGCGCCGGTGCCGGCCTGCCCGGCACATGGTCCGGGTCGGGGTTTTCGATGCCCGCCGACAAGTTTGATTTGTTGTGCCGGTGGTGCGCGGATAGGCTTGGCGCATGGAAGCTGCCGATCGGCCGGGACCCCTGCAGGGTCTGCGCATCGTCGAGTTCGCCGGGATCGGCCCCGCGCCCTTCGGCGTGATGCTGCTCGCCGATCTGGGCGCCGAAATCTTGCGGATAGAGCGGGCGGGAGCAACCTGGCCGGACGTGCCGATCGTGTCGCGCGGCCGGGCTTCGATCACACTCGACCTGAAGGATCATGCCGGTCGTGAAGCCGCCCTGCGCATATCCCGCGCCGCCGACGTGGTCGTCGAAGGCTTCCGCCCCGGCGTGATGGAACGGATCGGCCTGGGTCCGGAGACGCTTTGCGCGGAGAATCCCCGGCTCATCTATGCACGGATGACGGGATGGGGACAGGATGGGCCGCTCGCCAATGCGGCAGGGCACGACATCAATTATATCGGCCTGACCGGAATGCTGGCCGCGATCGCGGCGCCGGGCGAGGCGCCCGTGCCAGCGCAGAACTTCCTCGGCGACTATGGCGCGGGCGGCACCTATCTCGCCCTTGGCATTCTTGCCGCCTTGTTCGAGCGGCAGCGTTCCGGCCAGGGCCAGGTGATCGACGCGGCGATCGTCGATGGGTCCATATCCATGCTGGCCCCGCTCATGGGTTTGATGACAGCAGGCCTGGTGCCTCCCGACCCGGCCGAGGGCGTATTGGCGGGGCGCGCGTCCTTTTACCGCACCTATGCCTGCGCCGATGGCCGGTTCGTCGCGGTCGGTGCGCTGGAGCCCCAGTTCCAGGCCACATTGTCGGATGCGCTGGGCGTGAGCGATCTCAGCGACGGCGCCGCGTTGGCGGCGGTCTTCGCGACACGAACGCGCGATGATTGGATGGCCTTGCTCGACGGTAAGGATTGCTGCGTCTCTCCTGTGCTGGACGGGAACGAGGCGCAGGCGCATCCCCATCTGCGCGCGCGCGACGCATTCGTGACGGCAGGCGGCATCGTGCAGCCGGCGGCCGCGCCGCGTTTCTCGCGCACGCCGGGCGCTGTCCCGGCGGAGCGTTCTGCCGCGGCGTTGCTGTCGGCGTGGGGTCTGGGAGAAATCGAAACGTGACGGACTTGTCGATCGAAGATTTTGCCACCTGGGTGGGCGAGGCGTGTGAGGTCGCCGTCGACGAAACAGCCTTGCCGATGACACTCGCGGCGGTAGAGCCGCTCGACGGCAGTCCCCGCGAGACCGGAGGCTTCCGGCTCGAGTTTCTGGGGCCGCCCGAACCCATTCTCGGTCAGGCTATCGTGACGGTGCGGCGGCCTGCCTTCGATCGCGAAATCTTCATGGTGCCGATCGCAAGCGGCCCGGACGGCACGCGATACGAAGCGGTCTTCTACTAGCCGTCGCGCCGCGGTTGCCATTCCAGCAGGTCGTAAACGCCTTTGTCCGCGGCCAGCTCGAAACCCAGACGGTCGTACAGACGGCGCGCCGGATTGTTCTTCTCGACATGGATGGAGAGTTTCTTGTCGCGCGCGCCGGCGAGCGCCATCAGATCGCCGAACAAAGCCGCCCCGATGCCGCGCCCCCGATGGCTAGCAACCAGCGAGATATCGACCACGCGAAACTCGCTTTCCCATTCCATCAGATAAAGCCGCCCGACCGCCTGGCCCTCCTGCTCGAGGATCAGCCATGCCATCCCCGGATAATGGGCTTTGTAATGCTCATGCTGCGCGCGATGCTGCTGCGCGAGAAAGCTGTGCTGATCGGCCAGAGGCCAGCCTGACGCGGCAACCTCCTCGGCGCGCGTCGAGGCGTAGAGCGCCGCGGCGAACGGCAGATCCGCCTCGGTCATGTCTCGCGCCGTCACGCCAAGCCGGCGCGCGGCACGCAGCGAAACGGGCATGGTCAGTTAAAGGACGCGACCATCCGCGACGGCGTCGCCGCGCTGTTGGACAGGTGAATGTCGAAGGTCGGGATGGAGGTATGGGAGATCGTATAGGTCCGCTCACCCGGCAGCCAGCCGCTGTCGAGCAGATCGAACACGGCAACGAAGCCTTGCTGGCGCAGTCCCTCCGGACGGCCGCCCGCGGGGCCGATCTGCTCGACGCCGGCCAGCCGCATCCGGTGGCCGCCGGCAAAGAAGATGCTGCCTGAGGCCGCAATCCATTCCCCCACTTCCGCGGTCGCGAGCGGCGGGCCGCCGGACGCCTGGCCAGTATTCGCAGCGCTCATGCCGGGGCCGAGCAATGGCCCTTCGGAGCCGCATGCCGAAAGGGCGAGAGTCGCAACGCCGCCCGCGAGCATCGTGCGGCGGGAAACCTGCAGGCCGGGCCGATCCATCGCGATATCCTTTCTGTCAGCCACGCGGCGGGAACACGCCCTGCAGGGCGATGATGAAATTCATGGTCACGTAGGGCATCAGATTGTTGTGCGGCAGGCTGCCGCCAGCGATGGCAACCGCTTCCGGCGCCAGGGTCGCGGTCGCTCCGAACGCGGATTGCTTGAACGCCGAACCGCCAGCGCTCCGGGAAATCCCCTGCGTCGACGAAGCGAGCGATGCCGATCCGGGCAAGGCATTGGCGTTCAGATTGTGATTGTGGACCGGCATCTCCGATTCGAGCAAGGTGACGGTCTCGCTGCCGCCGGTTTCGCCCAGGTCCCGCAGCGACAGGCCCGGTCCCTGGCCCGGATGCATGGTCGTGCGCCCCTGCAAATCCGGCAGCGCGAAGGTCGACGCGCCATTGCCGCCATAGGTCGTGCCCAGCAGCGAGAATAAGGCGGTATTCTGCGACAGCGGCAGCAACTGGCCGTTGCAGAACGCCCAGCCCTTCGGAGCGAAATTAAAGCCGACGATGCGGATCTCGGCGACGAACGGATCGGCCACGCTGGCGCTCCCTTAGGATTGGCTCGGGAAAATCCCGAACAGCGAGATGATGAAGTCGACACACAGGAAAGGAACCATATTCTCGTGCGGCTGGTTGCCGCCGGCCGAGCTGATGGTCTGCGGCGCCAGCGCCTGGGTCGGCGTCTGCGGCCGGAAGATCGACACGGACGAACCCGAGGCGAGCACCTCTCCAGCCGGCGCATTCTGCGTGCCGGTGCCCATCGAGGTGAGAAAGGCGTGGTTATGAACCGGGATCTGCTGGATCGTCAGCGTTTCCTGTTCGGTGCCGCCCGTTTCCGCCAGTTGCCGCGTGACCCCGCCGGGTCCAGTGCCCGCGTGAATCGGGATACGGCCGCGCAGATCGGGCAGAGCGAACGTGCTTTGCCCGTCGCCGCCATAGGTGGTGCCGATCAGGTTGAACAAAGTGTCGTTCTCGGAAATGGGCAGCAATTGCCCTTCGCAGAACATCCATCCGGCCGGGGCGAAATTCCCCGCGAACATCCGGATCTCACCGACATAGGGCTGGGCCATCCGATCCCCCTCAATTCTGCGACGGGAAGATGCCCTGCAGGGCAATGACGTAGTTCAGCACGAGGAAGGGCGACATATTGTTATGCGCCTGGCTCCCCCCGGCGTTCGAGAGCGACGCCACATGCAGGGGCGTGAGGGCCGCCGGAGCGCCATAGCCGTTGTTGAAGGCGCCGAGCATGTTGCCGGCCGCGGTCGGCACGTCGCCGTCACTGGTCGCGGCGCTCGCGAAGTGGAGATGCTGCGGCATTTCCGAGATCGTCAGCGTGTGCGCGGTTGAGCCGCCCGCCTGCCCCTGCGTGAAGTTGCCGCCCATATGGAAAGGCGCGCGGCCGCGCAGGTCAGGCAGCGCGAACGTCGTCTGGCCATTGCCGCCATAGGTCGTGCCGAGCAGCGCGAAGAGCGCCTGGTTCTGGTTGATCGGCAGGAATTGCCCGTTGCAGAACGCCCAGCCTTTCGGCGGGAAATTGAACGAGACGATTCGAATCTCGGCGAGAAACGGTTCCGCCATTGCTCAGTCCCTCCAGCCTAGGGCGCACCATAGACCTCCGGCCCATGGCCGCAACCCGATTGTAGACACGAAATGGCCGCGCCACGCCGTCATTGCGACCTCCTACAGCATGAAGTCGTGGGTCGGGACGGTCGCCACGACATCGTGGACCGGATCGAACAGCAGGTCCGGCAGCGGCTCGGGCGCCTGCATCATCTGGCCATCGGCCATCTCGGGGGCATCCCCGTCGATCAGCTTCGCATAGGCCGGGCCACCGGTGTCGCGCGCGAAGGCCATATCGAGATGACCGCCAGCGACCCCCGCCCCGCCCAGATCGAGCTGCAACACGTCCGGATCGGCGAAATCGTGCATGATCGGGACAATGTCCGGGCTTTCCCACAGGCCCGGGCCGGCTTCGATCCCCAACTTCAGCGGTTCCTGCGGGGCCGGTGGCGGATTGACTCCAATGAAGTCGTTGACCGTCAACGTGTGGCCATCGGTGATCACCACGATGATCTCGAGATCGGATATGCCGTCGCCATTGGCATCGGCCTCGACCAGCCAGATCGGCCCGCCGAGACTGACGTTCGAATAGCGCAGCTCACCCGCCGTCCCGCTGAATGCGTTCGTGCCGACGAAGGTGAAATCCTGCTTGCCGGCAAGATTGAGGTTGGCGTCGATCCGCGACAGATCGATGCGGTCGCCCAGATTGAAGTCCTGGATGCCGTCCCGCTCGGTCGAATTGGAGTCCGTGAGGAGACGATAGGCGAAGATGTCGTTGCCGCCACCGCCGGTCAGCGTGTCACCCCGGCCGCCGCCGAAGATCAGATCGTCGCCTGCGCCGCCGGTGATGACGTCATTGCCGTCGCCGGAATAGATTTCGAACCGTCCGTTAGTCTCCGCCGACCCGTTGAAGGACAGATACTCGCCCGACCGAAGCGTCGTGGCCGAGATAGTCATCGTCTGCCCGGCGGCGACGTTCCCGTCGTTCATGGTCAGACTATAGCTGACCGTGCCGCCGCTCGAGCCGAAGCGGTTGTCGCTGGCCGACAACAAAACGATGAACTCGATGCCAGTCAGCTGGTTCGCGCCGAAGGTCAGCGCGTTGGGACCAACATAATTCCCCTGCAGGCCGAGCTGATCCATATTGCCGCCGCCGCCATTGACGACATCGCTCGCGCCGAACCGGCCCTGGCCGAAGAAGAAGCCGTCATTGCCCGCACCGCCGGTCAGAGTGTCGACCCCGAGACCGCCATAGATCAGGAAACTGCCGTCGGTCTCCGCAGAGCCGTCGAAGGTCAGGTCTTCGCCGGCAAGCAGGGTGTTGGCCTGGATGATCAGCCGCTGGCCCGCCACCACCGCGGAATCCGGAGAGGTGATATTGTAATCATAGCGATTGTTGGCGGTGTCGCCGAAGCGGGCATCCGCCCCCGACAACAGCACAATCATCTCGACCCCGGCGATCGAACCGAGCGTCACGCCGCCGGCATAATTGCCTTGCAGGCCGATCTGGTCGAGGCTGCCAGCGCCGCCGTCGACGGTGTCGGCCGAGGTGTAGGCCCCGCCGAAATAGAAGCCGTCATTGCCGGCGCCGCCGGAGACCGTGTCGTCGCCACCCTGGCGCAGGTCGAAATAGTCCGCGCCCGGCGTGCCGTTGAGCGTGTTGTTGCCGGCATCGCCGTTGATGATGTTGTCGGGCGCGAGGGTGATCGCGACGCTGTCACTGTCGGTCAGCGTCCCGCCTGTGCCGCTCGAGCCATTGTCGGTGGTGACGATGCTTAGCGAATCCGGGCCGTTATAATTGAGGTTGCCGCGATAGGTCAGGCCATTGAGCGCCGCGTTGATCGCTGCGGCGGTGCCGCTGATCGTCATCGTCGCACTGCCATTCGCCCCGGCGGAGAAGCTGATCCCAGCAATTCCGGACAGGGTCAGCGTGCCATTGGCCACCGACAGGGTCACGGTGAGCGAGGTCGCATCCGGATCGGCGACGCTGATCGCGTTGCCGTTGCCGGTGGAGAAGACGAGGTTGGTGTCCTCCGTGCCATTCTGCGCGCCGGGGACGGTGTTGACCGGGGCGTCATTGACGGCGCCGACGTTGACCGTGGCGATTCTGACCGGCGAAGTGCCGCCATCGCCGTCATTGACCGTGATGGATACGGAGCGTGCGGCGGCCAGCGGATTGGCCGTGTTGGTGTTGGCATAGGTCAGCGCCTGCGCCACCGCCGCCACCCGCGCCTGCGTGGCGTTCGCGCTGTTGAAGGTGATGACCAGATCGGCGCCGCCGATGCCGTTCGACGTGATCGTGCCGATCGCGACGCCGCCGACGGAAACGATGCTGCCAATGGTCATGCCCGCCGAGAGGCTCACCGAGCCGGCGGTGCTGAGGCCGAGCACGTCCTCGGCGGTGACTTCATTGGCGGTGATCGACGCGGTGAGATTGCCGCCGTTGAAATCGGGGCTGTCGATGTCGGACACTGCCGCAGGCGATCCCGTGTCGAGCAGGACCGGCGGGTCACCTTCGGTATAGGTCACCGTGTCGCTGATGGCCACCAGATCCGGCGCGTCGTTGACCGGCTGGACGTCGGCGGTGGAGGCGAGACTCAGCGTGGCCGTATTGTCGTTCGGCGCGACGTTGGAGCCGGAGTCGACCAGCTGGGTGATCGTCACGACGCGATTGGCATCGGTCGGGTTTTCGCTGAAGTTCCGGTAAGCGAGGTTGTTGACGAGATTTTGCAACGCGGTGGCGTCGAGCGATGCCCCGGAGAAGGTCACAGTCGCCGTCGTCCCGACCAGACTGACCGTCACGGTCAGCGATAGGACTGCCGTAACGACGGAATTGCCGTCGGTAAGCGCGACATTCGTACCGCCGATCAGGAGCCTTTCATCGGCTCCGTCGGTCACGTTGGTGACCGTCAGCGTCATCGATGTGAAGGTCTGGCCCGGCTCGACGGTGGACGCCACGGCACCGCTGAACAGAGGCATGCTCGCGCCATTCTCGATGACGGTCGGGTTCAGCGCGGTCGCGGTCAGCGTCGGCTCCGCGTCGGGTGCGACCAAAGCGAAACCGAGCGTGTTGTTGGTGTCGTTGCCGGTGCCGGCAGTGGGCTCCGTATTGTAGGCGAGCGTGATCGCGTTGCTGAACACGAAGCCGCCGGTGACCGGGCCGCCATTGTCGTCATTGGCATTGTTGACGTCCGGATCGACGATGCCCGGCGACGAGATCAAAGCTCCCGGCGTGACGCGGACGATATAGTTGCCGGGCGCGAGGCCGGTGAAGCTGTAGACCCCGCCACCCGCGGTGGTGGTCGTGGCGAGCGCCGTGCCGGGCGTGTCGGCGATATCGTCGTTGTTCGCGTCGGCGAACAGGGCCACCGTCAGGCCGTCAATGCCGGCCTCACTGCCGTCGCGCACACCATTGGCACGCGTGCCGCCGCCAGCGCCATTGTCGTTCCACACCGTGCCGCCGAGCGTCAGCGTATCCAGCGTCGTGGTGACGGTGTTGGTGATGGTATCCGGGAAGCCGGCCACATTGGTCGCGGTCACGGTGCCGCTGTTGACCGGATTGACGATCAGGCCGTTGGTCTGCGCGTCGATCGTCGCGCGCCACTGGATGGTGACCGACTGGCCGTTCGGCAGGTTGAACGGTCCGACCGAGATCGTCTCGCCCGCTTGCGGGCTGGGCGGGATCGGCGAGATCGTCCCATTATTGTTGCCCGTCTGCGTCGCGCGCGCCGCGAGCGCTTCGGCAAGCGCCACCAATGTCTGCTCGTCGGCCAGCAACGCGCCGAGATGATCGTCCAGCGCCTGCTGCTGACGGATGCGCAGCGCCGCTTCCCAATCTTCCTTCGTGACCAGATGCGCGGCCGCGGGCGGCACGGTCAGGACGAAGGCGTTGCCGGTGGCGAAGGTGCCGGTCGGCGAGGTGATGACGTGCGCGGCGGTGCCGCTCGGGTGGGTGAGGGTGTTGCCCTCCGGGCCGATCAGGAAGGACCGCAGGGTCGCGTCGTCATATGCCCCGCCGAAGCCCGGGAAGTAGAATTGCCCGTTGCCTGACAGATCGTCGAACACCAGCGCCGCGATGCTGTTGTTCGCGCCGGTCAGGTTGATGACGTTGTTCTCGATGTTCAGGCCCATCAGCCCGTCATCGTTCGCGCCCGCGCCGCCGACCTGGGCATAGATGCCGGCCAGCGAGTTGGTGCCCATCTCGTCGATGATGTTGTTGCGGATCGTCGCCTCGAGCCGGGTCGTGCCATTGCCCGCGACGCCGTCGCCGTTCGCACGCAGGAAGATGCCCGCGCCGTCGCGAATGTCGCCGATATTGTTGCCCTGGATCAGCACCGCGTGGGTCAGGTTGCCGGCGCCCGTGCCATGCTCCAGCCCGATGAAGATGCCGTTGCCGCCATTGTTCGATCCGGTGTCGGCCTGAACGGCGCTGAACACGCCGTTATTGTTGCCGATCGTGTTGTTGATGATCGAGCCGCTGACCGTCCCGGCATCGCCGAGATGATTGATGAACAGCATCGTGCCCTCGGCACCGCGCATGCTGTTGCCCTCGATCCGGTAGGTGACGTTGTAGCCCGCGCCGGTGCCGGCGCCGCCGGTGATCGACACGCCGCCGCCGCCGGAGACGACGTCCGGGTGCTGGTTGTGCATCGTATTGTTGCGGATCGTGATGTTCTGCGTCGCCGTGCCGCTGGCGTTGAACTGAATCATGTCGCCGCGCGCACCGGAGAAGTTGACACCCTCGATCAGGGCTGTGACGCTGGCCGTCCCGCTGGTGTTGACCAGGATACCGTCATTGCCGGCCGCGGTGCTGTTCAGGCCGATAATTGCCTGATCGTTGGCGCTGTCGCGCACGGTCAGGTTCAACACACCGGAGCTGTTGTCGATGACGAGGATATCCTCGTGGCCACCGGACAAGGAATTGCCTTCGAACAAGGCCGTGCCGGTCAATTGCGTGAAGCTGACCGCGCCTTCGTCCGCCGCGTTGCTGTTGCCGAACGCGCCGTTCATCGTCGAATCGCGCAAGGTGAAATTGTTCACATTGACGCCGCGAATCCCGAAATTCGCGAAGCCGCCGGTGAAGCTCATGTTGCTGAGCGAGATGTTGTTGGTGTTCTGGATGTAGATGCCGATGCCGGATTCGGTATCGCTATTGGCCCCGCCGCTGATGTTGTTGAGCGTTCCGCCGGAGGCGGCGGTCGAACCGGTTCCCGTGATCGTGAAACCGCCGGAACCAGCGTCGCGCAGATAGATGCCCGTCGTGGAGTCACCAGCCGAAACGCCGACGCTGAGGAAGGTGACGCCGGCCCCGCCGATCGTCGAACCGTCAATCTCCACCGCCCGGCCGCTGGCGGTCTGGACGGTGTTGCCGGCGCCGGTGAGGGTGACCGTGCCGCCGCCCTGGACGATGAAGCCATTGCCGGTGGTGGTGGTGATGTCGAGGCCGTTGCCGCCCGGCGTGAAATTGAACGTGCCGCTGTTGTTGGTCAGGTTGATCGCGGTCGTGTTGCCGCTGTTGATGAAGATCTGGCCGGTGAAGTTGACCGTGCCGGCATTGCCGTCGGCAACGATGCCCTGACCGGCGCCTTCGGTGATCGTGCCGGTAAAGGTAACGGTGCCGCCGGTGCGATCCTGGATTTCGACCGACGCGCCGCCATTGTTCAGCAAATTGCCGCCATAGCTGATCGTCGCCGCGCCGCCCGAGCTGGCCGTGCCGCCACCCGACGCGCCGATCAGGAAGCCGACCCCGGTGGAGGTTTCGATCTGGCCGCTCGTCGCGGAGAACGTGCCCGACACGCCCTGCAGATGGACGCCGTTGCTGGCCGAGCCGGTGGAGCTCACCTGGCCGAACACGGCAGCGAGCGTGCCCCCCTGATCGATGTCGATCGCCTGGCCGCTGCCGGTGACGTTGACGTTGGTCACGGTCAGCGTGCCGACCGTGCCATTGTTGTCGGCGATGCCGGTGCCGGCCGCGTTGGTGCCGACGACATTGAAGCCGCTCAGCGTATTGTTGGTGTTCAGCAGCACGCCCGTGCCGGTGCCGTGGCTCAGCGTGTTGTTCGCGCCCGCGGTGGTGAGCGTGTAACCGCCGACGACCAGAGCGGTGCCGTTGCCGATCAGGCTCTGGCCCGATTCCAGCACGAAATCGGCGGTGTGATTGCCGCGCACGTAGATCGTCTGGTTGGCGCCATCGACATCGCCCGCGCCGCCCGCGCCATTGACCTGCGCCAGCGAGGTGAAGGGCCGTGCCGAGGTGCCGTTCGACGCACCGTTCGAGCCGTCATAGGCCGCATCGACATACCAGACGGTGTTGGCGGCGGTGATGTTGATCGTCGCGGTCGCGGTGCTGCTCAGATCGTCGGCGTCACCGGCTATGCCGTTCAGGCCGGCATCGCGGATCGTATAGGTGAAGGTGTCGGCGCCGCTGAAGCCCGCGGCCGGATTGTAGGCGAACGACCCGTCCGCATTGATCGTAACCGTACCGCCGCCGCTGGTCGCGAACGCGCCGACCGACGAGACCACGAAATTGGCGACGCCGTCGCCGAGGACGTTGAAATCATTGTCGAGCAGGCTGCCGCTCAGCGTCGCCGAAATGCCGGACAGGCCGCTCGCGCCGCCGACGAGCAATTGCGTGTTGCCGACCGCGTTGAACACGTCGTTCACCGCAATGGGCGAGACGTTGACGAGGCCAGTCAGCGACATGCCGACCAGGGTTTCCGTAAAGGTCACGCCGGTCGCGGTCGTGTCCGTGCTGTTGTTGGTGATGGTGACGGTGGTGAGGACGGTCTCGCCCGGATCGATCACGCCGTCGCCGTCCGTGTCGCCGCCGGGGGCGAGGACAGTGGTCTGCGTGACCGTAAAGGTCTCGTTCGCCTGCGGCGTCTCTACGCTGCCGTCGGGCCGGGCGGATTGAGTGTCGTTTGCGGCCGCGGGAGCAGATTGGGAGACGGTCTCGTCCAGATCCGTTGCGGCATAACCCGCCAGCCAGGCCGACGCCACATCGGCATCGGACGGAACGGCATCGCCTTTCATGACCGGCGCGGCAGCCGCGAACGCCGCGCCCAAGCCCAGGGAAGCACCGAGATCGAACATCCCCGGCTGACTGATGGGCGCCAAGGCGACGTCAGCGGGCTGTGCGGAAAACGCCTGAACGAACGCGAACGCCGAGGATTGCGGCGCGACCAGCATCTGCGTGCCGAGTCCGTTATCGAGCCGGGACGTCACCCGGGCCATGAGAGGCAGTGGATCGGCGAAGGCGCCAAACCGGTCGACGGCGGCCAGCACGCTGGCGGATGCCGCAGCATCAAGCTCACGAAGCGCACTCATCCGCGTGGTCGCGCGCAGCGAGCCCAGTTCGAGCACATGCCGATTGCCAGCCATTTCGGTATCCCCCCTCGGAACACGGTCCGCCAGCGACAAGACTCGCGCGGCGTTATCGCGACAGCGATGCGCTACTTTGCGGCTGATAGCGATCCGGCACAAGGGCCTAACGCACCCGATCTGAACACCAAAATTGTGCGCAGCCGGATCATGATGCAGATCAATATCTGTACTGGCGCGGCTCGGGCTGCGGCGTGCGAGATCCGGGCAGATGCGAGCGCGTCAGCCCGGCCTTGTCATACCTACGGTCCCTCGCCGTCGATCGACACCTCTGACCAGGCGAGGGGCCGGGCCATGCGCTCGGGATAGGAGGCGGTCAGGCGGCGGGCGAATTCTGAATCGAGTGCGGCGATGATCGCGGCGGCCTCGGCGGCATCTCCTGCCTCGATCGCAGCCAGTAAGACGCGCATACGTCCAACCAATTGCGTCCGATAGTCCGCGCTGGGGATGAAGCCGCCACTGTCTGTGAGCGCGCGCAAGGCCGGCCACAGCAGAGCGAGGATCGGATTGCCGGTCGCCGCGGCGACGCCTTCCCAGAAAGCGCGATAGGCGGCGGCGAAGGCGGGCTGGTCTTCGATCCTTTGCTCGGCCTCTGCAAGGTGGCGGCGCAGCGTCGCGATCATTTCCGGAGTCGCATTGGTCGCGGCCTCGGCGGCGATCGACGGCTCGATCACCGCGCGCGCATCGAGCACCGACGAAAGCGGCGCCGAACGAAACTGGAGCAGGAGCGCCAGCGCGGAGGCGAGATGCGGCGGCCCCGGCCAGCGCACGATCGCGCCGCCGCCCGGCCCGGTCCGCACCCGCACAACACCAAGCATCTCAAGGAAGCGCAGAGATTCGCGAAAGGTCGCGCGCGAGACACCATGACGCTGCAGCGCCTCCGCTTCGGACAGATAACGGTCGCCGGGCTGCAGGCCTTCCGCGCGGATTGTGTCGACAATTTCCTGCGCGACCCGCGCCGCCGCCTTTTCCTTGCCTCTGCTCACCGGCCCTCCGCACCCGATCGGCGCGACGCGGCGCCGGTCAAACCCTCCGAACCGCCTTCGTGACCGAATTGGTGCCGCCGAAGCAATATTGGCTGCGTCCCGCCGCCGCGCCGACGACGAAGAATTCGAACGTATCGGCGGACGGCATGACGTTGACCATCGTCTCCGGCGCATCCTCCAGGAAGGACAGTTCGGGATGGGCGAAGCGGAAGCCGTCATATTCCTGGTTCAGCATGACCTGGCGGAACGGCAATTTGGTGCGCTTGTGCAGCGCCTCTCGGATCCGCTCCGGCCCCCAGCCGGCCTTGTCGAAGCGGGCAGCATGGTCGGGCGCCATCAGCAGGACGTTCCCGAACTTGCCGTGGAAGGGATAGCCTTCCTCCAGCGGCGCATTGGTCTTGATCAGCCAGGCGCCGTGCGACGGCGCGCCGCAGGTGTTGGCGGTGAGGGTGGAGAGGGTCTCGACGAGAAGCTCCGGATCGGAATTCTTGAAGTCGAAGAATTCGGTCATGCCGTAGGGGACGTTGACGGTGACGGTGGACTCTTCCTTCGCGAAGCCCTGCTGCTCGCGCCAGGTCGCCCAGGGAGTCGCCTCCTCATTCTCGGCGACGCAGGCGGAAAATTTCATCGGCGTGCCGATCGTGTCCATGTCGGAAATGCCGGGATAGCTGAGCCCGACATTCATCATCACCAACCGCAGGGTGCGGCCGATCGCGACATTGACCTGACTGATCGAACCCGGCCCCAAAGCGCAGATGCCGCGGTTCATACCGATCTCGTCGGCAATGTCGCCGGACACCAAAACGATCGGCGCCTGCGGACCGGTCGACATGGCCCAGGTGCGCAGGCCGATGCTCGGCTCCAGCACGCATTCCATCATCGCCATGATCACCGGCATCGCCTCGGGCCGGCAGCCGGCCATGACGGCATTGGCGGCGACCTTGCGCACGGTGCCGACGCCCATGCCCGGCGCGAACAGGCCGACGACATCGCTGCCGTCACGTCCGGACGCGGCGATCATCGCCTCGACCTTGGCGTGGGTCGGCGGGATGAGCGGCATGCCGTCGCTCCAGCCATTGGCGATGAAGCGCGTCTGCATCGCATCGAACGCGTCCATGAGGTCGCCGCCGGAGAAGACGATTTCGGGCGCCGGCTCACGCACGATCTGGTCGAATTCCGGCAGCGCTTCGGCGACCTTGCGGTCCACCGTCAGCCCCTCGACCAAGCCATCGAGGGAGTCGGCGACCATCTGTTCGACTTCCTCGGGCGTCTTGTTCGAGAAGCAGTATGGCACGATCAGCGGCACCGTCTCGGGCACGCCGAACGTCTTGGCCGAGAACCGAGAATCCTCGTCGAAGATCGCGGCCGTGTAACCGACCGCCGGCACGCCGCGCCGCTCCAGTTCGCACATGTCGCGAATCAGCCAGGAGGTGCAGCTGCCGCAATCGGCGCTGGTGCAGATCGCCGCATCCGCATCGCGGGCCAGGGTGTCGAGCTGGTCCGGCGAGAGATAGCGGTTCGTGCCGCCGAGTTCGCCGGTCACGTCGATGAAGGTGAGATCCCGGAATCGTTCTGACAGCAACCGCTTCGCCGCGTCCAACGCCGCCGGCCCGTTCTGCTTGCCGTTCCAGTAAAGCGCGATGGTCTTGCCGTTGAGATCGGCCACGCGCGGCGCCGGCGGGTGGCGCAGCGCGGGGTCGAGATCGACCTGCGACTCCGCGATCGGATTGACGATGGTCAGGCGCACCCCGACTTCGGCCATCTGGTTCATATCGCTGTCCCCTCTCCGTTGGCGGCCGGCATCAGTTTCACGGTCACGCTCCGGTCCGGGGCGCGGCGCGACAGCCACTCGCTCATCATCTGTTGAAGCTCGCTGTGCGGGAGCACGCAGGCGCCGTCCTCGCAGGGCGCGGCGTCTCCCGGCGTCAGGCCGATTATGATCCGCGCGCCCTCGCCGTCGATCAGTTCGATCCGCCCGCCATCCGTGGCAGCGATGCGGGTGAAGCTAGCGAGGAGCTGCAGCGCAATGGAATCGGGCATTTCAGTATACTAAATTATTTGACACGCGTTTGCAAAGCCGGTGCGTCAGCCGATCACGCCATCCCGACGAAGCGTCGCAAGGTCATCGTCGCGCAGGCCGAGCGCGTCGCGAAGGATCTTGTCGGTATGTTCGCCGAGCAAGGGAGTGTCCGTGCGATCGTCTTCCGGCACGGCAGACATCTTGACCGGATTGCCGGCCACCAGAACGGGCTGCCCGCCATCGGGGCGCGGCACTTCGATCAGCATGGACCGCGCCCGGACATGTGGATCGTTGGAAATGTCGGCGGCGGAATGGCAGGGACCGGCGGCGACCCCGGCCTCCGCTAGCGCCGCCGCAGCCTCCGCCTTGCCGAGGGTCGCGGCCCAGGCCTCGACGGCGGGCCGGATCACGTCTTCCGCGCGATCCTCCCAATCCCAGGAACCCTGCAGGGCCGGATCGTCCAGCCACTCGTCATGCCCGACCGTGCGCGCGAACCGTTCGAACTGGTGGCGACGGACGATGGTGACGATGAACCAGCCGTCGCTGGCGCGAAAGCCTTTGAACAGGCCCGGCAAGCGGCGCGGCTCGTCCATTTCCCGGCGCAGCCCCATGGACCAGTAATTGGGGATTAGGTCGCAGACATGCACCACGCCGTCATACATGGCGATATCGACGAACTGCCCCGCGCCGGTCAGCTCGCGGTGGCGCAGGCCCGCGAGGATGCCGATCACGGCATTGAGGCCGGCGACGGTGTCGCCCATGCCGCACATCGGCCCGATCACCGGCGGCTCGTGCGGAAGGCGCGCATATTCGTAAGTGCCGGACATCGCCTCGACCACGCCGGCATAAGCCGGCCAGTTCGCATAGGGAGAATCCCCGGCGCCGAAGCCCGAAATCGACGCGTAGATCAGCCGCGGCGCGGCCGCCGACATCGCCGCGTAGCCGATGCCGAAGCGATCGGCCCGGCCGGGGCCGAGATTCTCGCAGGCGACATCGAACCGGGGGGCCAGCGCAAGGATCAGATCCCGGCCGCGCGGGTTGGCATAATCGATCGCGATGCAGCGTTTGCCGAGCGCGTAGCGCAGGAACGTCGCGCCAGCCGGTTTGCCGTCGCGATCCGTCATCGTCGGGATCGCCCCGCGCCCCGCTTCGCCGCTGCCCGGCGGCTCGATCCTGACCACGTCTGCGCCAAGCCGGGAGAGCATCTGCGTACCGACGGGGAGCGACTGGAGTTGCTCCAGCGCCAGCACACTGACGCCCGTCAGGGGCCGCGGCGTGCTCATGCCGCTTCGCCCTGCGGATCGGACAGATCCCATGCCGGCACCGGAAAGTCGTTGCCGCGCAACCGCCACGGCTGCGGCCCGTCCTCCCGCGGCAAGGCGATCAGCACCCGGGACTGCGTCCTCACGGCCCCTTGCGTGTCCGTGAGCGACACGGCGAGCCGCGCCCACCAGCAAATCCCGTTGTCACGCACGTCTTCGACCGTTCCCGAGAAAGCGATCTCGAGACCCGGCACGATCGGCCGCCGCATCTGGAAACCGATCCGCGCGACCCGTCCCGCCGGTCCGCTCCAGCGGGTAGCATAGGCACCCACCCATCCGGCCTGGGTCGGCGTGTTCATGATGATGTCGGGAAAGCCGTAATCCTCGATACACTGCTGGCGGTCGTGATGCTGCGGCCGCCAGTCCCGCGTCGCGAACGCACCGGCGACAATATGCACCGGCGCGATCAGAATTCTGCGCACCGGCAAAGCGGCGCCCACGACCGGAGGCGAAACGGGAAACACGGTCATGACGCCCGGTTGTAGGAAAAGAAGCGAATATCCTCCGTACCGAGCAGGACGCCGTCGGCTTCGCGCAGATAGCGCAGCAGCAGAGTCCATTTGCGCCCGGTTCCCAGCCGGTTGGTGAGTTCCGGGCCGATCTCGTCGAGCACGATCTGGGTGACAACGCGGTCGCCCGGACGAACGGGATCGAACATCGCGACTTCGGAATCGCCGACAATCGCCAGGTCCAGTCCCAGCCACTCCTTCAGCCGGTAATGCAGTTCCATCGCCCGCTCCGGCGCCTGGCCGTCCGGCAACCAGCGTTCGGGCCGCATGAAGGTCGACAACATGGCGGGCGCGGCGATCCGCTCGCCCGCCAGCTCGTCCGCGACGTCTTCGTCCCAGAAGAGCGGATTGCCGTCCTCGACCGCGCCGAGGAAAGCGGTCATCTGGGCCAGGTCGGCGGTGACCGCCGGCGCCATCACCATCGCCACGGTCCCCACAAGTTCGGCGATGTGGGGCGGCAGGTCGTCGGGAACGGGTTGCCGCCGGCGCTCGATCATCGGCGGCCCGTCCCGCTCCCGCCGCCCGTCAGAACTGATATCCGAGCGTCGCGCCGAACCAGCGCGGCTTGTTCGCCTGGCTGCCATCGATGAAGCTGGAGATGATGAAACCGGCCGCATAGGTTTCGTCGGTCAGGTTCTGCGCGAAGATCGTGGCATAGATGCCGCGATCGTCCGGATTCTGCCGCCAGGTGATCGACGCGTTGACCACCTCATAGGCAGGTTGCGAGACACGGTTGGTCAGGTCGAACCAGTAGCTCGAGCTGAAGAATGCCGTCGCGTTCCAGGTGAGTTCGCCGCCCGCAAAGGGGTGGCGGTAATTGGCGCCGAACGAGAAGGTGGAATCGGGCGCGCGGATCAGTTCGTTGCCGCTGACGTTGACGACGGAAGCGACGTTGCCGTTGAACGTCTGCACGCCGTTGACCGTGCGGGGCACCTGCACCGAGGCATTCGGGAACTGGTCGATTTCCGTGTCCAGCAGCGCGATCGTGCCGAACACGCTCAACCGGTCGGTGAGCTGTGCGTTGATGGTCGCTTCGAAACCGTCGATCGTCGCGATGCCGGCATTCTGGACCGTCGTGGCGGACACGCCGTTGATGACCACGGGCGTGCTGACCTGAAGGTCCGTATAATCATAGTGGAACAGTGCCGCTTCGATCCGGACACCCGGGATGATCCCGGCCTTCACGCCAAGTTCGTAGGAGTCGATCAGTTCCGGAGAGGCCGGCAATTGCGTGCCGGCGGCAGCGACGGCGTTGAAGGTGCCGCTCTTGAAGCCGCGCGTGAACGACGCGTAAACGCTCGAATCCGGCATGAATTCCCAGCGGATCACGCCGCGCGGCGACCAGTTTTCGAAGCTCGCCGCTCCCTCGGTGCGGACATTGGTGATGCCGTTCAGGTTGAACGCATCCTTGTCGTCGCGATTGTAGCGCAGACCGCCGGTCAGATAGAGATTCTCCACCGGCTCCCAGGTTGCTTCGCCGAAGACGGCAAAGGCGCGGGTATTCTGCCCGTAGAAAGTGACGGTCGGATTGCGGACGCCCGTGGTCGCGTTGCGGCCCGTCGAGCGCAGCGGACTGAAGCTGGCGTCCGACTGGAAGCGGGTGAGGCCGAGCATCCAGTTGAGACTCCCGCCGGGATTGCTCGTCAGTACCAGTTCCTGGTTCCGGAACTCGTTGAGCGAGGTATATTCGGTACGCGACAGCTCGAGCGGCGATACGTCGGTCCAGCTGAGCGTCGTGGTGGTCGTCTTGCCGATGGAGGCATAGCCGCTCAGCGTGGCGAAGCCGAGGTCCCAGGACATGTGCGCATCCGCGAAGCGCTGCAACGTCCGCCCGAACGGATCCTCGAACGTGGCCGTGGTGAACGGCCGGTCGGCAATCAGCTGGCTTGCCGGAATCCCCGTCGGATTCAGGGCGGCGGCATTTGGCCCTCCGGGAATCGAGTTGCGCGTCTGCGTATTGCCGGCGATCGCATAGCCGGAAAGCAGCACATTGTTATGCGAACGCGACCAGAAGCCGTTGAGCTCGAAATCGATATCATCGGTAATCTCCCAGCGCGTGCGGAGACGAACGACGGTGCCGCCCGATTCGCCCTGGGTTCGGCCATTGAAGATGTTGTCGATGTAACCGTTGTCGCCGAAATGCGTGACTGACAGGCTTGCCGAAACCACGTCATTGACGATCGGACCGCTGAGGTGCCCGGCCAGCCGCCTGTAGCCGAATTCGCCACCGCTGACCGACACAGACCCTTCTACAGTAGAGGTCGGCCGCCGGGTAACGATGTTGATCGCGCCGCCGGTGGCATTGCGGCCGAACAGGGTTCCCTGCGGCCCGCGCAGCACTTCGATCCGCTGGATGTTCGACAGTTCGAACAACGAACCCGTCATGTCGGGCAGATAGACGCCATCCATGAAGTTGGCGACGTTCGGCTCGTCGCCGGAAGATGCGTTGCGGCTGCCGACGCCGCGAATCGTCGGCTGGCTGAAATTGGTCGATCGTCCGAAGTTCAGACCCGGGACCGCGACGGTCAGATCCGAGCTGCTGATGATCACATTTTGCACCAGCTGATCGCCGCCCAGCGCGGTGACGGAGATCGGAACGTCCGACAGCCGCTCCTCGCGCCGCTGGGCGGTGACGACCATCGTTGTGCCGTCTTGCGGCGAAGCCTCATCCGCGGCGTCGGGCTGGGGCGCCGGATCGGGCTGCTCGGTCTCGGCCGACGGCTGGGCCAGCGCCTCGTTTTCGGCGGCAAGGGCCGGCGAGGCGGCAAGGGCGAAAGCGACCGCTGTCGTCGCGACAAGCACTACACGCGTAGTCTTCATCATATATCCCCTCCCTGGGCATGCCCGCTGTGCGGGTCTGGTTAGAGATTACTCTATTGCGGTTTATCGCTGTTGCAAAGAGGAGATTTCGCGACGCTGAACGGCTTAGATTAAGCTCATTAGCGATTTCGCTGTCCATAATGGTCATATCCGGCTGCACTCTGCCAGCGCGTGCGCCGCGCTTTGCCTTGCGTCGCCAACACACTTGGGGTTGATGACCTTATGGGAGGGGAGGGACAGGCTGGCCGCGGCGCGGTGACGATCAAGGACGTCGCCGCCGCACTCGGCGTCTCGCATTCCACCGTATCGCGCGCGCTCAACGGCCACTCCCACATCTCGCCCGAAATGAAGGACAAGGTCCGCCGCGCGGCGCGGGAGCTTGGCTATGTCGTCAATGCCGGGGCGCGGACCCTGCGCCAGGCGAGCAGCCGGCTGATCGGACTGGTCGTGCCCAACGTCACGAACGAATTGGTGACGGCGATGATGAAGGTGCTGGCGGCGCGCTGCGAGCGGGCCAATTACCAGCTCGTCCTGTGCGTGACCCAGGATGATGCAGAGGCCGAGCTGCGCCATGTCGAGATGCTGAGGCAGAGCCGCGCCACGGGACTGATCACCGTGCCGACGCCGTTCGTGCTACCGGAAACCGCGCGGATGATGGCGGCGATGCCGGTCGTGCAATTCTCCCGCCGTCACGCCGCGATCGACGCGCCGAGCGTGACCATCGACGGCGCCCAGGGCATTGCGGCCGCGGTCCGCCACCTCGCCGAGCTCGGCCACCGCCGCATTGCCTATATCGGCCTGCCCGATTCGCTCAGCACCGGCGCGGCGCGCGCGGACGGGTTTCGCGGCGCGCTGGCATCGTGCGGAATCGGCGACGCGGACGCCCTGCTCCACCAGGGACAGGGTTCGATCGAGTTCGGCCGGGCGACGACGATGATGCTGGCGCGCGCCGCCGCGCCGCCCAGCGCGATCATCTACGGCAGCGCCGATCTCACGCTGGGCGGACTCGAGGCGCTGCGGCGCGAAAGCCTTGCGGTGCCGCGCGATCTGTCAGTGATCGGTTTCGGCGATCCGCACTGGCTGCGCATCTACGATCCCGGCATCTCGACGATCGGCCTGGCGCTGTCGGAAAGCGCCGAGGCGGCGATTTCCAGCCTGCTGCGCCAGATCGACGCGCGCGCACACGGCGCCGCGCCGGGCACAGAACCCTCGCTGGAGCTGGAGCCGTTCCTGGTCCTGCGCGATTCGACCGCGCGGTTCCGGGGCGCAGCCTGACTGAGGCCTATTCCGCCGCCTGGGCGTAATCGGCGCGGCTGGCGGCGCCGATCGGAACCTCGCCTTCCACCTCGAACCGGTACATTTCGCGGCGCATGCCGGCATAATCCTGCACGCCGAAATGCAGGCAGGCCCAATTGTCCCACACCGCGACCTGGCCCTCTTCCCAGCGCCAGCGGATCTGGAATTCGGCCCGCTGGCAATGGCCGTAGAGATACTGGATCAGCGGCTGGCTCTCATCCTCGGTCATGCCGTCGAAGCGCGTCGCATAGGGTCCGGAAATGTAGAGAATCTTCTTACCAGTGACCGGATGTAGAATGATCAGGGGATGCGACGTCTCCTTGGCGAGATGCTCGCGCACCTGATCGTCGGTCAGGGTGAATTTGGATCGGGGAATCTCCTTCTTCACCCCGCGGCCACCTTTTCCATCGGCGCCGTACAGGCCCTGCGCGCAATGGATCAGGGTCAGGCCCTCGCATATTTCCTGCAGGCGCGGCGACAAGGTGTCGTAGGCGATGGTCAGGCTGGAGAACATCGTATCCCCGCCCATCGGCGGCGACTGCACCGAATAGAGGCCGGCAATGGTGTTCGGCCGGTCGCGGATCGTCTGGTCCTGGTGCCAATTGTCGCCGAAATTGCGGTCGCCCCACTTATGCTCGGCCTCGCGCACGAAATGCTGGACGTGGGTCGTGCCCGGCAGCGGCGGCACGTAGGAGGTGATCGACAAGGTGCCGAAGCGGGCGCCGAACGATTCCCACTGCTGCGCGGTCAGCGACTGGCCCTTGAAGAAGATCACCGAATGATCGGCGAAGGCGCGGCGGATTTCCGCGAACGTCTCGTCGTCCACCGTCGCAAGGTCGGCGCCCTCGATCTCGGCCCCCAGATAGCCGCCGATCGGTTTCACCTGGATCCGGCTGTAGCTTCCGACTGTCTGCATCGCGCCTCTCCTTTTGAGTTATCTCTTTTGCGGCCACGCTATACCGCTCCGGATCGATTCGCAACGCAGACGTTTGCCGAACATCGCAACCCTCTGACGCGGATGGTTGTCCGAAAGCCTTTGCCATTAGCGCTTGCACGCTCCGGAAACGTGTGCAGAAATATCGCAAAAGAGGATGGGAGAGGGATGATGGCGGACGACTCGCGCGGAGTCGCGCGGTGAACGGGGATCGCGACATCGCCATCGTCGGCGTCCATGCGACCCGGCAGCAGCGCAAGTCCGGCCGCACCCTGGTGTCGATGTGGCGCGAGTCGATCCTCGGCGCGCTTGATGATGCCGGCATCCCGATCGAGGAGGTCGACGGCTACATTTCCTACATGTTCCCGGCCGGCAACGGCATGGGCTGGGACGATGGCGCGATCGCCGAGCAATTCGGGCGGCCGATGGCCTTCACCGCCCAGACCTCAGGCGCCAAGGCGGTGCTGCTCGCGGGTTCCGTCATCCGCGCCGGTCTCGCCAAGGTCGTAATCATCCCCGCCGCCGGTGCCCAGTCGCTGGCCGGGGACATGGCGACCTATACGCGGCCGACCTTCGAATTCACCGAATGGACCGGCTCGATGACGCCGGCCCAATATGGGATCATGGCGCGCCGCCACATGCACGATTACGGCACGACCATCGAGCAGATGGCCGACATCGCGCTGAACAGTCACCTCAATGCGGCGGTCAATCCGCAGGCGGTGCGCTACGGGCAGGAACCGCAAACCCGCGAAACGATCCTGAACGGGCGGATGATCGCCGATCCGCTGACCCAGCCGATGTGCTCGATCGTCAATGACGGGGCGAGCTGCATCGTCGTCACCTCGGCCGAGCGCGCGAAGGATTGCCGCCACGATCCGGTGTGGGTGATCGGCGGCGCCTGCGAGACGCACGGCAATTCCTATTTCGAGGCGCCGTCGCTGCGCATGCTCGGCACGCGCGACCTGATGATCGACGGCTTCCGCCGCGCCGGCGTGCGCCACGACGATGTGGACATCGTCATGTGCTACGATCATTTCGCCCACGGCCCCATCGTCCAGTTCGAGACCCTCGGCTTCTGCGAACCCGGCGAAGGCGGCGATTATGTGCCGCAGGCGATCCGCCCCGACGGCGTCCATCCGTCGAGCATGGACGGGGGCAACATGGCCTACAGCCACAATATGATCCCCTATAATTTCAAGCAGATCGAGGTGGTGAAGCAGATGCGCAATGTGGTCGAGGATCTGTGTCCCGGCTGGCGCGAAGGGGTGCACACTTACGACCGCTCGATCTGCCGCAAGGTGCGCGACCCGAAGCTGTCGGTCGGCTGCGGCCCGCTCACCGACGCGCGCCACGCCTTCACGATCCTGGCGAAGGACTGATCCGATGACCGATTTCGCGCAGGTGCCCTTGCCCCGCCCGACCGCTTTGTCGCAACCTTTCTGGGACGCGGCCAATGAGGGTCGCCTGATCCTGCAACGCTGCGGGGCGTGCGGCGTCTATCGCTGGACGCCGCAGATTCTCTGTACTGCCTGCCTGTCCGAGGAATTCAGCTGGGAGGAGGTATCGGGCCGCGGCACGCTCTACAGCTATACGATCGTCCACCGCGCGCCGCTCGCCGCGTTCGAGACGCCCTACGTGCTGGCGACGGTGGAGCTTGAGGAAGGGCCGCTGATGCTGACCCAGATCGTCGAGAGCGCGCATGAGCGGCTGGCGGTCGACGCGCCGGTCGAAGTGGCCTTCACCCGCGCGAACGAGGCGATCAACCTCTATACGTTTCGCCTGTCCTAGCCGGCGGTGAACACGCGGCGGGCGAACAGCCACTGGCCGTCTTCGCGGCGGAAGGTGTCGGCATAGGCGCCGATGGTGCGGACCAGCAGGGTGCGGCGGCCGGAGTCACGATCCGTGCGCTCGGAGATGAAGGCGCAGTCGCAGCGGCCGGTCGCGTGATCCTCGTCGATTATGTCGACGACGATATTGCCGCACAGGTGAAGCGTCGCGCGCTCCGGCGCGGTGGCCATCAGGGCAGCGATGCCGTCGCGGCCCGCGCCGGAGCCGTGCGGCGTTTCGAGTGTGCCGTCCGCGGTGAACAGGGACGCCATCCGCCCGTCGCGGGCATCGGCGCTGGCGGCATAGCGCGCGACGAGTCGGGTGCAGTCGCGCTCGGCGAGCAGGAGTGCGAGGGGGGCGCTCACCCGGCCACCGCCGCGCGCCATTCCTCCTCCGGCACCAGCCGCGTCCGCCCACCGAAACGCGCGTCGGCGCCCTCCGGCGCGACTTCCCAGGCGAGCACCGCCACGCCGGGTTTGGGGGGCAGTTCGGCCCATATGCGCTTGCCGGCCGTGTCGATATCGAGCCTTTTGCTCTTCGCGACGGCCCCGGCGCGCGGATAGACAGACGGATCCAGCTGGGCGCTCGCTCGCGCGGGCGCGGTGTCGATGGCGCCCGGCCGCACCGCGACCGCCCATGGCGCCGCCGCGCCGCGGCTGGCCAGTTCGCGCTGCACGACCTCGACCCAATGCTCGGCCGCGACCTTGGCGGCGCAATAGCTGGCAAGGCCTTCCAGCGGCACGATCGCCGAGCCGGACGACATCAGGGCCAGACCACCCTCGGCGCCTTCGGGAAATTCGCGGATGAAGGCTTCGCCGAGCGCCAGTGGTGCGGCGACGTTGGCGAGCAGGCTCTTCTGATATTCGCTCTGGTCCACGCGCCCGACGAGACCGACGGCATTCGAATAATAAGCGTTGTGGATGAAGATGGCGCGGCCCGAAAAGCCCGCCAGTTCGCGCCGGAAGCTGTCGCGCACCCCCTGCCACCCGGCGGGATCGGTGAGGTCGACCTGGACCGTCTCATACTCGGGATGCGCGCGGCGCGAGATATTGATGATCCGCGCGCCGGGCCAGGGCGCGTTGCGGGCGAGGCCGAGGCCGATCCCCTCGGTCGCGCCGCTGATCCAGACGATCGTGTCCACGGCTCAGCGCTCCGCCGCGACCACCAGCGCATCCACCGCCACCGCGCGATCCGGCAGCACCACGACCGGGTTGAGATCGAGCTCGGCCAGCGCCGGCCCGCACGAGCGCCCCAGTTCGCCGACCGCGCAGGCCAGCCTGACCAAAGCCTCGGTATCGGCCGGCGCCGCGCCGCGCACGCCCGCCAGCAATGGCGCCAGCCGCAGGCCCGAGATCATCTCGCGCACATCGCCCTCCGTCACGGGGAGCGGCATGGTCGCGACATCCTTCAGCACCTCGGCATGGACCCCGCCCGCGCCGATCGTGAGGGCCGGGCCGAATTGCGGATCCTGGGTCAGGCCGATGATCATCTCGATGCCCTGCGGCACCTGCTCCTGCACCAGCACGCCGTCGATCCGCCCGTCACCGGCATAGTCCCGGCCGCGCGCCAGCAGGTCGGCGGCAATGTCGCGCACCGCCTCGGCCGAACCGATATTGAGCTTCACCAGCCCCTTGTCGGTCTTGTGCGGAATGTCCGGCGACATCAGCTTCAGCACCACGGGATAGCCGAAGCCGTCCGCGGTCGCCGCGGCCTCGTCCGCCGTCTGCACTAGAGCTTCGCGCGCCAGCACGATCCCGGCCTCGCCCAGCAGGGCCGCGGCCTCCGCCGCGCCGACCACGCCGCTCTGGCCCAGCGCATCCGCCGCCCCGTTGAGCGGGCGGACCGGGGCGATGTCGCGGGCATAGCACGCCCGCGCCTCGATATAGCGCTTGCGGGCGCCCAGAGCGCGCATGGCCTTGCCGAACGAGCGGAAGAAGGGGACGCCGCTGGCGACGAGGTCGCGATAGCCCTGCGTGTCGGTGATGATCGAGGTCCACACCCCGATCATCGGCTTGGCCGCCGCCGGCGCCAGCGCCAGCATATCCTCGGCCATGCGGTCGGACAGCGGGCCGTAGGCGGCGTTCATGCCGAAGACGAGCAGGTCGATCTCGGGATTGGAGGCGATCAGGTCGATCACTTCGCGCCGCACCTCGGGCGTCGCCGTCATCACGAACACGCCGCCATTGTCGACCGGGTTGAGCACGCTGACGTTGCGCGGAATGTGCTGGTAGATCGCCTCGCGCAGTTCCGGCGGATTTTCCGGCATCTCCAGGCCATTGCCGTCGGCATGTTCGGCCATGAGCGCCGCAGTGCCGCCGGAGATGGTGTACATCGCGCAGCGCGATCCGGCGTCGAGCGGCAGCTTGGAAAAGAAGTTCGCGAATTCCAGCAATTCGTCGACGTCATGGACGCGAACGACGCCATATTGGCGGAACAGCCCGCTCACCACTGCGTCGGCGCCGACCAGATGGCCGGTATGCGATGCCGCCGCCTTCGCGCCCCGCTCGGTCGCGCCCATCTTGATCGCCACGACCGGCTTGCCGGCGCGCATCGCCCGGTCGAGCGCGATCTTCAGTTTCTCGGGCGACTTGAAGCCTTCGACATAGAGAGCGATCACCGCGACCTCGTCGATCCCCGCGAAATGGTGGACGAAGTCCGCGACCTCCAGATCGACCTCATTGCCCGCCGTGACCCAGCGATAGAAGCTGGCGCCCATCGCCACGCCCTCGACCACCGACCGGCCATTGGCGCCGCTTTGCGTCACCATCGCGATCTTGCCGCCGCGATGATTGGCCGGCTCGGGGAAGCGTTCGAAGGCATTGTCGTTGGTGTTGGGGCCGATGACCCGCACCCCGCCCTTGCGCGCGACCTCGGCCAGTTCGCGCTCGAGCTGCGCGCCTTCTTCACCCGTCTCGGTATAGCCGTCGGTCCAGATCAAGGCGTAGCGGATGCCGCACTGGCCGCATTCCTCGATCACCTTGGCGGTGGCGCGCGGTGACACCTTGATCACGCACAGATCGACCTCGCCCGGCGGGATGTCGAGCACGCTCGTCACCACCGGAATGTCGCCGGCATCGCCGCCCTTCGGGTTGACGATGTACATCTTCACGTCGCCGTAGCGGGCAAGCTGGCGGCGCTGCGCCTCGCTCATCCGCGCCGAGCCGACGAAGGCGACGCCTTTCCGCGCGCCGAGGATCGCGGCGATGTCGCGATCGCTCTGTTCGAGCGCCGCGCGTGCCTGTTCGGGCGTGATGCTTTCCGTCGTCATCAGAGCACCGCCGGGGGATCGTCGCGGCTCGGCTGGCGCCCGGTCTTGGTCGGCGAGCGCGGCGCCGAGACCATCAAATCGGTGCGGAAATTGGTGACCATCGGCCGCACCGACGCGCGCCAGGCCTTGCCCTGATCGCTCTGGTCGATCGCCTTCTCGGCCTCGCCCCAATTCTCCCAGGTCGGGCAGGACCAGACCAGGATCGCCTCGCTGTCGTCGCGCAGCAGGGTGCGATAGGCGCCGACCAGTTCGATCCCAAGCGTTTTCAGATAAGGCGCCCACTCGCCCTCGATCCGGTCGAGATAGGTGTTCGCCTCGCCCGGCTGCACGCCGACAATCTCGTGGCGGAAGACGTCGTGTCCCGCGATGCCCCTGGCCCCGAGATCATCGGCGTCGATCGAGCAGTCCCGCGCCTGCATCAGCCGGTCGAAGCCGCCGCTGCGATATTTCTGGGCGATCAGCCACCATTCCTTCAGCGCCGGATCCTGCATGCCGGGATGGCCGCGCGTCTCGTGCGCGAAGATGTTCGCGACATTCTCCCAGTCGCCATATTCCCAGATATTGATGACTTCCGGCCAGCGCGCGGTGCTGCCGAGCGTCCCCCAGATACCGTGGATGCGCATGCCGCGGTCGTGGCCCCAATCGACCAGGCCCTTCATCATATGATCGAAATAATTGGCGCGCCCCGACAGGATGATGTCGATCACTTCGTGCAGATAGATGCGTTCGGCCATGCCTTCTCTCCCGGTTGCGCTATTGTGTGTCCGGCCCTTGGGGACCGCCGCGCTTACCGCTTGTGTGCCGCGCTCCATGCTCACGTGTCCAGACTGAATCGTCGCTGCGCTGCGACATAGAGCTACCTCTGGCAAGAGATGCGGGCTAAGCGGCACAGTGCGAAGATTTTAGGTCAAGGCCCTGATTAAAATGTTATATTTTGCGAAATTGGGTGAATTCAGCCAGATCGGCTAGCTGCCGAATGCAAATTAGAGGTGACTCAATAGCATTGGCTCTGTTACCCATATGGACGAACGACATCGGCACACGATTGCCGGGCGAATCAGGAGGGATGGTGAGGGCAGTTCGCATCACGAATCTCGCACCGGCGAGCCGGCGGCCATGACCGCGCCTCTGGCCTATATCGCCGGTGCCTATGAGCACCCGACGCGCAAGGCGCCGGACAAGTCGATCGCGCAGATCCACGCCGAATCCGCCAAAGGCGCGCTCGCCGATGCCGGCCTGACCTTCGACGATGTCGACGGCTATTTCGTCGCCCGCGACGGGCCGGGCGTGCTGGGCGGCATTTCGATGGCGGAGTTTATGGGCCTGACCCGCCTCACCTATCTCGACAATACCGAAACCGGCGGGTCGGCGCCTCTGGTCATGGTCCGCCACGCTGCCGCCGCGATCGCGACCGGGCGGTGCAAGGTCGCTTTGATCACGATGGGCGGCAAGTCGCTGACCGGCGATCCGAAGCGGATGATGCCCAACCAATATGGCGCGCCCGAACTGCCGTTCGAGGAGCCCTACGGCATGAGCACCCACGCCGCCTATGCGATGGCGGCGGCGCGCCATATCCACGAGTTCGGTACGACCCGCGAGCAGATGTCGTGGGTCAAATATTCCGCCGCCCAGCATGCCCAACACAATCCGAACGCGGTGCTGCCCAAGACGGTGACGCTGGAGGAAGTCTCCGAATCGCCGATGATCGCCGATCCGCTGCGGCGGCTCGACTGCTGCCTCAACACCGACGGCGGCGGCGCGATCGTCGTGGTCGGGCCTGAACTGGCACGCTCGCTCGGCCGGCCGCTGGTCAAGCTGCGCGGCGCGGCGGAAGGCTTCAAGCACCGCAATGGCGGCTACATCGACATGACCGATACCGCCGCCGCCTTCACCGGCCCGGCCGCCTTCGCCGAAGCCGGGGTCGCGCCGTCCGACATCAAATATGCATCGGTCTATGACAGCTTCACGATGACGGTGATCATCACGCTGGAGGATTTGGGCTTCTGCGCGAAGGGCCAAGGCGGCGCCTTCGTCTCCGACGGCAATCTCATCGCAGGGACTGGCAAGCTGCCGGTCAACACGGATGGCGGCGGCCTGTGCAACAACCATCCCGGCGGGCGCGGCGGCATCCCCAAGTTCGTCGAGGCGATGCGGCAATTGCGTGGCGAGGCGCAGCCGGCGGTGCAGGTGCCCAATTGCGACCTCGCTCTGGTCCACGGCACCGGCGGCCTGATCACCACGCGCGGCGGCAGCTGTACCTTGATCCTGGAGCGCGAGTAGTATGGACGAGCGCCGCATCCCGCCCGCCGAGCTCAATCCCGAGATCGAACCTTATTATGCCGCCGCCGCGGAAGGCCGCTTGTTGGTCAAGGCCTGCGCTGATTGCGGCAAGGCCTTCCATTACCCGCGCGCGCTCTGCCCCTTCTGCCGCAGCGATGCGACCGAATGGCGCGACGCGTCGGGCAAGGGGACGATCTATTCCTTCACCGTGCTGCGCCGCGCGCCGGTCCCCTACGCCGTCGCCAGCGTCGAACTGGCCGAAGGTCCGCAGATGATCACCAACATCGTCGATTGCGATTTCGACGCGATCCGCATCGGCCAGGCCGTGCGTGTCCTGTTCAAGCCCAGCGACGGCGGCGCCCCGGTGCCGATGTTCACGCCCGAAGGAGACTGACGTGAAGATGATCGACAAGGCGGCGGATCTGGTGCCGCTGATCGGGACAGAGATCGGGGTGAGCGACTGGCTGACCGTCGATCAGGCGATGATCGACGCCTTCGCCGAGCTGACCGGCGACAAGCAGTGGATCCATGTCGATGTCGAGAAAGCGAAGGAGAAGATGCCGGGCGGCAAGACCATCGCCCACGGCTATCTGGTCATGTCGCTGGTGCCGAAGATGCTGGTCTATCGCATCGCCACGTTCAGCCGGGCGCTGAATTACGGCTTCGACAAGTTCCGCTTCACCGGGACGACGCCGTCGGGCTCCCGCATCCGCCAGCGCCAGACGATCAAGGCGTGCGAGCGGATCGAACAGTCGAACGCATGGCGGGTCACCAACACCTGCACGATCGAGGTGGAGGGCCAGGAACGGCCCGCCATCGTCGCCGATCAGGTCATCCAATATTTTGATTGAGCGCCGGACGAGCGCGCGAAGGAGAGCGAAGCATGGGCATTCTTGAAGGCAAGATCGCGATCGTCACCGGTGGCGGGCGCGGCATCGGGCGCGGCCATTGCCTAGAATTCGCGCGGCAGGGCGCGAAGGTGGTGGTCAACGATTTCGGCGGATCGAGCCGCGGCGAAGGCACGGGCAGGGCCGCCGACGACACCGTCAAGCTGATCACCGACATGGGCGGCCAGGCGGTCGCGAACTATGCCGACGTTTCCAGCCTCCAGGAAGCCGGCGAACTCGTGGCCCAGGCGGTCGAGACCTATGGCGGCCTCGACATCCTCGTGAACAATGCCGGCATCGCCCGCGACGCTGCGGTGTGGAAGATGACCGAGGACGATTTCGACCGGGTCATGGCCGTCCACGTCAAGGGCAGCTGGACCACCTCCCACCACGCCTCGAAAGTCTGGCGCGACCAGGCGCAGAAGAATGGCAAGAGCGCCGGACGGATCATCAACACAACGTCGGGCGCCGGCCTGTTCGGCAATTTCGGCCAGACCAATTATGCCACCGCCAAGGCGGCTTTGGTCGGGATGACGCTGACGCTCGCCATGGAGCTGTACAAATATGGCGTCACCGCCAACTGCATCAGCCCGGCGGGGATGACCCGGATCACGACGTCGATCCCCGGCTTCCCGCCCTCGTTCGAGACCAACGAAGTGCCCGAGGGCACCTATGATAAGATGGATCCGGGCAATAGCGGGCCGATCCTCGCCTGGCTGGCCAGCGACGAGGCAGATCATGTCACCGGCCAGGTCATCCACGCCGTCTACGACCGCATCGCCTGGATGAAGGGCTGGCATGTCGAGAAGGAGATTTTCGCGGGCGACAAGAAATGGGTCGCAGAGGAACTGGGCGGACTGATGAACGGGCATCTGTTCGGCACGCGGTCGATCGGCATTTCGACGGCGCCGACCAAATGAGCGCGGACGCCGAACAGCCCGCCATCGTCGAGACTCGCGAAGGCGGGATCGTCATTCTGCGCATGAACGTGCCGGAGAAGCGCAATGCGCTGGTGCCGGCGATCCGCGAGGGATTGCTGGAGGCACTCGCCCGGCTGGACGAGGATCGCGACTGCCGCGTCATCGTGCTGGCGGGGTCAGACAAGGCATTCTGCGCCGGCGGCGACATCAGCAATCCCGGCCCCTTTACAGGGCCGCAAGTGCGGCTGCTGATGAAGAAGCCGCAGAAATTGCTGCGCAGCATTGCCTTCCACAGCAAGCCGATCATCGCCGCGGTCGACGGGCCGGCCTTCGGCGCCGGGCTGGCGCTGGCATCGGCCTGCGACTTCATCGCGGCGGGGCCGAATGCGAGCTTCTGCGCCGCTTATGGCCGGATCGGGGTGATGCCCGACATCGGCCTGCTGTGGAGCCTGCCGCTGCGCGTCAGCATGGGCGTGGTCCGCGAGGTGGTGATGTTCGCCGACACGATCCGCGCGCCTCAGGCGAAAGAAATGGGCATCGTCGACTGGCTGGCGCCGGACGACGGCACCGGCGAGGCGCTGGCGATGGAGCGGGCCGCCCAGCTTGCCACCAAGGCCACCGCCTCGATCGCCGCGACCAAGTCGCTGCTCGCCCGTGCGCCGCTCGACATGGACACGGTGCTGTCACACGAAGCCGAGGCGCAGGCGTGGCTCGGCTCGACCGAGGATGCACAGGAAGGCGGGCTGGCATTCCGCGAGAAGCGCAAGCCCGTGTTCAAGGGCTATTGACGATGGCGGCGCCGCGCCCCGGCCCGCTCGCCGGCATCCGCGTGCTCGATCTGTCGCGCGTGCTGGCGGGGCCGTGGGCGGCGCAGATGCTGGGCGATCTCGGCGCCGACGTCATCAAGATCGAACGGCCCGGCATCGGCGACGACAGCCGCATGTTCGGTCCGCCTTTCTTCAAGGATCGCGAAGGCCGTGACACGACGCGATCGGCGATGTTCCAGAGCGCAAACCGCAACAAGCGCGCGATCACGCTCAACATCGCCAGACCGGAAGGGCAGGCCCTGCTGAAGCGGCTCGCCGCGACCGCCGACGTGCTGATCGAGAATTACAAGGTTGGCACGCTCGCCCGCTACGGGCTCGGCTATGACGACCTCAAGGCGGTCAATCCGAAGCTGATCTATTGTTCGATCACCGGCTACGGCCAGACCGGTCCCTATCGCGACCGCGGCGGCTATGACCCGATCGTCCAGGCGGCGTCGGGCATGATGAGCGTAACCGGCTATCCGGACGGCGACGCGGGCGGCGGCGGCCCGATGAAGGCGGGGCCGAGCATCGTCGACATGACCGCCGGAAACTATGCGGTCGTGGCGATCCAGGCGGCGCTCTACGACCGCGACCTCAAGGGCGGCGACGGGCGCTATATCGACATCGCTTTGCTCGACATCGGCGTCGCGCTCGCGGGGCAGTTCGGCCTCCACTATCTCGCCAGCGGGCAGATACCGGGGCGGATCGGTACGCAGGCCAATGGCGGCGCGCCGGGCGGCGGCTTCCAGTGCGCCGACGGCTACATCATGATCGCGCCGGGCAGCCAGCAACTCTACGAGGCTTTCTGCCAGGCGCTGGAGCGGCCGGAGCTGGCGACCGACCCGCGCTTCACCACCAACAGCCTGCGTCTCCAGCACCGGCCGGAACTGATGCGGCTGCTTCATCAGACGATCGGCAGCCTGCCGGTCGCGGAGGTTCATCGCCGCATGGTCGAGGCCGGCATCCCGTCGAGCCCGGTCAACAATATGGCCGAGGTGCTCGACGATCCACAGGTGCGCGAGCGGCAGATGGCCGGAGAAGTCACGCACCCCGCCACGGGCGCGATCCCGATCATCGGCAATCCGATCGCGGCGAGCGGGGGACTGGTCGCGGGCTATGGACCCACGCCGGAACTCGGCGAGCATAATGACGAGATACTGCGCGTCGAACTCGGCCTCACCGAGGCGGAGCTGGCCGAGCTGAAGTCGGCCAAAATTGTCTGAGCTGGCATTGATTGACCGGGCCGAGCCGCGCACCGATGCGGACGGGCGCCCGGCGATCGATCCGGGACCGGACATCCCGCTCTGGGCGCAGGCGGCGCTGACCGACTTCCCGCGGGAAGAGCGCGTCCCGGTCGGCGGGACGGAGATCGAGGCTCTGGTGTGGGGCGATGCGCCGGCGCCGGGCCTGCTGCTCGCGCACGGCCATGGCGCCCATGCCGATTGGTGGCGGCCGATCGCGCCGCAACTGGTGGCGAGCGCCGGGCGCGTCGTCGCTTACTCGATGAGCGGGATGGGCGGCTCGGGCTGGCGCGACACCTATTCGTTCGACCTGTTCGAGCAGGAGGTGATCGAGGTAGCCACCCGGACCGGTCTGCTCGGGACGGGCCGCAAACCGTGGCTGGTCGCCCACTCCTTCGGCTGTCTGCCGACGATCATGGCGGCGGCGAAGCTGCGCGAGGCGATCGCCGGCATCGTCCTGGTCGACATGTATCTTCCCGCCCCCGGGCGGGCCCGCGCCCGTCCGCAGAAGCGCGGGCACCGGCGCTACGACAGTTTCGCGGAGGCGATGGCCCGCTACCGGCTGTCTCCGCTGCAGCCGATCGTGAATCCGTGGCTGGTCGACTTTGCCGGCGCCAGGACGCTGCGCCGCAAGAGCGACCATTGGACCTGGTGCACCGATCCCGATGCCACGATCGGCGTCGACCATGACCTGTTTCAGGCGCGCTTCGTCGCGACCCCCGTCCCGGTCGTCCTGCTGCGCGGCGAACGGTCGCGTCTGGTCGATCATGAGGTCGCGGCGCATCTGCTGGAGGTCGCGCCGGCGGGCACGCGGCTGATCGACATTCCCGATGCGGACCATCACGTCCTGCTCGACCAGCCGCTGGCATTGGTCGCGGCGCTTCGCACCTTGATCCAGGGAGGCCAATATGAGCGATGAGACCGATACGCTGATCGCCGCCGAGCGCGCCCGGCGGGAGGCGATCGAGCGCGACGATGCCGATGCGCTGGAGGCCGGCATGACCGACATCTTCCATTATGCGCACATCAACGGACTGGTGGAGGACAAGGCCGCCTTCCTGACCCGCATCCGGGCGCGGTCAGTGAAGACCCACCTCAACCGCGCCAGCGATGTCGCTGTGCAGTTCCGCCCCGGCTACGCGCTGATGACCGGCCGCTCGCGGATCGAATATGAATGGACGACGCACGAGAACAAAGGCGTGACCGAGACGCTATTCCTCGCCGTGTGGGAGAAACAGGGCGAGGCATGGAAGATTAGCGCCTACGCTTCGACGCCGTTGCCGGCGGCTTAGCGTACCGGGACTTAAGCCCTCCCCCTTGTGGGGAGGGGCTTTTCGCAGATCAAGCGACTCAGTGATCGCTGTCGTCCCGCGCATCCTGGCGCGCCATCGCGCCGTGGACCTGGCCGATCGACACGCGCAGCAGCAGCAAGGCGAGGGGTAGCGAGACCAAAGACACGATCAGCAGCGATTCGCCCAGCATGTGCGGCCCGCCGAGCACCACGTCCGTCACCGTCGCGGTGATGAACGGGCCGAGGCCGGTGCCGATGAAGCTGAAGATCGAGATGAAGACCGCGATCGTCTGCGCGCGCAGTTCGGACGGCGTCACCAGGTGGATCGTCGCGGCGACATAGACCACGAACTGCACCACCAGCACCTGCAGGATCGCATAGAGGATGAAGAAGCTGATCGGCTCCTTGATCAGGAAGGCGGCGGCGGCGACGGGAATCGCGGCGATGATCAGCCAGGTGTAGAAGCGCAGATGCGCGTCCCGCATGCCGCGCGCGTACAGCCAGTCGACGATCCAGCCCTTCAGCACCATCGTCAGGCCGCTGGCGATGCTGGCGAGGCCGAGCAGCGGACCATATTCCTCCGGCCTCCACTGGAATTCGCGGGTGATGTAGGTCGGCGTCCACGAAATCAGGCTGTTGCCGAGCACGACCATCAGCGAAAAGCCGAGCGCCATCGGTACCAGCAGGCGCCATTCGGCCTTCAGGAAGCGGATGAAATTCTGCTTCGGCGCGCCTTCGATCTTCTTGACCTGCCGGCGCGGCGGCTCGCTGAACGTCCAGACCAGCAGCGCGAGCAATACGCCCGGCGCGCCGGTGATGATCAACGTCATCTGCCAGGGTTCGAGATGGCCGATCAGCGGAATGTCGTTGGCGGTGATGTCGCTCGCCAGCCCGATCACCAGGCCACCGATCGCGAAGGCGGCGGCGGTGCCGACCATCGATCCGGTCTGGTAGATCGACATGGCCGTGGTCAGCCGCCGGCGCGGGAATTTGTCGCCCATCAGCGAATAGGCCGCCGGGGTCAGCGAGGCCTCGCCCGAGCCGACGCCGATCCGGCACATCAGCAATTCCCAGAAGGATCGGGCCAGGCCCGACGCCGCCGCCGCCAACGACCAGAAGGTGACGCCAAGATAGATCACCCAGCGCCGGGGATAGCGGTCCGCCGCCCAGCCCAGCGGCCAGCCGAACAGGCCGTAGAAGATCGCGAACGCCGGCCCGAGAATGATCCCCATCTCGACGTCGGTGAGGCCGAGATCGTTCTTGATCGGCTCGACCAGCATGCTGAGCACCTGCCGGTCGAGCAGCGACAGCACGTAGAGCAGGAACAGGACGAACAGCATCCACCAGGCGCCGAACGGCACCCGATCGACCTGCGGCGGCGCGGTGGTGGCGGCCACATCGCCGACGGCGGGATCGGCCGCATCATTGAGCGGCGCCGAAGACGGGGGGAGTTGTGCCACTTTATTCTCCTTCGTTCGTCATCGCCGGCGCCCGCAGCGGCACGTGCGACAAGCCGGCAGCCCATTCGAACCCGCCGCTGCCCGTCGCATCGTCATATTCGCAGCCGATCCAGCCCTGATATCCGCCCTCATCGAGCGCCCGGAACAGCGCCGGAAAGTCGATCGTGCCGGTGCCGGGTACGTGCCGGTTCGGCATGTCCGACACCTGGACGTGGACCACATCGGGCAGGACATCGCCGAGACGGGCCAGCGCATCGCCTTCCTGTTGCTCGACATGAAAGACGTCGAAGACCAGGCCGATATCTTTGCTCCCGCTGCGGGCGATCAGATCGCGTGCCTGGCCGAGCGTCTGCAGGAAGAAGCCCGGCGTGCGCATCTCGCAGACCGGCTCGATGCACAGGCGCACCCCTGCGCCGCGCACGCATTCGGCGGCCCAGGCGAGATTGTCGGCATAGACACGCTCCCCCTCTGCCCGCGCGACACCTGGCGGGAGGCGCCCGGCGGAGGGGTGGATGAGCGGGATCGCGGCGGCATCAGCATAATCGATCGCGCGCCGGATGCTGTCGCGAAAGTCAGCCTCGGCGCCCGGCAGGCAGGCGTGGCCGAGCGCGGCGTCGCCCTCTCCGAGCGGCGCCACGATCAGCGGACAGGCCAGGCGATGGCCCTTCAGCCGGCGCGCCAACTGCGCCGGGGTTTCGAGATAGGGCATGGGCGGATTGAGCTCCACGCCAGCAAAGCCCGCGTCCGCCGCCGCATCGAACCGCGCGCCCCACGGGCGATCCGCGAACAGGAAACTGAGATTGGCGGACAGACGCAGCGCCACCTCAGCCGGCCTCCACAGCACGCGCGCGCTCGCCCTGCTTCAGCCGGGCGCGATGCCGCCCGTCAATCTCCGCCCAGGCTTCGGCGGGGAGGTCGAGGAAGGGGTTGGCCGCATCGGCGATCAGCACGTCGGCGACCGCGTCGAGCCGATCCACCGTCCAGCCGCGTTCGTCGATCAGCGAATGGGCGAGCGCCGGTTCCTCCCACACACCGACTTCGCCGCATCCCGCCACGATCAGGCGCCCCGTGATCGCGGCGGCGCGGTCGCTGCACAGCCAGGCGACGATCTCGGCGACCTCGGCGGAGGTGCCCGGAATCGGCCCCATCGGATGCGGACTCCCCATCGCGACGCCGTAGCGGTCGTGGAAGGCGCCCAGGCTCTCCCACGCCGCGACATTGGTCTGGCCGGTATCGAAAGCGCGCGGGGTGACGGCGTTGCAGCGTATGGCGTCGCGCATCAGGTCACGGGCAATGCCGCGGGTCAGGCCGACCACGCCGGCCTTCGCGGCCATATAGGCGGAGAAGCTCGTATCGCCGTGCGCTGCTTCCGAAGCGGTGTTGATGATCACGCCGCTGCCCTGCTCGCGCATCGCCCAGGCGGCCGCGCGGCACATCAGGAAGGTGCCGGTCAGATTGACCGCGATCACCGCATTCCAATCCTTCTCGGACAGGTCCCAGATCGGTGCCATCCGGCCGAAACCGGCATTGTTGACCAGGAAATCGAGCCGGCCGAACGCCGCGACGGCGATGGCGACGATGCGTTCGGCTTCCTCCGCGCGGGACACGCTGCCGGACGCGGCGATCGCTTCGCCGCCCAGATCGCGTATTTCCTCGACGACGAGATCGGCGGCGGGCGGATCGCCCCGGGCGAGATCGTTGACCACGACCCGGGCGCCGAGGCGCGCAAAGGCCAGCGCCTCGGCACGCCCGATACCGCGGCCCGCGCCGGTAACCAGCGCCACTTTTCCGTCGAACAGGTTTTCCCGTTCCATACCCTCTCCGCTCCCGAGCATAAGCGTGAAGCGCCATAGAGCAATATCTTTTGCGCGAGTCTGGGGGACAAGAATGCACGCGCGCCTCGTTCATCTCATATACAGATACCTCTTTAGCTCTTTCTCGACTTGCACATCAGTGGGTTCCGGCTAAGCTCGCATCGCCGGCGGGGACAGCCGGAGGAGAGGCCATGACCATCCCGCCCTTCCTGATCGGGAGCGATACCGGCGGCACCTTCACCGACACGGTGATCGTTGCCGGCGACGGATCGACCTATGTCGGCAAGGCGCTGACCACCCATGGCGCGCTGATGGACGGCGTGCTGGCGTCGATCGGCGTGGCCTGCGCGGCGATGGGGTTGCCGCGAGATCAGGTACTGCGCGATGCCCGCCTGCTCGCGCACGGCACGACGGTCGGCCTCAATGCCCTTCTGACAGGCTCCGGCGCGAAGGTAGGCCTGCTGACCACCGCCGGGTTCGAGGCGACCTTGCCGATGGCGCGGTCGAACAAGATTCACGGCCTCGCCGAGGAAGAAATTACCGACGCGCTGAAATGGCGAAAGCCAGATCTGCTGGTCCCGCGCCGCCGCATCATCGGCGTGCCGGAGCGGATCGATTCGGCGGGCGCGGTGGTCGTGCCGCTCGACGAGGATGCGGCCCGCGCCGCGGTCCGGCGGCTGACCGATCTCGGCGTCGAGGCGATCGCCATTTCCCTGCTCTGGTCGGTGCTCAATCCGGCGCATGAGCGGCGGCTGGCCGAGCTGGTCGCGGAGGAAGCGCCGGGCCTCCCGGTCACCCTGTCGAGCCACATCGCGCCGCGCATCGGCGAATATGAGCGGACCGCGACGGCCGTGCTCAATGCCTATATCGCCCCGCTCGTCTCCGAATATCTCGGCAATGTCGAACGGGCGCTGGCGGACGAAGGGTTCAAGGGCCGCTTCCTGATCATGACGATGGGCGGCGGCGTGCAGCTGGCGCGGACCGTGGCCGGGGCGCCGATCCATCTGCTCCAGTCCGGCCCGGTCGGCGGCATTTCGGCGGCACGCCATCTCGGCGCCAGCCTGGGCCATGACCGCATCATCGCCACCGATGTTGGCGGCACCAGCTTCGACGTCGGCCTGGTCGTCGATGGCGAACTGCCGCGCGCGCAGAAGCCGCGCATCGACCGCCACGGCCTCGCCGTCCCGTTCGTCGACATCGCCTCGATCGGCACGGGCGGCGGCAGCATCGCCCATGTCGATCCGGCAATCGGCGCGCTGCGAGTCGGGCCGGAAAGCGCGGGATCGATGCCCGGACCGGCCTGCTACGGCCGTGGCGGTACCCGCCCGACCGTGACCGATGCGGCGGTCGTGCTCGGCCATGTCGACCGGCTGGGCGGTGCGGTGACGCTCGACCGCGAGGCGGCGCGCCGGGCGGTGGCGACGGTGGCGGACCAGCTTGGCATGCCGGTCGAACAGGCCGCGCAGGGCATTGTCGACGTCGCCTGCGCGCAGATGGCCGACCTCGTGCGCCGCGCGACCGTCCAGCGCGGCCACGATCCGCGCCGGTTCATGCTCTACGCTTATGGCGGCGCGGCGCCGCAATATGTCGGCCGCTATGCCGCCGATCTTGGCGTGGCCGGGGTGGTGATCCCGCGGCTCGGCCCGGCTCTGTCGGCGTGGGGCGCGGTGTGCAGCGACCTGACCGTGCTGGCCGAGCGCGACCTGCCGCCGCGCGCCTTCGCCCTGCCGCTTGGCGATTCCGAGGCGGTGCTGGGCGAACTGGAAGCGCAGGCGCGGTCGGAGTTTGACGGGCTCGTCGGCACGCTCGTCGTCGAGCGCCGCGTCGGGCTGCGCTTCGCCCGGCAGATCCACCGGATCGAGGTGGCGATCCCGTCCGGCCGGCTCGATGAAGCGGCGATCGCCGATGCCGAAGCGGAATTCCGCGCGCGCTACGAGCGCATCGTCGGCCGGGGCGCGTCCGGATCGGCGAAAGCAGTGGAACTGGTCTCGGTCGGCGCGGAGGCGCGGATCGCCGTGCCGCACACCGCTGCGCCCAAGGGCCAGATCGGCGGCAGGGCCGAGCCGACCGGATCGCGCGACGCCTGGTTCGAAGGGGGCTGGCAGAAGGTGCCGACCTACGACCTGCCGAGCCTCTGCAGCGGCGTGGGCGTTTCCGGGCCGGCCTTCCTCGAATCCCCGCAGACCACATTGGTGGTGCATCCGGGCATGCGTGCCGATCTCAACGAGACGGGAGATGTGGTGATGAGCCCGGAACCCGAAAACGTGGTCATCCCCCTGCGCGCGGAGAACGGGCGATGAGCGTCGGCGCGATCGAGCTGGAGATCATCCGCCACCGGCTGGAGACGATCAATGCCGATGCCGGCGAGACCCTGGTGCGCGTGTCGGGATCGCAGATCGCGTCCGAAGCCGGCGACTATAACACCGCTTTGATGACTGCGGACGGCAGCGTCGTCGCCTGCAGCAAATCGGTGGTCGTCCAGTCGACCTCGCTCAACCTCGTCGTCGCCGACATTCTCGCGCATTATGCCGACAATCCCGGGATCAACGAGGGCGACCAGTTCCTCACCAACGATCCCTATGTCGGCGCCTTGCACCAGCCGGATGTCACGCTCGTCGCGCCGATCTTTGCCGACGGCAAGCTGATCGCCTGGTCGGGCTGCACGGTCCACGAGGCCGATGTCGGCGGGCCGGTCGGCGGCGGCTTCAATCAGGCGGCGCGCTCGATCTTCGACGAGCCGTTGCCGATCGCGCCGATCAAGCTGGTGGAGGGCGGCCGCGTGCGCGCCGATATCGAGCGCGACATCCTCGCCCGCAGCCGCACCCCGGAACTGAACGCGCTCGACATGCTCGGCCAGATCGCCGCCAACAATGCGGCGGCGACACGCCTGCTGGAGCTGGTCGAACGCTATGGCGCCGACTGCCTGTCCGGCGCGATGGCGCAATTGCTCGACGGCACCGAGGCGGCCTTCCGGCGCCGCCTCGCCGCGCTTCCCGACGGGCGCTGGCGCGACATCGCCTTCCTCCAGCACGAGAAGCGCGAGGGCGACGATTACGTGCCCAACGCCATCTATGCCGTGCGCCTGACCATGACCAAGCGCGGCGACCGGCTGGAGCTGGATTTCAGCGACAGCGACGATCAGGCGCCGGGCGCGGTCAATTCGGCCTATCCCGCGCTCGCCAATTTCGTGATGGCGGCATTGCTGGTCCATCTCTGCCAGGGCATGCCGTGGGTGCCCGGCGCGATCTGGCGGGCGATCGATCTCAAGTCGCGGCCCGGCACGATCATCCACGCCGAATGGCCGGCCGGCGTCGCGATGAGCACCGGCACCAGCGCGCAGGCGATCCGCAACGTCACCACCGGCTGCATCGCCCGCCTGCTCGACGGATCGGAGGAACTGGCGCCGCTCGCTATGGCCTCGTCGCAATCGACCGGCGCGGGGGGCATGTCGATCTCCGGGCTGGATGCGCAGGGCCGGCCGTTCCACACCCTGTTCCTCGATGAGCTGACCGGCGGCAGCGGCGCCGCGGGAAGCCGTGACGGCGCCGATGTCGCGGGTACGGCCACGTCGCCCGGCGCGATGCCATCCAATGTCGAGACCAACGAGGCGGCGTTTCCGGTGCTCTATCTGGTGCGCGGTGAACTGGCCGATTCCGCCGGCCCTGGCCGCCATCGCGGCGGCAGCGGCGCGATCTGGTCCTATCGGCCGCACGGGACGGCGAGCGCGATCGCGCTGAATTCGATGGCGCAGGGGCTCCAGCATCCATCGACCCTCGGCATCCTCGGCGGCGAGCCGGGGAGCGCGAGCGGGATCGCGGTGGCGGAGAGCGCCGGGGCCGGATGGGACCATCTCGTCGACGGCCGCAACGCGCCCTTGCCCCTGCCCGACGTCAATCTCGCCGTGTCGGCGCGCCATGTCATGATCGCGTCGTCGCAGGGCGGCGGCGGCCTCGGCGACCCGATCGAGCGCGATCCGGCGGCAGTGCTGGACGATGTCGAGGAGGGGCTGGTGACGGTGGCGGGTGCGCTGCGCGACTATGGCGTGGTCATCGCCGATGGCGCGTTGGACGAGGCCGCGACCCGGCAGGTCCGGATCGATCGCCGCCGCGAGCGGTTGGGCGCCGAGCCGCTCCCTCGCGACCGGAAGCGCGCGGGACAGCGTCTGTCCTCGCATTTCGATGTGGCGGACGGCGAAATCGTCTGCGCCGGTTGCGGCACCGGCATCTGCGCGAGTGGCGGCCCGATCCTGGCGTCGCTGCGCAGCCGCGAGGCCGATGTCGGCGACCGCTTCCCGCTGACATCGCTCTATCCGGGCAGCGAGCGGTTCCGCATCCGCTATTTCTACTGCCCCGGCTGCGGCACCCAGGTCGATGTCCAGGTGGGCCTTGCCGGCGCGCCGCCGCTCGAAACCACAGAGGCTTTGCATGGCTGACACGATCGTCTGGATCACCGGCGCGACAGAGGGGATCGGCCTCGGCCTCGCCCGCAACTGCCCGTTCGAGAGCGCGCGGATCATCAACCTGTCGCGGCGCGATCATCCGGATTACGAGAGCGTCCGCTTCGATCTGACCAAGCCCGAGACGTGGGGCGCGGTGCGTGACCATCTTGCCGCCGAGCTCGCCGCTTTCACCGGCAAGCGCGCGATCTTCATTCAGAACGGCTACTACTCACAAGGCGTCGGCCTGCTCCACAAGGTCGCGGCCGCGCCATACGAAAACAGCGTCATCGCCAATGTCGCCGCGCCGATCGCGCTGGGCCAGGCCTTCATCGCCGCCTGCCCGCCGCAGCTCGATGCGGGATTGGCCCTGCTGTCGTCCGGCGCGGCCGTCTCCCCACTCGAAGGCCTCGCCAGCTATTGCGCCGGCAAGGTCGCGATCGAGCATTGGGCGGAGGTTGCGCAGCGCGAGCGCGAGAGCAGGGGCGCCGGGCCGTGGGTGGTCGCGGTGCGGCCGGGCGGGGTCGACACCGCGCCGGTGCGGGCCTTGGCCGATTGGGATCCCGAACTCTACCCGCGCGCCCGGGCGATCAGGGACAATATCGTCAACCGGCTCGATATCGACAGCGCCGCCCGGCGCATCTGGGCCGCACTACCCCCGCCGCCCGGGAAGGCGGTGATCTCCTTCGCCGAGCCGCCCGCCGAGCCGGGCTTCCGCTTCGGCGGCGACCGGGTGCAAGTGCTGGACGACGGCGCCTGGAAGCTGGTCTACGCGACCAAGGACTAGGTCACCCGCTCGAACACGGCCGCAAGCCCCTGGCCGCCGCCGATGCACATCGTTTCCAGTCCGTAGCGGACCTCGCGCCGGTCCATCTCGCGCAGCAGGGTCGCGAGGATGCGCCCGCCGGTCGCGCCGACGGGATGGCCGAGCGAAATGCCCGAGCCGTTGACGTTCATCCGCCCGAAGTCCTCGGGCCCGAAACCCCATTCGCGCGTGCAGGCCAGCACCTGCGCGGCAAACGCCTCGTTCAGTTCGATCAGATCAATATCCGCCAGCGTCAGACCCGCCCGCCCCAGCGCCTTGGCCGTGGCCGGCACCGGGCCGATCCCCATCCGCTTCGGCTCGACCCCGGCCGCCGCCCAGCCCGCCAGCCGCGCATATGGCTTCAGCCCATGCCGCTCGGCCATCTCCCGAGTCGTCACGATCGCCACCGACGCACCGTCATTCTGCCCGCTGGCATTGCCGGCCGTAACCGTTGCGTCGGGATCGCTCCTGCCCATGATCGGCTTCAGCCTCGCGAGGTCCCCGATCGTCGTGCCGGGGCGCGGATGCTCGTCGCGGTCGACGATCGTGTCGCCCTTGCGGCCCGGCACGGTCACCGGCACGATCTCGTCCGCGAACGCGCCGCTCTCCTGCGCGGCGACGGCACGGCGATGCGATTCGACGGCGAAGGAATCCTGCTCCTCGCGGGAGATGGCGTGATCCCGGCGCAGATTCTCGGCGGTCTCGATCATCCCGCCGGCGACCGGGTAGTTACGACCTCCGGCCGTCACCCGCCCCCGCGCCAGCGCGTCGTCGAAGCGCAAAGCATCGCCCTTCACCCCCCAGCGCGCGCCATTCGTGTAGAAAGGCGCATTGCTCATCGATTCCGCGCCGCCCGCGAGCACCAGCTCGCTCGCTCCGGTCTGCACCTGCATCACCGCATAGATCAGCGCCTGCAGCCCCGAACCGCAGCGCCGGTCGAGCTGCAGCCCGCCGACGTCGATCGGCAGCCCGGCATCGAGCCCGACCACCCGGCCGAGCGCCGGCGCATCCATGCTGGGATAGCATTGCGCGAAGATCACATCCTCGACCGCCTCAGCGGGCAGCCTAGTCCGCTCCAGCAGCCCCCGCACGACCGCCGCCCCCAGCGCATGCGCCGGCAGATCGCGGAACACGCCGCCGAACCGGCCGACCGGGGTCCGCAGCGGCGCGCAAATCACGGTTTCCCGAGTCACCTTATTCTCCTGTCGCTTGCATTTGAGGTAACTCTATCTAAGACTCGGGGTCAACGAGGCGAAAGCGCCGGGAGGGGACGTTTGGACGAGACCGTTCTGGTGCGGCGGGAAGGCAGGGTCGCGATCGTGACCCTCAATCGCCCCGATACGCTCAACGCCCTCAATGCCGACATCATGCATCGGCTGCCCGACGATCTGCGCGGCGTGGCGGAGGATGACAGCGTGCGCTGCGTGATCCTGACCGGGGCCGGGCGCGGCTTCTGCGCGGGCGGCGACGTGAAAGCGATCAGCAGCCTCGCCGACCGGCTGGTGAAGGGCGACAAGGGCAAGAAGGGCACGACCGAATTCCGCACGCAATGGCTGCGGCGCTGCGTCGAGGCGGCGCGCTGGCTGCACGAAATGCCCAAGCCGACGATCGCGATGATCAACGGGTCGTGCGCCGGCGCGGGAATGAGCCTGGCCGCGGCCTGCGACCTGCGCTTCGCGGTCGATACCGCCAAGTTCGTCCCGGCCTTCACCTCCGTCGGCCTGTCGGGCGATTATGGCGGCAGCTGGCTGTGGACGCGCATCCTCGGCACCGCCAAGGCACGGCAGCTCTATTTCCTCGGCGAGACCCGCGACGCGGCGGCGGCCCTCGATTTCGGGATCGTCGACAGGCTGTTCGCCGGGGCCGATCTGGAGCGCGAGACGATGGCGATCGCCGAGGCGCTGGCGGCCAAGCCCTATTCGGGCGTGGCTTATGCCAAGGCCAATCTCAACGCGGCTTTGTCCGACACTTTCCTTGAATCCCTGGACCGCGAATCGCTCAACATGATGCTGGCGCGCGATGCGATCACCGCCGCGCGCAAGGCGGCCGAAGCCAGCGAATGAGCGCGCGGCAGACCCTCCCGCACACCGCGCTGGACGCAGCGGCGCGCTGGCCCGATGCCGACGCGGTGGTGGATGGCGGCCAGCGGCTGAGCTTCACCGGTCTGGCGCGCGAGATGAACCGCGCGGCGGCGGCGTTCGTCGCGGCAGGCCTGCAACCGGGCGACCGCGTGTCGATCTGGATGCCGAACAGCCTGGAATGGGTCGTGGCCTGCCTTGGCATCCACGCGGCGGGCGGCGTGCTGGTGCCGCTCAACACGCGCTACAAGGCCGATGAGGCGCGCTATATCCTTGACCGCGCGAAGGTGCGGATGGTCGTCGCCTCGGCGGATTTCCTCGGCACCCGTTTCGCCGATCTGGCGGCGGAACTTGGTGCCGAGAGCGTCGAGCGTGTTATCGCGGTCGGCGGCGACGGCGATCAGTGGCAGACCTTCCTCGCGTCCGGTGGCGGGCGGGAGGCCGAGGTCGAGGCCCGCATCGATGCGCTGCAGGAGAGTGACGTCTCCGACATCATGTTCACCAGCGGCACGACCGGCAATCCCAAGGGCGCCGTCGCCGAACATGGCCAGACCGTCCGCACCGCGCGGGAATGGGCCCGCGCGACCACGCTAGGACCCGGCGACCGCTTCCTGATCATCTGGCCGTTCTTCCACACCTCCGGCTACAAGGGCGCGTGGTTGCCCTGCCTGGCGACCGGCGCCGCGATCCTGCCGATGGCGGCGCTCGACGTGCCGGCGCTGGTCGAGATCGTCGAGCATGAGCGGGTCAGCTTCATGCCGGGGCCGCCGACCCTGTTCCAGACATTGCTCGCCTTGCCCGACCGACGTCCGGAAATTTTCGGGGCGCTGCGCGTGGCGGTGACCGGCGGAGCGTCGGTGGCGCCGGCGATGATCCAGGCGATGCGCGCCGAGCTCGGCATCCCGATCGTGCTGACCGGCTATGGCATGACCGAGACGTGCGGGACCGCGACCATGACCGGCCCGGACGATCCGCCGGAAATCGTTACCACCTCCTGCGGGCGCGCCATCGCCGGCGTCGAGGTGATCTGCGTCGACGAGAACAACCAGCCGGTGCCGACCGGCGAGGCGGGCGAGGTCGTGATCCGCGGCATGAACGTGATGCGCGGCTATCTCGACGATCCCGCCGCCACCGCCGCCGCGATCGATGCGGACGGGTGGCTGCACAGCGGCGATATCGGCGTGCTCGACGATCAGGGTTATTTGCGGATCACCGATCGCAAGAAGGACATGTTCATCGTCGGCGGCTTCAATTGCTACCCGGCCGAGATCGAGAAGATGCTGCTCGCCCACCCAGCGATCCTGCAGGTCGCGGTGACCGGCGTGCCGGACGCGCGGATGGGCGAAGTCGGCAAGGCCTGGGTGGTGCTGAAGCCCGGTGCGGCGCTCGACGGCGACGCGCTGATCTCCTGGAGCCGCGACCGCATGGCCAATTTCAAGGTGCCGCGCGCGGTCGCCTTCCTCGACGAACTGCCGGTCAGCGCCACCGGCAAGATCCAGAAATTCCGGCTGCCCGCGTCGTGAGCGACCTGCCGCTCCCGCCCGAAGGCTTCCGCCCCTTCCCGTCGCGCAGCCCCTATGTGAACCGCGCCGGCGCCTTCTACATCCGCGACGGGGCGGACGGGACGCGCATTGTCGGCGCCTGGGTCGGCCCGGACCAGGCCAATACCGAGGGCTTCGCCCATGGCGGCTTCCTGCTGACCTTCGCCGACTTCGCTTTGTCGGTGCTGACCATGGGCATCACGCTCAGCGTGACCGCCGATTTCCTGCGGCCCGCCCGCGTCGGCGACTGGATCGAGGCCGGGATCAACATCCGCAAATCGTCCGACACTTTGACCTTCGCCGACGCCGTCGTCACGTCCAATGGTCAGGACGTGCTGCGCGTCTCCGGCCTGTTCCGTCCCTATGAGAAAAAAGCATGACCGACGAGGATTTCCGCGCCGAGGTCCGCGCCTTCATCGCCGAGAAACTGCCGCCGGAAATGGGGCGGCGCGGACTGATGGGCTATCATCCGCATCCACCCGACGTCGTCTATTGGACCGGCGTGCTGAACGAGCGCGGATGGTCGGTGCCGCACTGGCCGGTCGAGCATGGCGGGCCGGGCTGGACGCTGACGCAGCGCCACATCTTCGACGAGGAATGCTTCGCCGCCGGCTGTCCCGAAGTCAGCCCGCAGGGCCTGCACCTGGTCGGCCCGATCCTGATCACCCGCGGCAGCGAGGCGCAGAAGGCCGAGTTCCTGCCCAAGATCCGCAGCGGCGAGCATTTCTGGACTCAGGGTTTCTCCGAACCCAATGCCGGCTCCGACCTCGGCAATCTCCAGACCCGGGCGGTGCGCGACGGGGGCGAATTCGTCGTCAACGGCCAGAAGATCTGGACGTCGCAGGCGCAATATTCGGACTGGCTGTTCCTGCTGGTCCGCACCGGCACGACCGGCAAGCCGCAGGAGGGCATTTCCTTCCTGCTCGTCGACATGAAGACGCCGGGCATCATCGTCCGCCCGATCGTCTCGATCGACGGCGGCCATATCCTCAACGAGGTGTTTCTCACCGACGTGCGCGTGCCGGTGGAAAATATCGTCGGCGAGGAGAATAAGGGCTGGACCTACGCCAAGGAATTGCTCGGGCTGGAGCGCACCCTGTCCGCCGAAGTGCCGCGCATCCGGGCGATGCTGAAGCGGCTCCGCCACATCGCCGAGACCGTGGAGGCGCGCGGAAGGCCGCTGATCGAAGACCCGCATTTCGCCCGCCGGGTCGCTTTGCTCGATATCGAGTTTCTCGCGCATGAGGCCGCGCTGTGGCGGGTGATGGCCGAGGAGGAGGCCGGGATTTCCGGCGGCCCCGTCGCGTCCATCCTGAAGGTCGGCGGCACCGAATTGCTGCAGCGGGTCGGCGCTCTGACCGTCGAAGCGCTCGGCGACGAGGGCCTGCCCGCCTATCTTGAGTCCGACTATCTTGTCGGTACCCCCGCCGACCCCCCGGGCTCGCCGCTGGCGCCCGGCGTCACCGCCGATTTCTTCTATCGCCGGGCCGTGACCATCTACGGCGGCTCCAACGAGATCCAGCGCAACATCATCGCCGGCGAATTGCTGCGGGGTTGAGAAAGACATGAACTTCATCCCGACCGAAGAGCAGCAGATGCTGCGCGACAGCGTCCGGCGCTGGGCGGCGAGTGATCGCGGCACCGGCAGCGCCTGGCCGCATTTCGCCGAGATGGGCTGGCTGATGGCGGCATTGCCCGAGGGAGCGGGCGGGCTCGGCGGCGGGCTGGAGGCCGGCGCGGTGATCGCCGAGGAACTGGGCCGGGGGCTGGTGCCCGACCCCTATGTCGACATCGCGATCGTGGCAGCGCAGCTGCTATTGAAGATGGCGCCCGATCGCGTCGCCGGGATCGCGGACGGCACGTTCCGGCCGATCCTCGCCCATGACGAGGCGGAGGCGCGCGGCGATCCGGCATGGGTTCGCACCCGCGCCGTCGGCTCCGGCGACGAGTGGCGGCTGACCGGGCGCAAGACCGGACTGGTCGGGCTGGCAGACGCCGACACGTTGCTGGTCAGCGCTGTCGCCGAAGGCCATGGCCTGACCCTGTTCGAGCTGACTGTCGGGGCTGCGGCGCTCAAGCGCTACGACACGGTCGACAGGCGCGTGGGCGGCGAACTCATCCTCGACGGCACGCCGGCCGCACCGATCGGTCCGCTCGGGCAGGCCGAGCCCGCGCTCCTCCACGCGCGCGATTGCGCGCTGGTGCTGGAAAGCGCCGAGGCGGTCGGCGGCATGGCCCATGTCCTGCAATTGACCCGCGACTATCTGCTCACCCGCAAGCAGTTCGGCCGGCCGATCGGCGACTTCCAGGCCCTGCGCCATCGCCTCGCCGACATGTTCATCCACCTCGAACAGGCGCGGGCTTTGGTCGTGCGCGGCGTCGCGGCGCTGGACGATCCGTCCCCGCGCGAACGCTCCCGCATCGCCGCCGCGACCAAGGCGCGCGCCGCGCAGGCCGCCGCCTATGTCGGCGCCAACGGCATCCAGCTGCACGGCGGCATCGGCGTCACCGAGGAATATCCGGTCGGCCATTATTTCCGCCGCTTCACCGCCTTCGCCCAGCGCCACGGCTCGGGCGAGGTGCAGATTGAACGCTTCGCGGCGCTGTCGCAGCCGCAGCAACGGGCGGTGGCTTAGGGCCATCTAGCCCCTCCCCTTCAGGGGAGGGGCTTAGCGGGCGGCGATCAGCCCCCGCGCGACGACGTGGGCCTGAATCTCCGCCGCGCCCTCGAAGATGTTGAGGATGCGGGCGTCGCACAGGATGCGGCTCGCCTCATATTCCAGCGCGTAGCCGTTGCCGCCGTGGATCTGGACATTCTGATCGGCATTCGACCAGGCGACGCGCGCGGCGAGGAGTTTCGCCATGCCCGCTTCGATGTCGCAGCGCTCGCCCAAATCCTTGCGGCGCGCAGCGGCGTAGGTGAGTTCGCGGGCCATCAACAGCTCGGCCGCCATCAGCGCGATCTTGTCGGACACGCGCGGAAAGGCACTCAGCGGCTTTCCGAACTGCCGGCGTTCGGCGGCGTAGCGCAAGGCGAGGTCGAGCGCGTTCCAGCCGACCCCGATGGCCCGCGCCGCGGTCTGGATGCGCGCGCCTTCGAATGTTCGCATCAATTGGCGGAAGCCCTCTCCCTCGGCCCCGCCCAGAAGCTGATCGCCCTCAACCTCAAAGCCGTCGAAAGTGAGCACATATTCGCGCATGCCGCGATAGCCGAGCACTTCGATCTCGCCGCCGGCCAGCCCGGCATCCGGAAAGTCATCGCCCCGGCTCTTGGCGGCCAGCAGCATCGACAGGCCGTCATGGCCCGGCTTTGCGGGATCAGTGCGGACCAGCAGAGTCATCAGATCCGCGCGCGCGGCGTGCGTGATCCAGGTCTTGGCGCCATGGACCTGCCAATGGCCGTCTTCAGTCCGGGTTGCTCGGGTCCGTACCGAGGCGAGGTCCGAGCCGGTGTCGGGCTCGGTGAACACCGCCGTCGGCAGGATTTCGCCGGACGCCAGGCCCGGCAGCCAGCGCGCCTTCTGTTCCTCGGTGCCGCTCGCCCCGATCAGTTCGCCGGCAATCTCCGATCGCGTGCCGAGCGATCCGGCGCAGATCCAGCCGCGGCTCAATTCCTCGGAGACCACGCACATGGCCAGCTTGCCCATGCCGAGGCCGCCATGTTCGGGATCGATGCAGATTCCGAAGACCCCGAGCGCGGCCATTTCTGCGACGACCGCGTCGGGGATCAGTTCATCCGCTAGGTGCCAGCCATGGGAGTGCGGCGCGATCCGTTCGGCGGCGAAGGTGCGGAACTGGTACCGCACCAGATCGAGCGTCTCGTCGAGCGCCTCGTCCGGCCGTTCCCCGTCCGCCAGCCGCGCGGCCAGTTCGGCGCGTGTGTCGCGATTGCTGCCCTGGGCGAGGAACATCGCGACCGCCGAATCCGCCGCGAGATCCGCGGCAGCGGCGACGGCTCCCAGTTCGACCGGCCGTGCAAACTCGCTCTGGCTCATCGGCACGCCGCCGATCAACTGCGCGAGATATTCGCCCATGCCGACGCGCAAGGCGAGGAGATCGACCGGGCTGGGCTGTGCCAGCCGTTCGGCCCAATCCGCCGCCGCCGCGATGGCTTCGTTGGTGCTGGCGACCCAGGCATAGCCGTGGACAACGCGCTGCTCGCGATCGGCGAGCGCCGGGTCGATCCGTCCGTCCGGCGCGACGAGGTCGGCCACCGCCCGCAACACCGCATCGGCATAAATGCGCGCCGCACCCGACGCCCGGCGCGCCAGGAACACCCAGTCGGTCATAAAGCGCGCGCCTTCAGGCTGGCGGCGATCACCCCGTCGCAGCGTATCGCGTGATATTCGCTGTCCGCGATCCGGGCCAACCGGACCGGCTGATCGACGAACAGGGGCGCGAGCAAGCGGAATTCCAGCCCCGCAAGCGGGCCATCCCGGGCCGCCATCTCGGCGAGCCGCGCCGCCGTGAACGGCCCGTGCACGACAAGGTCGGGATAAAGTTCCACCTCGCGGGCGTAGGGCCGGTCATAGTGGATCCTGTGGCCGTTGAAGGTGGCGGCCGAGAAGCGGAACAGCTGGACCGGGCCGGGCCTCCACATCTCGCCCTCGGCCGATTCGGTCGCGGCGGCTGGGAGCGGGATGGCATCGCCCTGGTCGCGATAGACGATGGTCTGGCGCTCGGTGAGGCGCGGCGTGCCGGCCTGGCCGAGGCGGCGCTCGACCTCGACGAAGATCAGGTCGCCGCTGGCGCCAGCGCGATGGCGGACGTCCGTGATGATGCTGTCGAGGATCGCGGGCGCACCGAGTTCGGCCGGCGCGTGGAAGTCGACCGAAGCGGCGGCGAACATGCGCCGCTGGAGCGTGACTGCCGGCAGGAAGCCGCCGCGCTTCGGGTGACCGTCCGGGCCGATGCCGTCATCCGTGGCCGTTTCCAGAAACCAGGCCCAATGGCCGAGCACGGGCATGGCCCGCTCGACATCCGGATCGGCGCCGATCGCCACCGCGAACCGGCGCAGGCTCTCGGCATCGAGCATCTGCTCCTGGCCCCGGGCGCGGCCGATCGCGGCACGCCATTCGGCGAGGTCGTCCGGCGAGACGCTCACGCCACCAGCCCCTGGTCGTGCAGCCGGGCAATCTCGCCGTCGCCGAGACCGAGCAGGTTGGCGAGGATTTCGTCACTATCGCGGCCTTGGCGCGGCGCGGCGGCGGGCGGCGGCGTCCCGTCCGTGCGGGCCGGGGCGGCGGGCGTCGGATAGGCTCCGCTCGGATGGTCGACCATGCCGAAGAGACCATTGTCCCGGACCAGGCGGGGCTCCTCGACCAACGCCTCGGCGAGGCCGCGATAGCGCGACCAGCAGACCCCCGCACGCTCGAAGGCCGCTGCCAGATCGTCGGCGGATCGATTGCCCACCGCCGCCTCGACGATGCCGAACAAGGCGGCGCGGTGGACGTAGCGGGCGCCCTCGTCGCGCGCGAAATCCGCGCCGGTCGCGGCCTCGACCGCGGCGATCTGCGCGGCAATGCCGAGCGTGTCGACCAGGCCCGACCATTGCCGCGGGGTGATCGCGACGATCATCAGCCGCGCGCCGTCGCGAGTCGCAAAATCGCGCCCGAACGCACCGAACAGGTCATTGCCGCCGCGCGGGCGGTCGCCGCCGGCCAGCACTTCCGCGACCTGGCCGAGATTGCCGAGCGTCGCGGCGGCGAGATCGGACAGAGCCAGCCTGATTTCCCGCCCCTGCCCCGAAGTCCGCCGCTCGCGCTCCGCCGCCAGCAAGGCGAAGGCGCCATAGGCACCGGCAATCAGGTCCCAGGCCGGCAGCATGTGATTGACCGGGCGCGGATCGTCCGGATGGCCGGTCATCATCGGCACGCCGACCGCCGCGTTGATCGTGTAATCGACCGCCGGCTCGCCGTCCGGCCAGCCCATCACGCGCAGGCAGACGAGATCGGGCCGCAGCGCCGCCAGCCTGTCGTGAGACAGGAAGCCGGTGGCCGGGAAGTTGGTGACGAACAGGCCGTCCGCCGCCGTCGCCAGCCGCTGCGCCAGTTCGCGCCCCTCCGGCCGCGACAGATCGAGCGCGACCGATTTCTTGCCCTTGTTGAGGCCCTCCCAATACAGGCTCTCGCCGCCCGCCGCGACCGGCCAGCGCCGCGCATCCGGACCGCCGCCTATCTGGTCGAAGCGGATCACGGTCGCGCCAAGCTGTGCGAAATGCAGACCGCAGGACGGCCCGGCGATGAACGAGGCGCCTTCGACGATTGTCAGCCCGGAGAGCAGGCCGGTCATCCGTCCGCCGCCGCGTCCGCCATCACCGCCCCTTGAACGCCGGACGGCGCTTCTCGGCGAAGGCGGCGATGCCCTCGTCGCGATCCTCGGTTGCGAACAGCAATTGAAAGGCCTTGCGCTCCATCACCAGGGCTGTGGCAAGCGGCGCGTCGGGGCCGAGCTTCACGACTTCCTTGATTGCGTCGATCGACAGCGGCGGCAGCCGAGCGATCTTCTCGGCGATCTTCAGCGCGTGGCCGAGCACGTCGGCATCGGCGACCACTTCCGACGCCAGCCCCATGCGGAGCGCGACATCCGCCGGGATCGGATCGCCGGTCAGCAGATAACGCATCGCCTGATATTTGCCCGCGGCCCGCACCAGCCGCTGGGTCCCGCCGGCGCCGGGCATGATCCCGACCTTGACCTCGGGCAGGCCGAATTTCGCTCCTTCCCCGGCGATGATGATGTCGCAATGCAGCGCCAGTTCGCAGCCGCCGCCGAGCGCATAGCCGTTGACCGCGGCGATCAGCGGCTTGCGGCAGCCGTCCATCACTTCCCAGGCGGCGCGGGAGCTGCGGAAATTGGTGTCGTGGACAGTGCGCTTCCGCAGCTCCATCAGGTCGGCGCCGGCGGCAAACACCGTGTCGCTGCCGGTGATGACGATCGCCTTGACCGTCGGATCGGCGTCCGCCGCCGCGACCAGTTCCGCCAGCCGAGTCCGCACGCTCATGCTCAACGCATTGAGCACGTCCGGCCGGTTGATCCGCAGCAAGGCGACGCCCTCGGACGGCGTTTCGAGCAGTACCTCGTCCATCAGACCTTCAGCCCTGCCTCGCGCAGCAGCGACCGGGCGATGATCACCTGCTGGATCTGGCTGGTGCCCTCGTAGATGCGCAGCAGCCGCACGTCGCGATAGAAGCGCTCGACCTTATAGTCGGCCATGTAGCCGGCGCCGCCATGGATCTGCACGGCGCGGTCAGCGACGCGGCCGACCGCCTCGGTCGTAAAATACTTGGCGGCGGCGACGTCGGCGGAAAGCTTCTCGCCGGCATCGAAGCGGCGGGCGACGTCCGCCACCATCACCTTCGACGCAAAGGCATCGACGCGGCTGTCGGCGAGCATCCCCTGGACCAATTGGAACGCGCCGATCGCCTGGCCGAACTGCTCGCGCTCGGCGGCGTAGCGCACCGATTCCTCGACCAGCCGTTGCGCCATGCCCGCGGCCAAAGCCGACATGTGGATGCGGCCGCGATCGAGCACTTTCATCGCGGTCTTGAAGCCGCGCCCCGGCACGCCGCCGATGATGTTGGCGGCGGGGACCACAGCATCGTCGAAGATCACGTCGCAGGTGATCGTCCCGCGCTGGCCCATCTTCTTGTCGGGCTTGCCGAAGCTGATGCCGGGCGTGTCGGCGGGGACGATGAAGGCGCTGATCCCCGCAGCACCTGCCACCCCCGGCTCGCTGCGCGCCATCACGGTCAGCATGCTGGCGCGCGGGGCGTTGGTTATGAAGCGCTTGGTGCCGTTGATGCGATAGACATCGCCGTCGCGCACGGCGCTGGTCTGGACGGCAGCGGCATCCGATCCGGCGCCGGGTTCGGTCAGCGCGAAGGAGGCGATCGCCTCGCCCGCCGCAAGCTTGGGCAGCCATTCATTCTTCTGCGCGTCGGTGCCGTCGATGACGATGCCCTGCGAGCCGATCCCCACCGTCGTGCCGATCACCGAGCGGAAGGCGAAAGCCGTGCGGCCGAGCTCGAACACGATCTCGGCCTCCTCGGCCATGGTGAGGCTCAGGCCGCCATGCGCTTCGGGAATGGAGAGGCCGAACAGGCCCAGGTCGCGCATCTCCTGGATGATCTCGGCGGGGACGGCATCCTCGGCCTCGACCCGATCCTCATTGGGGATCAGCCGCTCCTCGACGAACCGCGTGACCGTCGTCTTCAGCAGATCGAACGTTTCGCAATCCATGCTCGACCATCCTCCCGGCGCGGGTGTGCCACAGCCATGGATCGAATAGAACTACCTCATTGCGGTTTTTTCGTGGGGCGCCTAGCCTCCTCACATGGCGAGCGAAGGCGTATTGGCCGGCATCCGCGTCCTCGATTTCGGACGCTATGTGGCCGGCCCTTATTGCGCGACGATCCTGGCCGATTTCGGTGCCGACGTGATCCGGATCGAGCGGCGCGGCGGGAGCGAGGATCGCTGGCTGACGCCGGTCACGGCGGATGGCGAAGGCGCTTTGTTCCTCCAGATCAACCGCAACAAGAGGTCGCTGACGCTCGATCCCCGGCACGAGCGGGCGCGCGATGTGCTCGATCGCCTCATCCCCACCGCGGATGTGGTGGTGACCAATTTGCCGGTGCCCGCATTGGCCGGTCTCGGACTCGATTATGCCAGCCTGCGCGCGCTGCGCGAGGACATCATCCACGCCAACGTCTCCTCCTTCGGCCCGGCCGGACCGTGGGCGGAGCGGGGCGGATTCGACAGCGTCGGCCAGGCCATGTCGGGATCGGCCTGGCTGGCGGGCAAGGATGGCGAGCCGCGCCGCACGCCGATCACCTGGGTCGATCATGCCGCCGCGCTCCACGCCGCGATCGGCGTGCTGATGGCGATCATCGCGCGCGGCCAGACCGGACGCGGGCAGGAGGTGCAGGCCAGCCTGCTCGGCTCGGCGCTGGCGATCGGATCGACCTACCTGGTCGAGGAGGCGATGACCGGGATCGGCCGCACTCCGATCGGCAATCGCAGCTTCGTCAACGGCCCGACCGACAGTTTCCGCACGCGCGACGGCTGGATCGTCACGCAAGTGGTCGGCGATTCCCTGTTCCGCCGCTGGGCGCGGATGATCGGGGAACCGGCATGGCTGGAGGATCCCGATTTCGCCACGGACGATCTGCGCGGCATCAACGGCGCGCGCCTTTCAGAGCGAATGGCTGCATGGTGTATTGAGCAGACGAATGACGAAGCGCTCGACGCCCTGCGCGCCGCCGGCATTCCGTCCGGCCCTATCCTGTCCCCGCGCGAGGCGATCGCACATGAGCAGGTGCAAAGCATGGGCCTGGTGACGCCGACGCCCTATCCGGGGCTCGACGGCCTCGCGCCCCTGCTCGGCTATCCGGCCTCGCTCGGCGCCACGCCTGCGAGCATCCATCGTCCGCCGCCGACCGTGGGCGAGCACAACCAGGAAATCCTGTCCGCCCTCGGCTTCGATGCGGGGGACATTGCCGGTTTCGACCGCGACGGCGTAATCTAGGCTCCTCGCTCGATTAGCGATTGCGGCGGAAAAGCCCCTCCCCCTTGTGGGGAGNNGAGGGGTTGGGGTGGGGGCGCGAGACTGACGCAGTCAGGCTCGCCACAAGGAATCTTTTCCGCCGGCAGACGCCGGCTCAGCCCCCACCCAACCCTCCCCACAAGGGGGAGGGCTGAACACCTATGTGCTCGATAATGAAGCGGCCTGATTGAGTACGGAGCCTAGGCGATCACCCGCTCGCCCGGCGCCGGTCCTTCCGCTGGAGCGCCGGCGAAGCATTGGGCGATCTCCATCCATACGCGGGCACCGGGACCGTGGGTGACGAGGCCGGTATCGTCGACATGACGGCGCTGGGTCACCACCAGGGCGAAATCCTCGGCGGGGCCGGAAACGCTCTCGCCCGCCCCCTCATTCCACAGCCATTCCCCGCCCGACGGCGCGGCCAGCCGCACTTCGACCGCGCCGGGCTTCTCCAGGCCGCGATTGCGGAACGACCAGCCAAGGGTGCGCACGCCAAGGTCGCAGATGTTGCGGATGCGGTCGTGACTCCCGCGCTTCGCGCCCATCACGTCGTAAATGTCCTGGCCGTGCGCCCAAACCTCCATCTGGCGGGCGGCGGCGAAGGAGGCGACGCTCATCTCCGGGCCGAACCAGGGCACGCGATGCTCGGGATCGGAGCGGTCGAAGATCGCGCACATCTCCTCCCACGTATCGCGCCATTGCCGGCGCATCGCCTCGCCCGCGAGCGCGCCATATTCGTCGCGCATCCGGTTGCTCAGCTCATAGCCTTTCGCTTGCCCGGCGCGCACCTCCGCGACCAGAGCGGGGAAAGTTTCGGGCGCGGTCAGCGAGACCATGCCGAACCGGTCGATCAGGTGGAGGTGCATGACCTCGTCGCGCACCGTCCAGTCGTAGAAAGCCGTCACCCGCTCCCAATCGGCGGGCGACAATGTCCGCAGAAACGCGTCAAGCTCGGCGCATTCGGCGCGCAGGTCGGCCACCACATCGCTCATCCATCTCTCCGCAATCGATATTTCCGCAACCGCTGTGCCGGGGCGAAGGCGCGCTTGGCCTGGGCGAAGCCGGGCTTGCCGAGATCCTGCTCGAAATTGATCCAGCCGGTGCCGACCCGCGCCGCGAAGCGGGCGAACATCCACGGATAGGCGCCCGCATAGGCCCGCCGGCCCTTGGCGAAATGGACGATATGGCTGCCGTCCGCGCCGCGCCCGGCGAGCAGGAAGGCGACCGGCGCCGCTCCCGCAATCTCCACCAGCCAGCCTTCAAGGCCGAGCGGCGCCATCAGCGCCAGCGCCTCGCGGCATTCGGCAAGGTCGGTATCGCCTTCGCCTTTGCCGACATCCTCGGACCAGCCGGCAAGGACAGTCAGCGCATCGCCAATGTCGTCCGGGTCGATCGGCAGCAAGCGAGGCCGCACCTCCTCCTCCTCGAACGCGCGGGCCTGCGACCGTTTGGCCTTGGCGCCGTCGAGGATGGCAAGGCGTTCGGCGGCGTAGACATAGTCGCTGTCGTCGTCGTTCCAGCCGAGCGCCAGCCCGAGCCGCGCCGCCAGCGCCGGGTCGCCGACAGGCCCGATGCAATCCACTGCGTCGAGCAGGGCCTCCGCACCGTCGCGATCGAGCAGTGCCAGCGGCAGCGCGTGGCGCACGCCGTCATAGGTGCGGCCGGTCACGTGCGGCGCCGGTTCGCTGTGGAATCGATAATGGTGACGGCCGCGATACAGATAGAGATTGGCGGCGCTATACTCGGACAGGCGCTCGCCGGTCGCGGCGATCAGCTGCTGAAGCTGCGGCAGGAGCGTCGGCGTCAGCGGGCTTGCGCCCTCGAGGATTCGCTCCGCCGCCGCGATCACTCGGCCGCCCGGGACTTCATCGCGATGCGCGTGGTCGAAAGGCCGTCCTTCAGATCCTCGTGGATCCAGTCGACGACCAGGGCCGAGCAGCGCCGCGTCGCCAGCACCGCCAGTTCCTCGTCCCCATCGAGGATCGCGGCCGCCATCCGGTTGCGATGGGCGCGATAGGCTTCGATCCGGTCCGGATGGTTGACATAGACGTCCTCGTCCCGGCCGATGAAGGCCGACAGATCGTAGACGATGCTGAGGAACAGCTCGAGCACGCGGTTGCCGCTCATCGCGGCCAGCACCCGGCCGAAGGCGCGCTCGGCGCGCAGAAACGAGCGATAGTCGGTCTGCGGCATCGCCCGTTCCTGGGCGAGGAAATCGGCCAGCTCCGCCTTCCCGGCCGGATCGCCGTTGCGGCTGGCGAGGCGGGCCAGTTCGGTGCGGATCGGTTCGACCGCCGCGATCACTTCTTCCAAATGGGCGTGGCGCGACTGCAAATAGATCGCCGCCATGCGCGCGACGGTCAGGCTGTCCGGCAGCGCGGCGAAATAGCCGCCATTGACGCCGCGGCGGATGGTGATGAGCCGCTCCTGCGCGACCAGGGCCGCGGCCTGCCGGAGCGTCGGACGGCTGACCCCCAGCTTGTTCATCAGCTCCTCTTCGGAGCCGAGCAACGTTCCTTCCGGCTGATTCATCGCCGTCGCGCGGATCGCGCTCGCGGCGCGATGCACCGCCGAAGACGGCTTGCCACTCCCCTGTTCGCCTTCACCCATTGCTGACCACCTTAATGCCTAAAAGAGTAAACTCAATATTGCCGATCGGCCCTGTTATGCTAAGGTTCTGCCATGAAACTCGCACAAAAGACCATCCTCATTTCCGGTGCCAGCCGCGGCATCGGTTTCGAGATCGCCTTACGCGCCGCGCGCGACGGCGCCAATGTCGTGATCGCCGCCAAGACGACGGAGCCGCACCGCTATCTGCCCGGCACGATCTATACGGCCGCGGAGGCGGTCGAGGCGGCCGGCGGCAAGGCCTTGCCGGTCATCATGGACGTGCGCGACGAACAGGCATCCGCCGCCGCCGTCCAGGCCGCGGTCGAGCGGTTCGGCGGGCTGGACATATTGGTCAACAACGCCTCGTCCATCTCGGTCGCGCGCACCGAGGCGGTCGAGCCCAAGCGCTACGATCTGATGATGGACATCAACGTGCGCGGCAGCTTCTTCCTGACCCAGGCGGCGATCCCGCATTTGCGCAAGGCCGCCAATCCGCACGTCCTCACCATGTCGCCGCCTTTGGTGTGGGAGGATCGCTGGTTCGAGAATTACGTCGCCTACACCATGTCCAAATACGGCATGTCGATGATCACCCAGGGCATGGCCGCCGAGTTTCGCGACGAGGGCATCGCCTTCAATTCGCTCTGGCCGCGCTATGGCATTTCGACGGCGGCGGTCGAGTTCGCGGTGGCCGATGCCGAGCAGCGCATGCGCTGCCGCAGCCCGGCGATCATGGCGGATTGCTTCTACGCGATCGTCACCAAGCCGGCGCGCGAATGCACCGGCAATTTCTTCATCGACGACACTTTGATGTACGAAGAGGGCGTCCGCGACTTCTCCATCTACGGGACCATTCCCGACGATGGCTGGCGCACCGGCATGTACATGCGCGCCGACGATCCGGGTCCGCCGGAGAAGAGCTGAAGCGAAAGCGGCGAACATGAAAAAGCCGCCGGCGTTCCCCACGCCGGCGGCTTTTCAAATGATGCCGGATGCCGGATGCCGGGCTTACTCGCGCTGCTCCGGTCCGGGCATCCGGTGGATGGTCGGCTTCGGGCGCTCCGGCAGCTTCACCGGCCCATGCTTGCGCGACGACAGCAGGATCGTGCCTTCGCCGCGAACATTTTCCTGCCCGCGCTGATTGACGCCCTTGATCACCACCTCGATCAGCGGCCCGAGCTTCTCGTCGACCCGCGCCTCGGTGATCTCGCCGGTCAGCCAGGTCACGTCGCCCATATAGTTGAAGCGGCGGAATTCGAAGCGGACGCGCTGGATCCACGCATCGTCGCCGGCATAATTGGTGAGATAGTGGTTCACGTAGAGCTGCCGCACCGGGCCGATGTCGTACATCATCCGGACGCCGACCTTCTGCGCCAGGTCCTTGTCCCAGTGAACGCGCTGCAGCGTGTCCCAGGCGTTGAACTCGTCGCGCGTGTAGAAACCGCGCAATTTCTTGCGATTCTCATAGGCCAGCCGGTTCGGCCAGTTGCCGTAGATCAGCCAGCCCGCGCCCATGTGAAGATTGATCAGGTCGGTGACCGTCAGCGGCCCCTTCGCCATGCGCGGCAATTGGGTGCCGGGAACGACATCCTCATACCAGAGCGTATCCGCGCCGCGGCGATATTCATTGTCGTACGCCGCCTCGATCTCGGCGAGCTGCTCGTCCGTGTAGAAAGCCGGCTCGTCCTGCTTGTACTTGTCCTCCGAGCCTTCGCGCTTCTTGCGCTCGGCGTGGACGAACCAGTCGACGCCATCGACCGCCACCTGATCATTCTGGTCCCACAGGCACAGGCCGTTGGTGACGACGACCGAACGGCCGGCAAATTCCGACTGCTTGTCCTCGACCTTGGCGACGAAGCGCGAGCGGTGCAGGGTGTCGCCCTCGACGATCGGCGCGTAATAGAAATTCTCACCGCCGGAATGATAGAGTTGCACGCCGGTCAGGGCTTTTGAGGTAACTCTGTCTTCTTCCGGCTCGGGACGGGGGCTGCGATGCAAACCCATCGACTTTTCGAATCCGGGCGGGGCGATCACCTGCCCCCAGCGCGTTTTCGCGGCATAAGCGGGGTCGCAGTAAAGCGGGTTATCGTCGCCGATGCAGAGCGAATATCGCCTTACGCCGTCATCGGTTGCCTTGATATTCCAAGGATCCTCGATTGCGCCGAGGCGCAAGGTCGGGTTCGAAAATCCAATGCGACGCCGCATCAGATCGACCGATTCGTCGGTGAGGCGATTGCGAATCAATCCATCGCTCTCGGCCATCAGCGCTTTCCCTCTCATCTGAATTGAGTAATATCTATTGCATGGCGCGCAAAAGCCGAGGGAGCAAGGGGAGAATGCACGTGTATGAGGGCTATGAGACGCTGAAGGTCGCCCGCGAGGGCGGGATCGTCACCGTCACCTTCAACCGACCCGACGTGAAAAATGCGACCAATGCGCAGATGCACCAGGAACTGGTGCGAATCTGGCCGGACATTGCGGCCGACAGGGAGGCGCGCGTCGTCATCCTCACCGGCGCCGGCGACGCCTTCTCCGCGGGCGGCGACATCGAAGGCATGAAGCGCTCGCTCGACGACCAGGTGCGCTGGATCGATTCGATGATCGAGGCGCGAGAGATATTGCGCGGGGTGATGGACCTGGATTGCCCGGTGATCGCCAAGGTGAACGGCCACGCCATCGGCCTCGGCGCGACCCTGGCCCTGTTCTGCGACATCGTCATCGCCCGCGACACGGCGAAGATCGCCGATCCGCATGTGAAGGTCGGGCTGGTCGCGGGCGACGGCGGCTCGCTGATCTGGCCGCAGCTGATCGGCTATGCGCGGGCCAAACGCTATCTGCTGCTCGGCGAGGCAATCACCGGGAAAGAGGCCGCCGAGATCGGGCTGGTCACCGAAGCGCTTCCCGCCGACCAGCTCGACGCCCGCGTCGATGCCATTGCCAGCCAGCTGGCGGCCGGCGCCGCGGTCGCGATCCGCCTGACCAAGCGCGCGATCAACATGGATCTGCGCCAGCGCTTCGATACGATGATCGAGGCGCATCTGGGCTACGAGACCATGTCGCATCTGTCGGAGGATCATCGCGAGGCAGTGATGGCCTTCGCCGAGAAGCGCGACCCGAAATTCACCGGCCGCTGACCCGCATGAGCTTCGACGTTTCGGCATTGATCCGCCAACGCCTCGCCGGCGGCGGCGATGCGGACCAGCTGCATTTCGACGGCCGCTGGCGCAGCTGGCGCTGGATGGCGGCGCTGGACGAGGCGGTCGCGGCGCTGGCCGGGGACGCGCCGGCGATCGGCCTGATCGCCCGCACCCGCCCACAGCATGTCGCCCTGTTTGCCGGCAGCCTCGCGCGGCGCCGGATCGTCTCGATGATCTATTCGGCCCAGTCCGCCGCAGGCATGGCCGACGATATCCGCCGCCTGCGGCTGCCCGCCATCGTCGCGGACCCGCAGGACTGGGTACCCGAAACGCTCAACGCGGCGCTCGAAGCGGGCAGCGCCGCCATCGCGATCGAGGATCTTGAAGACCCGGCGCGCGCCGCCTCGCTCCTGCTCGCGCGGGGCAGCGGCGGCGAGGCCGATGCCAATCCCGATGTTGCCCTGGAACTGCTCTCCTCCGGCACCACCGGTCCGCCCAAGCGCGTGCCCTTGCTCTGGTCGACGCTCAATGCGGCGACCGAGGATGCCGCCAATGTCTATGGCGCCGCCAACAGCATCGAAACGCCGCAGGTGATGACCCAGCCGCTCGGCAACGTCACCGGCATCGCCTATGTAGTCCCGCCTCTGGCCTTCGGGCGGCGTATCGTTCTGCTCGAGAAATTCGAACCGCGCAGCTGGGCCGATGCGATTCGCAAGCATCGCCCGGTGCGCGTGTCGCTGCCGCCCGCGGCGATCCGCATGGTGCTGGATGCCGGCATCCCGCGCGAATATCTGGCCAGCCTCACCGCGATCGGCGTGGGCGGCGGCCGGGTCGATGGCGATGTGCACGAACGATTCGAAACGCATTACGGCATTCCGATCCTCCATGCCTTCGGGGCGACGGAGTTTGGCGGCGTGGTCGCCAACTGGACGGCCGATCTCTATCGCCAATGGGGGGCGGCCAAGCGCGGCAGCCCGGGCCGGGCCAGCACCAATGTCGAACTGCGCATCGTCGATCAGGCGACGTTCGAACCCCTGCCGGTTGGCGACATCGGCCTGCTCGAGGCGAAGGCGCAGCGCATGGGGCCGGACTGGCTGCGCACCAACGATCTCGCCTCGATCGACGCGGATGGCTTCCTCTTCCTCCATGGCCGCGCGGATGGCGCGATCAACCGGGGCGGCTTCAAGATCGTGCCCGATGTTGTCGCCGATGCCCTGCGCGCGCATCCGGCGGTGGCCGACGCGGCGGTGGTCGGGGTCGACGACCAGCGGCTCGGCCAGGTGCCGGTCGCCGCGGTCGAGCTGGTGCCGGGCGGCGCGGCCGATCCGGAGGTGCTGATGGCCTGGGCCAGGGAGCGGCTGATCGCTTATCAGGTGCCGACGGAGGTCAGGATCGTGCCAGTGCTGCCGCGCAACGCCTCGCTCAAGATTTCCGCTCCGGACGTGAAGGCCCTGTTCGCATGAGGATCATCGCTTCCCCCGAGCTCGACCGATTCCGCGCCGAATGCCGCGACTGGCTGGCCGGCAATGTGCCCAGGGGACCGATCCCGATCGACGGCGAGGCGCTGCGCGACTTCGACCTCGCCTGGCAGCGCCGTCAATATGAGGGCGGCTGGGCGGGCGTGTCCTGGCCGAAGGACTATGGCGGGCGCGGCCTGTCGGTGATCGAGCAGCTGATCTGGCTGGAGGAATATGCCCGCGCCGGCGCGCCGCAGTCCCGCTCCATGTTCGTGGCATTGAGCCATGCCGGCCCGACCCTGATCGTGCGCGGCAGCGAGGCGCAGAAGCAGCGTCATTTGCTGCCGATCCTGAAGGGCGAGGAGAATTGGTGCCAGGGCTTTTCCGAGCCCGGCGCCGGGTCCGACCTCGCGAGTCTCAAGTGCCGGGCGGTCGTGGACGGCGACGAACTGGTCGTCACCGGCACGAAGATCTGGACGACTTACGGCCATCTCGCCCGCTGGCAGGAATTGCTGGTGCGCACCGATCCCGGCGAGACGCGCCATCGCGGCCTCAGCTGGGTGATCTGCGACATGCATGCGCCAGGGCTGGAGGTGCGGCCGATCAGGACCATGTCCGGACCGTCGCACTTCGCGCAATGTTTCTATGACGAGGTGCGCATTCCCGTCGCCAACGTGGTCGGCGGGCTGAACAATGGCTGGCAGGTGGCGATGACGACGCTCGGCTTCGAGCGCGGCACCGGCACCGTCATGCACCAGATCGAACTGGCCGAGACGGTCGATGCGCTGATCGCCGAGGCGCGGACGCGGCCGGCGCGGAGCGGGCAGGGGAGACTGATCGACGAGGAAGGCGTGGCCGGCGAACTGGCGACGCTCAGGATGGAAGTGATGGCTTTGCGCTCGTTGACCGCCGCCTCCATCTCGCGCGGGATGAGCGAAGCCGTGCCGGGCGCAGAGGGCAATGTGGTCGCGCTCTATTTCGGCGAACTGACCCGGCGCGTCCACGGCGCCGCGCTCGACCTGCTCGGCCCGGCCGCGCTCGCCCGCAGCGGTGCACACGACTGGGCCTTTCGCTATCTCGAATCCTTCAAATGGGCGATTGGCGGCGGCACCTCCGACATCCGCCGCAACACGATCGGCGAGCGCCTGCTCGGCCTGCCCCGGGAGCCACGCGCGATATGATCGTCGATCTCAATCTCAGCGAAGACCAGGCGATGATCGCCGACAGCATCGGCGGCCTGCTGCGCGACCGGTTGCCGGTCAGCCGGTTCGGCGACGAAAATGCGCGCGGTGGCGCGGCGGAACGGGCGCTCTGGTCCGATCTCGCCGAGCTCGGCCTGTTCGGGCTCGGCGTCGCGGAGGATGATGGCGGCGTGGGTCTCGGCGCGGCCGAGGAAGTGCTCGCGGCGCAGGCGCTGGGAGAGCATCTCGCTTCGCCCGCCTTGCTCGCCCAGATCGCGGCGGCGCATCTCGCGGATGATTCGGGGCTGCGGCAGGCGTTGGTGCGGGGCACGACACGCGCCACGCTGGCGGTAGGCATTGGAGGAGGCGAAGCGCAGGCATTCGATGCGGAGGGGGCGGCGCATCTCGTCCTGTTCGGCCCGGCCGGCGCGCGGCTGATTGCGATGCCTGCAGGCACGCCCGGAGCGAGCATCGACGAAAGTCTCTCTGCCTCGACGGTTCCGGCCGACGATGCCGCGCGCCAACGCACCCCCGCCGACGACCGCATCTCGCTGCTGCTCGCCGCCTACCTCACCGGCATCGCCCGCGCGGCGGAGGCGATGGCGGTCGCCTATGCCAGGGTCCGCGAGCAGTTCGGCCAGCCGATCGGGGCTTTCCAGGCGATCAAGCATCAATGCGCCGACATGGAGGTGCGCGCGGCCGCGGCGGAAGCGCAGGTCCGCTATGCCGCGACGCTGTTCGGCAGCGGCGGCGCGAACGATGCCGCCGAAGTCGCCGCGGCCCGCCTGCTCGCCACCCGCGCCGCGCTCGACAATGCGAGGGGCAATATCCAGATCCATGGCGGCATGGGCTTCACCGCCGAATGCGACGCCCACCTCTTCCTGAAGCGCGCGCACGTGATCGCCGCTCTGGACTCAAGCCGCGCCGCGGAGCAGGCCCGCTTGCTCGCCGTCTAGGCTGCGTCGGCCTCGAACAACCCACGCAACGCAACCAGATCAACCTTCATCGACGGCGTGCGCGGCATGTCCTCGACACGGATCAGCCGCACCGGCACCTGATAGGGCATCAGCCTTTCCTTGAGCCAAGCCTTCAGCCCCTCCTCGTCCGGCACCTCGACGCCGCGCCGCGCGATCCACGCCGCGACCGGCACCTCGCCGAGCCGGCGGTCCTTCAGGCCCGTCACCGACGCCTCGCGCACCGCCGGATGGCCCTGGATCGCCTTCACCACATCGTCGGGCAGGATCTTGAACCCGCCGCGCACGATCGCGCCGTCATGCCGGCCGCGGATCCACAGGAAATTGTCCGCGTCCACTACCGCGAGATCGGTCGTCCGCACCCAGCCGCGACCGTCGCCCACATTCGGGGCGCGCAGCTCCAGCAGGCCTTGTTCGCCATCCGGCAGCGCGGCGCCGCTCTCGGGGTCCACCGCATGCGCCTCGACGCCGGGATTGAGCCGCCCGACCGAGCCACGCTTCGTCCCCCAATGCGCCTTGAAATCGTCGAGCGTCCAGCCGGCCACGCCGCCGGCAAATTCGGTCGCGCCGTAATTCTGCAGCACCGGGACGCCGTACCGTTCATAAAAAGCATCGGCGAGGTCGGGATCGAGCGGCGCCGTGCCGGTGCGGAAGGCGGCAAGGCTGGCGAAATCCTCTTTCGGAATATCGGCATCGAGCAGCATCCGCAGCGCCGATGGCGGCGCCCCGGCCACCTTCGGTCGATGCCGCACCACCGCATCGCGGAACCCGTCCACGGTGAAGCGCTCCAGCAGGCAGACCTTCCGCCCCGCCAGCAGATTGTTCATCAGCCCGGTGATGCCGGCGACATGGGCGAGCGGCGCGTTGACGATCTGCACCCCCGACCGCAGCCGCGGCGCCGCCCCCGGCTCGCGGCCTTTCTCATAGCCCGCCGCCCCGGCCAGCGCCTTCTCCAGATTCGCGAGCGGCAGCGCGATGCGCTTGGGCGTCCCCGTCGTCCCGCTCGACAGCATCTCGATCGCGATCCCCGGTGCCATTGGCTGGCGCCAGCGCGCCGGATCGGGCGTCTCGATCACCTTCACCCCATGCTCGCTCAGCGACAGGATGACCGCCCCGATCTCGCGCCCCGCGGCGATCAGCTCCGGCCGCTGCCAATCCTCCGCTATGCCAATCAGCGCGGGCGCCGCCGCCTTGAGGATTTCCTCCGCCAGCTTGCCGTCGGGCGCGGTCGCGTTGAGGCTGGCGACGCAGCGCCCGGTCATGAACGCGGCGAGCAAGGCGGGCACCAGCTCGCCATGATTGCGCAGCAGAATTCCGACCCGCGCGCCCTCGCCCAGCCCATGCTCCGCCAGCGCCCCGGCAATCGCCTCCGACCCCCGCTCCAGCGCGCCCCAGTTCCGCCATTCGCCGCGAAACTCCAGCGCCGCCGCTTCCGGATCGATGGCCAACACCGCCTCGAGCTGCTCCTTCAGCACCCCAGGTCGCCACGATCAGTTCGCATCCGCATAGAGTTACCTCTATTTTCGATGATCGCGCTCCGCAAGGCCGCAATTCCACAGAGGCGGTCGCCCCAACACCGGGTTCCGCCCGTCACCTCATCGTACGAGCTGCCCGCAACGCATTCGAAAGACTAAGAAACTTGTCAATGCCCGGAGCCGCTGTACAAGGCGGTCGCCAAAGGGGACTGCCTTGCTTTTGATTACCGGTTCGCGGGGGCTGATCGGCCGGTCGCTTGTGAAGCGGCTGATCGCGAGAGGCATCGCGGTCAGAGAGTTCGACGTCGCGCGCGCTCCGCACGAAGACACGCGCGATCCAGCCGCGATTGCGACAGCGCTTGAGGGCGTCACCGGCATCGTTCATCTCGCGGCGGTGTCGCGGGTGGTATGGGCGGAGCGCGATCCCGGCCTCACCCAAGCGGTCAATGTCGATGCGCTGTGCTCTGTGCTGAGCATCGTTTCAGGGCGGCAGCAGCGTCCCTGGCTGCTCTTCGCGAGCAGCCGCGAAGTCTATGGCGAGCCCGAAACCCTGCCCGTCGCCGAGACCGCGCCGCACGCCCCGCTCAATGTCTATGCGCGCTCGAAAGTCGCCGGCGAACAACTGATCGAAGGCGCGCGCGAGGCGGGCCTGGTCGCGAACATTGTCCGCTTCTCCAACGTCTATGGCTGCACCGGCGACCACGAAGATCGCGTCATTCCGGCCTTCGCCCGGGCCGCCGCTCTGGGCGGCGCAATGCGTCTCGACGGGCCGGAGAATATGTTCGACTTCACCCATGTCGACGACGTGGTGCGGGGCCTGGAGGTACAGATCGCGGCGGCCGCGGGGGGCGAGATCATGCCGCCGATCCACTTGCTGACCGGCACCGGCACAACGCTGCAGGCACTGGCCGATCTCGCTGCCCGCACCAGCGCGCACGAACTCGACGTCGATATCGCGCCGTCGCGCAATTACGATGTTGCGCGCTTCGTCGGGGATCCGGAGCGCGCCCGGCAGCTGCTCGGCTGGCGGGCCGATATCGACCTGGCCACCGGCTTTGCCGCGCTGACCGACGCTTATCGCCGCGTCGCGCGCCGGCCGGACACCACGGAAGAAGCGCTTTCGCGCGCCGCCCTCAGCGGCTAACCAAGGCGAAGGGGAACTCCGTCATGGATACGGGTGCGCCACCGGCCTCCGCCGAGGCACAGCAGAATGTTGCCACGATCAACGCCGCGACCATGCAATTGCGGCAACCGCGCGCGTTCCTGTCGGCAGCGATGACGGATGTGCGGCAGGCGCCCGCCGTCGGCTCCGTGCTGTTTCGGGCATCCTTGCGCGCCCGGCACCGGCGGCTATGGCTCGGCTATGCCTGGCTGGTCCTGCCCGGCATCCTGTTCGCTTTGATCTTCACCCTGATCCGCGCCAACCGGCTCATCATCATGCCCGAAACCTTGCTGCCCTATCCGGTCTTCGTCCTGGCCGGCATTTATCTGTGGCAAAGCTTCATCGACGCCCTGAACATGCCGCTCCAGCAATTCACGGCGCACCGGCATTTCCTGGCAAACAATGCAGTCGCGCATGAGGCCGTCCTGTTCGCCGGCCTGCTCGATCAATTGCTGAACATGGCGATCCGGCTGGGCCTGCTGTTCGTGGTGGCGGCGATTGCCGGCCTGACGCCCATGGTGAGCTGGCTACTGCTGCCGCTCGGTGCCGTCTTGCTCGTCCTGTTCGGCTTCGGTCTTGGTCTCTTGGTTACGCCGCTCGGCCTGCTCTACGACGATGTTGGCCGTGCCATCGGCCTGATCGCCGGCTTCGCGATTTTTCTGACCCCGGTTTTCTACGCGGTGCCGCCGTACAGCCTGTTCTGGCTCAATCCGGTCACGCCTTTACTGGACGGGACACGGGGATGGCTGGCCGGGGTCGCGATCGGCTGGCCATTCTATCTCGTTGGGATCATCGCCGCCGCCATCGCTCTGCTGGCCTGGGGGCAATATCGCCTCGCGCGGCCGCATCTCCTGGCCCGGGCGGGCTGAGCGCCCCGTGACCGCACCCATGCTTGAAGTGGAAGGCGTCTCGAAGCGCTTCTGCCGCAGTCTGCGCCGCTCGCTGCGGTACGGCGTGGCCGACATTGCCCGCGAGTTTCAGCCCTGGCGCGCGAGCCAGACGCGACCCGCGCTGCGAGCCGACGAATTCTGGGCGCTCGACAATGTGTCGCTGACGCTGGCGCCCGGCGACGCGCTGGCCATCGTCGGCCGCAACGGCGCGGGCAAGAGCACCTTGCTCCGGGTCATCGCGGGCCTGCTCAAGCCAGATGCCGGGCGGGTGCGCTCTTCCGGCCGGCTTGGCGCGGTGATCGAACTCGGCAGCGGATTCAATGCGACGCTGTCGGGCCGCGACAATGCCAATCTGGTTCTGGCCTGGCGCGGCGTTTCCGCCGACGCGAGGCCGGCTTTGGTCGAACGAATCGAGGCCTTTGCAGAGCTGGACGAGATGTTCGACGCGCCGCTCGCTCACTACAGCACCGGCATGCGGGCGCGGCTGGCCTATGCGATTGCCGTGGTCCCGCCCAACGATCTGCTCGTGCTCGACGAAGCGCTGGCGGTCGGCGACATAGCGTTCCAGCGCAAATGTCTGCGCTTCCTGGGCGAACATCTGGATCGCGGCGGCGCGCTGATCTTCGTCTCGCACAATGTCTACCAACTCCAGACCCTGTGCAATCGCGGTATCCTGCTCGACCACGGCCGCATCGCCTTCGAAGGGACGGCGGTTGAGGCAGCCGACCGCTTGCTCGACCTGCAGTCCGGCCCGGCCGAGCCCATCGTCCCGGCGACCGCCAACCGCACGAACGCAAGGGTCGGGAAAGTATGGCTCGACTGCCGCGCCAACGGCCAGCCGCGCACGGGCGAAGCGGCGGACTTCACGCTCGAGGTCGCGTTGGACGCACCATGCGAGGCGATCGGCTCGATCGCGGTGTTCACGGACGATTTGTCGAAGCGCATCACCACCTTCCTTGAACCGCAGCCGATAGCGCTCCCGGCCGGACGCAGCACACTCTCATGCAAGGTGCCGAAGCTGCCGCTGGCGGCAGGCAGCTATCGCCTGCGCGCGACCCTTGCTGACGCCAGAACACTGCACCCGGTCGCCATGTTCGGGTGGGAAGGTCCGGGCTTGCCGGTCGTCGTCGAGGGCGGCGACGACCGGATTTCGGTCGTTCTGCGCAATGCGGGGGATCTCGTCAGGACTGGCAGCGTGTGGGCAAGGGAAAGCTAGCCGAAACGCGCGCTCAGCTGGGCAGCGTCGGGCCGAGCATGCGCCGCAGAATGCGCTTCACCGCCCCCGGCAGAATGCGCGCCAATGCACTGCGAACCCTCTCCTTGACTGGCCGGGCAAGGCTTGTCGCGTTGCGATCCTGGCCGGGTCGCGCCAGCTGGCGCCGGCCCGTCCATCCGCGCGCCGCCAGCAAGTTGGCGAATTCATCCTCCGTGAGCAGGCGGTTGCGGCTTTCCACATGGCCCACGCCCTGCCAGCCCGGCTGGCGCTCCACGATCTCGCTCAGATCCTGATCGAGATAGAAGTCCGGCTCGGCCGCGATCCGCTCGAACCGCGTCGCGTCATCCCGGAAGTAGAAAATCGGCCTGGCACGGGCGGGAATGCAAATCAACTGCGCGGCGATGCGTGGCGCCGCTCCGCCATTGGGCGGCGAGCCATGCACCAGGCTGTCGTCGAACACGAACCCCGAACCGGCAGGCGACGGAAGTGCAATCATGTAGTCGGGCACCCGGTCGATGAAGGCCGAGAAATAGGACGGCGAGGTCGGCGCTTCGACGTGCGGGACGAGCTTGTGGCTCCGCGGCACGACCTGCAGCGTGCCATTGGTCTCGTCCACATCGACCAGCGGGCACCAGATCGTGACGGAAGTCTCTTCGAGATCGAGCACCGGCCAGTTTTGGTGGATTCGCAGGTCGCCCCGCCCCGGCGGCTTCACATAGAAATTGGCCGTGACGATCCGGAAGCCGGCCAGGTGGCGATCGACCGCGTCGGCGAAGTGGCGGCAGAGCAATTCGAAGGCGGCGCGCTTGTAAGCCTTTGACGGGTCGAGAAACGAGCAATGATAGGTGTTGCCGGCCCTGCCTGTGCCGTCGGGTGCGAAGCCGTCTCCCGGGCCGAGTTCGGCAATGTCCGCGAGCAAATGCGCGACCTGGCCGCTGTCGAGGAGTGGCAGCGGGACATAGCCCTCCCGGTGCAAGGCAGCGTCCAGCGCCGGATCGGACAATACAGCACTCACTGCGCGGGTCCGCGCCACCTGGCGATCATTCGGCGCCCCAGGCGCACCACCTGCAGCATCCCGGGAACATTGCGCGCGGACGCGCGCCAGTCGAAGGCCTGGCGGGGAGGGCGGGAAGCGAGGCCGGCGACCGTGGTCAGCGGGTCGTAAGCTTCCGTCGCGCGGGGGCCAGAGCGGGCGAGCAGCGCCTCGGTCTGCGCCAGATTGGCGGCCTGGGTCCAGGCCGGAAACCGGGTGCGGATCGGGCCGGTCCAATCGGTCCGCCCCACCATCATCATCTCGACCTCTTCCCCGGGTTCGTCTGCGGGATCCATCGCGACGATCTGGTCGCCATCGCGATGATAGACCATGAAGCGGGACTCCGCGGCGATCAGCAGCGCGGCGACGGCGAGACGGGCCTCGCTGCCCTGATTTTCGAACGCGCCGTGGATCAGGTTATTGTCCATGACGAGCGCGTCCCCGGCCTTGAAGGACAGACGCCGGATATGACGTTCGACCATCGTCGCACGATAGTCATGGAAGAAATCATGCTCTCCGTAGACGCGAAGGAAGCGGTAGAGGTGGTGAGATCGCGGCACGACGAACAAGGCGCTCGTGTCGGCGTCGCAATCGGTCAGCGCGCACCACACGGTGATCGCCGTCTCGAACGGTCGTTCCGAGACGGGGGCGTGCTGGTGCAGAGGCGTCCCCGAGCCCGAGGGCGGCTTCGCAAACAGGGTGTTCACGAGGATCTGATAGTCGCGCACATGCTCCGCCAGTGAAGGGTGGAGATGGCGTCTCACCGCCTTATCGACCTGCGCCTTCCGGTCCGGATGTTCGTCATAGATGGACAGATAATTGCCGGCGACATGTTCGATGTCCCAGCCGCTCGCGCTGGCCGCCATTATTTCCTGGCGCAAGGAGCCGGCCTGCTCCGCATCGAGGAGGCGCAGTTGCACAAAGCCTTCCCGAAGAAATTCTTGCTGCAGCGCGGGATCGATCAGGCTGGGCACGGCGCACGACCGTAGATCGGCGCGTTCGCGGCACCAAGGGCAAAACGATGTACGGATGCTTGGCGCGATGCGCCGGGGCACCTATCACTGCGACAAGACTGGAGCATTGTGTCTGGACTCGTGTTGAGCCTTCCTCACCTCATCCATGTGGGCCTCCCGAAGACCGGCTCCACCTTCCTGCAACATTGGTTCGAGCGGCATCCGCAGATCGCCTATGCCAAGGGCGGCTTCGCGGGCTTCGCCGACATCTGGAAATTGCCGGACCTTGCCGCCGCGCCCGATCAAGTCTGGCGCTGCCGCGTCACCAGCGCTGAGCAACTCTCCTATCCGATTGCCCAGCCGAACGCGGACGCGGTCGGCCCGGATACGCTGCGTGCGACGGTGCAAGCCCAGGAAAAGGTCTGCGCGACCCTGCTCGACCTCTTCCCCCACGCGCACCTGCTCGTCGTCACCCGCGGCTTTGCCGGTGTGTTCCGCTCCAGCTACTCCCAATATCTGCGCGAGGGCGGCGACCAGCCGGCAGAAAAGCTGCTGCCGCTGCTGGCCCAAGTCGCGCCATTCGTCGGCCTCTACGATTATGATCGGATCGCGGCGATGTACCGGCACCGCTTCGGCGCGCGCGTGCTCGTCCTGCCCTATGAGTGGCTGCGCGACGACCGGATGGCCTTTCTGGGCGCGGTTGCGGCACCGCTGGGGATCGAACCGTTCGATCCGGGGCCGGAGCCGGTCAATGCCTCGCTCAGCGTGCCGCAGTTGCGCTGGTATCCGCGTCTCGCCAGCCGTTTCGCGCGCGTGCCGATCGGCCCGTTGCGGCGGCGGCTGCTCGCTCAGCATCGCTGGCGCACGAGCCGTAGCGGCTGGGGCAAGTTGATCGGCCTGCTAGAACGGACGGGACCGGCATCCCCGCCGCTGCCCGAGTTCGCGCCGGAGCAGCTGGCCCACCTCGCCCCGCTCGCCGCGCAGCTGCGGACCGAGCCGGCCTTCCTTCCCTACGCGCTGGACTATCTCGGCTAACGCGCCGCGTCATGCCAGCGCGCCAGCGCCTCGACCGCGAAGGCGGTGGTCAGCGCTTCCGAGCCCCAGCGCGGCGTATCCGGATGCGGCGCGTCGAAGCCGCCGTCCCGCTGTCGCTTCCGGCCGCCATGATAGAGCGCGGCGCGCGGCCAGGAGCCATCCTCGGCCTGCAGCGCGATCAGCTGCGAAACGCGCGCTTGGTCCGGACGTTCGCCCAGCGACACCGCCGCACACAGGCCCAGCGCCAGTTGTAGCGCATTTTCAGCCTCCGCCTCCGCCAGTTTCGCGCTCAGCAATCCCCGCGCCTCGTCCGACCGGCCAGCCAGCGCACGCGCCAGGAAGTACCAGAGCACGAATGGCTCATCATACCATTTGTCGCTCTGCCGTTCGCGCCCCTCGCGCAGGATCGCGGTCAGGAATGCAAGCGCCGCCTCATCACGATCGAAAGGCCCGAGACGATAGAGGGCATTGGCGTTCACCACCGCATCCACGTCGCGCGGCTTCGCGGAGGTGCGCCGGAAGAACATCAGCAGGGCTGGCGCATGCGCCAGCTGCCGTCCGGTCAGCGCTATATGCCGCCACCCACTCCAGCGCAGCCGCGGCGCGAGCCAGGTGAAGAACAACCCCTTCGCATCCCGGTTCGCCAGCAGCAGGCCGCGATGGTCCGGTACGTCCCGCCCAGCCTTTTGCATCGCCAACGCGGCGCAACTGCTGTCGTCCAGATCGGGCGGCAGGCTGGCATGGTGCGGATGGCTGCGCGGCCAGTGCCGCCAAAGGCCGTGCGGCAGCATCTCCGCCGCCAGGAAATCGCAGATCCGGTCGCGCACCCCGTCCGCCTCGGGCCAGAATGACAAGGACCAGGCGGCAAGCGCACTCGGAAAGATGGACGGGTCCAGCGCCGCGCCCGTCGCCAGCGACGGATCGGTGGAGGCATAAACCGGCAACTCCCCGCCCGGCAGCTGCACCGATTCCAGGAAAGCGACCGCCCGCTTCAGGCTACCGGCCGCGGCCGCCCGCACGGTCATTCCGCCGAGCCGTCGAGCAGGGCGAGCAGCCGGTCGGCAAAATCCGACTCGGGCGAGGGCGGCACGAGCGTGCGGATATGCCGCGCCGCCGCCGCCCCGATCTGCGGCCAGCGCGCCCGTTCCCGCCACGCCCGCTCGAGCGCCTCGTCCACGCTATCGTCGGTCGGTGCGGCGGCAAGGAAGCCGGTGACATTGTCGGTCAACACCTCGGCATTGCCGGCCACGTCGGTGACGATCGCGACCCGTCCGGACAGCATTGCCTCGACGAGCACGAGCGGCAGTCCCTCGCAATGCGACGGCAGCAGCAAACCGTGATGATCCCGCCAGATCGCGGCGACATCCTCCGCAAACCCATCGAAGCGCACATTCTCCAGGCCGAGATAGGCGGCACTCTGGCGCAACGCCTCTTCATGCTGGCCAGCGCCGAAGAACGTGACCTCGATCGCACGCGCGCGCCACTTCTCGCGCGCCAGCACGCGCAGGACGATGTCCTGTCCCTTCTCGCGCGGAAACAGCCGCCCGACGCAGGCCAGCCGCAGCGGCGTGTCGTCCGCCGGCCAGGGCTGCGGCGCGCCGAACGGGACAAGGAAGGGGTTGCGCACCACGACGCCGTTGGGAAGCGGCCGGGCCAGCTGCGCTTCGGTCAGCGTCAGATTGTGCTGCGAAACGAAGCAGACCTGGCGCGCTTCGCTGTACATCGCCTGCAACTCCGCCAGCTGATCGTCGCTCGGCCAGTACATTTCCGCCGCCTTCTGCACGATCAGCACATAGGGCACCCGCCGCTTGCGCAACCTCTTGGCGTAGAACAGGCCGTCCAGATTGCCGCCCTGCGACAGCACAACCAGTTCGGCGCGGGACCGGCGCAGGAAGCCGCGCAGACGCAGCGCGCGGATGATGTAATCGAACGGCCAGGAGAACAGGACGAGCAAGGCCGTGAGCCGCGGAGGGACGAGTGGCACGCGCCGCAAGTCCGTCAGCTTCGCCCCCAAGTCGGCGAGCGCGGCGACGCGGCGCACCTTCCGGTCGAGACCCGCCTTGCCGACGGTCACGGAAACGCCACGCCGGGCCAGCATGGCGGCGGCGGCGCTCCACAATTCCTCGCTGCCGCCCCAGCCCGAATTGCTGCTCAGGAAGGCGATGCGGCGGGGCGGCCCGGAATGAGGTTCATCAGTCACCGCGCGGGCTATAGCCGCCCCATGGCCGCGGTCCACAATTTGACTTTGCGGATCGTCGCCTTGAACAGCGGCTGGTGAGCAGTCCAGCCCAAGCAGAGCCGTTGGTTTCCGTGATCGTTCCGGCGTTCAACTCGGCCGCGACGCTGCACGACACACTCGCAAGCGCCGCCGCACAAAGTTATCGCACGCTCGAGATCATCGTGATCGACGACGGCTCGGTCGACGCGACGGCCCGGATCGCCGCGGAATTCTGCGCGGGCCATCCGCACGCGCGATTGATCAGCCAGTCCAATCAGGGCGTTGCGGCGGCGCGCAATCGCGGCATCGCCGAAGCGATGGGCGAATTCGTGGCGCCGCTCGATGCGGATGATCTGTGGCATCCAGACAAGATCGCGCGGCAAGTCGCGGCCGCGGGACCCGGCGACGCATTCGTCTATTGCTGGTCGCGCGACATCGACGCGCAGGGTCTGGTCTGGCGCGACGGACCCCGCCGGCACCACGAGGGCCAAGTGTTCCTGCGTATGCTCGCGGAGAATTTCATAGGCAATGGCAGCGTATTGCTCGTCCGCCGCGCCGCGGCCCAGGCAGTCGGCGGCTATGACGGAACGCTGCGCGCGCGGGGCCGGGCAGGCTGCGAGGACATCTTGTTCCAGTTGCGCCTGGCCGGACATGGGCCTGCCGCGCTCGCAGCTGGATATCTGGTCGGCTATCGCAAGTGGGACGGGGCGATGTCCAACGACGAGGGCGCGATGGTCCGCTCGTGGCGCGCAGCGCGGCGCAAGCTGCCGCTGACCGGCCGGGCCACTCGCCGCGCGGATCGTTGGGGGACGGCGCGGCGGCGACTGCATTTCGCGGAAGGCCTAGCGTGGCGGGGAATGTGGCTGGCCGCAATCCCCCCCGCCGCGGCCGCGCTTGCCAGCGATCCGCAACGAGGACTGACAGAAATCGGACGGCTGCTGGCGCGGCGGAATGAGCGCAGCCTGCCGCAGCCGCTGCCCGTTCCGTTCGAAACGCTCGACCCGGATCAGTGCTGGTCCGCGCCCCGCGCCAGCTGCGCGCGCCTCGACCTGCTGGAGCAGGGCCGCAACGATCGGCTGGCGCGCGACGAAGCTGCTATCAGTCCGTAAGCATGGCACCGGGGCGCCATTGCGCCAGATCGCGCTCGCCCAGCCGGCGGCGCGCCTGGCGATTGCCCGCCGCCAGCCGGGCACGCAACGTGGCGCGCAAGAGTCCCGGCGCGACTTGCGCCGCCGCCGCCCAGCCGAGCAAGCTGATCGACTCGCGGTCGATCCCGAGCCTGGCTCGCCGCAATATCCGGCCGAACAGGCGCGGGCGCCTNNCGCCCGCCGCTCCACAGCAAGGTCGCGCCGATATGACGAAAGGCGGCGGGCGCAATGCGCGACGATGAGGAAGGCCTGTCAGGCTCCAGCGTCCGCGCCATCCGGTTCATGGCCTGCTCCAGCTCGCCGAGTCCCTCGTGCAGGCGCGTGGTATCCGCATTCTGCCGATAGGCGGCCAGCGGGCGCGGGACGACCCAGACGCTGCCAATCGCACTCATGCGCAGGAAGAAATCGACATCCTCCCATTTCTCCGTTCCGGCCCGATAGCCACCGATCCTTTCCCAGGCTTCGCGGCGGAACATGGCCGAACTGTGCGGAAAGGGCGCGAAATCCGATGCCCGAAGCAGCCGGGCCAGGTCCGGTGCGCGCATACGCCGGCCCGCAGCGTCGATGGTCCAGGCCAGACCGCCGATCAGCACCGCGCCGGGCTGCTCGTCAAAGGCGGCGACCTGTGCGGTCAGGCGGCCGGGCAGCATAAGATCGTCGGCGTCCAGCCGCGCGATCAAAGGCGCCCGGGCCAGTTCGACGATCCTGTTCGAGCTACCGACTGGCCCAAGCCGCGCGCTGCCCCGCTCGACCCGAATGCGCGGGTCACGACCGGCCCAGTCCGCCAGTTTGGCCGCTGACCCGTCGGTGCAGCCATCGTCGTAAAGAATGAGTTCGTAGTCGGTGAAATCCTGTGCGAGCACACTGGCGAGGCAGGCGTCGAGATAGGCTTCGGCATTATACACCGGTACTACGACGCTGACCGCTGGACTCGCCGCCATCTCAGTCGGACTCGCTTTCCGTCGCGCCGCGCAGCGGTTGCCAGGCGACGATGTCCGCGTCGCCCAGGCGCCTGCGGGCTGAACGGTTGCGCCACCGGGTCAGCAGCCGCAGCGTGCCGCGCAGGGATTTCGGCGAGACCGTAGCCCAGCCGACAAAGGCCAGACTCTCGACGGTGCCCCAATTGAACCCCAGCCTGCCGCGCCGGAGCAATTGCGGAAGCGCCAGAGCGCGCTCGCCCGCCCAGACCCGCGACCAGCTCCTGGCAACAAAAACCCGCGGATGCAGCCGCGTTTCCAGCGGCACGCCGACCGACGGGCAGAAGGCTTCACCCGCTTCTACCGCTTGGGCGCTGCGGTACATCGCTTCGAGCGAGCGCTCGACCTTCAGCGTGTCGTCGCGCGTCCGGATGCTGGTCCGCGAATGGCGATAGGTGCTGACCGGCTCGACGGAGACCAGGATTCGGCCGAGCCGCGCCAGCCGCCAATAGAGGTCGAGATCCTCCCAATAGTCGGCGGCGCTGCGATAGCCGCCCGCCGCCTCGAACGCGGCACGGCGGAACATCGCGGAAGAATGGGCCAGCGGCGCGAAAACGCCGGGGCGTAGCAGCCGCCAAAGATCGACGGGGTGTGCTCGCTCCCCGCGCCAGTCGATCGCTTCGGCCGGTGCGCCGGTCAGCACGCAATCTCCATTGTCGCGCATGATCGCGACCTGCCGCGCCAGCCGATCCGGATGAGACAGATCGTCCGCGTGGGCGATGGCGACCAGAGGCGCCGCGGCCTCGCTCACCGCCCAGTTACCGGCCGCGGCGACGCCGGACTTGGCGGGCCGGCGCGCGACGCGAATACGGGGATCCCCTGCGGACAGGCGCTGGACGGCTTCGCTCGTGCCGTCGTCCGATCCGTCGTCGCAGATCACCAGTTCGAAATCGGCAAAGCTCTGCGCCAGGATGCTGCGCACCGCGTCCGCGATGTGCGGCTCGCCATTGTGCACGGGCAGGACGACGCTGACCGCGGGAATGCTCATTCCGCCCCCTCGCGACGCAAACGTGCGGCGAAGCTGCCAGGAGGCGCGGCGGAAAAATCCCGGCCGCGCAGCCGCTCGCGCCACAGATGCACGGCGATCGTCTCGGCCGCGACCACATTCTCCAGCGTCCGGGCCGGGTCGAAAATCCAGTCGGCCTGGGTCCAGGGCATCGGATAGAAGATAGCGGGCGGTAACGCGCGGTCCGCGACGCCATGGGCGGTGGCAAGCCAGGTCAACGCATTCGGCCCCGCGCTGCCCCAGGGCATGCGCGCAAGATCGACCCGGCCGGTGAGCACTCGCCTCAACCCAGCCTCCCATCGCGCCCGCCAAGGCAGCCAGGGCGGCACCTTTTCATTCGTGAAGATCGCCCGCAGCCCGGACAGCACTGGCGAGGCGGAGGGCAATTTCAGCACGGCGCTGTTGATTATACCTCCGCCCTGGTCGCCCATCACATGATCACCCAGGTCCCGCAGCGGAGCGACGAAATACAGGTCGCAGTCGATCCAGAGGCCTAAAGCGCGATGCAGCAATTCGTAGCGGAAGCGGTTCGCGAACAAGGCCGGGCTGCCGCCCCGATGACGGATGATCTCGCTTTCCGGCAGAATGGCCGCGGCATCGCGCAGTTCGATCCCGGCCGGCACGCCCGACGGCGGTGCGTAGGAATAGAGGGCGACCTTATGGCCGTGCGACAAGGCCGAGCGCAGGCAGGCCCGTTCGAGGAATGACAGACCGGGGCCGATCCAGAGCGTCACCAGCTCATCGGCGGGCGACGCATCAAGCGGTTGTGGAGACATTGCTTTCGTCAAAACCAACCCGCTCCGCGCCAGCAGCGCCCAGCGCACTTGCACGCGGACCGCGAACATGATCGATGGCCCGCACGGCGATCGAAGGACTGTTCCATGCTGTCAATCGCGCAAGGCGTAAACCCCGCGCCGCACGCGCCCGCGACTTTGGCCGCCGCTTCCTTGGGACCGGTCGCGAGCTGAATGGCGACTGGGGGGCTTCGCCGCGCCGCGCGCATGCTCGCGCCAAGCCGCGCGGGGGAATGGTGGGAGTATAAGCTCCTACCGATCCTGGCGATTTTCTATGCGACGGCCTGGCTGCTGGAGCTTCCGCCGCTCGCCTGGCTGCTCGGCGCGCTGCAGTTGCTCGGAGCGATCATTCCCGGCGCGATCTTCGTCAGCGTCATCAACGATCTGACGGACCGGGAAGACGATCGCATCGCCGGGAAGCCCAACCGCATGGCGCGCGTGTCACCGCTTGCGCGCGTGCTGCTGGTCGCCATCCCCGTCGCCATCGGCATAGTCTGGTGCGTGGCCTGGCGGGACCGTCCAGTCCTGCTCTTCCCCTATCTCGCCGCCTGGCTGGCCTTCACTCTCTATTCGGTCCCGCCGATCCGGCTCAAATATCGCGGCTGGGCCGGTGCGCTCTGCGACGCGGGCGGCGCGCATCTGTTCCCGGCCCTGCTCGCAATGGCGATCGCCGCCGGGGATCGGACGCTTCCCATGGTCTGGGCCATCGCGGTCGGGGTCACGGCCTTCGCTTATGGCCTGCGCGGCATTCTCCTCCACCAGCTCGGCGATCGCGACAATGACCGCCTGGTTGGCGCGCGGACGCTTGCCGTCAGGCTGTCGCCATCGACGCTGGCGGGGCTGGCGCGCTGGCTGATCTTCCCCGCCGAAGCGATCGCTATCGCGTTCCTGCTCGCGATGCTCGGCACGCCGCTGGCCTGGCTGGCGCTGGGCCTCTATATGCTGTCCGTCGTCCAGCGCGTGGCGATTTGGAAGATGCACGCAATCCTGGTCGCTCCGGCGCAGCGCGCACTCATCCTCATGGCCGAATATTATGCAGCCTGGTTGCCCTTGGCACTGCTCTTGTCTCTTGCACTCCGCGAGCCAGTCGCAGGCTTGGCCGCGATCGCAATCCATCTCGCCATCTTCCCTGTCACTGTCTGGAGAACGGCGAAGGACTTCGCCCGTGTCGAACGCACTCAATTCCGGCTGTTGCTCTCACTGGCGAGGCGATGAGACGGAGTTGGAAGGCGGATCGGCACGGCGGATTGAGTGGCGGTCCTGACAGTTTCGCGTGAGCTCGCATCTGCTTGATGCGAACCCATAACGGATTGCTTGGGCAAGCCTCTTCGCGGGAGTCGCGTATCGCCAGAGGCAGCTTGCAGCGCGTCTGCGGGGATGCAGGCGCTACAGCAGCAGGTCGTTGGAGGGGTTCGACAAGGCGAGGTCGTTGTCGGTTGCGAGACAGACGATCTCGGGCAGCGGCACCGGATCGATCGGCTGGCCGTCGGACAGGCCGGCCCTGACCAGCGCGCCGGGAACCTGCCCGTCCGTTGATCCAGCGCCCGCGCTCAACGCCGGGTCGAGGATCAGGCCCACGCCGCCGTCATCCAGCAGCAGCAAGGGCGCGTTCATCCCGACGGCAAAAGCTGATCAGAACGTAACATCTCGAGGTAAGAGGCGGTGTTGGCAGTCCACTGAAACCCACCCTCCCATCGCCGCAATGCTAGGGCGTCGAACCACATCCCCTCAGGCCGTCTGAGGCGACGCGCAGGAACCTCGGCAACAACGTCAAGAGCGCGGAGGCATGTGTTTCGCCATCGGCGATCTTCAGTCGTACGCGGCCCGGACCGAGTATTTTGGTCAGAGTGGCGGCGATGGCCTCCAGGTTGGTCAGTACTTCACGCTTGCAGCGCCGAACCTCCGCTTCGGTCATCGCCCGCCCCGGCTGCTCGAGCCCGCCCGCGCCCAGGAACACGGTCTGGCGGTAATCGGTGAGTTCCCGAAGCACATTTTCGATCGCCTCCCGCCGCCACCAGATCGACGGACTCATGGCACCGATGACGGCGAACGCATCGGGCTTTTCTGCCAGCAGATGCAACGCAAAGAGCCCACCCATGGAATGACCGAGAAGCGCGTGGGACTTCGTCTCTACCCCAAATGCGCTTGCCGCCATTTCTCGCGCCGTCCCGCAAAGCAGTTCGGCAAATGAGGGGCCGCCGCCCCAGGACACGTGGCTAATCTGGCCCGCCGGATCGTCCACCGGCACGAAGCTGAAATCGCAAAAACGGCGGTCGCGGTCACGAGGGTCGTGATCGATCCCGGCGAGCAGCATGGGCGCCACTGCGTTCACATCGGAACGACGGGTCAACCATTCCATCGCCGCGACGACCGAGGGGAAAAGCGAAGCCGCGTCCAGAACCCAGAGGATTGGCGCTTCGGGTAGGGCGCGATCCGGAGCATGTATCCACATGCGGTATCCGCCGGGCAGCGGGCATGTCCACGGACCGGAGGCCGCCACGCGCGACCAACCGGCTCCAGGCGAGAATGCAGGGTTCGACATGGCGTCTTTTCGTTCCCGTTCGCGCGACCCGCAGTTGCTGCCGCAGTCTGCACTATTGCAAACCGTTCTCATTATAGCCATCCGCCTCCGATGGATTTTGGACAACTGAAACGTTGACCTCCGCCGCCCTTGGAACCGGGGATGCGGGCCCGGCCGCGATACACGCCTATCGCCAGCTGCGAAGGCGGCGCTGGTTCGTGCTTGCGGGCCTGGCAGTGGTTGCGGCGATGGCGGCCGTGCTCGATCTCGTGACGGGTCCGTCCGGACTGACCGCAGGGCAGGTCCTCGGCGGGCTGATCGATCCGGACAGCCTGACGCCGTCGCAGGCCGCGATCATCTGGCAGGTCCGCTTGCCCTATGCGCTGATGGCGCTGCTTGTCGGCGCCTCGCTTTCGCTGGCCGGGGCGGAGATGCAGACGATTCTCGACAATCCGATGGCGAGTCCGTTCACGCTCGGCGTGTCCTCAGCCGCCTCGTTCGGTGCCTCCCTGGCCATCGTGCTCGGCTTCGGAATCAGCGTAGCCGGCTGGGCGTCGGACTGGATGGTGTCGCTGAACGCCTTCGTCTTCGCCTTCGGGGCGATGCTGCTGCTGCAGGCGGTGTCGCGGCTGCGCGGGGCAGGGGCGCAGACGCTCGTCCTGTTCGGCATCGCCCTGGTCTTCGCCTTCAACGCGCTGACCTCGCTCGTCCAGTTCCTGTCGTCGCAGGAGGCGCTGCAGCAATTGGTGTTCTGGACGATGGGTTCGCTGTCCCGCGCCACCTGGAGCAATGTCGCGGTTCTGGCTGCGGTGCTGGTTCTTGTCCTGCCCTTCTCGCTGCATGCCGCGCGGGCTCTCACCGCCTTGCGCCTGGGTGAGGACAGGGCCGGCAGCTTCGGTGTCGACGTCGCGCGGCTGCGTTTCATCTCGCTGCTCCGCATCAGCCTGCTCGCGGGAACCGCGGTCGCTTTCGTCGGTGCGATCGGCTTCATCGGCCTGGTCGGCCCCCATATCGCCCGGATGATGCTGGGTGAGGATCATCGCTATCTGCTGCCCGGCAGCGTGCTGGCCGGCGCCGTGATCATGTCTCTGGCCTCGGCCTTGTCCAAGAGCCTGGTGCCCGGCGTGCTGATGCCGGTCGGAATCGTCACCGCGATGATCGGCGTGCCGATCTTCCTTTTCCTGATCTTCCGCCAGGGCATGAAGCGGCCATGAGCGGCGATCTTCGCATCAGCGATATCTCGGCGGGCTATCGCGGCCGGCCGGTTGTGCGGAATCTTACGCTGCAGCCGATCGCGGCCGGCGAGACGGTGGCGCTCGTCGGGCCGAATGCGGCGGGCAAGAGTACCTTGCTGCGCGCCCTGGCCGGCCTCCTCCCCGCGACCGGCTCGGTCACGCTGGATGGGCGGGAGCTGATCGGCCTTCCGCTCGCCGAACGGGCGCGGCTCGTCTCCTATATGCCGCAGGCCCTGCCCGAAGGCGTGGCCCTGACGGTGCTGGAAACCGTGATTGGCGCGCTGCAGGCCTCCCCCACCGGCGAACGGACCGCGAGCAGCGAGGAAGCCGCCGCCCGCGCAGTGAAGGTGCTCGAGCGGATCGGGATCGCCCATCTGGCAATGGAGCCGATCGACCGGCTGTCCGGCGGCCAGCGGCAATTGTGCGGTCTGGCCCAGGCCCTCGTGCGCTCGCCGCGCCTGCTGCTGCTGGACGAGCCGACCAGCGCGCTCGACCTCGCTTTCGCGCTTCGCGTGCTGAAACTGGTGCGGGCGCTGGCCGAGGAAGACAGCATGACCGCGATCCTCGTCCTGCACGATCTGCAGGCCGCGGCGAAGGCTGCAGACCGCGTGGTGGTGCTGGCGCATGGCGATGTGGCGGCGGAAGGGCCGCCCGGCGAAGCGATAACGCCGGGCCTGCTGGCCGACGTCTGGCAGGTCAGCGCCCGCGTGGATCGCTGCGAACGGGGCGCGATCCGGATCATGGTGGACGACATCGTCTGACGCCCGCCTCCGGATCGCGCCGCCGTCCGGTCAGAAGTCGAACGTCGCCGACAGATAGAGCCGCCGGGGCTCCTGATTGTTGGCATATTCCTGCGCGTAGACCGTGCCGTTGCCCTGCGGATAGGGCAGATAGCGGACGAAATTGCGGTCCAGCACATTGTAGATCGTGGCGTTCAGCCGGATATTCTCCGTCAGCTCGAAGCCCGCGCCGAGGTGGAACAGCTCATAGGCCCGGAAATCGCCGAGCGCATTCTGGGCAGCGCCCGCGCCGCGATAGCGCGACGAGCGGATTTCGGTGCGCGCCCACAGGTTCAGCCGGTCGGTCGCGTTCCAGCGGACGTTGGCGTTGAACATATGTTCCGGCGTGCCGATCAGCGGCAGCCCCGCCTGCGGCCCGGTTTTCTGCTCGCTGTCGGTGTAGGTATAGTTCGCGCCGATCGTGACGCTGTCGCCGATCCGGTAGCGCACCGATGCTTCGATCCCGCGCGTCACCGCCTCGTCGATGTTGATCGACTGGCCGAACAGATCGACGTTCGGGAAATTGCCAACGTCGAGGCAGCCCGGACGGTTCGGTGCCAGCGCGAAGCGGCAATTTGGGATGCCGGGGCCGGATGCGATCTTGTCGATGAAGTCGTTGTTGAAGACGGTGACGTTGCCGGACAGGCCGAACGGCAGGTCGAAATAGACGCCCGCTTCGTAGCTGGTCGAGGTTTCCGGGGTCAGGCCGGGCGAGCCGATCAGCGGGATCGTGCCCTGGCCGCCGAAGCCGACGATGCCGGTGGCGATCTGGTTGAGCTGCGGCGTGCGGAAGCCGCGGCTGACGCCGCCCTTCAGCGTCAGCCAGTCGGTGGCATTGAACACCACATAGCCGCGCGGCGAGAACTTTCCGCCGAAGGTCGAATGATCGTCATAGCGGCCGCCAAGCGTCAGGGTGAGCGACGGCACGATCTCGATCCCGCCTTCGGCATAGAGCGCCCACTGGTCGAACTCATAGGGCGCGGGGGCGACGCCATCGACCATGCGGGCATTCCACCATTGCCCGCCGACCGCGAAGGCGACCGGGCCGACTTCGCCGGTCAGCCGCGTCTCGGCGATCGAATTGGTCGCCCGCAGGGTGCGCGGATCGCCCGTCGTCGCGCCGGGCGTATTGGGCGGAATGGTCCGGCCGATCGTCTCGGTGGTCTGGCGGCTCAATGTGGTTTCGAGCTGGCCGAAACCCAGCCGCCAATTGTGCGCGGCGAGCCACTGGTCGCGGCGGAAGCGCTGCTCGGGGCCGTAGCCGCCCTGCGTCGTCGCGGTGCCGAGCTGCGACGTCGAATTGTCGTAGCGCTGGTCGGAATAATCATATTGCAGCCAGACATCGTGATCGGGATGCGGGGTGACCGAAAGGCGGCTGCCGATCGCCATGATGTCGGCCTCGGTCGGGCTGGCGCCGAAGCTGGTGATCGGCACGTTCACGCCGCCGACATTCTCGTAAGCGAGCGTCGCGGCGTCGCGGCGCAGGTAGGAACCGTTGACCGACAGGCCGATCAAATCCTTCACCACCGGCCCGTGGATATAGCCGGTCGCGCCATAGGTGTTGCCGAAATCGCCGTCGCCCTGGATCGTGGTGTTGAGCGAAGCGGTGCCCGACCAGCGGTCCCCGACCTGGCGGGTGATGATGTTGATCACGCCGCCCATCGCGTCGGAGCCGTAGAGCGTCGACATCGGGCCGCGCACGACCTCGATCCGCTCGACCGCCGAAAGCGGCGGGATGAAGCTGGTGGATGTCTCGTTGAACCCGTTGGGCGTGACGTTGCCGGGTGCGTTCTGGCGGCGCCCGTCGATCAGGATGAGCGTATAGTCGCTCGGCATCCCGCGCATCGAGATTGTCAGGCCGCCGGTCTTGCCCGCGGTCGCGCCGACATCAACGCCTTCGACGTCGACCAAAGCGTCGGCGAGATTGTTGAACCTTTCCTGCTGCAATTCCTCGCGCGGGATCAGCGTGATGCTGGCCGGGGCATTTTCGATCCGCTGCGCATAACCGGTCGCGGTGACCACAATCTCGCGCGCATCGGAAGTCGGTGCCGAGCCGGAGGGCTGGCCGTCGGCCTCCGGCTCGGCGGCCGCAAGATCCACTGTCTGGGCGGCGGCGGGGGCCGTCATCGCGACCAATGCGGCGAGGATGGCGCTGCCCCGCAGCAGATGCCGGCGGCCGGAAAGAGACTTGGACATGAACTACCCCTCTGTCGTGGGCTCCGGTGCGGAGCCATTGCGTGCTCCGGGTTTCCCCGGCGGGAGCCTCTCCCCGCCCGGCTGCTGCGGGCGCGCGTCATCGTCCCGGCAATCGCCTCGCCCGCGAGCGGGGAAGGCGTGCCGGCCGAAGCCGTCATTCTGGGATGGCGCGGGCGGCGGACCGCCCGCGCCGGATTTCAATCGCTTACGGGCGGATCAGCACCAAAGTGTCGCCTGCGGGATCTTCCGGTACCGGCGTTCCCGCCGGGGCGCCGCGCGGCAGCCCGCGCGCCTTGTTGGTGACGTAAACCGCGTTGGTTGCGCGATCGATCGCGATGGTCTGCGGGAAGGTGCCGGTCTGCAGGTTGGCAACAACCTCATAGGTATCGGAATTGACGATCGTGACCGTGCCCGCCGTCCGGTTGGCAACATAGATCTGTCTGACCGCCGGATTGAAAGCGACGCTGAGCGCGCCCTCGCCGGTCGGCACCTTGCGGATGACGGAGCCGTCAGTGGCGTTGATCACCGCGAGGTCGCCTGTGCCCTGGCTCGCGACGAACAGTCTGTTGCCCGGCGCGTCATAGACGATGTTGGTCGGCCGTTCGGTCGTGGTCGGCCAGCGATGGGTCACGCGGTCGGTGGCGAGATCGACGACGACCACCTCGTTGCTGCTCATGCCGGTGCCGAAGATGCGGTTGCGCTGGGCATCCAGCGCGATCCCCGTCAGCCCGTCGGTCTCGACAGTAATCGCGCGATCCAGGCTTTGGTTTGCGCCGTTGATCACCCAGATTTGGTTCGGACTCGCCGGATTGTCGCCGCGCGCGGCCATGCCGACGACGGATGCGTAGGCGCGGTTCGCGGCCTCGTCGATCACCACTTCGCGCAGGTGCGGCGCGCCTTCGCCGTGGCGGATCGTGCCGACGATGTTGCCGGTGCGCAGATCGATTGCGGAAACGACGCCGCCGCGCGTGTCGGTGCCATAAAGCACCTGGGTGCGGCTGTTGAAGCCCAGGCCGAAAAGCGGGTTGGCGGCGACGCTGATCGGCGTCTCGGCGGCCAGCGTGCGTCCGTCATGACGTGCGATCACCGCTGCGTTCTGGGCGCCGCGCGGGCCGATCGCGGCGATATAGACGTCATTGTCGGCCGGGTTGAAGATGATCTCGTAGAGTCCGCCGGGCGCGACCTTCACCGTCCGCTCGATCGCGGGCTGGGCGGCGGCGGTCGATGCCGCAGCCATCGCGCCCAGGGCGACGGCGAGCTTGAGGGATTTGAACAGGGTCATGGTTACGCTCCTTGGGTGGGGGCGGCCGGAGCAAGGTCCGTCCAGTATGTGCCGCGATAGGGCACGGCGAGGAAATCGCGGTTGATCGCGTCGAGCGTCGCGCGCGGGTTCAAATCGGCGAACAGCTCCGGATGGATCCATTTCGCCAGCACCTCGGTCGCGACGATGTCGATCGGCGAGTTGATCAATTGGTGGGAGAGGCCGTGGACCCGGCGGTTGCGCACCGCGGCGAGACTGTCGATGCCGCGCCGCTGCGTCACCCTGGCGAGGGATTCCCGCGAGCGAGCCTCGTCATATTGCGGGCCCACGACGAAGCCGCCGGCGCGTTCCAGATGCGGGCCACCCGTGGCGATATAGACGTCCGGATTGCGGTCGATGACATATTCCAGGTTCAGCTTGCCCATTGGCGCAGTCAGCACGTCCGCGCCGATATTCCGGCCGCCGACGAAGGCGATGTAATCGCCGACATTGCCGCGGCCGGGCGAATTGCAGCAATCCTGACTTTGTCCCGCATGCGGCTCGAGGAAGACGGTCGGGCGGCGATCCTCGGGGATGCTTTCCACTTTGGAGCGGATCGCGGCCAGCTTGTCGGCGCGGAAGCGGTTATAGGCCTCGGCCCGGTCCTCGCGCCCGACCAGCTTGCCGAGCAGGGTCAGGCTGCGCGCCTGATTCTCGAACGGGTGGGAGAAGAAGTCGATAAAGGCGACCTTCACGCCCGCGCCTTCCAGTTGCCGGACCTGATCGTCGGTCGGCCCCTGGCCGAGTGAAACCAAAGCCAGTTCCGGCGCCGCCGCGAGCACCGCCTCGACGCTGAACTCGGCGGCCGAACTCGGCGTGGTCGGCAGCTCGCGCAGGCGCGGGAAGCGCTCCACAAAGGCGGCGAACATTTCCGGGCTGATCCGGTTCACGTCGCCCGACCAGCCGGTGAGCAGGCTGACCGGATCGGGATGGATCAGCGCCAGCGCGATCAGATAGCGGCCATCGTCGATGGTAAGGCGCGAGACAGGCGGCGTCACCGCCAGCGCGCGATCGCGCAGATCGGCGAGACCGGCGCCGGCGGCACCTTTGTCCTCGCCCCGCCCGCAACCGGCGAGCACAAGGGGGAGCCCAGCGAGCAGGCCGAGTGCGGCCCGGCGCGAGAATGTCGGGGACATGGTTTCAGAACCTGTATTGCAGGCGCGCCGTCACCGAGCGCCCCTGGCCGTAATAGCAGGCCTGGACGGCGGTGCAGGTCGCGACGAACTGCTCGTTGAACAGATTGCGGGCGTTGAGCGATAGCGACACACCGTCAAGGCCGGTCGCCGCGCCGAAATCGTAGCGCAGGAACAGGTCGATCAAGGTGTAGGCCGGTATCGCCAGCGTGTTGTTCGTGTCGCCCCAGCTTTCGCCCGTATAGCGCACGCCGCCGCCGAGCCCGAGTCCGCGCAGTGCGCCTTCGCGTACGCGATAATCGGCGAACAGGGACGCCTGCCAGTCGGGAACCTGCGGCAGCGTCTTGCCGAGCTGCGCAGCGACATTGCTCTGCGTCACCTCGGCATCCATGTGTGTCACGGTGCCGACCACCGACAGGCCGCCGCGAAGACTCGCCCGGCCCTCAAGCTCGAGGCCCCGGAACCGCCCTTCGCCGGTCTGCACCGAGCAGACGATCGTGCCGCACAGCCGCCCTTGCGGATCGGGGGTCAGCAGGTTCTGCTGGGTGATCTGATAGGCGGACAGAGTGACATAGATATTCTGGCCCGGCGGCTGGAAGCGCAGGCCGGCCTCATATTGATCGCCGGTGATCGGCTGGAAGGGTTCGCCGGTCGGGTTGGTCGATGGATCCTGCTGGCTCGGCAGGAAGCTGGTCGAATAGCTGGCATAAGGCGCGAGGCCGAAGTCGAACAGATAGACGGCGCCGGCCCGCCAGGTGAATTCGTCCGATTTCACCAGGAAGGTGCGCCCGTTCAGCGGCGTGGCAATGTCGTCGCTCGCCCAGTCGTAGCGGCCGCCGAGCGCGAGGCGCAGATTGCCGATCTCGATCTGGTCCTGCAGATAGACGCCGGTCTGGTCGGACGTCACCTCGTTGTTCAACTGAGGAGTCAGCGCGCCCGCATAGCCCGCCGATCCGCGCGGCACCGGGTTCAAGACGTCGAGGATCGGCAGAACGAGATTCTGCGCTACGCCGCTGCGATAATGCTGCCAGTCCGTGTGGAAATAATCGACGCCGGCCAGCAAAGTGTGGGTGGCGCCGCCGGTGTTGAAGCGGACCTGCAGCTGCGTGTCGGTGGTGAGCCCGTCCGAATCGCCGACTCCCTGCACGGCGCGGCGGTTCAGCGTCCGCCCGGGAATGCAGCCCGCAAGGGTGGGCGGGCAGGTCGCCAGCACGTCGGCGGCGGTCACGACCGAGCGATAGAGCGTCTCCAGCCGCGTGAAGCGGGTGTTGTTGCGCAGTGTGACCGTGTCGCCAAAGCGATGCTCCAGGAAGGAGGCGATCAGATATTGATTGCGGTCGAACTGGTTCCAGCCCGGCTCGCCAATATAGGCTTCGAGCGGGATCTGCTCGCCGGTCGGCCCCTGACGGAGCGTATTCGTCGCCGGCAGGAACTGGAACGTCGCGCCGCCCTCGTCGCGCTGATATTGCGCCAGAACAGTCCAGTCGGTGTCGGGCGTGATGCGTACCCTGACGCTGGGGGAGATGTAGTAGCGGCCGGTATCGACGCCGTCCGGCTGGTTGCCGCCGTCGGAGACGAGGCCGACAATCCGCACCGCGACCGTGTCGCTCAGTGGGCCGGTGAGATCGATGCCCGTCTGCCAGCGCATGTTGCCCAGATCGGTGAAGGCCTGGAGCTGCAGCAGGGCTTCGCCGCGCCACTCGAAGCTCGGCAGCTTGCTGACCAGATTGATGATGCCGCCAGGCGCGGTCTGGCCGTAGAGGACGCTGGACGGCCCTTTGAGCACCTCGGCCTGCTGGAGGCCGAACGGATCGAAGCCCGGCCGCGTCCACTGGCCGCCGGTCGGCAGCCGGAGGCCATCGACGAAATTGTTGTTGGAGGTAAAGCCCCCCGCGCCGAAGCCGCGCACCGTCACTTCGTCGACGCGATTGTCGATCCCCTGTGACTGGGCCTGCACGCCCGCGACATAAGAAAGCGCATCGGACACGCTGCTGACCGCGCGAACGTCCATCTCCGCGCGGGTGATCACCGAAATGGTCTGCGGTGTCTCGATCAGCGGCGTGTCGATCTTCGTGCTGGACGCCGCATTGCTGAGCCCGGTCGCGGTGACGACGATCACACCTTCTTCAGCCGGCGCCTCCTGCGCCTGAGCCGGCTCTTGCGTGTCCTGCGCGAACGCCGCGCCCGGTGCGATCGCCGACGCGATCAGTCCTGCAATCTTCCAACCCAACCTGTTCATCTTAGCGTGTGCCCCAGAGCCGATTCACTTTCGGCGGACCCGCTATCGCGAATCATTCGCAAAAGCAACGATGCTTCTCGCCCCTGGGCCGGCGACTGAAAGGAGCTTGGCGCTATCGCCCCTCTCTAAGGCTGGGCGCGGCGCGAAGGACAGTGAGGGCATTCTTATCGGGGCGGCAGATCTTTGATACCCGAGGGGCCTGGCTGCTCGCCGCGCCGCCTTTCTGTTCGCTTCTTTCCGCAGCTGAATGAATGACGGCTCCGGTGTCCCCGGCGACAGGCGGAGCAGAGTTGGCCGGGTGTGTGACGGTGGACGCGGACCCGCGCGAACCGGTCTCCAGTAACCTGGTTTGCTGCCAAGGGCGTGGCCGAAGCTAACCTCTCACGAACGTCAAACTATCAATCTCGGCAACAGCCGCCCAAGTGATAGATCGCGGGCAACGAGGGAGCCGCATGAACAAGATCGAAACCGAAGTGCTCGTCATCGGCGCGGGCCTGACCGGCGCCACGGCCAGCCTGCTGCTCGCCCGGCACGGCATCGAGACGATGATGGTGAGCCGCAACCGCTGGGTCGCCGATTCCCCACGCGCGCACATCATCAACCAGCGCACGATGGAAGTGATGCGCTCGGTCGGGCTTGAACAGAAATGCACCGCCGCCGCCGCACCCGGCACGGCGATGGCCAATCATGTGATGATGACCGCAGTGAACGGCGTCGAGTTCGGGCGGCTGTGGACCTGGGGCCAGGACCCGGCGCGCGCGGGGGAATATGCGTTCAGCCCCGGCAAGGGCTGCGACCTGCCGCAGGACCGGTTCGAGCCAATCCTGGTCGACGAAGCGGCCGCGCGCGGCGTTTCGACACGGTTCGAGACCAAATTCATCGCGCTGGAGCAGGATGCGGACGGCGTCACCACGACACTGGAGGATCAGGTCACCGGCATCCAATATCAGGTGCGGTCCAAATATCTGATCGGCGCCGATGGCGGGCAGAGTCCGGTCGCCAAGGCGATCGACCTGCCGTTCGTCGGCCAGCCGGGTCTCGCCCCTGCACTCAACGTCTGGTTCAAGGCCGACCTCACCAAATATTTCGAGGACCGGCCCGGTTCGATCTTCTGGATCCTCCAGCCGGGCCGCGAAGGGCGGATCGGCAATGCGGTGCTGCGCATGGTGCGGCCGTGGAATGAGTGGGTGATCGGCTTCGTCCATCTCGGCGAGGCGGTACTGGAACTCTCGCCTGAGGAAGTGATCGCAGAGGTCCGCCAGATCCTGCAGGATGACGAGGTCGAGATCGAGGTGATCGGCACCTATCCCTGGCGCATCAACAACGTCACCGCCGACCGCTATTCCGAAGGCCGCGTGCTGTGTGCGGGGGACGCCGTGCACCGCCACCCGCCAATGAATGGCCTCGGCGGCAATACCTGCATCCAGGACGCCTTCAACCTTGCCTGGAAGCTCGCGGCCGTGCTGCGCTGGGGTGCCGGCGCGGGCCTGCTCGACAGTTACGAGGCCGAACGGCTTCCGGTCGGCAAGCATATCGTCGCCCGCGCGATGGCCGGCTGGCACCAGAATCCCGACGTGGTGCGCTCGCTGGGGATCGACCCGAATGCCGCTCCGGCCGACCGGCAGGCACAGTTCGAGAGACTGTTTGAGGATAGCGACGAAGGCGAGCAGCGCCGCGCCGCGTTCGAGGCCGCCAAGCGGTCCAAGATATGGTCCTATCACGCCCACGGCACCGAGATGAACCAGATCTACGCCTCGTCGGCGGTGCTGGACGCGGCCGAGGCGCCGGTGGAGTTCGCCCGCGATCCGGAGCTCTATTATCAGCCCGTCAGCCGCGCCGGGGCGCGGGTGCTGCACTGCTGGCTGGAGCAACATGGCCGCACGATCTCCACGCTCGATCTGTGCAAGCCGGAGCAATTCACATTGCTGGTCCGCCGCCGCGGCGATGCCTGGATCGAGGCGGCGGCGCAGGTTGCCGAGGAACTGGGCGTGCCGCTCAAGGCCTATCGCATCGGCCTGGGCGGCGATGTCCACGACACTTATGGCGAGTGGGGCGAAACGTCGGGCGTCGGCGAGACCGGCTGCGTGCTGGTGCGGCCGGACCAGTTCGTCGCGTGGCGGCAGGAGCGGCTGCCGGAGGATGCGGCGGACGCGCTCCGGGATGCGCTGAAGGCGACGCTATCGCTCTAGTCGTCACCCCGGACTTGATCGGGAATGATATACTTGACAAAGCAAGCGCCTTCCCATAGAGAGGGCGTATGGACATCACCGCGCCCCGCTTCAACAACGAAACCGCCGCCCGCGAGCACCTAGAGGCTCTGCGTTGGCCGGAGGGGCCGTATTGTCCGCACTGCGGTTCGTTCGCCGCTAAGCGCCTGCCTCCGCAGCGTGGACGCCCGACGAAGGCGCACCCGGAAGGCGCGATCCGCGCTGGCGTGATCCAGTGCAACGATTGCCGCGAACAGTATTCCGTGACGGTCGGGACGCTCTTTGAGAGCAGTAAGGTCCCACTTCACAAATGGGTGCTGGCGACGTTCCTGCTGTGCTCGTCCAAGCATGGCATGTCCGGTCACCAGTTGGCCCGCATGCTCGGCGTCACGCAAAAGACTGCGTGGTTCATGTCGCATCGTATCCGCGAAAGCATGCGCCCCGGCGACGATCAGGGTCCGCTCGGCGGCGAGGGCAAGGTCGTTGAAGCCGACGAGACGTTCATCGGCGGCAAGGAAAAGAACCGCCACAAGAGCAAGCGCGCCACCCGACGCCTTGGCGGTAGCTGGGGCAAGGAAACCGTGTTCTCCCTGGTGGAGCGTGACGGTAGCGTTCGCTCGACGCACGTTGTCAGCGTCACGGCTGCGAACCTCCGCCCGATCCTGACCGCGCAAGTGGACAAGGCAACGCTGCTTTGCACCGACGATGCGGGCCAATATCGCCACATGCACCGCGCCTTTAAGCACGAGGTCGTCAATCACTCGTCCGGCGAATACGTCCGTGGCACCGCTCACACGAACACCGTGGAAGGCTTTTTCAGCATCCTTAAGCGCGGCGTTGTCGGCACCTACTACCATATGAGCCCGACGCATCTGCATCGCTACTGTGCGGAGTTCGACTTCCGCTACAACACTCGCAAGGCGAATGATTTCGAGCGTTGCGAACTGGCACTTAAGGGCATTACCGGTCGTCGCCTGACCTATCGGCGGGCTGACCAACTCGCAGCCTGAAAAGGTCGGACCTCCGCCCCAGATCGCGGAGAAGCGTAAACGCTACTTCCGCTGACCCTTCTGCTTAGGACTCGACTCCTTGGCCGTTTTGTGCGGCTTTGGAGGCGTGTTCAGCATGCGGCGGAGCACGTCATCTTCGCTTGGGGTCGTAGCTTCAGCCATGAATGAGCCTCCGGGGTCGCTAGCGGAATATAATGCCTTGAAGGCAGAGTTTCACCAGGCGCTCGGCGAAGCAATCACCGAGTGGGCTGAGGTGGAGTATGTTTTGGAGCACTTGTTCGGCCTTGTCGTCGGTGGGCATGGGCACACCTCGCGCCTGATCTTGGACCCGGTTTTGGCATTCTCAGTGCGCGCTCAAATTATCGACGCGATGGTAAGGGATCGACTCGGCACGGAGAAAGACCAAAACGTCTATTGGAACTCCTTGAACGAGTATCTGAGAGAGCTGGCGGGTGACCGCAACTTCATAGCTCACGCGCCTCTAATTTCTCATCATTATCCCAAAGAGGAAGGAAGACCTCGACGCATGGGCGGATGGCCGATGCTAACTTGGCCAAGAGGCTTGCTTCACGAACAACGCATTCTGCCAATGGGAACTGACGATCTCCGCGAGATTCGAGCGGATTTCAAACATGCCCGCGAGCTTTGCGGCGCATTGTGCGAGGCTCTTAAGTCGGCTCCAAGACTCTACGGCAAATTGCTTCAACCAATCGTCCGGCGTCGGCCTCCGAGAGCGGAGCGTCAGGAAGCCAAGCGTAGAGAGTATCAATCCCGCGCCAAAGGGCGGCGGGTGTGATCTCAATCTGAGAAAGAGCGCCGGCCTGTCGGACAAGCCCCTTAGCATTGTCATCGAGCTTTGTCATGTATATCACCCCTGACTTGATCCGGGGTCCGCCTTTCCTTTGGAGCAAGAAGGCAGATGCCGGATCAAGTCCGGCATGACGAACGGTTGTTACAGCCCCTTGGCCTTTAGCCGCGCGTCGAGGCGCGGATAGACACGGCGGGCATTGCCTTCGTAGATTTTCTGCCGGTCCGTTTCGCTCAGCGGCAAGGCGTCGACATATTTCTTGGTGTCGTCGAAATATTCGCCGGTGTCCGGATCACGCCCGCGCACGGCGCCGATCATCTCCGATCCGAACAGCACATTGTCCGCTGGGATCACCTCGGTCAGCAAAGCCACGCCGGGCCGGTGATAGACGCAGGTGTCGAAGAAGATGTTGTCGAGCAGGCCTTCCAGGGGCCGCTCCATCATCTCCAGGCTCATGCCGCGATAGCGGCCCCAATGGTAAGGCACCGCACCGCCGCCATGCGGGATTACCAGCCGAAGCGTCGGGAAGTCCTTGAACAGGTCCGATTGCAGGATCTGCATGAACACGCTGGTGTCGGCATTGATGTAATGCGCGCCGGTGCCATGGAAATTCGGGTTACACGACGCCGCGACGTGGACCATGCCGGGCACGTCCAGCTCGCACATCGCCTCGAACAGGGGATACCATTCGCGGTCCGTGAAGGGCTTGCCGGTCCAGTAGCCGCCGGTCGGATCCGGATTCACGTTGCAGCCGACGAAGCCCAGTTCCTCGATGCAGCGCTTGAGTTCCGGGATCGAGTTGGCTGGCGGTGCGCCCGGCGATTGCGGCAACTGGCAGACCGGGGCGAAATTGTCCGGATAGAGCTGGGTCACCCGGTAGACGTTGTCGTTAGAGACACGCGCCCACTCCAATGACGTGCGCTCATTGCCGAGGTGGTGGCTCATCAGGCCCGCGATTGGCGAGAAAAGCGTGAGGTCGCTGCCGCGTTCCTGCTGGAGCTTCAGCTGCCCGCCTTCAATCCCTTCGCGAATCTCGTCGTCGCTGATGATCGCGCCATCCTCCGGCTTCGGCGCATTGGCCGGATCGTCGGCGGCAGCGACCTGACGCGCGCGCCAGTCGCGGAAGCTTTTCGGGACGGTGGTGAAATGGCCGTGGCAATCGATGATCATGGCAATTGGATTCCTGAAAATTGAAGCGCTTCACACTGCAAAGTGGGCCCGGATCAGATCCGGGCCAACGCTCCTCTTTCGGGACCGCCTTGCAAGCAGCGATGCCGCACGGAGAGCAGCCCGATGCGGTGACTGAAGGGGCGGATTTCCATCGGTCTACCCCGCCCGTGCCGGGACGCGATCAGCATCGACGAACAATTCGTCGATCGACATGCGGCGCGGGGTCAGGCCCTGTCTGAAGGCGGTCGCTTCCAGCGCCTCGATCGTCGCGCGGTTCGGCTCGATGCCATAAGGCAACGGATCGGGGCCGACGACCTGCTGCAACTTGCGATATTTGTCGGCGTGGCTGCCGGTCGCCTCGCCGGAATTCAGCTTCTCCAGCCACTCCGCCTTGGCCTGCGCGAACGCATCGTAGAGCGAGCGCGCGACCCAGGGATGCTCGGCCAGCACACTGTCCTTCACAACGATCGTACCGTGCATCGGATAGACGCCGGTCCGGCGGTAATAGTCCGCCTCGACCTCGACCGCGTTCGGGATGAGGTCTGGATAATTGGCCTCGACCTCCTGCCAGCCGCCGGTCGGCGCACCGGTGCGGCCGATCCCCGCTGCGGCTTCGACACCCGCGTCGAGATCACCCGCCGCCATCATCTCGGCGAGGCTGCGGCCCTCCGGCGCGCGGATGACGTTGGGCGGCAATTGTAGCTGCTGCACATGCTCCTCATCATCCACGACCCAGGTGACCTTGGACGGATCGAGTCCGTAATCGTCGATGAAGGCCTGGCGGATCCATACCCCGGTCGTCACCGAATAGGCGCGCACGCCAACGCGCTTGCCCTCCAGATCCTTGGGCGTTTTGATGTCCGATCCTTCGTGCACCAGCATCCCGGCATGGTGGAAACGGCGGACCACGAAGATCGGCAGGCCGACGAATGGCGCGCCATAGGCCCGGGCGATGATGTAGGTGGTTGGCGCCAGCTCGCAGACGTCGAATTCGACATCGCGGACCATGCGGCGGAAGGCGCCGATCTGCGGCTTCACGGTGATGAATTCGGCATCGACGCCTTCGATCGGGATCGATCCGTCGCGGATGCGGGAGGTGTGCGGATGTTCCGCCACCGCCAATGTCAGCTTCACCTTGTCGCCCACGCCCGCTCCCCTGATCCGGCCCGCACATGCGGTTTGTCGGGCAAAGGGAAGCGACCCGGCGGCCCTGCTGTCAACGCGACCGCAGCCGGATCGAACAGCGCGGGGCGCAGAATTTATAGGCGGCCCTGGACGCAATGCGCGGCGATAGATGCGCGACATATCGCTGCCTGTTCAGGCGATCACATCCGGTCTCGCAGACTATATTAGTTTCGAGCCGAGGGTAATAAGAACGATGTAGTAGAATTCGGATGGCGAGTGACGCCTGATGCCCGATCATCAGTCCATCAGTCTGTTCATTTCAAATGATTATTTGTTCGCATTCTTCCTGACTCTCTGCGTTCTCCTGACCCCTCAAAATGCCCGATCCGCCCCGGCATTCGATCAGCCCAGCGATTGAGAAGCGATAAGTTTCGCGCTAGCCAAGTGCTGGAGAGGATATAAAAATGACATCCAGCGACACCGCCGCCCGGGCGGGCGCGATCAGTTTGCGCCAGCTTCGCCTGTTCGAAGCGATCGGGGATTTGAAGAGCGTCAGGCGCGCGTCCGAGGAATGCAGCCTGTCCCAGCCCGCGGTCACGCAGGCGCTGGCGAAGCTGGAGGATCAGATCGGCTGCATGCTGGTCGATCGCTGCGCCAGCGGCAGCTTCCTGAACGAGTTTGGCGAAATCTTCCATGCTCGGGTGAAGCGCTTCTTCGATCAAACCGAGGAAGCCGTGATCTGCAGCGGCGCGACCGCCGCCCCCGCCGCCGCCCGCGCGATCGTCAACCGGCTCACGCGCTCGCAGGTCCGCACGCTGACCAGCACGATCGAGCAGGGTTCGTTCGAGGATGCGGCGGCGGCGCTTGGCATCTCCGCCGCTTCGCTGCAGCGCGCCGCGCGCGATCTCGAGGGCAATCTGCGCGTACCGCTTTTCTACCGCACCGCCGCCGGCATACTGGTGACGCCGCAAGGGGCGGAGTTCGGCCGGCGCGCCAAGCTGGCGCTGCAGGAGATCGTCTGGGGCCTCGAGGAGATTGACGAAGCGCGCGGCGGCGCCAGCCGTCAGATCGTGATCGGCGCAATGCCGTTCGGCGGCTCCGTGCTGCTCGCCTCGGTGCTGGACGATTTCCTGCGTCTGCACCCGCAGGCCGACGTGCGGATCATGAGCGACAGCGCCGCGGAGCTGACCAAGAGCCTGCGGGCCGGCGACGTCGATTTCATGATCGGCCTGCTGCCGGAAACCGGCATGGAGGATCTGCAGAGCGAGGCGCTGGCGCAGACGCCCTATTCCGTCGTCGTCCGGCGCGGCCATCCGCTGATCCAGAAGGGCCGGGTGAGCATCGACGATCTCGTCGCCTGCGACTGGATCGTCGGCGAAACCGGCTCCAGCCGGCGCCGCTGCTACGAAGGCCTGTTTGCCGGCCGCGAAGGTCCGCAGGCACAGATCGCGACCTGCGCCACGCCGGTCATCCGCCTCCTGCTGGAACGCAGCGACCGGGTGACGTTGATGACCACTTTCGAACTGCAATATGCGGAAGGCAGTTTGCGCGCCCTTCCCTACGGCCCGATCATGCCCACACCGTCGATCGGCATCACCATGCGCGCCGACTGGCTCCCGACGAAGCTGCATGCCGACTTTATCGGCCTGCTGCGCGACCATGTCGCCAAGCCCGCCGCCCCGCTCCGGCAGGTTGGCTGAGTGGCGGAAACGAAGCGGCCAGAACAAGAGACCAGGCCCGAACAACAGGTAGCAGAACTGATCGCCGGCAGCGCGGACGCCGCTCCCCCTGCGGCGCCGGCCGGGCGCACTTACCGCACCACGGCTCTGGTCATCGCGACCGGCCTGTTCATGCAGAATCTGGACGCGACGGTGCTCGCCACCGCGCTGCCGACCCTGTCCCGGGAATTCATGGTCTCGCCGACCAGCATCAGCCTGGCGCTGACCTCCTATCTGCTCGCGCTCGCTATCTTCATCCCGGCCTCTGGCACGATCGCCGACCGCTTCGGCCCGCGCCGCATCTTCCAGTTCGCGATCGGCCTGTTCGTGGCCGGCTCGATCGCCTGCGGTTTCTCCACCGACCTGACCAGCCTGGTCGTCGCCCGCTTCGTGCAGGGGATTGGCGGCGCGATGATGGTCCCGGTCGGCCGCCTCGTATTGCTGCGCACGGTGGAGAAGCGCGATCTGGTCGCGGCCGTGGCCTGGCTCGCCATGCCGGCGATGATCGGGCCGATCCTGGGGCCGCCGCTGGGCGGCTTCTTCGTCACCTTCCTCGACTGGCGGTGGATCTTCTGGATCAACGTGCCGATGGGCGCGCTCGGCATCTTCCTGGTCGGGCGGCTGATTCCGGACATCCAGTCGCCCGCGCCGCCGCGCTTCGACCGGCTGGGTTTCATCCTGTCCGGACTCGCGCTCGGCGCGACTTTGTTCGGGCTGGAGATCGTCACCCGCCCCGGGGAAGCGGCGATCGGCTGGCCGCTGCTCGCGATCGGCTTCACCGGGGGAATCGCCTATTATCTGCACGCCCGCCGCAGGGACCGGCCGATCCTCGATCTCGCCTTGCTCAGGGTGAAGACCTTCCGCCTGACCGTGATCGTCGGCACATTGATGCGTATTTCGCAGGGCGCCCTGCCCTTTCTGCTGCCGATGATGATGCAGCTGAGCTTCGGCCTCAGCGCGGCGATGAGCGGCGCGATCACCGTCATGACCGCGATCGGCGCCTTCGCGATGAAGAGCGTGGTGCGGCCGGTGCTGCGCCGCTTCGGCTTCCGCACCAGCCTGATCGCGATCGGCCTGCTGGCGCCGTCGACCTTCGCCCTGATCGGCCTGTTCCGGCCGGAATGGCCCTGGCCGGCGATGCTGGCCGTCCTGTTCGTCTACGGCTTTCTGACCTCGCTGCAATTCTCGGCGCTGAACACGCTCGCCTATGATGAGATCGAGCAGGAAAGGATGAGCTCGGCGACGAGCTTCTATTCCACCTTCCAGCAGCTGGCGCTGTCGCTCGGCGTCTGCGCGGCGGCCGGGTTCCTCGGCCTCGGCATGTCGATCAACGGCCATGCCGAGCCGCAATTCGCGGATTTCTCCATCGCCATCTGGTCGGTCGTCGCGATCTCGCTGACCGCGATCTTCTTCAACCTCCAGTTCGACCGGAATGCCGGCGCGGAAATGGCCGGGCGCACATCAACGGAGCGCGGGTAGCTTATCGCGGCACCGCCTCGGCAAAGAGGCCAGTGCTGTTGGGCACGGCAATTTCGCGCGTTTTCCTGAGCTTCCAGCGCGCGAGCGATTCGTCAAAACGCTCGCGCGTATAATAGCGGGCGTGCACGTCATCGAGGGGGATGTTCTTTTCGAGCTTCCGCCGAAGCTTGCGCAGGCGGTGCGCGAAATAGACATACTCCGCAACGGCCGCCCAGGGCCGCCACCAGCGGCCGAAGAAGATCGGCTCGAACGTCTTGGCGGAAGCCATTACGCGCGGATCGTAGAGGCCTTGCCAGAAAATGATGCGGCCGCCGGGCTTCAGCACACGGCGGCATTCGTCGATCGCTGCATCCTCATCCTCGATATGGTCGAGCGACGTGGCGAACAGCACGATATCGACGCTGCCATCCTTCAGCGGGATATCTTCGGCCAGCGCGCCGACAAGGCATGGATAGGTGCGATACGGGGTCATGGGCAGCGGCTCGAGGCCGATATAATGCTGCAGACCAAGTTCATCGACATAGGCGGGCGGATTTGGCGTCAAGCCGCAGCCGATGTCGAGAACGACAGCATCCGGGTCAAGTCCAACTGCAATAAAACCGCCGAACAGCCGAAGTATCGGTAGTTCAGCTACATTGTAATCATGCGCCTGATAGCGGTTTTCTGCCCCATCCTGCAGCTTTTTCCATGCTTCCGACCCCCCCCCCGGAATATGAGGTTGCCATTTTCACGGCGATCCGGAGAAGTCTTCAACAGGCTTTCGACCCATTCATTCATTGTCTTGTCCTGTCTTCGGGTCACCTGGAACTAGACAGCTTTCGTCGATGGATCAACGCCCCTTGCGCGCTCGGTGTCGCGATCTCACGCGTGCGATTCTTGAACCTGCAGTCGGCCCGAATGCAGGCGCGTAGACGGCCCGGCGATAGGAGACGATTGGGATTGGACTCCGCTGCGCGGAGCCCAGTAATCCCGCCTTCAGTCCGCGATCATAGATATTCGTTCGGAATGTAGAGCGGCATCGAATCCTCCCACAAACTGTCCGTCACCAGGCGCTTGTTGGCCCCGTCCGCGTCCATCACCATGATCTGGCCGTAGGGCTGGAAGGTGAAGTCGTAGATCGCGCATTCGTCGCGAAAGCCGTACATGCCGGTCGAGTAGGCAATTCGCCCGTCATAGGTCCAGACCGAGTGGGCATCGTTGGCACCTGTCTCGGTCAGCACCTTGAAGTCGCTGCCGTCGGGCCGGATCGTGCACACGTGGAAATTGGAAATGCCATATTTCCGGCTGAAGGTGATCAGCTCTCCGTCGGGCGACCAGGCGGGCTGATTGTCATTCTCCGTCGTCAGCACGCGCATGCTGCGCTCCTCCAGATCGTAGATGCGCAGGCCGACCACGTCGGTGCTCCACACCCGGAAAACAATGTAGCGCCCGCACGCCGAATAGCTCGGAAAGCCGGAATGAAGCGTCCCGTCGGTGAGCGCCTCGTGGAACGATCCGTCCGCCTTGCAGCGCATCAGCACCGCCTTGTTCCCCTCTGCGGCGCGATACTGGAACCAGTTGCCGCAGCCGAAGGTGATCCACTCCCCGTCCGGCGACCAGCCCGGCTGGAACGCCCCGGCAATGCCCTTCTTGTTGAGCAGCGGATCAAGCCCGGCCTTGGCCGCGTCGAACGCGACCACCTGATCGGTGCCGTCCGGCTTCATATGGACGATCGAACTGTTGCCGAGTTGCTTCTGGGTGAGGCACAGCCGCCCCTGACGCGACAGCACCGGATAGACGTCGGTGGAGCGATACTCCCACTCCGAGTCCCAACTGTAGAGCGGCTTGTTCTGCGCGCGGAAGGCGAAGTCGACCTTCTCGTAGATTACCTTCGATCCGTCCGGCGACCAGCAGGGCGAGCGCAACTGACGAAGCACCGAGTCCGCGCCGTTGGTATAATGCAGCCCGGTCTGCGGCACATTCTCCTGCACCCAGGCCGCGTCGGTCGCACGCATGCCGGGGCCGCCGCCGCCTGCCTTGATGTAATAGGCCACCGATCCGTCGGGCAGGAATTGCGGCGCAAGCTTCAGGTCCGGGCCGTCCGTATGCTCCACGCGGTCCTGCCCGGTCGCCGCGTCGACCGAGACGATCTGCGACTTCACCTTGCCGATCCATTCCGGCCGCCGCGCGCCCCAGGTATGCTCGCGCTCCATCTCGTAGAACACGATGCGCGCACCATCCGGCGACCATTTCGGCGAACCCAGACAATAGCCCGCCCGCGTCGCAACCTTGCGCACATCGCTGCCATCGGCACGCATCACATAGATTGAAAGCTCCTGCGTATGCTCCCAGCCATGGCCGTCACTATGGCCGGTCCAGCCGGTGTCGCGATCGGACGAGAAAGCGAGCCACTCGCCGTCCGGCGACCAGGCCGGGCGCATCGAACTGTCCGGCGAATCCTCCTTGCCCTCCCGCGCCTTGGGCTGGCCGTGGGTCAGCTTGGTCCGCGCGCCGCTCGCCAGATCGACCACCCATATGTTGGCGACATAGCCATCCGCGGTGGAGACATAGGCGCCCTTTGAGCCGTCGGGCGAGAGCACCAGCACGTCCTCGACATGCGGTGTTGCCACCACCGGCTTAACGTCGCTGCCATCGGCGCGGCAACGATAGACGTCCGATTGCCCGTCGCCATTGCGCTCCGACGTGAAGCTGATCCACTGCCCGTCCGGCGAGAAGCTGGCATGATAATCGAAGGCGCTTTCCGCCAGCAGAGGCCGCTCGTCGCTGCCGTCGGCATTGGCGATATAGAGCGTCGAATTGCTCGGGCCGATGCGGTTCATCAGCATCACGCCCTTCTTTCCGGCCGCCGCCGGTCCCGCCACACTCGCCATGTCCGCTTACTCCTCGTTCGAATGATTTTTGTGGCTCAGCCGAGCCGCTCGATCTTGCGCGCCGCTTCGTCGATCTCGGCCGCGATCTCGTGGGCGAGGTCGCGCTGCCGCTCCGGCCCGATGTCGCCGAGTACGGCCTTCAGATTGTCCATCGCCCGGCGGATCGGCGCCTGCCGCTCGGGATCGCCTTCGGAAAGGTCGGCAAGCCTCTGCCTGAGCGCGGCGATCGCTTCGTCCTTGCCGGCAAGCTGCTCTGTCCCGGCCGGCGTTATCGCATAGGAACGGCGGCCGCCTTCCTCCGCCTGCGCCGTGACTTCGCCCAGTTCCTCGAGCGCGGCCAGGGCCGGGTAGACGACGCCCGAACTTGGGGCATAGGCGCCGCGCGACAAATGCTTGATCGCGCGGATCAGGTCATAGCCGTGCCGCCGCTCGCCGCCGATCAGCGCGAGCAGGAGCAATTGCAGCTCCGCCCGCGACAAGATGCCCCCGGCCCGCACGCCGGCGCTGCCGTCGCGATAGCCGCCGCCATAGCGGCCGGACCGCCCGTCATGAGGCCGCCCGCCTCGCCCGCCAAAAGGTCGCATGATCGTCCTGTTCATTTCAAGATATGTCTTGAACATGTTTCTTATGCTGTCCGTTGTCAAGCGGCTGGCAGCGCGGCACCTGCACTCCTACGGCAGGTGCCACAGCGTTCGCAGGCCGCCCGGCACAGAAATTATCGACCGGCCACGCATGTCGATCACTGCTGGCGCCGGACCCGCCCTAACGTTCGACTGCCAGGAACAGACGGGGCGCGGACGCGAGTCCGCTTCAAACCCCGCGCGAATGGTGCACGGCGGACTCGGGCCGGCGGCACGAAAGGGCGCGTTGCCCGGACGGCCGAAGCGAGCGCCGAGGGGAGGAATTTATATGGTCTTGCGCAACCGGTTTATCCGCAGCTCGCTGTTCTGCGGCGTCGCGATGCTGACATTCGGCGCCAACGCCGCCCACGCGCAGGACGGCCAGACGCCGCCGCCGGAAGCGCCAGCCGATGAAGTCGCGCAAGATGAAGCGGCCAATGAAGGCGAAATCGTCGTCCGCGCCCAGCGCCGCGAGGAGCGGCTGCAGGACGTCCCGATCGCCATTACCACTTTGAACTCGGATCAGCTCACCACGTCAGGCGTGGCCGATACCGAGACATTGCGCGTCGCCGTACCGTCCTTGAACGTCACCACCGCCGTCGGCGGCTTTGGCCTCCCCCGCATCCGCGGCGTCGGCGCGACCGGCCAGGGGCCGGGCATCGAAAACCCGGTCGCGATCTATGTCGATGGCGTTTATTATGGCGCTTCGTTCGGTATCCTCCAGTCGCTCTACGACGTGGACCAGCTGACCGTCCTGAAAGGCCCGCAGGGCACCCTGTTCGGCCGCAACGCGACCGGCGGCCTGATCCAGATTCAGACCCGCAACCCCAGCCTTACCGAAGTGCAGGCCAACGGCCAGATCGGCTACGGCAATTACAATACGGCCTCGGCCGCCATCTTCGCCTCCGCCCCGATCGCCCGGAACGCGGCGTTCAGCATCTCCGCGCAATATGAGGATCGCGCCGACGGCATCGGCCGGAACCTGTTCCTGAACCAGGATGTGCAGGCGGGCGACACCTATGCCGCGCGCGCCAAATTGCTCATCGAACCCGGACCCCAGACGGAAGTCATCTTCTCGATCGACGCCAATGGCCGCAATTATTCGGACCCGGCCTTCGTCACCTTCGGGCTGAACACAAACGGGCAGAATACAAGGGCGCAGGTCGCGGCCCTGGGCGGCAATCCCGATTACGATATCCTCGCCGATCGCGCTCCCACCGTCAGCACCGAGCAATGGGGCGCGAGCATGTCGGTCGAGCAGGGCATTGGCGAACATACGCTGACCAGCATCACCGCCTATCGCGAATCGCGGATCAGCAACTTCTTCGATCCGGACGGCACGACCGTGCAGACCCTGGTCATCAACAACAATCAGTATGACAAGCAGTTCAGCCAGGAACTCAGCCTGATCTCGCCCAACAGCGGCGCGTTCCGTTACGTGCTGGGTCTCTATTACCTGCACAATCTGGCCGGGCTCGATCCCAACCGGACCACCGGCATCGCCATCTTTGGCAACAATGGCCGCTCCGACGTGTTCGCCGACGTGACACTCGATTCCTATTCTGCCTTCGCCGAGGGCACCTACTCGATCGGCGAGAACACCAACGTCACCGCCGGCATCCGCTACACGATCGACAATCGCCGCTTCTCGGGCTTCACCCAGACCTTCAACGGGGCGACCAACGCCACCGTCACGTCGCCGACCACGGAAGACGAGGTGACCTTCGAGAGCCCCAGCTGGCGCCTGTCGGTCGACCACCGCTTCTCGCCCGAACTGCTCGTCTACGCGAGCTACAATCGCGGCTTCCGTGCCGGCACATTCGTGCCGCAGGTGACGCCCTTCACCATCCTGCAGCCGGAAGAGGTCGATGCGTTCGAGGTCGGCTTCAAATCCGACCTGTTCGACCGCCGGGTCCGCGTGAACGTCGCCGGCTATTATTTCGATCAGTCGTCGGTGCAGGTCTTCCAGATCATCGCCGGCGTGCAAAATGTCTATAATGCGCAAGGTGCCGAAATTTACGGCGTCGATGGCGACATCACCTTCAACGTCAGCCGCAATTTCCGCATCTTCGGCGGCTTCAACTACAATCATGCACGCTACAAGGAATTCACCGACGCGGTGATTACGGTACCCTTCCCGGTGGGTCCGACCTTCAGCACGACGCAATTCACCTATGTCGACAGCGCCACCGGTCAGACGGTCGCGAACACGACCTGCCTCGGCACGTTCGTACCGCCGAACCTCACGACCCAGGCGCAGCGCGACGCTTTCTATCGCGGTCGGCTGGGCGGCAATTGCCTCGTCCGTGGCGATGCGTCCGGCAACCGGCTGCAGAACACGCCGGACATCACCTTCAGCGTCGGCGCATCGCTCGACATCCCGACTTCCATCGGCAAGTTCACGCTGGCCGGCCATTTCTACCACAATGGCGGCTTCGTCGGCTCGCCAGACGAGCGGGTGCAGCAGGAGGCTTACAGCCTGCTCGACGCGTCGCTGACCTGGGCCATACCCGGAGACAAATTCCACGTCCGTCTCTGGGGGAAGAATCTGACCGACTCGGTCTATTTCTCCCAGATCAGCGCCTCGAACAGCGGCGACAACGCCTATGCCGGCCTGCCGCTGACCTATGGCGTACAGGTGGGCTTCCGCTTCTAGGAGACCATCCGCCTTTCGATCACGACCTACTGGCCGCCGGGCACATCATTCGGCGGCCATTTTTCTTGCATCATGATAGATCTGGATCGTCCCGCCGCTGCGCTCGACCGCGTTGGCGCGGTTGCGGAACCAGGTGCCGAGGAAGGCGATCAGTGTGCGCACCTTCTTCGGCACGTTCCCGCCAGGCGCGTAAGCGGCGTAGAGCGGCGCCTCCTCGATCGCGATCGACGGCAGGATCTGCCGCAACGACCCTTGGCGCAGGTCATGCTCCGCCACCCGGCGAGGAAGCATGGCGATGCCGAGGCCGCGGGTCGCGCCGGTGCAAAGGGTGAAATAGCTGTTCGAGGAGAATCGCGAGGGCAATTTCAGCGGGACGCGGCTGCCATCGTCGAACGTCCAGTGCGTCTCGCCCAGCTTGGTCAGGCAATCGTGCCCGGCAAGGGCGGCCGCGTCGACAGGCTCGCCCCGCGCCTCCAGATAGTCTGGCGAGGTGACCAGCACATAGTCGATGCCGCCGATCTTCTTCACGATCACGTCGCTATCGCGCACCCGCCTTGGCTGGATGCAGACGTCGAAGCCACGATTGAGAAACTCGTTCGGGTTCAGCGAAATCTCCCCGATATGGAGTTGGATGGTGATGTCCGGATACTCCCGGCAGAAATCGACCGCCGCGTCAGACATGTCGAAATTGCCCACCCATTTCGGGCAGACGATCGAGATGTTGCCCTCGACCTTGTCCTTGATCGCGATGATCTCATTCTCGCCCTCGCGCAGTTCCGCAAGCACGCGCTTGCAGACGGCGTAATAGCGCAGCCCCGCTTCCGAGGGCGTCACCGAGCGGGTGGTGCGATTGAGCAGGCGAACGCCGAAATGCTCCTCGAGATCGCTGATGTGCCGCGACACGAGCGCGCGCGAGATGCCCAGTTCTTCGGCCGCCGCCGTGAAGCTCGAATGATCCACGACCTTCATGAAGGTCGTCATCGTCACCAACCGGTCCATCGCCGCACTTGCTCCATTTTCGTCGCCAATAGCAGATCATTGGTCAGCGGGGCGCAACACTGAGTTGCGCCTCGCCCGATTGTTTCAGCGCCGTCGTCCGCCACTGTGATCCCGAATCACAAAGGGATGAGGATGATGGGCGCACCCAGTTTGCAGGACGGCATCGACAAGGCGGGTTCGCCGATGAAGCTGCTGTGGAAGCCCGATCCGCCGCTGCAGACCGTGCCGGTGGTGCAGCCGGAATTCAGCGGCTGGGCGAAAGAGCAATCGGCCTATGAGGATGGCGTCATCCTCTATGACCTGTGCCACCATATGAACGACCTTTTCATCGACGGGCCGGACGCGCTGCGCCTGCTCCAGTCGGTCAGCGCCAACGATTATTCGAAGTTTGCGATCGGTCAGGCCAAGCAGTTCGTGCCCGTCACAGAGAACGGCGACATCGTCACGGACGGCATATTGATGCGCATGGGCGAGGACAGCTTCCTGCTCTCCGGTGTCCCCGCTTCACAGAACTGGGTGCGCTATCACGGGGAGAAAGGCGGCCACGAAGTGCGCTTCGTCGCCAATGCCGATTCCCACAATCGCAAGGACGGCCCGCCCGCTCTGTTCCGCTACCAGGTGCAGGGGCCGAAAGCGATGGAAGTGGTCGAACGCGCGCTCGGCGCCGCGCCGCCGAAAGTAAAATTCTTCCACTCCGAGGAGGTGACGATCGCCGGCGCGACATTGCGCGCCTTCCGCCACGGCATGGCCGGCCAGCCTGGCTTCGAACTGCTCGGCCGCTGGGAGGATAATGACGCGGTGAAGCAGGCTTTGCTCGACGCCGGGGAACCCTCCGGCATGGTCCAGGTCGGCGGCCTGGCTTATTACACCAACGGCATCGAGAGCGGCTGGATCCCGACCCCGACGCCCGGCATTTACAGCGATCCAGCGCTCGAGGATTATCGCCGCTTCGTCCCGCTCTTCTCTTATGAAGGGCAGAAACCGATCCACGGCAGCTTCTATTCCGGCGACATCGCCGATTATTACGTCTCGCCCTACGAGCTAGGCTATGGCCGCTCGATCAGCTTCAACCACGATTTCATCGGGCGCGAGGCGCTGGCCGTAGCCAAGGACAATCACCGCCGCGAGCGCGTCACCTTCGTGCTTAATCCCGACGATGTGCGCGCGGGGCTGGGCGATCCCGGCTATCTGCTCCGCTATCCGCGCGATCGGGTCGAGGTGAATGGCGAACTGGTCGGACTCGCCATGTACACCGCCAATTTTCCGCGACACGGCACCTTGCTCTCGCTGGGCCTGATCGACCGCGCGCACGCCGCGCCCGGCACCGAGGTGGAGATTGCCTGGGGCGAGCATCCGGGCGCCGATGCCCCCGCCGACGCGCATCGCGATTTCCCGCGCATCCGGGCGATCGTGCAGCCATCGCCCTACAACCAGGTGGCGCGGTCGAGCTACCGGGCCTGAAAGGTTCAAACTAACCAAAAGTGCCCATGGTCGCGCGAGAAAACCCAATGTTTTCAGTAGAGCGATTTTGCGCTGAGGGGTCGTTTTCCCGGCGATGAGAAAGAACGGCGAATCGCCGTGCCGCACATAGTGAATCATGGCCGGGTAGGAAAATGACGGGGACTCAGTCCCCGAACACGATCGTCCGGTGCCCGTCGATCAGCACGCGCTGCTCCAGATGATCGCGCACCGCTCGCGCCAGCACGCGACGCTCCACGTCGCGGCCCTTGCGGATCATGTCTTCCGGCGAATCCGCATGGCTGACCGGCTCGACCTCCTGCCGGATGATCGGGCCTTCATCGAGGTCGCTGGTTACATAATGCGCCGTCGCGCCGATCATCTTCACACCGCGCGTATGGGCCTGATGATAGGGTTTCGCGCCCTTGAAGCCGGGCAGGAAGCTGTGGTGGATGTTGATGCAACGCCCGGCAAGGAAGCCGGCAAGATCGTCCGACAGGATCTGCATGTAGCGGGCGAGCACAACCAGATCGGCACCCGTCTCGGCGACGACCCGTTTGATCGCCGCTTCCTGCGCCTCCTTCGTATCCGGCGTGACCGGCAGATGATGAAACGGGATGTGGACCGGAATCCACGTCTTCAGCGCCGCGCGGCTATGGTTGGAGACGATGCCGACAACCTGCGCATCCAATTCCCCGATCCGGTCGCGGTAGAGCAGATCGACCATGCAATGATCGAATTTCGACACCAGGATCAGCAGCCGCTGCCTCCTTTCCCGGGCGCGCAAATCCACGGTCATGCCTTCTCCGCGGAGGCGCTCCACCACCGCCAGAAGCGCGTCCGGCGCACCCTTGAGCGCGAATGCGATCCGCATGAAGAAGCGCGCGCTGAGCGGATCGGCGAAATGCTGCGCCTCGAGGATATTGCCCCCTGCGGCGAACAACGCGCCGCTGACCGTCGCGACCAGACCCGACCGATCGGCGCAGGCGACGGTCATCCGATAGACGCTCATCGCTGCGCCTCCGCCCAATCGGCCATCTTCCCCAGCCCGCCGAACGGAAAGAGATGGATCGCGACCGGGCCAAGCGGCTCAGTGGCGACCGCCCGCGCGAGCGCCGCATAGAGAAGATCGGGTCCGGCGCTGCTCAGCAGGCGTGTGATCGACGCGCCGTAGCGGGTCATGGCGCGCGCCGAGACGCCGACGCCGCAGCGCGCGGCATAGCGCAGCAGGGTGCCGACATTGGCGGGACCCGGCAGGCCCATCCGGACGACGCCGTCGAAGCCACCGGCACGGATGCGGCGCAGCCAGGCGACGACCGGCTCGGCCTCGAACCCGAATTGCGTGACCAGTTCGGCCGTCACGGCTTGCTCCGCCAGCGCGGCGATCTTGGCGCGGCGTGCATGGTCCAGCGCCTCCCGGTCGATGCCGGGATGACCGTCCGGATAGCCGGAGATCCCGACGACCCCGATCCCGTGCCGCGCGAACGATGTGGCCGCGATCATCGCCAGCGCATCGGCGAACGGGCCTGCCGGGGCCGGCACATCCCCGGCGATGACGAACAGCCTGTCGACGCCCGCCGCCGCGAACCCGTCGAGGGCCTGGGCAAGGTCCGCTTCGGAGGCGATGCGGCGGGCGGCGACGTGCGGCATCGGCACCAGCCCCAACGCACGCACCCGCGCCGCCGCCTCGATCCGCGCCCCATCGCTCTCGTTCGGCAGATTGGTGATCGAGACGATCGTGCCGTCGGGGATCGCCGCCCGCACCGCGTCGAGCCGGCCGGCGTCCCGCGCCGAAATCTCGAACGAATAGCCGTCGAGCAGATGGCGTCGCGCCGTCTGCTCCTGCTTCGCCATTGCCAATGCCGCCATATTTCCTCCCGCCGGCCGCTTCGCGGGGCCGGCCAGACGGGACTAGAAAGCGAGCGGATCGGCCGGGAAACCGGCGCACACGCAACAGAGCGTTGCACCGGGTTGACGGATCGCCGCCGACGGTGGGCAAATGCGACGCACGCGATTGTTGCGGATTTCGCACATTAGTGTTCACCGGCATTGGCTGCGGTGCGGCTAAGCCTCTGGTAAAAAGCGCGACAGCGCCAGGAGAGGTTTCGTGAACAAATTCCCCCGCAATCATTGGTATGCCGCCGCCTGGGCCAGCGAGATCGGCGATGCGCCGGTCGGGCGCCGCATTCTCGACGAGCCGGTCGTGCTGTTCCGCGGCGGCGACGGCAAGGTCGCGGCGCTGGAGGATCGCTGTCCGCACCGGCTGGTGCCGCTGTCGATGGGGACGGTGGTCAACGGCGCGCTGCAATGCGGCTATCACGGCATGACCTTCGGTGCGGACGGACAATGCGTGCGCATTCCAGGTCAGGAGCGCATCCCGCCGCGCGCGGTGGTGCGCAATTATCCGATCGCCGAGCGTTACGGCATGGCCTGGATCTGGATGGGCGAGGCGGAGCGCGCCGACCCGGAATTGCTGCCCGAAATCCCGCATTTCGACGATCCTGACTGGGGCAAGATCACTGACGGCTATCAACACCACCCGTCCAACTATCTGAACATCGTCGAAAATCTGATGGACCCGTCGCACACGACCTTCGTCCACAAGCAGACGATCGGCAATCCGGCCGCCGCCAATGCCGGCGTGCAGATGGAGAAGACGGACGATTATATCGTCGCCTACAAATGGCTGCCTTCCTCCCCGCCCTCGCCGATGGATATGCAGATCAAGGATTTCGGCGACGGCAAGGTGGACCGGGGGCAATTCTTCTATTTCGAGGTGCCGTGCGTGTCGCGCGTGGACATCATCACCATGCCGGCGGGGCTGGAGCGGACCGAGGAGAATTTCAACAAGGGGCTGCGCAACAACAGCTATAAATTCCTCACCCCCGAGACGGAGACGAGCACGCATTTCTTCTGGATGCACCTCAGGAACTACAATGTCGGCGACGATGCCTGGTCGGAGCGGATGCGCGGCGTGTTCGAAAAGACGTTCAACGAGGATCGCGACATCGAAATGGCGATGCAGGAATCGCAGAATCTGCTGGGCGTTCGGCAAATGGTCGGCCTCGAGATCGACCGCGCGCCAACCATCGCGCTGAAGATGATCGAACGGCTGGTGAAGGACGAGAATGCGGCCGCCGAGACGGTCGCGGCCTGATCAGCCGAAGGCGATTCCGGTCGCACTGGGCACGGCGAGCGCCCCTTCGCCCACCAGCTTGCCCGTGCCGCGATCGACGCGAAAGGCAGTGATATTGTCCGAGGCCTGATTGGCGACGAGCAGCCATTTGCCGCTCGGCGAAAGATCGCTCCCCCACGGCTTGGAGCCGCCCGCGGGCACGCGCTGCACCTCGCTCAGCAGACCCGACCGCCGATCGATCGCATAGACCTGGATCGTGTCGGCGACGCGGTTCGAAGCGTAGAGGAAACGGCCGTCGGCGGAGAGGGTCAGCGCCGCCGCGCTGTGCGTCTCCGCGCCGGGATCGCCCAGAGCGAGCTGCTGCACCTGGGTCAAAGCCCCGTCATCCCAGCGGAAGACGTACAATTCGGCCGACAATTCGCTCAGCATGTAGGCGAAGCGGCCATCCCGTCCGAACAGGATGAGGCGCGGCCCCGAGCCCGCCGGCAACGACGCAAAGGGCGGATCGGCGGGCGAGAGCGACACAGCGTCGGCATCGAAGCGATAGACGTAGAGCCTGTCGGCGCCCATGTCCGGCGCGAGCAAATAGCGGCCGCTGGGATCAAGCGTCACACCATGTGGGCGCGGGCCGGGCTGGCGGCGGTGCGGACCGGAGCCTTCCTGCGCTTGCAGCGACCGGACCGAGCCGAGCGAGCCGTCCGCCGCGACCGGGATTGCCCCGACATTGCCGCCACCGAAATTGGCGACGAACAGGATCCGGCCAGTGGGGTCGAGATCGAGATGGGTCGCGCCCCCGCCGCCGGACGCGGTGCGCATCACAGACATCAGCGCTCCGGTGTCCGGCTCGTATTGGAAGCTCAGCACCGCGCCGGCGCGGCTGCCGTCATTGCCGACCTCGCTGACCGCGAACAGCCGATTGCGGGCGCGGTCGGCATGCAACCAGGTCGGGCGCTCCACTTCCCCCACCCAGCCGATCGCCTCGAGCGCGCCGGTCTTCTCGTCGAGCCAGGCGGCAAACACGCCCTCGCCTGGCCCGGTCGCCTGCGTGCCGACGTAAACGAGCGTGCCGCCGCGGCGGCGGGCGCGGACCATCGCCAGTGCGGCGGCCAACGCGGCCCCTCCCAGAGCTCCTCCGGTCAGCAATCGCCAGCGCATTCCATTCTCCCGGTCTCGACCCTGATTGCCCTATCGCATCCACCCGCGCCCGATAAATTGCCGCCCGCAAGTGATCGTTGCGCGCGAACCGCGATTGTCGCCACGCGTGATACCGGCATAGTGCACCATCGAGGCGGCAAGCGACCGCGACATGCGAGAGGAATTCGACGGCCATGGCCACCACTGCCGACAAGCCCGCGGTGAGCCGCGGCCTCGCTATCTTCACCGGTTTTCTCGTCACCACGCTCGAAGGCTATGACCTTCAGGTCATTTCCTCCGCCAGCCTGCAGTTGCGGCAGACGATGGGCCTGACCGAAAGCCAGACCGGCATCTTCTTCAGCGCAACCCTGATCGGCCTGGCCATCGGCGCGCTGGTCGGCGGCTGGCTCGGCGACCGCTACGGCCGCAAGCCGACTCTGATCTGGTCGACCGTGATCCTCGGCGTGTTCACTTTCGCTTCGGCGCTGGTGAACAATTATGAGGGGTTGCTGATCACCCGCATTCTGGCCGGTATCGGCCTCGGCGGGGCGATGCCGACGCTGATCGCGATCATCGCGGAAGTGAGCGGCGGCAAGAATACGACCAGCGCCGTCACCACCATGATCTGCGGCCACCCGGCCGGCGGCATCATCTCGGCCCTCGTCGGCAAGACCATCGCCGAAACCTATGGCTGGCAGAGCCTGTTCATTGTCGGCGGTGTGCTGACTTTGATGGTGATCCCGATGATCATCAAATATCTGCCGGAAACGAAAGGGCCGATGCACGGCGCGGGCAGCAAGGCGATGCCGGCGGGCAAGGCGATCTTCGGCGAAGGCCGCGCGGCGAGCAGCATCCTGTTGTGGACGATCTTCATCCTGACTCTGGCCCTGCTTTCGACCCTGCTGAGCTGGACCCCGACCCTGATCCAGGGAATGGGCCTCGACCGCTCGGTCCAGCTCAATTCGGTGATCGCGCTCAACGTCGGCGGAATTCTCGGCTCGCTCTTCATCAGCCGGGCGATCGACAGGGTCGGCATGCGATGGCCTTTGCTGTTCCTCTACGCGACCATCGCAGTGGGCCTCTATTTCTTCGCCCATGCGGAATCGGCGACGATGCTGCTGATCCTCGCCGGGGTCGTCGGCTTCGGGGTGCTGGGCGCACAATTCTCGCTCTACGGCGTGGCGCCGCGACTCTATCCTATGGAAGGGCGCAGCGCCGGCGTCGGCGCGGCGGTGGCGATCGGCAGGCTGGGGTCGATCTTCGGACCCATCCTGATCGGCGGCTACCTGCAGCGCGGCGCGAGTGTGGACCAGGCGGTGCTGGTGATGGCGCCGGTGGCGATCGCGGCAGGTCTTGCCCTGTTCGCGCTGACCGTCACGTCGCGTGACGCGCTGCGCGCCAAGCCGGTGGCCGCGCCGCAGCAATGACCAGCGTCACCGGCGCCGAAGCCGCCGTACGGCTGCTGCAGGCGCACGGCGTCCGCCACATTTTCGGGCTGTGCGGCGACACCAGCCTGCCCTTTTACGACGCGCTCGCCCGTCTCGATCACGGCATGGAGCATGTCCTGACCCGCGACGAGCGCAGCGCCGGCTACATGGCCGATGCCTATGCGCGCATCACTGGCCGGGTCGGCATTTGCGAAGGGCCGAGCGGCGGCGGCGCAACCTATATCTTGCCGGGCGTGATCGAGGCGAATGAGAGTTCGGTGGCTATGGTCTCGATCACCTCGGACGTGCCGGTGACGGCGCGCGGCCGCTACCCGCTGACCGCGCTGGACCAGAAGGCCCTGTTCGCGCCTTTGACCAAGTGGAACACGGTGGTCGACGAGGTCGCGGGCATCCCGCTCGCCTTCCGCACCGCCTTTCGCGCCGCCAGCACCGGGCGGCCCGGCGCGACCCATATCGGCCTGCCCTACGATCTCCAGAAGCAGTCGCTGGACGAGGCCGATGTGTGGGCCGACCCGGCGCATGGCAGCTTCCCGGCCTATCGCACCGGCCCCGATCCCGACGCGGTGACCGCCTGCGCCGAGGCGATCCTTGCTGCGAAACGGCCCGCCTTCATCTGCGGCGGCGGCGTGATCATCTCCGGCGCAACCGCCGAACTGGTCACGCTCGCCGAACTGCTCGACGCCCCGGTCGCCTCGACCGTCAGCGGCCACGGCGTGATCCCGGACGATCATCCGCTCGCCGTCGGCGTGGTAGGCGCCAATGGCGGCACCGACGAAACGCGCGAGGCGATCGCGGCCGCCGATCTGGTCATCTTCCTCGGCTGCCGTGCCGGATCGACCACAACCGAACATGGCACCACGCCGGCGCGCAATGTGCCGATCGTCCATATCGATATCGACCCGATGGTGGTGGGCGCCAATTACCGCATCGAAGCGGGGATGGTCGGCGATGCACGGCTGTGCCTCATCGCGCTGACCCGCGAGATCGCGGCAAGACTGGCACCGCGGAAGACGGAAGCCGCGGCACGGCTGGCGGGCCTGCGCCAGGCCAAGCGGGAAGCATTCGACCGGCTGGCGGGTTCGAACGAGATGCCGATCCGCCCCGAGCGTGTGCTGGCGACGATGCAGCGCCTGCTGCCCGACAATGCGATCATCGTCGCCGATCCGGGCACACCCTGCCCCTATTTTTCCGGCCATTATCAGTTCAACCGCCCCGGCCGCCGCTTCATCACCAACCGCGCGCACGGGGCTCTGGGCTTCTCGCTCCCCGCCTCGGTCGGCGCGCAATATGGCGATCCCGCCGCCAAGGTCGTCGCGGTGATGGGCGACGGCAGCTTCGGCTTCGCGGTCGGCGAGCTGGAAACGGTGGTGCGCTTGTCGCTGCCGATCACCTTCGTCGTCTTCTCCAACGCCTCCTACGGCTGGATCAAGGCGAGCCAGAAATCGGGCTATGGCGGCCGTTATTTCTCGGTCGATTTCGGCCGCACCGATCACGCGAAAATCGCTGCAGCCTATGGCGTGAAGAGCTGGACCGTCGCCGATCCGGCGGAACTAGACACGGCCTTCCGCGCCGCCTTCTCCTATGACGGCCCAACATTGGTGGATGTGATCAGCCAACCACTGGAGGACAGCGCGGTGCCCGTCAGCCGCTGGATGGGTTGATCAGATCGGCGCGGTCATCGTTTCGATGACGGTCTGCGTGGCCTTCACCACGTCGAAGCCCGGCAACCGCCCTTTCTCCCACTCGCCGATATCGACGCAGCATTGGATGACGATGCGGCAGCGTTCGAACCGGCGCTCGGTATAGGCTACGAACGCGTCCTCCGGTGTCTCCGCCCCGGCCAGGCAATCGGTCAGCACGACACCATCCTCGATTGCCTGCGCCGCGCCTTGCCCCAGATGCGGCAGGAAGGCGTGGACGGCGTCGCCGAGCAGGACCACCCGGCCCTTGTGCCAGGGCGGTGGCGCGATCATCCAGTCGATCGGGCGGAAGACGATGCCGTCGGGATCGTCGATATGATGATCGCGCACCGCGCCGGTCAGGCCGCCAAAGCCTTCCAGCTTTTCGCGCAAAATGTCGGCCATCTCGGCCTGGGGCAGGCGCGTGCCCTCCGGCCACGAACTGTTGAAGAACATATAGGCCAGTTCCGGCCCGATCGGCACGAAGCCGGCCATGCCGTTCGGCCCGTGCTGCAGGATGATCCGGTCGATCTCCTGCTCGCCCGGCACCTGCCGCGGGATGTTCACGCGGAAGGCGGACTGACCATTATAGGTGGGCTGCGGCTCGTCGCCGATGACGAGGCGGCGGACCTTCGAATAGGCGCCGTCGGCGCCGACGACGATATCGGCGACCGCCTCGCTACCGTCCGACAGTGGCACTCGGACCTTGTCGCCCTCCTCGATGATCTCGGTGAACGTGGTGCCGTAGGTGATCGAGGCGCCGACCTCGCGCGCCTTTGCGGTCAGGATTTCGTGCAGCCGCGGCCGGGTAACGCCGTTCATCGGCGGCAGATCCTCGCCAGGAATCGTAGCGCCGGGAATGTCGCGGACATGATTGCCCTCGGCGTCCAGCACCTTGCCCCAGGCGCGCGTGGAATAGCCCGATTCCATGCAGGCCTCGGCGCAGCCGATCGCGTCGAGCGCGCGCAGGGCATTGACCGGCTGGATGATGCCGACGCCGTGGACCGAAGCATGCATGTCCGATGCACGCTCGACCACGCGGACGCCGAAGCCGGCCTGACGCAAGGCAATCGCGGCGGACAGGCCGCCAATGCCGCCGCCGATGATGAGGATGTCGCCCTTCATGACCTAAGCCGCGGCCTCCTTGTGCAGAGCGAGGATGTCCTCGGTATAGCCTTCGGGCCGGTTACTCAGCCCGCACTCGGTCGCGATGCCGAAATCGTCGAGGTAGCGCGCCGCCGTGGCGATCCGCCGCTTCGTGCCCTCCAGCCCGTCGGCGAGGTGGACGAGGCCGAGGAAGATCTGCGTCTCCGGTCTTTTCGTCAGACCTTCGAGCGGCCGGAAATAGGCTTCGTCGTCGCGTTCGATCGGCACCGGCATGTGGACCCAGTTGAGCGGCCGGTTCAACCCCGCGCCCAGCGCATTGGCGATCTCGACCAGCAGGCTGGTGTCCACCGGCTCCTTGAAATGCTTGTTGCCCATATTGCCGTAGCAAAGGTGGTAGCCGAGCTCGACACTGGCCGGGACGGCATTGCCGAGCCGCACCAGCCGCTCGATGATCCCGGCTTTCTTGTCTTCAACCCAGAAGGGCATGCCGACTTCGAGGATGCCGATCTCCACCGCGACATCCCATTGCACGGCCAGCTGGTCGTGCGGGATGGCCGCGACGATCCGCGCCAGTTCGGCCAACATCCCGGCCTCGAGCGCCGGCTCGATCTGCTGTTGCGCGCCGAGCGCCATAAAGGCGGTGAGGATGGCGAGCGGGGTCGGCAACGAGACCTGGAAGCGTTTGTCGGCGGGCAGATCGCCCTTGGCCTTCAGGTTCGCAAAGAGCGCGTAGGATTTCAGCGCCTCGTCGGCATAGCCGAGGTCGTCGAAGCGCACTTCGGCCGGATCGACGCCGTCCTTCACCCAGAATTTGGGCCGGCTGCTATAGCCCTGACCGATCGACGAAGCCTCTTCGATCTGGAGTGTCGGATTGCCGGCGATCTTCGACGCCTGCCAGCCGATCCACTTGCCGCGATCGCCGGTCTCGCCATCGGGCAGACGCTTTACCCCGTCGCCGGCCAGCGCCGACACCTTGCGAAACGAATCCTCTGCGGAGGCCAGGCTGAGGCTCCCCGCCAGGTGAATGGCTCTTCCCATCTTGTCCTCTCCCTCCCCGCGACCTTCTAGTCGTCGATATTCTTGTCGGATCCGGACTGCCCTTTGATCCAGTAGCCGGACGCCTTGACCCACTGGCGCGGGTGGCCGAGCGTTTCGATGACATGGGTACGGATCGCCCGCGCCACTTCGGCCTCGGCGGCGATGAAGACATAGCCCTCGCCGCTGCCCGGCAGGCTGAGCGCGGCATTCACCTGCCCCGCTTCATCGCCCTCCGAACGGTTGATCCAGGTGACGGTCAGGCCTTCGCGCGCCGGCAGGTCGAAGCGATCCGAGGCGCTATCCATCACCGCGACGACAGCGACCGGCACGCCGGGCCGCAATTCCTCCAGCCGCCGGCAGATGGCCGGCAAGGCGGTCTCGTCGCCGATCAGCAGATACCAGTCGAAATCGTCGGCCACGATGGTCGAACCCTGCGGCCCGCCAATGCCGAGCCGGTCGCCCGGCTGCGCCCGCATCGCCCATTCCGTCGCCGGCCCGGCCTGATGCAGCGCGAAATCGATGGTTAGCGATTGGGCGGCATTGTCGAACGCGCGCGGCGTGTAATCGCGCATCGCCCGCTCGCCGTCCGGCTGCTCGAAGAAGAGCTTGATATGATCGTCCGGTGCCGCGCTCTCGAAATCGGCGAGGTCGGGAGAGGTGAAGATCAGCCGCACCATGGACGGGCTCAGCTCGATCCGCTCGCTCACCGTCAGCGACCGCCGCCGCCGCTCGCGCCGGATGCGCGTGACTTGATGCTTGTCGCTCATCTCAGGCTCCCAGGCTGGCGGTGGTCTCGTCGAACAATTCGTCCACTTCGAGCCGGCGCGGGATGAATTTCTGCTCGTAGGCGAAGTCGATCGCGAGCTGGATGTTCTTGCGGTTCGCCTCCAGGCCGACCGGGGGGAAGCTGGCCGGCAGATCGCCCTCCACCGCTGCCCGGCTTTCGAGCAGCATGCGGTAAATTTCCGCCACCACGTCCGGACGGGTGCGCGAAAGCTCCTCATGCACCACGAACAGGTGATTGATGCACACCGCGCCGGTGCGGGCGAACCATAATTTCGCGGCCTCGAACGGGTCCGGCACCAGATATTCGACGCGCGGATCCTTGGGCAGATCGACGCCCTGCAAGGTCGCGGCCAACTCGCCGTCCAGCATCATCTGGCCGATGTCCGACCCCTTGGGCAGCCGCTCGCAATTGGGCGGGTCGCTATATTCGAGGAGGTGCCCGTCATTGACCGTGCACCAGGTCACCTTGTCGAGATCGACGCCATATTCATGGCTGAGGATGCCGCGGATCCACAGGCCCGTCGTCTGCGCATAGCTGCGCACGCCGACGCGCTTGCCCTCGATATCCTTGGGATCGAGATGGCCGAACTCGCGGTTGAAGCCGGCGCAATGATGCTGGAACCGGCCGCTGATCGGGATCGGCAAAGCGACCCACGGCTTGCCGTAAATCTTCGCCTGCAAGAGCGTGACGATGGCCAGCTCGCCGCAATCATAGGCGTTCTCGCGCAGCATTGCCTTGAAGCCGTTATGCGCCTGATCCGGCCCGCAAATGTCGAGCTCGACCAGGTCCGAAAGCACCCGCCCGTCGCGGATCGCCTTCGTGACCGGATATTCGGCGAGGTTGGTCCTCAAACGGGTGATCGCCTCGGTCGCCATGCCGCCTCCTAGTAGAGCTTCACTTCGATGAGCGACGGCCCCGGCTCCTGCGCGGAGCGGACCATCGCGCGGTGGAAATCCTCGGCATTGTCGACGCTGGTGCCGGGCACGCCCATGCTCTTCGCCATCGCCACCCAGTCGATCGTCGGCCGGTCGATATCGATCATCGCCATCGCCTGCGGGCCGGGCGCGGCGCCCGCGCCCATGTTGGAATATTCGGCCTTCAGGATGGCGTACTGGTTGTTGGCGAAGATGATCGTGGTGACCGGCAGCCCCTCGCGCGCCTGCGTCCACAGCGACTGGATCGTGTACATCGCGCTGCCGTCGCCAACCATGCAGAAGGTCCGCCGGTCCGGGCAGGCCAATGCCGCCCCGGTCGCGACCGGGGTCGCGTAGCCGATCGAGCCGCCGAGATTGTTGATCAAATCGTGCGGGCGGGCGCCGACCGTATGGCCCATCGTCTCACGCCCGGTGGTGAGGCTCTCGTCGACCAGAATGCAGCCCTCCGGCATCGCCGCCGACAGCGCATGGGCGATGCTGATCGGAGTCAGCGCGCCGCTCGGCACCGCGACCTCGGCATGGCTTTGCAGGCGCGGCTGCACATCGCCGAGACCGAGCGCCTCGACCAGCATCTCCAACGCCGCCTCGCTATCCTCGTCCGCCTCGACTAAAGGATGCACCATCGTCCCCGGCGCCTTCATCTGGCTCGGTTTGCCGGGATAGGAGAAGAAGGCGACCGGTTCTTTCGTCTCGATCGTGACGATATGTTTGAAGCCCTCGAGAAAGGCCTGCGCCTGCGGCACCGCATAGGGGATGCGCTCCAGCGTCACCCGCCCCGCCCCGCGCTCGATCCGCGCGGTGAAGAATTGCGAGCCGAGGCGGCAGCCCGTGCCCGCCGCGACCTTGCCGGCCAGTTCCAGCGCCCGCCCCCGCGTCGCCTTGTTAGCGAGGATCAGGAGGGCCGGCTCGCCCGAACGCAGCACCTTGGCGACCTGGTCGATCCGCGCCTGATCCGGAACGCGCTTCTCTCTCGCGACCGGCGGCGGCGCGGCATCGCCTGCCTCGCGCCAGGCCGTATCGCCCGGCAGGATCAGTGTCGCGATCTTGCCCGGATGGTCGGATGCAGCATCGACGGCCGCCGCCACGTCCCAGGCGATGGTGCGGGCGCTGTCCGCCCGACGCACCCAGTGCGACAGCGGCCGCGCCAGACCTTCGATGTCCGACGCCAGCGGCGGATCGTACTTCAGGTGGCTGGTCGAATGCTCGCCGACGATGTTGACCATCGCCGAACTGGCGCGCTTGGCATTGTGGATATTCGCCAGCCCGTTGGCGAGGCCCGGGCCAAGATGCAGCAAGGTCGAAGCCGGAATATCCTTCATCCGGTACCAACCGTCAGCCGCGCCGGTGCACACACCCTCGAACAGGCACAGCACGCTCTTCATCCGCGGATTGTCGAGCGCCGCGAGGAAATGCATTTCCGACGTGCCGGGATTGGCGAAGCAGATGTCGACGCCCCGATCGACGAGCGTCGTGACCAGGCTTTCGGCGCCGTTCATCAGTAGCCGGCCAGTTCCCGGCCCTGCCCGACCACGCCGTAGCTCCGCGTCGGCGCGGACATCAGGAACTTGTAACCCTCGCCGATCAGCCGCTCGACATTCTTCGCATTCACATGCGGGTTGCCGACCGGGACCTTATATTTGTGGCAGGTCTCGACGATCTTGCGCATCGCATCGATCACGACCGGGTCCTCATACTGGCGCGCAAAACCCAGCTCCTGGCTGAGGTCGCCCTCGCCGATCAGGATGAAGCCGATGCCCGGCACGTTGCCGAGGATGTCGTCCAGGTTCTCGATCGCCTGCGTGCTTTCGCACATCAGGCCGACAAGGATTTCCCCCTGCGGCGCGAGCGGCCACACATCGGCCTTCGCATAATATTCGCCCTGCGGCAGGCCCCAGTAACGCGCCGCCCCCGCCGGGCCGTCGCCGCGCACGCCCTTCGGCTCATAGAGCGGCGCATCCTTCGGCCGCGCGTAACGGCACGAAGCCACGGCATTGTACGCCTGCTCCACTGTGGCAACATGCGGCCAGACGACGCCATAGACGCCGCGGTCCAGCACCTGCTTGGCGAAGGCCTGGTTCATCTCCGCGCCATTGGCGGGGATGCGCGCCAGCGGCGTCACCCCCGGCGCGACCGATCCGCTCTCCGCGATCCGCTTCCGATTGAGCATGTACTGGAGCGCATCGCCGAGCGCGCTCACATCGTACGGATTATGCTCCATCTCGAAGACGATGCCGTCATAGGGCGCGTCGCTCATCTCCTGCGCCGTCAGCCGGTCGATCTTGGAGAAGGCCGTGAAAGCCGGCTTGCCCGCTTCGAAGGCGGCGATGATCGAGTTGAGCCGGGTCATTCCGCCGCCTCCAGAACGCTTTGCTCTTCCGGCGCCCAGTACATGAAGCCCATCCCCTCGCCCGTTCCGGCCGCGGTCCGCCAGCAGGGGACGTAATCGACGAGCGTCATCTCCGCGCCGGTCGGCTGCAGTGCCATCATCACGATGGAGTAGATTTTCACTTCGGACGTGCCGGACTGGTAATAACCGTTCGGAATCGCGGCGAGGCCTTCATAATCGTAGGCCGCCAGCTTCCCCATCACGTCGCGGTCGAATTCCTCGTCATTGACGAAGTGCGACAGGCCGCCGCTGGCGATCACCGCGACCCGCACATCCTCCGGCCACGCCTCGATCGCCTCGCGCAGCACGCGCCCGAATTCGATGCAGCGCGCCATCGACGGCTGAGTGGGCGGATAGAAGAGGTTGAACAGCACGGGCACGTGGCGCGGCACATCGTCACCCATGATCTGATGATAGACGAAGCTGTAGGCATGCGGGACGACCGGATAGTCGGCCTTGCGCCCCTGATTCTTCTCCATCCAGACGTTCTCGGGCCAGGCCTGCAGATCGTTCAGGTCGAAGCCCTGCTCCTGAAACTTCTCGATTAGGTAGGTGGCGAGCTCCGGATAGGCCTGGTGCACGACATGATGATCGGGCGCGTAGACCGGCCGCTGCGGCGGGCCGTTATGCACGTCCTCGCCAGTGTAGATGGTGATGGACGGCGACTGGTCCGGCCAGATCTCCTTCTGGTCCTTGCCCAGCACGATCGCGATGTCGACGTTCGCGCGGGCATAGGCCGCCGCCATCTCATCCAGCGCCGCGCGGCAGCGGCCGGCGCGCTCGGTGCGCTCCTCGATCGTCAGATAGGGTTCGAACGCCGCGCCGCGCTCGGCCTCCAGCTCCGGATAGGTCCAGGTGCGGTTGCGATACCAAAGCTCGGGATTGTTGCGGTCGCGAGCGCCATTGTTCAGCCAGTCCTCGGGCTTCTGCCCCAGCATGCCACTGTGCGGCACCGCCATGCCGAAGATGATTTTTGCCATGCGACTCTCCTAGCGGGCATGGGCGCGCCCGGCGCTATCCAATCAGCGCCCCGCGTGATTGCAACGCCCGGATCAGCCGGCCAGGCGCGGATACAGTTTCTGCGCGGTCTTGCCGAATATCCATTCGCGGTCCGTCGCCGACAGGCTCGCCAGCCGCGCCTCGGCCGTCGCCCTGATCTCCGCCAGCGTGCCCGGTGAGGTCGGGAAGTTCGAACCCCAGGCCAGCCGCTCGGCGCCGAACGTCGCCACGATTTCCTCGAACAAGGTCTCGGGTGTCGCCGCGCCTTTGGTTGAATCGCCCATGATCCGGGGCGTCAATTTCATGTGGATCGACGGCAGGTCGGCCAGATCCCACAGGCTCTCCGCCGCCGCATAAGGCGGCCCGTCGGTCACGTCCGGCCGACCCAGATGGTCGAGGATGATCGGCACCTGCGGAAACCGCTCCGCCAGCGCCCGCACCGCCGGCAGGCCGACGGGCCCAGTCTGGATGCACATTGTCAGGCCGAGCTCGCCGAGCAGCTCCCACCCTGGATAGGCGCGCGGATCGTCCAGCTCACTCGCATCGAATTCCTTGGTGCTGCCCCCGGTGAACACGCGCAGCCCCGCCAGTCCGCGGTCCACCCACGCGCGGATCGTCGCGACCGCATCCGGCGCGAGCAGGTCCACCGATCCCACCGCGATCAGCCGGTCCGGATGCGCATTGCACGCATCGACCACGTAGGAATTGTCGAAGCCGTAAGTGGTCGACGAATGCACCACCGCCGCCTTGTCGACCCCGGCCGCGTCCATCGCCGCGATCAATGTGTCGACCGTGCAGGGCCGCTCCTGCGACCAATCCGATCGCTTCCCGAACAGTGGCGCCGGCGGATAAAGGCCCTCATCGTCCGAAATGACGTGCGGGTGGATATCGATGACCGCCAATGCCCCCTCCGGCCGGTTCAACCTGTCGGCGCATTAGGCGGCGCGGCGCGGGGACTTAGAAGTCGAACCTTCGCAGCGAGTGATAACTTCAGGACACGAAGCGCGGATATTCCAACGGATTGGCATGCTTAAGCGCGTCGGGCAGCAACGCATCCGGCAGATCCTGGTAGCAAACGGGGCGCAGGAAGCGGTCGATCGCGCTCGCACCCACGGACGTGCTACGCGAGTCGGACGTCGCCGGGAACGGCCCACCATGCACCATAGCATGGCTGACCTCGACCCCGGTCGGCCACGCATTGGCAAGGATGCGCCCCGCCTTGCGCTCCAGCAACGGTAGCAAGGACCGCGCCGCATCCAGATCGGCGTCGTCCATTTGCAGCGTCGCTGTCAGCTGCCCCTCCAGCCCTTCGACAACGCTTGCCAGCTCCGCCAGCGAGACGCAGCGAATGACGATCGACGATGGCCCGAAAACCTCGTCCGCCAGTTCCGGATGCGCTTTGAAATCGCTTGCCTTGATCGCGAAAATCCGCGCCGCCGCCTGATTGCAGCCGATCCCCGGCACGCCCTCCGCAATCAACTCAAGGCGCGAATTCCCACTCAGTATGCCAAGGCCCCGCTGGTAATTGCCATATATCCCGGCGGTCAGCATTGTCTGCGGCGGCGCCTGCCTGAGCGCTTCTCGCGCCGACGCGAGAAAGCGATCGAGCTCCGGCCCGTCGAGACCCAGCACGATCCCCGGATTGGTGCAGAATTGTCCCGCCCCCATGGTCAGCGAACCGGCAAAGCCCTGCCCCAGCGCCTCTGCCCTCTCCGCCAGCGCAGCCGGCATCAGGATAACGGGGCTAATGCTCGACATCTCCGCATAGACCGGGATCGGCTCGGGTCGCGCTTGGGCGATCGCCATCAATGCCAGCCCGCCCGCGCGGCTTCCGGTAAAGCCCACCGCCTTGATCCTTGAATCCGCGACCAACGAAGCGCCGAGCGCGTTAGCTTGCCCTTGCAGGAGCGAGAACACGCCCTCGGGCAATCCGCACACGACGACTGCATCGCGAATGACTGCGCCGACCAGCGCCGAGGTCCCTGGATGTGCCGGATGCGCCTTGACCACCACCGGGCAGCCCGCCGCCAGCGCTGCGGCCGTGTCGCCACCGGCGACGGAGAAAGCGAGCGGGAAGTTCGACGCGCCGAACACCGCCACCGGCCCCAGCGCTATCTTGCGAAGACGCAAGTCCGGACGCGGCGCGGGCTGCCGCTCCGGCAGCGCCGGATCGACCGTCACTCCCGCCCAGCGCCCCTCGCGAAGCACCCGCGCGAACAAGCGCAATTGTCCTGTCGACCGCCCCCGCTCCCCAGTCAGTCGTGCCCTCGGGAGACCCGTCTCGGCCATCGCCCGTTCAACCAAGACATCGCCCAGCGCCTCGATCTTCTCGGCGACCGTTTCCAGGAAATGCGCGCGCCGCTCCGGCGCCAGTTCGCGAAAACCATCGAACGCCGAGTCCGCCAGACGGCAGGCCTCGGCGACGTCGTCGTCGCGCGAGATGGAAAAAGACGGCTCAATCTCGATGCCCTGCACCGGATCGACCGCGCGGAACGTCTCTTCCCGAGCCACCGCGCGAGCGCCAATCAGAAACCTGCCGTTCATCCGCCATCCTCACCACCAAAAGCGGACATGGCGCTATGCAGCGACCGCGCCCCACTCAACCAGGCGATCACAAGGCGGGCCGTAACTTATCGTCAGAGAGCTAGAATTTACAGCGCGCACCCCTGGCCAGAGATTGGCGCCTTGTCCGGAGCGGGCAGCGCGAAGAAGGCGCGGCTTTCCGCTTCCAGCCGCTCCAACAGCGCGTCCGCGATGCCAAGACCCTCGGCATAAAAGAAGCCGAAGCTGCGGCAAGCTTCGTCAATCTCCCGCGCGACGCGTGCAGACGCGTCGGCGGCGCTCATGGCATGCAGCGGCTCCAGGTCGATGACCGGGAGGCTGGTCATCAGGTTTCCAGCGGGACGGTCGGAATGATGTTCGGATAGATGCGCTCGATATCGCCGCCTGCCGCGGTCGCCGACCGGGGCATGCGGAAGGCGTTCACCGGCTGCGTGTCGCCGATCCAGAGCGCGTTGATAAGGTGGTCCGCATAGGGATCGTCTGTGTTCGGGTGGATGAGGATTTTCAGCCCGAGATGGTTCAGCATCAGCCAGGGAATGACCTGTGGCACCTGCCCGGTCGAAAAGCCGAAATAAAAAGAAGGGGTGGTGTGTGGCCCGCGCGGCCCCTCGTTCCACTCGCCAAGCTCGACCTGGAAGCGACGGATGACCCAATCCCGCAACTGCACGGCGCGATAGGCGCTGTCCTCGTCGAAATAGATGTGGGCGTGGTAGGAACTGATCTCGGTATAGGGTCGCGGCGCTTCGGGAAGGCGTCCGGTCGGCAGCACGTCCGGCGGCGCCTTGGGAGGCGCACCCCATGGACTGCGCGAGCTCGGATCCCAGCGATAGGGACCTGAGGGCGGCCCCGCCTGGCGGCTTCGTTGCGGCGCTGGCGCTTCCTGCGCACGGACCGGACGCGCCGCGGTCGCCGCCGCCATCGCCCCTGCTCCCAGCAGCAGAGCGCGTTTGCTTGGCGATTCCGGCCGGGCGGCCGCGTCGTCCGCGTCTCTCATCTCGTCTTCCCTCATGTCCTCAAGGCCCCGCCGATCTGCCGGTAGAATGATCGGCTGACGGGGCAGCGCGCGGCATTGATCTCGGGGTGCCATTGCACCGCCAGCACCTGCGCGCCGGCGCCCGGTGCCGAGAAGGCCTCGACCAGGCCGTCCGGCGCTATTGCTTCGACCGCCAGCCCGCGGCCAAGCCGTTCCACTCCTTGTTGATGAGCGGAGGCCACACGGACATTGCGGTCGCTTTCCACACCGGCAAAACAACCGCCATCCGTCAGCACGACCTCGTGGCCATGTTCGAACTGGCTTTCGTAGCTTTTGCCCGGATCGAAGGCGCGGTGGTAATCGTCATCCAGGTCGCGCAGCGTGCCGCCGAACAGGACGTTCAATTCCTGAAAGCCGCGGCAGATGCCGAACACCGGGCGGCCGTGTTCGATCATCCGGGATGCAAGGGACAACGCGACCTGATCGCGTTGCTCGTCCGTATGGGCCGGCCCGTCGCTCCGCCCGTATCTCGAGCCCGCAACGTTGGAACGCGATCCGGTAAGCAACAGGCCGTCGAGCCGGGCACTGAGCACCGCCACGTCGGCCGCTTCGGTGTCGGCGGGGATGAGGACGGCCGTTGCCCCGGACAACTGCGCGAGCGGCGAGAGAAAGCGGGTCGAGACCGACTGAATCGGCCGGTCCGCAAATTCGTTGCAGCACATGATGCCGATCAGTGGGCGGAGCGGAGTGGGCATCGATATCAGGCCGCGCGGGGACTTCGGCTCAAATCGGGTTCGACCCGCGCCGGCGGCTGCAGCACGAGGCTGTGCGGCGGCACGTCGTCGAGCAGCCACACATTGCCGCCGATCGTCGAGCCCTCGCCGATCGTGACCCGGCCGAGGATAGTCGCGCCGGCATAGATCACCACATCGTTCTCGACGATCGGATGACGGGCGTAGCGTTCGCGCGGGCTTGGTCGGCGTTCGCCGATCGGCGTGCGCGCGCCCAGCGTGACGTGTTGATAAATCCGCACCCTGTCGCCGATGATCGCCGTTTCGCCGATCACGACCCCGGTGCCGTGATCGATGAAAAAGGAATGGCCGATCGTCGCGCCTGGATGGATGTCGATGCCCGTTTTCCGGTTGGCCTGCTCCGAGATGATGCGCGCAACGATCGGCGCGCCAAGCCGGTGCAACGCGTGCGCGACGCGGTGATGCAGCGACGCGATCGCGGCGGGATAGCAGATAAGGATTTCGTCAACGGTGCGGGCGGCGGGATCGCCCAGGAAAGCCGCATCCACATCGCTGTCGATCAACTCGCGCAGCCGGGGCAGCTCGGGCACGAACAACCGGATGATCGTCGCCGCCTGTTCCGGATCGAACGGCGCCGCATTTTCCTTTTCCCAATAGCGCAGTTCGGTCGCCACTTCCTTGGCAAGCAAAGCGAGCGCTTCCGTCAGGCGCGCCCTGATGAAATCGTCCTTCGCCTCGTCTGTACCCTCGAACGCGCCCAACCGGCGCGGATACAGGCCATGCGAAAGCAGCTCCACCGCCTCGGACAGGCGCGCGCTCACGGGAAAGTCACGCTCTTCACTACCGGGAACGCGCCCCGAAGTTCGCTCGCGATGTGCCCTGAGCGCGTCGATCGCAGAGGCCAGCTCGTGTGCCCACGCGCCGGATTCCGTCTCGAATGCCAATACAGGTTCGCCTCGATCGTCCATGACTCGATGCCGTAAGACCGGACCACCGGACATTCCTCAAGGGCCGCGACAAAAATGGCGTGAACCATCGCCGAACCGGCGGGCAGGCAGTAGAAATTTACTACCTGCCACGCGCTTCTTGGAACTTCCTTTCAGTCCCGTCGAGCCGACGCGGTCACGCCAAGGACGGGACCGGAATAGCCGGTGTAATGTCTCCCAACGACGATCTGGAAGCCAGGCACGACACGGTTTGAGAAGCAGAAGGCAGGTCTGCGCCGTTCTGGCGTGCCGCCCCGAAAGACGGAGCAGAGTTGCCCGGGTCGGTGGCGGAGCGGGAGGGATTCGAACCTAGACGTCTATCATGCTGATTTAGCTGCGTCTCTTGGCGGCAGCTCACCAAGCCATGCCCCCTATCGTGCCCCGCCATCCCGGCGGCGAGGCTCGTGTTCACGCTACTCGCATTTGTTCTTCCTGTGTCACGCCGCCCGCTTCTGGCCCCGCCGCCGACGAATTCGGAGGTGGCGTAACCTGGCTGCGGCGCCCTGCCGGGATCACTCGTTCGGCATCTCGCCGATGGGATAGTCGGTGTCGTTCCGCGAGATGCGCAGCACGACTTCGATGGGTGCGCCGGTCCGGATGCCATTGGCACCTTGCTTCGCCGTCTTCACCTCATGTCCCGCCTCGAGCAGCTCCACGACGGCGGCGATCCGCTTCCATCCCTCCGGGATCCACTTCGACTGGCCGGCGCGTTGCTCCCGCCGCCACAGCTTGAACTCCGTATTCAGATGGTGTTCGGCGTCGTTCGGCCGCGCCGCCGTTATGCAATATGTCTCCATTCCGCTCCCTCCGGGCAAATGCGCATGTGATGTTATGAAGATGGGGATCCAATTGCGCGATGGACAGAGCGAGGACGGAGCGTTCACCTCCTTGCGCGGCGCGAAGGCCGCGTTGGCCCCTGCCACACCAGTTCGGCATTATTGACAGGTTGATTGGTGACTCGCGAGGTGGGACGCAGTGATGTCCAGGATCTGCGGCAATGGCGAAGACCCGTTGACTCTGATTCCATCCGTCGCGAAGGTCGCGTGTCCTTGAACTGACGATGCGGATTACACCCATATTGGATGTGTTCTGTCGTTGCCCGATGCGAATCGTTCATTTACCGCTCTGGTCCATAAGGAGAACGAGATGTCGAACGAACTGATGGAGGATGTCCGGTCGAGTGTGCTCGTCGCACGCACCGAGAATCCGGCGCTGCAGCGGCTCCGTGGCAGGGTCGTCGGCGACGCGAAGCCGAGTGAGGTGATCACCAGCTACGATCGCATGCATCACCGGCATAATCGCTCCTAGGAGCCGTCGTCATGCAGAAGGCGAGGATCACATCCTTCCTCGTCAAGATCGCATCGAGGTGCAATCTCGACTGCGACTATTGCTACGTCTATCATCACGCGGACCAGAGTTGGCGGAACATGCCCCGCCTGCTCTCGGACGTGCATCGCGACTCATTCTGCCAAAGGCTTTCGGAGCATGTGCGCGCCGAAGGGCTCGGCCAGGTCGCGGTCATCCTTCACGGCGGCGAGCCGCTGCTCGCCGGGCACCTCGCCATCGTGAGATTCGCAGATGAGGTGAGGTCTGCGGTGGGTCCGGGGGTCGAGGTCGACATCGGCATTCAGACCAACGGGTTATTGCTCAGCGACGAAGTCCTGGATGCGCTGGAGGAGGCGCGGATCGGGGTGTCTTTGAGCATGGACGGCCCCCGCGAGGCGCACGATCTCCACCGGACGACCAGACGCGGGCGGTCGAGCTACGACAAGGTTCAGGCAGCGCTCGAACGCCTCAGGAGGCGCCCTGCCGTCTTCGCCGGCGTGATCGCGGTGATCGACGCTTCGGTCCCGGCAGACCGGCTACTTCGCTTCTTCGATGCGCACGGCGTGACCCGGCTCGACTTCCTGTTACCGGATTCCCATCACGAGCGCCCCCCGCCCGGCCGTGATGTGGACCCCCAGCTGTATGAACGATGGCTCACCGATGCGTTCGACACGTGGCTCGATCAATATCCCCACATCGCCGTAAGGACCTTCGAGGCACTTCTGGATGGTGTCGCGGGTCTCCCCTCGGCGACCGATGCGTTCGGGTATGGGGACGTCAGCCTGGTCACCCTCGAGACGGACGGCACCTGGCACGACCTCGACGTCCTGAAGGTGGCCGGGGAGGGATCGACCAGGCTCATGGGCACGGTGACGGACACTTCCATCGCGATGCTCGCTGGGTCAGAGGCGCTTGCCGGACACCGCCGCCTTCTGATGAAGACGGGATTGAGCAAGACCTGCCAGGGCTGCCAGGTGGTGGACATCTGCGGAGGCGGGGCGGTGCCGCACCGCTTTGGCGGCGGCGGCTTCGACAACCCCACCATCTACTGCCAAGAGATGAAGACGCTTATCGGCCACGCGCGGACGCGTCTGCTCCAGAAGCTGGACATGGGCGGACAGGACGCCGGCGTCCCAGAATTCGACATAGGGGCATTCGAGCTTGCGGAGACCAGCCAGGTCGTAGTGACCGCACTGCACGAGGAGGCAGTCGCTGAGGACAGGGCGACCCTGGCCAGCGCGCTGGCGGATGAGGCGGCAGAGGTCGAAGCGGCCACATTGGACGAGCTGGCCCGCCGGGCCGGCACCGTCGCCTGGGCCCGCACGCGAAAGGCGCAGCTGGCTGGCACCGCCGTCCATGACGTCGATGGCAGACCCATCTCGGCGGAACCCGACTACCTGACCTTCGCGATGGGCGCATGCTCGTCCCGGGATGGACTTGAGATCGGTGGCGCGGACGATTGGCTGCGGAGGCCTTTCGGTCAAGGGATCGTCTTCGAGGGCGAGGACGTGTCCGTGCTGGGAAGTCGGCTCGTGGGCGAGGCTCTGGGGATCGTCGAGGAGTGGCGTCCTGCGTTGGCCACAGAGCTGCGCATGATCTGCTCGGCTGTGCAGTTCATACGAGATCCCTCCGCCCACCCCGACAAGATCGTCTCCTTCAGCGACGACTCCGTGCCTGGCGCGCTCTACGTGTCGATCGTGCAGGGCGATGGCCTCATCGATCCGTATGACCTGGCGGATTCGCTCGTCCATGAATATCGGCATCAGAAGCTCTATCTCTTCGAAAGGAGACACCCGACCACCCGTCCGGGCGCGCTGGTGAATTCTCCTTGGCGCGAGGACCTGCGGCCGGCTTCCGGGCTGCTGCACGCGGCCTTCGTCTTCGTCGAACTCAACCGGCTGTGGACCCACGTTCGCGATCACGGACCCAAGAGGATGCACAACCGCGCGATCGCCCAGATAGTCGATACCGAGAGAAATCTGGCGCAGGCTTTCGAGACCCTTCGGACGTGCGACCTCACCGCTGCGGGAAGGATGCTCGCTGATCTGCTGGAGGCGCGGACGCGGCATTTGCCGCTGGCGGCCTGATGCTACGGGTCGCCCGACATCTCCTCTCCGACAATGACGCGCAGAGGCATGGCCAGCTCCGCGACTACTTCTGCGACAAGGATGCGAAGGCGACGCCGGAGGATGGCGCATGGCGCTTGGAACTCGACTGGCCGGGCGGACGGGAGCGCCACGTCGATCCCCGGATCGAAGCGCACCTTCCGGCTCTCGGGGTGGGCGACCTGTCGCAGATGGCTCTGTTCCGCCGTTCCTCGGGACGCATGATGACGACCCTCTACGACACCTGGACCCTGCTCGCCTGGAGCGAATGGGCGAAGAGATCGGGGGCCAGGCCAGGCGACAGGATCACGATCCTGCATCTCGACGACCACCGCGACCTGGCTGCGCCGCGCCTCGCGACGACTGCCGTTGGATATGAGGATCTCATCACGGGGGCCGCGTTCGATGTGCTCGATCCATCATCGGTGAAGGCGGCCTGCGAAAGCGGCGCGGTCGGCATGGGCAGCTTCCTCACCCCTTTCCTCCTCAGGTTCCCGGAATGCGACGTGCGGCAGCTCGGCCAGGCTCCGAAGATCACCGCCACGACTGACAGCGTCTTTCGCGCCGCGACCGTTGAGGACGATCTGCTGCGACCTGGCGTTGGTCGGCCCGCGATCGCGCTTGAACCGACGTCCGGCGGCCCCGGGCCCGGACGCTACCGCGCCACGGACCACCTCGGCCATTGGCTCTCGGACATCGAGGATGGCCCCGTCCTTCTCCATGTGGACATGGATTACTTCAACAACCGCTACGACGGTGACGGCGACTGGCTTGACCGGCGCGCCCGTCACGACCCCCCGATCGAGATGGTGTTGCGGAGGGTCGACGAGGTGACCGCGGCGATCCGGGAAGCTGGCCTTCTGCATCGCATCGGGGCCGGCGCGGTCGCCTTCTCTCCCGGCTTCTTTCCGGCTGAGATGTGGCACCCGGCCGAAGAGCGCCTGCGGGCCGGCCTGGAGGAGCTCTATGGTTGAGACCCGGGGAGCGACGAAGCGCCGCAGGCCCACACGGCCGACGAAGAAGCCAAGGGTGGTGAAGCCGCCCAAGGGTGGGCCCAAGATGGCCGAGGAACGCGTCGCTATCGTCGCCAGGACGGGACACAGGGAAAAGGGCGATGGGCCCGACGGCGAATACTGGGATGTCGAGGTTGATGGCCGGCGCGCCGGGGAAGTTTTCGTAAACGTCATCGACGAGCCTCCGCTCGGCCGCCACGCGTCAATGCAGATCTTCCTCAACCAGCCCGACCAGGGGAAGGGCATAGGCCGGATCGCGTATCGCCTTGCTGCGGAGGCTAGCCGGCACGGGACGCTCCACCTGCACATGCGAAAGTCCAACGAGGCGTCCCGTCTTGCAGCAGAAGCGGCGGGGTTCCGAGACGTGACGCCGCCGGAATCGCGCCAGCTCGTCCTTCGGCGCGTCCGCGGCGAGGGGTGACGACGGTCGGGCGCCGGTGATGGGGCAAGGGCAACGGCACTGGGCGCGGACGATGCTGACGGTCGTCGCGATGCCGTGCCTGAACGAGGCTACCTTGATCGAGCGCGCCGTGGCTTCCCTCGGCTTCGGGGCGGAGGGCACAGCTTCGTCCGACACCGTGCTCGTGGTCGTCGACAACGGCTCGACCGATGGCACGATCGAGAAGCTGGAGGCGATGCGGCGAACGGCACGCAAGCGAATCGTCCTCGCGCACGAGCCGGTTCGCGGGTTCGTGCCGGCCAGACGCAGGGGCGCAGACGAGGCGAAGTCGGAGGCCGCAAGGCTCGGCGTTCCGCTTGACCGCGTGCTGGTCCTGCAGGCGGACGCCGACACCGAATACAGGGATGGCTATGTCGACGCGATGCGCCGCGCGGCCGAGGGGGCGGGGAACGCCATGCTCGAGGGGGCGACCCGCCGGCCCGCCGGGTTTGTCGCCGCTCACCCCCTCTATGTCGAGGCGGAACGGGTCGCCGACGCCGCGGTCGAGCCGCTGGACGCCGCCGACGAGGACGAGGTGGTGGTGGACGACAAGGTTTGCGGATTCCTGCTTTCGAATTACGATGCCTGGGGTGGTCATCGCGAGGAATGGGATGAGACCGGGGATCCAATCCACGCCGAAACGACCCGGCTCTTCATCCGCGCGCGCCTCTCGACAGGTGCGCGCAAGGTCCGGGTGAATCCCGCCGGGGCGGCGTCATCCCGTCGTCGAATCTATGAGGATCCGAGGCTGCAGTTCGTCACCTCGGGCTTCCCTCGGAGCCGCTCGTGGGTGTCGGCAATGTGCAGCCTCGAAGCCTGTCCGATACAGGTCGATGTCTTTGCCGAACAGGTGCTTCATGGCGAGGAGCGCGATGCGATCGCGCTGAGGCGCGCGCATCAACTCGCGCTTTTCCGCATCCTGCCGGCGATCATCGAGCGGGCGGAGGCGAAGGGCACGGCGCAATGGCCCGCCGACATCGCGCGGGTGCTAGCGCACCTGCCACGGCGATCGAAGGATGAGCTGATCGATCGGCCTGGACTCGCCATCACCGACGTGCTCGCGCTTGTGGACCGCGACCTGCAGCTGCTTGGGCTCCCCTGAGCCTCGGCGCCCTTCCCAACGCCTTCGTGCAAGGCCCGACGACCTGTCGTGGGAACGTCAGCGGCAATGCTCGACGAGCTGTTCGCGATGGCCCCCTTGCACGCATGAATGATGCTACGGTCGCGGCGGCACCGGCAAACGTCACTGACGTCGGTCCCGAATGGCATGCTCGGTCAAGCGGACGCTCGACGCCGCCATGGTCATGGCTTCGGCGGGGCTCTTCAGGGCGGTTGCGGCGCGGCGGCGGGCCGTAGGACCTGCCGCCGCACCGTCGCTGGCCGAGGGGATCAGGCCGCGAGCACTTCCCCGGTCCTCGAATTGAACCGGGCGGTCGGAACGGTGACGTAGGCTGTCCCGCCCTTCTCGGTTTGGTAGCCGCCGCGGATCCTCAGGCCCTCGGGGATGGCGTCGTGCTGGATGAATTCGGACAGCAACTGGCCGTGCGGCTTGACCGGGAAGTGCTTCGAAAGCTCGTCGAAGACCACGCGGCCGTCTCGCCAGTGCACCTTGTCGGCCAACCTGAAGTTCGCGCGGACGACGCCGTCCTGCCAGAACAGGACCATGTCGCGGTCGTCACCGTGCGGGAATCCGACGTCGAGAATTCCGCCCGGGGCATTTGGCAGGCTCGCGAGCACTGCCGGCACGTCGCACCCGCGTGACTGCATCGCGCGCAAAGCCACCAGGTCGATCTCTCCGTCCGCGCCGGCGGCCTGGAGCACGAACCTGCGCAGCATCCTTGCCTCCTGGGCTTCGCGCATTCCGGCGAACGCCTCGGCGACCTCCTCCTCGTTGTCGAAGTTCAGCGTGATGGTCTCCGGCACGAGCGACGGGCTCAGCCGCTCGAGCGAGACGGCGGCGTTGGGGAACTCCAAGCTGCCCGCCCCGATGTCGCCGATGCCCACCGACACCACGCGGTATGGAATGCCCCGGCGGCGTCCCCTCGCGACCTCGCGGCGCAGGGCGGCCCTCATCTCTCCCATCCAGTTCCCGATGTCCTCGCGCGTCGTCCAGAGGCGTTCGACGCTCTCGGCGAATTCACCGGCGCTCTCGCAGAGCGACTCGACGTCGCGGTCAGAATCGTTCCACCAGCTCGTCGACACGCGTGCCTGCAGTCCCCGCTGGAGCCTGAAGCTGAGCTCGACCACCTGCCGGTCAGGATTGCTGGGTGCGGCCGACGCGGCGAGTGTCGTGCCCCGCCCGAGGGCCTCCTCGCTGAACCGATCCATGAGGTCGCGCTCTATGAGAAGCCGCAGCAGCTGCAGGTCGTGCCTCGTCTTGTCGCTGAGTTCCGTCATCTTCACTCCGTTTCCGGACGCCGCCGGGCGTCCATCTTTTTTCCCCACCCGGCCGGGTGGTTCATCTCATCCGCATCCAGTCATCACCCTGATCGCCCACGCACGTGCGCGGCGAACATGGGCTGCAATGTCGATCCGACGGCACCATCGGTCTCGAGGTCCTAATCCGACGTTAGCGGCGGTCCGATGATCTAGAGCGGCATGGCTTGAAACGTATGCATATGTGCATACGTAGGGGTGATGGTCGAGAGAAGTCCCCGGAGCCGTCCGTGCACATCGCCATGGCTTGAAGCCCTGCCGGCCGAGTTGGCTGGTTTGGGCCTGACGATCGCGGAGGTGTCCGCGATCATCGGCCTCGAGCCGGAGTGTTCGATCGTGCCGTCCTCGGCTCGCGATGGCGACGCGCCGACCTGGCGGGCGGTTCGCGCGGTGAGGCTGGCAGAGTTGCTCGCCACCGTCCGCGTCATGCTCGGCCGCGACGGTGCCGGGTGGTTTCGCGCCCCGAACCCCGCGCTTGGCCATCGGTCACCGGCGGCCCTGCTTGTCGATGACCCGGACGCGCTGCCGCGCCTGTGCCACCTCCTGCGGGAGGAGGTGGCATGCTGAGCCTGGACTGCTCAGTCTTCCCCGTCGCCGCCGCGCGGACCGGACGCGGCCGTCGAGCGGCGGAACGCCAGGCGGTTGCCATTCTCGGTGACGGTGCCGCGGAACGTGCCCAGTCTTCCCACGACGACCTCCCCGCCGGCGGCCGTGTGCTCGTTGAGGATGCGGGTGGCCGCGTCGAGGATGCGGCGCACGTCGATCATGGCCATGTTCTCGGCGGCTCCGACCGCGCGCACGAGGTCGGCATAGGCCATGCGTTCACGACCGTCGGCCATTGGCATTTTCCCTTTCAACTGGGGTCGATCCCCAGCCCATCCCTGATGAAGTCGGTCGCCTGCGCGACGCGGCCGACGACGTCGATCACGACGATCGTCGTCGCCGGTGCCGAAGTGAGGCGCTGCGCCCACGAGGCGATGGCGATGCCCGGCGTGTCGCCGACGACCTCGACCGCCGCGTCCTCGCCGGGTTCCTCGCGGCGAAGCAGCGACAGGCCGTCGGCGGACACGACCGCCCAGCGCGTCGGCAGTCGTCCTCGCTCGTCCTTGGGCGTCGCGGCCGCCGCGATGCCCTCGTCGACGAGGCAGCGCAGCGCGGGCCAGTTCTCTTTGACGACACGGGCCGCATGCCCGGCGGGCATCCGGGTCCGCGCGAGTTCGAGCGCGACGACGATCATGAACGTCTCGTCGACGCCGTATGCGAAGCGGGTTCCTCGCCCGATCGCCACGCCGGGCGGCAGGTCCTCCTTCTGCAGGTGCTGCAGCCGCGAGCGCAGCATTGTCCTGCGGCGCTCGGTCACGCCGTGGAGGTGCCGCAGGAGCTGTTCGACCTGTCCGAAGCTGAGCTGCATCCCAGGCGAACTAGCCTACCGGCACGCCGCCACAAAGCCGGATGTCACATGGAGGATTGAGAATGCCGCAGGTCGATGATCTTGCACGATGCTCCCGCGACGAATTGGCCGCCGTGCATCGACGGTTCGAGGCGATGGCCGGACGATGGATGGTGACGCAGGAGGAGGCCGCCGCTCTGCTCGGTCAGGCGGACTGGCGCGACGCGGGACTGACCTCTGACGCCGAGACGCGCATGCGCCTGCTGCTCGACGTCGATGGATTGCTCGATCTGATTTTGGGCGAGGGCGTTCTGGCCGACTGGGTCCGGACGCCGAACGTGGCGTTCGTCGGCCAGCTCACGCCGCTCGAGGCGATGTCTAAGGGCGCCCATGCGACCCGCGGCATGCGCAACGTCCTCGAGGACATCGGGGGTTCGCGATGACCGCGGCGGCGGGGCCGGACGGTCCGGTGCCGACGATCAATGGCGCGGTGCTCGACATCGAGACTGCTCCCGCGGCCGATCTGGTCGCTGCCGCTGGCCGGCAGTCGGCCGCCGGCTACGGCCGTCCAGGTCTGCACAAGATCGTGTGCGCGAGCGTGCTGACCTACCGCCAGTGCTGGCGGTCAGGCGCGTTCTCGGGCGTTAAGCTGCACACCTTCACGTCGGAGCGCGATCCGGAGGCCTCGGTGCTGGTGGGCGTGGACCTGACGCTGCCCGATCCCTCCGATCCGCATGCGCGCGTCATCACTTGGAACGGGGTGAATCATGACATGCGGATGCTGCGCACGCGCGCCACCGCGCTGTGGATGACCAGGCTGAGGGCGCTGCGCGGCTGGACATCGAACGGCTGCCGCGACCGCCATCTGGACCTGATGCGGGCCGGCGGTGGCGGCGCCGGCAACTGGTCCCGCCTTCGCGACGCGTGCGCCGGCATGGGAGTCTCGCTCCACCCGGGCGACGAGACGATGACGCGCGCGCTGGCCGCCGGCGCCTGGGACAGGGTCGCCGCGCACAACCGGATGGATGTGCTGGGGACCTTCCTCGTGCACGCCGTGCGGGATGGCTTCGAGCGCGGCTGCCCGGTTCCCGCGGCCACGGCTTGGTCCGAGGTCGCGAAGCTCACGCGGGCGACGCCCCGCGCGTCCCGCCACGAGGCGGCGCTCTCGACGCACTTCCTGGTCGGCGTCGCCGAGCGGCAGCTCTCGGAGCATGTCGGCCGCGACTGTGGCTGCGGCACCGTCGCGCTCGACGGCTGACCCGTGGCCTGGCGGCTGGAATGGACCGGGGGCAAGGCGAAGGGCGCGGCGCCGGTTGGTTGGCAATGCTTCGAGACATCCGAGAGCGCCCGGACAGCCGCCCTCGAGGCGCTGCGCCATGATCCCGGGATCGACCTCAACGTGGTGCTCGTGGCCTCGGTCGATGGTGTCGGCGTCGACGTCGGATCGGTCTCGCCGAGCGTCGCGACCCTTATGACGTGGGCAGCCGGGACGGACCTGCCCGCGCCCTCCCGTCACGCCCCCGCCGCTCGGCGGGTGGCCGAGGCGGAGACCCGGTTCGAGGCGGCAGGGCGGCTACGGGAGGTGTTGGATCACGTGGTGGAGACAGGCGACCTCTCTCGCATCGGCGCGGCACGGGTGATGGCGGCGCTCGAGGCAGAGATGATCCGATCCCGAGCCGCGACCGATGCGTAATGGCCGTCTGCGCGGCTAGCCGCCTCGGCGCGGTGTCCGGCATCCTCGTGCTCCGCGAGAAGCCGCGTCGCCCTGAACGCGAGCCGCCGGGTCTCGCGCCAGATCGCCCGCTCCGCCATCACGCCGTCCGCCAGCTCGCGATGCCGCAGATGGTTGGGGGCCGGCGGCAGGCGAATGCTCGTCCGGCCGGTCGCGCCGTCGACGAGGCTAGCGCATTCGCGGTTGCGATCGATGGTCGCATCCGAGATCGGGACCCCCTTGTTGAACTGCGCGGTCGCCGCGACGATCGACTGGCGCGTCAGGAGGCCACCGGTGGAACGGATGCGCGCTATGGCCCGCCGCACCAGGCTGACCGACCGGCGCGAGCTGCGCGAGCTGCGCTTGGTCCCACCGTCGATGCTTCCCGGCCGGCAGGCGCGCAATCGGTCCCTGGCCGTCACGAGGGGTTCAAGGCTCGTCATGTCGAAATGCTTCCCGAAGGAGGCGAGCCTCGCCGCGGCGGAGTCCAGCGCTGTCCGACGATCGACGCCCCGCCGCCGGTAGCCGTGCATCTGGGCATTGAGTGCCGCGCGCGTCATCCTGGCGACGTGCGCGTCGACACGGGTTGTCGCCCGTGGCGGCTTCAGCTTGGCATGCGCGCTCGCTGCCTCGAACAGCGCGCGGCAGGTCTTGTTGCGGTCGAGGGTGCTCTTCGCGATGCCGGACTTGCGGCCACTCGGCGTGCTGACCGTCGCGGCGGCCCGGCGGATGGCGTTTCGCGACACGTCGTGGCCGACCTCGAGTATCGTCAGGATCGCGAGCTTGGTGACCTCGACGACGCGCGTGTCGTCGGCATCAGGCGCGAGCAGGTGCCGCAGCACTGTTCGGTCCATCGAGCGCCTCATGCCGCGGAACCGGAGATCAACGCCAGGATCTGCTCGTCGAGGTTTCGGATCGCGGCCCGCTGCTCCTCGAGCTCGTCGACGCGGTTGTGCCGTTCGAACACGGTGGCGAGATCCACGGCGAGAAGGCGTTGGCGGTTCAGTGTCTCTCGCCTGGTGACGTATGGGAGGTTCGCATTGGGGGGCATGATGCCGGACGCGGCCATGATGGCGGCCCGGCGGCCCTGCTGGATACGCAGGAACAGCAGCTTGTCCTCCTCGCGCTCGCCCTTGCTGGGCCGGCCGTAGGTCTCGGTGGACCGCGATAGCGCATGCATGTTCCAGCGCCGGCGCACTTCCAGCGGCACCCCCTCGCGGCGAGCGATCGCGTTGAGGAGGTGCTTGACGTCGTGCGGCTTGAGCTGCCCGATGCCCCCGACGAGGATGTAGAAGAGAGCCGACATGGCGCCCGCGTCCAGGATTCTCCGCCCGTCCGTCACCACGTATGTGGAGGGGGTGAAGCCACGCCGGGCCAGGGCGGGATCGGGGAGGATGCTGGGCCATTCCCCGCCGGAGAAGAGCCGGGCGGACGCGAATGAGCACACCCGGGTCAGAAGGACGAGAGTGTGCGGCGAGAAGATGAAGTCGCTCTCCTTCTTGTGGGCCTTACGAAGCTGCTGGAAGATGCCGTAGGTCTCCTTCGTGTCGGGGTCGGTGTAGGTGTCCCAGCTATCCTCCTCGAGGTCGGTCTGGGCCAGTTCGCCCGTTCGTTCGGGAAGATCGTATCGGGCCGAGGCGCTGAAGGCCGCGAGCGCCGTGCCGTGGGCGAGCTCGTGGACGGGCACCAGCACTTCGCCCAGCGCCTCCCGGACCTGCCGCGCGATCGTGCGCTTTTCGGTTCCGGCGTAGTTGATCAGACCGCTGGGCATCTGGAGGTTGAGGTTGTGGATGCCCGTCTCCTTGACGGCGATCGCGCGTTCCGCGGCCATCCTCGCCGACAGACGGGTTCCGGTGTCCAGCACGCAGCCCTTGAAGATCGCGAGCCAGTGCGGTGGCGAGACGGGATCGCCCGGCGTGCGTGGCACCACGTCATGCACGGCGATAGCGTATCGGTTCTCGTTGAGGTCGGGGTCCGGCTTGCCCCCGTGCCCGTTGTGGGCCAGTCTCTCCTGCGGCGTATCCAACCACGATTGGAAACGCTTGTACGGGTCGGGAAATCGACGACCGTTCTCGCGCAGCCGGGCGCATTTGGACTCCCACGTCTCGATGCTGAAGAGGATGCGCTGGTCGATCGGCTTGCCGTCGAGCGCGACGTCCGCGAATGCCTCGTCGTGCAGCCAGTGGAGCGGCCCCTCGCCGTCCCATTCGCCGCTTTTGAGGTGCGCATCGGCGTAGGCCAGGCAGGCTTCCACGGTGTCGTGGTAGGCGAGCGTGCGGTCAGCCTTCTGTAGGATGAAGGCCATGGTCCGGTCGGGATCGTCCATCCATTTCGCAAGCCGGTCGTCCCGGTCGTCCTCGGCATCCGCATGGATCTTGCAGAGGCGGGTCGAGACGCTGTCGAACAGCGTCGCGGCGCCGCTCGGCCATGCAAGTCGGAAACGTGCGGCCGTGGCCTGCTGCTCTGGCTTGAGACGCCCGAACCAGCTGTCCGAGACCTGCAGCGCCACCTTGTAGTAGGAGACGTCGTCGAGCCGCTGGCGCTGGTTGAAGGGGTTGCCGTCGGACAGGAACGCGTAGGGCGCGAGCACGCTGTCGACATGGTGCGGGAGGGACGGATCGAGGCCGCGCATCAGCGGAAGGAGGGCGTTCAGCGAGATCATCGCGCGCGCGAGGGAATCGAAGGCGATGCCGATCCGGGCGCCTTCGAGGGCCACGATGGCCGCACGCGTCCGATCGTCCGGATCGTCCAGCGAGAACACCTTCTGCCGGATCGATGGCTCGGGGGCCTGGGCGGGGCACCCGCTTCCGCGATCGACGGCGGTCAGGGGCACGGGGGCGTCCGGGTGGATCACGTCGGCCAGCTCCTCGATCGTCGGGACGTAGGTCGATGTGGACCACTTGCGCAGCCACCGGATCCGCTTGCCGGTGACGATGGCGTGATTGATGAGGTGGTCGACGAACTGCTGCGGATCGCCGCCCATGACCCTCGCCATCACCCCGGGCGAAGGGACGAGCTCCTGGTCGGCGAAGGTCGAGAGGACGTCGGCGACCGCGGCCGGCGCGTGGTCGTCGAAGGCGTCTAGCCCGAAGCCCGAACGGGCGGTGCGGTAGAACCGGACGTTCGCAGGCGTCAGTGTCGGAGGGTTGCTGTGCAGCCGTTCGCGGATTTCGTCCCGGTGGAGCGATCGGGGATCGCGCGCATAGCGACGGCCATCCTGCGGAGCCTCGGGATCGAGCTCGACCATTCCGAGCTCGTATAGGGCGTTGACATGCTGCAGCTCGCACCCAAGCCGCTCGGCTAGCCGCTTGTCGAGCCGCGGGTCGGGATCCTTGCATTTATTGGCGATGTTGCGACGGGCCTCGGCTTGCTTCACCGGGGCGAGCTGGGAAAGTCGTTCTTCCTCCTTCCGCAGGTGCGCCTCTCGCATGAAGCGCTGCGCCAGCGGTCTGAGAGCTTCGATGTCGTAGGGTAGCAGTTGGTCGAGGCGGACGAGCCATGCTTGGCGCTTCTTCTTCAGAAAGCTCCAGGCGTTGAAGGCGATCCGCTCATCGACAATGTCTGTCGGCAGCTGGAGCAGCCGCCAGTCCCGCCGCAGCTGCTTGAACCCGTCTGCGTCGACCGGTGGGTCCAGCGTCTCGAGGTAGATGCGGCCAAGGTCCTTGAGCCCTCGGCCTCCGAAGTCGGCGGTTGGCACGGGGCCACTCAGGTCGATGTCGATTCCTAGGCGGCCGAGAAGGCGCGGCATCTCGCCCGGGGGTATCGCGAGGTGGGCACCGGCCTCGTCCAGGTCTGCGATGTGGAGAGGCGCTCTGCTCGCACTCGCGCGTGTGGGAAGTCTCTGCATCACGCGGCCTCCAGCATTTGGCCCGGCGCGGGGCGGATGCCCCTGCGCAGGCCGAACAGCGTCTTCAGCGGGCCGTCATGCTTGTGCTCACGCACCGCCGGAGTGCGGCGCGGAGGCGCTTCGCCGCTCGCGATAAGCCTGAGATGGGCGCGCCGGCTTCGCTGCCACTCCGTGGCGATCTCGATCTCGGCGGTCTTGATCTCCGCCGTGGCATACCACTCGACCATCCGCTCGGGCCACGCCCAGCCCAGGTGCCGGCCGAAGGCGATCTTGAGCTTCGTCTTCTCATCCTCGCTGATCTCCATCGCGTCGATCGTCGCGTATGCGTCGCAGACGCCGGCGTGGCGGATGAAGTGGAAGCGGGTGACCAGACCTGCCTTCTTCATCGCCGGCACGAACCAGACGTCGCGGATGCCCGACGCGGAGTAGAAGCCCTTTCGCCTATTGGGGATGAGGGGGGTCTCGATCGCCTGCCTCTTCCGCTCATCGAGCGGCCTGGTCTCATCCGAGAGGAACGCCGCCCATTCGTCGAGCGATCTGCCGTGGCGGTCGAGCGCCACGCGCCCGTTGTTGCCCCACGCCGTCAGCTCGTCGGCCAGCTCGTCCGGGATGAGCTGCTCCTTGACCGGTTCTTCGCCCTGCCCCTTGTTCTTGGTGGCGATGAGATTCTTGAAGCGGCTTGCCTTCCACCAGTCCCAGATTGTGAGGCTGATCTGCTCGGAGAGACGGCCAAGCCCCCACATCGCGATCTTGACCAGCAGGATCACGGCGCGCGGCATGTTCCGGAAGTCCTCCAGCGCGTCGATCATCTGCTCGACCAGTGAGGGGTCGTCGACGCGCGGTCCCGGGCGCTCGATTCCGGCGACGCGATAGTAGAACTTTGTGAGCACGCGACGGGCCGACCGCCCCCCGCTGAGCATTGGCAGGAATGCGGGCTTCCGCTTGCTCTCGGGCAGCATGATCGGGTTCGGGAAGAGGTAGTGCCTGTTCCTGATGAGGCCTTCGTAGAGGTAGCCCGTGCCCGACACGAGGTCGGCGACCGCCTCGAGAACGCGGTCCGCACCCGCGATGTGGCGGACGTCCGGCTCGCTCAGGGTGGTGGTGATGGTGCCCTTGAGCCCAACGATGGCGGAGTCGATGAGCGAGCGCACCTGCTCCTCGGGATCCCAGGGCGTGAATGGCGTGGCGGACGACACCGTCCGCTCCCAATACCAATCGAAGAATCGAAGGCCGCTCCGCGCGTATGGGCGCCACGTGGTTTCGGCGATGCCGGTCTCTCTCATCCGTTCGACCGCAGCGGTCAAGCGCGTATCGGGGTGGTTCAGCGGATCCAGGACAAGCCAATGGCCTTTATCGTCTGGGTCGCGGTCGAGCGTGTAGGGCACTGGCTAAAACTCCTCAGCGCCTTATATAACCGGAGTGCGGCCGGTTACAATTATCTTTCGGTCTAGCGATTTGCGACCATCACAGGGAATGGAGACCTTGTAGGCTACAGCAGGAGCCCGGCGGGGAGGGTCGCGAAACCGTATCTTTCTAACGACGACAGCGAATTTTGCCCTGCCGCAGCTTCAACTCCGCCCGTCCACGTGGTGGTCGCATTCCCCGCGACGGGATCGCCCCGCGCCGGCTTCGCGTTCAGAGGGCCGCGCGGCGCTTGTCGCTCATCACGATGACGGTCGCCTCGCCGCTGATGACATGCTCGATTCGCAGGCCGTTCAATGCAGCCAGTCGCCCGACGTCCGCCAGCTCCCTGAACGAGCGTTCGGCCGCGGCGGAGGCGAGGGTCACCGGTATGGTCGTGGAGGTGATCGTCACGATGATCGTCGGGCCCTCCGCCATCATCTGGACGTCGGGCCATTCGATGGCGACATCGCACCATCCGTCCGTGATCCGAACGCTGACGGCGGGCTCGGCACCGGTGACAAGACGGCGCCAGTCGCCGGTCGACAGCCGCTCTGCGTGCTCGAGGATTTCGGCGCCGGCGCCGGCGGCGTTTTCCGACAGCACCTTCACCGCCGAGGCGTTGGCGTGGACCGCGATCATAGGCTTACGGCCGCCGGAGTCCGGACGGCCCAGGGGCGTGGCCAGAGGGCGGCGCCGGCCCCGAGGACGCGGCCTCATCCCGCCGGTGCCCGTCTTGTCGGCGCGGTGCATGGATCACGGATGTGGCCGCGCGGAAGCCTTTACGCAAGCGATCCCAATCGGGCGGGTTCCCGCGAGCGCCGCGCCGGCGACTGTTTCGCGATCCGCGGCACGATCCACTTTGCGCGCAGAAGGGTCCAGCCTACAATGATGGTCATGGGCCAAAGCAGACGCGAGAAGGTTGTCATGGACGTCGATGCGGCGCGGCTCGCATTGCAGGCGGCCGTCGGCAAGCGCGTGCGGAAGATCAGGACGCAGCAGCGGATCGGGCAGGCGGAGTGCGCCCGCGCGGCCGGCATGGACAAGTCCTCGATGTATCGGCTCGAGAAGGGCGAACAGAATGTCACGCTCGACACCCTCGCGCGCATCGCGCTGGTGCTCGGCGTCGAGATGGGCGACCTGGTCGCCGGCGTCGTTCCCGATCCTGCCCTGGTCACGGACGGCGTCGACGCCTAGCTCCTTGGACGGCCAGCGCTTCGTCGATCGGCATGGCGCGGCTCGGGGTCGAGAACCAGAGGGTGAGGCCGCGGCGCTGGTCGGTCCCGGCCGAGATGATTGGGTAGGACGAGCGCCTGAATACCGGGGAATCGATAAGATCCTTCATCTCCCGGCCGACGACGGCGACCGCCACCGTTTCCGGAATGGTTGCGTTGGGCAGGTGGATGACGGCGCGGCCGCACGCCTCGGATATGCCGACACCCCCAGCCAACCGCCCGCATGTCGTCGCGATGCCTCGCCTCAGGACCACCATCCGGCCTCGCGACCTGACGGAATACATCTTCGCGCTGCGCTCGTGATAGTCCATCGGCAGTGGCATCGGCAGCTTGTCGCTCCTCCAGAGTAGCCCGCTCATCTCGACCGCGACTGCTCGCGGAAGGAGACGGTTCAGGTCAATCGCCCGACAGGCGTGGAGGTCGGCCGTTAGGGTCGAGACGCCTTTGACCATCGGGCAGGCGAGCAGCCAGGCGCGCATCTTGGCCGTCATTCCGACCGCCTGAACCCCTCGATCCGTCCAGTGAGTTCGAGTTCGGCGAGTGCCTCGCGGACGCGAGCGGACGCGCGGACGTCGTCGCGATTGTAGATCGTGATGCGCTCGCGCAGCGTGGCGTCGCCGGTTTGCACGAATTGGTCATACCACTGGACACTCGCCGCTCCGGACGGGTCGACGTCCTCCCATCGGAACCCGCAGGACTTGGCTATGCTCTTTATCGAGTATGAGGTGAGCGGCCAGTCGGTCGACCTGGCGATGACCTGGTAGAGGTCGGTGCAGCGGCTTGGGTCGAAGATCTCGTCGATCTCGTCCTCGGCGCAGACGTCGGGATGCCGGCGCTGCAGTCCGCGGTAGGCGGTGCGCTCGTAGGCGCTGTAGTGGAACCAGTGCGCGTCCCGGTGAAGCCTGAAGTGGTCGATGGCCTGCGCGAACGCGATGCGCTCCCCCGCCGCGTCGGCCGTCTCGGCGAAGAAGTGGACGAAGCTGCCACTCCCCGGACCATCCACCTCGTGCCAGAAGCCGTGCAGGTAGACGAGTCCGCGGACGGGATCCGCCTCGACGTCGAAGTCGACGGCGTGCGGATTGCCCGGAAGGAGGAGCGGTTCGCGCGTGACCGGTCCGGCATCGGGGTCGGCGATCAGCCGCGCCCGGTCGATGAATCGAGCCAGCCGGTCCGGCCCGACGCCGGGGATGCCGGTTGCGCGGCCGGTTTCAGGATGGGGAACGAGTGCCAGCGCCGACACGGTGGGAGCGATCGTCTCCACGGCGTCGCGGAGCGCGCGGCCGAGCCCGGCGATGCGGGTCAGGTCGTCGGCGTCGGTCATCTCCCTGCGGCAGACGCTGCGCCAGTCGCACAGGGAGCACTTCGCGGCTATCGCGCCGCGCGTCGCGGCGCCGTCCCTGATCGCGCGCGCACGCGCGAGGAGCTCGAGGTGGCGGGTGGCGCCATCGGCGCGGTCCCGCCCGAACGGTAGGGCCAGGTCGTATTCGACAAGATGTCCGTTCGCGTCGATGATCGCGGCGACGTCGCTTCGGCCGAGCCCCGACTGCCCGAGGATGAACGAGTAGTGCGCGACCTGCGCCAGATACTCCCTCTTGTAGGCGTCGCTGGGACCCTCGGTCGCGGCGCCGGCCTTGACGTCGGCGGCCACGTAGCCGGCGGGCGTTCGCATGAGCACATCCGGCATCCCGATGAGATCGTCGTGGACGATGACGGAACCCAGGATGATGTCCGCGCCGGCGGCGATCGCCTCCTTCGTGCCGCGCTCGCGCTCCTCGCGGGGTAGCTGTCGCAGATCGGTCGCGCCCTGCTGCATGTCGCTGAGCACGTGCGCCTCGTGCGCCAGCCCGTTGGCCCAGAGCATCTTCACGAACGGCGAGGTCGCATCGCGAAGTGACGGATCTCCGTGCAGGTCGAGGCCGAGCCGGCGCTCGCAGACCAGGAGGTCGCGCAGCATCGTGCCGGAGATGGCGCGCATGCTCAGGCGCTGCCCGCCGGTTGGCCGGAGACGATCGCCAGGCTCGGCATGAGGATCTCGACCCTGGCGCCGCCTGACGGCAGACGCCGGCGCCGGGCCTCGCCGCCAAGGGAGCGGGCGAGTCCGTCGACGATGCCGTGTCCCTGTCCACCGGGCCGCGACCAACCCTCCCCTACGCCATCGTCCTCGACCATCACGCCGGTGTGGCGGCCGTCGTCTCGGATCACCACGAGGATCGAGCCGACCTCTCCGGGGAAGGCGTGCTTGATGCTGTTTCCGACGAGTTCCGAGACGATCATGGCGACCCGGCGCGCGGCCTCGGACGACACGACCAGGGTGTCGGCGTCGAACACCAGCTGGATCGCGGCCGTCGCGCCGCATGCCTGGCCTGTCATGATTGCGACCAGTTTGACGCGATCGCCGAGGTCCACCGGGCCGACGCCTTGCTCGGAGAGGATCGAGTGGAGCTCGGCGGCGCCGCTGAGGCAGTCCATCGCGTCGTCCAGATGATCGGGGTTGCCACGTCGGCTCATGTGGACCGCGGCGATCGCGCGCTGCAGCACGTTGGCCGTGCGATGCGCCAACTCCCTGACGTAGAGTGCCTGACAGCACTCGGTTTCGGCGGTCACCTTATGCATCGTCATGCCGTCCTTCCGAGCGCAACGTATGCATATATAGCTACGAATGCAAGCCCGTTGTTCCGGCGACCTACGAGGCTGTGAACTTCGTCGAGGTGCCAGATGGTCGGTCGGCCCGCCGACGCGGAAGCATGACGATGCCTTATTCTGCGGTCAGCACGGCCATGGCCGTTATGTCGTGGCCCTCGGCCGTGCCCCGACCTCCGCAGGTCACGTTGACCAGGCGTCCGCCGGTTCGATGGAGACCGGTCCAGTTCATGATGCACGTGCCTCGCTGGGCTGGAACGGGCTCGACGCCGCCGCCAAGGTAGAAGCGCTCGACCGCCATCACCTGGGTCGTATCGGCTCCGAACCCCTGCCGCCCCTCGATCGTCCCAGCGAAGCCGAGGATCCTGCCGTCGTCGCCCGCGCGATCGGTGAACTGGATCAGGACGGTTCCGCGATCCGTGCGCGAGACCACGACGACGTCGCAGGCGAAGCTGCTGAGCTCCCCGTCATCGATGGTCACCCCGGACCTCGGGTCGCACGGACCGGTCGCCATGATGGGTTCCTGGGCACTCTGGACCTCGGCATGCGATGTCGCCGCCCCCACCATCAGCATCGCGGCAGATCCGATAATCTTCATGTCGTCACCCATCCAGACATTCAGTGCGCTCTACGATCGGCGGCCAAGGTCGGCTTCGCGATCACTCGTCGACAGGATCGAGGTCCTCGACACTTTGAACCGGTGCTTCGGCATTCGACGCGACGTTGGAGCTTGCGTCCGGATCTGGCTCCCCCGCTTCGTCGGGGGCCGCCTCCGCGACCGGCGGCGGACTTGGGGCGGGAGCCACACGAGCGGCCCGGGCCTGTAGTTCGCTCAGTCGCTGATCGGCTTGTGATGGCTCCAGTCCTCCAGCGGTCGCCGCGCCCAGATAGCGCCCCGCAGCCACCTCGCTGTCGAACCAGTCCGCCTGGGTCAGGGCGCTGGCGTCGCTGGATGCCAGGCGTCTGATGGCGACCATGTCGAACGCGCCGCAGGCGTCCAGCTTTCCCCAGCTGAAGGCGCGGCTCAGGGCGTCGTAGCAGTTCTGACTGTAGATCTGGGCGCCGAGCGCGCCCTCCTCCCGCATTGCGACCCGCACGTGTGCGGCCCCCCGCGCGACGCTGTCGGCGCTCAACGCCTCGGGCGGCTGACGCGGCTGCCCCGACATCCCGTTGCCCATCACGCCGCTTGTGTTCATTGTCGTGGTTCCGTTGGAGACGATGCCACGATTGTTGCATCGACCAAGGGAGCTGATGATCAGCACGATCACCAGGATCACCCCGGCGACGGCCCAGCCGTTGGTCTGCTGCTGGTCAGGTCTAGGTGGCGGCATGCACGTCGCTCACCAATGCCATCGTCAATTCTTTGCTCACGCATCCCCCTGCGCCGAAGACTAGCAAGACCCGCCGCATCGGCAACTTGTCTTTTTCGACCATACCGATGCGACTTACCTGTCGACGGTGCAGGACCGCGTGTTACACATCAGGAACTTGGAGAGGTGGGGGGCTTTCTTGTCGGTCGTGACAGACGATCTTGGCCTGATTGACACGCTGCGCCAGCGGCAGGTGTCGAGGCTGCGCTCGCGACCGCTGCGGAACGGCCATGGACTGTTCGTCGGTGACAATGGGCGTTTCTTCAGGGCGGGTCCTTCGGTTCAGGATCGCCTGAACGGCGGCGGCCCTTCCGAGGAGGACCTGCGGTTCCTCGACGGAGAGTGGCACGTGCTCGGCTCCGGCAGCCTGGAACGCCGGAGCCGGCGCTATGCCGAGGCACAGAGGCTGGGTTGGTCGCACAGGCTGGACTATCTCATCCTCGTGCCGACGCTCCGGTGCAACCTGAGCTGCAGCTACTGCCAGGTGTCGCGGGCTAGCCTGTCCAGCACCGGTCACGACTGGTCTGACGCCACCTTGGCGGCGGTGCTCGACCAGATCGACCGGCTCGAGACGACGTCCATCAAGATCGAGTTTCAGGGCGGCGAGCCCACCCTCCGGCTGGATCTGATCAAGGCCGTGATCGACCGCTGCCAGCGCTTCGAGCGCAGGGAGTTCGTCGTCTGCACCAATCTGCAGTATCTGGACGATGAGGTGCTCGAGCTCTTCGCCCGGGACGAGGTGTATGTCAGCACTTCGTTGGACGGCGGCGCCGCCACCCACCTGAGCAACCGCACCGCCACGGACTCGGGAACGCGGCGGTTCCTCGACAATCTCAACATGATCATCGAGCGCTTCGGCGTCGGCAAGGTCTCGGCGCTACCCACCATCGACCCGCGCTCGCCTCCCGAACCCGATGAACTCATCGACACCTATGCTGGCCTGGGCTTCAACTCCATCTTCCTGCGGCCGATAAACTTCCATGGCTTTGCCCGGAAGCGGCACCCGGAGTCTCGCGAACAGCAGTCGGATTGGCGCCGCTATTACGAGCGCTTCATCGGGCGTCTGATCGAAAGGAACTGGCAGGATCGCAGCAGGGTCCTGGAGGAGACCTACCTCGGCGTCTGCCTCAGGCGGATCTTCCAGCCCGGGAGCGAGCGGCATGTCGACCTTCGGAGTCCGAACCCGGTCGGCGTGGACTATGTGGTCATCGACCATGACGGCACCGTCTACCCGACCGACGAGGCGCGGATGCTCGCTCGGTCCGGCATCATCGATCTCGCGATTGGCTCGGTGGAGACGGGCTGGGACACGCCTGAGCGCGCGACGCTCGATCGCCATTCGACGAATGAGTTCGATCCGGCATGCCGGCAATGCGCCTACCAGCCCTTCTGCGGTCGGGACGTCATCGACGACATCGCCCGCTACGGCACCATCGACATGCCGAGGACCGAGACGGAATTCTGCCGGAAGCACATGTATCTATTCGATTTGATCTTCGAGCTGGTCTATTCCGATGACCCTGCGGTTCGGCATTCCGTCTGTCGCTGGCTCCGCCTGCCCGGAACCCCGGTCGAGCTCGGACCGACGCTGCCGTGATCCAGCTCTCCCTCCAATCCATGTCCGACGCGGAGACACCCTTCGTGACGCGGCTCCGCGCCACGGGCGACAGCGTCGACCCGACCGATTCGGTCCTTGTGGCGGAGGATGCCGACGGCGCCACCTACGCCGGCCGCCATGGGCTGATCTCGATACTCGCCGCGTCGGCCGCGGACCTTGACGGGGACGTGGTGCTCGTCGCTCCCGGCGCCGGGCGGGTCGAGCGTCTGCTGCGCGCGCGGCGCCTCGACATCCCGACGAACACGCTCCTCGTCACCGAGCGGTGCGATCAGCTGTGCCTGATGTGTTCGCAGCCTCCGAAGAAGACGCATCATGACCGCTTCCAGCTGCTGACCGACGCCGCTCTCCTGGCCGAACCTGAAAGCCTCATTGGCATCTCGGGTGGGGAGCCGACGCTCTACAAGGGTCAGCTCCTCACGATGATCGAGCGGGTTCTGACGGAGCGCCCGGATCTGGAATTCCACGTGCTCAGCAATGCGCAGCACTTCGAGGAGGCGGACGTCGAACGCCTCTGCGCCTCCGTCTACGACCGCGTCACCTGGGGCGTTCCGATCTACGCTCGCGATCCCGGCCTGCATGATCACATCGTCGGAAAGGACGGGGCCTTCGAGAAGCTGCAGGACGGATTGGCCGTCCTTCTCGGCGCCGGCTGCCGCGTCGAACTGCGCACCGTGCTACTCTCGGACAACGCGCCCCATCTGGCCGAGCTCGCGCGATATGTGGCGACCCGCCTGCGCTTCGTGGAGGCGTGGTCGATAATGCAGTTGGAGCACGTGGGCTTCGCCCGGCGACGGTGGCGTGAACTCTTCGTCGACCACCTCTCGGACTTCAGCACGATCGGCGCCGCGCTTGATCATGCCCATCTGCACGGTGTTCATGCGCAGCTCTTCAATTTTCCGCTCTGCACGGTGCCTGCCGCCTATCGGCATCTCGCGCAGCCTTCGATCTCGGACTGGAAGCGGAAGTTCGTGCCGGAATGCGGCCTGTGCACGGAGCGCGAACGGTGTTCCGGCTTCTTCGAATGGCATCCGGACGGCGAGGCCCGGTCGGCGGTGAGGCCCCTATGACGAAACGAAGGTTCCTGATCCCCAGCCTCCTGGCGGCCGGCTTCGGCACGACGGATTCCGTGCATGGCACCGGCGTGCCTGCCGATGATGCGGGTGTCGACAGCGACACGCTGGGCAGGACGGCGATGCTCCGCCTCTTCACGCAGGATCACCTCGTCAGCCTGGCTCAGCACCGCAGCCACCGGAGTCATAGCAGCCACCGCAGTCATTCGAGCCACCGTTCCAGCTACGGCGGCGGTGGCGGCTACCGACCCGCACCGGTCTATACGCCGCCGCCTCCGGTCTACCGGCCCACGCCGCCGGCTCCGGCTCCGCTCTATGGAAGCCCCTCACCGTCGCCTGAACCGTTCGATACGGGCAGCGGCGATACATCCAGGCAGGCTCCGGGAAGAGAGGCACAGCCGACCCTGTCGGGCCGCAGCCCTCGCTTCGCATCGATCGTGCGGCGGGTGCAGATAGGCCTTCTGGCGCAGGGGCTCTATGATGGCGCGATCGACGGCGTGGTCGGCCCGTCATTGCGTGGAGCGCTCAGGCAGTTCCAGTCGACCAGGGGGCTCGAGGTCACGGGGACCATCACGTCCCCGACGCTGAATGCGCTCCGAGTGCCTTCGGGTTGAGGGGTAGACAGATGCACGTCGTCCGAGCGGACCATGTGGATGGCCTCGCGATGGGCGCGGCCTGCCGGCTTTCGAGGGTCAGACCCGCTCTTCGGTCCGGTGGTGCTGGTGCACCACCGCATGTCCCTTCCCTCTTGCGATCAGCCAGCGGTTGACCGGGAAGGCGACCGCCGCCGCGATGGCGAGCGCCATGGCGAGACTTCCCCAGAACAGCAGGCTGCCGAGCCCTGCATCCATCGCTCCGGGGACGGCCAGCATGATCGCGTTGTCGACCACCTCCATGATGAGGATGGAGATCGTGTCCGCCGCGAGGGCGAGCTTCAGCACCGTGCCGAAGCGCAGTCCCGCCCGCAGCAGGGGGAACATCGTGAAGGCGTAGCCGAATAGGAAGGCGAGCGCGACGGCGAGGACGATCGTCGGCACCGTGGCCCAGCCGAGCGCCGTGCCTATCGCCAGTCCGAGGACCTCGCCGACCGCACAGCCGGACAGGCAGTGAAGCGTGGCGCTGAAGGCCAGCCGGTTCAGCGAGGTGCCAGAGCCATGCACCTGCGCCCCTTCGCCATGGGCTTGATGATGGGCCGAATGGTCGTGCTGCATCTTGTGCCTCCGTTTCGCGGCGCCTCAAGGCGCAGCATTGATCGTCCATGGTCAGGCTGCCAGACGCTCCGCGTCGTAGCCGACCCCTTCGATGGCCGACTGGACCTCGGAGGCGTCGGCGGCCGTTCCCACTTTCACGAGCTTCGAGGCGAGGTCGACCTGGACGGTCGCCGCGTCATCCACTGACCTGACCGCGTTCGTGACGGCGCGGGCGCACCCGCCGCAGGTCATTCCGTCGACCCTGAATTCAAGCATCTCGTCCTCCATTTCGCTTCGGAATGGAGGCCATGTCGGGTTTGACACCGTGTCAGGGTCAAGATGACGCGTTGATTTTTTCGGCGCTTGACCCTGACATTGTGTCAAGGACCATATCCGTCGTCGACTCGGAAAAAGAGGAGACGTAAGATGGTTGCGGCAGCCGCCGTCCGGGAGCTGACGAAAGAGCGGGGAGGGACACTGGTCATCCCTGTCGAGGGGATGACCTGCGCGTCGTGCGTCGGCAAGATCGAGCGCGCCATTCGCCAGGTTCCCGGCGTCGCCGAGGTATCGGTCAATCTCGCGACCGAGCGGGCGGAAGTCTCGTTCGAGAGCGGCCAGGGCAGCTCTGCGGCGGTCGCCGACGCGATCTTCAAGGCCGGCTACATGCCCGGGACCCGCACGGTCGAGCTGAACGTGTCGGGCATGACCTGCGCCTCCTGCGTCGGCCGCGTCGAGAAGGCGCTGCTAGAGGTGCCGGGCGTCGTTAAGGCGAGCGTCAATCTGGCCAACGAGACGGCCACCGTCGAGACGGTCTCGGTCGCGCCCGACGCGCTCCTGAAGGCGGTGGAGAAGGCAGGCTATTCCGCATCGTGGCGAGAGGCGTCGCCCGCGGCGGCGGCGGATGGCGAGGAGGCCAGGCGGTCCGCCGTCGCCGCGCGCGAGCTGCGGCACGTGATGATCGCGGCTCTGCTGTCGTTCCCGCTGGTCCTGCCGATGATGCTGGCTCCGCTCGGGATCGACTTCCTGGTTCCCGGCTGGGTCCAGCTCCTGCTGGCGACCCCGGTCCAGTTCTGGCTCGGTGCGCGCTTCTACCGCGCCGGCTGGAGGGCCGCGAGGGCTGGCACCGGCAACATGGACCTCCTGGTCGCGCTCGGCACGTCCGCCGCCTACGGCCTCAGCCTGTATCAGCTGGTCGTCCCCGGGATGGACCACGGCATGGGCGGCCACTTCTACTTCGAGGCCTCGGCCGTCGTCATCACGCTCATCCTGCTCGGCAAGTGGCTGGAGGGCCGAGCTAAGCGCCAGACGGGCGCCGCGATCCGGGCGCTGATGGCGCTGCGTCCGGACCGCGCCCGCGTGGTCGGGACGGACGGCGCGGAGCGGGAGGTCGGCGTGGATGAGGTGCGCCTCGGCGATCTCGTGCGCATCCGGCCCGGCGAGCGCATCCCCGTCGACGGGCGGCTGCGCGAAGGAGCCAGCAGTGTCGACGAGTCGATGCTGACCGGCGAGAGCTTGCCGGTGGCCAAGGCGATCGGCGACAGGGTCACCGGCGGCTCGATCAACGGCGAGGGCCTGATCGTCATCGAGACCGGCGCGGTCGGCGCGGAGACCACGCTTGCCCGCATCGTCCGCCTCGTGGAGAGCGCGCAAGGGGCCAAGGCCCCCATCCAGCGGCTCGTCGACCGCGTGAGCGCCGTCTTCGTTCCGGTCGTCCTTGCAATCGCCGCGGTCACCTTCGCCGGCTGGCTCCTGGCCGGTGGCGGCATCGAGACGGCACTGCTGAACGCCGTCGCCGTGATGGTGATCGCGTGTCCGTGCGCGCTCGGTCTCGCCACGCCCACGGCGATCATGGCCGGGACGGGCGTGGCCGCCCGGGCCGGAGTGCTGATCAAGGACGCCGAGGCGCTGGAGACCGCTCACCGCGTGGACACGGTCGCGTTCGACAAGACGGGAACGCTCACCGAGGGCAGGCCCACGCTGGTCGCCGCCGTCCCTGCCGCCGGTGTGGGTGAGGAGGAGCTGCTCGTGCTGGCGGCCGCGCTCCAGGGCGGCAGCGAGCATCCGCTGGCAAGGGCCGTCATGGCCGCCGCCGCAGAGCGCTCCATCCATCCGGAGACGGCCGTGGGCCTCAAGGCGCTCCCGGGCCGGGGCGTCGCCGCGACGGTGTTCTCCCGGAGATTCGTCCTCGGCAGCACCCGGTTGATGGAGGAGAACGGAGTCTCCCTGACGGGACTCGACGGACGCGCCCGGGAGCTCGAGCAGGACGGCCGGTCGGTCTCGTGGGTCGCGGAGATCGGCGATTCGACGCGCCTCGTGGGGCTGCTGGCGTTCGGCGACGAGCCCAAGGCGGCTGCCAGGATCGCGGTCGAGGCGCTGCACACCCGCGGCATCCGCACCGTTATGCTGACCGGCGACAATGCGGGTAGCGCCAATGCCGTGGCGGCCCGCCTCGGCATTGACGAGGTGATCGCGAACGTCCTGCCCGAGGACAAGGCGCAGGCGGTGGCGCGCCTGAAGGGCCAGGGGCGCACGGTGGCGATGGTGGGAGACGGCGTGAACGACGCGCCGGCGCTCGCCGCGGCGGACGTCGGCATCGCCATGTCGACCGGAACCGACGTCGCGATGCACACGGCGGGCGTGACGCTGATGCGCGGCGACCCCCGCCTGGTGGCGGACGCCGTCGAGATCTCCAGGCGGACCTACTCCAAGATCCGCCAGGGCCTGTTCTGGGCTTTCATCTACAACGTCGTGGGCATTCCGCTCGCGGCTCTGGGCTACCTCAGCCCGATAGTCGCCGGCGCCGCGATGGCGCTCTCCAGCGTCAGCGTGGTGGGCAACGCGCTCACCTTGCGCCGGTGGCGCCCCGCTGCGAGTGTGGTGCTGAAGCCATGAACATCGGCCAGGCCTCCAAGCGCAGCGGCGTCAGCCAGCGGATGATCCGCCATTACGAGACCATCGGGCTGATCCCGAAGGCGGCGCGGCGCGACTCCGGCTATCGCGACTATGACGATCGCGACGTCCACACGCTGCGCTTCATCCGCCGCGCGCGCGACCTCGGCTTCCCGATCGAGGAGATCGGCAGGCTCTTGGCCCTCTGGCAGGACCGGAGCCGCGCGAGTGCGGACGTCAAGGCGCTCGCGACCGCGCGGGCGCAGGAGCTGCGCCGCAAGGAGGAGGAGATCCGCGCGATGCGAAGGACGCTCGAGGACCTCGCGAGCCACTGCCATGGCGACCGTCGACCCGACTGTCCGATCCTTGCTGATCTCGCCGCGGAGGGCCGCGGCGATGCATGAATGCGTTCCGCCCTTCATTGCCTGCCGGACCGGCCCGCACTATGTGGGGCGTTGCATGCCTAGGCTTCTGTCGACCCTGCTTCTGGCCCTTGCGCTGCTGCTCTCGCCGTTGGCGATGGTAGGCGTCGGGCCGGCGCATGCCGCGATGCCGGAGACGGCTTCGATGGCGATGCACTGCGCCGAGGAGGGCTCGGCACCCCAGCACGAGAAGCGCGCTCCGGGCATGGACGTGGGCTGCGCGACCGCCTGCGCGGCGGTGCCCGCCACGGTGCAATCCGCCGCCGAGCAGCCAGCGAATGATCCGATCGCACCGCCGCTGCCTGGCGACCAGCTTCTTTCCGGTATTCACCCTGAGGGAGAGACGCCCCCGCCGCGTATTCGTCCAGAGATCTGACGCACACTCGAGATTTCTGGAGAATTACGATGAAGCTCCTTCTGATTGCGGTCGCGATGGCGACCGCTGCTCCCGCCGTCGCGCAGACCGCCGCGCCGGCCAATCCGCAGTCGAACCACGCCGGACATCCGGCCCCGGTCCAGGGTCAGCATGCCGGGCATGGCACGGCCGCGGCCCAGGCCGGCCAGGCTGATCCGCACGCAGGCCACGCGATGGCTGACTGCTGCCGCCGGGACGCCAACGGTCGCATGACCTGCTGCGAGGGCATGTCCGGCGGGGACGGGCGTGGCTGCTGTGCCGGGCGAGGCTCTGAGGGCCGGCCGGCCGACCCCCACGCGGGCCACGACATGAGCGGCGGCGCTCCTGCTGGACAGGCACCCAACCCGAACTGAGGCGCGGGCGGGAGGCGGCGCCGGGCGTCGCCTCCCGAACCCGCCGACGATGGTGGCGGCCGTGGCCGTCCGAGAGGATATCTAAATGGATCAGCTTATTGGCCGGCGCTCCCTGCTGAAGGCGGGGGCGCTCGGCGCCGCAGGCCTCGGGATGTCGGGCCTCTTTCCGGCATGGGCCCAGAACGGCACTCACGGTCTCGTCCGCAAGGAGATGCCGACGCTCTCCGGCGAGGAGATCCGGCTTCACGTCGCCGAAGGCATGTTCACCGTGGACGGCCGAGCCGGTCACGCGATCACGATCAACGGGACGATCCCCGCACCGCTCATCCGCCTGCGGGAGGGACAGAACGTCCGCCTCGTGGTCGAGAACACGCTGGCCGAGGACACCTCGATTCACTGGCACGGCCTGATCGTGCCGTTCCAGATGGACGGCGTTCCGGGCATCAGCTTTCCAGGCATCCGCGCGCGATCGACCTTCACCTACGAGTTCCCGCTCCGGCAGTCGGGGACCTACTGGTATCATAGCCATTCCGGCCTGCAGGAGCAGGTTGGCCATTACGGTCCGATGATCATCGATCCGGTGGGGGCCGATCCGGTCGCCTATGATCGCGAGCACGTCATCGTGCTGAGCGATTGGAGCTTCCTCCACCCGCACCAGATCTTCTCCAGGCTCAAGCAGGAGGGTGGCTTCTTCAACCGGCAGCGCGAAACCCTGCTTGGGCGGCGGAGCGAGAGCCTCAGCCGGGAGGACCGGCAGATGTTCGCGCGGATGCGGATGGATCCCAGCGACATCTCCGACGTCACGGAGGCGGCCTACACCCTCCTGATCAACGGCCACAGCCCGCGCGAGAACTGGACCGGCCTGTTCCGTCCGGGCGAGCGTGTGCGCCTCAGAATCATCAACGCGGCTGCCCAGACCACCTTCAACTTCCGCATCCCGGGCCTGCCGATGACCTTCGTGGCCACGGACGGGATCAACATGCGGCCGGTGGAGGTCGAGGAGGTCCAGATCGGCAACGCCGAGACCTACGACTTCATCGTCGAGCCCCGCGACCAGGCCTACACGATCGTCGCCGAGAGCATCGACCGCTCGGCGATGGCGCGGGCGACGCTTGCGCCGCGCATGGGCATGGTCGCAGCCGTGCCGCCGCTGCGGCAGCGCCCGACCCTGAACATGGAGGACATGGGCATGGGCATGGGAGGCATGGACCACGCTGCCATGGGCCACGGCGCCGGGGCGACCGCGGGGACCAGCCCGGGCGCGATGGCCGGGATGGATCACGGCGCGATGGCGCAAGCCTCGCCTGCGCCGTCAGGCGCCCAGGCCGGAGGCATGGCCGGCATGGACCATTCGAACATGAATATGCGCGACGAGTCCAAGGTCGACTTCCCGGTCGGCGTCGGCGTCGACATGATCGCCCCGAATCCGACCGACCGCACCGGGCATCCCGGCATCGGGCTCGAGAATGTCGGGCATCGCGTGCTCACGTATCGCGACATGGTGCAGCTCGTGCCCAACCGCGACACGCGCACGCCGACCCGCCGCATCGACATCCACCTAACCGGCAACATGGAGCGCTTCATGTGGTCGATGGACGGGGAGCAGCTCAGCGAGAATCCCGAGCCCTACCGCTTCGCACGCGACGAGCGGGTGCGCCTCAGGCTCATCAACGACACGATGATGACCCACCCGATGCACCTGCACGGCCACTTCTTCGAGATCGTCAACGGCCATGGCGCCAGCCAGCCGATGAAGCACACGGTCAAGGTGATGCCGGGCGGGTTCGTGGATCTCGACCTGACGGCTGACGCGCCCGGTGACTGGGCGTTCCACTGCCATCTCCTCTACCACATGCACGCGGGAATGATGCGCGTCGTCACCGTGCGGCCACTCGATGGAGAAGCAGCATGACCCGTCTCTTCCTGGTCCTGCTCGCCACCACGGCCGCCACGCCGGCACTGGCGCAGCATGGCGGCCACGGCCAGCCCGCTGCGCCGCCGGCACCCGCACCGGCCACTTGCCTGCCCGAGCACGCCGCGATGGGACATTGCACCATGCCGCCGGCACCCGCGGCCCGGCCGGCGACACCGCAACCGGCCCCCGCGCCGGCAGCGACGTGCACGCCCGAGCATGCCGCGATGGGCCATTGCACCATGCCACCCGCGCCTGCGGCCCGGCCGGCGACACCGCAACTGGCCCCCGCGCCGGCAGCCACCTGCACGCCCGAGCACGCCGCGATGGGCCATTGCACCATGCAGCCCGCGCCCGCGGCCCGACCGGCGACACCGCAACCGGCCCCCGCGCCGTCGGCCACCTGCGCGCCCGAGCACGCCGCGATGGGCCATTGCTCGATGCAGCCCGCACCCGTCTCTCCTGGGAGTGCCCCGCCGCAGCCCGCTTCGACATGCACTCCGGAGCACGCGGCGATGGGTCATTGCAGCGTTCCGGCCGGGATGCATTCCATGCCGTCCACGGCCGGGACCGCCGCTGGCGATCCTCGGGCGTCGGCGTGCCCACCCGAGCATGCCGCGATGGGTCACTGCACGCCGGCGACGCCCCAGCCGGCCGACCCGCATGCTGGCCACGACATGGCACCCGTGGCAGCTGACATACCGGATGGCCCTCCTCCGCCCGCAGCCCTGAGCGGGCCGGCCCACGCCCAGGATCTGGTGTTCGACCCCCGGGAGGCGGCACGCTCGCGCGCCAATCTGGCCCGCGAGCACGGCGGACTCACCGCCTGGAAGTTCCTGCTCGACCAGGCGGAGGCGACCGTCGGGGACGGTGGCGAGGGTTTCGCCTGGGATGCCCAGTTCTGGTATGGCGGGGACATCGACAAGCTGTGGATGAAGTCCGAGGGCGAGGGCGCCTTCGGCGAGGGGCTGGAGCAGGGCGAGGTCCAGGCACTCTACAGCCGCGCGATCGATCCATGGTTCGACGTCCAGGCGGGCGTGCGCCAGGACTTCGGCACGGGCTCGGACCGGACCCACCTCGTGCTCGGCGTCCAGGGACTGGCGCCTTATTGGTTCGAGGTGGAGGGCGCGGTCTTCCTGTCGACCGAGGGCGAGCTGACGGCGCGGCTCGAGGGGGAGTATGACCTGCGCCTCACCCAGCGGCTGATTCTGCAGCCGAAGGCCGAGGTCGACCTCTCGCTCCAGGACATGCCCGACATCGGGATCGGCGCAGGCCTTTCGACCGCCTCGCTCGCGGCGCGGCTGCGCTACGAATTCTATCCTGACGGCGGTCCCGCCGTCATCGCTCCCTACGTGGGCGTGGAGTTCGAGCAGGCGTTCGGGCGGACCGCGGACTATCGCGAGGCTGAGGGCGAGGACGCGGGCGGCGTGCGTCTCCTGGCGGGAGTCCGGCTATGGTTCTGATCCGCAACCTCATGCTCTGCCTGCTGGTGCTCGGTCTCGGCGCGCCGCCGGCCGTGGCCCACGAGAACCACCAGAAGGCGAAGGCGACGGCGACTCAGGCCGAGCCCTCCGCCCCCGGCATGGCCATGCCCCCTTCCGAGATGCAGCAGCAGATGGAGGGGCACATGGAGGACATGGAGGCTGCGGAGCCCAAGAGCTTCCCCGAGCGGTTGCTCGACTGGTTCGGGCGCATGCATCCGTTCGCTGTTCACTTCCCCATCGCGCTCTTCCCCGTCGCCCTTGTCGCACTGGTCCTGGCGCGGAGGCGTGGCGAGACCGTGGAGCTGATCCGGGGACTGATCGTGGTGGCTGGGATCGGAGCGGTCATCGCCGCTGCGCTTGGCTGGCTGAATGGTGGGCTGACCGTCGTCGACACCGACCCGGTGCTGATGATCCATCGCTGGCTGGGCACCGCGCTCGGCCTGTTCGGTGCCATCCTCGGGCTCTGGGCATGGCGGCGCCGGGACGCGGTCCATGGCCGGCCCATGGTCATCGCCCTCGTGGCCATCGTCGGCCTGTTGCTCGTCCAGGGCTTCCTCGGCGCGTCGGTGACGCACGGGATGGAGCACATGATGTTCTGAGCCGCGTGCGGTTTGCAGCAGGAGTTCGGGGGAAGTCGGGTGCGCGGTCGGACCATGAGCGACATGCAGGGAGCGATAGACGATTGCCTGAGCTGTCACGTCATCTGCCTGGCGCAGGCCCTCGGATCGAATCCCGCCAAGAGCGTCGGCCAGCTCGACGCTGATCGAACCCGGCTCATGCTGGACTGCGCGGAGATATGCCAGGCCGCTGCGAACTTCCTGGCTCGAGGATCGGATCACCATCAGCAGGTCTGTCTGGCTTGCGTGGAGGTCTGCCGCGCATGCGCCGCAAGCTGTCAGGAGGTCGGCGGGATGCACGAGTGCGTCGAGGCCTGCTGGCGCTGCGCCGCGACCTGCGAGGAATTGCTGGATCCACACGAAGAATCTGAAGGAGACGAAAGATGACGAGACTTACGAGCGCATTCATCACCGCATCGCTGCTTGCCCTGACCGCTGGTTGCGGTGGGGGTTCGGCCACGAACAATCAGACCGCAGCTCCCTCGAACGTGCAGTCCGCCAGCGGGAACGCAGAGCGTGAGGCGATGCCGAGCGGGCCGTTCTCGCAGGCCGAGATGCAGATGCACGAGCGCATGATGGCAGCCGCCGGCGCCAACGCGTCGGAGACCTGGGCGAGGAAGATGGTCGAGCACCATCGTGGCGCCGTGGCGATGTCGCAGATCCTCGTCGATCAGGGAGGCGAGCAGCGCTACGTCGAGATGGCCCGCATGTCCGCCGAGAAGCAGCGGCGTGAGATCGCCGAACTCGAGCGCATGCTCGTGGGCGACATCTCCGGCGGGTCTGGCGAGGCCAACCCGTTCGGTCCGGTCGAGCAGAGCATGCATGAGCAGATGATGGCCGCGAACGGCGCGAGCCTCTCGGAGACCTGGGCCCGCAAGATGATCGCGCACCATCAGGGCGCGGTTGACATGTCGGAGGCCTTGATCCGCCAGGGCGGCGACCCTGAGGTGCTCGCGATCGCGCGGCGCACGGCCGAGGACCAGCGTCGCGAGATCGCGCATCTCGAGGCGATGCTTAGCGGCGAGGCCATGCCCGAGGGGGGTGCTCAAGCTCCCGCCGCGGCCGCGCGGGACCGGGCGGCGCCCGCGGATCGGGAACGCAGTGCCGCGCCGAGGACCGGCCCGGCCGAACGTCCGGCGCAGCGCGAGCAGACCGCGCCCAGGTCGGCGCCGAAGCAGTCGCCGGCGCCGGCACCTGCGCCGACGTGCCTGCCGGAGCATCGCGCGCTCGGCCACTGCTAGCTGTTGGCATTGAGGAGGCCCGGGCGGACGCTCGATCCGTCCGGGCCCCCAGCCGTCAACGACCAGCAGTGGCTCCTTGCCCGTCGCTGCGCGGCTCCCATCGAAAGATCGCGTAGAACTTGCGCCTGCTCCGGAAGGTGCCGCTGTCCACCTCCGACCATCCGGGGCGTAAGCGCATCATCCGCTCGTGATTGGAGTGGAGATAGAGCAGCACGAAGTCCGTTGCCGATCCCCTGTGGACGCTCTCCACATTGTCCAGCACCTTGCCGATGAGAAGCTCGTCGAAGGGGTTGTTGAGGAAGAGGACGGTGGGAGTGGCCGGAAAGGGGTAGGCCGTCGCGTCACCGTTGACCTGCTCGAACTCGGTCTGCCGATGCTCCCACCTGAACACGCCGATGTTCCGGCGGGCGGCGGCGTCGAGATGGGGGTCGAGCTCGACGCCCACCACGCGCCGGAAGCCCGACTGCGCGGCGAGGAGCAGCGCGCGTCCCTTTCCCGATCCCAGGTCGATGAACAGATATCTCGACCGATCGCCGATCGACGCTCGCCCGAGCACGTGCGCGAAGAAGTCCGGATCGACCGCCTCGTATCGCACGGCACGGCCCCTCAGCTCTTCCGGGACGTCCATTTCCTCCAGGTTGACGGTGCCGGCGGTATCCACGCCGTGCCGCTGGTCGAATGCGCGGTCGTAGGCGTGACTGTGCTCCCTGTAGCGTCCGGAGGCCACAAGCCTGAGGTTCGTGATCAGGAGCCCGAAGAATCCCTTGGGTCCGAGGCGCCGGAAGGCTCGCAGGGCACGGGAGGCGAGCTGGGTGGGCCTCACGCCCGTGCTCGGCCGGCAGGCCGGTGAGCGCCGGTTTGGTCCAGCTTCGTCGCGTCGCCAGGCGCCGGCGCCGGCCGTCGGTCTCCCGGCGAAGGCGGCCGGGACTTGGGCAGGATCATCGGTTTCCCCCTAACGCCGATGATACGCATCCGCGGGCAAAGCCCCTCGCGACGGAGGGCTTGGCCGGTCGGGGATTCAGCGTGGCTTGGCGGCCGGGCCGGCGGACGCGGCGCTATTGCGTGGATACGGTCAGCGTCGTCAGGTCGAGGGTGAAGCGCCCGCCGTCCGCCGGGGGCGTCATCACCGCCGCGAACAGCATGATCGGCCCTCGCGCATCAGCCGGCAGGTGGATCACGCCCGAGCCATCGGTCGTGAGGTGCCGTCGCTGCCCATCCGAGGTCACGACGTCGACGGGATAGTCCGGCAGCGGCCGGCCGAGGCTGAGGAGCTTATAGTGGTCGCGGCCGGTTCCGGTCGCCACGAACTCCAGTGCCACGCCCACCGGCTGCGCAGCCTCGGATTCCGATCCGCAGGCGTCCACGCACATGATCGTCTTGGCGAAGCGGCGAGAGAGGACACGCAGGGTTCTTGGCCGGGGCAGCGCGTCGACTGCCGCCAGGGCTTGACGGCTTATGCGATACTCCTCGAGGATCGGCGGGATCCGATCCTCCGCATAGTCGACCTCGCGGTCACGCGCCTTGACGGCCGCGACGATCGTTCCGGGACTGGCACCGGCCAGCCTCAGGTCGAGCGCTTGCGGGCCTGCCGCACCCGCCTGCAGGCGCGGCGTGCCCGGCCCACGCGCGTAGAGGGTCTCGATGCGGTCCTCCGGCAACGCCGTCCCCGCGGAGGGAAAGGACGAGCCGATGGTCGCCTGGATCGTCGGGCGGGCTCCGGGATCGACGAAGTTGGCGGGGAGAAGGAAGAAGTCGTGTGCCTGGGCTGCCGAGGAGCATGCTATCGCCCCGATGAGCAGGATAGGACGCGCGCGACCCCATAGCGTCCTCAGGCTCAATGCCTTACTTGAGACAGCCACCGCCATTTCCACCTCCATCTTCGTTAGTCGAGACGCGCCAGGATGCGCTTCATCTGCTCGATCTCCGCACGCTGCGCATCGACGATCTCGCCGCATAGCTGGCGGAGTTCGGCGTCTGTCAGCTGGGCCTGCTGGCACATCAGGATCGCTCCCGAATGGTGCGGGATCATCGAGCGCACGAACTGGGTGTCGCCGACCGCAGTCTGACTGCGGATCGCCAGGAAGGCGGCGGCGAACAGGATGACGAAGCCGGCGTAGAGGACGAGGTTCAACCGCTTGCTGGCATACATGCTGCCCATCATCAGCAGCATGAGGACCGCCATCGGCGCGACCATCGTCAGCGCCATGTAGAACATGTTGACGTTGTGGAAGAAGCTCCCCGTCCCGTCGATCATGCTGAACATCACGAAATACATGATGAGGGTGCTGATCGCGAGGTTGGCACCGAGCATCAGGTAGTTCTTCCGCATCATGCCTTTATCGCCGTGTGAGTGCGCGGACGTCGGTTCGGTCATCGGGAGGTCTCCTCAAGGGTGGGCAGGCTCTTTCGGCTTTGACACCGTGATAGGGTCAAGCGCGCGCGCCGGGCGACCTCAGCCGGCATAGGGGCTGGTCTGGCCATCGACGTGGAACGCGATGACCTGGAATGGCTCGCGGCGGCCATCGGATGTCTCCATCCCCGGCGAGCCGGCTGGCATCCCGGGCACGGCGATCCCGCGGAGCCCCTGGGGGCGTTCGCGCAGGGCGCGTTCGACCGCCTCGAGCGGAACGTGCCCCTCTATGACGAGGCCTGCGATCTCGGTGGTGTGGCACGAGCCGAGCTCCGCGGGCACGCCCAGCCGTGCCTTGACGGCCGCCATGTTCGGTTCATCCACGACCTCGACTGGATGGCCGGCGCGCCGGGCGATGTCGGCCCAGGCCTGGCAGCAGCCGCAGTTGGGATCCTTGTGGACGATCATGGTCGGCCGCCGCCCGTCGGCTGCCGGCCCTTCGGCCGTTCCCGCTTGCTGAGCCTCAGTCGGACCACGGGAGCAGCCGGCGACAAGCATGCCCACGGCGGCGCACGTTCCGGCCAGCATGCTGCGCCGGGTGAGCGCTGCCCCGCTCGCGCCTCCCACATGCAGCAGGTCGCCGCTCACTCCGCTCTCCATGATCAAGGTGCCCCGAGGAAGGCTATTGGGTCCAGCCACTGATACGGCGCGGGGCGCGATTCCCCTCACCTTCGCGAGATTCGCTCAGGTTAGCGAATTGGCCTGCGAGGAACCGGCGGCTCGTGCGTAGACCTTCATGGGCGGGGTAACCGATCGGCCCTGGAGGCAAGCATGCACCATTTGCGAGAGATGATTTCCGCCCACCCCGACGTGCGGGGCGACACCAACGACGCGCTCATCCGCTGCGTCGAGGAATGCTATGCTTGCGCCCAGAGCTGCACCTCCTGCGCCGACGCCTGCCTCGCCGAGGACATGGTCGCCGATCTGCGGCAATGCATCCGCCTGAACCTGGATTGCGCCGACATCTGCCTGGCCTCGGGCAGCGTCGGCACGAGGCGGACAGGGAGCAACGAGCAGGTGATCGTGGCGACTCTGGAGGCGTGCGCCCAGGCCTGTGCAAGATGCGCCGAGGAATGCGAGCGCCATGCCGGCATGCACGAGCACTGCCGCATCTGCGCCGAAACCTGTCGTCGCTGCGAGCAGGCCTGTCGCGACGCCGCCCAGTCGGTCACGGCCGGTTCGGACAGCGGCATCCAGCACTGATCAGGCCCGGCGGTTGGCCGTCCCGCCCACCGCCGCCGGTCTGGATTGGCTCCCCGCCGCCCGCCGTGGCATTGAGGGGTCCGTCGCCCGTGTGCGTAGAATGCACCGGGGCTGCGGGGAGTGCTTGCATGGACGACATCGAAACGAGGCTGCGCGTGATCGCGGCAGAACCGGTCCCGGGCGAACTGGCCGAGGCCGAGGCGCTCATCCTCGAGCGGGTGCGAGGTCACAGCTTCGCACGCGAGCCGCTTCGGCTCCGGGCAGCGGCGGTCACCTTCGCCCTGCTCATGGGCGTGGGCGGCGGCCTTCTTCCGGAGCGGGAGGCGCGGCCCGACCGTGGCCTTGCGCCACTCGCTGCGATCGATCTCGCACCCTCGACGCTGTTGGTCGGCGGATGGTGAGCTCGAGCACCCGGCGGACGCTCGTCCTTGCCGTGGTCGTGTTCATCGCCGCCCTGGCGGGTGTTCTGATCGGTCGCGGCATCTCCGAGCGGTCTCACCCCGAGCCGTCCGCAGCCCTGCACGACCTTCTCCACGAGGAACTTGACCTCGACTCGGGGCAGCTTGGACGGATCGAGGAGCTGGAGACGCGGTTCGCGGCGCGGCGCACCGCCCTCGAGGCAGAGCTGAGGGTGGACAACGCCCGGCTCGCGGAGGCCATCGAGGCCGAGCGCGGATATGGCCCGCGCGTCACTGCCGAGATCGAGCGATCGCACCGCGTGATGGGTGAGCTCCAGAAGGAGACGCTGTCGCACGTCTTCGCCATGCGGACCGTGCTGCGGCCGGAGCAGGCCGAGAAGTTCGATCGGGCGGTCGTGAGGGCACTCACCGCGGATGCGGAATGACGTGCGAGCCCGCGCAGTGTTCCGACGGCGAGCTCGCCGCGCTCACGATCGCGGGGCGCCAGGAGGCCTTCACGGAGATCATGCGGCGCCATCGCGATCCGATCTACCGCATGGTGAAGGGCTATGTCGGCAATCCTGAGGACGCGCTCGACCTGGTGCAGGACTGCTTCGTCTCGGCGTTCCGTGGGCTCGACGGCTACGACCAGGCTCGCCCATTGCGCGCTTGGCTCGCGCGTATCGCGATAAACAAGTGCAGGGACTGGGCGCGCCGCCGTGCAGTCCGTCGCCTCCTGTTCTCTTCCGAGCCAATGGCGGAGGACGGTGCGGTGGCGGACCCGTCCCCGGCGCTCGACCGGGCGGCCGCCGATCGCCAGGAGCTCGACCGTCTCTGGCGGGCGATAGTGGAGCTGCCGCGAAACCTGAAGGAGCCGCTCATCCTCCAGACCATCGACGGACTGTCCCAGGCCGAGGTGGCCGTCGTCCTGCGGATCAGCGAGAAGGCCGTGGAGACGCGCGTGTACCGGGCCAGGAAGCGGCTGGCTCAATTCAGGGGCGACGCCACCGACATCTGAATCCTCTTGCGACTTTGAGGGAAGCGGGAGTTCGGTGCGTATGGGTTGGGCGGTCCGTGACTGTCGGATCCGATATGGTCGGCGCAGCACGGATGCGGATGGCGCAGCTCCGGCAGCGGCGTCGTCCTGGTGGTATACGTCCCTGGTGAGCGGGGCGGGGGACGGCCGCGGGCCGGACCGCGATGTGGGGGGAGCAGGCGGATGGCATTTCGGGCGGCGCTGACGGCGCGCCGGCTTCATCGGTGGATTGGCCTCGTGGTGGGGGTTCAGGCCTTGGTCTGGACGCTCTCCGGCCTCTACATGGTCGCCATCGACCTCGACATCATCCATGGCGATCACCTGATCCGGACCGAGGCACCGCGCCACGCTAGACTCGGCGATGTCGCCGATCCGCTGAGGGCGGCGCGGGCCGTGCCCGGCGGCGACGGCGTTCGCCTCCTGTGGCTGGGGGATCGGCCGGTCTATGCCGTATCGGCCCCGGCCGGGCCGGTCATCCTCGACGCCCGGACCACGGCCCCGGTCGCTCCCCCGACCGAGGACGAGATCCGTAGCATCGCGGCGGAACGCTTCAATGGCGATGCGGGCATCGTGGAGGTGGACCTGCTCCAGGAGGTGCCGTTCGAGATCCGGGGCCGCACCGCGCCTCTGTGGCGTGTCCGCTTCGAAGGCTGGAACAAGCCCACGCTCTACTTCTCAGCGACGACGGGAGAGCTCCTGTCGCGCCGGCACGAGCTGTGGCGGGTGTTCGACTTCCTCTTCGGCCTCCACATCATGGACTACGGCGAGAGGGAGAACCCGAACAACATGCTTCTGCGCGTGTTCAGCTGGGCGGCGCTGACCCTCACGCTGACCGGCGCCTGGCTGCTCCTCTACAGCTTCCCCCGCCGTAGGCGCCGGAGGCCGCAGGCATGAGGGTCTCGTCGCTCACCTTGCGCCGCGTCCACAAGTGGATCGGACTGATCATCGGCATTCAGCTCATCCTGTGGACGCTGAGCGGTGCGGTGATGTCGACGCTCGACCACGAGACGGTCGCCGGCGGCCCTGCCGCGACGCCGGAGCCGCCAGCCCTGCCGGACCGCTCGGCTTGGCCGGACGTCGCTCGGCGGCTCGGTGGCGGAGACGTGGTCCGGGTCGCGCTGCGACCATTCCTCGATGGCCACGTCTACGAGGTCTGGACCTCAGATGGACCCAAGCTCTTCGATGTCGCGAGCGGCGAACCGGTGAGCATTGACGCGGCCTTGGCGCAGCGCGTCGCCATCGCCGGCCACGGCGGGGCGCCGAGGGTCCGCAGCGTGACCCCTCTAGCCGAGCTGGAGCTTGCCGTCCGGGAGCACGAGCTTCCGATCTGGCGCATCGACTTCGACGACGAGGGGAACAGCAGCTTTTACGTGTCGGGCGTCGATGGACGTCTGCTCGAGCGGCGCAACGACACGTGGCGCACGTGGGACTTCTTCTGGATGCTCCACAACATGGACTATTCAGCCCGCACCAGCTTCAACCATCCGCTGATCGTCCTCGTCGGGTTTGCGGCCTTGTGGCTGGCGATCACCGGGTTCTGGCTGCTGTTCCGCACCGCGTGGCGGCCGGATTTCCGGGTTCTGCTGAGGCGGTTCTCCAAGTTTTGACCCTGCCGCCCTGGCAAGCGGCAGGGTCGTCATTTCAGGATTCGACCATGCACGGCAATACGCTCGAACATTGGCAGCATGACCATGCCTTTCTTGGCGATAGCCACTCTCGCAACGAGTTCCGGACACGCATCGTCATTGGGCTAACCCTCGCCATGATGGTCGTGGAAATCGGCGCCGGGGTCGCCTTCGGGTCGATGGCATTGCTTGCCGATGGCCTGCACATGGCGACGCATGCCGGAGCGCTGGCGTTGGCAGCGGTCGCCTACGCCTTCTCACGGAGGCATCTTCACGATCCGCGCTTCACATTCGGCACCGGTAAGGTCGGCGACCTCGCGGCTTTCGGGAGCGCGGTGTCACTGGCCATCGTTGCGCTGATGATCGGCTGGGAGAGCATTTCACGCCTTTCGTCGCCCGTCAGGATTGACTTCGCCGAGGCGATCGCGGTCGCGAACGTCGGACTTGCAGTCAATCTGGCCAGTGCGTGGCTGTTGCGCGACGGTCATGCCCACGATCACCATGCTCACGACCATCATGGTCCGGGCCACCACCACCACGATTATAACCTTCGCGCCGCCTATCTGCATGTCGTGGCGGATGCCCTCACGTCGTTGCTCGCCATAGCTGGTCTCATCGCGGGTAGTATCTATGGCTGGGTTTGGATGGATCCCGCTGTTGGCATTCTGGGCGCAATCGTCATCGCCCGTTGGTCACTCGGGCTCATGAAAGCCTCTGCCATGGTGCTTCTCGACGCCAGCGATGAGCAACTCCCCGATGCGATCCGGTCGTCGTTGGAGCGGGACGGGGATAGGGTGGCCGATCTGCATGTCTGGCGGCTAGGCCCCGGCCACAAGGCTGCGGTGCTGTCGATCGTCACACACGATCCCCTACCGGTCGCCGCTTACAAGCGCAGGCTCGAGCATCTCCGTGGGCTCTGTCACGTGACCATCGAGGTCAACCGCTGCTGCGGACTCGCGTCAATGAGCGCACCGGTTGCCGGGCGTCAGGAATAGTAAGCTATTCCCAACGCGTGCGGTCGGACGACGTATGAAGATTGACCTAAGGTTGAGACGATGCCCACTGAAGCGACATCGAGCTGCTATGTCCGGATGGCACGATCGCGTCCCGTCATCATGACCTTCGCCGAAACCTGGACGCTTGAATGGTGCGGGACTTTATGAACGGATGACCGATCGGGGTGGCGGCAATCTCGCTGAGGCTGCCGCGCCAGGCCGACGCAGATTCGGCCAGCATTAGGGCCAGTGCTGTGAGCGGAGACGTCAAGTCTTTCGCCTTGATCGACCCCGTCGCCTCGATCGCGCGCCAGCCGCTCTTGGCTTGGAATGTCGTGTCCGGGGGTCGAAGGCTTCCCCTTCGCGAAGGCGCTCCTTCGAAAGCGCTCTTGCGATCAGTCCGTCGAACAGGTCCATGCTGGCTTTGTTCTTCCGCTTCGACAGGGCCGCGAATACGACCGCGAGCAGTCCGCTGTTCCGCATGACGTGAGTGAGCCTGGTGCCGGTCCCGGCCGCCTCGAGCTCGAAGCTCTCGTCCGTCGCGAAGATGCGGCGGACGCCCTGGCGCCAGGCCAGCCTGGCGGGCTCGGCGAGATCGACGATGTCGGCGTCAACCGTGATCCATCGATTGGACTTCAGGCTGAGCCGGCGGGAGTAGCGGATCTGGCCGCCTGGCGACGCCTCGCCGCTGACCCGGAGGAGCGGATGCCAGCGCTCGTAGCCCGCGAAGTCGGTGAGCACTGCCCATACGCGCTCGGGTGGCGCCGGGAGGTTGGTGATGGTGCGTGTCTCGGGCATTCCGTCGCTCCTCGGCGGGGTGCTGTCGCTAGGGGTGGAGTTGCGGAGCGTCGCCGCAGGGCTCGGCCTCCACCTGGATGGTGGTGTGCTCGATCCCGAACCGCTGGCGCAGCAGCGCGGCGGTGGCGAGCCGGACGGTCTCGCCCTCGTGACCCGGCGCCAGGACCACATGCACGGAGGCGCTGACGTCGTCGCTGGTGAGCGACCAGACGTGCAGGTCGTGGACGCCGGCGACGCCCGGCGCCGCGGCGATGGCGCTCCTGACGTCGGGAAGGCGCATTCCGCGCGGCACACCCTCGAGGAGGATGTGCGTCGTGTCCTTCAGCAGGAGCCAGGTGCGCGGCAGGACCCACAGCCCGATGCCGATGGCAACGACGGGGTCGACCCACTGCCAGCCGGTGAGCATGATCGTGACTGCGCCGGCGATGACCCCGACCGAGCCGAGCATGTCCGCCCAGACTTCGAGATAGGCGCCCTTGACGTTGAGGCTCCTGTCCTTGCCGGACATGAGCAGTCGCATCGCGACCAGGTTCACGATGAGGCCGATCGCCGCGACGACGAGCATGCCGACCGACTGGACCTCGGCGGGCTCGAAGAAGCGGGCGATGCCTTCCCACAATACATAGCCGGCGACCGCGAAGAGCAGCAGCGCGTTGAATGCCGCCGCCAGGATCTCGAAGCGCCGGTACCCGAAGGTTCGGCTGTCGTCGGCCGGGCGCTGCCCGATCCTGACCGCGGCCAGGGCGATGGCGAGCGCCGCGGCGTCGGTGAACATGTGCGCCGCGTCCGACAGCAGCGCGAGGCTGTTGAAGACGTAGGCGCCGATCACCTCGGCGACCAGGAACGTCGAGGTCAGCGCCAGCGCGATGCCGAGCATCCTGCCGTTGGCGCCGGCCGTGTGGCTGTGGTCGTGACCCGCACTCATGATGCCGTCCTTTCGTCCTGTTCGGGGTCGGCCGCGCAGTCCGGCACGGCGGCCTGGTCGTGGTCGACACCCGAGCGATGCTCGATCTCGAGGGTGGTGTGCTGGATGCCGAACCGGTGCCGGAGCTCCGTTCGCAGCCGTTCCTTGGCCATGGTCGCGCGGGCGAGGTCGGGATTGTCCAGGACCAGGTGCGCCTCGAGCGCGAGAATGCCCTCCTCGCGGCGCCAGAGATGGACGTGGTGGACCTCCACCACGCCGCGGCAGGCCCTCAGCGTTCGCATGAGGGCGTCATGGTCGAAACCCTGCGGCGCGGTGTCGATCAACACCGAGATCGTCTCGCGCATCTCCCGGCCGCCGTGCCAGAACATGTAGAGGGCGATGATCGCGGTCGCCGCGGGATCGACCCAGGCCGCGCCCTGTCCCCAGACCAGCACGGCGCCGGCCGCGACGAGGACCGCGACCGTCGCCAGCGCGTCGGCGATCATGTGGAGATAGGTCGCCTTGACGTTGAGCGAGCCCAGGTCCCGCCGCAGCACCCACGCGGCGAGCAGGTCCTCGACGAGCGCGATGGCGCCGACGATGAGCATCGTCGTGCCCGCCAGCTCCTGTGGCTGGGACGAGGTCAGGCGGGTTCCCGCCTCGACCAGCAGGTAGACGCCGATCATGATCAGCGTGGTCAGGTTTATCAGGGCGCCGACCGTCTCGACCCGTCCGAAGCCGAAGCTCCGGCTGCGGTCGGCGGGCCGCTGGGCGATGCGGTAGGCGATGTAGGCGATCAGCACCGACACCGCGTCGCTGGCATTGTGGGCGGCATCGGCGAGCAGCGCGAGGCTGCCCGACACGATGCCGCCGACCACCTCGGCGACGGTGATCCCGAGGTTGAGAGCGAGCGCGATCAGGAGACGGCGGCCTCGGCCCGCCGCCCCCTTTTTCGATGACGAGGCGTGAGCGTGGCTCATCGCATCACTCGGCCGGCAGCGGGCTGCCGAACCCGTCGACGTCGTCATATGCGCCCTGGACGTGCGGCTTACCGCGCGCCCTGAGAAGCAGCTTGCTGATCGCGGGCAGGACGAACAGGGTGAGGATGGTCGCGGTGATCAGGCCGCCGATGACGACGATCGCCAGCGGCTTCTGCACCTCCGCGCCGCGGCCGGTCGCCAGCGCCATCGGCACGAAGCCGAGCGACGCCACCAGCGCGGTCATCAGCACCGGGCGGAGGCGCTTGAGCGCGCTCTCCCTGATCGCCTCCTCGGTCGGCACGCCGGCTGTCCGCATCTCCTCGACCGAGCTCATCAGGACCAGCCCGTTGAGCACGGCAATGCCGGACAGCGCGATGAAACCCACCGCGGCCGAGATCGAGAAGGGCAGTCCGGTCAGCGCCAGCCCGAACACGCCGCCGGCGAGCGCGAACGGAATGGCCGAGTAGATGGCTAGTGCCGGCCGCCATCCACGCAGCGCTACGAACAGCAGCACGAAGATGGCGATGAACACCGCCGGGACCATGATCGAGAGCCGCTGCGTCGCCGCCTGCAGGTTCTCGAACTGGCCGCCCCACTGGATGAACACGCCTGGCGGCAGCTGGACCCGTTCCGCGACCCGCGCCTGGACCTCCTCGACGTAGGAGCCCAGGTCGCGTCCGCGGACGTTGCCCTGGACCACGACGCGGCGCTGTCCGTTCTCGCGGCTGACCTGGTTGACGCCTTCCGATGTCTCGAACCGGGCGAGCTCGCGCAGCGGGATCGAGCGGCGCGGGCCGGCTCCGGTCTCCGGCAGCATGACCGGCAGCGCGCCGACCGCCTCCAGGTCGTCGCGCGAGACGTTGGGCAGGCGCACGACGATCTGGAAGCGCCGGTCGCCCTCGAACACCAGGCCGGCCTCGCGACCACCGAGCGCCGCGGCGACCGTGTCGGCCACGTCCTGGATCGACAGGCCGTAGCGGGCGATGGCGTCGCGGTCGAACTGGACGTCCAGGGTCGGGAAGCCGCCGGTCTGCTCGACGCGCAGGTCGGCCGTTCCCTGCACCTCGTTCATCACCGTCTGGACCTGCGCCGCGACTTGCTGGAGCTGCTCGAGGTCGTCACCGAACACCTTCACCGCGATGTCCCCGCGGACGCCGGCGATGAGCTCGTTGAAGCGCATCTCGATCGGCTGGCTGATCTCGAATGCGTTGCCGGTGAGCGTCGCCATCCGCTCCTCGATGCGCGCGACGATCTGGTCCTTCGTCGTGACCCCTTCCGGCCATTCGTCCCTTGGCCTGAGGATCACGAACGAATCCGAGATGTTCTGCGGCATCGGGTCGGTGGCCACCTCGGCCGTGCCGGTCTTGGAGTAAACGTAGGCGACCTCGGGGAGGCTCGATATCGCCCGCTCGATCCGCAGCTGCATGTCGAGCGACTGGTCGAGCGAGGTCGACGGGATGCGCAGCGCCTGGACGGCCAGGTCGCCCTCGTCGAGCTGCGGGATGAACTCGCGCCCGAGGCTCGAGAACAGCAGGCCGGCGAGCGCGAAGGTGGCGACACCGCCACCGATCCACGGCCACGGCCGGCGCAGCACCTTGTCGAGCAGCGGGGCGTAGCCGCGCTTGATCCACGCGATCGGCCTGGCCTCCTTCTCCGCGACCTTGCCGCGGACCAGCAGCGCCACCATCGCCGGCACGAACGTCAGCGACAGGATGAACGCGCCGGCGAGCGCGAGCATGACGGTCGCCGCCATCGGCGTGAACATCTTGCCCTCGACACCGGTGAAGGTGAGCAGCGGGACGAAGACGAGGAAGATGATGGCCTGGCCGTAGATGGTCGGCTTGATCATCTCCCGCGAGGCCTCGTAGACCTCGTGCAGCCGCTCCTGGAGGGTCAGCAGCCGGCCCTCGTGGTGCTGCCGCTCGGCGAAGCGCCTGAGGCAATTCTCGACGATGATGATGGATCCGTCGACGATCAGGCCGAAGTCCAATGCGCCGAGGCTCATCAGGTTGCCCGAAAGCCCGAAGCGGTTCATCCCGATCGCCATCATCAGGAAGGACAGCGGGATCACGAGCGTGGCGATGATCGCCGCGCGGATGTTGCCGAGCAGGAAGAACAGCACGGCGATGACGAGGAGCGCGCCCTCGGTCAGGTTCTTCTCGACCGTCCAGATCGTCGATTCGACGAGGGCCGAGCGGTTGTAGAGCGGCCGGATGACGATGCCCGGGGGCAGCGATCCGGATATCTCCTCGATCCTCTCGGCCACTGCCTCGGCCACGAGCCGGCTGTTGCCGCCCGCGAGCATGAGCGCGGTGCCGACGACCGTCTCGCGGCCGTTGGTCGAGGCCGCGCCGGTGCGCAGCTCGCCCCCGATGGTGACCGATGCGACGTCCGCGACGGTGACGGGCACGCCGTTTCGGGTGGCGATCGTGGTGCGGCGGATCTCGTCGACCTCGCGGATGCGGGCGTCTGCGCGCACCAGCAGCGCCTCGCCGCCGCGGTCGATGAAGTTCGCGCCGACCGAGATGTTGGCGCGCTCCAGCGCGTCGGCCAGTTCGCGGAACGAGACGCCGAACCCGGCCAGCCGGCCCGGGTCGGGCTGCACCACGAACTGCTTCTCGTAGCCTCCGATGGAGTCGATCCCGGCGATGCCCTCCACCGTGCGGAGCTGCGGCCGGATCACCCAGTCCTGCACGGTCCGGAGGTAGGCGAGCTTCGCGACGTCGTCGGTCAGCCGCTCGCCTTCGATCGTCAGATAGGAGCCGTCCGGCTGAAAGCCCGGCCGTCCCGCGACGGCGGGATTCTCCGGCGTCGCGTTGGGAGCGAACTCCACGCTCCACATCATGACCTCGCCGAGGCCTGTGGAGATCGGTCCCATCTGGGGCTCGACGCCCTCCGGCAGGGTGTCGCCGGTCTGTGCGAGCCGCTCAGCGACCTGCTGGCGGGCGAAGTAGATGTCGACATTCTCGTCGAAGATCGCGGTGACCTGGGTGAAGCCGTTGCGCGAGATAGAGCGGGTGTAGTCGAGCCCGGGGATGCCGGCGAGCGAGGTCTCGACCGGGAAGGTGACGAGCCGCTCCATGTCGAGGGGCCCGTATTGCGGTGCGGAGACGTTCACCTGCACCTGCTTGTTGGTGATGTCGGGAACGGCGTCGATGGGCAGCTTGAGGAGCTGGAAGACGCCGTAGATGGCGACCACCAGCGTCAGGCCGACGACGGCCCAGCGGAAGCGGACGGAGGCGTCGAGGAGACGATCGATCATGATGCAGCGATCCTGTCGCCGCGCCGTGGGCGCGGTCGTGAGAGATGGAACGAGGGGGCGGGCCGATCAGTGGCCATGTGCGGCATCGCCCGCTCCGAGCTGCGACTTGAGCGCGAACGCTCCGACCGTGACCACGACCTGGCCGGCGCGCAGGCCTTCCGTGATCTGGACCCGACCGCCTGTCCGGCTGCCGACCGTGACGGGCGTTGCCTGGAAGCCATCGCCCTCCCGGACGAAGACGACGTCGCGGCCCTCGACCTGCTGGATCGCGTCCTCGGGCAGCACCACCGCGCCCCCCGCCTCCGAGCCGCGCGGCGTGATCCGCGCGCGCACGGCCTGGCCCTGGGTGAGGCTGGCCGGCGTCCCGGAGGGCTGGAGCACCACCGTGGCGGTGCGGCTCTGCGGGTCGAGCGAGGGCGTCGCCGACCGCACGACGGCGTCGACGGTGGAGCCGTCGGGAAGCTCGATCACGGCCGGATCCCCCGGCCTGATGCGCTGCGCGTCGGCGGCCGGCACGGCGGCGTCGACCTGCACGCGTCGCGGATCGGCGACGTTGAACAGTTCAGCGCCGGCGGTGACGTAGGCGCCGAGCTGGGTGTCCAGCTCGGTGATCCGGCCGCTGATCGGGCTTCTGACGCTGAGATAGCGTCCGTTGCCGGTCACCCCGGCCGTCGTCACCGCCGCCTGGGCGCGCTGCAGCTCCGCCTCGGCCTGGGCCCGGGCGGCGTCCGCCGCCTCGAGGTCCTGGCGCGCGGTGATGCGGGCGTTGAACAGCCGGCGCTCGCGCGCGGCCGCGGCCCGCGCCGCCTGGGCGCGCGCCGCCGCCGCGTTGCGCTCGGCGACGAAGGCGGCCGCGTCGCGGCTCTCGAGCAGGGCGATCGTCTCGCCGGCCGAGACCGGGTCGCCGAGGCGCTTGTTGATCCGCACCACCGCGCCATCGGCGCGCGCCGTTACCAGCGCCTGCCCCTCGGGCGGTGCGGCCACGGTCGCCTGGACGATGATCTCGGCGCCGATGGTGCCCTCCCGGACGGTCTCGGTGCGGATGCCGCTCGCCTCGATGCGCTCCGGCGTCATCTCGACGAAGCCCTCGCCGTGCTCCGCCTCGGCCTCTGCCGTCCCGGCGCCCTCCGCCGGTGCGGCAGAGGGTGCTGCCGGCGCCGGCGTCTCGCCGGAGTCGAGCGAGCGGCCGATGAGCACGCCGCCCACCCCGGTGACTAGCGCCACCGCGGCGGCGCCGGCGAGCCACTTCTTCCTGTTGTCGATCACGATTTCCATCTGGATGTCCTTATTGGGCCGCCACGCGGCCGAGCTCGGCCGTGGCGTTGGCGAGCGCGAGGCGCGCTTCGATCAGCGCGAGCTGCGCGGTGCGGTAGGCGTTCTGGGCGTCGAGCAGTTCGAGCAGCGTCGCGCGGCCCTCCCCGTAGGAAAGCTGGGCGAGCCTGAGCGCCTCGCCGGCCTCGGGGACGGCCGAGCCCTCCAGCGCCTGCACCCGCGCCTCGGCCGCCTCGACCGCGATGATCGCGTTCTGGCTGCGGACGCGCACCGTCGCGGAGACGTTGGCGAGGTTCGCCTCGGCCGCCCGGACATTCGACTGCGCCGCCGAGACGTTGCCCTGGTTGCGGTCGAAGATCTGCAGCGGCATCGTCAGTCCGCCGACCAGAGCGAAGTCGCCGGTCTCGCGGACGTGCCGCACGCCGATCCCCACCGCCGGGTCTAGCCGGCCCTGAGCGACCTGCGAACCGACCTCGGCCTCCGCGGCGGCGCGCTCGGCCTCGGCCAGCCTCACGTCCAGGCTTTGCTCGGGGTCGATCGAGGCTGGCTGGAGGTCAGTCAGACCGCCGGCGATCCGGTCGGGCGGGGTCGTGACGCCGAACAGGCTGGCCAGGGTCCCGCGCGCGGCGAGCTCCTCGGCCCGCGCGGCCTCAAGCTCGGCGGCTGCCTGCGCGGCGGCCGACCGGGCGCGGATGCCGCGCAGCGGCGGCTCGCGGCCCTCCTGCACGAGGATCCCGGAGACGCGCGCCAGTTCGCGGGCGTTGAACTCGTTCTCCTCTGCGATGCGCAGGCGGTCGCGCGCCGTGACGGCCCGTGCGAACTGCTGCCGGACCGCGAGGGCGAGATCGGCTCGGGCGATGGCCAGCCGGATCTGGTCGGCCACGAGCAGCGCGCGGGCTGCCGCGACGCGGGTCCGCCTCCGGCCGCTGACGTCGAGGCGCTGGTTGAGCGAGACGGTGGCCTCGGTCTGCCGCAGGCCCGACAGCTCGCCGGTGCCGAGGAAGTTCTCGACCTCGACCGACAGCTCGGGGTTGGAGCGGAAGCCGGCCTGCCGGATCCGCGCCTGAGCGGCGTCCACGCGGGCCTGCGCCGCGAGCAGCGCCGGGGCGCGCGCCTCGGCCTCATCGAGCGCCTGTGCTAGAGTCAGGTCGGAGGGAAGCGGCCCCACTCGGGGCGCGATCGTGGGCGCCGACGGCGCGATGTTGGGTGCGGGCGGGCCGTATTCCGGCCCCGCCACGGGGGATCCGACGCGCGGCGTGGCAGGCGTTGAAACCTGCGCATGCGCGCTCGTTGCCCCCAGCACCGTGGCCGCGGCAAGCGCCGCAGCACGGAAGCTGTTCATCTTGGTAGGTCTCCTGATGTCACGAAGCACCATCCGCGCGGGCGCGGACGGCTAGGCGTGGGACATCAGGCGATCGGCGGTCTCAGCGCTGCGTCGGGAGCCGCACCGACCCGCCACGGGTCGGCGGACCGGATGTTGAGCTCGGCGATGGTGTGGACCGCGGGGGTCGCGGCTCCGCTGGACGGGCTGGCGACATGGTGGCCATGGCAGCTCTGGTGCTGGTGAGCGGCCTTGCCCGAATCGCCGGGCTTCTGGTCCTGTGGACCGGGCCCGTGCCCGCCCTCGTCGGCGTGCGTGGCCTCGGCTCCGGGAGGAGCGAGGCATGCGATGTCCTCGGCAGCATGCGCCACGTTGCCCGTCCAGAGGAGGACGGCCAGGAGCATGACCCGCAGCATGGGGAGGAACCGGCGCACGACGGTCCCGTAGCAGACCGCCGGCGGTTTCGGAAGGCCGTGCCCGAACATGGCTGCCGGATGGGTCGGGGGCATCGCGCTACGCCCTGTTCGCTCGCATCGCCGGCGCCGCATCGGCCGCGACGCGGAAGGCCGACCGGAGGAACATAGCGGCGATGATCGACCCGACGACGATGTCCGGCCAGGGCGACTGGAGCATGGCGACGGCGCCTCCGGCCAGCAGCACGCCGGTGTTCGAGATCACGTCGTTGCGGGAGCATTCGAACGTGGAGGACATGTTGAGGTCGTGCCGCCTGAACCTCCAGAGGAGGCGCAGGCAGACGAGGTTGGCCACGAGGGCGAGCGCGCCGAAGGCGATCATCAGCGCCGAGGATGGCGGCACGCCGGTCCGCAGCTTGACCGCGACGTCGATCAGGATGCCGAGGCCGAGCAGCAGGATGACGATGCCCTTCAGCAGGGCCGCCCCGGCCTTCCACCGGTCGCTTCGGGTGAGGGCGTAGAGGCTGACGCCGTAGACCAGCGCGTCGCCCAGCATGTCGGCCGCATCCGCCATCAGGGCGGTTGAGCCCGCGATGACGCCGGCCCCGAACTCGATCACGAACATCGCCGCGTTTATGGCGAGGACGGCGACGAGCACCCGGCGCTGATCCGCCTGGACGGCCAGCCGCTCCAGTTCGGAGCCCTTGGACGAGCAGCAGCGGTCAGCCATGGACCGGGACCTTGCGCAGCTCGAACAGGCTGATACGCCCGGTCATGGTGCGGACGGAGCGCCGCGCCGTGCCGGCGCCGGGCCGCTGCTCGTCGAGGAGCCGCTCGATCGCGCCATCGGCGTTCGCCTGGGTGTTCTCCTTGCCGTCCAGCCGCTGGATCACGCGGAACAGGCGCCGCATGAGCGCCCCGTCCTGCCGGGCGTAGTCGGCGATATGGACCGACCCGCCGGGCCGGACGGCGTCGACCATCGCCGCGATCCCGGCCGCCTTCTCGGCGAGCGGCACCTGATGGAAGACCAGGCTCGATACCGCCTTGTCGAAGACGCCGTGCTGCGCCCCGGCGTCGCGCGCGAACCCCCGGCGCCACTCGATCTCGAGGCCGGCCGAACCGGCCTTCCTCGCCGCGATGGCGAGGGCCTCGGGGTCGGGGTCGAGGCCGACCACCCGCGCTCCGGGCGCCATGCGCTTCAGGAGGATTGCCAGCGAGCCGGTGCCGCAGCCGACGTCGACGAGGCTCTCGCCCTCCTTCAGGTCGATCTGCCAGACGAGCGCTGTCCGCCACGCCCGCTCGCGCGTCGCCAGCCCCACTGCGAGGTCGTAGAGCGGGGTGAGCCCGGGTCGGCCGAGGGCCGGGGTAAACTGCTGGTCGGAGGTCGTCATCTGCCACCTTCGAGAATCGCTGGTGACGCGTCTATGGTCCTTGTAGCGGCTACAAGGTCAAGGGTTGATGACGATGAAGATCGGCGAATTGGCGCGACGGGCAGGATCGACCAGCGAGACGGTCCGCTACTACGAGCGCATCGGCCTGCTGCCGCGGCCCGGTCGGACGGACAGCAATTACCGGGACTATAGCGAGGAGGACGTCGAGCGCCTGGCCTTCATTCGCCACGCCCGCAGCCTCGGCTTCGAGCTGGACGACGCGGCCTCGCTTCTCAAGCTCGCTGACGCGGTCGGTGCGGACTGTGGTAAGGTCGATGCGGTCGCGCAGCGCCATCTGGAGGCAATCGAGGCGAAGATCCTGAAGCTCCAGTCCCTTCAGCAGGAGTTACGTGCCATTCTCGCCCAGTGTCAGGGCGGCGCTATATCCAGCTGCCGCATCATCGGTGCGATGCGCGATCACAGTGGATGTGGAACCGGGCACGTCGGAGGCCAGTGAGCTGACCTCTACAATTACCCACGAGACGCTGCAGGTCGATGCATCGGGGCCTCAGACACCCGCCACGAATGCAACCATCCGAGAAATATGCATCGGCATATTCCGATGAGTGGTTGACCAGCTAGAATCCATCGGTCAAACACGATGGATGACGGAAGACAATGCGTTGGCCGCCCTCGCGGCGCTATCTCATCCCACTCGCCTGCAGGCATTCCGCCTCCTGGTGCGCCATGAGCCGGAGGGGCTGCCGACCGGCGCACTGGTTGAAGCTACCGGCATTTCTCAGAGCACCTTCTCGAGTCATTTGGCGGTGCTGGCCAAGGCCGGCTTGGTGATCGCCGAGAAGCAGGGCCGCCAGCAGATTCAGCGCGCGAGCATGTCGTCGCTCGTCGCCCTGATGACGTTCCTTGCCAAGGATTGCTGCGGCGGTCGCGCAGAGCTGTGCGAGCCGCTGATGGCCGAACTCACCTGCTGCTGACCGGAGTTCCGCCATGTCCGTCGACATCGTCATCTACCACAACCCCGAGTGTGGCACCTCGCGCAACGCGCTGGCGATGATCCGCAACGCCGGCATCGAGCCGCATGTCGTTGAATATCTCAAGACGCCGCCATCGCGCGCGCTGCTGGTTCATTTGATCGCACGCGCCGGCATCACGCCGCGGGCCTTGCTGCGCGAGAAGGGCACACCCTATGCCGAGCTAGGGCTCGCGGACGAGGGCCTGTCCGATGACGCGCTTGTTGATGCGATGATCAGACATCCCATCCTGATCAATCGCCCCATAGTGGTGACGCCGCTGGGCGTGAGGCTGTGCCGCCCATCGGAGACGGTGCTCGAGCTTCTGCCGGAACCCCAGCGGGCGGCCTTCGCCAAGGAAGATGGTGAGCAGGTCGTCGACTCTGGCGGTCATCGCGTGCTCTGATGGGCGCGTTCGAGCGGTATCTGTCCGTCTGGGTCGGCCTCTGCATCGTGGTCGGCATTGCGCTGGGACAGGCTGTCCCCGGCGTCTTCGCGGTGATCGCCGCGGCGGAGGTCGCACGGGTGAACCTCGTCGTTGCCGCGCTGATCTGGCTCATGATCATCCCGATGCTTCTGAAGATCGACTTCGGCGCGCTCGGCTCGGTGCGGCAGCACTGGAAGGGTGTCGGCGTCACCGTGTTTGTGAACTGGGCGGTGAAGCCTTTCTCCATGGCCGTCCTCGGCACGTTGTTCCTCGGATGGCTGTTCGCACCGCTGCTGCCCGCCAACGAAATTCAGTCCTACATCGCTGGCCTGATACTGCTGGCCGCAGCCCCGTGCACCGCGATGGTCTTCGTCTGGTCGAACCTCTGCGGTGGCGACCCGACCTACACGCTCAGCCAGGTAGCGCTGAACGACGTGCTTATGGTCTTCCTGTTCGCCCCTCTGGTCGCCCTGCTGCTCGGGGTCGCCTCGGTAACCGTGCCATGGGCGACGCTGCTGCTGTCGGTGGCGCTCTACATCGTGGCGCCGGTGATCGCGGCGCAGGTCATCCGTCGCGCCGTCCTGAAGGGCGGCGGTCGGCCATCGCTCGATCGATTGCTTGCAATACTCGGACCGATCTCGCTAGGCGCGCTCCTGGTCACGCTCGTTCTGCTGTTCGGCTTTCAGGGCGAGCAGATCGTGGCGCAGCCGTTCGTCATCGCACTCATCGCGGTGCCGATCCTGATCCAGGTCTACCTTAACGCCGGTATCGCATATTCGCTGTCGCGAAGGCTCGGCGTCGCCTGGTGTGTGGCCGCGCCCGCCGCTCTGATCGGCGCGTCCAATTTCTTCGAGCTGGCCGTGGCCGCCGCGATCTCGCTGTTCGGCCTGCATAGCGGCGCCGCGCTCGCCACCGTGGTCGGCGTGCTGGTGGAGGTGCCGGTCATGCTCAGCGTCGTCGCGATCGTCAGGCGGACCCGACCTTGGTATGAGCGGAGAGCCGCATGAGCCGGGTGACGTTTTCGGGGATCGTCCGGGGTGCACATGACGTGCTTCGCCTCGCCCTGGATGCGGCTGGACTGCCCACCGACGACCTGGACGGACCGAACCGAGCATTTTTCGGGCTTTCGGACGAGCAGGGGCCGATCGGCTTCATCGGGCTCGAGGGTGATGGCTCCGACCGGCTTTTGCGCTCGCTTGTCGTCGTGCCCAGTCGCAGGCTTCAAGGGCACGGCGCCCTGCTGGTTGCTCACGCCGAGGCGGTCGCGCGCCTTGATGGCGTCGAGCGTCTGCACCTGCTGACGACCTCAGTCGCCGAATTCTTTCGCGCGCGCGGATATCGCGACCGCGAGCGGGCGGACGCGCCGGCCGCCATCGTGGCGACGGCTCAGTTCAGGTCGATCTGCCCCGGCAGCGCCACCTATCTCGTCAAGGACCTCGCATGAGCCGCCTCCGCCATCTCCGCGACGCCGACCTCCTACCCGCCCTCGACCCGGCGTTCGTGATGCCCCGCCCGGCCCAGGGCTTAGGCGATGATCGGCAGCCGCCGCGCATCCTGCTGCTCTACGGATCGCTGCGGGAGCGCGCCTTCTCACGCCTGGCGGCTGAGGAGGCTGCACGGCTGCTCAAGCTGTTCGGGGCTGAGACGCGCATCTTTGATCCGTCCGACCTGCCCCTGCCAGACCAGATCCCTGGCGACGACCACCCGGCCGTCCACGAGCTGCGCGAGCACGCCTTCTGGTCCGAGGGTATGGTCTGGTGCAGCCCGGAGCGCCACGGCCAGATCACCGGCATCATGAAGGCCCAGATCGACCATCTGCCGCTGGAAATGAAGGGGCGGCGTCCGACGCAGGGCCGCACGCTCGCCGTGATGCAGGTTTCCGGCGGATCGCAGTCATTCAACGCCGTCAACACGCTGCGCCTGCTCGGCCGGTGGATGCGCATGTTCACGATCCCGAACCAGTCGTCGGTGGCTATGGCCTACAAGGAGTTCGACGAGGCAGGCAGGATGAGGCCGTCGAGCTATTATGATCGTATCGTCGATGTGATGGAGGAGCTGGTGCGCATCACGGTTCTGATGCGCCCCCATGCCGGACAGCTCGTCGATCGCTATTCGGAGCGCAAGGCAGCAGCTCTGCGCGCCGAGGTCGAGGATCATTCAAGGATTGCGATCGGTCGACGCTGATCCTGCCATGTCGCTCGTCTCAGGGTGATGGCTAGCGCGGTGCGCCTCTAAGGCGGGTCGCATTCGCAATTTCTGTTCTCAATATGTTCTCGGGAGCATACAGCGCCGGCGAACCGATTCTGAGAGCAGGAAGAATGACCAGCCTTACGCTGCACGACGTCCCGTTCGAGCCTATCGCTCGTGAGGCTCGCCTCTTCGTCTGCACCACCCCGGCGGGTTTTCCCTCGCCCGCTCAGGACGACATGGAGGAGCCGATCGACCTCGGCGCCTGGCTGATCGATCACCCCGCGGCCAGCTACATCATGCGGGTGTCGGGACACTCGATGACCGGCGCCGGGATCAACGATGGCGACCTCGTCGTCGTAAGCCGGTCTGCTGAACCTCGATCGGGCGACATCGTCGTGGCGATGGTTCATGGCGACCGCACGATGAAGCGGCTGCGGCGGCGCGGCGAGAGGCTATGGCTCGTGCCAGAGGCCGAGGGTTATGATGCGATCCAGGTCGACGAGCATGTCGAGGTGTGGGGCGTCGTGGTCGCGCTGGCCCGCCGATATCGGGCATGACCGCGATCGGCCTGATCGACTGCAACAACTTCTATGTCAGCTGCGAGCGCGCGTTCGATTCCTCGCTGATCGGCGTGCCGGTGGTCGTGGCCAGCAACAACGACGGGTGCGCCATCGCCCGTTCGAACGAAGCCAAGGCGCTTGGGGTCAGGATGGGTGACCCCATCCACCTGATCCGTGACCGCCTGGACAGGCACGGCGTGGTGGTTCGCTCGTCCAATTACACGCTCTACGGTGACATGCAGCGGCGGATCCTGTCGGCCATCGACGATTTCGCTAGCGAGGTTGAGATCTACTCCATCGATGAGAGCTTCCTCGACCTGACGCCGTTCGGCGACCGCGACCTGGTCGCCCACGCCAACGGCATGCGCACGCAGGTTCGGCGCTGGACCACGATCCCGACCTGCGTCGGCATCGGTCCGACCAAGACGCTGGCGAAGCTCGCCAACGCCGCGGCGAAGAAGAATCCGATATTCGATGGGGTCGCCGACCTGCGGGACGACGCGATCCGGCGCTTCGTCCTCGACCGCTTTCCGGTCGGCGACGTCTGGGGGGTGGGTCGGGCGACCGCGTCAAAGCTGGCGGGTCTGGGCATCGCCACCGCCGGGCAGCTCCGCGACATGCAGATGAGGCAGGCTCGTGGGCTTGGCACCGTGGTTCTTGAGCGCCTCGTCGCCGAACTGCGGGGCGTCGCGGCGAGCGCCGTCGACGTGGTCGAGCCGCAGCGCAAGGGGATGGCCGTGACCCGGTCGTTCGGTAGCCCGGTCGGAGACCTGGAGACGCTGATGGGCGCGGTCGCACAGTTCGCCATGCGCGCGGGCGAGAAGTTGCGATCGCATGGCCTGGTGGCCGGCCAGCTCACCGTCTTCTTCCACACCAACCAGCACAAGCGGGACCGGCCGCAGCACCATGGCAGCCGCCGCCTGACGCTGCACCCGATGACCGACGACTCTCTCGAGCTCCTCGCGGCGGCGCGCCGGGGGGTCGAGGCGGCGTGGCGCGACGGCTTCGCCTACACCAAGGCCGGCGTGATGCTGGACGATCTTGTGGCGGCCGAGCAGCGGCCGCGGACCCTGTTCGAGGGGGACGTCGAGCGCCGCGCCCGTCTGATGACCGCGCTGGACGAGGTGAACGGCCGTTTCGGTCGCTTCACGGCGGTGCCCGGCACGCAGGGTTTCAGGTGGGGATGGACGGCGCGCGCCGAGAGCCGGTCGCCCGCCTGGACGACCCGGCTTGCCGACGTGCCGGTGGTGGCGGCCGGGTGATGCGGTGGATCTGCAAGACCTCCCAGGCCAAGGCGGCGTCGCTAGCGGCAGTCCTTTATTATTGCAACGATATATGCAACACTGAAGCGATGGGACGGCCTAGACGCACCTCAGATCCCGATCTTGCGTCACGGCTCAGGGGATATCTGGCCGAGCGCAGGTGCACGCTCACCGACGTCGCGCGCACGATTGGTGTAGACAAGGCGACGGTGAGTCGAGCCATGGCGGAGGAGGCTTTCTCCAGCGACCTTCGAACCAGGATCGCGGCGTTGACGCGGGGCGTCCAGCATCAGGAAACAGTCGTAGATATGTTGCAAGAATCGTTGCGTTTACTCGCGAGTGCCGATAGGCTGCGTCAGGACGCCGAGCGATTGCTGAGCCAGGCTATCGACCGTGCGGCACGGACCCAATAGGAGCTCACCAGATGGCCAGCAGCAAACAGCTCGTAGCGATGATCCGGAGCCATGCCGCAGGCGACGATCAGCGCTTTCTGTCCATCGCGGAGCACATCGCTGCGGACGCTTCCAAGGCGGGCCACCATCGGATGGCGGACGAGATAAGGCTGCTCGTGAATTCGCTCCGCGAGGAGGCTGACGAGCGCCGGCCGGCATCCCGTCCGACGCTCCTCGCAGCGCCTCGGGGCGAGTTGGCCTCGCTGGTTCGCGCTTCCTATCCCGAGACCCGCCTGTCGGACGTGGTGCTCTCGGAGGACATCCACACCCGCCTCCAGCGCATAGTGCGTGAACATCGGGAGCGTGTGCTGCTGGCGGACAGCGGCCTCTCTCCGCGCCGGAAGATCCTGCTGTCGGGTCCGCCTGGCACGGGCAAGAGCATGACGGCGGCCGCGATCGCGGGGGAGCTCGGCCTGCCGTTGTTCACGGTCCTGCTGGATGGGGTGATCACCAAGTTCATGGGCGAGACGGCCGCCAAGCTGCGGATCGTGTTCGACGCCATGCAGGGTGCGCGCGGCGTCTACTTCTTCGACGAGGTCGACGCCCTGGCGACCCGTCGAGGCGCGGAAAACGACATCGGCGAGGCCCGGCGCATGCTGAACTCCTTCCTCCAGTTCCTCGACGAGGATTCATCGGGCAGCTTGATCTTCGCCGCGACCAACCATCAGGAGCTGCTCGACCGCGCGATCTTCCGGCGGTTCGAGGCGACGATCAGCTACGATCTCCCGCCTCCGGACCACGTGCGGCGCATCGTGACGCAGAGGCTGCCGCAGTTCGACCTCGCGGCGATCGAGTGGGCCGAGGTGACCGACGCGGCGGAGGGGCTCAGCCAGGCGGACATCGTCGCCGCCGCCGACGACGCCGCACGCGACGCGGTGCTCGAGGCCGGTGGCGTCCTGACCGGCGATACCCTCGTGCGCGCGGTGCGCGACAGGGCCGACCCGGTCCGGTAGCAACCTCACTGGCAGTCGCCGGTGGCTGCTGCTAGCCTGCCCCCATGCCGCAGCATCGACATCTGATCGTCCGGGGTCTCGGAAGGGAATCCGACAACTTCGAGCCCTATGGGGGTGGAAACGCCCGAAGGCCGAGCCGGATCGCGGACAGGGCCTCGCACGCGGGCCGACTGCGGGGCGACCTCGCCTCTCTCGCGGAGCAGATCTCGAGCGAGCGGATCGAGCAGGCCAAGGTCCGGGTTCCGTCGGCCAAGAGCGGGGTCACGGTCGCGGTCGCCTCCCGCGAGGGTGAGCAGATCGTCGTCGGCGACTCCCGGCGGGCGAACAGCCGGGGCATGCAGCTCCTCAACGTCCGGCGCGGAGCAGACGTCCAGCATGGGCGCGGTCGGGACCGGGCGGTCTACTTCATGACGGCGAAGGCGATCGAATCCCTTGAGCGGGCGCTGGCCAGCTACGAGACCTGGGTTGGGCCCGATCCGGCCGACAACGGCTTCGCGAACAGCAGCGATCCCGAGGCGACCGGCGACCGGCCCCGCAACTTCTGGCTCTTCGAGAGCATGGACTGGCTGCGGGTCGCCAAGGTCGAGGATCTGTGGACGGACACGCTCGAGAGCTTTCCGCGCGAGCGGGGCGCTGCGGAGTGGGAGATTTGGGTCCGGGACTCGATGAAGCTGGCGTTCGAGGCCGCCGCCGAACAGCTCGGCATCGAGCTCGCTGGCCTTCCGACGCAATTCGTCGACATCTGGATCTACAACGGCGTCACCACGAAGGCGAACCTCTCGAGGCTCGTCGCCCGCAGCGCCGCCGTGGTCGAGCTGCGGGCCGCGTCGAGCTTCATCGCCGACCACAACGACCTTCCGCCGGAGGCGCGGGTGCGCCAGGTGCAGGAGATCGCGCGCAGGGTTGTTCCGCCCCCACCGGGCGCGCCGTGGGTGACCCTGCTTGACACCGGCGTCAACCCGGCAAGCCCACTGCTCGCTCCGGCCCTGCCGGCGAGCCGCTGCCGCACCGTCGCCAACGCATGGAACCCTCACGATCCCGATGGCCATGGATCGAAGATGGCCGGGGTGGCGCTGTATGGGGACCTGACGGAAGCGGCGGCGACCTCCGGTCCGATCCCGCTCGAAATCGGCCTCGAGTCGATAACCGTCTTCGCGCCCGGAAATCCCGTTCGCATCCCGGGCCGCGACGCGATCATGCGGGGCGTGACGAGGGCCGAGCAGGACGAGATCCATCCCAGGGTCTACTGCCTGGCGGCGACCGCCGTCGGCGAACCCGAGGATGGCCGTCCGACATCCACGTCCGGCACGCTCGACGGACTTGCCTTCAACAACGGCATCTCGACGCGACTGTTCTGCGTCGCGGTCGGCAACGTGACCACCTCCGGGGCCGCGCCATATCAGGTCTCCTCATATCAGACTCTGAACGAGAGCCACGGGATCCAGTCGCCTGCCCAGGCCCTGAACGTGCTGTCGGTCGGCGCCGTGACGAGCAAGTGCTCCGGCCCCTCGCCGCTCGCCGGTGTTGGCGAGCTGTCGCCGAGATCCAGGACGGCGCAGCCCTGGGACGTGCGCCGTCACAAGCCCGATATCGTGATGGAGGGCGGCAATCACGGCATCGATCCCGGCGGGCTCACGTCGCGTCCGCATGGACCGGACATGGTCGCGACCACCTCCAACAATCCCCAGCAGATCACCCTCACCGGCGACACCAGCGCGGCCTGTGCGGCCGCCGCCCGCCTCGCGGGGCGGGTGATGGCGAGATATCCGGTGATGCGGCCTGAGACCGTGCGCGGGCTGCTTGTCCACTGTGCCGACTGGACTCCCGCCATGCAGGCACGACGCCAGACGATGATCGCGATGGGCTTGTCCGAGGAGCAGGCGACATTGGCGACGCTTGACTGCTTCGGCTGGGGCGTTCCGGACGAGGAGCGCCTGTTCTGGAGCGCGGACAACGCGTTGACCCTGGTCGTCGAGGACCAGCTCCGTCCCTACAAGCGGGAGGAGGGCGCCGGCGTGACCCTCAAGGAGATGAAGTCGTTCCGCTTGCCCTGGCCCGACGCGGCCTTGGCGGCGATCGGCGCGCAGGAGGTGGAGCTGCGCTGCACGCTCTCCTATTTCGTCCAGCCGGACCTCCACAGCGCCGGGCTGGAGCGCTGGCAGATGTATCCGTCTCACCGGCTGCAGTTCGATTTTCAGCGGTTCGAGGAGAGCGAGGCGCGGGCCGAGCGGCGGGTCAACAAGGCGGTGACCACCATGGATCCGGCTGGTGAGGATGACGGCTGGATGTTGCAGGGCGGAAGCCGCGGGAAGCGGGCGCGTGGCACCCTTCACCATGACATCTGGCGAGGTCCGGCCTATCGACTGGTGGGCCGCCGAATGATCAACGTCACCCCGGTGCGAGGCTGGTGGGCGAACAGCCCGCTCATCGCGCCGGCGGACATCCCGGTCAGGTTCAGCCTCATCGTGTCGATCCGCACGCCCGCCACCACGAATGACCTCGTCTCAGAGGTGCGATCCCTGATCCCGGCCAATCTGCTCGTCGATGTGCCCGCCCTGGTCACGACCTGACGTAGCGCGCCATCACGTCGCCATGGGCGAGGTAGGCGAAGGCGGCGATCGATGTCTCGACGTGCGACTGACGCGCCCGCCTGGCGGCCTCGCCGAGCGTGACCCCGTCTTCGAGAAGCGGCGGGAGCGCGGCCCGGATCATCTCGAACGCGGGTCCGTCATGCACCTCCCATAGCGGCGCGATCAGTCCGCCGAACTCGCGCGCCGCGATCGTTGCGCCCCACCCCGTGTTCATGCCGAGGAGCTTTCCGCCGAAGCTCGCCTCGCACGCATTCAGAACGATGAGTGTGCCATCGCGGCTGCCAAGCACGATTCCGCTATTGTCGACCTCGTGGACGCCCACGACGCCGTCCTCGAACTCGATGCCGCCGTCCAGCTTGCCCGTGTCGGCTTGGCCATGTCCCGCGAAATGGATCAGGCCGACGGCGGCGTCGCTGTTCCCGTCCAGCACGTCGAGGAAGGCGCCCCGCGTCGGCGGCATTCGCTTGCCCCCGAGTTTGGCCACGACCCACTCGCCCTCGGCCTGGGCCGACGCCAGCGCCTTGTGGTCAGGGTAGCTCGGGACGAACGAGAGGACATCCCCTCCGGGGATCCTGCTCCTCATTCGCGACGCGCGCCTCAGCGGCCACCGCGAGACCGGATGGTCGATGAACAGATGATCCGCCGCGAGCCCGTCGGCGACCGGCCTCATCATCTCCCAGGGGACATGGGGCTCGTCGGTCACGATCTGGATCGCGAAGCCCGGGGGCAGGGTTTCACGCAAGGCCAGGTAGGCGGCCTGGAATTCAAGCGGCGAGGCCCGCCAGAGCTGTTCGCCAACGCCCCTCATCGCCCGCCTGAACTCGCCCGGCTTCATGTCGGGGCACGCCTTCAGGAGCGACTCCGCGAACTCCTTGTGCGACCCGTCGATCGACATGGCGCCCGTGCCCTGGGTCGTGGCACCCGGCACGGCGGCCCTCCACATCCACTGCTGGCCGCTCTCGCCGTCTCCGAAGATCGTGACCGTGACGCTCGGCCCCGCCGCGTCCGGAGTGAGCCTAACGGTCGCCGGCGCGGACACGCCGGCGAGCTGGGGCCGGTCCCTGACCGGCGGCGCGGCTCCCCCGACCCCGGCGAGGTCGAGGGAGTGGTGGCCACAGACGCGGGTGCCGTGCATGAAGGCGAGGTGCACCGTCGCCGGCGTCCCGCTCTGGAAGCTCGGCGCTATCAGCAGTCTGAATCGGGCCGGATCGGGCGGCCCGGCGGGTGTGACGATGATGTCGGGCGATAGCGCTTCTACCTCGCTTGCCCACGGGGCGATCAGCTGGACGGAGACCGTGATCGTGTCCCAGTCGCTCGGAAAGCTCCCTAGGGACACGACCGCATCGTCGGGACCGAGCTCCGCCATCAGGTCGATCGCAAGCTCGACCCAGCGGTCGGGCCCGAGCTCGCCGGTCAGTTCCACGACCGGCCGACGGGTCACCTCGACCTCCTTGGCGACCGCCTGGCGATCGGGCCGGTCCACGTCCGCGCCGCGTCGCCCATCCGCGATCGGATCTCCGAGGCTCTTCGTTCTGTAAGATCCACCGTCCCCGTCGGCCCGCGCCGGCCCCTGACCGAAATAGTCCTTCCCGTCTGACCCGCTTGCCGCCTCGAGGAAGCCTGCCACGATGATCTCGTTGCGGACCTTGAAGACGCCGTCGAAGGCGAGCGCGAAGCGCTTCGCGTCGCCCCGGCACTCTTCGCTGGCCACCTCTCCGGTCAGCACGACGGTGTCGCCGTCGAGCCGGGCGAACAGCTGTGTGACGTATCCGGGGTGCCGTTCGCGCAGCGCCACCGACAGCTTCGACTGGAGCTCCTCGGCGCTGCTCCAGCTGTAGTCAAGAGCTGTTGCGGTCACGGCCGGCGCTCGCGGCGGGGCGTCCGGCGACGCCTGTCCGCGGCCATCGCCGCGGCCGGTTTGGACAGCCCGCGCATTCTCAGGAGATCTCTATCTCGAGCTCACCTTCCACTTCGGTGGGAAAGTGCACCTCGTAGTCATGGCGGCCCTTCACCTCCTCGGCATCCCAGGGCAGCGTCCTGTCGGTCCTGTAGTTGAAGTGGAGATGCTTGTGGCCGCTGGTCCCGAAATGGATGAAGCGGGCGATCGCATGGGGATCTGGGTGGCCATGAATCTTCCCGTTCGTGGAGATGGCGAGGTGCCTGCAGTCGAGGAGGTTGATCAGTTCCCGCGACATGTTCTTCGCGCTGCCATGGTGAGGAGCCTTCAGCAGGTCGAGGCGATACCGCCCGTCATCGCGGGCGGCAAGCTCGGCCAGGGAAGCGGCGAGCAGCTCGGGATGGGCGTCGCCGGCGAGCAGCACGCGTCTGCCCCTCCATTCCGCGACGAAGGCGATGCTGGAGCCGTTCGGAAGCTCCCGATCAGTTTCGCCGTCCGCGACGAGGTCCTCGATGATGAGCGGATTCGGGACCGGAGGCCGTTCCCGCCGCCTTCCGCGGGTGCCATCGCGGCCTTCGGCCTCCTCCCGCTTGCGTTGCTCCTCTTCCCTGCGCCATTCGTCCCAGCGTTCACCTAGGGCCGCGAGGCGCGCAGCGTCGGGCGAGAGCATGATGACGCGTAGGCCGGCGACATCGATGGACTGCGGCGCCGTCTCGATGGACACGACACCACGCTCGAAGCCCTCGTTGAGCGTCCATCCCAGCTTGTCGAGCGCCTTCGAATATTCGTCTCCCTGGCGCATGCTGCGGGCGTCGCGCTGGCGGATCTGGCGAAACCCGTTGAACCATATCCGCTTCGGCACGAGTGGCCTGTTGCGGCTCTCCAGCAGTGCAAGTGCACCCTCGATATGGTCGGCGTCGATGTGGGTCAGGACATAGAGTTCCAGCTCCTCCCCCTTCTCCGCGATGCCTGCCAGATGCCTGTGGAGGTGCGGGTGGGCACCGGCCCGGCCGCCGTCGATGACCGCGTGGCGGCGACGATCGCCGTCGCCCCAGGTGAGGATGAGGCAGTCGCCGTCGCCGGCCGGCAGCATCGTGAGTCGGAAGGTATCCATGCTGCGCCTCCTGGCATGATGGCCGCCGCACGGCCGCGCCGTCCGCTGATCGTTCATATCCTCCAGCGTCTCGGTCGCAAACAAGACACGTCACCGAAATGATCGGAAGGGCGGATCGCCTGCCGGACTGATGCATGCGCGGCCCGGCCTGTCCGCATCGAGACAAGGCTGCCGCGTCTGCTCGATCGATCGGGCCGGGAGGAGGTGGCCCGATTGGTCACGCTGGTGACCGGCGCTATCGATGCTGGAGGCGGATCTTTCGGGCCTTGAAGTCGCGTGGAAGGTCGAGTTCGATTTCCGACGGACTGAAATACCAATCCGTCGTCCGGTATGCGCCCTTCGCGCCCGACCCATCGTCGGTGATGGTGCACTCCACGGTGAGGTAGGTCGTCGCGGAGGCCTGGCCCCGTCGAAGGACCATTTCCATGTCCTGGTTGCCGTGCCGGTTCACGATCATCTCGAGCCCGGTCTCGTATGCCTGGACGCTGACCGTCGCCTCCAGTTCGACCTCCACGAGGAACTCCCTGTTGCTCTTGTCCTCGTCGATGAGGAGGACGGTGGCGATCTCCAGGTCTTCGAATTCGATGTTCTGGACCTCCACCCCGCCGACCGCCCGCGCCGCCCGGTATCCGTTCAGCTTCCTTCGGACGCCTTCCAGGAGGCTGGCGTCGGCGCGCACGTGGTCGTCGAGCGCCCGGACGAGGGCATCGTGCGCCAGAGCAAGCGACAGGAGGTCGGGCAGCTTGTTGAGATGGATGAAGCGTTCCTCGGTTTCGCAGAACGCGATCACGTCTGGATCCCGGCTCACGACGTAGAGCGATGTGGAATTGCTCGCGGCCCACGTCTGGAGCGAGCGAAGGACGAAGGCGTCGGGAAACTCGGATTTCTTGCGCGCTGAGAACGGGGGGCGTCCCGCGAAATAGTCGTCGAGGACGTCGCCCGACTTTGCCGAGATCGGAATCTTCGTGAAGCGGGCCGCCTCGCGGAGCGCCCGGAAGCCCTTCCTTAGCCGCTTCTCGCGCTTTTCCGAACTCCCCTTGCCGAGCGGGTCGCCCTTCCGCAGCTGTCTCAGCACCGCGTGATGCTTGCTCGTCGCGGCTTCCGCCTCCCTGAGCGCTTCGGCTATCCGCCTGCCGACCTCCCGGTTCGTGACGCTGGTCGTGACAGGTCGCACGATCCCGGACTGGGCGAGTTCAACCAGGCTTCGCCAGGAACGCGAACTCCAGTCCAGCCCGCTTGCCCTGTATGCCTCGGTGTCGAAGAACACCCACGGGGTGGCCAGGCGCTTTCCGGATGCCTCGTTGCTGCCGTCGCTGGTCATTCCCGGCGACTAGCTGGTTGATCAATGAAAGGATACGGCATCGAACTGAGGGCCTGCCAGAGGCCGGCTAGGCTATGGCGCGGACGGGGGCTGTCTCTTGGTTTCCGCATGTGCGGCCTCGACTTCGGCGATCCGATTCAGGACCCAGTCGAAGGCTGGCACGTCCCCGAAGATCATGCCCTTCATCGCCTCGTAGTCGCGGGCGAGCGCCTTTCTCATGCCCTCCGGCGGCATGACGAGGAGGTCGCCGCGCTCGGCTTCGTCGAACTTCATCCATCCACTGGCGAATGCCATCCGGCTGTGATGGATCACGTCGGCCAGCAGTTCGCGCTGAGCGAGTGCCGACGGGCCGACCGTCTCGGCCATCATGGCGAGGTCGTAATAGTGCCGCGACTCCCTGTTCGCCTCCTTGTAGACCGTTCCACGGTCCCGGAAGTGGCAGTGGCGGCCATGGAGGATGAGGAGCTTGTCCAGGAACGTCCGCTCGGCGTCGATGGTGATCACGCCAGGCGTGCATGGCCCCGTTTCGCCGAGGACGTCCGAGACGTAGGGCCTTATCTCCAATCCGTGGGCGGGCAGCGTCGCGCTGCGTGCTCCTCCCTCGATCTTTACGGATGGGGGATTGTAGGGGTTGGTCTCGTCGACGGCGCTGTCATAGCGGACGAGAACCGTCTGCGGGTCTTCCTCCAGGATCTCGATGCGCGCGCCGATCGGGCCGAAGGCCTCCTCGAGCCGCGGGACGATCTCATCGCCGATATACTTGGCGCATTGCGCCTTCAGCTCCTCGACCAGCCGCTGGCGCTGCTTGCCGGAGACCCCTTCGTGGAGCTCCATCGGGTCGGTCTTGCCTTCGAAGCCGAGGGTGGAGCGGACCACGACGAGGTCGATGTCCTCCGAGAAGCGCTGGATGAGGCCATGCCCCTTCGAAAGGGAGGTGCCGCCTTTGAAGACGAGGGTCGAGGCCGCGTCCGGGACGTCACCGAACAGCACGTCCAGCGCGGCGCAGACCATCAGGTCCTTCTCGATAAGGCCCGGACTGGTCGGCCAGATCTCGGTTGCCGTCTGGAAGACACCTGCCCGGTCGGATCTCGGGGCGGCGAGCAGGTCGCGGTAGCCGGACCTCACGCGCTGGCGAGGACGCGGTCTGCGACCTGCGCGGTCCAGCCGTCGAGCATCGGGCGAGCCCGGGCCAGGTCTCGCTTGGCGTCGGGCGGAAGTCGCCGCCTCAGGGTGTCGACCACCTTGTCGCCCGAGGCGACGTCTCGACCGAGCCAGTGCAGCGCGCGCACGACATCGCCGGACGGCCGGTCCTTGAGCGCGAGGAGCTTGGGGCTGGCGTGGCGTAGCCGGACGATGCGGCCGCCAACCTTTATGTTCCTGGTCGATCCGTCGGTCAGATAGTCGTTGCGCGCGGGCACGGCGTTGGTGAGACCGAGCTTGTTGGCGGCCGCCAGCCCGCTGGGCACGATCGTGATGTCGTCGCGGCGCGCCACCGCATCGACCGCCGAGCCGATGTCGGGGGCGGCCGGCTTCTTCAGGATCGGGTTGATCCTCGGGATGTCATACATGCCGCGGCCGATGCGGCGCAGAGTGCCTGCATGGTGCAGGCGCGACAGCGCCTGGTCGATGGCCGCCCGGTCACCGAAGTCGAGGAAGTCCCTCGCTGTGAACACGAGACGAGACCCATGAGCCGTCTGGGCCCGGGTCCGCCGCATGATCCGGTCTGAGATGCTGGTCATCGCTCCAGTCCTTCTTGTCAGAAACTATGGCTCTTTTTTCTGACGGTTTCAATCCGCCCTTTAGCACTATCCCACGTTAAGATCGCCTGAAAACCAAGGCTAACGCCTCTAGCACGTCCCACGTGTTCCCTGAAGTGCCTAGGACAACATGGCGAGGGCATGATCGTTCCCGGAGAGGCATGCCCGTAGTCCGCCGCGACCCTCGCTTGCGCGCCTGTGTGTTCGATGGGCGTGGCCGCCGCACTTCATGACGGCGGATCGCGACTGTTATCCGGGGAGATTGGGCGGGCGGTAGTCCGCCCGGAGGGAACGTCTTTGGTCGACCGAGGGGTGTATCGACGATCCCGGCTCGATCTCACGCCATTCGCCCCTGGGAAGGTAGAGACCGAGGAACGACCGCCGCCGCGTCTCCTTGAACTTCGCGCGCTTGGGGAGCCACTCGAGCGGCCACCAGCCGAGCGTCAGGGACGCATGGGCGTCCGCGACGGGATCAGGCGCGACGTAGTGGTGACGCCCGCCCGGATGGGCCTTGCCGAGCACGAGATGGTCGAACATCGCCCTGTTGATGCGCAGACCCGCCAGGACGGCCTCCTCCACGATCCACTGCAGGGGAAACTTCGAGAGCGCATTGGTCTCCTCCGCGTATCCGGCGCCCACGTCCCCGTGCACGCCAGCGAACCACATCTGGCTGATGTCCTGCGGCGTCGGATCGTCGGCGTCGAACGGGTTCGGATTGAACTCCTGGGGCTCGACCCACCGGTTGAGTCGGAACATCCTGCGGCGCTCGTCGATCGCCATGGCATGCCGCATGATGCGCACGGAGGGATTGGTGCGGGTGAATGGAAGCGTCTGCAGACTTGCCGGCGGGAACCGGTCCCATCGTGGGGTCATGACGGAGGAGACCGTGTCCCAGGCGCCGATGAAGTGAATGGGCACGACCCGCCCGCGTATGATCCGCCGGAAGTTCCGCGCGAAGTCGAAGCCACCGGTATCGCCCACGCTCTTGTATGCGCGCAGCGCGTAGCCCGCCATGTTGAGCTGGTCAGGCCGGATCAGCCCGATGAGATGGATGAAGCCCGCCAGGGCACGGACCGTGTAGGCGCCGCGGCTGTATCCGAAGAGGTAGACCTGATCGCCCTCCTCATAGGCGTCCACCAGGAAGGTGTATGCCTGCAGGATCCTCTCATCCAGGCCGGCACCGGTGACCATCCCCCAGACGCCGACGACCTTCTGGCGCAGTCGCCGCCACGGGTTCGAGCGGCCGATCGTTCCGATCCCGGGGTCGTAGAAGACCCGCTGCCTGTCGTCCTGGTCGACCATCCGGTAGAGCTTGAGCACGTTCGAGAGGTCGCCTTCGACCTCGTTGCCGGTCCCATCGCAGCAGATGATGATGTTCTTGGGCATCCGCTATTCCGCCGGGATCTCGGCTGGAGCGGGACGCGGTGGGGCGGGCGCCGTGCATCCGAGTGCCTGGTCTAGCGGCTGGGAGGGTCGGGTGTCCGGTCGGGGGAAGAGGATGAGACGTGCGCGCAGCTCGATCTCCGCGAGCGGCGCTCGGGCATCGCAGTGGTTCAGGCGCCGGGAGGCGTTCTGATCGAATATGAAGCCCGTCATCCGCCCATCGGCGGTGGCGACCACCTTCCAGTATCCGGACGGCACCCGGTGCGTCCCTGTCTCCGCGGGCAGCGGGCGCATGAGCCGTTCGAACAGGGGTCCCGTGAGCACGTAGACCGTGGTCGTGCGTGCGACCTCGCGTTCCCGGTTCTCCAGGCGCACCCATGGCCCCTGGTTGAGCGCGGATGCCTGTGGGGTGATGTTGGAGAGGATGTTGGTGTCGGCCAACTGCGGCGTGCCGGAGAAGGAGGCGAGCGGCGCCTGGTGCCCCCGGTCGATGCGCAGCGATCGGGGGGCGCCGGTGTAGCTGTCCTCGGTCAGGCGCTCGTCCGGCGCAAGCCAGGGGTCGGGCTGCCAGACGCGGCTGCCGCCACTCCCGATCGTCTGTGCGGTGACCCGGTATGCGACCCAGTCCGCCAGCCGGGTGATGTCGTTATGCGACAGCGTGTAGATCTCGCGCACGATGGTGTCGTTCGTCGCCGGCGCGCCTACCGGGCAGCTGGCCAGGCAGTGGAAGGTGTGGAGTTCGGGTTCGGGCGTTCCAATGGCCGCCGATGCAACGAGGATGATGCCCATCTCGGGGATAGAATGAAGCATGGCCCTACCTTCGGTGTGGCAGCCGTCCCGCTGTCGGCTACCGCGTTGACGTGAGGAGAGCTGATAAACCAACTGCGGCATGTCGCGCCAGAACGGGCGATGCTCGAGGACAGGCAGGCGGGGTTCCGCGCGCCCTTGCCAGTCTTCAGCACCTGCAGCAGGGTCGAGCACGATGGGCTCGCGACGGTCGCGTCGCTGGCACGGCACCCGTTAGGAGGGCGTGAAGCATCGTCCTATAACGTCTCGCCATGAGCGAAACGCATGCACTCAATCCCTACACGATGGCCCGCCAGCCGGAATCCGACGGCCGCACCTTCCTCGCCAAGGCCTTCGCCTTCTTCTGCGTGCTCGAATGGGGCTACAGCGATGCCGAGATCGAGGCCGGGCTGCTGGACGATGCGGTTGGGGACGGCGGCGACATGGGGCAGATCGCGGGTGCCGCGCGGCTGCTTGGCCGCGCCTTCATGGAAGGCCAGGTGGAGACCTATGCGAGGCCCTTCGGCGGTGGGTCACCAGCCCTACTGCCTCGCAGCTCGTGGGAGCTTGACGACGTAAGGCCGCGGTTCGCGCGCAGTGCCATCGATCCGTCGCGGCCATTCGACCAGGCGGCGGCCCCCACACACTGGCTGTTCGTCAACACCGCCCAGTTCGATGCCCTGCTCGGACTGCTTGACGGCAGCGTCGCTCCGCCAATGGCGACGGCGGCGGCCGAGGCGGGACTACGCGCCGACGAGACGGGCGGCGGGATGACCGTCATCGACGTGTCGTCCCGCTCAGACCGCTTCATCAAGAAGGATGCGGTCCTGGACCTTGTCCCGTTCTCGCGCAGCACGTTGGATGACCGGGTGAGGAAGGGCACCTTCCCGAAGAGTCGCCACTTGGGTGGCGGCATCGTGGTCTGGTGGGAATCCGAGGTTCTCGCCTGGATGGAGACGCATGGCAGGGCCGGCGGCGGCTCGGCCTAGCTCGCGCTAGCGACGCCGGCGCCGTGGCCCGTCCGCCGCCGTCGAGACCGGATCGGCGCCGTCGAGGATCAGCGTCGCCCAGTCCATCGCCAGCTCGCGGCGGCGTTCCATGTAGGCCTGGCGATTGTATCGGAACTCGGTCGCGGACATGCCTGTCGGCCTGTGCGCGAGCATGAGATCGATGATCAGGCGGTCGATCAGGAGCATCTCTGCACCCGGATATAGGCGCTCGGCGCGCCCGTTCATGATGGTGGAGAAGCTGGAGCGCCAGCCATGCGGCACGTGACGGCGCTTCCAGCCCTCCCTGTTGTAGAGGTAGCCGACCGCATTCTCGCTGATCGGTTCGTTGGGATTTCGGCTGTTGGGGAAGACGAAGCGCCCGCGTCCTGTCAGCGGACGCACCGTCCGCAGGACGTCCACCGTGGCTGGGGCGAGCGGCACCGGATGGTCGAACGACTCGTCGTCGCGCAGGTCGAGCTCCTGTTTCACCTTGAGCGCCGGCACGGTCCACAGGGCGTCGCGTGCCGGCGAGCCCTCGTCAGACCAGTCGATGCCGGTGATCTCCGTCCACTCGAGATTGCGCGGCATGCCGGGGCGCTGCGCGGTCAGCGCCATGAACCTGGAGGCGAGCCTGGTCACTGGGGAGGCGCCGGCCCTGTCGACGTCACGTATCAGGGCCCGGATCGACTCGAGATCGGTCAGCGCGGGATAGCGGCGCGACGGCGGAGCCGGCTTCAGCGCGTCGTTCACGCCGGCGGCCGGATTGATGTTGGGAATGCCCGCGCTCTTCGCGAACTTGAACACGCGCTCGGCACGCTGGCGCAGCCGGTGCGCGGTCTCGATCGCACCGCGTGCCTCGACCTTGCGCAGCGCGCCAAGCATGGTTTGCTCGTCGATGTCGGAGACTGGCAGCGCCCCTATGACCGGAAAGAGGTCGCGCTCCATCGAGGTGATGACGTCGCTCGCGTGGACCTCCTTCCATTGGCTCTTCTGGTTCTCGTGCCATTCGCGGGCGAGCTGCTCGAAGGTGTTCTCATGACCTACCCGGCGCGCTAGCCGCGCCTGTTTGGAGACGATGCCTGGGTCGCGGCCTTGCCTGAGCGCCTGACGCGCGTCGTCGCGCAGGTCGCGTGCCTGGCGGAGCGAAATCTCCGGGTAGCCCCCGAAAACGATTCGGCGCTCCTTGCCTCCGAAACGGTATTTGTATCGCCAGCTCTTGCCTCCACTCGGGGTGACGAAGAGGTGCAGGCCCTGAGCGTCGGTCAGCTTGTAGGGCTTCTCTCTCCCGGCAGCCTTCCTGACAACGTCGTCCTTGAGCATCCCGTGCCCCCACACCGCCTAGCGTGGTGCCCCGCATATGCCCCCAGGACCTTTCGGCTGGCCTCGGTAGAGCTCGGCACCTCTCAGCACCGCATGCGCAGGATAATTGCCAGAAATCAACGTCTCTCGGCACGTGTCGGCACATGCCGGCAGGGCAAGTGGCGGAGCGGGAGGGATTCGAACCCTCGATACGCTTTTGACGTATACTCACTTTCCAGGCGAGCGCCTTCGACCACTCGGCCACCGCTCCGCATGCACTGGAAGAGGTGCCATCTAGTCGGCGGCCCGCGTGAGGGCAAGCGGGGCCTCAGCCTTCAGCCAGCGCGTCCATCACCCTCGCCAGCGCCACATCTTTCGCGGTCAGGCCATTCGCATCGTGGGTGGTGAGCACAACGTCCACCCGGTTCCACACATTCGTCCATTCGGGATGGTGATCGGCCTTCTCGGCCGCCAGCGCGACGCGGGTCATGAAGCCGAAGGCGGCGCTGAAGTCGGCGAAGCGATAGGTGCGCGCGATGGCGTCGCGCTCCGCGTCCCAGGTCCACCCGGACAGAGCGGCCAGCGCCGCCTCCCGCTCCTCCGCCGTCAGCTTCGCCGTCACCTCTTCCTCCTGCCGCGCGCCTTCCGTAAGGCCATAGCATGTCCGCCGCCCGTGAAACCTATGCTCCCGACGCCGCCGCGATCGAGCGGCTGGCCGATGCCGCAATCGCCCGGCTGCCGGAACAGTTCCGCGCGCTGATGGGGGATGTCGTGCTGCGGGTCGAGGAGGAAGCAGAGGACGAGGTGCTGGCCAGCCTGGAGCTGGAATCGCCGTTCGAGCTGACCGGCCTGTACAGCGGCCGTTCCCTGCGGGAGGCGAACAGTTGGGCGTCGGGCGAATTGCCGCCGACCATCCATCTCTACCGGCTCGCTCTGCTGCTCGAATGGGTCGAGACCGGCGTCGCGCTGGAGGATCTGGTCACGCATGTGATCGTCCACGAGGTCGGCCATCATTTCGGGCTGAGCGACGCGGACATGCACGCGATCGAGGATGCGGCCGGGTGAGCGACGCGGCTTTGCTGGCGCTGAAGGGCGTGACGGCCATCCGTGGCGGCCGGGCGCTGTTCGAAAAGCTCGACCTTGTCCTTCTGCCCGGCGAGGCGACGGTCGTGGCCGGACCGAACGGGGTCGGCAAATCGAGCCTGCTGCGCGTGGCCGCCGGGCTGCTGCGCCCCGCAGCGGGTGAGGTGACGGGCGCCCGCGCGGCGCTGGCAGACGAGAATCTGGCACTCGACCCGCGCCAGACGCTGGGAGAAGCGCTCGGCTTCTGGGCGAAGCTGGATGGCGGCAATGCCGCGCCCGCCATGGACGCGATGGGCCTGAGCCGGCTCTCGGACATCCCGGTGCGAATGCTCTCGACCGGGCAGCGCAAGCGCGCGGCGCTGGCGCGGGTGATCGCGAGCGGGGCGCCGCTGTGGCTGCTGGACGAGCCGGCCAACGGCCTGGACTCGGACGGGCAGGAGCGGCTGGTCGCGGCGATGACGGCGCACCGGGCGGGGGGCGGCGCGATCCTGGCGGCGACCCACCAGCCGTTCGGCCTCGGCCAGGCGCACGAGATCTGGCTCGGATGATCGCGCTCATCCTCCGGGAGCTGCGGCTGGCGGCTGGCGGCGGGGCTTTGTTCCTGCCGCTCATCTTCTTCCTGCTCGTCGCGACATTGTTTCCGTTCGCGGTCGGGCCGGACGGGCCGCTTCTGGCGCGGACCGGCGGCGGCGCGCTGTGGATGGCAGCCTTGCTCGCGACTCTCCTGCCGGTGGAACGGCTGATCGCGCCGGACCAGGCCAGCGGCGTGCTCGACCAATTGGCCCTGCGCGAGATGAGCGAGGAGGCGGTCGCGACCGCCAAGCTGGTCGGCCACTGGCTGAGCTTCGGCCCGCCGCTGATGCTGGCGGCGCTCCCCGCATCCGCTCTCATGAACCTGCCCGCCGACGTGCTCTGGCGGCTCGAACTCGGTCTGCTGATCGGCACGCCGGGCCTGGCCGCGCTCACCCTCGGCGTGGCCGCCATCACCGCGAGCCTGAAGGGCGGCGCGTCGCTGGCCGGACTGCTCGCGCTGCCGCTGGCCATCCCGATCCTGATCTTCGGCGCGGGGCTGATCGAGCGGGGCGGCGGCGACGGGGCGCTCGAGTTGCTGGCGGCCAGTTCGCTGCTGCTGGTCGCGGGTGCGCCCTTCGTGGCGGGCGCCGCAATAAGGGCCGGGCGCGACTAGCCACAGCGGGCGCGCAGTTCGGCGATGCCATCGCCAATCCGGGTCAGGTCCCAGCGATAGACGCGCTCGCTGTCGCGTTCGGGGCCGGAGAAATAGACGCTGCGGCCGGCCAGCATCCGGCGCGTGATCGCGGTTTCGGCATCGGCTTCCAGGTCCGGCGCCCAGCGGTCGGCACCCAGCCAGAGCAGGCCGATCCGCGTGGCGGCGCCGTCATCCACCTTGATCAGCCCGGTCAGGCCGGCGGCATCGCCTTCGAACGGGCGGACGAGGGCGAGCGAGAAGGAACCGCCGCCGGGTCCGCAGATCAGAATCAGTTCCGGGCGGCGCCCGTCGATCGCATCCTCCGACTGGACGATGACGCTGGCCTGACCTTCCGGCCGGGCCTCGTTCTTCACCGCGCCGCCGCATCCCGCCAGCGCGAGGAGGGCGAGCGCCGCCAGCCTCAATCGCCGCTCCAGCGGGCGAAGATGGCGGTGGGCAACAAGAGCCCGCGGGCTTCCTCGCGGACGGCCATGTCGCCGCATTCGATCCTGCCGCCGAGGTGCGCGGTCGCCTGGCGCAGCAATTCGCCGATCGCCAGCGCGGACATGCGGACGGCATAGACGGTGAGGACGAGGAAGCGGCTGTCCTTGTCCAGCAGCCGGGCGCAATCGGCGATCAGGCCGGGCAGGCCTTCCTCCAGCCGCCACACCTCGCCCTCCGGGCCGCGGCCGAATTTGGGCGGATCGAGGATGATGCCGTCATAGCGGCGCTGGCGGCGAACCTCGCGGGCGGCGAATTTCGCGGCGTCGTCGACCAGCCAGCGGACCGGTTTGTCGGTCATGCCGGACAAAGCGGCATTGGCCTTGCCCGCCTCGACCGATTTCTTCGAGGCATCGACATGGGTCACGCGGGCGCCCTTCGCCGCCATGGCCAGCGAGCCGACGCCGGTATAGCCGAACAGGTTCAGCGCCTCCGAGCCTTCGCCCAGCCGCTCGCGCATCCAGGCCCATTGCGGCGCCATGTCGGGGAAGAAGGCCAGGTGGCGGAACGGCGTAGCCTGCGCGCGGAAGCGGACTTCCTCCCAGGCGAGGTCCCAGCCCTCCTTCGGCACCGGGCGGTCGAAGCGCCACTTGCCGCCGCCATCCTCGTCGGAGCCGGGGACGAACTCGCCATCCGCGTCCCAATGCTCGGCGGCGGGTGCCCACATGGCCTGCGGCTCCGGGCGGATGAAGCGATAGCGGCCATAGTGCTCGAGCTTCCGCCCGCCGCCGCTGTCCACGAGGCCGTAATCGGCCCAGGGTTCGGCAATGAGCGTATCGAGCGTCACGCGGCGCGGACGGCGCTCACGCCGATCGTGGCGGTCGCGCGCTGGTGGCTCAGCATCGCGGCACCGGCGGCGCGAACCTGCTCCAGATCGATCGCGTCAATCTCGGCGACGATCTCGGCCGGTTCGATCAGCCGTCCGCGCGTGGCGAGCATCCGGGCGACATAATTTGCCTGGCCCCAGCTCGACTCCAGGCTCATCAGCATGCCGGCCTTGGCCTGCGCCTTCGCCCGGGCGAGTTCCTGCGGACTCGCATCCGTCGCCGCCTGCGCCAGCACGTCGCCGATCAGGGCCGATGCGAGCGCCGCCTGCTTCCGGGCGGTCGCCGCATAAGCGTAGAAAATGCCTGTATCCTCATAGGTCTGGGTCGACGCCCAGACCGAATAGGCCAGCCCCCTCTGCTCGCGGACCTCCTGAAACAGGCGCGAAGAGGCGCCGCTGCCGACGATATCCGCGAACAGGCGCAGCGCCTGCGCCTCGGGCCGTCCCGCGGCGTGACCCGGATAGGCCAGGGTCAGGTGGGCCTGATCCGCGCGAGGCTTCAATGCGCGCAGACCACCTGCAAAGCGCCCCGCCTCGAAGCCCGCAGCGACGCCCGGCTTCACATGTCCCAGCCGGGCGTCGGCAAGCGCGACCAGCTGCGCGTGATCAACCTTACCGGCGGCGACCAGCAGCAGCGAATCGGCGCGGACATGCGCGTCCCGCCAGGCGGCGAGATCGTCGGTGGTGATCGCGCGCACGGTGGCTTCGCTGCCCAGCACCGAGCGGCCCAGCGCCTGATCGGGGAAGGCAGCGGTCCACAGTTCGTCGAAGATGATGTCCGACGGCGTGTCCTCGGCCTCGGCCAGTTCCTGCAGCACCACTTCCTGCTCGCGGGCGAGATCGGCGGCGTCGAGGTGCGGGCGGAGCAGCAGGTCGGAGAGAATCTCCACCCCGAGCGGGAGATGCTCGGCCAGCAGGGTCGCGCTGAAATTCGTGCCTTCGCGATCGGTCGAGGCATTCAGATCGCCGCCGACATCCTCGATCGTCTCGCTCAGCTCCCGCGCGGAGCGGCCGCCCGCGCCCTTGAACACCATATGCTCGAACAGATGGGCAATGCCGTTCACCCGCGCCGGTTCGTGCCGCGAACCCGCATCGGCATAAAGTCCGACCGCGACCGTCTCGAACCCCGGCATGGCGCGCGAAGCGATTCTAAGACCGTTCGGCAGAGTGGTGAGCTGCATCATCTGAGCGCGGAGGTAGCGGTTCGCACCCGCGCCTTCAATGCGGGCAGAGGCTTAGTCACACGGCGCGAAAGGTGCTGAAGGTTCACACCCCCAGGGGCAAAAAACTTTTGAACCCTTCGAACCTTTCGAACCTTCGGACCGAGGGTGGCGGAGAGGCGAGACGCACGCTGCATTCCGGCAAGATAGGGGCTCGCAGGCCAGTAGGAAAATCGGGTCAGGCTGGGCGACGGCGGCGGCGCAGGGCAAGGACGTAGATCAGAGCCGCGGTGGCCGCGAAGAAGAACCATTGGAAGGCGTACATCAGATGGTTGTTCGGGATGTCGGCGATCGCCGGGGCGGCGCTGGCGGTGAGGCCGGGCGCGGGGGTGGCGGCGGTGAGGATGATCGGGCCATCCGGCTCGACCGTGCCGATCACCCCGGCGGTGATACCGGCCAGGGTCACCGGAGTGCGGTAATCGGCCTGGCGGGTCCAGCCGGCATTGACCTCGATCCGGCTCGCCCAGCCGGTCTCGCCCGGGCGGCACGGCACGAACACGCTGAAGCCGCTTTGGCCGTCGAGCTTGCGCCCGGCGCGGAGCGACGGCGCGGCATCGCGGGCGGTGCAGCTCACAAGGGCGCGGCGGAAGGCAAGATCGGCGGGCGCATCGCCGCCGCCAATGAGCAGGGGATCGAGATCGACCGGGGGCTTTGACGGCGCAGCGGCCAGTTCGGCCAGCATCCGCTCCTTCCAGCCGGCGCGCTGCAGCTGCCACACTCCCAAGCCGATCATCACCGCGACCGCGGCGGCGACGATGACGGTCGGGATGATCGGGAACCGTTTCACGGCGCGTCCCGCGAGACCGCCTCGCGCGCTTCGCGTCGATATTCGGCCTGCAGCAGCCATGCTTTGGCCACGCGCAGGCCGCCGAGCGTCAGCGCGGTCACCAGTGGCAGCCAGAGCAGGACATGCAGCCACCAGGGCGGACTGACCGCCAGTTCCAGCCAGATGGCGAGCGCGGTGACGAGGCCGCCGACGGCGAAGATCAGGAAGGCAGCCGGCCCATCGCCGACATTGAAGGCGGCGATGTCGAGCCCGCAGGCGCGGCAGGCCGGTGCGAAGGTGACGGCGCCGTCGAACAGGGTCGGCTTGCCGCAGCGGGGGCAGGAGCCGCGCACCGCCGCTTCCAGCGTGCTGCCGCCGCTTGCCGGGGCCGAAGGAGGAGGGGTCTCAGTCAAAAGCGATGGGGCCGACAGCCCCTCCCCTCAATCCCCTCCCGCAGACGGGAAGGGAGGCTTGGATCAATGGAAGTCCGCGCCCCAGCCGCCCCAGACGTAGATGAACAGGAACAGAAACAGCCACACCACGTCGACGAAATGCCAGTACCAGGCCGCCGCCTCGAAGCCGAAATGCTGCTTCGGGGTGAAGGCGCCATTGTAGGTCCGGATCAGGCAGACGATCAGGAAGATGGTGCCGACCAGCACGTGGAAGCCGTGGAAGCCGGTCGCCATGTAGAAGGTCGAGGTGTAGATATTATCCGCGAAGCCGAACGGCGCGTGCATATATTCATAGGCCTGCACGCCGCTGAAGATCACGCCGAGGATGATCGTGGCCCACAGGCCCTGCTTCAGCCCCTCGCGGTCGCCATGGATCAAGGCGTGATGCGCCCAGGTCACGGTGCAGCCCGAGCAGAGCAGGATCATCGTGTTCAAGAGCGGCCAGCCGAACGGGTCGAGCACGTGCATGCCCTTGGGCGGCCAGGTGCCGGCGGTCGCGGATGCGACGCTTTCCGCGTTCAACCCCCAGGTGTGTTTCGCCGCATCGACGATCTCGATGGGCGGGGGGAAGAGCGAGGCGTTGAAATAGGCCCAGAACCAGGCGACGAAGAACATCACTTCCGAAGCGATGAACAGGATCATGCCGTAACGGTTGTGGAGCTGCACGACCGGCGTGTGATCGCCGCTATTGGCTTCCTTCACCACGTCCGCCCACCAGCTGAACATCACGAACAAGACCGCGAGCAGCCCGGCGAAGAACAGCCAGCCGCCGCCATTGGCCTTTTCCAGGCTGACGTTCGCGCCGTGCATGTACATCACGCCGCCGACCGCCATCACGAACGCGCCGAGCGAGCCTAGCAGCGGCCAGGCGCTGGGCGGCAGGATGTGATATTGGTGGTTCTTCGCTCCGGCCATATTCCAAAGTCCCTGTCAGCGCGGCCTTTCCCCCGGACCGCGTCAATTTTCGCTTGCTCTAGCTGCCGTTCCCCGGCTGCTCAACCGGGTAAAAGGTGTAGGACAAGGTGATCTCGGTAATGTCCTTCGTCGCCGGATCCTCCAGCATGCGCGGATCGACGTAGAAGACGACAGGCATCTGCACCTGCTGGCCCGGATTGAGCACCTGCTCGGTGAAGCAGAAGCATTGCACCTTGTGGAAATATTGCCCCGCCTGGACCGGCGTCACGTTGAAGGTCGCGGTGCCCTTCAACGGCTCGCTCGACAGGCTCTTGGCGGTATAGACCGACATATTGCGCGCGCCGATCTGCACCACGCGGTGCGTCTCCGTCGGCTTGAAGTCCCAGGCGAGGTTGCGCGAGACATTGGCGTCGAAGCGCACGCTGACCGATTTGCCCGCAACCGGCCGGATCGTCGCCGCCTGCGCCTCGTCGATCATCATTGTCGTGCCGCCGAAGCCGGTGACCTGGCAGAAGATGCGGTAGAGCGGCACGGCGGCGAAGGAGACGCCGACCATCGACACCGCGATCGCGCCCGCGATCATGCCCACGCGGACGTTGCTGAGCTTGCTCATTGCCCGCCGACCCGGACGATGGTGATGGCGTAGAGCAGGACGACAAAGGCGCCGAGCGCCAGCGCCATGACCAGAGAGCGGCTGCGCTGGCGGCGGCGGATTTCGGCCTCGGCGGAAATTGGGGCCGGCGATGCGGCTGCCGGGGCCGCGCCTTCCAGCGGGTCGCTTTTCTTCATGCCATCACCCAGCGGTCGGCGACCAGGGCGCCGAACAGGAGGAAAAGGTAGAGGATCGAATATTTGAACAGGCGCTTCTCCGGCGCCATCGCGGCGGGATCGTCGCTTTGGTTGCGCAGGACGGGCCAGGCCAGCGCGACGAAGAGCAGCGACAGAGCGGCGGCCGATACCCCGTAGATCATGCCCGTTTCGCGCAGCGCCCAGGGCGCGACGGCGGCGGCCGCCATCACCAGCGAATAGCCGAAAATCTGCTGGCGGGTGGCGCGATTGCCGGCGGTAACCGGCAGCATCGGCACGCCGGCCTTGGCATAATCGGTGCGCACGAACAGCGACAGCGCCCAGAAATGCGGCGGCGTCCACAGGAAGACGAGCGCGAAGAGCAAGAGCGGCAACACCGCCAGCTCACCGGTCACCGCCAGCCAGCCGATCACCGGCGGGAAGGCCCCGGCCGCGCCGCCGATCACGATATTCTGCGGCGTCCGGCGCTTCAGCCAGATTGTGTAGATGAGGACGTAGAAGAGGATGGACGCGGCGAGGCCGGCGGCGGCGGCCCAGTTGGTCGCGAGGCCCATCAGCAGCACGGAAAAGACGCTGAGCGCCACGCCGAAATAGAGGGCGGAGTCGCGGGTCATCCGCCCGCCGGGCAAGGGCCGTTGCTCGGTGCGCTTCATCAGCGCGTCGATGTCGGCCTCATACCATTGGTTCAGCGCCCCCGCCGCGCCCGCGCCCAATGCGATGCACAATATGGCGGTGAAGGCGAGCACCGGGTGCAGATTGCCCGGCGCGGCGATCAGGCCGCAGGCGCCGGTGAACACGACGAGCGTCATCACGCGCGGCTTGGTCAGCGCGACATAATCGCGCCACTCGGCGGGCAGGCCGAGATCGGAATGGAAAGGTGCGGAGGCCATGGCTTGCGCCGGTCCTATAGGCGCGAAGACCTTCCCCGAAAAGGGGATTCGCCCATCCGCCTCTATCCGCCGGGCGCGTCGAACGCGATCTCGATACTCGGGGCGGAGCGTTCGTGCGCGCCATGATAGACCGCCTCGACATTGTTGCCGTCGGGATCGAGCAGGAAGGCGGCATAATAGCCCGGATGATATTGGTCGCGCTCGCCCGGAGCGCCATTGTCGGTGCCACCCGCCTTCAGGCCGGCGTCGTACCAGGCCTGGACCTGCGCCTCGTTCTTCGCCTGGAAAGCGAGGTGGGTGGGGCCGGTCAGCCTGCCCTGCGCGGCCTCGCTGTCGGCGGTGGAGACGGCCAGTTCGTCGGCGCCGAACATGCCGGGTCCTTCGAAGTCGATCTCGATGCCCAGCACGCCGAGCGTCTTTTCATAGAATGTCCGGCTCGCGGCCAGATCCTTCACCACCAGCTGGACGTGATCGACCAGCCGGCCGCGCTGCACTTTCTGCATCTCCATGATCGTCTCCGCGTGAAGCTTCGGGGCCTCAACGCGGCTCCGGGTCACCGGTTCACCAAAGAGAAGGGCGCGGTCATCGCTGACCGCGCCCTCTCATGTCATCCGGTCGAGACCGGCAGCGGGATCAGTGATCCTTGCCGCCGTCGATCACCGGCAGCGTCTCGAACTGGTGGTAGGGCGGCGGGCTGGACAGGGTCCATTCCAGCGTCGTCGCGCCCTCGCCCCACGGATTGTTCGGCGCCTTCTTGCCGAAGGTGAAGCTGTAGATGATGTTCAGGAAGAAGAAGATCATGGAGCCGGCCATGATCATGTAACCGTAGGTCGCCAGCTCGTTATACGGCTGGAACGCGTCCGGATAATCCGGGTAGCGCCGCGGCATGCCGTCGAGCCCGAGGAAGTGCATCGGGAAGAACAGCACGTTCACGCCGATGAAGAAGATCCAGAAGTGCAGCTGGCCCAGGACCTCGCTGTACATCCGGCCCGACATTTTCGGGAACCAGTAATGCCAGGCCGCGAACAGGGCGAACACCGCGCCGAGGCTGAGCACGTAGTGGAAGTGCGCGACCACATAATAGGTGTCGTGCATGTAATTATCGACGCCGCCGTTCGCGAGCACGACGCCGGTCACGCCGCCGACGGTGAACATGAAGATGAAGCCCAGCGCCCAGACCATCGGCGTCTGGAAGGTAATCGAGCCGCCCCACATGGTCGCGATCCACGAGAAGATCTTGATGCCGGTCGGCACCGCGATCACCATCGTCGCCGCGGTGAAGTACATCTTGGTGTTCACGTCCATGCCGACGGTGAACATGTGGTGCGCCCAGACGACGAAGCCGATCACGCCGATCGCGACCATGGCATAGGCCATGCCGAGATAGCCGAAGACCGGCTTGCGGCTGAAGGTCGCGACGATCTGGCTGATCATGCCGAAGCCCGGCAGAATCAGGATGTACACCTCGGGATGGCCGAAGAACCAGAAGAGGTGCTGATAGAGGATCGGATCGCCGCCGCCGTCCGCGTTGAAGAAGTCCGTGCCGAAATTGCGGTCGGTGAGCAGCATGGTGATCGCGCCCGCGAGCACTGGCAGCGACAGCAAAAGCAGGAAGGCTGTCACCAGCACCGACCAAACGAACAATGGCATTTTGTGCAGGGTCATGCCCGGCGCGCGCATGTTGAAGATGGTGGTGATGAAATTGACCGCGCCGAGGATCGACGAGGCGCCCGCAAGGTGGAGCGAGAAGATCGCCAGGTCGACCGCCGGACCCTGTGAGCCGGTGGTCGAGAGCGGCGCATAGACCGTCCAGCCGGTGCCGGCGCCCAGGCCATTGCCGCCCGGGAAGAAGGACGAGGCCAGCAGCAGGATGAAGGCCGGCGGCAGCAGCCAGAACGAAATGTTGTTCATGCGCGGGAAGGCCATGTCCGGCGCGCCGATCATGATCGGCACGAACCAGTTGCCGAAGCCGCCGATCATCGCCGGCATGACCATGAAGAAGACCATGATCAGGCCGTGCGCGGTGACGAGCACGTTCCACAGATGCCGCGCTTCGTCGACGGTCGCGGGCGCCGCGCCAAGCAGCGAGTGAATGTAGTTCGCCCAGCTTTCCAGATACTGGATGCCCGGCTGCGCGAGCTCGACGCGCATCATGCCGGAAATACCGCCGCCGATTATCCCCGCGATGATCGCGAAGATCAGGTAGAGCGTGCCGATATCCTTGTGGTTGGTCGACATGAACCAGCGGGCGAAAAAGCCCGGCTTGTGGTCCGCATCGTGATGCGCGTGATCGTCAGTCTTCTCGAAGTTGACGGCGTTGGCGGTGGTGTCGGTCATATTCTAGCGCCGCCTCAATTTCCGGTTGCAGCTTGATTGGTCGCATTTGCGGGGGCCGTCGCATTGACGGTCGCCGGCGGCGCGGGCGTGGCTTCGGTCGATGCGTTCGCGCTGACCGTCGCGGCCGGAGCCGGTGCGGCAGCCGTGGCGGCGGGTGCCGCGCCCGGCATGGTGCCGTTGCGCGAAGCGACCCAGCGCTCGAAATCGGCCTGGCTCACCACCTCGACCGCGATCGGCATGTAGGCGTGGCGCGAGCCGCACAGCTCATAGCATTGGCCGTAATAGATGCCCGGCTCCTCGGCCCGGAACCAGGTCTCGTTCAACCGGCCCGGCACCGCGTCCATCTTCACCCAGAAAGCGGGGACACCGAAGGAGTGGATCACCCCGGTCGGGTCGGAGGTGACGATCAGCTTCACGGTCGCGCCGACGGGCACCACCATCCGCTCGTCCACCGCCAGCAGGCGCGGCCCGTCCGCATCGGTGCGGGTCGGCTGGTTCGGCTGGCCTTCGCCCGCCTCGGGCAGCATGTTCGAGGTCAGATCGATGCCGTGATCGGGATATTGATATTGCCAATACCATTGATGGCCGGTCACCTTGATCGTGACGTCGGCATTGGGCGGCGAATATTGATTGGCGAGCAGCCGGATGGACGGCACCGCGATGACCACCAGGATCAGCACCGGCACCAAAGTCCAGACCACTTCGATCATGGTGTTGTGAGTGGTGCGCGACGGCGTGGGATGCGCGGCGCGGCGGTAGCGCAGGATCACCCAGCCCAGCAGCGCCAGCACGAACAGCGAGATGATCGTGATGACCGGCATCAGGATATAATCGTGGAAAGTCTGCGCTTCCTTGCCGATCGGCGTGACCTGATGCTGAATCCCCATCCGCCCGTCCGGCATGCCGATATTGGCGCGCGGGCTGACCGGCGACACATATTCCGGCGCCTTGGTCGGCGCGGCAGCGGCGGGCGCGGCGGCATCGGCTGCGGGCGCAGCGGGCGCCGGTGCCGGCGTCGCTTCCGGCGCGGGCGCGGCCGTCACCACTGGCGCGGGTGCGGCGGCGGGAGCATCAGCCGCGATGGCGGCACCTGAGCCGAGGCCGAATGCGGCGGCGACGGCGAGGAACTTCATCAGAATCTTCATTTAAACCCCTTGAGGGCAGACCGGAGCGGGCGTCTCGACACGCAAGCCGGGGACTGGCCCGGGCGCGCTTATAGGCAGGGCGCCTGCCTGTCTCAAGTGTTCATCCTGCCGTCAGGAAGCGGGACCCGGATCGGCGCGCCCCGGCTTTCGCCGCCCACCCGGCCACGCTACAGCGCGCGCATGACCGAAGCTGAAGTGCTCGCCGAATTTCGCGCCGCGGAGGCGCTGCTGGAGGGGCATTTCGTCCTGTCGTCCGGCCTCCATTCGTCCCGCTACCTGCAATGCGCCCGCGTGCTGATGGACCCGTCGCGCGCCTCGCGCCTGGCCTCCACCCTCGTCCGCTCGCTGCCGCTGGCGATCAGATCGAAGATCGAGATCGTCGTCTCGCCGGCCATGGGCGGCATCATCTTCGGTCACGAAATGGGACGCTCGCTCGGGCTTCCGGCGGTGTTCGTCGAGCGCCCCACCGGCACGTTCGAACTGCGCCGCGGCTTTCGCCTGGAGCCGGGTCAGAAAGTGCTGCTGGTCGAGGATGTGGTCACCACGGGCTTGAGTTCGCGCGAAGCGATGCAGGCGATCGCGGAAGCGGGCGGCGAGGTGATCGCGGCCGCCTCTTTGGTCGACCGCTCCGACGGCAAAGCCGATCTCGGCGTGCCCTTCTTCCCTTTGATTCGCCTCGCCGTGCCCAGCTACACCGCCGACGCGCTGCCGCCCGAACTGGCAGCGATTCCCGCCGAAAAGCCCGGGAGCCGGAAAGCGGCATGAGCAATCGCCTCCGCCTGGGCGTGAACATCGATCATGTCGCGACCATCCGGAATGCGCGCGGCGGGCTGACGCCCGATCCGATCCGGGCGGCGCTGGCCGCGCAGGCGGCTGGGGCGGACGGCATCACTGCCCACCTACGCGAGGACCGGCGGCATATCATCGACGATGATATCGCCCATCTGATCGGCACGATCGCGCTGCCGCTGAATTTCGAGATGGCGGCGACCGAGGAAATGGTCGCGCTGGCGCTGAAGCACCGGCCGCACGCCGCCTGCATCGTGCCGGAGCGGCGCGAGGAGCGCACGACCGAGGGCGGGCTGGATGCGTTCGGCCAGCACAATCATCTGAAAGGCCTGATCGACCGGCTGCGCGACGCGGGGATTCGCGTGTCGCTGTTCATCGAGCCGGACCCGCGCCAGATCGAGGCGGCGATGTTGCTCGGCGCACCGGTCGTGGAATTCCACACCGGCCGCTACGCCCATGCCGAGGGGCAGGCGCAGAGCGACGAACTGGCCCGCCTCACCGACGCCGCCGCGCTGGCCGCGAAGAACGGGATCGAACCGCATGCCGGCCACGGCCTGACCTTCGACAATGTCCAGCCGGTCGCCGCGATCCCGCAGCTGGCGGAACTCAATATCGGCCATTTCCTGATCGGCGAGGCGATCTTCGTCGGCCTGGACGCGAGCGTCCGCAAGATGCGCGCGCTGATGGACGAGGCGCGGGGATGATCATCGGCATCGGCTCGGATCTGTGCAACATCGAGCGGATCCAGAATTCGCTCGACCGCTTCGGCGAGCGTTTCACCAACCGCGTCTTCACCGAGATCGAGCGCGCCAAGGCCGAGCGGCGGCCGTTCACCCGCGCCGGCACCTACGCCAAACGCTTCGCCGCGAAGGAGGCTTTCTCCAAGGCGGTCGGCACCGGCTTCAAGCAGAGCGTGTTCATGCGCGATATAGGCGTGGTCAATAAAAGCTCCGGCGAACCGACGCTGGCCCTCACCGGCGGCGCCAAGGAAAGGCTTGACGCGATCACCCCCCATGGCCACCTCGCCCGCATCCACCTGACGATGACGGACGACCATCCCTTCGCGATGGCGGTGGTGGTGATCGAGGCGGTGGCCTCTGACGAATTCCGGGAGGAAAAGTGAGTTCGAACGACGGCCAGACAATGGCCAGCAATGGCGGCGAGATCGACGCCGCCGCCCCGCCCGCCCCCGCGGACGCGAAACCGGAAAAGCCGAAGACCAATTGGTGGCGGGAGCTGCGCGCGATCGCGCTGCTGATCTTCGCCGTGCTCGCCTTCCACAGCCTGATCGCCAAGCCTTTCTACATCCCCAGCGAATCGATGATGCCCGGGCTGCTGAAGGGCGACCGGCTGGTGGTCAGCAAATATCCCTATGGCTGGTCATGGGTTTCCCCCACCTTCCACATCCTGCCGCGCTGGCAGGGGCGGTTGTTCGGCAGCCTGCCGGAGCGCGGCGACATCGTCATCGCCACCCACCCGGTCGACGGCACCGATTACATCAAGCGCGTCATCGGCCTGCCCGGCGACACGATCCAGCTGGACGAGGGCGTGCTGAGCATCAACGGCACGCCGGTCCGCCGCGAGCGGATGGCCGACGCGATGATCCCGATCGACGAGAATCTGGATTGCCCGAACTTCTCCGATTTCGGCCCAACCCGCGTCACCGGCGAGGATGGCAGGGCCTTCTGCCGCTTGCCGATCTTCCGCGAGACTCTGCCCAACGGCGCGAGCTACGATACGATCGACCTGCTGCGATCGGCGGAGGGTGACGATTTCGGACCGCTGGCCATTCCCGAGGGCCATGTCTTCCTGATGGGCGACAATCGCGACCAGAGCGCCGACAGCCGCTTCCCGGCGGACGCGCAATGGAAGGGGCTGGGCGGGCCGATCCCGTGGGAGAATGTCGGCGGACGCGCCGAGTTCATCACCTTCAGCCTGGACGGCTCGTCCAGCTACTGGAACCCGATCAGCTGGTTCACCGCCTTGCGCGGCGGCCGCGCGGGTTCATCGCTGCATCCGGAGCGGACGGGGCAGTAGAGCGGTCTAGCGCGCGCCCGGGCGCGGCGGCTGCGCGCCGGCGCCCGGCGGCATCGCTCCGGGCGGCATGGAACCGGGAGGCATCGCGCCCGGCGGAGGACCGCCTGGCCCAGCACCGCCCGGACCCATCATGCCACGCATCGCACCCATGCCTCTGGCGATCTGCATGACGCGAAACTGGAGTTTCAGCCTTTCCCCGGCGACGATCGGCGCCCCCGGCGGCAAGGGCTGACCACCGGTCGCCTGCTCCGGCGTCGCATAAGCTTCGTAAATGCCGCCTTCGCGCATCAGCAGGAGCAGATTGCGCATTCCGGGCAGGCGGAAATCATTGACCGTAGCTTCCACGGGTTGGCCGGAGCGCACCGTGCTGTTGAGCAATTCGCCATTGGCCCGGCTGACCTCGAAATGCAGCAGCGCCAGATCGTCGGGCGTGATCGGCTCGCCCTTGCCTTCCTCGATCACCCGATACTCGATTCCGGCCTCGGTCCGGCTGAGCTGCAGGCTCCTGGTGCCGAGCCAGGCGAGGCCGGCGGCGAGCAAAACGACGAACAGGATGCCGAGCCAGAGCTTCAGGACGGTGCCCCTGGGGAGCGGCTGGAGCGGTACGGCGGTGACCGACGACATGGGCTGATAGTCCCCCGGGGCGGGCCGCGCGCGGCCAAAAAAGAAGAGGCGGCGAGATGTATCGCCGCCTCTTGCTTGTGCCAAGGGCGCTGTGCGCCCCGGTTGCCGGCCCGGCCGGAGCCGAGCCTTAGCGAATCACCGCACGCCGTCGCGCTCGGCCCGCTTGCGCTCCAGCTTGCGGGCGCGGCGGATCGCGGCGGCACGCTCGCGGGCGCGCTTCTCGGACGGCTTTTCGTAATGACGGCGAAGCTTCATCTCGCGATAGACGCCCTCGCGCTGCAGCTTCTTTTTCAGGGCGCGCAGCGCCTGGTCGACATTGTTGTCGCGAACTTGAATCAGCATAAAGTTCCGTCACTCTTTCGTTGTTGCCCCTGGAAAACCGGCGCGCTCGAGCCGCCGCAGAGCCAGGATGAAACGCAAAATAATTGGCTATCGCCGCGAGACTCGTCCCGCGTCGTCGCCGCGCCCCTAGCGCGACAGGCGTACAAAGGCAAGGGCGCGTGGTGTCGTCAGCCGTCGAGCGGCCCGAATTCCGGGGTCTGCTTCGCCAGCCGCGCCTGTACCGCCGCGCCGAGATCGGCGCTGACCAACGTCCCGGCATTCCACAGGGCGACGTCGCGCAGCCCTTCCTCGACCGGCCGGCCGCGGCTGTAATTCAGGCTGCGCTTGGCCCCCGCGACGGCCAGCGGCGATTTGGCGGCGATGGTGCGGGCCAGGCTGGTCGCGGCCTCCAAAGCCGCATCGCGATCGGCGGCGAGGCCGTTGACCAGCCCGATCCGCGCCGCTTCCTCCGCGCTCATTTTGCGGCCGGTATAGGTCAGCTCGCGCAATATGCCTTGAGGGATCAAATAGCCGAGCCGCTGCAGCGTGCCGAGATCGGCGGTGATCGCCACGTCCACCTCGGCGATCTGGAAGAAGCTGTCCTGCGTCGCCACGCGGATATCGCAGGCCGAGATCAGGTCCACGCCCGCCCCGACGCATGCCCCGTGCACCGCCGCGACCACCGGCACGCGCGCCTGCTCGACCGCGTTGAAACTGTCCTGCAGCCAGTCGATATGCCGCAGCCGCGCCTCCGCCGCCCGGCCGGGATCCTTTACCGGGGGAAACTGGCTGGCGGCATATTCCAGATCGAGCCCGGCGGTGAAATGCTTGCCCTGCGCGGCCAGCACGATCGCGCGCACTTCGGGGTCGCGGCCCAGCGCACGGAAGGCGTCGCCGATCGCGGCGAACATATCGCCGTCCATCGCATTCAGTTTGTCCGCCCGCGCCAGTTCCACCGTCGCAACTGCGCCATCGCGCGTGATTTGAACCCGTTCGCTCATCAATTTTCCTCTCGCGAAGCGGCCTCATAGCCGAAGAAATGATCTCGCACGAAGCCACAAAGGCACCAAGGCCGGCATGTCCATCTTCGTGCCTTCGTGTCTTTGTGCGAGACAAGGATTCCCGCTGTCGCGGGTTTGGCGTACGAAAGGCCATGCCCAGCCTCACCGTCAACGGCCAGCCGATCACCTATCGCATGGACCCGCGCACGCCCTTGCTGTTCGCGCTGCGGGAGGCGTCCAATCTCACCGGCGCCAAGAATGGCTGCGCGACCGGCCATTGCGGCGCCTGCACCGTGCATGTCGACGGCCGCGCGGTCCGCAGCTGCACCGTCTCGATCGGCGCGCTGGAAGGGGCTTCGGTGACCACGATCGAGGGGCTGTCGGAAGGCCGTTCCCACCCGGTGCAGCAGGCCTTCCTCGCCGGCAATGTCGTGCAATGCGGCTTCTGCGTGCCCGGCATGGTGATGACCATCGCCGCCTTCATCGAGAACAATCCCTCGCCGAGCGAGGCCGATATCGACGCGGCGGTGACCAACATCTGCCGCTGCGGCATCTATCCGCGCGTGCCGGAAGCGATCCGTGGCGCGATCGTCGCCCGGCGTGGGGCCGCGCCTGCCGAGCCGACCCCAGTCGCATCGCCCGCGACGGAGGCTCCCGAGCAGCCCGGCGCAACGCCGACCCCGATCGAGGACGGGCCGCCAGCGACGGAAGGGCCAGAGCTGGTGCCCCAGTAAGGACTCAAACAGCGTTCGCCATGTCGCGCACCCTCAAGCGAGCGCGTCCTTGATGTCGCGCACCCTCAAGCGAGCGCGATGTCCGGCGCGTCTTCCTGCTTCATGCCGACGGTGTGATAGCCCGCATCGACATGGTGCGTTTCGCCGGTGACCCCGCCGGACAGATCGCTGAGCAGATACAGCGCCGAGCCGCCCACGTCGTCGATTGTGACGTTGCGGCGCAGCGGGCTGTTAAACTCGTTCCACTTCAGGATCAGGCGGAAATCGCCGATCCCGGAGGCCGCGAGCGTCTTGATCGGCCCGGCCGAGATCGCATTCACGCGCACGCCCTTGGGGCCATAATCGTTGGCGAGATACTTGACGCTCGTCTCCAGCGCCGACTTGGCCACGCCCATGACGTTGTAATGCGGGATCACCTTCTCGGCGCCATAATAGCTCAGGGTCAGCAGCGCGCCGCCGCCCTTGCCCGTTTCGGGATCGAGCGGGGTCATCATAGCCGCGGCGCGCTTGGCGACGGCAGTGAAACTGTAGACGCTGATGTTCATCGTCATCAGAAAGTCTTCGAGGCCGACATCGGCATAGGCGCCGCGCAGCGCCTCCTTGTTGGTGTAGCCGATGGCATGGACGACGAAGTCGATGGTCGGCCAGCGCGCGGCGAGCGTGGCGAAGGCGGCGTCGAGATTGGCCATGTCGGCCACGTCGCAATCGATCAGGAAATCGCAGCCGAGCTGATCCGCCAGCGGCTTCACCCGCTTCAGCATCACGTCGCCCTGATAGGAAATGGCGAGTTCGGCGCCGTGCGCGTTCAGCGCCTTGGCGATCCCCCAGGCCAGCGACTTGTCGTTGGCGAGGCCCATGATCAGCCCGCGTTTGCCCTGCATCAGCCCCGTCATTCCGTCTTCCCCTCGGCCTCCTTCGTAGCCGCTTTTTCGTGCCTTTGGTCGATCTTTTCCTGCTCGACCTTTTCGACCGCCGCTTCATGCGCGGCCTCGGCCGCCACCTCGGCCTTTTCCTCGCGGACCGCGGCGACGACATCTTCTTGGCTGGGCACCGGCGTCTCCGCAAGGGCAGCGTTCAGCTCCGCGCCGATCACCACCCCCATCCCGATCAGGAAGAAAAAGAGCAAGGCGACCACGACCCCGGCCAGACTGCCATAGGTCGCGCCATAGCCGCCCAGCGTGGCCAAAGTCACCGGCAGCAAGGCCGTAACCGACACCCACCACAAAGCGACGAACAGGGCGCCCGGCCATTTCGGATAGGCCCGCGCCCGGTAGCGGCCAGGGGTCAGCACCAGGAACAGGATATAGAAGGCGCCGAACAGGATAGCCGCCGGGACGAGCCGGATCAGCGTCACGAAGCCGGCAATATCATCCGCGCCGGGAATGCGGCTGACGACGAATTCCTGCACCGCCGACAGCAGGACGTTGGCGCTGAACGACAGCAGCATGACCAGCACGGTGCCGATGATGAGTCCGGCGGAAGCGAGCCGATATTCCCAAAAGGGAGTCGTCACCTGCACGCCATAGGAACGGCGGATGATGTCGCGGATCGTCTCGATGAAGCTACCGACGCTCCACAGGCCGATCAGCGCGCCGATCCACAGCAATGTGCCGGACCGCGCCGCGATCACGTCCTGCATCGGCTTTTCGAGGAGCGCCGCGACGTCCGGCGGCATCGTCTCCAGCACCGCCCGCAAGGTCTGCAGGCCGCCTTCCGTCTGCCCGACCAGGCTGGCGATCGCTGCCGCCACGATGATGAAGGGAAAGACGGACAGGATAGCGAGATAGGCAAGATTGCCGGCGTGGATGAAACCATCCGTATAGACGCCGACGGCGACCCGCTTCAGCACCGCCAGGGCGCGGGCGCGCCCGGTGCCGTGGACGCGCCGCCCCCGCCCCTCGGCCTGCGCCAGCGCCGCCTGCCTGAGCCGCGCTTCGGGGCTGCGGGGAGAGACGGGTTCCATATGGCGCTAGACGCCCAGGCTTGCCCGCGGGTTTCCCTTGCCCTTGCCGGGCCAGCTTTCGAGGAACGCGTTCAGCGCGGCATCGTCGGCCGGCACCTCGATCTGCAGGGTCACCAGCTGGTCGCCGCGTGTCCCGCTCTTGCCGGTGAAGCCGCGGCCTTTCAGGCGCAGCACCTTGCCGGAACTGGACCCGGCGGGAATCGCCAGCATCACCGGGCCGTCCACGGTCGGCACCTTCACCTTGCCGCCCAGCACCGCTTCGTCGAGCGACACGGGCAGATCGAGGCGGATATTGTCGCCGTCGCGGACGTAAAAGCCATGCGGCTTGATCGCGATGGTGACGATCGCATCGCCCTTGCCGCCCGGCCCGGTCTCGCCCTGGCCGGTCAGGCGGATGCGCGTGCCGTCCTCCACCCCCTTGGGCAATTTGATGTCCAGCGTCTTGCCGCTGCGCAAGGTGACGCGCTGCGGCGTCAGCAAGGCGGCCTCGGCGAAACTCACTTCATAGCGATAGGCGACGTCCGCGCCCTTGGGCGGGGGCGGTGCGCGCCGCCCGAACCCGCCGAAACCGCCCGCTCCCTGGCCGGCGCCCCCGCGATTGCCGCGCGCGCCGCCGAACAGGCCTTCGAACAATTCCGACAGGTCGGCCGCATCGGCGCCGCCCAGATCGAAATCGCTGGGGTCGACCCGCTGGTAATTGCCCCCGCCCGGGCCGGCACCAGGCCGCGCACCGCCGCCGCCATAGCCGAACGGCATGCGCGGATTGCCATCCTCGTCCAGCTCGCCGCGGTCGTAGCGGGCGCGCTTATCCTTGTCGGTCAGGATGTCGTAAGCGGCGGTGACCTTCGAGAAGCGCTCCGCCGCCGCCGGATTGTCGCGGTTGCGATCCGGATGCAGTTCCTTGGCGAGCTTGCGATACGCCTTCTTGATCGCGGCTTCGTCCGCGCCGCGCGCTACGCCCAAGGTTGAATAGAGATCGGCCATGGCCGTTCTCGTTCTCCAACCCCGGCAAAATGTCCAGTGTATCGCTTAGCGGCAGCGCACCTCGCCGCGTTCCACCTCACGGCCCAGCACCGCGCCGGCCGCGCCGCCGATCAGCGCGCCAAGCACTTCCGAGCCGCCCGGCGCGATCAGCGTGCCCAGCACGCCGCCAGCCGCAGCACCGACGATCAGCCCGGTCGTGCCGTCCGAACGGCGGCAATAATAGCGCCCGTCTCGTCCCCGATAGACGCGGTCGCCCTGCCGCAGCCGATATTCGCTATAGCGTGAGTCCGCCCGGTAATAGCGGTCGGCATGATAGCCGCCGTAGCGTGGGTCGGGCCGGTTATAATCATAGGCGCCATAGCCGCGATAACGGTTGCTGTTCTCGCTGGTGGCGCAACCGCCCACCGCCATCGCCGCGACGGCCGCGGCGGACATGAACGCGATACGCATGCGCATCCTCCTCCTGTTTCGCTTGGGACAAGGAGTGAATGCCTCAACGGCGCGATTGGTTGCGCCCGGCGGCCTTTCGCTTACTCCGCCGCCTCCGCCAGATGCCATTCCGGCGCGATATCCGCCGATCGCAGCCGCAATTCCTCCTCGAACAGATAGTCGCGGACCATCGGGATGGCGTCGCGATTCTTCACATATTGCAGCTGCCAATTGACCAGGCTGCCGTGGATGAAACTGCTCTCCGCCCCGGCCAGATAGAAAAGCCACATGCGGTAGAAGCGCTCGTCATAGAGCGCGACGATCTCGTCCCGTGCCGCGACCGTGCGCTTGTACCATTCCTCCAGCGTCAGCGCATAATGGTAGCGCACCGCTTCCACGTCGCTGACGATCAGACGGTTCTTCTCCGCCTGCCCGACCAGCTCCGACAGCGCCGGAATGTAGCCGCCGGGGAAGATGTACTTGCGGGTGAACTTGTCGGTCGTGCCCGGCTCACCCATCCGGCCGCAGCAATGCGAGACCATCACGCCGTCGTCCGCCAGCAGGCGCCGGGTATGTTCGAAGAAGGTCGGGTAATGGGGCTGGCCGAGATGCTCGATCAGGCCGACGCTGATGATCCGGTCGAACTGCCCTTCGACGTCGCGATAGTCCATCAGCTCGAACTTCACGCGATCGGCGACGCCCGCTTCTTCCGCGCGCTCCTTGCAGAAGGCGATCTGGTCCGGCGCCAGCGCGACGCCGAGCACATCGACGTCATAATGTTTGTGCAGATAGAGGGCGAGGCCGCCCCAGCCGCAGCCGATGTCCAGCACCTTCATGCCGGGCTTCAGATGGAGCTTCGCGGCGAGATGCGCCTTCTTGTCGAGCTGCGCCTGCTCCAGACTGTCCTCGGGCCGCAGATAGTAAGCGCAAGTATATTGCCGGTCGGCGTCCAGGAAGAGCTCGTACAGCCGCCGGGTGAGGTTGTAGGTATGTTCGGCATTGCGCCGGGATTTCTCCCGCCGGTTGATCCCGTCCAGCTTCCCGGCGAGCTTTTCCACCATGCGCCGCAACGGATTCTTCGGCTTCAGCGATTCCTCGCCGCCGCCGGTCGGGACATTGGAATGGACGAGCAGGATCAGGTCGCGAATGTCGCCCTCGATCACGTCCATCCGCCCGTCCATATAGACTTCGGCGGCCCCCACCTGCGGATGGCGGACGACATGGCCCGATGCGCTCTTGTGATTGAAGCGGACTTTGACCGGCCCCTTGCCCTCGGCGGGTGCGCCATAGCGATATTCCACGCCGTCATGATCGACGACGATCAGTTCGCCTTTCCTGACGACCTTCCGCAAAAGCCTGTCGAGCACCCACATCTTGCCTGCTCTCCTTCTGACTCGCGCTCGCCCTTTGGCGATCCGCAATGATGCAGATTAGGGAAAGCGAAGCCGAGCGCAACAATGACTCCGGCCGGAAAGGGACCTAAAGCCGGACCATGACCGACCCCTTCGCCCTGTTTGCGGACTGGTTCGCCGAGGCGCGGGCGAGCGAGCCGAACGATCCCGAAGCGATGGCGCTCGCCACCGTCGACGCGCGCGGCCAGCCCGCGGTGCGGATGGTGCTGCTGAAAGGCCACGGTCCCGAAGGCTTCACCTTCTACACCAACCGGGGAAGCCGTAAGGGTGGCGATCTGGCGGCAAATCCGCGCGCGGCTTTGCTGTTTCACTGGAAGTCGCTGCGCCGGCAGGTCCGCATCGAAGGCGCAGTCAGCGCCGTCACCGACGCGGAGGCCGACGCCTATTTCGCCAGCCGCGCCCGCGATTCGCAGCTCGGCGCCTGGGCTTCCGACCAGTCCCGGCCGCTCGACAGCCGCGCGACCTTCGAGGCGCGGTTCGCGGCCGAGGCGGCGCGGTTCGAGGGCGGCGGCGTGCCGCGCCCGCCTTACTGGTCGGGCTTTCGCCTCGCGCCCGAACGCATCGAATTCTGGAACGACCGCGCCCACCGCCTGCACGAGCGGCGGCTGTTCGTGCCGGACGGCAGGGGTTGGTCGGAAAGCCTGCTCTACCCCTGATCGAACCACGGGAGCCGAAGATGGAATTGCGCCTCGTCCAGGTCGATGCCTTTGCCGACCGTCCCTTCACCGGCAATCCGGCCGCGGTCATGCCGCTCGACGCCTGGCTGCCCGACGCGACCCTGCAGGCGATCGCGGAGGAGAACAATCTCAGCGAGACCGCCTTCACCGTGCCGGACGAGACGGGCGAGGCGGATTACGAGTTGCGCTGGTTCACCCCCGCGACCGAGGTCGTTTTGTGCGGCCACGCCACCCTCGCGAGCGGCCATGTGCTGATCGACGGCTGCGACGAGCCCGACCGCATCGTCTTCCGCACCCGCCGCGCCGGCCTGCTCGAGGTCGCCTGCAACGGCGACGCTTATGCGATGTCGCTCCCGGCCTGGCGGGCGGAACCGAAGCCGCTGCCGCACATCCTCGCCGCGCTTGACATCACCGGGGCCGAGACGCTCTGGCACCCCAATCGCTACGGCCTGGTCGTGCTGGACGACGAGGCAGCGGTCCGCGCCTTGTCACCCGATTTCAAGGCGCTGGCGGCGGATGGAGACGTCCTCACCATCGTCACCGCGCCCGGAAACGACACCGACGTGGTCAGCCGCGTCTTCGCGCCCGGGGCGGGGATCGACGAGGATCCGGTCACCGGTTCCGCCCATTGCGTGCTGACGCCCTATTGGACGGATCGCCTCGGCCGCGACGCCTTCACCGCTTATCAGGCCAGCCGCCGGGGCGGCCATGTCGATTGCCGGCTGGAAGGTGACCGCGCCATTCTGGGCGGCCGCTGTGTCACCGTGATCGAAGGCGTGATGCAGCTTTAGGAAACGCTCGCGAAGAAGATGCGGATGGAGCGGCCGACATGGCCCTGGTCCGTACCGTCCTCCGTGATCCGCGCCTCCAGCCGCCCGGAGCGCAAGATGATCAGATCGCGACCGTCCCGCCGCTCAGTCGTCCGCGTCGCGCCGGGCAGGCAGGTCGCGACCCGAGTCGCATAGCTTTCCCGCGTCTCGTTCGGCCGCGCCAGATTGTGCGAGCAGCTGTAACCGCCGCCGCCGCTGAAGAAGCAGGCGAGCCGGCCCATGCGGAACTGCGTCTGCTGCGCGCGCATCGCCTGGAACGGCGTTGCTTCCGCCGCACCCGCCGCCAAAGCGCGCACGCCGGTGCACAGATCGTCGCCACTCTGCGCCATGGCCGGCGACGCGGCATGCGCCAGTGCCGCGGCGGCGAGTATGATTGACTTCATGAACTGCCTCCCAGGAACGGAAATAATGCTTATGCCGCACTTGGTTGCCTCGATCTGAACGGTTCGGCGCGGTTCCGGAATCGTCTGCCGCAAATCCGGGCGCGCCCGATTCCCATCCGTCCCGCTTTGCCACCTATGTCTCCGCCGAGGAGGGCGCGGCGATGCTGAACATCCTGATCGTCGAGGACGAACGCCTGTTTGCGGAGACGCTGCGGGACCTTGTCCAGCTCAATCCCCGTTACATCGTGACCGGCATTGCCGAGGATAAGGAGCAGGCGATCGCGCTCGCCGACGCCCAGCCGCCGGACCTGGCTTTGGTCGATCTGCAGCTCGCGCACGGCTCCAGCGGCTTCGCGGTCGCGGCCAAGCTTGCCGAGCGGGATGTCGCCTGCCTGTTCACCAGCGGCAAGGCGCCCGCTTTCCCGCTGCCCGATCTGGCGCTCGGCTGCCTGCTCAAGCCGTTCAGCGAGGAGGATCTGGTGCGCGCGCTCAGGACGGCGGAGGATGCGATCCGCGGCCGCGCGGTGTTCCGGCCGAGCCGCCCCGCCAATCTGCGCCTCTATGGCGAGGAGCAGGCCGAGATCGAGGCCTCACAGCTGCCGGTGCGCGCCCGCCGCCGCGGCTGGAAGGACTGGCTCCCGCTCGCCCGCGCCGGCTGACGCCCGCATTTCTTAACCGGGCCGTCTTTATGCTATCCTGCGCGAGCAGGAGTCGCGGCGCATGGCGAAGAAGAAATCCGGCAAGGCGAGAAGCGGCGGGGCCAAGACGGGCAAGCTGCCCAAGCGGATCGCCGGGATGAAGGTGCCCAAGGACCTGCGCGCGCCCGGCGGGCGCCTGCTGCAGGCGATCAACAATCCACTGCTGATCGACGCCGCCGCCGCGACTTTGATGGCGGCCGCGAACCGGCTCGCTCAGCCACGCCCGACGGCCGCGGAGACACCGCAAAAGCCGCAAACCGACCTTGGCACCATCCTCTCGTCGCTGGCGATCGAGGGTATGCGCCGGCTCGGCGAAGCGAAAGCCGCACCCGGCAACGGCCGGACGCGGGACTGACGGCGCGGCGAACCGCGCCGTCAGCGAAAGCACGCTTTACTTGGTCTGGCTGTTGCCGCCCTGCGCGCTGCCGCCATACATTCCGGGCTGCGGGCCGTAGCCGGGCTGACCGCCAGGACCCATACCACCCGGCCCCATTCCGCCAGGTCCCATTCCGCCCGGACCCATGCCACCGGGTCCCATGCCGCCGCCGCCCATGGCCTGGCCGGCGCATTGCTGCATCACCTGCATGGCGAATTGCTGGGCCTGCTGCGGATTGCGGTCCATCGCCACCAGTTGATCGGGCGGCAGATTCCCGAGTGCGTTGCCGAAGCAGCCGCAGATCTGCTGCGCCTGCGGCGCGCCGCCGGCGGACTGGATACATTGCTGGACGGCCTGCTGAATCAGCGCCGCATTCTGCCCGCCGCCCGGGCCGGGCTGCGGCTGCATCGGCTGCATCGGCTGCTGGTTCGGGCCGACCGGCTGCTGCCCCTGCCCGAAGGGCTGAGCCTGCTGCTGATTGGCCCCCTGCGAATTGCACGCGCTCAACACCAGCAGTGACGCTGCACAAAGCCCGGTCAGAATCTTCATCTCCGCTCTCCCTCCAAGAATTCCAAAGCGGCTGGACCCGCTATTCCCGAAGGCGCAATCTTGCGGGATTGCGGGTCACAAAGATAAAAATTTGATTCGCCAAGCGGTATTTCCCAGGCAGCCGGCCCAAAAAGAATCACGCCGGCTCCGCGAGGAACCGGCGTGACGTCATGGCTTGCCGCCCGAAAGGCGTGCCGCGGCTCAGTCCTTCAGCGAGGCCGGGACGATGCCGCCATTCTTCTCCAGCTCCGCCATCACCTGCTTGTAGAGCCAGATGTTCATTTCGGCGCTGCCGTCCTTTGCGCCGGTATAGCCGAGCTCGGTGGCCAGCTCCTTGCGGTTGTCGAGGCTCGGATCGAGATCGAGCAGCCGCATCAGATCGGCGATCGAGGTGCGCCAGTTGAGGTTCGGGCTGCCCTTGGCCTTGTGGATTTCGGCCAGCTTCTGCTCGACATCGACCGGCCCGGCCGCGCCGGCGGCTCCGGCAGCCAGGCCGACGGTGGTAGCGGCCGCCGCGGCGGCATTCGCGCCGACAATCTGCGCCTGGATCGTGCTGAAAATGCTCATGCGACTCGTCCTTTCATACTTAACCTGTGTTCTATAGCTTCATTGTGACGTGTTGGCTGCGCCAGAAGCGTTCCCGCCCTGCGCCGACCCGCCATACATACCCGGCCCCATATTGGGCTGCATGCCGCCTCCTCCCATGCCACCCATACCGCCGCCGCCCATCATGCTGGGTCCGATGCTCTGCATGCACTGGGCGTTGATCGTCTGGCTGAACTGACTCGCCTGCATCGGGTTCGCCGTCATCTGCTTGAATTGCTCGATCGGCATCGCGTCGATCGTGTTGGCGATACAGACGCACAATGGCTGCAGGTTGGGCAGGCCGGACTGGGCCGCCATCTGCACCTGCATGTTGCACTGGTTCACCAGATGGTCGCGTACCTGCGTCTTGCGATTCTGGTCTTCCGACTGACAGCCGGAGAGCAGGGCCAGCGCCAGGATTGAGAAACCGGTCAACCTCTTCATCTGTGCCCCCTCCATCGCTTTTCGCATGCGCGTGCTCACGCCCGGCCGCGCGGCCCTTCCTTCACGATCGCGGGCTCCGGCTCGGGCCGCGGCGGCGGCACGGGCGTTGCCGCGCTGGGCGGCGCCGGCGGTTGCGCGACAGGCTGGGTGCTCGGCTGCGGCGCGTCGCGGACCTCGTCGATACGCGGGCGGGCGGGCGCCGCCGGCTCCACCGCTTTCTCGCGCGGGCGCTCCCGCTCGACGGCCGGAGCCGGCGCGGGCGCCGGTGTGGATGCATTGGCGGGTTCCGGCGCGGGCGCGGCCTTGTCGGCGGCATTCGCGCTCAGTTGCGCCAGACATTCGGTCGCCGCCTGCCGGCCCTCCGCGATGAGCTGCGGGCGCGAGCCTTCGTCGAACAGGCTTTTCAGCTCGGCAACGCTGCGCTGCCCCATCGCCTTGTCGGTGATGCAGCCGCAAAAGACATTGCTGTCGAAGCCCGGCAGATCCGCCGTGCCCGGCGCGATGTCGCGGCCGCAGCGATTCATCAGCTGGGCGCGGATCTCGTCGCGGATCTGCCCCTCCGTCTGGCCGCAACCGCCAACCATGGCCGTCGTGGCAAGCAAAAGCATGCCGAAAGCTGCGCGCATACACCCTCCCCAGGATCGCCAGCGCGGCCGCGTCCAACGGGACACGGCCGGTCCCGCTCCGGCTAGCACAGGCAGACAGAGCGGCCTAGCGTTTGTCCGGTCGAGGCGGCACCGGCCATCAGCGCCGCAATTGCCCGCGTATCGCGCCTGCCGGGAAAGCGGCATTGTGGACGTTGACATAGAAGCCCTGCGGGTTGCGCTCGATCTCGCTGGCCAGGCCGGAATCCAGCCGCATGCAGCCGGACGATTCCCCGTCCGAAGGCGCGTTCAGCACCACCACCGGCGGCCCCACCGCGCCCGCCGCGCCACGGTGAATGTGGGCAGCGGTCGCCGGTTCGATATCGAACACGGTCAGTTCATAACACAGCCGGTCGAAGCGCCCGACGACCGAGATTTCCGCAAAGCCCCGCCCGTCCGGATCGCCCGGGCCCGGCACTTCGGCGGTGCCGCCCAGTTCGACGTTGAAGCCGGTGCCGACGACATCGCCGATCGTCTCGCAGGCGGTGAGGGAGGCGAGCGCCGCCAATGCGGCGGAAATTGCGATGCCAGATCGGTTCATGGTCGATACTCCGTCGACGGCCGCCAACACCCGGCGCCGCCCCTCTTATTGTCCCGATATGCTTTGCGCGCCAGACCGGGCCGTCCCGCAGCCGGCCCCGGCTGGCGCGTTCAGATCAGCACGCGCTGCTCGCCCGACCGCTCCCGGCCGGCGCGGCGAAAGGCGAGGGAGGGGTCGATAAGCGGAATGTCCGGCTTCTTGCCCTGGAACAGTTCCGCGAGCGTCAGGATCTGCAACCGCGCATAGGTCCGGCCGAAACCGTCCTCGAACCGGCCAACGGCCGCGGCTTCCCTCTCCATCGCGCTGGTCGGCAGCGCCTTGGTGATGAAGATGCCGATCGGCGCCTTTTCCCGCTCCATCGTCGAATGCAGTTCGCGGATCATCTGCACGCCGACATTGTCGCCGCCCTTCACCGATACGATCGCCTTCTCGGTCTTGCGCCCGTCCGGCTTGAAATAGATCAGCCCGTCAATGCCGCCGTCGGCGCCCTTCCTGCGGCCGCCGAAGGGCTGGGCGTCGACCAAAGACACGGCCCACCACTGAAACTGATATTTGTCGCGCCGGGCGAGATCGAGCGCCGAGGCGAGGTCCTTGGGTGTGCCTTCGACCGCGAAGGCGATGCCCGGGAAGGCATCCTTCAGCCGTTTCTCGATCAGCGAGATGGCCAGATGCGTGACGTCGATCCCGATCCACCGCCGCCCGAGCTTCTGCGCCGCATGGATCGCCGTGCCACAGCCGCAGAACGGGTCCAGCACCAGATCGCCCTCGTTGGACGACGCCGCAATGATCCGCTCGAGCAGGGCGACCGGCTTCTGCGTGGGGTAGCCGAGCCGTTCCTTGCTGTTGGGGTTCAACACGGAAATGTCCCACCAGTCGGGCAAGGGCGAGCGGGCATCCTCCTCGATGCTCGTCGCCTTGCGGACGCCATCCTCGAACACCGCTTGCTGCCGTTTGCCGCCCCAGCGCCGCAGCGTGCCGGGTGACGGATCGGCATAAAGCGTGTGGAAGGTGCGCGCGCCTTCGTCCCGGCTGTAGAACAGGATCACGTCGTGATTGCGCGCGAACTGGCCCTGCGCGATGCTCCATTTGCGGTAGCACCAGATGATTTCGTTGCGGAAATTGCGCTTGCCGAACACACCGTCCAGCAGCAGCTTGAGATAATGGCTCGCGGTCGGGTCGCAGTGCAGATACAGGCTGCCGGCCGGCTTCAGCACCCGGTGCAGTTCGATCAGCCGCACGGCCATCATCGCCAGATAGGCCATCATGTCATTGTCGCCGAGGAAGGAGCGCATCGCGTTCAGCAGCTCGAAGGCGCGGGTCGCGCCACTGCGCTGGACCTGGTCGAACGCTTCCTCGGCACTGTCATTCCAGTGCCAGCTGTCCTCGAACGCCCTGATCTGCGCGTTGCCGGCGTCTGCCGCCGTGCGCAATTCCTTCGGCGGCGCGAAAAGGATGTTGTAGCCGGCATTCGAATTGAAGGGCGGGTCGAGGTAGACGAGATCGACGCTTTCGTCCTTCACCGACGCCCGCAGCACGTCGAGATTGTCGCCATAGTGGAGACGGTTGGTCATGGGCCGCCTGGCAGCGCCGCTCAGCTTTGGCGGTAGACGGAAACGTCCATCGCCGCACTCAGCACGACCGCCTTCCCATTGAACAAATGTCTGGAGTTTGGCCCGGTGGCCGGAGCCTGACCGCCGACGGACGGCAATAATCCGAGCGACGAGGCCGGCGGGAAGTTGCGGTCGCCCTTGAACGTGGCGACGGTATGATCGAGCACCGCCTCCAGCTTGATCAGCGCACCGCTTCCGACCTCGACGCCCTCCAGCGCCAACTCGAGCGCGCCCAGGCTCAGCGAGCCTTTGAACTTGAACTCGACACTAGCCACCGCCGCCTCCTCCTGCTGCCGCATCGATGCGTGCCCTGACCCTCTGGATGAAGGCCGTTCGGTCCGGGTCGTTGCAGAACCGGGAAAGGTATGCCGCCCAGACTATTTCGAAGGTCGCGACCGTGCCTGGCGCGAGGTCGAGCGCGAGTTCCTGCTGGGCCAGCGCCGCGCGCTGCGCTTCGGTCACCGCCTCTGTCCCGGCGGCCGGAGTACCGATGATCAGGTCGCGGTAGCTGATGTTGATCGGCACCGTGTTGACCGTATTGCCTTCGCAGACCGTGGTCATCGTATCGAGCCGCGCCTGCTGCTGAGCGCGGTCCGCCTCCGCCGCCCGAGCGATGCGGGTCAGGGCGCTGTTCAGCCGGCCCGCGCGCTGAAGCCGCCGGAGATCGTCCACGCCCTCGTCCAGGCTATATTGCTCGACCGGCAGCGTGCGCTTGCGAACGATCTGCGCGAGCACAGTCGCGCGCTCGGCGTCCATCGCCGCGATCAAAGCGGGGACGGTGCGGTCGAAGAAGACGCGCCGGTCGATCGTCGCCCGCGCCCCGGCGGCAATAGTCGTGATGTTGGCGAGGTCTTCCACCTCGTCGAGCGGCACGAGCGAAGTCGCGCCGGACAAGGCGAGGAGCAGCAAGTCCAGGCCGAGCGCCGAGCCGCGATCGCCCATTTCGAGGGCCGTCACGAAGGCGTCGTACCGTTCCTCGATCGCGCCGATATAGGTCGTCAGGATATAGTCGCGAAAGTCGCGCCGGTTCATGCCAAGCCGCGCGCTGTCCGGGATCTGCCGATAGGCGAGCAGGGCATTGTCCATCGGCATGATGGCGCGCGGCGTCAACTCGACCATCCGGTGCTGCGCGCCCCGGATGGAGGCGCACCCCGCAAGGGCGGTCGACGCCGTCAGCAGCAAGCACAGGGCGGCAGCCCTCATTCCCCGAGTCCGCATGCGCAGTCCCCCCGGACCGGCGGCCTTGTGGCAACGCCGAGTCCCATGGCGCATGGCTAGGCCTTCCCACTCATCACGCCAGCGGAGATGAATCCGGCTTTGCTCCGTTCCGGATGATCGCTTCACGCCTTGCTGTGCGAACGATCGGCACCCATCTTCCGACGACCCGCGTTGACCCGCGCGACTTCGCCTCCTACGACAAGAACAGAACTGGAACGGTTGGTCCCGAATGCTGACGCATATTCAGAAGCAGAGCGGCAGAGAATGCTGACCCACATAAGCGTTCGCGGCGCGCGCGAGCACAATCTGAAAAGCGTGGATGTCGATATTCCGCGCGATACGCTGACGGTGATCACCGGCCTCTCCGGTTCGGGCAAATCCTCCCTCGCCTTCGACACCATCTATGCAGAGGGCCAGCGGCGCTACGTGGAGTCGCTCTCCGCTTATGCGCGCCAGTTCCTGGAGATGATGCAGAAGCCGGACGTCGATCATATCGACGGGCTCTCTCCCGCGATCAGCATCGAGCAGAAGACGACGTCGCGGAACCCGCGCTCGACCGTGGCGACCGTCACCGAAATCTACGATTATATGCGCCTGCTCTGGGCGCGCGTCGGCGTGCCCTACAGCCCCGCCACCGGCGAGCCGATCAGCGCGCAGACGGTCAGCCAGATGGTCGACCGCATCATGACGCTGCCGGAAGGCAGCCGCCACGTATTGCTCGCGCCGGTCGTGCGCGGCCGCAAGGGCGAATATCGCAAGGAGCTCGCGCAATGGCAGAAGGACGGCTTCACCCGCGTCCGCATCGACGGGTTATTCCATCCGATCGAGGAGGCGCCGAGCCTCGACAAGAAATACAAGCATGACATCGAGGTCGTGGTCGACCGCATCGTCGTCCGCGAGGGGATCGAGACGCGGCTGGCGGACAGCCTGGAGACCGCCCTCAAGCTGGCCGAAGGGCTGGTCTATCTCGACCCGGCGGATGCCCCGCCCGAATCCCCCTCCCGCTCGCGGGAGGGGAGCGAGGTGCTTCAGGACAACGCCCCGCCAGGCCGCATCACCTTCTCCGAAAAGTTCGCCTGCCCAGTCAGCGGCTTCACCATCGCCGAGATCGAGCCGCGGCTCTTCTCGTTCAACGCCCCGCAGGGCGCCTGCCCGGCCTGCGACGGCCTCGGCGAGAAGCTCATCTTCGACGAGGAGCTGGTCGTCCCAAACCACGCGCTCACGCTGAAGAAGGGCGCGATCGTGCCCTGGGCCAAATCCAACCCGCCCTCGCCTTATTACATGCAGGTCCTCGCCAGCCTGGCGAAGGCCTATGACTTCACCCTCGACACCGCCTGGTCGGAGCTAAGCGAGGAACAGCAGCGCGTCATCCTCCACGGCACGGACGGCAAGCCCGTAACCCTCACCTTCATCGACGGCCGCAAGTCGTACGACGTGAAGAAGCCGTTCGAGGGCGTGATCGGCAATCTCAACCGCCGCATGCTGCAGACCGAAAGCGCCTGGATGCGCGAGGAGCTGAGCAAATATCAGAGCGCCGCCCCGTGCGAGACCTGCCACGGCGCCCGCCTCCGCCCCGAGCCGCTCGCGGTGAAGATCGCCGGCGAGGACATCTCCATGTCCTCCCGCCGCGCCGTCCGCCACGCGCTCGAATGGTTCTCCACGCTCGAGGAAAAGCTCAATCCGCAGCAGCGCGAGATCGCCCGCGCCATCCTCAAGGAGATTAACGAGCGGCTCGGCTTCCTCAACAATGTCGGCCTCGATTACCTCAACCTCAACCGCACCAGCGGCACCCTCTCCGGCGGCGAGAGCCAGCGCATCCGCCTCGCGTCGCAGATCGGCTCAGGCCTCTCCGGCGTGCTCTACGTGCTCGACGAACCCAGCATCGGCCTGCACCAGAAGGACAATGACCGCCTGCTGGTGACGCTCCGCCGCCTCCGCGATCTCGGCAACACCGTTTTGGTCGTCGAACATGACGAGGATTCGATCCGCAGCGCCGATTACGTCATCGACATGGGCCCCGGCGCGGGCGTCCACGGCGGCACCATCGTCGCGCAGGGGAGTCTCGACGACGTGCTGGCGAACGAGAAGTCGCTGACCGCCGACTATCTCACCGGGCGTCGTTCAGTGGCCGTGCCTCCGACACGGCGGAAGGGCAATGGCAAGAAGCTCACCCTCAAAGGGGCCCGCGCCAACAACCTCAAGGACGTCACCGCCAGCATCCCGCTCGGCACCTTCACCTGCATCACCGGCGTCTCCGGCTCGGGCAAGTCGAGCTTCACCATCGACACGCTGTATGCCGGCGCGGCCCGCCATTTGAACGGCGCCCGCATCGTCGCCGGCGCGCACGAGAAGATCGAGGGCCTGCAATATCTCGACAAGGTGATCGACATCGATCAGTCGCCGATCGGCCGCACCCCGCGCTCCAACCCCGCCACCTACACCGGCGCCTTCACCCAGATCCGCGACTGGTTCGCCGGCCTGCCGGAGAGCCAGGCCCGCGGCTACAAGCCCGGCCGCTTCTCGTTCAACGTCAAGGGCGGCCGCTGCGAGGCGTGCACCGGCGACGGCCTCATCAAGATCGAGATGCACTTCCTTCCCGACGTCTACGTCACCTGCGACGTCTGCCACGGCCAGCGCTACAATCGCGAGACGCTGGAGGTGAAGTTCAAGGGCCACAGCATCGCCGACGTGCTCGACATGAACGTCGAGGAGGCGGCTTTGCTGTTCAAGGCGGTCCCGCCGATCCGCGAGAAGATGCGGATGCTGGAGGAGGTCGGCCTCGGCTACGTCAAGGTCGGCCAGCAGGCGACGACGCTCAGCGGCGGCGAGGCCCAGCGCGTGAAGCTCGCCAAGGAGCTCTCGCGCCGCGCCACCGGCCAGACCCTCTACATCCTCGACGAGCCTACCACCGGCCTCCATTTCGAGGACGTCCGCAAGCTGCTGGAAGTGCTCCACGCTCTGGTCGAGCAGGGCAACACCGTGGTGGTGATCGAGCACAACCTCGAGGTCATCAAGACGGCGGACTGGGTGATCGATCTGGGGCCGGAAGGCGGCGACAAGGGCGGGGAGATCGTCGCCGTCGGCACCCCGGAGGAGGTGGTGAAGGAGGCGCGCTCCTATACCGGCCACTACCTCAAGTCGCTACTCGGCGCCAGCGTGCCGATGGTTGAAGCGGCCCCAAAGCGGAAGAAGCGGGCTTCTGCGGTGACGCTCAACCGGGAGATGGTAGAGACCCCTTAACGGACTCCTCTCTTTCGAAACCGCCGGTTTCTTCCGGCCTGTTTGCGGCGGCCGTTTGTCGCCAGCTTGTCGACCCATTCGCCAGTCGACAGAAAGCGAAGAAGAGAGTCCTGCGCGGCTTGAAGGTGACCATTGTGCCGCCGCTTTCCTAAGCGCTGCACCCGATCAAAATACTGGGTCGCCGCCTCCTTAGCCGCACTTATTTGTTTGTGCTTCACAAGCGCCCCGATGTGCCCGAACGTCAGTGTGACAATCGGATACTGGTCCGATTCCCAATCTAATCGAGCGTCTTGCTCAAGCAGGGTCTTTACGGCGTCCCCCATCAGAGTGCGAGCTTCAGCGTCGTAAAGCGATCGACGATAAGCTGCCTTGAGCTGCACATCTGCAAGGGCGTGGGTCGCAAACTCGTTATCTGGGTATGCCTCGATCGATTTTTGCAAAACACGCAGAGCCGGTTCAATGCGGCCTATTTCAACTAAGAACTGTCCGTATTGAAGCCAGAAGTGCCCATCCAGCTGAAATTCAATTTCGAAGCTCTCGTAGATACGGAGCACCTCTTCTACGCCAGTCTTCTGACGCACTAGAGTTCTAACAAAGTTATGGTTCAGGAGGAATCTGAACAGTATTCCGTCGAAACGATCCACGTTCTTATAGATTGGGTGTCTATACTTCGTAAATGTTCTGAGCGCTTCGATCACCACAGATGCGACAGTACGTAGGTCGGCTACATTTTCGATAATGTGCCGAACATAAAGCTCGTGTCGGGCAATAAACCGTCCACCTTGGCCTTTAAGAACAATGCCCTCCGTTGCCCGAGCAGCCTCATCAAATGACCTTCTCGTACTCAATTTTTCATAGGCCTCGCGGATGGCCCCAGGAGAAATTCCTACCCTAGCCAAGGTCGCTATGCCTGCGAGAAGCACGAGTGCGCGGGAGTCGTCATCTGGAAGGCCCGAGAATTCGTTTGTAATCACCTTGGTGAACTGTTCGCCCTCGGTCGTTTCTTTGAGGGCGATTAGAAGCTGAGATTTAGATTTCGCGAGCCTTTCCAATCGCTCCGCCGGCGACATTTTGAGAAGCTTGGGAGCTGGCACAAAGGAGACCAGTCTCTCGATGAGGGGACGATGATCCTTCTGAGAGAACCGTTGAAATAAGTAGGAGACGGCCACATCACCCAGCCTCCGCTCTAGATGATCTCGCCACTCACCTGATCGCGCGCTAGTGACTATCGTTATTCGTCCGTGCTTTATGGATAAGACATCTTCTTCAAACGAATCTCCAAATACGAATACGTCAGAGATATATAGAACTAGGTGCTCGTCAGGATGTATCCTAGACAATAGATGAAGAGCACTTCGTAAGGACTTAACTTCACCGCGCAATTCGTATATTTTCTGTTCCGGATAATCCTTGGAAAGGCTAAGTAAGCACTGCAATAACGCTGTTGTCTTGCCACTACCTGCTTGACCGTACGCCACAAATACGCGGGTATGATCCAACACTGCAGCTTTCAGCCCTTTGTAGAGGGCTTCCGACGCATCAAGTTGCACTGGAATGTCACTGCTAGCGATACGCCAAGTAGGAGGACCTCCTTCTAGAAACTCCCGCGCGAATTGCCTCCGTTGACTCGGAGTCCAGGTTCCAACTTCCGCGGAGGTTGCGCCAGCCTCGATGAGAAAGAGCGACCGAGCAGTCTCAAGGTCCGCCAAGCTTACAGAGTGGCGCGTAGCTATCTCCCTCGCAACCTTGCTGACCTCTGCCGCCACGTCCACAGGTGACAACCGTTTAGAGAAGGTCGCCCGCAACCAGTCGGAAAAATCCGAGAGATAGCCTTGTAACGGAACTAGATTTCTAGCTCTATACGAGCCAGCTTGAACGGGCGTGAAGGAATCAGGGGTTACAAGAAATGCGCGGCCCAGCCCTGAGTTGACCCGCCCTCTCGCCCGGTGAAGCTCAGCGCTCAGAATAGGCTCCTGGAGCCTTGTTCCGATAAAGACAGGGGTAAAGCTTGCGTAGTCCTCGGCTAGCTTGCTGTACCAAGAATGCGTGCCAGATGTTAGCCATCTATTGTAATCGTCTGCAGTTAAAATGAAACCATGCTCGGATTTTAAAGCTTCACCATGCAGATGCACGACTTGAAGTATGTCTGTACCGCCTCCCTCTGTCGCTTTATCGATCAAACCATTATAGTATCGGCGGATTTGCACGCCTCGATTGATATTTTCGATTGTATCGTCAATATTAAGAGTGTAAATTCGCCTCCAGGTATATTCGAACAGATGCTCTAGTTCATCTGCTGGGCGTGTGCCGCAATAGAGTTCATGGAGTATCTGAAAGAGCTTCTGCTCGCTAATATAGGTTGGCACTGTTGCAGACAGAACATCAGTTAGGCTTTCGTCACTGTACGGTTGACCACAGTGATCGGCTAGGAATGCCGCCAACGCTCCGGCCATAGGAACTCGGTCGCCACTACGGTTTTCCGACGAGGCAGAAGCGCCCGCCCCGAGAACGAGGATAACCTCTCCGCGCTCCATCGAGCGCTTAAGAAACTGTTCGTCCTCGGCGGACTCAAATTTGATCAATGGCTCTCCCCCGTTGCATTCCAGATTAGCGGGATGATTAATCATAGTCATCAGCTGAGTCGCGCATCACTTCGGATATGCGTGATAGGGTACTCGGCTCAGAGACTCACCCCCGCGCCTCCCGCACCAACCTCTCCCGCTCCGCATCCGTCCTCGCCCGCGACCACCAGATCGCGTGCACCCCCTTCGGGCAGGGCGGCGGCCTGTCGGGGTCCGTAGGCGGCCCGCCTTCCGGCGGCTCATGCTCGCTCGGCCGCCCGCGATCAGCCATTTCGGAAGCGCGCCGCCGCCCAGGCCGATGAAGGCCGAGTCCCGGTCCGTCGCCGCCACGAACAGCCCCTTCGCCCGGCACTTGCTCGCCTTGCACCGCGCATTCCGCCCGATCAGGCTCCATTGCCGCCCGCGCAGCACCGCCAGGCTCGCCTCTTTACTCAGGCCCTGACCAGAGTCGCTTGCGCGCGGCCTTGCTCATCGCCCTCAGATGAGCCGGGTAGCCTTCAACGTGCCGGGCCTTCTTCTCGCGCGTCTCGATAATGGCCGCCCGCCGGTCGAGCATGGTGAGGGCGAATTCGTCGGGCAGCAAATCCGCCTTCGCCAAATTGCAGAGTGCGCAGGCAGCGACGGAATTTGCAAAGGTGTCGGGTCCCCCTTTCGCTTGGGGAATGCAGTGATCGAGCGTGGCGTCGCCATCGGGCGAAAGCCGTATCTCGTCGCGGCAATAAGCGCATCGGCCATCCTGCGCCTTTAGATGCGCCTCCAGCCACGTGCGCCTGAGAACTCCGGCTTGCGCTCGATGCTCCTCCCAGGCCGCCTCAACCTGCGCTCTCTTTTCCTGCTCGCCGTGCAAGCGCTCCCCTCCAAACGCCGTTCGATTACGGCAACAGCGCACTAATTGCCGCTCTTCCCCCGCCCCTCCACCACCTCCAGATCCACCGGCAACGCCCCCGACCGCAGCGCAATCGCGAGCTGGTTGGCGGCCTCCTGCGTGAAATCGCCGGCGATGCTCGCCTGGCCGCCCAGGATCGGCTCGTTGATCACCGGGGCGGAGATCACTTCGTCGTCGATCACGATGGCGAAGAGCTTGCCGACACTGTCGCGCGTCGCGATCGCGAAGCGGCGGCCGCCGGCTTCGTCGAAGATGATGTCGACGGTGGGCATGCCCTGCACATTGTAGCTGGGCCGGGCGTCGCGGATCCGCTCGCCGGTCAGGATCGCGCGCCGCTGGACGGCGATGCGGGCGCCTTCTCCGCCGCCCGGATAGGCAAGCACCTCATAGTTCAGCGTCGGCTCGCCCGCCATGATCTGCGCCTGGCTGACATTCTCCTCGACCAGCCGGAATTCGATCCGGCCGCGCCGGTCGAGCAGGGTCCGGACCGCCGCTTCGTCCGCGCGGTCGTCGAGCCGGACCAGGATGCGCTTCGCCCCCTCGCGCTCGACCCGTGCGCCCGGCACGCCGAGCATGGCAAGCCGCTGCACGGCGATCGCGCGGGTGGCGTCCATCATCCCTTCGGACGGCAGCTCCGCCCCCTTCGCCTCGAATAGCAATTCTCCTGGTTCGGCATTGGCGCAGGCCGTCAGCAGACCGGAGGTCAGGCTCCCCAACGCCAGCATTGCCAGCACGAACGAACGCATTCCGGACATAAGACGAAGCCCCCCGCCACGATTTGCGCCCCACGATAGCCGAACTTTGCGGGCTTGGGGACGGGGTCGGCGCGCGCCCTCTTTCCGCCACGCCCACGCCCGCAAATCCTATTTCCTTGCGCGATAGGATTGCGCTTGTTCTACGATCCGGATGGACAGGCAGAATCTTCCCCCGGCCCCATCCGCCACCGCCGTCACCCGCTTCCCGGCTTCGCGCGGCGACCGCCACCGGGCCGCACGGCGATGCTCACCGCACGGGAGGGCCCCCCGCGATTCCGTGTGACATTCGTGACATTCGCGACATTCGAGACCGCTCTCGCGCCGTCCGCCCCTACCGCGCCAGCGCGAATGCCGTGGCCCAGAAGATCAGGATCGCGATGAGGGCGATGGCCAGCACCAGCGCCTGCGCGATCGCCAGCAGGCGGAGCCTGTCGACCACTCCCGGCTCATGCTGCGTCTCGCGGACGATGGCGACGAACAGGCCGAACGGCGCGAGCTGCAGCAGCAGGAAGCCGGGCAGGCCGCTCAGCACATTGCTTTGCGTGACGCCCGCCGCGTTCGGCCAGGGCGAGATCATTTGCCCCATGCCGATCAGCAGGCCGTCGCCCGCGCGGTACATGATGCCGAGCAAAAGGAGGGACAAAGCATAGGCCAGGAAGCCCTTCGCCGCCTGCCCGGCCGCATAGCCGCGGGTCGAGACGCGCCAGCCCCTTTTGCGCAGGATCGCATTCGCGCCGCCGCCCACCAGCGCCGCGAGCAGGGTCCCCGCGCCGATCGCGGCGGCGAGCGAAACGAGCAGCTGGACGTTGCCGAGCAGCGGGCCGACCGGCAACGGGCTGGCCATCGCCCACAGCTTCACCGCCAGCCAGATTCCGGCCGCCGGCACGATCAGCAGCAGGACGGCCAGCACCGCCCAGCGCGCCGGCCGCTTCAGCTTCGGCGTCACCGGCAGGGCCTTGTGCAGCCGCCAGGTCCCGACCGCGATCCCCGCCGCGGCCAGCAGCACCAGCCCGAAGGTCGCGGTGCGGCCGACCAGCGACAGCGTCTCGGCGGAGGGTGCGGTCAGCACAGGGCCGAGGCCGGGCACCAGTTCCGGCCCGCCATTGCTGACGCTGAGCCCGCTCAGCAGCACGAATGCGACGATCACCGCCGCGACGATCAGCATGGCGATCGCGCCTTGCTTCACCGCCTCCCACCAGCCGATCCGTCCGCCCGCCAGCGTCACCGCGCCCCACAAGGCCGTGCCGGTCACCCCCGTAACCACTGCGATGCCGAGCGTCACCCCCAGCAGCACATACATGAAGGTCCAGACCAGCCAGACCGCGCCGGCCCCGCCGAGCAGAATCAGCAGGGCGAGGCCGCCGCCCTCGCCGCCCCCCGTGGAGGTGCCGGGCGACCAGCCGCTCTGCCCGCCCCAGGACGGCGCCGTGCTGGTGCTGTTATTGCCGGCCGCGTTGCGCTCCGCATTCTCCCGCCACTGGCGCTGGCGCTCGGCCTCCTCCCGCTCGCGTTGCTCACGCCCCGCGTTGAACTGGCTGGAATCCATGCCGTACTGCCACTGGCGGTTCTGGTGCCCGGCCTTCCACGGATCGTTCTCGTCGTTCATCGCGTGCGCCTAGCCGCTGATGAACTGGCCGAAGCGCCAGCGCCGCGCCGTCGGCACCCCGCGCTCGGTGGGGATCTCGCCATAGTACATCTCGACCTCCTCGGGCACGATCGGCGGCAGGCTGCCCTGCATCCAGCCGACGAGCCAGTCGCGCTGCTTGTCGTCGAACACCGATCGGATGACGACGCGGGTGTGGCCGGTGCTGTCGACATCCTGGAAGCGAGTCATGATCAGATCGCCGGGCTTCAGATCCCCCGGCGGGATTTCGGCGGTGTTGTCGATCACGTTGGCAGCGCCGAGATTGCGCATGAACAAAGCGGCGGCACGGTCATTGTCGTCGCCCGGCTTGAAGGTGAACCATTGCCGCTTGGTGCGCCCGCCCGATCGCGCGAAATAGAAGAGCCGCACCGGCAGCCGCTGATCGTGGGCGAACTGCACCAGGCCCTTCAGCGCCAGGTCGGCGCAGTCGATCGGCTTGTCATAGGCCTTGGCGAATTCGACCATGAAGCGGCTGTATTTCTCCTGCACGTCGGGGCTCCACAGCCTGGCCTGCTGCGCGAAGGCCCGGCCCGGCGCCAGTAGGCCGATGCCGGCGGCCGCGAGTGCGCCGCCCAACACGGCACGCCGTGAAAAATAACCCCCCATTTGTCGGCCCCCTTTCGACAGGTGCGACTATCACCGATATGTCCCTGCGGAACAATGGAGTGAGCGCGGGCATGGCGGACGATTGGCGCAAGGACGTGCTCGGCTTCTGGTTCGGGCTGGACGAGCGCAGGCACTGGACCCGCGACGATGCCCTCGACGCCGAATGCGCGAGCCGGTTCGGCGCGCTGTGGAAAAGCGAGCGCGGCAAGCCGCTCGACACCTTCCTGACCGATCCGGACGGGGCGCTGGCGGCGGTCATCCTGTTCGATCAATTCCCGCGCAACATGTTCCGCGACGATCCGCGGGCCTTCGCCACCGACCCGCTCGCCCGCGACATCGCCGCCGCGATGGTCGATCGCCGCTGGGATCAGAGCATCGCGGAGGAGCGACGGCACTTCGTCTATATGCCGTTCGAGCATAGCGAGCGGCTTGAGGACCAGGACCGGTCGCTCCAATTGTTCGCGGCGCTGGGCAATGATTTCTATTCCGATTTCGCGCGCAAGCATCGCGACGTCATCGTCCGCTTCGGCCGCTTCCCGCATCGCAACGAGGTGCTCGGCCGCGCCTCGACCCCCGAGGAAGCGGCATTCGGGCTGGAGCCGGCCTGGTGAGCCTGACCGAGCTTGGCCGCTATCATGACCGGTTCGAGGCGGAGATTATCTGTGGGCGCCTCCATGCCGAAGGACTGGACGCTCTGGTCTTCGACACCGGCCTCGGCGCCTCTTATGGCAACGCCTTTCCGGTCCGGTTGATGGTGCTAGAAGAGGATCTGGATGCGGCGCGGGCGATCCTCGCCACCAGCGCCGATTGACGGCGCCGGACAAAGTGATTTATTTGACTAATACAGTTCAGTTGCCGGGAAGGGGTACGACCTGATCATGGAGCCGGTGCTCGAACTCGCCGATCTGTCGAAAAGCTATGGCCGCGGCGAGCGCGCCGTGCATGCGGTACGCCACGTCTCGCTGACGGTCGGCCCGGCCGAAGTCTATGGCTTCCTCGGCCCTAATGGCGCGGGCAAGAGCACGACGATCCGCATGCTGCTGGGTCTGATCCGGCCGAGCGGCGGGCAATTGCGCCTGTTTGGGCAGACACTCTCCGATGACCCTTCGCCCCTGCGCCGGGTCGGTTCGCTGGTCGACGGCGGCAATTTCTATCCCTTCCTGTCGGGCCGCAGGAATCTGGAAGTACTCGCCCGCACGATGGGCCGGGGCCTCGACCGGATCGACGATCTGCTCGCCCAGGTCGGCCTGGCCAAAGATGGCGGCCGCAAGGTGAAGGGCTATTCGACCGGAATGCGCCAGCGACTGGGCGTCGCCGCCGCCCTGCTGGGCGATCCGGATCTGATCATCCTCGACGAGCCGGCCAACGGCCTCGACGCCGCCGGTATTCAGGAAATGCGCGTGCTGATCCGCGGGCTGGCAGAGGATCATGGCAAGACGGTCTTCCTCTCCAGCCACTTGCTGCACGAGGTGCAGCAGCTCTGCGACCGCGTGGCGATCATCAGCCAGGGGGCGATGATCCACGAATCGCGGATCGCCGATCTGCTGCGCCACGACCGAGGTTACCGGGTCGAGGCGTCGCCGCTGAATGTCGCGGAAGCGGCGCTGGCCGCGCGCTGGCCGACCCGGATCGATGGCGAGGCATTGCTGGTCGATGCGGCGCGGGAGGACGTGCCCGATCTGGTCCGCCGTCTGGTCGGGGCCGGTGCCGATGTGTACGGCGTTGCCCCCACGCAACGCAATCTGGAGGAAGTCTTCCTGTCGATGACCCAGAGCGGGGAGACGCCCGATGCTTGACGCCTTCTCCGCCGAAGCGCTGAAACTGCGCCGCCACCGCGCCACCTGGTTCCTGGTCTGGATCTTTCCGATCGCCGCTCTGGTGCTCTATTCGGTCGCCATTCTGGTCCAGCTCGGCCGGGGCCTGCCGCCGTCCCCGGTGGCGCCGGCGCTGGACAGCTGGCTGGACAATGCCGCCAATTTCTGGAGCCTGCCCCGCAGCGGCTTCGGCCGGATCATGGTCACCGCTTATGTCGCGGTCGTCTTTGCGGGCGAATATGCGTGGAACACGTGGAAGCTGATCGTGCCGCATCGCGCGCGGGCCAGCCTGATCGCCGCCAAATTCGCGGTCAGCCTGCTGCTCGTCTACGCGGCCTTCTTCGCCGCCGCCCTGCTGGTGAATTTCCTTGGCTGGCTGCCCGGCGCGCTGAAGGGCGATGCGATGCCGGAAGGGATTACGGCTGGCGGGATCGCGGCGGCCCACCTGAAAGGATTGGCGGCAAGCCTGCCCGGCGTGCTGCTGAGCGCGGCGATCGCGGCCCTCGCGGCGATCCTGACCCGGACGACGGCCGCAGCCATCGTGATCGGCATCGTCGTCATCACGCTCGAGCAATTGTTCACGACATTCGGCCCGGTGCTGTCGCTCTATCTGCCGGGCGTGGTGGAAGGACTCTATAACGCGCTGCCAGGCTACCATCTCGGCAACCTGACCGGCTGGATCCTCGACGGCAGCGGCCGGATCGTGCCGTTCCCGAACGAGACGACGATTGCCTGGGGCTGGGAAGGCTCGCTTGCGATCGTCACGGCGTGGATCGGCGGACTGATGGCGCTGAGCTTCTGGCGCTTCGGTCGGCAGGACATCAACTGAGTCCGCAGCGTTGACGGAGGCAGCAGCGGCCCCGGCGGCTTCGCCGCTGCGCGATCCCCGCGTGCGGTTCGCCATGCTGGTCGTGCTGACCTATGCGATCGGCTTCGGCGTCATCATGCCGGTGCTGCCCGAGCTGGTGATGGAATTGTCGAACCGGCCCCTCGCCGAGGCGACCGCGATCGGCGGCGGGCTGGCCGCCACCTATGCGATTTTTCAGTTCGCCTGCTCGCCGGCCATAGGCAATCTGGGCGACCGCTTCGGCAGGCGGCCGGTGGTGCTGATCGCACTGGCCGGTTTCGCGGTCGACTATGCGGTAATGGCCTTCGCCCCCGACATCTTCTGGCTGTTCGTCGGCCGCGCCATCGCCGGCGGGCTGGGGGCCGTCTTCGCCCCGGCGCAGGCGATCATGGCGGACATCACCCCGCGCGCCGAACGGGCCAGCGCGTTCGGCCTGCTGGGCGCCGCCTTCGGTATCGGCTTCATCATCGGCCCCGCTTTGGGTGGCCTGATCGGCGAACTCGGAACGCGCGCGCCCTTCTTCGTCGCGGCGGGGCTGGCCGGAGTGACGTTCCTCTACGGTTTGTTGCGCTTTCAGGAAACGCTGCCGAAGGAGCGGCGGCGGCCCTTCCAGTGGCGCCGGGCCAATCCGCTGGGGGCGATCCTGTCGCTTCGGAGCGTCGCCGGGCTGTGGCCGCTGGCCGGCGCTTATCTGTGCTGGATCAGCGCAGTGAACATCTATCCCGTAGCCTGGGCCTGGTTCGCCAGCGCGCGCTTCGAATGGGGGCCGGGGATGATCGGCCTGTCGCTGGTGCTCACCGGCCTGTCCATGGCCTTTTACCAGGCCCGCATCATCGGGCCGCTGACCGCGCGGGCCGGGCCGGTCAAAGCCATCCGCATCGGCTTGGCCGGGGCGATTGCCGGTTTCCTGTTCTACATGATCAACCCCATCGGCTGGCTGGTGCTGCCGGTCGGCTTGCTGCTCGGCATCCAGGGGATCATCCAGCCCAGCCTGTCGGCCTTGCTGTCGGGCGCGGTCGATGACGATCAGCAGGGCGAATTGCTCGGCTTCAACGCCAGCCTGGCCGCGCTGGCGGCCATCATCGCGCCTTTGGCCTATAATCCGCTGCTGGCCTATTTCACGAGCCCGCAAGCGCCTGTCCATTTTTCCGGCGCGCCATTCGTGCTGGCCGCTCTGTTCGCCTGCACCGCCTTCGTGCTGATCAGCCTGCGGGCGAAACCTAGCGCAGGAAACGCCGGATCGGCGTGAGGTCGTAGCCGGCGTCCGCGGCAGCCCGCACCAGACCATCCGCGTCATGCCCCTGCGCCGAGCGCGCCAGTGCCCAGAGGTAGGTCGAGCGGGTGCCGGATGCGCAGAAGGCAAGCAGGGAGACGCCCTTCTCATCAACCTCAGCCAGCAGCCGGGCCGTGTCATCGACCGCGTCGCCGGTCAGCTGGCTGATCTGGATGGCGCGATAGTCGATTCCCGCCTCGCGCGCAGCGCTGGCGATCATGCCGCCTTCCGGCTGGCCATGCGCCTCACCGTCGGGCCGGTTGTTGACGATCATGGTGATCCCCGCCGCCGCGAGCGCAGGAATATCCTCCGGCACGATCTGGCCGGAGACGAAGACGTTGGCTTCAAGCGGATTCACAATTGGCCTCGATCACCTCCAGAAAGGCCGCGCCGTAGCGCTCCAGCTTGGCCGCGCCGACCCCGGACAATTCGCCCATCGCCGCCAGCGTGCCGGGCCGCGCCGCCGCCATCTCGCGCAGGGTGGAATCGTGAAAGATGACATAAGGCGGGATGCCCGCCGCGCTCGCCAGTTCGCGTCGCTTCGCGCGCAAGGCGGCGAAGAGGGGATTGTCGGCTTCGTCCGCCGCGACGCGTTGCTTGCGGGTGCGACGGCGCTCGGTGAGGACCACTTCCAGCGTCGCGTCGCCCCTCAGGATCGGCTTGGCGGCGGGGCCGAAGCTCAGGCCGCCATGTTCGTCGGCGCGCAGCGCATCGCGGGCGAGCAACGCGCGGCTGACCGGCTTCACCAGCGCCAGCTCCTCCTCCGTGGCGGTGCCGAAGACGCTGAGCCGGTGATGGCCGAAGCCCTGCACCTTGTCCGTCTCGCGGCCCGCCAGCACGTCGGTCAGATGGCCGATGCCGAAACGCATCTCGGTGCGGAAGGCGGCGGAGAGGATTTTCTGCGCAACGACGGTGGCGTCCACCGCCTTGGGCGGGTTCAGGCAATTATCGCAATTGCCGCAGCTTTCCGGCGGCGTTTCGCCGAAATGGCGGAGCAGCAGGGCGCGGCGGCAATCCGGCGTCTCGACCAGCGCCGCCAGCGTGTTCAGCCGCTCGCGCTCGCCGGCCTGGCGCGCATCCTCGACCTCCATCGTGATGCGGCGGCGGGCGCGCGAAAAGTCCTCGGCGCCCCAGAACAGCCAGGCCTCGGCCGGATCGCCATCGCGGCCGGCGCGGCCGGTTTCCTGATAATAAGCCTCGATCGACTTGGGGATACCGGCATGGGCGACGAAGCGCACGTCCGGCTTGTCGATGCCCATGCCGAACGCGATGGTCGCGACCATCACCATATTTTCGGATGCGACGAACGCCGCCTGGTTGCGGGCGCGCACGTCCGGATCGAGCCCGGCATGATAGGGCAGGACAGGCCTGCCGCCGGTCGCGAGTTGCGCACCCAGTTTATCGGCCTGGTCGCGGCTCTGCACATAGATGATGCCGGGGCCGGTTTGCTCCGCGAGTAGGGCCGCCAATTGCTTCGGCACGCCGTCGCGCGGGCGGGCATGGTAACGGATGTTCGGCCGGTCGAAGCCGGCGACAATCAGGCCGTCATGCGGGATGCCGAGCTGGACGAGAATATCCTCGCGCGTGCGCTTGTCCGCCGTTGCGGTCAGCGCGAGGCGCGGCACATCCGGGAAGGCATCGAGCATCGGCTTCAGCAGCCGGTAATCGGGGCGGAAATCATGCCCCCATTCGCTGACGCAATGCGCCTCGTCGATCGCGATCAAAGCCAGCGGCAGGCGGGCGATCAGGTCGCGGAAGCTGCCCGTCGTCGCCCGTTCCGGCGCGGCGTAGAGCAGATCGAGCTCGCCGCGCCGCAGCCGCTCGACCGTCTCGGCGCGATTGTTGTCGGCCGAGGTTAGAGCCGCCGCGCGGATCCCAAACGCATCGGCGGCGCGGATCTGGTCGTGCATCAGCGCAATCAACGGCGAGATGACGAGTGCCGTCCCGTCCCGCGCCAGCGCCGGCACCTGATAGCAGAGCGACTTGCCCGCCCCGGTCGGCATCACCGCGAGCGTATGATCGCCCGCCATGGTGCGGCCAATCACCTGTTCCTGCACCCCACGAAAAGCAGAGAAGCCGAAAGTCTGGTGAAGAATATCGAGCGGGTCGCCGGTCACCCGCAGCGATTAGCCGCTCCGGGCCGCACAGGCTAGGCGGCGCGGCGCTGCTCTGGAACGGTCAGCCGGTTCGGCTCCGGCCGGCCGAGCAGGAAGCCCTGCACCTGGTCGCAGCCTTCGCGGATCAGCACATTCATCTGCTCCTCCGTCTCGATCCCTTCGGCGAGGACCGGAATGGACAGGCTCTTGCCGAGCGCGAGCACGGCGCGGATGATCGCCGTGGCCTGCGGGCTATCCTCCAGCTCCTGCACGAAGAAGCGGTCGAGCTTTATCTTGTCGAAGGCGAAGGCGCGCAGCGTCTCGAGCGAGGAATAGCCGGTGCCGAAATCGTCCAGGGCGACGGCGACGCCGAGCGCCTTGATTTGACGCAGGACATGGAGCGCCCGCTCGCGATTGGCGATGATCGCGCTTTCCGTCAGCTCGATCTCCAGCCTGGAAGGCGGCAGGCCGCTCTCGAGCAACACTTCGTGGAACAGGCGCGGCAGATCGGCATGAGCAAGTTGCAACGCCGAGACGTTTATCGCGACCCGCGATTTGTGCGGCCAGGCGGCGGCATCGCGGCAGGCGCGGCGCAGCACGAATTCGCCGAGCGCGAGGATCAGGCCATTCTGCTCGGCCACGGGCACGAACTCGACCGGCGAAATCGGGCCGCGGCGCGGGTGACGCCAGCGCACCAAAGCTTCGTAGCCGGTGATTTCCCGGGTCTGGACGTCGGCCTGCAGCTGGTAGTGAACCTCGAGCTCGTCATTCTCGATCGCCAGCTTCAATTCGGTCGCCAGTTCGCGACGGGCGCGCACCGCTTCGTCCAGCTCGGCGGCGTAATAACAGGGCGCGACCGAACCCTCGCTCTTGGCGCGGTACATGGCGAGATCGGCATTGTTGATAAGGATGCCGGTGCGGCCGGCGTCGTGCGGATAAGCCGCAACACCGATGCTGGCGCCGACGCTTGCCGAAAAGTCGCCGACCTGATGCGGCACGAGCAGGCTGGCCTGGATCCTGTCGACGAACTCGATCAGCGCCTCGCGATCATCGAAGGTCGTGATCGCGGCAAATTCGTCGCCGCCCAACCGCGCGACGAACTCGTCCTGCCGGATCGCGCCGCGCAGCCGCGAGGCGACCTGCGCCAGCAATTCGTCGCCGGCCTGGTGACCGTGCAGATCGTTCACTTCCTTGAAGCGGACCAGGTCGATCATGCACAGACCGACAGCACGGCCGTCATGCTTCGCGCGGGCGACGCGCTGCTCGAGCACCTCCCTGAAGCCGGCGCGGTTCGGCAGCTGCGTGAGCGTGTCGTTCATCGCCATGAAGTGCAATTTGCGCATCGCGTCGCCGCGCGTTTCGCGGTCGATCAGGGCAGCGAACACGCCGGCGACGATCACGACGAGGCCGATCAGCCCGGTGGCCAGCCCCAGCGCGCGGGCGCCGACCGCATCGAGCGCCGCCTCGCCGAGGTTGAGCGGGGTGATGGTAAGCGCGGTCATCGCGGTAAAGTGCAGGCTGGCGATGGCCGCGACGATCAGGGCCGTCCCCTGCGTCAGGCGCCATCCGGCTCCGGCGCGGCGCCCGAGCACCATCATCGCCACGGCGCCGAGCACACAGGCGCAGACGATCGCGGCGACCACATAGCCGACATGCCATTCGACCACGCCCTGCACGCGATAGGCGCTCATCCCGGTGAAGTGCATTGCGGCGATCGCGCCGCCGAAAATGACCCCGCCGATCGCCTGCAACGCTCTGCTGCGCGAGATTGCGATCGCAATCCCGGCGCTGGTGCCCGCGACGGCGATAATCAGGGAGGCGATGGTCAGGACCGGATCGAGCACCACCGGCGCTTTCGCCTGATAGGCAAGCATCGCGACGAAATGGGTGCACCAGATGGTCGCGCCGCTCGCGACGGAAGTCAGGAAGAGCCACGCAATCCGTTGCAGCCCGGCCGATTTGCGCGCGCGCTCCGCCATTTGCGCGATGGAGAAGGCGCCGATGCAGCAGATGCCGACGGCCAGCGCGAGCAGCCAAGGGTCGTGATCGACGGCGATGCAGTAAACGACGTCGAGCATACGCAAACGATCCATACTCAAGCGAACTAGATCGGCGCCTCTGCACCGGCACACGTTTCCGAAGCGTAAATTTCCCGAATTTCTGCGGTTTTTACGAGGCAGCCACGGCCCATCGACGCGATCAGCGCGCTCCGTCAGTCAGGCCGGCGAGCTGCCGCTCGGCCCGCGCCTGGTCCGCCTCGGGCAGACGATTGCTCGCCAGCAGCAGACGGAGCGCATGGATACGCAAGCCGTCATCCGCCTCGGCCTCGGCCAGAGTGAAGGCCAGCAGGCCGACCGCATAGCTTTCCGCCGCGTTCATCCCGCGCCGCTCCAGCCATGGGGAGACGGCCGTTCGAGCCACATCGAAATCGCCGAGTCCGGCCGCCCGCTGCGCCCGGAAGAGCATGCACGCCACCTCTTCCCGCACCGCGCGGTCTTCGGCGACGCAAGTGGTGGCCCGGCGCGAGGTGAGCCGAGGCGGGTCGCCGCCAGTGCCGTTCATGCCGCTGCCCGGCACCATCCCGGCAACGCCGCTGTCCGACGCGATGGTCTGGAATGGCCGTTCGGACACCAGACGCGGGATGCGCGAGCCGAGCGTCACGCGCTCCGTTTCCGAATAAGGCGCTTCGGCACGGCCGAGCGGTTGGGGTGAGGGGCGGTCGCCGGTCACCACCATTTCTCCGCTTTGATCGGCAGGCGGGGACGCCGCCGGCTGCGCGGCGAGCAATATGGTCAGTGCAAACCAGAGGGACATGGCCGTTGCTCCGCAGACAGAAGTAACTGGCGCCTCTCGATCGCGCCAGAGCCTTTAGCGCGGCTTTTCATCCCCGGAGTCGGCGCGCTCCTCTTCCCGCTCGCTCTGTTGGCGTGTCCACATTTCGGCGTAGAGGCCGCCCATGCGCAGCAATTCGGCGTGACTGCCCTGCTCCGCGACTTGTCCAGCCTCCAGCACGATGATCCGGTCGGCATCGACGACGGTGGAGAGGCGGTGCGCGATGACGATGCTCGTGCGGCCGCGCTCGATCTGGCGGATCGTGTCCTGGATCGCCGCCTCGGTGCGGCTGTCGAGGGCGCTGGTCGCCTCGTCGAGGATCAAAATGGGCGGATCCTTCAGCAAAGTGCGGGCGATGGCCACCCGCTGCTTCTCGCCGCCCGACAGCTTGAGGCCTCGCTCGCCGACGCGCGTATCATAGCCTTCCGGCAGCGAGAGGATGAAGTCGTGGATCGCCGCGCCCCTGGCTGCCGCCTCCACCTCCGCCTGGGTCGCACCGTCCCGCCCGTAGGCGATGTTGTAGCCGATCGTATCGTTGAACAGCACGCTGTCCTGCGGGACGATGCCGATCGCGCGGCGCAGGCTTTCCTGGGTGATGGCCTTGATGTCCTGCCCGTCTATGGTGATCCGCCCGCCTTGCGGATCGTAGAAGCGGAACAGCAGCCGCGAGAGCGTGGACTTGCCCGCCCCGGACGGGCCGACGACAGCGACCGTCGAACCCGCCGGCACGTCGATGTCGATGCCGTGCAGGATCTCGCGCGGACTTTCGTAGCCGAAGCGGACGCCCTCGAAACGGACATGGCCGGTGGTGACGCGCAACTCCGGCGCATCCGGCGCATCGACGATCTCAGCGGGCGTATCGACCAGGTCGAACATCGCCTTCATGTCGATCAGGCCCTGGCGGATGGTGCGATAGACCATGCCGAGCATGTCGAGCGGGCGGAACAACTGGGTGAGCAGGGTCGAGACCAGCACCACGTCGCCCGCCGTGAAACGCCCGGTGGACCAGCCCCAGACGATCATCGCCATCCCGCCCGCGAGCATCAGGTTCGTAATCACCGCCTGACCGATGTTCAGCCAGGCGAGACTGTTTTCGCTCTTCGTCGCGGCGCGGGCGTAGCTGTTGACCGCCGCATCATAGCGCGCGCTCTCCCGCGCCTCGGCGGTGAAATATTTCACCGTCTCGAAATTCAGCAGCGAATCCACCGCATGCGCGACCGCACCGGTGTCCGCATCGTTCATCTGCTGCCGCAATTTCGCCCGCCAGTCGGTGACGATGCGGGTGAAGGCGATGTAGATCGCCACCATCACGAGCGTGCTGAGCACCAGCCACATGCCGAAGCGGGTGCCGAAGATGGTCAGCACTAGGCCGAGTTCCAACAAGGTCGGCGCGATGTTGAACAGCAGGAAATAGAGCATCGTGTCGATGCTCTTGGTGCCGCGCTCAACCACCTTGGTGACGGCGCCGGTGCGCCGCTCCAGGTGGAAGCGCAGGGAGAGGTTGTGCAGGTGCGCGAAGACGTTGGAGGTGAGCCGCCGCGCCGCCTCCTGCCCGACCTTCTCGAACACGGTGTTGCGGAGGTTGTCGAACAATACGGTGCCGAAGCGGGCGGCCGCATAGCCGACGACGAGCGCGATCACGAGATAGACCAGCTCGCGGCTGCCCTCAGCCATATTGTCCACCGCGCCCTGCAGGGCGAACGGGGCGCCATAGACCTGGACGAGCTTGGACAGGATGACGAAGCCGAAGGCGGCGAGGATGCGCGCCTTCAGCCCCGCGGCACCGGGCGGCCACAGATAGGGAACGAACCGGCGCAAAGTCGCCAGATCGGCGGCGTCAGTGGCGGCCTTGCTGGTGGGCTTGTCGTCTTGCGGGAGGGTGGCCATGCGCCGCCGACATAGGGCGGCGGCGCACCGATCCCAAGCGCGGTAACGGAGGTTGTCCGTTGAAGCGGAATCAAATCCTCAGATCGCGCCGCTGATCGTCAACGTGAAGACGGGGCCATAGGTACGGTCGCGATCCTCGATGAAGAGGATGTTGCTGTTCGTCGCATTGCGACGGCCGTCGAAGAAGGTGCGGGTAAAGCCTTCATTGATGTCGAGCAAATTGTCGACGCCGGCCCGCACGGTCAGCCCCAGCACATTCTTATGCTCCACGAACGCGCCGAAATTGCCGGGCGCGTTGAGCGAACGGAAGCGTTGATCGAGCCGGAACTCGACCGACTCACGATATTGCGAGAGATCCACCCCCCATGCCCAGTCGCTGCCGGGAATATCGTGCCGGAAGTTCACATCGATATTGCGGACCATCTCCTCGTTGAACGCCCGGCGTACGCCGGTGAGCGGATCGTCGAGCCGGTGGCGCTGGAAGCGCAGATTCAGGTCGAGTTTCGCGCCGCGCAGGCCCAGCGGATCGAGATTGAAGGTGCTGATCCACTGAAAGCCGTAGAGCGTCGCGGTGCCGTCGATATTGCCCGGCGATTGGCCGGTCGCGCCGATCGGAATGATGTCGACGATATCGGTGATCAGGCTGCCGTGGAGCCGCGCCGTGATCGTCCCCCAACGGCCCAGATTGCGCCGCGCCTCGATCTGCGCGTTCCAGCGCTGCGGCGGGACCAGATCGGCATTGCCGGCGTTGGACGTGCCCGAACTCACGTTCGATGACGCCACGAAATCGTAGAAATCGAGTTGCCCGACGACGCGCTCGACGCGGGCGCTGACGTCCAGATTCGTCTCCGGACGCCAGGCGACGTTGAGAAAGCCCTTCGGCCGGAAGAAGCGACGGGTGATATCGGCGGCGCCGGTCTGGCTCAGTTCCGAATATTCGGCGCCGATCGCGGCCTGCAGATTGAGCTTTGCGGACAGCGCACGGCCGTAGGTCAAGGTCGCTTCGGCCCTGCGCTCCTCGACGATTTCGGCAGCGGAGGCGCCGGGCACGGGCACGTAGACGCCGCCGGCCAGATCGAAGAGATCATTCTCGACATCCAGCCGGTTCAGCGCGCCTTCCAGGCTGAATTGCCAGTCATTGCGGCCGCCGCGCCAGCGATACTCGCCGCGCAGGATCGTCTCGCTCTCGTCGGCCGTCTGCGTGAACCGCTGCCCCTCGCGCGGGCGGCCGTCCGAGAAATCGGTGGTGAGGGTCTGCCGGTAGGGGCTGTGCTCGAAGCGATGAACACCGATCAGCTTCAGCCGGCCGCCGCCAAGGCCGAATTCGTAATCGCCGCCCAGTTCGTAATTATGCTCCCGCTCGCTCTCGACCAGGCGCCGGTCGCGGTCGGGCTGGCCGGGACCCGAGCGCAGCGAATCCTCGCTCAGGTCGAAATAGAAAAGCTGGAAGCCGGCATTCGCGTTCAGGATCGATCCGTCGCGGAAGGTCCGCCGCAGCGTGCCGGCAATGCGCGGCCCGTCCTCGTCGGCGAACAGCACTTCCTCGCGCCGGTCCAGAATGTTGCCCCCGGGCGCGAACACCAGTTCGGGGCCGGCATGCCCGCTGCGCCGGCTCTCGTTGGCGAAGCTGAGACTATATTCCGTGCCGCCGAGCCGGCCGTTGATCGACACTTCGCCGTCGAGCAGACGCGGCGGCGTGCGGCGGGCGCGGACCTGCGGACGCCAGGCGAAATTGCCGGACAGCCCGCCAGACCGGGTCAGGATGTTGGCGACCTGCCCGGAAAGGCCGGGTACGTTCAGGCTCGCGCCATCGACAATCTCGATCCGGATGACGTTCGCCGCGCTGATCCGGCGCAATTCGGAAAAGATGTCGGTCGAGCGCTGCACGAAGCGCTCGCCATTGATCAGCACGTTGCCGGTGGCGAGGCCGAGTCCCCGCCGCCCCGTATCCCCTTCCGAGATCGAGAAGCCCGGGACGTTGGTGAGCATGTCGAGCGCGGTGCGCGGCGCGAAGCGGGCGAAATCCTCGGGCGTGTAGCTACGCGCACCCTGGGGCGCGGCGGCCTCCTGTTCGGCTGGTGCCGCAGGCGCATCGGGAACCTGTGCGAAGGCCGGAGTCGCACCGGAAACGGCAGCCGTGGTGCCGAGCAGCGCCAGCACAAGCGCCCGTCCGCGACCCGACTGTCCGCGCGCTACAACAACCGGCCCAACCATTCTTCCCGCCCCTCAAGCCCAGATTTCACGACGACTGCCCGACACGACGACTGGCCGGCCGGAGGCGCATGCCATTGGAGGCCCTGGCACATCGGTGTCGTGCGTTCGCACGACAGTGTCGCCAGCCCACTATTGAAAGCCGCTCGCAATAGCTAGCCGGGTGAGGGTAGCGCGTACGATGAAAGCCCCGCGACGAGCGACGGAAGCGACGAACGCGCGGGAGGCGGCCGGACCGTCGCTTACGCCGCCGGATTTGTCGTTGCGCAGGAGCGACCGCCCAAAGTCACAAGCTAGGAGACAAAGCGAGAGGGACACGCGTCCCGCACTCGTTGCGGCGGCGGCCCGGTTGGAACCCGCCGAAGCGGCGAAGGGTTTGAACCACAGGTTCTTGAAGGAAATGACGATGATGGGTCCCGCCGGTTATCTGCTCGCAATATTGGGCTGTGGCGAAGGCGAAGCGAACTGCCAGCAGATCGCGGTGCAGCCGATGGTCTATGAAAGCCGCGCCGACTGCCTCGCCGCCACCGAGGCCGCTTTGGCCGATGCCGAGGCCGCCTATCCCGTGATCGTCGCCGATTGCCGCGCCGCCAGCACGCGCGCCGCGGCGGTCCGGGCTGACGAGGTTCGCCTGCCCGATCCGCGCGGCTGGTTCGCCCCCGTACGCACCGCCGCAGCCCGCCGGTAAAGCGCCGCTCCACCTCACGCGCGCCATCCGCGCGAAAGAACCAAGACAACTCTCCGTTCCTTGACGCCATGCGCGACAAGGGGGAAAGTCATACCGGCTGTCGCCGGGATGACGGGAGTGAGTTGATCATGGCCGAAGCGCGCTACGCCAGCTTTCGCGAATTCTGGCCTTATTATCTGCGCGAGCATAGCCGCCCCGCGACGCGCGCCATCCATTATATCGGTACGACACTGGTTGTCGGTCTCGCCGCCGCCGCGCTGGCGACGCAGATCTGGTGGCTGCTCGCGCTCATGCCGGTGGCAGGCTACGGCTTCGCCTGGACCGGGCATATGCTGGCCGAGCGCAACCGGCCGGCGACCTTCAAATATCCCAGTTGGTCGCTCGCCGCGGACTTTCGCATGTGGTGGCTGTGGTTGACCGGCCGGCTCGGACCCCATCTCGACGCGGCGGGGGTGGAGCGAGTCCGCGCCTGATGCCCCCGGACGGCGCCGCCGAAGCGATCGCCAGGCTGCTGGTCAAGCTGCGCCTGCGCGACCGCGTCACCGAGCATGAAGCGTCGGTGCTGAGGGGTGCAATCGACCGGATCGTCGATCATCCCGCCGGCCAGGTGCTGGTGAGCGAAGGGGCGCCGCTCACTTTCTCCATCCTGCTGATCGACGGCTTCGTCGCCCGCTTCAAGGATCTGGCCGAAGGACAGCGGCAGATCACCGAATTGCATGTCGCCGGCGATTTCGTCGATCTGCACGGCTATCTCCTCAAGCGGCTGGAGCACAGCATCTGCGCACTGACCCCGGTGCGGATCGCGATCGTGCCGCACGCCGCCTTGACCGCGATCACCGAAAGCGAGCCGCATCTGACCCGGATGCTGTGGCTCTCGACCCAGATGGACGCAGCCATCCAGCGCGAGCGCATCCTCTCGCTCGGCCGGCGCACGGCGGTTGCGCGCGTGGCGCACGTCATCTGCGAATTGTTCCACCGGCTGAAGATCATCGGCATGGTCGATGGCACCAGCTTCGCCCTGCCGATCACCCAGGTCGACCTCGCCGACGCGACCGGCCTCACGCCCGTCCATGTCAACCGCATGCTGGGGCGCTTGCGCAACGAGCGGCTGCTGACCTTTCGCGGCGGCATCGCGCAGATCCACGACCTCGCGGGGCTCGAGGAGCGCGCCGAATTCGACCCCGCCTATCTCTTCATGAGCGCCGCCCGGCGCTAACCTGTCCGTTAACGGACACTTGTCCGCTTGCGGACGCCGGCGAAACGATCGCCCTGCCAAGAGTTGGCGCAATTTCCGATCATTTCGGGGTCGTTAAACTGGCGTTCAGCCAGTGTTTTCTCGTTTTTGGCAGTTTTCCGTTAGTTTCGTGGTTTGGCACGGCGTCTGCAATTCCTTTGGCATGGCCCCGGATGGTCCGGCGGCCCGACTGAAAAGGAATGAAATCATGTCTGCCGCCACCTCTTTCACCCAGAAGATCCTCGCTTCGGTCACCGCGCTTGCCGCCAGCTTCGTGCTGATCGTCGCCGCCGCCGGCCCGATCGCTCCGATCGCCTAACCAACACAGCTACCGAACCAAGGAACATAAAATGTCGATCTTCAAGCTCAACTCTGCCGACAAGATGCTGGCCACGTTCAGCGCGCTCTTCGCCAGCTGGGTCCTCGTCAGCGCCGCCGCCGGCCCGGTCTTCATCGCTTGACCGCCGCCACGTCCGCGTCACCAAGGAGACAAGGCAATATGGACACGCCTTATTCCCGTGACCGCGCGAACGGAAAGATCCTCGGCGTGTGCGCAGGCATCGCCCGGTCGATCGATTACGATCCGGCGCTCATTCGCCTGATCGCCCTGTTCGCGCTCATTCTGCTGGGGCCGTTCACGATCCTGGCCTACATCCTGACCGGCTGGCTGGCCGACTAGAGGTTTCCACCTCTGACCAGCATAGCTGGGGGCCGGACAGCCGGCGGGTCCAAAGGGGTCCGCCGGCTGAACTGTTTTTAGGGCCGGTGCCCGACACCAAGTCCTAGCATCTCACGGATTTCATCCGCTAAGCCCGGCATATGGCGGACGGGCATCACCATCTTCACGGGCACGCGCATCATGGCCACCACCATGCGCACGGCCATCACGGTCACGGCGGCCACAGCCACGCCCCCACCGATTTCGGCCGCGCCTTCGCCATCGGCATTTCGCTCAACCTGGCCTTCGTCATCGTCGAGGGCGCCTACGGTTTCTGGGCCAATTCCATGGCCCTGCTGGCCGACGCCGGCCACAATCTTTCCGACGTCCTCGGCCTCATCATCGCCTGGATCGGCTTTGCCCTGGCCAAGCGCGCGCCGAGCCGCCGCTTCAGCTACGGCTATCGCGGCGCGACGATCCTCGCGGCCCTCGCCAACGCCATCATCCTGCTGATCGCGGTCGCTTTCATCGTCTATCACGCCGTGATGCGCCTCATCATCCCGGATGTGGTGGAAGGCGAGACGGTCATCATCGTCGCCCTGATCGGCATTGTAATCAACGGCGTCACCGCCTGGATGTTCGCACGGGGCAGCAAGGGCGACATCAACATTCGCGGCGCTTACCTGCACATGGTCGCCGACGCTTTGGTGTCAGCGGGCGTGGTGGTCGCCGGCATTCTGATCATGACCACCGGCTGGCTGTGGGTCGATTCAATCACCTCGCTCATCGTCGCCGGCCTGATCTTCATCGCTACAGCCGATCTGGCGCGTGAATCGCTGACGATGGCGCTCAGCGGCGTACCGAGCAGCATCGATCCCGACGCCGTGGAGGCGGAACTCGCGGCCTTACCCGGGGTCACGCGGGTGCACGATCTCCACATCTGGCCGATGAGCACGACCGAGACGGTGCTGACCGCCCACCTGGTCATTCCGGCCGGTCCGCCCGGTGACACCTTCCTCACCGACGCGCGCAAGACTCTGCACGAGCGGTTTGGTATCGGCCATGTGACGTTGCAGGTGGAGACCGGCGAAGGCGAGGATTGCGACGGCTGCGGATGAGCGGCCAAGACCCTCGAAATCTGTTTCGTTTCGTCGAAGCGCAGGACGGCGTGTACGAAACCGCGCTGACCGAACTGATCGCCGGACAGAAACGCAGCCATTGGATGTGGTTCGTCTTCCCGCAAATCGCCGGTCTCGGCCTCAGCGCATTGGCGCAATATTATGCGATCGAGTCGCGCGCAGAAGCGCGTGAGTATCTCGACGACCCGGTGCTTGGACCCCGCCTACGGGAATGCACCCAGGCCATGCTCCGTCACCCAGTCTGCACCGCGGAGGCGATCCTCGGTACGGTCGATGCGCTCAAGTTCCGCTCGTCCATGACCCTGTTCGACGCGGTCGAGCCGGACGGCGTCTTCGCCCGCGCACTCGCCACTTTCTACAATGGCGCGCGGGATGAGCGTACGATGGCGCTGCTGAACTAGACCAGACTCTTGCTGGCCTGTTCGAACACGTCCTTCGACACGCCGGGCGCGGCGACGATGCGTTCCAGCTCGGCCCGCATCAGTGCCTGCCGCTCCGGGCCGAACCGGCGCCAGCGGCCGAGCGGGGGAACGAGCTTGGCCGCGGTCTGCGGATTGAGCTTGTCGGCAGCGACGATCATGTCCGCCAGGAAGTGGTAGCCGCGGCCTGATGCGTGATGAAAGCCGCGCTGATTGGCAGCGAAGGCGCCGACCAGGGAGCGCAGCCGGTTGGGGTTGGTCATGGTGAAATCCGGGTGGGTGGCCAGCCGCTCCACCTCGTCCACCACATCGCCGCGCATCGACAGCGCTTGCGAGGTGAACCATTTGTCGAGGACGAGGGCATTGGAGCGATAGCGCTCGTAGAAACAGTCCAGCGCCTCCGCCCGTTCGCCTTCCGCCGCGCTGTTGACCAAAGTGCCGAGCGCACCCTGCCGGTCGGTCATATTGTCGGCATCGTGATATTGGCGCAGCGCCATTGCCGGCGCATCCTCCGCACCGGACGCCGCGATATAGCCGAGCGAGACCGTGCGCAGACGGCGGCGGCCCTTGGCGGCAGGCGACAATTCGTAGCGGTTGGAGGCCGAGGCGTCATAGGCGGCGCGCCAAAGCGGCTCGAGCGACTTGCCGAGTTCGGCGCGCAACGCCTCCCGCGCCGCGCCGATCGCGTCGGGGTCGACCACCGGCAGATGATCCCCGATAAAGGCTTCGCTCGGCAGCAGAGCCGCCTCGCCGACAAAGGCCGGATCGAGCGCGGGGTCCTTGAGCGTGCGCTCCACCGCCTCGACCACCGCCGCATGATCGGCCGCTCCGCCGTTCAGCCCGGCCAGCATCGTGTCTAGCATCAATTGCTGCATCGCCTCGTAGCGGGCGAAGGGATCGTCATCGCGCGCGGAGAGGAAGGCGAGGTCGGCGGCGCTGCGGTCGGTCTCGACGATGATCGGGGCGGAGAAACCGCGATTGATCGACAGGATCGGCCGCTCGCCAATGCCGTCCAGCACCAATTCGCCCTTCGCCTGATCCAATGTGACGATCTGCTCGCCGAGTTTCTCGCCGCTCAGCTCGCCGAACAAGGCGACTTTCAGCGGGATCGGCATCGGCTCCTTGTCCGGCTGGCCCGGGGTCGGCGGCACATGCTGGTCGAGCAAAAGATGGGCGCGGCCGCTGGCCGGCTCGTGCGTCAGGCTGGCGCGCACCTTCGGTGTGCCGGCCTGGCTGTACCAGCGGCGGAAGCGGGTCAGATCCTCGCCGGTCGCTTCCTCCATCGCCCGGACGAAGTCCTCGCAGGTCACCGCCTGGCCGTCATGCCGTTCGAAGTAGAGGTCGCAGCCGGCGCGGAAGCGCTCCGGGCCGAGGATGGTGTGCATCATCCGGATCAGCTCGGCGCCCTTGTTGTAGACGGTCGCCGTGTAGAAATTGCCGATCTCCATATAGGATTCGGGCCGGACAGGATGGGCGAGCGGCCCCTGATCCTCCGGGAATTGCGCGGCCCGCAGCGCGCGCACGTCCTCGATCCGCTTGACCGCGGCGCTGCCCATGTCGGCGGAAAATTGCTGGTCGCGGAAGACGGTAAAGCCTTCTTTCAGCGAGAGCTGGAACCAGTCGCGGCAGGTGACGCGGTTCCCGGACCAATTGTGGAAATATTCGTGCGCGACGACGCCGGAGACGGCGTCATAATCCGCATCGGTGGCGATATCGGGATCGGCCAGCACGTAGCGCGAATTGAAGATGTTGAGGCCCTTATTCTCCATCGCGCCGAAGTTGAAATCGCCGACCGCGACGATGTTGAAGACGTCGAGATCATATTCGCGGCCGAACACCTCCTCGTCCCACTTCATGCTCTGCTTGAGCGCGTTCATGGCATGTTCGGTGCGCGGCAGATCTTCCTCGCGCACCCAGATTCCGAGCTGAACCTCGCGGCCCGAGCGGGTGACGAAGGCGTCGCGCCGCGCCCGCAGATCGCCGGCAACGAGCGCGAACAGGTAGCAGGGCTTGGGGAAGGGATCGTTCCAGTCGGCCCAGTGGCGGCCGTCGGGCAGTTCGCCGCTCGCCACCGGATCGCCGTTCGACAGCAGCACGGGAAAGGCCGTCTTGTCCGCGATCATCCGCACCGAATAGCGGCTGAGCACGTCCGGCCGGTCGGGGAAGGGGGTGATGCGGCGAAAGCCCTCCGCTTCACACTGCGTGCAGAGCATGCCACCCGACGCATAGAGGCCCATCAGCTGCGTGTTGGCGGCGGGCGAAATCTCGACCTCGGTCACCACCGTGGCGCTGTCGGCGGCCATCGGGATCGTGAGCAGATCGGCTTCATAATTATGCTCGGCGACGATGCCGTCGACCGCCACCGACAGCAGGGCAAGTCCCTCGGCGTTCAGCACCAGAGGCGCGCCCGGCTCGACGCGCACGACCTCCAGCGTGGCGCGCACCCGCGTCCGCTCGGCGGAAAGATCGAATTCCAGCGCGACGGAGGGCACCTGCCAGGCGGGCGGCGCATAATCTTCGCGGCGAATGGTGACGGGCGTGGCGAGGGCGTTCTGGGCATCAAGCATGGCGCCCGCTTACCGGCTTTTGCCCTCGGGTTCGAATCCAATCAGTCGGGCACGGGCGCCGGTGCGGCGGGCCGTTTGCCGCCCAGCGCCACGACCAGCCCGCTGAGCGCGAGCAGGCCGCCGGCGGCGGACAGGAAGGTCCAGCGATAATCCTCGAAAATCGTGGAAATCAGCATGGCGACGATCGGCACGAGCACGCTGGAATAGGCGGCCTTGGCGGGACCGACGGCGCGGATGATGCGATAATAATAGAAGAAAGCTAGGGCGGAGGCGATCAGACCGAGATAGAGCAGGCCGAGCCAGTAGCCGAGCCGCGCCTCCGCCACCGGCGGCCCCGCCACCGCCAGCGCGATCGCACCATTGGCGAGCGCGCCGTAGAGCATCCCCCAGGCAAGCAGGCTGGCGATCGGCAGCCTTTTCACCGTCTCGACCAGCTGCAGCAGATTGCCGACGGACGCGGCCAGCACCGCCACGAGGGTGAAGCCGATCCCCAGCAGCACCGGCCCGACCTCGGCCACCGGCGCGGCCCGCAATTCGGCCCAGAAGAGCAGGCCGACGCCCGCCATCGCCACCACCGATCCCCAAAGAAATTGCGCCGACACGCGCTGCCCGAAAAAAGCGCGCGCCAGAAGCGCGTTCGGCACCACGAGCAAGGCGAAGACCACCGCCACCAGCCCCGAGGTCACGTAACGTTCGGCGGCATAGACGAGGATGAAGTTGATCACGAATTGCGGGATGCCGATCGCCAGCGCGTAGAAGTGGCCGGAGCGCCCGATCCGCAGCGAGGCGCCGCTGAGCCGCGCGATCACAAACATGGCCGCCGCCGCGAGCGCGAAACGGTAGGTCACGGACCAGTTGGGCGGCACGGCGTCGCCGCCGGACCCAAGCTGATCCTTGATGACGATCCAGGTTGAACTCCAGATGAGCGAGATCGCCAGGAAGGGGATCAGGATGGCCGGACTGGCGAGGCTCGGGGGCTCGGAACGACCACTCATATACGCATATAAAGATATCTTTATATGTTGGTCAACGGTGCATCAAAGCGCGCGGATCGCCGCCGCCAACGCATCGACATGGGCGAGATCGCTGTCCCAGCTGGTCACCAGCCGCACTTCGCCGGGCGCCCAGTCGTAAAAGTCGAAGCCTTGCGCGCGCAGCGCTGCCGCTTCCTCAGGGGTGACCTTCAGAAACACCTCATTCGCCTCGACCGGCACGACCAGCCGCTCCGGCCCGGCCGCCTCTCCGATGCGCGAGGACGCATTGTTGGCCGCACGAGCGTTGCGCAGCCATAGATCGCCCTCGATCATCGCCAGAATCTGCGCGGCCAGATAGCGGCCCTTCGACAGCAAATGCCCGGCCCGTTTGCGGCGATAGCGGGTCGCCTCGGCGCGGTCGGGATCGAAGAAGATCAAAGCCTCCGCCGACAAGCCGCCATTCTTCACGCAGCCGAAGCTCATGATGTCGACGCCAGCGCGCCAGGTAAGATCGGCCGGGCTGGCATTCGTCCGTGCCGCGGCGTTAGCGAAACGGGCGCCGTCGAGGTGCAGACCGAGTCCGCGCGCCCTGCAGACCGCGCCGATCGCCGCCGTATCCTCGGCCGTATAGACCAGCCCATATTCGGTCGCGTTGGTAATCGAGACGGCGTGCGGCTGCGCCCAATGGACGCCGTCCGGCACGAGATCGAGCCTTTCCTCCAGAGACGCCGGCGTCAGCTTCGCGCCTTCGCCCTCGACCAGCAGCAATTTCGCGCCATGCGTGTAGAATTCCGGCGCGCCGCATTCATCATTCTGGATGTGCGCATCCTTGTGGCAGATCACTGCCCCGTGCGGCGGGCACAATTCCGCCAGCGCCAGCGAATTGGCCGCGGTCCCGGTGGCGATCCACAGCGCCGCGACGTCGGTCTCGAACAGCGCGGAAAAGGCCCCGTCAAGCCGCTTGCTCCAGGCATCGCCGTCATAGGCGGTATCCATTCGGTTGGCCTCGACCAGAGCCGCCAGCACTTCCGGGCAGGCTGTCGCCGCATTGTCGGAGAAAAAGCGCATGTCGGCGCTTCCTTGCGGCGCGCCCGGGCACACGTCAACGCGTCCCACCCAAGTCACTGACTTAACCAAGCTTTAGGGACAAAGCGCTTAGGATGTCCTCCTCTCGGCGAGGCAGGAATGAGCGCAGACACTTTCAACCACAATGACGCGGCGGGCCAGCGCAAGGCCAAACGCGCTCGCGTGCTGCTCGCCGCCAAGCTCAAGACAGCCGATGGCGAGATCGACTGCCGCCTGCGCGATCTGTCGCGCAAAGGCGCGCTGATCGAATGCCGGCCGACCCCGCCGACCGGAACGGAACTGGTCTTCCAGCGCGGCGCCATTTCGGTCCCGGCCCGCGTCGCCTGGTCGCAGCCCGGCAGGATCGGCCTGGAGTTCGATCATATGATCGACGAGGCGGAAGTGCTGGTGCAGCTCGGTCCGGGTACACCCAAGGAGGTCAGGACCCCCTATCGCCAGACCATTCGCGGCAGCGTGAGCGAGCATGAGCGCAAGCTTGCCGCCACCTGGGGCATGACGGTTGGCATCACCATCCCCGACGGATCCTATTGAGGACGTCGCGCGTGGATTTGCTCGGATCCAGCTGGGACTTTGGCGACGACAGCGAGGCTGGCGGCCTGCTGGGCGAACTCACCACATGGAGCCGTCCGGTACGTGCCCGCGAGCGCAGATCGGCACGTCGCCCGGTCGACATGAGCGCGGGCTTGCGTCAGCGCGGCGCGAGCGGCGTGGCCGTTCAGGTTGTCGATCTTTCGGCGCACGGCTTCCGGGTGGCGAGCCATCTCGAGCTGCCGATCGGCACCGATGTCTGGCTGCGCCTGCCCGGCCTGGAACCCTTTCACGCCACCGTGGCCTGGCAGGAGGGCCATTATATCGGCTGCGCCTTCGAACGGCCGCTTCATGCCGCGGTCGTCGATATGCTGGTGCGGCGCGCCGCCGGGAACGCCTGACCTCGGGGCCTAGCCGAGCCCCAGCGCCGCCTTGTACGTCTCCAGCAGCGCCTCCGCCTCGTCGCGGGCATTCTTTTCCATCTTCCGCAGGCGGACGATGGTGCGCATCGTCTTGGGGTCGTAGCCGCGCGCCTTGGCTTCGCCATAGACGTCCTTCACGTCGTCCGCGATGCCCTTCTTTTCTTCCTCGAGCCGCTCGATCCGCTCGATGAGCAGCCTGAGTTCGTCGGCCGCGACATTGCCTTCCGCCATTTCCTGATTCTTCCTGATGAATGATGTGGCGCGCGGTCTAGGCAATCGGCCGGAGCCGCTCAACCCCGCCTTGCACTGTCATCCACAGCCTCTATGCGCTGGCGATATGACCACGCCGGAATCCAGCCCCAGCCGCTCCGTGCCCCGTACCCGCAAGGTGCGGATTCTGGCGACGCTCGGCCCCGCGAGCAACACGGCGGAGATGATCCGCGCGCTGACCGAGGCGGGCGCGGATGCTTTCCGGCTGAACATGAGCCACGGCACCCACGCTGATCACAAAAAGCGGATCGAGACGATCCGCGCGCTCGAGAGCGAACTCGAGCGGCCGACCACGATTCTGGTCGACCTGCAGGGGCCGAAACTGCGCGTGGGCAAGTTCGCCGGCGGCCGCGCCGAGCTGGCCAATGGCGACGCCTTCGTTTTCGACCAGAGCGAGGCGCCGGGCGATGCGACGCGCGTCCGCCTGCCGCACCGCGAAATCTTCGAGGCGATCGAGGCCGGCACGCGCCTGCTGGTGGACGACGGCAAATTGGTCTTCCGCGTCACCGCCGTATCGCCGGAACGGATCGAGGCGGTCGTCGAGGTTGGCGGGCCGATCTCCGACAATAAGGGCCTGAACGTCCCGGATGTCGTGCTGCCGCTCGCGGCGCTGACGGAGAAGGACCGGGCCGACCTCGCCTTCGCGCTCGAAAACCATGTCGACTGGATCGCCCTGTCCTTCGTCCAGCGACCCGAGGACGTGGCCGAGGCGCGGCGGCTGATCGGCGGCAAGGCGGCCCTGCTGGTGAAGATCGAGAAGCCGCAGGCGATCGAGCGGCTGGGCGAGATATTGGAGCTGGCGGACGCTGCGATGGTGGCGCGCGGCGATCTGGGCGTCGAAATGCCGCCCGAGCAGGTGCCGCCGCTGCAGAAGACGATCGTCGAGCTGGCGCGGCAGATGGGCAAGCCGGTGGTGGTCGCGACGCAGATGCTGGAATCGATGATCTCCGCGCCCTCGCCGACCCGCGCGGAAGTCTCCGACGTCGCCACGGCGGTTTATGACGGCGCTGATGCGATCATGCTGTCGGCGGAAAGCGCCAGCGGTCAATTCCCGCTGGAAGCGGTGGCGATGATGAACCGGATCGCGACCGCGGTCGAATCCGATCCCAGCCACCATGCCCGCGTCCATTTTACCGAGACGAAGGCGGATTTCACCACGAACGACGCGATAGCCGAAGCGGCGGCGGGCAATATGGTGAAGGTGGTCAGCGCCGCCGGCATCGTCTGCTTTACCAGTTCCGGCAGCACCGCCCGCCGCCTGTCGCGCGAGCGGCCGACCGTGCCTTTGCTGGTGCTGACCCCGTCGCTCCGCACCGCGCGACGGCTGGGCCTGCTGTGGGGCGCGCACGCCGTTCGCACCCGCGATGTCGACAGTTTCGAGGAAATGGTCGGCAAGTCGAAGCGCATGGCCCTGCGCCATGGCCTGGCGACGGCGGGCCAGCGTCTGATCCTGGTCGCCGGCGTGCCGTTCAAGACGCCGGGATCGACCAACGTCCTGCACATCGTGCGGCTGACCGGCGACGAATTGAAACGGCGCGAACGGGACGGCTGATCAATAGCCCTTGAAGCAGAGACTCGCCGGGTCGAAACCGCCTTCGAGCATGCGGACGCGCGCGCCGGCGGGCATGAGATTGACGTGATCGATGCTGGCCAGCGCGAGCGTGCGATTGCCGAACCCCGCGCTCCAGGTGGCGACGCGGCTGTGGCCCGGGCGGGCCATACCGTCCCAGACCGCCAACTCCATCCGGCCGGCGGCGGGGGCGGAGCCGGCGATGGTCAGATGCGTGTGCCGCGCGGCGCAGCCCGGCGCGGCCGGATTGTGCACGGCGATCAGGGTACGCCCCGGCGTCAGCGCGCCGCCGCTCCAGACCCGGCGGCCCTGCGCATCCTCTTCGAACAGCGTGAAGCAGGGCACGGTGCCGTCCGCCGCCGGGGCATTGACCGCCGTGCAGGCCTGATGATGGGCATCGGCCATCTGCCGGTCGTAGAGAGGCGCGGCGAGCGAGCAGCCCGTAGCGGCCAGCGCCAGCATTCCCGCAATCCCTGTCCGCTCGATCAGCATAATAGCCCCCTGAAAGCCCATCCTCGCCGAAGCCGGGCGCTGGAGCAACTTTTCAGCCCAACCCGCTAGGCGATAATGGCGGTCGGCCATGACAGGACAGCGATCACCGCCATCGCGAGCAGCGCGCCACTGCGTTCGAAGAGTGCATTTTTCATGGGCGCGACCATCGCGTCCGAGCTGCCCCGATACGAGGGCCGGGCGATCAAGCTGCCATGCGAAGAGACGAAGGCGACCTCGGCCAGCCGGTCAGCCTTCGGAACGGCCGCTCCAGATGATCACCTGATCGCCTACGCCGACCTGATCGAACAGCAAGGCGGCGAATTCCAGCGGCAGGCCGATGCAGCCGTGGGTGGCGCGATCATTGCCCTGATTCGCGCTGCCGTGAAGCGCAACGCCGTCGTCGGTCAGACGCAGCATGTGCGGCATCGGCGCATTGTAGATGTTGGACGTATGGTCGCGCTTCTTCTGCTTGACCGGAAAGGTGCCGAGCGGGGTCGGATGATCGCCATAGCCGTAGAGAAAGTGCGCGCGTCCGATCTCGACGCCGTCGCGATAGGCGGAGAGCGTGCGTGAGCGCAGATTCACGACCACCGTCGCCGGGCCGCGGGCTGCAGCCGCATCCTCGGCTGACCAGACATACTGACCGGGTTCCAGCCAGCGGGTGACGGTTATCTCCTTCGTGATGCGCAGATTCTTGACCGCGTCGGGGCGCTTGTCCTGCTCGGCCACCACGGGCCGGCCGCGATTCTGCTCGGTCTCGGCCGGGAGCGCGATAACAGCCGAGATTTCCGCCGATTCGGGTTGGGATGGGATGGTCGCGTCGGGCGTCATCAGCACGACAAGGCCGGCGAAGCTGAGCAGAAAACTGACTTTACCGAACACCATCGCGACTTCGCCTTCGCTCCTTCCCGGATGCCGGCCCGAAAGCCCCACGCGCGCGCCGCGCGCAAGCGCGCGAATCCACACGTCCCGGATCGGCACCGATAGCCCGAAGGGGTTAACCGCCGGTGCGCGGCTTGACTCCGCGCGGGTCGCCAAGAATGCTCGTCGGCTATGAAGCCGATCTGCCTTGCCCTGCTCGGCCTGCCATTGGCGCTCAGCGCCTGTCAGCGCAGCGCGCCCGCCGACGCGAATGCCAGCGCTCCACAGCCGCTGGGCTCGAGCCGCCTGATCAGCCGCAGCGGCGACCGCAAGGAGCGCGCCGACACCAAAAGCGAGCAGCGCGTCCGGTGCCAGGAGGCGGTCGCCTCCATTCCTTGCACGCCGTAAGGCGGTTCAGGTCGCAAGAAAACTGGTCGGGGAGAGAGGATTCGAACCTCCGGCCCCTGCCTCCCGAAGACAGTGCTCTACCAGGCTGAGCTACTCCCCGACCGATTGTCCGGCAGCGGTCCGAAAGACCGGCCGGCGGAGGCAGAGGCGGGTCTATAAGAGCGGTCGGCAGCGGATACAAGCCGCTTGGCCGCGCTTCCCGAAAACCCTCGGGCCTTACTCTTCCTCAGGGACCGTCCAGTCGGCAACGCGGCAAACATTCACCGCCGCGGCCACCCGGAATGTGCCGTCCGCGAGAGTCGCCTGAAGGTCGTAGACGCACTCGCCATTGTCGTCGTCGAAATCGACGGTGACCGAATCCCCGGCGGCCAGGACACCGCTGGGGATGCGATCGGCACCCCAGTCGCTGTCGTTCGACGGCGAACCCTTGATGATGGTGATCAGCTGGCCAGTATCGTTGACGATTCGCACCCGCCGATCCGCATCGGGCGCCCGCGCCGGCTCTTTCGCCTCCGCAATCTGCGTTCGCGGAACGGGTATGTCGATCGGGGCAGCAGCGGCGCTGTTCGCCGGCTTGGGCGCCGACGGCGCATCCGGGCCTGTCGGCTTGCCGGCCGGAGCGGCCGAGCCAGCCGTTGCATTGGCGGTACTTGCAGGAGCGTCGCTCACAGGCTTGCTCTGCTGACAGGCGGCAGCCCCAGCAAGCAGGAGGATCACCGCGTAGCGCAGCCCGCTTCGGGCGACACGCCCTCTGGTCAATCCGGTCATTCGATTTCCCCCAAAACCCCGGGGACTATCGCTTCACGCCGCAAGCCGCGCAAGGGGGTGGCTAACGGACGTCCGAATTGTCCTGCGTGATTGTCCAGTCGGCGGCGCGGCAGACGTCCACGCCGCGGCGGATGCGCTGCGTGCCGTCCTGCAGCGTCGCCTGCAGGTCGTAGACACACTCGCCATTGCCGTCGTTGAAATCGAGAATCACGCTGCTCCCGGACCGCAGGACTCCGGTGGGGATGCGATCCTGACCCCAATCGCTGTCGCTGGTCGCCGACCCGCGAATGAGCGTGACCGTCTGACCGCTGGCATTGTTGATGCGCAGGCGCCGGTCCTGCGCGGCCGGGCCGGCGGGCGGCTGGGCCATAGGGTAGGGCGTCGCGGCGGGCGTGATCGGCTGCTGGGCCGGTTGCACCGCGGGCTGCGCGGCCGGCGGGGCCACACTTGCCGCGGTCCCGTTCTTCGCCCCGGCCGTCCCGAACATGCCGCCGCTGCCGGATGTCGTGTCGCCCTCGCTGCGCTGGCATGCCGCGCCGCCAAGCAACACCAGGACCGCCGCAGCGCGGATCGCCGCCTTGCCCCATTCCGCCATCACTCTATCCTCCCGAACACTCAGCGCGTGCCCGAAATCCCGGCCTGCGCCAACATCTCGGCAATCGCCGTAAATTTCTCCCGCGGGCTGCCGTCGCGCGCCCGGGCGGCTTCCGCCGCCTCGATCTTCTGCCAATCGCGGAAGGTCACGATATCCACGCCGCGCGCGGCCAACAGCCTGTCGAGACCGGGGCGTCCTTCCTTGCGACCAACAATCGCCTCCAGGTCTTCGGCGATCAACTCGGCAACACCGATCCCGTCCGGCCGGTTGGTGCCGATCGTGCCGCTCGGCCCGCGCCGCGCCCATCCCACGCAATAAAGGCCAGGCGCGATCCGGCCTTCGTCATTGGCGAAGCGTCCCTGGTCCGGCTCATAGGGCACGCCCTCGATCGGCGGAGTGCGGTAGCCGATGCAGGTGACGACAAGATCGCACGGGATTTCATAGGTCTCGCCAGTTCCGGCAGCCCGGCCCTGTTCGTCCAGCATCGTCTTCTCCACGATCAGCCGCTCGACCCTACCGTCGCCCTCGATCCGCAACGGCTTTGCGAAGAAATCGAAATGGATGGTTTTCGCCTTTCCGGCCGGATCGACGGCGGGGAATTCACGCAGGATCGTCACCGACTTGCGCTGGCCGGGTTCGAGCAGGGCGTCGTCCAGTTCGGGCGGAAAATCCCCGGCCTCGACCTCGGGCGCGGCGTTGCTGAGATGGGCGAGTTCGCCCAGTTCCTTCGGCGTCATCGCGATCTGATGCGGACCGCGGCGGCCGAGTACGTAGATGTCGCTGATGGTCGAAACCTGCAGCGCATCGAGTGCGTGGCCGACAATATCCGACCCGGCGAACTCCTCGCGCGTCTTGGACAGGATGCGGGCCACGTCGAGCGCGACATTGCCGTTGCCGATCACCGCCGCCGCCTTGCCGTCCAGCCGCGGCGCCAGTTCGGAGAAATCCGGGTGGCCATTATACCAGCCGACAAATGCCGCCGAGCCGACCACGCCGGGTAGGTCCTCACCCTCGATCCCGGCCGGCCGGTCCAGCGGCGCGCCGGTAGCGAGGATCACCGCGTCGTAAAGGCCGAGCAGTTCGTCGATCGAGATGTCCTTGCCGATCGTGACATTGCCGACGAAGCGGACATTGTCGCTGAGCGCGACCTTTTCGTAGCGCTTCGCCACCGCCTTGATCGACTGATGGTCAGGCGCGACCCCGAAACGGATGAGGCCGTAGGGTACCGGCATCCGGTCGATCACGTCGATCATGACGTCCGCGCCATAGAGCTTCTGCAGCGCCTCGGCGCTGTAATAGCCCGCCGGTCCCGACCCGATCACCGCGACATGCCGCATCTACGCTCTCCGCCCGCTTCGTGGCGCGATGCTAGTGCGGAGAGGCCGCCGACGAAACCCTCACCTTTTGTCCTCGAGCAAGGCAGTGCCGGAGCGGCGGATGCCCTGCTCGATCAGCGGCCGGAGGAATTCGAGCATCGGCGGGAGCGTGACGGTCACGCGCACGATCCGCTCCTGCACGTCCAGACTGGCGCTCACATCCTGCCCCATCGCGGCGACCGCCAGGTCGAGCCGGTCGCCGGTCCAGCCGGGTGTCACGGTCGCGCCGGCCGGCAGCGCCCCGATCAATTGCCCGGTACCCGCCTCGATCCGCCGCTTCGCCTCCGCCGCACCGAGGCCGTGCGGCACATCGATGCTGTGATCGCTCACCGCGCGGCCGGCGCGATGGCGAGACCGTCGCCATTGGCCCCCGCCGCGATCCGGCGCAGGACATTCCCGCTGGCAAGATCGACCTCCGCGACCTGATTGCGGCCGGTTTCGGCGGCATAGAGCCGCGCGCCATCGGCCGAGAACAGAATGGTGACCTGCCCGGCCTGTTGCGCGCCGCTCACCTCGATCGTGCGGACGGCGGCACGGGTCTGCGCGTCGATCACGGTCAGGCAGCCGCAGCCGAGATTGGAGGTAACGATCCAGCGTCCGTCCGGGCTGGCGAGGACGCGGATAGGCGTGGGTCCGGTGGCGATCTCCGCAACGCGCTCCATACTGGCGGTGTCGAAGGCCTGCACCCGCGCGCCCTGCAGATCGCCGACCCACAAGGTGCGCCCGTCCGGCGTAAGCGCTATCCCTTCCGGGTTACCGCCGACGTTCAGGTCACGAAGTTTCGCGCCGTTGGCGAGGTCGAGCACGCTGACCGTGCCATCCGCAATGTTGGCAGTGTAGGCGCGGCTGCGATCGGGCGAGACCGCGACCATGTGGGTGCCGCGCTGGCCGGTCGCGATGGCGCTGACCCGGTCATACAGGTTGGTGTCGACGATCGTCAGCGACTGGCTGCGCTCGGTCGTCGCGACGATGCGGCCGTCGGGCAACCAGACGATGCCGTGCGGGCCGGCATTGGGCGACAGGTCGATGGTCCGCAGCTTCGCGCGCGTGGCCACGTCGAAAATGTCGATGCCGGCGGCGCCGTAGGAAACGACTGCCGCGTGCCGCCCATCCGGCGAAATGGCGATTTCATGCGGCATCCGCCCGGTGGCGGCGCGGCCGAGTTCCTGGCCCGTCGCCAGATCGATGAAACTGACCGTGTCCTCGCCCTTGTTGCCCACAAGCAAAGTGCCGGAGGGCGCGGCGGCGGGCTGGCCGAGCATGGCCGCCGAAAGAAGGAGGAGGAGCAATTGCATCGTGGGCGCCTTTTGCGGTGTCTGGGCAGAGCTTAGGCCGCGCTGGCCATCGCGCAAGACCGCAGCGAGGGCGGCAACCCAAGCTTAACGGCATTTGCCCTATGCGTCCGTGTGCAACGGAAGGACCGGCGACGTGAACATCAGCAACATGGCGGGTCTCGGCATCGTCATCGCGGCAGGTGCAGCATTTGGCTGGCTGGCCGTGGGCGAAGAGAAGGCCGTTGAGACACCGGCGGAGGTCGCCGCTGGCACCAAAGCTCCGTCAAAGGCGCCCGCAGGGAACGCGGCCACGTGGGCAGCAGAGCGCCCGACGGGCCAAAGGAGCACTGCGTCCGACGGCGGGCCTGACGAAGGCTTGCCGCCCCCTCCGCCGGGTATCGATGTCGCCGAGGATTCGATGCGGCGTGCGCAGAGGATGCAGGTCACGCAGGACTCACCCTTGCAGACCGGTGGGGCCACTTCGGCCGCTCCCCCATCCGTTTCCGCAACGCCGTCCGCCCGCCCGATCCCAGAGGGCGCGGGCTGGACCCCGTCGCCCGATGCTGGCTGGGGTCCGCCCGCCGATCGCCGTTAGGATTTGCTGCAGAAGCCCGCTTTGAACGGGCAGAGCGAGGCCGCTACGCCTGGAACAGATTGCAGCTCTTCGGAGTGATCCGGTTCGCGTTTTTCAGCGACTGATCGGTGCGCTGGCGTACATTGAAGGCGCTTTCGAAGCGAAGCTGCATCGGCCCGAAAACCCAGGAGCCGACGACCGGCTGATAATTGTAGGTGACCTCGACCAGCATCACGGCCGCGCCCGGCTGAGCCATGATCTGGCGGCCGGTCGGCCCGACCGGTCCCAGACGTGCCGAGCTATGAGACTGGGCGCTGGGGGCTGAGGAGGGAAGGACCCGGCCGGCAGCCAGTATCTCCGTGCCGTTGGTGATCGCGGCGCCGGCGCTGGTCCGCGGCTGGCCGTAGCTCGATGTCACATTGAGCGCGCCGTCGCAGCGCTGCCAGCGGATCCATTGCGCTGCCCCGTCGGACGTCGGCTCGAGCACGGACACGATCACGCGCCCGTTCGCGGCAAACCTGATGCCGGTCCCGGTCATTTTCGCGCCGTTGAGCAGATGGATGACATCGGCTTCGTCTATGCTGCCCCTCACCCGCGCCGCATTGTCGGCGGTAAGCGTCGCGATGTTGCTCACGCGCAGATTGCCGATGGCGAGGTTGGCCGTCTCGAAGCCGTAAAGGCCTAGCGCCAACAGGATCGGTAGCGCGAACGCGAATTCCGTGAGCGCGAGACCGCTCCGGCAATCGCGCAGCCGGCGCGGCAGCGTCCGCAATGCAGGGCGAGAAATCGTGGTCATGGCGTGGTGCACCGGATTGGGGGCGTGGCAACGCTGCGGCCGGCATAAGGCTGGTTACGCAGCACGGTGTTGGCGACGATCGTGTCGGTATTGCCCCAGCCCAGGAAGCCGGCGATCGGGAACATGCGCGGATAGGAGATCGAGACCTCGTAGCGCACGATATCGTCCGCGCCGCCCAACCCGCTTTTGCCCCGGTCGAGATCGTAGCGCCCGTTATTGTTGAAGTCCTCGTAGCAGTCGCCCGGATTGAACTGACCAAGCGGCGCCGTATCGGACGTAATCAGTTCCGGCGTGCCGACAGCCGTGAACTCGTCATAACTCCGCGTGTTGGTCTCGACCGTCGCGGCATGGCTGAAACTGCGCAGCCGGCCTTTCACATAGGTGTCGATATCCGTCGTCGATTTGCCGCCAACCGTCGCCATACGCGCGGCTTCGTGCAGCGTACCCTGCACGATGGACGACACATATTGCCGCCAGCCGATCTCGAAGATGGCCAGCAGCACGACACAGAGGGCCGGCAGGATCATCGCGAATTCGATGATAGTCACGCCGCGAACATCGCGCGACAGCGACCCGAGCCGGCGGCGCGCCCTCATTGCGTCAGCCTCAGCGCGCCGATGTTGTGGCCGATCTGGCGGAAGCGCTCGATCAGTTCGTCGCGGTCGCTCGCCGTCGACGCCTGATTCGCGTTGCTGGCGCATTCCGTCATTTCGGCGGACAGACTCGTGCCAAACGCGATCACCCAGATCGAGAAATTCTTGGCCTTCGCCGCGTTGCAGATCATCCGGAAACGCTGGAGGTGCCGGGCGTTGGCGTTGGACGCGCCGCCTGTCACACGCCCCTCGATGCTCTCAACGCCATAGCCCGAATAGGCGGCGGAATTGGTGCTGAGCTGGCCGTCGGTCATGAAGATGATGTGGCGGGCAACCGGCATTTCGTTGAACGTGTCGGGATTGTCAGCCGCGAAGACGCCGTCCGGCGACAACATCCGGGCGCCCCAGATCATACCGATGTCGTGATAGGTGAAGCCCTGCGGAGTGAGCCCGTTCACGTAGGACTGCATTTCGCTTTCCGTCCAGATCTTCATCCGCTCCGCGGCCCTGGGACAGGCATCCTGATCGGCGCTCGATCGCGAGATGAGCGAATAATCGTCGCTGCTGGACTGTGTCAGCTGGCCGCTCGTCGGGAAGTAGACCACCTGCCGCCATGCGGGCCGCCAACGGGTGTCCGCATTGTTTGGGATCAGATCGATATTCAGGTCGTACGCGTCATCGGGGATCGTTAGACTCGTGCCGCCATTGATCGACGTGGTGGTGTCCCGCTCCTCGATGCAGCCGTTCCAGCTGCTGGTCGTGTTGGAACCGTAAGGCCTGGTCGGCAATGCGGTGGCCGTCCCCATCTTGAAGGATGAGGTGTCGAACACGCGAGGCTCATGGGTCCAATATTCCGTCGCGCCCTCGGAATAGGAATCGCTGTAGGTGATGGTCGTCACGTCGCAGGCACGGCGTGTGCCCGAGCCGGGCCGGGCCACATTCTTCTGCGTCGCAGGATAACCGGAAGCCGGCGTCCGCGCTTGCGCATAAGCGCCGCATTCGGCACTCGTCAGGTTCGTACCGACACGCTGGGTGCTGGTCGTCGTGTAGAATGGGGTCCGGGACGGATAGGTCCAGTTATTGGAAATGTAGGCCGCGTTCACGGCACGAATGGACGAACCGACATTCACGGTCGTCGAGTAAGGGACGACGCCGTAGCGCAGCCGCATCCCGGCGCTCGCAAGCTGGTCCTGGGTGGGCTTCAGCTGCTGATAAAGCGCCATCACCGCCTGGCGCAGGGCGTAGATTTTGCGCTCGCTGTCGACGGAGGTGTTCTGATCCGCGGCATTCCGATTCATCGAACCGGTCACGTCGAGCACGAGCATCACGTCGGTATTCACAAAGTTCTGCGAGGCCTCGCACTCGACCGACAGATCGATCTTGTCGAAGCCGAACAGGCGCATGATCGTGGTCGGGATCTTCGTGGCCGCGGTTACCCGAACGGTCGCCACGGACGGCCTGGTGACCTGGGGCGTGAAGGCGTCGGTCTGGTAGAGGCCTTGGGCGAAGTTGAAATTGAAGAAGCGGACGGCTTCGTCGCGGACATTATTGTCCATCGTGTCGCCGACCATCACACGGCGCCCGGCGAGCGCGCCCGCGTCGCAGGCGCTCTGCAAGCGGCTCTTCGCCATATAGGCGCGGCTCATATCGACGCCGGAACCGATGATCCCGGCCAGCGGCAGCAGCGCAGCACCGACGATCGCCAGCGTGTTGCCCGCGCGGTCGCGCGCCAGCCGGCCGAAAAGGCCTCCACCCACCCGCTTGGCGCCAGTCTTGCCAGTGCCGAACATGCACCTCTCCCATCGATCCGCGTCAGCGGTCAGACGCGGCGTGTGCGCCGGGTTGGGCTAAGGACGGCTTAGCCGGCATGGTAATCGCCGCGTTAACGATGGTGGCGGGTGCGAAGGCCCGGTCCAGGCAGCGCGATTCGCCGTCGGCGGCGCAGCATCAAGCCCATCATTCATGCTGCATTGCGGCGAAGCGAAAGACGAACAGGTTGAAACGCTTGGCGTTTCGATGACTCTGCGGAACCCTTGTCTATATCCGCCCCATGCGAAAATTCACTTTGGCTCAGGCCGCGATTGCGGCCGCGCTCGCGTTCACTCTGGCCCCGGCAGCAGCCCAGGCGCCGGTCGCCCCGCCGTCCGTCATCACCCTTGTTTCCAACGCCGTGATCGCCGATTCGGCCAGCACGCTCGACGTGCTCGCGCTCGACGACGCGCAATTCACCGGCATCGATTACCCGCGCGTCGCGCCGGGGCAGGAGCGCGCCGATTTCGAAGCATGGCTCGACCGTTCTCCCGCCAATCGCGAGGCGATCGGCGCCTTCCGCACGCATCTGGCCGCGAATGGCGTCGAAGACGTGCTGCCCGTCTGGCAGCTGGTCCGCACTTCGTCCTCGTTCCGCGGCTGCCGCGCGCAGCCGTTCGAGGTCGCGCCGCGCGAGAAGTGGGACAATATCGTTCAGACACTGAAATTCGTCGAGAAGAACGTGATTCCATCGGTCGGCCGGGTGCAGGCGGTGTCGGGCTATCGCAATCCCGGCCTCAACCGTTGCTCCGCCGGCGCCCGCGCCAGCGCCCACCAGAATTTCTTCGCGCTGGACCTGATGCCGGTCGATGCCGCCGTCGGCCGGGGCGAGATGATCCGCGGCGTGTGCGCGGCGCACGCGCGCGAGGGGCAGGAATTCAATGCCGGCCTGGGCTTCTACAATGGCCGGCGCTTCCACGTGGACACGAACGGCTTTCGCCGCTGGGGCGCGAACGGCCGGGGCGCCAGCAGCCCCTGCGGCGGCCGCGCCTGAAGCGGGGCGAAGGACGCGCCGGACGCGACGAACCGGTCTTCACCCTGTTTCGTCGCCCGCCGCTCCGCCCTGGTCGCAAGGGATTCCCGGCGCGGCGGCAAGCGTCTATTAAGGCATGACCCAGCAAAAGGGGCTTGTCATGACGCGTCACATCCTTGTTTCGGCCGCGCTCGTCGCGGCGTCATTCCCCGCTCTTCCCGCCACCGCCGGAAGCGCCGCCGCGCTGCAATCGACGGTCGGCAGCCGCAATTGCCCGCAGAGCGAAGCGCGCTCGACCCGGCGCAGCGTCATCAGCGGCCTTGGCAGCCTCGGCCGCCGCTTCGTCGGATCGAACCCGGTATCGCGCACGGTCGAGAGCGTGATTCCCGCCCAGTCCATGCTGACCGACGCCTTCCTCGATATGCTGGATTGCGACGAGCAGCAGAAGGCGGCCCGCGCCACGGACGAGGTCACGACCCGCGCCGAAACGCAGGGCGTCGGCACCACCGCGGCCTGGCGCAGCGAGTCCCGGCCAGGGGTATCCGGCACGTCCACCGTGACCGAGGTCGATACACCGGGCGCCGCCGGGCGCCGGTGCATGACGGTGACCGACGTCGTGATCATCGACGGCGAAGAGACGAGCATGCCCAAGCGCGTGTGCCGTACCCCGCCATCCACGCGCTACGCCCGGGTCTGACACGCATGCGCCGCCTGCTCGCCGGGCTGCTTGCCGCCTCGCTCTGCTCCGGCCAGGCGCTGGCGCAGGCGCGCGATCCCGCCAACCCGACCTGTCCGGCCCAGCCGAACTGGTCGGACTATCCGAGCATGCGGTTTACCGTCGCGATGGAGAACGGCCTCAGGGTGCTGAAAGGCGAAGGGCGGATCGACGCATCGACCCCGACCAATTTGCAGGCCGCGCTGGACGAATATCCGGAAGACGGCCCCAATCCGATCGAGGAAATCTGGCTGCGCTCGCCGGGCGGCGATGCACGCGCGGGCACGCAGGCCGGGTTCATCATCCGCCAGTCCGGACTCTTTACGCGCATTCCGGCTGGCTGGACCTGCTTCTCGGCCTGCAATTTCATGTTCATGGGCGGCTATGTGCGGGAGGTCGATCCCGGCGGCATTTTCATGGTTCACATGTTCACCCATGTCGGCGACGGCAGCGCTACCCGGCAACAGGTGGCACGCGGCGGCGAGACCACGGTCAACATCGTCGGCGACATTGAACAGGCCTCCGCTTTGCTGGCCAGCGAGGATAACGACTTCCTGATCCGCATGGGGATTTCGCGCCAGTTGCTGACGGACGTGATGTATCAGGTCCGCGCCGTGCCATCGGGCGGGAACCGCGAGACCCGGCGCTGCCTGACCCAAAGCGAGCTGGTTCAGTATCGCGTTAAGAATGTCACGGAAGAATAAGCCGAAGATGGCGCCGGGTTCGTCCGGATGACCACTTGGTTTGCCTTGGCCGCAATGGTTGCAACTGCGCTGCAACCAGCCGGCGACTGTGCGCAACCGCATCAGCCTGCCACCGCCGCGGACGAGACGGGCGCACTTCGCCTTTCCAGGCAGGACCTGAATGGAAGCCTGATATTGCGCGCGGAGGGTCCGATTGCCGCCGGCGATGCCGAACGGATCGAGGCGGAATTGCAGGATGGGCGCATCGACGAAATCCTGTTCGAGTCACCGGGAGGCGACCGCGGCGAGGCGATGCGGATCGGCCACCTGCTCCGCCGCGCGGGTGTTCTCACCCGTATTCCCGCGGGCGCGACCTGCGCCGGGGCATGCGTTGAAGCGTTTCTGGGCGGCGCGGCGAGAATGATCGATGCGGGCGCCCATGTCGGCGCGGGGGCAATGCCGGTCTCGGACGCGGCATCCACACAAGCCCCGGCGGAGCGCGAGCAAGCCGCCGGGCGTTGGGCCGAGCGTCAGGCCGACTATTATATCCGGCTCGGTGTCAGTCGCGGGCTGTTGCGGCTGCAACTCGACATGCCCGCGGGCGCGACATGCTGGCTGACGCAAGGCGCGCAAAGACGCTACGGAGTCGCGAACACCGCTTTCGTGCCCAGCCAGATGCAGGCCGCGCCTCTCACGCGATAGCTTCCCGGCACGCAGGTATTTGCGCTTTACTGGAAAGCAGACCCCATTAGCGTCGGCTGGGACGGCGCAAATGTGGGGGAGTTTCGAATTGGCCTGTTCCGCTTTCGCGCGTTTCCTGCCGCTGCTCGCGCCGGTCGTGGCCGCCTTCGCCCTCATTCAACCCGTCAGCGCCCAGACCCGCAGCGTGGCGGAGATTGCCGAGACCTGCCGCCGGGTGGGCGACGCGCCCTTCATTCGCATCGATCCGGCCGCGGCGGCGCAACTCGCCGATATCGGGCTGGACCGCACCGCCATCTTCGCGCGGATGGCGGAGACGGCGATCCCGGAGACGATGGGCTGCTGGGCGATGCCGGTCGGCAATTTCGATAGCCAGCTCATCTCCGTCGGCATGTCGCAATGGAATTACGGGACGGGCAGTTTGCAGCCGGTGCTGAGGCAATGGCGAGACAGCTTCGGTTCGCGGCGGCGCTTCAATCAGGCGCTGGCCGCGGCCGCGCCGACTTATGGCCGGCTGCTCTTCTCGGACGATTGCCTGGCCGTGCCGGTGCGCGAACCCTGCCGTGCCGGCATCCTGGCCGCGCACGAGCCGACGGGGCGGATCAACGACAGGCTCGCCGCCGAGCTGACCGCGATCTTCGACAGCGACGCGATGCTGCAGGTGCAGACCGACCATTATGTCGAGCGGCTGCTCTTCGTCCGCGCCGAACTGCTTCGGCTCTTTCCCGCCGCCCATGTGACACCGCGCAAGGTGCGCTGGGCGATCGACACGATCGTGCAGCAGGGACGGTTGCCGCCGGAGGAGGATGTCACGCGACTGCGCGCCCGGCTCGCCGCCATGCCGCGCGCCGAGCGCTGGCCGCGGCTGCGCGCCATCTTCCGCTGGTATGCGGCGCTCGCCGAGACCGCCGACCAGGACGGCATCGCCCGCGACTATGCCTGGAATGTCGAGCAATGGAATTGCATGATCGACTGGGGGCTGATCGACGCCGAGCAATATGAATTGCTCCACATCACCTTCCTGCGCAGCCGCACTGCCGTAGGGAATAGCGGCCGCTGGCAGGCCCTGACCTTCTCCCGGCGCGGCAAGATCATCCTGGGCGTGGGCAGCGTGAGCGGGCGGCGCGACGGGCAATGCGCCGCCGGGGCGCCGCGCACCTGAGCACCGCTTTTGCCTCTGTCGCCGCCGCCTGCTAGGGCGCGCGGAAATTCTCTAAATGAGCGAAGTTTCGAAACGGCGATGACCGACCTTTCCCGCATCCGTAATTTTTCGATCATTGCGCATATCGATCACGGCAAATCGACGCTCGCGGACCGGTTGATCCAGCGCACGGGGGGCCTCACCGAGCGCGAGATGGTGCATGGGCAGATGCTCGACAATATGGAGATCGAGCAGGAGCGCGGGATCACGATCAAGGCGCAGACCGTCCGGCTGGAGTGGAAGGGCCACATCCTGAACCTGATGGACACTCCTGGCCACGTCGACTTCGCGTATGAAGTCTCCCGGTCCCTCGCGGCGTGCGAAGGCGCGCTGCTGGTGGTGGACGCGGCGCAGGGGGTGGAGGCGCAGACGCTCGCCAACGTCTACCAATCGATCGAGCATGACCATGAGATCGTGCCGGTGATCAACAAGATCGACCTGCCCAGCGCCGAGCCGGAGAAGGTGCGACACGAGATCGAGGAGATTATCGGCCTCGACGCGTCCGACGCGGTGCTCGCGAGCGCCAAGAGCGGGATCGGCATCGACGACGTGCTGGACGCGGTGATCGCGAAAATCCCGCCGCCGAAAGGCGACCGCGACGCGCCGCTGAAGGCGATGCTCGTCGACAGCTGGTACGACCCGTATCTGGGCGTCGTGATCCTGGTCCGCGTGATGGACGGGGTGATCCGCAAGGGCGCGCAGGTGAAGTTCATGGCCGCCGGCACGACGCACCTGGTGGACCGCGTCGGCGCCTTCCGCCCGAAGATCGAGCAGCTGGCGGAGCTGGGCCCCGGCGAGATCGGCTTCATCACCGCGCAGATCAAGGAAGTGGCGCAGGCCCGTGTCGGCGACACGCTGACCGACGCGAAGAAGCCGGCGGCCGAGGCGCTGCCGGGCTTCAAGGAAGTGCAGCCGGTGGTGTTCTGCGGCCTGTTCCCCGTGGACGCGGCGGATTTCGAGAAATTGCGCGAGAGCATCAGCAAGCTGCGGCTGAACGATGCGAGCTTCAGCTTCGAGATGGAGACGTCGGCGGCTTTGGGCTTCGGCTTCCGCTGCGGCTTTCTGGGGCTGCTCCACCTGGAGATCATCCAGGAGAGGCTGATCCGCGAATATGATCTGGACCTGATCACCACCGCGCCGAGCGTGGTCTATCGGATACACCTCGGCCGCGCGAAGGACGGCACGGGCGAGCGGACGATCGAGCTGCACAATCCCGCCGACATGCCGGACCCGAGCCGGATCGACATGATCGAGGAGCCGTGGATCAAGGCGGTGATCTATGTGCCGGATGAATATCTGGGCGGCATCCTGAAGCTGTGCCAGGACCGGCGCGGGGTGCAGACGGGCCTCACATACGTGGGCGGACGGGCGCAGGTGAGCTACGAATTGCCGCTCAATGAAGTGGTGTTCGATTTCTACGACCGGCTGAAATCGATCAGCCGCGGCTATGCCAGCTTCGATTATGAGCAGATCGGCTATCGCGAGGGCGACCTCGTGAAGATGAGCATCCTGGTCAATGAGGAAGTGGTCGACGCGCTGAGCATGATCGTCCACCGCGGCACCGCCGAGCAGCGCGGGCGGGGGATGTGCGAGCGGCTGAAGGAGCTGATCCCGCGGCACATGTTCAAGATCCCGATCCAGGCGGCGATCGGCGGCAAGGTGATCGCGCGCGAGACGATTTCGGCGCTGCGCAAGGACGTGACGGCGAAATGCTATGGCGGCGACGCGACGCGCAAGCGCAAGCTGCTGGACAAGCAGAAGAAGGGCAAGGCGCGGATGCGGGAGTATGGGAGCGTGAGCATCCCGCAGGAGGCGTTTATTGCGGCGCTTAGGATGGGGGAGGAATAAGCCGCCGAGCCTTAGCGCAGCCGGTGTGAAACGCCGCGCAAGCTAAGGCGAGAGACGGCGCATTCCGGCCGGCGGGGCGGCTGGCCTCAAGCCAGCTGAACCCGTCCGACGTCAGCCGCGGCTTTGCCGCGGCACCACCCGCAGAATGGGCAGTCTGCGACGGGACCTACTACAAGCAGTGCTTTCGCGACGATCATTCCTGCGGTTGAGGTGGAAGTGGCGCAACCAGGTCTAGATATGCAGAAATCTTATCAAGGGTAGGGCCGAAAGCAGCGAAATCCTCCAAAGTCCCCTGCTCACACATGCGCTCGCAAAGTTCTGACTTCCGGAGAGTCTTACGGGTGATAACGTCTCCGTTCGCTTTAACGTCCTCTTTAGTTTGATAGTCGTTTTCCGTTATCGAATAGCTACTCAGGAGATTCTCAATTCCAGCACGAACTACGGTGTTCTCTGCATTGGTCGTCATAACTCGCACTGAGACGTTCTCGTGATCAGCTTCCATCTTACTCGCGTCGTTATCGTACAGTAGCAGGGTCGAGCGCTGTGCTAGTTGCGGATTAGCACGAAGCACCGAGAGTGTGTGGTCAAGCGCTGCTTTGCCTGTGTGAAAACCTTGGCCGTTTTCATCTTTAGCACCGATCCAACGCAACTCGCAGCGCTCAAGGAGACCGTCTCTATTCAGAACTTTGGCTGCGCGCCGGAGGTAAGGGGGGTCGGTTTCACCCTCTACAAATACGACCGGTATACCGGCCTGAGACGCTTCCGATAGAAGTCTTTCATTGAAAGCTTCTGTGGCAGCGAGGGCCTGCATGGCCTTGCCGAACTCCGAGTATGTTTCGGCCGTCACGACATTGCCCGCAGGCATTTCAACGAGCTGAAACCCGTCTGTGCCAAATTCCCTTTCCATGCCAAGGACAAACAAAGGAGAATGGCTCGATAAAATGAATTGCACCCGTGGAAACAATCGCATCAGAGACGGAAGGATCCGATGCTGTAAATCCACGTGAATGTGGGCGTCAATCTCATCGACTATACATATTCCTTGAATCGCAGATAGATTAAGCGCGGTTCCTGCTTGAGACTGATCTCCATATCGCAACAAAGTCCCAAAGAGAGCCAAGAGAATAGACTGACCTCCGGAAAGTGCGTCTAAGTTTGGAAGAATTAGTTGATTGCCTTTAGCTACAGCGAGCTTGGCAGGACTTTTCCGACCTAACCAGACAAAACGAACCTGATCGTCATCCATCACTTTCTGCAGAACTGAGTTGCATTGACTCCAGACTGAGACGCCAAGGAAAGCTTCTCCTACATCACCAGAAATCTGTATCTGCTGCGTACCACCCGGGCCTATCATAAGATCAAGACTCGCACGCGACTCCAGGATCACTGAAATTACCCACTGCTTGAACTGGTGTAGACCGCGCTCTACGAAAATCGGCTTCCGCAGACGGTTGGAGAATGCGCCAAACACCTCGAATTCCGTGTCTGGAATAGAATCTCGGTTCAGCCAGTAAGGAATCTCGGAGCGGCTCGACGGAAAGTAGGCATACACGCCGTCGCTAAATATCTGGCGGGACTTGTCGTCACCGACGTTCATCTCTTTCACCGAGCCTTCAGTCGGCCACTGCGCCATTCCCTGAAGACCAGCAGGCAAACGTGGGGCGACAAGCTCTGCTTCTAAGGTTCCTGCCTTCTCCTTGTACGTGAAGCTCTCTCCAGCCTCTTCGAAGCGGAGCAAACTAAAACTGCCCGTTGCGCCGGTCGTTACGTTTCGACCGCCAACTACCCGAAACCATGCGCGCCCTGTTCCCTCAACTGGCAGCACGTTACTGTAATGGGCAGCCGCCGCCTCAAAGAGAGCGTCCGTAACTAGGGACAGAAAGTTTGTCTTTCCGCCACCGTTAGTCCCGACCAGCACGAGCGGCTTGGGAAAGCCCTCGTCGGTAAATGCAAGGTCCAACGTGAGGCTGCGGAGAGGACCACTGTTTTCGATGAATGCCTGCTTCAAATACATGGAGCTATTAAGACTATTTCCGATCACCTTCGGCAAGCGGCATTTTGCCTTGGAAGCAATCGGCTGCAGGGCTGTCGGTGAGACCTGTTGCACAAGGAGGCGCTTGCAGTCGCATCTCCCGCATCCGGGCAACTCGAGTCGTCTCCATAAGGAGATTTGGCTAAGGCGAAACCATGACCTTCGGCGTCTTCATCCACCGGTCGGATTCGATCTACGACGACAGCCCCGCTGAGCGGTATCAGTTTCCGCCGCAATATCTCGGGCGGGTGCAGGCCTGTGTCGGCGACTGGATCGTCTATTACGAGCCGGTGAAGGTGCCTGGAACGCGCGGCTATTTCGCCGTGGCGAAGGTGCAGCAGGTGATCCCCGATCCCGGCGCGCCGGGCATGTATCTCGCGATCATCGAGGAGGGGAGCTACCTCGATTTTCCCAACCCGGTGTCGTTCAACGGGCCGGACGGGCTCATCGAGCGGGGTCTCTACAACGAGAGTGGTGCGATTTCCGGGCGGGCGCAGTCGGCGGTGCGGCCGCTTTCGGCGAGCGACTTCAACCGGATCGTGGAGCTGGGGCTGGCCGACAGGACCGACTTGCTCCCGCGTATTGGCGAAGCGGAGCCTGCTTCGCTCGTGCAGGATGCCCGGTCGCCGTTTCTCTACGAGCAAGAGCGCGAGCGGGTGCTGTCACTGACCTCTCGGCCGCTTCGTGATCGCGTGTTCCGGAGCGTCGTGCTCAAGGCCTATGACGAGCGCTGCGCGATCACCGGGCTGAAGCTGATCAATGGCGGCGGCCGGGCGGAGGTCGAGGCAGCGCATATCCGGCCGGTGGAGCGCAACGGGCCGGACACGATCCAGAATGGCCTGGCTCTGTCGGGCACGGTGCATTGGATGTTCGATCGCGGGCTAATCAGCCTTTCCGACGATCTCGACATCATGATCTCGCGGCAGGTGAATGATCGGGCGGGAATCGAGGGGCTGGTCAACAAGGCCGGGCGGGCGCTGGCGCCGCTGCGGGCGGCAGATCGGCCGCATCCGCATTTCCTCGCCTGGCATCGGGACAATTGCTTCAAGCAGTGAAGAAGGTGGACCCCGGATCAAGTCCGGGGTGACGGGAAGGGGTGGGTCAGACGCCGCTAAAATAGAGGTGCGCCGGCCACCGATCCTTCTCCACCACCGCGTTAACCACCTCCCACAGCGCATCCACCTCCGCTTGCTCCGGCGGATCGGGGAGGGCTTCCAGTTCGTCATCGTCGATGTCGTCCGGCAGATCGGCCATGATCTTGTCCCAGGCGTCCGTGGCGCGCTGCTGGGCGGCCTTTAGCGCCGCCATCGTGCGGCGGACCCACAAGGCGCGCGCGGCGGTGCGGGCTTCCTGATGCGGGTCTTCGGGGAGGGTTGGGGCGGCCAGCGCGGCGAGGCGGCGGAGGGTTTCAGCCTTGGTCATCGCGAGGCTCCTGCTCTTCTTCCGGGGCCGGAATGGGCTGAGGGGCCGTCACGGGAGTGAATCCCGTGAGGTGACCTTCGGTCGTCTTCGACTCGGACGGGCTCGCTTCGCGACCCGCCGGCCGGCTTTGCCCGTCTAGTCGCCCATGCGGCTGCGACGCTGCGCGTCTCACCTCGAAATCGCGGCGGGCCTCAGCTTCCCACTCGACATGCGCCTGCGCGTCCCGCTCGAACGTCGATTCATAGCGGGCGCGCTGTTCCTCGTGGCTCTCGGGGAGGCCGCCCCACGTCTGGAGTAGCGGCTGGGTGACGCTGCCGTCCTCACGCTCGCGCAGCGTATCGGGCGGCGGCGGGGCCGGGCGGGGTGGATCGCCGCAGGCTTCCCAATGGGCGCGGCGCGCATGATCCAGCACTTTCGAGAAGGGCGTCTGCGCGATGTAGAGCGCTTCGAGGCCGCCCCGCCGCAGCTCGCGGAACAGCTTCATCCCGTCCGCGCTGGCGATATCGAGCAGGATTTCGATATGGGTGAGCTGGCGCAGATAAAAGTCGGCCGCAGCGATCCGGCCCTCCTCGCGCGCCTGACGCTCGCCGCCCAGCTTCAGCAGATATTTGTGGACGAGGGTTTCAAGCATGCGCTTGCGTTCCGCGATGTCGTCCTCCGGAGTCTGCTCCGGCGCCGTGGGCGGGAATGCATCGCGCCGCGTCGCGGCGTGGGACCAGGCGGGCTTCGGCGCGTTCGCCTGACGGTGCGCTGCCAAGGCGCTGGCGGTCCGGACGCCGTCGGCGAGGCGCAGGCTGCGATTCTCGGCATGGAAGGCCAAAGCGCGGTGGAAGGCGGCCATGAAGCTGCCATTGCCGGGGGCGTTCTTCAGGTTCTCGACGCCGAACTGCGCCTTGCCGACGGCGTGGGCGGCCTGTCGCGCCGAGCCGGTGGCGGCGAGGGCGGCGATGAAGGCGCGCTGGCATTCCGCATCCCAGCCATCGGCGCGCTTCTTGCGGCGGGGGACGGGGGTGAAATCGAGCAGATGCGCATAGGCGGCGAAGGGATCGTCGCCGGACTGGCCTTCGGCGCGGCAGCGGTCGCAGAGGAGGTGGATGTGGGTCACGATTCGCGGAACATATCAAGAACACGGGCTGTAGGAAAATCACTATGAGCCGATCGGGCGGCGTAGCGCGCCTAAGCTGATGCAGATGCGCTTTTCGCAGCAGGAGCATGAGATGGCCGACAATCCCCACCGCGACGCCGCGGCGCCGATGAACCAGAATATCAACGACATGATGGGCAAGCCGGTCATCCCGTCGGTCATCGACGAGCTGATCGAGGGTTCGATCATCTGGAACGATTCGGGCGACCCCGAGGAGGCGACGAGCCTGGATCCCGCGGACAATGCGCCGGCGCGGCCGGCCGAGCCGGTCGAGGGCGTGCGGGACGAGGGGGAGCAGGGCTTCGTGTCCGACGATGCGGAGCTGGTCGCGGCGGAGGCCGATGCCGGCGAGGCGATGACGGCGGACGAAGTCTATGCCGCTTCGTTCCAGAGTGAGGATGGCGATCAGACCGAGGACTGAGCCGCGAACGAGGCGGAGGCCGTCACGCGAGTGAATCGCGTGAGGTGACCTTCGGTCGTCTTCGGCTCAGTCCTGTCGCCTTGCAGGCGCAGGCTGGCCGGGCCTCGGCTTGTCATCTCCCGGACCGCCGTCGCTGCGCTACCGGCGTCCTGGTATCGGGCCTCGGCTCAGTAAGCCGGTTCCGCCCATGGATCGTGCCGCGTCTGGCGGATCCAGCGGGTGGCGATCCACTTCACGCCTTTTGTCACCGGCAGGCCGGAATGGCGGGTGCGGGTGTCGGCGCGGCCTTCGGCGGTGACGTTGCGGAACATCAGGGCATCGCCCGCCGCGCCTCCCACCGAGATGCCGAGATCGGGGAAGTCGGTCTCGCCGCCGCGATAGCCGTCATTGAGATAGACGATCACGGTCAAGGTGCGCTGATTGGCGACGCCGGGGATCGCATCGAGGTGCGGGCGATATTCCTGACCGGGTTCGTAGCGCAATATGTGGAGCGGCTCGCCGGCTTCCGCCCGCGTATTGGTCGCGGCGGCGATGCGGCGGTTCAGGCGGTTGACGACCAGATCTTCCTGCGTGGGGCCATAGCTCATGCCGAAGGAGGTGCGCACCGGATGCGGCATGCGGCCGCCGGTGGCGGGATCGATGACGAAACTCGGCCGCAAATCCGGCTCGGCGAGGGTCATCAGATAACGGCATTCGTCCGCGTCGAGCAGGCGGCCGAGCAGGGTGATTTCGGGCGACTCGCTGATCGCTTCGCGCAGCGGCTCACGCTTCGCGGGGAAGCGGGTGAGGAATTCGAGCTGGGCGGCGGCATAGGGATCGCGCGGCGCGAGCTTGGTCAGGATGCGCTTGGCTTCGTCGGGGTCGGCGCGGACGCCGGTGCCGTTGGCGATCAGATGGGCGCGCGTGCGGGCGGCGTCGATATGGCCCTTCCCCGCCGCCTTGCGCAGCGCCTCGTGCGCGCCGCGAATGTCGCGCGGACCATCAAGCGCAAACAGGCGCCGGCGCGCGAGTTCGAAGAGGGCGTCGGGGCTTTCAGGTTGCACAGCCATTCGAAACGTCAGCGCAGGAGAAGCGCGCCGATGACGACGGCCTGCAGGACGACGAGGATCGTGAGCAGCAAGCCGGTGCGCTGGTGGCGGCGGTCGAGTTCGGCCTGCAACGTGGCGAATGAGGCGATCAGTTCGTCGCGGGTGGCCATGTCGTCCAGCCGGGCGATGATGGCGGCGTGGCTTTTGTCTTCCGGTGCAAGCGCAAGCGGAGCCGGTTCGGCGGCCGGCTCCTTGCGTTTCATCAGGCGCCCGTAAACGTCGCTGGCGATGCGGGTGGCGCCCTGCTGGACGCCTGGGATGGCGGCGATCTTGCCGATCAGGCCGACGACCGCCGGCAACGCCATCAGTAAACCCGCGCCTTCGGCTTTATATACTCGGCGTCGTCGGTGAGCGTATATTCGTGGACCGGGCGGTAGTCGATCTTCACGCCGCCGCCCTTGCCGCCCCAGCCGTCGAAGGTGACGATGCTGTGCTTCATCCACTCGGGATCGTTCCGCTCTGGATAATCCTCGTGCATGTGGGCGCCGCGCGATTCCTTGCGGTTGGCGGCGCTGTGCATCGTGGTCACCGCCTGGGCGAGCAGATTGTCCAGCTCGAGCGTCTCGACCAGATCGGTGTTCCAGATCAGCGAGCGATCGGTGACATGGACGTCGGCGAGGCTCTTATAGACCTCGTCGATCTTCGCCTTGCCCTCGTCGAGCGACTTTTCGGTGCGGAACACGGCGCAATCCGCCTGCATCGTGCGCTGCATGTCGTTGCGAATCTGCGCGGTCGGGCTGCCGCCAGCGGCGTTGCGGAAATGATCGAGCCGGGTGAGCGCCAGTTCGTCGCCATCCTTGGGAAGCGGCGGCGCGGGCGTGCCGGGCTTCAGGATTTCGCCGAGGCGGATACCGGCGGCGCGGCCGAACACGACCAGGTCGATCAGGCTGTTGGAGCCGAGGCGGTTGGCGCCGTGGACCGAGACGCAGGCCGCCTCGCCGACCGCGAACAGGCCGGGGACGACCGTGTCGGGATTGCCGTCCTTCAGCGTTACGACCTCGCCCCAATAATTGGTCGGGATGCCGCCCATATTGTAATGGACGGTCGGCACGACCGGCAGCGGCTGGCGAGTCAGATCGACATTGGCGAAGACCTTGCCGGTCTCGGTGATGCCGGGAAGGCGCTCGGCCAGCACATTTTCGGGAATGTGATCGAGATGGAGGAAGATATGGTCCTTCTCCGGCCCGACGCCGCGGCCTTCGCGAATCTCCATCGCCATCGAGCGGGAGACGACGTCGCGTGAGGCCAGATCCTTCGCCGACGGGGCATAGCGCTCCATGAAGCGCTCGCCTTCGGAATTGGTCAGATAGCCGCCCTCGCCGCGCGCGCCCTCGGTGATGAGGACGCCGGCGCCGTAAATGCCGGTCGGGTGGAACTGGACGAATTCGAGATCCTGCAGCGGCAGGCCGGCGCGGAGCACCATGGCGTTGCCGTCACCAGTGCAGGTGTGGGCCGAGGTGGCGGAGAAATAGGCGCGGCCATAGCCGCCGGTGGCGAGCACCACGGCATGGCTGCGGAAGCGGTGGATGGTGCCGTCTTCCATACAAAGCGCGACGACCCCGACGCACTTGCCCTCGGCATCCATGATCAGGTCGAGCGCGAAATATTCAACGAAGAAGTCGGCGTCGTAGCGCAGGCTCTGCTGATAGAGCGCGTGCAGCATGGCATGGCCGGTGCGGTCGGCGGCGGCGCAGGTGCGCTGCACGGGCGGACCGGCGCCCATATTCTGCATGTGGCCGCCGAACGGGCGCTGGTAGATCTTGCCCTCGGCGGTGCGGCTGAACGGCACGCCGGCATGTTCGAGTTCGTAGACCGCGGCCGGAGCCTCGCGGACCATATATTCGATCGCGTCCTGGTCACCGAGCCAGTCGGAGCCCTTCACGGTGTCGTACATGTGCCAGGTCCAATGGTCCGGACCCATATTGCCGAGCGAGGCGGCGATGCCGCCCTGCGCCGCGACAGTATGGCTGCGGGTGGGGAAGACCTTGGTGATGCAGGCGGTCTTCAGCCCCTTTTCGGCCGCGCCCATCGTTGCGCGCAGGCCCGAGCCGCCGGCGCCGACGACGACAACGTCATAGCTATGATCGATGCGGGTGTAAGCGTGCGCCGCCTTGTCGAGATCGGCCATCAGGCGAGTCCTCCGCGCAGCGCGACTTTCAGCACGCAGAACATCGCGAACGCGCCTCCCGCATAGACGAACAGGGTCAGCAACGTGCCCCAGAGGATCTTGCCGCTTTCGGTGTGGGCATAATCGTCGATAATCTCCTTCAGGCCATGCTTGATGTGCCAGAAGGTGACGGCGATCAGCAGCAGCAACGGCACCGCCGCGAACGGATCGCGCAGCCATTCGGAAACGGTGTCGTAATTGACCGTCGGCAGGCGCAGCAGCGACACGACCAGCCAGACCGACAGCAGCAGCAAGGCGACCGAGTTGAGCCGCATCGCCCACCAGTCGCCGCCGCCATGATGCGCGGAGCCGAGACCGCGCACCTGCTTGAGGGGGGTTTCCATCTTCATGCTTTATGTCCCCCGATCAGGCGAAGTAGCCGCGAACGAACAATATGTACGCCCACAAAGCGCCGGTCAGCACCAGCGGCAGCAAGGACACCACGACCGACCAGAATTTGTTGGTCTTCAGCTCGAAGCCCGCGCCCGTATCCATGACGAGGTGGCGCAGGCCGGAAGCGAGATGCTGCAGGAAGGCCCAGGTGAGGCCGACCAGCAGGATGAGGCCGGTCCAGTGCATCATCCAGCCGGTGAAATAGTCATAGGAATCGCGTCCGTCGGCCAGCGCCCAGAGCCACCAGAGCAGAAGCAGGCCGCCGACGATGCTGAGACCCGCGCCGGTGATCCGGTGCAGGATCGACACCAGCATATGCGGTCCCCAGCGCCAGATGCTGAGGTGCGGCGACAGCGGCCGGGCGGATGATGCTTTCATGGGCAGACGCCCTCCCCTCGTTCGGGGCCGCTTCTAGGACGATGAACGGAGGCGAACAAGGCCGCGAGCGCCCTCGACAAATGCGTTTTGGCTAAGACGATCTTAACCACCACGGCCTTAGACCGGCGCATCAGTTTCAGCGACGGATGCGATGCAGTGACGATGGACGGCGAAGTGCGGGTGAGCGAACGGCTGGCGATGTTCGATCCTTCGGGCGAATTGCCGGCGCGGCTGGCGGAAGTCTGGGCGATCGTGCAGCCGGACGCGGCCCGCATCGCGCGCTCTTATTGGGAGCGCTATGCCCGCGCGCCCGAACTCGACCGGCCGATCAGCCCGTCGAAGATGGATGCTCTGGTCGAGCGGCTGATCCCCTATCTCGAAGAACGGATGGTGCGGATTTCCGGCAATGGCTGGGCCGATACGGTCGGCGGCTTCGTCGCCGCGGCGGCCGCCGCCGGCATGTCGCCGTCGAGCCTGTTCGCCGGCATCGCCGCCGCGACCGAGGAAACGCAGCGGCTGCTGGAAGTCACGCTGCCCGGCGATCCGGCGAAGCTCGCCGACCTCACGCGCTGGATGCATCTCGGCTCGATGGTCGAAATCGACGTCTATGCCGCCCATTATGAGAGTTTGCGCCGCCGCGAGGCGCGCACTTTGCGCTCCGCCCAGGGCGCGGAATTCACCCAGGAAATCGTCGGGGTCATCGATCGCACCGCCGCTGGCAGCAAAACGCTGCGCGGTCAGGCGACCGATGCGTCGGCCGCCGCGCGCGGCATGCTGGGCAAGACCAGCGAAGTCGCGGCGGCGGCCGAGCAATCAGCGGTGGCGATGCGCGAGGCGGCACAGACCGCCGCCGGCCTGATCATGGCGATCGAGGAAGCGCGCAGCGAAGTGGAAGTCGCCGCGGGCGTCGCCAGCCGCGCGGGCGCGCAGGCGCAGGATGCGGTCGCCGTCAGCCAGGCGCTGTCCACGCAGGTCGAGGCGATCGAATCCATCCTGGGCCTCATTCGCGACATTGCCGGGCAGACCAATTTGCTGGCGCTCAACGCGACGATCGAGGCGGCGCGCGCGGGCGATGCCGGCCGCGGCTTCGCGGTGGTGGCGCAGGAAGTGAAGAGCCTGGCCAGCCAGACCGCGCGGGCGACCGACGACATCGCCGCCAAGATCAACGCGATCCAGTCCGCCACCAAGCAGACGGTCGAGGCGAACGATTCCATCCGCCACACGGTCGAGGAGGTGCAGACCAGCGCCGACCGCATCCGCACCGCGATGGAAATGCAGGCGCAGACGGTGACGATGATCACCGCCGCCGTGGACGAGACGGCGCTCGCCGCCGATTCCATGTCGAGCACGATCGCCGCGATCCGCGCCGATACCGAGACGGTCGCCAGCGAGATTGACGAGGTCGAGAAGAATTTCGGCGAGGTGGACGAGCAGCTGGCGCGGTTCAAGGCGACCGCCAACCGCTTCGTGCAGAGCTTCGCGGCGTAATCGCTCTGACCCCCCTCCCTGAAGGGGAGGGGCTGGGGGGTGGGTGTAGCGCTCGCAAGAGCGCTGTGAGTCACCGATCGTCGTGAGTTTCGCAGCGAGCTTCGCTCGCTCTGACCCACCCCAGCCCCTCCCTTTCAGGGAGGGGAGGCCCTCACCCTAAAAACCCACCTTCGGCGCGACATCCACGGTGCCGCGCTCGGACGCCGCGATCTCATGATATTCGCAGGGTTGAAAGCCGAAGGCGCCCGCGAAGATCACCGCCGGGAAGCTTTCACGGGCCGAATTATAGTCCGCGCTGACCGAGTTGAAGGCGCGGCGCGCGGCGGCGAGCTTGTCTTCGGTGTCGGCCAGTTCGCCCTGCAATTGCTGGAAATTGGCGCTGGCCTTCAGCTCCGGATAGGCCTCGGCAAGCGCGAACAGGCGGCCCATCGCGCCCGACAGAGCGGCTTCGGCCCCGGCACCGGCGCCAGGCGCTTCGGCCCGGTTGCGCGCCTCGATCACCGCATCGAAGGTCGCCTGCTCGTGCGCGGCATAGCCCTTCACGGTGGCGACGAGATTGGGGATCAGATCGTGCCGCTGGCGCAATTGCGCGGCGATGTCGGCGCTGCCCTGGCGGCAATTCTGCCGGAGCGCCACCAGCCGGTTGTAGATGACGATCACCATCAGCACGACGATCGCGAACAGCACCAATATGCCGATCAACACCCATTCCATCGCGCCGACTCCCCCTCTTCCCCGATTGCGGTTAGGCTCACGGCTATCACCGATGGGGGCGGGTGCAAAGATGATCCAACAGCTCGACGCGGACGCCTTGCTGGCCGGAGAACTCGGCCAGTGGCTCGCGACGCAGAACGATGCGCGGGCGGAAGCGAAGCGCAAGGCGCGGTTCCGGATGACGCTGAGCGTCGCGCTGGCGATCGTGGCGGCATTACTGGTGGCCACCCTTACAAGCAGCGCCGAACTCACCGTCTTCACCGGGGCGGGCATTTTCGGCCTGGGCGCCGGTTGGGCGCATGCCGCGAAGGCGCCGATCATGCGCGCGATCAAGGAAAGGATGAATGGCAAGATCGCGGCCGCGCTCGAGCTGAACTACGCCCATGATTGCCTGCCCGGCCACGAATATGAGCGCGCCAAGACGTTCGATTTGCTGCCGAGCTACGACCGCGAGGCGTTCGAGGACCGCTGGTGGGGCCATATCGGCGAGATCCCGTTCGCGGTCTACGAAGCCCATCTGGAGCAATGGCAGGGATCGGGGAAGAACAGGCGGCTGGTGACCGTCTTTCGCGGTTCGATCATGACCATCGCCTTCCAGCGGCGCTTCCACGGCACGACCCTGGTCGAGCGATCGGGAACGCGGATCACCTTCTTCGGCCTGCGCGATTCGATCTCGCCGGGCGGCGTGAAGCTGGACCGGGTGAAGATGGTCGATCCGCGCTTCGCCGAGGATTTCTGGGTGTGGACGACCGATCCGGTCGAGGCCCATTATCTGGTCCATCCGGAATATGTGGAGCGGCTGATCGCGGTCGAGCAGGCCTTTCAGGGGCAGAAGATCCGCGCGCTCTTTCAGGGCGGCGAACTGCTGATCCTGCTCGATTCCGGCAACATGTTCGAAACCGGCTCGCTGGACGCCACCCGGGACCGCGACCTGCTCGCCACCTGCATCGCGCAATTCAGCAGCCTGGCGAACCTGGCCGTCCGCCTGAACGAGCGGCCGCGCGGCAGTACGGCGGCGTAAGCGGCGAATGTGGATCGTCATCGCAATTGGAGCGGCCGTTGCAGTCATCGCGGTGATTTTCTGGTTCTATTTTCGGCAGGTCAAAATTCTCGTGCCGTTCGAGGTCGCCGAAACCGAGGCATTTCGGGAAAAGCTCGACGACGTGCCAGGCACGATGATCTGGGGTCGCGACGACGATGGCCAATATTATGCGATCGTGTGGGGTGCCGAGGCGGCTCGCACCCTTCGGCGTCTGATCGCCGAGCATTCGAGCGGCATAGCCGAACAGTCGTGACGAGGAGCCCCGGGGGCGGGTGACGGCGGGCCGCGAAGCCGCTACCGCGCCGCCATGACTTCCCCACTCAACATCGTCGTCACCGGCAGCAGCCGGGGGATAGGCGCGGCGATCCGCACCGCGCTGGCCGGACACAATGTCGTCGGTCATTCGACCGGCGGCGGCGAGAATATGCTGGCGGCGGATTTTGGCGACCCGGAACAGGTGACCGCTTTCTGGTGGGAAGCGATGGGTGCGCTCGGCGGGCGCGTCGATGTCCTGATCAACAATGCCGGGATTTTCGAGGCGGCGCCGATCGAGCAGGGCGACGAAGGCTGGCTGGCCGGGTGGGAGCGGACGATGCAGGTGAATCTCACCGCATCCGCCGCTTTGTGTCGGCTCGCCGTCCTGCATTTTCGCGAGCGCAAAGGCGGGCGGATCGTCAATGTCGCCAGCCGCGCCGCCTATCGCGGGGACAGCCCGCAGCACTGGCATTATGCCGCGTCCAAGGCCGGGATGATCGGCATGACAAAGAGCATCGCGCGCGGCTATGCGGCCGAGAATATCCTGGCCTTCGCCGTCTGCCCCGGCTTCACCATGACCGGCATGGCGGAGGATTATCTCGCCAGCCGCGGCGGCGACAAATTGCTCGCCGACATTCCGCTCGGGCGCGTGGCGGACACGGCCGAGGTGGCCGAGACGGTGCGCTGGCTGGCAACGCAAGCGCCGGCGAGCGCGACCGGCGCGGTGATCGACGTGAATGGGGCTTCCTATGTTCGCTAGTGTTCTTGCCCTCGCTTTTGCCGCGCAGCCCGCGGCCGGCCCCGTCACGGGCGCCCAGCTGGCCGAGGCCTGCCGGGGCCGCAGCGGCTGGAGCGATCCGGCTCCGCCCGCGCGGATCGCGCCCAATGCCTTCTATGTCGGCACCTGCGGGATCAGCGCGATCCTGATCCCGACGCCGCGCGGCCATGTGCTGATCGACGGCGCGACAGCAGAGGCGGCGCCGCACATCGCCGCCAACATAAGCCGCCTGGGCTATCGGGTGCGCGACGTGCGCTACCTGCTGGTCAGCCACGAACATGTCGATCATGTGGGCGGCATTGCCGAGCTGAAGCGGCTGACCGGCGCGCGGCTGGTGGCGCGGGCCGAGGCGCGCGCGGTGCTGGAGAGCGGCCGGACCGACCCGGCCGACCCGCAGGCCGGCACGATCCCCGATTTCGAGGGCGCGGCGGTCGACCAGTTGATCCGCGACGGCGGGACGATCCGCATCGGCAGCGTCGTGCTGACCGCGCATGCGACGCCGGGACATACGCCAGGCGGCACGAGCTGGTCGTGGCGGACCTGCGCGCAGGCCAATTGCCACACGATCGTCTATGCCGACAGCATCAGCGCGGTCGGCCCGGACAGCTATCGTTTCGCCGAGCATCCCGCGCGGGTCGCGCCGTTCCGGACCAGCTTCGCCAAGGTCGCGGCGCTGCGCTGCGACCTGTTGATCACCCCGCATCCGGGCGCGAGCAATCTGTTCGCGCGGATGGCGGGCGAGGCGCCGTTGCGCGACCGCAATGCCTGCCGCGCCTATGCCGAGGCGGGCCGGGAAAGGCTGGACGGCCGGCTCGCGCAAGAGCGTGGAAGGTGAGCTGGACCGTCACTCTGCCCTGCACGAGGGATGAAGCGGAGAGGCTGGGCGACGAGAGCGAGACGTTCGCCGTGCTGGACGCGCCACCGGTGCTGGTAACCAGCGAGGAAGCAGACGGCAGCTGGCGGCTCGACGCCTATTTCGAGACGAAGCCGAATGCGGGCGATCTGCGCACGCTCCTCGCGCTGGTGCCGAGCGCGGCGGGGATGAAGCCTGCGCCGCAGCGCCTGCCCGAACAGGATTGGGTGACGTTGAGCCAGGCGGGCCTGCGGCCGATCCAGGCCGGGCGCTTCTTCGTCCACACGCCCGCACATCGCGGCGAGGCGCCCGGTGGCGCGACCGCGCTGGAAATCGACGCGGGGCGGGCGTTCGGAACGGGGCAGCATGAAACGACCACCGGTTGCCTGGAAGCGCTCGATGCACTGAAGCGGCAGGGCTTCGTCGCGCGCAATCTGGTCGACGTGGGGACCGGCACCGGCCTGCTCGCCTTCGCGGCGCTGAAACTGTGGCCGCAGGCGCGGGCGACGGCATCGGATATCGACCCCGTCTCGATCGACGTGACCGCCGAAAATGCGGCGATCAACGGGTTCGCGACCGGCGGTGCGCCGGGGCAGGTGGATCTCGCGGTGGCCGGCGGGCTGGACCATCCCAAGCTGCGGCAGCGCGGACCCTATGATCTGATCATCGCCAATATCCTCGCCGGGCCGCTGATCGCCCTGGCGCCGAGTCTGGCCCCTGCCTTGCTGCCGGGCGGACGGCTGGTGCTGGCGGGGCTGCTGCGGAGCCAGGCGGAGCGCGTCTCACGCGCCTATGCGCGCGAAGGGCTGCGGCCCTATTTTCGTGAGACACGAGGGGACTGGCCGACTTTGGTGCTGCGGGCGCCGCGCGTGGGAATCGCCCGACCGCTGCGGACAGGCGTGAAGGCGCCGAGCGGCACCGGAACCTGGTAGGGCAGGCTCGCTTGGCCCGATCAGACCGGGCGCAGAGTTCCGTGAGTCATGAAAACGAAGGTGCCGCCGGTCGGGCCGCGATAAGCGCCCGCCGCCCCGGCGAGATGCGCCGCGAGCGCGGTGAAGCCCCAGGCCATGTCCGCGCCCAACCCCTCCACAACCCGCCGCTGCATCGTCAGCAACCCCTGCCGCTGGCCGAAGTCCCTGACCAGGCGGGCATGGGCCGCAATCGGTGCGGGCACGGAAGGGTGGTCCCAACCCCACATCCAGCTTTCCCGCGCCGCGACATAGGTGCCGATCACCTGCACATCCGCCTGTACTCGGCCGCCGTCGCGGGTGGCGAAACCGATGACGCCACGTTCCAGATCGACATCCCAGTCGCCAATGCCCCAGCGGGCGACATTCGCCTCGGTCTTGGCCTGAAGCTCGGCGAGCGCACGCTCGAACAGCGCATCGACCTGATCTTCGGTCATGCCGGCCGGATAGGAGGGCAAAGGATTGCCGCCGGCAGCTGCGGCATGGCTCGCGCCGCCGCACAGGCCCGCCGCGACGGCGGCGAGGACGAACTGCCGCCGGTTGAGCTGCATCAGCGCAGCTGCTGGCCGGACGATGGCGTGGCAGGAGCGGAGTTGCCGCGCAGGAAAGTGACTTCGCGGCAGCCATCGACGTGGCGGTCCACCGCGAACAGCAGGCTTGCCGGCGGCTCCTGGTCGAGGGTGCGATGATCTTCGCTGCGATTGCGTCGCGCGTCTTCCTGAACCTGCTGGACGATCGACCGGCAGCCGGGAGCCGATTTGAGGGCGTTGGGCATGGCGTACCGCTCCTCAAGCGGCCCTGACGGCAAGGTCATGCCGCGGCGCGGCGCTTCGCGTTCCTCCGGCGCGGCTGGCGCGGGCGCGGATCCGGTCTGAACAGCAAGGACGGCAATGAGGATGGCGAACTTCATCTTGGGCCTCCTGAGCGGCTGGTAAGCCTACCAAAAATGCGCGGGGAAATCACTGCCTGGCCGCCTCTACGATCTCGAGCCAGGCGGCTTCGTCGATCACTTCAATGCCGAGTTCGGCGGCTTTCTTCAGTTTGGAGCCGGCGCCGGGGCCGGCGACGACGAGGTCCGTCTTCGCCGAGACCGAGCCGGCGGCCTTGGCGCCCAAAGCCTCGGCCTGGGCCTTGGCCTCGTCGCGGGAAATGGCTTCGAGGCTGCCGGTGAAGACGATGGTCTTGCCGGTGACCGGGGATTGCAGGGTTTCGACCACGTAATCGGGCGGGGAGACTTCGGCGAGGAGGTCCTCCCAGACGGTCCGGTTGTGCGGCTCGTGAAAGAAATCGGCCAGCGCATGTCCTACGGCGGCGCCGACCTGATCGACGCCGATATGTTCGGCAATGGCCTTGTTCAGGCGGTTGCGGAATTTGCCCGCCTCCTCGCCCAGGACCGGCTGGGTGGCGTCGCGCAGCGCGATCAGTTCGTCGGCCAGCGCCTGAAGCGCGGGAAGAGTCGTATAGCGCTTCAGCAGATCGCGCGCGGTGACGATGCCGATGTGACGGATGCCGAGGCCGAACAGCAGGCGCGGTGCATCCGGTGTGCGCTTTGCCTCGATCGCTTCGATGAGCTTGTCGACGGAGATTTCCTTCCAGCCCGGCCGGCCGACCAGTTCGTCGCGATGCTCCTTCAGGCGGAAGATGTCGGCCGGCTCCTTGATCCACTCAAGATCGAGGAATTCCTGGATGCTCTTCTCACCCAGCCCCTCGATATCGAGCGCGCCGCGGCTGACGAAGTGGCGCAGGCGCTCGAAGCGCTGGGCCGGGCAGATCAGGCCGCCGGCGCAGCGGATATCGACCTCGCCTTCCTCGGCGACCGCTTCTGAGCCGCATTGCGGGCAGGTGGCGGGATAGACGAAGGGCGCGAGCCTGGCGTGCTCGGCGGGCGGCGTCGTGACTTCGACGATCTGCGGAATGACGTCGCCGGCGCGCTGCAGGCGGACGCGGTCGCCGACGCGGGCGTCCAGGCGGGCGATTTCGTCGGCATTGTGCAGGGTGGCGTTGGTGACGACCACGCCGCCGACAGTGACGGGTTCCAGCCGCGCGACGGGCGTGAGCTTGCCGGTGCGGCCGACCTGGATGTCGATGGCCGTCAGGATGGTTTCGGCGCGCTCGGCGGGGAATTTGTGGGCGATGGCCCAGCGCGGCGCCTTGCCGACATGGCCGAGGCGCTTCTGCCAATCGAGCCGGTCCACCTTGTAGACCACACCGTCGATGTCGAAGGGCAGATCGGCGCGCTTCGCTTCGATGGCGCGATAATGGGACAGGATCGCGTCCAATGCGGTGGCGCGGATCAGATCATCGGCGATCGGGATGCCCCAGCCGGCGATTGCCTGCATGACGTCATATTGCGTCTCGGCGGGCAGCGACGAAGCTTCGCCCCAGCCATGGGCGTAGAAGCGCAAAGGCCGCGATGCGGTGACGGCGGCGTCCTTCTGGCGCAGCGAGCCGGCGGCGGCGTTGCGCGGATTGGCGAACTGGCGGGCTTTCTCCGGGTCCTCGGCTTCGGCGAGCATGCGGGCGTTGAGCTCCGCGAAATCGGCCTTGGACATGTAGATTTCGCCGCGCACCTCGAACACGTCCGGTGCCTCGCCGCGCAGCTTTTGCGGGATGTCGGCGATGGTGGCGGCGTTGGCGGTGACGACTTCGCCGGTCGTGCCGTCGCCACGGGTCGCAGCGAGGGCGAGCGCACCATTCTCATAGCGGAGCGAGCAGGACAGGCCGTCAATCTTCGGCTCGGCGGTGAGCGCGACTTCGGTATCGGCGGGCAGCTTCAGATAGCGGCGGACGCGATCGACGAAATCGGCGACATCCTCGTCCGCGAAGGCGTTGTCGAGGCTGAGCATCGGCAATTTGTGCGCGACCTTGGACAGATGCGCCGCCGGGGCCGCGCCGACCTGTTTCGACGGGGAATCGGCGCGGATCAGGTGCGGGAATTGCCGCTCCAGCTCATCGTTGCGGCGGACGAGCGCGTCATAATCCGCGTCGGAAATCTCCGGCGCGTCGTCGGTGTGATAGAGCGCGCTGTGCCGGGCGATCTCGATCGCGAGGCGTTCCAGTTCGGCGGCGGCTTCGGCTTCGGTCATGCCGCTTCGTTAGCGCCGTTCGACTTTCAGCGGGAGGCCTCCTTCGGGCCGCAAGGTGACGGTGCCGACCGGGCGGACGATGCGGTCGCTCGCCGGTGAGAAGCGCCATTCCGCCAGCCAGTGCGCGAGCACGCTCAGCGCCTCCTTCATGGCGAAGCGCATGCCGACGCAGATTCGCGGGCCGGCGCCGAACGGGACATATTGAAAGCGGTGATAGGCGGCGCGGCGCTCGGGCAGCCAGCGGTCGGGATCGAAGACGTCGGGATCGTCCCACAGATCCTGGTGGCGGTGGAGCAGCCAGGGCCAGATCGAGACGATGTCGCCGGGATCGGTCTGATAGTCGCCGAGCTGATCGGTCGCGAGCGTCTGGCGGTCGAAGCGCGGCACCGGGGGATACAGGCGCATCGATTCTTCCAGCACGCGGCGGAGAGTGGGGAGCTGGTCCACCGGATCGGCCGTGGAGAGCGCCGCCTGCGCTTCTTGCGCCACCTTTTCCTGCCAGTGCGGCTGCGCGGCGAGCAGGAAGAGCGTCCAGGTGATCGCGTTGGCGGTGGTCTCGTGGCCGGCGAGATAGAAGGTCGCAGTATTATCGACCGCGAGCGCGAGCGCTTCGGCGGAATCGAACTGGTCGCGCAGGGCGCGGATCAGGATGCCGAGAAAGTCGTCACCGCCGCCGTCGGGCAAGCGCCCGCGCACCACGTCGGCGAGGGTCTGGCGGAGGTATTTCTGGCCGCGCTGCCCCCGGCGGATCGCGCGGCTGTAGGGGATGGGCGGCAGGCCGAGCATGGCGGTGAGCCGCGCCTCGCTCGCGGCGGTCAACGCCGCCTCGATATGCGCCATCGCCGCCGGCGTGGTGAGGCGCGGATCGCCACCGAACAGGCTGTCGGAGATGATCGACATGGTGGTGTGCGTGGCGATCGCGGCAAGATCGTGCGTCTCGCCGGATTGCCAGCGCGCCGCCTCGTTCTGCGCAACGCGGGCGAAGACGGGAACGAGCGCATCGACCGCAGCCGGGGCGAAGCTGGCGGCGACGATCTTGCGCTGGTCCCGCCAGAGCTGCCCGTCGGAGGTGAGCAGGCCGCGGCCGATCACCGGATCGAGCAATTTCTTGACGATGTCCGGCTTGGCGTAGTTCGCGGCGTTCGTCTGCAGCACCTGCTGGACGGCATCGGGCTGCAGCGGGATGTGGACGATCCAGCCGATCACGTTGCGCTTCATGTGCGGCACGCGGAAGGCCTGCTCCGACCAGCCGAACACCGAGTTGCGCGCCCGTTCCCCGAACAGCCCACGCCAGGTCGGGACCGGGCCAGCGCCGCGCGGCGGATGGGGCGGGATGAAGCGGGCGGTGGCCATAGGGCCTAGATAGTCGCTCCGCGGTGCCGGGTCACTCCGCCGCCAGCAATTGCTCCGCGCTGCCGAGATCGACGCTGACCAGGCGGCTGATGCCCTTTTCCACCATGGTGACGCCGAACAGGCGGTGCATGCGGCTCATCGTCACGGCATTGTGGGTGACGATCAGGTAGCGCGTGTCGGTCTCCTGCGTCATCCGGTCGAGGAGGCCGCAGAAGCGTTCGATATTCGCGTCATCCAGCGGGGCGTCGACTTCGTCGAGGACGCAGATCGGGGCGGGGTTGGTCAGGAAGAGGGCGAAGATCAGGGCGACCGCCGTCAGCGCCTGTTCGCCGCCGGACAGAAGGGTGAGCGACTGGAGGCGCTTGCCGGGGGGCTGGGCCATGATTTCCAGGCCGGCTTCGAGCGGGTCGTCGCTTTCGACCAGAGCGAGATGGGCCTGACCGCCCTCGAACAGGGTGGTGAAGAGGCTGCGGAAGTGGCGGTCGACCTGCTCGAAGGCCTCCAGCAGGCGGGCGCGGCCTTCGCGATTGAGGCTCCCGATCGAGCCGCGTAGGCGGTTGATCGCGGTGCCCAGTTCCTCGCGCTCGTTGACGCTGGTTTCGCGGCCTTCCTCCAGCTCGGCCAGTTCGCGTTCGGCGATCAGGTTGACGGGGCCGAGCCGCTCGCGGTCGAGCGTGAGGCGCTCGAGGCGGGAGGATTCCTCCTGGCCGAGGCCGGTGCCGTCCTCCTCGAAGCCGATGCGCTGCGGCAGCAGGGGCGGCGGACATTCGAACTTCTCGCCGGAGATGCGGGCCATCTCGATGCGTCGCGCATCCTGATTCTCGGCGCGGGCCTGGGCGCCGGCGCGAGCCTCGCGGGCGGTGGCGAGCGCTTCCTGCAGGCCGCCCATCGCCGCATCGGCTTCGCGCACGATCGCTTCGGCGGCGCGCTCGGCCTCCGCCGTATCGCGGGCGGATTGTTGCGAGGCGCCGATGCCGGCTTCGGCGGTGGCAACGTCGGCGGCAAGGCGCTCCGGTGCGCCCTCGAGCGACGCGGCTTCCTCCTCCGCCTCGGCGATGCGGCGGGCCAGTTCCTCGTCGCGCTCGACGGCGCGGGCGGAGCGGCCAGTCCAGTCCTGCAATTCGTTCGCCGCGGCGCCGCGGCGGCGGCTGTCGTCGGCGAGGGCGCGGGCGTGGGTGGCGGCTTCGGCGCGGATCTCGGCGAGGGCGCGCTGGCGCTCCTCCACCTGCGCCGAGGCGTCGGCGAGAGCGGCGCGGGTAGCGGCTGGATCGGGTAGAGCAGCGAGCGCGGCCAAAGCCTCGTCGTGGCGGGCAGCGGCTTCCTCACGCTCGCGGGCGGCATGTTCGGCGCGCTCGTCGAGGCCGGAGCGGCGAATGTCGAGCCGTTCGAGCTCGGCGTTGGCGCTGTCTTCGGCGCGGGCGGCGTCGCGGATCGCGGCGCTGGCTTCGGTTTCGGCGCGGCGGGCGGCGTCGCCAGCCTCGCGTGCGTCCTGCACCGTGGCGGCGGCGATCTCGATCTGGCTCTGCGCTTCTTCGACGGCGGCGGTGGCCGTCGGCAGCGCCTTCTCGATTTCAGCGAGGCGATTGACGCGGATCAGGCGTTCGGCCGCCGCCGCGCCACCGCCGGTGGCGACATAGCCGTCCCAGCGGCGCAGATTGCCGTCGCGGGTGACGAGCCGCTGGCCGACCGCGAGCGGGGCGCCGTTGTCGCTGTCCGCGACACCGATCTGGGCGAGGCGGCGGGCGAGCGCGGGCGGCGCATCGACATGGGCGGCGAGCGGCGTGCAGCCGGCGGGGAGCGCGGGGTCGCCCGCTTGCGGCGAGGCACCGGCCCAGCGGCGCGGGCCGTCGCTGGTGAGCGCGGCGTCGAGATCGTCGCCCAGAGCGGCGGCGAGGGCGCGTTCGAAACCGGGTTCGGCGCGGATGCGGTCGATGGCGCGGTCGCCGCGCGCGCCTTCCAGCGCCTTGCGCAGCGCGCGCGCTTCGGATTCGAGCGCGGCCAGAGCGGCGCGGGCGCTGGCGGCATTGGCCTCGGCGGTGTCGCGAGCCGCGGCGGCGAGGGCGCGGCGTTCCTCGGCGGAGAGGATCGCCGCACCCGACTCGTGCAGCTTCGTTTCCGCTGCGGCCTTGGCGTCGCGGGCGGCGGCGCGCCGGGCGATCCAGTCGGCGCCGTCGTCCAGCCCGGCAAGTTGCTCGGCGAGGCGGGCGCTTTCCGCCTCGGCGCGGGCGAGCCGTTCGGCGGCGGCGGCGCGGCGGGCTTCGGCGAGGCGCTGTTCGGCCTGCTCGGCGGCTTCGGCTGCGCGGGCGGCACTGAGCGCCTGTTCCGCCTCGGTAGCGGCGGCCTCATGCGCGGCGAGCCGGTCGGCGATGCCGGCCTGCAACTCGCCCGCATCGGCAAGGCGGGCGTCGAGCGCCGCGATCTCCTCCTTCAGCCGCGCCAGCGCCGCTTCTGCGTCGTCGCGCAGCGCGGCTTCGCGGGCGCGGTCGGCGGCGAGGGTCACGCCGCGCTGGGTCAATTCGGTCAGGCGGCGGCGGGCAGTGTCGGCTTCGGCGCGCAGCCGGGCGAGGGCGTGGCCGGCATCCAGCGCCGCCTCGCGCGATGCAGTCGCGGCGGCGCGGCGGGTGGCGAGGGTTTCGGCGGCGGCGCGCTGGGCTTCGGCCGCCTGGGTCTGGGCGGCGGAAGCGGTCTTCACAGCCGCTTCCGCTTCGGCGGCTTCGGCGCGGGCGGCGTCGGCGGCCTCGGCGGCCTCACGCCAGCGCGCGAAGACGAGCCGCGCTTCGGCGACGCGGATTTCGTCTGAAAGCTTGCGATAGCGTTCGGCGGCGCGGGCCTGGCGCTTCAGGGTGGCGGCGCGCTGCTCCATGTCCGAGAGCATCTCGTCGAGTCGGACGAGATTGGCTTCGGCCGCGCGGAGTTTCTGCTCGGCGTCGCGGCGGCGGACGTGAAGGCCCGCGATCCCCGCCGCTTCCTCCAGCATCATCCGGCGTTCGGCCGGCTTGGCGGCGATGATCGCGCCGATCCGGCCCTGGCTGACCAGCGCAGGGCTGTGCGCGCCGGTGGCGGCATCTGCAAAGAGCAGGCCGACATCCTTGGCGCGCACGTCGCGACCGTTGACGCGATAGGCCGAGCCCGCGCCGCGCTCGATCCGGCGGGTGACCTCGACGTCGCCGGAGGGAAAGACCTGATCGCCGGGATCGTCGGCGGCGGTGCGCTCCACAGAAAGCGTCACTTCGGCGAAATCGCGGGCCGGGCGCGTGGCGGTGCCGGCGAAGATCACATCCTCCATGCCGGCGCCGCGCATCGACTTGGGCGAGCTTTCGCCCATCACCCAGCGGATCGCCTCCAGCACATTGGATTTGCCGCAGCCATTGGGGCCGACGACGCCGGTCAGGCCCGGCTCGATCCGCAATTCGGCGGGTTCGACGAAGCTCTTGAAGCCGGACAGGCGCAGACGTTTTATCTGCATGAAGCCGCCGCCTCATGCCGACCGATCATCCCGCTGCCCCCGCCCCGGTCGATCGCTTTGTCCTTCCTATGGCTGCATCAGCGCGGCGGTGACTTCGGCATAGCTACCCACCTGCAATTCGCGCCCGTTCAGGAAGAAGGTCGGGGTGCCGCGCACGCCCCGTTCCGCCGCCGCGTGATTGCCGGCGAGCAGCGCCGAATAGGCCGCGCCGTCGGACAGGCAGCGGTTGATCTGCGCGCTGGACAGGCCCTGGTCGCGAAAGAAGCGGTCGAGTCCGCCCGCCCGCAATATCGCCGCGCCGTCCGGCGCCCGCGCCGATTGCGCCGCAGCCGCCTCGATCTGCGCGGACCAGCGGGACTGGTCGAGAAACAGCGCGTGAGCCGTCCGGAAGAAACGCTCCGGCGCCTGACAGCGCAGCATCATGAAAAGCGGCGGGTCGCTGGCGAAGATCATATAGGGCCGGAATTCGAAGCTGACCCGGCCGGTGCGTACCTGATCGCGGATCGCCCGACCCTGCTCGATCTCGAAATCCGCGCAATGCGAGCAGGTGATCGAGCCATATTCGACCAGCTTCATCGGCGCCTGCGGATTGCCCATGAGATAACCGCCCTCGGCGGTCATTTCGACCCGTTCGGTCCAGTCGGCCGGGGCAGGAGCCGGCGCCCGCTGCGCCTGTGCGACAGCAGGCGCAGCGAGAGCAGGCGCGGCAAGGGCGATCAGGAAGGCAAGACGCTTCACTGGCCGATCGCTTGCCTCAGCAGCGGCTTCAGCGCCGACCAGGCGGTGACCTGCACCCGCTCGCCATTGATGAAGAAGGACGGCGTGCCCGTCACGCCTTCGCGGTCGCCGCGATCCTTCGACGCGGCCAGCCGCTGCAATTCTTCCTGGCTGGCCAGACATTGATCGATCCGGCCCTGCGGCAGGCCGCGCTGGCGGAAAAATTGATCGAGCTGCGTGGCGCGGACCCACGCGGCCGGCTGCTGATCGAGCGGCAGGCCCTGGATCGTCGCCTGCGCCGGGCCGGCGCGCTCCACCCATTCGCGCTGCGTCGCATAAAGCTGCTCGGAGAGACCGAAGAAGGGGCCGGGACCCTGGCAGCGCAACAGCATGAACAGGCCCGGGTCGGTCGGGAAGATCGGATAGAAACGGTATTCCCAGCTGACCTGGCCGCTCTTCACGAATTCGTTGACCAGTTCGTTATGCCCGGTCTCGGAAAATTCGGCGCAGACGTGGCAGGTGATCGAGGCATATTCGACCAGTTTCACCGGCGCGTCCGGATTGCCCATACGGTAGCCATTCTCGGCCGTTTCCTCGACCACCGTCGTCCAGTCGCCATTGTTGGGCGCGGCGATCTGCGGCAGTGCGACATTGCCGCTCTCGTTGGCGACGGCGGCGAGGTTACCGCTGCTGTTGGACTTGTCGCCGCCGCAACCGGCAAGAGCGAAGGCGGCCAGAGCAGCGGCGCCAAGAAAACGGAACTTCATCGTCTTTTCTCTCCAATCGTGCCGATCACGGGGATGGCGGTGACCATGGCATTCCCTTCGCCGGACGAGAGGCCGCGCGCAAGGGATTCGAGCACGGCGCGCAGCTCCGGATCGGCAATCTCTCGAAGAGAATCGCCCATATCGGGCGCGAGGGGCGCAGGAGGCGCGGCGCGCGGCGGGGACGTCGCGGGCCGGGCCACGCGGCCCTGACGCAAGCTGACGCGCTCGACCGCCGGATAGCCGAAGAAGCGGTTCACCCGCTCGACGATCGTCGGCAGCACATGCTGCAACATGGGGGCGTGCGCACCTTCGACGGTCAGGCTGAGCACGCCTTTGCTCTTCATGCCGTGCGGGAAACGGATCGATTCCGGCGCGGTGACGGCGGCGTAGCGCGGCCCGACAATCTCGCCCCAGCGGCTGACGATCGCATGCTGGACGAAGCCGAAGCGGCGGAAGGCGGCGCCCCCCGCCTTGCCGAGCAGATCCGACACCGCGCGCACGCCATTGGCACGCTCATGCTTCGGGCCGGGATCGCGCACTTTCACCATCACCCCCGATCATGGCATAGCGCCGCCGTGCCCGTCGATACGACATCCGCTTTGCTGTCCTGGTATGCTGTGGATAAGCGCGCTCTGCCCTGGCGCGCGAGCGGCAGCGAGACGGCGGATCCCTATCGCGTCTGGCTGTCCGAGATCATGCTGCAGCAGACGACGGTGGCGGCGGTGAAGCCCTATTTCGCGGCCTTCACCGCGCGCTGGCCGACGGTGGAGGCGCTGGCGGAGGCGGACGAGGCGGCGGTAATGAGCGCCTGGGCGGGGCTTGGCTATTATGCCCGCGCCCGCAATTTGATCGCCTGTGCGCGCACGGTAGTGCGCGAGCATGGCGGGGAATTTCCCGGCGATGAGGCGGCTCTGCTGAAGCTGCCTGGGGTGGGCGCTTATACGGCGGCGGCGATCGCCGCGATTGCGTTCGGGCGGCGGGCGGTGGTGGTCGATGGCAATGTCGAGCGGGTCGTAGCGCGGCTGTTCGCGGTTTCGGAGCCGATGCCGGGCGCGAAGCCGAAATTGCGGGCGTTGATGGACCGGCTGACGCCCGAGCGGGACGCGGGCGATTTCGCGCAGGCGATGATGGATCTGGGCGCGACCATCTGCACGCCCCGTTCGCCGGATTGCGGCCGCTGCCCGGTCGCATCGGGGTGCGCGGCACGGGCTGAGGGGCGGCCGGAAGCCTATCCGGTGAAGGCGCCCAAAACCGCCAAGCCGCAGCGGGAATGGACCGGCTATTGGCTGCGTCGCGGCGGCGAGGTCTTGCTGGTGCGGCGGCCGCCCAGGGGGCTGCTTGGCGGCATGCTGGCGCTGCCGGTCGAGCCGCCGGCGGTGGCGGAATGGCGCGAGGTCGGGGCAATCGACCATGTCTTCACCCATTTCGCGCTGACGATGACAGTATTGAGTGCCGAGGGCGACGCGGAAGGCGAATGGTGGCCGGTCGAACGGATCGCCGAAGCTGGACTGCCGACCGTCTTCGCGAAAGCGGCGGCCGTGGCGGCGGCGGCGTGATCGTCGGCTTCACCGGCGCGGCGCTGGACCGGATGGACCAGCTGCGGCTCGACATGGCGAGGCTTGCCGAGGCAGCGGCGCATGAAAGCGCGCGGCTGCTGGCTTTGGCCGGACTCGATCCCGTGGTCGGCGATGATGGCAGGCTGGCCTGGGTCGCGGTCGAGTGCGCCGATTGCAACGAGCTGATCCTGCTCGGCTTCGACGGCGATGCCCCCCTGTTCGCGCCGCTGCAGGCGGACGCGCAAATCGGCGGCGGCGCCTGGAGCGTCTATCGCGTGCTCGGCGAGATGGAGAGCCGCGACGCCGCGATCTGGGGCGCGGCCCGCGCGGTGAACGAATGGCATGCGCGGCACCGTTATTGCGGAATTTGCGGCGCCGGCACCGCCCCGTTCCGGGCGGGCTGGGGACGGCGCTGCACCGGCTGCGGCGCCGAACATTTTCCGCGCGTGGATCCGGTTGTGATCATGCTGGCCGAACATGACGGCAAGGTGCTGGTCGGCCGCCAGCCGCGCTATCCGCCCGGCCGCTATTCGGCGCTGGCCGGATTCGTCGAGCCGGGCGAGTCGATCGAGGAAGCGGTCGCGCGCGAGCTGCATGAGGAAGCGGGCGTGCGGGCGACGGCTGTGCGCTATGTCGCAAGCCAGCCCTGGCCGTTCCCGGGATCGCTGATGATCGGCTGCATCGCGGCCGTGGACAGTGCCGCGCTGACGCTCGACACGGACGAGCTGGAAGACGCGATGTGGGTAAGCCGCGACGAGGTCCGCGCCGCGCTGGCTGGCGAAGCAGGCGCGCCGTTTCTCACGCCACCGCCTTACGCCATCGCGCACAGCCTGCTCGCCGCCTGGCTGGAAAGCTGAACCTAACCATTCACCGGCGGAAAGCACCGGTTCATCGCACGTGCGTTAGCCCTGTTTGCAACGGGCGTGTGGCGTTGGCTGGCCCGGCCAAAACCTATTCCTGCCGCGGAGCGGCAGGCGGTGGCGGCGTCGCAGGGGAGGGCGGCGTCGCCACTTCGTTTGCGGGCGCAGCAGACGGTTGCGGGGCATCGACTTCCACCTCCCGCAGCGTCGCGAGGCTTTCGCGCGCGGCGCGGCCCGCGGCACTGTCCGGCGCGCGGTCGGCGACCATGCGGTAGAGCCGCTCCGCCTCCGTCATGTCGCCCGCTTCGCCCGCGATCGTACCGGCGAGGAGGAGGATTTCGGGATTGTCGCGCGCCAGTTCGCGGGCGCGAGCGATATCGGTCCGGGCGCGGGCCGGTTCGCTCTGCCGCCGGGCGAGCGCGGCCGACAGATACCAGACCATCGGATCGCGCGGGACAAGCTCGATCGCCTGATCGATCGCCATCCGCGCTTGCGGCAGCTGATTGCTCGACACCAGAGCGCGGGCGCGGTCGAGATGGACTTCGCCGCGCAGCTCCACGGACAGATGACGCGAGCGCAAAGCCGTATCGAACATGGTCAGCGCGCCCGCCGGGTCGCCGCCCGCGAGCCGGGCATTGCCGGCCTGCACCCACAGATCGGCGCCGCGCGCGTCGCCGATCCGGTCGGCCGCCTGCGCCGCCTGCTCGAAAGTCGCGGCGGCCAGCGCCCATTGCTCAAGCGCCACATAGGCAAGGGCGACACATTGGCTGGCATAAAGTCCGCCGCCCATCGCGCGCCAGCGATTGGCTTCGGCGAGACCGGCCTGGGGATTCGCCTCCACAGCCTGCTGGCACAAAACGGCGCGGCCTTCTTCCGTTTCCGGCGGCGGCGTGGGCGGCCGGACGTCCTGAACGGTCGCGGCGGCGAGAAAAGCGAGGAACATCATAGACTTTCGACCAGTTCGGAGAGGGTGCGGGTGAGCAATGCAAGATCCGCGTCGCGCGACAGGCGATGGTCGCCGCCCTTGACCAGCACAGTCTGCACGTCGGCTGAACGCAGGCGCTCGGCGATGCGCGTGGAGATGGTCCAGGGCACGTCGGGATCGGCCTGGCCGTGCAGCAGCCGGACCGGGCAGTCGATCGCGATCTCGCCATCGAGCAGCTTCAGCATCTCGCCGCTTTCCCAGAAGATGCGGGTCGTCACATAGGGATCGTCGCCATAAGGCGTCGTCTCGGCCAGCCGGCCTTCCGTCCGGATCACGGCCTTGTCCGCATCCGAAAAGCCCCAGTCAGTGAAATCAGGCGCGGCGGCGATGCCGACGAGGCCGGCGACGCGATCCGGCCGCGCCAGCGCGGCGAGCAGCATCAGCCAGCCGCCCATGGACGAGCCGGCCAAAATGACCGGAGCGGGAGCAAGATCGTCGATCATCGCCAGCACATCGTCGCGCCAGTCGGCCAGACTCTGCGCCTCGAAATCGCCGGGGCTGACCCCGCAGCCGCCATAGTCGAAACGGCGGAACCCGTGACCACGCGACGCCGCCCACGCCTCGAGCGCCAGCGCTTTGGCGCCTTCCATGTCCGACATGTAGCCGGGGAGGAAAAGGATAACCGGCGCGGTGCCGTCCTGCTGCCGATAGGCGAGGCGCCTGCCCTCATGATCGAGATAGCGAATCATCGGGCGAACATGGCGGTCCCGTGCGGCGATTTCACGGCAACTGCACAGCCGCTGGCGCAATGCTGCAACACCGGAGGGATTTTTCGCAACGCTCGCAACATGATGCCGACTGCGATTGCACCCGCGTTCCTAACTTTCTAGGGTCTCGCGCAAATCGGGCCGGGAGGGCCGGGTTTAGAAAACTCTGTGGGGGTATCAATGATTAAGCCATCGCGCGCGTTTACGCTTCGCCGGACCGGCCTGCTGGCCACGACCGCCTTGTTCATGATGTCGGGCGCGACCGCCGCCCTCGCACAGGACCGCGACGCGCTGGACGAGGCGATGAACGCCGAATCGGATGCCGACCGCGCCAATCGCATCATCAACCGCGAGCGCATCACCGAAGCGCTGGATGGCATTCCGTTCGGCACGCTCGACGCCCACACTCTTGTCGGCAACGGCCACATCGCGCCGATCGAGGGCGGAGAAACGCCGTCGATCACGATCAACAACGGTTTCAACACGACCACGGACGTCTACGATCCGACCAACATCACCGGTATCGGCCAGGTCGTGCGCGACGCCGGCGGCGGCTCGGTCGGCCTGTGCACCGGCACCCTGATCAATCCGCGCACCGTTATTTTCGCTGCGCACTGCGTGAACAACAATGCCGCCACCGCTTACGGCGCCAATTCGGGCGGCATCGCCATGGCGATCGGCTTCGAGACCAACACCCGCGCCAATGCCGCCGGCCAGACCGACGAACTGGTCCGCTGGCTGCTCGGCCAGGGCGCCAATCAGGACGGCCGCTTCCAGACCAACCGGGCGCAGCAACTCTACAACATGAACCAGGTGTTCTGGCATGCCGGCTCGCGGGCGCCGGCGTCGTGCACGAGCGCGACTTCTTGCTTCCTGGAGGCGGACATCGCCACCGGCGTGCTCGACACGCCGACGCGCGGCGTGCCGACCTGGACGATGCTGTTCTCGCCGCTCATGACTCCGGCCGCGATCGATCCGGCCAACGGCACCGGCTATCATGTGACGATCGGCGGCTATGGCGCGTTCGGTAACGGCACCACCGGCGCCGCCACCAACGGCAACTTCCGCCGCCGCCTGGCCGAGAATATTCTGGGCGGCCTGACCTCGATCAACGACCGCAACATCTTCCTGTTCGGCAGCGCCGGCGCGCCCTCGCGTCCGCAATTGCTCTACTGGCTCGACTTCGATGATTCTCGCCGCGGCACCGCGAGCGCCGATCCGGAGGATTTCAACGGTTTCCGCGACAATGCGCTCACCCGCGAAGGCCTGACCGGCCCGGGCGATTCGGGTGGCCCGCTGATCATCGACCAGGCGTTCGGCCAGAATGTCCGCACCATCATCGGCGTGCTTTCGGGCGGGTCGACCTTCTTCGCCGGCCAGCCGGGCGGCAGCTATGGCACGCAGAGCTTCTATCAGCCTTTGTTCCTCTATTGGGACTGGATCGTCGCCAACAATCCGTATCGCTACGCGACCGCGGTGGCGGGCAACCGCAACTGGGAGGATCCGACGTCGTGGGTGACGACGCTCGATCCGGCCTATCAGATCCTGAACGCCAATGGGCAGCTGGTGAACGGCCTGCCGACCAATCTGGGCGGCGCGAACACCGTCACCAATCCCCAGTTCGGCGAACTCTGCTTCCAGTCGCCGAGCAGCTCGGCGAACCCCGCCACGAACGAGTGCGTCAATCTGGCCACCGGCCAGCCGCGCGACAACGTTCCCAACAATCCGGCCTCTGGGCTCGATAACAGCCCGGCGATCGCGGAGATTGGCGACGGACCGGACGGAGCCGCCGAAGTCGCCAGCAACGAAGAGGATGCGGGCCGCGGCCTCGATGGCGCATTCGAGAGCGCGCACGCCGATCCGGGCTATTCCAACGTCGTCGCCCCGGCGCCGACGATTGCCAACGGCCTGCCGGGTGCGACCAATTTCGTGCCGAACAATGTCGATGGCGACCGCGCCGCGGGCACGCTCGGCCGTTATTACGACATCACGCTGCGCAATGCCGGCACGGTGACGCTCAGCAGCGCTGTGACGATCGACAATTTCACTGTCGCCGGGGCGCAGTCCCAGCTGACCGTGGCGGCGAACGGGTCGCTGACCAGCCTGATCGATATCAACCACATGACCGGCATCATGAACGTGAACGGCACGGTCCGGTCGATGGGCGATTATTTCTTCATGTCGGGGCTGCTCACCGGCACCGGCCGGGTGAACGCCAACTTCCTGACCAGCGTGATCGGCAATTTCGCGCCGGGCACATTGGGTACGATCGGCAACCTGACCATCGGCGGCAACCTCGTCATGGGCAGCGGCTCGACCTACGTTCTGGACGTCGGCCCGAACAATACTTCGGACCGGATCGTCGTAGTCGCCGACGGCGCCAATGCCGGTAGCGCGAATGTCGGCGGCCGGGTCGCCGTAACGCCGGTGGCCGGATCGATCATCCGCTTCGGCAATCTGTACACGATCCTGACGGCGGAAGGCGGCGTGACCGGCGCCTTCACCGCGACCGACATCAGCGCGATCCTGCGCCAGACCTTCATCTACAACGCCAATTCGGTGCAGCTGCGGATCACGGCGGTACCTTATGCCAGCGTCGTGACCGGAACGTCGCCGGTGCAGGTCGCCTATGGCGCGCTGCTCGACCAGAACCGCGCTACGGCGTCGCTGGTCGGCCTGTACGACATTCTGGATCTCCAGAATGCGGCCACCATCCAGGGCACGCTCGAAGCGCTCGCGCCCCGGACGGAAACCTTGCGCCAGTCGCTCGGCGTCGTTGCGCTCGACAACAGCTCGCGCGTGGTGCGCGAGCGCCTGCACTCGCTTACCCCGGGCAATCTGGGCGGGCAGGTCGCGTTCCTCGGCCGCCGCGTCGAGACCGCCGCCCTGAACCTGGCCGGCCTGTCCAGCGGCATGGCGACCATGTCGGACGTGTCGACCCAGGAAGCGGGCAGCGTGACGCAGCTTCCGGAGCGGATGAGCGCCTTCGTGGCCGTCGGCTATATCGACGGTTCGGGCGCGCCGATGGTGTCGGCCCGTCCGAATACTGGCCGCGACAATTATGACGGTCTGTACGGTACGGTGGGTCTGGAATCGGAGGTCGGCAATCACGGCGTGCTCGGCGCCTCGATCGGCTTCACGAACCTCGACGGTCGAACCGACGCGCGGGACGCCTCCGCGGATGCCAACCTTTACCAGGCGACCGTGTACGGCAAGGTCATGTTCGACGGTAACGGCTATGTGGACGGTCAGCTGACCGCCGGCATCCTGGAAACCTCGCACGAGCGTGCGGGCAACCTTCCGGGTCAGCCCTACACCCTGCGGGGCAGCGACTCGGCCCTGGCGTTCGGCGGCGAGATCGCGGTCGGCGCACTGTTCGGCGACAAGATCAAATATGGTCCTCGCGCCGCCATGCGCTTCACGCAGATCAACTTCGGCGACCTGATCGAATCGGGCGGGCCGACCGCGCTGTCGATCGACCGTGACGAGTATCGCTCGATCCAGGCGCGTGCCGGCATCGTCTTCGACGGCACCGGCCGCATTCGCCCGCGGGCGAGCGCGACCTTCGTGCACGATTTCGCGGAGCGTAACACCAACTTCGGCGCGAACTTCGTCGGTGGCGGCGGCGGCAACGTCCTGTTCGACCTGGCGGGCCAGGACCGGAACTGGGGCGAAGTCAGCGGCGGCCTGGTGATCGATCTGGGCAATGTCGAACTGTCTGCTTCGGCGGATACGACGATTGGCCGGACCGACTTCAACAACCGCTCCTATCGCGTGGGCGCGCGCATCAAGTTCTGATCGGATCGCCCAATCGGGAATCGGCCCCTTCGCCTCGCGGCGGAGGGGCCTTTTCTTTGGGCAAATGGCGGTCCGCTTGCCGCCGGGCGCCTGACGACCTAATTCGCCCGCACTTCTATCCTTCCTTTTCGAAAGCCCCGACGTGTCCGAGATGATCAAGATCGCCCTGCCCGATGGTTCCGTGCGCGAAGTCGCGCGCGGCACCACGCCGGCGGACGTGGCGGCGGCGATCGGCCCCGGCCTGGCCAAGGCGGCAATCGCCGCGCGGGTCGATGGGGAGCTGCGCGACATAGGGCGGCCGCTGGAAGCCGATGCCAGCCTGGCGCTGGTAACCGCGCGCGACGAAGCCGATGCGCTGGAACTGGCGCGGCACGATTTCGCCCACATCCTAGCCGAAGCGGCGCAAAATCTGTTCCCAGGGACGCAGATCACCTTCGGGCCGGCGACCGACGACGGCTTCTATTACGATTTCGCGCCCGCGCCCGACCACGGCCCGTTCACCGAGGAGGATCTACCGGCGATCGAGGAGGAGATGCGCCGCATCATCGCCCGCGACGAGCCGCTCGTCCGCGAGGTTTGGTCGCGCGAGGAGCTGATCGCCTACTTCAAGGAGCATGGCGAAAGCTTCAAGGCCGAGTGGGCCGGCGACCTGCCCGAGGATGAGGAGCTGACCGTCTATCGCGCCGGCAAGTGGCTCGACATGTGCCGCGGCCCGCATCTGGCGAGCACCGGCAAGCTCGACCCGCAGGCGTTCAAGCTGACCCGCGTCTCCGGCGCCTACTGGCGCGGCGACCAGGCCAATGCGATGCTGAGCCGTATCTACGGCACCGGCTGGCTGAACAAGAAGCAGCTCGACGCCCATCTCGTCCGGCTCGAGGAGGCGGCCAAGCGCGACCATCGCAAGATCGGCCGCGAGATGGACCTGTTTCACCTGCAGGAAGAAGCCCACGGCTCCGTCTTCTGGCACCCGAAGGGCTATCGCATCTGGCGCGAGCTGGAAGCCTATATGCGCCGCAAGATGGACGGCGCCGGCTATCGGGAGATCAAGACGCCGCAGCTGATGGACGTGCGCCAATGGACCCAGTCGGGCCATTGGGGGAAATATGCCGAGAACATGTTCGCGGTCCCCGACATCGTCCCCGACGTCGACGAGGAAAGCGGCAACGCAGCACCGAAGGTGGCGGCCGACGCCGACTGGCTGGCGATCAAGCCGATGAACTGCCCGGCCCACGTTTTGGTCTTCAAGCAGGGCATCACGTCCTACCGCGAGCTGCCGGTCCGGCTCGGCGAGATGGGCTGCTGCCACCGCAACGAGCCGCACGGCGCGCTGCACGGGCTGATGCGGGTGCGCCAGTTCACCCAGGACGACGCCCACATTTTCTGCACCGAGCGGCAAGTGGTGGACGAGGTGCGCGCCTTCTGCCGGCTGGCGGACAGCATCTACCAGGATTTCGGCTTCAGCTATCATGTGAAGCTCGCTCTGCGTCCCGAGAAGCGTTTCGGCAGCGATGCCGACTGGGACAAGGCCGAGCAGGAATTGCGCGACGCCGTCGCCGAAGCCGGTATGGCCAATGCCGAGTTCGGCTGGGAAGAATTGCCCGGCGAAGGGGCTTTCTACGCGCCCAAGCTGGAATGGCATCTGACCGACGCGATCGGCCGGACCTGGCAGGTCGGCACGATTCAGGGCGACCGGGTGCTGCCCGAGCGGCTCGACGCGAATTACATTGGCGAGGATGGCGAGAAGCACCGTCCGGTGATGCTCCACCGCGCGATCTTCGGCTCGTACGAGCGCTTCATCGGCATCCTGATCGAACATTATGCCGGACGATTCCCGCTGTGGCTGGCACCGGTGCAGGCGGTCGTGGCGACGATCGTGTCCGACGCGGACGATTATGCCCGCGAGGTCGCGGAGGCGCTCTCGGCCGCCGGGATCAGGGTGGAGACCGACATCCGCAACGAGAAGATCAACTACAAGGTGCGCGAGCACAGCCTGGCGCGGGTCCCGAACCTGCTGGTGATCGGCAAGCGCGAGGCGGAGGAGCGCACCGTCGCGCTGCGGCCGCTCGGCGCCGACGCGCGGCAGGAGGTGCTGTCGCTGGAGGCGGTGATAGAAAGGCTGCGGACCGAGGCGCTGCCGCCCGATCTGCGTGCTTGATCCGCGCACCGCGAAGCTGATGCGTGCCGCTCATGGCATACGGAAGCTGCTGTTCGTGTTCCTGTTGGTCGCCGCAATCCTGACCGCGGTCGCGCTCAGTGTCGCGGAACCCGGCCGATTGTTTTTCGCAGCGAAGTTCGCTCTGGCCTGCGCCGCTTTTGCCGCCCTCGCTTTGCTGGTGATCAACCTGCTCGCCATCCGGGCTTGGGTTCGCGGGCGACGCGGCGCGGACACGGACTGACGCTATTCGCCCGCCCCTTCCTTTCGTCCATCTTCCCTTAATCGGCGCGCGCCACTAAGTAGCGCTCGCATCCCAACCAAAACGGAGTGAAGCAACATACGTCCCCCAATGACCCGCCGTCCGATGACGCCCGCCATGAACGGCCCGCGCTTCAACGAATTCATTCAATCGCCGACTGTCCGCGTGATCGACGAGACGGGCGAGAATATCGGCGTGCTGCCGACGCGCACGGCGATCGAGCGCGCGGCCGAGGTCGGCCTGGATCTGGTCGAAGTCTCGCCCAACGCCGATCCGCCCGTCGCCAAGTTCCTCGACGTCGGCAAGTTCAAATATGAGGCGCAGAAGAAGGCGAACCTCGCCCGCAAGACGCAGAAGACGCAGGAGATCAAGGAGATCAAAATGCGTCCGAACATCGACGATCACGATTACGATGTGAAGATGCGCAACATCCACAAGTTTATCGGCGAAGGCGACAAGGTGAAGGTCACGTTGCGCTTCCGCGGCCGCGAACTGGCCCATGGTCAGCTCGGCATGCGGCTGCTCCAGCGCGTTCAGGAGGATGTTGCGGAGACCGCGAAGGTCGAACAGCATCCGCGCATGGAAGGCCGGCAGATGTTGATGGTGATTTCGCCAAAGTAATCGCGCCTAAGAGACTGGCCTTTCCGTAAGGGAAGGCTGCACAGATAGGTTTTCAACCAAAACCATTCTGTTGCGGAAATGCAATGAACGCCCCGAACGGCGGAAAAGCGCGAAAAATTGGCATGACAGGCGGCGCGAACTGCCTGTAGCTTCCCTCCCAAACAAAAAGTTTACAGGGAGAGGGTTATCATGTCCAAAGCACGTTGGATGCTGTCCGCCGGTGCGTTCGTCTTTGCCGCCCCGGCTTTTGCACAACCCGCCCAGAACACGGTTCCGGCGCAGGACAGTCAGGCCGAGGAAGCCGCCGCCCCCGAAGAAGACGGCACTGTCATGGTCGTCACCGCGCAGGGCCGCGCCCAGCGCCTGCAGGACGTGCCGCTCGCCATCTCCGCAGTCGGCGCGGATCAGCTGCAGAATAGCGGCGCCTCCGACATTCGCGCGCTGAACCAGCTCGCGCCGTCCCTGCTCGTTTCGTCGACCGGCTCGGAAGCGAACGGCTCGGCCCGTATCCGCGGCATCGGCACGGTCGGCGACAATCCCGGCCTGGAAAGCTCGGTCGCCGTGTTCGTCGATGGCGTCTATCGCTCGCGTTCGGGCATCGGCCTCAACGAAATCGGCGAAGTCGACCGGATCGAAGTGCTGCGCGGGCCGCAAGGCACATTGTTCGGCCGCAACGCCTCGGCGGGTCTGCTGCACATCATCACCCGCAAGCCTGAATTCACCTTCGGCGGCATGGCCGAGTTGAGCTACGGCGACTATAACAATATGCGCGCACAGGGCGCGATCACCGGACCGATCGGCGAGAATCTCGCCTTCCGCCTCGACGCCATCTACAATCGCCGCGACGGCTTCCTGACCGTCGTCAATCCCGGCGGCGGCACCGAAGAGGATGTGAACGACCGCAACCGCGCCTTCGTCCGCGCGCAATTGCTGTTCGAGCCGAACGACGCGCTCTCGGTCCGCCTGATCGGCGATTATACGTGGCGCGATGAATCCTGCTGCGGCGCGGTCTACGCCTCCACGCTCGAGACGTTCGACCCGACCCCAGGCGTTCCCGGCGACTTCTCCGTCAGGGCCCCGGGCGCGGGCGGCAGCGCCAACGGCAACCGCATCGTCGATGTGCTGACCAGCCTGGGCGGCATCTTCCCGGGCGGCGGCGATCCGTACAGCCGGCAGATCGCGATCACGCCCGGCACGACCTATCGCGGCGAGACGACCGACGCGGGCCTGTCGCTGCAGATCAATTACGATTTCGGCAACGTCAATTTGACCTCGATCACCGCCTATCGCGATTACAAGTCGGAAGGCGTCGGCGACCTCGACTATAACAATGTCGACATTCTCCGCCGCGACGCGGACGGCAACGCCTTCCGCAGCTTCCAGACCTTCAGCCAGGAACTGCGCCTGAACGGCAGCGCCTTCGACGGCGCGCTCGACTGGCTGGTCGGCGGCTATTACGCCAAGGAAGAACTGACGGTCCGCGACAATCTGCGCTTCGGCGCGCAGTACGGCGCGTTCGCTTCGTGCCGCCTGGTGGCGACGCTGAGCCCGAACCCGCTCCTGCGCGACCCGGCGGCGCCCGGCTGTCTCGGCAACACGCCGCAGCCGCTGCTGGGCGGCGCGACGGGCCGGCAGGCCTTTGCCGCGAACTTCGGCGCGCTTGCACCGCTGGTCACGTCCGGCCTGGACCGCCTGAGCACGGTCAACAATTTCGGCGACAATTTCTCGCAATATGATCAGAGCAGCGAGAATTTCGCGATCTTCACGCACAACATCTTCAACATCACCGACAATGTCGCCCTGACGGTCGGCCTGCGTTACACCAGCGAAACCAAGGACTTCCTCGGCGACATCAACAACAACAACGCCGTCTGCCCCGTGCAGCAGGCCGCCTTCGCGCCCTTCCTCACCGGCGGCGCCAATGCCGGAGCCGTGCCGGCGACGGCGCAGGCCTTCCTGCAGGGCATCGTCAACCTGACCTGCCAGGGCAATTCGTCGACCGCGCTCAACAACCTCGTCCTTGCGGACAGCCGCGACGAAGACGAGCTGACCGGCACGATCGTCCTGTCGGCCGAAACCTCATCGAGCACCCTGTTCTACGCCAGCTATTCGCACGGCTATAAAGCGGGCGGCTTCAACCTCGACCGCTCGGCGCTCGGCAATCCGATCTTCGCGCCGACCGATCCTCGCCAGGCGGCGACTGGCGGCTTCGGCACCCAGAACCTCCAGTTCGACGCTGAAGTGGTGGATGCCTTCGAGGTCGGCTTCAAGCTGACCCGCCCGGGCTTCTTGTTCAACATCGCCGGCTTCCATCAGCGCTTCAGCAGCTTCCAGCTGAACACGTTCAACGGCTCGGTCTTCCTGGTCCAGAACGTCAATGGCTGCAGCGACAATCTGGGCGCCTCCGATCAGGATCTCGGGCCGACGGCGAACAGCACCGGCTCCTGCTCGCCGGACAGCATCAAGCCCGGCGTGACCTCGACCGGTGTCGAACTGGAAGCGCAGTTCACGCCTTTCCAGGACTTCAACATCACTGCCGGCATCACCTACGCGATGACGCGCTATCACGAAAATCTGGTCGGCCGGGACACGGGCGCGCCGCTGGATCAGGCGCTGTTCCTCCTGCCGGGCAGCAACATGTCCAACGCGCCGGAAATCGTCGGCACCATGTCGTTCAGCTACACGCCGGAAATCGGCAGCAGCGGCATGCGCGCCCTCTTCTACCTCGATGGCCGCATCTCCGACGACTATAACACCGGCTCCGACCTCTTCCCCGAGAAGCGGCAGGAAAGCTTCATGGTGGTGAATGGCCGCATCGGTATCCGCGGTCCGGAGCAGCGCTGGGCGGTTGAAGTCTGGGCGCAGAATTTGCTGGACGAGAATTACCAGCAGGTCGCGTTCAACTCGCCCTTCCAGGGATCGAACTCCCGGGCGCATGTGCAGGCCGCCAATGGCGGCGGCGCGCCGAACTTCGCGACCGCCAACCAGCTCTTCTCGAGCTATCTGGCCGAGCCGCGCACCTTCGGCGTGACGGGCCGCTTCCGCTTCTGATTTCAGGCGGATCGAAGGATCAGGGCCTCCGGAGCGATCCGGGGGCCCTTGTCTTTTCAGGCAGCGGCGCGGTCCGGCGTCTCCGCCGGCCCGGCGGCGGCGAGAAGTTTCTCACGCAACGCCGCCAGCGCCTCGGGGTCGATGATCTTCGCGCCCTCCCGGTCCGTCAGATAGAAGGTGTCGACCGCGCGTTCGCCATAAGTCGCGATGTGGGCGCTGCGGATAGTCGCGCCCGATTCGGTGATCGCGCGTGCAAGGCCCGAGAGCAAAGCGGCGCGGTCGCGGGCATTGACCTCGACCACCGTGTAACGGCCGGACGCCTTGTTATCGACGAACACGGCAGGGGCGATGCGGAACGCCTCGGCGCGCACTAGCGGCAACGCCCGCGCCTCCAGCCTGTCGGCCGAAGGCTCTTCGCCAGCGGCCGCCGCACGAACCGCTTTCTCCAGCCGCGCGAGCCGGCGCGGGTCGCTGAACGGTGCGCCGGTCGCATCCTGGATCAGGATATTGTCGAGCGCCATGCCATCGGCCGTGGTGTGAATGCGCGCGTCGATAATGTTGCCGCCCGACAGGCTGATCGCCCCGGCAATGCGATGGAAAAGGCCCGGCGAATCCTTCGCGTAGACGATAACAAGGGTGGCGCCGCGTTCCGGCCGAGGAACGAGCGCCACCGGGCCTTTCGTCTCGCCGCGATCCACCGCGGCGACGAAGCGGGCATTGTCGACGATCGCGCGGCTATGCTCGGCCAGCCAATAGCCATCGCCAAGCCGGGCCGCATATGCGGCAAAGGTCTCTGTCTCCCAGCCGAGAGAAGCAGCCAGTTCCTCCTGGATCGCCAGCACCCGCTCGCGCCGGCCCTGCTGCTTGTGGCCGAGCCGCAACCGTTCTTCGGACAGTTCGAACAGATTGGCGAGCAGCTGGTCCTTCCAGCCGGTCCAGGTCCCGGGCCCCACCGCGCGTATGTCCACCACGGTGAGAAGATAGAGCAGCCGCAGCCGCTCGGCGCTCTTTACCCGATCGACGAAATCCTGGATCGTCTGCGGATCGGCCAGATCGCGCTTTTGGGCGGTGGACGACATCAGCAAATGCCAGCGCACCAGCCAAGCCACCGTCTCGGTCTCGGCCGGGGTCAGGCCAAGGCGTGGGCAAAGCGTCTCGGCAATCTCGGCCCCGACGACGCTGTGATCGCCCGGCCGCCCCTTGGCGATGTCATGCAGGAGGACGGCGACATAGAGGACCCGGCGCGAGGCGATGCGCTTGGCGATGCCGGTGGCGAGCTTGTGCTCCTCCTTGAGATCGCCTTTCTCGATCCGCGACATGAGGCCGACGGCGCGGATGGTGTGCTCGTCGACCGTATAATGGTGGTACATGTCGAACTGCATCTGCGCGACGACCCGGCCGAAATCGGGCACGAAGCGGCCGAACACCCCGGCCTCGTTCATCCACCGGAGCGCGCTTTCCGGATCGTTGAGGCTGCTCAGCAGGTCGAGGAACAAAGCGTTGGCACGCGGATCGGCGCGGACATCAGCATCGACGAGCTTCGCCTGCCGGGCGATGGCGCGCATCGTTTCCGGGTGGATTTCGATGCCCTGCCCGTCGGCGAGCACGAACGCCTCGATCAATCTCACCGGGTCTTCCGCGAAGAACCCCTCATTGGGTGCCGCCAGGCGCCCGCGATCCAGCACGAAGCCGTTCAGGCTGCGCCACGGCCAGCGGAAACTCGGAAGACCGATCCGGGCGCCCCGCTTCGCGAATTTCTCGTCTAGGTGCGCGAGGAAGACCCCGGTCAGGTCGCCGACCGTCTTAGCGTGCAGGAAATAATGCTTCATGAAGCGCTCGACCGGGGCGTTGCCCGGCCGGTCGGCATAATTCATCCGCGTGGCGATCTCGCGCTGATAATCGAAGGTCAGCCGTTCCTCGGCGCGCCCGGCGATGGTGTGGAGGTGACAGCGCACCGCCCACAAAAAGCGCTCGGCGCGGCGGAACTGGCCATATTCCGACGCGGAGAGCAGCCCGGCATCGACCAGGCCGGCGGCATCCCTGACCCGATAGGCAAATTTGCCGATCCAGTAGAGCGTGTGGAGGTCGCGCAACCCGCCCTTGCCCTCCTTGATATTGGGTTCGACCACGTAGCGGCTGTCGCCCATGCGCTTGTGCCGGGCATTTCGCTCGTCGAGCTTCTCGCCGACGAAGCGGCGGACATCGCCCGACGAAATGTCACGCCGGAAGCGCGTCATGACGTCATCGAACAAGGCCTCGTCGCCCCAGACGTAGCGCGCCTCGAGCATGGCGGTGCGGGCGGTGTGATCGGCGCGGGCGGTCGCGATCGCCTCGTCCGCCGAGCGGGCGGCGTGGCCGACCTTCAGTTTGAGGTCCCAGAGCAGATAGAGGATCGATTCAATCGCCTGCTCGGTCCAGCCGGTCGGCTTCCACGGCGTGACGAAGGCGATGTCGACATCGCTATAGGGCGCCATCTCGCCGCGTCCGTAGCCACCGAGGCCGAGCAGCAGCAGCCGCTCGCCCGCTGTAGGGTTGCTGAGCGGGTGGACGGTAGCGGTGACATAATCGTGGGTGAGGCGGACGATCTGATCGGTTAGAAACGCCGTCGAGGCGGCGGACTCGGTGCCTGCATAAGGCTGCTCAACCAGCCTGCGGGCGATCTCCTCACGTCCCCGTTCCAGCGCCCCGGCGAGCAGGGCGGTCGCCTGCTTGCGGTCGTTGCCTGCCAACGCATCGGCCAATTTCCGGCGATCGACGATCGCGCGGCGGTCAGGCACCTTGTCTGGAACATCCGACATTGACGGCAAGATAGAGGGTGCGGGCCGATGCGTCACGCGGCTAGCATCGCGCTATGACCCATCCGCTCGACCGCCCCGTCTGGAACAGTTTGCACGACCGCCTCGCCTATCTCGCCATCGGCGGTGGCAAGGCGGTCGGCTTCGATCGCGATTGCGAAGTGTTCGTCGCCGCCAGGGACCGTTCGGCCGAGACGCTCGGGGCGGTCGCGGCGCTCGTGCCGCCGGGGGCGGAAGCGAGTCTGGTCGAACAGGAGGAATGGCCGCTGCCGCCCGGGACATCGCTGCTGAAGCATGCGGTGCTCACGCAGATGATTGCTGAGGACGGGATCGGCGCGCCGGACACGGAGCTGCCGCTGCTGGAACTGGGCGATGCCGACGCACCGGAAATGCTGGCGCTGGCGACGCTTTGCCGGCCCGGCCCCTATTTCGCGCAGACCCACAAGCTCGGCGGCTTCATCGGCATTCGCGACGAGGGTGGTCGCCTGATCGCCATGGCTGGCGAACGCTTCCAGATCGGACGTTTCACCGAGATCAGCGCGGTCAGCACTCACCCGGATGCGCGCGGTCGCGGGCTGGCCCGGAACCTCATGCGCGTCGTCGGCAGCCGCATCGCGGCGCGCGGCGAAATCGCCTTCCTGCACACCTATCCCGACAATGCCGGCGCGATTGCGCTCTACGAGCAGCTCGGTTTCCGGCCGCGCGCGCAGATCAACTACACGATCTTCCGGCGCGACTGAGTCACTCCCGCGACAGAGCCTTCAACCGATAGAGCGTGTCCAGCGCATCGCGCGGCGTCAGCGCGTCCACGTCCAGCTCCTGCACCGCCGCGCGGATCGCATCGCATTGTTCTTCCTCCGCCTCCTGCGCCGCGGCGAAGAGGGGGAGATCGTCGAGCCCCGCCGCGATCCCCCCGGTCGCTTGCCGGCCCGCTTCCAGCCGAGCGAGGATCGCCTTCGCGCGGGCCAGGACCGGCGGCGGTAGGCCCGCGAGCCGCGCCACAGCGATGCCGTAGGAGCGGTCCGCTGGGCCCGGCGCGACTTCGTGGAGGAGGACGAGGTCGCCCTTCCATTCGCGCGCGCGGACATGATGGAGGCGAAGCGCCTCGAGCTTCTCCGCCAGCCGGGTCAGTTCGTGATAATGGGTGGCGAACAGGCAGCGCGAGCGGCTCTGCTCGTGCACCCATTCCACCACCGCCCAGGCGATGGCGAGGCCGTCATAGGTGGAGGTGCCGCGGCCGACCTCGTCGAGGATGACGAAGCTGTGCGGTGTCGCCTGCGCCAGGATGGCGGCGGTCTCGACCATCTCGACCATGAAGGTGGAGCGGCCGCGGGCGAGATTGTCGGAGGCGCCGACGCGGCTGAACAGCCGGTCGACGATGCCGAGCCGCGCCGATGCGGCCGGGACGAAGCTCCCCGCCTGCGCCAGCACCGCGATCAGCGCGTTCTGGCGCAAGAAGGTCGATTTGCCGCCCATGTTCGGGCCGGTGATCAGCCACAGCCTTTCATCCTCGCCGAGCTTGAGGTCGTTAGCGACGAAGCGCTCGCCTGCGCGGCGTACCGCTTCCTCGACCACGGGATGGCGCCCCGCCTCGACCTCGAAACAGGGATGGCCGGCGAAATGCGGGCGGCACCAGCCGCCTTCGACCGCGCGCTCGGCCAGTGACGTCGCGACGTCGAGCCGGGCCAGCGCATCGGCGGCGGCGGCGATCGGCTCGGCGCGGGCGAGCGCGGCTTCGGTCAGTTCCTCCAGATGCGCCGCTTCCGCCGCCAGCGCGTGATTGCCCGCCTGCCCCACCTTCATCGCCTGCTCGTGCAGATCCGGCGCGTTGAAGCGGACGACGCCCGCAAGCGTCTGGCGATGGGTGAAGCCGCTGTCGGCCCGCATCAGGGCGTCGGCGTGCCGCGCCGCGACCTCGACATGATAGCCGAGCACATTGTTGTGGCGGATCTTGAGCGCGGCGATGCCGGTGCTGGTGCGATATTGCGCCTCCAAAGCGGCGATGGCGCGCCGTCCCTCGCCGCCGGTGGCGCGCAGCGCATCCAAGGCGGCGTCATACCCTTCGGCAATATAGCCGCCCTGCGCGGCATCGAGTGGCGGACTTGGAACCAGCGCGCGGGACAGCAGATCGGTGAGCGCGCCGTGGCCGGTGAGCGCGGGCAGCAGGGCCATCAGCAGGGCAGGCGGCTCCGGCAAGGCGAAGAGCCGGTCATGCAGCCTTCGGGCCTCGTCCAGGCCGTCGCGGAGCTGGCCGAGGTCACGCGGTGAGCCGCGCCCAGCGACCAGGCGGCCCACCGCGCGGCCGATATCAGGCAACGCCTTGAGCGCGCTGCGCAGATTGTGGCGCAGCGCCGGGTCTTCGGCGGCCCAGGCGACGAGATCGAGGCGCGCCTCGATGGCGGCCCGGCCGGTCAGCGGGGCGGCGATATCCTGGCCCAGCAGTCGCGCACCCGCGCCGGTGACGGTGCGGTCGATGGCGTCGAGCAGACTGCCTTTGCGCCCGCCGCCCTGCGCCGCGACCAATTCCAGACTGTCGCGCGTCGATGCGTCGATCGCCATGTGCTGCGCGGCCGCGACCGCGACCGGCCGGCGCAGGAAGGGCAGAGAGTCGCGGCCGACCTCGTCCAGATAGGCGAGCAGACCGCCCGCCGCAGCCAGCGCGGGCCGCTCGAAGCCATCCGCCGCGCCGACTCCGAACCTGTCCTTCAGTCGGCGCTCGGCGGCGAGACTGTCGAAATCGGCGCGCGGCCGTTCGCTGACCTGCACACCCGGATCGGCGGGTATGGCGGTCGGCGCGACAATCTCGCTCGGCCCCAGGCGCGCCAGTTCCGCGTCCAGCGCGGCGGGATCGACGCTGCCCAGCTCGAACCGCCCGGTCGAAATATCCGCCGCCGCTATGCCGCAGCGTTCCGCCCCCGGCGCCACAGCGACCAGCCAGTTCGCCGCCTTGCTGTCGAGCAGGGCCTCCTCGGTCAAAGTCCCCGCCGTCACCACCCGCACGATCGCGCGGGCGACCACGGACTTGGAGCCGCGCTTCTTGGCCTCGGCCGGGCTTTCGATCTGCTCGGCGATGGCGACCCGGTGGCCCGCGCGGATCAGGCGGGCGAGATAGGCTTCCGCCGCATGGACCGGCACGCCGCACATCGGGATCGGCGCACCCTCATGCTCGCCGCGCGTGGTGAGCGCGATGTCGAGGCAGGCGGCGGCGACCTTCGCATCCTCGAAGAAGAGCTCGAAGAAATCCCCCATCCGGTAGAAGAGCAGGCTGTCCCCCGCCTCGCCCTTCAAGGCGAGATATTGCGCCATCATCGGGGTAGGCGCGGAATCATGGGTAGGGCGGGCGGCCATCGGACCACGATAAGGGAAGGCGGCACGGCGTGGGAAGCATTCCCGGCGCGACTATCCACAGGCCCGCGCCTTGCCGATTGACGCTCAACGCGACTAGGGTCCGCGCGGCACCGGACCGGAGGGGCAGATGAGCGAATCCAACGTCAAATTTTCGGAAAGCGAAGCGCTGGATTTCCACGCCAAGGGGCGGCCGGGCAAGATCGAGATCATCGCCTCCAAACCGATGGCGACGCAGCGCGATCTGAGCCTGGCTTACTCGCCGGGCGTCGCGGTGCCGGTGCGCGCCATCGCGGAGAATCCCGCTCTGGCCTATGATTATACCGCCAAGGGCAATCTGGTCGCGGTGATCTCCAACGGCACCGCCATTCTGGGCCTCGGCAATCTGGGCGCATTGGCGTCGAAGCCGGTGATGGAAGGCAAGGCGGTGCTGTTCAAGCGCTTCGCCGACGTCGATTCGATCGACCTCGAACTCGACACCGAGGATCCGGACAAGTTCATCGAGGCGGTGGCGCTGATGGAGCCGAGCTTCGGCGGTATCAACCTGGAGGACATCAAGGCGCCGGAATGCTTCATCATCGAGCAGGCGCTGCGCGACCGCATGAACATTCCGATCATGCACGACGACCAGCATGGCACCGCGATCATCAGCGCCGCCGGCCTGATCAACGCGGCCTATCTCACCGGCCGCGAGATGAAGGACATCAAGGTCGTCGTGAACGGCGCGGGCGCGGCGGCGATCGCCTGCACCGCGCTGATCAAGGCGATGGGCGTGCGCCACGACAATGTGCTGATGTGCGACCGCAAGGGCGTGATCTATGTGGGCCGCGGCGACCTGGACCAGTGGAAATCGGCGCATGCTGTCGACACGGACCGGCGGACTCTGGCCGAAGCGATGGTCGGCGCGGACGTGTTCCTGGGCCTCTCCGCCGCGGGCGCGCTGAAGCCCGAAATGGTCGCGACGATGGCGCCCAAGCCGATCATCTTCGCCATGGCCAATCCGGACCCGGAGATCACGCCGCCGGAAGCGAAAGCGGCGCGTCCCGACGCGATCATCGCCACGGGCCGATCGGATTATCCGAATCAGGTCAACAATGTGCTCGGCTTCCCCTTCATCTTCCGCGGCGCGCTCGACGTGCATGCGACGACGATCAATGAGGAGATGAAGATCGCCGCCGCCCGCGCTTTGGCCGAACTGGCCCGCGAGCAGGTGCCGGAGGAAGTCGCCGCCGCCTATGGCGGCAAGGCGCACAGCTTCGGCGTCGATTACATCATCCCGGCCCCGTTCGATCCGCGGCTGATGGAGGTCGTCCCCGCCGCCGTCGCGCAGGCGGCGATCGAAACCGGCGTCGCCCGCAAGCCGATCGAGGATATGGACGCCTATCGCACCTCGCTGCGGGCGCGGCTCAACCCGACCACTTCGGTGCTGACGCTCGCCTATGAGGCCGCCCGCGCCAATCCGCGCCGCGTGCTGTTCGCGGAGGGCGAGGAAGAGGTCGTGCTGCGCGCCGCCATCGCCTTCCGCGACGGCGGCTACGGCATTCCGGTGCTCGTCGGCCGCGACGACGTGCATGACCGGCTGCGCGCGCTGGGCGTCGAGGATCCCGAATCGTTTGAGGTCCACAACAGCCGCAACCATCCGCGCACTGCCGAGATGGCCGACTATCTGTACAAGCGCCTGCACCGGCGGGGCTATATGCACCGCGAGCTGGAGCGGATCGTCAATCAGGACCGCAACATCTTCGCGTCATTGCTGATGGCGATGGGCGAGGCCGACGTGATGATCACCGGCGTGACGCGGCCCTATGCCCAGAGCTTCCGCCAGATTCGCCGCGTACTGGACCCCAAGGATGGCGTGACGCCGTTCGGCATCCACCTGATGGTCGGGCAGTCGCACACCGTCTTCATCGCCGACACGACGGTGACGGAGCGGCCGAGCGGCGAGCAACTGGCCGAGATCGCGATCCAGACCGCCGCCGTCGCCCGCCGCATGGGCCACGAGCCGCGCGTCGCCTTCCTCAGCTATTCCAACTTCGGCAATCCGGAAGGCAATTATCTGGAGCGGATCCGCGACGCGGTGAAGATCATGGACGCGCGCGACGATATCGACTTCGAGTATGAAGGCGAGATGTCGCCGGACACGGCGCTCGATCCCGAATTGCAGAAACTCTATCCGTTCATGCGCCTGAAGGGGCCGGCCAACGTGCTGGTCATGCCGGGGCTGCAAACGGCGAACATCTCCGCGAAATTGCTGCGCGAGCTGGGCGGCGATGCGGTGATCGGCCCGATGCTGGTCGGCATGAAGCAGCAGGTGCAGATCGCCGCGATGAGCTCGAGCGCATCGGACCTGGTGACGCTCGCGGTGCTGGCGGCGGGGAAGATCGTGCGGTGATGCCTGATCCTCCCCCGCAAAAAGCAGGGGAGGATTTGGACTATTATTGCGGGTTGTCGCCGGTCTGGCCGCCCTGGCCGCGCTGGCCGACGGCGCCGATATTGCCGAAGATTTCCTGGAAGAAGCTGCGCTCGCTGCCGAGCGTGGGGGTTTCCCAGCCCACCGGTGAAATTGCGCGCGCCAATTCCAGCCCGCTGCGGTTGACGCTCTCGACCGTCCCGGAATCGCTGAAGCGGACGTGCATGACGGTCTGCGCGTAGGGCTGCGGCCGATTGAAGGCGAGCTGCTTGGTTTCGCGCGAAACATAATACCAGTCGCGCTGGTCGAACTGGCCGGTGAAGGTCGGACGGCCGAGCGTTCCCTGCACCGATTCGCGATTGTCGACGCCGGGCGTCACCGCCGCGCTCAGCACGGGATCGAAATAATAGCCGCGATGCTCGCGGATCGCCGTGCAGCCGGAGAGCATCATCGCGGCGAGGCCGACCGTGGCGAGAAGAGGGGCGCGGGGGGAAACGAACATAGAGGGCAGGCTCCAGGCACCGGCCGCTTGGCGGGCAGGCTTCACATCACGTAAGCGCTTCCAATATGAACTTGCGCTGGCCGGCGCAAGCAAAGCCGCCACGCAGCATCGAAGGGAAGAAAGCTTGTTCTCCAAAGCGAAAGCATCCGGCATCCGCGCCGGCCTGCTGTCACGCTTCGCCGCCAGGCCGCGCGATCGCGACCGCCTGCTGCCGCTCTACCGCGCGATCGTCGCCGCCGGGCGCGACCCGTTCTGGTATCGCGACGGCCAGGTGCCGGACACGTTGAGCGGGCGGTTCGACATGATCGCCGCAATCCTGTCGATGGTGCTGATCCGCCTCGAAGGCGAGCCCGGCGAGGAGGCGAAGAACGACACCGTATATCTCACCGAATTGTTCGTCGAGGATATGGACGAGAGCCTGCATCAGATCGGTGTCGGCGACTATACGGTCGGCAAGCATGTCGGGCGGATGATGAGCGCGCTCGGCGGGCGTCTCGCCGCCTTCCGGCAGGCGGCGCAGGACCGCGATTTCGCCGGGCCGGTCCATCGCAACCTCTATCACGAGGCGCCGCCATCGGCGGAGGTGGTGCAATTGACCGCGGACCGGCTCGAGCGGTTCGAAGCGGCGCTGCGGGCCACATCCGCGCCGGATCTCGTCAGCGGCGCGCTGCCGAAGCCATGACCGCGAACGAATTCAGCCGGCCGGTCCGGCTCGACACGATCGGATCGCAGCCGCGCGCTATGCGGATCGAGGCGGACGAAGCCGAACGCAAGGCGCTGGCCCGTCGTTTCAGCCTGACTGCACTGGACCGTCTGGAGGCGGAGCTGAACGTGCATAGCGCCGGCGACGATGTCGTGGCGGAGGGGCGGATGCGGGCCGAACTCGTGCAAGCCTGCGTCGCGACCGGCGCGCCGGTGCCGGCGCGGATCGAGGAGCCGTTCGTTCTGCGCTTCCGCCCGGAGGGGACGCCGGAAGAAGGCTTCGAGGTGGAACTCGACGCCGAAGAGCTCGACACGATCTTCTATGAAGGTAGCGCGGTCGATGTCGGCGAGGCAGTGGCGCAGACGCTGGCGCTGGCCCTTGACCCCTTTCCTCGTGCGGATGGTGCCGCCGACGCATTGCGCGAGGCGGGGGTGAAGGATGAGGATGAGGCCGGGCCGTTCGGAGCGCTGGCCGGACTCAAGGACAAGCTGAAGGGCTGATCGCGCTTTTCGGCAATCGAAGCGTCCGGACGCCCGGCTTAGAACGGAACGTCGTCGTCCAGGTCGCGGTCGAACGCCGGAGAGGGCCGGCGCTGACCGCCACCACCGGAGCGACCAAAATCGTCGCCGCCCCGGTTTCCATAATCGTCGTCCCCGCCGAAGCCGCCGCCACCGGCACGGCCATCGAGCAGGACCATGGAGCTGTTGAAATTCTGCAGGACCACTTCGGTCGAATAGCGCTCGGCGCCCGACTGATCGGTCCATTTGCGGGTCTGCAGCTGGCCCTCGAGATAAACCTTGCTGCCCTTCTTGAGATAGGATTCGGCAACACGGGCGAGACCTTCCGAGAAGATCACGACACGGTGCCACTCGGTCTTCTCGCGCTTGTCGCCGCTGTTGCGGTCTTTCCAGCTTTCGGTCGTCGCGACGCGCAGATTCACGACCTTGCCGCCGCTCGGCATCGAGCGCACTTCCGGATCGGCGCCGAGATTGCCGACCAAAATCACCTTGTTGACCGAACCGGCCATCGCGAGTCTCCCTGTAAAATCTTGAGTGGACCCTAGAGCCCGAGCGCGACTGCCGTCCAGTAGGTCAGACCGGCGAAAAAATAGGCCAGCACGAACAGGTAGATCAGCATGAAGATCGGCCACTTCCAGCCGTTCGTCTCGCGCCGGGCCACTGCGATTGTCGACAGGCATTGCGGCGCGAAGACGAACCAGGCGAGGAAGGCCAGAGCGGTCGGCAGCGGCCAGCGCTCCGCCAGCCGCTCGCCCAGCGCCGTGGCGCCCGCTTCCTCATCCTCCGCGTCGATCGCGTAGACGGTCTGCAGCGACGACACCGCCACTTCGCGCGCCGCCATGGCCGGGATCACCGCCAGGCTCATTTCGTGATTGAAGCCGATCGGGCGCAGGACGACCTCAAGCCCGGAGGCAATGCGCCCCGCGATCGAATATTCGCTCTGGCGCTCACCCTCCGGCGCGACCGGATAGGAAGTGAGCAGCCACAGGATGACGGTGACGCTGAGGATGATCGTGCCCGCGCGGCGCAGGAACACCCAGGCGCGCTGCCACAGGCCGATCAGCAGATCGAACGGATTGGGAAGCTGATAGCGCGGCATCTCCATCATGAAGCCCGACGCCGCGCCCTTCGCCACTGTGCGTCTAAGAATGAAGGCCGCCGCCATCGCGCCGACTATGCCCGCCAGATACAGTGCGAACAGGACGAGGCCCTGCAGGCCGATGCCGGGGCCGACACTGCGATCGGGGATGAAGGCAGCGATCAGCACGGCATAGACGGGCAGGCGCGCCGAACAGGTCATCAGCGGCGCGATCAAGATGGTGACCAGCCGCTCCTTCGGATCCTCGACCGAGCGGGTGGCCATGATGCCGGGAATCGCGCAGGCGAAGGAGGACAGCAAAGGAATGAAGCTGCGGCCCGACAGGCCGACGCCGCTCATCATCCGGTCCATCAGGAAGGCGGCGCGGACCATGTAGCCGGTTGCCTCCAGCAGCAGGATGAAGGCGAAGAGGATCAGGATCTGCGGGAGGAAGACGACGACCGAACCGACCCCCGCGATGATCCCCTGAACGAGCAGGTCGCGCAGGAAGCCTTCGGGCAGTCCGGCCTCGGCCGCGCCGGCCAGCCATTCCTGCCCGCTTTCGATCCAGCCGATCGGTGCTTCCGACCAGGCGAACACCGCCTGGAACATCACGAAGAAGAGGCCGAGCAAGAGCAGGAGGCCGGCGACCGGATGCAGCGCCACCGCGTCGATCCGGCGAGTCAGCGCCCGGCCGCGCGGCTGGCTGGTGGTCGCCGCAGCGGCGATCCGGCGCGCATCGCGCTGCAATTCGCGCAAGGGGCGGGCCAGCGGCACGGACGGCTTCTCGCCACCGGCGGCGAGGCGGCCCAACGCTTCGCGGACCCCCTCCAGACCCCGCCTGCGCACGGCGACCGTAGGCACCACCGGGACGCCAAGCTCCCGCGACAGCGCCGCGTCGTCGATCGTCAGCCCGTCGCGCGCGGCCATGTCGATCATGTTGAGCGCGACGAGCATCGGCCGCCCCAATTCCTTGAGCTGCAGGACGAAGCGCAGATGATTGTCGAGGTTGGTGGCATCGACCACCACCAGAATCGCGTCGGGCAGCCGCTCGCCCGCCTGCGTGCCGAACAATACGTCACGGGTGACCTGCTCGTCCGGGCTGGACGGCTCGAGTCCGTATGTCCCCGGCAGATCGACCAGTTCGACCGGGCGTCCGTCGTCGAGCGCCATGCGGCCGGAATGGCGCTCCACCGTCACGCCGGGATAATTGCCGACCTTCTGCCGCGCGCCGGTCAGCGCGTTGAACAGGGCGCTCTTGCCGGCATTGGGATTGCCGACCAGAGCCACGAGCGGCACGGCCGTCATACCGCCGCTTCGCCCTCGGCCACGATGATCGCGCGAGCGTGCGCGCGCCGCATCGCCAGGGTGAGCTTGCCGATCCTGACCGCGACCGGATCGCCGCCGATCGGCCCGGCATGCAGCGCCTCAACCTCAACCCCCTCGTCCAGGCCGAGATTGCGCAGGCGCCTTCGCTCCGGCAGACTCAGCGACGCCCAGTCGACCGACGCGACGATGGCCGGCCGTCGACGGGGCAATTGATCAAGACTGAGAGGGAATGGGGCGCTCATCGACCGGTCGCTTTCTGCGACCAGTTATCAATAGGGGCCCGGCTTCGCCACCCTTATCCGTAGGCGCGCAAAGGCTGGTCGGCCTCCGCGCCGTCCTCCGCCCCAGCGACCACGCAGGTGACATTGTCGTCCGCCTTCGCGCGATAGAGGGCGTCGTCCGCCGCGGCGACCAGATCGTCCAGATCATGGCCCGTCCGCAGCGCCGCGCCGACACTGGCGCCGACGAATACGCCCTGAGCATCGACGATATAGGGCTGGCCGGCGACGGTGGCGGCGAGTCCGTCTCCCGTCCGCGCCGCTTCCTCCCGGTCGTTGCAGGCCGCGATCACGATGAATTCGTCGCCGCCCGTGCGCGCGAGGATCGCGCCGTCCGGCGCGGTCTGCCGCAGCCGCTCGGCGACCATGGTCAACAGCCGGTCGCCGGCTTGATGGCCGAGCGTGTCGTTGACCCGCTTGAACCCGTCCAGATCGATATAGAAACAGGCGACGGGGGCGCCCGAGGGCAGCGCAGCGAAGGCTTCGGCAAAGCCGGTGCGGTTCAGCAGGTCGGTCAGCGGATCGTGCGAGGCGCGGTGCGCGTTCGCGAGTTCCGCCTGCATCGTGCGCACCATCATCGCGTTCATCCGGTAGGCCGCGACCGTCATCGCGTAGAGATAAAGCGGGATCTGCAGTCCGGTGAGCAGCATGAGCGGCTCGCCCGAAGTGACGCCCGCAATGGCGATCGGCCCGAAGCTGGTGAAGATCATCACGCAGACCAAGCGCGGCGCGGCGAAATTGCGGAAGCAGATGCCGCCGACCATCGCCGCCGTGGACAGCGAGGTGAGCGCGGCCACCACCCAATTGCCGCTCCAGATGCTGATGAAGGCGCCGAAGCCGACGCTCAACGCCCACAGGACGGCGAGGCAGATGTAGAGGTCGGTCGGTCCGCTCTTGCCTTCGCGGGCGGCGCGGCGGCAGGCGATCAGCACCGGCAACCGCACGACGGAAAGCAGGATTTCGATCGTCGCCCAGGCGATGAACAAAGGCGAAGGAATTGCGAAAGCGACGACGCTGGACACGGCGACGGTGTTGAGCACGCCGCCGATGAAGATCGGGATGGAGCCGTACAGGCTGTCGACCAATGCGACGCGCACCGGCGGAGACACGTCCGCGCCCGGCTCGATCAGCCAGCGCGTGAACCGCCATCGCGGCAGCCGCGCATCGCCCGCATTGTCGTTCAAGCCAAATCCCTCACCCGAGGCGGCCGGACGGAGCGGCCGCGTCGGGGTCTGGATAGGCGCCCAACAGTTAAGAAGGCGCTGCCGAAGCGCGAAAATCCGCGCTAACGCGCGGGATAACGCAGGCGGCCGAGGAAGCGGCTGAGCGAGGGCCGGTGCGTGCCGCGCCCGGTCAGCCGCGCCTTCGCTTTCTCGAACTGCATGACATTGCCGATGCGGCGGTCGAGGAAGGCACGGGTGGCGGCCAGATCCTCGCTGTCGTCGTCGAGGAAAATCAGGCTGGTCGAGGCATAGACGCCGATCAACGTCGCCCGCTTCGTGTAGTGATTATAGTCGGTGGCGGTGTCGCCCGCGACGCGCCAGATGCGGTCGGCGCTGCGCCAGGCGAGCTTCGCGCCGGTGGCGGCATTTTGTGGCATCGCGAGTGTGGCGAGCGCGCGGCGCAGCGCTTCCCGGTGCGGCTTCAGCGCGGTGAAGCGGTGCATCAGCAAACCGCCGATCCGATCGCGAATCTTCATCGCCTCGATCCGTTCGGACGGGAAAGCGGCGGCCATGTCGCGATCGACCCAGTCGAACCAGGCGTCGATCATCGCCGCGCCGCCGCCCGGGAAGGCGATCCGGGCGCGGTCGGCCGGGACGCCCAGATCGCTCGCCGCCATCTCCAGCGCCCTGGGAGTCCAGCCGTCGAACGCGGCGTGACCACCGAGCAGAGGCGCAAGCGCCTCGGCCAGTTCGTCTAGCGTCATCTCGAGCGGTGGAATCGCGTCCATGCGCCGATCAATGATCCTGCAGCGGCGCGGTTGCAAGCGGGCGTTGGGGCAAGCGGATCAGCACGAGGCCGATGCAGATCAGCACCGCGCCGCTGACGTCGAGCGCACCCAGGGTCTCACCATAAGCCACCCAGCCGATCGCGGCGGAGGCGATGGGCTGCGTGAGGAGGCCGAGTCCCACGACCAGCGGCGACAGATAGCCCATGGCGAAGACGAGCAGTCCTTGGCCGATCACCTGGCTGCTGAGCGAGAGCAAAAGCACGGGCGTCCAGTCCGTCGGCAGCACCTTCTCGCCCAGCGCCATCGCGGTGACCAGCAAGGGCAGGGCACCGGCGGCGGTGGCGATGAACAGGGTCGGGAAGGGCGCGACGCTGCGCCGGGCGCGATCGACCGCGACGAGATAGAGGGCGTAGAAAGGCGCGGCTAGCAGACAGAGCAGATCGCCGATCAGATGCTCGCGCGAAAGCTCGTAGCTGCGGCCCAGCAGCAGGAAGGTCCCGAGCAGAGCGAGCAGCAAAGCCAGGGTCTGCGCGCGGCCGGGAAAGCGCCTGAGCAGCATGAAGCCGTAAATGGCGAACAGGAAGCTGGCGAAATTGCCGAACAGGGTCGCGTTGGCGAGCTTCGTCTGCAGGATGCCGATGTGCCAGACGGCGATGTCGGCGGCGAAGAACAGGCCGCCCAGCGCGATCGCGCCCACCAACGGCCAGGACGGCCGCACCGCATCGCCGCCCACGCCGCGCTGCCACCAGGCGAGCAGGCCCAGCAGCGGCACGGCCAGCGCCAGCCGCCAGAAGCCGGCCGCGACCGGCCCGACATCGGCCAGCCGCACCATCCAGGGTCCCGCAGCGAGAAAAAGATTGGCCAGAATCAACGCCGGAAAGGCCAGGCGCGGCGCAAGGTGCTGAAATCGTCCCGGCACCTTCTATATCCTCACGGTCTCAGCTGCACAGGAGCGCCCCTTGCCGTCCCTCTTCTCGCCCTTCAAGCTCGGTGCGATCGACTGCCCGAACCGGATCGCCATGGCCCCGCTCACCCGCGGTCGCGCCACCCGCGAGCATGTGCCGACCGATATCATGCGTACTTATTATGCGCAGCGCGCCGGGGCGGGCCTGATCATTTCGGAAGGAACCGGAATCAGCCGGACGGGGCTTGGCTGGCCGCACGCGCCTGGCATCTGGTCGGGCGAACAGGTCGAGGCGTGGAAGCCGATCGTCGCGTCGGTGCACGAAGCCGGCGGGCGGATCGTCTGCCAGCTCTGGCATATGGGCCGCCTGGTCCATCCCAGCTTCCTCGGCGGCGCGGCGCCGGTCTCGTCCTCCGCGACCACCGCGCCGTACAAGGCCCATACCTATGAAGGCCGCCAGCTTTACACCGAAGCCCATGCCCTCACCGCCGACGAGATCGCGGCGACCGTCGAGGATTATGCGCGCGGCGCCGCCAATGCCATTGCCGCGGGTTTCGACGGCGTCGAGATTCACGGCGCCAACGGCTATCTGGTCGATCAATTCCTGCGCGACGGCAGCAATGCGCGCGGCGACGATTATGGCGGCCCGGTCGAGAACCGCATCCGCTTCCTGGGTGAGGTCACGCGCGCGGTCGCGGACACGATCGGCGCGGATCGCACCGGCGTGCGCCTCTCGCCCAATGGCGATTCGCAGGGCGTCAACGACAGCGATCCGTTCAACCTGTTCCCCGCCGCCGCAGCGCTGCTGGGGGAGATCGGCATCGCCTTCCTGGAGTTGCGCGAGCCGCCGCGCGACGGGACGTTCGGCAAGGCCGAAGTCGATCCGGTCGCGCCGGCCATCCGTGCCGCGTTCAACGGCCCGTTGATGCTGAATTCCGATTACACGCTGGCGCGGGCGGAACTGGCGCTGGAGACGGGTGAAGCGGATATGATCAGCTTCGGCCGGCCGTTCATTTCCAACCCCGATCTGCCGCAGCGTCTGGCGGGCCGGATCGACCTCGCGCCCGACAACCAGTCGCTTTGGTACACCACCGAAGCACAGGGCTATATCGACTATCCCGCGCACGCGTCTTAAGGCGCGCGCCGACAAACAAGATTCTGGAGCAGTTACGAATGGCGAAGACACCTGCCGGCACGGCGACCGAAACCGAAGCGGGCGGCAGCAACCGCAAGCGTTACGCCTTGTACGGCGCGGCCGGCATCGGCCTGCTCGCGGTCGCGGGCGCCGGCTATATGTTCTATCGCGAGAAGAGCATCGAAAAGCCGAAATATGAGCCGTCCGAGGCTGACGGCTCGTTCGAGCTGCGCGACTATCCGGAGTTGCTGGTCGCCGAGGCGGTCGTCGCGGGCGAACGCGCGTCGGCGCTCGACAAGGGTTTCGGCCAGCTTGCCGACTATATCTTCGCCAAGTCGCGCGACGGCGCGAAGGTGGCGATGACGGCGCCGGTCCTCTCGGCGGCGGCGAGCGGCGGCAAATGGGCGACCCGCTTCGTCATGCCCGCGAAGTTCACGAAGGAAACGCTTCCGGCGACCGGCCCCGGCGTGGCGATCGCGACCATTCCCGCGCGCAAGGTGGCGGTGATCCAGTTCGGCGGCGCGACCGAGGAAGAGATCCTCGCCGCGCACGAGCAGGAATTGCTGGACTGGGTCGGCGCCAAGAAGTTCACGGCCGCGGGCAAGCCGGAGCGCGCCTTCTACAATTCGCCCTTCACGCCCGGGCCGCTGCGCCGCACCGAAATCTGGCTGCCGATCGCCTGATCAGGCAAAACGCTGGCGCAGCTCCAGCAGCGCCAGCGCCGCCTTCGCCGCCTCGCCGCCTTTGTCCTTCTGCGCCGGATCGGCGCGGACCAGGGCCTGCGCCTCATTTTCCACGGTGAGAATGCCGTTGCCGATGGCCAGGCCGTCCATGGTCAGCGCCAGCAGACCACGGGCGCTTTCCCCGGCGACGATTTCGAAATGATAGGTCTCGCCGCGGATCACCGTGCCGAGCGCGACATAGCCGTCATAGCGCCCGCTCTCCGCCGCCAGCGCCACCGCGCCGGGTATCTCCAGCGCGCCGGGGACGGCCACGGTCTCGTGACTGTGTCCCGCCGCCTCGACCGCGGCCTTCGCGCCGGCCAGCAGATGGTCCGCGAGATGGGCGTAGAAGCGCGCCTCGACGATAAGGATATGCGCCATCAGTTCGTCCCTCCCGAGATCGCGCGCTCCTCGACGATCGAAAGACCATAACCCGCCAGCGCCACCGGGCTGTGGTGCGTGTTGGTCAGCAGGATCATCTCATGCACGCCCAAAGCGGCGAGGATCTGCGCGCCGACGCCATAGTCACGCAGCGCCTCCATATCCTGCGCGGGCGCCGCACCAGCGCGCACCTGCAAGGCGCGGGCGAGACTGCCCGGCGCCATTTTGTTGATCACCACGACGATGCCGGGGCCTTCCTCGGCGATCGCCCGCATCGAGCCGGCCAGCATGCCGGAGCGCGCCGATTCCTCGCCGAACGCGTCGGACAGCAGGGACAGCGCATGCATCCGCACGAGCGTCGGCTTCTCCGGATCGATCGGGCCTTTCACCAGAGCGACATGCTCGGTGCCGCCCGCCTTGTTGGTGAAGGTGCGCACCGACCAGCCGCCGCCCCAGCGGCTGTCGAAGCGTGCCTCGGCCGTTTCCACCACCAGCCGGTCCTCGCGCAGGCGATAGGCGATCAGGTCACGGATCGTGCCGATCTTCAGCCCGTGCAGGTGGGCGAAGGGAATCAGATCGTCGAGCCGGGCCATCGTCCCGTCCTCGCGCAGAATCTCGCAGATCACGCCGGACGGGTTCAGCCCCGCCAGCCGCGACACGTCCACCGCAGCCTCGGTATGGCCGGCGCGGACCAGCACGCCGCCTTCGCGCGCGGCGAGCGGGAAGACATGGCCGGGCGTGACGATATCCTCCGGCCCCTTGCCTGCGTCGATCGCGACCGAGATGGTGCGCGCCCGGTCGGCGGCGGAAATGCCGGTGGTGACGCCCTCGCGCGCCTCGATCGAGACGGTAAAGGCGGTTTCGTGCCGCGTGCCGTTGCTGCGGCTCATCGGCTGCAGGCCGAGCTGCGCGACCCGCTCCGGCGCCAGCGCGAGACAGATCAACCCGCGCCCGTGCCGCGCCATGAAATTGATCGCGTCCGGCGTCGCCATCTGCGCCGGGATGATCAGATCGCCCTCATTCTCGCGATCCTCGTCGTCGACAAGAATGTACATGCGCCCGTTGCGCGCCTCGTCGATGATCTGCTCGGCCGTCGCCATCACCCCGCGCGAGCCGCCGCTGCCGAGGAAGCGCTCGAGCTTCAGCAAGGTGTCGGCGGTGGGGTTCCAGTCACCCTCGCCCAGGCGGCGCAGCGAATTGGGGTGAAGACCGGCGGCGCGGGCCAGTCCGGAGCGGCTCATCTCGCCGGACGAGACGAGCTCTTCCAGCCGGTCGATCAAAATAGTGCTCATGGCCGAGCAACTATCACATCACAATGTGATGTAAAGCCAGTCGATCACATCAAGGCGCGACGATTATCTGCCGCGGCCCATCCCGATCCCGCACCGCATATTGGAAGTTCACATCGCCCCAGCCTGATTTCGCCGCGCCGTGCCGACCGTCCCGCGCCAATGCGATGATGCCGCCGTCGAAGCGATAGCCCTTGGCACGAATCCGCCGGAGCGCATCCTCGGCCGCTGCCCGCGGGGCCATGCCGGCGCGCATATTCTCGACCGTCTGATAGGTGGGCAGGAAGCGCATCATCACATCGCCATTGCCGGTCGCGATCGCAGCGCCGACATCATTGTCGCAATAGGCTCCCGCGCCGGTGATCGGCGAATCGCCGACCCGCCCCGGCAATTTGAACAGCCGCCCGTTGGTGGAGCAGCCGACACACAGATTGCCCGCCGCGTCGATCGCGATGCTGCCGACTGTGTCATGGCCGACCAAAGGGTGCTCCGCGCCACGCGGCTCCGGCGCCCAGGCGTCGGACCGCTCTCCCCGCGCGGCCCATTCCTCCCATTGCCGCTGCGAGGCGACGCTGGTCAGCGAGGTTTCCTCGAACCCCATCGCGGCGGCGAAGCGGGTCGCGTCGTCGCCGACGAGCAAGGTGTGCTGGGTCTGCTCCATCACCTTGCGCGCGACGGAGATGGCGCGCTTCACCCGCTTCAGGCAGCCGACCGCGCCGACATCGTGCGTCGGTCCCCACATCATCATCGCGTCGAGCGTGGTCTCGCCGATCGCGTTGGGCGTACCGCCGAAGCCGACGCTGCCCGTATCGCCGCGCAATTCCACCTGGTTGATCGCCGCCTCGACCGCGTCGAGCGCCGAGCCATTGCGGGCGAGGATCGGCCAGCCCGCTTCGTTACCGCCGGTTCCGAAGTCCCAGCTGGTGAGGATGGTCGGCCCGGCGGTGCGGGGCCGCACCTGCGCGGCGGCCATGGTCAGCGGCGCGGCGGCGGCCAGACCCAGCAGGCCGCGCCGGCTGATCCTCGCGGTCATTGCCCCCGGCTCGCCAGCATCCGCTCCAGATAACGCGCGATCAGGTCGATCTCGAGATTCACTTCGCGCCCGGCCTGCAGCCCGCCCAAAGTCGTGTGCTGCGCGGTGTGCGGGATCAGATTGATGCCGAAGCGCACCCCTTCGGCCAGCGGCTCGACTTCGTTCACGGTCAGCGACACGCCATCCACACAAACTGAGCCCTTGCGCGCGATGTAAGGCGCGATCTCCGGCCCGGCGGCAATCGTGATCGCGGTCGAATCGCCAACCGCTTCCACCGACGTCACCGCGCCGATGCCGTCGACATGGCCGGTGACGATATGGCCGCCCAATTCGTCGCCCACCTTGAGCGCGCGTTCCAGGTTCAGCCGCGCGCCGTTGGTCCACAGTCCCGGTGCGGTGCGGGCGAGCGTTTCGGCGGAGACATCGACCGCGAACCAGTCGGCACCCTTGTCCACCACCGTCAGGCAGACGCCCGAGCAAGCGATCGACGCGCCCAGCGCCACACCGTCCATCTCGTAACCGCAGGCGATGGTCAGGCGCAGGTCGCCGCGGGCCTCGACGGCAGTGACTTCCCCAACATCGGTGATGATTCCGGTGAACATTCTAGGCCTCGCTCGAACGCACGCGCTCGTAGACTTCGAGCCGGTCCATGCCAAGCGGACGGCTGTCGGCAAAGCGCCAGCGGCCGTGGGCGGCGGCCAGGTCACTGAGGCCGATATAGCCGACCGACGAGCGCCCCTCCCCGATCAGGATCGGCGCGCGATAGATGAGCAGGCGGTCGACCAGATCGGCCGTGAGTAAGGCCGAGGCCGCGCCCGAGCCGCCCTCGACCAGCAGATCGTTGACGTCATGAAGGCTCGAAATCTGCTCCGGGGCGGAGAGGGTGGCCCAGCCTTCGACGGGGATGCCGCGCGTCAGGATCGCCCGGCGAGGGCTGAGATGCTCCAGACCCGGCAGGCGCACGTCGAGTTGCGGCCTGTCCGCCTCGTAAGTGCCGCGCCCGACCAGGATCATGTCCGCCTGCGCGCGGAGCTGATGAACATGGGCACGCGATTCCACGCCGGTGATCCATTTGCTCTCCCCCGACGGCAAAGCGATCTTGCCGTCGATCGACAGCGCCAGCTTTAAGGTTACGAACGGGCGCCCGCGCCGGATGCGGCTGAAAAAGCCCTCCATCGACCGCGCCGCCGCCTCGGCGCCCTCGCCGACATCCACCGCGATTCCCGCCTCGCGGAGCCGCGCGAAACCGCGTCCGGACGTACGGGGATCGGGGTCCTCCAGCGCCGCGACCACCCGCGCCGGGCCGGCAGCGATCAGCAGATCGGCACAGGCCGGCCCGCGTTCGCTGCGATGCGCGCACGGCTCGAGGCTGACGTAGACGGTCGCGCCACGGGCCGCATCCCCAGCCTCAGCCAGCGCCACGGCTTCGGCATGCGGGCGCCCGCCCGGCTGCGTCGCGCCACGCCCGATTGCCCGCCCGTCCGCGACGATCACGCAGCCGACATTGGGATTGGGCGCGGTCGTGCCGCGCGCCGCGTCGCCGAGCGCGATCGCCTCGGCCAGCCACTGGCCGTCTGCGTTCAGATGCCGAGCCGGTTGTTGAAGTCCTGGATCTTCTGGAAGCCCTTGCGGCGCTCTTCCTCGGCGGCCTCGCGGCGCGCCTGATTCTCGCGGATCGTCTCGCGCGTCTCTTCGATGCTGCGATCCGCCTTCCAGCTTTCCGTATAGATGATCTGCGTCGGCGCCTTATGCGCGTCCTTGGTGTCGGCGATGAAGGTGAGAATGATCACCGTCGGAATCGCGATGGCGGCGAGCAGGGCGATCAGCTTGTGCGACCCCCTTTGCGCCGCGAACGCCTTGATATCCGCCCACAAGGCGCGCGGAGAAACGAGGCGGGGCAGACTCATCATGGTAGGGTTCAGGATAATGCACCGGTCGCCGCTCCGCCAGCCCCGGCCTTGGGTGCCTGATGTGGAAACTGGATACCGGCCCGGGCCAAAGGCGGTGCGGGGGTTTCGCCAGCGGAGGAGGCGGCCCTCCCCCGCTGACGTTCCGGCCCGGCGGACTTGCTGTCCTTACCGCCCGTCGAGCCGGAAATGGATGGTGATGACCTTGCTGTCCTCGACCGGCCGGCCGTCGAGCGTCGCCGGGCGGAAGCGCCAGCGGCTCAATGCCTGCCGTTCGGTCGCGCGCCAGAAGGCCTCGTTCGTCGCGGACAGCCGCTGCGCCGCCGTCACCCGCCCGTCCGGGCCGATCGTGACCCGGACCCGGACCTGGCCCTCGCGCTCCGCCCGCTCCTCGGACGGCGGGTAGGGCGGCTGCTGACTGCCGAAGCGGGTATCGAACAGGGACGCGACCCGCACAGGGTCCCGCGGCACCGGGCGCGGCGGGACGACCTCGACCACTTCGCGCGTGTTCGATGGTTCGATCCCGGTGCCGATCACGGGTCCCGGCACCGTGTCGTTCCGCGATGCGATCACCGTGTCGCCGATCGGCGGGGTGATGATGATCCGGTCGGGCGCGGTCACGACGGTGCGCTGCTGCACCACCGGCGTGTCCGGCCGCGGCTCGGGCGGAATGGGATCGGGCAACCTCTCCGGCGGCACGTTGAACGTCTTGGTATCCACGTCCCGCTCGACGAAGAAGCCGGGTCCCTTCAGCATCAGCACCGCGGCGATCACCGCGCCGTGCAGAAGCACCACCGTACCAAAGCCCAGCGGGCTATTCCGTTTCTGTTCGAGAAACCCGTTTGCGGTCATCTCCCCGATCCTTTCGCGCAGTCACATCTCCAAGCGCCAGTCCGGCGCAGAAGTGATGATACACTATTACGTAATGATATGCCATCACATTTGCGCGGCTGGCGAAATTGCGGATTTCAGGGAGGGTCGGGGGCTTAGCGGAGCGCGGCGCGGAGCCGCGAGACGGCTTCGTCGCGGCCGATCAGCGGCAGCATCGCCGCCATTTCCGGACCCGAGTCGCGGCCGGTCAGCGCGCGGCGGAGCGGCAGGAACAAGGCCTTGCCAGCGCGGCCGGTCGAGGCCTTCAAACCCGCGACCAGTTCGGCCCAGGGCGATGCGCTCCAGTCGAGACTCTCGACCGCCGCCGCCGCCGCCGCGATCAATTCGCGATCTTCCGCCGCTGCCGGCGCCTCGACATGGCCGTGCAGGATCGCCCACCAGTCGTCGGCTTCGGCGACGCTCTTGAGATTGGGCCGGATCGCCTGCCAGTCGGCGTCGCTCATCCCCTCCGGCAGCCGCGCCGCGACCGCTTCGAACGGTAGCTGGTGGACAATGCGGGCGTTCAGCCCCTTCAATTCCTCGACATCGAAGCGCGCGGGCGCGCGCCCGAAAGTGGCGAAATCGAAGGCGCCGACCAGCGGCGCCGGGTCCGCGACCGTTTCGACCGGCAGGCTGGTACCGATCCGCGCCAGCTTGGCGAGCAGGGCCAGCGGCTCGATGCCCTCCGCTCGCAGCGCGTCGAGATCGATCGAACCCATACGCTTGGACAATTTGCCCTCCGCGCCGACCAGCAAAGCCTCATGCGCGAAGGCCGGCGCCACAGCGCCGAGCGCCTCGAACATCTGTACCTGCACCGCCGTGTTGGCGACATGATCCTCGCCGCGCACGACATGGCTGACGCCCATCTCCACATCGTCCACCACGCTCGGCAGCATGTAGAGCCAACTGCCATCCTCGCGGCGGATGACGGGATCGGAGAGCAGGGCCGGATCGAATCTCTGCGGCCCACGGACAAGGTCGTCCCACATGATCGGCGCACCATGATCGAGCTTGAAGCGCCAGTGTGGCCGGCGTCCTTCGGCTTCCAGCCGCACCCGCTCCGTTTCGTCCAGCGCCAGTGCCGCGCGATCATAGACCGGGGGCAGGCCGCGCCCGAGCTGCACCTTGCGCTTCAGCTCCAGTTCCTGCGCCGTCTCATAAGCGGGATAGACCCGCCCTGTCGCGCGCAGCCGCTCCAGCGCCGCCTCGTAGAGGGCAAAGCGCGCCGACTGCCGCACTTCGCCGTCCGGATTCAGACCGAGCCAGGCCAGATCGGCGCGGATCGCCTCGACATACGCCTCTTCCGAGCGCGCCTGGTCCGTATCATCGATGCGCAGCATGAAGCGCCCACCCGCTTTCCGCGCGAACAGCCAATTGTGGATGGCAGCGCGGATATTGCCGACATGCAGGCGGCCGGTGGGAGAAGGGGCGAAGCGGGTGACGACGGACATGGGCGACGCCTCTACTTCCGTTTGCACCGGGCGGGAACCGCTCTAAGGAGACGCGCATGAAGCTGCTCTCCGGCAATTCCAACCTGCCCCTCGTGCAGGCCATTTCGCGCTATCTCGAGATCCCGATCACCGAGGCGAGCGTGCGCCGCTTCGCCGACGAGGAGATTTTCGTCGAGATCCTGGAAAATGTGCGGGGCGAGGACGTGTTCGTCGTCCAGTCCACCGCTTATCCGGCCAACGACAATCTGATGGAATTGCTGATCTGCATCGACGCGCTGCACCGCGCCTCGGCGAAGCGGATCACGGCGGTCATCCCCTATTTCGGCTATGCGCGGCAGGACCGGAAGCCCGGCCCGCGCACGCCCATTTCCGCCAAACTGGTCGCAAACCTGATCACCACCGCCGGCGCCGACCGCGTCCTGTCGGTCGATCTTCATGCCGGCCAGATCCAGGGCTTTTTCGACATTCCCACTGACAATCTGTTCGCCGCGCCGGTGATGAGCGCCGACGTGCAGGCCCGCTACGCCGGGAAGGCTGTGACGGTCGTGTCGCCCGACGTCGGCGGCGTGGTCCGCGCCCGGGCACTGGCCAAGCGGCTCGACAACGCTCCGCTCGCGATCGTCGACAAGCGCCGCGAGCGGCCCGGCGAATCGGAAGTGATGAACGTGATCGGCGACGTGGCCGGGCGGTTCTGCATCCTGATAGACGACATCGTCGATTCCGCAGGAACCCTCTGCAACGCCGCCGCGGCTTTGCTCGAGGCAGGCGCGGAGGAAGTGATCGCTTATTGCACGCACGGCGTCCTGTCCGGCGCGGCCGTGCAGCGGGTCGAGGCGTCGCGCCTGCGCGAACTGGTCATCACCGATTCGATCGCGGCCTACGAATCGGCGGATGCGAGCGACAAGGTCCGCATCCTCACCATTGCGCCGCTGCTGGCGGAAGCCATCAAGCGCATCGCCGACGAAAGCAGCGTCTCGAGCCTGTTCGATTGAGGCCTCGGTTCAACACGATCCAGGTCACGCCGTTCCTCGGCGTTCGCAATCTCGACGTTTCGATCGATTTCTACACGAACATCCTCGATTTCGGCGCCTTCGCCGTCGGCGGCGGCTATGCCTATCTGGAGCGCGAACGGGCGGCGATACGGATCCTGCAGGTTTCGCCGGAGGACGTGCCGTCGATCCATACGCTGAGTTGCTACTTCGACGTCCACGATGTCGATGACGAGGTCGCCCGGCTCGATGCGCGGCTGCAGGCGCTGCCGCCGGACCGCTGGAAAGGCCCCCTCAACCAGCCCTACAATCAGCGCGAACTGATCGTCCGCGATCCCGACAATCACCTCATCATCTTCGGTCAGGGGCTTGGCCCCAATTCGGATCAATGGGATTATCGCTTTCGGGAGTGAGTTCGAGAACATGCCCACCGTCTTCATCACCGGCGCCAATCGCGGCATCGGCCTGGAATTTGTCCGCCAATATGCCGCCGATGGCTGGACGGTGGTCGCCACCGCGCGCGATCCGGACTCCGCCGCCGAGCTGAACGCGATCGAAAGCGACGTCACCGTCCGCGCGCTCGATCTCGATGGGGATTTCTTTCAGATCGACTGGAACGGACTCGTCGGTACCAAGCCGATCGACGTCTTCATCAACAATGCCGGGGTAATGGGTCCGACGAAGCTGGACACGATCGAGCACGCCGCCGCGATGGTCCATGCGCTGGCGGTCAATACTGTCGCGCCTGTGGTGCTTGCAAAAGCAATGCTGCCGCTCGTCGCCGCGACGAAGGGCAAGATGGTCGCGCTGTCCAGCAAAATGGGCAGCATCGCCGACAATGGCTCTGGCGGCTTCATCGCCTATCGCGCGACCAAGGCTGGCCTCAATGCCGCCTGGCGCAGCCTGGCCATCGACGTGCGCGATCAGGGCGTCGTCGCCGCGACACTCCACCCCGGCTGGGTGCAGACCGACATGGGCGGCGCCAATGCGCCGGTCACGGTGGAGGACAGCGTCGCTGGCATGCGCCGCGTGATCGAGGGACTCACCCCGGAGCGCGCGGGCGGCTTCTACAATTATGACGGCGCGGCCATTCCCTGGTAGCGCCCGCCCTTGCCTCGCGGAGCGAATCCCGCTAGGCGCACGCGCTTTCCAGCATCCTGGAATCAACGAACTGCCTGGCGACAAGGGCTGCCATGGCTGTTCAGAACGTCCGCCCTCGTGGTGGCGAAAGGAGACGAAATGCCCAAGTTGAAGACCAAGAGCGGCGTCAAAAAGCGCTTCAAGCTCACCGCCACCGGCAAGGTGAAGCATGGCGTGGCCGGCAAGCGCCACCGCCTGATCAGCCACAATGCCAAGTATATCCGCCAGAACCGCGGCACCGACGTGCTCGCCGACGCCGATACGGCTCGCGTGAAGCTCTGGGCGCCCTACGGCCTGCGTTAAGGAGTACTGATAAATGGCACGCATCAAACGCGGCACCACGACCCGCGCCAAGCACAAGCGCATATTGGATCAGGCGAAGGGCTTTTACGGCCGTCGCAAGAACACGATCCGTATCGCCCGTCAGGCGGTCGAAAAGGCCGGCCAGTACGCCTATCGCGACCGCAAGGTGAAGAAGCGGAGCTTCCGCGCCCTGTGGATCCAGCGCATCAACGCGGCGGTTCGCGCCGAGGGTCTGACCTACAGCCAGTTCATGAACGGCCTGAAGCTGGCCGGTGTCGAACTCGACCGGAAGGTCCTGGCCGACATCGCCATGCACGAAGGCGCGGCCTTCAGCGCGATCATCGCGCAGGCCAAGGCGGCGCTTCCCGCGCAGCCGGAAGCCACGGCCGCCTGAGCGTTCGAGCAATCGACAAAGAAGGAGGCGTGGGAGCTTGGCTCTCGCGCCTTTTTCTTTGCCTGATGCACGGCGCATTTGCATAGCGGGCTTATGCCCAAGATCCCCGACCGCGACCGCCTGATCGTCGCCCTCGATGTCCCCAATGTCGATGCCGCGCGCGCGATGGTGGCGACGCTCGGCGAGAGCGTGAGCTTCTACAAGGTCGGCATGCAGCTGCAGTTCGCTAGCGGAGGCATGGCCTATGTCCAGGAACTGCTGGACGGCGGCAAGCGCGTCTTCCTCGACGCCAAATTCTACGACATTGGCGAGACGATCCGGCTCGCGGTCGAGAATGTCGCGCGCATGGGTGTGGATTTCCTCACCATCCACGCCAATGCGCCCACCTTGCGCGCCGCAGCGGAAGGGCGGGGTGATTCAGCACTGAAGGTACTGGCGGTGACGGTGCTGACCAGCCTCGGCCCCGACGATCTCGACGATCTCGGCTTCGGCGGGATGGGCGTCGAGCAATTGGTGCTGAAGCGCGCCCGCCAGACGATGGAGGCCGGCGTGGATGGCGTCATAGCGTCGGCGGCGGAGGCGGCGGCGATCCGGGCGATGGCCGGCGACCGCCTGACCATCGTCACCCCCGGCATCCGCCGCGCCACCGACGCGCTCGGCGATCAGAAAAGGCCGGTGACGCCTGCCGACGCGATCCGCGCCGGCGCCGATCACCTGGTCGTCGGCCGCCCGATCACCAAGGCCACAGATCCGCGCCGTGAGGCAGAGGCGATCCAGCGGGAAATCACCGAAGCGCTCGCGGCCGGCGCCTAGCCTTTTGGAAGCGCCCGGCCGAGCCGGTGGTGCAGGCTCACATATTTGGACGAGCGCGGATCGTCGCCAATCTCGCGAACATAGGCGGCGATCGCTTCCCGGATCAGGCCGAAATCCTCGGTCGAAAAGATGGCACGGGGGGTCTGGCTGGTCATCATGCGGCCTCCTTCGTGAATTGTTCGGCTTCGGTGCTTTCGGCGAGCGCGGTGGTGGAGGCGTTGCCGCCCGACAGGGTCTCGGCGACCCGGTCGAAATAGCCGGTGCCGACCTCGCGCTGGTGGCGGGTGGCGGTATAGCCGTCCGCCTCGCGCGCGAATTCGGCCTGCTGAAGCTCCGAATAGGCCGCCATGCCGCGGTCGCGATAACCGCTGGCCAGCTCGAACATGCCGAGATTGAGGCTGTGGAAGCCGGCGAGCGTCACGAACTGGAACTTGTACCCCATCGCGCCCAGCTCGCGCTGGAATTTCGCGATCGTTTCCGCGTCCAGCTTGGCCGCCCAGTTGAAGCTGGGTGAGCAATTATAGGCCATCATCTTGCCGGGATATTCGCGCTGGATCGCCTCGGCGAAGCGGCGCGCATCGGCCAGATCGGGGCGGCTGGTCTCCCACCAGATCAGATCGGCATGCGGCGCGAAGGCCAGGCCACGCTTGATGCAATGATCGACGCCGGTCCCCTCCTTCAGGCGGAAGAAGCCTTCGGGCGTGCGCTCGCCGGTGAGGAATTCATGGTCGCGCTCGTCCACGTCGGAGGTGATCAGCTTCGCACTCTCCGCATCGGTCCGGGCGACGAGGATGGTAGGCACGCCGCACACATCCGCCGCGAGCCGTGCGGCGTCGAGATTGCGGATATGCCCCTGGGTGGGGATCAGCACCTTGCCGCCGAGATGGCCGCATTTCTTCTCGGACGCGAGCTGATCCTCGAAATGCACGCCGGCCGCGCCCGCCTCGATATAGGCCTTCATGATCTCGAAGCAGTTCAATGGCCCGCCGAAGCCGGCCTCCGCATCGGCCACGATCGGCGCGAACCAGTCGCGGCTGGCGCCGCCTTCCATATGTTCGATCTGGTCGGCGCGCTGGAGCGTGCGGTTGATCCGGCGGCACAGCTCCGGTCCGGCATTGGCGGGATAGAGCGACTGGTCCGGATACATGGCCCCGGCCGTGTTGGCGTCCGCCGCGACCTGCCAACCGCTGAGATAGATGGCCTTCAGGCCCGCGCGGACCATCTGCATCGCCTGATTGCCGGACATGGCGCCGAGCGCATGGACATAGTCCTCGCTCTTCAGCAGCTCCCAAAGACGGTTTGCGCCGCGGCGGGCCAGGCTGTGCTCGATCGGGATAGAGCCGCGCAGCCGCTCCACCTCGGCGGGCGCGTAGGGCCGGTCGATACCGTCGAAGCGGCCCGTCGGAGCGGGAACAAGGTCGGCGAAATCGGTCATGGTAGAAACATCCAGGCAAGAGGAAGATGTCGGCCCAGAAAGCCGCTTCCCGCGCCGATGCCCATGCCGAAAAGGGTCACGCTGTCACGCCGCGACTTGCTGACTTTGTGAAATTATGACAATATTACAAACACCATGACCGAGCGGAAATTGCTGCTGGGCGGTCGTCTGAGACGACTTCGCCGCGAACTGGGCCTGTCGCAGACCGCGATGGCCGGAGAGCTCGGCCTCTCGCCCAGTTATCTCAACCATCTGGAGCGCAACCAGCGGCCCGTAACCGCCGCAGTCCTGCTCAAGCTCGCCGACGTCTATGATTTCGACGTGAAGGCGCTGACGGCCGAGGGCGGCGAGGGGACAGGCGTCGCCGCGCTCACCGAGATCTTCGCCGATCCCATGTTCGCCGACCTCGCCATCCCGCGCTACGAACTGGTCGAGGCTGCGGACAATGCGCCGTCTGTCGCCGGCGCGGTGGCGCGACTCTACGCGGCCCTGCTCGAAGCCCGGCGGCAACCGGCGGCGGATGGCGAAGAGAAGGCCGCGCCGCGCCCGGAAAACTGGGTGCGCGACCATATTCAGACGCAGCGCAATCACTTCCCGTTCCTGGAGGAAGCGGCGGAAACGCTGGCCGGTGCGCTGGGCGAGTCCGCCTTCGTCGCCGAATCGCTGCGTCGGCGACTGAAGGAGGGGTTCGGGATCGAGACGCGCATCGTCGCTCCGGAACTGCTCGACGGAGCCAGCCAGCATTATGATTTCCATCGCCGCCGCCTGATGCTGTCGGCCCTGCTCCGTCCGGAAAGCCGCAATTTCGCGCTGGCCTATCAGCTCGCTCTGGTCGAATTCCGCCCGCTGATCGCTCGGATGATCGAGGGCGCGGCGCCGCCCGACGAGCCTAGCCGCCATTTGCTGCACATGAGCCTGGCCAATTATGCGGCGGGCGCGATCCTTCTGCCCTACGCCCCTTTTCTCGAGGCGGCGGAGCGCGAACGCTACGACATTGACCGGCTCTGCGCTTTGTTCGGCGCGAGCGTGGAGCAGGTCTCGCACCGTCTGACCACCCTGCAGCGCAACGGTGCGCGCGGCGTGCCTTTCTTCATGCTGCGGGTGGACGCGGCGGGCAATGTGTCGAAGCGCTTCGCCGGGGAAGCCTTTCCCTTCTCCCGCTTCGGCGGCACCTGCCCGCGCTGGAACCTGCATTCCGCCTTCCAGACGCCGGGCCGCGCGGTCACGCAAATCGTCGAGACGCCGGACGGCCAGCGCTTCTTCACCATCGCCCGCACCGTCGAGCGCAATGTTCGACTCGATCCGCGCGAGGACAGTCAGCTCGCCATCGGCCTCGGCTGCGACCTCAAACATGCCCCGCGCCTGCTCTACGCCGACGGTTTCAACCTCGCCGATCCGCTCGTCACCCCGATCGGCCCCGCTTGCACGCTCTGCCCCCGCATCCGCTGCCCGCAGCGCGCCGCCGCGCCATCGGGGCGCACCCTGACGGTCAGCGAGCACCGCAAGACGATCTCGCCCTTTCCCTTTCTGGGCGGCTGAGGCTTCCCTTTTCGGCCCACCATTGCTTTAGGGCGCTCATGTCCAATCTCGACCAAATGCGTGAAGAATGGCTCGGCCGCGTCGCCGGGGCGGAAGATGCCGCCGCGCTGGAGGCTGTGCGCGTCGCGGCGCTCGGCAAGCAGGGCGCGGTGACAGCACTGCTGAAGACGCTGGGCGGGATGAGTCCGGACGAGCGACAGGAAACCGGCCCGCGCATCCATGCTTTGCGGGAGACTGTCACCGGCGCGCTGGCCGAGCGCAAAGAGGCGCTGGAAGCGGCCGAGTTGGACGCGCGGCTGGCCCGCGAAACGGCCGACGTCACATTGCCGGTCGCGCCGGCGCCGCGCGGTTCGGTCCATCCGGTCAGTCAGGTGATGGACGAGCTCGCCGAAATCTTCGCCGATCTCGGTTTCTCCGTCGCCTCCGGCCCGGAGATTGAGGATGACTGGCACAATTTCACCGCGCTGAATTTCCCGCCCGACCATCCGGCGCGGGCGATGCACGACACGTTCTATCTGAGCGAAAAGGGCGCGGAGGGCGGCGACCGGCTGCTGCGCACCCACACCTCGCCGGTGCAGATTCGCGCGATGACCGGCCGCGAACCGCCGCTCTACATCATCGCGCCCGGCCGTGTGTATCGCTCCGACAGTGACGCCACCCACACGCCGATGTTCCACCAGATCGAGGGGCTGGTGATCGAAAAGGGCATCACCCTGGCGCACCTCAAATGGACGCTGGAGACCTTCCTCAAGGCCTTCTTCGAACGCGACGACATCGTCCTGCGCCTGCGCCCGAGCTTCTTCCCCTTCACCGAGCCTTCGGTGGAGGTCGACGTCGGCTATTCGATCGAGAAGGGAAAGCGCGTGATCGGCGGCTCCGATGGCTGGATGGAAGTGCTGGGCAGCGGCATGGTCCACCCCAATGTCATCCGCGCCTGCGGCCTGGATCCCGACGAGTGGCAGGGCTTCGCCTTCGGCACCGGCGTCGATCGGCTCGCCATGCTGAAATATGGCATGGACGATTTGCGCGCCTTCTTCGACGGCGACGGCCGCTGGCTCGGCCATTACGGCTTCGGCGCGCTCGACGTCCCGACTTTGAGCGGGGGAGTGGGCGCGTGAAGTTCACCCTGTCCTGGCTCAAGGAGCATCTGGAGACCAAGGCGACGCTCGACCAGATCGTCGATCAGCTGACCGCGCTCGGCCTGGAGGTCGAAGGCGTCGAGAATCCCGGCGCGAAGCTGGCCGCCTTCCGTGTCGCCGAAGTTCTGACCGCCGCGCCGCATCCGCAGGCCGACAAATTGCAGGTACTGACCGTCGATGCCGGCGACGGCCCGCTGCAGGTCGTCTGCGGCGCCCCCAATGCCCGCGCCGGGATGAGGGGCGTGTTCGGCGCGCCCGGTGCCTATGTGCCCGGTCTCGACGTGACCTTGGCGGTGCGCGCGGTGCGCGGCGTCGAATCGAACGGCATGATGTGCTCGACCCGCGAGCTGGAGCTGGGCGAAGATCATGACGGCATTATCGAGCTGCCCGCCGATGCGCCGGTCGGCACCGCTTTTTCCGATTATGCCGGGCTGGACGATCCGGTCATCGACCTGTCGATCAACCCCAACCGGCAGGATTGCATGGGCGTGCACGGCATCGCCCGCGATCTCGCTGCGGCAGGACTCGGCACGCTGAAGGCGGTCGCCGCGGAGCCGGTCGCGGGCAACTTTCCCTGCCCGATAGATATCCGCACCGACGATCCGGAAGGCTGCCCAGCCTTCTACGGTCGCGTCGTGCGCGGCGTCCGCAATGGCGCCTCGCCGGACTGGCTGCAGCAGCGGCTGAAGGCGGTCGGCCAGCGGCCGATCAGCGCTTTGGTCGATATGACCAATTATATCATGCTGAGCTATGGGCGCCCCCTCCATGTTTACGATCTCGCCAAGCTGAATGGCGCGGTCGTCGCCCGAAGGGCACGGGATGGCGAGACGGTCGAGGCGCTGAACGGCAAGACCTACGCGCTCGATGCCAGCATGACCGTGATCGCCGACGATTCCGGCGTGCACGACATTGGCGGCATCATGGGCGGCGAACATTCGGGCGTCACCGAGACGACCACCGACATATTGATCGAATGCGCCTATTTCGATCCGGCGCACATCGCCCGCACCGGCCAGAAGCTGGCGCTGGCCTCCGATGCGCGGAGCCGCTTCGAGCGCGGCGTCGATCCGCGTTTCCTGGACGACGGGCTGGAAATCACCACGCGCATGGCGATCGAACTGGCCGGCGGTGAGGCATCGGAAGTGATCCGGGCAGGCTCACCGCCCGCGCTGGAGCGCGAGGTCGCCTATCGACCCACACGCGCCGCCGGATTGGGCGGTCTGGATATTCCCGAGGACCGGCAGGCCGAAATTCTGGCCAGGCTCGGCTTCACCGTCGAGCGCGGGAGCCCCTGGCGGGTCACCTCGCCATCGTGGCGGCGCGATATCGAGGGCGAGGCGGACATTGTCGAAGAAGTGATCCGGGTCGAAGGACTCGACAAGGTCGCCTCCACCCCGCTGCCGCGCGCACCGGGTGTGGCGAAGCCGACGGCGACACCCGAGCAAATGGTCGAGCGCCGTGTCCGCCGCACCGCCGCCACGCGCGGGCTTTCCGAGGCGATCACCTGGAGCTTCATCGCCGAGAGCGAAGCCACCCCCTTCGGCGGCGCCGCCTGGAACCTCGCCAACCCGATCAGCGAAGAGATGAAGGCGATGCGCCCGTCTCTGTTGCCGGGTTTGCTCTCCGCCGCCCGCCGCAATCAGGCGCGTGGGAATGACAGCATCCGCCTGTTCGAGATCGGCCGCCGCTATCTGGCCGATGCCGAGCCGCTGACCGCCAGCCTGCTGCTTGCCGGATCGCCCGCGCGCCACTGGCGCGCCGGACGCGGCCCTGCAGCCGACTGGGCTGACGCCAAGGCGGAGGCCCTCGCGCTGCTCGCCGCCGCCGGCGCGCCGGTCGACAACCTGCAAGTCTCCGCGCCTGCCGGCCCGGCCTATCACCCCGGTCGCTCGGCGAAGCTGACCCTCGGCAAAGCGGTGCTGGCGGAATTCGGCGAACTGCACCCCCGCATCCTGCGCGCCTTCGATCTGGACGGCAGTGCCGCGGCGGCGGAAGTCTATCTCGACGCTCTGCCCCCGCGCCGCGCGGGCGGACGGATGCGCGCCGCTTATGCGCCGCCGACGCTTCAGCCGGTGCGCCGCGACTTCGCTTTCCTGGTCCCGGCAGCGCTGGAGGCCGACAAGCTGCTCCGCGCCGTGCGGGGCGCGGACAAACAGGCGATTGTCGCCGCGAGCCTGTTCGACGTCTTCACCGGAGCCGGCGTGGGCGAAGGCGAGAAGTCGCTGGCGGTCGAGATCGTGCTGCAGCCGGCCGACAAGAGCTTCACCGACGAGGAATTGAAGACGATCGGCGAGCGGATCGTGGCGTCGGCAGCGAAGCTGGGCGCGCGCCTGCGCGACTGACGCCTACTGCGTCTGTACCAATTCGTCGGTGACGTTCCACTGGCCGCCGAGCCAGGCCGCAACCTCCTGCGCGCCGGGATGCGGAATCGCCGCATAGCGCTCGCGCAGCACTTCGCACCGGGCACCGAGCCGGTCGCGGCCGCGATCCTGGAAAGCGAGCACGTCGCCGCCAATCTGCTTGCCCAGTTCCGGTCCGAGCACCTCCGCCGCCGCGCGGCGGAAGGCGGCGGCATAATCGTAGCGCGCGCCCTCGGCATAATTATCGGCAAGCGTCAGCGCCGGAATGCGGCTCAGCACCGGCTGCGACGCCGGGTTCACGCCGTGCGCAGCAATGTGCCGCCCAATCTCCGCCGCCCGCCCGGTGAACGCGCGCAGATGCAGATGCTGTGACATGCGCGCGCCGTCATTGACCGGGTAATTGTCCCACAGGAACGGCTTGCGCCCCATTTGCTCAGCGACGCGGGCGAGGTGGCCGGGGCTGAATTCGCGCGAGCAGACCTCCGGGCCGGTCCAGAACATCTCCACAGCTGGATCGAGCAATTTGCCCAGCCGCTCCAGATAGCCGTCCGGGCGCTTGCCGAAGGCGCTGTCGAGGATCGGATCGTCCGAATAATAGCTCGGGCACACAATGATCCGCGTCGCCCGGCTACGCTCCGCCGCGAAAGCGACGATCGCCGCCTGCCGCTCGGCCAGACCGTCGAAATCGCCGCGCATGTCATCGAACAATATCGCCAGATCGTCGGGACGCAGCGCGTCGAGATGGGCGAGCTTGCGGGCCAGCGCGTCCTGCCAGTCGCGGCCCGGTTGGAGATGCAGTTCGAACGGGCTGAGACCAATGCCGAAGCGCACGCCAAGCTTGCGGCAATGCGCGGCGAGCGTGGCCAGGGCCTCCATCTCCGCATCCGGATGCAGATCCTGCCAGTTGCGGCGCAGGCAGCCATCGGCCTTCGGCGCATAGAGGTAGAAACGGTAGCCGCGCGGGGCGAGAAATTCGATCGTCTCGGCGCGCTCGCGCCAGCTCCAGGGGCGGCCGAAAAAGCCTTCGATAAGCCCCAGTTCCGGGATCACGCCGCCTGCTCGAGCGCGTTAATCTCTTCGTGGACGCGCCGTTCCAGTTCTTCGCGCGACAGGCCGGGCGGCAGCGGCTTGCCGAAGCGGATCACCACCGTGCCGCTGTGCCGCGCCAGCCCGTGCCGTGGCCAGAGCCGTCCGGTATCCAGCGCCACCGGCACGACCGGCAGGCCAATGCGGCGATAGAGGCCGGCGAACCCCGCCTGCAGCTTCGGCTTGCCGCCTGGAAGCACGCGGGTGCCTTCCGGAAAGATCAGGATCGAGCGGCCCTCATCCTTGGCCTCCTCCGCTTCTTTCATCATCCGCCGCAGCGCCGCGGCGCCGCCGGACCGATCGACCGAGATCGCGCCATAGATGCGGGCGAGCCGTCCCCAGAGCGGGATGTCGGCCAGCTGCCGCTTCATCACCGCCGCCGGCGCGTGCAGGATGCGGATCAGCGCGAGCGGATCGAGGTAGGATTGATGCTTGGCCGCCACGAGCACCGCGCCCTGCGGCACCTCGCCCTCGATGCGCGTGCGGATGCCCAATATGTGGCGCACGCACCAGCCGTGGAAGCGCACCCAGGCCATGCCGAACGCACGTAGCGCCCGCCGTCCGAAGAGGGACACGACGAGGCCGATCACCGCGCCGACCACCGTCGCGGAGTAGAAGACGATCTGGAAGGTCAGGGTCCGCAGGACCGCCACGATCCTGGCACCGAAAGAAGGCGGGGAAGTCATTCCAGTCCTAAACGCTCCCCGAACGGGCTGATCAGAAATTTGTTATACTCGACAAACATTTGACCGAACGAACGTGGCGAAATTACGCCATCGGCGACGATCGTCGTGCCGCTCTTCACCCGCCAGCTGATCTCCTTGCGCGCGCGGCGCATGTGCCAGTCGTTGGTGACGATCCGAATCGAACCCATGTCGTGACGCCCTACCCAAGACGCAACCTCCTCGCCATTGCCGCGCGTGTCGACCGCGTCGCGGCCCAGTTCGACCCGTTCGGTCATCAGCGCCATCGGCACCCCATATTCGGCGGCCAGCTCCTCCGGCCGGACCGAAGCATCGACGCCCGAGATCAGCATTCGCTCCGCCGCGCCATCGCGCAGCAACGCAAAACCGCGCGCCAGCCGCCCCGGCCCGCCGGTCAGCACGACGATGCCATCAGTCCGCTCCGCCGCCTCGGCAGGCCCCGGCAGCGCGTTCATGAACCAGACCATCCCCGCAAAATAAGCGACAAGGGTCAGCAGGCTGAGGCGGGCGAGCCATTTCACCATCAGAGCAACCGCCCCAGCGCGCGCAGGATCGTCGCGCGCGCCACCAGCAAGGCCAGCAAGGCACCGGCCAGCGGCAGCGCGATCAGCACGATCCAGCCGAAATCGGGCATGGAAGCCGCGCCGAGCAAATCCGAACCGATCGCCGCGACCCGCCCGCCGATCAGCACAAGCACCACGACCGCGAAGGAAAAGCCCAGCAGACCGCCGAACAGCACGTCGAGCGAAATCCGCCGCTGGAACAGCCGCGCGATCTGCGAATCGGTTGCGCCCATATGGTGGAGAATCTCGATCGTATGATTGTGCGTGTTCAGCGAGGCGCGTGCGGCCAGCACCACTGTCGCGCCGGTGGCGACGATCATCAATATGACCAGGCCGATCGCGAGCCATTGCAGCGAACCGAGCAGGCCCGACAAAGGCGCCAGCCATTCCGCGGCGCCCGACACCAATGCGCCCGGCGCAGCCCGCTCGGCCGCCGCGGCCACGGCGGGCATCGCTCCCTCGTCGGCCAGATCCACGTCGATCATCGCCGGAACAGGCAAATCGGCATCCGCCGCCAGATCGCCGAGCCAGGGTTCCAGCAGCGCGGCGACCTCTTCGTCCGGGACGCGGCGCACGGAGGTCACGCCCGCCACGCCTTGCAAGGCACTCGCCGCCGCTTCGGCCTGCGCCGCGCGCCGGTCCGGGTTCGGCTCGACGATCTGCACCGTCACCCGATTGCCGATCTGCCCTTCGATCCGCTCGGCTCCGGCCGACAGCGCCATGCCGGTAGCGGCCGCCAATACCGTCAGGAACATCATGATCGCGATCACCCAGGGCATGGGTCCGGAGATGCGCCCTTCGGGGAACAATTTGCCTTCGCTCGCGCCGAATGCGCGCAGCATCTTCATGACGTCACATCCTCATCCGCCCGGCGCGGCGGATTGCGCAGCACGCCGGTGGGGTCGGCAATCTGCCCCCGGTCCAGCCGCAGCATCTCGGCGCGCGGCACGGCGGTGAGCAGATGCAGATCGTGGGTGGCGACGATCACGGTCGCGCCCAGTTTGTTCAGGGCGTCGAACAGATGGATCAGCCTTTTGGCCATTTCCGGATCGACGTTGCCGGTCGGCTCGTCCGCGACCAGCAATTCCGGGCGCGCGATCACCGCGCGGGCGATGGCGACGCGCTGCTGTTCCCCGCCCGACAGGGTCGCCGGCCGGGCGCTGGCGCGATCCTCCAGCCCGACCCAGGCCAGCATCTCGCGCACCGGCACTTCCAGATCCTCTTCCTCCACCCCCGCGACGCGCAACGGCAGCGCGACATTGTCGAAGGCGGAAAGATGCGGGACCAGCCGGAACTCCTGAAACACCGTACCGATCCTGCGACGAAAGCCCGGCAGGCGGGTGCGCGGCATCGTCACGATATCCTCGCCGAACAGGCGGATCAGCCCGCGGCTCGGCCGCAGCGCCAGATAGAGCAATTTCAGCAGGCTGGTCTTGCCAGCCCCGGACGGGCCGGTGAGGAAGTAAAAACCGCCGGTCCGCAAGGTGAAGCTCAGATCGGACAAGGTCTCGGCGCCCGTGCCGTAGCGCAGGCCGACATTGTCGAACTGGACGATCGAACCGTTCGCCCCCAACTTCGCCTCCCGGCCCAAATAATCCTCGCCCCGGACCCTCTGTCGCACGGCGGCGCGAGGCCCTTCAAGCCACACCCGCTTGCAACATTCCCGTCACGCGTGCTTAGAGGCCGGAAAGCGGCGCGCAAGGGTTCCAGACCCACATGATTTTGACCTGTCCGTCCTGCCGGACCAAATATGTTGTACCCGACAGCGCCATCGGCCTCGACGGCCGGAAGGTGCGCTGCGCGCAATGCCGTTTCAGCTGGTTCCAGGACGGGCCGGACGCGATGCCGGTGGATACGACTGCACCCCCGGCCCCGCCACCCGCGCCGCGCAGGGCCGCGCCGCCGCCGCCACCCGCCGCGGATACACCGGTCGCCGAGGAAGCGCCGCGATCGGAGGCGATCGACTGGGCGCCCGCCGAACCCGCCTACGAAGAATATGAGGAGCCACGCCGCGCGCGGCGTAATCCGGCACGCGTCTGGACCTGGGTCGCGATCGTCAGCGCCGTGCTGATGGTCGGCGCGCTCAGCGCCATCTATTTCATCGGCCCGCAGCAAATCTCGGCATGGATGAATGGCGGCGGCACCACCACCGATGCGAGCGAGGCCTTGCGCTTCACCCGCCGCGACCTCTCCCGCGAGCCGCTGCCCACCGATCGCGAACTCTATACCGTTACCGGCGAGATCACGAACGTGTCGGGCGAGACCCAACCCGTGCCGCGGATCCGCGCCGAAGTGACCGACGCCGACCAGAACGTCATCTACGCCTGGACGATCGCGCCCCCCGTGGCCGAACTCGCCGCCGGCCAGGTCGTCACCTTCAGCAGTTCCTCCACCGACGTGCCCAGAGGCGGCCGCAACCTCAGCCTGAGGTTCGGGACAGGCAACTGATGCATATCGGCATCCTGACCGGCGGCGGCGACGTTCCGGGGCTCAACGCCTGCATCCGCTCGGTCACCCTCTCCGCCGACGATCTCGGCTGGCGCGTCACCGGCTTCAAGCGCGGCTGGGAAGGGGTGATGGCGATCGACCCTTCCGATCCCGCCAGCATCGCCGCGAACACCGTGAAGCTGGACCGCGAGGCGGTGCGCGGCATCGACCGGACGGGCGGCACCATCCTCCACACTTCCCGCCTCGACCCGCGCACCCGGCCGGAAGGCGACGGCACCGGCCACGTCCTGAATGTGCTCGACCGGCTCGGCGTGGACGCGATGGTGACATTGGGCGGCGACGGCACCTTGCGCTTCTCCGCCCATCTCGCGGGGCAGGGCGTGCGCATCATCTCCGTCCCCAAGACGATGGACAATGACGTCTTCGGAACGGATTATTGCATCGGCTTTTCGACCGCCGTGAGCCGCTCGGTCGAGGCGATCAACGCCCTTCGCACCACCGTCGCCAGCCACGAGCGGATCGGCGTGATCGAATTGTTCGGCCGCCGCAGCGGCGAGACCGCCTTGCTTTCCGGCCATCTCGCCCAGGTCGACCGCACCATCATCTCCGAAGTCCCGGCCGATCTTGACCGGCTGCTGCCGCTGATCGCCGAGGACAAGGCGTCCAATCCGTCCGGCTATGCGATGCTGGTCGTCTCAGAAGGCGCGCGCATCGCCGGCGAGGACGGGCCGCGCGACGGCGACATCGCCAAATCCTCCGCCCAGCGCGGCGACGGGCGCATCGGCGACCGCCTCGGCCGTGCGATCACCAGCCGCCTGGGCAGCGGCGTCGTGATCCAGGAACTGGCCTATCTGATGCGCGCCGGCGAACCCGACGCGATGGACCGAATGGTCGGCCTCGCCTTCGGCGCCCTCGCCGTCCAGCTCCTGCAGAGAGGCGAGCATGGCCGCATGGTCGCCCTGCGCCACGGCAATTACACTCACGTTCCCGCCGATGCTCTGCTGAGCGGCGAGAAGATCGTCGACGTCGAGGCGCTCTACGACCCCGAACGCTACCGCGCCCGCCTGCTCAAGGTCGAGGGCATGCCGATGTTCCTGTATTGAGCGATCCAGATCAGGGCGGCGAGCAGGTCAGGACCAGCTGCTGCCGGGGCCTCGAGTAAAGAAGGCTGCTGCAGGCCGCCAAGCGATCACGGCCCAGCGTCATCCGGTATAGCGGCCGCATGCCGCGGCGCTGGCCGGTCACCACCATCTCGCTCGGATCGCCCTCGTCCTCGTCCGCCGGCAGCGCATGGTCGCCGCGCCAGTCACTGGTGCGCACATTGATTTCCGCCACCCCATAGCCGCCGACCATCAAGGGCCGCGCGAATCGCATCGGCCGGAGCGGCCGGACCACGCCGAACAGGATCGGCGCCTCCCGCGCCTCGCCGTTCCAGTCTCCGCCCTGTGCCTCGGCCAGGATCGCGCCCAAGGCCGCCGTGACCTGGCTGTCCGGCGGAAGGAAGCTGAAGCGCATGATCGCATCCTGGGTGCGGACGCGGAAGCGATGGACCAGTCCGAGCATGTTCTCGCTCTCCACGGCGAAGACATGATCCACCTGGCCCGGCCCGACCGGCCCCAATTCCATCCTGACTTCATCCTCCGGCAGGTCGGCGAGGCCGATCGTGCCATCGGCGCCTTCCACCACCTCCCGATCGAACCAGATGAAGCGTCGACGCCCTTCCCAGGCACCGATGCGCAGCCGCGCCACTTTCGAATGGCCGCGAAGCCGCACCGGCCCGACCCGCGCCGAGACGGCGAGCATCGAACCGCGCAGTCCGATCCGTCGCGCAGCCTCCAAGTTCAGCATCAGGCCGCTGCCGGGATCGACCCGCAAGCGCAGCGGCTGGCCGTTGACCGTGACGGCGACGGTCAGGCCGGTCTCCGCGCCGATCAGCCGATGGGTCGGAGCGGCTGGCTGGGCGAAGGCCGGGGCGGCGGTGAGTGCCAGCAGCGTGATGAAGAATGAGCGCATGAGTGTCCTGCGGGAGAGCTGGTTCCCGCCAGCTTCCTACGGCATCGCGGCGAAAATCAGGCGCCGACTGCGGATTGCGGCGGCAGAGGATCGCCCTCCGCCTGGGCGACCCGCTACAGCGTGTAGCGCAGCCCGTTCGAGGCGATGCCCGCCTTCGGATCGTAATCGCTCCAGACACTGCCCCACGGAAAGACTTTCGACCGCTCCGCCGGATCGAAGCCGATCATCGAGGCCAGCACCTCGCGGACAAAGACGATTTCCGCGTCGATCTCGGCGCCGGTCGGCCAGTCCGGGCCGGCGCCCGGCAGGCTGATGCTGAAATTCGCCATGTCGAGCCGGCCGCGCTGAAAGCAGAGCGACAGATGAGCGGGATGCTCGCCGAAGCGCAAGCCGTGGAGGTAGAGCCACTCATAGCCGTTGCCGAGATCGTGCCGGAGGCGAACGAAGGCCCCCAGCGCCGCCGCCGTCTCCTCGATTCCGGCCCCGCCGCCGAGCTGATGCGCTTCACCAATCATGATGGCGCCGCTTTGCGCGTCGATGAGGATTTCCGGCTCCATCCCGCGAATGCTTTGCCGGATCGCCCGCCAATGGCAATGCGGACGCAGATGAAAGCCACGTTGCGCGGCCCGTTCGCCCCTGCTAGAGGCGCCCGCCTACCCGGTGGTGGCCCCGCGCCGCCCCTCCTTCGATGTGCGGTCGTGGCGGAACTGGTAGACGCGCAGCGTTGAGGTCGCTGTGGCCGAAAGGCCGTGGAAGTTCGAGTCTTCTCGACCGCACCAGTTTTCGCCTCAGGCAAATGTCCGGGGGACATTTGCGGCGAAAACTCCCGAAGCGACAGCGAAGGGTTCGCGCCTTCCCAAACCCCGTTCAGCCTGAGCTTGTCGAAGGCCCGTCCTTTCCTTTTGTTTCGCATCGGAGGAAGAAGGCCAGTCCTTCGACAAGCTCAGGACGGACGGGGATGGGTGTGACCAGCGCTTCCACAGGATTTCAAGCCGAGACCCGCCCGCTCGGCTTCTGGCCCTGCCTCGCCTTGGTCGTCGGCACGCTCATCGGCTCCGGCATCTTCCTGCTCCCCGCCCAGCTCGCGCCTTATGGCTGGAATGCTGTCTTCGGCTGGCTGGTGACGATCGGCGGCGCCTTGTGCATCGCCTTCGTCTTCGCCCGCCTCGCCGCCGCGATTCCCGACGCCGCCGGGCCGCATGCCTTCGTCGGCAACGCATTCGGCAAGCTCGCGGCGTTCGGGATCACCTGGGCCTATTGGATCGCGATCTGGGTCGGCAATGCCGCCATCGCGATCGCGGCAGTCAGCTATGCCTCACTGTTCGTGCCGGAACTGGCCGAGACGCCGATCGTCGGCGCGGGCGCGGCCGTCGCGCTGTTATGGCTGCTCACCGCACTCAACTGCGTCAGCCTGAAGGCGTCGGGTGGCTTTCAGCTCGTCACCGCCGCGCTGAAATTGCTGCCGCTGCTGGCCGTGATCCTCGTCGCGGCCCTCGTTCTGGGCGGTGGCGGGGAAAGCCAGGCGCCGCCCTTCCGCGCGGAGGAGATCGACCTGGGCGCGATCAACGCCGCGGCCGCGATCGGCTTGTGGGCGATGGTGGGGTTCGAAGCCGCCGCCTGGGCCAGCCGCAATGTCCGCGATCCGGCACGCAACGTGCCGCGCGCCACTCTGTACGGCACTTTGGTCGTCGGACTCTTCTACCTCGCCGTCACCACCTCGGTGATGCTGCTGGTCCCGCCGGAGACGCTCGCGGCCTCGAACGCCCCGCTCGCTCTCGCCATCGAACCTTATGCCGGCGCCGGTATCGCCCTTTTGTTCGGCCTGTTCGCGGCGATCAGCGTCACGGGCGCGCTGAACGGCCTGGTGCTGGTGCAAGGCGAATTGCCACTGCAACTGGCCCGCGACGGCGCCCTGCCGCACTGGCTGGGCAAACTCTCCGCCCGCGGCCTGCCGGTTCGCGCGCAAATCCTGTCGAGCGCGCTCTCCACCGCCCTGATCCTGGCAAACAGCAGCCGCACCCTTTCGGGCCTGTTCGTGTTCATGGCCCTGGTCGCCACCGCCGCGACGCTGATCCTCTATCTCGTCGTCGCGGCGGCGGCGATCGAGCTGCAGCGGCGCAACCGGGTCGAGACCAGCCCGGCTCTGCTGATCACCGCCGGCATTGGCATCCTCTTCGCGCTCTGGACCTTCTACGGCGCCGGTTTCGAGGCCACGGGCTGGACGCTGGCGCTCATCGCCGCGGGCTTCCCGATCTACGGCCTCACGAAGCTGCTCAGCTCCACGAGACCGGCGGCTGACTCTCCCGCACCTCCGGAATGAGCCGGCGCAGCTTCCCGGTGAAGCTGCGCAGACACACCTCGCTCTGCCCGAGCGGACCTGGGACGTAAGCCGAGCTGCCCATCCCTTCCTGCACGCGCGCGATCAGAGCGGTGTCTTCCTCGTTCACCCGCCGGTTGATCCGCCAGTTCAGGTAGCGCGCCGCCTTCATCTCCCGGTTCGCGCCCGGCAGCGCATAGCTGACCTCGCGGATCAGCGTCTCGGTCGGCCCTACCGGCACGAAATGCATGAAGTCGACCTGATCGGGATAAAGGTCGATCGCCACGTTCGGCCAAAGCTTCAGATAGAGCCAGCGGCGGTCGCCGTCGCGCGGGAGGAAATGCTGGTAGGCACGCTCGGACAGGTTGCGCGACGGCCGCTCGACCAGATCGCCCCACATCCGATCGACATGTGGCCCCGCCTCGATCCCGTAATCGCCGCCGAACAGCCGCGTGAGTCCCGGATGCGCTACGTCGATGTGCAGGGCGTCGGAATAATTGTCAGCGACATTCTTCCAGTTCACCGCGCGGGGCCGCAGCGTGATCCGCCCCAGCGCCTCCATCTCGGCCATCCGGTAAGGCGCGACCTCATCCTCGTACGGCGCCATCATCTCCGCGACGCCCGGCCCACCGCTCTCCAGCCGAACGAAGACGAAACCGTGCCAGACTTCTGCCTCGACCTGCAGCAATCCCCAATCGTCGAGCTGCAGATCGCCATAATCCGCCCGGTTCGGCACGGCGATGAGTCGGCCGTCCGACGCATAGGTCCAGGCGTGATAGGGACAGGTCAGCCGCTTCGCACAACCCCCATTCCCATCCAGCAGCCGCGCGCCACGGTGCCGGCACACATTGTGGAAAGCGCGGATGGCGCCGTCCTGCCCCCGCATCGCGACGACGGAATCGCCGAGCAGGTCCAGCCCGCGCCAATCGCCCGCCGCCGGGATCTCGCTGTGATGACACACGATCTGCCATGCGGGCCGGATCACACGCGCCATCTCGACCCGGAAATAATCCGGATCGCGATAGACCCATCCGGGCAGGCTCAGGGCTTCGGCATTCATCCGCCTTTGCTAGCGCCGCAGACACGAAAAGTCGCGCCAGACAAGTTCGCGGATTCCCTCCGCCTTACCCTTGCGTTAACCTTGTCGCGTTTAGCTCGCTTTCACGCCGCTGCGGCGCACGCAGCCCCTGTTCCGGACACGCATGGCCAGCCCCTTTTTCGCACGCGCCAAACGGATCTCGATCATCAGCCTGAAGATCGCGGCCGTCGGCTTCGGCCTGGCCCTGATCGCGCTGATCGTCGCGGTATCCGTCGCGGTCAGCCAGCTGCCGAGCTTCGGCGAACTGCAGCGCCGCGACAATCTGGGCCAGATGATCCGCGTGCGCGCCGCCGACGGCAGCATCATCCACACGCAGGGGCCAAGCTTCGGCGAGTGGATTCCCTACGACCGAATCCCGGTGAACATGCGCAATGCGATCGTCGCGATCGAGGACCGGCGCTACGATTATCATTGGGGCGTCGATCCGATCGGCATCACCCGCTCCTTCTACGTGCGGCTGCGCACCGGCCAGTGGAGCCAGGGCGGCTCGACCATAACCCAGCAGCTCGCCCGCAACGTCTTCCTCACCAACACCCGCACCTTCGGCCGCAAGGCGCGCGAAGCGATCCTCGCGATGGCGCTGGAATGGCGTTATTCGAAAGAGGAGATACTCGAGCTCTATCTCAACCGCGTCTATTTCGGCGGCGGCGCCTATGGCATCGACGCGGCGGCGCGGCGCTTCTTCGGCCACAGCGCGACCGAAATGAGTATCGAGGAGGCGGCGATCATCGCCGGCCTGGTGCAGTCTCCATCCAACTATTCCCCCACCGCCGACGAGGAAGCCGCGCGCGGCCGCGCCGGTGTGGTGCTCGCAGCGATGCGGGAGCAGGAGATGATTACCGGCGCGCAGGCCAGCGCCGCCGCGGTCAATGTGCGCGAAATACCATTTTACGAGCCGCCAGCGCCGCGCACGACGACACGCTATTTCACCGACTGGATCCTGCCGCAGCTGGACACCTTGATCGACCAGCAGGTGACCGAACCGATCGAGGTCTGGACCACGATCGACGTCGGCCTGCAGAATCGGGCGGACCAGGCGATCACCGCCCATGCCCCCGCCGGCGCGCAGGGCGCGCTCGTCTCGCTCGACCGCGACGGCGCGGTGCGGGCGATGGTCGGCGGACTCAATTACGCCCGCTCCAACTATAACCGTGCGACGCAAGCCAACCGTCAGCCGGGTTCGGCCTGGAAGTTGTTCGTCTATCTCGCCGCACTGGAGGCGGGGAACACCCCCGACAGCGCGGTCGACGCCAGCCCGATCACGATCAACGGCTGGAGTCCGCGCGGCGCCGGCCCCGGCCGCATGCCGCTGCGCCAGGCCTTTGCGCTGTCGATCAACACCGCCGCGGTGCGCCTGGCGCAGGAATCCGGCACCGGCACGGTTGCCGCCATGGCCCGCCGCTTCGGCATCACCACCGCGGTCGGCACGACGCCGGCCATGGCGCTCGGTTCGTCCGAGGTCCGGCTGATCGACATGGTCCGCGCTTATGCCTCGGTCGCCAATCGCGGCGTCGCCGTCTCACCCTACGGCATCCGGCGCGTCACAACGGCAGGCGGCACGGTCATTTACGAGCATCATGTCGATACCAGCCGCCAGCTCGTGACCCCGTGGATCGCGGCCTACATGACCGACATGCTGCAGGCTGTGGTGACCAATGGCACCGGCCGCGCCGCCGCGCTCGGCCGGCCGACCGCCGGCAAGACCGGCACGACCAGTTCCGAGAAGGACGGCTATTTCGTCGGCTTCTCCAGCGGCCTGACCACCGGCGTCTGGTATGGCCGCGACGACAATCGCCGCATCCCGGGCCTCGCCGGCGGCAACCGCCCGGCGCAGGCCTTCCGTGACTTCATGGCGGCGGCCACCGCCAACCGCCCGGTCGAGGCGTTCGTCACCGACGTGGCCGCACCGGAATCGCAGCAGGAAGAAGTGGAGCCGGTGCCGCTCGACGAAGGCAATCTGATGCAGCAGGAGGGCGATGGCATCCCGTCCGAGGATCCGGGCGAGCGGCCCTATGACGATCCGCCCGGCCAGCCGCCGCGCCAGATCGATCCCGAACCCGCCGAGCAACCGTCGCAAGAGCCGGTTCGCGTCGGCCCCCCGCCGCGTCCCACCACGACACCCCCGCGCCAGGCACCGCCCGGCTTCGACCAGCAGCCGGAACGGCGGCCACAGCCCGAGCCCGCACTGGAAGATTAAGCCGCGCCGACCCGGTGCAGCGCCGCGCTTTCCCGGCGCAGCCAGGCGCGGGCGGGAGTCGGATCCTCGCCGAACAATAACGCTACCAAGGCATGAAAATCCGGGCCGTGGTGCATGTGCACCATATGCGCCACCTCATGCGCCACCGTCGCCCGCCGCACGAAATCGGGGGCGAGGATCAGACGCCAGCTGTAGCGGATATCGCCCCGCGCCGAGCAACTGCCCCAGCGCGAGCGCGGATCGCCGACCGATACACGCCCCGGCGCCCGGCCCAGCTTCGCCGCATATTCCCCCGTCTCGCGCGTCAGCAGGGTCAGCGCCTCGCGCCGCAGCCAGCGCAGCAGGCGCGCCTCCAACCCTTCCGCCGGACCGCCGCACAGGATCCGCCCGTCCGCCAGCACGATCCGCCGCGGCCTTTGCTCCTGCCAGTCGATCGGATGCGGCCGGCCGAACAGCATCAGTTCGGCGCCCGCCTCCAGCCGCGCCACTTCGGGCCGTGCCGCCAGCGCATCCTGCGCCCATTGCTCGTGAGTCGCGGCCCAGGCCAGGGCCCGCCGCCGCGACACACTCGCCGGAATCGTCAGCGTCAGCCGGTCGCCGCGCCGGTCGAGACGCAGCGTCATCTTCCGCGCCCGCCGGTTGACCCGCAGCGTCAGCGGCGCGCCGCCGAGGCTGAACTCAGAGGATTCGGTCGACAAGGTGATATTCGATCTCGCCGGCATCCTCCTCGGCGATTGTCCAGCCGCGTACCGAGACGCCCGCCATGTGGACGCTCTCGGGATCGCCGGTGAGCAGATAATGCCAGTCGAACAACGGCTTCTGCTCGAAGCGCAGCCGATAGGCGCAGGTTGACGGCAACCAATCCATGTCGCGCAATTTCGGCAGGGTCAGCCGCACGCAATCGGGCACATATTTGCGGCGATTCTTGTAGTCGCCGCACCGGCCGCTGCGCCGGTCGAGCAATTTGCAGGCGACATTGGTCGGGTGGATTTCACCCGTGTCCGCATCCTCCAGCTTGTGCAGGCAGCATTTGCCGCAGCCGTCGCACAAGGCCTCCCATTCGGCGCCGTTCAGCGCGTCGATCGGCAGCTCCCAGAATCTTTCCCTCAGCGCACCCACCGGCTGAGCTCCGCCGCGAATGCTTCCGGCCCCTGATCGTGCGGCACGATCGTGATCGGCTCGCCATTCGGCCCGAACAGCAGCACGACCCGGCTGTGATCGACATTATAACCACCGCCCGGGCTCGTCTCGCCCTTCATCGCGTACACGCCATATTCCTCTTTCGCCGCGTCAATCTCCTGCTGGCTGCCGGTCAGACCGATCAGGCGCGGGTGAAAGTTGGCGACGTAGCGCTTCATCATTTCCGGCGTGTCCCGCTCCGGATCGACAGTGATGAAGATCGGCTGCACCTTCGCCGCCCGCGCCGCATCCTCGCCCTCGAACCGGCGCATGCCCGCACCCAGCACCTGCAGGTCGACTGGGCAGACATCGGGGCAATTGGCGAAGCCGAAATAGATCAGGCGATATTTGCCGTTAAAGTCCGTGTCACGCACGCGGCGCCCGTCCTGATCGATCAGGCTGAACGGGCCGCCCACCGTGGACCCGGCGAGCGTGCCCTGCTGGGCCGGCTCCGGGGCGGGCGCGGCACCCTGCCCGCAGGCGGTGACAAACAGCAAAGAGGCGGCAAACAGAGGCCGGAAAAGCGCGCGATGGTTCATGGCAAAGCCAGCCTTGCTTTGCTAAGCGCCGGGGATCAAGCCGCTATCCCTGACAGGTGCCCTTCCCATGAGCCGCTTCCCGCGCTTCCTCCTCCCCGCCGCGATCATCGCGGCGATCGCGGCCCCGCTTGCCGCACAGAGCTTCTCCGAATCCTACACCTTCCTGAAGGCGGTGCGCAGCGGCGACGGCGAGACCGTGCAGCGGATCATCAGCAATCCCAGTTCGAGCGCGATCAACGCCCGCGACGAGGGATCCGGTGAGGGCGCGCTTCATATCATCGTGCGCCAGCGCAATCTGCAGTGGCTGGCGTTCCTGCTGAGCCGCGGCGCGCGCCCTGATATCACCATGAACGAAGGTACGACGCCGCTTGGCCTGACCGCGCAGATCGGTTGGCTCGAGGGGGCCACGCAATTGCTGGCGCGCGGCGCCCGGGTCGATCTGGCGAACCAGCGCGGCGAAACCCCCCTGATCCTTGCCGTGCAGGCGCGGCATATCTCGGTGACGGACCGGCTGGCGATAATCAATCTGCTGCTGAGCCAGGGTGCCGACCCCAACCGGCAGGACAGTTTCGCCGGTTATTCGGCGCTGGATTATGCCCGGCAGGACAGCCGCGCTCCCGAAGTGCTGCGCGCGCTCGAAGCGCGCCGGACCCGGGCCGGCAACAACGCCTTCGGACCCACGCAATAATAGCGCGGCGCGTCACTCGGTAAGCATCAGCTCGGCCAGGCCCGGATCGAGGTCCCCGGCAAGGCGGCGCGCCGCGCGCCGGGCAAAGCGCAGCGTCTCCGCTTTCCTTCTCGCCGCCGCCAGCTTGCGCAGTGGCGCCTCCCGCACGATCGCCGCATCATAGCGGTCGGCCACGATCAGACCCGAGCAATATTGCCCCTTCTCGTCGCAATCGAGCAGGTCGAGCGCGAAGCCGGTCGGCACTGCCCAGAAGAAATAGTCGCAATAGTCGAGATAATCCGGCCATTTGCCGTCGCTGAGCAGATCGGCCCGCGACACCTTGATCTCGACGATGGTGATCAGACCCGCGGCGTCGATCGCCATCAGATCGGCACGCCGCCCATTCGGCAAGGGCGCCTCACACATCGCGAACTGATCCTGCCGGAAGAACAGCCTTCCAATTCCCCGCGCGACGTCGCGCGCAACCATCGGCGCGTCGTCGAAGCAGGAGGCAGAGTCGGGGCGGGCAGCCATCGGCCCAGGCTAGAATGAACCGGGAACAAAGGAAAGGGGCCGGCGCGACTGGCACCGGCCCCTCATCTACCGCACGGGGGAGAAATCAGCGGTAGAAAATGTGATTGCCGATCCGCGCGACCCGGGGCCGGCCCCAGCGCGGATTGACGTAGGTCGCGTGGAAGAAGAGCGATTCATCGCCGGTCGCGTCGGCCAAATCGTTCATCGCGATATGGGCGATGGCGGCGGCGCGCTGCCAGGCGGCGCTTTCGCGCGGCGCCGAGGGAATCACGCCGCGGCGGACGAAGGAGAATTGGCTCGGCTGCTTCACCACGTCGCAGACGGTGCTGCGGAAGCGGCCGGAACGGACGCGGTTCAGGATCACTTCGGCGACAGCGAGCTGGCCGTCGAGCGGTTCTCCGCGCGATTCGTAATAGACCGCGCTCGCCAGGCAATCGAACTCCTCACCCGTACCGGCAGTGCCGCTATGTTCGGCGACAAGCTCCGCGAGCGGGCGGCGAGCGGCAGGCGCGGCAGCAGGCGTCGCAACCCCGGTCACCCCGGCGGACGTCGCTTGCTGATGATCGGGGCGAGCGCGCGGCGTCGGCGACACGGCGGCAGCCGACGCTTCGACCGCAACCGGGGTGACGGCGGCGGCGGCGGCGGCGGGGTCGTTGCCTGCGGCGAAGGCGCTGGTCGCGGAACAAAGAGAAACGGCAGCCACGAATGAAGCGGCGCGGAAGAATTTGAACATCAAGCAGAAAATCTTGAAACTTGCGGTTGCCCGTTTGACCGCGTCCGCGCCGGTCCGGCGCTTGCGTCTGTCTGGAACCCCCGTCTCGCGCGCCACCCTTACCCCTGGGTGGCTCCCGCTGCTCATTCCCGTGAACTCGCAAACCAGCTAGGGGCCGGCGCGATCAACGGTCAATCGAGCGCGCGGATTTCATCGGCGAAGCGTTCGGCGGACGGGATATCCAGTTCCACCACCCAACAATCCGGATCGAATCCCCGGCGGCGGGCGAGGAACCTGACGACCTCCTCGGCGTTGCCGGCTGCCGCGAGCGGCTCGTCCCAGCGATAGCGGCCGTCCGGCTGCAGCAGCCGTTCAAGCAGCATCGCCAGCCTGCCCCGCTCGGCGAGCAGGATCAGTACCGCGCCCGCCGTCTCGTCGCCTTTGGTGATCACCGCGCCGAAACCGCCATCGCGTTCCGCCAGCCGGATCAGCCCGCTCACGAAGACCGACGTGGTCAGCCGCGCCATCAGCTTTCGCGATATCCCGGCAGGCCGGACAGAGCGATGTGCGAGCGCATGAAGGTGCCCGTGCCGCGCGCCGCTTCCTCGCCATTGGCGTCGAGCAGGCGCGCCTCGCCGATCAGCACGCGCCGCCGTCCGCTGATCCAGCGGCCCTCGGCAATGGCCTCGCCAGTCTTGAGCGGCCGCGAGAAGACCATGTTGAAGCCCGTGGTCAGCAGGAAGCGATCGCTGACATTGCTGTTGCAGGCATAGAAAGCCGCGTCGTCCATCATCTTGAAATAGACGGTGCCGTGCGCCGCCCCCGCCGCATGGAAATGGGCCGGGTCGATCTGGAAGCGGATGCGCGCGAACCCTGCCTCGACAATCTCCAGGTCCGATCGGAAGGCATTGTTGACCGGCGCGGCACGGTAGAGATTCTCGAGCGCGCGGAAATGCGCGCCCTCGCCGCCCGCCAGCTCAGGCGGCATCCCGCGCCTCGCCGCCGGTCAGCAGGGCATAGATGGCGTCGCGCGAGCGGGCGCCGCGCAATTTCGCCAGCATCTGCTTGTCGCGCATCACCCGGCTGACCCGCGCCAGTGCCTTCAGATGATCCGCCCCGGCATCGACCGGAGACAGGATCATGAAGGCCAGATCGACCGGCAGTCGGTCCACCGCCTGATATTGCAGCGGCGCGGCCAGCCGGGCGAAATAGCCGTGAATGCGGTCGAGACCCGGCAGCCGGACGTGGGGCAGCGCGACGCCGCCACCGAACCCGGTCGATCCCAGTTTCTCCCGCTCCGCCAGCGCCGTGGCGATTTCGCGCGCGTCGATGCCCGTGCGGCGCGCCGTCGCCGTGGCGAAATGCTGCAGCAGACCCTTCTTGCTGGTCGCGCCCACGGCTTCATCGACCCCGTCCGGGGCAAGGATATCGGATAAATCTGTCATGGCTCCGCCCCCATCCGGGGCCTCGTTGCAATGAATCTATGGCTGCCGGGGTTCGACCCAGCCGATCGTGCCGTCGCCTCGTCGATAGACCATGTTCAGCGCCTGCGTCGCGCCGTTGCGGAACAGCAAGGCATTGGTGTTGCGAAGGTCGAGAATCATCACCGCGTCGGACACGCTGGCCTCCGGAATATCGACCTGCATTTCGGCCACGATCGGCGGATTGTCCACCGGCTCCTGCTCCTCCGGCGGCGGCGCGAACACGGTATAGCCCGCGTCAGCTTCCTCCACCTCGCGGCGCGCGACGCCGGAGCGGTCTTTCAGCCTGTCCTTGTAACGCCGCAGCTGCGTCTCGATCCGCTCCGCCGCCTGGTCGAAGGCCGGGTGCGCGGACGGTGCCTGCGCCGAACCTTTCAGCACGACGCCCTGCGGCACGCGCAGTACCAGATCGCAGGTGAAGCTGTGATCGTGCGGTCCCTTGCCGAACGTCACCTGCGTGGAAATGGCGCGGTCGAAATAGCGGTCGGCGATCGCGGTGAGCTTGTCGGTCACGTGGCCACGCAGCGCTTCGCCGGTATCGACCTGATGGCCCGAAATGCGGATGTCCATAAGCCTCTTTTCCTCAACGCTGCCGCCGCGCATGTGCGACCGCGCCGGGCAAGCGTCAACCGGCTGGCGTGTCTTCCGCCCAGAGCGGCTCCGACAAATTTTTCAGAAATTCTCCGTGCCGGGCCAGTTCGTCCGCGCTGGCGGCGTGCGGGCGTGGAGTGCGCGACCAGCTTGCGGCAGGAATATCCTTGGTCACCGTCTCCACCGGCCCGGCCACCGCTTCCGCCGCGAGACCGAGGCCGATCTGACGCCCGCCGGTCAGCTCGACATAGACCTGCGCCAGCAATTGCGCGTCGATCAGCGCGCCATGCTTGATGCGGATGCTGCGGTCGACGCCGAAACGGGTGCACAAGGCGTCCAGGCTGTGTTTCGCGCCGGGCAACCGCTGCCGCGCGATCGGCAGGGTGTCGATCATCCGCGTCATGCAGACCAGGTCGCGGCTGCACAGAGCGAGTTCGTGATTCAGAAAGCCGAAATCGAACGGGGCATTGTGCGCGACGATCGGCGTGTCCTCGAGAAAGGCGAGCAATTCCTCGCAAATGTCACCGAAGAGCGGCTTGTCGGACAGGAAAACGTCGGAAAGCCCGTGCACCGCCTCAGCGCCGGCCGGCATCGTGCGGCAGGGATTGAAATAGGCGTGGAAGGTGCGGCCGGTCTCGACGCGATTATAGAGTTCCACGCAGCCAATCTCGACCATGCGGTCGCCGCCAAGCGGGCTGAGGCCGGTGGTCTCGGTGTCCAGGACGATTTCGCGCATGCAATTCCTATGAGTCCGCGTCGCCCCCAAGTCCAGCGACGATGCGGCGAACCGCCTGCCGTGTCTCCTCCAGGCTGCCGCCGGTCGGAATGATGTAATCGGCGCGACGGCGCTTCTCTTCGTCCGGCATCTGCAGAGCGAGGATCGAGGCGAATTTCCCCGGCGTCATTCCCGGCCGGGCGAGCACCCGGCGGCACTGCACCTCGGCCGGCGCCGATACGACGGCAATCCTGTCCACCGCGCTCGCCCCGCTCTTTTCAAACAGCAGCGGAATATCGAGCACCACCAGAGGCGCGTCCGCGTGCGCCTGCAGGAAGGCCCGCCGCTCCCGGGCGACCGCGGGATGGACCAGTCCTTCCAGATTCTGCAGCGCCTGCGGCTCGGCCAGCACGCGCTCGGCCAGCGCGCTGCGATTCACGCCGTCCGCGTCGGTCGTTCCCGGAAAGCAGGCCTCGATCGCGGCAACCAGCTCGCCTTCCGGCCCCTGCAGGCGATGGACGACCTCGTCCGCATCGAACACCGGCACGCCCTCGTCGGCGAACATCTTCGCCACGGTGGACTTGCCCATACCGATCGAGCCGGTGAGGCCGAGGACGACCGTCATGACGTCAGCATCCCGAGCCGCCGCAACTCCGCGAGCAAAGGCAGGAGCGGCAGGCCGAGAATGGCGAAATGGCTCCCCTCGATCCGCTCGAACAGCTGCGCGCCCATGCCTTCGATCCGGTAGCCGCCGACATTCCAGCGGACTTCCTCCCATTCGCAGTCCAGATAGGCGGCGATGAACGGGTCGGACAACGAACGCATGCTCAGGCTGGCGGTTTCGGTGGCGGTCCAGACTTGCTCGCCGCCGCGCGACAGCACCGCCGCCGAATGCAGCCGATGGGTCGTGCCGGACAATGCGCGAAGCTGGTGCGCCAGGTCTTCCCGCGATTTCGGTTTGCTCAGCAACGAACGGTCGGCGCATTCCAGCACCTGATCCGCCCCCAGCACCAGCGCCTGCTGATCGTCGGCGGCAGCCGCCTTCAGAAAGGCCAATGCGCCGGCAATCTGCCAGGCATCGCGCCCTTCCGCGATCAAGGCCTGTTTCGCGCTGTCCTCATCGAACTCGCTGTGGACCGGTTCGAAGGCTATGCCAGCCTGTTCGAGCATCGTCCGCCGGGTCGCGCTTTGCGAGGCGAGCAGGAGTGTCATTCCCCAGCCGCCTCATGCCGCTCGGTGACCAGCTTGACGATCGCCAGCGCCGTTTCCTCGATCGAGCGGCGGGTCACGTCGATCACCGGCCAGCCCTGATCGGCGAACATGCGCCGGGCAAACACCAGTTCCGCGTTCACCGCTTCAGTGTCGACATAATCGGTCTCCGGCGCCTGGTTGAGCGCCAGCAACCGGTTGCGGCGGATCTGGATCAGCCGGTCGGAACTGGTGGTGAGACCGATCACCATCGGATGCTTGAGTTCGAACAACCGTTTCGGCGGCGGCGATTCCCGGACCAGCGGGATATTCGCCACCTTGTAGCCGCGATTGGCGAGGTAGATGCTGGTCGGCGTCTTCGACGAGCGCGACACCCCGGCCAGAATGATGTCCGCTTCCTCCCAATTCTCCGACTGCAGCCCGTCATCATGCGCGATCGTGAACTGGATCGCGTCAACCCGCGCGAAATAGGCCGCGTCGAGCACATGCTGCCGCCCCGGCCGGCCCTGCGTCGCCTCGCCCGTCACCGCCGACAGGGCATCGATCACCGGATCCAGCACCGAAACCGCATTGATTCCGCGCCGGCGGCAGGCCTGCTCGAGTTCGCGGCGAATGACTGGATTGACCAGGGTGTAGAGCACCAGCCCGGGCTTCTGCTCGATATCGTCGAGCACGCGGCCAAGATGGCCTTCGGAGCGCACCATCGGCCACAAATGCCGCACCGACGCGACATTATCGAATTGCGACAGACAGGCATTGGCGACCATGTCCAGCGTCTCGCCGGTCGAATCCGAGAGGAGATGCAGGTGAAGCTGCTTCACCGTCCGATCTCCGAAATCGCCCTGTGGAAAACCATGTGAGGATCGCTAGCGTAAGCCTTCGGACGGATTCAAGGACAGGATCGCTCCCGCCCCGCCAAAGATTCGTCCACAGCCACGCCAACATGGGATGAATCCCGACCCCAGCCTGTGAGTCATGGGGACGTGCGTCGCGACTCCGTAGGCACCCGCGAGTCGCGAAAGAGTCCGACTGTTGGCAAAATCCGGCGGAGCCAATAAACCCCGCTCATCCCGGCCCAACTCTTCTCAACAATATCCTTTATATAAAGGTAAGATATTAAGTGAGCAGTCCCGCTCGCCTGCCTTCCAGTTCGACCGGCATGGCTGCCAAGCCCTTGATTCGCGTGCTGAAAGGTGAACGGATCGAGCCGACGCCGATGTGGCTGATGCGTCAGGCCGGACGCTATCTGCCGGAATATCGCGCGCTGCGGGCGGAGAAAGGCGGCTTCCTCGAGCTCGTCTATGACAGCGATGCGGCGGCCGAAATCACGCTGCAGCCGATCGACCGGTTCGGGTTCGACGGTGCGATCCTCTTTTCCGACATATTGATCGTGCCTCACGCGCTGGGCCAGGATCTGGCGTTCGAGGCCGGCGAAGGTCCACGCCTCTCGCCTCCGCTCGTCGATGCCCTGCTGGACAGCCTTGAAGCCGTGCCACAGCGGCTTTCGCCCATCTATGCGACTGTGGAAAAGGTGAAAGCCAGACTCCCTGCTGAGACGGCTCTGCTGGGCTTTGCGGGCAGCCCGTGGACGGTCGCGACCTATATGGTCGCCGGCCGTGGCAGCAAGGAACAGGCTGAGGCGCGTCGCTACGCCTATCGGGACCCAGGGGCTTTCGGCGCGATCATCGAGAAGGTCGCGGCGATGACCGTCGACTATCTTTCCGGCCAGATCGAGGCCGGCGCGGAAGCGGTGCAATTGTTCGACAGCTGGTCGGGCAGCCTCGCCCCGTCGCAATTCGAACGCTGGGTGATCGCGCCCACCGCGCGCATCGTCGCCGATTTGAAAGCCCGTCACCCGGATGTGCCGGTGATCGGCTTCCCCAAGGGCGCCGGCGCCAAGCTGCCCGCTTATGCCCGCGAGACCGGCATCGACGCGATCGGCGTGGACGAGACACAGGATCCGGTCTGGGCGGCTGCCCAACTCCCCGCCGGCATGCCGGTGCAGGGGAATCTGGACCCGCTCGCACTGATCACCGGCGGCGCGGCGCTTGAACAGGCGGTGTCGGCCATCCTAGATGCGTTCCGGGACCGGCCGCACGTCTTCAATCTCGGCCACGGCATCCTGCCCGACGCGCCGATCGCGCATGTCGAGCGGCTGATCGAACTGGTGCGGGGCGGGAGATAGCGATGGACTGGGCAGAGCTGAGCGCCATTCTCTATCCTTGGGTCAAATCCGCGCACATCATCTTCGTGATTTTCTGGATTGCGGGTTTATTCCTGCTGCCGCGCTACTACATCTATCATCAGGAAGCGGTTCCCGGCTCCGACGAGGAGCAGAGATGGATCGAGCGTGAGCGCAAGCTGCGCAACATCATCATCACCCCGTCGATGATCCTGGTCTGGGTCTTCGGCATCCTGCTGGCCTACATTATCGGCGCCTGGAGCCAGGGCTGGTTCCACCTGAAGCTGCTGCTTGTGCTCGGCCTCTCCGCCTATCACGGTTACATGGTCGGCTACGGCAAGTCGCTCGCCGCGGGCGCCCGTCCGCAGAGCGGCAAGGCACTGCGGATCATGAACGAGGTTCCCGGCGTCGTCACCGTGATCGTCGTCATTCTGGTCGTCGTGAAGCCCTTCTGACTCGTCCCGGCCTTGCTTGACTCGAATCCGGGCGGAGCATAACGCCGGGTCAGGTCGTTACCTCCGCAGTCCTTGCGGGGCTGTCGTCTTCCTTCAGACCATTCACATCCTGTCCCGGCATCCGCGCCCGGACTCCGATTTCCAAATATTCCCCAAAGAGTTTTCCTATGCATCTCAATGATTTGAAGAAGCGCAGCCCAGCCGAACTGGTCGCCATGGCCGAGGAGCTCGGCATTGAGGGCGCCTCGACGCTCCGCAAGCAGGAGCTGATGTTCTCGCTGCTGAAGGTCCGCGCCGAAAATGGCGACGAGATTATGGGTCAGGGCACGATCGAGGTTCTGCCCGACGGCTTCGGCTTCCTGCGCTCGGCCGATTCCAATTATCTGGCCGGACCCGACGACATCTATGTGGCGCCCAATCAGGTCCGCAAATTCGGCCTGCGCACCGGCGACACGGTCGAGGGCGAGATCCGCGGACCCAAGGATGGCGAGCGCTATTTCAGCCTTGTTCGCCTCACCCAGGTCAATTTCGACGAACCCGAGGCGGTCCGTCACCGTGTCAATTTCGACAATCTGACGCCGCTTTATCCCGACCAGAAGCTTACCCTCGACAGCGCCGATCCGACGCAAAAGGACAAATCGGCGCGGGTGATCGACATCATTGCGCCGCAGGGCAAGGGCCAGCGCGCTTTGATCGTGGCACCGCCGCGCACCGGCAAGACGGTGCTTCTGCAGAACATCGCCAAGGCGATCACCGACAATCATCCCGAGGTCTTCCTGCTGGTCCTGCTGGTCGACGAGCGGCCGGAGGAAGTCACCGACATGCAGCGCTCGGTGAAGGGCGAGGTCATTTCCTCCACCTTCGACGAGCCGGCCCAGCGCCACGTCCAGGTTGCCGAGATGGTGATCGAAAAGGCCAAGCGACTGGTCGAGCACAAGCGCGACGTCGTGATCCTGCTCGATTCGATCACCCGCCTTGGCCGCGCCTACAACACGGTCGTGCCGAGCTCGGGCAAGGTGCTGACCGGCGGTGTCGACGCCAACGCCCTGCAGCGGCCGAAGCGCTTCTTCGGCGCCGCCCGCAACATCGAGGAAGGCGGCTCGCTCTCGATCATTGCCACCGCCTTGATCGACACCGGCTCCAAGATGGACGAAGTGATCTTCGAAGAGTTCAAGGGCACCGGTAACAGCGAAATCGTGCTCGACCGCAAGGTCGCCGACAAGCGTATCTTTCCGTCGCTAGACGTCGGCAAGTCCGGCACCCGCAAGGAGGAATTGCTGGTCGAGCAGGGCACCCTCACCCGCATGTGGATGCTCCGCCGCATCCTGATGCAGATGGGCACCGTCGACGCGATGACCTTCCTCCTCGACAAGATGAAGGACCACAAGTCGAACGAGGATTTCTTCGCGAGCATGAATCAGTAGCGCCGGACGGCCGATACCAAGGCGAGAGGCGAAGCCGCAGCGCCTTGGAAACGGATACCTCCAGGCTCGGACGGCCTGAGCGAAGCGACAGGACCGACGTGCGGGCTTTGCCCGCGCGGCTTCTCCAGCCTAAGATCGCGTGAAAATCAGGGAGCCCGCCCATGAAGGTCACCGTCGACGTCGACTGCACCCCCGAGGAAGCTCGCCGCTTCCTGGGCCTCCCCGATCTCACCGCCGTCCACGACGCCTACATCGCCAAGATGACCAAGGCGGTCGAGGACAGCACCAATCCCGAAGCATTCGGCGAGATGATGAAGAGCTGGGGGCCGATGAGCGAAGCCGGCATGAATATGTGGCGCCAGATGATGGAGCAGATGACGCCCAAGAGCTGAGGGCGCCATCGCCGATGCGATGATTGATACCATCTTCGCTCTCTCGTCCGGCCGCCCTCCCGCGGCGATCGCGGTTCTGCGTGTGACGGGCGCCAAAGCACTGGAAATATTGCGAAATATGTCCGGTTCCGACCCGGAGCCGCGGCGTGCCACGCTCGTGACCCTGCGCGATGGCGACAACATTCTCGACCGCGCTTTGGCCCTGCGTTTCGACGCTCCGAACAGCGTCACCGGCGAGGATATGGTCGAACTCCACCTCCATGGCGGCCGCGCGGTCGTCGAGGCGGTCTCCGCTGCGCTCGCCAGGATGGATGGGGTGAGGGCCGCCGAGCCGGGCGAGTTCACCCGCCGCGCCTTCGCCAATGGCAAGCTCGATCTGACCGAGGCGGAAGGCCTGGCCGATCTGCTGGCCGCCGAAACCGAAGGCCAGCGTAGGGCCGCCATCGCGACAGCGGGCGGCGCATTGAGCCGGAAGGTGTCGGACTGGACCGACCGGCTCCTCGCGCTTGCGGCCTCGGTGGAGGCACAGCTGGACTTTTCGGACGAGGGCGACGTCGAGTCCGGTCTGCCCCCGAGCTGGGAGGAAGCGCGCCAGGCGTTGCGCGGGGAGATTGCGCTATTGCTCTCCCGGCCACCGGCGGAGCGCCTGCGGGACGGAATTCGCGTCGTCATCGCGGGGCCGCCGAACAGCGGGAAGTCCACCCTGCTCAATGCGATCGTCCAACGCGAAGCGGCGATCACTTCCGATATCGCCGGCACCACCCGCGATCTGATCGAGGTACCGGTCGCGATCGGCGGCCTGCCCTTCCTGCTGATCGACAGCGCTGGCCTGCGCGAAAGCGGCGATCAGATCGAGGCGATCGGGATCGGGCGGGCCGAAGCGGCGATCGCGGCGGCCGATCTGGTGCTCTGGCTCGGTGACCCGGCCCGACCGCCCAGCCGCGACAAAGTGCTCGTCATTCACGCCAAGGCGGATCTGGGCGCGACCGCCTCCGGGGCCATCAGCCTGTCCGCGCTGACGGGACAGGGAGTTCCTGAGCTTCTTGCGTTGCTCGCGAGCGAGGCCCGCCAGCTTCTCCCGGGACCGGACGAGCTCGCCGCCAATGCCCGTCAGCGGCAGGCGCTGGCGAGCGCTCTGGATCATCTCGATGCGACTGAAGGGCAGGACGACCTGCTCATCGTAGCGGAAGAGCTGCGCCGCGCACGCTTGGCGCTTGATGCGGTCACGGGCCGCGCGGGTGTCGAGCACATGCTCGACGCCCTGTTCGGGCGCTTCTGCATCGGAAAATGATGTTCCACGTGGAACATGGGCCGATCTGACGCTATCTGGCGCCTGATCATGCCCAGCTTCGATGTCATCGTGATTGGCGGCGGCCACGCCGGCACGGAAGCCGCCGCCGCCGCCGCGCGTATGGGCGCGTCCGTGGCTCTGGTGAGCTTCTCCGCCGATCAGATCGGCATGATGTCCTGCAACCCGGCAATGGGCGGACTCGGCAAGGGCCATCTGGTTCGCGAGGTCGATGCCTTTGACGGGCTGATCGGCCGGGCCTCTGACGCCGCGGCCATCCACCATCGCATGCTCAACGCCAGCAAGGGCGCCGCCGTGCGCGGGCCGCGTATCCAGGCTGACCGTAAGCTCTACAAAGCCGCAATCCAGCATGCCGTCGCCGCGCAGGCCGGCCTGGAGGTGGTCGCAGGCGAAGCCGTCGCGCTGCGCCTCGATGGCCGCACGATCACTGGCGTCCGCCTCGCGGATGGACGTGAGCTGGGCGGCAAGTCGGTCGTTCTCGCGACAGGCACGTTCCTGGGTGGCAAGCTCTTCTTCGGGCTGAGTTCCGAGCCGGGCGGCCGGTTCACCGAGCGGGCGGCAACCGAGATGGCGCACCAGCTGCGCGCGCTCGATCTGCCTATGGCGCGGCTCAAGACGGGCACACCGCCTCGCCTCGACGGCCGCACGATCGACTGGTCGGGGCTGGAGCGCCAGCCGTCAGACGACGATTGCTGGACGATGTCGCCCATGTCGGCGGGGCGCATGAACACGCAGCTCAGCTGCTTCATCACGCGGACCAACGCCGAGACCCATGGCATCATCCGCGATTCCCTGCACCGGTCCCCGCTCTTCTCGGGCGACATCCAGGGCGCCGGTCCGCGTTACTGCCCGTCGATCGAGGACAAGGTGCAGCGCTTCGGCGATCGCGATGGCCACCAGATCTTCCTGGAACCGGAGGGGCTGGACGATCCGCTTATCTATCCGAACGGCATCTCTACCTCGCTTCCCCTCGACGTGCAGCGCGCCATGGTCCGCTCAATGGCGGGTCTCGAGCAGGTGGAGATTGCCCAGCCCGGCTATGCAGTGGAATATGATCATGTCGATCCGCGCATCCTGCATCCGACGCTGCAGGTCCGCGACGTCGGGGGCCTCTATCTCGCCGGCCAGATCAACGGCACGACCGGTTACGAGGAAGCCGCCGCGCAGGGTCTTGTCGCCGGCCTGAATGCGGCCGCCCATGCGGCGGGGAGTGCGCCGATCCTGTTCGATCGCGCCAGCTCCTATATCGGCGTGATGGTCGACGATCTCGTCTTGCAGGGGGTCACCGAACCCTATCGCATGCTCACGGCCCGCGCCGAATATCGCCTCCGCCTTCGTGCCGACAATGCGGAGGCTCGTCTGTCTGCGCTGGCAGAGACCGCCGGCTGCCTGTCCGGGGAGCGGCAGGCGCATCTGGCGCGCGACAATGCGGAGCGGGCTCGCATCGCGGCCGCGCTCGGCGCCACGGCCACCGGGCGGGACCTGCAGGCCGCCGGTGCCGATGTCCGCGATGATGGGGTCAAGCGTCCGCTTACCGATTGGCTCCGCTTTCCGGCGGTCGAGGCGGGCCTGTTGCGCCGTTTCCTGCCCGCGCTCGCGGGTGCGCCCGACCGTTTGCTGGAGGAGGCGGTGCAGGACCATCGTTACGCCCCCTATCTCGACCGGCAGGATGCCGAGATCGCCCGGCTGCGCGGAGATGACGCGATCGTGCTGCCCGCGTCGCTCGACTATGCGGCCATTCCCGGCCTGTCGCTTGAAATGACCGAGAAGCTGTCCCGGAGCCGCCCATCGACGCTGGGATCGGCCTCGCGCATTCGCGGCATCACGCCGGCCGCGCTGACAGCTATTCTGGTGTTCGTGCGGGGGAAGATGGCGGCCTGATGGACACATTCGGCATCATTCAGGACGCAGATTTGTGGCTGCGCGCCACCTTTCCCGATGTTCCACGTGAAACATGGGAGAGGCTGGACGCCTTCGAGGCGCTCCTTCGCGCTGAAAGCGAGAGCCAGAATCTCATTTCACGTGGAACCTTCGATCATATCCGCCTCCGCCACTTCGCCGATTCCGCTCAGCTCCTCCGCTTTGACCCGGACTCCGCCTCGGCCTCCGCCTGGCTAGATCTCGGCAGCGGCGCAGGCTTTCCCGGCCTGATCGTCGGCGCTCTGTCCCATCACCGCCTCACGCTCGTTGAATCGCGCCGGCTCCGAATCGACTTCCTGAGTCGTGCCGCAGGACTTCTGGGCATTTCCGGTCGCACCGAGGTGATCGGTTCCCCGGTCGAGCGCGTTCCCGCCTCGAAATTCGATATCATCTCGGCCCGCGCCTTCGCCCCGCTCGACCGCTTGCTGTCACTCGCCCACCGCTTCTCCACAGAAAATACGATCTGGATCCTTCCCAAGGGCCGCAGCGCGCAGTCCGAACTGGAACAGGTGCGCGATGCGTGGCAGGGTGACTTCCGCCTCGAACCCAGCCTTACCGACCCCGAGGCTCGCATCATTGTCGCCAAAGGCGTGCAGCCGCGCCCGCGGCGAAGGGAGAGGCCATGATCCGCATTGCTGTCGCCAATCAGAAAGGCGGGGTTGGCAAGACCACCACGGCGATCAACCTCGGCACCGCGCTGGCCGCGACCGGCGACCGGGTGCTGATCGTCGACCTCGATCCGCAGGGCAATGCCTCCACCGGTCTCGGCGTCACTCAGTCGATGCGCGAGACATCGAGCTACGATCTGCTGAACGGTCAGGCGACCTTGGGCCAGGCGGTGGTTTCGACCCGCGTCCCCCGGCTCGATCTGGTCCCGTCGACCGTCGACCTTTCCGGTGCCGAAATCGAACTGGTCGATCAGGAGGACCGCACGCACCGGCTGCATCGTGCGCTGGAAAGCGCCGAGCGGAACTGGGACGTCTGCCTGATCGATTGCCCGCCGTCGCTCGGTCTGCTGACCATCAACGCCCTCGCCGCGGCCGATTCGATTCTCGTCCCGCTTCAGGCAGAGTTCTTTGCTTTGGAAGGACTTAGCCAGCTTCTTCAGACTGTCGAGCGCGTTCGCGCACGGTTCAACCCGGAGCTCAACATCCTCGGCGTCGCCCTCACCATGTATGATCGCCGCAACAATCTGTCGGCACAGGTCGCCGAGGACGTTCGCGCCTGTCTGGGCAAATTGGTGTTCGACACGATGATCCCGCGCAACGTGCGGCTGAGCGAGGCGCCGAGCCACGGCGTCCCGGCCCTGATCTACGATCAGCGCTGCTCCGGCTCCGAAGCCTATATGGACCTCGCCCGCGAGCTGATCGCCCGGCTGCCGCGCCAGGCGGAGGCGGCATGAGCGAGGACACGCTTCCCCGCCGCCGCCCGTCCGGCCTCGGTCGTGGTCTATCTTCCCTGCTCGGCGAGGTCGCGCAGGAAGCTCCGGTTGCCGGCGGCAGCGCACCGCGCGGCGCGCTCCAGTCCATCCCCGTCGCCAGCATCGAGCCCCATCCGGGCCAGCCGCGCCGCACCTTCGACGAGGCCGCGCTGGAGGAACTCTCCGCCTCGATCCAGCAGCGCGGCGTGATCCAGCCGATCGTCGTCCGCCCGCACGGCCACCGTTTCCAGATCGTCGCCGGCGAGCGCCGCTGGCGCGCCGCCCAACGGGCCCGGCTGCACGAAATCCCCGCCATCGTCCGCGATTTCAGCGAGGCGGAGACGCTGGAAGTCGCGCTGATCGAGAATATCCAGCGCGCCGATCTCAACGCGATCGACGAGGCGGCCGCCTACAGCCGCCTGATCGCCGATTATGGCCACAGCCAGGAGGCGCTGGGAAAATTGGTCGGCAAGTCGCGCAGCCACATCGCCAACCTGTTGAGATTGCTTGATCTTCCGTCCGGCGTGAAGGAAATGGTGGTCGATGGGCGCTTGACCATGGGCCATGCCCGCGCGCTCGCGTCAGCCCCCGATCCCGATGCCCTGGCCGAGGAAGTCGTTCGGCGCGGCCTGTCGGTGCGCGAGACGGAGAAACTCGCACAGGCGAAGAAGCCCGGCCGGAGCAAAGCCGCCGTTAGGCGTACTGCTCCCGACGCCGATATCGCTGCGCTGGAGCGGCAATTGAGTGAATTGCTCGGCGTTCCCGTCGCCGTGCGCCACACTGGCGGCTCCGGCTCGATGACACTTTCCTATTCGTCGCTCGATCAGCTCGACATGATCTGCCAGCGGCTCACCGGCGGCACGATCTAGCTAGGCGCGGCGGCTCGCCTGCCGGGCGATCGCCAGCAATTCCGTTTCCGCCGCCAGCGGCCCGATCCCGGCACTCTTCTTGACTGCCCGCTCCGCGTCCTGGAGCCGCGTGAGGCAACGCGCCAGCACCGGGGCGTCCCAACGCCCCAGCTGACGCTCGACGGCATCCTTCTCCTTCCAGAACAACGCCTTGCCCTGGCTGGCAATGACCTCGGAGGGGCGCTTGCCTTGCTCCACCTCTGCCCGCAACTTGGCCAGCAGCAGCCCCCGGCGCAGCGCGGCCCGGATCAGCACGATTCCCTCCGTCCCCTCGCTGCGCAGCCGCCCCAGTTCGGCCGCCGCGGCGCGCGGATCGCCGCTGAAGACATGGTCGATCAGCTGTCCGGCATCGCCCTCGTCCGCCGCCGCCAGGATCGCCGCCATGGCGTCACGCTCGACCATGACGCTCCGGCCCGGCTCGGCGTCCAGATAGAGCGCCAACTTGTCCAGCTCCTGCTCCAGGATCGCGCGATTGGCCCCGCATGCCTCCACCAGCCGCCGCGCATCGTCCGCATCCAGCATCAGCCCCTTCGCGCGCGCCAATTCACCTGCCAGCCGCGCGAAATCCCGCGCATCCGGGGGATAGGAAGCGAAAGCCAGCGCATTAGGCGCGGCAGTGACCAGCTTCAGCAGCTTCGACGTCGCCCTGAGCGCGCCCGCGACCAGTACCACCGGATTGCCCGCCGCCGGCGCATCCAGAAGAGCGGCGACGGCATCCAGCGTCTCGTCGCCGGCCGGCGTCACCAGCACCCAGCGTGCGCCGCCGAACATGGACAGCGACGCCGCCTCGTCGGCCAGTCGAGCCGGATCGCCCTTCAACTCGCTTCCGGTCAGGGAAATGCGCTCCGCCTCAGCGCCCAGCGCGCCACCGACCTTGCGTGCCAGCGCCATGCTGCCCGCTTCATCGGGGCCATGCAGCAGGAACAGCCGGGTCGCGGCCGGACTCTTCAGCGCCTTGTCGAGCTGGGGTCGGTTCGCCTTCACTGGCCGGCGGCGGGGGCGCGGCTCATATAGAGCGCGACACGCGACACGATCTGCTGCGCCACCATTTCGGAGAGCCGTTCCAGCGCGGTCTGCTCCGCCGCGACCGTGGCATATTCGGAACCCACAACATCGATGCCGGCGTCCGATCCCGCCGTCGCGTCGAGCAGGACGGTGCCCAGTTGCGCATCGACCAGTCGATAGCGCGCGCGCAACGTCCGCCGTTCGCGCGTCACCGCATCATCCAGGCGGATACCGAGGCCGGAAATCTGGTCGTCCAGCTCGACCTCGAGCCGATAGCGCATCTCGCCGCCCTCTCCTTGGCCGAGCTGATCGACCAGGGCGCCCCGGATCAGATAGCCGGCCCGGCCCGGGATCGGCGCGACCTCGACCGAGCGCAACTGCGTCGCCACCGCGCCCCGCGAGCCGCCCGAATAGAGTGGCCGCAAGCCGCAGCCCGCGAGCATGGTGGCGGCTGCCGCGACGAGGAGCAGCCGCGCGATCATGCGACGATGTTCACCAGCCGGTCGGGTACGACGATCACCTTGCGCGGCGGCTTGCCCTCCAGCGCGCGCTGGACCTTCTCCGAAGCCAGCACCAGCGCTTCGACCGCCTCTTTCGGTGCGCCCTTCGCGGCGGTCAACGTGTCGCGCAGCTTGCCGTTCACCTGCACCGCGATCGTGACTTCGTCCTCGACCAGCAAGGCGGGGTCCGCTTGCGGCCAGGCCGCATCGGCGATCAGGCCCGCCTCCCCCCGCGCGCGCCAGGCTTCCTCGGCAATGTGCGGTGCCATCGGCGCCACCAGCTTCAGCATCGTCAGCGCGGCTTCGCTCCGCGACGCGGACGGCGCGGCCTTCTCGATCGCGCTCGCCAGCTCGTAGAGGTTCGCCACCGCCTTGTTGAAGGCCAGCGACTCGATGTTCGCGCCGACGGCGGCGATGGTTTGGTGCAGTTTGCGGTCGAGCGCCGCGTTCCGGCCTTCCCCGCCTTCCGCCCCGGCGATCCGCCACAACCTCTGCACGAAGCGCCACGCGCCCTCGATCCCGGCCTCGCTCCACTCCAGGTCGCGCTCAGGCGGCGAATCAGACAGCATGAACCAGCGCACCGCGTCCGCGCCATATTGGTCGACGATCGGCTCCGGATCGACCGTGTTGCGCTTGGACTTGGACATCTTCTCGATGCGGCCGGTCTCCGCGACCGTGCCCGTGGCGATCTCGACAAGACCGCCTGCGCCCACCTCGACCTCGGTCGGCGACAGCCAGCGGCCGTCCAGCGACTTATAGGTCTCGTGCGTCACCATCCCTTGCGTGAACAGGCCGGCAAACGGCTCCGCCACGTCAATCTGCCCGATCCGCTGCAGCGCCCGGGTCCAGAAGCGGGCGTAGAGCAGGTGCAGGATCGCATGCTCCACCCCGCCAATATATTGATCGACCGGCAGCCAGTGCGCCGCCACCCCCGGATCGAACGGCCGGTCCCCCGGCTGGCTGGCGAAGCGGATGAAATACCAGGAGGAATCGGCGAACGTGTCGAGCGTGTCGGTCTCACGCACCGCCGCTTTGGCGCAGCTTGGGCAATCGACATGCTTCCACGTCGGATGGCGATCGAGCGGGTTGCCCGGCACGTCGAAGGTCACGTCTTCGGGCAGCACCACGGGCAGCTGATCGCGCGGCACCGGCACCGCGCCGCAGCCGGCGCAATGGATCACCGGGATCGGCGTGCCCCAATAACGCTGCCGCGACACGCCCCAGTCGCGCAGGCGCCATGCGACCGTACCTTCGCCCCAGCCTTCCGCCTCGGCCCGCGCGATCACCGCCGCCTTCGCGGTCTCGGTATCCTTACCGTCCAGGAAGCGCGAATTGACCATCACGCCGTCGCCGCTCTCGGCCGCGTCGCCGATCGGTTGCTCCGCCTCCTCGGCTGAAGCCGCAACGACGCGCTGTATCTCCAGCCCATATTTGGTCGCGAACTCATAATCGCGCTGATCGTGGCCCGGCACGCCGAACACGGCACCGCTGCCATAATCCATCAGCACGAAGTTCGCGATGAAGACCGGCAATTCCCATTCGGGATCAAGCGGATGCACCGCTTCGCCAATCTCCAGGCCGAGCTTTTCCGCCGTCTCCAGCTCGGCCGCGGTCGTGCCGCCCTGTTTGCATTTGGCGATGAAGGCCGCGACTTCCGGCGACCGGGCGGCATGATATTGCGCCAGCGGGTGATCCGGCGACACGGCGACGAAGCTTGCGCCGAAGATCGTGTCGGGCCGGGTGGTGAAGACCTCAATCTCCTTGATCCCGCCGCTTTCGGCCGCATCCAGCGCGAAGCGGAAGCGCATCCCCCGGCTCTTGCCGATCCAGTTTTCCTGCATCAGCCGGACCTTGTCCGGCCAGCGGTCCAGTTCCCCCAGACCGCCCAGCAGATCCTCGGCGAAATCGGTGATCTTCAGGAACCACTGGTTCAGCTTGCGCCGCTCGACCTCGGCACCCGAACGCCAGCCCTTGCCGTCGATCACCTGCTCGTTGGCGAGCACGGTCATGTCGACCGGGTCCCAATTGACCTCGCTCTCCTTGCGATAGACCAGGCCGGCGGCGAGCATGTCGAGGAACAGGGCCTGTTCATGCCCGTAATAGTCCGGATCACAGGTCGCGAGCTCGCGGCTCCAGTCCAGAGCGAAGCCCAGCCGCTTCAGCTGCGCCCGCATCGTCGCGATATTGTCCCAGGTCCAGGCGCCGGGATGGACCTTGCGCTCCATCGCCGCATTCTCGGCCGGCATGCCGAATGCGTCCCACCCCATCGGGTGGAGCACTTCATAGCCGTTCATCCGCCGGTAGCGGGCGAGCACGTCGCCCATCGTGTAATTGCGGACATGGCCCATGTGGATGCGCCCCGAAGGATAGGGGAACATCTCGAGGATATAGGCCTTGGGCTTCGGCGAATCGTCCTGGGCGCGGAACGTACCCGCTTGTTCCCAGACCTGCTGCCAATGCGCGTCGGCCGTGAGTGGATTGAAACGCGACGCGGTCATGGCCCGAACGACAATAAGAGGGGGTGGATCAGCTCGCGCCGGCGCCGCGGCGCAGGTCGCGGGCGCGGGTCAGGATGATTTCCTCGAGCCGCTGCACGGTGGCGGCGGTGACGGGGGCATCGACCCATTGGCCGTTCTGCAGGCGCTGGCGGGCGGCGCTGACACGCAGCGCATCGGCGCGCAGGGCGGAATCGAGGATCGCCACCGACACGCGGATGCGGTCGGTCGGGTCGGCCGGATTCACATACCATTCGGTGATGATCACGCCGCCGGCCGAATCGCTCTGCGCCAACGGGGCGAAGGAGACGGTGTCGAGCGCGGCGCGCCACAGATAGGAATTCACCCCGATCTGGGTCATCGTCGCCGGCGGGATGCGCGCGGCGGCGGAGCGCTGGCCGCCGCCACAGGCCGCGAGCGAGGCGGCGCCGGCAAGAACCAGGCCGAGCGTGGACAGGCGAACCATGTGTAATGTCCTTAGAAGCAACTATGACGGGTCGAAGGCCGTTATAGGCGGGCCGGCGCGGGCGGCAAGCCTCATAAGGAGGCCGGTGATTCCGCTCCCGGGGCGGGGCGATTGTGGAGAACGTGCAACAACCGGAATGATTCCGGCGACACCTGTGGCACCAACGCTGGAATGAATCGCTTATAGCGCCTAGATTGGCCGTTCACGGGAGAGGTGCGCGTTGAACAAGGCATTGGCATTCGGGATCGCAGGCGGCGCTTCGCTGCTCGCTCTCGCTATGGCGATGCCCGGCGAAGGCGTGGCGCAGCGCGCCGGTGCGACTCGCACTGCTCAACCCGCTTCCGAACGAGTCGTCGGCTCCTTCACGCCGGCTGTGCGCGACCCGCGCCTGGCGGCGGAACTCGCGCGCCGCAGCGCTGCTTCCAGCTTCCAGTTCACCCCGGCAACCACGCAGGCCGATCGCAATCGCGCCGTCCGGGTCGCCGTGCGCGTCCGCCCGGGCGTGTCCGCGCCGGAAAGCGCGCGGCCGCTCATGCCGGGCGCCTCGGCTTCGGTCGAATCGTCCTCGGGCACGGCGATTACGCCCAGCACCTATAATCTCGGCGTCGCGGTCGGCTGGCGCCGCTTCGCCATTACTGGCGATACGTCGAGCATGACCGGCGGCATCGGCGGCGGCAGCCGCGAGCGTGCCCGTGTCGGCGTGGATTATCGTCCGGGTTCGCGCATGACCGCGCGCGTGCAGGTCGAGGCCGAGCAGGCCGAAGGCGTGCAGCGCATCGTCGGCGACGATCGCGCCGTGGCGCTCGATGTCGGCGGGTCCTATTCGATCGCGCGGGGCATCGATGTCACCGGCGGCGTCCGCTATCGCGTCTCCCGCGACCGGATCGAACCGCTCGCCCGCGACGAGCGGCAGGACAGCCAGGCCGTCTACGTCGGCACCGCGATCCGCTTCTAGGCGCGCATTTGCGAGGCGGGGTTAACGACCGCCGAAGCTACAACCAAGCGTCCACCGCGCCCCAGCCATAGGCCCCGCGGCGCAGCGCTTCCGGCGCGTTTTCCGGCGTCATCCCACCCAGCGCGATCACCGGCAGCTTTGTCTCCGCCACCAGTGTCGCGAATCGGTCGATGCCGAGCGTCGTTCCGCCCGGATGAGAGCGTGTCGGATGTACCGGCGCCAGGAACAACAGATCCGCGCCCAGGTCTTCCGCCCGCCGAATCTCTGTCACATCGTGCACTGACGCGCTGTGCAGGCCGGGTCCTTCGCCCCAGCCATGCCATCCGTCGGCACCCCATGATCTCGCCAGCTCGGCAGGACCCGCCAGCAGTAGCGCGCGATCGCTCCCCGCCCGCCGAACCGCATCGAACAATGTGCGCCGCTGGCCTTCCGCCAGGCTGTAGTGGCGGAACAGGATGCCGGCATTGGCGGGCAGGCGGCCCACTGCCGGCAACAGGCGCTCTCCTTGCCGTTCGTCGGTCACAAGCCACAGGCGGGGCAGAGATTGGCGCGCGTCCATGCCGCTCTTATAGCCGCCCGCATGACCCCTGCATCCGCCGAACAACGCCTAGCCCAGGTCTACGACGACATCGCCCGCTCCGCCCGGCTCGCGCGCCGCTCCCCTGACGAGATCACCCTGATCGCCGTTTCCAAGACCCAGGAATCCGACGCGATCCGGCCCCTGCTCGAAGCCGGCCATCGCGATTTCGGCGAGAATCGGGTCCAGGAGGCCGCCACCAAATGGTCGGCGCTGAAGGCGGACTATCCGGATGTGCGTCTTCACCTCGTCGGTCAGCTTCAGTCGAACAAGGCTGGAGAGGCGGTGGCATTGTTCGACGCGATCCATTCGGTTGATCGTCCTTCGCTGGTTGACGCGATCGCGCAGGCGATTGAGCAGTCGGGCCGCGCCCCCGCCTGCTTCATCCAGGTCAATCTGGCCGACGAGGAGCAGAAAGGCGGCTGCCCGGTCGCCGCTCTGCCCGCTCTGCTCGATCACGCCCGCGATGCCGGATTGCGGATCGCCGGCTTGATGTGCCTTCCCCCAGCCGATCTCGAGCCTGCCCCCTGGTTCGCCTTGCTCGCCGAGCTTGCCGGGCGCCATGACGTCACTGGCCTCAGCATGGGCATGTCGGGCGACTATGAGACGGCCGTGACGATCGGCGCGACTCATGTCAGGATTGGCACGGCGCTCTTCGGGGAAAGGGGATCGGGGGATGTCCGAACATGAATTGAGCCGGACGCAGCGCCTGTTCACGCGGCTGGTCGATGCGCCGACCGCAGCGGCGATGGAGGCGCATTCGCGGGCCTGGCTCGTCCGCTGCCTGAATTGCAGCCACGCCCGCTCGATCTGGGAGCTTGGCGGCATCCGCTACAAGGCCGCCGGCAACGCGCTGACCCGGATGAATTGCCCGAGCTGCGGCAAGACCGGCGCCCACCGGCTCGAGAAAGCGGAGAGTTTCCCGACCAACAATGTGCCCGCCGGTTCGCTCTGGCGCGCGATCATCCTCGTGACTTTCGTCACCATGCTGGTGCTCGCGGCGATCGTGCTGTCGATCCTCTGGGCGGTGGGCGTGCTCTGATCAATCAGAGCTGATGGCCGCTCCGGTCGCGCTTGGTGTCCAGATAGGCCTGGTTGTGCGGATTGGCGCCGGCCTGCAGCGGAACCCGCTCCGCCACCGTCACGCCAAGTTCGGCCAATGCAGCCGCCTTGCGCGGATTATTGGTCAGCAGCCGCACTTCATTCTGCCCCAGCGCCCCGAGCATCCGCGCCGCCACCGAAAAGTCCCGCTCATCGTCGTCGAAGCCGAGCCGGACATTGGCGTCGACCGTGTCGAACCCCTGATCCTGCAAAGCATAAGCGCGCAATTTGTTGATCAGGCCGATCCCGCGCCCTTCCTGACGCAGGTAGAGGAGTATCCCCCAGCCCGCCGCCGCGATCCGGTCGAGCGCGGCGTCGAGCTGCGGCCCGCAATCGCATTTCAGCGATCCGAACACGTCGCCGGTCAGGCACTCGCTATGGATGCGAACCAGCGGCGGCGCCCCGTTCGGCGCGCCGATGATCAAAGCGACATGTTCGCCGGGATCCTCCTCCGCCCGGAAGGCGACGATCTCGCTGGCTGCGTCGTGCCGGTTCGGCAGGCGCGCCCGCGACACGATCCGCACGGACCCCTGGCCGAAGCCGGCAATCGCTGCCGCGCTCAGCCGGACCGCCGGGTCTTCGGCCTGCCCGACGAACAATGCCGGCAGCAGTCCTGCGAGGCGCGCCAGCCGTAACGCCGCGAGGGCTGCGTTATCGTCCGCGACCGGCAGTGTCGTGAACGGCCCTTTCAGCGGATTGGCGAGATCGAAGGCGGGGTCGGCTATGGCCACGGCCTCCGCCAGCCCCACCCAGGGCGCCCGCGTGATCATCACCGGCGCGTTCGGCGTGCCGTCGCGTTGGTTGGCGAGCTTCAGCGTTGCCGCGCGATTGCCGGCAATCAGGATATCGGCGCGCCGCGCGGCGTCCAGCCGTGCCAGGCCCGAATCGTCCGCCGTCTCGACTGCGAGCAATCCCATGCCGTCAATCTCGACCGGCCAGCCCCGTCGCAGCGCGTCGATCGCCCGCGCAACGTCCCGAGGGTCGCTCAAAGGCGGAATTCCGTCACCAGCGGCACATGGTCGGAGGGGCGTTCCCAATTGCGGCACGGTTCATGGACAACATGCGCGACGGCCTGCGCGGCGACATCGCCGGTCGCCCACATATGGTCGAGCCGCCGGCCGCGGTCGTTCTTGGTCCAGTCGGGCGAGCGATAGCTCCACCAGGTGTGCAGCCGCTGCGGCGCCGGATGGAAATGACGGCCGAGATCGGTCCAGTCATTGCTCGCCTGCAATGCCGTCAGCGCTTCGACCTCGATCGGCGTATGGCTGACGACGTTCAGCAGCTGCTTGTGGCTCCATACGTCGCATTCCAGCGGCGCGACGTTGAAATCGCCGACCATGATCGTCGGACAGGTCACCGTTTCCGACCAGCGCGTCATCCGCTCGATGAAATCCAGCTTCTGGCCGAACTTCGGATTGAGGTCGCGGTCCGGAATGTCGCCACCGGCGGGCACATAGACATTCTCGAGCCGAATGCCGTTCTCCAGCCGCACGCCGATATGCCGCGCCTCGCCATTGGCCTGCCAGTCGAAGCGCAATTCCTCGCGCATCGGAATGCGGCTCAATGTCGCCACGCCATGATGCATGCGCTGCCCGGACAGCAGGATATGCTTGTAGCCCAGCCGGCGGAACATCTCGGCCGGGAACAGCGCGTCCTCAACCTTGGTCTCCTGGAGGCACAGTACGTCCGGCTGCTGCTCCTTAAGGAAGCGCTCGACGATCTCGATGCGCGCCCGCACCGAATTGATGTTCCAGGAGGCGATTTTCAGGCTGTCGGACATTGCGGCGGATGTAGCGAGCGCACTCGCCGAAGTCGATGCGGGGGCATGTTAAAAGGCCCCCGCTCCGGGGGCGTGGAGCGGGGGCCTACCAAGCGTTGTTTCGACGCGAGGTCGATCGCGGGAGCCGGCCGGGCAACAGGGGGAAAACCCGATCGGCCCCTCGCAACCGATAGTGTGTTACTATGCTAGGGTTCCTGTCGCCCGGATGAACGGATCGTCAGGATTTGTATCGGCTCGTGTGCGCGAACTAACGTCTCGGCCCGCGCTGCTGAACAGGCTGAAAGCGGAACAGGCTGTCCGCCACCGGCACGTTGAAGCGCTGTCCGGACAGCCGCACCTGCGTCTGGTTGTTCTGCGCGTCCACCGTGTTCCAGCCCTGCAGGCTCAGCCCGCCCGGCGCGCCGTTGACCTTGGCGAAGGCCAGGGTGATGCGGCCGAACTCGCGTCGGCGCGGGTCGCGCGCCTCGATCATCAGCGTGTTCGCATCGTCGCGGATCACGCGCGCGTAGCGTGACAGGTCGCGATTCGGATCGAGCAGCACGGACAGCGGCGAATCGCCGATCGGCCAGCTCTGCTGCTGGTTCACGTCATAGTCGAGGAAGTGCAGCCGCGATCCGTTGGCGACGATCAGCATGCGCGAACCGCGATATTCGAAGCGGATCTTGCCGGGGCGCTTGATCGACAAGGTGCCGGTCGTGGTGCGGCCGCGATGGTCGGTCTGGCTGAAATTGGCGGTCATGCTGGTGACTGCCCTCAAATGCGACTGGACTGCGGACAGCCCGCCTTGTCCTTGGGCGATCGCGGGCGCCGGCAGCGCCACGGCGGCCAGACCGAGCGGCGCGGCCGTCAGCGCAAGCGCGCGAAAAAACGTCATCTGGAACTCCATTCCAAAGCGAGATTGCGCCGGCAAATGCACCGGACCCCTTGAATGCCCCGTGAACTGGGCGGTTCCAAGTCACCCGAAGGCGAGACGGCAACCGCCTTGACGCGTCATGCTGAACTCACACTGCCCCAGGATATCCATTCCAAGCAGCGCGTTGAACTCAAAAGCGTTAGCAAGCTCGATACCGATGACCTCGTCAAACACAAAAGGAAAGCTTGGTTTGGCAAGCCCCGCTTCGTCCGCGACGAGGCCAATCCGGAACGCGTATCGTTCCACCTGTCCTTCGCCTTGAGCGGATCTTAGCGGGCGTTTGCCCAGCCCGGCCAGCCCGAGTTGCGCGGCAAGGCGGCGCGTTATGCCACTAATGGACGAACCCGTGTCCAGAAGAGCGACAGCGTCGGCGCCAGTCAGGTCAGTCGCGGGGAAGGGCCGTAAAACCATCAGGGGTAAAAGGATGCGTCGACGTTCGCGGGTCCAGTCAATGACCAACATGGGACCAAAAGCCCAGGTCGATCGGCTCGTCCGTCACCTCCTGGATCGAAAAGACACCATCGGGAAAGCGCTCGGCGGCCGCCTGCAACGCCTCCCGTGGCGTCGAGTGGAAGCTCACGATCCGCCCGTCGCGCATAAGGGCTAGCTGGTCGCGATGCGCCATCAGGATCGATGACAATTCTCGCATGAAAGCATCGTAATTCCGGTCGACCTGCTCGCGCTGGCGAACGACGTTCATCCTGCGACCTCCCTCAATTCAACGGCAGGATGCCACGGTTGGGCGCTGGCGCAAGGGGCGTGCGCCAGAGGGAGTCTCGCCCGCGCCAAGCCGAATCAGGCCAACGGGCGTCCGTCCGTGTCGATCAGCACCTCGCGTCGGCCGACATGGTCCGGCACGCTGACGATACCGTCTTTCTCCATCCTCTCGATCAGCCGCGCGGCATTGTTGTAGCCCACACGCAATTGCCGCTGGAGATAGGAGGTAGACGCCTTCTGCGCCTCCGCGACCGTCTGCACGGCCTTGCGGTAGAGCTGCGTTTCCGGATCGTCCTCGCCTGTCGGCTGCCCGTCGAACAGATAGCCGCCATCCTCCGGTTCTTCGGTCACGGCCTGGATATAATCGGGCGTGCCCTGGTCCTTCCAGAACTTCGCGACCGCACCCACTTCGTCGTCCGCCACGAACGGCCCGTGCACGCGCGCGATCTGGCGGCCGCCCGGCATGTAGAGCATGTCGCCCTTGCCCAGCAGCTGCTCGGCGCCCTGCTCGCCCAGGATCGTGCGCGAATCGATCTTGGACGTGACCTGGAAGCTGATTCGGGTCGGCAGATTCGCCTTGATCACGCCGGTGATGACATCGACCGACGGCCGTTGCGTCGCCATGATCAGGTGAATGCCGGCCGCACGCGCCTTCTGCGCCAGCCGCTGGATCAGGAATTCGACTTCCTTGCCGGCGGTGATCATCAGGTCCGCGAGTTCGTCCACAACGACTACGATCTGCGGCAGATTCTCGTAGTCGAATTCCTCCATCTCGAACTTCGGCTGCCCGGTCTCGGCGTCGAAGCCGGTCTGGAAGCGGCGGCCCAATGGCTGGCCCTTGGCCTTGGCCTCGCGCACCTTGGTGTTGAAGCTCGACAGCTGGCGCACGCCGACGGACGCCATCATCCGGTAGCGCTCCTCCATCTGCTCGACGGTCCATTTCAGCGCGCGGATCGCCTTGCCCGGCTCGGTCACCACCGGCGCGAGCAGGTGGGGAATGCCCTCGTAGACGCTCAGTTCGAGATGCTTGGGGTCGATCATGATCATCCGGCACTCGTCCGGGGTCAGGCGGTAGAGCAGCGACAGGATCATGCAGTTAAGGCCGACCGACTTGCCCGATCCGGTCGTGCCGGCCACCAGCAGATGCGGCATCGGCGCCAGGTCCGCGATCACCGGATCGCCGGCGATATTCTTCCCCAGCACGAGCGGCAGCGCGCCGCCGCCATCGTCGAAGGCGGGGCTGGAGAGCAGTTCCGACAGCGACACCATCTCGCGCTTCGGGTTCGGCAATTCGATGCCGATCACGCTGCGCCCCGGAATGGTCGCGACCCGGGCGGAGATGGCGGACATGTTGCGGGCGATGTCGTCGGCCAGCTGGATCACCCGGCTCGCCTTGATGCCGCGCGCCGGCTCCAGCTCGTACATCGTCACGACCGGCCCCGGCCGCACCTCGACGATCTCGCCCTTCACCGAGAAGTCGCCCAGCAGGCTTTCGAGCAGCCGCGCATTGCGCTCCAGTGCCGCCTTGTCGAGCGTGGCATTGGCGGGCGGTGGCGGCGGCTTGAGCAGGTCGATGCCCGGCAATTTGTAGCGGTCGAGGTCCAGCCCGCCCTGCCGGCTCCCGGCGCTCCTTGAAGCCGCGACCGGTTGCGCGCGATCGGCGATCACCGTCTTGCGGTTGTTCGCGGGCGTGATCAGCGGAAGCCGGCGTCTGGGCGGCGCGGGTTCTTCATCCGCGTCCGCTTCCGGCATGATCTGCGGCCGTTCGACCGGCTCGGTATCCGCACCGCCGGCCCGCTCGCGGCGCTGGACCAGCCATTGCCATTCGCCAGCGGTCAGGCCGAGGCCGAAGAAGCACAGCAGCAACCCGGCAAAGGCAGTCAGGATCGCGATGGCGACGCGGAATGGCTGCATCGTTGTTTCATCGCCGATCGCGCCGAGTCCGGCCGTTACGAGCTTTTCGAAGGCGAGGCCGATGCCGCCGCCCCAGCCCGCCGGCAGGCCGTTGATCGCGCCGCCGATCATCAGGCTCGCGGCGGTCCCGAACAAGGCGATCCCGCCCAAAGTGAGCAGCAGCGAGCGACCCCACGGCCCCGCGCCCGCCCGGCGCAACAGGCGCAAGCCGGTCAGGAACATCAACGGCAGCAGCAAAGCCGCGAGCGGTCCCAGCCAGCTCAGCAGGATATCGGCAGTCCACGCGCCCGGCGTGCCGAGCCAATTGGTCACTGCCCCGCCGCCGCGCGTATTGAGCGCCGGATCACTGCTATTATAGCTGATCATGGCGAGCAGGATCAGCACCGCGCCCACCGTCAGCGCCACGCCCAGCAGCATCACGCCGGTACGTCGCGCCGCCGCCTTCATCTTGTTCTCGACAAGCGCAAGCCGCGTTTCGCGGCTGGTCCTGGATGCCGCCGTCGCCATATCGTGCCCCGAATGTTCCCGCTCCATTCCGATCATGCGCCTGTGCGGAGTCCCGGGTCAAGCGCTTGGCGGCAAAGCGAGTCCGGCGTAGGGCGAAGGCCATGGAGCGCGCGGATGTCCTGATTCTCGGCGGCGGCCTGGTCGGCCTCACTCTGGCGCTCGCGCTGGACCGTCATGGCGTCACCTCGATCGTCGTGGATGCGGCCGAGCCGTCCACCCAGGTCGCCGCCGCCTTCGACGGCCGCGCCACCGCCGTCTCCAGCGCTTCGTGGCGGATGCTGGAGGCGATCGGCGTGGCGGAACGGCTCAACGGCTGCCCGATCAACCAGATCCGCGTCAGCGACGGCCTCGCCCCCGGCGCGCTGACCTTCGATCCCGCCAGCACGGACGGCGAGGATAATGATCCGCTCGGCATCATGGTCGAGAACCGCCTGCTCCGCCTCGCCCTTCAGCAGGCGGCGGCCGAAGCCACCAACATCACCCTGCTGGCCCCCGCGCTCGCCCGTGAGGTCGTCCGTGATGCGCACAATGTCCGCGCCACCCTCGCCGACGGCCGCGCCGTGCAGGCCGCTCTGCTGGTCGCCGCGGAAGGCCGCAATTCTCCGACCCGCGAGGCCGCCAACATTCCGGTCGCCCGCTGGCAGTACGATCATGCCGCGATCGTCACCACGATCCGCCACGCGCTGCCGCACGAAAATATCGCCTACGAGATCTTCTACCCGGCCGGACCCTTCGCGATCCTGCCGATGCTGGACGACGAAGATGGCGCGCACCGTTCCGCCATCGTCTGGTCGGTCGCCAAGGCCGACGGGCCTGCCTACGCCAACCTCCCCGAACGCGCCTTCGCTGCCGAACTGGAAAAGCGCATGGGCGGCTTTCTGGGCGACGTGACCCTCGCTGCGAAGCGCTGGACCTACCCGCTGGGCTTCCACCACGCCGCCAAGATTACCGGAGAACGCTTGGCCCTCGCCGGCGACGCCGCCCACGGTATCCACCCGATTGCCGGCCAGGGACTCAACCTGGGCTTCCGCGATGCCGCGTCACTGGCGCAGGTGCTGGTCGAAGGCGCGCGCCTTGGCCTCGATCTCGGCGATGCGCAATTGCTCGCCCGCTACGAGACGTGGCGCAGCCTCGACAGTTTCTCCGTGGCACTGGCAACCGACAGCCTCACCCGCATCTACGGCGTCCCCGGCAAGACCGCCTCGGCCGTCCGCCGCTTCGGCATGGGGCTGATCGACCGGATCGGCCCGATCAAGGACCGCCTGATGGCCGAAGCCCGCGGCGAATCGGGGGAATTGCCGCTACTGCTGCGCGGTCTGACGATCTGAACCCGCTTTGTGCTCCTGCGAAGGCGGAGCACACGCTCACTCCAAAACCCGCTCGTCCTGAACTTGTCGAAGGACCGCACTTCTTTGCACGCCTGAGGCAGGACAGGGCTTCGACAGGCTCAGCCTGAGCGGGACTCGGGAAACACCGCCTATTGCAGCGTCTCCGGCCCGTCCGCGCCACCCGGCGCCATGCGCTGGAACTGCATGAACTGCACCAGCAGGTCCGCCCGCTCGGCCATCCCTTCGGCCTCCAGCAGCGCCTGCTTCGATCCCACGTCCAGCGGCGCGATCTGGGCGATGCCGTTGACCAGCGCCTCGTCGTCCAGCCGCGCCACCGCGTCCCAATCGACGCCATAGCCCAGCGAATCGGCATAGCGCCGCGATTCCTGCTCCAGTTCGGCGCGCTGGATCATCGCCAGCGGCTCGTCCTCCTCCGCATCCTCGAACGCGGTCCGGTCGATCTCGATCTGGCGATAGGCGGTCTCCACTTTTGCCTCGCGGGTCACCCGGAACCGCTCCAGACCCTGCAGCTCGATATTGAAGCATCCGTCCGGCAGCGGTTCGCAATCAGCGATGTGGCCGAGGCAGCCGACCTCGAACAGGCCGGCCGGATCACCCGAATTCCGCGGCTGGATCATCGCGATCAGCCGGTCGCCCTGCATCGCGTCGCGGACCATCTCGCGATAGCGCGGCTCGAAAATATGCAGCGGCAGCCGGCTGCGCGGAAACAGCAGGGCGCCTTCCAGCGGGAAGACCGGCACCAGCAGGGTCGTGCCGCCGCTCATGCTCAGGTGAACAGGATCGCGGATAGCCGGCGGCGCTGCTGCCCCGCCCAGGGGTCCTCCAGGCCCACGGCCTCGATCACCTGCAGCAACTTCTTGCGCGCGGCGCTGTCGTTCCACTCGCGGTCGCGGCGAACGATCTCCAGCAATTCGTCGGCCGCCCCGTCGCGGTCGCCGCCCGCCAGTTTCGCCCCGGCCAGTTCGAACCGCGCCTCGTGATCGTCCGGATCGGCGGCGATGCGCCGCTCGAACTCCGCCGTCTCGCCCGCCGGCGCGCTTTCGGCCAGCGCCAGCGCCGACCGCGCCTGCGCCAGCGCGCCATCCTTCGCGACCTCTTCCGGCAGTGCATCCAATGCCGCTCGCGCCTCCGCCGCCTGGCCGCTCGCCAGCAGCGACCGGATCAGCCCGGATTGTACCGCCGCATCCTCGGGCGCCATTTCGGCGAGCTGCGAGAAGATGCCCAGCGCGCGCGCCCCGTCGCCGCTCGCCAGCACCTCCTCGCCCATTTCGATCAGGGGCGCGATCTCCGCCTGCTGCTGCTGTGCCTCGCCCTGGATCGGCAGCTGCGCCAGCAACTGGTCCAGAATGCGCTTCAGCGACCCCTCGGTCCGCCCCTCGCCCAGATCGGCGACCGGCTGGCCCTGGAAGATCGCATAGACGGTCGGGATGGACTGGATGCGGAATTGCGCCGCGATCATCTTCTCTTCGTCGACGTTGATCTTGACCAGCTTCACGCCCTTGTCGGCATAATCCGCGGCGACCTTCTCCAGCACCGGCGTCAGCTGCTTGCACGGCCCGCACCATTCCGCCCAGAAATCCAGGATGATCAGCGAGGTCATGCTCGGCTCGATCACGTCGCGGCGAAACCGCTCGATCGCTTCCTTGTCCGCCTCGCTCATGCCCAAAGTCGCCACTGTTCCACCTTTCCGCGCGCATCGCGCCGTCTGCGCGCCCTATGTGGGAAAAGCATGGCCTCTGCCAAGGTTGCTTCGCCCGGACCTGCCCCAGCGTTTCGGCGACGCGAAAGCGGGCATCCCCGAATTCAGGGACTTGCCCGCCCCGAACCTTTGCGCTAGCAGCCGCCGCCTTACCTCGCCGCCCTCCGGGAGCGGCCGACGCCAGAGCGGGCGTAGCTCAGGGGTAGAGCACAACCTTGCCAAGGTTGGGGTCGAGGGTTCGAATCCCTTCGCCCGCTCCAGCTGCCGCGCCTGATTTGGCGCGGCTAAATCAGGTATTCAGCGGCAGCCCGGCCGACCTCGCGGTTCAGCGAGGATCGACGGCGCGGCTTTGCCGCGACGCTGTACCACATTCCCACACCCGCTTCGCGGCGGGAACGATCGTTCAAGTTTTTCGAACGCTTATTCTAAGCGAATCCGGCAATTTCCGTCATCGCCCCGCGCCGACGCCTTGTGGGGGGCGAGCGGGGGGCCGGGACCATGTTCCGGCCTCCCGTAAGCGCTCAATCCGACTCCGGCGGGCGGCACACATCCGTCCATTGCGCCCCTACCAGGTCCGCCAACCGCACCGGCGCGATCTCGACCGAGGCGGTGCGCGATCCCGCGGCCGGATAGACGATGGCGAAATCCTTCAGCGATTCGTCGCAATAGATGGCGAGCGGCGTCGCCAGGCCGAACGGGCAGACGCCGCCCACCGGGTGACCGGTCAGCGCCTCCGTCTCCTCATGCCCCAGCATGCGCGGCCGCACGCCGAACGCATCCCTGAACTTGCGATTGTCGAGCCGCGCATCGCCGCGTGCGACGATCAGTACGACTTGCTCGCCTGCCCGCACCGACAAGGTCTTGGCGATCTGCCCCGGCGCGACGCCCAGCGTCTCCGCCGCCTCCAGCACCGTCGCGGTGCTGCGGCCCTGGTCGATGATGGGTACGTCGGGCGCATGAAGGCTGAGGAACAGGCGGACGGATTCGAGACTCATGGCACGCCGCTAGAGTTCGTACCCGGCATCCGCAACGCTCACGGCGCTGCCGGATCGGCCAGCCTATTGTTTCGGCTGTGCGGCCGGCTGTTCGCTTCCGGCAGGCCGGGGTGCCGGTGCCGGCGCGGCGGTGAAGGCTGCCAGTTCGATCGTGTCGAGCGCCCGCCGTGCCGCCACGTAGCGCTGCGCCGCCTGCATCCAGTCGCGGCCATTTTCGCGCCCCGGCAGCCTTTGCACTTCCTCCAGCGCCTGATCGACCTGTCCGGCCTCCAGCCGGGTCACCGCCCGCCGCAGCCGTTCGCGCGGATCGGTCGATTGCGTCCCCGCCCGGCGCACCACGACCAGATTGGTCAGTTCGGTGCCCACCGCGCCCCAGAAGGTCTGCGCCGGCCCAGCGCCGGTCAGCCGCGGCCCGATCTCGGTCAGCGACACCTGCAATTGCTGCAGCGTCACCGGCTGCTGGGCGAAATCGATCACCGTGCCGACCGCTTCCGGCTGGCTCTCGCCGAAACGCTGGCGCAGCAGCCCTTCCAGATAGCCCAGTCCGACGCCGCGCTCGAGCGCGCGCCGCGCCGCAAAGGCGACCAGCAGGCCTTCCGCGCGATCGACATTGCCGACCGCCGATTGCGCGTCCGAGCCGAGCTCGCCGAGCCTTTGCTCGAGCGCCGCGAGGCGTGCGTCCATCTCCGGCGTGGCAGGCGCCGGCGCGGGTGCGGGCTGCGGCTGCAGCAGATTGCGTTGCGGGGCCGGCGCGGGGGGTCCCTCGACCACCGGCTCCGGCACGATGCCGAGCGCCTGGCCCACGCCTTCCCAGCGGCCCAATATCCAGATCATCGCCAGGACGCCGAGCGCGAAGGCGCTGCCGCCAATCAGCAAGGGCTGCAGCCAGGGCTGCAGCCAGGGCCGCCGCCGTCCCTGGCGCGGCACGATTGGCTCGACCGCTTTCGGCGTCGCGGCCTGCCGTTCGTTCGCCACGGCGTCGGCCAGTTCGCTCGCGGCGCTCAGCAGCGCCTCGTCGCGCGGCTCCAGCGCCACGCCGACGCCTGCCCAGCCCGTGCCGGCCGCCGCCGCAGCCGCGTCGCTGATCGCGGCGATCCGCGTCTGCGCCCGCCGCTCGCCGATCCGCTCGCCGAATATCTCCGCCGATCGCGGCGAGTGCAGCAGCACGATCGCCCCGGCATGGATCGCCGCGACCGCCACATCGGACAGCCGGTCGTCGGGGATGGAGGCATAGACCGCGATCTGCTCCAGCGCGATGCCCGCGGCGGGCAAAGCCGCGACATCCTCGGCCGTCGGGTGGAAAGCGCGGGTCACGCCGTCGCGCGCCATCATCTGCACGACCGCCGCGCCGTCCGAAGGCCCGGTGCGGACATGGCCGAAGCCGGCTTCCGCCGCCGCCATCGCCGTCGCCTCGCCCACCGCATAGCAGGGCTTGTCGCGGAAAGCGGCGAGGGCGGGACCGCCCAGCCTTGGCGCATTGGCGCTGGTGAACAGGATCGCGTCGAAATCCGCCGGCACTGGCGGCGTCCAGGGCAAAGCCCGAGCGGTGAACATCGGCGCGACCACCGGCTCCAGCCCGCGCGCCTGCGCCCGTGCCGCGGTTTCGTCCGCCCCCGGCTGCGGCCGCACGATCAGGACGGCGCGCATCATGCGGCGAACATCGCGCGCAGGGCCGGGCTGGCGCGGCTCAGCAGCTGCCGGGCGAGATCGCCGGGACTCAGGAAATCCTCGCCATGCAATTCCTCGTCGGCGCTGTGCACTTCGCTGCCATCCGGGCTGAGTATCTCGGCGCGCATGAACATCGCGCTGCTGTGGCTGGAGGCGGCGGCAGCGACCGCGGAATGGCAATTGCCGCCGATCGCCAGCAGGAACCGGCGCTCCGCCTCCACGGTGACGAAAGCGCGATCGTCATTGACCGGCCGCAGCAACGCCCGCGTCTCCGCGTCATCGGCGCGCGCCTCGATCCCGATCGCGCCTTGCGCCGGGGCAGGCAGGAAATCGTCCAGCGGCGCGCCGACATGGCCGAGGCCGAGCCGCTCGAGGCCCGCCGCGGCGAGCAGGGTGGCGTCCACTTCCTCGCCCACCTTGGCGATGCGCGACTGCACATTGCCGCGGATCGGCACGACGTTCAGGTCCGGCCGCCGTGCCAGCAATTGCGCTTTGCGCCGGGGCGACGAGGTGCCGACCGTCGCGCCGTCCTGCAATTCATCCAGGCTCCCCGCGCCGATCAGCCGGTCGCCGGTCGCCGCGCGCGGCAGATAGGCGGCGATGACGAACTCCGGCGGGCGCACCGTCTCGACATCCTTCATCGAATGGACGGACGCGTCGGTGACGCCATCCGCCAGCGCGCGATCCAGCTCCTTGGTCCACAGCGCCTTGCCGCCAATTTCAGCCAGCGGCCGGTCCTGCACCACGTCGCCGGTGGTGGTGATCGGCACGATCTCGATATCCTGTTCGCCCCACCCATGTACGGCGCGCAATGCCTCTGCGGCCAGCCGCGCCTGCGCGAGCGCCAGCGGCGAGCCGCGCGTGCCGAGACGGAGAGGGCGGGAGAGCTTGGGCATTGCGGCGCTTGTGCTAGCGCCTGCGGCTCTGGCAGGGAAGAGCGCGCCATGGCGAGCAACCGTCCCTCTCTGATCCTCGGCCTCGAATCGAGCTGCGACGAAAGCGCGGCGTCGCTGGTGACGAGCGACCGGCGGATCCTCGCGCACAAGCTGGCCGGGCAGGAGGACGCGCACCGGCCGTTCGGCGGCGTCGTGCCGGAAATCGCCGCCCGCGCCCATGTCGAGACCCTGCCGGGGCTGGTCGAGGCGGCCCTGGCCGAAGCTGGCGTGACCTTGGACGATGTCGATGCGATCGCCGCCACCGCCGGGCCGGGCCTGATCGGTGGCGTGCTGGTCGGGTTGGTCACCGCCAAGGGCCTGGCGCTGGCGAGCGGCAAGCCGTTGGTCGCCGTCAATCATCTGGAAGGGCACGCGCTGTCGCCAATGCTGACCGCGCCGGACCTCGCCTTCCCCTATCTGCTGCTGCTCGTTTCCGGCGGCCATTGCCAGTTGCTCCGCGTCGAGGGCGTCGGCCAGTATCGCCGCCTCGCCACCACGATCGACGATGCGGCGGGTGAAGCGTTCGACAAAACCGCAAAACTGCTGGGCCTCGGCTATCCCGGCGGCCCGGCGGTCGAGCGCGCCGCTTTGGGCGGCGATCCGCAAGCGATCCGCTTTCCCCGTCCGCTCGTCGGCTCGGCCGAACCGCATTTCTCCTTCGCGGGCCTGAAAAGCGCCGTGCTGCGCGCGGTCGAGGCCGGAAGCCATTCCACCGCCGACATCGCCGCTTCCTTCCAGCAGGCGGTCGTCGATTGCTTCCTCGACCGTACGCAGCGAGCGCTCGCCGCATCCCCCGGCGTCACCGCGCTCGTCGTCGCGGGCGGCGTGGCGGCCAACCAGCAGGTGCGCGGCGCGCTCACCGGTCTGGCCAGCGCACACGGCCTGCCCTTCGTCGCCCCGCCGCTCTGGCTGTGTACCGACAATGCGGCGATGATCGCGTGGGCCGGAGCCTTGCGGTTCGAGGCAGGTTTGATCGACGGCCTGGACGCCCCGGCCCGGGCGCGCTGGCCGCTCGACCCCGAGGCGGAAAAAGCGCGCGGCGCGGGAGTGAAAGCGTGAGGATCGGTGTTGTCGGAGGAGGCGCCTGGGGCACGGCGCTGGCGCAGGCTGCCGCTTCGGGCGGCGAACCCGTCCTGCTCTGGGCGCGCGAACCCGAGGTGGTCGCGACGGTCAATGCCGAACAGGTAAACCGCTTGTTCCTGCCGGGAATCCCCCTCTCTCGATCGATCCGTGCGACCGGCGAGATGGCCGACCTTTCCGTCTGCGACGCCTTGCTGATCGTCTCCCCCGCCCAGCATATGCGCGCCGTCCTCACAGGACTGCCCGCGGGCGACAGGCCTCTGGTCCTCTGCTCGAAGGGCATCGAGGAGGCCTCGGGCAGAATGATGCACGAGGTCGCGCACGAAGCGCGGCCGGGCGCGCCGCTGGCGGTGTTGTCGGGGCCGACCTTCGCGCATGAAGTGGCCAGGGGCCTCCCGGCCGCGGTGACGCTGGCGACGAATGATGCGGCAGTGGCGGAGCAACTCGCCCGGCGCCTGTCCGGTCCGGCCTTCCGCCCCTACCTTTCCGACGACGTGGTCGGCGCGGAGGTCGGCGGCGCGGTCAAGAATGTGCTCGCCATCGCCTGCGGTGTGGTCGAGGGCATGGGCCTCGGCCTCAATGCGCGCGCGGCTCTGATCTCGCGCGGATTCGCGGAAATGACCCGCTTCGGCCTCGCCAAGGGCGCACGGCCGGAGACGCTCGCGGGCCTCTCCGGCCTCGGCGATCTGGTGCTCACCTGCTCCTCCACCAATTCCCGCAATTTCAGCCTCGGCGTGGGGCTTGGCGAGGGCCGCAGCGCCGCCGAACTGCTCAGCGACCGGCGGACGGTGGCGGAAGGCGCCTTCACCGCCCCGGTCCTGCGCCGCGTCGCCGACGAAGCGGGCGTCGAAATGCCGATCGTCGCTGCCGTTTGCGCCCTGCTCGACGGCCGCGCGACGGCGAAGGACGTGGTCGGTGGCCTGCTCGCCCGCCCGCTCAAGAGCGAAAGCGTCTAGGGGCTAGAAGTCTCTACAAATCCCCTTCGCTTCCCAATCGCCATAGCGGGTCGGCTCCTCGCCCTTCGGCCCGCCCGTTTCCTCGGGCAGCGTCGGGGCGTCGCCCGGCGCTGGCAAAGGCGGGCTTTCGGAAAGATGCGAAGGCGGTTTCAGGTGCGGCGGGCGCTTCTTCTGGCGCGTCAATTGGCGCTTCCTTTGCTTTTGGGCGTTGCTGCGGCCACATGTCGGCGGTGAAGAAGACAGACGCAAGACGCCCCCGCCCCAATCTCTACGAGAGCGAGCCGCCGGGTACCGACACGCGCCGCGCGGCGCTGGCGCTGCTCGATGCGGTGCTGCGCAAAGGCCTGCCGCTGGAGGCCGCCGGTTCCGCGACGGCCCGGCTGACCCGACCGGACGACAAGGCCTTCGCCCTCGCCATCGCGTCCGAAGCCCTGCGCCGCCTGCCCGATCTCGATGCCCTGATCGATTCGGCGACGCAGAGGAATCTCCCGGACGACGCCCGCGCGCGAAACGTGCTGCGCATCGCGCTGGTGCAGGCGCTGCGCATGGGCACGCCGCCGCACGCCGCCATCTCCACCGCTCTGCCGATGGTGGAAAGCGGCCCCCGCCGACTGGTCCATGGCGTGTTCGGCGCCCTGATGCGGCGCGAAGCCCTGCTGCCGGAAGTCCCAACCTTGCCCCTCCCGGTCGCGTTGCGCTGGGAGAAGGCCTGGGGTCCGCAGCTGGTTGCCGACGCCGCTTTGGCCATCGCCGAACCGCCGCCGCTCGACCTGTGCTTCCAGTCCGACCAGCCCCCGCAAGGCCTTGAGGGGATCAGCCTTCTGCCCGGTCATCTGCGCCTCCCCCGCGCCGGCGCGATCGCCGACGTGCCCGGTTACTCCGAAGGCCAGTGGTGGGTGCAGGATATCTCCGCCCAGATGCCCGCGCGCCTACTTGGAGAGGGGAAGGGCCGCACCGCGCTCGATCTGTGCGCCGCGCCCGGCGGCAAGACGATGCAGCTCGCCGCTGCGGGTTTCAAAGTCACCGCGGTCGATTCCTCGGAAACGCGGCTGGAGCGTGTCCGCGAGAATCTCGCCCGCACCCGACTCGAGGCGGCGCTGATCGCCGCTGACGTCATGACGTGGCAGCCGAAGGAACAGGTGGACGCGATCCTGCTCGACGCGCCCTGCTCGGCCACCGGCATCTTCCGCCGTCACCCCGACGTCCTTCACCGCGTCCGCCCCAGCGCCATCGCCGAACTGGCCGAAGCGCAGAAGGCGATGCTGCTGCGCGCCGCCGACTGGCTGAAGCCCGGCGGCACGCTCGTTTACTCGGTCTGCTCGCTCGAGCCGCAGGAAGGCGAACAGGTTGCGGAGCACTTCCTTGCCAGCCGCGACGATTACGAAGCCTATCCGGTCGCGTCGCCTGAACTCCCCGTAGCCCGCGATGCGGACGCGCCAGCCAATATGCGCTGCTGGCCGGGTGCCTATCCCGACGCGGGCGGCGCCGACGGTTTTTTCATCGGTCGCTTCAGGCACCGGGGATGAGTCCGCCGCTTTTCTTGCAGCGCGACTCGGCGGCGGATAGGCATGTCTTCATGCAGCAGCCGGTCCGCATCGCCCCGTCCATCCTCTCCGCCGATTTCGCGCGGCTGGGCGAGGAAGTGCGGGCGATCGACGCAGCCGGGGCGGACTGGATCCATATCGATGTGATGGACGGCCATTATGTGCCGAACCTTACCATCGGCCCTGGCGTCGTGAAGGCGTTGCGCCCCCACACGGCCAAGCCGTTCGACGTCCACTTGATGGTCTCGCCGGTGGACAAGTGGCTGGAGGCGTTCGCGGAAGCGGGCGCGGACACGATCACCGTCCATCCCGAGGCCGGGCCGCACCTCCACCGCACCATTCAGGCGATCAAGGCGCTCGGCAAGCGCGCGGGCGTCTCGCTCAATCCCGCCACCCCGGCGAAGATGCTCGACTATGTGCTGGAGGAGGTCGATCTCGTGCTGGTGATGAGCGTCAATCCCGGCTTCGGCGGGCAAAGCTTCATCGAGAGCCAGCTGCGCAAGATCGAGGCGATCCGCAAGTCGATCGACAAGACCGGCAAGCCGATCGACCTGGAAGTGGATGGCGGCGTCGATCAGTCCAACGCCGCGCGGGTGATCGCGGCAGGTGCCGACGCGCTCGTCGCCGGCACCGCCACGTTCAAGGGCGGAGCGGACGCCTATGCCGCCAACATCGCCGCTTTGAGGGGCGGATGAGCGGCGCGCTCGTCCCCTCCGATCCCGGTCACGAATCCTTCGGCGCGAAGGTGGCGCGCCTGCTCGGCCTCGCCCGCCGCGCGCAGGTGCGGCTGCTGGCCGTGCCGCGCGATCCGGTGCCGGGCGACAAGGCGTTCGGCGCGGGGCTGATGGCTGGCAAGTTCGGCGGCGTGCCGCTGGACGGGCTCGATCCGGCCAATGGCGCGCTGCCGCCCGACCAGTGGGAGCATCTGCAGGGCTTCGGCTGGCTGCGCGATCTCGCCGCGGCCGGGACGGCGGAAAGGGGCAGGGCGGCCGCCGAGGCTTTGGCTCGGGCGTGGCTCGCCGGCCTGCCGCAGCGCGCGGAGGGGCCGCAATGGCGCGCCGACCTTTGGGGCCGCCGCCTGCTGCTCGCGCCGGCCTATGCTCCCTATCTGCTCGCCACGCGCGATACGGATTATCGCACCCGCTTCCTGCGCGCGCTCGTTCGCGGTGCGCGCCATATCGAGAAGAATGCGGACAAGAGCCGCGCCGGCCTGCCCCGAATCACCGCCTGGAGCGGCGCGGTCGCCGCCTCGCTGGTCATCCAGGGCGCACCGACCCGGATCGACCGGGCCGAGGCTGGGCTGGAGCGCGCCATCGCCACCGGTCTCAGCGAGGATGGCGGTCTGATCAGCCGCGCGCCGGCCGAACAGCTCGCTTTGGTCGAAACCCTGCCCTTGTTGCGCAGCGCCTATGCGACCGGCACACGCGGCATTCCGGACTGGCTGGACGAGGCGCAGGAAGGCGCGCTCGCCTGCCTGTTGAGCGTGCTGGCGGACGATGGCGCGATGACCAGCTGGCAGGGCGGCAATCCGGGCGACGCGAAGCGGATCTCCGCAGCGATCGCCGCCGCTGCTCTCGCCGAGCGGCCGGTCCCGCAGGCGCGCGGCTGGGGCTATCAACGGCTGCAGGCAAAGGATTCGGTGCTGGTCATGGACGCCGCGCCGCCTCCCGCGAGCAAGGCGTTGGCGGGGCCCCGCGCCTCGACCCTCGCCTTCGAATATGGCGAGGGCGGGCAGCGTCTGATCGTCAATTGCGGCGGCGCGGGCGAACATGCCGATGCGCTGGGCACGGAGCTGGCCCATCTGCTCCGTTCCACCGCCGCCCACTCCACGCTGACGCTCGGCGATTGCAATTCCACCTCGATCCTTGACGACGGCAAATTGGGTCGGGGCGTCACCGAAGTGACGATGGAGCGCGGCACACGCGACGGTCTGCTCGCGATCGAGGCCGGGCATGACGGCTATGTCCGCCGCTTCGGTCTCGCGCATCAGCGGCTGCTGCTCCTGTCGCCGGACGGCAAAATCCTTGAAGGCACCGATTCGCTGGCGCTCAGGGGCAAGCCGGGCAAGGCCGGTGTGCCTTTCGTGCTGCGTTTCCACCTCGCGCCGGGGGTGGAAGTCACCAGCACCGCCGATGGCCGCGGCGCCCTGCTGCGGGCGGCGCCGAAGAAGGCCTGGCAGTTCAAGGTGCGCGGCGGCATCGTCGAGGTCGAGGACAGCCTGTGGATCGACGGCACCGGCATGCCCCGCCAGACCCTGCAACTCGCGGTCAGCGGCGAAAGCCCGCCCGAGGGGATGTCCATTTCGTGGGAACTGAAGCGCGCCGGCTGAGGCGAACGCGCGGTTTCAATGGTCACATACGGCGGCTAAAGGCGCGGCCATGACCGACATCACCATCCGCCGCGCCTTGCTCTCCGTCTCCGAAAAGACCGGCTTGGTCGAGCTCGGCCAGTCCCTCGCGGGTCAGGGCGTAGAGCTTGTTTCCACTGGCGGGACGGCCAAGTCGCTCCGCGACGCGGGGCTGGAGGTGCGCGACATTTCCGACCTCACCGGCTTTCCGGAAATGATGGACGGGCGGGTGAAGACCCTGCACCCGAAAGTGCATGGCGGCCTGCTCGCGGTGCGCGGCAATGAAGAGCATGAAGCCGCCGCCGCCGCGCACGAGATCGGCATGATCGACCTCGTCGTCGTCAATCTCTACCCCTTCGCCCAGACCGTGACGCGCGGCGCGGCGCGTGACGAGGTGATCGAGAATATCGACATTGGCGGCCCGTCCATGGTCCGCTCCGCCGCGAAGAATCATGCGAGCGTGGCGATCGTCACCGATCCGGCCGATTACGCCCTTGTCGCGAAAGGCACGACCACTCTCGACGAGCGCAAGAAGCTCGCCGCCAAGGCCTTCGCGCTCACCGCCCAATATGACGCCACCATCTCCGCCTGGTTCGCCTTCGCCGATCAGGGCGAGATTTTCCCGGCGACGGTCGCCATCCCCGTCCGCCGCGCGCAGGAATTGCGTTACGGCGAAAATCCGCACCAGCGCGCCGCACTCTACATTCCCGCCGGCCCGGCGACCCCCGGCGTGGCGCAGGCTGAGCAGGTGCAGGGCAAGGAGCTCAGCTACAACAATTACAATGATGCCGACGCGGCGCTGGAGCTGGTCGCGGACTTCAAGGACGGTCCGCCGACGGTGGTGATCGTCAAGCACGCCAATCCCTGTGGAGTCGCCAGCGGCGAGACCCTCGCCGAAGCCTATCGCGCCGCCTTCGCCTGCGACACGGTGTCAGCCTTCGGCGGCATCATCGCCTGCAACCGTCCGTTGGACGGCCCGACTGCCGAGGCGATCTCGGAAATCTTCACCGAGGTGGTGGTCGCGCCCGGCGCCGACGATGCCGCCCGCGCCGCCTTCGCCCGCAAGAAGAATCTGCGGCTTTTGCTCACCGGCGACTTCGCCGATCCGAAGCGCCCCGGACTGACGATCAAATCGATCGCCGGCGGCATGCTCCTCCAGTCGCGCGACGGCGGTACGGTGTCGCGCGATCAGTTGCGCGTGGTGACGAAACGCGCACCGACCGAACAGGAGCTGGCCGACTGCCTGTTCGCCTGGACCGTCGCCAAGCATGTGAAGTCCAACGCCATCGTCTACGCGAAGGACGGCGCCACCGCCGGCGTCGGCGCGGGCCAGATGAACCGGCTGGAATCCGCCCGCATCGCCGCCTGGAAGGCAAAGGACGCCGCGGAGAAAGCCGGCTGGCCGCAGCCGCGCACGATCGGCTCGGCGGTCGCGTCGGACGCCTTCTTCCCCTTCGCCGACGGCCTGCTGGCTGCGGCCGAAGCGGGCGCGACGGCGGTCATCCAGCCCGGTGGCTCCGTCCGCGACGACGAGGTGATCGCCGCCGCCGACGAAGCAGGCCTCGCCATGGTCCTGACCGGCATGCGCCACTTCCGGCACTGATCTTATTCAAATCCTCCCCTGCATTTGCAGGGGAGGGGGACCGCCGGCGAAGCCGGTGGTGGAGGGGCCGGTCGCGCCCTTGCGCGAGCGGAAGAAGGTTCGCGTCGCTCATGCCCCTCCACCATGCTGCGCATGGTTCCCCTCCCCGGGAAACTCGGGGAGGAATGATCACGTCATCGACACGTCCGGCAGGGTGGGCTCCTCGTCCTTCCTGAACCGGAACAGCACCCGGTCCTCGGCGGTGAAGCCGCGCCACCAGATCATGGCGCCGAATGCGATCAGGATCAGGAAGGTGCCGAACGCCAGCTGCGCCCATTCGGGGAACAGGAAGCGCACGCCGATGCCGACCAGGATGGCGGCCGCCGCCCCTTCGAGCAGCGACCAGCGCCAGCCGAGCACGGACTCGCCCAATATGTGCTCCAGCAGGCGCGCCTTCAGGATCGAGGCGATCCCCAAAGCGACCGCCAGCGCGCCTGCCGCCGCCGCCGCCTGATAGGCCTGCTGGTCGTCGACCGGCACATCGAGGAACTCGAAGGCGTAGAGCACGCCCACGGATACGGCGATCTGGATCAGGATCATGACGAACGAGATCAGCAGATTGCGCTTGCGGGCGACATAGACGAGCGCCGCTTCCGACACCGCCGCCGTCGCCGCCACCACTTCCGCGAACAGCAGGAAGCCCAGCGCCAGCGCCCCGCCTGCAAAGGCGGTGCCGACCAATCCCATCAGCGCCGGCCCGGTCAGCCCCAGCGCCAGCGCGATCCCCATTTGCGCGGCGATGATCCAGAAGCCGACCTGCCGCACCTGCTTGGCGACCGCCGCATAATCCTTCTTCGCCAGCCTATCGGTCAGCACCGGAGCGAGGATCGGGTCGAAGCTGGTCTTCAGGCGCTGCGGCAGCGACGCGACCTGCTGCGCGACATAATAGACGCCGACCCAGTAAGGCGAGACGAACCAGCCGAGGATCGCCACGTCCAGGCGGCGCGATCCCCACTCGATCGCATCGGCCGCGGCCAGCGGCACATTCTGCCGCGCTACCTGCCAGGTCCGGTCCGGATGCGGCTTCCAGCCGTGCGGCAGGCCATAGGTCCTGAGCAGGGGCCAGAGCGAGGCGATCAGCCCCGCGATGACCGACACGACATAGGCCATGATCAGCCCGTCCCGGTCCGAATAGAAATAGAGCGCGCCGGCCGCGATGCTGATCGTCCACGGCTCGACGATCGCGCGCGCGCGCACCGTCGCGGCGATATTATGCTTGTAGGCGAGCGCCGCGAGCGCGACGTCCGCCCCGGCAATGCCGAAGATCACCAAAGGCAGCAGGAAATCCGCGCCGTGGCGTTCGGAATTGGGGAACATCGCCTGGGGAAAGAAGATCAACACGATGCTGGCGAAGGCGGAGGCGATGAGCGCGGCGAGCATCGCATCCCACACGACATGCGATTCCGGCTGGTCGCTGGCCCGCAATTGCTGGGCGAGCCCGCGCTTCAGGCCAAGCGTGGCCAATTGCGCCGCGAACTCGATGACGATGATGGCGTAGGCAAACCGCCCCAGCGCGGTCGCGCCATAAAGCTGTCCGGCGATGAACAGGAAGGGCAGCCGCGCGATCAGCCGCAGCACGAAGCCGAACACATTCGTCCGCCCGCCCTTCGCCAGGGCGGCGATGTCGTCGTCGGGCTGGGTCGTTTGGGTCACGCGCGGCTTTTCACGGCTCGAGGTCGAGCATCGGTTCGATCTCTTCCTCGGAAGTGGGGATCGAGGCAATCTCCTGATGCGCGGAGAACCGCCGGATATTGCGGCCGATTGTATAGCAATAGGCTGCGGTCGGGGTTACCTTTGCCTCGAGCCGGTCGATGGGGACGCTGCCTTCCTTCGTCCGGCTCGTGATCGTGCAGCTATCGAGCGACGGATTGTTTGCAATCAGCGTCTTGAGCGCCGATCGCTCCTTCCAGTCGAGGGCGGCACGATCGCTCCACTTGAGTTCGACCGCCCACCTCGGCTTCATTCTTTCATTGAGGTACACGACGTCGACTTCACCCTCCCGCCACCGCGCATAGCGAAGATTGCGGGACCAGCGGCTGTGCTGCCACTGCGAGAAGACAGCGGACTCGGCAAGCCGCCCGATCAGGGAACTGTCCTCTGGCGATACCGGGGCGAAAAGCGCCGCGCGCATGGAGGGATTGTTGAGGTAGACCTTGAAGTTCCGCTCGCGCTGCATCGTGCGGCCGTTCTGGTCGATCGTCTGCACCTTGAGGATTAGAAAGGCGCTTTCCAGATATTCGATATAGCGCTTGATCGTAGGCTTCGTGAGCCCGGATTCTCGCGAGATGCTTTCCAGATTTGCTTCGTTGCCAGCGTTGTATGCAAGGAATGAGAAGAGCCGGTTGAGCTCCTGTATGTCGTTGATGCCGTAGAGAGCGGGCAGGTCCTTCAGCAGGACCTTGTCGATAATATCATTACGCACGAACTGGTCGGGATCGGCGCGAATGGCAGGATTCAGGACTGCTTCCGGATAACCTCCGTGATTGAGGTAATCGATGAAGGTGGCGTTGAGGGTGTCGATGTCGCTGAATCGATAATCGCCGTCGCGATCTTCACTCACCAGTTCCTCGTCCCGCCCGATGAAGCAGAGGAACTCGTGGAAGGTCAGGGGCGGCAGCATGAATTCGGAGAAACGCCCCGCTCCGGACTCGCGGGATTTCAGCCGCAAGGCTGCCGCGGCCGAGCCGGTGGCGACGAACTTGCAGTCCGGCACACTATCGACCAGATCCTTGAGGTGCCGCTCCCAATCCTTGAGATACTGAATTTCATCAAAGACGATGAGGCCCGGCCCCTCCCGCTCCGGCAGCATGTCAACGAAGCTCTCAAGGCGCATGCCTGAAAAGACGGGCGTGTCGATGCTGGCGTACAGGATTCGCCTCGGACTCAACCCCCGGTTGATCGCCTCTTGAATGACCTGTTTGATGAGAACCGTCTTGCCGACGCGGCGCGGCCCGAGCAGCACGGCCGCCCGGCGCACGCGCGCGTCGAGCGCCAGATCGGCGAACGGGGCGAAATAGGTCCGGCGCCGCCAGCCCCATTCCGGAATTTGACGGTCAGGCGACCACCAGGGGTTGTCGCGCGCGATCCGGTTGCGAATGTCAGCTTCGGAAATCGACAGCATCGGTTAGTGATAGCGCTCTTTCACTAATCTATCAATGTCACTTAATACATTGGTGTATAAAGGTTTTTTGAGTTCGATTAGTGCATCAATGCGCGCTGCCCCAATTGGCGCCGGTGCCGATTTCGATGCCGAGCGGCACGCTCAGCCTCACCGCCGGCTCGGCCGCCCTGGCCATGACCGCGCTGATAACGGCGCTCGCGGCTGCGACCTCGGCGTCCGGCACTTCGAACACAAGCTCGTCATGCACCTGCAACAGCATGCGCGTGCCGGTCAGCCCCGCCTCGCGCAGCGCCGGGACCATGCGCGCCATCGCCCGCTTGATGATGTCGGCCGCCGCGCCCTGGATCGGCGCGTTGATCGCGGCGCGCTCGGCCCCCTGCCGTTCGTGCTGGACCTTCGATTTCAGCCCCGGAAAATGCGTCTTGCGGCCGAACATGGTGGTGGTGAAGCCGGTCTCGCGCGCCTTGCTGAGCGTCTCGGCGATATAATTGCGCACACCCGGAAAGCGCTCGAAATAGCGGTCGATCATCGCCTGCGCCTCTTCCGGCGTGATCATCAGCCGCCCGGCCAGCCCCCAGCGCGAAATGCCGTAGAGGATGGCGAAGTTGATCGTCTTGGCGCTGGCGCGGGTGTCGCGATTGACCGCGCCGAACAATTCCTGCGCGGTGAGCGAGTGGATGTCGTCGCCCCGCGCGAAAGCCTCCTTCAATTGCGGCACGTCCGCGATATGGGCCGCCAGCCGCAGCTCGATCTGTGAATAATCCGCCGCCAGCAGGACATGGCCCGGCTCGGCGATGAAGGCGTCGCGGATCCGCCGGCCGATCTCGGTGCGGATCGGAATGTTCATGAGGTTGGGGTCGGACGAGGCCAGCCGCCCGGTCTGTGCGCCGGACAGGCTGAAGCTGGTATGGACTCGCCCCGTCTCCGGGTTGATCTGCTCCTGCAGCGTGTCGGTGTAGGTCGATTTCAGCTTCGACAATTGCCGCCAGTCGAGCACCATCCGCGCCACGGCCACGCCTTCGCGCTGCAGCCGCTCCAGCTCGTTCACGTCGGTGGACCAGACGCCGGACTTGCCCTTGCGCCCGCCTTTCAGGCCCATCTTGTCGAACAATATTTCGCCAAGCTGCTTGGGGCTGCCGATGGTGAACTTCGCGCCCGCCTCGGCGTGGACCTGCTCTTCCAGCGCGGCGATCTGCTTCGTGAATTCCCCGGAAAGCTCGCCGAGCATCGCCCGGTCCACCTTCACGCCCTCGCGCTCCATCCGCGCGATCACCGCCACCATCGGCCGGTCCACTTGCTCGTAGACGCGCGTCGCCCGTTCCGCCGCCATGCGCGGCTTGAAGCGCAGCCATAGCCGCAGCGCCACGTCGGCATCCTCGGCCGCATATTCGGTCGCGCGGTCGACCGGCACGGCGTTGAACCTGATCTGCTTCTGCCCGGTCCCGCACAATTCCTTGAAGGAGATGCAGGTGTGGCCGAGATGCCTGAGCGCCAGATCGTCGAGCGCGTGGCTGGCGAGGCCGCCCGCATCCAGATTGAAGCTCATCACGAGCGTATCGTCATAGGGAGCCACACAGACGCCGCGCCGGTCGAGCACCACCCAGTCGAACTTGAGATTGTGGCCGATCTTCAGGACCGCCGGATCCTCCAGCAGCGGCTTCAGTTTCGCCAGCACCAGGTCGGACGGGAGTTGCTCCGGCCGCTCCGCGAACATGTCGTCGCCGCCATGTTCCAGCGGAATGTAGCAGGCTTTATTGCGTTCGACCGCCAGGCTGATGCCGACCAGATTGGCGGTCACGCAGTCGCGCCCGTCCGTCTCGGTATCGAAGGCGACATAGCCGCGGCTCCGCGCCTCGGCGATCCAGCCGTCCAGCGCTTCTTCCGTCGTGACCGTCTTGTAGAGACTGCGGTCGATCGCCGGCTCCGGCCCCGCTTCCTCGCGCGCCGGGGCCGCCGCGGTGTCGCTGCCGGTCTCCGCGGCGCCGGATCGTCCGTTCAGCCGCCCGAGCAGGGTCTTGAAGCCGTGATGCTCCAGAAACTCCCGCAGCGGCGCGTCCGGAATCCCCTGCATCGCCAGCGCCTCGAGCGGCTCGGGCAGCGGCGCGTCGCAGATCAGCCGCACCAGCTCGCGCGACAGCCGCGCCATCTCCGCATGCTCGGTCAGATTCTGCTTCAGCTTCGGCTTGGTGATCTCGTCGAGATGCGCCAGCACGCCTTCGACCGTCTGATATTGCTGAATCAGCTGGCTCGCCGTCTTCGGCCCCACGCCGGGCACGCCGGGTACATTGTCCACGCTGTCGCCCATCAGCGCCAGTACCTCGCCCACCTGCTCCGGGCCGACGCCGAACTTCTCGACCACCTGCTCGCGCTGGATGCGGCGGTCGTTCATCGTGTCCAGCATGTCGATCTTGTCGTCTTCGATCAGCTGCATCAGATCCTTGTCGGAACTGACGATGGTGACCTTCCAGCCGGCCTCGGACGCGGCCTTCGCATAGCCGGCGATGATGTCGTCCGCCTCCAGCCCCTCTTCCTCGATGCAGGGGATGGAGAAGGCCCGCGTCGCGTCGCGGATCAAAGGGAATTGCGGCACCAGCTCGGGCGGCGCCGGTGGGCGGTTCGCCTTATACTTGTCGTACATCTGGTTGCGGTGCGTGCTCTCGGAGGCATCCAGGATCACCGCCAGATGGGTCGGCCCGTCCGCCCGGCCCAATTCCTCGGCCAGCTTCCACAGCATCGTGGTGTAGCCATAGACCGCGCCGACATTCAGCCCATGCTTGTTGGTCAGCGGCGGCAGCCGGTGGAAGGCCCGGAAGATGTAGGACGAGCCATCGACCAGATAGAGATGCGGGGAGGACATGCGCCCGCTCTAGACCAGGGGGAAGCGGGTGCAAACCATCCGCAGCGGCGCTGCGGTCATCGCTGCGCCGCGCGCTCGGCCTCCATCAACCGCCGCTCCCGATACCATTGCCGGATCATCGCCTCGGTACAGCCCGTCTGCCCGAACGAGCCGACGACCGAGCAGCTGTTAGGGCGGGTGTCGCGTTGTGCCTCTTCGAGTTCGAAGGCGCGCGCGCCCCAGGAGATTTCCAGCGGCCGGTCGCTGCGGTCGCGGAAACGGCGGGGAATGCGATAGCGCTCTCCTTCCGGCTGGCGCGCGCAGACGACGATCTCATCCTCGCTCTCCGGTTCGGGGCAGGCGTCATCGCCATAGACCATGAGGTTGATCGTGCGCCCAGGTTCGGGCGACTGCGCGTACGCAGGCAAACCATTTGAAAGCAGCAGGGCGGTAGCGGTGGCTGCGGCAAGCAAGCCTCCAATCGGCGGTGGCATTGCTGAAATTCTCCGTCTTCAGTCAGGCCGGTTTCGCGGCCGGCGTGCCGCGCCTGGGGGCGGACCGGTGCGGGGCCGTTGCAACTGGTCCAGCCGCAGCAGGCCGTTGCGCTCGCGGTCGAGCTGGTTGAAGCGCTGCCTTGCCGCCGCCGCCCATTCCGCGCGATTGATGCCGCGGTTGAAATTCTCGTCGGCCTCCATGATCGGGTGAGAGATGCGCAGCAGGCCGAAGCGGGCGGCGCCATTCATCCTGGCCCCGCCATCCGGCGGGCCGCCGCTACCGCGCCTTCGGCCCTGAGGCGGCCTTCCGCTCGAACCTCTCTCCATGCCACCGTTCCGCGCTCCCGCAACACCCCCGCCGAACATGCCGGGGCTGGCCATTTCCGGGAGGATGCGGGTCTCGTAATATGTGACCTCGTCCGGTTCGATTTCTCCATCGCCGTCCCTGTCGAAGCTGACGAAGGCGCGGTCGAAATCGGCCTGGAACTCCGCCCAGTCCAGAACACCGTTGCTGTCCGCATCGGCGGCGCCGAACCAAATAGTGATGGGCGCGGACCCATGGGCGACGCGGCGGAAGACAGCGCCGGACGGACTCACGAACAGGGGACCGGAACCGATGCGGCTCTCGCCGGCCCCACGCTGGAGGCCGCCGCCTCGAAGCCCGTCCCAGTCACTGCCCGCCGCGCAGCCGCTTGCCAGGAAGGTCGCGCCGATCAGTGTCGCCAGATAGTGGATGCGCATGGCCAGTTCCTTCGTCGGACCGGCCCTGTTTGCGTCCTGGAATCAGGCAGATGTGGGGCAGCGAAGCGCGATCTTGTCGCAAGCTGTCGCAGCTTGGTCGCGGTGCATTGCATGGTCGTCCGCGATCTGACGACTTAGGTGTTGGCGGTTGCCCCGGGAGACGGTTGACCGAGGGCTTCAGCCTCGATCTGCCCTATCCACCCGCTCTTGCAGTCGGAATAAGCATGGCTGTCATCTGGATGCAGCGCGGCACAACGCCTTTTCTCCTGCTCATAGGCAGCGGCAAGTTCGGGATGCCGCCGCAAATGGTCGCGAAACGCCAGATGCCGGGCGACCTCGGGGTTGCCGTGCGCATAGCAATGCAGCTGCACCGTCCGGACGCCCGTTTCGGGACAGTCCAGCTTGCAATAGCGCCGGCCCGGCAGGCCCGCCTCGCCATGCCAGCTATAGCCCAGCGCTTCGATCGCCGGCCGCGCCGCGTCGAGCATTGCCACATCCGGCGCCGTAGCCAGCAGGTCGATGATCGGCTTCGCGGCGATGCCGGGGATGGCGGTCGATCCGATATGATGGATGTGCAGGCCGGGCTGCGCCACAGCTTCGGTGATGCGCGCGATTTCGGCGGCGGCATCGTCGCGCCAGCGCGGATCGTACGGCAGCAGGCGGACCTTGAGCGGCGACAGCATGAGCTTTCATCCACGTCCCGCCTGCCCTTTTCAAGCAGGCGGGATTCGACCCCAGGTCACTGCCCGGATGCCGTCCATGCCGCCCGCGTATCCTCGACCGTACGGAAGCGCACGACGATCGGCGCGGCGCGTTCGAAGCGCAGGGTCATAGCGATCTCAGCGCCCGCGCTGACTCCGGGCCGAGTCGCCTTCACCATCAGATGCAGCGGACTGCCGGGGCGGATGTCCGCAATGCCGCCCGCCGGAATGTCCAGCGCCGGCTCCGTATCCATCGACACACCATCCGGCCCCCGATTGACGCGGTGAATCTCGATCGTCTCCGCACAGGCGCATTCGATTGCGACCAGCCGGTCGGCCGGCCCGCTGTTGCGCAGCCGGACATAGGCCGCGACATCGTCGCCCGGCGCGGGCGCGGCGCGGATGATCGGGCTTTCGGCGGTGATGGCCCCGGCCTGCAGGGCGAAAGCGAGCAGCAGGCTCATGCCGCGCGCTCCCAGGCTTCACGCAGCCAGCCGCCCAACTCCGCATCCACCTGCCCCGCTTCCGTCAGCCGCACGCGGTGCGTCACCATCGCATTCCACGATCCGGACGCCTCCAGCCGCCCGGATGGTTCCACGCCTTTGAGGTTCAGGCCCAGATCGACCCGGTCCTTGGTCGATGGCTGCACCAGCGCGAACTGCTTGGCGCGGCGCAGACTCATATAGCCTTTCTTCGGCGCCTGCTCGACGCCGTCCAGCGCCGCGACCTGCGCCATCACCCCGTCGTAGATGGGGCGCACCGCCGCTTTCGGCCCGGCGAACATCGCCTCGACCAGGTCGTCCCCGTCCGCCGAGCCCGCGTCCGACTGGAAGGTCTTGTGCGCGACCAGATTGGCATAGCCATGGCCCAGACCATGCTCCGCCTTCAGCCAGTCGACCAACGCCTTGTGCTTTGCGTGGCCGCTGTTCCTCGCGACGCCGGTCCAGTCCGCCAGGCTTCTCCCCGTCTTCGTTTCGAGATTGGCGGCCATCGTCGCCAGTTCTGCTGCCGGATCGGCCATGCTCGTCTCCCTCTGCGCCCGCCCTTAGTTGAATACTCAATCAAATCGAAGTCAAGCGGCTTTCTGCATGGCCCGCGCCGGCGCCGCATCGCGCCTTCCGGATTGAAAGCAATCGTTCAACCGGACAGGATTAGGGTGAGATGATGGACCGCCGTTCTTTCCTGTCCGCATCCGGCGCGCTGGCCTTGCTCGCCGCCGCGCCGTTCCCCGCTTTCGCCCAGCCGCGTCGCTTCGCGCCCTCGCGTTTCTCGGTGGAGTTGCGCGGGCGGGGCCGGGACGTGCTGATGATCCCCGGCCTGATGTCCGGCCGCCACATCTGGGATGCGGCGGTGCGGGCGACGCCGGGCTATCGCTATCACCTGCTGCAGGTCGGCGGCTTCGCGGGCGAGGCGGTGCGCGGCAATGGCTCGGGCCGCATCCTCGCGCCGCTGGCCGAGGAGATCTCGGCCTATATCGAGGCGAACGGGCTGAACCGTCCGGCGATTGTCGGCCATTCGATGGGCGGCACGCTCGGCATGATGCTGGCGTCGCGCTATCCGGCCCGCGTCGGCCGGCTGATGGTGGTCGATATGCTGCCGCGCCCGACTGCCCTTTATGGCGGCACGGCGGGTTCCAACCTGGCCGGCATGCTCGACGGCCTGATCGACAATGATCATGCCCGCCGCGCCATTTCCGGCCTGATCGCGGCCTTCAGCCCGCCCGAGGATGATGGCGGCAGCAATGCCGATGTCGTCGCCCGCGCGATGCACGATCTCGGCCGGATCGACCTGACCGGCGAGCTGGGCAACATCCGCGCGCCGCTGACGGTGGTCTATGCCGCGCCCGATGCGCGCACGCGTGCGACGGCCGACACGGCGTTCCGCAACGCCTATCGCGGCGCGCGCGGGGCGCAGCTCGTGCGCATGGACAATGCCGGCCATCTGATCATGGCCGATCAGCCCCAGCGCTTTGCCCGCCTGCTCGCCGACTTCCTTCGCTAAAGCCCTGCTCGGAGCTGGCGGATTGCCTTCACGCCGGGCGCCTGCGATAGCATCCTGAGGGTGTTCGCTTTCATGCGGGCAGGACGTGCGCTGGTCGGGCCGCCAGCGCTTATGTTCTGTGGCTGGAGCCGATTTTGACCCGTAAGCGCCGCGCCGCGTTCAGCGTGCTGAAGAACTTCCTCGATCACCAGGCGTCGGGCGGGCTGATCCTGATCGCCGCCTCGGCGCTGGCTTTGATCGTCGCCAACTCGGCGCTGGCCGACGCCTATTTCGGCGCGCTCGGCAGCTATATCGGCCCGTTGAACCTGCTGCACTGGATCAACGATCTGCTGATGGCGGGCTTCTTCCTGCTCGTCGGGCTGGAGATCAAGCGCGAGTTCCTCGACGGCCAATTGTCCACGCCGCGCCGCCGCGTGCTCCCCGGGCTGGCAGCGTTGGGCGGCATGGTCTTCCCGGCGCTCATCTATGTGTCGCTGAACCTGAATTCCGGCGCGTTGCACGGCTGGGCGGTGCCGGTCGCGACCGATATCGCCTTCGCTCTCGGCGTGCTGGCGCTGATGGGCCGGCGCGTGCCGGTCAGCCTGAAAATCTTCCTCACCGCGCTGGCGATCATCGACGATCTGCTCGCCGTCATCATCATCGCCTTGTTCTATACGGCTCAGCTTTCGGCCGTCTGGCTGGGCGTGGCCGTGGCCTTGATGGCCGCGCTCTACGGTTTGAATCGGGCCGGCCAGCGCCGCCTGTGGCCCTACCTCATCCTCGGCGCCGGCCTGTGGGTGGCGACCTTCGCGTCGGGCGTGCACGCGACGCTTGCCGGCGTCGCGCTGGCGATGTTCATCCCGATCACCCGCTCGCCCGCCGCGCCGGACGATCGCGGCTCGCCGCTGCACCGGCTGGAACATGGCATCGAGCCATGGGTCGCCTTCCTGATCATCCCCGTCTTCGGCTTCGCCAATGCCGGCGTGTCCCTGTCCGGCCTCGGCCTCGATGCCCTGCTGTCGCCGGTCGCTTTGGGCGTCGCGGCGGGGCTGTTCTTCGGCAAGCAGATCGGCGTCTTCCTTACCGTCTGGCTCGCCGTGCGGCTGCGCTGGGCCGATACGCCGGAGGGCGCGACCATGGCTCAGGTCTATGGCGTCTCCCTGCTCTGCGGCATCGGCTTCACGATGAGCCTGTTCATCGGCCTGCTCGCCTTCGACGATCCCATCCTCCAGTCGGAAGTGAAGATCGGCGTCCTCGCCGGCTCCCTGCTCTCGGCTCTGGCCGGCGCAGCGGTCCTGCTGATCGCCCGTCGCGAGCGCGTGCCGGCTGAAAGCGTCCGCTTCGGCGCCTAATTCGGCGTCAGCACCGTATCGACTGCTTCCGGCGCCAGCTCCGGATAGTCGAGCGTATAATGCAGCCCGCGGCTCTCCTTGCGGTGCAATGCGCAGCGCACGATCAGTTCGGCCGCCTGCAACAGGTTGCGAAGCTCGATCAGGTCCGGCGTCACCCGGAAATGGCCGTAATAATCGGCCACTTCCTCCGACAGGAGCCGGATCCGGTTCTGCGCGCGCTGCAGCCGCTTCGTCGTCCGCACGATGCCGACATAATTCCACATGAAGCGGCGGATCTCGGTCCAGTTCTGCTTGATCACCACTTCCTCGTCGGAATCGGTGACGCGGCTTTCGTCCCACGGCCGGATTGCGGGGGGCGGCGGCAGATCGTCCCAATGCGCGCCGATATGCTGCGCCACCGCGCGGCCATAGACGAAGCATTCGAGCAGCGAGTTGGACGCCAGCCGGTTCGCGCCGTGTAGGCCCGATTGTGTGACTTCGCCGGCTGCATACAGGCCGGGCAGATCGGTCCGCCCGTCCATGTCCACAATCACGCCGCCGCAGGTATAATGCTGCGCCGGGACGACCGGGATGGGCTGGGCGGTCATGTCGATGCCGAGCCCGAGCAGTTTCTCATAGATGTTCGGGAAGTGGCCTTTCACGAACTCCGGCTCGCGATGGCTGATGTCCAGATGGACATAGTCCAGGCCGAACCGCTTGATCTCCGCATCGTTGGCCCGCGCCACGATGTCGCGCGGCGCCAGTTCCTCGCGCGGATCGTAGAACGGCATGAAACGCTTGCCGGTGGAGGGGTTGATCAGCCGCCCGCCCTCGCCCCGCACCGCCTCGGTGATCAGGAAATTCTTGACCTCCAGATTGTACAGGCAGGTCGGGTGGAATTGCATGAATTCCATGTTCGAAACCCGCGCCCCCGCGCGCCAGGCCATGGCGATGCCGTCCCCGGTTGCCCCCTTGGGCGCGGTGGAGAACAGATAGGTCCGTCCCGCACCGCCGGTCGCCAGCACCGTCGCGTTGGCGGTGAACAATTCCACCGCGCCGCTCGCCTTGTTGACCGCATAGCAGCCCCAGACATGACCCGCGCCGGAATAGCGTTCCTCGTGCCGGCTGGTGGCTAGGTCGACCACCACCATGTCCGGCACCATGCGGATGTTCGGATGCGCCAGCGCCGCCTTGATCAACGCCTGCTGCACTGCCCAGCCGGTCGCGTCGTCGACATGGACGATGCGGCGATGGCTGTGCCCGCCCTCACGGGTCAGGTGCCATTTGCCGTTCGATCCTTCGCTGCCGTCCGGCGCGGTAAAGGCCACGCCCAGGGCGGCCAGATTCTCGATCGCCGCCGGCGCATTCTCGACCACGAACTCGACGACGGCGCGGTCGTTCAGCCCCGCTCCGGCGGTCATCGTGTCCTCGATATGACTCTCGAACGTATCGCCTTCCTCGAGCACCGCGGCGATCCCGCCCTGCGCCCAGGCGGTCGAACCCTCGTCGAAGCCACCCTTGGCGAGCACCGTCACGGTGAACCGGTCGGCCAGGTTCAAAGCCGCCGTCAGCCCCGCCGCACCGGAGCCGATGACGAGGATGTCCGAAATCCCGCTCATCCCAGCAGCCGCGCCCGCATCTCGGCGGAGATTTCCGCCGGCCGCCCGGTCGCTATGTCGACATGCACGTAGGACAGGGTGATCGCGGCGCGCGCCTCTTCCTCGCCCTCGACCCGCAATTCCACCTCGAATGCCATGCTCGACCGCCCGATCCTGGCCACCCGCGCCCAGCCCGAGACCTGCTCGTCGAAGCGCAGCGGGCTTTTATAATGGACGTTCGCCTGCACGACATGCACCTCGAACACGTCCGGTCCGGTCACGGGGATGCCGCGATCGCGCATGAATTCAGTCAGCACGATGTCGGCATATTCCAGATAGCGCGAGTTGAAGACGACCGATTGCGCGTCAACCTCGGCAAACCGCACCCGCAAGTCATGGCAGCGGTGAAAATCCCCCATTCGCTCGGCCCCGCCGCTCAGGCCGCGGCCCGAGTCAGGTTCAGGAATACGTCCTCCAGATCCGCCTCGCGGGTGGAAACGTCCACGATCCCAAGCCCCTCGCGGCCCAGCGCGCCGAGCACCTCGCCCGCATTCACCTTGTCCTTGCGATAGGTGATGACGAGCGTCCGGCTGCCCTTCAGCTCCACCTTCTCGAAGCAGATATTGTCCGGCACGGCGGAAAGGTCGCGATCCACCGTCACCTCGACCGCTTTCTCCTGGGCCATTCCGACCAGCGCCCGCGTTTCTTCATTGGCGATCAATTTGCCGTGATTGATGATCGCGATCCGGTCGCAAAGCTCCTCGGCTTCCTCCAGATAATGGGTGGTCAGCACCACCGTCACACCCTCTGCATGCAGCGAGCGGACGAATTCCCACAGCTGCTGGCGCAATTCCACGTCCACCCCCGCGGTCGGCTCGTCCAGCACCAGGATGGGCGGCGAATGCACCATCGCCTTAGCCACAAGCAATCGCCGCTTCATCCCGCCCGACAGCGTGCGGGCATAGGCCTTCGCCTTGTCCTCCAGCCGCACGGCGCGGAGCAATTCCATCGACCGGCGCTCGGCCTTGGGCACCCCATAGAGGCCCGCCTGCAGCTCCAGCGTCTCGAACGGTGTGAAGAAGGGGTCGAACAAAATCTCCTGCGGCACGATGCCGATCGCGCGCTTGGCGTTGCGCGGATTGGCGTCGATGTCGAAGCCCCAGATTTCCGCCGTCCCCGCCGTCTTCGTCACCATCCCCGACAGGATGTTGATCAACGTCGATTTGCCAGCGCCGTTCGGCCCGAGCAGCCCGAATATCTGCCCGCGCGGCACGTCCAGCGTCACGCCGTCCAGCGCGCGCTTGGCCGGCGCGCTGCCTGCCCCGGCATAGGTCTTCTGCAGATTGTCGATGCGGATCGCGGCTTCGGTCACGGGGCGGCTTTAGTGGCTTTCGGCTGGCCGGGAAAGCAGGAGCACAGACTGCTCCGGAACGCGGCTTCAGGGGCAGGCTTTTGCCGTCCGCCGCCAGACTTTGGGCGAAAGCTGCAAACTTCCCCGGCGGCATTTATCGCCGCTTTTCGCACTGCAATATGGCGTCGATGACCACGCTTTCTCTCCCGCGCCGCCGACGTTTCGGCTTCACCGCCCGAATCGCAGCGGCGATGGCCGCGGGCATTCTCCTTGGCCTGCTCGCGCGCTCCGGCGGCGCGGAAACGGCGTGGCTTGGCGAGACGCTGGCGACGATCGGCTCGGTCTTCGTGCAATTGCTGAGGGCGGTCGTCGCCCCTCTGGTCTTTGCCGCCGTCATCGCCAGCATCGCCGAGCTGGGCGGCCTCGCCAACGGCGCGCGGCTGGCGGCGCATACCCTGCTCTGGTTCGCGATCACCGCCGCCATCGCCGTGGCGATCGGCCTTGCCCTCGGCCTGCTGCTGGAGCCGGGACTGCAAGCCAATGTCGCCGCCTCGGCCGCCGCCGCGCCCGCGACCGTGGGCGGGTGGACCGATTTCCTGAAGAGCCTGGTCCCGGGGAACATCTTCGGCCTCTCCGCCAGCACCAGCATCGGCGATAGCGGCCGGGCGGCCACCACCATCGGCTTCAACATCTTGCAGGTGCTGGTCGTCGCCATCGTGCTGGGCGTCGCGGCGCTGAAGGCGGGCGAGGCGGGCAAGCCCTTCATTGCCGTCGCCCGCTCCCTGCTCGCCATCGTCCGCAAGGTGCTGAACTGGATCATCGCGCTCACGCCGCTCGGCACTTTGGGCCTGATCGGCGCCGCCACCGCCCGCTACGGCTGGGAGGCGCTGGCCCCCCTCGGCCAGTTCGCCATCGCCATCTATCTCGGCCTCGCGCTCGTCCTGTTCGGCGTCTATCCTTTGCTGCTGCGGCTGAACGGGATCGGCGTGCGCCGCTTCTTCGCCGCCGCCTGGCCCGCAATCCAGCTTGGCTTCGTCACCCGCTCGTCCATCGCCACCCTTCCGGTGACCGAACAGGCGGTCGAGCGGATGGGCGTGCCCCGTGCCTATGCCAGCTTCGCCGTGCCCTTGGGCGCGACGACGAAGATGGACGGTTGCGCGGCCATCTATCCCGCCATCGCCGCGCTCTTCGTGGCGCAATATTACGGCCTCGCGCTCGGCCCGCTCGATTACGCTTTGATCGCGATGGTCTCGGTGCTCGGCTCGGCCGCAACCGCCGGCGTCACCGGCGCGACGGTGATGCTGACGCTGACGCTTTCCACGCTCGGCCTGCCGCTGGAGGGCGTCGGGCTGCTGCTCGCCATCGATCCGATCCTCGACATGGGCCGCACCGCGACCAACGTGGCCGGGCAGGCGCTGGTGCCGGTGATCGTGGCGAAGCGCGAGGGGCTGGCCGCCGACGCCGAACCACAGTCCGATGCGCCGCGCGGGGAACAACTCGCCACGGCCTGAGCGGCGCGATTGAAGCCGGTCCCCACCATTGCTAGGGCAATGTCATGGCCAGCCAGTCTTCCGCCCCCGAAACCGCTTACGTCACCAGCCGCCGCGTCGCCTGCGACGGACTCGCGGCGCATCCCGCGCTCGGCCATCCGCGCGTCTTCCTGCAGATCGACGACAGCGGCTTCGTCGAATGCGGCTATTGCGACAAGAGCTTCATCCTCGAAGGCGGCCCGGCGGACGACCGCTAACTCGCCCGGCCGGGGCGTACGCGGCCCAACCCGGCCTGCTTCGCGTCATCCGCCGACCATCGGCATTCGTCGGCGACCCTGACAATCTGCCGCCTGATGTCGTTGAACGTGGGATCGCGCAGCGGTGATTGCGTGCGCAGCGTCTTGCGCATCTGCCGGATCAGCCGCTTCGCCGATGGCCGGTCGCCCGCGCGCGCCGCAATCGCCGCGGCGGCCGCCAGATAGAGCGGCTGCAACTCGTCATGGTCCGCCCGCTCCGGCAGGCGCGCCCGCGCCCGCGCCAGGTCCGCCTCCCAGATCGCGGCCAGATAGGCGTCGCAGCAGGCCAGCCAGCAGCTGTCGCCATATTGCGCCTCGAATGCGGCCATTCGCATCCGTGCCTGCGCCACATCTACCGGGACCGAGTCGAGGATCCGCCCGATTTGGATCGGGTCGAGGTAACGGGCCACCTCTGCGTTCGTTGCCGCGATCGCCCGCGCTTCCGTCAGCATCCACTCCGGCACCGCTTTCAGCCGCACCTTGTACTTCAGGATCAAGCCGAGATAGCCGATCACCTGCAGCTCGGCTTCGTCCTCGGCCTTGGGCTTGAGCTTGTGGCGCAACGACTGGCCGTCGGACCAATGGCCGGGAGCGGCAGGAAGCAGGGAGGTCAGGCACATCGCCGCCGAATGGATGCCCAATGCGAAGACCAGATGGCTGTAGAGCACCTGCCCCGTGTCGAACGTCGCCACCGATGATGCCATGGCGAAAGCCGTGACGCTCACGATCACATTGGCCAGCGGCCCGCCGGCGGTCAGCCAGAACGAGGCGCGTCTCGTATCCTGCCGCTTCGTGCGCGGGACGGCCAGCACCATCCCGCCAATCCCCGGCTCATGCGCTTCGCGCAGCCAGGCGATGTCCCGGTTGGGAAATTGCATGACGAAGGGCCGCGCCGCGAACAGGATGATGCGCCAGCCGAACAGCGATCCGGCAAGCGCATGGCCGGCTTCATGGATGAACGTCAGCAGGCAATGCGCCAGCACCAGGCACAGGATGGCGATGAAGATCGATGCGCGTGTGTTGAACGACGCGGCGTAGAGCATGTACGCCGCGATATAGCCGACGACGACCGATACCCTGCCCCAGCGAAGGGCGCGAGACGGGAAATCGGTGGCTTCCATCACGATGGTCTAGCGATTTCGTCGATTTCCCACCATCACCCCCGAAATCGATGGCGGCTCCGGCGCGGCAATATGCTCCCGGCCCTGCTGGTGCTGCCGGAAAGCCGGCCCCGCCTGCAATTCGCGCATGATGCGACGGAGTAATTACCAGCGCGGCGCCACCGGCTGCTCGCGGCGATATTCCGCAACCCGCCGCGCCGTCGCCGCCGACAGCGTCTCCGGCAGGGCATCGAGCGCGAAGAAGCGCGCTTCCGCCACCTCGACGCCGTCGGCTATTGCCTCGTCCCGCGTGCGGGCAGTGAACAGATGGATCGTGTCGCGGCGCCCCTCCAGCTCCGAAACGTAGATGGCGAACAAGGTCAGCTCCGCCGCTTCGATGCCCACTTCCTCCCGCACTTCCCGCGCCGCCGCGGCCATTGGCGCCTCGTGCCTTTTCACCCCGCCGCCCGGCAGCAGATGCTGCTGCGTCTTGCCGTAGGAATTGCGGACCAGCAGCAAACGGCCCTCGCCGTCGAACAGCATCACCTTCACGCCCCGCGTCTGCACGTTCAGCAGCCGATAGACGGCGCGGCGCGCATGATGGGCGAGTTGCAGCAGCGGGTTCACGAGCCAAAGCATAGCGAACTGGTGCGCGGCGCGTCTGCCCCTATATCGGTGGCATGACCTCCGATCCCCGCTCCTTCCTCTACCGCCCCGGCGGTCTCGATCCCGACGCGGCGAAGCGCCTCACCGCCAACGCGCTCGGCCGCCTCGACGATGGCGAACTGTTCCTCCAATATACCGCGTCGGAAAGCTTCGGCTTTGACGACGGGCGGCTGAAGACCGCCGATTTCAACACCCATGCCGGCTTCGGCCTGCGCGGGGTCAGCGGCGAGACCACCGCCTTCGCCCATGCCAACGAGATCAGCGAAGCCGCGATCCTGCGCGCGGCGGACACGCTGACCATTCTCGATCCCCGCAAGGGCAATGCCGCGCCGCCACCGCGCGGCACCAATGCGCGCCTTTACGTGGACGACGATCCGCTGAACCTGATCCCGTTCGCGAAGAAGGTCGCGCTCTGCCAGCAGATCGACGCCGCCGCCCGCGCGCGCGATCCGCGCGTCGCGCAGGTCTCGGTCATGCTCGCCGCCTCTTGGTCGGTGGTCGAGATCGTCCGCGCCGACGGCTTTGTCGCCCACGACGTCCGCCCGCTCGTCCGTCTCAACGTCAGCATCGTCGCCGAACAGAATGGCCGCCGCGAAAGCGGCTATCACGGCCTCGGCGGGCGCTATTTGTATGACAGCCTGTTCGAGCCGGAGACGTGGAACCGCGCGATCGACATCGCGCTGGCGCAGGCTTTGGTGAATCTCGAAAGCGTCGCCGCCCCGGCGGGCGAGTTCACCGTCGTGCTCGGCAATGGCTGGCCCGGCGTGCTGTTGCACGAGGCCATCGGCCACCCGCTGGAAGGCGATTTCAACCGCAAGGGCACCTCCGCTTTCTCGGGGCGCATCGGCGAACGCGTCGCCGCGCCGGGCGTGACGGTGGTGGACGACGGCTCGATCGGCCAGCGCCGCGGCTCGCTCACCATCGACGATGAAGGCACGCCGACGCAGTGCAACACCCTGATCGAGGACGGCATCCTCAAGGGCTATATCCACGACCGCCTCAACGCCCGCCTCATGGGCGTCGAGCCGACCGGCAACGGCCGCCGCGAGAATTTCTCCCACGCACCGATGCCGCGCATGACCAACACCTTCATGCTCGGCGGCAGGGACGATCCGGGCGAAATCCTGTCCCGCGCGAAAAACGGCATCTACGCCAAGAGCTTCGGCGGCGGGCAGGTGGACATTACCAGCGGCAAGTTCGTTTTCAGCTGCACCGAAGCCTACAAGATCGAGAACGGCAAATTGGGCGCCCCGATCAAGGGCGCGACCCTGATCGGCGACGGCCCGAGCGTTCTCACGAAGGTCGCGGCGATCGGCAACGACATGGAGCTGGACGAAGGCGTCGGCGTCTGCGGCAAGGGCGGCCAGTCCGTCCCCGCCGGCGTCGGCCAGCCGACCCTGCTAATCACCGGCCTGACGGTGGGCGGCACCGCCGCCTAGCGCAAAGCTCCTGCCGTCATGCCAGCGAAGACTGGCATCTCATTGTCTATCGCCAGGGCCAAGGAAGTGAGATGCCAGCCTTCGCTGGCATGACGATAAGCGCAAGTGGCATGCTTACTCCCGAACAATTGCGCCGTTATCTGAATCGCATCGGCTTCGACGGTCAGCCCCGCGCCGACCGGGAGACCCTCGCGACGATCGCCCGGTTTCACACGGCGGCGATTCCGTTCGAGAATCTCGATCCGCTGATGGGAAAGCCGGCCGAGCTGGCCGTGGGGGCGCTGGTCGCCAAGCTGGTGCAGGGCCGCCGGGGCGGCTTCTGCTTCGAACAGAACGGCCTGCTGTGGCACGCGCTCGAGACGATCGGCTTCGATGTCACGGCGCTCGCCGGCCGGGTGCGCTGGAACATTCCGGCTCATGTGCCGATGCCACGCACGCACAATCTGCTGCTGGTGCGGCTTGGCCGCGAGCAATTGCTGATCGACGTCGGTTTCGGCGGCGCGGTCCTCTCCGGCATTCTGGAGTTGCGCGAGGGCGAGCAGGCGACGCCGCACGAGCCGTTCCGGCTGCTCCGCGATGGCGATGGCTGGGCGCAGCAGATCAGCGTCGGCGGGGAATGGCGCACGACCTATGGCTTCGATCTGCAGCCCCAGCTGCATGTGGATTTCGGCGTCGCCAGCTGGTGGGCCTCGACCAATCCCGCCTCGCCTTTCACCCATGGCGTGATGGCCGCCCTTGCCTTGCCCGACCGGCGGCTGGCTCTGCGCGACGCCGATCTGGCGATCCACCATCTGGGCGGACCGACCGAGCGTCGGCGGATCGGGACGATCGACGAACTGATCCGCCTGCTTGCGGAGGATTTTGGTATCGGGATCGTCGATGAAGCGGCGCTGCGTGCGCGACTGGAAGCGGTTGAGCTGCTGGCCAAGTAAGCCCGGCCATGGAGCGCGCATGCGTCTGATTCTCGGCCTGCTCGCGCTCGCGGCGGCGATCCTTCCCGCCGTCGCCCAGCAGGCGGCCAATCCCAATGCGGACTTGTCGGTCACCTCGCCCGCTTACCCCGCCGATCGCGGCCCGCGCGTGCTGATCGATGAGGGGCACGCCAATTTCCACACGCTCGACGGCCGCTACGCGCCCTTTGCGCGCCTGCTCCGCAATGACGGCTACCGGGTCGGCGCGCATCGCGGCCGCATCCATGCCGAGACACTGGCCGAGGCGGACGTTCTGGTCATCGCCAACGCCTCGCCGCCGCAGGTCGGCCCGTCCGCCTTCCTGCCGCTGGAGATCGCCTCGCTCAGGACCTGGATTGAGGCCGGTGGATCGCTCCTGCTGATCGCCGATCACCGCCCCTATGCGGGCGCGACGGCGGAACTGGCGGCGGCGTTCGGCGTCACCTTCCGCAATGCCTATGCCGTCCATCCGGGCAATCGCGGCGAGGATCTGTTCCGGATCGGCGCGGGCCTGGCCGATCATCCGGTCACCGCCGGTGCGCAGGACGATGCTCCGGTGACCGCGGTTCGCAGCTTCACCGGCTCCGCCTTCACCGCGCCGGACGCGCGGCCCCTGCTGACGCTGGGCGAAGGCTATCTGGCCGTCGAGGCGGAGGATGCGGACGGTATCGAAGCCGCCATGGCCGCCGCGCCCTCCGCTGCGGGCATGCTGCAGGGCGCGAGCATCGAGCTCGGCCGGGGCCGCATCGTCGTGCTGGGCGAAGCGGCGATGCTGACCTCGCAGCTCGCCGGCCCGCAGCAGCGCGTCACCGGCATCGGCGCGCCGGGCGCCGAGCAGAACAAGCAGTTCGCGCTCAACCTGATGCACTGGCTCAGCCGCCGCCGCGGCTATTAGCGCGCCTTCACATAGCTGCCCGGCGCGTCCTCGATCGCCTTCAATTTGCCCTTGCCCGGCACCCGCGCGCCCTTGGCCGGAACCTCCTTCGCCGAAAGGTCGCGAATCCAGCCGATCCAGTCCGGCCACCAGCTCCCCTTCGTCTCCGTCGCCCCGGCGACGAATTCCTCCAGGCTGCCGGCCTTCGCGTCATTGGTCCAATATTGATATTTTCCGGCCTCGGGCGGGTTCACCACCCCGGCGATATGCCCGCTCCCGGCCAGCACGAACTTCAGCGGCCCCTGGAAGTGATGGGTGATCTTCCACACGCTCCTGGGCGGCGCGATATGGTCCTCGCGTCCCGCCTGCACATAGGTCGGGACACTCACCTTGGTCAGGTTGATCGGCGTGCCGTCGATCGTGATCCCGCCCGGCTGCACCAATTTATTCTCGCGATAGAATTGCTGCAGATAGGCGCGGTGCCATTTGGCCGGCAGGTTGGTCGTGTCCGAATTCCAGTGCAGCAGGTCGAACGGCGTATAATCCTGCCCCAGCAGATAATTGTTCACCACATAGGACCAGATCAGATCCCGCCCGCGCAGCAGATTGAAGGTCGCGGCCATGTAGCGCCCGTCCAGATAGCCCTTGTCGGCGCTCAGCTGCCCGATCAGCGCCATCGCCTCGTCGTCGAGGAACATCGTCAGGTCGCCGGCCTCGGTGAAGTCCACCTGCGCGGTGAAGAAGGTCGCGCTGGCCACTTTCTCCTGCTCGCCCCGCGCCGCCAGCAGCGCCAAAGTCGCGGCCAGATACGTCCCCGCCACGCAATAGCCGATCAGATGCGCGTTCTTGACCCCCAGCAGGTCGCGCACCGTCTCCAGCGCGTCGAGCTGCGCGAGGACATAATCGTCCATGCCGACATCGGCCAAAGACTCGTCCGCCGATTTCCAGGACACCACGAACGTCGTCAGCCCCTGCTCCACCGCCCAGCGGATGAAGCTCTTCTTCGGGTTGAGGTCCAGAATGTAGAAGCGGTTGATCCAGGGCGGGAAGATGATCAGCGGCGTCTCCAGCACGCTCTCCGTCGCCGGCGAATATTGGATCAGCTGGTAGAGCTTGTGCTCCTTCACCACCTTGCCCGGCGTCACCGCGATGTTGCGGCCAACCTCGAAGTTGGACGAATCCACCTGCGTCAGCTGCCCCTGCCGCATGTCGCGCAGCATATGCTCCAGGCCTTTGAGCAGATTCTCGCCCTTCGTCTCCAGCGTCTTCTGGATGACGATCGGGTTGGTCGCGGCGAAATTGCTCGGCGCCATCGCATCGACGAATTGCTGCGTCTGGAATTTCAGTTTCTGCCGCTGCTTCTCGTCCAGCCCCTCCAGCGCATCGACCGACCCCAGCAACCGCTCCGAAACCAGAGTGTAGCTCTGCCGGATCATGTCGAACATCGGGTGCGCCGCCCATTCCGGCGCGGCGAAGCGGCGGTCGCTCTCGGCCTTCGCCTTCAACGCGTCACTGTCGCCGGCGGGGGCCTGCCCCAGCATGCGCGACCACAGGTTCAGCCCCTCGGTCCACATCTCGGTCTGCATCTGCGCGAGCTTGGCCGGATCACCCCAAAGCTCTGCCCCCGGCCACTTTACCGCCGCCCCCGACGGATCGAACATCGCGGCCGGCGCGGGCGGCGCCTCCTTCATCTGCGCCGCGACATGCTCCATCATCAATTGCTGCGCCCGGCCCATCACGGAGGTCCAGTGCTGCAATTCCTCCAGGCTGGGGATTGGCGGGGTGGTGCTCGTGTCCTGTTCGGCCATCTTTGCTCTCTCCTGTGGAGACAGCCCTTAGCGCCATCGCATCACCGCCGGAAGGCGATCACGAAGCTCCCCCACAGCATGGCCAGGATCGCCACGCTGATCGCCGCGCCCCAGAACCAGTAGGGCAGCAGCAGGACATCGGCGATCGCGCCCGTATCCGACCGCTGCTGCGCGCCGCCGACGCTACCGCCGGAACTGAACAGATAGCCGAACTGGTGCCACACGCTGATGCAGGCCTGCACCCCCAGAAACTGGATGCCGAAGCCCTGCTGATCGTCCGTCCCGCGCAGCGCCAGCGCCAGGATCGCGACGCCCAGGGCCGGCAGCACCAGCCAGCCGGTCAGCGACCGCACCCAGATCAAAGTCGTGATCAGCAAGGCCGCGCCGACCAGAGCCAGCGCGATCCGCGTCGCCTCCTTTGTCCGCGAGGCGATGATCAGCAGCGACCCGGCGATCGCCGGCCCCAGCGGCCCGCTCGCCGAAACCAGCACATCGGTGATCGGCGCGAACCCGGCTGGCCGCGACGACAAGGCGACCCCAGACCCGTCGGCATAGATTTCGAGCCGCTCGAATTGCGAGCCCATCAGCATCGCCGCGATGCCATGCCCCATTTCGTGAAACCAGGTCGCCAGGATGGTGAAGGGGTAGAGGATCAGGCTGCCGATCTCGGTCTGCCACGCGATGATCGAGACAATCGCGATCCCCGCCAGCACTTGGACGCGCTGCTTATGATCATAATCGGCAAGCAATCTGGACATCGCAGCTCCGCATCAGGAGGTGGCCCTATGGGGAACTCTTATCAGGCAGGAGCCAGACATGGCTACCGGAGAGCGTTCATCACTCCGGCATCGTCCACCCTGCTGTCCGCCGAATGTCCGCAATGGGTGGAAAGCGGACGTTCGGGCGGATGCTAATTACCAAACTTCAGGTCAGCTGAGCGCACTATGAAGCGACTTTGGCCGTGAAACGTCCACTCAACTCCAACGCACTCACAAATAAGCGGCCAATGTTCAGCTGGCCGCGCTCCCGTTGGCGCACCTGCAGCTGTGGCGAAGCGCCGAAAAAGTTCGTCATTGTCTACAAAATCGGGCCATATAAATTCGTTTGGGCTGCCGACCGGTGCAAAATACAGGCCATGGTGATACTCCCAATGTACCGTAAATCGCCTGCTGACGGTATTGGAAGATGCCGATGCAACCGTGCGCGCAGCCGGCAATTCTTCCTGAAGCCGCTGCTTGTGCAGCAGGTAATCGACATAGGGATCGTATGTATGCCGTACAGCGCAAGCGCCGGCACTTAACAGTACGAGAGCGGCAATCCCTAGCCTTCTGCGCATGGGTCTTTTCTACTGAGGATGGCGATGTCCGCAATGGGTCGAATACGGACACCCTCAAGAGAAACTGGATCGAAGGAACAAAAAAAGAACTTTCCTACAGACCCCGAACGGGCATATTTATCCCGACTCGCTGCCAGCAAGGAGAGCGCGAGTCATGGAAAACAATTGGAACGGGCGCGACGATGAGGCGCCGAAGCACGAGCAACCCGCCCCTTGGGACGAACCGCCGGAGGACGATCCCGCGCCGGCCCGGCCCGCGCGGCACGACGCCTTCACCCCGGCCCGTCACCGCGTCTTCCTGAAGCATCTGGTCAAGACCGGCTGCATCGCCGACGCCGCCCGCCTCACCGGCGTCGCGGCGCGCACCATCTATCGGCATCAGGAGGCCGATGAGGGTTTTGCCCGCAACGTCGAACTGGCGATCCGCATGGCCGGCGGCGGGGTCGAGCAGACCGCCTGGGAGCGCGGCGTGCTGGGCGTCGACGAACAATTCGCCTGCGGCGGCAAGGTCTATACGCGCAAACGGTATTCGGATTCGCTGCTGCGCCTGCTGCTGCAGGGCTCGAACCCGGACAAATATGGCTCCCGCCCCGGCTTCACGCGCAAGCGCATGCGCAAATGGGAGCGCGAGGAGATCAGGCGCGAAATCCACCGCGAGAATTTGGCGAAGCAGCCGTCGATCGAGCAGGTCAAGCGCACAATCATCGAACGGGCCAACAACATCCGCCGTCAGCGCGAGCAGCGGCAGTTCGCCGAAGGCTGGTCCCGGAGCGAGGATGGCGACATGATCCCGCCCGGCTGGGTCCGCGATCCGGCCTGGAATCCGCCCGCGGATCCGCCGGAAAGTCACGAAACCCCCCGCGATTCCGTGTGACAGTCGTGACATTCGTGACTCTCGTGACTTTCCGCGCACGGGCGGAGTAGAGGCGAGGCCATGACCGATGATTTCTACCGCATCCGCCGCCTGCCGCCCTACGTCTTCGCCGAAGTGAACGCGATCCGCGCGGCGGCGCGGGCGCGGGGCGAGGATGTGATCGATCTCGGCATGGGCAATCCCGATGGCGCGCCGCCGCCGCACGTGATCGACAAGCTGGCCGAGGTCGCCCGCAACCCGCGCGCGCATCGTTATTCCGCGTCGAAGGGGATCGTGGGTCTGCGCCGCGCCCAGGCCGATTATTACCGCCGCCGCTTCAACGTGGAGCTGGACCCGGACAGCGAGGTCATCGTCACTTTGGGGTCCAAGGAAGGCCTCGCCAATCTCGCCCAGGCGATCACCGCGCCCGGCGACGTCGTGCTCGCGCCCGATCCCTCCTACCCGATCCATCAATTCGGCTTCATTATCGCCGGCGCCTCGATCCGCTCCATCCCCGCCGCGCCGGGGCCGGAATTTTTCGAAGTGCTGGAGCGCGCCGTGCGCTTCACCGTGCCGAAGCCCAAGGTGCTGGTGATCGGCTATCCGTCCAACCCGACGGCCTATGTCGCCGATCTGCCTTTCTACGAAAAGGTCGTCGGCTTCGCCCGCGAGCATGGCCTGTGGGTGATCAGCGATCTGGCCTATGCCGAAATCTATTATGGCGACACGCCCACGCCCTCCATCCTGCAAGTGCCGGACGCGCGCGACGTGGCGGTCGAATTCACTTCGCTGTCGAAGACCTATTCCATGGCCGGCTGGCGGGTCGGCTTCGCGGTCGGCAATCGTGAACTGATCGGCGCGCTGACGCGGGTGAAATCCTATCTCGATTATGGCGCCTTCACGCCGGTGCAGGCCGCCGCCACCGCCGCGCTCAACGGCCCGCAGGACATCGTCGAGGCGAACCGCAAGCTCTACAAGGCGCGCCGCGACTGCATGGTGGAAAGCTTCGGCCGCGCCGGCTGGCCGATCGAGCCGCCCGCCGCCAGCATGTTCGCCTGGACGCCGATCCCGGAGCAGTTCCGCGCCATGGGCTCGCTCGAATTCACCAAGCGCCTGCTGTCGGAAGCGGGCGTCGCGCTCAGCCCCGGCGTCGGCTTCGGCGAAGCGGGTGAAGGCTATGTTCGCATTGCCCTGGTCGAGAACGAACAACGCATCCGCCAGGCCGCGCGCGGCATCAAGCGCTTCCTCGAGCAGGCGTGACAAGTGAAAGCGCGCCACCTATCGCCGCGAGCAAATCTTACAGGGAAAATGACGACATGAGCGAGAATGCGCTGGACCGCGTGCTGGTGCTGGAAATGGTGCGGGTCACCGAAGCCGCGGCGGTGGCCGCGTCGAAGCTGATCGGCCGGGGCGACGAAAAGGCCGCGGATCATGCCGCGGTCGAGGCGATGCGCGCCGCTTTGAACCAGCTGGAGTTCGACGGCACCGTGGTGATCGGCGAGGGCGAGCGCGACGAGGCGCCGATGCTGTTCATTGGCGAAAAGGTCGGCTCCGCGCAGGGCACCGGTCCGAAGATCGACATCGCGCTCGATCCGCTCGAGGGTACGACCATCACCGCCAAGGCCGGTCCGAACGCGCTCGCCGTGCTGGCCGTCGCGGCGGAAGGCCATCTGCTGAACGCGCCGGACGTTTACATGGACAAGCTCGCCGTCGGCCCGGGCTATCCCGACGGCGTGATCGACCTGTCGAAGAGCGTCACCGACAACATCAAGGCGATCGCCGCCGCCAAGGGCGTGCAGCCGAACGAGATCATCGCCTGCGTGCTCGATCGCCCCCGCCATGCGGAGCTGATCGCCGAGCTGCGCGGCCTGGGCTGCGGCATCCAGCTCATTCCGGACGGCGACGTGGCTGGGGTGATCGCGGTGACCAATCCCGACACCAATATCGACGTCTACATGGGTTCTGGCGGCGCGCCGGAGGGCGTGCTGGCGGCCGCGGCCCTGCGCTGCGTCGGCGGCCAGTTCCAGGGCCGCCTGCTCTTCCGCAACGATGCCGAGCGCGCACGCGCCGCGAAGTGGGGTGTCGAAGATCTCGACCGCATCTACAGCCTTGAGGAACTGGCCAGCGGCGACGTGATCTTCGCCGCGACCGGCGTCACCGATGGCAGCCTGCTCGACGGCGTGAAGCGACGGGGCGACGTGGTCACCACCGAAAGCGTCGTGATGCGCGCCTCCACCCGCACCGTTCGCCGCGTCCGGGGCGAACATCGCCGTGCACCGGGCGGCATCGGCACGCTCTGATCGCCCTTGCTCCGGCCGGAGACTGATCTAGGATAAGCCAACTCAAAGCGGAGGTTTTTCATGGCGCACAAGTTCGTGATCAAGAAGACGGCCGGTGGCGAATACCGGGCCTATTTCAACTACAATGCCGAAAAAATCTTCTGGACCGAGACCTACAAGAGCAAGGCCAGCGCCCAGAACGCGATCGATTCGATCAGGAAGAATGGTCCGGGCGCCGAGGTGGTCGAGGAGGACTGAGCCCCTCATCCACAGCTTTGCGGCAGGCTGAGCCGGCGGGGATTCACGCCGGACTCGGCTTGGCGTAAGATGGGCGGATGCTGATGGCCTCCTCCCTCGTCTGCGGCGTCGAACGCTCGCTCGCCGGCCAGTCGTGGCGCTGGCGCGCCCACGCCGCCGATGCCGGCGACGAGGGCTTTCGCCCGGACGATCTGACCGACCAGTTGCTGCTGGCCCGCGGCGTCGCCCGCGACGAGCTGGAGCGCCACCGCGCGCCGACCATTCGCGGCTTCATGCCGGACCCGAGCCTGTTCCGCGACATGGACAAGGCCGCGACCCGTCTGGCCGATGCCGTGGAGCGTCGCGAGCAGGTCGTCATTTTCGGCGATTATGACGTGGACGGCGCGACCTCCGCCGCTTTGCTGATCCGCCTCCTGCGCGATCTCGGCCTCACCGCCTCCGCCTACATCCCGGACCGCCTGATGGAAGGCTACGGCCCCTCCGGCGCGGCCCTGGTGAAGCTCGCCGAGAATGGCGCCCAGCTCATCGTCACCGTCGATTGCGGCGCGCAGGCCTTCGACGCCCTGGACGAGGCCAAGGCGGCCGGCGTCGAGGTGATCGTCGTCGATCACCACCAATGCGCCAGCCGCCTCCCCGCCGCCTTCGCGATGGTGAACCCCAATCGCCTGGACGAGGATGAGGAAGCCGCGACCCACGGCCATCTCGCCGCGGTCGGCGTCGCCTTCCTGCTCGGCGCGGCCTTGCTCCGCGAGTTGAGAAAGCGCGACTATTTCACCGCCCGCGAGGAGCCGCGGCTGATCGACCTGCTCGATCTCGTCGCCCTCGGCACCGTCGCCGACGTGGCCCAGCTTCGCGGCCTCAACCGCGCCTTCGTCTCGCAGGGCCTGAAAATCATGGCAGGACGCCGCAACGTCGGCATGGCCGCCCTGATCGACGCCGCCCGCCTGACCCGTGCTCCCGCTGCGAGCGACCTCGGCTTCGCGCTCGGCCCGCGCATCAATGCCGCAGGGCGCGTCGGCACCTCCGATCTCGGCGTGCGCCTGCTCACTACCGAAGACCCGCTCGAAGCCGCCGCCATCGCCGCCGAGCTCGATCATCACAATGAGGAACGCCGCGCGATCGAGGCGATGGTGCTGGAGGCCGCAGAGGCGTCCGCCGCGCACCAAGGGAATCGCAGCGTGGTCCTGGTCTCGGGCGCGGGCTGGCATCCCGGCGTGATCGGCATCGTCGCCGGCCGCCTGAAGGAGAAGATGGGCCGCCCCGCCATCGTCATCGCGCTCGACGGTGAAGGCATCGGCAAGGGTTCCGGCCGCTCGATCAGCGGCGTCGATCTCGGCGCGGCAGTGCTCGCAGCCAAGGAAAGCGGCCTGCTGGCGGCGGGCGGTGGCCATGCGATGGCGGCGGGGCTGACCGTGGCGGCTGACAAGGTCGAAGAGCTGGGCGACTTCCTCGAAGACCGGCTGCAGCGCGACATTGCCGCCGCGCGCGAAAATCAGGCTTTGCTGATCGACGCCTCGCTCTCCAGCCGCGGCATCTGCCCCGACATGTGCGAAGCGCTGGAAGCCGCCGGCCCTTATGGCGCCGGCTGGCCCGCGCCGCGCGTCGTCGCCGGTCCGGTTCGCGTGATCCGCGCCGACGTGGTCGGCAACAATCATCTTCGCCTGATCGCGTCCGGCGACGATGGCGGGCAGGTAAAGGCCGTCGCCTTCCGCATGGGCGACAGCCCGCTCGGACTGTCTCTCCGCGCCGCCCAGGGCCGCCGCGTCTGGCTGGCCGGCCGGATGAAGCGTGACGAGTGGAATGGCCGCGTTGGGGCCGAATTGCACCTGGACGACGCCGCCTTCGTCGATTGAGGTCGTCAGTCGAGCAGGATCGGCGCGCCGGTGAAGATAAGCCGGTCATGCCGCTTTGCGCGGACATAAGCCCCCGGAGTCAGCCCGGTGAACCGCCGGAATTCGCGAATGGCATGGCTGTCGTCGGCATATTCGGGCTCGTCCATGTCCGGCGCGGCGAGCGGATGGCGCGCGGCCAGCTGCCGCCCAAACCGCATCAGGCTCAGAAAGCCTTTCGGGCTGATCCCGTAATCCGCGACGAAGCGCTGATGCAGCCGCCGCGGCCCGACGCCGAGGCCGTTCACCAGCGCTGAAACCGAGCGGATCCGCCCAGCCCGCGCGATCGCGCCAAGCTGCGACAACCGGTCGTCCAGCGCTTCGTCGCCGGCCCGGGTTCTCAGCGTCGCACCGGCGATCGCGACGCGCGCCTCGAAGGACCCGGCGGCGCGCAGGCGGTCGTGCAACGCTTCTGCCGCCGGACCCCAAAGGTCTGACAGCGCGATCTCGTCATGCCACGCTTCAGCGAAGGAGAGACCGAGCAGCCGGCGGCAGCCGAGCGCCGTCAGCTGCACCATGAACCAGTCGATCCGCGGCCCCGCCGACTGCCAGCAGATGCGCGAACGCGGTCCGAGCAGAGCCGCAGGTGGCAACGGCCGGAGCGGCTCGCCCTCCGCTGCATTGACCATGAAAGGGTCGCCGAAATGGAAGATCAGCTCAAGGCGCGCGGTCGGAAAGACCGGAAACATCGCGCGCCCGGCTCGCGCCTTTCGCCCGGCGAAAGCCTCAACCAATGGAGCAAGATCGCGCGGCGGATCGATGCGTTTTAGAAACTGTCCGGTGGCGTCCACGCCGCAGCCTAGAAAGCCATTCCGATTCGTTCAATTCCACGGCGCGCGGCTGCGCTAGAGCGGTAGTGAGTTGAGAGGAGGAACTGTCTGCATGAGACGCGGTGCCATCATTGCCTTGCTGTCGATCTGGCCGGTTGGTGCGCTCGCGCAGGCTCCCGGACCCGCAGCGCCGCTGGCGGACAGCGCGGAGATATCGCGCTACCGGTTCGATCTCGCGCGCAACTTCTTCCCCACGCCGGAAGCCGAAGTCGCAGGGCGGGCAGAGCTGGAACGGGAGATCGAAGCACTCGCTACCCTGTCTGGCCGCATCGCATCGGCTCCGGATTTGCTGGCCGCGCTGGAGGCCGACGATCGGGCCAGCCGCCGCTTCCGCCGGCACGACCTGTACCTGTTCCTGCGCTACGCCGTGGATATTCGCGAGGAAGCGGGCATGCGCGATGCCGAGGCCCTGCGCGTCCGCCTGCGCGCGGCCCGCCAGGCGTTGCGCCGAGCCATCGCCGAGAAGGAGGCCGCGTGGCTGGACACAGCGATCGGCGCCAACGCGGCGCTCGCGCGCTACCGCCATTTCATCGACACCGTTCGCCGGGAGGCGGCGCATCTGCCAGGCCCTGAGCGTCAGGCGGCGATCACGGCCCTCGAACCCTTGCTCGGCGCGCGCGATTATCCCCGCATCGTCAATGGCCTGAGCTTCGGGGATGTGCGGGTCGGCGACCGCACGCTGAATGCCGGGCGTGACCAGGCCGAGCTTGATGCCAGCCCGTCCGAGGCCGTGCGGCGCGAAGGGTCGCGGCTGCTGTTCGAAGGCTATGCGTCGCAGCGGCAATTGTTCGCACAGATGCTCATCCGCGTGGTCGAGGGCGGCAATGCGCTCGCCGGTCTGCGCGGCCACGCTTCGGCCGCAGCGGAGGCTGCGTTCAATGCCTATGTCGCTCCCGGCGATTATGAACGCCTTCTCGCAGAGGTTGCACGGCACGGCGATGCCTACAAGGCGTGGCAGCGGCGGACGGGGGATCCGTTCGCGATCACAGCGCGCTGGCGCCCGTCGGAGGGGGCGGCGCTCATCAGTGCTTCCGCGGCGGCGCTGGACGCTCGATACGGCCAGGAATTCGCCGCCTTGCTGGACCCTCCCAACGGCCGCGCCGATCTGGCTGGCGGTGAGCACAGGCTTCCGATCACCGGCACGGCGAGTGTTTACCCGACCGGCCAAAGCGCCATCTATATGCGCGGCTATCAGGGGACTCTGCTCGACCTGATCGTGCTGGCCCATGAAGGCGGCCATGCGGTGCAGGCGCAGCTCATGGCCCGAGACAATGTGCCGATGGTCCATGCCGCCGGGCCGGGCTACTTCACTGAAAGCTTCGGCCGCTTCCAGGAACTGCTGCTGCTCGACCACCTGTTGCGGCACGAGCGATCAGCGCCGCGCCGCGCCGAATTGCGCGATGCATTCGCCGCGAGGCTGCTCTCCGTCTTTCCGAGCGCCGAGGAAGCAGCGGTCGAACTCGCCATTCACAAGGGTGTCGGCGAAGGCCGCATTCGCACCCCGGACGATCTCGACAGCGCAGCTGCCGCGGCGGGTGCGCCTTATTCGATCGACTATGAGCGCACGCCGGAACGTCGCGGCGTCTGGATGCTTGCGGACGGCTATTTCATGGCGCCGATGCAGGAGCTGAACGACGCTTATGCCAGCCTGCTCGCAATTCGCTATTTCCAGCTCTACCGGCGCGATCCGGCGCGTTTCCGGCGAGGCTATCTAGCCTTGCTGTCCGGCGGCTACGATGCGGCGCCGGCCGATCTGCTGCGGCGCCACCTCGACATCGACATGAATGCGCCGGGCTTCGTCGCCGAAACGATGACGGCACTGCGGGCGGATATCGACGCCTTGTACCGCTGACGGTATCGACAGCGCGTGGTCGGCCGATGCTTGACCCTCACGCCACCCGCCCGTAAGGCGCACCCCTCCGGCGGGGCATGGCCCCTTCGTCTAGCGGTTAGGACGCGGCCCTTTCACGGCTGAAACACGGGTTCGATTCCCGTAGGGGTCACCACCCGCCGGTAACTTCCCCAGATCGATCAGCGCGGCTTACCGCCGCCACCGCCAGGCTTGCCGCCACCCGGCTTGCGCGGCGGGCGATTGCCGCCGCCGCCATCACGCGGGCCGCGCTCCCCGGAGGGGCGCCGCGAGGGCGGGCGGCCATGCGGGCCACGCGAGGGCACCCGGTCGCGCGGCGGGCCGGAAGGGCGGGCCGGCGGCGCGCTGCCGCTGGCGACATTATAGCCTTCCTTCAGCAGCTTGGTGAACGCGGCCCGCACGCTGGCCTCGATCGACTTGCGCACGCCCTCCGGCAGATCGGCGAAGGTCGAATTGGCGTGGATCGCGCCGATGTCGCGCAGTAAATTGTTGGGCAGATTGCTTGCACCGGCCTTCAGCGCGCCGATCGCATCGATCACCGCCGCATAGATCACGTCCTGCATCACGTCGGTCGCCGACCGGGTCATCACTCAAACCTCTGCTGTGGAGGCCCGCTCATAGCCGGGCCGCGCGACCGGAGGCTAGAGGGCCATCGCCTGTGCGAGCAGTTCGTACGACCGCAGTCGCGCCCGATGATCGAAAATCTGGCTGGTGATCATCAACTCATCGGCGCCCGTCCGCGCGACGAAAGCGTCGACCTGCTTGCGCACCCGCTCAGGGGAGCCGATCGCCGAACAGGACAGCACATTGTCGATCGTCGCGCGATACTGCGGGGGCAACGTGTCGCGATAGCCCGACACGGGCGGCTTCAGCTTGCCGGGATTGCCGGTCCGCAAGGCGACGAAGGCTTGCTCCATCGAACTGGCCAGCAACGCGCCCTCTTCGTCGCTGTCGGCCGCGAAGACATTGTAGCCGAGCATCACGTAAGGCTCGGCCAGCTGCTTCGACGGCTTGAAACTGCGGCGATAGACATCGATCGCCGCGTCCATCGCATCCGGCGCGAAATGGGAGGCGAAGGCGTAGGGCAGGCCGAGCATCGCGGCGAGCTGCGCGCCGAACAGGCTGGAGCCGAGAATCCAGACCGGCACTTCCAGCCCCTCGCCCGGCACCGCCCGCACCGGCGCAGGTTCCGGCGGATCGAAATAGGCCATCAGCTCGACCACATCCTGCGGAAAGCGGTTGGCATCGGTCGCCAGATTGCGGCGAAGCGCCTTGGCGGCAGCGAAATCGGTGCCGGGCGCGCGGCCGAGGCCGAGGTCAATGCGGCCCGGAAAGAGCGATTCCAGCGTGCCGAACTGCTCGGCCACCTGCAGCGGCGACCAATTGGGTAGCATGATCCCGCCCGCGCCGATGCGGATCGTCGAGGTGCCGCCGGCCACAAAAGCCAGGCAAACGGCGGTCGCGGCGCTGGCGACGCCGGCCATGGAATGATGCTCGGCCATCCAGAAGCGTTTGAAGCCGAGCCGCTCGACGTGCGCGGCGAGATCGCGGGAATTGCGAAGGGCGGCGCCGGCGTCGCTGCCTTCGGGAACGGGGGCGAGATCGAGGACTGAGAGCGGGATCATGCCCGCCATATGGGGTGCCGATCAGCCGCGAACAGCCCGCCAGGGGCCGGTGACGGCGAGCGTCTTGCCGGGATGGTAGAGATTGACGAACATCACCGTCCCGTCGCCGGAGAAGCAGGCGCCGGCCAGCTCGGTCTGGGCGTGGAGCAAGGCGAGCGGATAGGTGCGCCCTTGCGGCGTGACCCCGCGCAGATGGTTGGTCACCGGGTTCGTGTACTGATCCTCGCAGACGATCAGATGGCCGTTCGGCGCGACGATCAGATTGTCGCCATAATTGAGCATCTCGGGATGCACCGATTCGACGAAGTTGCTCAGCCGCCCCGGCGATCCCGCCTCGCCACTCTGCCCTTCGAAACGCGAGGGTCGATAGCGCATGATCTGGCCCAGTTTGGCCGCGCCGCCGCTGGTACAGGTGAAGTAGAAGTCGCCATCGCCATAAGCGATGCCCTCGCCCCGCGCGAAGATCGCGCCACCGGCTGCTGCGCCCCGCGCGCGCAGATCGTCCTCGGGCGCTTCGACATTGTCGAGGTCGATCCAGCGGACAGGCCGTTCGGCCCGGGCCGGGAAATCGGCGCTCGTCCAGTTGCGCGTGTCGTTTCCGTCCGCGCCGCCGGCAAAGGCCAAAGCCTGGAGCCGTCCGCCCGCGGCGAGGCGGCCGGGCGCATTCGGCAGGAAGCGGTAGAACAGGGAATCCTGCTGGTCCTCGGTCAGATAGACGATGCCGGTGCGCGGATCGACGGCGGCCGCCTCATGCTTGAAGCGGCCCATCGCGGTCAGCGGTCGCGGGTCGATCAGGCCGCGATGGCGTGCGGGGATTTCGAACACCCAGCCATGGTCGCGTCCGAAACTCTCCTGCCTGGCGCGCACCACGCTTTCTTCGCAGCTCAGCCAGCTCCCCCATGGCGTCGTGCCGCCGGCGCAATTCACCATCGTCCCGGCCAGGCTCAGAAACTGGCTTTCGACCCGGCCGGTGCGATGGTTGTAGGTGAGCGTCGAGGTGCCGCCCGGGACGGGGGTGCCCCCGTCGACGCGGTCAAAGGCCTGCAGCGAGGCGGGCGGCGGCGTGGGGAAGGGGCCGCGATCCACCCGTCGCGGGCTGAGTTCGTGATTGCGGACCAGGATGGTGCGGTCGCGGTCGAGCGGGAAGGCGCCCATGCCGTCGGCATGGCTGGCCACCAGGAAGCCGTCATCCATCGTCTGTCCGGCTTCCGAGATGATCCGGTAGCTGAAGCCGTCCGGCAGATCGAACAGCCCGGCGGGATCCGGCCGCAACGGCCCGTAGCCCACGGCATCGGCCGTGCCGCGCGCGGTGGAGGCGCAACTGGTCAGGCCCGCGAAGGCGAGGGTGGCGATTCCGGCGGTGAAGTGGCGGCGATTGAGCATGGCGGTCACCCTAGAGCGAAAACAAGTCAGCCGCGCGTCAGGCAGGCGGCGTCGAGGAGGATCAGGTCGCCATCGTAGAGCAGGCAGTTCGGCGCGCGCTGCTGCAGGACTGATGGCGCGAGCTTCAGCTGCTGCTGCGCAGCGCGTAACGGCGTGGCGACGACCTTCTCCCAGCGCGGCGGCAGCTCGCCATAGGCGATCAGCGCCCGATCCACCGCGATCACGGTGACGCCATGGCGGCGGACATAGTCGGTCAGGACGGCCGGATCGGGCGAGGATACGGCAGCCAGCGCGGCCTCGAGCCGCTCCCGCAACGGTCCGAAATAGCCGCTATGATAGGGAATCGAATGCTCGATCGTCGCCAACGTGCGCCGGCCGGTGAGCGCGGGGACATAGTCGAGCTGGTCGCTCACCCCACCGATCACCGCATCGTCGGGCAACGCGGCGATCCGCTCCATCGCGCCAATGTCCCCCGGCCGGCTGAGGCCCGGCGTGGGCGTCACGAACGAGGACAGCAGCACAAGCGTGAGCGCCCCGCCCGCCACCGCGGTCGCGCCGCTGCGCCGCCCCGCGACAAGTCGCCGGTCGAGCCATAGCCCGATCATCTGCCCGATCGCGATGAACTCCAATACCGACAGGGTGCGCTGCGTGTAGCGGCTTGGCAGATGCAGCGAGAACGCCACCTGCACCGCGATGGCCCACCAGGCGATCGCCGCGAGCAATGCCCAGACATGGATCAGGTCGCCCGGCTCGCCGTCTGGCTGGAAGCGCGAGTTTTTCGCGGCGCGCCAGGCGAGCAGCAGCATCGGCACCATCAGCAGCAGGTTCGGCAGCCAGGCCAGATTCGTCGACCAGCAGGGGACGATTTCCGGCAGCAGCCCCATCCGCGCCTGGCAGATCAGATCGACCTCGCCGGACAGGCCGACGACGGCGCTGCGGGCCAGACCACTATTCATATTCTCTTGTGTGAGTGCGTCGGCCAGGCTGAGCGTCGGCTCCCACGCCGACGTCGCGCCCGCGAGCGGAATGACTGCCGCGCCCACCGCGACCGCGCCGAGGCCGCACAGCAGCCACGTCCGCAGCCCGAAGTCGATCCGGAAGGGCCGCCAGCTGATCCGCGACAGCCCCATCATCGCAAGGCCGACCAGAGCGGTGGTCGGATACAGCAGGCCCAGCACGAACAGGGTCGGGATCATCTGCCAGCCGCGACCCCGCAGCAGGCCGTCGAGGAAGATCAGAAAGAGCGGGGTCGAGAAAGCGCGCGGCGTCGCCGAATAGATCGAATCCTCGTGCAGCACGAAGCCGGTCAGCAAGGCCGCAGCCACGAACGCCGCCAGCGGCCGCTTGGTCAGTAGCCACGCCACCCGCCACCCCATCCAGGCGCAGAGCAAAAGCAAGGCGACCGGCAGGAGCCGCGCGAATATGTTCGGCTCGAGTCCCAACGCATTGGCCGTGCCGAAGATCGCCCGGTACAGCCACGGACAGACCGACTGCCAATAATCGGCGAGCAGATCGCCGCGCATCGCCAGTTCGTCGTCGAGGCGGCTCATCCAGGTCAGGAATTGCCGTGCATCGTCCTGGATCGTGAAGGGCGAGACGGTCAGCGTGCCAGGCAGGAAGAAGGCATTGTAGAGATAGACCAGAGCCGTTGCCACGGTCCCGGCGAACAGCAGGTTCCGCCAGCCGCGCTCACTCTCGATATCGGGGAGAATCTTCACGCGCGCGGCTCCTGCCGGGTTCGGTTGAGATAATCGCCCATGAAGGGCAGGCCGGCAATCGCCGGAATCAGGTAGCGCAAGGTCGCCAGCACGCCGAGCACCGCCGCCGCGCCGGGCGTCAGGAATGGCGCGTAGAGGAACAGGATCGCCGCATCGCGCGTGCCGATCCCGGCCATGGTGAAGGGCAGCAGCCCCGCCAGGATGGCAAGCGTCGCAAAGGCCATATTGTCGAGGAAGGGCACCTGGCCCAGCGCCTGCGCGAACAGCCAGAATTGCGCGAGGTGTCCGCCCCAGATCAGCAAGCTGACCGTCGCCACGCCGGCGACGCGCTTCCGATCGCTCCAGAACCAGCGCACCGCTTCCTGCCATTCACCGGCAAAGGCGGTCAGCCAGCGCCCGATCTTTCCGGGCGCGATCCGGCCGGCGAGCGCGATCATCCGGCTCGCGATCTTCAGCGGCGACAGCAGCAGGACCAACAGCAGGAGCAGCCCGCCGATCCCGGCCGCGGCGAGCATCAGCCAGACATTGCCCCAGCCGACCCACAGCAGGGCCAGAACGCCCCAGAACAGCAAAGCCGCCATGTCGAGCGAGCGCTCCATCACCACGATGGCGATGGCCAGCTTCATGTCGAAGCCATAGCGGCCGGTCAGCACCAGCCCCTTGGCCAGATCGCCAAGCTTTGAGGGAAGAACGAGGTTCAGCGTCGAGGCGCCGAGGATCAGGCGTGTCGCCGGCCACAGCCCGATCGGCGTGCGCGTCAGCATGCCGAAGCGCAGGGCGGTGACCAGAGTCAGCGGGACGATTGTCGCCAGGCCCGCCGCCAGCCACCAGGGATTGGCCGCCGCCATCGCGCCCAGGATCGCGTCCAGATCGACCTGCCACCAGATGATCGCCAGCAGGATCAGGCTGACCAGCAACCCGATGAGCTTTTTCACGTCTTGACCCTCCCCCCTTGTGGGGGAGGGTTGGGTGGGGAGCTCGGCCGCGTCTGCGGCCGAAAGGAAACTTCTGCGAGCCTGACCGGCTCGCGCCCCAACCCCAACCCCTCCCCACAAGGGGGAAGGGCTTTACTGGGAGAGTCCCCGAAACTCGATTTCAACCTCATCCGGCCGGCGGCGGGCTGGGCGGCACCCGCTCTCTGTCCCGCAGGGCGGCATCCGCCAGCTCCTTGCGCTTCATATATTGAATGTCCTGCAGCAGCCGCCGGTTGATCGCGAAAAGCTCGCCGAGCAGCCCCGCCACCCAGAAGATCAACGCGCCGATCAGCAGCACCGCCGCCGCGACCAGGCTCGGCACGTGCGCCCGCTCCGTGCCCATGAAGTAGAGCACCAGCCAGCGCGTCATCAGGATCGCGCCGAGAATGGCTGGAATCAGGCCCAGCAGGAAGAAGGTCTTGCCCGGCTTGTAGACGAAGAAAGCCTTGAGGATCGACGACATCGACCGGCGGACATAGTCGCCGATCGATTTCACCAGCCGCGACGGCCTGGTCTCGCCATTCACCCCGGTCGGCACGGAAATGATGCGGAAATCGCTCAGCCCCGCCTGGATGATCGATTCCAGCGTGTAAGTGTAATTGTCGAAGACGTTGATGCGCAAAGCGACGTCGCGGGTCAGGGCGCGAAAGCCGCTCGGCGCGTCCGCGACCTTGGTGCGCGAGACGATCTGCACGACCCGGCTGCCGAGCTTCTGCAGGAAGCGCTTGGTGCGGCTGAAATGCTCGATGTCCGGAATCGGCCGCGCGCCGATCACATATTGCGCCTGCCGGTCCAGGATCGGCTGGATCAATTTGGGAATGTCGGCCGCGTCATATTGATTGTCGGCATCGGTGTTGACGATGATGTCCGCGCCTTCTGCCAGGCCACGCTGAAGACCGGCCATGAAGCCGTGCGCGAGGCCCATGTTCACCGGCAGATCGACGATATGATCGACGCCATGCGCCTTGGCGACCTCGACGGTGCGGTCCTTGCTGCCGTCATTGATGATCAGCCATTCGATCTTGTCGATGCCGGGCAGCTCGCGCGGCAGATGGCTCAGCGCCTCCGGAAGCGATTCCTCTTCATTGTAGCAGGGGATCTGGATGATCAGCTTCACGGGGCCAGCTCTTGTGTCGGGAAAGGAATGATCGGGCGCCGCTAAGCGCTCCTGCGCGGCCAAAGCCAACAGAAAAGTTGCCGTCATTGCCGCTCGCGCCCTACATGCCGCGCCAATTCGGCTGAACTAGGGCAGGGGCCAGCATCATTTCCGGCGTGGTTTCAGAGGTGGCGACAAAGCCGAGCGACGTGGCGGAGCGGCTGCGCAAGCGCGTGGTCCGGCGCGGCATTTGCGTGGGCTGCGGCGCCTGCGTGGCGCTCGATGCAAGTGGCGGTTCGGTGATGGACCGGACCAGCAGCGGCCCGAAGCCGGTCTTCGCGCCGGGCGCGAACCTGCCCGAACTCGCCTGGGAAGCCTGCCCGGGCAAGGGCGTCGATTATCCCAAGCTCTATCTCGACCATTATGGCCGGATGCCGGACTCCTGGCTGGTGGGTCACATCGTCGCGACCCGGACGGGTTTTGCCGGCGACGAGGGCGTCCGGGCGAAGGGCGCTTCGGGCGGCGTCACGACGGCAGTCCTTCAATACCTGCTCGCTACCGGCCGGATCGACGCGGCGATTGTGGCGAAGCAGGGCGTACCCGCGCCGCTCGAGGCCAGCGCGGTGATCGCGACCTCGGCCGAGGAGATCCAGGCGGCCGCGCAATCGGTCTATATCCCGGTGTCGATGCTCGACATTCTGTCGCGGCTCGAACCCGGCAAGCGCTATGCGATCACTTTGGTGCCAGAACAGGCGGCGGCGCTCCGCCGGCTGCAGCATTCGGGCGACGCCCGCGCCCGGCAGATCGAATGGGTGCTGGGACCTTATACCGGCACCGCCCTCTATCCATCGGCGATCGACACCTTCGTGCGCTCCCATGGCGTCAAAAAGGATGACGCCGTTACCAGCCTGGAATGGCGCGCGGGCGACTGGCCGGGCTATCTCGAGATCAAGACCGCGAGCGGCAAGGTGCTTCGCTCGAAGAAGGTCTATTACAATTTCCTTATCCCCTTCTTCGTCACTCGCGCCAGCCTGCAGAGCATGGATTTCGCCAACGAATTCTGTGACCTCAGCGTCGGCGACGCCTGGAGCCCTGTCTTCGAGGCGGAAGGCGGAGGCCATTCGGTGGTGGTGACACGCACCGCGAAGATGGAGGCTCTGGTCGAGGAAATGGTCGCGGCCGGACTCCTCAAGCTGGAGCGCGAGGACGACCTCAAGGCCACCGAAATGCACGGCCACATGATAGATTTCAAGAAACGCGGCGGCTACATCCGCAACAATTGGCGACGGCAGATGCTGCTCGCCGCGCCGCGTTACGGCATGCGGCCCGAGAAGATTCCGGTGTCGCGCAAGATCGCCGAACTCGTCGTCTCAACTTTGTTCACGATCGGCAGCACCTGGCCGGCGCGCTTCGTGCTGCGCATGATCCCGGAAAAATGGATCGGCCCGGTGTTCAACAAGCTCCGCCTCAGCTGGAAGAATGCGAGCAAGCCGACCAAGCGAAAGGGCCTCGCCGAATTCCGCATGATCGTGGACGACAAGTGAGCGTCGACCTTCACGCACCGCTGCTGGTCGTCGCGCGGCGCTGGCTGCCGCGCATCCTGACACAGATCTGCCGCGACCCCACCTCGCCGCTCTACGGCTGCGCGGACCGGAACTGGTGGCACTACAAGATCCGGGACTTCTCCTCGATCATCCTGCAGCAGGCCGGCTACGCGCTGCATCAGGCGGCGAAGCTGCCGGAGTGGAGCGCCGAACGCGAAGCGCTCGATGCCGTCGCCGCAGCGAGCGCGCGCTTCTGGAATGTCCGTGCGCAGAAGCATTACGCCTTCGAGGAATATTATCCTTGGGAGCAGGGTTATCCGCCCCTCGCCTTCGCGACTCTGGCGGTGGCGAAGCTGGTCGACGAAGGCGTGGTGCCGGTCGAGGATGTCCGCGCCGGACTCCGAATCGCCGCCCGCCAGCTGCGCACCCGTTTCGAGGACAAGGCGGCCAATCAGCAGGTCGCCGGCCTCGCCGCTCTGGCCTGGGTGGACAAGGTGCTGCCGGACGAGGCCGACGCGGCCGCCTTCGCTGCGCAGAAGGCCAAGACGCTGGCGCTCCAGCACGCAGAAGGCTGGTATTGGGAATATGACGGTCCGGACGTCGGCTATCTCGCGGTGACGATCGATTGCCTGTGGGACCTGTATGACGCCACTGGCGATTCCGAGTACCGCGCCAGCATCGCCAGTGCTTTGTCCTATATGGCCGAATATCCCGCCGCCGCGCCGAACGGGATCGGCCTGCACAACAGCCGCAACACCGATTATCTCGTCCCCTACGGCATCGTCCGGTCGGCGCTGGAAGGTGAGGAGGCCGAGCGCCGCGATGCGGCAGCGGTCGCGATCTGGGCTTTTGCGAAGGCCGATGGCGACGATCACACCTATGCCGCGACCGACGATCGCTACATCTGCCACTATATCGGCCATTCCGTGCTCCGCGCCATGGCGCTGCTCGGCCCCGGCGGGCGTCTCGCGGACGAGGCTCAGAGGCCGGAGCCGCGCCTGCTCGACGGTTGCGGTCATTATCTGGAACCCGGCCTGATCGTCTCGGCCCGCAAGGGCGGCATCGTCACCCTAACCGGAGAAAATGCCGAGGCGAGCGACTTCGGCTGGATCATTGCGCGCGGGAAGACCCAGTTTGTCACCCATTGGTGGAGCCCGGACTGGACGTTCCGCTCCGAAGAGGGCGCCGTGACGGTGGAAGGCCGCTTCTTCTCCCACAGCGAGAAGCTCTCGACGCCGTTCAAGCATATCGTGCTGCGTGTCTTGAGCTTCGTGCTCGGCCGCCGCCTGATCGCGATCCTGAAGCGCGTGCTGATCTTCAAGCGCGGCGGCAAGGCGGAGCCGGCCTTCACTCGCCGCATCCGCCGCGACGGTCCGGGCCTGGAGATTAGCGACCGGATCGAAGGGATGCGCGACGACGACGTCCTGCTGCGCGCACCACGCGCCTCGAAGCGTCATGTCGCCAGCGCCGACAGTTATCACCCGCAGGACATGGCGCTGCTGCGCGGCTATGCGCTCACCGAAGAACGCCGCGACATTGACGGCGCGGTCGAGATCGTCACCCGCATCGCCCCGCGCTGACAGCCTTGATTGCGCCCCACAGCGCGCCATCTTTTCGACACGCCGCTTCGGCATAGGCGGCGCGACTTGAGTTGCGGGCGATCGGACGCGAAGTGGACATGAGCAGGATCGAGACCGAGGGGGCAGCGCCGCTCGGCGGCAAGGCCGCGGGGCTGCGCATCGCGCTCTTCTCGGGCAATTACAACATGGTACGGGATGGCGCGAACAAGGCGCTGAACCGGCTCGTCCGCTATCTGCTCGATCATGGTGCCGAGGTGCGCGTCTATTCGCCGACCATCCCCAATCCGGGCTTTGAGCCGGCCGGCGACCTTGTATCGGTCCGTTCCGTGGCGATCCCGACGCGCAAGGAATATCGCCTGGCCACCGGGCTGTCGAAGCGCGTCAAGGACGACATTCGCGACTTTTCGCCGAACGTCATGCACATTTCCGCGCCGGACATTCTGGGCCGCAAGGCGCAGACCTTCGCGGCCGAACTCGGCGTGCCGGTCGTCGCCAGCCTGCACACCTTGTTCCAGACCTATCTCACCTATTACGGCCTCGATTTCCTCCGGCCGATGGGCGAGCGCTATCTCGACCGCTTCTACGGTCGCTGCGACTTCGTGCTCGCGCCGAACGAATTGCTGGCGCAGGATCTGCGGAAAAGCACCGGTCTGGGCGATCACATCCACATCTGGAGCCGTGGCGTCGATCACAATCTCTGGAACCCGGCTAGGCGCGACATGGCCTGGCGTCGCGCGCATGGCTATGCCGATGATGAGGTTGTCCTGCTCTTCTTCGGCCGGTTGGTGAAGGAAAAGGGCCTCGACGTGTTCGAGGATGTGGTGAAGGCGTTGCGCGCTCGCGGGCGCAAGGTGCGGCCGTTGGTCGTTGGTGCGGGTCCGGCGGGCGATGATCTGGCTGGGCGGATCGGCGAGGCAGTGTTCACTGGCCACGTCGAGGGTGCCGCTTTGGCGCGCGCTGTCGCCAGTGCCGATATCCTGATCAATCCCAGCACTACCGAGGCGTTCGGCAACGTAAATCTGGAGGCGATGGCCTCCGGCATTGCCCTGATCAGCGCCGAGGCGCCTGCCGCGCGATCGCTGATCGGCGACGGCATGACCGGTCTCCTCGTGCCGCCCCGCGATGCCGCCGCTTATGCCGACGCGGTCGAGGCGCTGATGGATGATCCGGCGCGCCTGCGTTCATTCGCGAAGGCGGGCGTCGAGGCGAGCAAGGCCTATCGCTGGTCGACCATCCTCGATCGGGTGATCGACACGTATCACCTGGCCGTGGCGGAAGGTCCGCATCTGCGCGATCCCAAGGTCCAGGCGGTTGCCGCGCGGCGCCGGGCGATGGCCACCGCCTAACGCCGCCGCGCGGTCTCCAGCAATTCGGCGGTGATTGGATAGCCAAGACCGTCCGGGATGCAGAGCCACTTGGCGCCTTCTCGCTGTTCCAGCCATGGTGTGATCGTCTGTACAGGATGGCGCAGTGCGTCGGCCCGCGCCTCAGCGAAGCTGGCGAAGCGGGCCAGGCGTTCGAGATTGCGCCGGGTCGGAAAGATGGCGTGCGCCTCGCCGGCATCGAGTTCCGCGAGAATCGCCGCCGCGCTCGCCCAGAAAACCCGCGTCGCCTCGCCGGGCTGGGCAACAGGTTCCGCTGCATCGACGGGCGCTTCGGCCAGATAGAAAAGCGCGTCGAACCGGCGCGTTTCGCGGAAATTGGGGCACCAGCGTGCAAAGGGGATCAGGGTGTCGAGGTCGAGGCCAAGTCCTTCGGCGGAGAGCAGGCCGGCGAACGGCTTTCCTGCCAGCAGCCCCTCGCGTACGCGCAAAATCCCTTCATGGTCTCCGCCACGGACGGCGGCGGCGATGCCGGTTTCCTCCAGCGTCTCGCGGATCGCGGCGATCCGCGCGGCGGAATCTTCGGAGGTTGCGGCATCATGGTCCTGCGCCTCGATCCGGCCGCCCGGGAACACCAGGGCCCCGGCGGCGAAGGCCATGTGGCCGGGCCGCTCCATCATCAGCAATTCGGGCGGGCCGCTGTCAGCCGGCCGCATCAGCACCAAAGTCGCGGCGGGAATCGGTGGGGGAAGATCCTCCATGCCCTGCAGCTAATGCCCGCGGGCCGGAGGCGAAAGGTCAGCGGCTCAGATTTCGAACTCGATCAGCGCCGGAGCCTTGCCGTCGGCGGGCGCATGCGCCTTCAATTCGTCGTTCAGCCGCACGATCGTGCGGGTCGCCTTGTCGGTGAACAGGCCGGGCAGCAGGCCGTGGACGATGCACGCCCCGCCCGCGACCAGCAAAGCGCCGCCGATTCGCCATGCCCGCTTCATGTGCGCGCCATAGGCCATGTCCGCTTCTTCGAGATGTTGCCGTCCCGCTCCGGCCATTGTGCCGTACCTTCCCTTGATCCTGTGTCCGGACACGTTACCCGATCCGCGAGCGCAGGGACAGGGAGTAGAAATTTGGCCGATCATGTCGCAATTGTCGGAGGGGGCTTTTCCGGCACGATGATGGCCGTGCAGCTGCTGCGCGCCGGGACGAAACGGGTGACGCTGATCGAGCGGGCGGGCGCGGCCGGACGGGGTCTGGCCTTCGGCGCGGCCGACCCCATCCATCTGCTCAATGTTCGCGCCGGCAACATGAGCGCCTGGCCGAATCGGCCCGGCCATTTCGCCGAATGGCTGGGGGAGCGGGGCGATGCGGCCTCATTCGCCGCCCGTCGCGATTTCGGGGCCTATGTCGAAGAGCAGCTTGCCGCCGCCGAGGCCGAGGGACCCGGCCGGCTGGAGCGGGTGCGCGACAACGCGGTCGATCTGGTCGGGCATGGTGGCGGCGTGACGGTCGTGCTTGCCGATGGCGGAGCGGTCGAGGCCGATGCGGCAGTATTGGCGATCGGCAATCTGCCGCCGCCTCCGCCGGGGCGCCAGCTTGCCGCCCTTCCGCCTGGCCTGTGGGTCGCCGACCCTTGGGCGGGGGATGTTGCGGCGGGTTTGAGCGACGACGACAATGTACTGGTGATCGGTACAGGTCTGACCATGGTCGATGTCGTCGCGCTGCTGGAGGAGCGCGGTTTCAAAGGCCCGATCCTGGCTTTGTCGCGGCGCGGGCTGATCCCGCAGGCGCATGCCGATGGTGGCCACCCGGAGAAGCGGCTGGACGCGCCCGGAACGAGAGCATCGAGCCTGCTGCGCGATATCCGTGCACGGGGCGAAGAGATTGGCTGGCGTCATGCCGTCGATCAGCTGCGACCGTTCACGCAGACGCTGTGGAAAAGCGCCAGCGATGCCGAGCGCCGCCGTTTCCTGCGCCACCTGCGCCCCTGGTGGGATATCCACCGCCACCGCATCGCCCAGCGCGTTTCGACGCGGATCCAGGCGATGATCGATCGCGGCCAGTTGCGCGTCGAGGCCGGCAAGATCGCCTCGGTCGAGGCGCAGGGCGCGTGCGCCGCCGTGACCTGGCGGGCGCGCGGCGGCGATCAGGTCGAACGGATCGAGGTCGCACGGATCATCAATTGCACCGGCCCGGAAGCCGATCTGCCCCGCTCGCCGGAGCCTTTGCTGAAGGCTCTGTTCGAGCGCGGCGCGATCCGGCCGGGGCCGATCGGACTCGGCATCGACGTCGATGATGAGATGCGCGTTCGCAACGCGACGGGTGAACCCGATCCGCGCCTCTACGCTGTCGGTCCGATCACCCGCGGCCTGCTGTGGGAGATCGTCGCCGTACCCGATATTCGCGGGCAGGTGGCGGAGGTGGCGGCCAGGCTCGCCTCATAACAAACGCCCGCCCCGGACGGTCCGGGACGGGCGCTGCTCCCCCTCGGAACCCGGTGCTTAGCCGTCGCCGTCCGTGTCGGCCGTATCCTGGGCGGCGGCGTCGTCATTGGCGCTCGCGCTGTAGCTGTGATCGCCATATTCGCCGCCGGCATCGGCGCGGTTGCCGAGTTCATTCGAGCTTTCCGCATACTCGTTGGCGGTTTCGGCAGCCGCCTCGCGCTGGCCCTCGGTGCCGCGATCGCTCGTCGCGAAATCGGCATTTTCCTGCGCATATTCGGCATGATCCTCGGCTTCGGCCAGTTCGACCTGGTCCTGCTGTGCCTCGATCACTTCCGTTTCGGCCTCGGTGCCGCCCAGATCGTCGATCTCGCGCAGCTCATATTCGGCCGTGTTGGCATATTCCTGGGCCTTGTCGTAATCGCCCGCATCGGCGGCTTCGGCCTGGTTTTCGCGGGCCTGCTCGACATTTTCGCGCGCTTCGTCTGCGGTCTCGGCATTGCCGACCGCTTCGTTGATGGCGTCCTCGGTCAGGGCGCCCTCGCCCTGCGCTTCGTACAGAGCGTCGATCACCTGCTGCTGGCCCTCTTCGGTCAGCGACGCCATGCGCACCGAGACGCCGTCCGGAAGCTCGCCATCCGGCAGTTCGTTCTGAAGATCATTCGGCAAAGTCGCCATGTCCCGTCTCCTTCAAGAGTCTGTCAGTCGCTTTCACACCAGTAGGCGGCACGGCGGCCCGCAACGGGTCAAAAGGGACTCGTTTTTCTCTCAAGAATCGTCGTCGTCGGTTTCGCCGCCGGCTTCGGCGGCCGCCTGCGCTTCCGCTTCCGCCTGTTCGGCTTCCTCGCGTTCGGCCTGCTCCTGCTCCTCGCGCTGGCGCAGTTCGTCGGCGAGCTTCTCGGCTTCGGAACGCTCCTCCTCGGCTTTCTCTTCGGCCCGCTTGGCTTCAGCCTCGGCTTCGATCTGCTCGAGCCGCTCGGCCTCCCTGTCGCTCTCGTCGCTGGCGGCGTCATAGGTGGTGGTCGCGGCCTGCTGGGCGGCGGCGACCTGAGCATGGGCGGCCGCAGTCTGCGCCGCGGCATGCTGGGCATTGCTCAGCGCCGGCTGCGCGGCCTGAACCTGGTCGTCGCCGGCATCGTGATCCGCACGCTCGCCCGTCGCCGGGACCGGATCGGTCGCATCCACGCCTTCCACGTCGGCGCGGGCGTTCGGCCCGGCCAGTTCGACTTGCTTGTCCATGCTCATTCTGCCGTCTCCTCAGGTCGGGGAGCCTTGCGTTTCGGTTGCGGCGGCGGTGCTTCGCCTTCCTTGGCCAGAGCCGGCGCACCGGGTTCGGGCAGCTTGACGGTCAGCACCTTCCTGCACGCTTCGGTCGGGCAGCGGACGTTGACCTCCGCCTTCCCGGCTGTCGCCGCCGCCGGCACCACCATCGATCCCTTGCAGGCGGGGCAGCTGATCCTGAGGCCCGGCGGCGGCGGCTTGATGATGCGCTTCACCTCCGCCTTGTCCGGCGGCCGGGGCGCGATCTCCATCATCTTCCCGCATTTGTCGTTCGGACATTTGACCTTGGCTTTCTCCTTGCCGGCCATGTCCTTCTTCTGCAGCCGCATCGGATTGCCGCAGGCGACGCAGTTCAGACGGATGACGTTCGGATCGTGGACCGGCTTGGGCGGCGGCGGCGGACGGGTCCAATGCTCGATAATCGCGCGCCAGCCCTTCAGCGTCTCCGTTTCGAAATATTCGTCGATCAGCCGCAGGCGGCGGGCCAGATAGGGTGTCGACGACATCGTCCATTCGCTCAGCGCAATCTGGCTGTCGTCGCTCATCGCCACGTCGCGCTCCAGCGCCGCCTGGTTGAGCCGGTTGTAAAGCGGGAAGCTTTTCAGCGACCATTGGCCGAGCACCCGGCGGACCACGGCCTTGTTGCCGACCGTCAGCGCCCCGGCGCGATCGGCGGTAATCTCCGCATGCCGCGCCCAGGCCATCAGCGGCGCATCGATCGCGCTTTCCAGGATCTTGGCGGGATTCAGGAACTGCAGCACACCCTGGCCCATGATCGTGCGGTTCTGCGCCCGGCCGGAGATGAACTGCATCACCGATTTCCACAGCGCATGGCCCGCCGCGACATGGCCCATCTGCCGGCCCAGCAGGAAGGCGAGGTCCGGTCCTTTCAGCGCGGTCAGCACGCTGCCGACGACGATGAAGGCCTCATTGTCGCCGCCCAGCGTCATGCAATCCCACATCTGCTCGCCGGAGACGTAGATTTCCGGCATGCGCGGCAGCGCCAGGACGCGGGCGGAATGGACGGCGGCGAAGAAGATTTCGGGCAGCTGATCCGGCCCGAGCCGCACGCCGTTGACCGACGCCTCCAGCCAGGGCCGGCTCACCCGCCCGGACAGGGCATTGGCGGCCGCCGTCAGCGGTCCGATACTGCGCAACGTATCCATCGCCTGCTGATCGAAGGCCCATTGGAACGCCTCGATCGGCATATAATAATCGGGCGCGAGCGGGCGCAGCCAGCGGCAGGTCGGACAGACATTCTGCTTGGGCGTCAGCTTCACGCCATTGCCGCCACAGGTGACGCAATTCCAGTCGCCCGTATGCGGCATCGCCGCCACGCCCGCCGCCGTCGCCGTGCCGCAGCGCGTGCAGAAGGGCTGATCGGCCAGCAATACCTCCTGGCAACGGCCGCAATAGGTGATGGCGCCGGTGGTGGTCATGGCGGGCCTTCGGCTCAGCCCTTCGCCTGGATGGCGGCGGCCGCCTGGTCATAATCGGCCGCGGTGATCACGCCGGCATCGCGAAGCTCGGCCAGCTGGCGCAATTTGTCTTCGGCGGTGGGTTCGGCTGGCGGCGGCGCGGGTTCAGGCGGAGCCGCAGGGGCGGGTGCCGGCGCCGGCTGGGGCGGGAAGCCTCCCGCCTGGGGTTGCGGCGGAAAACCTGCGGGCTGCGCTGGCGGAAAGCCGCCAGGCTGGGGCTGAGGCGGAAATCCGCCCGGCTGAGGCGGAAAGCCGCCGGCCTGGCCGGGAAAGCCGGGTTGCGCCGCCGGCATGCCGCCATTGGCCCGCATGGAGAAATACTGAACCACCTTCTGCGGCGCGGTCACGACCTCGTACATCTGGAAAGCGGTGATCCCGATCGCCAGCACCGCGAACAGAAGGAACAGCCACAGCGGAAATCCCGACGAGGCTGGCTGTACCTGATATCCCATGCCGCCATAGCCCATGGTCACCGCCGGCGTGCTCTGGTGAACGGCCAGAAAGTAGAACAGGATTTCGAACAGCACGATGCCGCCGAGGATGATGCCGAACAGCATCGTCGAGCGCTTGCTTTCGTGGAAGCTGATCCGCGTTCCACCCTGGCCATTGTCCTGCGCGACGACATAGCCTTCGTTCATCTTCATTTTCAGGGCTGGCCCGGTCGACGTTTTGTAAGTGAAGCCGGTCGGATGCCGTCCGGTGACTTCCCCGTAGATTTTCGAGAAGTTGCCGCTCGACATCAGCGGAATCTGACGGCCGATCGCTTCCTCGGCCAGCATCAGCGCCTGTGGCGCGTCCAGCCGGACATCGACCGTGGCGTGCGGCATGGGGGGAATGGCTGCGTTCATTTCACGAAACCTCCGAAAGAATGGCTGCTTTGCTGCGTTCAAACATGTCCGGCGTGATCGCCCCGGCATCGCGTAGTTCCGCCAGCTGGCGGAGGCGGTCGGCGATGCCCGCCGGTGCGGCAGTTGCGGGAGCCGCCATTGGCGGCGCCATGGGAGGCGGGGCGGCGGCTGAAGGCGGCTGCGGCCATGCGTTCGGCTGCGGCTGTGGCGGGAAGGCGGCCTGCGGTTGCGCAAGCCCCGGCTGTCCGCCGCCATTGGCATAAGCGGCGAATTGCTGCGCCAGCTTCTTGGGCAAAGTGAATTGTTCCCAGCCCTGCCAGGCCATCATGCCGAAGGCGACGACACCGATCGCGATGAATATGATAAGGGTGGACGTGTTGTCCTGCGCGTTCCGATAGGCCTGGCCGGGCGTATAGGGCTGGGCGGATTGCGACTGGTAGACGAGATGGTCGGCCAGGAAGAGGAAGGCGACGAACAGTGCCACCGCGGCCACGACCATGATTCCGAAAATCTTCTGCCAGCGTTTGCCTTCGTGGAAGGCGACACGCGTGCCGCCCTGGCCATTGTCCTGCGCGACGACATAGCCGTCATTCATTCTGAGCCGCATCACCGGGCTGGCGATGTAGTTGCGGTAGCTGAAGCCGGTGGGGTGACGGCCGGTAACTTCGTGCGTCACCTTCTGCACCTTGAAGGCCGAGACCAGCCCCCGGGGCGTGGCGAGCACCTGCTCGGCCAGCATCAGTGCGGCAGGTCCGTCGAGCCGGGTGTCGACGACGGAATGCGGCGTCGGGGAGATGGTCGCGTTCATCGCTCAGACCATCTTCTGCATGATGGCGGCCTTGGCCGTTTCGAAATCGGCCGGCGAAATGGCGCCGCTGTCACGCAGCTCGGCAAGCTTCTTGAGCTGTTCGATCGGCGTCGCCTGAACCGGTGCGGGCTGGGCGGGGGCCGCCGGAAAGGCGCCGGGGAAGCCCGGCTGCGGCGCGAAGCCCGGCATGGGCTGGCCGCCGCCGGCCTGCATCTGCAGCGCCTGCATCAAGCCCGCGCGCCTCTTTTCGAGGATCGGGCCGCTCAGCAGCCAGGCGAACAGGCCGCCGATCAGGCCGACGAACAAAGGTACCATCCACCATTGGATGAATATCCCTACGCCGTAGCGGACCTGCCCGGTAATCGGGTCGATGCCGCTATTCTCCATGCCGGATTTCGCCATCAGCACGAAGCCGATGATGCTCACCGCCAGCAGGCCGATCATGCCCGGCACCATGCTGCTGTAATCCGCCTTCAACGAGACGTTCAGCACGGTGCGGCCCGGCCCTTCCTGGAAGGCGTCGATCGTCCCGGCCGACCGGCCGTTCAGGAAATTGCCGAGGCGGAAGGCGATCTGGGTCGGTCCCTGGTTGGTGACTTCGCCGCCGACCTGCGGCAGCACCCCCATCGCGGTCTGCATGGCGTGGCCCTGATCGGTCGGCAGGACGATCTGCCGGCCGCCATGGGCGAGTGGGCGGGGCGGCATGGGCGGTGGCATGGGCGGTGCGCCAGCGCTGCCGACCGGCGTGCCGCAGCTGCCGCAAAAGCCGGCGCCTGGAACGAGCGCGGTACCGCATTTCAGACAAGCGCCCTGATTGGGATTGGTCGCCATGGGAAAGCCCTCCTCCAGCTCCGCCGCCGCCAAACCCCTGACGCGATGGCGCGCTGCCTTTCACTGCCGAAGGCGAAGACTGCCGAACAAACGGGTCAGAGTCCCGCCAAAAAATCGGAGCGCCCCGTTTTTGGCCCGTTTTGGCGGTTCTCGCCGCCTTTCCCTTTAGAAGCATATGGGAAGGAATGAGGCATGTCGCAGATTCGATCTCCCGCCGGCTCGCCGGGCCGAACCAAAGGGGAGGCCGACTGGAGCCGCGCGAAACATCGCATGCCCGCCTCCTTCACCGATCAGCCCCGCCGCGACGCACCGGTGCAAGGGCGGCGAGACGATGGCCTGGATCTGGTCGCGGCGGTCACCGGCGCTCTGGCGCTGACCGCCGTCGCGGAACTGGCAGCCGACGATGCGCCCGCGCGTGAGGACGCGGTGGGCGTGAATGACGAAGAGGTCCTCGCGGCGCAGAGCGAAAGCGTCCCCGAACAGGAAACCGATAGCGACGATGACGACGATTGACCCTGATCGGCGCTCGATCACGCCTTAGCAGATGAACCGGCAGGTTTTGCCGGCAACGGGAGACGCAGGTGATGTTCGGAATCGGCAAAGTGCTTCAGCAGGTCCTGGAGCAGCACAATCTCGGCGATCGGATCGGTGAGCTCAGCACCGAGTCGATGGCAGAACTGCGCCAAAGTCTCGAGGCGTTGAACGCATCGGGACAAATTGCGAATCTCGGCGGTCTGCTTGATGACCTGTCGGGTCAGCTCCAGGACAGTTTCGGGAAAGCCGCGGAGGAAGCGGGGCAACTCGTCGAGGATGCGGAGAGTGAGCCGCAGGCGCCGGTCGCCGAAGCGATCGGGAGCGTTGGCGAAACGCTTCGCGATGCGACCGCGTCGATCAGCGCCGCCGCGCTCAGCGCGCAGGCGGCGATCGAGGCCGGGATCGCGAGCCAGGAGACGATACCCACGCTGGAGGCAGTGTCCGCCGAGGATGACGGGGTAGTCGCCACCGAGGCCGACGCACCGGCCGAGGCCGTGACGGCACAAGCGGAGCATGCCGAAGAAGAAGCGGGCGAAACCGCCGACGATTGATCCGCGCTCAGCTGCCGCCGCAGCGCGCGACCGCTTCCGCCATGATGCGAGCGTCGCGCGCCTGCCCCGTCGGCATGTCACGGCCGCGATAGAGGTCGGTCCAGCCGCGATCCGCCTCGCGCGCCACGGCACAGGCTTCGTCCCGCCGCCGCGCCAGCTCCAGCACCTGCATGTAGGGCTTCAGCGCGAACAGATAGCCCGAACGGGCATCGTCGCTATTTGGGTCGGCCGCGGCGGTCTGGCGCCGCCGCTCCACCGCGCTTCGTGCCTCCGCGACACCCTGTTCCGCCTGACCGGTCTCGACCAGCAGGGTGGCATATTGCAGGCTCGCCAGCGACATGGCTTGATCGACCGCCGGGCTGGTCTCGAATTGGGCAAGGATGCGCGCATCCTCCACCGCCAGCCGCGCCCATTCGAGCGCCGGGCCGCGTTCGCCCAAATCCTGGTAAACCGTTGAGACCGCGTAAGCGTAGAGGATCATCCGGGTCCGCACCCGCACGTCCGCCTGGCGGCGCTCGCGCGCGCCTTCGAGAATGCGGTAGGCCTGTTGATAGTGCGGCAGGCTGTCGCGCGGCCGGCCGAGATAATAGAGTCCGTCGCCCCAGGCATTCTCGACCCCAGCCTCCATCAGCGGCCGCATCGCGGCATAGCGTTCCGTCACCGGCAGGCTCGCCGCGCGGCGCTGCTGGTCCTCGGCCAGCGCCACCGCCTCGGCGCCGCGATTTTCGAAGACCAGCACGTCGAGCCGGCCGAGCATCGTCTGCCAGCGTCCATAGGCCGCGTCGGCATCGCCCGGGACTTCGGCGAGCGCCGCGTCGCTGAGCGCCAGGGCGCGGTCGAGCAGCCGGTGCGCCTCCGGAACATCGCTGCGGGCATAGGCCGCGATCGACGAGCGCCAGGACAGAATGCGCGACAGTTCGACCTTCAGATCGTGCCGCTCGGGATGTGCCTCGACCATGGGCGCGAGCAGTTCCTCCGCGCGCTGCAGGGCCTGCTCGCCTTGCTCGAATCCCCGCGTGCCGTTGGTCGCGGTCAGCCCGTAAGCGCGCCCGACCCGGCCGTAGCCGACCGCCAGTTCCTTCCGCAGATCCACGTCCCCGCTGGCCAGACCCGACAGCCGCTCGAGATAGGAACTGGCCACATCCGCCACCCGCGCCCGCATGTCGCCCGCCCCGGCCAGCGGTTCGAGCTCGTCATAGAGATCGACGACCATGTAGCGCGCCATGCCGCGCACTTCCTCGAACCTTTCCTCCGCCGCCGCCAGCGCGCGCTCGGCGCGCCAGTAAAGGACGGAGATCGTGATCGTGGTCGCGACCACCGCGATCAGGGCGACCGCGACGCTCGCTGCGAGCCATTTATGCCGCCGCACGAAACGGTCGGCATGATAGCGCCAGCCGCCTTGCCGCGCCTCGACCGGCCTCTTCTCGAGCCAGGCCTTCAGGTCGTTGGCCATGGCGTCGGCCGATGCGTAGCGCTCGCCCGGATCGGCGGCGCGGGCGCGTGCGACAATGGCGTCCAGATCGCCGCGAAGGATATTGCTACGTGCCGGGTCGGCCGCCGCCTCGCTCGGCGCTGACAAGGCGCGTTCGCCTTTCTCTATCCAGCGGCCCGAAAGCAGGCCGTGCAGCACGGTCCCGAGTGCGAAAATATCGTCGGCGATGCTCGGCTGGCCACCGTCGAGCCGCTCCGGACTCGCATATGTCGGCGTGTTGGGATAGCGCTTCGCCAGTGCGGGATCGTCGGCGGCGGCGACCAGGTCGGCGATGCCGAAATCGACCAGCTTCGGCTCGCCCGCCGGGTCGATTAAGATGTTCTGCGGCTTCAGATCGGCATGGACGATCAGGTTGCGGTGCGCGTGATGCACCGCGTCGCAAATGCTGCAGGCGATCCGTGCGCGCTTTTCCAGATCCTGCTTTGCCGAGCCGCTCGTTTCGGCTGCATCGGCCCATTCGTCGAGCGGTGGCCCCTCCACCAGGTCCATCGCGAACCAGGGCACGCCTTCCACGCTGACACCGCCATCGAACAAGCGGGCGATATTGGGGTGGCGCATCCGCGCCAGCAGCCGCCGCTCGCGATCGAAGAAATCCTCGAGCTCCGGGCTGTACAGCGACGGCCGCATCAATTTGATCGCCACTCGGTGATCGAACAGGCCGTCGTCGCGTTCGGCCAACCAAACCTCGCCCATGCCGCCGCCGCCGATCAGCTCGACCATGCGGTAGACGCCCACGCGTTCGGGCGGGACCAGGCTGGCAGTAGGATCGACATGGTCGGGCAGGATGGTCGGCGCTTCGTCGGCGCGGATCATCGCTTTCAACGCCGCGATCATGTCGGGCTCGTCCGCGAACGCGCCTTCGAGCCATTCGGTGCGCGTTTCCGGCGGCTGATCGAGCGCCGCGTCGAACGCATCCATGATTCGTTTGCGGCGCTCCGTCGCGCCCTCAGCGCCGGGCATATACCCTATTCATGCGACAATTCCTCAAGCAGCCAGGCGCGCGCGACTCGCCACTGCCGCTTGACCGTACTGAGCGAACGCCCGGAAACCTCGGCAATCTCCTCAAGCGTCAGGCCGGCGTAAAAGCGCTGCTCCACCACCCATGCCCGCTCCGGATCGGCCTCTTGCAGCCGGCTCAGCACCTGATCGAAATTCTCCAGGTCGAACGTTCCCGCCTCTTCCGGTTCCGCGCCCGGCCATTCGGTGAGCACTGGCGCCTGCCTTTTCTGCGCGCGATGGCGGCGGACCTCATCGACCAGCACCTGTCGCATTACGCGCGCGGACAGGGACAGGAAGTGCGTCCGCTGGGAAACGTCCATCTTCTCCAGCTTGAACAGCCGGATCGCTGCCTCGTGCGCCAGTTCCGTCGGCTGGATACGCTCGCGCGCGGAGTCGCGGGCCAGCACCGCGCGAGCGACGGCGCGATAATCGTCATAATAGCGCTCGAACATGCGTTCGGGCCATTTGTCGCCTTGCGCCATAATCCCTCCCCGGACGGCGGACCGCCTCGGTTATGGACTCGGGGAACAAGGGGTGCAAGCATGGCTGCCGCGGGGGTGCCGGGAGGGGGCAGGACAAAAAATCGCGCGCGCCTGACCCCTTTTCCGGCCGGTAGCCGCCATCACTGGATAAGCGGAGGGCAAGGCATGTTGGCTGGTATGCGGGGGGCGGCATCGCGGGCGAATGCGCCCGCATGCGCGCTGCAGCCGGGCCAGCATTTCGTCACTGCCGGGGATCGTCGCGGCATCGTCGCGGAGTTCATCGGCGCGGGCGGCCAGGGCGAGGTCCACAAGGTCGTCATCGACGGCGTGCCGCTCGCGCTGAAATGGTATCATCCGGCCTGCATCAAGGCCGACATCACTTTGCGCCAGCGTCTCACCCGCGCAATTGCGCGCGGCGCGCCGACCCAGGCTTTCCTCTGGCCGCTGGACTTCGTGGAAGTGCCGGGCAGCGCCAGCTTTGGCTATGTCATGCCGCTGCGGCCGGCGCGCTATGCCGGCAGCCGCGCGCTCATCTCCGCACCGCCGCGCCGGGTCGAGTTGCCGCTGGCCCAGCGTGCCGCGGTTTGCCTGAACATCGCGACCTGCTTCCACGAACTGCACGCCAACGGCTTCTGCTATCAGGACGTGAATTTCGGCAACGTCTTCCTCGATCCGGCGACGGGCGAGGTGCTGATCTGCGACAATGACAATGTCGACGTGGATGGCGCCGAGGCGAGCATCTACGGCACCCGCAAGTTCATGGCGCCCGAAGTGGTGCGGCGCGAGGCCTTGCCGTCCAGCCGTACCGACCTGTTTTCGATGGCGGTGCTCTTCTTCTACGTCATCACCGGCTGGCACCCGCTCGACGGCCGCCGCGAGGCCGAAACGCGGGTGCTCGACGCGGAAGCGGAGAAGCGCCTCTACGGCACCGATCCGCTCTTTATCTTCGATCCCGCAAACGGTGCAAACGGGCCGGTTCCTGGCCTGCACGATGCGATCGTAGCGCGTTGGCGCTCGCTCGGCGAGCCGCTGCGGCGGCTGTTCACTCGCTCCTTTACGACCGGCATGGCCGACCCGCGCGCCCGCGTGCTGGAAACGGAATGGCGTTCGGTCTTGCGGGCGGCGATGGACGCCCATGTCGCCTGCACCGCCTGTGGCTTCGAGCATGTCGTCGAGGCGCGGCGTGAGCGGGTGACATTCGAGCCGGCCTGTACCGTCTGCGCCGCCGCATTGCCGCAACCGCCCATATTGTTCGTCGGCCGCCGGGCCTGGACGCTGAGTCCGGGCCGCGCCCTGGACCAGTCGGTATTCGGCGGCGGGCCGGGCGAGGGCGCGGTGCTGGAGCAGCACCCGGACCGGCCGGAATTGCTCGGCATCCGTAATTTCTCCGGCCGCACCTGGTCCGCGCGGCTGCCCGACGGCAGCGCCCACAAGGTCGAGCCGGGCCGTGCCGTGCGCGTCCTCGCCGGCACACGCTTCGATTTTGGCGAGGTCAGCGGATTGGTCATGGGTGCGGAGCAGTCTCGATGAGCAATGCGGGTCATGCGTGGCGGATCGCCGGGGCGAGCGTGCTCGGCGACTTTCATGCGCGCGAAGGCCGCATCAACCAGGATGCGATCGGCTGGATTCCGCATGACGGCGGCGGCAGCCGGATTGTCGGCGCCGTGTCGGACGGTCATGGCGCGTCCGTGCATTTTCGCTCTGACCGCGGCGCGCGCATGGCGGTCGAGCAGGCACTCGATATCCTCGCCTGGCATATGGATGATGACGATCCCGGTCAGGACGCCCTGCCGGCCGCGACCGTCGCCGGCTGGCGCGACGCGGTGCTTGCCGACATGGCCGCCGATCCGCTGGACCGGAACGGCACCCGCCCCGGCGCGACGCTCGCCCCCTACGGCGCGACCCTGCTCGCAATGGCCGCGAACGATGCCGAAATGACTTTGCTGCAGATCGGCGACGGCGACATGCTGCTCGTCTATGCAGACGGCCGGGTCGTGCGGCCGATGGTGGCGGATGCCGATCTTGTTGGCGAGCAGACCTATTCCCTGTGCATGGACGATGCCGAGACGCGGGTGAAAACCGCCTCGCTCTGGCGCGACGGCGATTGGCCGATGGCGGTTTTGCTGGCGACCGACGGCGTCTCCAAATCCTTTCGCGACGAAGCGGCTTTTCAGGACGCGGCCCGGCAACTGGCAAGCCATGCGCGCGACGATTGGGCGGCTTTCGTGTCGGAACTGCCGGGCTGGCTGTCGACCATTTCCCATCATGGCAGCGGCGACGATGCCAGCCTCTGCCTTGCCCTCAACATGAGTGAAGCCGATCCGCCACAGGGGAGCGCGCGATGAATCCGAACCAGCCGCCGCATTATCCGCCGCACTCAGGTCCGGGCATGCCCCCGGTGCCACGCGATCATGCGGCCGCCAGCTTCTCGGAAATCATTCCCGTCGGCTCCTCCAAGATCAATCTGGTGAAGAGTCCGGCGACCCTGCTGCTCGTGCTCGCCGCGATCATCGCGCCGCTGACGATCGTCTTCGTCAGCTCGATGCAGGGCGCTGGGCTGCAGCGCGGCTTCCTCAACCTCGCTTTCTCCATCGTCTTCTTCGTGACCTTCGCGCTCGCGTTGATCGTCTATCTCTACGCCCGCCCCGGCCGCTCGCTGCTCCCCTATCTGTGGGCGTTCGCGCTGATCACCGGGCTGATGACGCTGTATTTGTTCCAGATACCGTTCGTGCTCGATGGCTTGTTCTATGTCTTCGTCGATCTGCTGGGCGGCCAGCCGGCGGACCCCTCGCCGGGTCTGACATTCGGCTGGGCCTTCACCTCGCACTTCGTCGGCGCGGGCCTGACCGAGGAAGTGTTCAAGGCGATCCCGATCTTCATCGGCGCCGCCATCGGCCTCGCGGCCAGCCGCAAGCCGGAAGCGGCGGTCGGGCCGTTTCAGCGTTTCTTCCGGGTCCGCGGCCCGCTCGACGGCGTGATCATGGGGGCCTTTGCCGGTGCCGCCTTCATCGTGCTGGAGACGGCCGGTCTCTACATGCCGCGCACGTTCAACAATGCGCTGCTGGAAACCAGTCCGGACGGCGCGCTGGGCGCGGCCCTGTTCCTCTATTTTCCGCGCGTGATCGGCGGTGCGGTCGGGCACATGGCTTACTCGGCGATCTTCGGCTACTTTATCGGCCTGGCCGTATTGCGCCCGCGCATGAGCTTTCTGTTCATTCTCGGCGGCTGGGTCTTCGCCGCCGCCCTGCACGGCCTGTGGAACGGCCTCAGCGTGTCCCTCACCACGGACAATCAGGCCTATTACCTGCTCATTCCGGCCGGGATTTCGGCGATCTTCTTCGCCGCGGTCCTGTTGAAGGGGCGGCAACTGCACGCCAGCCAATATGGCGACGCCCCCGAAACGATGGGCTCAATCATTATCGACCGGAGCGGGGGCGGCGGGTCGCCCTATCCGCCAGCGCCGGCTCCCATGCCCTATGGCGGCGTCCCGCCCCAGCCGGGCGCGTTCGGCGGCTATCCACCGCAGCCTGCGCCATTTCCCGGTTATGCCCCGCCAGCCCCTCCCTTCGCTGCTCCGGTTCCTCCACCCACAGTGGCTGAACCGCCTTTGCTGATCGAGATTGACGGCGTCGCGATCGCGCTGCGCGACGGCCAGTCGATCGACCTTGGCGCGGAGCCTGCGCTGGCGGATCGCGGCGCGGGCGTGCGGGCCGAGATCGTGCCGCATCCGCGCCGGCCGGGCGTGCTGGGCATGCGCAATGCGGGTGACGCACCCTGGACGGCACATCTTCGCGACGGCCGCGATCAGCAGATCGACAAGAGCCAGAACGTCCGGCTCGCACCCGGGGTCAGCATCGACTTTGGCGGCGGCCTGATCGGCAAGGTGATGGCGCGGGATCGCGCGCCCGGACAGGAAGGAGCGGCATCGTGAACCCCAATCAGCCTCCGCACGGCGCGCCGCCGCCATTTCCGCCGCAGGGTCAGCCGCCCTTCAACCCGCATGGCGCGCCGCCGGTGCCGCGCGATTATGACGATGCCAGCTTCTCGGAAATGGTCCCGTTCGTCTCCCGGAAGATCAAATTGTGGCGCAGCCCGCTTGTCTGGCTGGCCGTTGCGGCGGCGTTGATCTCCGCTTTCCTGCTTTTCGTCCCGGCCACCATCCTGGGACCCGGCGTCACCAGGAGCCAGAGGCTCGATTATTTCACGCAATTCGCGTTCATGGCGATCCTGTTTTTCGTTCTGGCGATACAGCTGGTCGCCTATCTCTATGCGCGGCCCAACCGTTCGATCTTCTTTTACATGTGGTCGTTCGCATTCACGGCTCTCATCTTGTGGATACCCTATGCCGCCGAGCCATTCTTCTTCGTCTTCAGGTCGATCGTGCCGGGCACGAATGTCGATCAGCTAGGGGCGAACGCCGGCTTTTTCGCCACCTTCTGGGCGATGTTCTGGGGCGCGGGATTGATGGAGGAACTGCTCAAGGCGGTTCCGATCCTGATCGGCGCTGCCGTCGCCATCTCGATCCAGCGCCAGCAGGTTCCTCCGTCTCCGGTCAAGCGCTGGTTCGAAATCCGCGGCCCGCTGGACGGCGTGCTGATGGGGATCTTCGCCGGCGGCGGTTTCATTCTGATCGAGACGGCGACCCAATATGTGCCGAACGCGGTGATGAACACCTTCAGCGATACAGGTGACCTGGCCGCCAGCTTCATGTCCGGCCTGTTCCTGCTCGTGTCGCGGGTCATCCGCTCGCTCGCCGGTCACATGGGCTATGCGGCATTGTTCGGCTATTTCATCGGCCTCGCCGTCATTCGCCGGAAGCGGTCGGTGCAGCTCATCCTGATCGGCTGGCTTGCCTCCGCATTCATCCACGGCATCTGGAACAGCCTCGGCTCGCTCTCTTCGTCGAACGTTCCCCATTATATCTGGGCGGCATTCTCGGCTTTGCTTGGCGCCGCCGCTCTGTTGAAGGCGCGGCAGCTGCACCGGAGCATGCATCCGGACGCGCCCGAGACGCACGGGTCGATCGTGATCGACCGCAGCGGGGCGGGGCAGGCAAAGCCCTATGTGCCGCCAGTTGCGCCGCCGCCGGCTTTTCCGTCAGCCGCGTCGTCACCGCCAGTGCCCTTTGCGGGCTATGCGCCACCCTCTGCGGCGCCGCCTTTCCCCGGTCATGCCCCCAGCCCGGTACCATTTCCCGGCTATGCGCAACCGCCGGCACCGTTCGGCGGGCAACCACAGCAACCTTTCGCGGGCTATGCCTCCAACGCGCAGCCGGCTCCGCCTGCGGCGCCCGTCCAGCCCGAGCCTGAAGATGCCGCGCAACAGCCGGTAATGCTGGCCATTGCCGGGCAGTGGATCGCGCTCGATGCGGGCGTGGTGGTCGATCTCGGCGTCATCCCGGCGTTGGCCGGCCGCGGTGCGGGCATGCGGGGCGATGTCGTGGCGCATCCAAGCCGGCCGGGTGTGCTCGGCCTGCGCAATTCCGGCGGCTGGCCATGGACTGCCTATCTGCGTGACGGCACGACCCAGCATATCGACCGCGAACAGAATATCCGGCTCGCGCCGGGGGTCCGGATCGATTTCGGCGGCGGGGTGATCGGCGACGTGGTGGCGCGGGGCTGAGACGATGGCGCTCGATCTCGACAGGACGGCTCTGGTCCGCCGGCAATTGCAGGTCGTGCTGATGCTCGACTGTTCGGGTTCGATGCGCGGCGATCGTATCGCGTCCCTGAGTTACGCCCTGCTGACCGCGCTGCCGGATCTGAAGGAAGCGGCGGGCGACAATCCGGAGGTCGACGTCCGGGTGCGCGTGCTCGCCTTTGGCTCGGCTCCGCACTGGCTGACCGCCGGGGCCGTGCCGGTCGAGGAACTGGTTTGGCCGGATCTTCATGCCGAAGGCCACACCGCGATGGGCGCGGCGCTTGAAATGGTCGCCGATACGCTGGCCGAGGATGCGGCGGCGACCCGCCAATTGCCTCCCGTGCTGGTGCTCGCCTCTGACGGCTACCCGACCGACGATATCGGCGCCGGCATCCGCGCCCTGATGGCTACCCCCGAAGGTGCAGCCGCGACCCGCATCGCGATCGCGATCGGCAGCGACGCGGGCTTGGCTATCCTCAACAAGTTCATCGCCAACCCCGCTTTGCCGCCGCTGCGGGCCAGCAATGCGGCCGAACTCGCGCAGTTCATCCGCTGGGCGACGACGGCGCCGGTGAAGCTGGCCTCGTCGCCGATCGCCAGTGACGATCCGATGGCCGCGCTCGCGCGCAGCCGCCCGGTCGACACCAGCCCGGTCAGCGATATTATCTGGTAGGAAGGAGCAAATATGTCGGTCCAGGATCGCCTTCTCGTCCTGCTCAATCAGGCCCGCCAGACCGGCGGTGACGCCGCCCTGCGCGATGCCGCGGGGCTGCGCTCGCGACTGAGCAGCCAGGCGCCGGACCTGTATGGCGAGATTCAGGCGCTGGCCGCCGCCTTGGCGATGGGTGCGCCGGTGCGGATTGCCGGGGCGGTCGATGCCGATGCGGAGCGTGCCGCGATCGCTGCCGACATCGCCCGTCAGGAGCGGTTGTCGCTGAGTGTGGTCGAACCCGGCCTCGCCGTCGCCTGCCTCGGCGGCGCGGGTATCGGCCCGGCCGACGCATCTGCCGCGCCTCCCGCGGGCGGGGATGATTGGGCCGGCGACAGCATAGTGGTCGGGGCGGCCGAAAGTGCTGCCCCGCCGCACCGGCCCGGCGACGACGGCTGGGTGGGCGACAGCGTCGCTGTCGGCACGGAGGCATCGACACCTCAGCCGCAAAGTCTCGACAAAGGAGCCTATCCTCCGCCCGAACCCGCCGCGTCTCCCCCACCCTTTGCACCCCCGCCGCCCTTTGCGGCCCCTCCGCCATTTGCGCCGCCGCAGCCCGCCCACTATCCGCCACCCCAGGGTGGCTACGGGCAAGGCGGCTACGGCCCGGGCGTCAATCCGTATGGCGGCGCGGTCGCGCGGCCCTTCTACGCGCAGACCTGGTTCTTCGCTCTGGTCGCCGCGTTCATCATCGCCGCCGCCGTCGGCTATACAGTCTGGCGGAACTGGGGCGGCAGCACGACGACCACCAGCAATGCCCCGCAGCCCGGGCCAAATCCTGGACGCACCCCTCCGGGGCCGCAACCGCCGGTGACGCCGCCGCAGACCGGCAATGCCCCCCGGCCCGGCGGACCGACGCTCAGCGCGGTCGGCGGACCGACCGTGCGCCTGCCTCTGCAGACGCTGGCGGACGGCCGGATCGGCATCGGGTTCCGCGTAATGGCGCAATCGGGTCCGATCGACGGGATGATTGTCCTGCCGCGCGGCGGCTGGGATGGCGAGACCATGGTGTTTGCGAGCAACGGTGCTGGCGCGCGCTCCGTCGGGACGGGACGGCTGATGCTGGAGGTGGCTGACGATAACACTCCGTCACGCGGCACGCAGGTGCAATGGCAGCAGGACGGGGTCGGCGCGGGTGCGACCGAGATCGCGTTCGCCAGCGAGGCCGGAAATGCCGATGTCGTCTTGTCCGGCGCCGGCATGTGCATTGCCGATCCGGAAAGCGGGCAGATCATCGGTTGCGGGCAGATCGAGTGACGCGATGAACGCTACCCCCGCCAATCCCTATGATCTGATCGCGGCGGACCTGCGCGGCCTGGCCGAGCAGGAGGGGGCGGCCTTGTGGCAGGACCGGCACCGGCTGACCGGGCTGATGCTGGATCACCAGCCGGAGCTGCGCCGCGAGATCAAGACGATGGCCTCGGCGGTCGAACTGGGCGTGGCGCAGGCGTTGGCCGATGGCGACCGCAGCCTGGCCGGCATTGCCATCGACCGGCAGGCGGCGCTGATGGAATCGGAAATCGGCCTGCGGGCCGAAGTCGCGCAGAATGTCGTGCGGGCCATCGCCCACGCGCTCAATCTCGGCCCCTTGCCCAGCGTCTATGTGCAGGATCTGGGTCCGCGCTCCGCTCCGCGCGGCAGCGACCCGCGTCATGCCATGCCGCCGCAGCCAGTCGCGGCGCCGCCGCCCCAGCCCGCGTGGAGCAGCCCCTACACCTCCCAGCCCATCCCACCGCAACACCATTCGCAGCCGCGTGGGGGCGGACCCAGTCTCGGCATGATCGCTGCCATGCTGGGCGGCGTCCTGGTCCTTGTGCTGGGCATCATCTTCGTACCCCAGATGATGCGCGGCTCGGCTGCCGCCACGAATGTCGCGGCGCCGACGCGTCCGCCCGCCAATGCCAGCATGGGTTATGGCAACGAACTCGCCGATTTTCGCGTTCCGGCGCAATCGACCCTGCAGTCGAATGTCGGCTCCGCCACCCCGCTCGACATTCCCGCCGGCCGCCGCGTGACCACCGAACAGGTGCGCGAGCTGATGGCCAGCGGCAATCCGCTCCTCGTCGATGTGCTCGATGGCGCTCACGGTCGCACTCTGACCGGCGCCCACTGGGTCCCTGCCATTGGCCGCGGTGGCACCTTCACGGACGAGCATCAGGTGAACGGCAAGACGGCGATCGACAGCCTGACCGGCGGCGACACCGGCCGGGCGCTGATTTTCTACTGCATCGGCGCGAATTGCTGGGAATCCTACAACGCCACGCTCCGCGCCGCGGCGATGGGCTATACCAATCTCCATTGGTATCGCGGCGGCCTGCAGGCGTGGGAGGATGCCGGCCTGCCGATGCAGGCGCTCGGCGCCCCGCTCGGCGGAAATTAGGCTTTCGGCGCCAGCCTTTTCGCGACCTGCCGCCGCGCCCGGCGCCATTCCTCGCGGGCCTGAATCGCCTTGTAGCGCGCGCCGTCGCCCAGCCCCAGCTGGACGCGGTGCATCCACCAGGTGCCGAGCCGGCCCTGATCCAGCTCATCGAGCATGAAGCGGCCGGACAAAGCGCTCGTAACGATCCGGAACAAGGCCTGTGCCTTTCGGTCGCTCGCGAGCCGTTCGCGAAAGGCCTGATCCAGAGTGAGATCAAACAGCCACTCACACAGAAGCAAGGTCAGCGTGCTCGCTCGCCCGGCATCCATCGTTTCCGCGGCATCGTGCAGTCGCGCCACCTCTCCCGGCGTCTGGCGGGACAGGAGGGCCGCCATGTCCGCGAGCCATTTCAGCCGGAACCAGCCGCTCCAGCCGCCATGCACGGCGAGGTAGGCGTAAAGTTCCGTCGTCGCGAGCGTCGGAAAGACGAGGCCGTCTCCGATCGTCACGTCCTGGCGCGGACTGGCCATGCCGATGCCGGGAATCAGCAGGGGATGGTCCGCCAGCCCGTCATGCAGTTCGATCACGCGGCCGCCCGCATCGCGCCAGACCGATTCCTTGGCCGTGGCATGCCAGCGCAGCAACCCTTCCATCCCGTCCCGCGGCTCCGGGATGATGCAGGTGAAGCCTTCCGCCGCCAGCAATCCGGCGGCTTCGGCTACGGCGCCCTCCGCGACCAGTATGTCGATGTCCCATGCCGATTTGACCAGCGGATTGCCGTAGGCGAGCTGGCCGAGCGTCAGCCCCTTGATGAACAGCAGATCCACATTGGCGTCGGCAAAGCGGCGCTGCAGCCGGGCCATCGCCACCGCTGCCTGCATGTTCGTCGCCTTGGCCTGGTCGGCGCGCGCCTGCAGCGGTCCGGCAAGTTCGGGCGGCAGCGCGACGCCTGCCTGCGACAGTGCCCGCCACGCCAGCCCCTCGATCCGGTGCCGCCGGAAAAGGCGGGCCACAATGTCCCAATCGGCCCCGGCGGCCAGTGCGCGGACTGTCTCGCCCTGCGCGGGGGTCAGATCAGGCGCGCAACAGGCGGCGGCGAGGCGGAGGGGATCGGGAGGTGGCGGGGTGGTGTCCATCTGGCGGGCAGCCCTCCCTCACGCGCGCATTCCGGCTTGCCAGCCGAAGCTTCAGCGAAGGCTGGTGGAGCTGAGGAGGATCGAACTCCTGACCTCTGCAGTGCGATTGCAGCGCTCTCCCATCTGAGCTACAGCCCCGCGCCTTTTGCCAGGAAGGGTGGGACCCATCCCGCGCGAAGGCGCCCAGATAGCGATGCCTTGGCCTGCTGGCAATGGCGTGTTGCGGGCTTCCGGTGGAGCGAAAAGACGCGTAGCGTTTCGCGACTGATCCCGGAGGCTGAAGCATGACCATCACCCGCGCCTGGACCCTCAAGCAGCGTCCGCAAGGCGTGCCGACGCACGCCGATTTCGAGCTGAAGACGCTTGAGCTGCCGCCGCTCGGCGAGGGCGAGGTGCGCGTTGCCAACGAATGGCTCAGCGTCGATCCCTACATGCGCGGGCGGATGAACGACGTGAAGTCCTATGTCCCGCCTTTCCAGCTTGGCGAGCCGATGGATGGCGGCGCGGTCGGCCGCGTGATCGAAAGCCGCGCCGACGGCTATGCCGAGGGCGATCTCGTCCAGCACATGCTCGGCTGGCGCGACGTGGCGCAGGCCCCGGCGGCGGCGTTCAACAAGCTCCCCGCGCTCGGCGTCGCCGACCATCAATGGCTCGGCAATCTCGGCCTGACCGGCGGTACGGCCTATTGGGGCCTGCTCGACGCGGCCGAGGCGAAGGAAGGCGAGACGGTGTTCGTCTCCGCCGCTGCTGGCGCTGTCGGCTCGGCGGTGGTGCAGATCGCCAAGGCCAGGGGTATGACGGTCATCGGCTCGGCCGGCGGCGGGGAGAAATGCGCCTGGGTGAAGGAACTCGGCGCCGACGCGGTGATCGATTACAAGGCCGGTTCGATCGTGAAGGGCCTGCTCGCGGCCGCACCCAAGGGCATCGACGTCTATTTCGACAATGTCGGCGGCGACCATCTCGACGCTGCTCTGGCGGCCGCGCGCAGCAATGCCCGCTTCGCGATTTGCGGCCTGATCGAAGGCTATAACAGCGCCGAGCCGATGGGCCTGCGCTATCTGGCTCGCGTGATCGCGGCCCGCATCACGATCCGCGGTTTCCTGTTCCCGGACTATATGGGCCGCATGGCCGAATTCTACGCCGAGATGGGCCCGCTGGTGGCGAGCGGCAAAGTCACGTCGCGCGAAACGATCCACGACGGAATCGAGGCGATGCCCGACGCTTTCCTCGGCCTGTTCACTGGGGCGAACACCGGCAAGATGCTGGTTCGGGTTTAAGGATTGGTAGGAAACAGGCCTGGCGCCTTCCGTCGCGCGGCGCGTGTGGCGCGCAGGAAGTCGGCGTCGCTGAAATCGCCCGTAATTTCCTTCAGCGTTGCGACGACCTGATCCAGCAGCGCGCGCTCATTCATGCCAGACCCGGGCGGCAGTACCCTAAGGTGATTGCGCACCTGGCCCAGATTGCTGGCCACGAGGAGCCAGTCTTCGAACCTTGGCTTTCCGTGCGGAGCGAGAATCTGGGCAGCCTGACGAAGAAGCCTCTCACAGTCGCCCACAGACAGAGAGGACTGCTGGGCCTCCCGATGCCCGATCTGTTTTTGCATCCGGCTCATGAGAGCGCTTTCGCACGCTCCCCAATCCGCGCCAAATCCTGCACGAAGCGCGCATATTCCTTCCGCTTCGCTTCCTCGTTCGGGAGCCGCAGCAGGAAGCTCGGGTGCACCGTCACCCATGCCTCGCCGCCATCGTCGGGCAAGACCATTGGTTCGCCGCGGACGCGGCTGATCGTTATCGTCTTGCCGAACAGGCTGCGTGCGGCGGTCGCGCCTAAGGCGACCGTTAGCGGCGGACCGACCAAGGCACGCTCCTGCGCGAGCCACCAGCGGCAGGCCTCGATCTCGCCGGCATCGGGCTTGCTGTGGATCCGGCGCTTGCCGCGCGGCTCGAACTTGAAATGCTTGACCGCGTTGGTGACGTAGGTCCGGGCACGATCGACCCCCGCCTCGGCCATGGCGCGGTCGAACAATTGCCCCGCCGGGCCGACGAACGGCCGCCCGGCCAGATCCTCCTGGTCGCCCGGCTGCTCGCCGACGAACATGATCGTGGCGTCGAGCGGGCCTTCGCCGAACACCATCTGCGTCGCGGGTTTGTAGAGCGGGCAGCGAGTGCAGCCCTTCGCCTCCTCCAGCAGCTTCTCCCAGGCCGCGAGCGTATTGCCGCCCGGCTGCATCGTCGCTTCCGCCGCCTCGGCGCGCGCCAGCCCCTCGCGCTCGATCCGGTCCAGCTGGCGCGCCGACGCCGCCACCATCGCCACCTCGCGCTCTCGCGCGCCCGCGATCAATGGCGCGACCAAAGCCGTCTCCGGCATATTCTTCCAATACTTCTTCGGCATCTCCTTCAGCATCGCGCCGATCTTCAGCCGCGCGGGATTGAAGATGCTGGAATAATAGGTCTTCCAGATCTCCTCGACCGGATCGCCCTCCGGCGCATCCGCCCGGCTCGCGCCGGGGCTCTCGCTCAACGTCTCGCCGTCCCAATGGATCGACAGCTCCGGAGTCAGAATCGACCAGCGCATTCCGGCGAAACGACGGACGAAGAAGCCGGCATTGGTCCGGACGATATGATGATCCGGCTCGAACCAGGCGACGAAGCGCGCGGCGCCGTCCGCGTCCGCCACCTCGCGGAAGCGGACGAACGCCCGCATCTTGTGGATGTCACGGCGGACCTCCTTCGCCATCCCTTCCAGCCGCCGCATGCGCGGGTCGGCGCTGTCGTCGAGCGCCTTCGGCTCACCCCGCAACCGGCAGAGCAAGGCGTAGAGCAAGGCGAAGCGCTCCGGGTCGCTATGGCAGATTACCGACTGGGCGAGGCTGATGAAGCCCTTGGGCACGTTGAACGCCGCGCCGCCCGCTGCCGGCAGCGGCGCGCCGACGTCAGCGAACAGATCGCCCGGTTCCCCGCCGACCCGCCAGTCCACCTCGCCCGGCGCCACGCCCGCCATCGCCAGCGTGCGCGCCGCATCCCGCCAGTCGTCGAAATCGTCCGGCGTGGCGAGGGTGACGGCATGCATGACGGCCAACTTTCCCATCGCCGGATCAAAGTCGCGGGCGCACACCGGGTTCCCGCCGGGGTGATTATGCCCCTAAGAAGGGCACATGACCCTGATCCTCTATTATCACCCCTTTTCGTCCTACTGCCAGAAAGCGCTGATGGCGCTTTATGAGAAGGAGGTCGATTTCGAGCCGTTCAAGGTCGATCTCGGCGATCCGCAGGGGCGGGCGATGTTCCAGGCGGTGTGGGCCTACGCCAAATTCCCGGTGCTGCACGATATCGATACGGGCGCGACCATCCCGGAGGCGTCGATCATCTGCGAATATGTCGACGGTCTCAGCAACAATGGCGTGCGGTTGGTGCCGACCGATCCGGAGGAGGCGCGCCGCGTCCGCATCTTCGATCGCGTGCTCGACAATTATCTGCACACGCCGATGCAGAAGATCGTCGCCGACCGGCTGCGGCCCGAAGGCCAGCGCGATCCCTATGGCGTCGCCGAAGCACGGGCGCTGATCGCCAGCAGCTACGACATTCTCGAAAGCCGTCTCTTCGATGTCGGATGGTTCTCGGGGCGCGAGTTCAGCCTGGCCGACTGCGCCGCCGCGCCGCCGCTTTTCTATGCCGCGAAGCTGGCCCCGCTCGACAAGCACCGACGCCTGCGGGCCTATTTGCAGCGCGTGATGGAACGGCCGTCGTTCAAGCGCTGTTTGGACGAAGCGCGTGATTTCCGGCCTTATTTTCCGGGCGCGCCAGAGGATGACGACTGGGCCGACAAGGCCGACCAGATGGCGTTCTGAGGTGGACGAGCCGGAGGCCCCGAGGCGCTCGCTCGCGCCGGTTGCAGCGGGTCTGGTGATCGCGACCGTCGTGATCGCGCCGATCGCGGCCTGGCTCTACTCGCGCGCGACCCAAGACCGGGTCGACCGGCAGACCGACAACCGGCTGCGGTGAAGATCCACCACCTCAATTGCGGCACCTGCTGCCCGATCGGCGGGCGGCTGTTCGACGGCAGCAGCGACGCGCTCCACGCGCATCTGGTCTGCCACTGCCTGCTGATCGAAAGCGACGCGGGACTGGTGCTGGTCGACACCGGCTTCGGCACCCGCGACATCGCCAATGATCACCGGCTCAGCGGGTTTGTCCGCAATGTTGTGAAGCCGGTGCTGCGTCCGGCAGAGACGGCGCTGGCGCAGGTCAAGGCGCTCGGCTTCAGCCATCTCGACGTTCGCCACATCCTCGTGACCCATCTGGACAGCGATCATGCCGGCGGGCTCGAGGATTTCCCCAACGCCATTGTCCATGTCACGTCGCGCGAAAAGGAGGCCGCGGATCAGCGCAAAGGCGGGCTGCTGGTGGGCAAGGGCCGCTACCGGCCCGAACAATGGAATGAGGTGAAGAGCTGGCGGCTCTACCCCTTTGGCGGCGGCGATCGCTGGTTCGGCTTCGACGCGGTGCGCGATCTCGACGGTCTGCCGCCAGAAATTCTGCTCGTGCCCCTGCCCGGCCACACCTGGGGGCATAGCGGCGTCGCGATCCGCGAGGCTGGCGGCAAGTGGCTGCTCCACGCCGGCGACTCCTATTTCTATCGCGGCGAAGTGGGCGGGGAGCATTATTCGTGCCCACCCGGCATGAGGTTCTATCAGCGCCTGATGGAAGTCGACCGCAAGGCCCGCTTGGCCAATCTGGGGCGCCTCCGCCGGCTAGCCGTCGAACAGGCCGCCAAAGTGCGCCTGTTCAGCGCTCACGATGCCATGGAATTCGATCTGCTCGCGGGAGGCAAAGGATGAAAATCGGCAAGGCGCTCCTGAGCCTGCTCGGCATCGGCGCGATCTTCGGCACTTATCTCGCGCTGCTGTTTCGCGATGACTGGCTGATGGCAATTCCGGTTACGCTGATCGGCATGGCCTTCCTGGCGATGGCGTGGGTCGGCGCCCGGCATGTTGCAAAGCATGGCGAAGAGCCGGGAGAGGCGCGCTTCGATACGCGCAATCCCGAACAGGAATAGAAGCGGGTCGGCGCCGCTTATTCCCGCGCATCCCCCGGCATCTCGGTTTCCGCCCGCTCCAGTTCCTTCGGCTTGCGGCGTGCGAACACCTTCGCGATCTCCGCTTCCTTGGTCTTGCTCAATTCCTTCGCGGCCTCGGGGAACATCTCCTTCTCCTCCTCCTCGATATGGTGGAGGTAACGCTCGCGCATGGATTTGAATTTCGACATCCAGAACAGCGAACTCGTATCCTTTTCGACCAGTTCGCCGAGAAAATCGTCGATTTCCTTATGCTCGGAAACCGAATGCCGCGCCTCGTCGCGGAGCTCCGGATTGGCGAGCATCACCGAATAGAGCGCCTCTTCCTCGGCGGCGGCGTGGGCCTGCAATTCGACGCGCAATATGTCGAACAGCTCCTGCCGCTCCTCGTCCTTGCGCGACGTATCCTCGATCCGCGCGATCAGTTCGCGGTGGCGGTCGTGATCGGCCTTCAGTTCGGCATAGATTTTGGCGTCGGCCATCGGCGTGAATCTCCCTCTGGAGCGGCTACAACCGACCAGAGCCGGACCCGTTTCACCTGCGAATCACTCTCACGCGGCGAACAATTCCAGTTGCTCGGTTTTCGGTCGCAGCCGTGCGCTCAGATCGGCCCGGTCGGTCAGCGCAGTGGGGCGCCAGTCGGCGGTCACCAGGAACGGCCGCACCTTCGCGATCGACACGGTCAGCCGGGCAATGTCGTCGAGCCGCAATCGGCGCAGCCGCCGGGAGGTGAGGATGCGGTTCACCGCTTTCACCCCCAGTCCCGGCACGCGCAGCAAGGCCTCACGGGGCGCCCGGTTCACATCGACCGGGAAATGCTCGCGGAATTTCAGCGCCCAGGCGAGTTTGGGGTCGATGTCGAGTGGCAGCATCCCATCCGCCCCCGCCGCCTCGCTCACCTCCTGCGGCGCGAAGCCGTAGAAGCGCATCAGCCAGTCGGACTGATAAAGCCGGTGCTCACGCATCAAAGGCGGTCGTTTCAGCGGCAGCACCGCGCTGGCGTCCGGAATGGGCGAGAAGGCGGAATAATAGACGCGTCGCAGGCTGAAGAGGTCATACAGGCTGCTCGCCTTGCCGATGACCGCCTTGTCGTCCGCCGCGTCGGCGCCGACGATCATCTGCGTCGATTGCCCCGCCGGTGCGAATTTCGGCGCGCTTTTGTAGCGTTTGCGCGCATCCTTCGTGTCGACGATCGCCGCCTTCATGCCGCCCATTGCGCCTTCGATTCGCGCCGCGCTCTTCTCGGGCGCGAGCCTGGTCAGCCCGGCGACGGTCGGCAGCTCGACATTGATCGACACGCGGTCGGCATACAGGCCGGCGAGATGGACCAGCTCGGGATCGGCGTCCGGGATCGTCTTCAGATGGATGTAGCCGCGGAAATCATGATCCTCGCGCAAGGCGCGCGCGACTTCGACGATCTGCTCCATCGTGTAGTTGGACGATCTGATGATGCCCGAGGAAAGGAACAGGCCCTCGATATAATTGCGCTTGTAGAAAGCGAGGGTGAGATGGACGACTTCCGCCGCCGTGAACCGCGCCCGCCGCACGTTCGAACTCTTGCGGTTGATGCAATAATGGCAGTCGAACACGCAGCTATTGGTCAGCAGGATCTTCAGCAGGCTGATGCAGCGCCCGTCCGGCGCATAGGCATGGCAGATGCCCATCCCCTCGGTCGAGCCAATGCCCTTGCCGCCGCGACTGTCGCGCTTCACCGACCCGGACGAGGCGCAGGACGCATCATATTTCGCCGCGTCGGCGAGAATCGCCAGCTTTTCGCGGGTATCCAGCTGCGCCATTCGTTCGATTTATGTTCCAGTGCTCTTGCTGTCCAGATACAAAGCGAAACAATGGCTTAAGCCGCTTCCAGCAATTTACCCGCCTGAGCCCGCGCCTCATCGGTGATCGCGGCACCGGAAAGCATCCGCGCAATCTCCTCGCGCCGGTCCGCCGGGTCGAGCGCGGCGACGCCGGTGCGGGTAATCGTGCCGTCATTGCTCTTCGCGATCAGGAAATGCTGGTTGCCGCGTGCCGCGACCTGCGGCGAATGGGTGACGACCAGCACCTGGCTTTCCGCGGCCAGCCGGTGCAGCCGCTCGCCGATCGCGCTCGCCACCGCGCCGCCGACACCGCGGTCGATCTCGTCGAAGATCATCGTCGTCGCACCGCCCGCCTCGGCCAGCGCCACCTTCAGCGCCAGGATGAAGCGCGACAATTCGCCGCCCGACGCAATCTTGGTCAGCGGCCCGAACGGCGCGCCCGGATTGGTCGACACTTCGAACGCCACCCGGTCGCGGCCAGCCGGGCCGGGTTCTGTCGCATCTATCGCCGTCCGCAGCCGCGCCGCGTCGAGCTTCAGCGGGGCAAGTTCGTCGGCCACTGCCTTGTCGAGCCGTGCCGCGGCTTCGCGGCGCTGTGCCGACAGGGCGTCGGCGGCGCGATCATAGCTGCCGCGCGCGTCCGTCAATGCGGCTTCGAGCGCGGCGATCCGCTCCCCGCTTGCCTCGATCGCACCTTGCCGGGTCTGAAGATCGGCCAGCAGTCTGGCCAGTTCATCCGGCTGCACGCGATGCTTGCGCGCCATCGCCCTTATGTCGAACAGCCGCGCTTCGGCCTCGTCCAGCCGCTCCGGCGAGAAAGCGAGCGCATCCGTGGCCGCCTCCAATTTCTCCTCGCCCAGCGATCCTTCGATGATCGCTCGATCCAGCGCCGCGAGCGCGTCGGTGAGTAGAGGATGCGATTCCGCGACCCGGTCGAGCTTCCGCGCCGCTTGCCTGAGTTGCGACAGACCCGCCTCCGCGCCGCTCACCAGGGCGGTCACATTCTGCAGATCCTCGGCGATCCGGGCGCCGGCCTGCATCCGCGCCCGTTCATCGGCCAAGGCCGCCTCTTCCCCCGGTTCCGGCGCGAGCGCGGTCAATTCCGTCACGGCATGGTCCAGCCACTCGCGGTCCCGCTCCGCCGCTCCGGCTTCTTCCAGCGCGGCGTCGAGCGCCGCCTGCGCCGCTTCGACGCCGCGCCAGGCTTGGGCCACCGCGTGGGTGTCCGCTCCGGCAAAAACATCGAGCAAGGCGCGGTGGCCGCGCGGATTCAGCAAACCGCGATCGTCCTGCTGGCCGTGAATCTCGACCAGGGCGGCACCCAGTTCGCGCAGCAGCCCCGCCGACACCGCCTGATCGTTGACGAAGGCGCGGCTGCCGCCATCGGCGCGCACTGTCCGCCGTACGATCACCGGCTCGTCCGCTTCGCTCTCGAGGTCATTGTCGGCGAGCAGGGCTCGTGCGGGATGACCGGCCGCGACCTCGAACGTCGCCGTTACCGCCGCCTGCGCCTGCCCGGCCCGCACCAGGGATGTGTCCGCGCGCGACCCGAGCGCCAGCCCCAGAGCGTCCAGCAATATGGATTTGCCCGCACCCGTTTCGCCGGTGAGCACGCCCAGGCCGCCGCCAAACTCGAGGTCCAGCGTCTCGATCAGCACGACGTCGCGCACGGAAAGAGCGGTCAGCATCGCCGCTCCTTAAGCCATGCGGGCAGTGGCCGGAAAGCCTAGCTTTGGGGCTGCGGCGCGGGCGCGGGTTCGGCCGGCGCAGTGACCTGCGGTGTCGCCTCGATCACCTCGGTGGCGGGCGGCGGCGGACCCGCGGCGTCGGTTGCGGCGGGTGCCGGGACAGCGTTCGGCACGCGGCCCAGCGGACGCATGGTCGGATAGGCCTGCATCAGGTCATAGGCACGGCGGTACCAGCGCGTGGACGGATAGTTCGCGCCAAGCACGGCGGCGGCGCGCTGCGCCTCCAGCGGAATGCCGAGCGCGAGATAGGTTTCGGTCAGGCGCATCAGCGCCTCCGGCGTGTGTGTCGTCGACTGATAAGTCTCGATCACGCTGCGGAAGCGCACGGCCGAGGCGAGCCACTGACGGCGGCGCTGATAGAAGCGCCCGACTTCCATCTCCTTGCCGGCGAGGTGATCGCGGACCAGATCGATTTTCAGCCGCGCATCGGCGGCATAGACGCTGTTCGGGTAACGGCGAACCAGTTCGCCGAACGCATTCAGCGCCTGCTGGCTGACGCCCTGGTCCCGGGTGACGTCGCTGATCTGCTCATAATAGCTGAGCGCGATCAGATAATGGGCATAGGGCGCGGCGCGGTTGCCCGGATGGATCGACAGGAAGCGGCGCGCCGATTCGATCGACTTGGTGTAATTGCGGATCGCATAATAGGAAAAGGCGCTCATCAGCTGCGCCCGGCGGGCCCAGATCGAATAGGGATGCTGGCGCTCGACTTCGTCGAACAGCGCCGCGGCGGTGGTGTAGCTCCCCGCCTGCAGCCGGTCATAAGCCGCATTGTAGAGCGTGTTCACGTCCCGCGCGACATAGCGCAGATCGGCCCGCGAGGTGGAGTTGCCGGGGCCGGCGCAACCGGCGAGCGGGACAAGGGCGGCGCCGAGCGCGAGAGCAAGCAGCGGACGTGAAATCTTCAGCATGGGGCGGCTCTTAGCGGAGGCGGTGGGGAAGGCCAAGCGTGTGTCGCAACGACTCTTGGCCTTTCCAATGCGATGGAAGTGTGTCTGAACGGAGGCGGACAGCAAGCGCCGGACCGCTGAACGGCATGTGAATGGGAGCGTCGAATCATGGGCGCGGAAATCATCGGCATGGCCGCGAGCGCCAGCCTGCTTGCCGGGTGGCGGCTCTATCTCACCGCCTTGATCGTCGGGCTCGCCATGCGCTGGGGCTGGATCGCTTTGCCGGAGCAGCTGTCCGGCCTCGAAATCCTCGCCAATCCCTGGGTGCTGGGCGTGGCGGGCGCGGGGGCAGTGGCGGAATTCCTCGCCGACAAGATCATGCTGGTCGATTCGCTTTGGGACGGGGTGCACACCTTCCTGCGTCCGGTCGGCGGCGCGCTGCTGTCGCTGGCGGTGGTGGATCCGGGCGAGCCGCTCGGGCAGGCGCTCGTTTTCCTGATGGGCGGCGGCGCGGCGTTCATGACCCATGCGGTCAAGGCGGCGACCCGGCTGGCGGTGAACGCCAGCCCCGAACCGTTCAGCAACATCGCCGTGTCCACCGGCGAGGACGTGGCTACCGCCGGTCTGCTCGCTCTGGCCCTCGCTTACCCCGTCACCGCCGCGGCGATCGCCCTGGTTCTGCTGGCGTTGATGATCTGGCTCCTCTTCGCTCTGCGCCGGTTCGTCGCGCGGCTTTTTCAGCGCCGCCGGGCGGTTTGATCCGTTTTAATTGAGGACGCACGTCAAATCGGGCATGGGCAGGGGAATGGCGAAGCGCGCGGCGTTCGATGAATTGTGGGGGAAGGGCAGTGCCGCCCGCCCCGGCTTCGAACCGCTCGCCGAATGGCTGAAGGAAACGCCTCCCGCCGAACTGGAGCGCCGCCAGCAAGCCGCCGAGGCCGCCTTTCGCCAGATGGGCGTGACCTTCGCCGTCTATGGCGAGGAGGAGGCGGCCGAGCGGATCATCCCGTTCGACATCGTGCCGCGCATCTTCTCGGCGGGCGAATGGGCGCGGCTGTCGGAAGGGCTGGAACAGCGCGTGCGGGCGATCAACGCCTTCATCGACGATGTGTATGGGGGGCGCCGGATCATCGATGCGGGCGTGATCCCGGCCGAAATCGTGCTTGGCAATCCGCAATATTGCATCCCCGTCGCGGGCGCGCGGCCGCCGCACGGCATTTACGCCCATATTTGCGGGATCGATCTGGTCCGCACCGGCCCGGACGATTTCTTCGTGCTGGAGGACAATGCCCGCACTCCTTCCGGCGTCTCCTACATGCTGGAGAATCGCGAGGCGATGCTGCGGCTCTGCCCGGAATTGTTCGAAACGTTCCCGGTCGCGCCGGTCGATTCCTATCCCGAATTGCTGCGCGAGACGCTGGCCGCGGCTTCGCCGCACGGCGCGTGGGAGCCGCGCTGCGTGCTGCTGACCCCCGGCCATTACAATTCGGCTTTCTACGAACACAGCTTCCTGGCCGACAATATGGGCATCGAGCTGGTCGAGGGCCGCGACCTGGAGGTGGATGACGACGTGGTGTGGATGCGCACCACGGAGGGCCGGGTTCGGGTCGATGTCATCTACCGCCGGATCGACGATGCCTTCCTCGATCCGCTCGTCTTCAATCCGGATTCGATGCTGGGCGTCCCCGGGCTGATGGCAGCTTATCTGGCGGGCAACGTCGCCTTGGTGAACGCCCCCGGCACCGGCATTGCCGACGACAAGGCGATCTATTCCTACATGCCGGAGATCGTCCGCTTCTATACGGGCGAGGAGGCGAAGCTTCCCAATGTCGAGACCTGGCGCTGCCGCGAGCCGCAGGCGCTGAAATATGTGCTCGAGAACCTCTCCGAACTCGTCGTGAAGCTGGTGGACGGCTCGGGCGGCTACGGGATGCTGGTGGGGCCGACCTCGACCAAGAAGGAGATCGAGAAGTTCCGCTCTGCCCTAATCGCCGAGCCGGAACGCTATATCGCCCAGCCGACTTTGGCCTTGTCCACCGTCCCGACCTTCACCGACGCCGGGCTCGCCCCGCGCCACGTCGATTTCCGCCCGTTCGTGCTCAGCCGCTGGAACGAAGTCGTGACCGTGCCGGGCGGCCTCACCCGGGTGGCGCTGCGGAAAGGCTCGCTGGTCGTCAATTCGAGCCAGGGTGGCGGCACGAAGGACAGCTTCGTGCTGGCCGATACGGCGGAGGCCGGCTGATGCTCTCCCGCACCGCCGCCAACCTTTACTGGATCGGCCGCTACATGGAGCGGGCCGAGTTCAATGCGAGCCTGGTCGAGGCCACCATCCGGCTCGATTCGCTCGGCGTGCGCAACCAGAGCGACCGGACCTGGAAGAGCGCGCTGGCCGTGGCGGGGGCGACCGCGGGTTTCGCCGCGACGGGCGAGAATCTCGGTGGCTTCGCGGCGCGGCGCTACCTGACCCTCAGCGACGCCAATCCCAGTTCGGTCCGCTCCAGCCTGGCGGCGGCGCGCGACAATGCCCGCGCCGCCCGCAACGCTTTGTCGCGCGAAGGCTGGGAAGCGATCAACCGTGCCTGGCTCACCGTCCGGGACCGCTCCAGCCCAGGCGGTTCGCAGGCGACTCTGACGATGACCGATGCGTTGCGGGCGGAGGCGCGGGGCTTCGAAGGCGCCCTGATGCGGATGCTGCGCACCGAATCCTACTGGTTCGTGCGGCTGGGGCAGATGATCGAGCGTGCCGGCAGCACCGCCCGCCTGCTCGACGTGAAATATTATCTGCTGCTCCCCGAAGGCGAACCGGTGGGCGGCACGCTCGACCGCGATCAGTGGAACACCATTCTCCACATCGTCTCCGCCCGGCTGGCCTATCGCCTGCTCTATCCGGAGGGGCTGCGTCCCTGGCTGGTCGCGGACCTGCTGATCCTGCGCAGCGAAATGCCGCGCTCGCTCCACTTCGCCGCCGCCGAGACGGTCGAGCTGCTCGCCGAATGCGGCGCCCGCACCGGGCGGCAGGGCGAGGCGGACCGGATCGCCCGCCAGCGCCTGACCATGCTCGAAACCGCCGAAATTGGCGACGTCTTTCAGAACGGCCTGCACGAATGGCTGAGCCGCTTCATCGCCGACAATGACGCGCTCGGCCGGGCCATCGCCGCGCAATTCCGGTTTCCCTGATGCAGCTCGCCGTCCGCTACTCCACCAGCTACCGCTACGAGCACCAGGCGGCGCGGCACGTGCAGCTGCTGCGCGTCACGCCGAACAGCTTCTCCGGCCAGAACGTGCTGGACTGGCGGGTCGATGTCGACAGCGACGCGCGGCTGCGCGAGCATCGCGACGGTTACGGCAACATCGTCCACATGCTCTACGTCGATCGCCCGGTCGAGGGGTTGACCATCGACGTGTCGGGCCGGGTGCTGACGGATGACAGGGCCGGCATCGTCGCCGGCTTGCCGAACGATCTGCCGCACCAGATTTTCCTGCGCACCACCCCGCTCACCGAAGCGCATGGCTCGCTCGTCACCCTCGCCCACGCGCTCGCCGGGCACGACAGGAATCCGCGCGACCTGCTCCACCATCTGGTCGAGCGGTTGCACCTCAGGATGCGGTTCGACACCGAAGCGACGGCGGTCGGCACCAGCGCGAGTGAAGCCTATGAGGCGGGCCACGGCGTCTGCCAGGACTATGCCCATATCTTCTGCGCGGTGGCGCGGTTCCTGGGGATCCCGGCGCGCTACGTGTCCGGACATCTTTTCCGCCGCGACGGCCTGAACGTGCAGCCCGCCACCCATGCCTGGGCCGAGGGCTGGTGCCCGGACCTCGGCTGGATCGCTTTCGATCCGACCAACGGCATCTGCGCCGACGACGCCTATGTCCGCGTCGCCTGCGGCCTCGATTATCGCGACGCCGCGCCTTTCTCCGGCACGGTCGAAGGCGGCGGGCGGCAGAGCATGGACGTCCGGGTCGAGGTCCAGCAGACCCGCCAGCGCCAGATGCAGCGCCAGCAATAGTCCGTCGCACTGCCTTTGCGAGCAGCGGAGCGACGGAGCAATCCAGAGTCCGACCCTATCAGGATGGATTGCTTCTCCCGGCTTTCGCCGGGATCGCAATCACGGCTAAGAGGCTCCGGGAGACTCTACATGACCTATTGCGTGGGGATGCTGCTCGACGAGGGGCTGATCCTGATGGCCGACACCCGCACCAATGCGGGCGTCGACAATTTCTCGATCTACAAGAAGCTCCACCTCCTGTCGGACGGTGAAGACCGCAATATCTTTGCCTGTACCGCCGGCAATCTGTCGGTCAGCCAGACCGCGATCAGCATCGTCCGCGAAGGTCTGCCCGTCGAGGATCCGGCGGACGAGGATGGCCGCCGCACGCTGGATGAGGTCCCAACCATGTTCCGCGCCGCCCAATTGCTCGGCGCCGCCAAGCAGGTCGCCACCCACCAGGTCGCGCAGGCGCTGGCGGGGATAAATGTGCCGGTCGGGGCGAGCACCCTGCTCGGCGGCCGGGTCGGTGACGCGCCGCCCGAACTCTATCTGATCTACGACGCCGGCAATTTCATCCAGTGCAAGACCGACACGCCTTTCTTCCAGATCGGCGAGACCAAATATGGCCGCCCCATCCTCGACCGCGAACTGAAGCGCGACATGCCGCTCGCCGATGCGCTGAAATTCGGCTTTCTGTCGTTCGACGCAGCGATCGCGTCGAACCTGGGCGTTGCCCGGCCGATCGACATCATGGTGATGCCCGCCGATCGCTCCCGCCCTATCCTGACAAGGCGCATCGAGCGGCGCGACGATTATTTCGACGATCTGTCGGACCGCTGGGCCGAGGCGCTGAGCAAGGCCTCGCACGGCATCCCCAACCCTCCGTTCATGACATGAGCGGCCTTCAGGCAGCGCGTGACCGCCTGCGCGACTACGGCCTCGCCCTGCCCGAAACGGTGGAAGAGCATCCCTGGGGCCACAGCGCGCTGAAGGTGCGGGGCAAGACGTTCGTGTTTCTGAATCTCGAGGAGGAGCGTCTTAGCCTCTCCACCAAGCTGCCGGTCAGCCGCGACTTCGCCCTCATCTTCGACTGGACCGAGCCGACCGGCTATGGCCTCGGCCGCGCCGGCTGGGTTTCCTCCGCCTTCGCGCCGGGCGATGCGATCGACTTGGACCTGCTCGAACGCTGGATCGCCGAAAGCTATCGGGCGATCGCGCCGAAGAAGCTCGGCGCGCTGGTCCCGGAACAGGACTGACCGGCTCGCGGCCCGGACAAGCTTCTGATATTGCTCGCTCCCATGGCTCTGCTCTGCACTCTCGGCATGCATCGTCCGGCCCCGGACGAGACCTGGAACAAGGGCTGGTATTTCACCACCTGCAGAAGCTGCGGCGCGGACATGATCCGCACCGGCTCCGGCAGATGGCGCGTGCCCAAGGGCCGCAAGGTCGTCTGGAAACCCCGCACGCCGCGCGGCCGCAAGCCCGGAGATACGGGGACGGATTGAGCTAGCCGGAGGGCCTAGGCTCCTCCAGCAACAGGCTCCAGCCGGGCGGCAGATAGTCCGTCGACATGTAGAAATAGAAATTGCAGCGCCCGTCCGACGCGTAATTGCCGCCCTTGACGATGCCGAAGGCGGTTGTGCCGACGAACACCGGCCCGCCGCTGTCGCCGCCCCGGCAATGCGGCCCCGCCACCGTGACCCAGGTGGTGTGGCACGGCCCGCCGCACAAATCGCCCGGCGGCGCGAAATCGGTCAGTTCGACCTCCGCGCAGGAATAGCCGCTCGATTCGCCGCGATGGCAGACCGTCTCCCCCGCCCGCGTCCGCGCGCGCAGCCGCCCGTCCCGTTGCGGCCGCGCGGCATTGCTGGCGCGAAACTGCGCCTGCTGCGGCTCCGGCCCGACATGGACCTGCACGTCCTGAAAACGCGCCCCCCAGCCGCCGATATAATCCAGCGGCACGTCGCTGCCGTCCGCGCCCCGGTAATTCATCGCATCCGGGCAGTGCGCGGCAGTGACAATGCCGGTCCGCACCCCGTCCGTGACGGCAAAGCCGGTGGTGCAGACGAACCGCCGCGCATCGCCCGGATTGCTGCCCTCCAGCCGGCCGCCAATGCCCGCATTCTCAGTCTCGGCCGGGCGGTTCAGCACCCGCAACTGTACGGGTACCCCCGTGAGCGCGGCGATCCGGTCCGCGATCGCCTCCGCCGCCTCGCCGCCCAGATCGGCGACGTCAGCCATCACCACCAGCGCGCCGACGCGCGCGTCGAAGCCGATACCGTCATGATCGACGATCGCCCGGATCGCGTCTCGGTGCCGGTCCATCGCTGCCAATATCTGCGTGCGGGTCGCCGCCGCGCCGGTTTCGAACAGGATCGGCACCGCCATGCCGCCTGCCTGGATCGTCCGGGCCGCCACCGGAGCGTCGCCGGTCAGGCGCACGCGGATCAGGAAATCCGGCTCATGCTCGATCGCGATGCCCGCGAGCCGGCCGGCATATCGCTCCCGGATCTGGTCGGTGACCGCCACGCTTTTGGCCTGCGCGCGCAGCCGTTGCAGCCCCTCCGCTTCGGACAGGCGGTGATTGCGCGCATATTCGGCCGCGTCCTGCGCCAGCGCCTGCTCATCCGATTGCAATTCCTGCGCGGCGGCCGGGACGGGGGCGAAAGCGAGCAGGAAGGGCAGAAGCAGGCGGCGCATCAGGCTGCGCATAACATCACAAGCTGTGCGCCCCGTGAAGATTGCGCGCGCCGCCGCTTCGGCTAAGAGCCTTGGGCATGCGGGACAGGGGCATAGTTTCACCGGTGATTGCGGGCGGGATGCGCGCATGAGCATCGCGCATGGCCCGGCGGAATCGCCCCGGCACGCCTTTCAATGGTGGGAATATCGCTGGGCGGTGCTCGCCTGCGTGCTGGTTTCGGCCTTGCCCCTGCTGTGGCCGGGCATCCCCGCGATTGTCGATCTGCCCGGTCATATGGGCCGCTACCGCGTGCAGCTGGACCTCGCGGACTCGCCCGAGCTGCAACGCTATTACCTCTTCCACTGGGCGTTGATCGGCAATCTGGGCGTCGACCTGATCGTGCAGGCGCTGGGGCCGATTTTCGGCATCGAACCGGTGGTGAAGGCGGTTGCGATCAGCATCCCGATGCTGACTGTGGCCGGGCTGCTGTGGGTCGCGCGCGAGGTGCATGGCCGCGTGCCGCCCACCGCGCTCTTCGCGCTGCCCTTCGCTTTCAATTATCCCTTCCTGTTCGGCTTCGTGAACTTCGCCTTGGCGATGGCGCTGGCGCTGCTGGCCTTCGCCCTCTGGCTGCGGCTGGGGCGGCAGGAGCGCTGGGGGCTGCGCATCGCCCTCTTCATCCCGATCTCCTGTCTGATCTGGGTCTGCCATGTTTTCGGCTGGGGTACTTTGTGCCTGCTCGCATTCTCGGCCGAACTGGTTCGCCGCTATGACCGGAGCGGGAAATTCTTCCTCTCCGGCTGGCGCACCGGCCTGCACTGCCTCGCGCTCGCGCCACCATTCTTCCTGATGCTGCTGTGGCGCAGCAATGCGGGGGGACAGACGTTCGACTGGTTCAACTGGAATGCGAAGATCAGCTGGCTGCAGCGTTCGTTGATGGATCGCTGGGAATGGTTCGACATAATCTCGCTGCTGCTGATCATCGCGCTCTTGGTCTGGGTGCTGCTGAGCAAGCGCCTCACCTTCTCGCGCAATCTCGGCGCCTCGGCGCTGGTGATGCTGGCCGTCTATCTGCTGCTGCCGCGCGTCCTGTTCGGCTCGGCTTATGCCGACATGCGGATGGCGCCCTATATCTTCGCCATTGCCCTGATCGCGATCCGCGTGCCGGAAGGGTATCTGAAGCTCAGCCGCGCGCTGGCGATTGCGGGCCTCATCTTCTTCGGCGTCCGCACCGCCGCGACGACGGCGAGCCAATATCTGTTCGATGCCCGCTGGGACCGCGAACTGGCGGCGCTTGAGCATATTCCGGTCGGCGCGCCGGTGGTCAGTTTCGTTGGCCGCCCCTGCATCGAGCCGTGGGGGATGAGCCGGTTGCATCATCTGCCGGCCATGGCGACCGTCCGCAATCTCGCTTTCTCCAACGACCAATGGACCACCGCAGGCGCGCAATTGCTGACGATCAACTATCCCCAGGGCCGCGAATTCGTCCGCGATCCCTATCAGATCGTCTCGGAAAATCGCTGCGCGGGCGAGGCATGGTATTCGATCGACCAGTCGCTGGCAGGGTTCCCGCGCGACGCGTTCGACTATGTCTGGCTGATCGATCCGCCCGCTTACGATCCGCGCCTGACCGCCGGCCTCAGCGAAGTCTGGCGCGACGGGACCAGCGTCCTCTATAGGGTCGATCGCGGCGAGCCTGTGCCGCAGCCTTAGACTTCGGAGTCCTGCCTTGGACCGGCCCGCCCTTTCGGTCGTCATCCCCTGCTATAACGAGGAAGCCTGCCTGACGGAGCTGCACCGGCGGGTGAGCGCGGCCGCGCGCGCCGTGGCGGGCGACAGCCACGAGATCGTGCTGATCAACGACGGTTCGCGCGACGGCAGCTGGGCGATGATGCAGGCACTGAGCGCGCAGGACCCGCGTCTCGTCGCGATCAACCTGTCGCGCAATCACGGCCACCAACTGGCGCTGACCGCGGGCCTCGACCTCTGCTCGGGCGAGCGCATCCTGATCATCGACGCCGACCTGCAGGACCCGCCGGAACTCCTCTCCGACATGATGGCGCAGATGGACCGCGATCAGGCCGACGTCGTCTATGCCGTCCGCCGCGGCCGCTCGGGCGAGACCGCCTTCAAGAAGGCGACCGCCAAGATCTTCTACCGCCTGCTCGACAAGCTCACCGACGTCGACATCCCGCTCGACACCGGCGATTTCCGCCTGATGAGCCGCCGCGCGCTCGACGCGTTCCTCAGCCTCCCCGAACAGGCCCGCTTCATTCGCGGCATGGTCTCCTGGGTCGGCTTCAAGCAGGTGCCGTTCCTGTACGATCGCCAGGAGCGTTTCTCCGGCGTCACCAAATATCCGCTGCGCAAGATGATCGCCTTCGCGCTCGACGCGGTCACCGGCTTCTCCACCGCGCCGCTGCGGCTCGCCAGCCATATCGGCCTGTGGCTCGTGCTCGCGAGCGTGCTGCTGATGCTCTACATCCTGATCGGCTATTTCACCGGCAACACGGTGCAGGGCTGGACCTCCACCATGCTGGTCGTCGTCGTGCTGGGCGCGGTGCAGATGTTCGTGCTCGGCATGATCGGCGAATATCTCGGGCGGCTTTACATCGAGTCCAAGCGCCGTCCGCTCTACATCGTCGCCGACATTGCCGGCGAAGCGCATGGCCGCCCGCATCTGGGCCATGTCGCGCCGCCGGGGGTGCCGCTGGAGCTAGCGAAAGACCCACGTGCGCTGCAGGGTGAAGGTCATGATCGGCACGATGAAGATCATGGTGACGACCGGGGTCCAGAGCGGCCAGCCTAACGGCCCGGTCATCCCCCAGACGAACAGGCTGTTCAGCGCGAGGCTGATCAGGCTGACGATCACGAACCGCCCCGAGCGCTGCACCGGCTTGTCGCGACTGCCATGGCCCTTGAAGCTGACTTTCGAGTGCAGCACGAAGCCGGCCGCCATCGCCGCCAGATAGTTCAGGAAATTGGCGATCAGCGGCTGTACCCCGGCATAAGCCGCGATCAGATAGACCGCCGCGCCCAGCGCCGTCACAAATCCGCCGACCAGTCCGAAGCGGACGATCTGCCAGAACATTTCCGACCGCCGCGCGCGATCGATCAACCCGCCGACCAAAGCCTGCCCCTTGCCGTTTGCTCACGCTCCCTTAGGACGCTGTGCGGAAAGTGCCAGTAAGCCCGCGCGCATCGTGTGGGGTGTCGCGAAGGGGTGGGGCGTTGAACAGCGGGCCGGGAACGAACATCGCGGAACTGTTCCAGCGCCACTGGAAGCCGCTCGTTTTGCTCTTCTGGCTCGGCACCGCCATCTGGTTCGTCTGGGACCGCTGGAACGGTATCCAGGGCTTCGGTCTCGGCGATACCGACGACAACCTCCGTATCATGCAGGTCCGCGACTGGTTCCTGTACGGGCAGGATTGGTACGACCTGAGGCAATATCATCTCAGCCCGCCCGAAGGGCTGAACATCCACTGGTCGCGCATTCCCGATCTGCCGATCGCCGCGCTCTGGTGGTTCTTCATGTTGTTCATGGATGGTCCGGCGGCGGAACGCTGGGCGGTGGCGATCGCCCCGATGATCCCGCTCATCATCCTGATGTTCGCGATGGCGCTGACCGCGCGCCGCCTGCTGTCGCCCTTCGCCTTCTGGCTGGCGCTGGCGCTCATCCTGTGTGGCGGCTCCTCGCTCGCCCAGTTCGCGCCCACCCGGATCGATCATCATGGCTGGCAGCTGGCCATGCTCGGCGTCGCGGTCTGCGGCCTGGCCGATCCGCGCAAGGGGCGCGGCGGCCTCACCCTCGGCATCGCCAGCGGCCTGTCCATGTCGATCGGGCTGGAGATGCTCCTCTACATCGTCATGGCGGGCATGGCGGTCGCTTTGCTGTGGGTGAAGGACGCCGCGCAGGGCCGCCGCCTCGCCGCCTACGGCCTGAGCTTCGCCGCCACCGCTTCGCTCGGCTATCTGGTCTTCGGCTCCTACGACAATGCCCAGCCCATGTGCGACGCTTTGTCGCCGGTCTGGCTGTCGGTCGTGCTGGCGGCCGGCGCGATCGCGGTGGCGCTCGCCTGGCTAAGGCTCTCCTCGCCCTGGCTGCGGCTTGGGGCGGCGATGCTCGGCGGCCTGCTGCTGGCGGGCATGTATGCCGGGCTCTGGCCGGATTGCCTGGGCCGGCTCGAGCGCGTGCCGGAGGAACTGGACCGCTTCTGGCTCAGCAATGTGCGCGAGGCGATGCCGGTCTGGCGGCACGGCATGGGCACCACCATCGCGATCGGCACGATCCCGCTCATAGGCCTGATCGGCTATGTCGTGATGATCGTCCGCACCCGCCGCGATGCCGATATGTGGCCGCGCTGGGCCGCGATCGGCCTGATCGCACTCATCGCCACGGCCTTGCTCGCCTGGCAGACTCGCGCCGCCGCCGCGTCGCAATTGCTGGCCGTTCCCGGCTGCGCCGCGCTGGGCTGGGTGCTGATCACATGGTTCCAGAACCAGCGGCTGATGCTGGTCCGCGTGTTCGGCGTGGTGGTCAGCTTCATGCTCGTGTCCGGCGCGATCGTCACCGAGGCTTGGGGCTGGTGGGACGATGAAGGCCCGCCCAGCGAGGCGCAGCAGGCGATCAACAACGCCAATTGGCGCTGCCCGCAACCCGGCTTCCTGCATCCGGTCGCGATGGTGGAACCCAAGGGTCACATCCTGACCTTCGTCGACATGGGTCCGCGGCTGGTCACGCTTACCGAGCATACCGCCATTGCCGGACCCTATCACCGTAACGCCCAGGCGATCCTCGATGTGATGCGCGCCTTCCGCGGTACGCCCGAGGACGCGAAGGCGATGATCGACCGGCGTGGGGTGGATTATGTCCTTATCTGCCCGAACATGTCGGAATCGACCATCTATCGCTCGGAAGCCAAGGACGGCTTTTACGCGCAGCTGAGCGAGAACAAGGTGCCCGAGTGGCTCGAGACGGTCCCCCTGCCGGAGAATTCGCCGTTCAGGATGTGGCGGGTGAAGCGCTAGGCAGCGGAGACGCCCAGCGCGGCGCGGACGCCGTCGGTCACGAACTGCACCGCCAGCGCTGCGAGGATAACGCCCAGCAAACGCGTCACCATGCCCTCGATGCGCTTGCCGACCAGCCGCATGATCGGCCCGGCCGCCAGCAAAGCCAGCAGCACCAGCACCAGGTTCGCCGCGAGCGCGCCCAGCACCACCGCCTGGCTCGCCCAGCCTTCGCCGCGTGAGACGAGCAGCATCACCGATGCGATCGAGCCCGGCCCGGCGATCATCGGCATCGCCATCGGGAAGACGGCGACATCCTCCGCCTCGCCCTCGCGCTTGAGTTCCTCGCTCCGGTTCGATCGGCGCTCCTGGCGCTTCTCGAACACCATTTCGAGCGCGATCAGGAACAGCATCAGCCCGCCCGCGATGCGGAAGCTGTCGAGCGAAATGTGCAGCGCGTTCAGCAGCGCCTCGCCCAGCAAGGCGAAGAAGATCAGGATTGCCGAGGCGATCAGCACGGACCGGATCGCCATCGAGCGCCGCTGTGCCGCGCTGGCGTCGCTGGTCAGGCCGGCGAAGATCGGCGCGCAGCCCGGCGGATCGATCACCACGAAGAAGGTGACGAAGGCGGAGACGAACAGGTCGGTCACAGATCCTCCGGCGGCGCGAGGCCTTCCCGGACATGCGCCGCGACCAGGGTGTTGCGCAAGAGCATGGCGATGGTCATCGGCCCGACCCCGCCCGGCACCGGCGTGATCGCGCCCGCGACCGCCGAGGCGCTGGCGAAATCGACGTCGCCGGTCAGTCTGGCTTTTCCGCCCTCGCCTTCCACCCGGTTGATGCCGACGTCGATCACAGTGGCGCCGGGCTTCAGCCAGTCGCCTTTCACCATGTCCGCTCGCCCGACCGCGGCCACCACGATGTCCGCGCGGCGAACCAGCTCTTCCAGATCGCGCGTCCGGCTGTGCGCCACCGTCACCGTCGCGCTTTCCTTCAGCAGCAATTGCGCCATCGGCTTGCCGACAATGTTGGAGCGGCCGATCACCACGGCGTTCAGGCCGCTCAAACTGCCCAGCCGGTCCTTCAGCAACGCAAGGCAACCCAGCGGCGTGCAGGGCACCATCCCCTCCATGCCGACCGCGAGCCGCCCGACATTGACCGCGTTGAAGCCGTCCACATCCTTGGCCGGATCGATCGCCGCGATCACCGCTTCCTCGTCCAGATGCGCGGGCAAGGGGAGTTGAACCAGAATCCCGTCCACTGCCGGATCGGCGTTCAGCTCCGCGATCAGCGCGAGCAAGTCATCCTGCGGCACGTCGGCCGGCGGGCGGTGCTCGAAACTCTCCATCCCCGCTTCGCGCGTCGCCTTGCCCTTGTTGCGGACATAGACCTGGCTCGCCGCATCCTCGCCGACCAGCACCACCGCCAGCCCCGGCGCGCGGCCGGTCGCGGCGCGGAAGGCCGGGACATGCGTGGCGATCCGCGCGCGCAATGCTGCGGCAAACGCCTTGCCGTCGATGATCTGCGCGCTCACGGGGTTCAGACCGGGACGCGACTGATCGCGTTGCCGACCACGGTCTGCAGCACCAGCAGGAGCAGCAGCACGACCATCGGCGAGAAATCGATCCCGCCGAAATCGGGCATCACCTTGCGGATCGGCCGGTAGATGGGGTCGGTCATCCGGTTGATCGCGGCGATGAAGTTCGCCATCGCGCCGTAGCGCGGCACCACGTTGAACACGACCAGCCAGCTCAATATCGCCTGAACGATGATCAGGATGATGAGCACGCTCAGCGCGAAATAGATGATTTGCAGGAGGCTGGCGGCCATCGATCGATCCCGTTTTACGGTGAAGCGGCGGATGTAGCCGGGGCGTTTGCGCAGGGCAATCGGCTCCCTCGTGACAGGTCTGGTGCAAGTCACCCGGCTGGGATACGCCTCGCTTATGGCATTCGTCTCATCGCTCCTGCTGCTCGCCTCGGCGCAGGTCACCGTCGCGGCCGAGCCGCTCCCGTCCGAAATCCACAATTTCAGGGATTGGGTCGTTACCTGCGATAACGGCTTGCGCTGTCAGGCGACGTCGCTGGTGCCCGAGCCGACCGCCGAGGAGCAGGAGGAAGCATCGCGTGTCGTCGGCACGCCCGCCGAGGCGGCGCGGCAGGATCCGTGGGACCGGTTTGGCTATCTGACGTTGACCCGCGACGGCGGCGGCGATGCGCCGCTCCGCATGATAATCGGCGATTTCGACGGCACGCCGGCCCGGCTGGTGATCAACGATTCCCCGCTCGCCGTGCGCCTCACAGCCACCGACACCAGCGAATGGGCGGTCGAGCTGGAGGATCGCGACGCTTTCTTCGGCCAGCTCTATTCCGGCACCTTGCTGGTGCAGGATGCCGCCGGACGCACCATCTCCGAAATCGCGCTCGGCGGCCTGTGGGAGGCGCTCGTCTATATGGACGAACGGCAGGGCCGGCTGCGCACTACGACCGCGATCCTGCGCCGTGGCCGCCGCCCGGCCAGCGCCGTGCCCAATCCGCCCGCCATCCCGATCGTGCAGGCCGCGCCGCGTACCGGCGACCGGCCGCTCGCCATTTCCGCCGCCCGCATGATGCAGGCACGGCGCGAAATGGGTTGCACCGCCGAGGAAGTCGGCGTCGCATCGGCCGAAGCGCCCGCCCACGCGCTGGGCAACGGCCGCACCCTGATCATGATGGCCTGCGGTGCCGGCGCCTATAATTATCAATCGATCCCGCTGATCGCCTGGCAGGACGGCCGGACCGTCCGCATCGAGCCGGCCCGCTTCGACGTGTCGCGCGATCCTGTCGAGGGCGAGCCGGATCCGAAGGGCTTTTACGTCACCAATGCCGAATTCGACGAGGCCACGCTGGCGATCGGCGAATATGCCAAGGGCCGCGGCCTCGGCGATTGCGGGGTCTCTGCGACCTACAGCTGGGACGGCCAGATGTTTCGCCTTACCCTGCAGAACGAAATGAGCGAATGTCGCGGGAGCCGTGAGATGCTCACGACCTGGCGGGCGGAGGTTCGGTAGACGTCAAGGGGCGAAGCGTTCCGCTTCCGCCTTCGCCAGCAGGATCGCGAAGCAATCCTCGGTATCGGTCCATTGCCGTTCGACGCCCCAGCCGGCGGCGAGCAGGAGCAGACGGGCGTCGCGTTCGCCATATTTGTGGCTGTTCTCGGTGTGGATCGTCTCGCCCGCGCGGAAGGAGAAGCTGTGCCCGGCCACGGTGAAGCTGGTGTCGCGGGCCGCCTCCAGGTGCATTTCGATCCGCGCCTTCGCGTCATTCCAGCGCGCCATGTGCCGCCAGGCATCGAGATCGATATCGCCGCCCAGTTCGGCATTGATGCGGCGGAGCAGGTTCAGGTTGAACGCCGCCGTCACGCCCTGCGCGTCGTCATAGGCCGCGACGAGCATTTCCGGATCCTTGATCCGATCCATGCCGATCAGCAGCCACGCGCCCGCACCCAGCGTGTCCCGCATCGCGCGCAGCAGATCGACCGCGGTGCGCGGGACCATGTTGCCGATCGTCGAGCCGGGGAAGAAGCCAAGCTTTGACTTGTCCCGCACTGCTTCCGGCAGCGCGATCGGCCGCATGAAATCGGCTTCGACCGGATGGATGGGCAGATCGGGGAAGCGCGTCTGCAGCGCCGCCGCCGACGCACGCAGGAATTCGCCGCTGATGTCGATCGGCACGTACGCGGAGGGTTTGACCGCCTCCAGCAGGATCGGCGTCTTGGTCGACGATCCCGAGCCGAACTCGATCACCGCATCGCCAATGCCGGTGATCGCCGCCACGTCGCGGCAATGCGCCTCCAGCAGCGCCGTCTCGGTCCGTGTCGGATAATATTCCGGCAATTGCGTGATCTGCTCGAACAATTCCGAGCCGCGCAGATCGTAGAACCAGCGCGCCGGTATCGCCGGAATCGGCGCGGCGAGACCGGCCAGCACGTCGTCGCGAAACGCCGGATCGGCCTGGGCCATGGGACTGGGCACGTCCATTACAAATCGCGCGCCAGCCGCAGCCCGGCATACATCCAGCGCTGGTGGGGATAGAAGAAATTGCGGTAGCTGGCCCGCACATGGCCGCGCGGCGTGGCGCAGCAGCCACCCTTCAGCACCATCTGCCCGCTCATGAACTTGCCATTATATTCGCCGACCGCGCCCGCCGCCGGGGCAAAGCCTGGATGCGGCAGATAGGCGCTCGCCGTCCATTCCCAGACATTGCCGAACAGATCGCGCAGGCCGTTGCCCGCTGAAGGCGTCGGGGCGACCGGCCCGGCGCTATCAAGCTGGTTGCCGGCATGCGGGTCGGCGTGTGCGGCGGCGGCTTCCCATTCCGCCTCGGTCGGCAGCCGCGCTCCGGCCCAGCGCGCAAAGGCGTCGGCCTCATAGAGGCTGATATGACAGACCGGCGCCGCCTCATCGAGAGGTTGCAGCCCGTCCAACCCGAAGCGTTGCCACAGACCGTCCCTTTGCTCCCAGTAGAGCGGCGCCGCGATGCCCTGCTCGCGCACCCAGGCCCAGCCGTCGGACAGCCAGTGGCCGGGTTCGGCATAACCGCCCGCGTCCATGAACTGCAGCCACTCGCCATTCGTCACCTGTCGGTCGGCGAGAGCATAGGGACGCAGGAAATGGCGATGCCGCGGCCCCTCACAATCGAAGGCGAACGCGCCGCCCGCATGGCCGATCTCGACGATCCCGCCGGGCAGTTCGCACCAGCCCATCGGCGATGAAGTTGACACATTTGACACCTGCCCGCGCGGCCAGACCGCCGGGCGCAGCGGGCTGGCATGCATCGCATTGGTCAGGTCCATCAGCAGCAATTCCTGGTGCTGCTGTTCGTGGTTGAGGCCGAGTTCGATCAGCTCCAGCGCCGCTTCCGGCAGGCCCGGCAGCGCCTCCGCCACAGCTTCATCCACCGCCGCGCGATAGGCCCGCACCTCATCCAGCGAAGGCCGGCTCAGCATCCCGCGCCGGTCGCGCGCGATCCGCTCACCCTCGCCGTCATAGTAGGAATTGAATAGATAATGCCATGCCGGGTCGTGCGGCCGATAGCCCGGCACATGATCGCGCAGCACGAAGGTTTCGAAGAACCAGGTCGTATGCGCCAAATGCCATTTCGCCGGTGACGCATCCGGCATTGGCTGGATCGTCGCGTCGGCGTCGGAGAGCAAAGCGGCGATCTCGGCGGTCAGCGCCCGGATGGCGCGGAACCGCTCACGCAATATCGGATCGGGAGTCCTTGCCTGCGTCGCCATGCTCGTCGCACCCCCCTCGCCGCCGCCGTCATTGGCTGGCACGAACAGAGAACGCGGTCAATCGCCTCGGGTTGCGCCCGGCTGCCAGAGAATATCGCCGCCGCTGTCCAGCGCCGCCAGCCGCGCCGCGACGAACAGATGGTCGGACAGACGATTGAGATAGGTCAAAGCCAGTGGATTGAGTCCCCCCGCTGCCACCGCGGTCCGCTCCGCCCGCCGCGCCACGGCCCGCGCCAGGTGCAGCTCCGCCGATCCCGCCCCGGCGCCCGGCAGGATGAAGCTGCGCAAAGGCTCCAGTTTCTCGTTCATCGCGTCGATCTCGCGCTCCAGCCGGTCGATCTGGCTCTGCACGATGCGCAGCGTCATTTCGCCCGGGGTGAAATCCTCGCCCGGCGTGGCGATGTCCGCGCCCAGATCGAACATTTCGTTCTGGATGCGCGCCAGGCTGTCGCGAATGTCCGCATCCTCGACCCGCAGCAACGCGACGCCGATGAAGGTGTTCGCCTCGTCGACATCGCCGATCGCCTGCATCCGCGCATCGGCCTTCGACACGCGCGAACCATCGACCAGCCCGGTCTGCCCGGCGTCGCCCGTCCGCGTGTAAATCTTGTTGAGGCGGACCACGCCTTAGCGGCCGCTGCCGAAGACGAGCAGCAGCAGCACCGCCAGCACGATCGTCACCGCCTGGAACAATACGCGCTTGCGCATCAATTCCTGACTGCGCTGGCCGCTAATATCCTTGCCGTTCGCCATGGTGACGACGCCGCGGATCAAGATGAAGAGCGTGGCGAGCGCGGCCAGCACGATCGCGATGATGAGGATCGTTTTCATGCCGCCTCTCTACGCCTCGCCGCCGGAATAGCCAGCAGGAAGGCGACCCTCGCGCAGCGAAGCGACGATCGCCGCCGGATCGGCCCCCGCCTCGCGCAGATCGGCGAGCGACACCGCCCCCTGGCGCTTGGCCAGCCGCTCCCCGTCCGGTCCGGCGATCAGGGGGTGGTGATGGTAGAGCGGCGTCGGCAGCCCGAGCAGGGCCTGCAGCAGCCGGTGGATATGCGTCGCCGCGAACAGGTCCGCGCCGCGCACCACATCCGTCACCCCCTGCGCCGCATCGTCCACCGTCACCGCCAGATGGTAGCTGACCGGCGCATCCTTGCGCGCCAGCACCACGTCGCCGAACGGCGACGGGTCGGCCGGAATAAGGGTGCCGTGGTCGTTCCAGTCCAGCGGTCGCACGGCTCTGGCCAGCGCCGCCTGCATATCCAGCCGCCAGGCATGCGGCTCGGTCGCCGCCCGTCGCGCTCTTTCATCTGCCGCCAACGCCCGGCAGGTCCCCGGATAGACCAAACCCTCCGGCCCGTGCGGCGCGCTGGCGCTCGCGGCGATATCCTTGCGGGTGCAGAAGCAGGGATAGAGCAGCCCCATCGCCTGCAGCCGCGCGAGCGCATCGCGGTACAGCGCCAGACGCTCGGATTGCAGCACCACGTCGCCGTCCCACGTCAGCCCCAGCCACTCGAGATCCTCGAGAATCCCCGCCACATGCTCCGGCCGCGACCGCGTCCCGTCGATATCCTCGATCCGCAACAGAAACCGCCCCCCCCGCGCCCGCGCGAAATCATGGGCGAGAATGGCGGAATAAGCGTGGCCCAGATGCAGCCTTCCGGTCGGGCTCGGCGCGAACCGCGTCACCGTCTCGACACGCTCAGGCGAACTTGGCGCTTGACCCGGTGACTCGCCCTGTGGTGTCATCATGCCGTCACCCTATCCGAGGATAGGGCGGCGCGACAGGAGAAGACGGCTCGTTCGGCGGCCTTCTCCCCAGTTCTGGGTGCGAACAGGTCCGGGGGCGGGCGCGCGTGCGGGAGGTTTTCCTCCGCTACGAGGAGCGCGCGGGTGTACCATCCCGATCTGTTGAGGCATCCGGACTCCTGTCCTACCCTCGTGCTGAACGCGGATTATACGCCTTTGAGCTATTATCCGCTCTCGCTCTGGCCCTGGCAGACCGCGGTCAAGGCGGTGTTCCTCGAGCGCGTCGATATCGTCGCCTCCTACGAGCGCGAGGTCCATTCGCCGACCACCGCGTTCAAACTGCCGTCGGTGATCGCGCTGCGCCAGTTCGTCCGCCCGAACGAGCATCCGGCCTTCACGCGCTTCAACCTGTTCCTGCGCGACCGCTTCACCTGCCAATATTGCGGCGATCCGAAGGATCTGACCTTCGATCATGTCGTCCCGCGCGCGCAGGGCGGCCGCACGACGTGGGAGAATGTCGCCACCGCCTGCGCGCCGTGCAATTTGCGCAAGGGCGGGCGCACGCCGGCGCAGGCCCACATGCCGATCCGCCGCTGGCCCTACCGCCCGACCAGCTGGCAGCTGCAGGATCACGGCCGCGCTTTCCCGCCCAATTATCTCCACCAGAGCTGGCGCGATTTTCTGTATTGGGACATCGAACTGGAGGCTTAGCGGGTTCGAGAAGGTCAGATTTCGGATGGTGTTCACATTGGGGATTGCGGCGCTGGCCGCTCTCGGCGTCGCTCAAACCGCGCCGCCTCCCGCGTTGGCGCAGGCAAGGATTGGCACGCTGCTGAGCGGCAAGCCGATCCGCATTCTCGATGCCGAACGCGGCACGTTCGACCATAGCGGCATCGTGACCAGCGCCCGCGTCGATGGGTGCGATCTCGTCTTGGCCAATAGCGGACTCGAACCGGCTTCGCTGACCGTACCGCTCGGCGACCTCCGCTTCGTGCAGGGGGATTCCGGCATGGTGGAGATCACCCGCATACCCACCGACAGCCCGTCGATCATCTTCACCGTCGGCGATGCCGCCTATGATGAGACGATCAACCTGCTCACCGAGGCTGCGACAGGGTGCGGCGCGCACCTGATCGGGCCGCCCGCGCTCCTCATGACGCGCTGAGCGTCTATTGCGTCCTGATCTCGCGGAGGGTGAAGGCCGCGACGCGGCCGTCATTGTGGATGCATTCGAACGAGCGGCGCCGCGCCGGTTCCTGCACCGTGCCGTAGACGGTGACCCGCCCGTCGCTGCGCTGTTCGGAATCGATGATGTGGACGATGCCGGTCTGCGCGGCCCGTTCCTGGCAGGCGGCGCGCGCGGCCGGGTGGCGGTTCTCGGTCACGACCCGGTCGTTGCTGCGGTCGATCGCCGTGGCGGCGGCGGTGGCGGCGCTCACCGCCATGCTGGCGAGACAGCCGCCGAGCGGCAGGCACAGCAGCGGCAGGGCGAAGATCAGCGCGCGATTCATGCGGCGCATACCGCGCGCGCCGGGCCGCTGCGTCAAGCCTTTCCCTTGATCCAGCTCGCCTGAGGCGATCTGGTCTTAACGGCGTGGCCCGTGCGGCTTGCGATAGGGTTTGGCGTGGTGGCGCGGCGGCGGCCCCTGGCGGCGATGCTGCTTCGCCGCTTCGCGTGGGCTGCCCTGCATCGCTTCGATCATGACGCCGTCATCATCCTGCCCGGCGGTCCGCTGCAGCGCCTTCGAAAAGCGCCCGGCGGCCGCGCGCGGAATCTCGAACGCGCTTTCGTTCGCCGCGATGCGGATCGCGCCGACTTCCGATTTGGTGATATGTCCCCGGCGGCACAGCAAGGGCAGCAGCCAGCGCGGATCGGCATCCTGGCGGCGCCCCACATTGATCCGGAACCAGACCGTATCCTCGAAGCCTGCGCGCGGCCCGCTCGGCCGCTCCGCGCCCTGCTCCAGCAATTCCTCCGGCTGCGGCATCTTCGCCCGGTGCGTCCGCACCAGAGCCGCGGCGATCTCCTCGGGCGAGCGCTCGGCCAGCAGCTGGCGGCCGATCTCCAGATCGTCCTCGTCCAGTTCCGCCGGCTCCAGCAAAGTGGCGATCAACCGCTCCCGGTCCTTGGCGCGAATATCCTCCGGCTTCGGCGCCGGCATCCAGTTGAAGTCGATCCGCGCGCCGCGCAGCACGCTCTCCACCCGCTTGCGGCGCGGATAGGGCACGATCAGCACCGCCGTGCCTTTCTTGCCCGCGCGGCCGGTGCGCCCGGAACGGTGCTGCAAGGTCTCCGCGTCGCGCGGCAATTCGACATGCACGACCAGGCTCAAAGTCGGCAGATCGATGCCCCGCGCCGCGACGTCGGTCGCCACGCACACCCGCGCCCGCCGGTCGCGCAAAGCCTGCAGCGCATGGTTGCGCTCATTCTGGCTATGCTCGCCCGACAAGGCCACCGCCGCGAAGCCGCGCTCCACCAGGGTTGCGTGCAGCCGCCGGACATTGTCGCGCGTCGCGCAGAACAGCATCGCCGTCTCCGCCTCGTGGAAGCGCAGCAGGTTGATCACCGCCGCCTCGATCTCGGCAGGCGCGACCGCCACCGCCTGATAGTCGATGTCGCCATGGCCGCGATCCTCGCCGACCGTGGAGATACGCAACGCATCCTTCTGGTAGCGCTTGGCGAGCGCCGCGATCGGCTTCGGTATGGTCGCGGAGAACATGAAGGTCCGCCGCCCGTCCGGCGTCGCGTCGAGGATTTCCTCCAGATCGTCGCGAAAGCCCATGTCGAGCATTTCGTCCGCCTCGTCGAGCACCGCCACGCGCAGCGCCGACAGGTCCAGCGCGCCCCGCTCCAGATGATCGCGCAGCCGCCCCGGCGTGCCGACCACGACATGCGCGCCATAGGACAGGTTCCGCCGCTCGCGCGACGGATCCATCCCGCCGACGCAGGTCGCGATCCGCGCGCCGGCCTTGCCGTACAGCCATTCCAGTTCGCGGCTCACCTGCAGCGCCAGTTCGCGCGTCGGCGCGATCACCAGGGCCAAAGGCTCGCGCGACGGCACGACGCGTTCGCCCTCCAGCAGCGCATCGGCCATCGCCAGCCCGAAGGCGACGGTCTTGCCCGAGCCGGTCTGCGCCGAAACAAGCAGGTCGCGCCCGGCGGCCTCCGGTTGCAACACGGCGGCCTGGACGGGAGTGGGCGCGGCATAGCCACGCGCGGCGAGCGCTTCCGAAAGAAGCGGCGGCAGAGCTTCGAATGTCATGGAGCGGGCCACATGGGCCTTTCCGGCCCAACTTGCAATCAGCGCGGCGGTTTGCCTGCCTCAGGCGACCGTCATCGTCACCAAGGCGTCCAGACCCTGTCCGTCCCAGTGCAGTGCGATGTCGCCACGCTGCGATGCCAGGACACGCTTCATCAGGCGCAGGCCTTGGCCGCCGTCCCGGTCATGGCCGACGACGGCACGGTCGGACCGTTCGGACCAGCGCAGGTGGATCACGCCGTCGTCCAGCGTCGCGGTAACGTCCACCCGCCCGGTCGCGCTCAGCGCGCCATGCTTGGTCGAGTTGCAGGCCAGTTCGCCCAGCACCAGCGCCAGCGCATCGACGCCGCCCTGATCGAGCGCCGTGTCCGGCAGCGCGCCGATGACGAGCGGGCAATCGGGCGTGGAATAAGGTTCCAGCAGCGCCGGCACGAGGGTGGCGAGCGTGCAGTCCGTGTGCGGCTCCGCCAGCATCGTCTGGGCGATGCCCAGGCTGGTGAGGCGCTGGGTCATTTCCCGTGCGAATTCCTCATGTTCGGGCTTGCCGCGGGCATAAGCGGACAACAGGCTGCCGACGACGACATAATTGTTGCGCAGCCGGTGGCGCATTTCGGACGACACCGCGTCGCGCAACTGGATCTGCTGGACACGTTCGGTGATGTCGCGCGAGGTCGCGATATAGCCGTCGACCCGGCCGTCGGCGCGGCGCAGCGGCGATACGCTGACGTCCCACCAGCGCGGTGTCCCCTTTGCGGTCGGGCAGAAGGCTTCGACGCGGGTCACCCGGCCCTCCCGCGCCGCTGCCATCGCACCCTCGATCAGGCCGCGCGAATCCTCGGGCCACAGCGCCGACCATAGCTGTCCCGCGACCGCGCAGAAATCGTCGATCTCCATCGCGCACTGGCCGTTGCGGTTCATATAATCGACCGTTCCCTCGGGACCGATCACCTTGATGCAGTCGGCGCTCTGATCGAGGATCGCGGCAAGGATTTCGGCGGACGCGCCGGAGAAGGTATCGGCCAGCTGGTCAAGGTCGGATATTGCCATTTTCAATGACTTAGCACGGATGTCAGGCGAAACGAAATCCGTTTACAGCGCCTGCCCGGCTGCCCATCCCGACGCCCAGGCCCATTGGAAATTATAGCCGCCGAGCCAGCCGGTCACGTCCACCGCCTCGCCGATCGCGTAAAGGCCCGGTACCTTCTTGGCCGCCATGGTCTGGGACGAAAGTTCCGCGGTGCTGATCCCGCCGATCGTCACTTCCGCCTTGGCGAAGCCTTCCGTGCCGTCCGGCCGGAATTGCCAGGTGGCGAGCCTTTGCTCCGCCTCGACCAGCTTGCGATCGGCCATGTTCGCCAATTCGCCCCACAGCCCGATCCTTTTGTTCAGCGCCTCGGCAAGCCGCCCCGGCAGCATCTCGCCGAGCAAGGTGTGGAAATGCGTTTTCGGCCGTTCCCGTTTTGCCGCCACGGCCCAGCCCGCGTCGCAGTCGGGCAGAAAGTCGACGCCGATGCTTTCGCCATGCCGCCAATAGGAGGAGATTTGCAGGATGGCCGGCCCGGACATGCCTTTGTGCGTGAACAATGCCGCCTCGCGGAACTTTGCCTTGCCCGCTTTGGTCACCACCTCCGCCGCGACGCCGGACAGATCGCGAAACAATGCTTCCTCCGGCCCGAGCGTCAGCGGCACCAGCGCCGGACGCGGCTCCACCAGCTTCAGCCCGAACTGCTTGGCCAGCGCATAAGCGAAGCCGGTCGCGCCCATCTTCGGAATGCTCGGCCCACCGGTGGCGATCACCAGCGACGGCGCCGCCGACACCCGCTCGCCATGCGTCACCCGGAACAGCCCGTCAGAATGCGCCACATCCCGCACCGGCTGCCCCAGTGCGATTCGCACGGAGCCCTTCGCGCATTCCTCCATCAGCATGTGGACGATCTGCCGCGCCGAGCCGTCGCAGAAGAGCTGGCCCAGCGTCTTTTCGTGCCAGGCGATGCGATGCCTGTCGACCAAGGCGATGAAGTCCGCCGCCGTGTACCGCCCCAGCGCAGACTTGGCGAAATGCGGATTGGCCGAGAGGTAGCGGTCCGGCGCCACGCCCAGATTGGTGAAATTACACCGCCCGCCGCCGGAGATCAGGATCTTCTTCCCCGCCTGATCGGCATGATCGATCAGCAGCACGCGCTTGCCGGTTTGCCCGGCGGTGGCCGCGCACATCAAACCCGCCCCGCCCGCGCCGAGGATGATCGCGTCGAAGACTTCCGGCACGTTCGCGGCGCTCATTCCCGCTCGTTCAGCCAGTGGCGCAAAGTGAAATAAACCGCGACCGCCACCGCGATCAGCACGCAGACCAGCACCACGCCCCAGAAGGCCCAGGGCTGCTGGGCGAATGGAATGCCCTCGACATTCATGCCGAGCAGCCCGGTCAGGAAGGTCAAAGGCAGGAAGATGAAGGCGACGATGGCGATTTCCAGGCCGCGTTTGTCGAGCTGCTCGGCGCGCAGATCGGTGATCTGCTCGTGCAGCAGGGCCGATCGCTCGCGCACCGATTCCAGCTCCTCGGTCATCCGCGCGAATTTGTCCGCCGCCTCGCGTATGTGGAGCCGGTCATCCTCGCTCAGCCAGTCGAAATCGAGCGCGGCGAGGGTCAGCAAAGCGTCCCGGTCCGGCGCGACGAAGCGGCGGAAGGCGATCGCCTCGCCGCGAATCCGCATGATGTCGCGGCGGTGGCGGTAGAGCGTCTTGGGATTTTCCAGGTCGGTCTCGGTATCGTCCAGGCAATCGCCGAGTGCCGCCACCTGCGGGTCGAGCTCCAGGCTGATCGCTTTCGCATAGGCCGCGACCAGATCGCCCGCGTCGAGGATCAGCCCGGCCCGCATCTTGTCCATGACCTTTTCGGTCGCGGTCATGGTGCGGCGGCTGACGCTGACGACGAGATTCTTCACCACCCACAGCCGGATCGAGACCAGCCGGTCGCTGTCCTCCGGATCGCAATCGCCCGGCCCGCGCAGATTGACGATCGCGCCCTCGTCAATCTGGTCGCAGCGGGGGCGTGTCTCGGTGGCGAACAAGGCCCCGGCCGCGACGCCGGGCATGTTGACCTGCCGCTTCAGGACCGCCGCATCGGCCTCGTCGCGGCCGTGCAGATGCAGCCACAGGAAACCCGGCCCGTCATAGGCCTCCGCTTCCGCGACCGTGAGCTGCCGGACCGGCCCGTCCCCCGCGAGCAGGCCGCATTCCATGGCTCAGAGGCTCGCCAGATAATCGCGCACGGCCGGCGCCACATCGTCGCGGCGCAGCGACAAGGCGATATTGGCGATCACGAAGCCCGCCGCGCTGCCGCAATCGTGCCGTTCGCCTTCGAAGGCGAAGGCATGGAAGGGCTGGTGGCCGATCATCTTGGCCATCGCATCGGTCAGCTGGATTTCGCCGCCCGCGCCTTTCTCGTGGGCGTCCAGCGCCCGCATCACTTCGGGCTGCAATATGTAGCGGCCGGGCAGCATCAGGTTGGACGGCGCCGTGCCCTGCGGCGGCTTTTCGACCAGGCCGCGTATTTCCGTAAGCCGCCCGTCGCGCGCGCCCGGATCGACGACGCCATATTTGTGCGTTTCCTCCGGCGGCACTTCCAGCGCCGCGACCAGATTGCCGCCAACCTGGGCATAGGCCTCGACCATCTGCTTGAGGCAGTTCGGCTTGCCGACCATAACCTCGTCCGGCAGCAAGACCGCGAACGGCTCGTCACCGACAATGTCGCGGGCGCACCAGACGGCATGGCCCAGGCCCAGCGGCTCCTGCTGGCGCACGGAAACGACGCTGCCCGGCTTCTTGCGGGTCGATGCCAGTACGTCGAGCGATTTGCCTCGCGCCGACATCGTCGCTTCCAGCTCATAGGCGATGTCGAAATGGTCCTCGAGCGCGCCCTTGCCGCGGCCGGTGACGAAGATGAACTGCTCGATCCCCGCCTCGCGCGCTTCCTCGATCGCGTACTGGATCAGCGGCCGATCGACGAGCGTCAGCATCTCTTTCGGGATCGCCTTGGTCGCCGGCAGGAAACGGGTGCCGAGTCCCGCGACGGGGAAGACGGCCTTGCGGACGGGTTTCATGGTCAAATCCTTATTGCGGCGAGACGGGCGGCACCGTTGCGGGTCCGGCCTCTTGCGTCTCTTGTCCCTCTTCCGCCTCGGGCTGCGCGCCTTCCTCGTCTGGCGGCGGCAAGGCGAAGCGATCCGGCTCGCGCCGTTGCGATCGGGTCAGCGGCTCGTCGACGCGCACGGGCCGGAATTCGCTCGGCACGGCCAGCAATTGCTCCGGCGTCAGCGCGCGGGTGGAGAGCGCGGGCGCGCGCGGCAATTCCTGCCCGGATGCGGGCCGCAACGGTTCGCGCGCGCCGCACCCGGCAATTGCGAGACTTGCAAAAACGAACAGGATTCTCACGCGTCACGCTCCAGCGCGGCCTTCGCCGCCGCAATCTGTTCGATTACCCGATCCGGCGCAGTGCCGCCATAGCTGGTCCGGCTGCGCACCGATGCTTCCGGCGAGAGGACATCGAAAAGGGACGCGTCGATCCGCCCGTCGATCGCCTGCAACTCCGCCAGCGGCAGATCCCACAATTGCGCGCCGCGTTCCTCGGCCAGCTTCACCGCGCGCCCCGTAATGTGATGCGCCTCGCGGAACGGTACGCCGGCCACCCGCACCAGCCAGTCGGCCAGGTCGGTCGCGGTGGAATGGCCGGTCGCCGCCGCCGCGCGCATGCGGGCAGTGTCGAACGTCACGCTGCCGATCATTCCCGCCATCGCCGCCAGCGAGACTTCCAGCAGATCCTGCGCCGCGAAGACCGGCTCCTTATCGTCCTGCATGTCCTTGGAATAAGCCAAGGGGAGCCCCTTCATGGTGACGCACAAGGCGACCAGTTCGCCGAGGATCCGCCCCGAATGACCGCGCACCAGTTCGGCCGCATCTGGATTGCGCTTCTGCGGCATGATCGACGAGCCGGTGGAGAAATCGTCGCCCAGCTTCACGAAACCGAAGGGCTGGCTCGCCCAGACGATCAGTTCCTCCGCCAGCCGCGACAGATGCAAAGCGCATTGCGCCGCCGCCATCAGATGATCGAGCGCGAAGTCGCGGTCGGAGACGCTGTCCAGACTGTTCGCCGTCGGCCGCGCGAAACTCAAAGCCTTGGCCGTCGCCTCCCGATCGAGCGGATAGGAAGTCCCCGCCAAAGCCGCAGACCCGAGCGGGCATTCATCGGCTCGCGCCCGCGCATCGGCGAAGCGCGAGCGGTCGCGCCGGAACATCTCGACATAGGCCAGCAAATGATGGCCGAGCGTCACTGGCTGCGCGACCTGAAGGTGCGTGAAGCCCGGCATGATCGTTGCCGCATGCTCCTCCGCCCGCGCCAGCAAGGCCCGCTGCAACGCCGCCAGCGCCCGGTCGTTCGATTCGCTCGCCCCGCGCACCCACAATTTGAAGTCCGTCGCCACCTGGTCGTTGCGCGAGCGCGCCGTATGCAGCCTTCCGGCAACCGGCCCGATCAATTCGGTCAGCCGCGCCTCGACATGCATGTGAATGTCCTCGAGCGCCGGATCCTCCGGCACGCCGTCCGCCGCATATTCCGCTGCGATCCGGTCGAGTCCTTCGCTGATCGCCGCCGCATCCCCGGCCTCGACGATCCCCTGCGCGCCCAGCATCGCGACATGCGCCTTGGACGCGGCGATATCCTCGCGCCACAGCCGCTTGTCGAAGGCGATGGAGGCATTTATCTCGCGCATCAGCGCCGACGGCCCCCCGGCAAAGCGGCCGCCCCACATCGTGTTGGAGTTGTCGTCCGTGCGGCTGATCGTCTGTCTCCTGAGCGCGCTGGCGCTGACCGGTTGCGCTAGGGGCAACGAAGGGGGCAATCAAGCCAACGGTGCGATGCCGCAGGCGCCCGCCGGCCCCGTCACCGGCGTGCTGGACCGTTCCTTCGCCGGCACGCCCGCCCCCGCCTTCACCTTTCAGGATGGCGAGGGCCGCCCGACCAGCATGGCCGCCTTCCGCGGCAAGCCGACCCTGGTGAACCTGTGGGCGACCTGGTGCGCGCCCTGTGTCGTCGAAATGCCCTCGCTGGACGCGCTCGCCGCCCGCGAAGGCGATGCGCTGAATGTCGTCGCCCTGAGCCAGGATCTGGACGGCCGCGAACTCGTCACCCGCTTCTTCGCCCAGCGCAATTTCCGCCATCTCGAAGCCAATCTCGATCCGGAGATGGAATATATGATGGCGCTCCGCCTCGGGACCCTCCCGACCACCATCCTCTACGATGCGGAAGGGCGCGAGGTATGGCGCATGGTGGGCATGGCCGAATGGCACAGCGATCGTGTCGCCCGCCTGCTGGACGAAGCCGAAGGCGGCTGAGGCTCAGGCTAAGGCTAAGGCTAAGGCTTGCACAGCGCGCCCTAAGGGGCGAGATGGCGCGCATGCCGATTGCTCCCGAACTGCGCGAGGCCGCCATGGTCTCCAAGGCCTGGCCCTATGAAGAGGCGCGCAAGCTGCTGAAGCGCTATCCCGACGGCCCGCCCGCCGGTCGCGCCATCCTGTTCCAGACCGGCTACGGCCCCTCGGGCCTGCCCCATCTCGGCACCTTTCAGGAAGTCGCCCGCACCCTGATGGTGCGCCACGCGCTGTCGGAACTGGCCGACTGGCCCACCCGCCTGATCGCCTTCAGCGACGATATGGACGGCATGCGCAAGGTGCCGCCCGGCGTGCCGCAGCAGGACATGATGCACGCGCATCTGGACCAGCCCCTGTCGGTCGTGCCGGACCCGTTCGGCTGCGGCCACGCCAGCTATGCGGCGCACAACAATGCCTTGCTGTGCAATTTCCTCGACCGCTTCGGCTTCGACTATGAATTCGTCGCCTCGTCCGATTGCTACAATGGAGGCGGCTTCGACGACGCCTTGCGTCAGGTGCTGCGCACCTACGACCAGATCATGGGCGTGATGCTGCCGACCCTGCGCGAGGAGCGGCGCAGGACCTATTCGCCGGTGCTGCCGATCAGTCAGGTCAATGGCGCCGTGCTGCAGGTGCCGGTCGAGGTGGTGGATCCGGAAGCCGGCACCGTCCGCTATGTCGAACCCGCGACCGGTGAGACCGTCACCCAGTCGATTCTGTCGGGCGGCGCCAAGGTCCAGTGGAAGGTCGATTGGGCGATGCGCTGGTATGCGCTGGGCGTCGATTACGAGATGGCAGGCAAGGACCATATCGACGGCATCATCCAGAGCGGCAAGATCTGCCGCATCCTGGGTGGGCGCCCGCCGGAAGGCTTCAATTACGAACTGTTCCTCGACGAAAATGGCGAGAAGATCAGCAAGACCAAGGGCAATGGCGTCACCATCGACGAATGGCTGACCTATGCGCCGGAAGAGAGCCTGGCCTTCTACATCTACCGCGAGCCGAAGCGCGCCAAGCAATTGAGCTTCGGCGTGATCCCCAAGGCGGTGGACGAATATTATCAGTTCCTCGCGGCGTATCCCGGCCAGGAAGTGGACAAGCGCCTCGGCAACCCGGTCCACCACATCCACGCCGGCAATCCGCCCGCGACGACCCTGCCGATCAGCTTCGCCTTGTTGCTGAACCTCGCCAGCCTGCCCGGCATCGGCGACCGCGACACGATCTGGCGCTTCCTCACCCGCTCGTACCCGGCGCTGACCCCGGAGTCCGCGCCCGAGTTCGACCGCCTCGTCGGCTTCGCCGTCGCTTATGCCCGCGATTTCGTCGCCCCGAGCCTGAAGCGCCGTCCGCCGACGGAAGACGAGGCCGTGGCCCTGCGCGAACTCGATGCTTTGCTCGCCGACGATGACGGCACCGGCCGCGCCGACGAGGAACCCGCCTCGGTCCTGCAGAACCACATCTACGAGATCGGCAAGCGTCATTACGGCAAGGAGCGCCTGCGCGACTGGTTCAAGGTCCTGTACGAAACCCTGCTCGGCAGCGAACAGGGTCCGCGCATGGGCAGCTTCATCGCCCTCTACGGCGTCGACAACAGCCGCAAGCTGATCGCCGAGGCGCTGGCGGCCGCCTGACGCTTCCGCTTATGGCCGTCCCCGCCGCCCGCTTCACGCCGGCCATCATCTTCATCCTGATCACCGCCGTCATCGACGTGATGGCGATGGGCATCGTCTATCCGGTGCTGCCGACGCTCATCGAGGAGATGAGTGGCTCGATCGAGCGCGCCGGCCTGTGGAACGGCGTCATGGTGGCGCTGTGGGCGGGGATGCAATTCTTCTTCTCGCCGATGATCGGCTCGCTGTCGGACGCCTATGGCCGCCGCCCGGTCATCCTCGTTTCCGCCGCCGGCCTTGCCGCGGATTTCGCGCTGATGGCGGTGGCGCCGGACCTGTGGTGGCTGGCGGTTGGCCGGATGCTCGGCGGCATTACGTCGGCCAGCTTCACCGTCGCCTATGCCTATCTGGCGGACATCGTCGCGCCGGAGGAGCGCGCCCGCGCCTTCGGGCTGGTCGGAGCGGCCTGGAGCGGCGGCTTCGTGCTTGGGCCGCTGCTCGGCGGCCTGCTTGGCGAGCTCGGCCCCCGCGTGCCCTTCTGGGCGGCGGCGGGCCTGGCGGGCGTGGCCTTCCTCTACGGCCTGCTCATCCTGCCCGAATCATTGAAGCGCGGGCATCGCACGCCCTTCTCCTGGCGGCGCGCCAATCCGTTCGGTGCGCTGAAACTGCTCGGCTCGCATCCCGAGCTCTCCGGCCTCGCGATCGTCTATTTCCTGATCTACTTCGCCCACCACATCTTCTCGGTCGTTTTCATCCTCTACGCCGCGCATCAATTCGGTTGGAGCGCCTTCCAGATCGGCATGGTGCTGGCGCTCTGGGGTGTGCTCGATATCCTTATCCAGGCCGTTCTGGTCGGACCGATGGTGAAGAAGATCGGCGACCGCGCAACGATGATCATCGGCCTGCTCGGCGGCGGCGCTGGCCTGACCCTGATCGGCCTCGCGCCGGACGTCACCACCTTCATCGCCGGGGTCGTCGTCACCGCCTCCTGGGGCTTGGCCATGCCGACCAGCCAGGCGCTGATGACGCGGCTCGTCTCGGAAAGCGAACAGGGCCAGCTGCAGGGCGCGAACATGAGCGTCGCCAGCATTGCGGGCGTCGTCTCGCCGCTCTTCTTCGGCTGGATTTACGGCCTCAGCGTCGGTGACAGCCCGGCGATACCGCATCCGGGCGCGGCCTTCTTCATCGGCGGCGCGGTGCTGATCCTGTCGGCGGTCGTGGGTCTGCGGGCCGGCCGCCAGCCGCAGCCCTGAACCGAAATCTGCCCGCTTGCCTCAGGAGGGAGAGCAAGCGGGCCGATCGTGCCGCCGCGCGGCAGGGGCATGAGCCGCGCGGCGGTCGGTCTATCCGGGTGTCAGCGCCCCCGGTGGCGGTTATCGTCGCGGCGCTCCGTCCGGAGGTTGCGGCGGACCTGATCGAGCTGCCGGTCCAAAGTCGCCGCTTCGCGCCGGTCGATGCCGTTGCGGCTGAACCGGGCGAGATCGCGCTGGACGGCAATCAACTGCTGGCGCAGCGACCGTGCCTCGCGGTTCGAAATCGCCCGGCGCCGCTCGGCCTGGCCGATCTGGTTGCTCAGCTGGTTGATCTCGGCCTGGATGCTGCGGTGCGACGCGGCCGCGGGGCGCTGGTTGAACCAGGACTGGGCCGAGGCCGGGGTGGCAACGACCGCCGCACCGGCGATCAAGGCGGAAATGACGATCTTGCGCATGAACCTTACTCCTCTTGGACACTCGCCGCCTTTCCCGGCGACAGGACCAATCTGGAGGATGCGTGTCGCGGCCTTATGTCGGCGGCCGGGAAGATCGGTCGCAGAATGTCGCAGAGTTTAGCCTGCGGGGCGGGTGCTGTAGAGTTGCGGGAAGGTCGCGCGCAGCGCCGCGAGCTTCGGCGCGTCATGTGCGACGATGTAGGAATGGCGCGGGTTCCGGCGCATGAAATTCTGGTGATAGGCTTCGGCCGGCCAGAAGCCGCCAGCCTCGATCCGCGTCGCTACCGGCCGGGGAAACCGTCCGCTGATCTGCCGGATATAGGCCTGCGCCACCCGCCTTTGTTCGGCATTTTGCGGGAAGATGGCGGAACGATATTGCCGCCCGACATCCGGTCCCTGCCGGTTCATCTGGGTCGGGTCGTGCGCGACCGAGAACAGGATGTGCAGCAGCCGCCCATAGCTGATCTGGCGCGGGTCGTAGACGATCCGTACCGCCTCGGCATGGTCGGTCCGCCCGCCGCTCACCGCCTCGTAATTGGCATTGCCCGCCTGCCCGCCGGCATAGCCCGAAGTGACGCTGCGCACGCCGCGGACATGTTCGAACACGCCCTCGACGCCCCAGAAACAGCCGCCGGCGAACACCGCCACCGCATCGCCGTTTTCCCGCGCGTCGGTGGCGGGGGCGGGCAGGGGAATTGCCGCCGCCGGCGCGGCTGGCTGCACGCCGGTCGCATAGAGAGTGATCGCGAGCAGAGCCGCCGCTATCCCGCCGCCAAAGGCCGTACCCAGCAGCCGCTTTCCGAGCCGCTTCATGCCGCGCGGAACGTCATCGCGACGCCGTTCATGCAATATCTGAGGCCCGTCGGTCGCGGTCCGTCATTGAAGACATGGCCCAAATGCCCGCCGCAATTGGCGCAATGCACTTCGGTGCGGGTTTCGCCGAAGCTGCGGTCGATGCTCGTCCCCACCGCGCGCGGCAGCGGACGGAAGAAGCTCGGCCAGCCCGTGCCGCTGTCGAATTTGGTTTCCGATGCGAACAGCCGGTGGCCGCAGCCCGCGCAGGCAAAAGTGCCGCGCCGGTGCTCGCGGTCGAGCGGCGATGAACCCGCCCGCTCCGTCGCGTGCCGCCGCAGCACATTGTAGGCGGCGGGACTCAGCCGCGCGCGCCATTGCGCGTCGGTCAGCCGGAAGGGGAAATTGCCCTGCGCCTCGGCCGGCGCTTCGGTGCCGCACCCGGCGATGGCCAGCGCGCCGCAGCCGCCGAGAAAGGTCCTGCGCGAAATCATCATGTCGAAAACCTCTAGCGCGACGATAGGCTCCCGCGTTCGATCCGTCGATCCTCGGCCAGCCCGGCGATCAGTTTCACCCGCTCCGCCTTGGAAAGCGCGAGCATCAGCGGCGGCTGCGGCGCCGGTGCGGCCCCCGCCTGGAGCAGGCTGGTCAGCACGATCCCCGGGACCGCAAGAAGAGCAAGTACACGCATACAGGCCGCCCTTATGCCCGCTTGCCGCTGAACCCGTCCTGACAGCTTGGGTATTGCGCCGTTCATCCTGGCCGCCGACAGAGGCATGATGCCGCTGCCCTCTTTCCTGATGTTCGACGATTTCGTCGCCAATCCGCACGAGCTGCGGCGGCAGGCACTTGGCCTCGGCTATTCTGGCGCGGGCAAGGCGGGCAATTATCCCGGCATCACCTCCGATCGCGCGCTGCCCATCGCCGGGCTGGACGACTTCGTCAGCAAGGCGATCGGCGAGCCCGTTCGCGCCGCGCCCGGCACCTTGCACGGCCATTGCCGCCTCACGCTGAAGCGCGACAAGGGGCTTTCCGGCGTCCACATCGATCCCGCTTTCTATTCGGGCATCCTCTATCTCAGCCTGCCCGAACATGCCGCAGGCGGCACGGATTTCTTCCGCCACCGCCGCACCGGGCTGGACCGCATCCCCGGCACGCCCGACGCCCTGCTCGCCGGCAATTATGCGGCGATCGACGATGCGGTCGCTGACGTGGTCAACAAGGATACGCTCAGGCCCGCCGCGTGGGAGCGCAGCTTCACCGCGCCGATGCGCTTCAACCGCCTGATCCTCTTCTCGCCCTGGCTGTTCCACAACAGCCGCCCCGGCTTTGGCGACGGTCCCGAGACCGGCCGCCTCGCCTATCTCATGTTCTTCGCGCGGGCCTGATGGGCGAGATCAAGCTGCATCCGAGCTGGCTGGAGAAGCTGCGCGGCGAGTTCGACCGCGACCATATGCAGTCGCTGCGTACCTTTCTCGCGGAGGAGCGGGCGGCCGGGAAGCGCATCTTTCCCGCTCCCTCCAACTGGTTTGCCGCGCTCGACCTGACGCCATTGCCCGAGGTGCGCGTCGTGATCCTGGGCCAGGATCCCTATCATGGCGAAGGGCAGGCGCACGGCCTTGCTTTCTCTGTCCAACCGGGCGTCCGCACGCCGCCCAGCCTCGCCAACATCTACAAGGAGCTGGCGGCCGATCTCGGCATCCCGCCCGCGCGCCACGGTCATCTCGACCATTGGGCGCGGCAGGGCGTGCTGCTGCTGAACACCGCGCTGACGGTGGAGATGGGCCGCGCCGCCTCACATCGCGGCCGGGGCTGGGAGTTGTTCACCGACGCCGTCATCGCCCAGGTCAACGCCAGGTCCGAACCGGTCGTCTTCATGCTCTGGGGCAGCGACGCGCGGAAGAAGGCCTCGTCCATCGACCGCGAGCGCCATCTGGTCCTGCAGGCCCCGCACCCCTCGCCGCTCTCCGCGCACAGCGGCTTTTTCGGCTGCCGCCATTTCTCCAGGGCCAATGACTTTCTGCGCGAGCGCGGGATGAAGCCGGTCGACTGGGCGTTGCCGGAAGGCGCCTGACACCCCTTTTACGGGTTCCGGCCACCCCAACTTGAGGCCATGCCGAATGCGCGCTAGCTTCCCGCATGCGAAGCGCGGGGGGCGCCGCAAATCAACATTGGGGGATGTCAAATGGCGGATGGTTATGGCGAATATGAAGGCGTCGGCGGCTGGCTCGCTTTCTTTCTGGTGACTTTGGGCGTGATTACGCCGGCCCTGCTGATCTTCACGACGGTTCGCGATTTCTCCGATCCGCTGCTGGCACTCGCTTATGGCGAGACGCTGGGCACGCTGAAGATCGCCATCTGGGGCATCACCATCGGCACCTGCCTGATCGGCTGGTTCGCCGTCTACCGGATGCTGCGCGTGTTCAACTGGACCAGCGTTATCATCACGATCGCCTCGCTCTGGACGATCGCTTTGCTCAACACCTTCGTCGGCGCCTGGCTGATCGCGACTATCGCCGGCCTGCCGCTCGGCGAGTTCCTCAAGGAGTTGAATTTCGAGCTGGTCCGGCCCTTCATCTATGCCGGCATCTGGACCGCATACCTGCTGATCAGCCGGCGGGTGGACAACACCTATCGCCGCTATCCCGCGGAGGAAGAGCCTTCCGCCGCTTGAGCCTGCCATCTGATCGGCCTAGGGTCGGCGCTTCCCCGGGGGAGCGCCGATCCGCGCTTGAGAGGGAGCGAGGACGCTCCGACCCGCTGAACCTGATCCGGCTGACACCGGCGTAGGGAGGGAGAGGCGGCTTCACCCGTACTCCCTCCAGTGGAGAGGAGCATCAATATGGCCGACGTCGAACCCACCGCGAAACTGAAGGTCACCACCGGCCCGATCCGCGGCTCCCGCAAGATTTATGTCGGCGAACATCGCGTCGCCATGCGCGAGATCGATCTGGAGCCGACCGCGTTCGAGCCGCCGCTGCGCGTCTACGATTGCTCGGGCCCGTACACCGATCCGAACGCCACCATCGACATCATGGCCGGCCTGCCCGAGTTGCGCCGCGACTGGATTCGCGCTCGCGGCGATGTCGACGAAGTCGCCCAGCGCGAGGTGAAGCCCGAGGATAATGGCCAGCTCGGCCCCGATCGCAGCGGCGGCGTCCAGCCTTTCCCCAACGTCCGCAAGACCGTGCTGCGCGCCAAACCCGGCGCCAACGTGTCGCAAATGCACTACGCCCGCCGCGGCATCATCACCCCCGAAATGGAATATGTCGCCGTCCGCGAAAATCTCGGCCGCGAGCAGATGGCGCACCAGCGCGACGGCCAGGATTTCGGCGCAAGCATCCCCGATTACGTCACTCCCGAATTCGTCCGCGACGAGGTTGCGCGCGGCCGTGCCATCATCCCCAACAACATCAACCATCCGGAATCCGAGCCGATGGCGATCGGCCGCAATTTCCTGGTCAAGATCAACGCCAATATCGGCAATTCCGCCGTCGCCAGCGACGTGGCGAGCGAAGTCGACAAGATGGTCTGGTCGATCCGCTGGGGCGCGGACACGGTGATGGACCTCTCCACCGGCCGCAACATCCACGACACGCGCGAATGGATCCTGCGCAACTCCCCCGTCCCGATCGGCACCGTCCCCATCTACCAGGCGCTGGAGAAGGTCGGCGGCGTGGCCGAGGACCTGACCTGGGAAATCTATCGCGACACGTTGATCGAGCAGGCCGAGCAGGGCGTCGACTATTTCACCATCCACGCCGGCGTGCGGCTGCCCTACATCCCGATGACCGCCAAACGCGTCACCGGCATCGTCTCCCGCGGCGGCTCGATCATGGCGAAATGGTGCCTCAGCCACCATCAGGAGAGCTTCCTCTACACCCGCTTCGAGGAAATCTGCGAGATCATGAAGGCCTATGACATCGCCTTCTCGCTCGGCGACGGCCTGCGCCCCGGCAGCATCGCCGACGCCAATGACGAAGCCCAGTTCGCCGAGCTCCACACGCTGGGCGAGCTCACCCAGATCGCCTGGAAGCATGACGTGCAGGTGATGATCGAGGGTCCCGGCCACGTGCCGATGCACAAGATCAAGGCGAACATGGACAAGCAGCTCGAGGCCTGCGGCGAAGCGCCCTTCTATACGCTCGGGCCGCTCACAACTGATATCGCCCCCGGCTACGATCACATCACCAGCGCGATCGGCGCGGCGATGATCGGCTGGTTCGGCACGGCGATGCTCTGCTACGTCACGCCGAAGGAGCATCTCGGCCTGCCCGACCGCGACGACGTGAAAGTCGGTGTCGTCACCTACAAGCTCGCCGCCCACGCCGCCGATCTCGCCAAGGGCCACCCCGCCGCGAAGATGCGCGACGATGCCCTGTCACGCGCGAGGTTCGAATTCCGCTGGCGCGACCAGTTCAACCTGTCGCTCGATCCCGACACGGCCGAACAATATCACGACCAGACCCTGCCGGCGGAAGGCGCCAAGACCGCGCACTTCTGCTCCATGTGCGGCCCCAAATTCTGCTCGATGAAGATCACGCAGGAGGTGCGGGACTTCGTGGCAAAGCAGAACCAGAGCGCCGACAGCTTCCTCGCCGCCACCCAATCCTCCCTGTCGCGCAGCGATGGGGAAGGGGACCATGCGCAGGATGGTGGAGGGGCCGCGATGGCGGAAGCCGAAGCAGAAGCCGGCATGGCAGAGATGAGCAAGCTCTACCACGAAACCGGCCGCCAGCTTTACATGGGCGCCGACGGGCGGGAGCACGATTGAACGGTGACGGAAAAGGCCACCCTCGCCGGACAACCAGGTAAGCGGGAGCAGCTCACCAAGTTTGCCTGCCTCGATTGCCGCCGCGTGTTCAAGCGGCCGGTCGCGCACACCGGCAAACGCAACTGGCCGCGTCCCGTCGAGGTTCGGCGTTGCCCGTCCTGCCGGGGCGACGCCTATCTGATGAGCAGCGATTTCAAGGCGCCGCCGCGCGACGACCTGAAGCGCTGGGAGGTCGTCTCCTATCTGGTACGCTCCGGTATGCCCTATTTCCGGATTTACGAACCCGTCCCGCTGGCTGTCGTGCACGGCCATCCCAAGGCGCGGCCGAAGGGGGTGACCGCTGCATTGCGGGAGGCCGGTCCCTATCCCGAGACCATGGCCGAGGCGATTGCGTTCGCCGCGCGCTATCGCAGCCAGGCACAGCCGATCGTCTGGTCCGATGACTGATCATGCCGGCACAACAAAGGTGTTTTGAGGCGGACTTCTATTTCTATCGGTACAAACGAGACGCAGTCTAACAGCATTTTGCAAATAGCTGGGGGACCGGGTGCAGCCTCACGGACGCTATTTCGTCTAACGCAGGTCAGCTTTGCGCTGGAACCAGAACCGGCTCAATGTGTCAAAGAAATCTGCTTTCTTTAACATATTCTCCTGATATGTTCGATCCGTCGAACAAAGCGAACAGGATCGGGCGACATGTTAAAGCCGACCTATGACGTTCCGCCGCTCCCGCCCCCCGGTGCTGCCGAAACCATCGCCGTGCTCCGCGAGGCCGCGCAGGCACACCGCTTTCTGGCGGAACTGAAGGGCCGGGCGGCCGCCATTCCGAATCAGGGCATCCTGATCGACACGCTTTCGTTGCAGGAAGCCAAGGCCAGCTCGGAAATCGAGAATATCGTCACCACCCAGGATGAGCTGTTCCAGACCAGCCTGTTCCCGGACCGCGCCGGTTCGCCCGCCGCGAAGGAGGTGGCGCGCTATGTCGAGGCGCTCAAATGCGGCTTCGAGGGCCTTCGCGAGCGGCAGCGGCTGATCACCGCCAACGGCATCATCGACATGTTCCGCATTCTGAAGCGGACACAGGAGGGCTTTCGCACAACCCCTGGCACGGTCCTGCGCAATCAGGAAACCGGCGAGGATGTCTACGTTCCTCCTCAGACAGGAGACGAAGTGCTCGCGCACATGAATGCGCTCGAGCGCTACATCAATGGCGCTGGTAACGAACTCGATCCGCTCGTCCGCATGGCTATCATTCACCACCAGTTCGAGAGCATTCACCCGTTCAGCGACGGCAACGGCCGCATCGGCCGCATTGTCAACGTTCTGTATCTAACGCAGCAGGGCCTCCTCGAAATTCCGATCCTTTACCTCAGCCGCTACATCACCAATCGCAAGGCGGATTATTACCGGCTGCTGCAGTCGGTTCGCGACACTGGTGAATGGGAACCGTGGCTGCTCTACATGTTGCGAGCGGTCGGTGAGACTGCCGTTGGCACGCTCAAGCTGATCGAACAGATTAGGCTATTAATGGCGGACTATAAGGACCGGCTGCGCAGCGAACACAGTCGAATCTACTCACAGGATCTACTCAACAATCTGTTCCGACACCCCTACACCCGCATAGAGTTTGTGCAGAACGAGATCGGCGTTACCCGCCAGACGGCCGCGCGCTATCTCGATCAGCTCGCCGCGAGCGGCCTGCTGGTCAAGCATCCGGAAGGCCGCAACAACTACTACATCAACCGGCCACTGGCGGATCTTCTTACCCGCGGGGAACAACTGGATCGCGAACAACGCTAGGTGACACAATCCCTCGCCCACATCGCCCTCCTCGTCCGCGACTATGACGAGGCGATCGCCTGGTTCGCGGAGAAGCTCGGCTTCACCCTCGTCGCCGACGATCCGCTGGGCGAAGGCAAACACGGAGCGGCCTCAGCCGAAGGTGGCTCGGAGGTCGCGACCAGCAAAAGATGGGTCCTCGTCGCCCCGCCCGGTACCGGCGAACACGCCGCCACCCTCCTCCTCGCCCGCGCCTCCACGCCGGAGCAGGAAGCCTTCATAGGCAATCAGGCCGGCGGGCGCGTCTTCCTGTTCCTGCGCACCGACGATTTCGACCGCGACTATGCCGCCTATCGCGCCCGCGGCGTGACGTTCGTCCGAGAACCCGTCACCCACGCCTACGGCACGGTCGCCGTGTTCGAAGACCTCTACGGCAATCTCTGGGACCTGATCGGCCCCTCCACCCGCTGATCCCCGCCGCTCACCCCCGCATCATCCAGCGCAGCAGCGCCCAGCCCGGATCGCCGCGCCCGGCGCCGCGCACGCCGGGGAAGGAGGTCACAAACTTGACGGTGAAATCGGGGAACGACTCCACCCACTGGATTTTGAAGTCCGGGAAGGAGGTGACGTACTGCCATCTGCCGGGCCGGTCCGGGAAGGAGGTGACCAGTTGGACGTGCAGGTCCGCGAAGCTCTCTACCACCTTCACCTTATAGTCCGGAAACGAGGTCACCACCTGGATCTTCCCGTAAATCCGCGCGAGCTCGGCCTGGTCGATCATCCGGACATCCTCCCCATCCCGGTCTCGCGGCAATCATACGCCGCTTCCCGTCCATCGCGAAATGGCGGCGCCGTCCCGCTTGACCCATCCCGGCCGGCTGCGCCAACCTGGCGCCATGAGCGACGAGAAAGTCAAAGGCCCGGCCTCCTATTTCCCCTCGATCGAGAAGAAATATGGCCGGCCCATCGCCGAGTGGAAGGCGCTGCTCCGCGCCCGGCCGCCAGCAAAGCATATGGAATATGTCGCCTGGCTGAAGGCGGAGCACGGCATGGGCCACGGCCACGCCAACGCGTTGGTCGCCCACATGCTGGCCGAAGACAAAGGCTGAGGCTGAACTCTAGTCCCCGTTGCCGCCGCGCGGATTGGCCGCGCGCCACTCCGCCGGATGCTGGTGCGCGCCCTGCCAGACGCCGCGCCGCGCCGCCCGCGCCGCCTCCATCTCGCGCGTCGGCTCGGCGAAGCGCGGGTCGCGCGCGCCGAGCGCCAGCCCTTCCGCCGCCATCGCCGCGCCGATATCGCCCGCTTCCGTCCGGCAATGGGCCAGGCTGCGGCCATAGCGGTCGGTGGCGTGCCGCTCGCACACCAGGCCCGGCGTGCGCACCAGCCGCTCCAGCGCCGCCCGCGCCGCCTCGCCGCAGGGCCAGGGCCGGCCGTCCGCCCCGGTACAGTTCTGCCGCAGTTCCGGCGCATCGATTCCGGCGATGCGGATTTCCGTCTCGCCCATGCGCAGGGAATCGCCGTCCATCACCCGCACCGCCGCGCCGTCCGCCGCCCTTATCGTGTCTGCTTCGCGCTGCTGCCGCTCGAAATGCCACCAAAGGGCTAAAGCCGCCGCGACGACCAGCAGCGATCCGATCCGCCGCACCATCCGGCCCGGCATGCGCCGCCAGAACCTGCTCGACCCTCTCACCCCCGCATCATCCCCGCGAGCGGCGCCGCGCTATCGGCCATCCGGCCCGCGTCCCAGCCGCCGGTCCACCGCCACCAGCAGGGTCCCGATCGCTCCGCAGGCCGCCAGCAGCAGCACGATATTGCCGGCGAACAGCATTGCCGGCAGGCTCGCCGGATCGAGGAACCAGTAAGCGTACCAGCCCTCCATCGCGCCGCGCGCCATGCCGTAGAGAAAATAGAGTCCCGGCAGCGGCAGCGCCCACCAGGCGTCCCGCCATTGCAGCCTGCCATGCCCCGCCAGCGCCCAGGCCAGCAGGAAGAGCAGGGGACTCGCATCGTGGAGCAGGTGATCGGCCCCCGCCTGCGCGCCCGTCGGGTTCCACACGTGCCGCAGTGCCAGCGAATAGACGATGCCGACCAGAGCGATCGCCGCCGCCGCCGCCAGCCGCACGCGCGGCGCCGCGATCCGCGACGCGGGCCGCAGCGCCATCCCCGTCGCCACGATCGCCACGGCCAGATTGGTCACGATCGTGAAATAGCCGAGGAACCGCCAGGCTGCAGCAAACGCGCTCTGTCCCTGCTCCGCGAACGATCCGGCCAGCAGCCAATATTGCAGCGCCAGTCCGCTCCACGCCGCCAGCGCCGCGATCCCCGCGCTCAGTCTCGCCGCTTTGCCCCGCGCCGTTCCCATACGGCTTCATCGCCCGCCATCACCGGACTGGCAAGGCGCGCTTCACCGCTTGCGAACGAACTCCGCGCGCAGCACCAGCCCCTTGATGCCGGGATATTTGCAGTCGATCTCCTGCACGTCGCCGGTGAGGCGGATAGAGGGAATGACGGTGCCGCGCTTCAGCGTCTGGCCCGCGCCCTTCACCTCCAGATCCTTGATTAAGGTAACCTGATCGCCATCGGCCAGCACATTGCCGACCGCGTCGCGCACCTCGATCCGGCCGGCGGCTGCCCGGCGTTCGGCCAGCTCGTCCGCCGGCAGCCATTCGCCGCTTTCCTCGTCATACAGATAATCGTCGCTGCTCATCGTTCCCGCCGCCCGTAGCGCTACCTCTGCTTGATTTCCGCCACCGATCCGCGCGGCGGCGCGGCGGCGATCGTCTTGGGCTTCTCCTTCTTCGGCTTGCGCGCTTCCTTGGTCTTCTTCTGTTGACCCTTGGCCATGAGGCTACCTCCTGTGTCGTTTACGCTGATGCCCGGCTCGGGCCTTGCTCTTAACGCCGCCCGACGCTTTCGGGCACCATGCAATCCCCGCGAAAGCGCCACACGACGATAGGCCCCGAATGGACCCAATTCGCCTTGTCCGCCGCCACCCGATATGATCTCCTCGCCGCAGGGTTCGACCAAGGGGGATCGTACCATGTCCATCCGGCTGCTTGCCACCGCCATCCTGCTTTCGCTGACCGCCGCCTGCACCCATTGGCGCAATGTCCCGCTCACCGGCCGCGATCATCCGTCCGGCTGGGCCGACCAGATCAGGAGCGCCGCGGCAGAAGCCTTCCCCTACGCGCAGATGTCGACCAACGCCTATATGGACCGCGACCGCTACGATCTCGGTCCCGAATATTCGAACCCGCACAATGAGCCGAACGATGGGATCGGCTATGCCTATTCGGTCTTCGAGCGGCGCGAGGCCGGGCGGCTGGCGGAGGTGATCATCGCCTTTCGCGGCACCGAGGGCTTTTTCAGCCGCGATATGCTGCGCGGCAATCTGCTCGCCCAGCAGAATCCCCGCGGTCTGGCCACTTACGATCGCATCCGGGCGGCGACCGATCCGGCGATCCCGGTCAATGTGACCGGCCACTCGCTCGGCGGCGGCATCGCCACCTATGTCTCGGTCCGCCGGCCGAACGTGCGCAGCTACATCTTCAACGCTTCGCCCCGCTTCAGCGCCAACGGCCCCATTCCGAACAATCGCCGCCTGTCGATCGTCGAGCGCGGCGAGATTCTGAAGATCCTGCGCCTTCCGGGCCGGGAAGCGCCGCAAACCTATATCTCGATCAACTGCACCCGGGGCTTCGATCCGGTCGGCCAGCACAGCATCCGCCCGCTGGCGGATTGCCTGACCCGGATCGCCGCCTGGCAAAGCGCGCATGGGCGGCTCGCGCTGGTCCGCAATCCGTCCATTACCTGGCCCGCCGGCCTGCCGCGCGATTGAGTCCGGACTCGCATTCGCTCTGGCCGGCCCCGCTCTGCACGCGGTAAAGTGGTCTCGATCGGCTGCCTGGATCTTTTTGACCCGCGATGCGCGCGCGAAACCCGCTTTATGTGATGGCAAAGCCGCCGCCGGAGGTCGCGGCGCGGATCGCCGCTCTCCCGCGCAACGATCCGGGGCGGGGGTCGGAATTGCTCCACGTCACCCTGCTGAAACTGTTCGATCTCCACTACGCCCCGTCCGAATGGCTGCCGGCCGTCATTGCCGCCTTGGATTCGTTCGAAGGCGCCGCCTTCCCCCTCCGCTTCGACCGGATCGAGGCCCGCAAGGCAGTGACGCTGCGGACACGCGACCCGCTACTTTTGGCCCGCTCCTTTCAGCAGGCTCTGGTCCGTCATTTGCTCGAACGCCGCGCACCTCTGATGCTCGGCACCACGCCCGAGCCGCACCTCACCATCAACTATCGCGACGACCGCCAGGGCGCGCGCAAGCTGGAGCCGATCGGCTGGACCGTGACCGAAATCCTGCTGATCGAAAGCGTGGTGGGTAAGACGACCCATGTCGAGCATGGGCGGTGGGCGTTGCGCGCGGCGGCAGGCTGATCGCGCCGCCACATGCCGAAAAACTTTCCTACGCGTTCTTTTTATGTTCCACCATCGCGGATGCGCGAATCACCCTCACCCCGCCGCCGCGTTCCGGCTTTCACGCCGGTGCCGCTCCGCTATCGCAAGGATGGCTGGACGCCGATGCGGCAGGCCGATTTCCTCGGCGCTCTCGCCGAGACCTGGAGCGTCGCTGCGGCGGCGAATCGTGTCGGCATGGGTCGGGAGAGCGCCTATCGCCTGCGCGAGAAGGATGGAGCGGACAGCTTCGCCGCCGCCTGGGACGCCATCCTCGCCGAACCGCGCCGGATCCGGAAGTCCACACATGAACTGCTCTGGCACCGTGCTTTCTACGGCAGTCTGAAGCCCGTCATGCGCGGCGGCAAGCATGTCGGAACCTTGATAACCCCCGACGATGATGCGGTTTTCCGGCTCTACCGGCGTGAAATGGCGCGCGAGGCGCTGATCCGCCGGCTCAACCGAAGGTCACGGTGAAATTTCGCCCCGTTCACCGGAAAGTTGTGGCCTTCCGCGGCTCTGAACGCGAAGCGCCGCCGCTCCCTCCGGAGCGACGGCGCCGCGTCGAAACCTCTTCGTCCGGTTCAGTTCTGGAAGGTCGGACGGAAGCCGAACAGCGCCTCCGTGCCAGCCTTCGGCGAAATCCGGCGCGAGGTGACCAGCTGGTCGCGCTGCGGCGCGGGCGCCTTGGCGGCCTGCGGCGTCGCCACCGGCTGCACCATGTCGCTCGGCTCACCGGCTTCGCGGGCCATCCGCTCGCGCTGGTCGAAGAAGGCGGCGCGCTTCAGGCGGCGCTTCAGCGACAGCGAGGGATTGTCCGGCGTCGGGCCGGCATAGGCCGCCTGGACGTGGCGGCCGTAGCGCGACAGGTCCATGCCGGCCGGCAGCGCGGCAGCAGCCATCGTCGGGGCGGGAGCCGCCGCCGGAGCGGGTTCGCGCCAGACCGGTTCGGCGGGGGCCACCGGCTCGGCATAAGCGACATGATCCTGCTCCCACGTCTCGGTCGCATAATCCTCGTCGCCGGTGCGACGGCGACGGCTCAGCGCATAGGCGCCGCCCGCCAGGACGAGCAGGCCGGCCGCGCCGCCGGCGATCGGCAGCAAAGCGGAGCCTTCCTCGGCCACGACCGGTTCGACCGCCGCCGGCGCGGCTTCCGCCATCACCGGCGCCGCCTCGATCACCGGCGTCTCGGCGAGCGGGACGGCGGGAGCCGGAGCGGCAGGCTCGGCCTGCGCGATCACCGGCGCGGCGGCGGGCGCCGCACTGCGGGTCGCCTGCGTGCTGCGGGTGGTCGTGGAGGCACGGGTGCGCTGGGCCGGAGCCGCGCGCGTTTCGGCGCGGGCCTCCGGCACGACGACCGGCGCGGGCGCGGGCGTGGCCGCGCGGACGGTCGGCGCTGCCGGGGTCGGCAGTGTCGGCGCCGGTGCCGGCGCAGCCGCTGGCGGCGCGGGCGTGGGCAGGTTCACGACCGGCTGCGTCCCCGTCTGGGCGAGGAGCGGTGTGGAGGAAAGGGCCAGAGCGAAGGCTATCGCCGTCGCCCCGGAGCGAAGCTGTTTGGTGCGGTAGGTCATGCGGGACGAACCGTTACAGGCGCGAATCGGCTCCGGCTTTTCGGGCGAGCCGAGCCGATTCAGGGGCGAAATGAAGCCGTCGGTGGCGGGGCTGTGGGGCGAGGATCAACTGGCCGGTTGGCTGCGTTGAAGCGGAACTGTTCGCGTTTTGCGCGGTCTGCTAGTGAGACATACCCAATACAGGAGAGCGGCAATGGCCAAAGCCAGTACGAGCACGGGGAAGAAGTCGTCGGGACCCAAGAAGGCCGCCGGGGCCGGCAAGGCCGAAGAAGCGGCCGGCTGGACAGACGGGATTTCGGAAGCGCTGCGAGACGCCAGCAAGAAGGCATCGGACCTCGCGCAGAATCCCTATGCGCGCAGCCTGCTCGCGGCCGGTCTCGTCGCCGCTGCAGCCGCGCTCGCCTCCAACAAGAATGTACGCGAGGTCACCCGGCGCAACCTGCGTACCGCGACCGAAGCGGTCGAGGTCGGGGCGGACAATGCCGGCAAGATCGGCGTCGCGATCGTCAATGCCGCGACCGAGGCGGTGCAGCATCTGCTCAGCCTGACCGGTGCCGCCTCCGCGGCCGCAGCGGCGGCCAAGCCCGCGCCAGCGAAGGCCGCGGCAAAGCCCAAGACTGCCGCCAAGCCGCGCGCCGCGAAACCGGCTGCTGCCAAGGCTCCTGCGGCCAAGGCAGCTGCGCCCCGCGCCAGAAAGCCCGCAGCCAAGGCACCGGCTGCGAAGACCGCCGCCCGCGCCAAACCGGCGCCCAAGCCCAAGAGCTAGGCACGAGAAAAGCCCCCTCTCCGTTATGGAGAGGGGGCAAACTGGCTCTTGGCAGAGCGCGGGATTTAGCGGCAGCGACGCCCGCGGCTGTCGCGGCGGCCACTTTCCTCGCGGTCGATCTCGCGGCCGACGATGGCGCCGACCGCACCGCCGATCACGGTGCCGAGCAGGCGATCGCCGCGGCCGGCAACCTGGTTGCCGATCACCGCGCCGGCGGCGCCGCCGACCAGCAGGCNNCGCGCCAGGTCGGGCCGTTATAATTGCCGGCACGGTCATGATAGCGCGACTGCGCCTCGGCAGGAGCAGCCGGAACCGTCAGCGCGACTGGAACGGCCATGGCGGTGGCGGCAGCGGCCAAAGTGAGACTACGCATTGATCCTACTCCATTGAAATTCGGAATATGGAAGCAAAACGCGACCAGGTTGATGCAGGTTGCATGAACCGAAAACAACAAGCCGGCCATCTGGCGGCAAGGAAGCTGGACGCTGCGCGCGGCGCGGCCTAGGGAGCGGCCTTTCCCGGCAGATGGACTAGGCAAACGTGGGCAACGTCACCGTTATCGGCGGCCAGTGGGGCGACGAGGGCAAGGG
>DDTH01000017.1 GCA_002344055.1 Sphingomonadales bacterium UBA2369
CTCGATCTCGGGCCGCGGCACGGTCGTCACCGGCCGCGTCGAGACCGGCATCATCAAGGTGGGCGAGGAAGTCGAGATCGTCGGCATCAAGGACACCAAGAAGACCGTCGTCACCGGCGTCGAAATGTTCCGCAAGCTGCTCGATCAGGGTGAAGCCGGCGACAACATCGGTGCTCTGGTTCGTGGTCTGAAGCGTGAAGACGTCGAGCGCGGCCAGGTTCTGGCCAAGCCCGGCTCGGTCACCCCGCACACCGAATTCAGCGCCGAAGTCTACGTGCTGTCGAAGGACGAAGGTGGCCGTCACACGCCGTTCTTCGCCAACTACCGCCCGCAGTTCTACTNNTTCCGCACGACCGACGTGACCGGCGAAGTCGTCCTCCCCGAGGGAACCGAGATGGTCATGCCGGGCGACAACGTGAAGCTGGGCGTGAAGCTGATCGCCCCGATCGCGATGGATCCGGGTCAGCGCTTCACCATCCGCGAAGGCGGCCGCACCGTCGGCGCCGGCGTGGTTGGCGCGATCTCGAAGTAAGCTTCTTCAGCTTCTTCGAAGGGTTAAGGAGGCCCGGTTCCCGCAAGGGAGCCGGGCCTTCCCTTTTTATGGAAGCGCATGCTTTTCGCCGACCGCCGGGATTCTGCCGCCGATCGGGCCAATCCGGCTCGAAGGGGGTTGCTTTGACCGCCTCTGTCTGGCAATGGCGCGCCTTCTTCGGAATCAGAACAGCAAGAGGCCCGGCAACGGGCCCAGGCTCTTTCGCATCGGTAAGTGGGAAATGGATACCAACAACATCCGCATTCGCCTTAAGGCGTTCGATCATCGCGTCCTGGATCAGGCAACCGGCGAGATCGCCGACACGGCCCGCCGCACCGGCGCGCTCATCCGCGGACCCATTCCCCTGCCGACGCGTATCGAGAAGTTCACCGTCAACCGTTCGCCGCACGTCGACAAGAAGTCGCGCGAGCAGTTCGAGGTCCGGACCTACAAGCGGCTGCTCGACATCGTGCAGCCCACGCCGCAGACGGTGGACGCGCTGATGAAGCTCGATCTGGCCGCCGGCGTCGATGTGGAGATCAAGCTCGCTTAAGCGGGCGCGTTCCCCCGGGAGCGCATGAGTTAGGGTGATACCGCACGGACTTGTCCGTGGCCTGCGTCCCCGCCGTCTCGCTGCAATCGGCGAGGCACAAGCCCAGGCGGGGCACGCATTTTCTGTTGGGCTTGCACGCCCCCGAGCATTTCGCCCGGGGGCCTATGCATAGGAGCAAATGATCATGCGCACTGGCGTGATCGCGAAGAAAATGGGGATGACCCGCCTGTTTCAGGACGATGGCCGCCACGTGCCGGTTACCGTTCTGAGCCTCGAAGGCGTTCAGGTCGTTTCCCGCCGCGAAACCGATCGTGACGGCTACACCGCCGTCCAGCTTGGCGCCGGCAGCGCCAAGGCCAAGAATCTGACGAAGCCCGAGCGTGGCCACTTCGGCAAGGCCGAAGTCGAGCCGAAGGCGCGCGTGGCCGAGTTCCGCGTTGCCGAGGATGCCCTTCTCGATGTCGGCGCGGAAATTTCCGCCGATCATTTCGTCGAAGGCCAGCTGGTCGACGTCCAGGGCGTCACCCAGGGCAAGGGCTTTGCCGGCGCGATGAAGCGCTGGGGCTTCGGCGGTCTGCGCGCCACCCACGGCGTGTCGGTCTCGCACCGTTCGCACGGCTCCACCGGCAACCGCCAGGATCCGGGCCGCGTCTTCAAGAACAAGAAGATGGCCGGCCACATGGGCGCGCGTAACCGCACCCAGCAGAATCTCGAGATCGTCCGCACGGACGTCGAGCGCGGCCTCCTCTTCGTGAAGGGCTCCGTGCCCGGTCACAAGGGCGGCTGGCTGCTCGTCAAGGATGCCGTGAAGGTCGCCCGTCCGGACAACCTCCCCTATCCCGCCGGCCTGCGCGGTGCCGCTTCGGAGGCTCCGGCCGCCGATGTCGCGACCGACGAAGCCGCTGGTCAGGAAGCATAAGCCATGAAGCTCACCACCAAGACCCTCGACGGCAAGAAGGGCTCGGACATCGAGCTTTCGGATGACGTGTTCGGCCTCGAGCCGCGCGCCGACATCCTGCACCGCGTCGTCACCTGGCAGCTCGAAAAGCGCCGCGGCACCGCCCGCGCCGCCCGTGAGCGTTCGGATGTCGCCCGCACCGGCAAGAAGTTCGGTCGCCAGAAGGGCGGCGGTACCGCTCGTCACGGCGATCGCCGCGCCCCGATCTTCATCGGCGGCGGCAAGGCCCACGGCCCGCGCGTTCGCGACTTCAATCCGTCGCTGAACAAGAAGGTTCGTGCCCTCGGCCTGCGCATGGCGCTTTCGGCCAAGGCGAAGGACGGCAATCTCGTCGTGCTCGACAGCCTGGACCTGAAGGACGCCAAGACCGCCGCGCTCAAGGGCAATCTCGCCGGCATGGGCTGGGGCCGCAAGGCGCTGGTCATCGACGGCGACGCCATCAACGTCGGTTTCGCCCGCGCCTCGTCGAACCTGCGGGAGATCAACCTGCTCCCGGCGATCGGCGCGAATGTCTACGACATCCTCAACCACGAGACGCTGGTCCTGACCCGCGCCGCGGTCGAGCAGCTGGAGGCCCGCTTCAATGGCTAAGCTCTTCAAGCGCAAGAGCGCCGCCGCTTCGGCCAAGCCGACGGTGAGCCTCAATCATTACGACGTGGTGCTCGCGCCCCACATCACCGAGAAGGCGACCCTGCTCAGCGAGCATAATGCGGTCGTGTTCAAGGTGGCCGGCGGCGCGTCGAAGCCTCAGATCAAGGCGGCAGTCGAAGCCTTGTTCAACGTCGGCGTCGTCAACGTGAACACCGTCACCCAAAAGGGGAAGACCAAGCGCTGGAAGGGTACGCCCTACCGCCGGTCCGACTTCAAGAAGGCGATCGTGACGCTGAAGGACGGCGATTCCATCGACGTCACCACCGGCATTTAAGAGGGCTGGATCTAAGTCATGGCACTCAAGACCTACAACCCGACCACGCCGTCGCAACGCGGCCTGATCCTGGTCGACAAATCGTCCCTGTGGAAGGGCAAGCCCGTCAAGGCGCTGACCGAAGGCAAGCGCAAGACGGGCGGCCGCAACAACAAGGGCCATGTTACCAGCCGCGGCATCGCGGGCGGTCACAAGCAGAAGTATCGCTACGTCGATTTCAAGCGGCGCAAGTGGGACATGGTCGGCACCGTCGAGCGGCTGGAATATGATCCGAACCGCACGGCGTTCATCGCCCTCATCAAATATGAGGATGGCGAGCTGGCCTACATCCTGGCTCCGCAGCGTCTCGCCGAAGGCGATCAGGTGATCGCTGCGAAGAAGACCGACGTGAAGCCGGGCAACGCCATGGAACTGGGTCAGATGCCGGTCGGCACCATCGTCCACAATGTGGAGATGAAGCCGGGCAAGGGCGGCCAGATCGCCCGCGCCGCCGGGACCTATGTCCAGGTCGTCGGCCGTGACCGCGGCATGGTGATGGTTCGCCTGAACTCGGGCGAGCAGCGCTACATCCGCAGCGATTGCATGGGCACGGTTGGCGCGGTTTCGAACCCCGACAACCAGAACCAGAATTTCGGCAAGGCCGGCCGCACCCGCTGGCAGGGCCGTCGCCCGCTGACCCGCGGCGTTGCCAAGAACCCGGTCGATCACCCGCACGGCGGTGGTGAAGGCCGGACCTCGGGCGGCCGTCACCCGGTCACGCCGTGGGGCAAGCCGACCAAGGGTGCCCGCACCCGTTCGAACAAGGCGACGGACAAGTTCATCATCCGCTCGCGTCACGCGAAGAAGAAGAGGTAATCGATGGCCCGCTCCGTCTGGAAAGGTCCGTTTGTGGAACTGAGCCTGCTCAAGAAGGCTCAGACCGCTCAGGAGACCAACGCGCGCGCGCCGATCAAGACCTGGTCGCGCCGCTCCACCATCCTGCCCGACTTCGTCGGCCTGACCTTCAACGTCTACAACGGCCGCAAGTTCGTGCCGGTGTCGGTGAATGAGGACATGGTCGGCATGAAGCTCGGCGAATTCGCGCCGACCCGCTATTTCCCGGGTCACGCTGCCGACAAGAAGGGCAAGCGCTGATGGGACAGGCCAAGAACCCCCGCCGCGTTGGCGAAGGCGAAGCGCTGGCCGTGGGCACGATGATTCGTGGCTCGGCGCAGAAGCTGAACCTCGTCGCGCAGATGATCCGCGGCAAGAAGGTGGAAGAGGCTCTCAACATCCTCTCCTTCTCGACCAAAGGCATGGCAATCGACGCCCGCAAGGTGCTCGCCTCGGCGATCGCCAATGCGGAGAACAATCACAATCTCGACGTCGACAGCCTCGTCATCGCCGAGGCTTCGGTTGGCAAGTCGATCACCATGAAGCGTTTCGCCGCCCGCGCCCGCGGCCGTGGCACGCGCATCGAAAAGCCGTTCAGCCGTCTGCGCATCGTGGTGCGCGAGAGCCAGGAAGCCTAAAAATGGGTCAGAAAACCTCCCCCATCGGTCTGCGCCTGCAGATCAACCGCACCTGGGACAGCCGCTGGTTCGCCCGTGGCGACGATTACGGCCGGCTTCTTCTCGAGGACCTGAAGATGCGCCAGTACATCATGAAGGCGCTGCCGCAGGCGGCGATCTCCAAGGTGGTGATCGAGCGTCCGGCGAAGCTGTGCCGCGTCTCCATCTATGCCGCGCGCCCCGGCGTGATCATCGGCAAGAAGGGCTCGGACATCGAGAAATTGCGCAGCAAGCTGCGTGAATTCACGAACAGCGACGTGAGCCTGAACATCGTCGAAATCCGCAAGCCGGAGATCGACGCCCGCCTCGTCGCGCAGGGCATCGCCGATCAGCTGGAGCGCCGCATCGCGTTCCGCCGCGCGATGAAGCGCGCCGTGCAATCCTCCATGCGCCTCGGCGCCGAGGGCATTCGCGTCGTTTGCGGCGGCCGTCTCGGCGGCGCCGAAATCGCCCGCACGGAAGGGTATCGCGAGGGCCGCGTGCCCCTGCACACCCTGCGTGCCCATATCGATTATGCGGAAGCCACCGCGCAGACGACCTATGGCGTCTGCGGCGTGAAGGTCTGGATCTTCAAGGGTGAGATTCTGGGCCACGATCCGCTGTCGCAGGACCGGCTGACGATGGAGGCTCAGACCTCCGGCGTCCGCCCTGCCCGCGACGATCGCCGCTAAGCGCCTGTTGGGATAAAAGAAAATGCTGCAACCGAAGCGCACCAAATTCCGCAAGGCGTTCAAGGGCCGGATTCACGGCGACGCCAAGGGCGGTACCGATCTCAATTTCGGCGCCTATGGTCTCAAGGCGATGGCGCCGGAGCGGATCACCGCGCGCCAGATCGAGGCGGCCCGCCGCGCGATCACGCGTCACATCCGCCGTCAGGGCCGCTTGTGGATCCGCGTCTTCCCGGACGTGCCGGTTTCGTCGAAGCCGACCGAAGTCCGCATGGGTAAGGGTAAGGGCTCGCCCGAATATTGGGTCGCCCGCGTCAAGCCGGGCCGCATCCTGTTCGAGCTGGACGGTGTTCCCGGCCCGCTCGCGAAGGTCGCCTTCGAGCGCGCCGCCGAGAAGCTGCCGATCAAGGTCAAGTTCGTTGCTCGCCTCGGCGAGCAGATTGAGGGTTAAGGGTCATGAGCAAGATCGACGATCTCAAGGTCCGCACGGACGATGAGCTGGCGACCCAGCTCGGCGAGCTGAAGCGCGAGCAGTTCAACCTGCGCTTCCAGGCTGCGACCAACCAGCTGGAGAAGCCGAGCCGCGTCCGCGAGGTTCGCCGCGACATCGCCCGCATCAAGACCCTGCAGGCGCAGCGCTCCAGCGCTGCCCCGCAGGCTTAAGGAGACAAACGATGCCAAAGCGCGTCATGACCGGCACCGTGGTGTCCGACAAGACCGACAAGACCGTGGTGGTCCTGGTCGAGCGGCGGGTGAAGCACCCGCTGTACGGCAAGATCATCAAGCGGTCGAAGAAGTATCACGCTCACGACGAGGCCAATGAGGTCAAGACCGGCGAGACCGTGCGGATCGAAGAGACCGCGCCGATGTCGAAGCTGAAGACCTGGAAGGTCATCGAGCGTGTTTCGGCCGGCCGCGGCGAAGCGGTCGAAGCGAACGTCTGATTTTACGTTCCCGTGGCGACACGGGAAAGCTGATCGCCGGGCTGGTCCCGGTTGAAGTGAAGGGAATGGATCTATGATCCAAATGCAGTCTAACCTGGAGGTCGCTGATAACAGCGGCGCCAAGCGCGTTCAGTGCATCAAGGTGCTGGGCGGCTCCAAGCGGCGTTTCGCCGGCGTGGGCGACATCATCGTCGTCTCCGTCAAGGAAGCGGCGCCGCGCGGCAAGGTGAAGAAGGGCGACGTCCACAAGGCCGTCATCGTTCGCACCGCCAAGGACATCAATCGCCCGGACGGGTCGACCATCCGGTTCGATTCCAACGCGGCGGTGCTGATCAACAACAATCAGGAGCCGATCGGCACCCGTATCTTCGGGCCGGTCGTCCGCGAACTGCGCGCGAAGAAGCATATGAAGATCATTTCGCTCGCGCCCGAGGTGCTGTGATGGCTGCTGCCAAGATCAAGAAGGGCGACAAGGTCGTGGTCCTGTCCGGCAAGGACAAGGGCAAGCATGGCGAAGTCGTGAAATCGATGCCGAAGGAAGGCAAAGTGGTCGTTTCCGGCGTGAATGTCGCCGTGAAGCACCGCAAGCCGAGCCAGGGCAATCCGCAGGGTGGGCTCGAGCGCCGCGAAGCGCCGATGCACGTCTCCAAGGTCGCGATCGAAGATCCGAAGACCGGCAAGGCGACCCGCGTCCGCTTCGAGGAGCGCGACGGCAAGAAGGTCCGCGTCGCGGTCAAATCCGGGGAAGTCATCAATGGCTGACAAGAAGTACACGCCGCGCCTTCGGCGCGATTTCGACGAGCGCATCGCGCCCGCGATGATGGAGAAGTTCGGTTACAAGAACCGGATGGAAATCCCGCGCATCGAGAAGATCGTCCTGAACATGGGCGTCGGCGAAGCGTCGCAGGACAAGAAGCACGTCACGACGGCGGCTGCCGAGATGGAGCTGATCGCGGGCCAGAAGCCGGTGATCACCAAGGCGAAGAAGTCGATCGCGCAGTTCAAGCTGCGTGAAGGCATGCCGATCGGCGTCAAGGTCACCCTCCGCAAGGAGCGGATGTACGAGTTCCTGGACCGACTGGTCACGATCGCGCTGCCGCGCGTCCGCGACTTTCGCGGCCTGAACCCGAAGTCGTTCGACGGCCGCGGCAATTACGCCATGGGCCTGAAGGAGCAGCTGATTTTCCCGGAAATCAGCTACGACAAGGTCGACAAGGTGCGCGGCATGGACGTGATCGTCACGACCAGTGCGAAGACCGACGACGAGGCGCGCGAACTGCTGCGCCTCTTCAACTTCCCCTTCCCGCAGGATGCTGCCGACGCGCAGCAGGCCGCGTGAACCGCATTTGAAGAAGAGAGCTTAAGTCCATGGCGAAACTGAGTTCCATCAACAAGAACGAGCGTCGCAAGAAGCTGGCGAAGAAATATGCCGGCCAATATGCGAAGCTGAAGGCGAAGGCGGCCGACGAGTCTCTGGACGAGACCGAGCGCCTGATGGCCCGGCTGAAGATGGCGGAGCTGCCGCGCAACGGCAATCCGACCCGCATCCGCAATCGTTGCGAGCTGACCGGCCGTTCGCGCGCCGTTTATCGCAAGTTCCGCCTGTCGCGCATCATGCTGCGCGAGCTGGGCAATAAGGGCCTGATTCCGGGCCTCACGAAATCGAGCTGGTAAGGGCACGAATATGCCAATGACCGATCCCCTGGGTGATATGCTCACCCGCATCCGCAACGGCCAGCGGGCGAAGAAGGACAGCGTCCTTTCGCCGGCTTCGAAGCTGCGCGTCCGCGTGCTCGATGTGCTTCAGCGCGAAGGCTATATCCGCGGCTACAGCCAGGATGGCGAAGGCGTGCAGCAGAATCTGCGCATCGAGCTGAAATATTTCGAGGGCCAGCCGGCGATCCAGCATCTGTCGCGCGTGTCCAAGCCGGGCCGGCGCGTCTATTCCGGCGCGCAGGAACTGCCCCGCATCCGCGGCGGCCTCGGCATCACCATCGTTTCGACGCCGAAGGGCGTGCTGTCGGACGCCGAAGCGCGTTCGCAGAACGTCGGCGGCGAAGTCCTCGCGGAGGTGTTCTAATGTCCCGCATCGGTAAGAAGCCGATTGCGCTGCCCGGCGGCGTGACGGCGACGACGGAAGGCGGCATCCTGTCGGTGAAGGGTCCGAAGGGCACCCTCTCGCTGCAGATGGCCGACGACATCAGCTACAAGATCGAGGACGGTCAGATCGCGGTGAACCCGGCGAACGAGACCAAGCGCGCCCGCTCTTTCTGGGGCATGCAGCGTACGCTCGTTCAGAACCTCGTTACCGGCGTGACCGATGGCTTCACCAAGGTCCTCGAGATCACCGGTGTCGGCTATCGTGCAACGGCCCAGGGCAAGAACCTGAAGCTGCAGCTCGGCTACAGCCACGATGTCAATGTCGCCATTCCGGACGGCATCGAGATCAAGACGCCCGATCAGACCACGGTCGAGATCAGCGGCATCGATCGCCAGAAGGTCGGTCAGATCGCCGCCGAAATCCGCCGCTGGCGCAAGCCGGAGCCCTATAAGGGCAAGGGTATCAAATATCGCGGCGAGTATATCTTCCGCAAAGAAGGCAAGAAGAAGTAAGCCATGGCGAAACTCTCTCTCTTTGACCGCCGCCGTCAGCGCGTTCGGACTTCGCTTCGCAAGCGCGCCGGTGACCGGCTTCGCCTCAGCGTTCATCGCTCGGGCCGCCACATCTATGCGCAGGTGATCGACGACAAGGCCGGCAAGACCATTGCCGCCGCCTCGACGCTCGAGAAGGACGTTCGCAACGCGACCGGCGCGACCAGCGAAGCGGCGGCCGGTGTCGGTGCTCGCGTCGCCGAGCGTGCCAAGGCCGCCGGCGTGACCCGCGTGATCTTCGATCGCGGCGGCTTCCTGTTCCACGGGCGCGTGAAGGCGCTCGCCGATGCCGCCCGTGAAGGGGGCCTGGAGTTCTGATGATGGCTGACGACAACAAGAACGAGACCCCGGCCGAAGCGCCGGCTGTCGAGGCTCCGGCCGCGGAAGCGCCCGCTGCTGAAGCTGCGGCTCCCGAGGCTCCTGCTGCCGAAGCGGCTGCGCCGGAAGCGCCCGCCGCTGAAGCTCCCGCTGCCGAGGCAGCCGCTCCGGAAGCCCCCGCGCATGAGGCTCCGGCCGCTGACGCCGGTGGCGAGCAGCGCCGTGGCCGTGGCGGCCGTGGCGGCGGCGGTGGCGATCGTGGCCGTGGCGGTCGCGATGGCGGCCGTGGCCGTGGTCGCGACGACCGTCGCGGCAATCGCGACGAGGATGGCGGCGAAGAGCTGATCGAGAAGCTCGTCCACATCAACCGCGTCTCCAAGACGGTGAAGGGCGGCAAGCGCTTCGGTTTCGCCGCTCTGGTCGTCGTCGGCGACGGCAAGGGCCGGGTCGGCTTCGGCCACGGCAAGGCCCGCGAAGTGCCGGAAGCGATCAGCAAGGCGACTGCGGCGGCCAAGAAGGCCATGGTCCGCGTGCCGCTGCGCGAGGGCCGCACCCTGCACCATGATGGCGACGGCCGCTTCGGCGCCGGCAAGGTCCATGTGCGCACGGCTCCGGCCGGTACCGGCATCATCGCCGGCGGCCCGATGCGCGCCGTGTTCGAAAGCCTGGGTGTCGCCGACGTCGTCACCAAGTCGATCGGCACGTCCAACCCCTACAACATGATCCGTGCGACCTTCGAAGCGCTGAAGGACCAGTCGAGCCCGAAGTCGGTCTCGCAGCGTCGCGGCAAGAAGATCGCCGATCTGATCGCCCGCGGCGGCGCTTCGCAGGAAGCTGCGGAAGCCGAAGCCCTCGCGGTCACGGAGTAAGCTGACATGGCGAAACTGAAGATCACCCAGACCGGATCGCCGATCCGCCGTCCGAAGGATCAGCGCGCGACCCTGATCGGGCTCGGCCTCAACAAGATGCACCGCACGGTGGAGCTTGAGGACAGCCCGGAAGTGCGCGGCATGATCCGCAAGGTCGCCCACATGGTGACGGTCGAGGGCTAACCCTAATCCTCTCCCCTTCAGGGGAGAGGACAGGCTTGCGTAGCAAGCCAGGAGAGGGGGAGTCGGGCTTGCAGCCCCCTCCCCCGCCGCCTATCGGCGGCATACCTCTCCCCTGAAGGAGAGAGGTTTGAAATCAGCGCGAACATAGCGAAAGCGAGTGCACGACATGAAACTGAACGAAATCCGCGACAATCCCGGCGCCCGCAAGGGCCGCGTCCGTGTCGGCCGTGGCATCGGCTCCGGCCTGGGCAAGACCGCCGGCCGTGGCCAGAAGGGCCAGACCAGCCGCTCGGGCGTCTCCATCTTCGGCTTCGAAGGCGGTCAGATGCCGCTGCACATGCGGATCCCGAAGCGCGGCTTCAACAACATCTTCGCCAAGGATTATGCCGAGGTGAATGTCGGCGCGATCCAGAAGGCGATCGACAGCGGCAAGCTGGACGCCAAGGGCGTGCTGACCCAGGCCGAGCTGAATGCAGCCGGCCTGACGCGCGGCGGCAAGGACGGCGTGCGCGTGCTCGGCAAGGGCGCGCTGACCTCGAAGATCTCGCTGAAAGTCGCGGGCGTTTCCGCCGGCGCCCGCAAGGCGATCGAGGACGCCAAGGGCTCGATCGAGCTGATCGAAATCGTCCCCGCCGCCGAAAAGGCGAAGGCCAAGCACCGCAAGGGCAAGGCTTCGCAGGCGAAGGAAGGCTGACAACGCGCTCCGGCGCATTATATGAAGCTGCAGCGCTCTCTCGCCCGAGGGGGCGCTGCATTCATGTTTGAACCCGCGCTCTAGCCGGGTTTCGAGATTTCAGGCGAAGGCACGACACGCATGGCATCCGCAGCCGAACAGATGGCCGCCAACATCAGCCTGGCGAATTTCGCCAAGGCGACCGACCTCAAGAAAAGGCTGTGGTTCACGCTCGGCGCTTTGGTGGTCTTCCGCATGCTTTCGTTCGTGCCGCTGCCCGGTATCGATCCGAACGCGCTGAACGATCTGTTCAACACCACGCGCGGCACCGTCCTCGATTTCTTCAACACCTTCTCGGGCGGCAGCCTGGAGCGGATGAGCCTCATCGCGCTCGGCGTGATGCCCTACATCACCGCCTCGATCGTCATCCAGCTCGCGGCGAGCATGTCGCCGACCCTCGCCGCCCTGCGCAAGGAAGGCGAGAGCGGGCGCAAGAAGCTGAACCAATATACCCGCTATGGCACCGTTCTGCTCTGCGTCATCCAGGGCTATTTCATCGCCGTCGGCCTCGAAAGCTGGGGTGCCACGCAGGGCACCTCTTCGGTGCTGAACCCGGGCATGATCTTCCGCGCCACCACCGTGGTCTCGCTGCTGGGCGGCACCATGTTCCTGATGTGGCTGGGTGAGCAGATCACCAGCCGCGGCATCGGCAACGGCATCTCGCTGATCATCATGGCCGGCATCGTCGCCAGCTTCCCGACCAGCCTCGCGCAGCTTTTCGAAGGCGGCCGCACCGGCTCGCTCGACCCGGTCAGCATCATCACCGTGATCGCGCTGGCCGCCGGCCTCGTGCTCGGCATCTGTTTCATGGAGCGCGCCCAGCGCCGCGTCCTGATCCAATATCCCAAGCGCCAGTCGGCCCGCGGCCAGATCCAGCAGGAGCGTTCGCACCTGCCGCTGAAGGTCAACACCGCCGGCGTCATTCCGCCGATCTTCGCCTCGTCGCTGCTGCTGATGCCGCTGACCATCGCACAGTTCGCCGGCACGGCCGCCGAAGGCGAGAGCGCCTGGGGCGATTTCGTTATCCAGCTCACCCAGTGGCTGCAGCATGGCGCGCCGCTCTACATGGCGCTCTACGGCGCGGGCATCATCTTCTTCTGCTTCTTCTACACGACCGTGGTCTTCAACCCCGAGGAGACGGCGGAGAATCTGAAGAAGCATGGCGGCTTCATCCCCGGCATCCGTCCGGGCAAGCGTACCGAGGAATATCTCGGTTACGTGCTGAACCGGATCACGGTGATCGGCGCCGCCTATCTGACCCTGATCTGCCTCATCCCGGAATATCTGATCGCCCGGGCCGGCATCCCCTTCTATCTGGGCGGCACCAGCCTGCTGATCGTCGTCAACGTGACGATGGACACGGTGACGCAGATCCAGAGCCATCTGCTCGCCCATCAATATGGCGATCTGATCAAGAAGGCGAAGTTGAAGGGCGGGCGCCTGACGCGCTAAGCCAGCCGTTCGACAGGGAGCCGCTGACCTTGAACATCATCCTCTTGGGCCCACCGGGCGCGGGCAAGGGCACGCAAGCCGCGCGGCTGGTGAAGGAGCGCGGCATGGTCCAGCTCTCCACCGGCGACATGCTGCGCGCCGCAGTGCGCGAGGGTACGCCCACCGGCCTCGAGGTGAAGGCGATCATGGCGGCCGGCGATCTGGTCTCCGACGAAATCGTCAACCAGCTGATCGACGAGAAGCTGGCCAGCCTGTCGCCGGATCAGGGCGTGATCTTCGACGGCTATCCCCGCACCCGCGCGCAGGCGGAGGCGCTCGACGGCCTGCTCGCCAAGCATGGCCGTACCCTCGGTCATGTCATCGAACTGGACGTCGATGAGGACGCCCTGGTCGACCGCATCACCGGCCGCTTCACCTGCGCCAAGTGCGGCGAAGGCTATCACGACCGCCATAAGCTGCCGGCCGTGGAGAATGTCTGCGACGTCTGCGCCTCGACGGAGTTCAAGCGCCGCCCCGACGACAATGAGGAAACGGTCCGCACCCGCATGGCCGAATATCGCGCCAAGACCGCGCCGATCCTCCCCTTCTATGAGGCCCGCAAGCTCGTCGCCCGCGTGGACGGCATGGCGAGCATCGAGCAGGTCGACGCGGCGATCGAGGCTGTGCTCGGCTTGGCCTAGCGTGGTCTCGGGATCAGCCTGACGGTATCATAATATGAGTATTCGGAGTTCCAGTTCTGCGCCAGCAGAACGGTACCGGGTATGGCGAAGCTCACCGAAACGTCTCCGATCGTCCGGGTTGCGGGCCAGCCAAGATAGGTGACGCCTTCGGCATTCATCCGGAAAAGTCCGATGCCGCTCGCCAGGATCAGATCCTGACCGGAAATGGCCGCGCCCAAGAATGGCGTGGACCCGAAACCCCCATGTCTCCACTTGTCCTTGAGATCCGGTCTCATTGAAGAAATGCGTTCTCTTACCGCCAGGAACTGCTCGACCTCGCGTCCGCACACTCTTGTCACCCGTCCGCTTCCACCATGGCCGATATCGAGCGCGAGCGCGAGGCAACCGCTTTGCCATGGAATCTGGGCGATGGCCTGGACCCGGTCGCAGCCCGTATTGAGCGGGCCGCTGCAAAGCTCGCCATCAGTCCGCTCGATCGTTTCCACCACCCCCGAGCGGCGATCGATGCGGCGCAAACCGCCGCCCCACTCGCCCATGTCGAGACCGACGAAAACCCATTCGTCCATGAGATGCACGACTTCCATTACCGCTCCAGCCTCCGGGTCGATCGGCGTACTTTCGGGAGGAAGAATTCTCGTGCTCAGCATCGTCTGTCGGCGCTGGGCGTTGTCGAAGGAGACAAGCGTCCGATTCGTTACGAGAACGGGTCCGCCCGGGCCACATCCCAGGCCGAGAAGGAAGTCGTCACCCGTGTCGATCTGGCCGATGCTCAGCCACTGGGCACCTTGCCGCAAGCGCAGTGTGTAGCGCGCGCCGACCGTCACGACCCAAAGCTTCGAACCGTCATCACACATGTCAAGCACCGGCTCGCCGAACGCATGAGCGGAGACGGATTCATCGCCTTCCGCAAAGGAATACAGGTTGCCATCCGCTCGGATGATCCATGCCCTCCCGTCGGCAAAGGCCGCCTTTACGATCCTCGCCTCGAACGGGGCGGTTGCCGGCTCGCTCTCAGTGACGCCTCCGCAACTCCCCAGCAGGGCGAAAACGGCGAAGAGGGTCGTCGAGCGGAACTTCATGAGGTGGTTATATAACATCACGCGCAGCTGAAAAGGCGGTGGCAATTTTCCTTCCGCGACGAACCTGCCTCCCGCCGCGATCAGGGTGACGGCGAAGCACTGTATCGGACCGAAAACCTGTTATGCAGGGCGCAACGCGACTCCGCAGCCGCCGGGCCGCGCGCCGAACACTATTGGGGGATAGATGCAGATGAGCAGGACTCAGGTTTCCGACCATGTCGATCTCGAAGGCTTCATGGCGGGCGTCGAGAAGCGCAATCCAGGCCAGAGCGAATTCATCCAGTCCGTCCGCGAGGTCGCGGAGGATATTTTCGAGTGGATGGAGGACAAGGTCCAGTATCACGAAGCCCAGATCCTGCGCCGCATCGCCGAGCCGGACCGGGTCATCTCCTTCCGCGTCTGCTGGGAGGACGACAATGGCAATGTCCGCGTCAACCGCGGCTACCGCGTCCAGAACAACAATGCGATCGGGCCGTACAAGGGCGGCATCCGCTTTCACCCGAGCGTGAACGAAAGCATCCTGAAGTTCCTCGGCTTCGAGCAGACCTTCAAGAATGCGCTCACCGGCCTGCCCATGGGCGGCGGCAAGGGCGGCGCGAACTTCAATCCCAAGGGCAAAAGCGTCAACGAGATCATGCGCTTCTGCCAGAGCTTCATGACCGAGCTCTACCGCCATATCGGCCCAAACATCGACGTGCCGGCGGGCGACATCGGCGTCGGCGGCCGCGAGATCGGCTTCATGTTCGGCCAGTACAAGCGGATCACCAACGCCTGGGAAGGCGTGCTGACCGGCAAGGGCATGGAATATGGCGGCTCGCTGATCCGTCCCGAAGCGACCGGCTATGGCGCGGTCTATTTCCTCGAGAACATGGTCAAAACGCGGGGCCGCGACCTGACCGGGGTCAATGCCGTCATCTCCGGTTCCGGCAACGTCGCCACCCACGCCGCCGAGAAGATCACGCAGCTGGGCGGCAAGGTGCTGACCCTGTCGGACAGTCAGGGTTACATCCACGATCCGGACGGGATCGGGCTGGAGAAGATCCAGTGGGTGAAGGACCACAAGACCCACCGCCGCGGCCGGATCAGCGAATATGCCGACGAATTCAAGGGCAGCACCTTCCACGGTGACGGCGCCCGGCCATGGGCGGTGCCGTGCGATGTCGCCTTGCCCTGCGCGACCCAGAATGAGCTCGACGGCAACGATGCCCGCACCCTCGTGAAGAATGGCTGCTTCGCGGTTTCGGAAGGCGCGAACATGCCGACCGATCTGGACGGCGTGCACGTCTTCAAGGACGCGCAATTGCTCTACGCGCCGGGCAAGGCGTCCAACGCCGGCGGCGTGGCGGTTTCCGGCCTGGAAATGAGCCAGAACTCGGAGCGCCGTTCCTGGAAGGAAAGCGAACTGCAGCAATTGCTCCGCGACATCATGGACGGCATCCACGACCGCTGCCTGGAACATGGCCGCAAGTCGGACACCTATGTCGATTACGTGAAGGGCGCGAACATCGCCGGCTTCAAGAAGGTCGCCGACGCAATGCTGGCCTTCGGGGTCGTCTGAGCGAACCACAATCCTCCCCGGCTTTTGCCGGGGAGGGGGACCGCTCGCGTAGCGAATGGTGGAGGGGGTTCTTCGATGACGCCGATGCAGCGCGCTCGAAAGCTGCGGCGCGAAATGTCGCCGGCCGAGATTGCCATTGTCCGGTTGGTATTCTTCGCTCACTCAGTATTTGGCTGGAGAACCGCAGCCAGCGGTTAGGGGGTCATATGTTCCTCATCGTTGCCGCGCTCACGATGCAGCCTCCTTTGGCGGACCAACTGAGGGAGAAGCGGGAAACGCTACCCGCGACTCGCCGACTAATAGAGGAAGGTCTGGCCCGGGGAGCGCCAGGCGACGAGACCCTGGCGCGGGCCGTTATGCGCCAAGTGGAAGAGGCTGGCTTGGTGTGGGGGACCTGCGTCAGAGACACGCATGGCGACGCCAGAGGGCAATCGACGACGGCTGAATTCGATGATGCACTCCGCCGCTGCGTCGGAGATCGGGAGGAGTATCTCAATTGGGTGCGGCTCGGAGCGCGGGTGCATGGAGAATCTCCGGATGACCCACGCGTGGCCGACATGGTTGATACCTTGGAACGGCGGATGAGAGAGGCAGCCACCGCGCACGAGCGGCGGTAGTGGAGGTAATTCAAAGCTAGGCGCGTGGCCGAACCGTGTGCTGGGATTTCGAAGTCGACTTTGACCTCGATGTGATGCCGACCGTACGGCAAATGGCCGGCTCCACGTCGTCGATCACATTCGTCGAAGCGTGCGCTTTGCGCATCCCCAACACGGGCTGACGCCGGTTCCCATCATAGGGTTGACCATGCCCCGCATGGTCAAGGATCGTCTGGGAGACGATCTGACCCGAATATCCGCGAAGTCGCGGGGAGGATTGAGTATTCCAAATCCGTTGCCGTACGTTCATAGTGATAATGTAACATCTCTGCATCACTGTGGGAGTGTCTTCATGTCACCGACCGTCCGCCGTCCCGCTCTTATTGTGCTGACTGCACTGCTCTTCGGCGGCGCGATCATCCTTCCAGCCTGCAGCGGCACGACCGCTACCACGCAAGCGGTCACCGAGCCTGGCCGGGGCCTCACCGCCTTTCAGTCTGACGACGAACTGCGCACCTTTCTGCAACGCGTGCGGGCGCGAGAGGAAATGCGTGTCTACGATGTGCAGGAGGGAGCGCCAACCGCTTCGCCTCCACCCATGATGCAGGCCGAGCCATCCGCATATGGCGCAGCGGATGCAGCCGCGGCTCCGGAATCCGAATCCATCACCAACAATCAGGAAGCGGGTGTCGACGAGGGCGGCATCGTGAAGAACTGGCGCGACTATTTGGTCGTGCTGCGCCGCGGCCGCCTGTTCACGATCAGCCTGGCTAGCGGTTCGATGCGCCCGGTCGCCACGATAAACGCCTTCCCCCCGGGAGTGAGTGGCCAGGACGACTGGTATGACGAGATGCTGATCGCCGGCGACCGCGTGATCGTCATCGGCTATTCCTATGCGCGCGGCGGCACCGAAGTGAACCGCTTCCGCATCGCCGCCGATGGCCAGCTGACCTTCGAGGATGCCTGGCACCTCAAATCCAACGATTATTATTCCTCGCGCAATTATGCCTCGCGGCTGATCGGCAACCGTCTGGTCTATTACACGCCGCTTTATGTCGGCTGGCGCGGCGAGGATCCGCTCGACGCGCTGCCGGGCGTGCGCAAATGGGGCGCGGACGGCTCCACCGCCGCCTTCCGCCGCATCACCGACGCCCGCCGCGTCTTCATCGCCCCGTCGATCAAGGGCCGCGAGGATGCGTCCATCGACGCTTTGCACAGCGTGATCGATTGCGACCTCACCGCCGCCGAACTGGATTGTCAGGCGACCGCCGTGCTCGGACCCTCGTCGCGCAATTTCTACGTGTCGGCCAACGCCGTCTATCTGTCCGTCTCCGATTATGGCGGTGGTCAGGACGCGCGGCCCGCCCCCTCCTACGTCTACCGCCTGCCCTTCGCGCGCGAGGACACCCCCTCCGCCATCGGCACACGCGGCGTCCCGATCGACCAATTCTCGTTCCGCGAAGATGCCGCCGCCAACCGCCTCGACATCCTGGTCCGCGCCGAAGGCCGGGGCGACGCGATGTGGGGGCCGGAACAGGGCGAAGGCACCAACCTGGCGCTGCTGCAACTCCCCCTGAGCGCGTTCGGCGACGGCTCGAGCGAAGCGGAAACGGGCATGTATCGGCGCGTTCCAGCGCTCGGCGCCAACGCCTACAACATGCAGAACCGCTTCGTCGGCGCTTATCTGCTCTATGGTGCGGGCGGCAGCGGCTATGGCGCGGGCGAGCGCGAGGGCGGTATCGTCGCCGTGCCGGTCGCCGGCGGCGAGGCGCGGCGCCTCCCCCTGCCCCACGGCGTCGAGCGGATCGAGGCGCTGGGCCGCGACGCGCTTGCCATCGGCAATATGGGCGAAGGCTTGGGCTTCACCGCCATCCATCTGGGCGGGGACCGGCCCGCAATCGGCGAACGCTATGTCCAGCGCGCCGCCGCGCAGGGGGAGAGCCGCAGCCACGGCTTCTTCTACCGCCCCGACCGCAATTCCCCGGATGGCGCGTCCGGCACGATCGGCCTGCCGGTCATGCGTTCGGTCGAGCCGGCCCACAGCCGCTTTTTCGGCTCGGCCGCGGCGATGCTGTTCCTGCGCCGCGACAATCGCGCCTTCACTCCAGCCGGCGAACTGGATGCGCGGCCCGGCGACGTGACCGACGATGGCTGCCAAGCCTCCTGCGTCGATTGGTACGGCAATGCCCGTCCGATCTTCCTCGGCGATCGGGTCTTCGCCTTGCTGGGCTACGAACTGGTCGAAGGCTCGCTGCGCAATGGCCGCATCGGCGAGATCGGCCGGGTGAACTTCGCGCCGCGCATCGCCGCCCGCAAACCGGATTAGTGCCGCGTCACGTCCGGCCCGGCATTGCCGAGATGCTCGATGAAGCGCTGGATCTGCCGCCAGCGGCAATAATGCAGCACATTGCCCAGCTCGCGGCTGCGGCAGGCGCGCTGCGCCGCCTCGTCCGCCGCGAAATCGCCGAACCGTTCGATCAGATCGGCCGCTTCGCGCGCGGCGGCCGCATCGGGAATGTGCACGTGAGTCTGCAAGTCGGGTTCCGCGTCTGGCTGGTGTGACAGCCGTCTAACCCCCGCGCGATTGTGAAAGCGCGCACGTTAATCTTAAACGAGACGTTGACGACGATTTAGCTTCTGGCTCGCTTCGCCCGGCGGTGCCATAGCGACAGCATGGCTCCTCCGATCAATCGTCCCCGCCGCAGCGGCAGCCTCGCCGGCGGTTTCTTCATCGCTCTCGGTGTGATCGGCGGGGTCGTGACCGGCACGATCTACGGGCAGCCGACCATCGGCATGCTCGTCGGAACTGCGATCGGCTTCGGGCTGGCCTTGCTGATCTGGCTGGTCGACCTGCTACGCCGTTAACGGCGCGCCAATCGCCACGCCGCGAGCAGCCAGCCCGCGATCATCAGCGCGCCGCCCACCGGCGTCACCATGCCAAGCCCCCGATAGCCGGTCAGCGCCATCGCATAGAGGCTGCCCGCGAACAGGATCGTTCCCACACCGATCAGGATGGCCGCGAGTCCCAGCCGGCGCGGCAGCGCGCCGAGCGCCACCAGCCCGACGGCATTCCACAGCTGATACTGGCAGGCATTGTGCCACCAATCGAGCTGCTGCGCGTCCAGCGTGGTCTTCAGCGCATGCGCCCCGAACGCGCCAAGCGCGATGCCCAAAGCGGCGAGCAGCGCGCCTGCGGCGGCGATGCGGTGGCCATTGTCCGTCATGTGCTCAAAATCTCCCGCTGGAAGGGCGCCCGCGCCCTCTGCCGCTCCGCGATCCGCGCCAGCCGCAGCACCCGCGCCCGCGAATAACGCTGCAGCATCCACGGATACAGGTTCGCGCCGATGTTCGAACCCGCCAGCCACACCGCCCATAGATGCCAGCCGATCGACCAGGCGAAAGCCGCCGTCACGAAGCCCCAGCACAGATAGGCGATGTGTCTTTGCTCGTTCCAGATCGATTTCGGGACGAGCTTCGCCATCTCCGGTCCATAGACGCGATAGTCCCGGTGCCGGGCCCGGACGAAGCGGTTCACCAGATCGCCATTGGCGACGATCGCGCGGAAATGCTCGACCCCGACGGCGCGATAGAAACCGCCCTTCGCTTCCCAGCCGCGCGGCTCGAAATAGCCCGCAGGCAGCAGCAGGACCCATGGGCCTGCAAGGAAGGAGAGCAGGAAGAATGGCAGCGCCGCCTGAAAACCCGGCACCGGCTCGAACCAGGGGATGATCCCCAGCACGATCAGCCAGAAAGCCTTGGCCGGGATCGACCAGAAACCGAACAGGAAGATGGGCAGCAGGTTCAGCCGCCCGGCCAGCCGGCGCGCCGAGGCAAATCCTGCGCGGTCCGTTTCCACACCCGCTAGATTTGCCTCAAGCAAGCTCAAGTCAATCGCCTTCCCACCCATACCGCGCGGCCGACCAGTTCCACCTTCGCGGGGTCGCAGTCCGGCCAGCTCGGATAAGCGTCATTATCGCTGCGGATCATGACACTCTTGTTGACCGGGTTGAAGGCGAGCCGCTTCACCATCAGCGCCCCGTCCAGCCGGATCACGTAAATGCCGTCGCGCAGCCGCTGCCGGCCGTCGCAGCGATCGACCAGTATCTCGTCGCCATGGGCCAGTGACGGCAGCATCGAATCGCCATCGACGCGGATGATCGACAGCCCGTCCGGCCCGCCGCTCGCCACGGTACGCAACCAGGCCGGATCGAAGGCGACATGCGCCCGCGCCCGTTCGTCGCCCGCCATCGCGCCCGGTCCCGCCGATGCGCCGATATCGAGCAACGGCACCGCGACCGGCGCGGCGCGATCCATGGCAGGCGCTTCCACTTTCTCCCCGCCCAGCAATTCCTCATCGACCTCGAAATATTTTGCGAGGCGCTTGCGGTCCTGCTCGGCCAGCCGCTTCGGCGTGCCGCGCTTGATGAATTGCTGCACATAAGCGGAATTGCGCCCGAGCAGGCGGGACAGGCCGGAATAATCCTCACCGCGCTCCTCGATCAGCCGCTGCAGCACCGCCCGCGCATTCTCCATACTCAACTCCATCAGCGGATGCTTGCAATCCGCGCCGCCGCACCTCCGGATCGCGCCGGCGGTCCATGCCCACCATTATGGATAGGAAATGTCCTAGACAAGTAGGATTTCGCCTATCAACGTGAACATATCACGAACATTCGATTCGCGCCACGGAGAATGAAATGGACCTGCTGCCAAGGATCGAGCGCTATTTGCGACGAACCCGGATGAAGCCCGCTCTGTTCGGGCGAGCGGCAGTGAACGACCCGCGTTTCGTGTTCGACCTGCGGCTCGGCCGCGAGCCGCGCATCAAGACGATGCGCCGCGTCCATGCCTGGCTCGACGCGCAGGGCGCGGAAGGCAGCAGCCGATGACCCGCGATTCCTCCGCGAAACTGGCCGACGCGATGCATGTGGCGATCGTGAATGTCATGACCTTCACCGGCGCGGTGACGGTCGATTCGCTCGCTTTCCGCCCCTGGGCCAGCATCACCTTCTCCGGCGCCCGCCACCGCCTGCGCGTCGTTTTCGACGGCGCCGGCGCGGTCGGTGCGGCGGCCGACCTGCTGCCACGGCTCGAAGACCTGGAAGTCGATATACCTGGCCTGCTCCTCGCCGACCTGGCCCTGCTCGCGGACTCGCGCAGCGACGACGGCGCCCGTGCGTGGCTCGATCTGGAAGCGCTGACGATCGACGACGATTGAGCCCCTCTTCCGCGAGAGGGAACGACGGGCTTTTCGCTTATCCTCGCCCGGGGGCGAAGCGTTTCAGATTTTCCAGCGCCGAGCGCAGCCGGTCGTCGGCCACGTCCGCCGGACGTTCCTCGAACTCCGCCACGACCTCGGCCGCCACCGGCGCCGCCGCGACGGGGCGCCGCGCCATTGCCGCCTCGAGCCGCTCGAGCAATTCCGCCAGGCTCGGTTCGCTGCGCTCGGCCGGCTGCGGCACGTCCGCGTCCAGCCAGGCCCGATGCGTCGCGACCGGTTCCGGCACAGGCTCGAATTGCGTCTCGTACTCCACGTCCACCGCCTCAGGCTCGGAAATCGCGGGCGTCTCGAACACCGCTTCCTCGAAAGCCGGCGTTTCGATCACTTCCGCCACAGGCTCCGGCGCAAAGACCGGCTCCGGCTCGAACATTGGCTCGGGTTCGGATGCGAACACCGGCTCTTCCTTCGCGAAGCCCGGCATGGGCGGGCTGTCCGGCGAACCGATCTCCCGACCGATCGACAAAGGCGCGCGCGCCGGCGCGTCCGGATGACGGTCCCGCCAACGCAGCTTCGGCGCGCTCGGCGCATCCTCGGCCACCGGGGCAGCAGGCTTCGCCTTCTTCGCATCGCGATTCCGCTCGAACAGCCGCGCCGTCTTGCTCACCTTCTTCGGCTTGCCGACCAGCAGCCGCACCAGCAGCGCGACCAGCCCGAAGGCGAAGCCGGCCGCGACCAGCGCCAGGCCGATCTTCGCCCGGCTCCCCAGTGGCGGATCGAGCGGCGGCAGCACCGACGGCAAGCCGCTGGCGATCACCGCATTCTGCAGCAGATCGACAGGCATCAGATACACCGCCGCGCCCGTGACGATCGCGGCCCCCGCCGCAACCATCGTCTCCAGACTGGGCTTCAGCCGCCCGGCCGCACGTTCGAGGAAGCTCATCTCAGGCCGCTTTCTTGTTATGACGTTGATAGACCGGCGCATAATTGGCGACATTGGCCTGCCAGTTGCGCTCCCGCTCGACGAAGCGCCGCGCCACATCGCGCCGCCCGTCCCATTCTTCCCGCTTTGCAAAAAGCCCGGCCAGCGCATCGGCCAGCCCCTGCCGGTCGCCCGCCTTGAACAGGGTGCCGGTGACCCCGTCCTCGATCAGTTCGCGATGCCCGCCCACGTCGGACGCGACCACCAATTTGCGCTGCGCCATCGCCTCCAGCGGTTTCAGCGGCGTCACCAGATCGGTCAGTCGCATCGCCTTGCGCGGGTAAGCGAGCAGGTCGATCAGCGCGTAATATTTCTCGACTTCCTCGTGCGGCACGCGGCCCACGAAGCGGATGCGGTCGCTGAGGCCAAGGTCGCGCGCCTGCCGCTTCAGCGCGCTCTCGACCGGCCCGCCACCGACCAGCAGCAATTGCGCGTTCGGGCGTTGCTCGATCAGCAGGGGCATCGCGCCAACCAGATCGTCCAGCCCCTCATAATCGTAAAAGGAACCGATGAAGCCGACCACGTCCGCGCCCTCCAGCCCGAGCGAGCGGGCGAAGGCGGGATCGGGCGGCGGCGGATTGCCAAACAGATGCAGGTCGACGCCATTGGGCGAGACGATGATCTTGTTCGCGTCGATGCCCCGCTTGATCAGATCCTGCCTGAGGCCGTCGCAGATCACCGCGACCGCATCGGCCTGCCGCGCCGCGCGCGTCTCCAGGCGGCGTATCAGGCGGTAACGCAGCGATCCTTCCGTGCCGGTGCCGTTACCGACCGCCGCATCCTCCCAGAAGGCGCGAATCTCATAGAGCAAAGGCAGGCCATGCCGCTTCGCCAGCGGCAGCGACGCAAGCGCCGTCAGCACCGGCGAATGGGCGTGCAGGTGATCCGGCTGCCATTCGGTGATCACTTCTTCGAGCCGCGCCCGCAGCGCGCCGATCTCGCGCATCTCGCGAAAGGGCGAGCGCGCCGGCTCCGGCGGCACGGTGCGGAAGAAAGTGATGCCGTCAATCTCTTCCCTGGCCGCCTCGGTCGGCCCCTGGCGGGCGCTGGTCAGGCAGGCGACGGTCCAGCCGCGCGCGATCTGCGCCTTGATGATCGCCCGGGTGCGAAAGGCATAGCCGCTGTGCAGCGGCAGGCCATGATCGAGAACGTGCAGAATCCTCATGGGCCACAGTCATGCCATGAAGGGCTTAACGGGCCGTCAACCGCACCCCGCTATCAGGATGCAACACAAAGCGGCGCGGCGGACACCGAACACCCCATGATCGACATTTTCGCCCTCGCCGTCAGTCATGGCCTGATCCTGCTCGGCTTGTGGCGGCTCACCAGCCGCGAGGATTTCAACGGCGACCTGCCGGAGGACGAAGCCGGTGCGTGATCTCGGCCTGCTTGCCTTCCTGGTCGCGGTGATGGCGCTGGGGATGAAGCGACCCTTCATCTTCATCCTGGCGTTCGTCTATGTCGATCTGGTGCAGCCGCAGCGTCTGTCCTACGGCCCGCTCGGCTCCCTGCCCATCTCGATGATATTGGCGCCGCTGGCGATGGGCGCATGGCTGCTGTTCGACGAGAAAAGATGGTCGCGCTTCAGCGGGCGGCAGGCGATGCTGCTGCTGCTGCTGATCTATGTCGCGCTGACCACCTTCAACGCCGACCTCCCCGTGGAGGCGCAATATAAGTGGGAATGGGTGTGGAAGGTGCTGCTGTTCGCGGTCTTCCTGCCCGTGGCCATCTGGAACCGCCTCAGGATCGAGGCTTTGCTGATGGTCGTGACCCTCTCGGTGGCGGCAATCGCGATCACCGTCGGCATCAAGACCGCAATCGGCGGCGGCGGCTATGGCCAGGGCCTTGCCTTCGTCGACAACAATACCGGCCTGTTCGAAGGCAGCATCATGTCGACCGCCGCCATCGGCATGATCCCGATCCTGCTCTGGTTCACCAAGCACGGCACCCTGTTCAAGCCGCACTGGCTGGTGAACGCCTTCGTCGTCTGCCTGATCTTCGCCTGCCTGCTGGTGCCGGTGGGGACGCAGGCGCGCACCGGTCTGGTCTGCATCGCCGCTCTGGTCGTGTTCATGCTGCGCTTCACCAAAAGGCGCATGCTCTACATCGGCATGATCGGCGCTGCGGGTCTTGCCGCCATCCCGCTGCTGCCGTCCAGCTTCTCCGACCGGATGAGCACGATCCAGGATTATAAGGCCGACGAATCCGCCTCCACCCGCCTGGCGATCTGGAAATGGACGATCGACTATGCGACCCAGCATCCGTTCGGCGGCGGCTTCGAAGCCTATCGTCAGAACCGGCTGCAATACAGCCTGACCGCCAATCCCGAGGCCGGCCTGGCCGGGACGATGTCCGGACAGAACAATGTGACCGATGCCGGCCGCGCCTATCACAGTTCCTATTTCGAGATGCTGGGCGAACAGGGCTTCCCCGGCCTCTTCCTCTTCCTCTTCCTGCATGGCTACAGCCTGGTGCGGATGGAGGTGGTGCGAAGGCGCTACAAGGGTGCGGAGGGCGGCGACGCCTGGATCAGCCCGCTGGCGACCGCGCTGCAGACCGCGCATCTCGTCTATATGGTCGGCTCGATCTTCGTCGGCATCGCCTTCATGCCCTTCATCTTCAACCTGATCGCCGCCGAAATCGGCATCGACACCCATTTGCGGCGGCGCGCGAAGCTGGCCGCGGGGGAGAAGGTGAAGAAGCCGGTGCGGATAGGGAAGGCCGTCCCCGCTTAACTGTCACCCCGGCGCAGGCCGGGGTTCCAGTCCCAAATCAGAGCTGAGCGCGGGAGCGCGGTAGCGACGCTGGCCATCGCTGTCTGGACCCCGGCCCTCGCCGGGGTGACGTTATACGGCCTTCTTCATCACCATGCCGGTGGTCCAGGCCCAGCGGCCGGCAAACGGCGCGACCTTGAACAGGCCCGCATCCACCTTGTCCAAACCGTTCTTCAGCGGCTCGAACAATTTCGGCGCCTTGGCCGCGACCAAAGCCCCCATCGACGTCAGCGTGAAGAATTTCGCCTCCACCCCATCGAAGTGCTTCCGCGCCGCGCGGACTTCGCGCATCTTCAGCGGATGCTCGTCCTCGGTCCTAAGGTGCGGGGTGAAGCGGCGATACAGGTTGATCAGCGCATTGTGCGCCAGCGGCTCCAGGAAGATCGCCGCGCCACCGGGCTTCAGCACCCGCGCGATCGCCGCATAGGATTTTTCCAGATCGAGATGATGCAGGATCGCCCGGCCGATGACGAGGTCGAAACTCTCGTCCGGAAATTCCAGATCCTCCGCATTCATCCGCAGCAAGGTGGTCGCGTTCGAAAAGCCCGCTTCGGTCACCGCCTTGCGCGTTTCCTCGATCGCCTCGTCGGAAATGTCGATCGCGGTGACGGTACCGCCCCATTGGTTCAGCTTCACCGCGTACGAGCTGTCGCCGCAGCCGAATTCCAGCACGGCCGCGCCCTTGGCGCGCGGCTTCACCTCGCCTTCGAACCAGCGATAGGCGACGCGCGGCAGTTCGTAGATCGCGTCCGGAGCGCCATGCTCCTGCGCCTCGCCGAATTTGGCGTTGTGAAATGCCCGCTCCGCTTCGAGGCGGCGGGCGAGATCGGCGTCGGTCTTCGAAGGCAGGCTATCCATTGCGCCCGCCTACGCGAAGCGGGTTAAGGGGTGGTTTAGTCCAAACCGACTCCCCTCCCTGACAAGGGAGGGGCCGGGGGTGGGTGCGCGCGTCTGCGCGCCAAAAGACTCTCCCGGCCGCGGCGCCAAGCGAGGCATCGAGCCTCGCTCGTCGCTCGACCCACCCCTGCCCCCTCCCTTCCAGGGAGGGGAAAAAATGGATCAAACACCTTCGAGCGGCGCGTCCGCCGTCTCGACCAGTTCCATGAAGGCCCGCGTGAAGGCCGGCACGTCCTCCGGCTTGCGGCTGGTGATGATGTTGCCGCTCACCACGACTTCCTCGTCCACCACGTCCGCGCCGGCATTGCGCAGATCGGTGCGGATCGATTTCCAGCTGGTCGCCTTGCGGCCGCGCAGCACGTCCGCCTCGACCAGCAGCCACGGCCCGTGACAGATGGAAGCGACCGGCTTGCCCGCATCGGCGAAGGCGCGGATCAGGCCCACAGTGGTCTCGTCCATCCGCAATCTGTCCGGATTGCGCGTTCCGCCCGGCAGGATCAGGCCGTCATATTCATCGGCCTTCACCTCGCCCACGACCATGTCCGGCGTGATCGTGCGGGTCTTCTGATCGCCCTTCTCGCCCTGGATCGGATCGGTCTTCAGCGACGCCAGCGTCACGGTCGCCCCGGCATTTTGCAGCGTCTCATAAGGACCGAACAATTCGCTCTCCTCGAAGCCGTCGGTGGCGATGAAGAGGATGCGGGCGTCCTGGATCGAAGGCATGGGAATTTCCTGCTTGTGAAAGGGTTCTGCACTGAAAACCCGCCTTACGCGGCCTTCGTTCCGGAACGAAGCGGCCCCTTCTCGCTTTGTGCACTCCACCCATGCCGAGCAACCTCTGCACCTTCGTCGACGATCTGGACGCGCCCGGCATCACCCGCCGCAGGCAGGGCCGCCACTGGCTGTATTTCGACGCGAAGGGAAAGCGCATCACGGATCGCGACGAGATCGACCGGCTGAACGCCATTGGCCTGCCGCCCGCTTATGAACGCGCCTGGTTCTGCCCGAAGGCGAACGGCCACATCCAGGCGATCGGCTACGACGCCCGCGGCCGCCGTCAATATCGCTATCATCCCGATTTTCGCGAACGGCAGGACAAGGAGAAATATGCGCTGATGGCCGAATTCGGCCGCGCGCTGCCGAAGCTGCGCAAGCAGGTCGAAGCGGATTTGAAGAAACGCAAGGTCGCGAAGGAAACGGTCGTCGCGGCGGTGATCCGCCTCCTGGATTGCGAGCATATCCGCGTCGGCAACGAACAGTACGCCAAGGCGAACAAGAGCTTCGGCGCCACCACCTTGCGCTCGCGCCACGTCAAGCAGCTCGGCCGCACGGTGAAGATGCGCTTCAAGGGCAAGCATGGCATCGAGCGCGAGCTGAACATCACCGACCGCAACCTGACCCGCATCGTTCGCAAGGTGCAGGATTTGCCCGGCCAGAATCTGTTTCAATATCTGAATGACGAGGGCGAGGCCTGTCCGGTCACCTCCGCCGACGTGAACGATTATATCCGCGACGCGACCGGCGGCGAATTCACCGCCAAGCATTTCCGCACCTGGGGCGCCTCGGCCTTGTTCTTCGAAACGCTCTGCGCGGCTGAACCCGGCGAGAAGATCGGCCTGAAGACCGCCCTTGCCCCTGTCGCCGAAGCGCTCGGCAACACCCCGGCGATGAGCCGCAAATCCTACGTCCACCCGGCGCTGATCGCGGCGGTGAAGGATCGGCCTGCCGATCCGCTCGGCAAGCTCGAATGCCCGCGCAAGACCTCATATCTCAGCAGCGCCGAACGCGGCCTGCTCCGGTTTCTGGAAAGCCCCCGGCGGCGAAAGCGGACATGAGCCGGATTTGCCCTCACGGGGACAAGCCGGTTAGAGGGCGCGCGTGAATCATTCCGATCTCTTCGCCCAGTGGGACAGTCTGCTCGTCTGGTTCGAAACGAACTGGCTCGATCTCGTCATCGCCTCGGTCATCGCCGCCGCGACCGTTCTGATCCTGCTCGCCATTCGCGGCGTCGCCCGGCGCGCGCTCGGGGGCGACGGCGCGGTCGGCTGGCGCGGCGTGGCGGAGCGCGTGGTTGCCCGCACGCGCATGTTCTTCATCGTGATGATGGCGGCGAAGCTGGTCGTGCTGCAGCTCGATCTGCCGCCCCGGGTCGAGGCCACCGTCCATTTCCTGTTCGTGGTCGCCGCCGCCCTGCAGGCCGCGATCTGGGTCCGCGCCTTCATCCTCGCCTCGATCGAGCGACGGATCGGCGCGAGCGAGACGCATGGCACGCTCGGCACCGCGATCGGCCTCATTCGCGTCCTCGTGTCGGTCACCGTCTTCCTGATCGCCACGATCGTCATTCTCGACAATGTCGGCGTCAACGTCACCGGCCTGATCGCCGGTCTCGGCATTGGCGGCATCGCCATCGGTCTCGCCGCGCAGGGCATTTTCAAGGATCTCTTCGCTGCCCTTTCGATCGTCTTCGACCGGCCCTTCCGGCGCGGCGATTCCGTCGCGATCGGCGGCCCCAACGGCTTCACCGGCACCGTGGAGGATATCGGCCTGCGCACCACACGCCTGCGCGCGCTCGATGGCGAACTGGTCGCGATCGGCAACGACAAATTGCTGCAGGACCGCATCCACAATTATGCGCTGCGCACCCGCCGCCGTTCCGTCATGGCGATCAAGGTCGATCCGGCGACGCCCGCGGATCTGCTCGCGAAGGCGCCCGCGGCGCTGCACGAGGTGGTGGACGCGGTGGACAATGCCGATTTCGACCGCGCCCATGTCGTCAAGGTCGACCCGGACTTCATCCAGATAGACCTGGTCTATTATATCGACAGCGGCGACATGGTGCCTTTCCTGAACGCCCGGCAGGCGATCATCCTGGGCATGCTGCGCAGCCTGGCAGACCTGGGCATAGCCGTCGCCCCGCCGACGGAAGACCCGCCCGCGCCGTTCGATCCGAACAAAAGAGGCTAGAGCGATTTCAAGCCGGGCGGGATCACCTGGCGACTCGGAAATCGCGGCAAATCAAGAATCTGAAGCGACCGGGTCGGCGCAGCCGAGCCGAAAGTCGCTTTAGCGCCGTTCCCAGTCGTCGGCCCGGTTGGGTCGGCTGCGAACGCCGCAATCGGGCCGACGGCCTTGCGCCTGCTGCCGCTCCGCGCGCCATTGGCATTCTTGCTGGCGCAATGCTCTCAAGCCTCCGCCCTGACCGACAGTCTGATTGTCGAAGCGTCCCATCGCTTCTTCGTCATTGATCCGCGCCGTCCACGACGCATCGCGATCCTCGTCCGAGCGCTGGTTCCGGAATTGCTGCGGCACGCGATAGGGGCTGTTCTCGTCGTAGCGCTCGCCACGCACGACCATCTCGCCTTCTTCTTCCGGCGGCTCCTCGCCTTCGGGGCGCGGCTGAACCGGGGCGGGCGGGCCGACGACCCGCGCGGGGGCCGGAGGACCCACCATGGCTGGCGCCGGAGGGCCGACCACGGCCGGCTGCGCCAGAAGCAACAGGGCCGCAGCGAGGAGGATGGATCCCATCATCCCTGACTGTCAGCCAAATGCGGCCCAATCGGGGCAGTTCAAAACCCGACATCCTCGAGGCTGAGCAGGGTCGCATTGCCGCCCGCGCTGGTCGTGTCGGTGCTGGTCGTCCGCTCGGCGCAGAAACGCGGCAGGTAATTCGGCCCGCCCGCCTTCGGCCCGGTACCGGAGAGCCCTTCCCCGCCGAACGGCTGCGAGCCGACGATGGCGCCGATCATCGATCGGTTGACGTAGAGATTGCCAGCTTCCGATAACCCCTCCACCGTTTCGGCCGCCCGGGCGATGCGGCTGTGCAGGCCCATGGTGAGGCCGTAGCCGCTGGCATTCACCCGATGCACCGTCTCGGCCAATTTGCCCGCTTCCCAGGTCGTGACGTGCAGCAGCGGCCCGAAAAACTCCGCCTGCAGATCCTCGATCGCATCGAGCCGGATCAAGGTCGGCGGCACAAACAGGCCTTCCGCGGGCACCTCGATCGTCTTCAGGATGCGATCCTTCATCGCCTCGCGGCGGCCCATGAGCTTGTCATAGCTCGGCTGGTCGATGACCGGCCCGACATCGGTGCGCGGATCGGCCGGATCGCCGACGATCAGCGTGTCCATCGCCCCGCGCAGCATGTCGACGGTGCGCTGCGCCACTTCCTCCTGCAGCACCAGCAGCCGCAGCGCCGAGCAACGCTGCCCGGCCGAACGGAAGGCCGAGGTCACCACGTCGATCACCACCTGCTCCGGCAGAGCAGTGGAATCGACGATCATCGCGTTGATCCCGCCTGTCTCGGCGATCAGCGGCACGATCGGCCTCGCGTCGTCTCCAATCAGCGTGCGCGCGATCGTCTTCGCGGTGGCGGTCGAGCCGGTGAAGGCGACGCCGGCGATGCGCACATCCTCCATCAGTTTCTGCCCCATGTCGCGGCGGCCCACGGCGAGGATCAAAACATCCTCCGGCACGCCCGCTTCATGCGCCAGCTTCACTGCATAGGCCGCAATCTCCGGCGTCTGCGAGGCGGGTTTGGCGACCACGCTGTTCCCCGCCGCAAGCGCCGCCGAGCATTGCCCCAGGAAGATGGCCAGCGGGAAATTCCATGGCGCGATGCACACCCAGGCTCCACGCCCTTCCATGCGCAGCACGTTGCGCTCCCCCGTCGGCCCCGGCAGCTCGATCGGCTGCAGCCGCGCGCGCGCCTGCGCCGCATAATAACGGCAGAAATCCACCGCCTCGCGCACTTCGGCCAGCGCGTCGGGAATGGTCTTCTTCGCCTCCTGCACGCAGATCCGCATCAGCATGTCGCGGTCGCGCTCCAGCAGATTGGCCAGCCGGTCCAGCACTCCCGCCCGGTCTTCGACGCTGCGCTTAGACCAGCTCGCGAAGCCGCCCAGCGCCCGCGTCACCAGCGCGTCCGCGTCCACCGGCGGGATCGGCGCCGACGCGATCGGCCCGGCCACCGCCGCGGCGACCCGCTTCAGCTCGTCATCTTCCTGCAGGTCGAGGCCCTGGCTGTTCTTCCGCTCCGGCGCGAACAGATCCTCGGGCAGCGGGATGCTCGGATGCCGCGAGCCGCCCACCGACGCGATCTTCGCCACCGGATCGGCCAGCAGGTCCGCATCGCTCAGATTCTCATCCGCCAGCTGGTGCACGAACGAGCTGTTCGCTCCATTCTCCAGCAGACGCCGCACCAGATAGGCCAGCAAGTCGCGATGCCCGCCGACCGGCGCGTAAATGCGCGTATGATAGCCCTGCTCACGGACCAATTGCTCGTACAGCCCCTCGCCCATGCCGTGCAGCCGCTGGAACTCGAAGTCGCGGCTGTCGCCCGCCCATTCCAGGATGGTCGCCACCGTCAGCGCATTGTGCGTCGCGAAGGCCGGATAGATGTTCGCCGCATCCAGCATGTCGCGCGCGCAGGCCATGTAGGACACGTCCGTCGCCGCCTTGCGCGTAAACAGCGGATAGTCCGAAAGCCCCGCCTCCTGCGTCCGCTTGATCTCGCTGTCCCAATAAGCGCCCTTCACCAGCCGCGCCGCGATCCGCCGCCCGGTCCGCTTGCCCAGATTGTCGGCCCAGGCCACCACCGGCCGCGCACGCTTGGAATAGGCCTGGATCGCCATGCCGAGTCCGTCCCAGCCCTTCAGCGCGTCCAGCCCGGCGACCGCCTCGATGATGTCGAGACTCATCTCCAGCCGCTCGCTCTCCTCCGCATCCACGGTAAGCCCGATGCCAAGCTCTGCAGACAACACCGCCAGCCGCTCCAATTGCCCGATCAGCGAAGGCACCGCGCGCTCCGCCTGCGCCACCTCGTAGCGCGGGTGCAGAGCCGACAATTTCACCGAAATGCTGTGCCCTTGCTCCGGCACCTTGCCGACCGCGCGGATCGCATCCTCATAGGCGGCGAAATAGCGCTCGCCATCCTCGAACGTCCGCGCCGCCTCGCCCAGCATGTCGAAACTGGCGGTGAAGCCCTTATTCTCGGACTTCTTCATCCGCTTGATCGCTTCCTCGATCGTGCGGCCCATGACGAAAATCTCGCCCATCATCCGCATCGCGACGCCCACGCCCTCGCGCACGAACGGCTCCCCGGCGCGGCTCATCAGCTTCTTCAGCGCGCTCGCTTTCTCGCTATCGCCCACCAGCGCCCGGCCGATCACCAGCCCCCAGGTCGCGGTATTCACCAGCCGCGACCCCGATTGCCCGCGATGCTTGCCCCAATCGCCGTCGTCGAGCTTGTCCGCGATCAGATCGTCCGCCGTCTCCGGGTCCGGCACGCGCAGGAACGCCTCCGCAAGGCTCAGCAACGCCACGCCCTCGCTCGTATTCAGCCGATATTCCTGCAGAAACTGGTTCACCCACCCTTTCGATTGCGCCGCCCGCAAATCGCCGAGCAGCCCCGTCGCCCGCGCCTCCACGCCCGCACGCCCCGCCGCATCCACCCCGGCCCGCGCCAGCAGCGGCTTCAGCACGTCCGGCTCCGGGGCACGATGCAAACGGTCGATCTCGCGGCGGAGTTCGATGGTGCGGGGGTCGGTCATGATGGATCTTTCCGGGGCTTGTCTGCCGCGTCGGCGGCTCTATTCCGGCCCGATTAGCGCTGCTCACAAGGAGGCTCAATGCCGGTCGCCAGTCTTGAGGAAATCCAGTCGAAAGTCGGCACCGAAATCGGGGTGAGCGACTGGATCACGGTCGATCAGGACCGCATCGACCGCTTCGCCGAAGTGACCGAGGACCGCCAGTTCATCCACGTCGATCCCGAAGCCGCGGCCAAGACCGTCTTCCGCGGCACCATCGCCCACGGCTTCCTTTCCCTCTCCCTGCTCAGTCGCTTCGGCGAGGACGCCTTCCTGCAGCCGCCGAACGTCCGCATGGGCGTGAACTATGGCTTCGAGAAGATCCGCTTCATCGCCCCGGTGAGAGCCGGCAAGCGCGTTCGCGGCCGCTTCCACCTGAAAAGCGCCACCGAACGCAAACCCCGCCAATGGGAATTCCACCACGAGGTGACGGTCGAGATCGAAGGCGAGGACAAGCCCGCGCTGACGGCGGAATGGATCGGGCTAATCTATATCTGAGACACTCCCTCTTCCTTGCCGGAGAAGAGCGAGAAAGCCGTCTGACCCGCAGGACGCTATGCGGTCGATTGACCGACGACTTGATACCAAGGTCAGCGTTCGATGACCCCGCCTCGAAAGCGGAGCTTCCAGAAGGTCGCCAAGTTCAGCAACGCAGTGAGAAGCCAGATCGGTCCCATGTAGCGATGCAGCCAGCCTCCCGGCTCATACAATTGATGCCAGTAGCCCACCGCCAGAAAAAGCGCCATCATTGCACCCGTTAGGTGCATCCAGCGCAGCGATGTCATTGGGCTTCCCGCCATTGGCTTGTCCCGCCCTTGAGCCTCGCACGGGCCTCGGCGAGTTCGCTCTGCTCAAACACATCCCCGTGACCGGCCAGCGCCCGCAAGGCATCACGACGCTCCGCCATGACCTTGTGTGCAATCTGCATCTGGAGTCCAGGCTCCGGTAAGGCGCGCTTACGACCGGTCACGGCTTGATTATGTCCAATCGAGGTGTGACTGTCCAGCGAACGCCCCCTATGCAGCGCCTTCATACGCCGCTAGAGGCACTTTACGTTTACGGAAAGGGAAACCCGCATGAGCCGCGACGCCGTCATCGTCTCCACCGCCCGCACGCCGATCGGCAAGGCCTATCGCGGCGCGTTCAACGCGACCCCTTCCCCCACCCTCGCCGCCCACGCGATTCGCGCCGCCGTCGAGCGCGCCGGGATTGACGGCGCCGAGGTCGAGGATGTGATCATCGGCTCCGCGCTGCCGCAGGGCGTGCAGGCCACGATCGGCCGCACCGCCGCTTTGCGCGCGGGCCTGCCCGTCACCGTCTCCGGCATGACGCTGGATCGCCAGTGCGCTTCCGGCCTGATGGCGATCGCCACCGCCGCCAAGCAGATCATCGTCGATCGCATGGATGTCGCGGTCGCGGGCGGCGTTGAAAGCATCTCGATGGTGCAGACCCCGGAACTGCGCGTCGGCCCGGATCCTGAGCTGCTGGCCATGCACAAGAATGTCTACATGCCGATGATCGGCACCGCCGAGATCGTCAGCAAGCGCTACGGCATCGGCCGCGATCGGCAGGATGCCTATGCCCTGCGCTCGCAGCAGCGGACCGCCGCCGCGCAGGCGGAAGGCAAGTTCGATGATGAGATCATCCCCGTCACGGCGACCATGCTGGTGAAAGACAAGGTGACCGGCGAGACCTCGCAGAAGGAAGTCAGCCTCACCAAGGACGAGGGCAATCGCGCCGACACCACGCTCGAAGGCCTGCAGTCGCTGCAGCCGGTCATGGGCCCGGAAGGCGTCATCACCGCCGGCAACGCCTCGCAGCTCAGCGATGGCGCGTCGGCCTGCGTCCTCATGGAAGCCGGCCTCGCCGCCGAGCGCGGCCTCACGCCCCTCGGCCGCTATGTCGGCATGGCGGTTGCGGGCACGGAGCCGGACGAAATGGGCATCGGCCCCGTCTTCGCCGTGCCGAAGCTGCTGAAGCGCTTCGGCCTCAGCGTCGACGATATCGGCCTGTGGGAACTGAACGAGGCCTTCGCCGTCCAGGTCCTCTATTGCCAGGACACGCTCGGCATCCCGGACGACCGGCTGAACGTCAATGGCGGCGCCATTTCGGTCGGCCACCCCTATGGCATGAGCGGCGCCCGCCTGACCGGCCACGCTTTGATCGAAGGCAAGCGCCGCGGCGCGAAATATGTCGTCGTGACGATGTGCGTCGGCGGCGGCATGGGCGCGGCGGGGCTTTTCGAGATTCTGTAGACGCTCGTGCGGGACTTGCTCGGAGCCGGGCTGGGCACTTTCGCCCGCTCCGCGCAATTCAGTGGCCGGTCGCGCCGCACCGAGCTGTTTGGCCTTTGGGCCGTACTGACGCTGGCGAATCTGCCGCTGATATTGTTCGGGGCTCACGCAGTTCCGGCCTCGGTCTGGTTCGGCCTGAATCTCATTGGCGCACTACCGATGCCGGCTTTGTTTGTCCGACGGGTGCATGATGTCGGCTGGAGCGGCTGGTGGCTGCTGCCCCTCATTCCGCTGACCGCGACGAATATCTGGCGCCAATTGCAATGGCTCCAGGCTCCGTACGAGATGCCGCCGCAACTGTCTTGGTGGGTTCATCTCGCCCTTGCGCCGGTCCTGCTGGCCTTGATCGCCCTGCTGCTTTGGGATGATGAGGACGGCGCCAACCGCTTCGGCCAGAACCCGCGCGCCGAACTGTAGGCCGGCCTGAGCGGACCGGGCTTGCCGTCGCTGGTGCCCGCGATTAGCCTCGGTCCATGACGCCAAAGCCAGTGCTCGCTTTCGCCTGCGCATTCGCTCTGTCCGGCGCCGCGCAGCCCGCCATACCACGTGTCGCCTTCGAGATCGGCATGTGGGAGACAAGGATCGAGGTCATCGCCATCGAAGCCCCGGCGATGTCCGAGGAAGCACGGCGGCAATTGCACTCCACGCTCGAGAATATCGTCTACAATGTCTGCGCTGGTGGCGAGACCAGCAATCCGTTGGAGGATCTCAAGGAAGGCGTGGTCGCCGGACTCGGCAGTGTCACGCCGGGTGGCCAGTGCCGTTTCGAGGAGGATCGGATGAGCGACGGCCAGATCTCCACCGTCGCGATCTGCGCCGCACCCGATTCTCGGATAACCTCGCGCACTCGGATCGACGGCACTTATTCATCAACCCGGATCGGCAGCGATGTCAGCGTGGTCGTCAGTCGGGCGGATGCCGCGCCTGATGCGCCACCGATCGCCCAGATCAATTCTCATTTCACCATGCGCCGCACCGGCCCATGCCCTGTTACCTCGACGTCGCGCCGGGGTTAGCCGCCTCTAGCGCCGCAGCGCCTTAGGTGCGAACCGCGCCAGCAGGAACAGCACCAACGGCCAGAGTCACGTATTCCACAGATCGTGCCAGCGCGCCGCCCGGAAGCGCTGCTGCTCCGGCCGCGGTCGCTCGAATCTGTCGCAGACCTCGCCCGCGGCCGAGGGGCCGGAATGGGTCCCGGAATAAATTGGCCTACATGATCATCAGGTCGCTGGTCGCGGCCGCATCGTAGACGTCGACCGGATTACTCCACAGCTGTTCGAGCCATGGCTCCGGCATGATCGCCGCGTCGGCCTGCTTCAGCGGCTGCGCGGCCGGGGCGAGGCCGAAGATGCTGCCGCCGGTCAGCGTCATGCCACCGGTCATGGTGACCTCGATGGCGAAGTCGGCAATGCCGTCACCATTGCTGTCACCCTCGACCAGGGCGATATTGCCGGTCTGGCTGATCCGCAGCTGCCCGGCGGCGGTGAAGGCCTGGCCGCTGGCGATCAGGGTGAAGGCCTGATTGCCGGTGACGAGGCTGTTGGCATCGACATTGGTCAGCACGATCGCATCGCCGCTGTCGAAATCCAGAATTCGGTCCCGCGCCGCCGCGGTCGAATCGCTGATCGCATTATAGTTGAACCTGTCGCTGCCCGCCGCACCGCGCAGCAGGTCGGCCCCGCCGCCGCCGGTAATCTGGTCGCTGCCGCCGCCGCCATTGATCTCGTCGGCATTGGCGCTGCCGATGATCGTGTCATTGCCCAGGCCGGCGAAGATGCGGAAGCTGCCGTCCGTCTCGGCCGACCCATTGAAGGTCAGTATTTCGGCAGCCCGCAAGGTGTTCGCCTGGACTGCCAGCCGCTCGCCGGCCGCAACATTCCCATTGTTCATGGTGAGCGTGTAGCTGAAATTCTGTCCTGCGAGGCCGGCGCCGAACCGCGTATCGCCGGCGGAAAGAACGACGATTGCCTCGATGCTGGTGAGTTGGCTCGCGCCGAAGGTCAGCGCATTGCCGCCGGCGAAATCGCCCTGCAGACCGAGCTGGTCTATACCGCCGCCGCCATTGACCGCGTCGGCGGGATTGAAGCGGCCCGTGCCGAAGAAGAAGCCGTCGCCCTGCTGGCCGCCGGTAATATTGTCCGTGCCCCGCCCGCCGAAGGTCAGGATCGACCCATTCGTTTCCGCCGACGCGTTCAGCGTGAAGTTCTCGCCCGCCCGCAGGGTGTTCGCCTGGAAGGTCAGCAGCTGACCCGCCGCCACATTCGCGTCCACCGTGGTCAGGTTGTAGCTGAGCAAAGCTCCGCCCGGATCGATGAAGCGCGTGTCGTTGCCCGCCAGCAGCACCACCGTCTCGACATTCACGAGGCCCGCCGCGCCGAAGGTCAGGCCCGCATACACGCCCTGCAGCGCCAGCTGGTCGCTGCCCTCGCCGCCATCGACCTGATCCTCGCTCGTCATCGCGCCGCCGAAGAAGAAGCCGTCCGCCCCGCCATTGCCAAACGCCTGATCGACGCCGCCGTCATCCAGACGGAACAGGTCGGCGCCCGCGCCGCCGACCACGACATTGTTTATCGCATTGGCCAGCAGCACGCCGCCCGCCGCGCTGGTAAAGACCAGGCTCTCGACATTGGCGGGCAGCACATAGCCGGAAACGGAGGTGCGAACCTCGTCGAAACCCTGACCGGCGGATTCGATCACCACATCGCCCATATTGTCGACGATGTAGACGTCGTTACCCGCGCCGCCGGACATGGTATCGGCGCCGGCGCCGCCATTCAGCAAGTCGTTCTGACTCGACCCGATCAAATTGTTTGCGCTGCCGTTGCCGTTGATCGTGATCGTGTCGTTCGCCGACCAATTGGCGAAGGCTGCGCCCGATAGGCTGAAGTTCGTGCTCGCGTTGATCACGATCCGGTCCACGCCCGCCGAGCCTTCGATCGTGCCCGTCTGGCTGTTGCCGCCATTGGTCGTGTCGGTGATCGTCAGGTCGAGCACCCCGACCCCCGCCCGGATCGTGCCGCCGTCCATGTCGAGATTGTCGATCACGGTGGCGAAGCCACGCGTCTCCAGCGTGCCGATCACGCTGAGTGTCGCGAGGGGCGCGAGGTTGGAGAAATAATTGGCCGCCACCCCGGCATTGCCGAGCTGCACGATGCCATCGACGATCGCGAAGCCGCCGGTGCCGATGATCGTGCTGGTCCCCGTCAGAACGATCGTGCCGGCGACGCCGCTCTCGCCGAACCGCACCGCATTGGCGGAATTGCTGGCCAGCACGAGATCGCCTGACAGGGTCAGGGTCTGGCCCGCGCCCGCCGAGATCGTCCCGATCGCCCCTGTGGCGCCGATCTCGATCCGATTGGCGACGGTGAAAGCCGAGACCAGAACGGCGCCGTTGTTGAGCTCGACATTGCCGCTGCCCAGACCCGCTGCGGTGGCAACGGTGCGCCCGCCCAGCAGGTTCACGTCGCCCAGCCAGCCGCTGTTATTGCCCGTCAGGCTGAGCGTGCCGGTGCCATATTTGTTGAGATCGCCGCTGCCGGTGATGGGCGCCGAGATCTGGAAGAAAGTGTCGCTGTTGATCGTGGTGAGGATCACGTCACTGGCGAAGATAACGCCCATGCCGGTCGTGTTGCGGATGTTGTTCTGCTGCGAGCCGTTGCTGTCGACATCGATGAAGGCGGGACTGCCGCCGACGCCCTGGAAGCGCAGGAACGAATTGGTCGCGTTGAGCGCCGACAGGATGGAATAGCCGTCCAGTGAAGAGGAGACGATGTTCAGCCTCCCGATCGTGACCGTCGTGTTGGTCGGGATCGAGATCTGGTAAATGCCGAAGGCTTCCGTGTTGACGGTGAACTCGGCTTCGGCACCAGCCGCATTGGGGATGCTGTTTCCGCTCCAGCGATTTGCCGCGAGCCAGGATCCGCTACCGTTGCTGGTCCAGAGGGGCATGTTCTTCTCCTCACATCATGGTCTCGATGGTCCCGGCGCCAATAGCCGGAGCGCGCGTACAGCGAGCGCAATGCGCCCGGGCCACTCCGGCACGCATCCGAAACAATGCCACGGTCGGCGCGAGTCCACAACGCGGCGCGATCAGCGCGCATGATTCAGCGACGAAGAGGACAGTGGCTGCCCGCGTCGCGGACGCTAGGATCGTCGGATCGCCGGTGGACGCGCGTTGGAGGCCCTCCCGGCCGGGGCCGTGTCGATCCCGCGCTGGCCGCGTTCGCGGCGCGGTATCGGCGGTAGCGATTGATGCTGGCCTAGCGCTTCAGCGCCTTCGGCGCGAACCGCGCCAGCGCAAACAGCACAGTGGGCCAGAAGCACGTATTCCAAAGGTCGTGCCAGCTCGCTGCCCAAAAGGGCGTCTGCTCCGGCCGCAGCCGTTCGAACAGATCCCAGACCTCGCCCGCAATCGCGACCAGCACCACCGCCGCCAGCGGCCGCCAGTCCCGCAGCGGCAGCCTGAACAGGATCGCCACGAGCAGAAACACGGTCAGCCCGACATAGATGTGCATCGCGTCGCGGCTCAGCCCGAGCAACTCCACCGCCCACGTCTTCGCGTCCTGAAACGGCCCCATCGTTCAGCCCTGCGCCCGGTTCGTCATCGCCACGGCATAGTGTTCCGCCCGGCGGCAAAGCAAGCTACACGGCCCCGACGCGCGCCCGTAGCTCAGCTGGATAGAGCACGAGACTTCTAATCTTGAGGCCGCAGGTTCGACTCCTGCCGGGCGCGCCATTCACGAAGTGCCGGGCGCAACGCGAGCAGAGCGAAGCGAGCGAGCCTTGCGCAAGAGCCGCGCAGTGACGGACGGCGCGAATTCACTTCGCCCCACGGGCTCCGGTCCAATGAGTTACGCACCAACGCGCGCGCGCATCTCCGCAAACCCGAATTTCTCCGCGAACAGGTCCGCGCTCATCGGCCGTCCGAACAGATAGCCCTGCCCTTCCTCGCACCCTTCGGCGCGCAGGAAGGCCCGCTGCGCGTCGCTCTCCACGCCCTCGGCGATCACCGCCAGATTCAATTGATGCGACAGGTTGATCAGCGAGGTCACGATCGCCCGGTCGTGCGGCGAATCCTGCATCGCCTGGATGAAGCTCTTGTCGATCTTGATGTGGCTGATCGGATAGTTTTTCAGCAGGTTGAGCGAGGCATAGCCGGTGCCGAAATCGTCGAAGGCCAGAGCGACGCCCCGCGCGCGGATCGCCTCCAGCTGCGGCAAGACGAGTTGCACCTGATCGAGGACGATATTCTCCGTAATCTCGAGCTTGAGCGCCCCGGCGGGCAGGCCGTGCCGGGCCAGCGTTTCCGCCACCAGCATGGGCAAATCGTCGGCGCGGAACTGGGCCGCGAACAGGTTCACGCTGATGCGGAAAGCGGGATGATGTTCGCGCCACAGCCGCGCCTGGGCGCAGGCCCGGTCCAGCACCCAGGCGCCGACCGTCGCTGCGAGCGGCCCGCCTTCGAGCGCGGGCAGGAACGCGGCGGGCTGAAGCAGATGGCGGACCGGATGCTCCCAGCGGATCAACGCCTCCGCCCCCATCAGCGCACCGTCCGACAGCCGGACCAGAGGCTGATAGTGCAGGCGCAGCTCGTCGCGCTCGACCGCCCGGTGCAGTTCGGCATCGTACATCCGGCGCGCCACGGCCTCTGCACGCAGCGTCGGCATATAGATGTGCCAGCGTCCGCGGCCGCCCGTCTTGGCCTGGAACAGCGCGAGATCGGCGCTGCCCAGCAGGTCCTCGACGGTCTCGCCATGCTGCGGCGCGATCGCGATGCCGCAGCTGCCGGCGACGCGAATCTCGTGACCGTCGATGACGATCGGCTCGGTGATCGCGGCGATCAGCGTTTCCGTCAGCATCGCCACCCGCAGCGGATCGCCGGTCTCCGGCAGCAGGATCGCGAATTCGTCGCCGCCGATCCGCGCCACGGCCGCGCCGGAGGGAACGATCTCCGTCAGCTTGCGCGCCGTCTCCTGCAGGATCGCGTCGCCGACCGCATGCCCCAGCGTGTCGTTCACGTCCTTGAAGCCGTCCAGGTCGATCGTGATCATCGCGGCGGCCGCGTGGCCCGCCAGAATCGCGGCGCCGCGTGCGTGGATCAGATTGCGATTGGCCAGTCCGGTCAGGCTGTCGAAATTGGCCAGCCGGTGAAGCGCGTCCGCCTGCTCCACCCTGTCCGTCACGTCCTGCACGATCGCCCCGAAATGCAGCTCGTCGCCAAGCCGCCAGTGCGACCAGGAAAGATCCGCCGGGAAAAGACTGCCGTCCTTGCGGCGGCCGGTCAGCCGGTTCGTCTCCTTGGTCGGGGGCGCGCCGCCGCCCAGCACGCGGCGCATCGCCTCCTCCACCCGCGCCAGTTCGTGGTCGGGGATCAGCAGGGAGATGTCGCACGACATGGCCTCGTCCGCGCGATAGCCGAACATATCGACCGCGGCCGGATTCCAGGCGGTGATCCGCCGGTTCGTATCGAAGCAGATGACGGCATAAGGCGACGTGGCGGCGATCGCGGCGAATTCGGAAGGCACGGCATCGCTCGCGGTCTCGAGCCGGCGCAGTTCGAGCTTCTCCGACGCCATCGTGGCCAGGTCCTTCAGCCGGGCGCGATCCTCGCGGCTGAAGCCGTCGCGCGGCTGCGAATCCAGAATGCACAAGGCGCCCAGCGCATGACCCGACGGCGACCTCAAAGGCACGCCCGCATAGAAACGGATATTCCCGGCCTGGACGAGCGGATTGTCGTGGAAACGCGGATCCTCGCGGGCATCGGCGACCACCATGACCCCGTCCTGCGTGATCGCATGCGCGCAGAAGGAGACATCGCGGCGAAAGTCGCTGTCGCCGATCCCGGAGCTGGCGGCCAGGAAGACATGGTCGCTGCCGATCATGTTCGCCGCCGCGGCGGGAACGTCGAACAGGCGGACGGCGATATCGACGATCGGGTCCAGGCTCGGAACCGCGACACCGGCGCTCAGGCCATGTTCCGCCAGGGCGATCAGCCGGCCCTCTTCGTCCGGGATCGCATTCGGACAACGCATGATTTTCTCTCCTGCACCGGCGATTAAAGTCGAAGGTCTGAAAAAAACCTAACAGCCGCGCGCCCTTGCAGACTATTCATCGCCAAAACGGATCAGTTCCGGTCGCCTGCCGGACAGAATTGGGAACAAGAAGGAAACGGTTCTGCCAATCCTGCGCAAGTTGCTGGCAATTCTCCTGGCCCTTCCCCTTGCCTACGCCGCAGCCGCCATCCTTCTCGGCCTCATCCCCGCCAATGCCGGCTGGCGCGAGGCTCCGGACGGTATCACCATCTTCGTCAGCTCGAACGGCGTCCACACCGGCATCGGCATGCCGGTCGTCACCAACGAGATGGACTGGCGGCCGCACGCGCCGGCCAGTCATCTGGGCAATCCGGACTATTCCGCGACCCACATCTTCATCGGCTACGGCCACCGCGATTTCTATCTGAACACCCCAAGCTGGGGGCAGCTTTCCCTCGCCACCGCCGCCGACGCCGCCTTTGGCGACGGCCCCGCCCTGCTGCATGTCGAGCACATCGCCGGTCCATCCGAGACAAAGGACGTCAAAGCCGTCCGCCTGACCCGCGACCAGTATCGCCGCCTCGTCGCACATATTCTTCCGGCCTTCAGCCGCGACGGCGAAGGCCGCACCCGTCCCTTGCTCGGCCGCGGCTACGCCCTGAACGACGTTTTCTACGAGGCGGAAGGCGGCTTCAACGCCATCTACAATTGCAACGAATGGACCGGCCGCGCCCTGCGTGCCGCCGGCGTCCGCATGGGCCTGTGGACACCCACCGCGCAAAGCGTGATGTGGCGGCTGCCATGAGGCAGCGCGCAAATTTCCCCGGCGGCGGCACGCCGGCACCACCCACGGGTTTGAGCGCGTGACGCAATCCGCGACGGCAAGCGACGATCCACTGCTTGCGAAGGCGATGGCCGGCGACCGCGATGCTTTCGCCGAATTGCTGCGGCTTCATTATGATCGCATCCATGGCCTTGCGTGGCAGATGACGGGATCGCGCGCGGATGCCGACGACATCGCCCAGGATGTCTGCTGCGTGCTCGCCGAAAAACTGTCCTCCTTCCGCGGCGATGCGCAATTCACGACCTGGCTGTGCGGCGTCACCATAAATGCCTGCCGCGATCTGCGCCGCCGCCGCCGGTCCTTCAGCGGCTTCACCGAGAAACTGGCGGTGCTGACCGGGCTGGCCGCCGCGCCGGACGGCCGCGACCTCTATGATGCGATCTGGCTGCAGAGCGCTTTCTCGCGGCTGAAACCGGTCTATCGCGAGACCGCGATTCTCGTCGCCGGGCAGCAACTCACCCACAAGGAAGCTGCCGACATTCTCGGCGTCGCCGAGGCGACGATCTCCTGGCGCATGCATGAGGTGCGGCGCCTGCTCGCGGCCGAAACCGGCGCCGAAGAAGGCTGATCATTCGGACTGATCGCGCTCCTTCCGAAAAAAATCTCCCGCCTCTCCCAAGGATTTCCGGCCGGGGCGCGTCGAAGTGACAGGCGGACGATGTCAGCCGCCGTCATTCAGGGAGAAAAACATGCCACGCCTGCCTTACATCCTGGCCGTCGGCGTCGCCGCCGCCGCGCTCGCATCCTGCGCACGGTCGGGTCTGGACGTGGCGTCGCCGCCCGTCCGAGATCAGCCGCCCGAGCTGGCGGTCGAATCCAGCCCGCCCGTCCCGTTCGAGACGCCGCCCGCCCAGAATGCGCCGCCGGAGCCGGTCGCCGAGCTCGCCGCGCGCGCGCCGGCAGACGCAACCGAGCGCACGATCGTCGTCACCGGCACCCGGATCCGGCGTCCCTATCTGGAATCGGCGATGCCGGTGACCGTGATCGGGCAGGAGCATTTCAACACGCAGGAAACCGGCCGCGACCGCTTCACCTCGGTCGCCCAGAACGGCTTCATGGTATCGGCCGAGGCGCCCGTGTCGACCTTCTCGATCGACGTCGACACCGCTTCCTATTCCTTCGTCCGCGCGTCGCTGAACCGGGGCGTACTGCCGCAACAGGCGGCGGTCCGGACCGAGGAGATGCTGAACTACTTCCCCTACGATTATCGGGCGCCTCGCAGCGCCAGCGAGCCGTTCAGCAGCGACATTGCGGTGTTCCCAAGCCCCTGGAATCCCGGCCGCAAGCTCGTCCGGATCGGCATCAGGGGCTATGCGGTACAGCAGGCCGAGCGCCCCCGCGCCAACCTCGTCTTCCTGATCGACACGTCGGGGTCGATGAACGAAGCCAACAAATTGCCGCTCGTCCGGCAATCCCTGTCGATGCTGCTCGACCAATTGCGTCCCGACGACAGCGTCGCGATCGTGACCTATGCCGGCCGCGCGGGAACCCTGCTCGAACCGACGCCGGTGAGCCGCAGAGAGGAGATCCGCGCGGCGATCAACCGGCTTGGCGCGGGCGGCAGCACGGCCGGGGCCGAGGGGATAAGGCAGGCCTATGCGCTGGCCGAACGCAATTTCGATCGCGAAGGCGTCAATCGCGTTATCCTCGCGACCGACGGCGATTTCAATGTCGGCATCACCGATCCCGAGGCACTGAAGAGCTTCGTGGAGCGCGAGCGGGGGAAAGGCGTGTTCCTGTCGGTGCTCGGCTTCGGCATGGGCAATTATAACGACGCGCTGATGCAGGTGCTGGCGCAGAACGGCAATGGCGCCGCCGCCTACATCGACACCATCGCGGAAGCCCGGAAGACGTTGGTTCAGGAATCCACGTCGACCCTGTTCCCGATCGCCAAGGACGTGAAGATCCAGGTCGAGTTCAACCCGGCCACGGTCGCCGAATATCGGCTGGTCGGCTACGAGACGCGGATGCTCGCCCGCGAGGATTTCGACAATGACCGGGTCGATGCCGGCGAGGTCGGTTCCGGCCAAAGCGTCACCGCCTTGTACGAGATCGTGCCCGTCGGCGGGGCGCGCGCCAATGGCGATTTGCGCTATCTGGCGCCGGCGTCCCTGACGCGGATCGGCAACGCGTCCGAATATGGCTTCGTCAAGATCCGCTACAAGCTGCCCAATTCGGACAGGAGCCGGCTGATCTCCACGCCGATCAACCGGCGCGCGGAGGTGCGGCGGTTCGCCGATGCACCCAGCGACGCCCGCTTCGCCGCCGGGGTCGCCGCCTTCGCGGAATTGCTGCGGGGCGGTCGTTACACCGGTTCGATGCGTTATGAGGACATAATCGGCATCGTCTCCGAAGCGCGCGGCGAGGACCCGTTCGGCTATCGCTCCGAACTGATCCAGCTGATCCGTGCGGCGAGCACCGCCCGCTCAGGGTGAAGCAATGCGCCGGTCGCTCCCTTCCACACGGAGGGGGGCGACCGCCTGCGCGTTTGACGATAAGGTTGCGGCAATGTGCGTGCCCCTTCCCCATCCCGCCTCAATGCCGGTTCGCTGCGGCGGTGGTCGCGGAGGCGATTGAGTGGCGGGCGACGACGATCTCTCGGCTCTGCTGCCGCACCTGCCGCTGCCCGCGCCCGCCCGGCGGGATGCGGCGATCGACGCGGCGCTGCGGCGCTTCGACGACGGTGAGGCGCAGCCCGCGGCCGCGCCGGAGCCGCGGCGGCCTTGGTTCACCCGGCCGATTGGCGGCGCGCTGGCGGCAGCATCCCTGGCGGCATTGATCGCTGTGCCATTGGTCTGGATGAACAATGCCGATCCGCCCGCGCAAATGGCCGAAGCCGGCAAAGCGGCGCCACCCGAGGCTGCGGCGCCCACCGCTCCGGCCCCGGCCAATGACGCCGGCCCGTCTTATGCCGATGCCCGCGCACCCGGCGGCGTCTCTGCAGCGCCGGACAATCCTGCGCCGCCCGACATACGCGCAGAACCCGCCGCTCAACCGCGATCCGCCAGGCGCTCGGAAGCACAGCGCGCTCGGGGGAACGTGGAATTGGCGCAGGCCGATATTCCCGGAGCGGAATCGAGCATCGTCGTCACCGGCTCGCGCATTCGCCGTCAGGATCTCTCGACCATGTCCCCCGTCACCACGATCGGGAGCGAGGAACTGATCGACACCTCGGGCGCGGCCGCAGCCACTGTCCGGGGAGACTGGAACGCCTGCACGGTCGACGATCCGGCGCGCGATCCCACCGCCTGCCGCAACGCAACCGGGCCGGATCCGACCGGCGCGAGGCACCGGGCGGGCGCTCATATCGCCGACGGTCTGATGCACGCCTGGCGCGGGGAGCAGGCAGATGCGATCGAGGCTTTCGATCGTGCCATCGCCACGCACCGCCGATCCGCATCGGCCTTTCTCAACCGGGGCCTCGTCCGGCAGGCGCGCGGCGATCTGGATCGCGCGCTCGATGATCTGAACCGCTCAATCCGCTACGATCTGCGCGCCGCCCGCGGTTATTATCATCGCAGCCGCCTGCTGCGGCAGCGCGGCGATCTGGCCCGTGCCCGCGCCGACATGGCCCGCGCGGTCCAGCTGGATCCCGGCTACGCTTTTCTCTCTCTGCCGAGCCTGCCCGAGCGCTAGGCTCTGGCCGAACGGCAATCCTGCCCCGGTCGGCGTCTCGAGCAAAACACTGACCGATGCACATCGCCAATACACCGGGACATTCCTGATATGATTTCCCGCTAGCCGCCATCCCCGATCAGGACGAACGGCGCCCAGAAGAAGGGATGCGCCCAGCTTACGCCGGCGTCGGCTCGCGGATCGTTGCGGATATCGCGCATCGCTTGCTGGAAGGCTTCCGCCTGCGCCATCCCGCTCTGCTCGAGTTCCAGTGCGCGCACGGTAACGATAGGCGCGACCGCATCGCTGACAGGCCAGTGTGACGCCAACAGCCCGCGCGCGCCGGCATAGAAAAAGGCGCGGGCCAGGCTTCCGAGTCCATCCGCGGCGCCCGAATCGCCGGTGGCGGTATTGCAGGCGGAGAGGATCACCCAGTCGGCGTTGAGCCGCAACGTCGCCACCTCCGATGCGGCGAGATAGCCATCGTCGTCCGCGCTTGGCGTCTCCGGCGGAGTGAGCACCAGGCCAGGTTCGCTCATTCCCGCTTCGCCTGCGATCAGTCCGTGGGTGGCGAAGGCGATCACCCGGACATTGCGCAAGTCGGTCGCGCGCAATTGCGTCTCCGTCGCGCGCGCGCCAGTGAACAGGGTTTGGGCCGACGCGCCAAGCGAGACGCGCATCCGCTCCAGTTCGATCGCGGTCCCCGGCAAGCGCGCCAGATTCCGCATGGCCTCGATATCGGTCTCGGCGGACCGGTTAGCCGCCAGTCCGCGCGCCTGCGCCTGGCCCGCCAGCACGGGATCGCCGAAGCCGGCAAATCCGGTCGCCCGCCGGCGCGAGGGCGGCGCCCGCCGAAGCGCCGCGAGCGACTGCAGGGCCGGGATGTGAACCAGCGCATGAGCGTCGGCGAACCAGGGTGTCGCCCGCAGCGCGACAGGATCGTCGTCGGCGCCCTGCGGCGGCGCGGTGACCAGCAGCGAGAAGGGGAGGCCCGCCAGCGATCCGCCCGCGACCACGAAAACACGTCTTTTGCCGCGAAGCACATCCTCCCCCGGCGCGATCAGTTCGCGATAGAGATTGTGCGCGGTGGTGCGGTTGAAGCTTCGCTCCGACCGGTCTCGCTCCTGCTCTTCCAGTTCCGCGAGCCGCTCCGCCGGGGCAACGACCTGCGCGCCGACATTCCAGCGCAGCCTCTGCACCGCGCGCTCGACCACGGTCTCACCCTCTTCGAAACGATGCCAGTGCGCCGCCTCGCGGCTCAGCGCGATCGTGTGCGTGGCGAACGTGCCAGGCACGATCAGCAACAGAGCCTCGTCCGGGCGAAGCAGGGCCTGCGTCTCCGCGATGGTCAGCGGGTCGGGACGCACCAGGGTGAAATAGTCCGGAAATTCGCGCCGTAGCCGCGCATCCAGTGCCGCCATCCGGCTCTCAATCTCCTGCCTGGCGCTGGTCAGAGCGGCGCGTTCAGAATCCGCCTCCGCGCTGCCGAGCCCCTCGAAGCTTTGCTCATAGCGTTCGGCATTGGCCGACCAATTCTGGTTCAGTTCTTCCCGTTCGCGCACCAAAGCGGCGAGGCCGCGTCCTGCCTGCGCCGCCTCGCGCCGCGCCGCCATCCGCGCGATCGCCTCGCTGGCATCGCCCGCGACACCGTCCTGCAGCGCCGCGAACGCCTCCTCAGGCAGAGCAGTTGCGTCGCCCGGCTGCGCGGCCGCCCGCGCCCAGGCCGCCTCGGCCAGATAATGAAACCAGTCCGCCTGAGTGGTGCGCACCTGCTGGCGGCGCCGTTCAGCGCGGGCGCTGGAATCGCCTCCCCGCCGCGCCCGGGCATGGGCCACCAGAATGCGCGCTGGCGCCAGCGCCTCCGCCGCCCGCTCCGGCTGGAACAATCGCGCCATCGCCAGATTGTCGGTCAGCTCGATCGTGCGGGCATTCTCCTCGCCGAGAATCCGGGCATATTCCGCTGCCAGCGCCGCCACTGTCACTTCCGATTCCGCGAAGCGCCGCTGGCCGAGTTGCATCGCCGCCAGCCCGTGCACGGAGGCGTAGCGCTCCGGGTCGTCCGCCGACAAAGTCCGCGCCCGCTTCGCCTCCGTCCGCCCGAACAAGGCTTCCGCCTCACCATACCGTCCGGCGAAAGAATAGGCCAAAGCCAGATTGTCCGCCGCGCCGAGCGTCAGTCTGTGCTCCGCGCCCAGCCGTGCCTCGCTCGCCCGAAGCACTCGCTCCAGCAGCGGCGCCGCCTCGGCGTACCGCTCGCTCAGATTGTAGACGCTCGCCAGATTGTTGACCGCCAGCAGGGTGCTCGGATGCTCGGCCCCGAACGCCGCCTCACTCGCCGCCAGTCCGCGCACCAGAATCGGCTCGGCGTCTCCGCCCCGCCCCTGCGCGAAATAGAGCATAGCGAGGCCATTCAGGGCATTGACCAACATCTCCGGGTCGCCGTTGCGCCGCTCGGCCCGCTCCAGGACCGCCTGCGCCATTGTTTCCGCCTCATCATGGCGACCCGCCGCGACGAGCAATTCGGTCAGATTGACTTCGGTATTCAGTGCCTGCCGATCATCCGGGCCAGCAGCCCGGCGCCGGGTTTCGATGATCCGCCTCAGGAGCGGTTCCGCCTCGCTTGGCCTCCCGCTGCCGCGCAGCAGCACCGCCAGATTGTTCAGCGCCAGCAGGGTGCGCGCATCGTCCGGCCCGAGCAGCCGCTCACGGCTCGTCGCCACCCGCCGCAGCAGCCGTTCCGCCTCCGGCACGCGTCCGGTCAGTTGCAGCGCATTGCCCAGCACGCCCATCGACGCGAGCAGGTCCTGGTCGTCCGCTCCGCGCACCCGCTCCAGCCCCGCCACGGCCGCTTCCAGCAACGGCACCGCCTCGCGCGCCCGCCCCTGATAGAGCAAAACCGTACCCAGATTGTTGCGCGCGATGAGGGCGTCGGGGTGATCGGGTCCCGCACCCCGCTCGACGATCGCCAAATTCTCCCGGAACAACGCCTCTGCGGCGTCATAGCGACCTTCGCGGACTAAAGCCTGCGCCGCCTCATCGCGCCGATCGACTTCGGCCTGGTCGAAGGAGGCGAGGCCAGTCTGGGCGGCGGCCGGCGGGAGCGGCATGAAAAGCGCAAGCCCCAGCCAGATCCGCCCGCGCATCCTCTTCACTCGCTTGCTCCTTGCGACGATCGCGACAAATGGCACGCCAGGTCGCCCTTTCCCACCCCAAGATCCTTCAGCCCAAGCTGACGAAGCCTCGGCTCCGCCCGGCTTGACTGATGCAGTTCGCCAATACACCGGGACATTCCTGATACAATTTCCCGCTAGCTGACATTCAGCCGCCAGGTTCGCCCGGCGTTCATCGCCGTTCGTCCATGAGGTTTTTCGTGCGTAGCTTTCGTGTTGTCCTCGCCGCCGCCCTTTGCGGCACGTCCCTCCCCGCGCTCGCGCAGCAGGCCGATCCGCCCGTGGTGGAACTGCCGACGCGGGAGCCGCCGCTCACGGCGGCGCTGAACCAGGACTCGCCGCCGGCGGGTGCCGGCACGATGGACGCGAGCGCGGAGGCCGATCAGCCCGCCAATGGCACCGCGCTGACCGATGACGAGGTGCTGGACGGCGAAGATGTCAACGAGATCGTCGTGACCGGCGAGCGCCAGCGCGGCACGGTCGACACCGACATTCCCGCCGAAGTCACGCTGAACCCGCGCGAGATCCGCGCGCTGGGTGCCAGCAACGTCGCCGAATTGCTGCAGGCGCTCGCGCCGCAGACCGGCGGCACGCGCGGGCGCGGCGGCGGCATGCCGGTCGTGCTCGTCAACGGCCGCCGCATCTCCGGCTTCTCCGAAGTGCGCGACCTGCCGCCCGAGGCGATCGAGCGGCTCGAAATCTTCCCGGAGGAAGTGGCCCTCCGCTACGGCTATCGCGCCGATCAGCGCGTGGTGAACTTCGTGCTGCGGCGCAATTTCAACGCCACCACCGTCGAGGCGCAGGGCGGCATGTCGATGGAGGGCGGGCGCGGCACCTCGCGGTTCGACGGCAATTACCTCACCATCAACGGCCCGACACGGACCAGCTTCGGCGCCCAATATGCCAACCAGTCGGCCCTGCTGGAGAGCCAGCGCGACATCATCCAGGCGACGCCTTCCCTGCCCGGCGCGCGTGACGCGGGCGATTTCCGCACCCTGCTGCCGGAAAGCGACACGTACAGCATCAATGCCCAGCACAGCCGCCAGCTCGGCCGGGTCGGCGCGACGATCGACGGCCGCTATATCGTCACGCAGACCCGCAGCCTGCTCGGCCTGCCCTCCAACGATCCCAACGCCACCACCGCGCTCGGCCGCGCCAGCGACAGCTATAACGGCACGCTCGGCCTCGCCCTGAACGGCGATATCGCGCCCTGGCGGTGGAATTTCACCGGCAATTACAGCCGCGTCGAGACCGATACGGTTACCGAACGCCTCGCCGGCACGCCCGCCGACACGGCCGAGCAGGTCAATCAGGCGCTCACCGCCGGGCTCGTCGTCAACGGCCCGCTGCTGCAGGGCTGGGCCGGGCCTTTGCGCTCCAGCTTCAGCGCCAACATGGAATTGCGCAGCCTCGACAGCCAGTCCACGCGCTCCGGCGTTTTCCGCGACGTCTCCCTGTCGCGCCAGCGCTTCGAGGGTCAGGCCAGCTTCGACCTGCCGATCACCTCGACCCGCGAGAATGTCCTCGCCGCGATCGGCGACCTGAGCGCCAACGTCAATTTGAACGTCGAAAGCTATTCGGACTTCGGCGTGCTGACGACGCTCGGCTACGGCCTGAACTGGCGGCCGACCGAATGGCTCAGCTTCATCGCCTCGGCCACGCATGAGGAAGGCGCGCCGTCCATCACCCAGCTCGGCGATCCGGTCATCGCCACGCCGAACGTGCGCATCTTCGATTTCGTGCGCGGCGAGACGGTGGACATCACCCGCATCGACGGCGGCAATCCGGCCCTGCTCGCCGACAGCCGCCGCGTGCTGAATTTCGGCGTGAACGTGCGGCCGATGGACGGCCTCTCCATCCGCGCCAATTACACCGAGAACAAGATCGACAATCCGATCGCGGGCTTCCCGGCCGCGACCGCGGAGATCGAGGCCGCCTTCCCCGGCCGCTTCGTCCGCGACGGCAATGGCCAGCTGCTCAGCATCGACGCCACCCCGATCAATTTCGCCGAGAGCGAGCGCCGCGAACTCCGTTGGGGCATCGATTTCTCCGCCCCCTTCGGCCCGCAGCGTCAGGGCGGACCCGGCGGCTTCGGCGGCATGTTCGGCGGTCCCGGCGGGCCGGGCGGTCCTGGCGGCCCCGGCGGCCGCCGCGGTCAGAACGCGCCCACGCCCATGCCCCCCGCCCAGACCGAAGGCGGCCAGCAGCCCGCCGCCGGCCAGACTCCGCCCGCGCAGGGCCAGCAGGCCGAAGGCGCGCCGCCCGAACAGGCCGAACGTCCCCGCCGCCGTCAGGGCGGTCCCGGCTTCGGCGGTCCCGGCGGCCCCGGCCGTGGCGGCTTCGGCGGACCGGGCATGGGCGGCGGCGGCGGTGGCCGCATGCAGTTCAGCCTCTTCCACACCTGGCGCCTGGAGGACCGCGTCCTCATCCGTCAGGGTGGCCCGGAGCTCGACTTCCTGAACGGCAGCGCGGCCGGCAGCGGCGGCGGCACGCCCCAGCATCAGGTGGAATTCCGCGCCGGCCTGTTCCGCGACGGCTTCGGCGGCCGGCTGGAGGTCGACTGGCAGAGCGGCACCCGCGTCAACGGCGTGAACGGCAGCGATCTGGAATTCTCGCCGCGCATGAACGTGAACCTCCGCCTGTTCGCCAATCTCGGCCAGCAGCGCGACCTGGTCCGCGCCATCCCCTTCTTCCGCGGCGCGCGGCTGAGCCTGAACATCGACAATCTCTTCGACCAGCGCGTCGAGGTCCGCGATGCGATGGGCAACACCCCGGTCAACTACCAACCCTATCTGCTGGACCCGGTCGGCCGCAGCTTTACGATCTCACTGCGCAAACAATTCTTCTAGAGCATTCTTACCCGCGCCTCCCCGGCCCGCCCGATCAGCTCGTTCAGCGCCCACACACAGGCGTCGGCGCGATCGGGCGAGCCGCCAGCCTTCCCCGCGCCCCGATAGCTCCCGCCCGCCGTCATCCCGTTCAGCTCATCCTCCAGTTCGGGGAAGGCCCCCGCCAGCTTCACCAGCCCCCGCTCCATCCGCGCCGCGACCGGCTCGGCCCGCGCGCATTTCCCCCGGCTCGCGCTCACCAGCCGCAGCGGCAGCGCATCGTCCACCCCGTGCAGCACCGAAGCGACCATCTCCCCGCCAACATTCTTCTCGGCCACCACCCGGTCCGCGCCCCATTCCGCCGCCGCCCCGGCCACGACCCGCGCCCACCCTTCCGGGCTCTTCCCGGCCACCGAGCGATCGGCCAGCACATAGGCCACCCCGTCCGCGCCAAGCCCGCACACGACGATCCCGCACGCATCCCCATGCGCCGAAGCCGGAGGATCCACTCCCACCACGATCCGCCGCCAGAACGCCTCCCCCGCCGCGCCCGCATCCATCCCCGGATGCCGCTTCAGATAGGGCAGCACCTCCGCCGCCCGCCCCGGCCCGGCAAAATCCCGAGGCAAAGTAATACTTTGCCTCGCTTGCTCCAGCATCTCCCGCGGAAACAGCGACCCCTCCGGCTCGTCGAACAGCACGCCCTCAAGCTCCTGCCGCCCCAGCCGGGTTCCCGCATACGTCTCCTCCACCCACGCCCGGAACGCGGCCGGCAGATGCGCATTCTCCGCGGTCGCGCCCTTGCTCTCCGCGATCCCCGGCATCGCCCGCAGCCGCTTCAGCGCCGCCACCGGCCGCGGCGTCGTCGTCACAACCAGTTGCGGCCGCTCCCCCAGCCGAAGCCCCATCATCAGATTGTCCAAGGCCCGGTCCGCATGCTCCCATTTCGCTAGCTCATCCGCCCAGGCGAAATGATGCTCCGGCCCGCGCAGCCGCTCCGGCGCCGCGGCGGAATAGACGAACGCCTCAGCTCCGCTCGCGAAGGTCACCACCCCCCGCGTCGGCAGCCAGACCATCTCCTCTTCATCGCCGGAAACCGCCAGCAGCCCGCTCGGCCCCTCGATCATCACCTTGGCGACCTCGTCCACCGTCCCGCCGACCAGGGCGATCCGCGCCCCCGGAGCCGCACGCGCCCGCGCCAGCACCCATTCCGCCCCGGCCCGCGTCTTCCCGAACCCCCGCCCCGCCATGATCAGCCAGATCGCCCAGCCCTGCGCGCTCACGCCGCCGTCCTCCGGCAGCATCTGCCCCCCATGCGCCTGCCACCCGAAGAAATCGCCGAGCATCGACCGCTGCACCGGCCCCGGCAGCCCGCCCACGAACCGCTCCCAGAGCGCCACGTCCGACCCGCAGACGCGCGCGCCCTCCCGGAGCAACGCCCCGGCGTCCCAATCCGCAGATCTCATGCATCACCCCGCTCGTGCGCCCGCGCGCAGCGCAAGAAAATCGTCCACGCGGAGGCGCGGAGAAGAAGAAGAGGCGCGGAGAAGAAGATTGATCTCACGCGAAGCCGCGAAGACGCAGAAAAAGGCGGCAAAGCCGCCCTTCAAACCCTCCCGCTCCCGGGGACCCGTTGCTACTCAGGAGCCGCCCTCCGCGCCTCCCTTTTCTTCTCCGCGTCTCCGCGTGAACGACTCTGCCTTCTTCACCTATCCCGCCTGAGTCCCCGGCGCTGGCGGCTCAAATCGCACCCCAAACACCACCAGCCTCTTCACCAGCGCCGCCCGCACCTCCTCGTTCGAAGCCGTCCGCGGCTGCCGCCCCTGCTTGCGCGCCACGCCGAACGGCGAAGGCCCGTCCCCGCCTTTGCCCGGCACCGATCCGCGATGCTGCCGCAGCAGCGCGATCCGCTCCATCGGGTCCCGCTCTTGCATCTCCGGCACCTCCCAGTCGCCGTCGATGTCGAACGTGTCGGGATCGATCTTCGTCTCCACGCTCTGCGCCTCCACCCGCGCATAGCCCTGCGCCAGCGCCCGGTCCCACCCCTCGGCAAAGGCCGGGTCGCTCATCCGGTGCTTGAACACGGTCTGATAGGCGATGCCCGTCACGCGCGCCGCGAACGCGATGTTCGCGGTCGCCGCGAACCATTCCAGAAACTCGGTCTTCATCGCCTTGTCGAACAACTTGCGCCCACCCGGCTGCACGATCTGCACCCGGCGATTCTTGGCGCTGGCGATCCGCGCGCCCTTGGCCGCCTGCCCCGTCCGCTTCTTCCGCTCCGCCATTGCACTCTCTCCTCTTCCGCACACGAAAAAGGGCCGCGAAGCCCATGCTCCACGACCCACCTAAAACTCGTCATCCCGGACTTGATCCGGGATCTACCTTCACGTTCCCAGCTTGAGGATATTTACCAGATCAGCGTCACGCTGTCAAGGAAAATAACCAAATCGGCAATTTACGAATCTGGCTTTGGGGTTACGTAAGGTGAAAAGTTTCTCCTAGCCTACTACTTGCGGCGGCAGTTCGGATTTAAGTTTATGTGGGCCGACCGTGCCCCCGCACGGTTCCAACCACGTTTGGATCACCAGTTCTTCGGTCTGGATTCGGTGTGCGGAACTAGCTGCGAGCACGCTCGCGCGTCCGACAACCTGCTGCCGACCGACACCATCGTATATCTCACGGATCGAGACATGGTTGGCATTTGTCACAAGTACCCGAGCCCCACGGGCCGAGGCGCGAACGACAGCATCGCGCAGTCGCAGTTGATCCTCCCACGAAAAGATCTTGTCGTTGTATTTTAGGAAGCCATTGAGATTGTGTTTCACGGTGTACGGTGGATCTACGAACACGAAGTCGCCATCGCCCGACGAATCCAAAGTTACCTCGAAATCCTGATTTCGGATCTCGACGCCTGACAGCATCAAACTCACTTTCTCAAAGTCATCACTCGGCAAAACCACGTTGGTCTTTGTCCCGATCGGCACATTAAACTCATTCTTACGGTTGACTCGATAAAGGCCGTTCCAGCACGTCCTGTTCAGGTACATGAACCATACCGCACGTTCGATAGGCTCGTCGGGCTTAGCGGCTCTCACACTATAGTAATACAGCTTGTCGTGCAGCCGATGATGCTCAGCCAAGCGCTCAGCGATGTCTTCCGGAGCGTCGCGAATCGCACGATAACAATTGATCAGATCCGGATTCAGATCCGAAAGAAGCGCCTTGGTGGGCCTCAAAGCGAAAAACACCGCTCCACTTCCAAGGAAGGGTTCGACGTACCGGTCATGGTTGGACGGGATCAGGTTGAGAAATCTGTCCGCGAACCAACGCTTTCCGCCCGCCCATTTAAGGAATGGTGCCGTCTCACTCATGCCGGACAGAGGCCCCAGAGACCAACGCGCTCATGGCTTGCCAGAACGTTCACCCGGCCGAATGCCCCATAGGCAATCGCGTTCATAGTTTCAAAACTGGCGGGGTCGTCAGATTCGATTTCCGCCGCCTCTCGCAGCCCGTCTTCAATGTCAGCCCAAAGGTCGGTGAGCGCCGTGGGCGGAGTTCCAGGCTTCCAAAGTCCACGAGCCTCTCCCAGCTTCTGCCACCAGAACGACAGCTTGGTAGCGTCGAAGCCCGCTTGGTGCAGCAGGCCGTTGGCTGACCCCGTTGCCACACGCAACAACAGCACAGCGCGTGACATCACAGCGAAAGCGTCAGACTGGGGTGTGCCAGGGCGCATGCCCGAATAGCGGAAGATGAGCGGGTCATCGGCGGCGCTCTGCCGCAGCAGAAACATCTTCAGTCGCACTTCTGCGCTGGTAGCCAAGCTCTGTGCCGAAACTGTCGCCTCGACTAACGCGACGTAGGCTGGATCCGCAGCTGTGGCCTCATTTCCGGTGAGTCCGAGATGATAGCGCTCAATTGCCAGTCGCAAAATATGTCGGTCGATCTGCTCGAAGCTCGAGGTCGCACTTGGCTCTAGTGTGCTCCACATATCGCGGACGAACTCAAACCCATCTTTGGCGTTCATTTCCCACGTCGTGGGTACCCCGTCCGGCCGATAGCTAGACTCGTTACGAGCCTCTCGATCTTTGGTCGCCAGCCCGAGATCCATGCCCCATTGCATGAACCAAGCTTTCGCCTGCGGGGCAAGCGTGCCGGCACCCCCTTGCGCATGAAACCACTCATCAAGCGTGCGCCCCTCCGGTCGAATAAGCTGCGCAAACAAAGCACCAGACGAGGGGAGTTGCGACCATTCCTCCAGCGCCAGCCAAGCCATCACATGTGTGCCTTGGCCGAAGCGCAGCTTGCTCGTCGTGTTGGCTGTCGGCACTACAAAATGTTGGCTGTTGAAGATGCCAATCCCAGCGCTTGCCAGCAACGACATTGCCGCGCGCAACTCGGCATAATAGGCAAGATGCAGGGCTCGGTGTGTGTCCCCGGCGAGCAAGCAAGCAACCGATCGGCCAAGATAGCTCCAGCCGTCGTTCGAGTGCAGCGCAACGCTGGCCGCGATGTATTGGGCAAGGTTGCGTTTGCGTTGGGCTGTGGCAGGCAACGCCTTCTTCAACCGAGCGACAACGTCCTGCGCATAATAGTTAGATTTTCCGATCCAAGTCGATCGCTTGAGGAACGGCTTAAGGCCCTTGGTCGTCAGCTCCATCTGCGAGCGCATCAGGGCATTGATTGCGGCCTTGTCGAGAGCGTGAAGTGCCACCGTCACGAACGGCCGAGCAATCGCTTGGCAGCCTCGCCGTGACCGCCATCAGACGAAGACAGGTGCTCAAGCAGCTGGGTCCGCAATTCCTTATATCCGCCGCTACCACGAAACACGAGCTTGGCGCGCCGCTTCGGCTCGTCGAGGCCCGGCGTCGAACTGGTGCGCCAGTCAAAAGAGGCCAGCTCTTTGCCGATCGAAGTGACGAAGCCCGCGAAGTCTTGTGTTGCCAAGCCCTGAAGGGCGCTTTCAACGGCAGCAATCGGATTAGCACTCGACTGCTCGTCCGGCCGCCAGATATTCATCTTGAGCGCGCTTGCCTGCTCGTAGCAGAGGTCGTTGACGACGTGTAGAAACCCCCGCACACCCTGATCGGTCGTGATTAATGAGTGAGCACCGAAAAAGGCTAGATCGTCACCGGCTTTGATATCCTCGACACGTGCGACTTTGTCGTTGCCAGCTTTCGGCGGATGGCGAAGATTTTCGGCCCACGCGTCCTTTGAGGCAGCAACTGCATCCGCAAATTTGCGCCATGCGAAAATCAGGAATGCCGCCTGCTGGGCACGGCTCCAACCGAGCACCTCACCCTCACTTTTCGACCGGCCGCCAAACAACCCTCCGCTCGTGCTGGAGCGGCGGTCCCAAGATCGAACAAAGGTCGCCGTCAATGACTTAATCCACGCACTCTGCGTCACCCACCGGTTCTGTCGCTCGCCCAGCATGTTAATTCGATCGTACCAAGGGCTGTCGGGATAGGACCACAAGATTTCAGTGAGCTCTTGCGCTCGAGTCTCCCGATAGATGAGGTGCCCTTCGGCCCGGTCGAGCCAATCTTCGTTGCGTAACAGCGGATACAGGTCGAATGCCAAGCTAGGGTTGATCCGCTTAGGCTTTATGTTGATCGTCCAGAACAGATAGGCTTGCCAACTAATGTCGAGGCCGACGAAAGCTACGACCGGCAGTTGAAAATTCTCGAGCTTCGATGCGCCGTCAAATGCCCAAAGGCGGTGCTGGCCGTCGATCACTTCGAACGGTGGCAAACGAGAGGGCTCCCAATCGGCGCTCCATTTGTCATAAGGAAGTTGGAGATGAGGCTGCCCATCGACTTGAACGATCGAGGCAAGATCCGCGTCCGCGATGGTGTTACCGTTACGGATGGCACCCTTTGTCAAGATGTTGAGTACGATGGCCGTCGGAAGCCAGCCAGGCTTACGGAGGTCGTTGAACTCAGCGCTCGCGCGCTTCGCTTCGCTTAGCGTTGACCAAGGAAAACCAAATTCGACAAAGCGGCCAATCTCCTCGGAGCGCTCGGGGTCGTGCTGGCGCTGTATCCCAAGATCTTCAGTTCGCGGCGCTGCATCCTGAGCTACACGCCGCACAATGCCTGATAGACTGCGCAGTTCGCGCGCAGGGAGCGATATTAAATAGAAGTGATTTTCGGGCTTGGCACGATGTTCTTTCGCGTCGAAGTCAATCTTCTCCCAGCCCTGCATCCATTGGTTAACCGTAAGCGCCGGTACCTGCCGAGGTTTCGATTGACTCACCTATCCCACCCCCTAGCGCCGAAACTCTGTCGGCTTAGCTCAGTTTCTTCGACTGTCGTCTCATTTACAAGCGTCGAAAGACGTATGCGGTGTCGGGCGACAACTGAGATGGGAGGTGATAGCGTTACCATACGAGACGGCAAAGTCTCGCCGTGGGCAGATATAGCCTCCACCACCTTGCCCCTCCCCCTCCTCTCCGCTATAGGGCCGCCGTCCGACGGGCGCGGGGAATCGCGCTTGCGGCGGTTTGCCTTTTCCTAAGGTGGCGCGCAGGGTGTGGCATCGGCCGCTCCCCGACGCGCCTTTTTGGCTTGGGGCACGCACCGCCACACACCGCTTTAACCGGCCCCTAGGACGCATGCTCCGGCAATTCCGCCGGCATGAAACGTGGGCAATTTTCCAAAGACCGCGGGACACAACCCGCTGGCCGGAAACGACACGAACAAGAGAGACGAAGACAGCTTATGGCAACCACGGCAATGCCGACCCGCGACGATTTCGCGGCCATGCTCAATGAAACCCTGGGTGGCGAGAACGAGTCCTTTGAGGGCCGCGTCGTCAAGGGCACGATCACCGCGATCGAGAATGATCTCGCCGTGATCGATGTTGGTTTGAAGTCCGAAGGCCGCGTGCCGCTGCGTGAATTCGCCGCGCCGGGTCAGAAGGCCGAAGTGCAGGTCGGCGACGAGGTCGAGGTCTATGTCGATCGTATCGAGAACATGCATGGCGAGGCGATGCTGTCGCGCGATCGCGCCCGCCGCGAAGCCGCCTGGGACAAGCTGGAGAAGCAGCATGAAGCCGGCGAGCGCGTCGAGGGCGTGATCTTCGGCCGCGTGAAGGGCGGCTTCACCGTCGATCTCGGCGGCGCCGTGGCCTTCCTGCCGGGTTCGCAGGTCGATATCCGTCCGGTCCGCGACGTGCAGCCGCTGATGGATCAGGCCCAGCCGTTCCAGATCCTGAAGATGGACCGCCGCCGCGGCAACATCGTCGTGTCGCGCCGCGCCATTCTCGAAGAGACCCGCGCCGAGCAGCGCAGCGGCCTCATCCAGACGCTGGCCGAGGGTCAGATCGTCGATGGCGTGGTCAAGAACATCACCGATTATGGCGCGTTCGTTGACCTGGGCGGCATTGACGGCCTGCTCCACGTCACCGACATCTCCTACAAGCGCGTCAACCACCCGTCCGAGGTGCTGGAGATCGGCGCGACCGTGAAGGTGCAGATCGTCCGCATCAACCGCGAGACGCAGCGCATCTCGCTCGGCATGAAGCAGCTCGAGACCGATCCGTGGGAAGGCGCGATGGCCAAATACCCGATCGGCGGCGTGTTCAAGGGCCGCGTCACCAACATCACCGAATATGGCGCCTTCGTGGAGCTGGAAGCGGGGATCGAGGGTCTGGTCCACGTCTCCGAGATGAGCTGGACCAAGAAGAACGTGCACCCGGGCAAGATCGTCTCGACCTCGCAGGAAGTCGACGTCGCGGTGATCGAGGTGGACGAGGAGAAGCGCCGCATCTCGCTCGGCCTCAAGCAGGCCCAGGCCAATCCGTGGGAGGCCTTCGCGGCCGCGCACCCGGTCGGCGCCGAGGTCGAGGGCGAGGTCAAGAACTCCACCGAGTTCGGCCTGTTCATCGGTCTGGAAGGCGATGTGGACGGCATGGTCCACATGTCGGACATCGCCTGGGGCGTGTCGGGCGAGGAAGCGCTCAACCTGCATCACAAGGGCGAGATGGTGAAGGCCGTCGTGCTCGACGTGGATGTCGAGAAGGAGCGCATCTCGCTCGGTATGAAGCAGCTTGAGCGTGGCGGCGTGTCCGCGGCGGCGGCCGGCGGCGGCGTCAACAAGAATGACGTCGTCACCGTGACCGTGCTCGAGGTTCGCGATGGCGGCCTGGAAGTGCAGGTCGGCGACGACGGCGCGACCGGCTTCATCAAGCGTACCGACCTCGGCCGCGACCGCGACGAGCAGCGCCCCGAGCGTTTCCAGGCCGGCCAGAAGTTCGACGCTCTGGTGATTGGCTTCGACCGCTCGAAGAAGCCCAACTTCTCGATCAAGGCCCTGCAGATCCAGGAGGAAAAGCAGGCCGTCCAGCAGTACGGCTCGTCGGACAGCGGCGCCTCGCTCGGCGACATCCTCGGCGAAGCCCTGAAGCAGAAGAACAGCTAAACCAGAGACTTTATGAGCAAGCGGCACTTCCGGGTGCCGCCTGTTTATGCTGATGAGCACAGGGCCGTCCCGAGAGGGGCGGCCCTTTCATTATGGCTTGGAATGTCGGGACTAGCCCGTCGTCGCGGCATCACGTCACGTCAAACGTAAGCCGATCGGCAGCCTCAGCATCCCGCCGTTCGCGAATGTCACGAATGTCACGAATGTCACACGAAAACGCGGGGAGTGCCCTCTCCCGACGGCAGAGAGGCAGGCGAACCTGGACCGTGACAAAGAGCAAGCAAGACAGCAATGACGCCGACTCGCTCCGCATGCTATCAAATCTATAGGCTGTAGAAAAATTAGCCGATACGGGCTTCAACGATATAAAGCCGAAATTAGTGCACTGTCACCGTAATCCAGAAATTCAGCGAAGCTAAGACCTCAACGCGCGCCACAACGCTTTTCGTTCGTCAGCATTCAGCGCCAGAAACTGCTCAAAGGTCATGTTAGTGTCACTAAGCTCAAGCATCTCCTCCGGCGCATACACGGGGCTACCGGGAACAGCGACCAATGTGACGCGCGCCCGAAGATAGAAGACCCTGTTCACAAGAGACGGTCCTGGCAGGTGGTTTACGGTCCTATTATTTACAAAAGTACCGAAAGAGCGCTGAAGTACCCCGTTCTTGTCGATTAACTCAACCCTACCAATCTGACTCAACGTTGCGAAACCGAGATCTCCAGCGTCGTGCTCGATCAGGCACCTCCCGGAGATGGGCCATGGAACAGCAAGATCATTTTTTTGTGCCAGAACGACAAATGCGCCAAATCTTCCCTCATGATCAAACCAGCATCGCTCGGTCAGGTAGGACGACGCATCGACCGTAGGAATCTCCGCGTCCGGATCTTGTCCGCCAGGCCCCGTACAGGCCGTAAGCGCAAATCCGAGCAGCGCGATCCTAGAAAGGCTTCCCACCTTCCGCCTCCATCGCTCTGTCGACCGCCTGCCCGCAGTATGAGCCAAGGCCATCGCAGTAAGCATGCAATCGGCTTCGAACGTATTGCTGCGCATTCCTGCTGAATGAATGGCTGCCCTCCGATCCGCCGGGCGCGGCGGCAATATAATACTGTATATAGAACGGACGAACCTCTCGGTCTCTCTCTCCCAAGTCCTCGAACCGCTGATGTCTGTGTTGGACCTCGTGGCCAAGGGTTTCTCCTATTCGATAGCCCGCTTGGCCAATTTGCCGGGTATCGAGGGTAATGACATCGTACCACTGGTTACGGTGGCAGTGCACCCGGATTACGGTGACAGGATTACGGTGACAGTGCACCAATTGATGCCAGTTCCGCGGGCATCAAGCCCAAGGCCCCTGTTGGAGTTTTCCTACTGCGTCGCGATCAGGTAAAGTCGCGCCGCGAGCCGCTTCATCGGTGGCCCGCCCGCTCTTTGCCATTGTCCGCCTCTTCACGCGCCTGTCCGCGGAAAGTGACGAAACCCCCTGCGTTTCCATGTGACAGTCGTGACATTCGTGACTCTCGGAACCTTTCGCGCCCGCCTCCGCCGGCGGCCCTAGCATGTGTCAACCTGTCAACTTAAACCGTCCATGCAGCCCCGCTTCGTTCACCGACCCCGCCGGAATCGGCACTCCCGAACCGTGATCCGCACCCACCGCGCCGCCTCCGTCTACGGCTTGCCTTCCGGCCGATGTGGTGCGATTAATCTGGGTCAATCGCGGTCCTGTCCCTATGGCAGGCCGTTTTCGAATTGGGGGCAAAGGTGATCCGCTCGGAACTCGTTCAGAAGCTTTGCGACGATTTCCCCGATCTGACGCAGAAGGAGATCGAGCGCGTGGTCGCGTCCTTCTACGATTCGATCATCGACCAGCTGCAGCAGGGCGGCCGGGTCGAGCTGCGCGGCTTCGGCGCTTTCTCGACACGCGGCCGCGATGCCCGCCGCGGCCGCAATCCGCGCACCGGCGAGCCGGTCGATGTGGACGCCAAACGCGTGCCCTATTTCAAGCCGGGCAAGGAAATGCGCGAGCGGCTGAATATCGACGGCAACGGCGCGGCCTGATCCGGCCCTGATTCTCCCTTCCCGCTTGCCCGCCGCCGCGCGCGCGGGCAGTTTGCCGCGCGTGCGGACGTGGCGGAATGGTAGACGCTGGAGACTTAAAAGCAGATAATTTACTTGAAAAATGGCGGAAAACTGGGATAATTGGCTCATAGATCGCTAGCACACCCCTAGCGCATTTTAGCGCATTGAGAGGGCGCTACACATGGCCGATGCAGTCCACGAAATCCTTGGCGGTAAGGTTCAACTCTTTCGCCGACCGCGAAGCAGCTACTGGCAATGCCGAGCAAGCGTGGCGGGCGAGCAGCGGCGCCACAGCACCAAGACTGCCAGCCTCGCCCAGGCGAAGGACGTGGCAGAGGATTGGTTTCTCACCTTGAAGGGCAAAGCCGGTCGCGGCGAGCTGACCACAGGCCCGACGTTTGCCGACGCGGCCAAACGGTTCATGACCGAGTTTACGGTTATCACGGCTGGGCAGCGCAGCCCGCTCTATGTGCGCCGACATAGGGAGCGGCTCGACCTCTACCTTCTCCCCTTTTTCGGCGAGAAGGCCCTTAGCCAAATTACCTCTGGTTTGATTCAAGATTACCGAATCGATCGGATCACCAAGGGCGGTTTCGATCGGCAGTCCGGCGAACGAAACGGCAAGGCTCCGTCACGCAGCACCATGCATCAGGAAATGGTCTGCCTCCGGCAGGTTCTCAAATGCGCGAATCGGCACGGCTGGCTGCCGGCGATGCCGATCATGACGGACCCCTATCGAGCTTCGGGCAAGGTATCCCACCGGGCTTGGTTTTCGCCGGAAGAGTATAAGCGACTTTACGAGGCCACCCGAGAACGGGCGAAGAACCCTAAGAAGGAGCGGTGGCGGACCGCGTGCGAGGACCTTCACGACTATGTGCTCTTCATGGGTAACACCGGCCTACGGCCGGACGAGGCAAAGCGCCTGCAAGTCCAGGACGTTCAAATCGTCGAGGATGGCGGCGAGCGGCAGCGCATTCTTCACATTGCCGTGCGCGGCAAGCGAGGCACCGGCTGGGCCAAATCGATGCCGGGCGCTGTGATGCCGTTCTCGCGCATCAAAAAGCGTCACAACCTCGAGCCGACCGATCCGCTGTTTCCGACGATCCAACGAGAACTCTTCAACACGATCCTTGATGAGCTTAGCCTCAAGCGGGACCGCGAAGGGACGGCACGGACCACCTACAGCCTTCGACACACTTACATTTCAACGCGCCTTCTCGAAGGCGCGGACATCTACCAGATAGCGAAAAACTGCCGCACCAGCGTCGAGATGATTGAGAAGTTCTACGCCTCTCATATCAAGGACATGATCGACGCCGGAGCAGTGAACGTGCGCAAGGTCCCAAAACGCCGCGACAGTTCTCGCGCCTGAGCACCTGCGGACAGATCGCACATCGTCCTTGGCGGCGAATCCGCCGCCCACTATACCTAGCCCCGGTGTGCGGGCGTGGCGAAATTGGTAGACGCACCGGACTTAGACGATGACTTGAGTGCGCGCGGGGAAATCCGCGACGTAGAACTGCTCAAATTCGGGGAACCCTGTAAGATGGCGATCCCGAGCCAAGCTCGGCCTGAATCGGCCGGGAAGGTGTAGAGACTAGACGGGCAGCACCTACCCTCCGCCCTGGCGGGGCACGGTGAAGGGATAGTCCAGACCCCAAACGCCTTCGGGCGGCGGCGAAAGCCGTGGCGGGTATGAAAATCCGTAGGGCCGCAAGGCCTGTGGGGGTTCGAGTCCCCCCGCCCGCACCATCACGGAGCCAATCTATGCGAGGCTATCGATATCAAACGCGCCGAGGGCCGATCTATATCGTGGCCCGAGACGGCCGCTGGCAATTGGTCTTCGAGGGCGAAAGCCTGGGATCGTATCACTCTCCACGCGCCGCAGCCGACGATGCGGCAGGCGGACATACTTTCACGCCTTCAAGCGGGATCGACCTAGCGACGCTCGGCATCCCCGACGGAATCAATGAGTGGGAAGTCTACTGACCTCGACTGACAACCTGCCTCGTTTTGCGGATATCGCACGATAGAAGCTAAGCCAAAGCCCGAACGGGCGACGCGACCGCGAAATGGACCCGGCACCGGGGAAATGTTGGACGGTTAAGCCTCGAACGAGGCGGGCCATCGCACCCATCCTCCACGTAGCGAAGTGGCGGGTTGTCAGCCCGCCACCTGCCACAGTCAGCTCTTCATTCTCAGCGCCATCATAATCTGCGCCATCGCCCCAACGAGCTGGGCGAAGGTATTCGCCAGCAAAAGGCTGAGTTCGGTCGTCATTGGGTCCTCCCCGGTTTGTCCCGCGCTGAATCGCACGATGGACGCCGGACGCTCACGACCGACCCGCACTAGCGGACCGGTCATGGCTGCCCCGGGCACCGACTTGTCGGGCAAGATGCACACGCCGAAGGCACGGAAGCGCCGCGCCTTTTCCGGTCCGCGCGGTCGGTCAAAAGCGACCAGACCAACGACGATTTAGCTGCAACCTGTGGAGGAAACTCGCGACCAGAACTCACCAATTTGGCGAAAATTAACCAATTCTTAGGGAGTGCGGCGGTATTATGGCTTGAAGATCTCGAAGGCTCACAACAGGTAACCCATCGCCGCTCGCCCTACAGTCGATCCTCGAAAGGCCTTGCCAGCGGATGACCTGCTGGCGGCCCAGCGTTCCGAACTTCTCGCGCAGGTTCTCGCAGCCCAGTACGGCCTAGAAAGCTCCCTAGCTTCGCTCGCGGCCGCGGGCGCCCAAACCGACGAGGCCCTGTCGCAGATGCAGGCGCTCGGAGATCTGCAAAAGCAGATTGCGAGCGCCACGCCAACGTCACTCACCTTTCTGCGCGGAGACGTTGCCAGTGTGGCAGCCGCATGCCGGACGCTGGCGCAGGAAGCCCGCGCCGCAGGCCTGTCCGAGCGGCACAGTGAATCCCCGTCGGCACGCGCCAGGGCGACAATTCGGCGCCTGGCGGGCGACCTCTTCGAGCGCCGTGTACTCGACCCATATCTGCAGTTCGCCTCGCCAGAAGAGGAAGATGCTTATCGGGAACGCGAGCGCACACGGCGCGATGCCATCGAGCGCGCGCTGGCGCGCGGAACTCCCGAAGGCCAACGCGAGGCTACCAGACTTACCAGCGACCAGCTGCGTGACGCCGGACAGCATGGTGCGACTGCGAGCCCGGATTTTAGCCGCATGCAAAGGGAAGCAGACGCGGCGCGCGCAGCACTCGATGCGGTGGCTCCCAATCAGGAGCAAGTCGATCGCCGATCGGAAACCGCTTCAACCGCAGACGCTCTAGATGACGTGGTCGCTGCCCTCCGGGCAGCTGGGGTCGAGACACTCGAAACGGCGGATGCAGGTCAGCGGTTCAGCGCGGCTGGCACGCCGACTGTAGAAAGCCCCGCTGCTAGGTCAGGTAGGATGACCTAGCCTACAAGCCCGGCGCGACGACAAGCCGTTCGGGTCCGATCCATTGAAGCAGGGTCGCTTCTCATCTCCGACCCGAGCACATTAGCCATCTGAACGACGTCCGCGGCGGTTTTGCGGCTATCGTGTCCCAGCACACGAGCCATTCGCCGCAGGGCATCAGCCGTTCGGTGAATGTCGGCGTCACTTGCGTAGTGAGCAGCCACGACCGAGCACATGAGAGCGACGGTGTAGGCGCGTTCATTGGCGGTAGGTTGCTGCGCATGCGCTACCGGAACGGCGAGCGCGCACAACAACCCGGCGGAGGTGAAAAATCGCACGATCGCAGCCCCTCGACAGGGCTGGAATTCTGACAGCATGCAACAAAATCAGCAATTTTGTTGCAGACCCATTCCTTTATTTTCAATATCTTAGATAGACTAATTTAGTCGCTACAAGTCGTCGGCATCTGCGGTGCACTTGGGATTTCATCATCGATCGACAGTCAGGAGCCCCTCTCGAACGAGTCGCCTGCACAACGTGTAGGTTGAAGGCCGATCAAGGGTCCTTTGGAGTTCACCGAGCGTGAACGACGGTCGTGAGGCTATCACTTTGAGCGTCGACTGTATCGCCTCCGGAAGCAGTATCTGCTTTCCAAAGAACGCTATTTTGAGCCGATCCGGGCCTGCATTTTCAATCGAAAATGAAAGATGTGGGTGAGGTCTCAGCCTCGTCTCGTCACACCACTCCTGCTCAGAAAGCGCATCCAACAGCCGGCCAGACCTCACGTCCGTTCGTCTCGCTTGATAGCCGCTCTGCAGTAGACGTAGTGCGCCCAAAAGATCGAGGTTTGCGATCGTATCGGTAACGGCAGCGTCGAGATCGCTTTGCTCATAGGCGACAGGCACCGCATGCCTGAGGGTTTTCTGAGAGCTTGCGGCTGAAATGGCTGCGCGAGTCACATCGAGCCAAGTCGGCGGAAAGAACCCGATGGTCATGTGGATGGACGGGTCATCCGAGGTTTCAGCGTCATGAAAAGTGCCTCGCGGCACATAAAGGAGATCACCGGCGTGCAGCTCAATTTGCTGTGTCGGCGCTACCTGCGACCACGGCAGCTCGGTTTCCCGGTCCTCTCGAATTGGAGGAAGGGCCGTGGTGTCATAGAGGTTCCAATTTTTGGAGCCTGAAAGCTGAAAAGCCAAAAAACTGTGGGTGTCGTAATGAGCTGTGAAACCTTGGGATCTTGGGGGCGTGATGAACGCGCTCGCATGGACGTTGCAGCCGAATGCCTCTTCGAATGCATTTGTAACGACACCGAAACCAGGTAGGCTCTGCTGGAGCTGTTGAACGACGATCGTCGCTCCCGCATTGTATGCTGAGAAGAGCCGATCGTTGACGATCAGATCGTCTGAAAGATGGCCTCCAAGCCTAAACTCGCGCGTATACTCGTCCCTTGTGAGTTCGACGCCGCCTTGCACCAACCGAACACTGGGGTAGCGGATATCCGATCGGCTGAGAAACTGATCTAGGTCCCTAGGAGCAACGAGGTCATCAAAATTTCGTGAGCCATTACCCGAAATGTGAATCGGCTTGGCCTCCCAATAGGAAGCCAAAAAAAGGTCAACAGACAGAGGCTCGAAGAGAGTGCAGAAATCCACCGGCACTCTAAGGGTCGCCTCTAATTGTTCTGATAGTTTTGCTGGTTCTGAAGAGTGCGGCGCACGTCCGCGCTCGAGGTTGTGTCTGCGGAGACGACAATAATGTCCTCATCCTTCAGAGCGACAACACGTGGTTCGTCGACCGCGCTCTGATTCGAGGCACTTGAGGACTCGTCCATACTAAACCTCAGTTTCTGTTGGGACGAACTACGGTGATCTTTGAGTGCAAAGGTGTCAAGCATACATGCGGTATCCGCCGCAGGCGTCGCAAATCTAAGAAAGCATGTCGGTCGATGCCATCGGTCGCCGAGCGATACGGCAGAATCGAGAATTTATCTGCGCAACCCTATTGCTGATTTTGTTGCAGCGAGGGTTCAGTGTCGTTCGTTCAGATCGGCCAATGGCAGGCGTTTGATGCCAGCGGCCACCGCAAATATCTTAGCGCCGAAGAGCGGACGCGCTTTTTGGCAATGGCCGATCGGCTTCCAGCCGATCGACGCGCGCTTTGCTATCTTCTAGCCTACTCTGGTTGCCGCATCAGCGAAGCCCTCGCCATCGGCGCCCACAGCATTGATAGCGCGCGCGGCACTGTCACCTTCCGCACACTAAAGCGCAGGCGGCCGACATTTCGCACGGTGCCGGTGCCAAAAAGCGTCGCCGAGATGCTACTGGCCCAGTCGCGAGCATCAGGCGAAAAGCTGTGGTCGATCCATCGGGTGACGGCGTGGCGCACCGTTATCTCCACCATGGAGGCCGCGTCAGTTCGCGGCCCGATGCGATGCTGCAAAGGCCTAAGGCATGGCTATGGCGTGCAGGCGGTCGGCAACGGCGTTCCGCTCACATTGCTGCAGAAATGGCTTGGGCACGCGTCGCTCGCGACGACGGCGATCTATCTTGATGTAGTCGGCGAGGAGGAGCGCGCGTTCGCGGAACGAATGTGGCGCTAGGCGTCAATCGGCGGCCGTTCGATCTTGTCGATGGCGGTGACAATGGGTCCGGCTGGCGGATGGGGCCACACGTGCGCCGAGTATTCCTGAATGGCCAGCACTGTCCCCTGCTGGAAATGCCGGAGCAGGTCGCCAAGGTCGGTCCCCTGGATCACGAACTGACGCCGGCCGAAATCAAGGGACAGCATGCGCTCGCCCACGTAGTCGGCCGAAACGAGATAGGGATAGCTGGCCTGCCAGCCGATGAGCAGGCCGGATTTAGGATCGAACTTCCGGAGGTTGAGGAGCAGCGTCGGTCGCGACCGACCCCGCTGCACGATCCACGGCTGGTAGGCCGTAAGGTCCGGCGCGCCGTGATCGTCCTCAACCGCCAAGCCGGTTTCCGCAGACAGGGCCGTGGGCGGCACGCGGATCGGTTCAAACTTGTCGCGCCAGTTTCCACTCATGACTACCGATCCGTGTCGAGGTTAAGGTCGTGGGTCTGTTCGCGCGGCGCCGGCTCCAACCGCGCCAGCTGCCGGTCGAACCAGTCATAGAAGCGCTGCATTTTGCCGGACGCTTCACCGGGCCGATCCATCAGGGGATCGGCCTGGCGGTAAGCCGCGGTCGCCGCCGCCTCGACGGCGCGGTAATGCCGCGCCATCTGAAACTGCCCGAACCGCTCCTTCATGCAGCCGTAGAGATCGCGAAGGTAGTAAGCGAGCCGGAGCGCCGGTTCGGGCAGGCGCGACAGGCCCCGTTCGAGCAGGCTTCGCCGGTCGATGCGCGCCTCCGATCCAATGCGGGCAAGTGCCCCATTAGCGGTATTTTCCCAGTCCGCCCGACACCGCTCGAAATAGTCTGGGCAGTTCCAGCTGTTCCGATCGCTGACGACCATGACCGGGCGGCCATCAGGGTGGGTCCGCCCTGTTGGATCGGCCACCCAGTCGTGGCGGGCCTTTGGCCCGAAGCCGCTCGGATTCAGGGGACGCATGGTCAGAAGGACGTGGGCGTGCGGCTGTTCCTTGCCGTCCGATGCCACTTTGTTGTGCCACGCCACGTCCGCGACCATGCCCTTCGCCACAAAGCTGCGTTCGAGGTAGTCGCGCACGACCGTGATGCGGTCGGGCGGGTCCAGTTCGCGCGGGATCATGATCCGCAGCTCGCGTGCGGTCTGCGCGTCTTTTCGTTTCTCGGTGGCCTCGACCCGGTTCCACAGGGTCTGCCGATCGATCCCCTGGCACCAGTCCGGCGCGTTCGCCGGCAGCAGAATCTCGACATGCTCGACTCCGCTGCGGCGGGAGTAATCGTGAGTGAGATCCTGTCTCTCGTCATAGAGACGCTCGCCCGACCGATAGGCAGAAGCAGCGACAACGGAGCGCCCGGCACTCCGCTTGATAATCTGCATCGACCAACTGAACAGCGCCATGAGCTATTTCCTCCGACTTGCGTCGGCCAGTTCCCCTTGTTGTTTCCGAGCCAGTTCGTCCCCCGGTTTTGTGGGAAGAGTGCACTTATACGTTGCAAGCAACGTGCACCTTGCCGGAGGCATAATGGCTATAGAACATAACAGGAACATGGTTAAGGAATCGCTAATAAGTCCCAGACTTGTCTGGGTTCCTGCGCGTCAGGTTGGATCGGTCGCCCGAACCATTGGCGGGCATAAGGCGTCCGGCCGACCGGCTCAGTGCCAGTCCCGGACTGCAACCATGGGTGGTGTGCGGTCATGCCCATCAGCGTGCGTCCAGCGTCCGCCAGCAATGCTCGGGCAGCGAGCGGTAGGCGTCGGCCAGCTCGGGCACGCGGATCAATGCGGAGCCCACGCAGGGCCGGACAATGGTGAGGCCTGCTTCGGCATTCCGGCGTCCCCAAGAGAGGCCGGCCGATCGGCGAAGACGCACGGCAAGCCACGCGACCATTGCGAGGGTGCCACCGCCGATCAGCCAGTTGAGCGCGAACGCGTAGCCGGGCCGTTCTGGGTGGCTTGCCAGAAGTGTGACCATCCCAACTAAGGCGACGGCAAGCACGACGGCCCTGATTGCCGGATGGACGGAGCGGAGGCGTCGGGCGCCGCCCGGCGCCATGTCGTCCCATTCGCGCTGGTAGGCACGGTAACGGGCGACGGCATTGTGCGCGATGCTCGCCCAGACCATGAGCCAAAGCCCTGCCAGCGCCAGCGGCCAGGCGTTCGGGCTCATATACCAGGCGTAAGGACCGAGGCACGCAGCGCCGACGGTAATGAGTGTCCCGACAGGCGACCCGACGACGGCCTGAATGCCGGACGGAGGCCTCACTGCTGGAACTCCGCCAGCATGGCGTTACCGCCCGACGAGCGAAACCGGCGGCCCGCCTGATACCAGATCCCCGATACGCAGTTGCCGTTGGCCGGGCCGCCGGTCTTCAGAATGCGGCCGAAGTCACCGGGCTCGAGCACGAAGCCCATCTGTTCCGAATAGCCCCGGCTGACATTCGTGCTCGAACCGTGGCCGCGGTTACGGCTGCGGTTGTCGCTCTGACCGTCCGAGCTGCCCCGGCTGGCGGTGCTGCCCGAATTGCCGCTCCCGCCATTCGGGCCGGAGCTGTAGCCCGAGCTGCTGCCCGTGCTGAACTGGCTGCCCCAGTTCGAGCCTTCGCCCATGCTGGTGCCGAAGTTGGTGCTGGTGCCCTCCCCTTCGCTGAAGGTCGCACGCTGCTTCTCGACCTGGCCGATCGTTTCCGCCGCCCAGCGGTTGGTCTCCGGGCAGGCATTGCTGTGCCAGACCTTTGTCGCGAAATTGCCGAGCAGATGCTGCACGCGCTCGCGGGCGCGGTCGCCTCCCATTGAGGCATAAAAGGTCGGCAGCGACTGCGAAAGATAGACCGTGCAGGCCCGCGAGGCGCGGCACGTGGACAGATATTCTGCGTCGAAGCTGTCGAGGAAATACTGCGCCTCGTCGGCCCAGAGAAAGCACGGCCGTTCGCGCTGAAGCGGGTCCAATGAGTTTCGCGCAAGGACTGCGCGTTGCCAGAGATATTTGAACAGCCGTTGGGCGACGATGCCATCGTCACCCATAGTCAGCGCCGGCATGTTCAGAACGATCACCGCACCGTGAAAACACAGCTCCGGCACTATCGTGGATTCGCCGCAGAATGCGTGCTGAAGCCATCCGTGATTGAAACGGTCGAGCGCCGTCGTCAGCGAGATCGCGATGTTTCCACGCGTCTTTGGATCGAGGCGCGCATAGTCCGACGACCAGTAGGAAACGATTCGCTCGCCGGTAGCATCATCGATGCGCGGGGCAGCGTCTCGAAAACAGCGGAAGAAGAACGAGCCGCGCTGCCATTCTAGGTCCGACAGGTCGCCGGGCGCCTGCGGGGCGGTTCGAAGGAACTGCAGCACGTCGTTGATCCGCACCGTGCCGGTCGCGGCGTGCAGAATGGGCAGCGTGTTGCGCAGCACCTGCCGCGTCGTGTCTTCCCAGAACCGTTCGCCGGCGCGCCCAGGCTCCGCGCCCACATTGCGGCACGCCTCCAGCACCCGCATCATACTTTCGATGACGCTGTTGATCCCGGTCTCGCCGTAACGTGCCAGCTCGTAAGTGATGAAGTTTGTGATCGGAACACGCCCATCGAGAACGATGACCGATTTGCTTCGCCCGGTTTCCGCGCCGTAGCGGAGCCATAACTCGGCTTCGTCCGGCTTCGCGCAGAGCACCAAACCGCCCATACCGGCGCTCAAGTAGGCACGGGCCAAAGTTGCACCGAGACCGCTTGTTTTTCCTGACCCGGTGCCCCCGGTGGCAAGAACGCCTTGAACGGCGTCGCGGACCGTGAACGCGTCATGCTCACTGAGCCGCAGAAGCGGCTTGTCCAGCAGCCCGCCGGCTCGCATGGCCATAGGAGCCTCCTATCGATCAAGCCCGACATCATGAATGTTGCCACGATCGGGTTCGCCGCGATCGTGATTTTCGACCGGGTCAGACTTGGCCGACGGATGCGGTTCGAACGTGCGACCGAACCAGCCACCGAGCAGCTCATGACGGATGGAATCCATCGCGTCCGCCGCGCCGTCCGCGAGACTGCCGAACGCCTCGTCGAACCAGTTTCGCTCAGTCATTGTAGGTCACCCCGCAAGATAAGCAGCGCCAGCGGAGGCGGAGGAAATTAGCGATGCGCACGCCCGCCAATCGGCTCAGGATCTCGACGACGGAACCTCGGTCGCCAAGCCGCCGTAACTCCGCGGCAGCCAGCGCAGCGGATCGATAAGGGGCCTCGTCGATAAGGTTACAGGCATAGTCGCAGGAACCGCAGCTCGGGCACATAATGGCTCTCCAAAAAGAAAAGGCCGCCCCGTGAGGCGGCCAGCTCGGTCAATTGAACGTCGTTCCGCAGGACCGGCAGCGATAGGCGCGCCGCAATTTGTTGACCCCCGTCATGATGCCGAGAAGCCCAAGGCCGCCGGCACTGAGAAGTCGGAAGTGTGCACCGTGGCATGCGTGTGTCGCGTGAGCGACTTTCTCGAATGCACCGTCCGAGATGTGATTGGATACGACGTCGCTGCGAAAGCAATTATCGTTTGGACAAGTCGGCATTTCAGATCTCCCAGAAAACGGCGCGCAGGTTCCCCTCGCGGCAGCCTGCGCGCCGCGTTCAGTCAGTCTCGATGTTGTTGGTTTGAGCCGGCGTTAGCCTGCGCAGCCTCCGCCACAGGCGCCGATCTTCGCGCCGACGGCGGCACCGGCAGGCCCAGCAAGCACGACACCAATGAGGGTGCCGATGACGATGCCAGCCGCAGTTTTCGCCGCCTTCTCAGCGACGGAAGTCTCGTTTGTCTTGCTCATGGTGCGCTTCCCTTTCGACTCGCAGCAGGTTGCTCCGAGTGCGGAAAAGCTGCATCGAACCTAGGCCAATGTCAATTTATTTCGATGTGTTCGTTTTACATCATTTAGTTCGCCGCTGTATCGCGGACCTAATTCGCCCAGCCTCGCGCGCCGTAAAGTCACCGAGGGCCGGCCCAATGCGCCCGTCCGGAGCACGCGATCGAAGGGCGTCCAAGTCCCTGCTGGTCTGCTCGGCCTTTGTGGGTAAATCGACTTCGGCCGGCCATTGGTTACCTGGCCTACTCAGCCAATTGTCGATCGCTACAGACAGTTTGCTGTCGAGTTTTCGTATGTGGGCGCGCGTCAGGCCGTGACCCAACCACTCACCGTACACACGCGCAACAAACGCCGGAGGCGTTTCAGGTCCGCGCAAGCCCGCATATAACTCTGGAGGGGTGTTCGGGAGCACTGGCAGCTTCTCACGGGTAACTTGAAGCTGGGGGAACAATGAGATCAGAAAATTCTCGTGAACCGGCATGCTTGGATTTCGAATAATATAGGCATTTAACTCTGACAAAGCAGAATAAAAATCGAAGTCTGTTCGCTCTTTTTCTATCAAATACCTATACGATCCATTCATTATCTTAAATGATCGGTCGATCATTCGCAAGTTTTCAGCTCGATAATTGTGAACGGCTACGCTTGAAGGATGTAAGGTGTCTAGTTCAGAGCCGCCACGCCTGACAGGCCATGTGTTCAACAGATTGTGCTCAGTTCTGGTATATGCAGCTTGAATCTCGTTGAGGCCAGGAGTGTCGCCTTCGGAGAGTCTACGAGCCCAATCGTCCGCGATATCGAAGTACCGTCTCACTATTCCATCGATTTTCTTGGTGACATCCTCAACCAGCTTGGCCGCTGGCCGATCATTTTCGGACTGCTGCTCAGACCTCTCCGAACCACCCTTCTTATTAGGCACCGTGACGTAAGCTGAGCCAAACCGACTATCCTTCGAGCCAGCATGGACCGTCCCGGAGAAACCTCGCGTGAAGCCCTTTGCTTCACCCACCCGATGCTTTCGCTGCACCTCATTGTCGTCATCGGTCATGGCGCCAGCATAGTTCTCCGAGCCTCAGAAGCCTATTGCCGAATGGTTTTGAGCCGACCAATCAACACCGCTGTTGCTGAGACCGCAGGGCCGCATCTGAAGTCTCGCGCGTTTACGCGCACCACCTGCTCGGGGTTCGCCCCCCATCAAAGGGTGGATGATAGGCGCTGCGGATTTTGTGCTTCCAGCCGGGCTCTCGGCGATCGGGCGCGCCGTCGCCCGCCCTCGCATGTATGCTAAATAATTTTCTTATCGCCGCCACCGTTCCTGATATGTTCGCGCACATGGCGAGCTACAGCGGAGATGATACTACCGGCTTCCAGAGCCCTGCAGAAGGCTACGTAGAGCCTGTGCTGGACCTCATGAACGCGCTGGGGTTGGACGGCCCTGGCCTCTACCCAATGCGTGTCCGAACCAACGGGCTTCGCCGCCGGCGCGGCATCCATTCTGGCGATATCATCGTTGCCAATGCCTCCGCCGACCCCACGAACAACAAGGTCTGCGTTGCGTTCCTGGCCGGCGAAGTGGTGCTCGCGACCCTTCACGAGACACCCGGCGGTTGGGCCATCGAGCGCGGCACCGGCGAGCTGGTGCCGGTGACAGATGACGTGGAGGTGTGGGCATTGGTCAAGGCGCTGGTGCGCACCAATGTCTAGCCGGTTCGCGCTGATCGACGGCAACAGCTTCTATTGCTCCTGCGAACGCGCTTTCAATCCCAGGCTGGCGGGCAAACCGCTTGTGGTCCTCTCCAACAACGATGGCTGCGTTATCGCCCGCAGCAACGAAGCCAAGGACCTTGGCCTCAAGATGGGCGACCCATGGCACATCGTTGAGAAGCGCCCCGAGTACCGAGACGTGCTCTGGCAATCGAGCAACTACGTTCTCTACGGCGACATGAGCCGCCGCATGTTCGATGTGCTCTGCGGCCACGTCCCCCGCGTGGAGCCCTATTCGATCGACGAGATGTTTCTCGATCTGGATGGCGTGACGGTCGACCCGGTGGCGTTTGGCGCAGAGGTTCGGGCCGCGGTCCGCAAGGCGGCCAAGATCCCGACCTGCGTCGGGATTGGGCCGACCAAGACCATTGCCAAGCTCGCGAACAAATTGGCGAAGGCAGACCGCACCGGGTCTGGCGTGCTCGACCTATCGGACCCCGAGCAACGAAATCATATCTATCCGACCGTGAGCCTGTCTGACGTGTGGGGCCTTGGTAGCGCGTCGATCGGCAAGCTGGCGAACCTCGACGCGCATACGGTCGCAGATTTTATCGCCCTCCCCCCGGATGTCGTGCGCGACGTGCTGACCGTGACCGGGTTACGCACCCACGCCGAGCTTCGCGGCGTTTCTTGCCATGTGTTCGGGGCGCTGCCCGGCGCGAGGAAATCGATCGCCAGCACGCGCAGCTTCGGTGAGGCCGTCATCCAATGGAATGACATGCGCGAGGCAGTCGCGACCTATGCCTCACGCGCCGCAGAGAAGCTGCGTCGCTATGGATTGAAGGCCGGCGCAATGCAGGTGTTTATACGCACCAACGAGTTCAACGCCGACCCGAAATACTCCAATCAGGCGACGATCGAACTGGAGCCCACGGCAGACACCCGTGACCTTATCGTCGCCGCGACCCGCGCGGCGGCCGGCCTGTGGCGCGGCGGCTATCGCTACTTCAAGGCGGGCGTGATCCTAATCGATCTCTACAAGCCTCAGGAGTTGCCGGTCAGCAATCTGTTTCCCTCGCGCGATCCAGCGCGCTCGAAATCCCTGATGACGGCGATGGACGCGATCAACGGCCGGTTTGGCCGCGAGACGGTGAACGCGGGCGGCCTGGTTAGCCGGCAACGATGGGCCATGAAGCGACGCAATCTGTCGCCGTGCTACACCACCCGACTAGCGGACTTGCTGGAAGTGCAGGCCTGACGGCGGGAAGGCCTCCGATGACAGTCTGCCGAAATATTCTCCCGAGACCATGGGCGGCTTCTGTTCGGTGAGCGTGATGACCCACGCCCGGCAACGATCAACCCAGCTCGCTTCCGCGCCTTCGGCTTGTGCAGCTCCGCTCCGTTCCGGCGCACTGCGTGCGGCGTGTGACCGCCGCCTCGATGGCGCGTGTCCCTTGCTCCCTATGAAGCCACGGGATGGTCCCGCGGCGGAAATGAAGGAGCAGACCATGACCACCCAGACCAAGTTTCCCGGCCGCAAACCGACCCACCGCATCTACCGCGTCATCGGTGAAGGCAAAGCCTCGAGCTGGACGCCGATCGGTGCCGCCTGGCCCAATCAAGACGGCCAGGGGTTTAACATCAGCTACGACGCCGTGCCGCTTTCGGGCCGAATCGTGATGCGGGAAATCACCGAGCGCCCTCAGGCAAACGCCGCATGACACTCGTAATCGCCGCCGCCGGTGACGCCGGCGGCGGTGGATTTCGCGCCGAAACCTTTAAGATGTGGAAGTTTCGAGGATAAGATCCTCGATCTCATGACCATCTAAATGAAAACCGCCAGCGATCGTAAGGCGGAGACGGCCTCGCTCACTTTCTCGCTGCTGGTAGTACGCCGCAAGCATATCCTTCAATGGGCCCTCGGTAATCGCAACACCACTCATGCGACGGCGCCCATTGCCAATTTCCATGCCGTTGATGCGGCTGAGCGTGGCAGGTTGAGATAGATTCACAGCGATCATTTGGTCACCATCGCAACGCGCGCCTTTGAATGAGGATGCGTTCTTGATACGTTCGTAACATGGGATCGCCAAGCACAACCATCCACGCTGACGACGTGAAGCAAACGCGGAAGATTGGCCAAGTCGCCAACATCGCGGAGCCACTCGTCATTCCAGACGTAAAATTGACAGGAGTCGCGGCTGGAACGGCAAGAAGCGGCGAGCAACTGCCTGTGTGGCAGCACCTCGCCTTAATGTCGGACGAGCCACGCTTCCATCAGGTTGCCGAGGGCATCATCGATTTTATCCAGAGCGCGAGCGCGAGGGCTGGCCATCCGGTCGATACGAAGCGGGCCAATCAGATCCTGTTAGTTATCAAAGCTGATGATACCGGACAGCTATGGGTAGACACGGCTGCCGTCACGCTGATGGCGATGTCAAAAAGACCTCTGGCCGCCGGCCAGCCGGTCTTCGAGTCTGACATTGCCGACATTTTGCAGGTCCGATTTCCGGCGGTGGACATTCAGCCTTCTGATCGGATCATTTATCTTTTCCGAAAGGACTGGCGGTTCGGCCTCTATTTCGATCTGCGGACTGAGCGCGACCTGGACATTGACGACGTGGGTCGTTGGCTCGGCGCCATGTACCGTGTGATGGCGTATCGCCACCGGTACGATGCCCTCAGCGATGAACGAACGTTCAGCCAACTGGTGGGCGCAGGCTGGTTCCCTTTCGTCGAGCTGCTTCAAAACGAGTTTCGTTCCCTACTCGCGTTTTGCGAAGCAGGTTTGCCACTTGAAGAGGTCGAAGCCCAAATTCTGGCTTCCTTCGATGCGCAACGGATTGAACATATCCGCGCGCGGTGGATGGCGAAGCCTCACGTTCAGAGGCGCGAAAAAATTCTCCAGTCAGGCATCAATTCGTTTCTCGCCTGCGACCCAGTGGGTTGCTTGAAAATAGTTTTGACGGAGATCGAGGGGGTGCTCGCGGATAGCTATCGGGAGGAGACTGGAACGAGCACCCACCGCCTTGGCAAGCTGTTGTCCTTTGCGCGCGCAGCGGGGGAGAGACGCGCGGGCGCAGTTGATACGCTCATGTTCCCACAGGAGTTTTCGCAGTATCTAGAGACTTACACGTACGCAGGGTTTGAACCGGGTGTTCCTACTGACAGGGCTGGATCACGCAACGTCGTAGGCCACGGAGTAGCGAGCGACGAGGCGTACACGATGGTACGGGCTCTTCAGGCGATCCTGACGCTCGACCAAATTCTTTTCTATCTATGATGATTGGCCGCTAAGTTTCGATCAGAGCCCGGTCAGTTTGGTCTCAAGCTGCCTAGCTTCCGGCACACCCACGCGCACTAGCGCGGCGAGAATCTGATCAATCGCATCCCGTCCAGCTGCGTTCGACGCAAATAAAGCGGGATAGGCGTCTAGTAGCTGCTGAAGCCATTTGCAGAGGCGTTTTCCAATTCCGTAATCCACCCAGAACTCAAAATCCTGCCTCTGCGTGATCCATCCTTGGGTCACGGCAATTGCAAAGGAGAGCTGGGCCGGGTGTGGGCGTACCTCGAGCACAGTCATAAGTTCTGTGGCGATCAAAATGGTGGGCGCTTCAGCTGCAAGTGTCTCCAAGACGGGAAGTAGCGCGTGTGCCTTGTCCGCCACGTCGCTGACCAAGTAGCAATGCGGGGGCGCAAAGCCGCCGTGATAAACATGAAAAAAGAACGCTGAGATCGCGTCGCCTATGCGCGTTTCCACGGATGCGGAGCGGTCCTCCGCGAACCGCGACCACGAGTAGTTCTGACGCACAGCCTGAGCCAGCTTCTGCCGGATATGAGCCGCAACGCCGGCTTCGATCAACTGAGTGTCGAGGTAGATGACGTCGACGCTACGCACCAAACGTCCGATCACGCTCAGCCTGGCGTTGAACGGGAGCCCAGCGATGTCATTGAGAGCGAATTGGTCGACCTCCTCGATGGAAAGGCCGGACGCGCATGCCGCCAACAGGTTGAAATAGGCATCGTTCCACTCGGTGGGGATCTGATCGAGATCCTCGTCTTCCTCTAGCGAGCCACCGTTGGCATCGTGCGTCCACGGACGATAATGTTCGATAAGGCTGCGAAGCCAAGGTCGCTGGGAAACGTCCGCGACATTCTTAAGACCGTCCAGCCAGCGACCCGCTGCGGCGCTATCGACAAATGTCTCTGGCCTCATCCGGCGCCTACGAGGCCGCACCGGATCGCCGCCCAACAGAATGCCTCGCCGAGCCAACGGATTTCGAAGAGGTAGGTCCGGCCAAGCAGGTTCGCCAGATCGGCCAAACAACCAATCTAATTCCGAAGCGACCGCCGCCGCCACTTCCCTGCGCATGTCCTTCTTACGCGCTTCATAGACGGACTCGTCGTCGTCCCAATTACGGTCGCAATAGACAGTCGCTTTCAGAGCGCACCGCACCACCGATTTCAAAATTCTCTCGTCCGCTTTTGCGATCGCGACAGCTGACGCCGCGAGTCCACGCGAGGCGGCCGAGGACTCGTTTGACACAATTTCTAGGAGCTGCCGCACGTCAGCTTCCTCGGCGCGATCACGCAGCGAAAAAGCGTAGCCAACGAAGGCTATCGCAAGGGGATTAAACTGGAGCCTGTCGAGCATCCCTGATGCACGATCCATTGGCTGAGAAAGGCGTCGAGCGAACACATCGTGCGCCCAATCTCGGTTCGATCGCCGAAGCTCGGTGTCTCCCTCGCGCATTGCAATCAAAGCTATGTTGGTGATCGTCTCGCCGAGCGACCAGGCCGCGACGTCGCGCCCTTCCTCGTCCGGCTGAGCGATATTCGGAAACAGCTGAGCGCGCGCCCACTCCACCAGGACTTTTACCGCCTCTGGATTTCCGCGCCCCGGATTATCCAACAAGGTGGCGGCCGCCTTGTGAACGTGCACGCTCAGCAGGCTTTCTTCGGCCTGCGCCTGGAAAGGTGCTAAGTGATCAGCTTCGCTTTTTGGCGAAACATATTCCCGCACCTCCGCCTTTGATCCATCCTCCAGTTCGACTTCGCGAGGCTGCCAATTCGCCGGATCAAGCTGATTGAGGGCATGTAAAACCATGAATTCAGGGTCGCCCAGATTTGATTCTGGCGTCGGCTCATCGAGGGTTGCCCTTGCAGCCTCCAAAAGAGCGACAGCGCGTTCCCGATGGTCGGCTTCCTCGTCAAACGTATAGAATTTTAGAAGAACTTCCAGCGACGCGTCCCGAGACGGCCGAGCAGCGAGGCTGGCGGCAGTGATCGGTCCAGTCGGCTCACGCTGTATCGCTTTCAGACCGAAGATATCTGGAAACTCGACATGCTCCCGAGCCTGGCGCGTACGATCCATTACAAGCAACTGGGGGTTCGCGACGAAAGACACCGCTGCGGTTTTAGATGCGGGCCAATGCGAGAGTACGAGGTCGATCGCGATCATCAGGTAGGCCGCGGGCGTGTCGCCAGTACCGATGATATCCGCGATGACTGCGTCGACGGCTTCGCCGGCGTCTATGCGCTCGTGCCCCCAACCTTCCAACGCCATTAGGCCTGAGGTTACGGCGTGGTATCTCGACCCAGCTTCCCTCGACCAGATGATCGTGTGAGGCCACAGAAAGCGGCGAACGCCTTCCGGCATCTGAATTTCGATCGTCTCCGGTGATCCATTATAGCCGTGGGTTTCCGCCTTTATGGCGTGATCTACCAACTTCCTAACTAGGCGTTTGCCGGTTTCGGGACGCGCCTTGAGGAGATCAACAAATGGCCCTTGAGCGGGTGACACGGGCAAGAAACTTGAGTCTAATAGCGTAAACGCGCGGTCCCTGTAGCCACCCCCAAAATCATCGTCGCGCTCGTCTTTTTTCGGCTCTTGGATCAGAGCAGCCCCAAACAGATCTGCCAGCTCGTCGGGCGCCGCTGCCGCCAACGCGCCCCGGAATTTGTGGATCGCTGACGCAATTTGTTCACGATCCTCCCGGTCCTTTGCCGCTGCGAGGTATGCGACAGCAAGGTCAGGAACTCGATTTGCGAACATGGCGAATCCGCGCCGGATGTCTTCTCGGAGTGATCCGATTTGATCAGCGCTTAGAACGCCGCCAAACAGCTTGGATCGCTCGCGATAGTACCCCCGCTTCCAAGCGGCCTCGATTGTGGTCAGCCAGCGGTATAGGCGGCGGAGCAGATGGGGCGTGATGTTGTCAAAACCCAACATCCCAACCGACCAGGACGTGAACAGGTCGACCACCGCCGGAATGCTCCCACCAGGTATCTTGTCATCAAGCTTCAGCAGCCAAGCGATGAGGCGAAGCCAGGAAGGCCCGCTTGGAACGGTAAGTGAGTCGGGCATGAGGCTGACATCGAGCCCGGCCTCCGCAAAAAGCTCCCGCGCGGGTTGGGCATCGACGGCCATTGTAGTGCGAACAAGCTCATTGAGCAGCGCGCTGTCGGCAGCGGTGAGCACCGGCTCTGCCGTTTTTAGCACTTCCGCGGCGGCTTCGGAACGAACCAGCGCGAGAAGTACTGCTCGCCGCCACGAGGCATGGATGCCGGGGCCTGAAACTTCGGAGAGGAGCGCTGACCATGCGCTATGGTCCGCGGCGCCCTCAATCAGCGATCGCGAGTAAAGCTCTACGCCTCGGGCGAGAAAGGGCTGAGCGGGGCTGGTAAGGACAAGCTGATCAAATGCAGCTTCCTCAATCCCCAGATATTTCGCGACAGCCCACTCGCGCAGAACATCGTGCCGGAACCCGGCGCGATCATGGCCGTAGTCCCTGAGTGTCTCCGAACGGGTCAGGCTATCAAGCGATGCAGCCGGGTGGGAACTGACATCGAACGTGGCAATCCCCCGGATTGCCTGCTCCGCTAAGTTCCGAAGTGTTCGGGCGCGTTCACGGCGCCCCTCTTCGGGACCGTCCGCCGTGCCCCACCACTCGTCGGCCATGTCGATTTCGGTACGAAGAACTGGAGCATCTGTGGGTCGCGCAGCCAAGCGCGCCAATCGGAACAGATTGCGGGTCACATCCCGAGCTGGATGGTTTGACGAGAGCAGGCCAGCGAGAGCCGGGGCTGCAGCGGCCATTTCTTCGACCTCAGCATCATCAAGCTCCCCGATGATAATGGGAGGCGCGCGCCCCAGATCATCCAGTGCTTCTTGCGCGAGCCACACATCGTCGTTTGGCCCGGATTTTCGTCGAGCTGTCGCGATCACCGAAAAACCCGGAACGGTGGCTGCGGCCCGCACTAAGTCGTTCACGGTCACCCGCTCATCCGATGTGAACAAGTCCAAATTATCTATGAACAGCAGACCCGTGCCGTCGGCTGCAAGTTCGACCAGTAGATCTCTGGCCGCTGCACCATCGAAACTCAGCACATTCCGAAGCGCTGCCCATCCACGGGGCGTCACGCGCTCGTGCTTCAACACGACAATTCCGGTCGACGTCGCCGCTTGCAATGCGAAATGTTTCAGGATGCCAGACTTGCCAACGCCAGCATCACCGCGAATTTCGATGTAACGAGCAATGTCGAGGCGGTCCTGAACCTCCGCGACGCGAGCCGCTCGGCTGATGCTGGCACCATTGATCTGGTCTCTGATATCCGCGAGCGCCGCAGCTCCATCTGCCGCAAGAACGGCCAGCGATTTGTAGTGAAGCTGCAGCGTAGCCCAGCGATACCCCTTCAGGTTCTCATCGTTCCGAAGTGCCTCCCGTGAGCGATCCCCGCCCTTGGAAGCGATGCTTAGCGCTAGGCCCATCAAGTCTCGCCATAAGTCGCCCCCGCGCGCCGCGTCCGATGGCTCAAGAGCCCGTGCGGATCGCTCTCGCGCCAAAGCTTCTGAAGCAGAGCCAACAGCGGTGTAATCGAAAACGAGTATCTGGAATCGCCGAAGCAGTTTCCAAACTGTCTCATCATCGTGGGCAAATCCGGAATCCTTGAGGTGGCCGCGGAACGTGGCGACGAAATTGCGCATATCATCGCTGGCGACGCCTTTCTGGTCGATACGGCCGATGAAAGTCGCAGCCGACCCGATCTGCCGAGCCCAGGTCAAAACGTCTTGGTACGGGCCATCAATCTTTCGCGACGTGCGCGCTGTCGCGACCGCCAATTCGTGCTTTGATCCCCAGAAGTCCGGCTTCCGGGCGGCCTCAACCACTTGAGAAACGACAGATCGAAAAACTTCGTCCGACGCTGTAAAACTGATTGAGCGCTTAACTTGAATTTCGAGAGTTGCCTGAGCACCCACCTGATCGTGCGCACGAATTACGACGTCGTCGAGTGGGTACCCCTCGCTCGCGCGCTGAAAAAGCACTGAATCGATGATCGTACCCGGAAGGCCCCTCGGCTCTGACCCTAGGAGAAGTGCGAGCAGGTACGAGGCTCCTACTTGAGCTTCAAATTCGCTTCCCGCGGGGCCACTCGCAGCAGGACTTGCCGGTTTTGCAGGCCCATTCCGCTTCCTCTTAGTACTGGTCTCCGACATTGGGTCAGTATCTGTGAATCTGAAGCTTCGCGCCAGTTCACTTTAGCATCATCCACACAAACTGGGGCTCCGCCCCCAGCGCGCTGCGAAGCGCCTTCCGCCCAGCTTCCTTCATTCCATTCCGTGCAGCCGGTTCCCCGCGAAGCCGCTTACTCCGCTTGCCCCCCGATGTTCGCCACATGGGCAGGGTTTCAGATCGCGCTGAAACCAAACTCAAGGAGACACTTATGAAAACAATCTCGCACGAACCCGGCGACGAAACCGCGTGGAATTGCCTGTGTGGAAACCGGCCGATGGACGACGGATTTTCACCCTCTGATGCGGCTGGTCATATTTTGGAACCGGTTGAGGAAGGCACGTGGACAAGCCTGTACGTCTGCAATCGGTGCAGGCGCATTATTGACCAAAATGATCTGAAAATTGTCGGGCGCGGGCCGTCGTGAGCAGCCGGCCGTAGCCTAATTCAGCACTAGACGACGCCGGCAGACTAGCATCAACAAACAAATGCGGCGCGGGGACCAGGCCACTCGTCCGCCTCCATCTGAGCGGCCAAATCGGTGTTTGTCAGGCGGCGCACGGTGGATGCGGCTACAAATTGCACGCCGAGCGCTAAGCGCACGACTTGAAGTCGTGTGAGGCCGGCCGGGCTATAACGGCTCGCAACGTATCCAGGCAGCGTATGAATAACGGCAGCTATGCGCGCGTCATCGCGGTGCGGCCGAGCAGACGAAGCACGCTGCGTCAGGCCCGCCAGATCATGGCCCTTCTTTCCCTTGAAGCTGCTCGCGTCCACACCCTCATGAACCAAGAGCGCTTTCAGCGAGAGCTCCGCCGTCATGCAAACTGGCTGGATAGCCGTGTCCACACTGAACGCGCTCGGTAGAAGAGCGCCCAAATCTTCTAAATTTGAAGATGCCATGCGCCACAAAGTCGCGGCCTCGGCGCTTGCTCCTCGCAGCTCATCAAGGCCATGCCGGAAATCATGCAAATCGGCGAAGACGTACGCGGAATCTGCGGCAATCTGCCGGTCCTTTCGGCACCACTCCCACCACTCTTCAAGGGATTTGAATCCCAGTGCCTCCCAAGGCTGCAACGCAATGCGGCCGAAGACAACCGGCAGCGTCACTTTGCGGACCCGGTCGACCGAGCCGACTAAGCCAATTCCCATTCCTGGCCAGCTGCTATCGACTTCCGGGATCAGCCGTGCATAGTCGCGCTCAATCTGGGGAAAATCGGAACCATCGTAGAACGCGGACTCTATCTCGACCTTCATGATCTCCATGGCCGCTCGAAAGGGCCGCTGGTGCAGCGGCAGCCCTTGCTCTGCATACTTCCGGTCGAGCGCGAGAATGTCGTCGTCTGTCCACTTAGCCATCCGCCCTCATACAGCGATGACCTCAAATCCGCATATGCGCATCAGCGATTAGCGCATTAAATTAGCGCACTATTCTACTGCATTGGCTTTTTAATCAATCAATACTGAGACTTATGGAATATCTCTAAGGGACTTAAAATCTTCTGCCCGACAGGGCGTGCCGGTTCGAGTCCGGCCGTCCGCACCAGCGGCTTCGCATGTGTCCGGGCGTTGCCGCTCAGTCCCGCGGCGCCATCCACGCGCAGCGATAGATGCTGACCGGATCGAGGAACTTCGCGCCCAGCCGTCCGCCAAGCTGCCAGCGCACCTGGGCCTGGACGGGGCCGATCCCCGGCAGATCGAGCGAAACGTAGGAGCCGATCAGCACCGGTCGGAGGCATTCGACCATGAAGCCGGCGGTCGATAGATCGCACACGACAACCTCGACCGACTGCGCGCCGGTGCCGCGCAAACTGGCGGCCTGCTGCAGCTTCACGCGCACGCTGCGGCGCGGCATGAAAGCGCGTGCCTCCTCTTCCTCACCGGAAGCCCGTCCGTGCAACCCCAAATCCATATCGCGGTAACTAGCCGCAAGCGGTGAAGGAGCCGTAAAAGGCCGCATGCCGACGAATCGCCTGCTCTTGCGTATCGCCGCTTTTGTCCTCCTGGCCGGCGGACTGGCGGCCTGCGAGCGGCCCCAGACAGGACCGGTGCGGATCGTCGCGATCGGCCCGGCTCCCGCCATGCTCAATCCCAATCGCGATCCGATGACACCGTCGTCGGCGCTGCTGCTCGATACGGTTGCGCAGGGACTGGTGCGGTTCGACGCGGCGGGCGAGATCGAGCCGGCGCTGGCCCAAAGCTGGATCGTCTCCGATAATGGCCGCCGCTACACCTTCCGCATCCGCCGCACCCTGTGGGCGCGCGGCGAACCGGTGAATGCACGGCAGGTTGCGGAACGACTGCGGGCGACGGTCGCGCGCAACAGCCGCAACGCGCTGAAACCCGTGCTCGGCGCCATCGACCGGATCGAGGCGATGACCGATCATGTGCTGGAAATCCGCCTGAAGGCGCCGCGCACCAACTTCCTGCAATTGCTCGCCCAGCCGGAAATGGCGATCGTCGCGGGCAATGAGGGGACCGGTCCGTTCCGCATGGGCGGCGAGACGGAAGGCATTTTCCGTCTGATCCCGCCGCCGCCGGACGAGGATGGCGAGGCGCCGGAAGACACCCGCCCGAACATCATGCTCGGCGGCTCCGACGCCGCGTCGGCCATCGCCCGCTTCGTGCAGGGCGCCGCCGATCTGGTCACCGGCGGCACGCTCGCCGATGCGCCGCTGCTGAATGCCGTCGAGATTTCGCGCGACCATGTGGTCTACGATCCGGTGCGCGGCCTGTTCGGGCTGGCTTTCGTGCGCACCACCGGCCCGCTCGCCCAGCCGCGCTACCGGCACGCGCTCGCCATGGCGATCGACCGGGACGCGATCCAGGCGCGTTTCAACATAACGACCCTGCAGCCGCGCATGTCGCTGCTCCCGGCAAACCTCAGCGAATTCGCCGCCGCCGCCGTCCCCGACTGGTCCACCGTCGCGCAGGCCGCCCGCCGGGAAACCGCCGCCCGGATCGTCGCCGAATATGCCGGCGCCGAACGGCCCGCGCTGCGCGTCGCGCTGCCGCCCGGCCCCGGCTACCGCATCCTCTTCGCCCATCTGCGCCGCGACTGGCGAGCGATCGGGGTCGAGGCCGAAGCGGTCACCCCGGACGCGGAGGCCGACCTGCGGCTGATCGACGAGGTCGCGCCGGCCGATCTGGTCCCCTGGTATCTCCGCCAGTTCGTCTGCGGCGTCAGCCCAGTCTGCAGCGAAGAAGCCGACCGGCTGATGGAGGATGCGCGCAACACCCAGGTTCCGGCCGAGCGGCAGGCGCTGCTGGGTCAGGCCGACCGGCTGCTGGTCGGCACCAGCGCATTCATCCCGATCGGCCAGCCCGTGCGCTGGTCACTGCGCGCACCGCGCCTGGACCGGTTCCGCGCCAATGTCTTCGGCCGGCACGCCCCCACCGAACTCATGGGCGAGGACGATTGAGCATGCCCGACCCCGCGGTGAACGGTTATCGAACCCCGGCCAGCATCCGCAAGCGGCTGGACCGGATGGAATATCTGCTCGAACGGGCCGTGCGAATTCCGGGCACCGACAAGCGCCTCGGCCTCGATGTCATCCTAGACATCATCCCGTTCGGCGGCACCGTGATCGCCGCGGCAATGGGCACCTACATCGCCTGGGAAGCGCGCAATCTGGGCGTGTCGAAATGGACCGTGACGCGGATGGCCGGCAATATCGGCTTCGACATGCTGCTTGGCGCGATCCCGGTGATCGGCATCGTACCGGATTATTTCTTCCGCTCGAATACCCGCAATCTCCGGCTGATCCGCAAATGGCTGGACAAGCACCACCCGCACCTGGCGGCTTGAGAGTCAGGCTGCGGTGAAGTCGAGCCCGATATCGGCGGCGGGCGCGGACTGGGTGATGCGGCCGACCGAGACATAGGTCACGCCGCTCTCCGCCTTGGCGCGGATCGTCTCCAGGTTGATCCCGCCACTCGCTTCGGTCGGCACGCGACCGCCGACGATCGCCACCGCCCCGCGCAAGGTCGCCGCGTCCATATTGTCGAGCAGCAAATGGGTCGCGCCCGCCTCCAGTGCCGGCCCGATCTGCTCCAGCCGATCCACTTCGACGATAATCTCGTTTATCCCCGCCGCGACCGCACGGCGCACCGCTTCGCCGACGGAGCCGGCGACGCCGACATGATTGTCCTTGATCATCGCCGCGTCCCACAGGCCCATGCGATGATTCTTCGCGCCGCCCATCCGCGTCGCATATTTCTCCAGCACGCGCAGGCCCGGCAGGGTCTTGCGCGTGTCGAGCAGGGTCGCGCCGGTGCCGGCGATCGCATCGACATAGGCCCGCGTCAGCGTCGCAATGCCGGAGAGATGCTGCACCGTATTCAGCGCCGACCGCTCCGCCGTCAGCATCGCCCGGCCGTTCCCGCGCAAACGCATCAGATCGGACCCACCCGGGACGGACTCTCCCTCTCCGGCCAAAAGTTCGATCTCCACCGCCGGATCGAGCGCGCGAAAGAAGGCCTCGGCAATCGGCAGACCCGCAACGACGATCGCATCGCGGCTGTCCATGACGCCGGCGAACGCCGCATCGGCGGGGATCACCGCGGCTGAAGTGATGTCCCCGCCATCGCCGAGATCCTCGGCGAGCGTGGACGCGACGAAAGCGTCGAGATCGAAACGGTCGAGCGTGAAGGCCACGAAGCCGTCAGTCCCCCGAGACCAAAGGCTTGCCGACATCGCCCTTGCCGACCGTACCGCCGGCCATTTCCAGCATCCGGTCGAGCGGCTTCTTCGCGGCGACCCGCAGGCTCTCCTCGATCTCGATACGCGGCTCCAGGTCGCGCAGCGCGAGGTAGAGCTTCTCCAGCGTGTTCAGCGCCATGTACGGGCACATGTTGCAGTTGCAGTTCCCGTCCGCGCCGGGCGCCCCGATGAAGGTCTTGTGCGGCGCGGCCTTCTCCATCTGGTGCATGATGTGCGGCTCAGTCGCGACGATCATGATCTCGCTGGGACTGGCCAAAGCATGTTCCAGGATCGAACGGGTCGAGCCGACATGATCGGCATGATCCAGCACGTGCGGCGGGCATTCCGGATGCGCCAGCACCGGCGCGCCCGGATATTGCGCCTTCAGCTTCAGCAACTCCGTCTCGCTGAACGCTTCGTGCACGATGCACACGCCGGGCCACAGCAGCATGTCGCGCCCCGTCTTGCGCGCCAGATAGCCGCCGAGATTGCGGTCCGGGCCGAAGATGATCTTCTGTTCCGGCGGGATCTGCTTGAGGATGATGTCCGCGCTGCTCGACGTGACGATGATGTCGCTGAGCGCTTTCACCTCGGTCGAGCAATTGATGTAGGTGAGCGCGATATGGTCCGGATTGGCCTCGCGAAACGCCTTGAACTGCTCCGGCGGGCAGCTGTCCTCAAGCGAGCAGCCAGCATCCATGTCCGGCAGCACCACAATCTTGTCGGGCGAGAGGATCTTCGCCGTCTCCGCCATGAAGCGCACGCCGCAAAAGGCGATGACGTCCGCTTCCGTGCTCGCCGCCTTCTTCGACAGGTCCAGGCTGTCGCCGACGAAATCGGCGAGGTCCTGCAATTCCGGCTTCTGGTAATAATGGGCGAGGATGACGGCATTGCGTTCCTTACGCAGCCGCTCGATCTCGGCGCGCAGATCCAGCCCGGTCAGGCGCATATTCGGTGCGTTCATTCAGGCTTCCCTCCGAAGCGGAATGTAGGATTTATTCGCGGAATTGACAGGCCCTCGCGGCCTATTTGTCGCTGACCTCGACCGGCCGCCCCAGCACTTCGTTCATCGACCGCGACTGATCGACATAGCTCGGCTCGTCGCCCGGCTCGTCGGCGAAGCGGACCTCGACATTCACCTCCAGCCCCGCCGCGCGCAGCGGCATGGCGAAGCTGCGCGCAATCGCCCGCTTGGCCGACTCCCGCGCGGTGCGGATCGGCAATGCCTGCTGCGCCTGCTGGGCGAGCGAACGGAGCGCCGCGTCGCGATTGGCGCCGTCCAGCGTCCGTTCGGCGTCAGTCAGGGTGAACAGCAGACTGTTGTTCCGGATTTCCTGCACCGCGTTCAAATCGACCGCCGGCTGCGAGATTTGCAGGGGCGGCAAGGTGACGCTGAGCGTCCGCGTCCCCTCATCCCAGCGCAGATCCTCCTGCCGCAGCGCCGCGAGATCGACCTCGTAACGCACGTCGCCCGGCATGATCAGCGTCTTCTGCGCCTCCAGCGCGCCGCCTGCCCGCGTCTGCGTGGAGGTAACCACGGCAACATAGCGCGCGGACAAGGTGGTCAGCCGTTGCTGCTCGCGCATCGATTGCAGGCTGGCCGACGCGATCGTCTGCGGCGCCGGCGCTTCGAACCAGCTGCCCATCCAGCGCAGCATGAAGAAGCCGGCGAGCAGCAGGCCGGCAATGATGCCGACCGGAATCGCCCATTTATATTGCCGCGCCAGGCTGCCGACGCCCGAAAGCCGCCTCATGCCGCCAGCCGCCATTGCTCGCCGGAGCGCCGCACACGCCCGCGTGCCTCCAGGTCGAGCAGATGCGCCAGCACCGATCGCGCCGCGGCCGGATACAGGCCCGGATCGGTCTCTCGGTACAGCACAGGCACCATGTCGGTAATGATCCCCTCCCCGTCCTCGAGCGCCGCGAGAATCTGCGCCTCCCGCGACTTGCGGTGCGCGATCAGAGCGCGGACATGCGCTTTCGGTTCCGTGATCGCCGGCCCATGCGTGGGATAATAGACCAGATCGTCGCGCTCCAGCAGCCGCTCCAGGCTGGCCATATAGGCCGCCATGTCGCCGTCCGGCGGCGAGACGATGGTGGTCGACCAGCCCATGACATGATCGCCGGTAAACAAGGCGCCGCGCTCCGGCCAGGCGAAGCAGAGATGGTTCGAGGTATGACCCGGCGTCGCTACCGCCTCCAGCGTCCAGTCGTCGCCCGATACCCGGCCGCCATCGCCCAGCACGACATCCGGCGCATAATCGAAGTCGAACCCCGCATCGGCGCGCGGCCCGTCATCGGGGATGGCGAGCGGCGCGCAGCCCAGGATCGGCGCGCCGGTCGCCGCCGCAAGCGGCCGGCTGGCCGGGCTGTGATCGCGGTGGGTGTGGGTGACGAGGATCGAGGCCACCTTCTCGCCGCCGAGCGCCTTCAGCAGATGCGCGACATGGGCGGGGTCGTCCGGCCCCGGATCGATCACCGCCACGTCGCCCGTCCCGATCACATAGGTTTGTGTGCCGGTGAAGGTGAAAGCCGACGGATTCGGGGCGAGCAGCCGGCGGATGCCGGGCGCGGCCTGTTCGAACAAAATGTCAGCGGCGTTCTCCACCGCGCCTATGTGGCATCGGCACCCGGCAAAAGGAAGGCAATGCCGCCCTTTCGCCGGGTGCCGATATCTCAGCCGGCAGGCGCCGCCGCGGGCGGTTCCACCGCGAGGCGATAGGCACGCGCCGGGTTCAGGTAACGCTGCGCCACGCGGCGAATGTCCGCCGGGGTGATCGCCCGCAGCCCCGCCTCGGTGGTGCGGATCGTCTCCAGCCGCCGGGGTTCCCAAGTCGCGCCGGAGAGCCTGCTCAGCCAGAAAGCGTTGGTGTTGCGATCATTGGCCAGCGCCGTGAGGATCGGCTCGCGGGCGCGGGCGAGTTCGTCGGCGGTAACCTCGCGCGACTTCAGATCCTCGGCGACCTCGGTGACTGCTTCGAGCAGCTGGTTGAGCTGCGACGGATTCACCTCGGCACCCATCATCATGAAGCCGAACTCGTCGAACACTTCGGACGCCTCGTTCAAAACCACCGGCGAATAGGTCGCGCCCAGTTCCTCGCGCAACTTGTCGATCCCGCGCAACTGCATGACGGCGCGAAGCATTTGCACCGCCCGTGCGTCGGCCGGGCTGTCGTAAAAGTCGTCGGTCGGCCACGCGATCATGCCGAAGGCGACGTCCGGACGGCCGGAATGACGCAGCCGCGCCATCTCACTTGCCCGCGTGAAGGCGATGCGCTCGGCGCCCGGCAGACGGGGCGCCTGCGCCTGGCGCTGCGGCAAAGCGCCGAAGGTGGTGGAGGCCTGACGGATCGCCTCGTCGACGCTGATATTGCCGACCACCGTGATCTCCAGCGGCGCGCTGCGCAGCATCGGATCGATCGCGGCCCGCAGCGGCGCGAGTTGCGCCCCGGCGAGCTGCTCGGCGCTCGGGAAGCCCCAGCGCCCGTCACCCGAGCGGGTCAGCTTGCCCAATTGGCTGAGCGTCACGTTCATCGGCGAGGAATTGACAGCGCCCAGCACATTGCCGAGCATCGCGCGATGGCGCCCGAACGCCTGTTCGCGCCAGCCGGGATGGGCGACATAGGCCGCCAGCAGCTGCATCTGCACCGCCAGATCCTCGGGTCGCGTTACCCCGCCCAACGTCAGAGCGTCGTCACCGATGCCGAAATTGGCGGTCGTCACCTTGCCGGCCAGCGCCTCGCGCAATTCCTCTTCGTTCAATTGCTCCAGCCCGCCGTCACGGAACGCACCCTGCGTCAGCGGCGCGGTGACCAGTTCGGGTCCCATCGCCAGCCGACCGCCGCCGATCCGCGCATTGACCATCACCCGGCCCTGCTCGAACTCGGTCGGCTTCACGATCATCGTCACACCGTTGGCGAAGCGAACCCGGGTCGCGCCGAGATCGGCAATCTCCTCGCGTTCGACCACCCGGCCCGCCGTGCCGAAACTGGTATAGGGCCAGGCCCGGGCGGCAGTCGCCACCGGCGCTGTCACCGCTGCGGTCCGCGCTTGGCTGTAGGCCTGGGCAAGCCGTTCATGGCCACCCGGAATCGCATCGGGGCTGGTCGCGAACAGCAAGGGTTCGCTGCCCGTCAGCAGCCGCCGCACCATCTGGTGAGCGGTGCGGCCGTCGAAGCCGCGTACGGCTTCCTCGAACACGGCCAGCACCTGCGTGGGCGAGAGGATTGCCATGTCGGCATTCAGCGCCGCGATGAACTGGCCGGCCAGCTGCGTGGTCGGCCTTGTCGCCGCGCCCGCGACCGCGGTCTGGAAGGCGGTGCGCATATCGACAATCTCGCGCTGCAGTTCGGCGTCGAGAATGCCATGCTCGACGAGCCGGCGGATTTCCTGCTCGAGCACTCGCGTTGCAGCGTCATATTGGCCGGGCTTCGGCTCGGCGCGGATCATGGTGTGCTCGGCCGATTGGTAGCGATCGAAATTGAAGGCGCCGGCATTGGCGAAGGGCGCGTCGGCGCCTTCCGAAATACGGCGCAGGCGGCGGTTGAGCACGGCCAGCGCGAGCGTTTCGCGCAGCCCCTTGACCCGCTCCGCGCGGCTGTCGGTCACCTGGGTGTAGGGGCGGATGTAGTTGACACTGACGTCGCGCAGCGCCCCTTCCAGCACCGCGCTGCCCGCTTCGAACGGACGCGCCGCCGGACGGCCCTGATCGGGCTCACCCCCGGCCGGAGCATTGTTCCGCCAGCCCTCGAACCGGCTGCGGATCTTGGCTTCGACCTCGGCCGGGTCGACATCGCCGACGATCACCAGAGTCGCGCGCTCGGGCCGGTAATATTTGCGGTAATAGTCGACGAACCGGTCGCGCGGTGCGGTCCGGATCACGTCGAGGCTGCCAATGTCGAGCCGGCGCGAGACCAGCTGCCCGCGCATCAGGAACTGGTCGCGCATCACCTGCGCCCGGCGCGCGGGGGCATACATGCTGCGATCCTCGGACTGGATGATGCCGCGCTCGCGGTCGATCGCTTCGGCCCCGAACAGGATTTCGCCCGCGACCTCGCGCATGATCATCAAAGCGGTGTCGACCTTCTCGCCGTTCGCCGCCGGGATATTTAACTCATAGACCGTCTGGTCCGGCGCCGTGAACGCATTGGTGTCGCGCCCGAAGGCCAGGCCCTGGCGCTCGAGGATGCGGACATATTCGCCTTCGGGAATATTGGTCGTGCCGTTGAACGCCATATGCTCGATGAAGTGGGCGAGGCCGTTCTGCTCGTCCGTCTCCATCAGGTCGCCCGCGCTGATGCGGAACCGCACCGCGACCTGGCCGGGCGGCGTGACGTTGCGGTAGATCAGATAACGCATGCCGTTGGGCAGCACGCCGAAGCGCGCGGCCGGATCGGGCTGCAGATCGCCGCCCTGATGCGGCCAGACCCGCGTGGCGCCGGCCGCCTGCGCCTGCGGAGCGGGCTGCCCGGCGGTCGCGGCGAACGAAATGGTGGACGTCCCGGCGAACAACGCCAGGAGCGCAAGCTTGCGATTGATCGTCATCTTAAAGGCCCCTTGTCGCCCCGCGTCCATGGCCGCTTGAGCGGCTCTTTGACTGTTATGCTGTATTAAAATGGTACCACAGATAGGCAAGGCCGTTTTTGCGCCACCGCTAACGGCGATCCCGCGAACGGCCCGGCCAGTATGCGGCGCCCCATGATGCTTCATGGAAGCGCCGCACGGGGAAGAACGTCAGTTGCCGGAACGGGCGCGGGCGATGGCCCGGTCGAGTTCCGCGAGCACCCGCTGCTTCGTCTCGGCACTCATATCGTCATTGCCGGCGATACGCTCGCGCGCCCGCTGCAGTGTCTCGACACTGGTCGTGCCGGCATTGCCGCCCCGGCTGCAAATGACGACGCGCGTATGCTGGCTGTTATTGCCTTCGTTCAGGTTCACCAGTTCGTTATTGCCGTCGCGGCAGCCTTCGATCCGGCGCTGCATTTCGGGATCGAGACCCTCCGTGGTGATGGTCCCGTCGCTGTTGCGGCGAATGCGGATTTCGCGGCGCTCGGTCCGTTCCGTGGTCGATGCCTCCCCGCCTTCGCGGCGATCCATGATGATGACGCGCGTCCGGTCGCGCGCCGGCTCCTGCACCAGATTCAGCTGGTCGGACCGCTCGGTCGGCCGCTCCCTGACCGTGACGAACTCGCTCGTCACGTCGAGACGGCGCACTTCGGCGGCTCCAGGCGCAGCGGGAGCGGCAATCCGCACACTCGTTTGCCCGGACGCGGCCGGGCTGGCGGGCTGCGCGAGGCCCGGTGCGCCGATCGTCAGGCTGACCGCGGCCAGGCTGACCGCGATCGCGCTGCCGGCCAGCAGGCGGCGGGGTTCGCGGCGGTGACGGTTCAACATCTTCAATCTCCGTTTCAATTGATCGGCCCCGTTCAGCGGGCAGGCTGAAACCAAACCGGGAGGACTCGCGGATTTGACGAGGGCGCGGGCATAGTCGCTGCGCTCCTCGGGGGTTGCGGATGAGGCGATGGCGGCGTCGCAGGACAATTCCTGATCGGCGCGGAAGGCGCGGAAGGCGAGCCAGGCAAGCGGATTGCACCAGTTCAGCGCCAGGATCGCGAGCGCGAAATGATTGGTCAGGATGTCGCGGCGGCGGTGATGATAGGCCTCATGATCGAGCGCGAGGCGCTGCTCCTCCGCCGTATAGCGCCTGGAGAAATCGGCCGGCAGGACGATCCGGCGGTGGATCAGACCCAGCGCCAGCGGACCCTCGGCCGCTTCGCTCGTCACCAGCGGCACGCCGCGATGCGTCCCGGCATCGGCCAGCGGTGTCAGGCGCGCGAGGAAAAGACGGTATCGAACCGCCTGCAACGCAAGGAAAAGAAAGGCGCCTCCGGCCCATACCGCGAGCAGGATGGGCGCCCACTGCCCGGACCCGTCAAGCGGCAGAGGCGCCGCGCCCGCGCCGTCGTCGACGAGGACGATCAATTGCGGGAGCGATGGCAAAGGTGTGGCCAGCCAGGCCGAAAACCAGTCGGCCGGTGGCGCCAGCAGCCGGCAGAGCGGGATCAGCCAGAGGGCATAGGCCGCGCCCGCGCCGAACGTGGCCGCGACCGGACGGCGGATCGCCAGCACCAGCAGCATCGCCGCGCTCGTCCAGACGAGATTTTCCAGCAGCCAGGCGAGAAATGGCGAAGCGGTCATGGCTTCAGCGCCTTCAGCAGGGCCTCGATCTCGGCAATGTCCTTCGGGCTGAGCCGGTCGCGCTGGGCGAGGTGTGCGACCAGAGGCGTCACCTTGCCGCCGAACAGCCGGTCCACCAGCCGCGCCGATTCCTGCGCGAGATAATCGTCGCGCGACAAAGCCGGGCGATACAGATAGCGGCGCCCCTCTTCCTCATGGGTGAGCACGCCCTTGGCGAGCAGGCGGCCGAGCATCGTCTTGACCGTCGCGAGGCTCCAGCCGCGATCGGCCGGCGCGCGCTCGGCCACTTCGGCGGCGGTCAGCGGCGCTGTGTCCCACAGCACCTCCATCACCGCGAACTCGGCCTCGCCGATACGCTCCATACGAACCCTCCCGCCGGCCTGCGGGCCGCTTGCGATTACAGATGTAATCGCATCGCTGAACGCCAAGTGAATGGCTTGCGGAGCCGAAATCGTCGGGAGATTTTACACTGACGAAAAGCGTAAACGGGCGGTTGACCATCGCGTGCCGCGGAAATTCGCGGCGCGCGCATTCTGGCACGCCCCATGCGTATCTATCCGCATCCACTTGGTTCCCCCTGACGATGGGACGGAAGCAGCCTCCGGTCGGCAACGCTTCCGTCCCTTTCTTTTTGTCGGGACGGCAGGCCTAGGCAGTGATCGCCAGATAGCCCGGCTCCCGCTCGACCCGAGCGATCCAGTCCTGGACATGCGGATGGAGCGACAGGTCGAACCCCCCGCCCTCCTCGGCGACATGGGTGTAGGCGTAGAGCGCGATATCGGCGAGGCTGATGCTCTCCCCCACGAACCAGGGCCGCGCCGCCAGATGACGGTTCATCAATTCCAGCGCCGCCTCGCCCGCCGCGCTTTTCCCGTCCATCTGCGCCCGCTGCAGGTCGCTCAATTTCTCCGGCCCGACAAAGGCGAGCCAGAAGCGCAGGGTCGCGATGTTCGGCTCGTGATTATATTGCTCCCAGAACATCCAGCGCAGCATGTCCGCCCGCTCGAATGCTCCCGCCGGCACCAGCCGCGTGCCGTCGCCCAGGAAGAAACAGGCCGCATTGCTTTCCGGAAGAAAGCGGTCGCCAATCTGCAGCACCGGAATGCGGCCATTGCTATTCACATTGGCAAGGAAGTGCGGCGTCCGCGTCTCCCCCGCCAATATGTCATATTGCCGCCGCTCCAGCCCGATCCCGAGTATCGCCGCGGTCAGCCGGATCTTGTAGCAATTTCCTGACGCGGCATATTCGTGGAGGATGGGTCGCGTCTCGGTCATGGCTCGGCCGTCGGCTCGTCATAAGACCAGCGCGCATCCTCGGCCGCATTGCGCTCCCGCACCCACAGCCAGGCGAGCAGGATCAGGGTCAGCGGGAAGATCCAGCCCCACATGTAACGCCAGCCATTGAAGCTGTAGCCGGTCAGGATCGGGCTGCCGGCTTTCTGTTCCAGCAATGCCACCTGCCCCGGCGCGACCCCGGCGATCTGGTAGCCATAGCCGGTGTCGTAATAGAGGGATGGCCCGGTCGACACGTCGGTGGCCCAATAAGGCAGGCCCATGATGCCACGTTCCTCATAGACCCACCCGACCTTCAGCGGTGGATTGGCGATCGGCGTACCGTTGCCACGCATATGCGGAATGTTGCCCGATCCGATCTGTGTGTAGCGGCGCACGTCCGCCAGTTCGGGCGTATCCGGCAGGGTCGCGATTTCCTCGATCTGTAGCATCTTGTAGCCGGAGAGCGGCCGGTTCGTGACCACCATGTTCACGATGAGGAACACCGCCAGCAGCCCGGCCACGACCCAATAGGGTTTGATCTTCTTCACCATTCCCGTCGCCCCCCATTCCGTCATCCCCGCGAAAGCGGGGATCCCGCTAGGCTTCACTGCCCGACACCAGCACGATCTTCCCCACATGCTCGCCCGCTTCCATCCGCCGATGCGCATCCGCTGCGTCGGCGAGCGCGAAAGTCGTGTCGATCACCGGCTTCAGTTCACCCCGCTCGACCTGCGGCCAGACGGTGCGGGCGATCTCCGCCGCAACCAGAGCCTTGAAGCTCGCGGGTCGCGGCCGCAGCGTCGATCCGGTGAGCGTCAGCCGCCGCTGCATGATCCTGAAGAGGTTGAGTTCCGCCGTCGCTCCGCGCTGAACCGCGATCGAGACGTGCCGGCCATCCTCCGCAAGGCATTCCAGGTTGCGGGGCGCGTAATCGCCGCCAACCATGTCGAGCACCACATCGACGCCCCGGCCTTTGGTTTCGGCGCGAACAGCCTCAACGAAATCCTCTTCGCGGTAATTCACCGCCCGTGCTGCGCCCAGGTCCAGCGCCCGCGCGCATTTCTCGTCGGATCCGCAGGTGACGATCATCTTCAGCCCGAACAATTGCCCGAGCGCGATCGCCATCGTGCCGATGCCGCTGGTGCCGCCGTGGACCAGCACCGTCTCGCCCTCACGCGCATAGGCCCGCTCGAACAGGTTGACCCAGACGGTGAACAGGGTTTCCGGCATCGCCGCCGCCTCGACCATGGTCAGCGCCGGTGGCACCGGCAGCAGCACATCGGCATGCGCCACCGCATATTCCGCATAGCCGCCGCCCGGAATCAGCGCGCACACCGCCGTCCCGCCCAGCTCGTAGGCGACGCCATCGCCCATCGCGACGATCGTCCCGGCGACTTCCAGGCCCGGAATCGTCGGCGCGCCCGGCGGGGGCGGATAAAGCCCGCGCCGCTGCAGCACGTCCGGCCGGTTCACCCCAGCCGCCGCGACCTTGATCAGCACCTCGTCCGGCCCGGGCTCGGGCACTGGCCGCCGCACCGGAACCAGCACCTCCGGGCCGCCCGGCCCGGACGGGTCGATCGCGATCATCTCGTCCGGAATATCCGCCATGCCCGCTTGCCCCCGTGGCGCGAATATTGACTTGGCCGCGGCAAGGGTCAACGCTCCGCCGCATGGACTGGGACGAACTTTTGCCGAACAAGCCGGACGATCCGCTCGTCCTGCTCGGCAGGCAGGACCTCGATCCGCTCTCCGTCGAGGAGTTGCACGCCCGCATCGCCGCGCTGGAGGCGGAGATCGGCAGGGTTAAGGCGAAGCTGGAAAATTCGGTTAACTTCCGGGAAACCGCCGAGAGTCTATTCAAGAAGCCGGACTAGGGGATTCTAGGCGTCTCCTGACCCGGCTTTTTCGCCTCTGCCCCTTGATGGCGGCGGCGGGAGGGCAGACATTGAGGCCAGGTGGCCCGCCGGAGATCCTCCTCCCGGGCCGGTAGGAGTGTTTTGAATGCCGTCCTTCGCCCGTGATCTCGAGCAGACCCTGCACAATGCCCTGTCCGCGGCCAGCAGCCGCCGGCACGAATATGCCACGCTCGAGCATCTTCTCCTCGCGCTCATCGACGACACGCATGCCAGCCGCGTGATGGCGGCCTGCGGCGTGCAGACGAGCGAGCTGAAGGAAGCGGTCGTCCATTATCTCGACAATGAGCTCGAGGCGCTGAAGATCGAGGGTGAGACCGACCCGACCCCGACCAGCGGCTTCCAGCGCGTCGTCCAGCGCGCCATCCTGCACGTCCAGTCCTCGGGCCGCGACGAAGTGACCGGCGCCAACGTGCTCGTGGCCTTGTTCTCCGAGCGCGAAAGCTATGCCGTCTATTTCCTGCAGCAGCAGGATATGAGCCGGCTCGACGCCGTCACCTACATCAGCCACGGCGTCGGCAAGGGCGAGGCGATCGCCGCCCAGCCGGCGGAGACGAAGAGCAACGAAGAGCCGAAGGCGGACGAGAAGCCGAAGAAGGCCGAATCCGCGCTCAAGCAATTCACCGTCGATCTCAACGAGAAGGCGAAGATCGGCAAGGTCGATCCGCTGATCGGCCGCTCGGCCGAGGTCGACCGTACCGTCCAGATCCTCTGCCGCCGCTCGAAGAACAACCCGCTCTACGTCGGCGACCCCGGCGTCGGCAAAACCGCCATCGCCGAAGGCCTCGCGCGCAAGATCATTGAGGGCGATGTTCCTGACGTTCTGAAGCCCGCGGTGATCTACTCGCTCGACATGGGCGCGTTGCTGGCCGGCACCCGCTATCGCGGCGATTTCGAGGAGCGCCTCAAGCAGGTCGTCAACGAGCTTGAGAAGCTCCCCGACGCGATCCTGTTCATCGACGAGATCCACACCGTGATCGGCGCCGGCGCCACCAGCGGCGGCGCGATGGACGCGTCAAACCTGCTGAAGCCGGCTCTGTCGGGCGGCACGATCCGCTGCATCGGTTCGACCACCTACAAGGAATTCCGCAATCATTTCGAGAAGGACCGGGCTTTGCTCCGGCGCTTCCAGAAGATCGACATCAACGAGCCGACGATCGAGGACACGATCAAGATCATCGCCGGCCTGCGCTCGGCGTTCGAGGAGCATCACTCGGTCAAATACACGCCCGATGCGATCAAATCGGCGGTCGAGCTATCGGCCCGCTACATCAACGACCGCAAACTGCCGGACAAGGCGATCGACGTGATCGACGAGGTCGGCGCGATGCAGATGCTGGTGCCGCCCAGCCGCCGCAAGAAGACGATCACCACCCGCGAGATCGAGCAGGTCATCGCCACCATCGCCCGCATCCCGCCGAAGTCGGTCAGCGCCGACGACAAGGCCGTGCTGCAGGATCTGGAGCGCGACCTGAAGCGCGTCGTGTTCGGCCAGAACAAGGCGATCGAGGTCCTGTCCTCGGCGATCAAGCTCAGCCGCGCCGGCCTGCGCGATCCCGACAAGCCGATCGGCAATTATCTGTTCAGCGGCCCTACCGGCGTCGGCAAGACCGAAGTCGCACGGCAGCTGGCGTCGATCATGGGCATCCCGCTGCAACGCTTCGACATGTCGGAGTATATGGAGCGCCACAGCGTCTCCCGCCTGATCGGCGCGCCTCCCGGCTATGTCGGCTTCGACCAGGGCGGGCTTCTGACCGACGCGATCGACCAGCAGCCGCATTGCGTGCTCCTGCTCGACGAAATCGAGAAGGCGCATCCGGACCTTTTCAACATCCTGCTGCAGATCATGGACAATGGCCGCCTCACCGATCACCACGGCAAGACGGTCGATTTCCGCAACGTGATCCTGATCATGACCACCAATGCCGGCGCGTCCGACATGGCGAGCGAGGGCATCGGCTTCGGCAACATCTCGAAAGAGGATGCCGGCGACGAGGCGATCAAGAAGATGTTCACGCCGGAATTCCGTAACCGCCTCGATGCCACCGTCCCGTTCGGCTATCTGCCGCCGGAAGTGGTCGCGCGGGTCGTGGACAAGTTCATCCTGCAGCTCGAATTGCAGCTGGCCGACCGCAACGTCCATATCGATCTGGACGAGGATGCCCGCGCCTGGCTCACCGAACGCGGCTACGACAAGCTCTACGGCGCCCGCCCGATGGGCCGCCTCGTGCAGGAAAAGATCAAGCAGCCGCTCGCCGAGGAACTGCTGTTCGGCAAGCTGGTCCATGGCGGCGAGGTCAAGGTCCGCATGAAGGACGGCGCCCTCGCGTTCGAGATCGTCTCCGCCCCGCCCAAGGCGGTGAAGGGGAAGAAGAAGGCCGCGCCCAAGCTCGCCAAGAAGTCGGACAAGGAGCCGGAGGCGCCAGAGGCGCAGGCCTGACCCGCCCTTCGCCGAAGCGGATCTGCGCTTGGTCGAAAGCGCGATGAAATGCGGGCCGGCTTGCTCTTCCGTAGCGTTGCCGGCCCGTTCCATCATGCGACCAGGCCCACCAGTATGGTGGAGGGGGCCGGCAACCCCCAGCGAGGTGCAGGTTGCGCTTGATTCTCCCCTTCGGCGCAGCTGCCCTCGCCATGGCGGCTGCCGGATCCCCCGCCGCTGCCCAGGCAGGCCAGCCCGAAGCTGAAGGCGAACCGTCGCCCGCAAGCGCCGCCGCATCGCCGGCAGACCGGCAAAGCTATCCCGCCGGCTATTTCGCGCCCTTCGCACCGTCGACCGCGCTGGATGTGATCCGCCGCGTCCCCGGCTTTACCATCGACAGCGGCGCGCAGGACGTGCGCGGCTTCGGCGGCGCCGCGGGCAATGTCGTCATCAACGGCGCGCGGCCCAGTTCCAAGAGCGACGCGCTCGAGACGATCCTCGCCCGCATCCCGGCTCGACGCGTACTGCGTGTCGAGGTCGCCAGCGGCGAGGCTTTTGGCGCGGAATTCACAGGACGCGCACAAGTCGCGAACCTCGTCCTCGATGCCGAGGGGGGATTGTCGGGTACGATCGACCTATCCCTGCGCCGCGATTTCTCCGGGCAGATCACGCCCCAGGGCACCGTCTCCGCCCTCCTCCGCCGCGGCCAATCCACCTTCAATCTTTCGGCAGGCTTCAACAATCGCCACGGGCCGGAGGAAGGCATCGACCTGCTGACCGCTTTGCCCGGCGGCACGCAGCTGGAACTGCGCGAAAAGTATAATGACATCACCGATCAGCTTGCCTTCGTCAGCGGCTCTTGGGCGCTGGAGCAGGGCGAGAATCGCTCGGCGCGATTGAACGCCCGCTTCGCGATGGGCGACTTCTTTCTGGGCCAGGCCAATGCCGTCTTCCCGGCCTCCGGCCCGATCCGCGACGACCGGCTGGTGCAGGACTTTGAACGGACGGAGTTCGAGATCGGCGGCGACATCACCCGGCCTTTGGCGGGCGGCGGGCTGAAGCTGATCGGCCTGTTCACGCGCCGTGACCGCGACAATCTGGAAGAATCGCTCAATCGGGTGGTGAACACAGTCACCGGCGGCTTTTCGCAGAACGTCATCGACCGCCGCGACGAGGCGGTACTGCGCCTCACCTGGGCACGCAGCGACGGCGGCTGGAATTTCGAGGCAGGGGCCGAAGGCGCGTTCAACCAACTCCGGTCGGACGTGAACCTGTTCGCCATCCAGCCCGGCGGCGCGCGCACCCGCATCGACCTGCCGATCGACCAGGCCACCGTCACCGAATATCGCAGCGAAGTCTTCGTCAATGCCGGCCGCCAGCTCGCGCCGAATTTCCGCATCGACGGCGGCCTGACGCTCGAGGCCTCACGGCTTACCGTCACCGGCGATGCCACGTCCGAACGCACGCTTCGCTTCCTCAAGCCCCGGCTGGTGCTCGATTGGCGGCCGGGTGACGGCTGGCGGACGCAGCTCGCGCTCAGTCGCACCGTCGCGCAGCTCGACTTCAACGATTTCATCAGCGCTGCCGAACTCTCAAACGATCGCGTCACCGGCGGCAATGCCGATCTGCGGCCTCAGCGCGCATGGGAAGTGCTGGCGACGATCGAACGGCCGATTCTGGGTGACGGGCAGGCGCGGCTGGAACTCGGCTATCAGCAGATCGAACAATTGCAGGACCGCGTGCCGACGCCGGAAGGGTTCGACGCCCCCGGCAATCTCGGCAGCGGTCGCCTCGCGTTCCTGCGCGGGTCGCTCGATGCACCGCTCGACCGCTTCGGCATCGGCGGCGGACGCTTCACACTCAACGGCACGCTCCGCGACACGTCGGTCGAAGATCCCTATACCGGCCGGGATCGCGCCTTTTCCGGTTTCAACGAATGGGAGTTGCGCGCAGGTTTCCGCCAGGATCGCGGCCAGTTCGCCTGGGGCATCGACTATTTCGCCAGCCCCGCGACCCGCTTCTACCGGCGCAATGAAGTGGACGTGCCCAACGGTTTCGAGCCGTTCGTCGAGGCGTTCGCCGAATATCGGATGACGCCGCGCACCACCGTCTCGCTGCGCGCCGAGAACATCTTCGACGTCAAATTCACGCGGGTCCGCACCTTCTACGCGCCGGACCGGTCCAGCCCCACGCCCAGTCTGGTCGAGTATCGCGAGCGCAGCGGCCACCCGGCGGTGTCGCTGCGCCTGCGCCATGCTTTTGGCTGATCAGCCCGCGAGCGCGAGGCGCGGCGGTTCCGAAGGTTTGATCCGGTAGACTGGCGCGTCGCCGACGCCCTTCAAGGCTACCGTCTCCGGCAATTGGAACAGCTCCTTGCGGCGTGTGCGCAGAAAAGCGCTTTCGGACACGGCGATGCCTCCCGGCTCTGCCTGCCCTTCCAGCCGCGCCGCCATGTTCATCGTCTCGCCCCAATAGTCATAGGCCATGCGCGTCGCGCCGATCACGCCGCCGACCACCGGGCCGCTGTGGATGCCAACCCGTACCTGCAGGGGCAGTCCGGTCTCTGCGCGAACTTCCGCCAGCCCGGCAATCACCGCCTGCCCGAACGCGATTGCCGCATCCGCGCTGTTTGCAGCGGGCACATTGCCGCCCGCGACGGCCAGATAAGCGTCGCCGATCGTCTTCACCTTCTCCACGCCATGTTCGGCTGCACATTTGTCGGCCAGGTTGAAGAAGGCGTTCAGCGTTTCGATCAGATGGCCGGGCGACACGCTGCTCGCGAGCTTGGTGAAGCCGACCACATCGATGAACACCACGCTCGCGTCGCCATAAGCGTCGGCCACAATCTGCCCCTCGCGCAGCCTCCGCGCGGCCGTCTCCGGCAGAACGTTGTAGAGCAGCTCCTCGGTCTTCGCCCGCTCCGCCTCCAGCGCACCGCGCAAAGCGAACGCGGTGCGATGCGCTCGGCCCAGCTGCCAGTTGATGAAAGTGCCGATGACGCCGCCCGTCAGATAGCTGAGCAGCGCGTAAATCTCCTCCGCGACCGAATCCTCGACCAGCAGCAGTGAGCCTACGAAGGCGCTCGCGTGCAGCGCAATCCAAAGCCGGAACCAGCGCGGCCGGTCCGCCATCACCACCGCCGCGAAGGCGCTGACAATCGCGTAGTTTATCCCGACATTGGCGTGCCGCGAGCCGGCAAACGTCGCTGCTTCGTCCCACAACACTTTGTTGTCCGCGATCACGAGCAGCCCGAGCGCCAGCAGACAGGCAAAATCGATCAGCGGCCGTTCGACATAACCGGACCAGTAGGTCAGCCCGATATAACCCGCGATCACGGCCAGCGTCGGGACCAGGAGGATTGTGAAGCGCACCTGGTCGGCGTGGCTGAAGAAGAGCGGATTGATCAGCGCATAAGCCAGCATCACCGCGAAGGTGATCGCGCCATAGAGCCGGACCATGCCGACGCGGGACGCGCGCTCGCTCAGCCGAAACGCGCGTTCGACTGCCGGATCGCTGAACTGTCCGCGCGCGGCGTCCATCACTGCCCCCAATTTCGCTTGGCCGCCTATCGCATTTCGAGCTTAAGAAAGGGTCACGGCGCGGCTAGAATGCCTGTGGGCCCTGACGACGACGCGAGGAGCGCATCATGACCAGCCTGACCTTTTACACCAACCCGATGTCGCGTGGCCGGATCGCCCGCTGGATGCTCGAGGAAGTTGGGCAACCCTATGAAACGGTGCTGCTCGAATATGGCGGGTCGATGAAGGGCGCGGACTATCTGGCGATCAACCCGATGGGCAAGGTTCCGGCGATCAAGCATGGCGACGTCGTGGTGACCGAAGGCGCGGCGATCTGCGCCTATCTCGCCGACGCCTTCCCTCAGGCCGGGCTCGCGCCGCAGCATGGTACACCCGAACGCGGCACTTATTATCGCTGGCTGTTCTTCGCCGCCGGTCCGCTGGAAAGCGCCGTCACCGCCAAGGCGATGGGACTGCTCGCCCCGGCCGACAAGGCGATGATGGCCGGCTATGGCACGTTCGAAAGCGTGATGGACGCGCTGGAAAGCGCCGTGTCCGGTCCCGCCTGGATTTGCGGCGATCAATTCACCGCCGCCGATGTCTATGTCGGCGCGCAGATCGGCTGGGGCCTCCAATTCGGTACGATGGAGAAGCGCCCCGCCTTCGAGGCCTATTCCGCCCGGCTTAGCGAACGCGAGGCCGCGAAGCGCGCCGCCTCACTCGACGACGCGGACATGGCCAAGGTTACACCGCCGCGAATGGCCGAGCCGGCGGCCTGAGCCGATGAGCGAGGACCAGCGCCGGGCCGCGATCCGCCTCTACGACCGCTTCACCCATGGCGGCATGGACCGTCGCGCCTTCATGGCCGAGCTGACGCGGATCGCCGGCGGCGCGACGGCCGCCAGCCCGCTGCTCGCCGGCATTCCGGGCAGCGCCAGCGCCGCGCCCTTGGTGGCCGAGGACGACCGGCGGCTCGATGCGGCGATGGTCAGCCTGCCGGTCACCATGGATCGGCGCATCGCAAGCTACCGCGTGCGCCCGCGCGGCCCGACGGACCGCCCCGCAGTGATCGTGATCCACGAGAATCGCGGCCTGACGCCGCACATCCGCGACGTCGCGCGCCGCGTGGCGCTGGCGGGATACGAGGCACATGCGCTGGATTTCCTCACCGCCGCCGGCGGCACGCCCGCCGATGAGGATCGCGCCCGCGAGATGATCGGCGCACTGGACCTGACGCAGGCGGTGGCCGACGGGGCGGCGGTGGCGAATATCCTCGCCGGCGGCGGCCGCAAGGTCGGCGTGACCGGCTTTTGCTGGGGCGGGATGATGGTCCACCGTGTCACGCTCGCGGCCGGAACGGCGATCGCCGGCGGGGTATCCTTCTACGGCCCGGCGCCCGCTCCCGCCGAGGCGGCGCGCCTGCATTCACCCCTCCTGATCCTGCTGGCAGAACGCGACGACAGGGTGAATTCCACCGCCGCTCCCTATCTCGAGGCGGCCCGGGCCGCGGGCAAGGATGTCCGCGCGATCACCTATCCCGGCACCGAACACGCATTTCACAACGACACATCCACCGCCCGCTACAATCGCGAAGCGGCGGAGGCGGCATGGCGCGAGACGATCGCCTTTTTCGGGCAGCATCTCGGCTGAAGTACAAGTGGTCACCCGCGAGTTTGCGGGCGCCCGCGGACTCCATCAGAATCCGGCGTAGCGTTCGTTGCCGACGAAGCCCATTGAGGCGACGTTGGCGCGCTTGATCTCGGCCAGGATGTCGCCAACGATTTCGTAGCGCGCCTCAGGATCCGGCTCGAACTGCAGTTCGGGGGTCGGCTCTGACGCCGCTACGCGCTGTAGCAACGTGCGCAACACCGGCCGGTCGATGACGGCCCCGTTCCACAGCATCGCGCCTTCCCGCGTTACCACCAGCTTGTTTCGCTCGGTGACCGGCCGGACCTCAGGCGACTCCCCGGTCGGCAGGTCAATCGGCACGGAATGGCTCTGAATCGGGATTGTGATGATGAACATGATCAGCAGCACCAGCATCACGTCGATCAGGGGCGTGGTATTGATCTCGCCCACCGGTGCGTCGTCGGGGATGTTCGCGGTCGCCATGGTCAGCCTCCCTGTCTGGGGGAGTCATGTTACACCATTACTTACGAGTCGCGAAGAGCCAAATCGCCCGGTCCAAATGCGAAACGGGCGGCCCGTTTCCGGACCGCCCGCTTGCTGTTCAAATCGCCTTGGTGCGATCAGAACTCGCGATAACGCTCGTTGCCGACGAAACCCATCGACTCCACGTTGGCGCGCTTGATCACCGCCAGCACTTCATCGACCACTTCGAACCGCGCTTCGGCATCCGGCTCCAGCTGCAGCTCAGGCACCGGCCGGCGTTCCGTCGTCAGGTCTAGATACTGGCGCAACTGCACCAGGTTCACCGGATTCCCGTTCCACAACACCTCGCCGCCACGGCCGATATAGATCTTGTTCCGCTCCGGATCGACCGGCGGCGGCGTGCTGTTCGGATCGTTCACCGGCAGATCGATCTTCACCGCGTGGGTCTGGATCGGAATGGTGATGATGAACATGATGAGGAGCACCAGCATGACGTCGATCAACGGCGTCGTGTTGATGTCCATCATCGGCTCACCACTGTCGGTGTCGGCTACCGCTGCACCCATAACTCAAACTCCTGAAAAGACCTTGTCGGTGCTCAGTTGCCCTGGCCGATGCTTCCCTTCGGAGTCGGTTCCGAAATGAACCCGACCCGGGCGAAGCCAGCCCGCTGCATCGTGAAAATCGCGCCGCCAATGCACCGATAGGGCGTATTGATGTCGCCCCGAATGTGCACTTCCGGCAGTTCGTCGACCGCCCCGAACAACTGCTCCTGGCGTTCCACCTCGGCCTTCAGCGCTTCGACGCTGCGATTCAGCAGGTCTTCCGCATTCACCCGGGTCAGTTCCCAATACACTTCGCACGTCTGCCCATCGACCGAACGGATCGAGAGATTGACGTTCTCCGGCTTGGTCGTGGTCGGCTTGAACTCGACCTTCGGCAAATTCACCGGGACCGATTGCAGCACGACCGGAACGGCGATGAGGAAGATGATCAGAAGCACGAGCATCACGTCCACGAGCGGCGTCGTGTTGATGTCGGAGATCGGTGCTTCGTCACCGCCGTCGCCGCCGACTTGCATCGCCATGTCTGTGTTTCCTTAAAGCTAGATCAGACGCCCCGGAGGGCCGCGGCCGGCGCGACACGGGTGCTGGACCCGCGCCGCGCCAGCACAGCGTTAGGCCTTGTTGATCGACGGACCGCCAGCCGGCTTCGGCGGCGCACCGGCACCCGGACCGCCAGCGGCCGGAGCAGCAGGACGGGCCGGAGCAGCGGGACGCGCCGGAGCGGCGGCAACCTGCGGCTTCACCTGACCGCCCGACATCATGTAGCCGTGCAGGTCGTTGGAGAATTTGCCCAGCTCTTCCTGGATCGATTTGTTGCGGCGCATCAGCCAGTTATACTGCATGACCGCCGGCACCGCGACCGCGAGACCGAGCGCGGTCATGACCAGCGCCTCACCGACCGGACCGGCGACCGCGTCGATCGACGCCTGGCCCGACGCACCGATGCGAATAAGCGCGCGATAAATGCCGACGACGGTACCGAACAGACCGATGAACGGCGCGGTCGAACCGACGGTGGCGAGCAGAGCGAGACCCGAGCTGAGCTTCGAGTTGATCGCGCCCTGGCTACGGGCGAGACTGCCGAGCATCCAGTCATGCTGGTCGATCGGATCGGTCAACTTGGTGTGCTGGTCCTGAGCGCGCATGCCGTCATCGACGATCTGGCGATAGGCGCCATTCTTCTCGAGCTTGGCCGTACCGTCCTTGATGCTGGGAGCACCCCAGAAACCCGCGCGGACCTTGCGACCTTCGCGAAGGATCTTCTGCTGCTCGAACATCTTGACGAAGAAGACGTACCAGGACGCCACCGACATCAGGACCAGGATGATGGCGGTGCCCCATGCAACCGGGCCACCTTCAACGATCGACTCGATGATTCCAACGTCTTGGAATCCGCCGCCGCCCTCTGAAGCCATAACTGTATTCCTCTTCTCAAAAACTTGGTTGGATCGTTGGGCGAACTGCCCGGAAATTACGCAATTCTAATATTAATCGTCGGGCAGAACCCAGCGAACCGCTTGGGAATAGGTGCCAGGAACATTCTGGCCGTCACGCGTTGCCGGCGTAAACCGGAAGCGGCGCTGGGCCAGACTGCAGGCGGTGCTGTCCAGCGACGAATTGCCGCTCGAACCGGAAACCGTGCAACCCGTGGCGCGTCCGTTCGCATCGACGGTGAGCGTGATGCGAGTGGTGCCCGATGCGCCGGCGCGCTGCGCCGCGGACGGATAGTCCGAGTTGCTGATCGAACCGCTGCGCAGGCGCGCATTCGTCGGCGGAGAAGCCGGCGGCGGCGGCGGCGGCGGCGGGACAGCCGGCGGCGTCGGCGGAGCAGGAGTCGGCGGCTGCGCCACATAAGTCGGCGGCGACGGCGGAGGCGGCGTCGGCGTCGTGGTTATCGCAACCGGCGGGGTCGGCGCACGCACGATCGGCGGTGGCGCGACGACTTCCGGAGAAACGGGCTCCGGAACCTCTTCCGGGGGCGGCGGCTCTTCCTCGGGGGGCGGTGGTTCCTCAACGTCGAACACGTCGAGATCCTTCACGCCTTCCTTGGTGAAGCGCTGATAGAAGCCCGTGACGAACGCGATACCGATCAGGACGTGGAGAATGGCGACAACGCCAAGCGCCCAAATCCGAGCCGGACTCGTCCTCTGGTCAAGATAAGACATTAAACGGCGGCGCTCCCTCTCTCACACAGTTCGGGTCGTAAGCAGGTTAACGCTCCGACCTCGTATCCGTTCACCATGGACAGCACGGAGTCTCTATCCCGACAGTTTCGGCGACGCAATGCTCGACAGCGCGCCGAAATTCTGCCCGATTCCCCGTGTTTGCGTATCCGGTGTCCGGCATTCAAACCCAATTCATATCTGCCAAGCGCATTCACGAACGATTCGCAAGAGAGTGTGAGATGATTTGTAATAGCACCCGCCACATCCTTATACTCGCGGCGCTGTCGTGGCCGGCCCTGAGCGCCGCCCAGCCGCCGCGCCCGGCTACCCCCGTTGCAGTCGCTGCGCCCCAGCCGAGCTACGCCGATCTCGCCGACCTCGCACTCGCCGCTCCCACCGCCGCACATGTCCGCCTGCGCCGCGCCATTCCGCTCCGTCCGGAGGAATCCGCGGGCGTCGCCGCCGGCCATTCGCGTTTCTATATGGAGGCCGAAGTCGTCGCGCTGATCCGCGGCGCGCCCGGCACCCCCGCGCTCGTAAAATATCTCGCCGACGTCCCGAACCAGGCTGACGGCCGCGCTCAGCGCCCGCCCCGGCGCAGCGAGTATCTTGTTTTCGCCCGCCCCGTTCCGGGACGGGCCGACGAATTGCAACTCGTCACCCCGACCGCGCAATTGCCCTTTGCCGCCGGCACTGCCGATCTCGCCCGCAGCATCATCCGTGATGCGCTGGCGCCCGACGCTCCCGCCGCCATCTCCGGCATCGGCCGGGCCTTTCACGTCCCCGGCGTGCTGCAAGGGGCGAGCGAGACGCAATTCTTCCTGCTGACATCGACCAACCAGCCGATTTCGCTCACCGTGCTGCGCGCGCCGGGCGAGCAGCCGCGCTGGTCCGTCTCGACAAGCGAATTCGTCGACGCCGGCGCCACCCAGCCGGTCCGCGACACCCTGCTCTGGTATCGCCTCGCCTGCTTCCTGCCCGAACAATTGCCGCGCTCCAGCATGAGCGAGACGCCGGAACATGCGGCCGCGATCAACGCCGACTATCGCCTGATTCGCCAGGGTCTCGGCCAGTGCAACAGGACGCGGTCGCGCTGACCGCGTTCAGAAGGACGACAATTCCACGCCGACCCCGGCGCAATCGGGATAAATGTCGGGCTTGCGGGTCTTCACCCGAATCGCGGTGACGCCATGGCGTGCCGCAACGAGGCCATAGATTTCGCGCGCCAGAGTTTCCTGCAGATTGAAGCGTCGGCCGCGGACAAGTGCGCCGATCGCGGTGCGGAGGAAATCGTAATTCCAGGCGAGGTCGACCTCGTCGCGGCAAGCGAACGAAGCTTCATCCACCCACACTTCGACGCTCACCACCAGCTTCTGCGGATTCCCGACCTCGAAGTCGTGGAAGCCGATGTCGAGATCGAGCGCATAATCCTCGAGCACGAGCTTGCGGGTCCGGGGGGCCAGCGAGGCCGGAATGAGCCCATCGAAGCACGGCTCGTCCACCAGAGGATCAGAGATATTGGACATCGCGCGGGAGGGAGAGGAATCGCTGACCCGCGTCAAGCGTGATCGTCTGTCCGGTCAGGGTCGGCGAAGCGACAATGAAGCGCAACGCCGCCACGATCTGCTCCGCCTCCACGCCGCGTTCGAGCGCGTTCAGGCGATGCACCTTGTCGAAATTCGACCGGCTCTGCGGCCCGGACACCATCGTCACGGACGGCGCGATGCCGCACACGCGTACCTTGGGCGCCAGCGCCCGCGCGCTGAGCTCGGTCAGCCCCGCAAGCCCCATCTTCGAAATTGTGTAGCTGTAGAAATCCGGGTTCGGCGCGGCGAGCTTCGCGTCGAGCATGTTGACGATCAGCCCGCCCGGGCCGCCGAGCCGTGCCGCAAAGGCCTGCGTCAGCAAGGCCGGCGCGCGCAGGTTCACCGCCTGGTGGAGGTCCCATTGGGCCGCGTCGAAATCCTTCTGGCCATCGCTCAGGAAGAGCGAAGCGTTGTTGACCAGCAATCGCGCCGGCGGGAGCCCGTCCAGACCGGCCATGATTCGCCCGGCGCAGTCCGGCTGGGCCAGTTCGGCATGAACGATCGCGGCGGTGCCCAGTTCGGCCGCCAGCGCCTCCGCTTCCGCGCGCGAATCCCGATAGTGGATCAGCACGTGCCAGCCATCGGCGGCTAGCGCCCGCGCCAGAGCCGCGCCGATCCTTTTCGCCCCGCCGGTGACGATTGCCGTGCGCGGCCCTTCGAATTCGCTCGCCATGCGGGCAGCCTAGCCGGGGCCGCGCCACTTCCGCTAGAGCACATCCGTGCCCGCGCCCGAGCCTCCCCCCGATCTGACCGGCCTCGGCCTCGCTGACATCGCGCGGCTGGCGGCGGAGAAGAAGCTGCCGCCCGTGGACAAATGGAATCCCTCCCATTGCGGCGACAGCGACATGCGGATCGCCCGCGACGGCATTTGGTTCTATCAGGGCAGCCCGATCGGCCGCCCGGCCATGGTCCGTCTCTTCTCGACGGTGCTGCGGCGCGAGCCGGATGGCCGGCACGTGCTGGTCACCCCGGTCGAGAAGCTGGACATCGCGGTGGAGGACGCCCCGTTCCTCGCGGTCGAGCTGAAAAGCGAAGGCCAGGGCCGCGACCGCTCGCTGGCCTTCCGCCTCAACACCGGCGATCTCGTCGTGGCGGGGCCGGAACGGCCCTTGCGCATCGAGGAACGCGATGACGGTCCGCATCCCTATCTGCACGTTCGCGGCGGGCTGGAGGCGCGAATCGCCCGCCCGGTCTATTACGAGCTGGCGGAGCTGGCGTTGAGCGAAGGCGCCGACCCGCCCGGTCTGTGGAGCGACGGCGCCTTCTTCCCGCTGGAAGCGGCATGAGCCTCGCTGCGACCTTGCGCGCAGCGCTCGAGGAAGGGCATCGCCGCAGCCCCATCCTCCTCCCCGGCGACATTCTCGAGCAGGAGGAGATGGTGCTCGGCATCACCCCCGCTGCCGTCCTCGTGCCGGTGGTCGATCGCCCGTCCCCCACGGTGATCCTCACCGTCCGCCCAGAAACCATGCGCCAGCACGCAGGCCAGGTCAGCTTTCCCGGCGGCAGGATCGATCCGGGCGATGACGGCCCGGTCGCCGCGGCCTTGCGCGAGGCGGAGGAAGAGATCGGCCTGCCGCCCGCTCGCGTTGAGGTGATCGGCGTCGGCGACCTTTACCGGACGGTGACCGGCTTCGAGGTTACGCCGGTGGTCGGCATCGTTCCGCCGGGTCTGCCGATCAATGCGCATCCGGACGAAGTCGCGGACGTATTCGAAGCGCCGCTCGATTTCCTGCTCGATCCCGCCAACCAGGTACAGCGAGAGGCCATGTTTCGCGGCAAGATGCGGACCTATTATGAAATCCCCTATCAGGGCCGGCAGATCTGGGGCGCGACAGCGGCGATGATCGTCAATCTGAGCCGCCGGCTGGTGCTGGTCGCGTGAAGCTTCCCAACCCGAAATGGCGGCAACGCCCGGGCCTCAAGCCTTTGCTCGCCGCGCTCGACGCGGCCGGCGGGCAAACCCGGTTCGTCGGCGGCTGCGTGCGCGACACCCTGTTGGGCGTCGATGTGAACGATATCGACCTCGCCACCCGGCTGATGCCGGACGAGGTCGTCCGCCGCCTCGAAGCCGCGGGGCTGAAGGCCGTGCCCACGGGCATCGCCCACGGCACGGTCACGGCGATCAGCGCCGGAATGCCCGCCGAGGTCACGACATTGCGCCGCGACGTCTCCACCGACGGCCGCCGCGCAACCGTCGCCTTCACCGAAGACTGGCGCGAGGATGCCGCCCGCCGCGATTTCACCATCAACGCGCTGAGCGCCGATCCGGTGAGCGGCGAGATTTTCGACTATTTCGGCGGCCTCGACGATCTTGACGCCCGCCGCGTCCGCTTCATCGGCGATCCGCTGACCCGAATCGCCGAGGACCACCTCCGTATCCTTCGCTTCTTCCGTTTCCACGCCCGCTTCGGCCGGGGTGAGCCGGATGCCGAGGGTCTCGCCGCCTGCACCGCTCGCGCCAACGACCTGATGGCGCTGTCCCGCGAGCGAATCGCCGACGAATTGCTGAAGCTGCTGGCGCTGCCTGAACCGGAGGCCACCGTCGCGATCATGCTCGATCACGGCATTTTCAAACCGATCATCCCGGAGGTCGACGCGATCGGCCTCGGCCGCCTCCAGCTTCTGTCCAGCCGCGAACGCGATGCCGATGTGGCGCCCGCCGCCTTGCGCCGGCTTGCCGCCTTGCTCCCGCCTGACCCGGACATTGCAGCGGACGTCGCCGCGCGCCTGCGCCTGTCGAACAAGGCGTTGAAGCGGCTCACCGCCGCCGCCTCTTCCGATCACGCCGATGCGCCGCCGGCGCAGCTGGCCTACTGGATCGGCAGCGAAAGCGCGGTGGACCGGCTGCTGCTCGGCGATGGCGACGCGCGCATCCTCGACGGCTGGACCCGTCCTGCGCTGAATCTGTCGGGCGGCGACCTCATCGCCATGGGCCTCCCGCAGGGACCCGTCGTTGCCCGCACCCGTGGCGAGATCGAACGTTTGTGGGTGTCGGAGAACTTTCCGGAAAGGAAGCGGCTCGCCGAAATCGCGCGCGTCGCGGTGGATCAGGCGTTGCGTTCAAGCCAGTAGGCCATTGCCGCATCGGCCTCCATCGGGCGGGCATAGTGAAAGCCCTGTGCATAGGTGCAGCCCATCGCGGCGAGGCGGTTGCCGAGCGCGCGTTCCTCGATTCCTTCCGCCGTCGTTTCCATGCCGAGCGCGTCGGCGAGAGACAGGATGGCGCGGACGATCGCCGCGCTGTCATTGTCGTGCAGCAGATCGGCGATCAGGCTGCGGTCGATCTTCAACACGTCGATCGGCAGCCGCTGCAGCATCGCCAGCGACGTATAGCCGGTACCGAAGTCGTCCATCGCGACCCGCACGTCGAGCTGCTTCAACGCCACCAGCACATCGGCGGCTCGGTCCGGGTCCTGAATGATCGCGCTTTCCGTCAGCTCGAGCACCAGCCGGTTGCCGGGCAGGCCGCTCGCGGCGAGTGCGTCCGTGACCAGCACGGCAATGTCGTCGCGGCTGATCTGGATCGCCGAAAGGTTGACGCTCATCCGAAGCGGCAGCGGGTGACCCATCTGACGGTCCCAGGCCGCCATGGTCTGCGTCGCTTCCTCGAGCGCCCAGCGGCCGAGCGGCACGATCAGGCCGGATTCCTCCGCGACCGGGATGAATTCGTTGGGCGAAACCGGCTCGTGCGGATCATTCTTCCATCGCGCCAGAGCCTCGAACGAGGCCACCCGGCCCGTGGCCAGCTCGATCAAAGGCTGAAAGGCGAGCGTGAGTTCGTCCGATTCGATCGCGCGGCGCAGATTGGTTTCCATGCTGAACCGGCGCCGCACCGCCTGCGCCTCTACAGGCTCGTAGACCTGCGTCGTCCCTGTGCGCTTGGCGCGCTTAAGCGCGAATTGCGCGTTTCGCAGCACTTCCTCGGCGCCGCCGCCCTGCGGACTCACCAAAGCGCAGCCGATCGCGCAATCGACGCGGATTTCAAGCTCGGTCAGGCGGAAGGGCAGGCTCAGCACCGCCTTCAGCCGCTCCGCCGCCCGCAGCGCGTCGGCGACCCCGCGGTCGAGCTTCAGCAGGATGGCGAATTCGTCACCCGACGTGCGGGCCAGCATGTCGGTCGGGCGCAGCGCCGAGACCAGCCGGCGGGCGAACGTGATCAGCAATTCGTCGCCGGCCAGCGCACCCATCGATTCGTTGACCCGGCTGAAGCGGGTAAGATCGAGCGCGAGCACCGCATAGCGGCCGTCGGCGCGCGCTTCGTCGGCCAGAATGGCATCGACATGTTCGTTGAAGGAAAGCCGGTTCGGCAGTCCCGTCAGACTGTCCAGCAGCATCTCCGAGCGAAGATGGCGTTCGGTATCGACCTGCGAAGTGCGGTCGATCATCGAGACGATGACCCGCGTCGGTCCCTCCATCAGGCTTTCGACGCGGGCGAAACGCACGGTGAAGTGGCGGGCAGCGACGCTCCGGCCGTCAGTGGTTTCGAACTGCTCCGCCGGTTCGTCGCCGGCCATGAATGCGGATAGCCGCTTGCCGATCATGCCACTGCTCAGCAGCTTCACGCCGGCAAGGTCACGACACTCGCCCCTCTCATCCCATTCGGCGATGTCGCGGAACGGCTGGTTGACGCACTGGATCGCCTGCCCTTCGGGCAGTAGCGCGACGATCGCCGCGGGGATCGGCAAGGCGTCGAGATAGCGTTGCCGTGTGGCCGAAAGGAAATCGGCGAGGCCATGGCCGCACAAGGCATCGGCGAGCGCGGCCAGGTCCTGGCTCGCCTCCTCCGCCGGCCGTTCTTTTTTGGCGCTTCGCGACTGCATCGCCAACTCGCTTAGGCGGACTTGGTTAATTCTTGATTTCCCAAATGATTCCCGCCCGAAACGATCAGAAGCGATTGTTCCGCGGGAAACCCTGTGGCGGCATCCGTCCGGCTGCGGCGCGCGCGGTCAACCAAGGGCCCATATCCTCGGTCCGCGTCCGCCCGCTGTCTCCGCCCAGCGACCAGCTCAGCCCCTCTTCGGCGCGGAAAGTGGTCGCGTCCGACAGGCCCCCGTCGCGGTAGCGCTGCAGCGTAACGCCCTGCCCCCGGCCCATTTCGGGCAGGTTCTCGGCGATCGGGAAGGCGACCAGCTTGCGATTGTCCCCGATCACCGCGACCCAATCGTCCGCCGGCCTGATCGGCCGCACGACTTTCAGTTTCTGACCGGCGCGCAGATTGACCACCTGCTTGCCCTTGCGCGTCTCCGCCACCGCCGCAGCGGCCAGCGTGATGAAGCCCTTCCCGTCAGACGAGGCGACCAGCAATTTCTCCGCGCCGGCCGCGCGGAACAGGGCGATGATGCTCCCCTCGCCCTCGATATCGGCCATCAGCTTCACCGGCTCGCCGAAGCCGCGGCCGCCGGGCAATTTGTCGGCGGCGAGCGTGTAGAAACGGCCATCAGACGAGGCGAGCAGGATCTTGTCGGTGGTGTGCGCGTGAAGCAGGGGAAAGCCGAGCGCGTCGCCTTCCTTGAACTTCAAGCTGTCGGCCTCGCCCGCCTCGACATGGCCCTTCATCGCCCGGATCCAGCCGCGCTGCGACAGGATCACGGTTATCGGCTCCCGCTCGATCATCGCTTCCAGCGGAATTTCGCGGGCCGGACCGGCTTCCTCGATCAGCGTGCGGCGGCGGCCAAGCTCGGTCTCAGGGCCGTAGCGCTTCTTCAACTCGGCCAGATCCTTCTTCAGTCGGGTCCGCTGGCGCGCGGGACTCTCGACCAAAGCGGTCAGTTCGGCGCGTTCTTTCTCCAGCTTTTCGCGCTCGGACTTGATCTCCATTTCCTCGAGCCGGCGCAGCGAGCGCAGCCGCATGTTGAGGATCGCCTCGGTCTGCCGGTCGGTGAGGCCGAACTCCGCCATCATCACCGGCTTGGGCTCGTCCTCGGTGCGGATGATCTCGATCACCCGGTCGAGATTGAGATAGGCGATCAGATAGCCGTCGAGCAGCTCGATCCGGTCGGCGATCTTGGCCAAGCGATGGTTCGAGCGCTTGACCAGCACCTCGATCTGGAACTTCACCCATTCACTCAGCACCTCGCGCAGACCCATCACGCGCGGCGTGCGGCTCGCGTCGAGCACGTTGAGGTTCAGCGAGAAGCGCGTCTCCAGGTCGCTCAGCCGGAACAGGCTGTCCATCAACACCTGCGGATCGACGGTGCGGGCGCGCGGCTCCAGCACGATGCGGATTTCGGCGTCCGATTCGTCGCGCACGTCGGCCAGGATCGGCAATTTCTTGTCCGCGATGAGCGTGGCGATCTGCTCGATCAATTTGCCCTTCTGCACGCCATACGGAATTTCGGTGACGACCAGAGTCCAGCCGCCGCCTTTCTCCCGCTCCACCTCGACCCGCGCCCGCACCCGGAAGGCGCCGCGCCCGGTGGCGTATGCGAGCGCAATCACCTCCGCGCTGTCGGCGACGATGCCGCCGGTCGGGAAATCCGGGCCGCTCACGAAATCCATCATGGCCGCGTCGCTGGCGTGCGGATCGTCGATCAGGTGCGTCGCGGCGTCGATCAGCTCGGCGGCATTGTGCGGCGGGATGCTGGTCGCCATGCCGACCGCGATGCCGCTGGCGCCGTTGGCGAGCAGGTTCGGGAACAGGCCGGGGAAAACCTCCGGCTCCTCATCCTCGCCATTGTAGGTGGGTTTGAACTCGACCGTGCCTTCGTCCAGCCCGGCCATCAGGTCGATCGCGACCCGCGTCAGCCGCGCCTCGGTATAGCGGTAGGCGGCGGCATTATCGCCGTCGATATTGCCGAAATTGCCCTGCCCGTCGACGAGCGGGTAACGCAGCGCGAACGTCTGGGCGAGGCGGACCATCGCGTCATAGACCGACTGGTCGCCATGCGGATGATATTTGCCGATCACGTCGCCGACGACGCGCGCGCATTTCTTGTAGGCCGAGGCGGGATCGAGTTTCAGCCCCCGCATCGCCCACAGCAGGCGGCGGTGCACCGGCTTCAGCCCGTCGCGCAGGTCGGGCAGCGAGCGGGCAGTGATCGTCGAAAGAGCGTAGACGAGGTAACGCTGCGACAGCGCCTCATCGAAGGCGGCATCGACAATGGCGGGCGGCTGGTCGTCAAGCTGGGTGGGCATCGTGCGAGGCGGTTAGCAAGCCAGGCGGGCGCTGGCGAGGGTGAGAGTCGGCGCGACGCCAAAGTCGCCAAAGTCCCCCATGATCGGCCGGGAAAATCCAATGTTTTCAGTGAAGGATTTTGGCGGGTTCGGGGTGCTGGAAGGGGCGGCGCGATCGGTCATGGGTGGAACGATAGGCGAACGAAGAGCGGTAGGAAAGCTGGACGAAGCTTGGTGCGGGGCCGAGGCGCCGGGCGTGAAGAAGAGCCACCCCCAGCCCCTCCAGCAAGGGCTGGAGGGGAGTCAGGTCGTGCGGGCCGCTCGCGATCTGACTCCCCTCCACGATTTCGTGGAGGGGTTGGGGGTGGTTCTTTCTTCCCGATTCTTACTCCTCATTCTTATTCCTCGCCCTTCTTCGAAGCCCACTCCTCCCCACCCCCTACACCCATCTCAAACCCCGCGAATTTTCCGCCTTTGCTATTCTCAACTAATTAGGTAATGTTTCATTCCCAACGATAAGGAGGATGCCAATGCGTGTTTCTCTCGCCCTCATGGGACTCGCCGCTCTCGCCCTCGCCGGCTGCGGCGGCAACAAGTCCGGGCCGGATGGTCCCGACTCGTCCGCGACAATGTCAGCCAACAGCATCGCCACTGACGAGGCCGCCGGCAGCGGCGCGCCTTCGACCATGGCCACGCGCGGCCCCGGCACCGGTACCGCACCGCCGCACATCTCGCCCGATGCCGCGCCGGATGTCGCCTTCGGCTATCGCTACAATTTCGGCCTGCCGGGCGAACGGATCGCATCGGTGCAGCAGCGCCATGCCGCTCTGTGCGAGGAAATGGGGGTCGCCCGCTGCCGGATCACCGGTATGAATTATACCGGCCGCGACAATGACGTGCGCGCCGACCTCAACCTCGCGGTCGAACCGGGTCTCGCTCACCGCTTCGGCGAACGCGCGATGGAAAGCGTGCGTGAGGCGGAGGGGCGGCTGATCGACAGCCAGGTAACCGGCCGCGACGTCGGCACCGGCATTCGCGGCACCACCCGCACGATCGCGCAGCTGGAGGAGCAGCTCGCCGAGCTGGAGGCGCAGATCGCCCGCGGCGGCAGCGTCGGCACGATCCGCGACCTCAATCACGAGGCCGCGGGCATCCGTTCGCAGCTCCAGTCGCTGCGCGGCAACCGCAGCGAAGCGCGTGAGGAATTGGCGACGACGCCGGTCGTCCTGTCCTACCGTTCCGGCGTCTATGCCACCGGCACGCCGGACTTTGGCGGCGCCCTCGCCAATGCCTGGGATCAGGCCAAGTGGCTCGCCTACGGGCTGTTCATGATCCTCGTCATGCTCTCGCCCTGGCTGGCTGGCGCAGGGCTGATCTGGCTCGGCGTCCGGGCGGTCCGCCGCCGCCGCGCGGCAGGCGAAGCTCCGGCGGCCTGACGGGAACCGAGAGGCGGCGCCGATCCTCGCCGGCGGCGCCTCTTTTTCTGAGCCCCTCCCCCACAAGGGGGGAGGGCTTCAGTCCAAAGCCTCAAAGATTTCGGGCATTTCCGTCGCCTTCAATTTCTCGACCTCGGCCAGCACGAAGTCACGCAGCGCCGCCACCTTCGGCGAGCGGCGCTTATATTCCGGATAGACCAGCCAGAAGCCCTTGGCCTCGACCGTCACATCCGCGAAGAGCTGCACCAGCCGCCCGGCCGCCATCGTGCCGCGCCAGAACATCGGCGTCAGGATCGCGGCGCCCACGCCGCCCATCGCAGCATTGCCCTCCATCGATTGTGCGTCGAGCCGGATGCCGCCCGGTTCACTCGCCGGCACGGGGACACCGACCTGCCGAAACCAGTCCGCCCACCAATGATCGTCGGGCGTGATGCGCGGCACGCGGAGCAGATCGGCGGGCTTGTCGATGCGGTACTGATCGCGGAATTCCGGCGTGCAGAGCGGCGTGCCGTGCAGGCGGAACAGGAAATGGCTGCGCAGGCCGGGCCAGGCCCTGGCTGTCGCGCCGCTGCGGATCGCGACATCGACATCCTCCTGCGCGAAATCGATCAGGTGATTTTGGGTGAGCAGCCGCACCGCCAACTCGGGCCGCGGCAGTTGGAAGCGGCCCATGCGCTGCGCCATCCATTCCGACGCGAAGGTCTGGGTCGCGCTGATCGTCAGCACCGACGCGTTGTCGGCGAGCAGGCCGGAGAAAGCGTCGGCGATCTGATCGAGCCCGGTGGTCACCAGCCCGGCCGCGCGCCGCCCCGCCTCGGTCAGCTGCACGCGGCGATTTGCGCGCAGGAACAGGGGCACGCCGAGCCGTTCTTCGAGCAACTTCACCTGATAGCTGACCGCCGCCTGCGTCATGCCGAGTTCGGCGGCGGCCCGGGTGAAGCTCTGGTGGCGCGCCGCCGCTTCGAAGACGCGGACGGCGGCGAGGGGTGGAAGGCTGCGCATCGCCGATACCCATAAGCCAGCCTTATTCTCGCTGTCGATCCTTTCGTTGGCGGCACGAGCCGCGAACCGCCATATCCCGGGCAACGAAGAACGACGCGGATGGGCCGCTCGGAACGAGAAGGAAGTGACATGATGCAGGACATCATTCTCGGCCGCGTCTGGGCCGATCACCACCAGCGCATCTATGGCAGCGACATTGAGGCGCCGGACGACGGGGCCGCCCGGACCGCGCGCACCGCGCCCGGCTCCGTCCCGGTCGCCGGCAAGGCGATCGTGCTCGCTGTGGTCGCCAGCATGGCGAGCCTCGGCTCCAGCCTCGCGACCGTCGCCACCGCCTGAATCAATCGAAATATTGGAGACAAGATCATGAACCGCACCATCGAAACCAAGACCTTCTGGCGCTCGCTGCTCGACAGCTTCCGGGTGCTGACCCGGCGCCAGTGGCAAGCTCCCTGGCGGGATCGCTCCCCCTATTGATCCCGCCATCGTCCCGGCGTGAGGCCGCTCTTTCCCGCTTTGGCGCTCCCGCAAACGGCGCTAAGCGAGGCGTGCCTCCGCCGGGACGATAGATTTTGAAGAAGACCAATTTCCTTGCGCTGCTCCCGCTCGCGGCTCTAGCCGCCTGCTCGATGAGCACGCCGTCCCCTACTCCGCCGCCGCCCGTCGAACCGGCCACGCTGCTGACCTGGGACCAGTTCCTCGCCCGCGAGCGTCCCCAACCTGACCGCACCATCTCTTACGGCGATCACGAGCGGCAGGTCGTCGATCTCTATCTTCCGCAAGGCCCCGGCCCCCACCCTGTCGTCGTTATGGTCCATGGCGGCTGCTGGAGCGCGCCGTGGGACCGCACTTTGATGAACCACATTTCCGGCGACCTGCGCCGGCGCGGCATCGCAGTGTGGAACATCGACTATCGCGTCATCGAAAATGGCAACGGCTATCCGCACGTCTTCGACGACACCTGGGCAGCGATCCACCAGCTGACGATCCAGGCCTATCAGTACAATCTCGACGTGAATCGGGTGGTCGCGGTCGGCCATTCCGCCGGCGGGCATCTGGCGCTCTGGTACGGGTCGAAGCGCGCGCGCTGGCAGCCCTTGCCGCACGTGCGAATGATCCCGCCGCCGGAATTCCGCGCCGTGGTCAGCCTGGGCGGCCTGCCCGATCTGGAACTGGCCGCGCAGCCGCCGGGCAGCGGCTGCGGCACCGAAGTGATCGGGCAGCTCGTGGGTCCCGGCCGCGCCGATCCCTTCGCCGACACTTCCGTCCCGCGCATGGGCGCTCTCGGTATCCCGCAGGTGCTGATCAACGGTACGCAGGACCGCATCATCCCAACCCATTTCGCCGAGGATTATCGCACGAAAATGGCCGCGCTCGGCGACCGCGACATCCGCGTGCGCCTGATCGAGCGGACCGGCCATATCGAACTGGTCGCGCCGGAGACGGCCGCCTGGGCCGCCGCGGTCGAAGAGATTGAGAGGGCGCTGCGCTGATGGCCTTGACGCTCGATCAGGCCCGGGCGGCGGATGCGGCCGACCCGCTACGCGCATGCCGCGACCGTTTCTCACTGCCCGAGGGAATGATCTATCTCGACGGCAATTCGCTTGGCGCCCTGCCTGCCGGATCGGCGGCGAAGGTGGCCAACCTCGTCGAGGCGCAATGGGGCCGCTCGCTCATCAAGGGCTGGAACGAGCACAAATGGATCGACGCCCCGGCCCGCGTCGGCGCCCGCATCGCCCCGCTGATCGGGGCGAAGCCGAATGAGGTGATCGCGGCGGATTCGACCAGCGTGAATTTGTTCAAACTGCTGGTCGCGGCGGCGCGGCTGTCGGACCGCAAGACGATCCTCAGCGAAAGCGGCAATTTCCACACCGATCTGCACATCGCCGCCGGGGTCGCGAACCTCACGGGCCTCGCCCTCGACATCGCCCCCCGCGCGCAGGTGGAAAAGCGGATCGGCGCGGACACCAATCTGCTTCTGCTGACCCACGTCCACTACAAGACCGCAGAGCGGTTCGACATGGCCGAGGTGACCGCGAAAGCGAAGGCCGCGGGCGCGACGACGATCTGGGATCTGAGCCACAGCGCGGGCGCGGTGCCGCTCGACCTGAATGGCGACGGCGCGGAGCTGGCCGTGGGCTGCGGCTATAAATATCTGAATGGCGGCCCCGGCGCCCCGGCCTTCCTCTACGTCGCCGAACATCTGCAGGAACGGCTCGGCTCGCCGCTGCAAGGCTGGATGGGCCATGCCGCGCCCTTCGCCTTCACCGACGATTACGCCCCCGCCCCCGGCATCGCCCGCTTCCTTGCCGGCACGCCGCCGGTAATGGGGCTGGAAGCGCTGGAAGCCGGCCTCGACGCGTTCGACGGCGTGACGATGGAGCGGCTCTGGTCGAAGTCGATCGAACTCTTCGACATCTTCCACGCCAATATGGAAGCGCATTGCCCGGAGTTGCCGTGCATCACCCCGCGCTGGCACGAGAAGCGCGGCAGCCACATTTCCTTCCGCCACCCGCACGCCTTCGAGCTTTGCCAGGCGCTGATAGCCCAGAATGTGATCGGCGATTTCCGCGCGCCCGACGTCCTGCGCTTCGGCATCACGCCGCTTTATCTCGGAGCGGAGGACATCGTCCGCGCCGTAGACATCCTCGCCCGCATTCTCCGCGACGAGACGTGGCGCGATCCCAAGTTCGCGGTGCGGGGCAAAGTCACCTGAGCGTTTCTTGCTCTGGAAACACTAACTCCCTATAGCCCCGCGCTCACTGCTCGGAGCGCCCATGTCCCGCCGCCGCCAGATTTATGAAGGCAAGGCCAAGATCCTCTACGAGGGTCCGGAACCGGGCACGCTCATCCAATATTTCAAGGACGACGCGACCGCGTTCAATGCCCAGAAAAAGGGCACGATCAACGGCAAGGGTGTGCTGAACAACCGCATCAGCGAGCATATCTTCACGCTGTTGAGCACGATCGGCGTCCCGACCCATTTCATCCGCCGCCTGAACATGCGCGAGCAATTGATCCGGCAGGTCGAGATCATCCCGATCGAAGTGGTGGTCCGCAACGTCGCAGCCGGCTCCATCTCGACGCGGCTGGGGATCGAGGAAGGCACGCAGCTGCCGCGCACGATCATCGAATATTATCTGAAGGACGATGCGCTGGGCGATCCGCTGATCGCGGACGAGCATATCGCCTGCTTCGGCTGGGCCAGCCAGGAGGAGATGAACGACATCGCCGACATGGCGATCCGGGTGAACGATTTCCTGTGCGGCCTGTTCGCGGCGATCGGCATCCGGCTGGTCGACTTCAAGCTGGAATTCGGCCGTTTGTGGGAGAATGATTTCGCCCGTGTGATCCTGGCCGACGAGATCAGCCCCGACGGCTGCCGGCTGTGGGACATGGCTTCGGGCGAGAAGCTCGACAAGGACCGCTTCCGCCGCGACCTGGGCGGCGAGGCCGAAGCTTATCAGGAAGTCGCCCGGCGGCTCGGCCTGATGCCGGAGGGCGAGGCGACGCCGGTGCTCGACCTCGACAGCCACCGCAAGAAGCGCGGGAAATAAATACCTACCGACACCCGTCGATATGACCCGTTGTCCGGCTGTAATCCGCCATTGAGGATGATCAAGCAGCGGGAGAGACGACCATGATCCTGACCACCACACCGGCCATCGAAGGCTATCCGGTCCAGCAATATTTCGGCATCGTCACCGGCGAGGTGATCCTGGGCGCCAATGTGTTCAAGGATCTGTTCGCGGGCATTCGCGACATCGTCGGCGGCCGTTCCGGTTCCTATGAAACCGTGTTGCGCGAGGCGCGGCAGCAGGCGTTCGCCGAATTGTCGGCCGAAGCCCAGCGGATGGGCGCGAACGGCGTCATCGGCATCGATATCGATTATGAAGTCGTCGGTTCGGGCGGTTCGATGCTGATGGTGACCTGTTCGGGAACCGCGGTGCGGATCTGAACCGGCAGGCTTACCGCGCCGCGGCCTGGCCGCCGCTCTGGCGGCTGCGGGCCTGGGCCATCGCCTGACCGGCCTGCAGGAAGGGCAGCGGGTTCACCGCACGGCCGTCGATGCGGACTTCGTAGTGGAGGTGCGGGCCGGTGGAGCGGCCGGTGGAACCCATCAGGCCGATCAGCTGACCGCGGCGGACGCGCTCGCCATTGGCGACCATGATGCGCGACAGGTGGCCGTAGCGGGTGGCGATGCCGGCGCCGTGGCCCAGTTCGATGAAATTGCCGTAACCGCCGCGCACGCCGGCGAAGCTCACGGTCGCGTCGGCGGCGGCGTAGATCGGGGTGCCGGTGGGGCCGGCGAGGTCGATGCCGGCATGCATGGCGGCGCGTCCGCGGAAGGGATCGGAACGGGTGCCGAAGCCGCTGGTAAAGCGGGCAATCTCGGTCGGCACCGGAAGCGCCGACGGGATCGAGGCGACGCCAGCCTCGAGCTGCTCGAGTTCGCGCCAGCTGGCAAACAATTGGGCGAAGCGCGGATCGACGTCATCGTCCGACGCATCCGGCCCGCCGACGCCGCCGAAGCGGTTGTTCATCAGCCGGTCGGGATCGAGGCCCAGGCGGCGAACCGCCGACATCGTGGCATTCAACCGCTCCCGATTTTCCTGATGCGCCTGCGCCGCCAGCATCAGCTGCATACCGTCGACTTCGGAGTAGGTCTCGTTCAGTTCGTGATCCGCTGCATTCTCCGGAGCGTCCGCCGAAGCCGGCAGCAGACGCGCCAGATCTTCGGAACTGGCCTCACCCGTCATCATCTGGGCGAGGAACGCCTGGCGCTGCTCCAGCAGGTCCGCGCGCTCGTTCGCGGCGGTGCGGATGTTCGCGACATCCTGCTCCATCTCGGCCACGCGCGCCTGCATCGTGGCAACGTCGCCGGTAAAGGAAGCGGCATATTGCACGGTCGCATAGCCCGACCAGGCCAGCAGCGACGCGGCCACGCCGGTCGCGGCGACCTGCAATTTCGTGCCGATGCGGAAGCGCCGCAGGCTACGGCCATCGTGGAGAAAGAGTTCGCGCGGTTTGAAGGCATTGCGGAACCGCTGGACAAGGCCAACGTTCTTGCGCTGTTGAAGCTCGTTCATTCCGTTCCTCGGAAAAATTGATCTGCCCCCGTGCGGTGCGAGCATTTCCGACGGCGCAAACGCAAACAGGCCCTGCCTGCTGGCGATGCTGTTCAAGCCGGTCGGATGATGCCCACCCCGAAACTGGGCAGAAATTGGGCGACGGGGGCCTTAAACCGCAAGGGCGGCATAGAAATCCCGGGACAGACCGGCTTCACCGCGCGCTGAATCGTTGAACGGTGGCTTAACGATCCCACGGAAATGGCGGCGAACCAAGGCTTTCCAGGTCTCGACCGGCGCCAGGTCAAGTGATTCGCAACCGTACAAAAACCAGCGCATGCCCGCGCCGACATGGCGAATCTCGTCGCGATAGATGCGGCCCAGGATTGCGGCGGAACGCGCGTCTCCCGCCCGCTCCAGCGCCGCCACCGTCGCCGGGGTGACGTCCAGTCCGCGCGCCTCCAGCACCGTCGGCACTACCGCCAGCCGGGCGAGCGGATCCTGCGCGGTCGCCTCTGCCGCTTCCCAGAGTCCCGCATGGGCGGGCAGATCGCCATAAGCCGCGCCGAGCGCCCGCAGGCGTCGGTCCAGCAACGCGAAGTGCATCGCCTCGTCTGCGCCGACACCGATCCAGTCGTCGACGAAGCCGCGCGGAAAACCCGCGCCGAAGCGGCCGATCAGATCGAAGGCCAGGTCGATCGCCGAATATTCGATATGGGCGAGCGCGTGCAGCAGGGCGATGCGGCTGCGCTCGGAACCCGCCTTGCCGCGCTTCTTCATGCGCGACGGCGGGAGAAGATCAGGCCGGTCCGGCCGCGCCGGGGCGTCCGGCATGGCCGTATCGAACCGCCATGCGAGCGCACCCCGCCGCCACGCGCGCGCGACGGAGCGCGCCGCCTTCACCTTGGCTGCCGGCGCGGCGCTCAGCAGCACCGTCCGGCAGGCCTCGGATATGCTCGTCACCAGATGCGCGCTCTTTCCTCGGGCGGAATGTAGAGCGGATCGCCCGGCTGGACGTTGAACGCCTCGTACCAGGCATCGACGTTGCGCAGCGGCGCGAAGGCGCGGATCTGGCCCGGCGAATGCGGACCGTTGACGATCTGCTGCCGCAGTGCGTCGTCGCGCCACAAGGTCCGCCACACCTGCGCCCAGGCCATGAAGAAGCGCTGGTCGCCGGTGAAGCCGCCGACCACCGGCGCGGCGCGCCCGTTCAGCGACGCGAGATAAGCATCGCGCGCGACGAGAATGCCGCCCAAATCGCCGATATTCTCGCCCATCGAAACGCGGCCGTTAATGTGCATGCCGGGCAGGGTCGGGAAAGTGTAGCTTTCATATTGCGCGCCGAGCCGCGTCGCCTGCACCTCGAAAGCGGCCGCATCCTCGGCGGTCCACCAGTCGCGCAGCATGCCGTTGCCGTCGGACTTGCGGCCCTGATCGTCGAAGCCGTGGGTGATTTCGTGGCCGATCACGCCGCCGATCGCGCCGTAATTGACCGCCGGATCGGCCTGCGGATCGAAGAACGGCGGCTGCAGGATCGCCGCCGGGAAAACGATCTCGTTCTTCACCGACGAATAATAAGCGTTCACCGTCTGCGGGGTCATGCCCCATTCTGCGCGATCGATCGGCTGGCCGATCCGGGCGCGGCGGAAATCCCATTCGAAGGCACGCGCACGCGCCGCATTGCCGAACAGGTCGCCATTGACCACGTTCAGTGCCGAATAGTCGCGCCAGGTCTCAGGATGGCCGATCTTGACCGTAAAGGTCTCGAGCTTGGCCAGCGCCTCGGCCTTGGTCGCGGCACTCATCCAGGAAAGGTTCTCGATCCGCCGGCGCATCGCCACACGCAGGTTTGCGACCAGAGCCGCCATCTGGGTGCGCGATTCCTCCGGGAAATAGAGCGCCACATAGTCGCGCCCGATCGCCTCGCCCATGGCGCCCTCGGCGAAGGAAATGCCGCGCTTCCAGCGCTCGCGCTGCTCGGGCTGGCCCTGCAGGAAGCGGGACCGGAACTCGAACTGCGCATCGACGAAGCGGCGCGACAGCAAGGGCGCCGACTGGTCGATCGTGTGGAAGGCCTGCCAGGCGCACAGGGTCGCGATGTCGGTCTCCGCGAAGATCTGCGCGAGCCGCGGGAAAGCGGTGTTCTGCCGCAGCACGGCGCGGTCGGCGCGCTCGATGCCGGCGGCGCGGAAATAAGCGGCCCAGGGGAAGCCGGGCGCGTCACGCTGCAGCTCCGCCAGCGTCATCGGATTGTAGGTGCGGTCGCGGTCGCGGCTTTCGGCGCGGGTCCAGTGCGCCTCGGCAATCTGCGTCTCCAGCGCGAGGATCGCGTCAGCCGCAGCTTCGGCGCCTTCCCAGCCGCCCAGGGTCAGCATCTGCGCGACATAGTCGCGATAGCGCGCCTTCTGCGGGGCGAAACGGGCGTCGCGATAGAATTCGCGATCAGACAGGCCGAGGCCTGACTGGCTCATATAGAGAGCGTAGCGGTCCGGATTGCGCTGATCGTCCGACACGCCGGCACCGAACAGAGTAACACCCGGGCGGGCGATGGAGCGGCCCATCGCTTCGGCCATTTGCTCGCGCGTCTGGATCGCGCGCACCGCGGCCAGCAAAGGCTGGAGCGGCTGCGCATCCAGCCGCTCAACCGCCGCCTCGTCCATGAAGCTGCGATACAAAGCGGCGACCTTGGCCTGATCGCCGTCCGTCGCCGGATTGCCGAGCCGGTAGCCCTCGACCAGCTGACGTACGCGCGCTTCGCTCAGATCCCGCAGGGTGGCGAAAGCACCGAAGCTGGACCGGTCGGCCGGAATCTGCGTCGTCCGCGCCCAGCCGCCATTCACATAGCCGAAGAAATCGGCCCCGGGACGGACGGACGTGTCCATGCCGGCCGTGTCGATCCCCCAAGCACCCATGCGCGCCGCGACAACCGGCGCGTTGCCGCCGCCGCTGGTGCCGGCGGTCTGGAACAGAGCCGTCATCGTGCAGGCGTCGTCGATGCAATCGCCCCGGTCATGCGCCGCGCCGGGCGCGCTAAAGGCGAGAGCGGCGACACCAGCCGCCAGCAATATCCTGCTTTTCAAGGTGAGTTCCTCCGGGGAGCGGTTTCTTACGAACCTGCTGGGTTTCAGGGAGCGTTCCGGCAAAGCCGCAACACAAGCCGATGCCGATTCAGCGCAGCTTTATGGAACTCTAGGGGGCGGAATTGCCGCGGGCCAGTCCGAATCCGTCTCAGCGCGGCTCGCCGCGCGCCCTTCCGTCGGCCAGAGCGGCGCGAATCTGGGCCTGATCGGCGCTGACCGGGTAATGCATATATTGGCCGACGCGGCTGTCCGCCGGCCGCTCCGGCACCAGCACATCCTCCGGCGCGGGGCTCGACGCTTTCTCCCAGCTCGGCTCGATCGTCGGGTCGGAATAACGCACCGGCGCCGCGTCCGTGGGCATGATCGAACGGTCGACCAGCGGCGGCGGACAATTCGCGCCGCAATCCGCAGCGCGGTCGGCATAACCTTTTTCCCAATCGGACGCGGCCGCATAGGCGTTGGGCTGGCTGGGTCGAGGCCGCTGGGTCACGTCCCGCGCCGGCGCCGCCGCGCCTTCGAAATAGAGCGGATCGATCTGCGCGACCGACGCTTCGCCAAGCTGGTAGCCACCCCCGATGGCAATTACGGTCAGCAATGTCAGCACCGGCAATGTTGAGTTACGCAATCTCATCGACTCACCCGTCAAGCGGCGGCGTCAGCCATGTTAACCCTTCGCGCGCCTTCAGGGCAATTCCCGCGCCGCCGCGAGTACCGCCTCGGCATGGCCGGGCACTTTCACCTTCCGCCAGACCTTCTCCACCACGCCCTCGCGATTGATCAGGAAGGTCGCGCGTTCGATGCCCATATATTTGCGGCCGTACATGCTCTTCTCGGTCCACACGCCGAACGCCTCGCAGGCCGAGCCGTCCGCGTCGGTGAGCAGCCGGACCTTGAGATCGTATTTCTCGGCGAACTTGGCGTGACTCTTCGGACTGTCCTTCGAAATACCGATCACCCAGGCACCGGCCGCTTCGAACTCGGCGGCCAGCGCGGTGAAATCCTGCGCCTCGCGGGTGCAACCGCTCGTATCGTCCTTGGGGTAGAAATAGACGACCAGATTCTGGCCCAGGAAATCGCTTAGCCGCGCCTCCGCGCCATCCGGTCCGGCCAGCGTGACGTTGGGGGCCGCATCCTGTTCATTCACCATCTTGCGCTCACTCCCTCCCGGCGACGGCGCGCCAAGCCTGGGCCACGCTCTGCCGCGCCGCTTCGTGCGCGGCAAGCAGGGCGTCCCAGTCCGGCATGCCGCAGGCCGTTGCGACCAGAAAGCGCGAAGCGGCCGGAGGCTCCATCGAATCCGGCGAAACCAGCCGCATCGTGACCAGCATCCGGGTGAGCAGAGCGTGCGCTTCGACCAGATCGGGCGCGATCAGCCCGGCCCCCGCCAGCCGGACGATTGCCTGATCCAGCCGCGGCGTCAGCGCCACTCCGTGGCCAAGCTGCAGCGCCTGCACGAGGAATTCGAGATCGACCAGCCCGCCCGGCCCCAGCTTGATGTCGAAAGGTCCGGAGGGTGGTTTGTGACGCGCGATTTCGGCCCGCATCCTTCCCGCATCCGCCGCGACCGCAGCCAGATCGCGCGGCGTGGCGAGGATGCCCGCAAGCAGACTTTCGACGTCGGCCCGCGCAGCCGCCGGCCCGAAGACCGGCCGCGCACGGGTCAGCGCCATATGCTCGAACGTCCAGGCCGCGCCTTTCTGATACGCGCCGAAACTCTCGATCGAGACGGCCAGCAGCCCGTCGCCGCCCGAAGGCCGCAAACGCAAATCCACGTCGTAAAGCGGCCCGGCGGCGGTCGGCACGCTCAGCGCCGCCGACACGCGCGGCGCGAGCCGGTTGAAATAATCGGTGGCGCGCAGCGGCTTGTCGCCATCCGACACCGCCTCGTGGCTGCCGCTGAACAGATAGACGAGATCGAGATCCGAAGCGTGGGTCAGCTCGCCGCCCCCCAGCCGCCCAAGGCCCAGAATGACCAGTTCGCAGCCCGGCACATGTCCATGCTTGCGCGCAAACTCCGCCACCGCCGCACGTGCGAGCACCTCCACCGCCGCTTCGGCAACGCGCGCATAGCCCTGCGCGACCGCCAGCGGATCGGCCTTGCCCAGCACGATCTGCGCGCCAAGGGCGAAGCGCGTCCCGTTTACCCGCGCCCGCACCCGGTCGAGCAGCAATTGATAATCTTCCTGCCGGCGCTCGGCGCGGGCGAAGCCGGCGGCCAGGGTCTCGACACCCGGCACCGGCTCGAAGGCGCTGGCGTCGATCAGGCCGTCCAGCAATTCCGGGCGTCGCCCCAATTGCTCGGCGAGCGCCGGCGCGTGGCTCAAGATGTCCGCAAGATGCTGCGCCAGCGCGGGCCGCGCCTCCAGCAGGCGGAACAAATTCACGCCGCTCGGCAGCCGTTCGACCAATTGGTCGAAGCGATTGACCGCCCGCACCGGATCCGGCGCCTGCCCGAAGGCCGTAATCAGCCCCGGCAGCATCGCCTCGAACGCCTTGCGGGCGGGCGCTGTCCGCAAGGCCCGCGCCTTGCCGCCCCGCCAGCTCTCGATCCGCGCCAGCACCGGCGCGGGTTCGTGGAAACCGAGCGACACGAGCCGGCCCGCCAGCGCGTCCTGCCCCTTGGGCAGACTCTCGGCCGCGTCCTGCGGCGCCAGCCCGTCATAGGCCTCGCCGATCCGCGCGACGACCGGAGCGAGCAAGTCCAGCAGGGCTTCGCCGCTCGCCAATCCGTGCAGACCCGCCACTCCCGCCAGCGCCTCCGCATCGTCCGGCAGCCTGTGAGTCTGCCGATCGTCCACCATCTGCAGCCGGTGCTCGATCGTGCGCAGCAGACGATAGCCATCGGCCAGTTCCGCCGCCTGCGCCGCCGGAATGCGGCCATCCTCCGCCAGCGCCGCCAACGCCGCCAGCGTCGACGCGCTGCGCAAAGCCGGCTCCCGGCCGCCATGGATGAGTTGATGGACCTGGGTGAAGAATTCGACTTCGCGGATGCCGCCCCGGCCGCGCTTCAGGTCGAAGCCGGGGCCGAAAGCCTGCCCGCGCACATGATGATCGCGGATCTGCCCGGACACAGCATGAATCTCGCCGATCGCCCCGAAATCCAGGCTGCGGCGCCAGACGAAGGGGTGAATGGCGTCGAGAAAATAGCGGCCGACCGCGGCGTCTCCCGCAGCGTGGCGGGCGCGGATGAAAGCGGCGCGTTCCCATGGCAGAGCGGAGGATTCGTAGTGGCTGATCGCGGCATCGACCGGCAGCGCGATCGGCGTCACTTCGCTCGCCGGGCGCAGCCGCAGATCGACGCGAAAAACGAAGCCGTCCTCCGTCCGCCGCTGCAACAATTCGACGATCCGCTGGCCGATCCGGACCGCCGCCTCGCCCGGCTCTTCCCGCTCGCGCCGGGGCAAAGTCTTCGGATCGAACAGGAAAATGGGGTCGATGTCGGACGAATAATTGAGTTCGCGTCCGCCCTGCTTGCCGAGCGCGATCGCGGCGAACCCCGCCGCCTCCGCGCCGGGGTAGCGTTCCTCGACAGCCGTGCGGATCGCTCGCTCCAGCGCCCGGTCGGCCAGATCGGACAATTCCGCCGTCACACGCTCGAACGAATATGCCCCCGCCAGGTCGCCGATCGCGAGCGCCAGCGCATAGCCGGTGCGTTCCCGCCGCAAGGCGGCTGCGACGTCCCCGGCATCGCTTTCGGCCCGCGCCAGCCGCAGCGCACCCTCGAAATCGCCGGCGACGACCGCATCGACCAGCGGTCCGCCCCGGTCAAGCAGGCCCCGCAAAAAGGGCGAATGCGCCCGCGCCCGCGCGATCGCGCCGGCCGCTTCGGTCCTGCTAATTGTGTTCATTGCGCCACATTTCCGCGTCGCAAGTCATTCGAGATGCGTCACGATTGCAACCGCGAAAAGTGATGGACGTTAAGGCCGCGTGGAAAAGCTCAACGATCATCGCGGCTTGACTTCGGACGACCGGCGCACCTTCGTCAAGGTCGCGCCGCCCACCGTCAATGCCGGTGTCGGCAATGCCCTGCGCGAGGCTTTTCAGCTGGACCGCGACACCCGATCGCTGCGCGGGTTCGAGGAATTGTTGCGGCGGATGGACTAACGCCGAACTTCGGCTCGGGTAGCGCAACGAACTTGCCTTCCTCCCATGCCGCCCCTAGCCAATTGGGCGTCGGGACATTCGGGGAGGGACGGTTCGAATGATTTGGCTGGCGATCGCCGCTGTGACAGCATCCGCCGCGATTCAAACTGCGCCCGCTTGGGAGCAGGTTCACCGGGAGAGTCTTTCGACCAGTTCGATCGACCGCAACTCGATTCGCCGCAACGGCAATCTGGGCTATGCGACGCTCCGCACAGAGTTTGCCGCTGTCCCCGGCATGGCCGCCTACACCATGACGAGCGATCGCGAGTTTCACTGCAATTCCGGCCAGGTGCGGATGCTGCGGTCCACGCGGGTCGATACCGGACCCAATGGGAACCGGCGCGAAGAGACGCAGCCCGGCGAACTGATGCGCGTCTACGCCGACACGCCCGTCGCCAGCGCCTTCAACCGCGTCTGCCGGTAGGGGCGCCTCGCACTCCTAGCCCTCGTCGTTACCCTCATCGGGCGCGGGATTGTGGCCCAGGCTGAGCCGGTCCACATCGCCCATGATGCTCTGCAGGGGCGTCTGATCGTGATTGTCATGCTCGCGCCGTGACGGCAGCTTGCCCTCGCTCATAAGCGCCTCGAGCGCGACCCGGCCGCGCGCCACGCGGCTCTTGATCGTGCCGACCGCGCAGCCGCAAATCTCCGCCGCTTCCTCGTAAGCGAAACCGCCCGCGCCCACGAGGATGAGCGCCTCGCGCTGCGGCTGCGGCAGATGCATCAGCGCCCGCTGCATGTCCGCCAGTTCGACATGCTTGTCCTGGCTGGCGGGAGCCGCGAGGATCTTAGAGGCGGTCAGTTCGTCCCACTCGCCTTTGAAGCGGGCGCGGCGCATCTGGCTGAGGAACAGGTTGCGCAGGATGATGAAAGTCCAGGCGCGCATGTTCGTGCCGGCCTGGAAGCGCTTGCGCGCCGCCCATGCCTTCAGCAGCGTTTCCTGTACCAGATCGTCGGCCAGATCGCGGCTGCCGGACAGCGAGCGGCCGAAAGCGCGCAGGTGCGGAATCACCTGACCCAGCTGCACCTTGAACTCGTCGTCGGGCAGCGGTTCCCATTCGACCTGCGCGGTCTCGGCCTGAGCCGGCTTCACGTCCGTCATCGATTCATGCCCCCGCGAAGCACGCTGAAAATAATGCGCTTAAAAGTTGTTCCGGAATCCGGAAGGCGGCCCAGACGTCACGTCCTCATATAGACGACGAGGATGGCGATAAAAGCCACCACCACCAATAAAAGTCCGAAAATCAATACGTAGCGGGTGACGTGCGGCGTTGTGCCGGCGCGGGCTTCGGTCTTCGTGAGCTGTTCGGGAGAGTCGTCCATGGGGAACGGGCTTCCTGTCAAAGTTCCAATCGTTTCACCCGCAACGCATCCCGGCGTCCGCTTGTTCCGTAAGTCTGGCTGATTGGCGGCACCGGCCCACACCCCCACCCNNGGGTGGGGGTGTGGGCCGGTGCCGATCCCGCGCAAGCGGGACGAGGTTATGCAGGCAGCGTCGCCGTGTCGAAGAACAGGGCCTGGGCAATCGCGGCCTTCACCGTCGAGCGCTGGAACGGCTTGGTGATCAGGAAAGTCGGCTCCGGTCGCTCGCCCGTCAGCAAGCGTTCCGGGAAGGCGGTGATAAAGATCACAGGCACCTGGAACTCGGCGAGGATGTCCTTCACCGCGTCGATGCCCGAACTGTCGTCCGCCAGCTGAATGTCGGCCAGCACCAGCCCGGGCCGCTTGGCCAGCGCCTGCTCCACCGCCTCGTCGCGGGTGACGGCGACGCCGACCACGTCATGGCCGAGGTCGCGCACGATCGTCTCGATATCCATCGCGATGATCGGCTCATCCTCGATGATCAGCACGTCGGCACGGGTCTGCCGCTCGATCTCCTCGATCGCCTCGTTCACCAGCGCCTCGACCTCGTCGCCGGTGGCGCCGATCAAATAACCGGCATCCTCGGGTGCGAAGCCCTCCATCGCGGTCAGCAACAGAGCCTGGCGCGACAAAGGCGTGATCCGCGAAAGGCGGGCCTGGGCAATCCCTTCCGCCCCGTCGGCCAGATCGGTGTGGCCGGGATCTTCCTCGATATTGGCGGACGACCAGATGGCGTGGAAGGTGCGGTACAGGCCGACGCGCGGATCGACGTCGCGCGGGAAGGATTCAGGCGACGCCACGATCGCTTCCAGCGTCGCCCGGACGAAAGCGTCGCCATGCTGCTGCGAGCCATTCAGCGCGCGCGCATAGCGGCGCAGGAAAGGAAGGTGCGGCGCGATTTCCTGGCCAAGCGACATGCGGAACGTCTCCTCAAATTCGATCGGGACCGCGCTAGTGTCGGCACCCCCCGGTAGCAAGCGCGCAAACGGGCGTTCACGCGAGCACGCTCATGCGCGCATTCTGTGTGGAACCATCCGGGGAGTTTTTTGTTTCCATGACCACGTGAGCCTATTAGGTCCGGGCGCGAATTCCGTTCGCACATCCGAACCGGTGGCGCGCGTGAATGGATCATCGACAGCGGTCGGCCAGTAAGGGCGGGGTGGACCTTTGCATTTTTCAGACGAGCCGGATCGCGACAATCGGCGCAAGACAGACAGCGAAAAGCCCGCGGCCACGGAAGCGGCTCCGCGTGCTCGTCGGCGCGCGCGCCAAGGGCAGCCGGGCGACGTCGGCAATGCGTTGAAGAGCGTTTATCAGCGCACGATTGACGAAGACATACCGCCGGAAATGCTCGATCTGCTCGGCAAGCTGGGCTGACGGCGGCCAGTTCGCGCGGCCGAATCCAGACGTGGAACAATCCCCACCGGGCAGAGTGACAGAAAGAACACGCAGCTGGTTCGCATCGCTTGCGACCGGCCCGCGCATGGTGCTGATCCTCGGCCTCGCCTTGCTCCCGCTCGGTGTCATCGCGATCTTCGGCAGTCTGAACGCGGCGCGGACCCAGCGCGCCAACGACGTGCTGGAGGCGCAGGCCGTATTGGCCCTGACCACGCAGCGGCTGAACGCCGCAATTACCCGCGCCAGCGTCACCATCCGGGTGGCAAGCGGATCGATCTCCAATGCCGGGCCGGATGCCGCGCAGGGCGCCTGCCAGCGGGCGGCCGAGCAATTGAGCGACGAGCATGGCGCCGAAATCAGCTTCGCGCTTTATGCGCCGGGCAAGCGGCTGGTCTGTTCCACAACGGGATTCCAGCCGAGCGCCCTGCCGCTGCTCCCGCCAAGCGGCTTGTTGAGCGCCGTTACGGTCGAGGGCGATCAGGGGGCGCTGCGTTTCCTACTGTTCGATTCCGCCGGCTCCGCCCAGGGCGAAGTGCTGATGTCGGCGCAGATGCTCCGCACGCTTGCCCGCCCCAGCAACCCGCCAATGCCGCTGCAGATCGATCTCACCGGCAACGGCCACACGATCAGCCTGTTCGACGAATTTGCGGAAGGCCCGTTCGTCCGCGAAGTGTCGCTGTCCAGTTCGATGATGAGCGAGCGCCTGCAATTGCGGCTGCACGCGGCGGCGGCGGCGCTGACGACGTTCGATATGGTGATGATCCTGCTGCCGATGCTGCTGTGGCTGTTCGCTGCGGTCATCGGCTGGGTGGTCGTTCATCGCCTGCTGCTGCGTCCGCTCGCGGCAATGCAGAAGGCGATCACCGCCTACCGGCCGGGCGAAGCCGTTTTCGAGGCGCCGAACTTGCGCAGTCCGGCACGCGAAATCTCCGACCTCGGCAATGCCTTCGATCAGGTGACCCGCACCGTCGCGCAGCATGAAGCCGATCTGGAGGCGGGGATCGAGCGCCAGACCATGCTCGTCCGCGAAGTCCATCACCGCGTGAAGAACAATCTGCAGGTCGTCGCCTCGCTGCTGAACATCCATTCGCGCGGGTCGGAGAGCGCGGAGGCCGCCGCCGCCTATGGCTCCATCCAGCGCCGCGTCGATGCGCTCGCGGTCGTTCACCGCAATCATTATGCGGAACTGGAGCATACGCCGGGCGTCCCGCTGCGCGGCCTGATCTCTGAACTGGGCGCGAGCCTGCGCGCCTCCTCGCCAGAAGGTGCGTCGAAATTCCAGATCCGCATGGCGCTGGACCCGGTCTATGCGACGCAGGACACGGCCGTCGCGGTCGCCTTCCTGATCACAGAGGCGGTTGAATTCGCCATGCTGTGCGGCGGCGATACCGTCTCGATCGCGCTCGAGGCGGAGGAAAAGGAACGCGCCCGCCTGACCATCGAAACCGGCCCGCTGCAGCCCGACGCGGCCTGCGGCGACAATGTCCGCGAGCGCTATGAGCGGATCATGACCGGCCTCGCCCGCCAGCTTCGCTCGACGCCGGAGCGGGATGTGGAGGAAGGCCGTTTCAGCCTCACGCTCGCTATCATCGGCCGGGAATCGACAGCAGAGGTTTAGAGCGGACCCTAGCCGGTCCGGTCGTCGCGCGCTTTTTCGCCGCTTCGATCCGGCCGCCCGGCGCTCAGCTTGCGCGCCTGATCCAGATCGCCGGCATCCTCATCTTTCGGGTCGAGCCTTTTGCCGGGACCCGTGCCGTCGCGATGGACGCCATCGATGTCGGAATGGGGCGGTGTCTCGGGCGGTTTGCTCATAGCTCTTGCTCCTGGCTGCGGATGCTCAACCGGCCAGCGGCGCCTGGGTTTCGTATTTGGCGAGGCGCGGCGCGGGAAGGTGAGAAAAAAGTTTCGTGGCCGCGGAACCGTGTGCCGGGAGGGCCGTTATGCACCTCGGATAGCGAACTTTTGCCCCCCCGCTCTCGCTATCCAGAACCATGAGCCCGGTCGCGCCAACCTCCCCCCCCCCGGTAGCGCCGCCGGGCTCAATTTCCTTCAGAGTCCAGAAGATATTCGCTTCGGCGCAGGCCTTCGCGCTTCGTCGCGCCAGGTGGAACCGCCCGGCGCGGGCGGCATTTGACTCCTGTCCCGCGCGCTTTGGCGTGCCGTGTCTCAGGAGACCATTGATGATCCGGAAGTTTTTCGCCCTGTTCCTCGTGACCGGCAGTCTCGCCGTTGCGGGCTGCAACACGATCGCCGGCGCGGGCCGCGACATCCAGTCCGCTGGCGAGACCATTTCCGACGCCGCGGACTGAGTTGCCACACCGGCTGAAGCACGGGCGCCATCCGCGAGGACCGGCGCCCTTTTCTTGCCGGCTATCAGGCCGCGTCGGCCACTCGCTTGGCGCGCCGCCGCCTTGTGATGCGGATGCCGATCAGCGCGATTTCGTAGAGGAAGACGAGCGGCACCGCGAGCAGGAGCTGGGAGATCACATCCGGTGGCGTCAGCACCGCCGCCACGATGAACGCCGCGACGATCGCGTAGCGCCGGCCCTTCTGCAATTGCTCCAGCCGCACCAGACCTGCCCGCTCGATCAGCATCAGCAGCACCGGCAGCAGGAAGGAGACGCCGAAGCCGAACAGGAACTTCGTGATGAAATCGAGATAATTGCCAACGGCGGGCAGCGCCTCCTGCATGACTCCGCCCAGATCGCCCTCGAAGCTCAGCAGGAAATGCAAGGCGACCGGAATAGCGAAGAAATAGGCCAGGCACGCGCCCAGCGCGAACAGCACCGGCGTCGCCAGCAGGAAGGGGAGGAAAGCGCGCTTCTCCTGCTTGTACAGCCCGGGCGCGATGAACAGCCAGATCTGCGCCGCCAGCACCGGGAAGGAGATCATGATCGCCGCGAAGAAAGCCAGCTTCACCCGGGTGAAGAAGGCCTCCATCACGCCGGTGAAGATCATCCGGTCATGCCCCGCCTCCAGCAGCGGCTGGACCAGCACGGTGAAGATCTGATCGACGAAGGCGAAGGCGACGCCGAACGATATGACCATCGCCACCGCCGACCAGAGCAATCTCTTGCGCAACTCGATCAGGTGATCGAGCAAAGGGGCCCGGCTCGCGTCCAGCGTCTCGGCGGTGGGCTCTTTCGCGTCGCTCACGCCTCATCCTCCGCACGCGGCGTGGGATAGGATGGCGCGATCGGCTTCGGCGCGGCCGGACGCCGTTTCTTCAGCGGCGGCGGCAGGCCGGCCGACGGCTTGGTGAGCGAGGCTTTGGTGGTCGGCGACTTGGCGAGGTTGGGCGGCGCGATTTCGCCTTTGTCCAGCGAAACGGGCGCAACCGGCTCCGGCAGGCCCCAGTCGCTGTCCTGCGGCGCCATCGGGTGCGCCTTCATGATCGCCTCATTCTGCTCGCGCCATTTCTGCTCGAGCTCGGCAATCTCACTGTCGCGGACCATCTGATCGACGCCGGAGCGGAACTGGTTCGCCATGCCCCGCGCCTTGCCGACCCACTGACCGACCGTGCGCATCACGCGCGGCAATTCCTTCGGCCCGATCACCACGACCGCGACCACCAGAATGATCAAGAATTCGCCGGAATCGACCCCGAACATTCCTGCCGAAAACCCCTAGCGCGTCATGCCGGGTGACGATTGATGGGCGGGAGCAAAGCTCCCAACCCCCTTACGCCTTGTCGCGATCGACGGCGGAGGCGCTGCGCTCCTCGGCCGAGCGTTCGTCCGTGACGCGCGCCTTCGGCTTGGCGGCCGCCGCCGCATCATCATCGTCGTCAGCCATGCCCTTCTTGAAGCTCTTCAGCCCCTTGCCGAGATCGCCCATCACGCCCGAAATCCTGCCCGCCCCGAACAGCAAAACGACGACCAGCAGCACGATCAGCCAGTGCCAAATGCTATGCATACCCATGAGACTGTCTCCTTGCGGCCTTAATTAGGCGCGTTCGTCCCCGGTTTCCAGTTCGGAAGCGGCCTCGCCCAAAGCGGCCTGTTCCAGCGCCAGATCGATGGGATCGAGCAGCCCGGCGGCCTTCAGATCGTCGATCCCCGGCAGATCGCGGCGGCTGGCCAGCCCGAAATGGCTGAGGAAGGTCGCGGTGGTCGCATAGGTGAGTGGCCGCCCCGGCGCCTCGCGTCGCCCCGCCGGCCGGACCCAGCCCGCCTCCAGCAGCACATCGAGCGTCCCCTTCGCCACCTGCACGCCGCGGATCGCCTCGATCTCCGCGCGGCTGACCGGCTCGTGATAGGCGATGATCGCCAGCGTCTCGACCGCCGCGCGCGACAACCGGCGCGTCTCCTCCCGCTCCCGCCTGAGCAAAGGAGCGAGGTCCGCCGCCGTCTGGAAATGCCAGCGCCCGCCCCGCTCGACCAGTTCGATTCCGCGCCCGGCATAGCTTTCGTGCAGCGCCCCCAGCGCCTGCCCGACCGCCAGCTCCCCGCCCAGGATCGCGGCAATATCCTCCTCGCTCAGCGGCTCCTCGGCAGCGAACAACACCGCCTCCACCGCGCGCATCACGTCGTCCGGCTCGGTCATGCCTTCCTCACCATCAAAGGCGCGAACGCCTCTTCCTGCGCCAAGGCGACCTTGCCCATCCGCGCCAGTTCCAGGCTCGCGACGAAGCTCGAGGCCAGCGCAGAGCGGCGGTAGCCCTCGTCCAGCGTCGGCGGCAGGAAACTCTGCAGGCTCGCCCATTCCAGCTGCACCCCGATCAGCCGTTCCAGCCGCACCAGCGCCTCATCCAAAGTCATCACCGCCCGCCGCGCCACGATATGCACGACCGGCTCGCCCCGCGCCCGGATTTGCCCGTAAGCGGCGATCAGGTCGTACAGGCTCGCGTCCCAGCGCCGCAATTTCACCAGCGGCAGCCCCTCCGGCGTCGCGCGCAGGAAGACGTCGCGCCCGATCCGGTCCCGCCCCATCAGCCGAGCGCCGGCGTCGCGCATCGCGTCGAGCCGCTGCAGGCGAAGCTGCAGCCGCAGTGCCAGTTCCTCCGGACTCGGATCGACTTCCGGGTCCTTCGGCAGCAACAGGCAGGATTTGAGGTAAGCCAGCCAGGCCGCCATCACGAGATAATCGGCCGCCACTTCCAGCCGCAATTTCTTCGCGTCGGCGATGTAAGCCAGATATTGCTCGACCAAAGCCAGGATCGAAATCTTCGCCAGATCCACTTTCTGTGCCCGCGCGAGCGTCAGCAGCAGATCGAGCGGCCCCTCCCACCCGTCGATATCGAGCTGGAGCCGCTCCGGTCCCTCCGGCAGGGTCAGGTCAGATTCGGTGTCGGCGTCCACGCCGCGATGCTAGCCGATCCTGCCGTCAGGCCAAGCCACCAATCGGCAGCCGCCGGTCAGTAATTGTAGGCGCGCTCGCCATGATCGGTGATGTCGAGTCCCTCCAGTTCGGCATCGCGCTCCGGCCGCAGCCCGACGATCGCTTTGGCGATCAGCAAAGCGATGGCGGTCCCGATGGCCGCCCACACGATCGTCACGCCGACCGCCGCCAGCTGCACCAGCAGCTGCGACGCGACCGGCACCGAGCCGTCGCCAGGCCCGCCCAGCCCCGGCTGATAGACGATCGCCGTACCGATCGCACCGATGATGCCGCCGACGCCGTGAATGCCGAAGGCGTCGAGCGAATCGTCGTAGCGCAGGCGCGGCTTGAGCTTTGTCACCACCAGATAACAAACCAGGGAAGCGATCGCGCCCAGCACGACCGCCCCGAGCGGCCCGGAATTGCCGGCCGCGGGAGTCACCGCCACCAGCCCCGCGATGATGCCGGAACAGAAACCGAGCGCCGACGGCTTGTGACCGCTCAACCGTTCCGCCGCCATCCAGGCCAGCCCCGCCGCCGCGGTCGCCGCGAAGGTGTTGATCATCGCCAGCGCGGCCGAGGCATTCGCCTCGAGCGCCGAACCCGCGTTGAAGCCGAACCAGCCGACCCACAGCAGGCCGGTGCCGACCATGGTCAGCGTCATACTGTGCGGCAGCATCGGCTCGCGCGGGAAGCCAACGCGCGGCCCCAGGATCAGGCAGGCGACCAGCGCCGATACGCCCGCATTGATGTGCACCACCGTGCCGCCGGCGAAGTCGAGCGCGCCCATTTCGAAGAACAGGCCGCCCGCCGCCCAGACCATGTGCGCGATCGGGGCATAGACGATGGTCAGCCAGATCAGGGCGAAGATCATCATCGCACCGAATTTCAGCCGTTCCGCCACACCGCCGACGATCAGCGCCACGGTGATGGCGGCAAAGGTCATCTGGAAGGCGATGAAACTATATTCCGGCAGCGCGACCCCGTCGCTGAAGGTCGCGACAATGCTGTCCGGCATCACCCCGGACAGGAAGAGCTTGCCGGTTCCGGCAATGAACGGCTTGAGTGTTTCCGACGTGTCGGGACCGAAAGCGAGCGAATAGACCCAGCCGATCCAGGCCAGCATCGCCAGCGCCGCGACCGCGCCGACCTGCGTCATCACCGACAGCATGTTCTTGGCGCGGACGAGGCCGCCATAGAAAAGCGCAAGGCCGGGCAGGGTCATCAGCAGCACCAGCAGGGTCGCCACCATCATCCAGGCCGTGTCCCCCTTGTCGACCATTGCGGCGACGGCTTGCGTGGTTTCCGCCGCATCCTGCGCGGCGGCCGGTCCGGCCAAGCAAAGCCCGAAAAGGAAAAAGACGGAGACGCGTCCCAATGCCCGGCCTGGCTTCATAAGTCCCCCGTGTGATTCAAAGCGCCGCCTCGTCGCGCTCGCCCGTGCGGATGCGGATTGCCTGATGGGCATCGACAACGAAGATCTTGCCGTCGCCGATCGCGCCTGTGCGCGCGCTCGCCTCGATGGCCTCGACCACCGCCGCGACCTGATCGTCGGCCACCACCGTCTCGATCTTGGTCTTGGGCACGAACGAAATCGCATATTCCGCGCCGCGATACATTTCGGTGTGGCCGTTCTGGCGGCCGAAACCCTTCACCTCGGAGACGGTCAGACCCTGGACGCCGACCGCGGCCAGCGCGTCGCGGACGTCGTCCAGTTTGTATGGCTTGATGATGGCGATGATCAGCTTCATGCCACTCCCCTGCACGGCGCCGCCCGGCCCGGCCCCTTGTGCGCCGCAGCGCACCGCTTGCTGCATCGCACAAGGATTTTCGGGGCGTCAATGTGACGGGCGCGTGAAATGTTCACCCGCGCATTGGTGGTAATTATAACATTGAGTCTAAATTCTCAGAATGCGGCGGGCCGGCGCGAGAATGTTCACCCAGCTTTTCCGGAAAACGATCGGCAGGAGACAGAATCCAGAACGGCGTCGTGGTGTTTTCAATCGAAATCACTATTTCCGGGCCTGCCGATAAAATACGTGATCCGAAATCATCCAATTCCGCGCTGAACCCAAGCAAAAGGTCGCTGGGGGAGTTGGTGATGTCGTCGATACGCAAGAACAACGATATCGTGCGGGCGCAGATCAAAGATCAGCCGCAATATGGCCTGGACCCGATCATCGATCCTACTCCGCATGCCGAAGCCATCGGCGGCGAGACGCTGGTCAGCACGCCTTCCATTTCAAATCCGTTCAATGCCCGCATCACCAACTTCGCCGACGGCCGCTATGTGGTCAGCTGGACGGAAGGCACCGAGGTGACGGGCAACGGCTTTTCCACCTTCTTCCGCATATACGCCGCGGACGGGACGCCGACGACGCCGCCGATCGAGTTCGGCAATCCGGCCAGCGCAGACAATGATTATGCCTCGTTCGCAGTGCTGGCCAACGGCAACATCGCCGCGGTTTGGGGCCAGGGCAACCGGGACATCGTCACCCGCGTCTATACCCCCGCCGGTGCGGTCGCTGCCGCCGAGTTTGTCGTCGCGACACCGAGCACATTCTTCCCCGATCCGGCCATCCTCGCGCTCGCGAGCGGCTATGTCCTCGCCTACAGCATGGGCAATGACGTCGTCTTCAGCATGCGCACCAATACCGGCGCGGTCGTCGGCACCAACCGCTTCCTGACCGACGTTTCGACTGCGACCTTCGAGGACAATGTCGACCTCGCACGGCTCCCGAGCGGCGGCTTCGTCGCGGTCTGGGTGCAGGAAACCTATCCCGGCGCGCCGGTCGGCGTCCCGACCTCCAGCCAGGTGTTCATGCGGCTGTTCGATGCGACCGGGGCCGCGCTCGGCGGCGCCGTCGCGGTCAATGCGGGCACGGCCGGCTTCTCCCATCCCAGCGTCGCCACGCTCGGCGACGGCGGCTTCATCATCGCCTGGCAGGATGAAGGCGCGGCGGGCGGAGCCGACATCNNAGCCGACATCGTCGCCCGCCGCTACGACGCCAGTGGCGCGCCGGCCGGGGCGGCCTTCACCGTCAATGCCGCGGCCGGTGCGCAGGTCCAGCCCTCGACCCTCGCGCTCGCGGGCGGCGGCTTCCTGATCGCCTGGCAGGGCAATGACGGCGACGGCAACGGCATCTTCGCGCAGGTCTACGATGCGGCCGGGGTCGCTGACGGCGGCGCCTTCCGGGTCAACGAGACGGTCGCCGGCAATCAGCGCTTCGACGGCACCGGGGCCGAGGCGGTCGTCCAACTGGCCGACGGCACGATCGTCTTCACCTGGTCCGGCAATGGCGAAGGCGATGCTGAGGGCATCTACACGCGCCGTTTCTCGCCCGAGGATCTCGCCACCGTCGCCCCCGATGCCAGCGACGACAGCGTCTCGACCCTGCCAGGCCAGCCAGTGACCATCAATGTGCTGGCCAACGATTTCGAGCGCGACAATGCGGCGACCGTGACCGCAGTGGGAGCCGCCTCTACAGGCAGCGTCGTGATCAACCCGAACGGCACGATCACCTACACGCCCGGCGCCGGTTTCAACGGCTCGGACAGTTTCACCTACACGATCACTGGCCCCGGCGGCACGGACACCGCCACGGTGACGATACTCGACGGCCGCACGCCGCAGGCACTGGGTCCTGACATCCTCGCCAATCAGTCCGCTTCTCAGGTGCAGGATGACGCGTCGATCACCGCTTTGGAAGGCGGTGGCTTCGTCGCCAGCTGGGGCGTGACCGTCGGCTCGAACTTCCACGCCATGGCCCGGGTCTTCGCCGCCGACGGCACCCCGCTCGGCAATGAATTCCAGATCAGCACCGGCAGCTATTCCATCTCGGCGGTGACCGCGCTCGCCAATGGTGGCTTTGCGATCCTGTGGGCGGAAACGCCGACCTCGCCCGATACCCTGTTTGTGCGGACCTATGACGCCACCGGCGCCCCGGTCGGCGCGGTGGTTACTGTCGGCACCAGCACAAACTTCGCCGGCAGCATCCATTTGACCGCGCGCGAGGCTGGCGGCTTTGTGGCGATCTGGTCGAACGGCGCGGACATATTGGCCCGCTTCCACGACGATAATGGCGCGGCCACCGGCGCGGCCTTAACCGTCTCGGGAAGTCCGCGCACCGACCGCTTCCCGGCGATCGAGCAGCTCGAGGGCGGCGGCTATGTCGCCACCTGGCAACGCACGAACGTGAATGGCAATGCCGAGGTGTGGGCGGTCCGGCTGGACGCCGCCGGTGCCATCGTCGGCGCCGAATTCCGCGTCCCTGCCAGCGGGATCACGACTTCGCCCGTGGTGGCCGCGCTCGACGGTGGCGGCTTCGTCATCCTGTGGACCAGAGACGGCGATATTTTCGCCCGGCGCTACGATGCCGCAGGCACGGGCGGCACCGAATTCCGCGTGAACAGTACGACCGCCGGCACGCAGAATCTGCCGGCGGTCTATGCGCTCGACGGCGGCGGCTTCGTTGCCGCCTGGGTGTCGGACGCCGGGACCGGTAATGACAGCGAGATCGTTGCCCAGGTCTTCGATGCCGCGGGCCTGCGGGTGGGCTCGGAATTCCAAGTGAATGCGGCAGCGGCCGGCCGGCAATCGCTGTCGAACATGACGATCGACAGCATCGCCCAACAGGCGGACGGCACGCTCGTCTTCATGTGGGAAGGCGCGGGCATCGGCGATTCAGGCGGCATCTTCGTTCGCCGCTTCGCGCTCAATGACACGCCGCCGCCGATCACCGGCACCCCCGGACCGGATACGCTGACAGGCACGCCCGGCAACGACCTTGTCGACGGCGGCGATGGCGATGACCTGCTGCTGCTCCAGCAGGGCGGCAACGACGATGCCCGCGGGGGCAATGGCGATGACGGCTTCTATTTCGGCGGCGCGTTCGGCGGCGGCGATTCCGTCGACGGCGGCAGCGGCACCGACCAGATCGGCCTGCAGGGCAATTATGCGGCGCTGACTTTGGGCGCGAATTCCACCGTCAATGTGGAAATGATCGTCCTGCTTGCGGGCAACGACAACCGCTTCGGCGGCGCAACCGGTACTGATCTCAGCTACAACATCACGACCGTCGATGCGAACGTCGCGGCGGGCCAGATGCTGATCTTCCAGGCGAACACTCTCCGGGCGGGCGAGAATTTCACCCTGAACGGCGCGGCGGAGACCAATGGCAGTTTCCTGACCTATGGCGGCCGGGGGACCGACACGATCACCGGGGGACAGCGCGACGACGGCTTCTACTTCGGCACCGGCCGCTTCAACGCCGGCGATCGGGTGGACGGCCAGGGCGGCAGCGATCAGCTCGGCCTGCAGGGCGATTATGCCGGTGCGAACGCGCTGACGCTTGGCGCGAACCAGCTGGCGGGCATCGAGTTCATCGTCCTTTTGAGCGCCAGCGATGCCCGCTTCGACGGCGCGCTGGCCGTGCAGAATTTCAGCTACACGCTCACCACCCACGACAATAATGTGGCGGCGGGCCAGTCTATGGTCATCTCGGCCACCGCCCTGCGCGCCGCCGAGATATTGACCTTCGACGGTTCGGCCGAACTGGACGGCAGCTTCCGTATCTTTAGCGGCGCGGGTGCCGACACGATCATCGGCAGCCAGCTGGCCGACGAAGTCTGGGGTGGCGCGGGCGCCGACCGGATCGAGGGCCGCGGCGGCGGCGACGTGCTGCGCGGCGGTGCCGGGAGCGACCTGTTCATCTACCGCGCGCTGTCGGACTCGACCGCCGCGGCGCGGGACCGGATCATGGACTTTGCCGCTGGCGATCTCATCGACCTCTCGGCGCTCGACGCGAACAGCATCGCCGGTGGCATGCAGCAATTTCAGCTGATCTCCAGCGGTGCGGCCTTTACCGCCGCCGGCCAGCTGCGGATCACGCAGACCGGTGCCATCGCGCTGGTCGAGGGCGACAGCAATGGCGACGGCATCGCCGACTTCGCGATCGAAGTGACATTGACGGGCGGCCACACCCTGACCCGCACCGACTTCCTCGGACTCGCACCAGCGGCGGAAAGACTCAAGCTCGACGATGCGCCCGTGTTGCCCCTGCTGCGCGAGAGCCTCCACGAACTGCACGCGCTGCCCACGTTGGACCTGCTGATCTGAGGCGACCGGCCGGGCGCCTTGTCGCGCGCGGCGGCCGCGCCTATCGCTCGTCGCGACGGCCCGGCATCTGATCCGCGGGCGAACCCCGACGACGCGCAGTTTGCTCCAGCCCACTCCCGCTCCCGCCAGCACGACCGCAGAATGGCTCCGCTCCGGGGCCGGGCGCCGCGCGCTTGCGATCGGCCTGGCACTGCTGATCGAGACGCTGCTGATCCTGCTGCTGCTGACCTTCAGCGCCGTGAAGAAGCCGGAACCGGAGGAGAAAGAGGTCGTCACCGTCACAAACCTCACGCCGGTCGAGGCCGAGCAGGAAACCCCCGATCCCGGCGAGCAGCCGCAGCCCGCCGACCGCCCGCGGGATCAGCCCCTGCCCCGCCCCACGCCGCAGGAACCGCGCGCCCTCCAGCCCGCCGAAACCGCGCCCGTCCAACCGGCTCAACCGAACCCGGCGCCGGCGCCGCCCATCATCCTGCCGGCGCCCTTCACCTTGCCATCATCCCCCAGCGCTCCACGCACTGCGCCCCGGCCCGCGCCATCGACCGCGCGAGTCTATGGCCCGCCGGACCTCGGCGGTTCCCCCGCCATGCGCGACAGCGCGGTGGTGGGCCGCGCGCCCAATGGCGAGCCGCTCTACGCCGCCGCCTGGCACCGCGAGCCGCGCCCCGGCGAGCTCAGCGACTATCTCTCTACCGCCAACAGCCCCGGCTGGGGCCTGATCGCCTGCCGCACCGCGCCCAATTACCGCGTGGTCGATTGCGTCCCGCTCGACGAAACCCCCGGCTCGCAGATCAACCGCGCCATCCTCGCCGCCGCCTGGGAGTTTCAGGTCCGCCCGCCCCGGCGCGGCGGCCAATATCTGGTCGGCGCCTGGGTGCGGATCCGGATCGATTACCGCGTGACGCGCGCGAACTAGAAGCTGCCTCCGGGCCGGGTTCTTTCCGGCACGAAACCAAATCTTCCACGCCGCGCCGCGCCGTGCCATCATGCGCCGGATGCGTCTCTTCTTCGATCCCCATCAGCTCGCGCACGCGCCGACGCAGGAATGGCATAATGGCGGCTGGGTGCCTTATGCCGAGCATCCCGGCCGCGCCCGCGCGATCCTCGACGCGGTCGGGCAGACCGAGCCGCCGAAGGACTTTGGCGACGCGCCGTTGCTGCGTGTCCACAGCGCTGATTATCTCGCATTCCTGAAAAGCGCGCACGAGCGCTGGGAGGGCGCGGGCCGCTCCGGCGATGCGCTGGGCTATGTCTGGCCGGTGAAGCGCCGCCCGCTCAACCTGCTGCGCGTGGATGCCCTGCTCGGCCAGTACAGCATCGACGCAAGCACGCCGATCGGCCCCGGAACCTGGAACGGCGCTTACTGGTCCGCCCAGAGCGCCGCGAATGCCGCCGAGGCCGTGCTGGCCGGCGAAAGCCTCGCCTTCGCGCTTTGCCGCCCGCCGGGGCATCATGCCGGTGCCGCCTATCTCGGCGGCTATTGCTATTTGAACAATTCGGCCATCGCCGCCGAGGCGGCGGTCGCCGCCGGCAAGCGCGTCGCCATCCTCGACATCGACTATCATCACGGCAACGGCACGCAGGACATTTTCTACTCCCGCGGCGACGTGCTGTTCACGTCTCTACACGCCGATCCGGCGACCGATTATCCCTTCTACTGGGGCCATGCCGACGAGACTGGCGAAGGCGCGGGCAAGGGCGCGACCCTGAACCTCCCGCTCCCCCAGGGCACCGGCATCGATCCCTACCGCCGCGCGATGGAGCAGGCGCTGGACAGAATCGCCGAGTTCAGGCCGGACGTGCTGGTCTGCTCCTACGGCGCCGACACCTTCATCGACGATCCCATTTCGCACTTCACGCTGGAAACGCGCGACTATCGCACCCTCGCCCGCGACATTGCCGGGCTGGAGCTGCCGACGATCGTGGTGATGGAAGGCGGCTATGCGGCGGAGGCGCTCGGCACCAACGTTGCCCATTTCCTTTCGGGCTTCTGATCGACTTTCCTACACGGGCCGGACCTGTCATCCTGCGGGCATGACGGTCTCTGCTCTTTCGCTGCCCCTCCCCTCCACCGCCGGAAAGTCACGAAACCCCCCGCGATTCCATGTGACATTCGTGACATTCGTGACTCTGCTCGCGGCGCTGCTGACCGGTTGCGCGACCATTTCGAACCACACCGATTCGATCGACGCGGTGGCCGAAGCCTATGTCCGCATGAGCCTCGAGGCCGAAAAGCATGAGGCGGGATATGTCGATGCCTATTACGGCCCGGCCGAATGGAAGCAGCAGGCCGAGGCCGCGCCGCGCCCGGTGGCCGAATTGCGCGACGCCGCGACCGCGCTGAAGGCCCGCCTCGCCGCCTTGCCGCGCGAGTCCGACCCGCTCCAGCTCCGCCGCCGCGAGTTCCTGGACGCTCAGCTGACCGCCGCCCACACGCGCCTGCGCATGATTTCCGGCGAGCGGCTGAGCTTCGCCGAGGAAGCGCGCGGGCTGTTCGGCGTCGATCCCGACATCAAGCCGCTGTCGCATTACGACCCGATCCTCGCCGAGATCGAGCGGCTCGCCCCCGGCAACGGCCCGCTCGCAAGCCGCGTCGATGCCTTCCAGAACACTTTCGTCATCCCGAACGACCGGCTCGACGCCGTCATGCGCGCCGCCATCGCCGAATGCCGCCGGCGCACCGTGGCGCACATGGAAATGCCGGAAGGTGAGGCCTTCACGCTCGAATTCGTCACCGGCAAAAGCTGGTCCGGCTACAATTATTATCAGGGCAATTATCGCAGCCTCATCCAGATCAACACCGATCTGCCCGTGCGCCTCTCCCGCGCCGTCGATCTGGGCTGCCACGAAGGCTATCCCGGCCACCACGCCTACAATGCGCTGCTGGAACGCGACCTGATGCGCGGGCGCGGCTGGGTCGAATACAGTCTCTACCCGCTCTTTTCGCCGCAAAGCTTCATCGCCGAGGGGACGGCCAATTACGGTATCGACCTGGCTTTCCCTCACGAGGAAAAGCGCGCCTTCGAACGCGACGTGCTGATGCCGCTCGCCGGCCTCGCCCCGCGGGAGGCGGCGCGCTATTCGGAACTGCAGGAGGCGCTGGAGGCGCTGACCGGCGCCCGCTTCACCATCGCCCGCGACTATCTGGAAGGCCGCATCACCCGCGAGCAAGCGATCGAACTGACCCAGCGTTACCAATTGGTCGGCCCCGACCGCGCCCGTCAGACCATCGCCTTTACCGACCAGTATCGCAGCTATGTGATCAATTACGGCCTCGGCAAGGACATGGCGCGGCGCTGGCTGGAGCGCTTCCCGGAGGGCCGCGCCCGCTGGGACGCGATGCGCCGCATCCTGTCGGAGCCGACCCTGCCGCGGCACCTGGCGGTTCCCAGTACGGCTCCGGGAGGCTAAGCAGCGGTTACACAAACAACCCGCCCTGCCTGAGCTTGTCGAAGGCCTGCCCTTCTCTTGGCGCGGCGATCAGGAAAGACAGCCCTTCGACAAGCTCAGGGAGGGCGAATGAATGAATAGTCTGGAGATTGTCATGCGTATCCTCGCCGCCGCCTTGTGCCTCACGGCCGCCGCCTGCGCCCCGTCCGCCACGAACAACAGCGCCGCCGACGCCGGCAATGCGCAGGCCGAGCGCATGGTCGCCCCGATCCTGACCGGCGAGGATGCCCGCGATCCGCATACTTATGCCCGTCCCGAAATCGCCCGCGTCACCCATGTCGCGCTGGATCTCGGCCTCGACTTCGAAGGCAAGCGCGTCTCCGGCACCGCCACGCTCGACATCCAGGCCGCCGATGGCGCGCAGGAGATCATCCTCGACAGCAAGGGGCTGGAAATCGAGGCGGTCACGAACGCCGATGGCGGTGCAGCCCTGCAATATGCGGTCGGCGCGGCGGACGAGGCCAAAGGGGCGCCCGTCACCATCCAGCTGAATGGCGCTCGCAAGATCGCGATCCGCTATCGCAGCGGCCCGGACGCGGCGGCGCTGCAATGGCTGACGCCGGAGCAGACCGCCGGCAAGCGCCATCCCTATCTGCTCAGCCAAGGCCAGCCGACGCTGAACCGCACCTGGATCCCGACGCAGGACAGCCCCGGCATCCGCCAGACCTGGGAAGCCCGCGTCACCGCACCGGAAGCGATGAAGGTCGTCATGTCCGGCGACCGGCTGACGCCCGAGGGCGAAGCGGCCGAAAATGGCCGCAAGGCTTTCCGTTTCCGCATGAACATGCCGGTCGCGCCCTATCTGATCGCGATCGCGGCCGGCGACATCGAGTTCCGCGAGCTGGGACCGCGCACCGGCGTGTGGACCGAACGGGAAATGATGGACCGCGCCGCCGCCGAGCTGGCCGATACCGAGCGCATGGTCGAGGCCGCCGAGCAGCTTTACGGCCCCTATCGCTGGGGCCGCTTCGACGTGATCGTGCTGCCGCCCAGCTTCCCGTATGGCGGCATGGAAAATCCCACCCTCACCTTTCTGACCCCCACTTTCATCGCCGGGGACAAGAGCCTGGTGAACCTCGTCGCGCACGAACTGGCGCACAGCTGGTCGGGCAATCTCGTCACCAACGCGACCTGGGCCGACAGCTGGCTGAACGAAGGTTTCACCTCCTATTTCGAAAACCGCATCATGGAGGCGATTTACGGCGAACGCCGGGCGCAGCAGGAAGCCGCGCTCAGCTTCGACGACATGCAGGACGCGCTGACCGAAACGGGCGCGACTTCGCCGCGGACGCGGCTGAACCTCGCGGCGGCGGAGGCCACGCCGGAAGGCGGCGTTTCCGGCATCGTCTACGACAAGGGCGCCATCTTCCTGCGGACGCTGGAGCGCCTCGTCGGCCGCGAGCGCTGGGACGCTTATCTGCGCGCCTATTTCGACCGCCATGCCTTCCAGCCGATGACCTCGGTCCGCTTCCTCGCCGACCTGCGCGAGCACCTGATCCGTGGCGATTCAGGTCTGGAGCAGCAGTTGCAGCTCGACCGCTGGGTCTATGAGCCGGGCCTGCCCGACAATGTGGCGCGGCCCGATCCGGCCGCCTTCGCCGAAGTGGATGCGGCGGTCGGCCAGAGCGGCAATGTCGATGCCGCGACCTGGGGCCGCTGGACCACGGCAGAGAAGCTTCGCTACCTCAACCGCCTGCCCCGCAGCCTGCCGCGCGAGCGGCTCGCCTCGCTCGATCAGGCGCTGAGCCTGTCCACCGCCGGCAATAATGAGGTGCTCTTCGCCTGGCTGAACCTGGCTTTGGCCAATCGCTACGAGCCGGCCGTTCCGGTCGCGGAGCGTTTCCTGGCCGAGATCGGCCGCCGCAAGTTCGTGCTGCCATTGTTCCAGACGCTCTGGGCGCAGGGCGATTGGGGCCGCCCGATCGCGACGCGCATCTACGACCGCACCCGTGCCAGCTACCATTCGGTCACGACCGGCAGCGTGGACGCGGTCGTAAGGGCGCGGTGAGAGGCGCCGCGCTTGCTCTGCTGCTGGCGGCCGGGTCCGTCCCGGCCGCCGCGCAAGTCGAGCGAGCGCCGATCCCGCTGGATCATCTCCCCGCCCTTGCCGGCGACTATTTTCATTTGCCCTGGCCGGAGCAGAATCGCGGCTTCCACATCTATGTCCGCCTGCCCGCCGACTATGGCCAGCACCCGAACGGCCGCTATCCGGTCATCTATCTGCTCGATGGCGACTCGCTCTTCCCGATCCTCGGTGCGAGCCATCTGTTCCTGACCTATGACGAGGGCCTGCCCGAAGCGATCGTCGTGGGCATCGCCTATGGTGGCTTTGATCCCGCGACGAACCGCCGCGGCCTCGACTTCACGAGTCCCGCGCCGGGCGTGGCCGCCGCTGACGCCGGCGCTCCGGCCTTTCACGCATTCCTGAAGGAGCGGATTCTGCCCGAGGTGGAGCGGCGCTATCGGGGCGATCCGGCCCGCCGCATCCTGGTCGGCCAGTCGCGCGCTGGCGCTTTCATCCTTCATTCCGCCTTCGCCGATCCGGACCTGTTCTGGGGCCGGATCGCCAGCAACCCGTCATTCTCGGGCGATGGCCAGAACTGGTTCGGCAACCCAGCGGTGGCAACCCGGCGGGACCTCCACCTGATCGTCACCAGCGGCTCACGCGACCGGCAGCCGTATCGCGGGGACGTGCTGCGCTGGTGGGAGAGCTGGCGTGATCGCGAGGATCGGCCATGGACCCTACGCTTTCAAACGATCGAAAACGGCACCCATGCCGCCAACATCACCGACGCCTATCGACTCGGCCTGCTGACAATGTTCCAGCCGGAAAGGAGGCCCTAGAGCCGCGTCACCCGCACAACATTGCCACGCGTGCTGGTGACCGTGACGGTGCGGCCGCGCTCGAAATTGCGGGTGTAGGGCCAGCATTCGACCGGCGCCTGACCCCAGCGGAAGCACAGGCCCTCCTGCTGCATATTCCACTGCCCGGTGATCGAGCGCTCGCCGAAGGCCGCGACGACCTCGCCATTGGAGCGGAACTGCATCCGGCTTTCGGACCCGTTCGCGGCCACGACCTGCAGCGTCTGCCCTTCCGGGCTGAGGTTGGCGGTGCGCGGCACCATGGTCGAGCAACCGGCCACCGCCACGGACAACAGCATCAGGGGCGCGAAACGAACCATTTTTTCCTCCTCGAACGGGCACGCTTGCGGGCGATCATAGCGAAACCCGCCCCCGCTTAGGACCCCCAATCCCGGATTTTGCGACGAGTTCCCCTTGTCGCCAAATTTGCAATGAGAAGCGCGGGTTTAACCATCCATCAAAGTCTTTGCGGCAAAGGCAAACCTTCGTTCCCAGGCCAGGATGCCGATGTACCACGCGCCCGTTTCCCAGGATGCCGACCGGCAGGACAGCCAGCCGCTCGACTCGGTCGAGCCGACGCTGTCCGACTCGGGCAGCGAACGGCTGCGCGACGCGCATCTGCACAATGGCCAGGTGCAGGCTCGCGCGATGTTCGCGCCCTATTTCGCCATCTCCGCCGTCGCCGCCGCCGCTTTGTGCGCCTGGGGGATGTTCGGCTCCGTCGATCTCGGCCTGATCGTCGGCTGGATGTCGGCCGTCCTGTTCGTCAACTGGGTCTCCTGCCGCCGGGTCATGGTCGCCGCAGCGGTCGGCTCCAGCCGTACCGCCACGCCAGCCTCCTTCGCCATCGCCATCGGCGAGGCGATGGGACTGGCTTTGATCTGGGCATCCCTGCCGACCTACGCCTTTGCGACCCAATCGCCCGAGGTGCAGTTCGTGATCTGCGGCGCGATCGGCGGTATGATCGTCGCTTCGCTGGCACTGGCCGCCGTGCCCGCTGCGGCCATCGCCTGGATCGCCACACTCACCACCGCCTTCTGCATCGGCTACGGCTTCGGGGCCTACCGCTTCGACTTCAAGCTCGGCACGACCTTCGTCCTGCTCGCCGCGATCGGCATTTTCGGTGTGACGCGGCTTACGCAATGGCTGTTTTCGCTCCTGAAGACGATCGCGAAGACACAGGCCGCCGCCGAGTCGATCCGGCTGCTGCTGAAGGAATATGAGCATCGCGGTGTTGGCTGGCTGTGGCAGGTCGATGCGGAGAATCGCGTCGTCTACATCTCCTCGCGAATGACGGGGATGATCGGGCGTTCGCCGGCCCAGGTCGTCGGCCATTCGCTGCCGGCGACGCTGGGCGGCAATTCCGATCTGGGCCGCGCCTTGCTCGCCCGGGAGCCGTTCACCAATCTCGAAATGGAATTCCGGACGCGCCGCGGCACCCGCTGGATCAGCCTGTCGGGGGATCCGGTGATCGACATGACCGGCCAGTTCCAGGGCTTTCGCGGCGTCGGCGCCGACATCACCGAAGTCAGGCGGACGCAGGAGCGCCTTACCAACCTCGCCCATATGGATGTGCTGTCGGGGCTGCCCAATCGCGGCAAGGTCCGCCAGTTGCTCGGCGAGGCGCTGGACAACGCCGTGACGATGAATGTGCCGTGCGCGATCATGTTCCTCGATCTCGACGGCTTCAAACCGGTCAACGACACGTTCGGCCACCCGAAGGGTGACGCGGTGCTGAAGAGCGTGTCGCAGCGGCTGGTGCAGGAAGTCGGCCCGCTCGGCGAAGTCGGCCGGATGGGGGGCGACGAATTCGCGGTCGTGATCCGCGATGCGCAGAGCCGCCGCACCATCGAAGAACTCGCCCGCCGGATCATCGCCGCGATCGCCAAGCCCTATCTGGTCGACAAGGCCGAAATCCGCATCGGCATGTCGATCGGCTGCGCCTATGGGCCGATCGACGGCAACAGCGTCGACGATCTCATCCAGAAAGCCGACCTCGCTCTGTACCAGGCCAAGGCACAGGGCCGTGGTCAGTGCTGCTTCTTCAACGCCGACATGGCGAGCGTGGCCGAGGATCGGCTGCGGATCGAGCAGGATCTGCGCGCCGGTATTGCCGCTGGCCAGTTCCGTCTGATGTATCAGCCGCTGATCAGCGCGGCCGACCAGACCTTGCTCGGCTTCGAAGCTTTGATCCGCTGGCAGCATCCGACCCGGGGCATGGTCTCGCCGCTGGAATTCATTCCGCTGGCCGAGGAAACCGGCCTGATCATGGAATTGGGCGATTGGGTGATCGAGGAAGCGTGCCGCGCCGCCGCGGTCTGGCCGGCCCATATCAGCGTCGCGGTCAACGTGTCGGCCAAGCAACTGGTCTTCCCGGCCCTGCCGAACACGGTCAGCGAGGCGCTGGCCCGGCACAAATTGCAGGCCGACCGGCTCGAGCTGGAAGTGACCGAGTCGATCTTCCTGGGCGAGAATGCGCACACGCTCGACGTGCTGAAGCGGCTGCGCGCGATCGGCGTCGGCATCGCGCTCGACGATTTCGGAACGGGCTATTCCTCGCTCGGCTATCTGAACAAGGCGGTCTTCCACAAATTGAAGATCGACGGCAGCTTCGTGCGCGAGGCCGCCGACAATCGCGAGGCCGTGGCGATCATCCAGTCAATCGTGCAGCTGGCGAAGAACTTCCGCATGACGGTCACGGCGGAAGGCGTCGAGACCGCCGACGATTTCACCCGCATGCGCGACCTGGGTGTCCACCAGATTCAGGGTTATCTGTTCGGCCGCCCGATGGCGTTCGACCGCGCCACCGAACTCGTCCACGGGCTGCAGGCACGCCTCAGCGCCTGACATAACGGACGGCTTCCAGCCCGCCCTAAAGCAGGTTAACCTTCCCACCTTCGAGGGAGGGAATTTCATGAACACGAGACTTATCGTGGCGCTCGCCACAGGTACGGCATTGCTCGCGGCCTGCGGCGGCGCGAAATCGGGCAACAACCAGGCGGGTGCGAACGCGCAGGCACCTGCGGCAGCGAATGCCGCGGCCGCGCCAGCCGCCGAAGCGGCACCGGCCGCCAGCGGCGTCACCAGTGCCTATACCGATATCGATCTCGCCCGGTGCGAGTCCTTGAGTTCCGATCCGGAGCATGACAGCGCGTCCTGGCGTTGCCCGGGCCATGGCGATGTGCCGATCTTCATCTCGTCGGGCGATCTGCGCTACGATGTCGATGCGGGTGTCGATAACCAGAATTTCCAGACGCTGCCGCCATTCAACGAAAATCCGACGCGGGTCGAATGGCGGCTGCGCGATGGCCGCCCGTTCGCCATGATCTTCCGGCTGCGGCTGGCGACGAACGAGCAGACGGAGTGGAGCGCATCGGCGCTGGGCATCGCGACCGTCGGCGCGCCGGGCCGACCCGGCTGCACCATCGCCTGGATCGACGGCAACGTGCCCGAGGCGAATGCGGTCGCACAGCGGCTCGCCGATCAAAGGGCGCCCACGGCGCAATGCAATGGCGAGCCGGAGATGATCCACGCCGGAAGCGTGCCGACACTATAAGAACGTCCAACAAGAGAAAGACGCCCCGGCCGATGGGGAGGGCCGGGGCGCAGGTCGTTCCGAACCGAGCGGGGGCCGGCCCGGACCAAAGTCAGTCGTTCGCGGCGGGAACGCCGCCGGCACGATTCCATTCTGCCTGCGTCCGGCAAACGCGGCGCGGCATGCGGGAGCTTGGCAGATCGACCATAGCGCAGATGCGACGCTCCGAATTGGCGCTCGCGGGGGCCTCCGCGGCTGGCCGCTGATCGGCCGACGCAGCCTGCAACGGCGCGGCAGCAGTAGCGGCGAGAAGCGCGGCGGCGGCGACGGCGCCAGCCTGAACGATGCGCGCGCGGGCGAGATTGATCATGATGCACACTCCCGAAAAGGACAAACAGAACGGGCAATCAATGCCCGTGCCTGTATTGGTGCATTAAGTATGCCAGACACCTAAGCTATTGATAATTTTGAATGTGAAGGCCCGCGATTGACGCTTGTCTGTCCGGTAGCGGACAGAAAAGCGTTCGCATCCGGTCATCTGGCGGTCGCGCGCTTGGTCCGGAGCGTGGGGTGGGCCGCAGCGGGATCGTCCGGCCAGGAATGTTTGGGATAACGGCCCCGCATCTCCTTCGCGACCATGTGCCAGCTGCCCTTCCAGAAGCCGGGCAGGTCGGCGGTGGTCTGGATCGGACGACTGGCCGGGGACGTGAGCGCGAGGATCAGTGGTACGCCGCCCACGCGGGGATGCTCCGCCAGACCGAACAGAGCCTGCACACGGACGGCGACGGTCGGACCAGCGTCCGCTTCATAATCGATCGCATGGCTGCTGCCGGCGGGCGTGGCGAAGCTTGCCGGCGCACGGCGCTCGACGCGCTGTTTGCCGTCCCAGCCGAGCACAGTCTCGAGCGCGCCGGTCAGCGCGGCCGGCGCGACGTCCGACAGGCGGCGCTTTCCAAGCAGGAGGCCGGACAGCCAGGCATCGGCTTGGGCGATCAACGCATCGTCCGAAAGGTCCGGGATGTCCGGATCGTCGGCGCGGGCGAAGGCTGCACGGCGGCGCAGCGCCTGCGCGTCGCGGCTCCAGGGCAGAAGCGCGAGGCCATGCTTCTTCACGCCATCAAGTAAGGCAGCTTCGATCGCCGCCGGATCGGCGCGGCTGTCCTGCCCGCCCGACAACAGGATCGCGCCGAGCCTTCGGCCATGGCTGGCGCGCACGCCGCCGGTCGCGGGGTCGAACAAGACCTGGGTGCCGCTTTCGATGCGGCCGGCGAACATCGTTTCCACGGTCTCGCGGTCGATCGGCGCGGCGGAGAGGATGCGAGCACCGCCCGCCGCACCGGACGCCTCGGCCACCGCCAGCCACTCGGCGCGCGCCAACGGCGCGGCCGGATCGAGCCGGAAGCCCCGGCCGCCCGCGCTGAGCCAGTCCGCGCCGCTCGCATCGCGACGCTTCGAAAGCCGATCCGGGAAAGCGAGCGCGACACATTCGCCGACGCTGCCACCCTCCCCCGCCGTGCCGCCCGCGAGCTGGCGCCAGCGCCTGGCAAGACCCCGCGCCGCCTCGGCTCGCTTCCCGCGTTCGCCACGCCAGCGGCGGAGGCGGGTTTCAAGGTCGGCATCGCTGCCCCCCAACCCGCGCTCCGACAGCAAAACCGCGACCTCTGCCGCCAGCGCGCCGAAGCCGCGCTCGCCGGCGATGACCAGCATGTGGGCAAGGCGCGGCGTCAACGGCAGATCGGCAATCGCCCGGCCGTGCGCGGTCGGGCGGCCGTCCGCATCGATCGCTTCGAGCGCGGCCAAACGCTTGCGAGCTTCTTCGAGGGCGGCGGCGGAAGGCGGATCGAGCCAGTTCAGCGCGCGCGGATCGGCGACGCCCCAGAGCAGGCAATCGAGCAGCAAAGGCGTGAGATCAGCCTCCAGGATTTCGGGCGGATCGAAGCGGGGCAATGACGCCGTCCCCGCTTCCTCCCACAGCCGGTAGACGCGGCCCGCCCCCTGCCGCCCGGCGCGGCCGGCGCGCTGGGCGACGGCGGCCTGGCTGGCGCGTTCGGTGACCAGACGGGTGAGGCCGGCGGCGCGGTCGTAGCGCGGGCGGCGGACAAGGCCGGAATCGACGACGATGCGGACACCGTCGAGCGTGAGGCTGGTCTCGGCGATCGAGGTGGCGAGCACCACCTTGCGGCGGCCGGACGGGGCGGCGGCGATGGCGGCGCGCTGCTCGGCGGGGTCGAGACTGCCGTGCAGCCGGTGGAGGTCAGTGTCCGGCGGAAGCGTCAGCCGCTCGGCGGTCCGCTCGATCTCGGCGACGCCGGGGAGAAAGGCGAGCAGGCTCCCCTCCCCCTCCGCCAGCGCGCGGCGGATCGCGGCGGCCATGCCGTCCTCGATCCGTTGCTCGGCGGCGCGGCCGAGGTGGATGAGGGTGATTGGATGGGAGCGGCCTTCGCTGGCGATCACCGGCGCATCGCCCATCAGCGCCGAGAAGCGCGCGCCGTCCAGTGTCGCGGACATGGCGAGGATGCGTAGATCCGGCCGCAATGCCGCCTGCCCGTCGAGTGCCAGCGCCAGGCCAAAATCGCTGTCGAGGCTGCGCTCGTGGACCTCGTCGAACAGCACAGCGGAGACGCCGGCAAGCTCGGGATCGCTTTGGATACGCTTCAGGAAAATGCCCTCGGTGAGCACGGTGATCCGGGTCGCGGCGGAGCGTTTGCTGTCGAGCCGCGTGGCATAACCGATAGTGCGGCCGACCGGCTCGCCCGCCAGGTCCGCCATTCGCTCGGCGGCGGCGCGGGCCGCGAGGCGGCGGGGGGAGAGCAGCAGGATTTCGCCGCTGCACCACGACTCCCCTCGCAGAGCCGGCGCGACGGCGGTGGTCTTGCCCGCGCCGGGCGGAGCGACAAGCACCGCATTGGGCCGCGCGCGCAGGGCGGCGAGCAACTCGGGGAGGACGGTGTGAATGGGTAGCGCCACGCGGCCTGCCTAGAACCTGCAGCCGGCGATCACGAGTCGCTAATCAATGCGCGATATCCTTGGTCAGCAAATGTGAGAGCTATTGCGTATGATTGTCCCCCGCCTCGCAATTCGGTGCATTGCGCTCGGCGCGCTCTTACCGGGTACGGCATACGCCAACGTGCAGCCTGTTCACCGGCAACCAGCAGCCGAGGAAGCGGTCTATAGTCGTGGCGCCCCAGAAACGCCGGCACGGCGTGCGCGGGAGCAGCAGGCCCGTATCGAAAATGCAGAACAGCGACGGCGCGACGAACTCGAGCGGGAGGCCATCGAACGTCCCCCGGAGTTGGAAACTCGGTGTGGCGATGACCGTCCCCAGCCGTCAGTCTGCATCGAACATTTGGGTCCCAGCCTGATCGGGAAAGGTGGGAACGTGCGCTATCGGATCAGCTGGCGCAATCTGACAGAGCCACTCCGCCTTGCCGCTACGGTGGAAAGGACCGCGCCGGTGGGCACACATTGGCGCTACCTCGGACACGCTGGCCGACTGTCCTCTGAGATGATCCAGATCGTGGGCGACGGCGCGCGCGAATTCGAATGGAATGGAAGGATAGCCGGCTGCCATCTGACGCTCTGCGACGCGATGGAAGTGGGGGAATATCGCCTTGCCGTCTATGCCTTTGCGGTCACGCCGTATCGGGAACTGGAATACGGGGTTCCGCTACACCCTGTTCACACTGCGATGCGCGCCCAAGGAGCGCCGCTGATCAGCTGGGCGAAATCCGCCGCTTTCCGTATCGACGGCGAACCGAACCTGACCCCGTTTCTGCGGCGGCCAATGTTTCCGCTTGCGCAATATCTTCGGCAGCGGCTGGGATTCTTCATTCCGTTCTATGACTGGTCGTTGCTGGAGAACCCTCTGCCGGCCAGGAGGACCCGGGACGGTTATTGCGCCGACATCACGCTGCGCCCGCCGCTGCGGGGCATATTGCGCGCGTGTCTGCCGCTCGATGCCCTCGGCGCCTACGGCGCCAATGTCGAGGACTGGGAGATGCTCTTCTCGGGCGAGATCGGCTTTCTCCCCGGCCTGATCCCTGAAGCCGATGCTGAAATCATCGCCCGCCGCCTTGCCATGAGAGGATATGAACAGGCGGCTGACTATATCGGGGGCCAAGATTTTCGTGCTTTGCGCGATCGCTACGGGCAGGAAGGCCTCAGCCAGCGCACCTGGCTCGAAACAGAAATCCGCGAAGCCATCTATCGTCGCGAGGCTGGGGGATTCTGGCTGTTCGTCGTCGAACAGACAGCCATGTTTGTGGGTCGCAACGGCTTTGTCCGAGGCAGCAGCAACCCGGCGGGACTTTCGGACCGTCTGCTTGTCAAGGTTGAGCCGAACGGCCGCGCCTGTGTGGTTGGCCGAGGTCCGGCGGGAAGCTATCGGCCCAGCATTCAGAGTCAGGAGCCGGTCGGCGGCCTCCCCGCAGGGGAATCGCGCCGATATTACGATATCGAGGCCTGGTCGCGGCCCTGCCGGGAAATCGAGCGCGGGGACAGCGGCAGATAACTATCACGCCCACTTTCCGACACGCGAAACGGAAACCTTGCATAAGAAAGGGCCGGGGATCGCTCCCCGGCCCTTCCATTTCTCGAGCAAGCGGTTCGGACTTAGAAATCCATCCCGCCCATGCCGCCCATGCCGCCGCCGGGCATGCCGGCCGGGGCCTTGTCTTCCGGTAGCTCGCTCACCGCCGCTTCGGTGGTGATGAGCAGGCCGGCGACCGAGGCCGCGTCCTGGAGCGCGGTGCGGACGACCTTGGTCGGATCGATCACGCCGGCGGTGACGAGATTCTCGTAGGTCTCGGTCTGGGCGTTGAAGCCGAGGGTCTGGTCGGAGCCCTCGATCAGCTTGCCCGAGACAACCGCGCCATCGACGCCGGCATTTTCGGCGATTTGACGGACCGGCGCCTGCAGGGCGCGACGGATGATGTCGACACCGCGGGTCTGGTCGTCATTCTGGCCGGTCAGGCCATCGAGCGCCTTGGTCGCATAGAGCAGAGCGGTACCGCCGCCGGGGACGATGCCTTCCTCGACCGCGGCGCGGGTGGCGTGCAGCGCGTCATCGACGCGATCCTTGCGCTCCTTCACCTCGACCTCGGACGCGCCGCCGACCTTGATCACGGCAACGCCGCCGGCGAGCTTGGCGAGACGCTCCTGGAGCTTCTCGCGGTCGTAATCGCTGGTGGTGTTCTCGATCTGGGCGCGGATCGCTTCGGTGCGGCCCTTGATGTTGTCGGACTGGCCCGAGCCATCGACGATGGTCGTGTTGTCCTTGTCGATGGTGACGCGCTTGGCCTGGCCGAGCATCGCGACGGTGACGTTCTCGAGCTTGATGCCGAGATCCTCGGAGATCATCTCGCCGCCGGTCAGGATCGCAATGTCCTCCAGCATCGCCTTGCGGCGATCGCCGAAGCCCGGCGCCTTGACGGCCGCGACCTTCAGGCCGCCGCGCAGCTTGTTGACGACCAGGGTCGCGAGCGCCTCACCCTCGATATCCTCGGCGATGATCAGCAGCGGACGGCCCGACTGCACGACCGCTTCCAGGATCGGGAGCATCGCCTGCAAATTGCTGAGCTTCTTCTCGTGGATCAGGATGTACGGATCGGCGAGTTCGACCTGCATCTTCTCCGGATTGGTGATGAAGTAAGGCGAGAGATAGCCGCGGTCGAACTGCATGCCTTCGACGACGTCCAGCTCGAATTCGAGGCCCTTGGCTTCCTCGACGGTGATCACGCCTTCCTTGCCGACCTTCTCCATCGCCTCGGCGATCTTCTCACCGACGACGGTGTCGCCATTGGCCGAGATGATGCCGACCTGGGCGATCTCGGTCGAACCGGAAACCGGCTTCGAGCGGCCCTTGAGGTCGTCGACGACCTTGCCGACGGCCAGATCGATGCCGCGCTTCAAATCCATCGGGTTCATGCCGGCGGCGACCGACTTCATGCCCTCGCGGACGATCGCCTGAGCGAGCACGGTGGCGGTGGTGGTGCCGTCACCGGCCAGATCGTTGGTCTTGGACGCAACCTCGCGGATCATCTGCGCGCCCATATTCTCGAACTTGTCCTTCAGCTCGATCTCCTTGGCGACGGTGACGCCGTCCTTGGTGATGCGCGGGGCGCCGAAGCTCTTGTCGATGACGACGTTGCGGCCCTTGGGGCCGAGCGTGACCTTCACCGCATCGGCGATGATGTCGACGCCGCGGAGAAGCCGCTCACGGGCGTCGCGCGAAAAGCGAACGTCTTTGGCTGCCATGGTCTCAGTTCCTTCTCAAATCCGTGCTCCTGCGAAGGCAGGAGCTTTGTTAGCAGGGCTCCGGCCTACGCCGGAGCACACAAATCCAGAGTCACGAATGTCATGAATGTCACGAAAGTCGCACGGAATCGCGGGGGGTTTCGTGACTTTCCGGTCAGCCGACGATCCCCAGGATGTCGCTTTCCTTCATGATCAGCAGGTCCTCGCCGTCGACGCGGACCTCGGTGCCCGACCATTTGCCGAACAGGATGCGATCGCCGGCCTTCACGTCCAGCGGGGTCACCTTGCCGTCTTCCGACTTGGTGCCGGTGCCGGCGGAGATCACTTCGCCTTCCTGCGGCTTTTCCTTGGCGGTGTCCGGGATGATGATCCCGCCGGCCGTCTTCTCTTCGGCGTCGACGCGGCGGACCAGCACGCGATCGTGCAGGGGGCGAAAGGACATATGCTCACCTCTTCGATATGAAACTTTTGGCACTCACAAGCCGCGAGTGCCAGCAGCGCGGATTTAGGCATCGTTCGGGCCGGGTCAAGGGGCGGGCGGCGCCTCATCCCAAATGGCGACGCCGCCGCCGCATTTACACCCCCGCCCGCCGCGTATAGCCATCGGCTGAGCGATGCTGGAGTGACCGGGAAATGACGTTCGTGCGCGGCCTTTGGAAAGTGGTGGTCGCGATCAAGGACGGGCTGTCGCTCCTGTTCCTGATCCTGTTCTTCGGCCTGCTCTACGTGATCCTGTCGGCAACCCCCCATGCTGGCGGGCCGACGCACGGGGCGCTGGCACTGACCATCGACGGGCCGATCGTCGAGCAGCCGGCCGAGGTGAACCCGTTCGCCGGACCGGCGCCGCGCGAGTACCGGCGGGCAGAACTGGTACACGCGCTGGACGTGGCCGCGCAGGACCCGCGCATCCAGGCGGTGGCGCTGGACCTCGATATCTTCGCGGGCGGGCGGCAGACGGCGATCAGCGATATCGGCGCGGCGATCCGGCGGGTGCGGGAGGCTGGCAAGCGCGTCGTCGCCTACGCGACCGCTTATGATGACGACACCTATCAGCTGGCGGCGCAGGCGGACGAGGTCTGGCTGAATCCGATGGGCGCGGTGATCATCGCAGGGCCTGGCGGATCGAACCTTTATTATGCCGGCTTGCTCGAGCGGCTGGGGATCACCGCCAACATCTACCGGGTCGGCACCTTCAAGGCGGCGGTCGAGCCCTGGTCGCGCAACGACATGTCGCCCGAGGCGCGGCAGGCCAATCAGGCGCTGGCCGACGCCTTGTGGAGCCAGTGGCAGGAGGAAGTCGGCCGCGCCCGTCCGAACGCGCAACTCGCCGCCTATATCGGCGCGCCGGGCGACGCGATCCAGCGCACCAATGGCGACATGGCCGAGGCGGCGCGGGCGGCGGGCCTGATCGACCGGATCGGCGACAAGACGGCGTTCAAGGCGCGCATGGCCGAGCTGGTCGGCGGCGGCGAGGATGGCATGCCAGGCAGCTTCCGGGCGGTGCTGTACGACAGTTTGCTGATCCGCACGCCCTTGCTGGGGCGCGGCGGCAATATCGGCGTGCTGACCGTTGCGGGCGAGATCGTCGACGGCGAGGCCGGGCCGGGCACGGCCGGGGCGGAGACGATCGTGCAGGCGCTGGAGGCGGGCCTGCGCGACAACAGGCTGGGCGCTTTGGTCGTCCGCATCGATTCTCCGGGCGGGTCGGCGATCGCGTCCGAGCGCATCCGCCAGGCGATCGTGAACGTGCGCGCGCGCGGACTGCCGGTGATGATTTCGATGGGATCGGTCGCGGCATCGGGCGGCTACTGGATCGCCACCGGGGGCGAGCGGATTTTCGCCGAGCCGAGCACGATCACCGGATCGATCGGCGTGTTCGGGGTGCTGCCGAGCTTCGAGGGCGCGCTCAGGAACCTAAATATCGGCGCGGACGGCATCCGCACGACGCCCTTGTCGGGCGAGCCGGACATATTGCGGGGACCCTCGGACGAAGCGGACCGCTTTCTGCAGATGGGTGTGGAAGGGACCTATCGGCGTTTTCTCGCGCTCGTGTCCGAAGCACGGCGGCTGCCGGTCGCGCGGGTGGACGAGATCGCGCAGGGCCGGGTGTGGGACGGCGGCACGGCGCGGCAATTGGGCCTGGTCGATCAATTCGGGTCGCTGGAGGATGCGATCCGGGCGGCAGCCGAGCGTGCGGAGATCCCGGAAGGAAATATCCAGCCAGTCTTCCTGGAGCCGGAAGCGGACTGGCTGACGCGCTGGTTCGGCGGCAGCGCGCGGGTGCGCAGCCAGACCAATGTCTCACCCGATCCGTTCGCGCGGCTGGCGCGGCGGCCGCAGGCCTTGATCCGCCGCGCGCTGGACGAAGCGGAAATGTTGCTCGGCGGTGCGGCGATCCAGGCGCGCTGCCTGGAATGTCCGCCCAGCTACGACTGGCCGGGCGAGACGGAGGGCGGTAGCCTAAGCTGGCTGCTGCGGCTGGCGGGCGGCCGCTAGCCTTTCGCGATGCCGGCGGTTCGCCTGCCGCGCAGCACGAAGGCGAGGCCCAGCAAGAGAAGGCCGGACACAGCCACCGCCAGCCCGCTGTAGGCGACCGGTTGATCGAGGATCAGGGCCGCGCGCTGCGGATCGTCGGGATCATGGTGGACGGTGACAGACTTGCCCACCGGATAGTCGTCCACGAACGCCTGTGCCTCGGCCTCGCCGGCGAAGGCCGGTGCGTCGGCCAGCCAGATTTGATTGAGGCGATAGATCGTGCCGCCGACCGTGTAGCGGTAGGTCACGCTGGGCGCGCTGCCCCGGACCCGGCTGTCGACCACCTGCCCCTGCGCGCTGACCCAGCGCGTCGTATCGACCTGCGCCTGCTGGTCGCGGACGAACAGATAGATGCCGGACACAAGGAGCATCGCGCCGAACAAGGCGATGGTGAGCATGCGGTTTCTGATCATGCGCGCACGCTCTCGCATGGCAGGCCTGCGGGCAAGCCCCCGCGGTCAGGCTGCTACACATCACCTCCGGCTTTGGCGCGGCGCGCGCGGCGGTAGGCGGCGGGATAGCGGAAGGCCCAGCCGAACATGGCCAGGACCAGCCCGACACCGCCGACCCACAATGTCCAGCCAACATCACGCCTTTCCATGATCAATGCGGATCGTTGTGGATTGTCGGGCGCGTAGGAGACCTCGACCGCGCTGCCAACGGGATAGCCGGCAAGGAAGACCTTCACCTCCTCGCGATCGAAATTCTTCTCGGCGCTCAGCCAGATGTTATCGTTGCGGAAGGTGCGGCCGCCGACCTCGTAACTATAGGTGATCTCCGGCCTGTAGCTGGTGCCGTTGCGTGACGTACGGCCATAGGATGACCGCTGCTCGATGCGGCCGGTGGTGGTGACCCACTGTTCCGAGCCGGCGGTGGCGAAGCCGTGCCAGACGTAGAAGCTTGGGAACGCGACAGCGGCGATGAGGCCGATGAACCAGATGGCGATGAACGGCGCGACATAGGGCGGCTTGCTCTCCGCGGACTCGCCCAGCGGCGCGACGATTTCGCCCAGCTTGCGCATCCAGCGGCGCCAGAAGCGGAAGCGGCCGAGCACATAGCCGCCGATGACGATCACCGCGGCGGCGATCAGGACGAATGTCTCCCAGCGCATCGCATGCCCTCCCGCCCACTAGGCGGGAAGGCGGGAGAAATGAGATCAGCTCAATGGCCGGTTTGGCGGCGCGCCGCCCAATCGACCGGGCCGGTGACGAAACGGGCGCGCAGCTGCTCAAGGCTGGTGCGGTTGCCTTCGCGGAAGAAGGCCATCAGCCGCTGCCCCACTTCACCGGCCGGATAGCCGGTCCCGCTCAGGCGGACTCGGGTGCCGGCGCCCGTAGGCTCGAACTCCGCGATGCCGGTCGTGCGGGCATAAACCTCCGCATCCGGAAAACCCGGCGGGAATTGCACGGTGCGAAAGACGAGCAGGCGATTCGGCACGCGAGCGAGGAATTGCTGGCGGATATTGGCCGGATTGCCGAGCCGCGCGTCGGGGGCGTAGCTGGTTTCGATCAGATCGGGGCTGCCCGGCACGTCCCAGGCATGCGGGACGGCCCAGCTCTTCCAGCCCCCGGCGGTGGCGAAGGCGGCATAGACCTGCTCGACAGGCGCGGGGACGATGATTTCGTGGGATAAGCCCAGACTTCCATCCGGCGCGGTCAGTTCGCGGATCGTGACAGCGGGCACACGCTGGTAGCGGACCGTCCCGTTCATGTTCGGCGCGTCGGTGGAGGTGGTGATCGCCTCATAGGCGTCGTCGCCGACGCGGCGCCAGCTGACGGAGAGCGCGATCTGGCGCCCGTCCGCGCCGCGATAATGTTCCTCGCCGAAATTCAGCCGGTCCGGCTCGGCGCCGAGCGTGCCCTGGCTGACCCCGCCGATCGAATTGAAATAGACGAAGGCGACGCGGCCGGGACCGGCGGCGCTGTAGAAGGTTTCGCCGGAATAGACGCCGGTGCCGGGACCGACGACATGATGGTCGCGGATATGCTGGCCGCCATAGACGCTTTCGAAGCAATGACGGTCCTGCTTGCCGTCGGGCAGCGTCCCTTCCCAGCAATGACCGACGAGAAAGGCGAGCGGGCGCAGCTCGGCACGAAGCGGCGGATCGGCCGACGCGAGCAAGGCGAGGGTCGCGAGAATCATGCCGTTTCCCTTTCCAGCAGGAGATCGACGTGAGCGCGCAATTGCGCGACGCCGCGGTCGAAATAGGCGACGTCGCGGTGGGTGCGGGCCTGCATGACGCCGCCTTCCATCACGGTCAGGGTGAATTCGGCCAGCGCCTGAAAATCCGTGCCCGGGCGGAAGCGGCTCGCGGCCTGCTCGTAGCAGAAGCGGACAGCATCGACCCAATTGGCGAAATTCTGCGCCAGCCGGTCGCGCACCGCCGGGTCCGCCTCATGCAGCTCAAGCGCAAGACTGCCGATCGGGCAGCCATAGGTGCAATCCGTTTCGACGATCAGGGTGCGGTAAAAGCCGAGCAATTTGAACACGCGCTCGACCGGGTCGGGCTCGCCGCCCCACGCGGGTTGCAGCAGCATCGGCTCGATCCCGTCGCGATAAGCATCGAGCACGGCGATCAGCACGTCCTGCTTGCCGGGAAAGAAATGATAGAGGCTGCCGCTGTTCAGCTGCGTGCGGGAAAGGATGTCGGCGATGGAGGTAGAGCCGTAGCCCTTCTGCCAGAACAGTTCCATCGCGGCTTCGACGATCTTCGTGCGAGTGTCTTTCGGGGCCATTAAGGGGGCTTAGTTGAATAATCAATCAAGTGTCAAGCGGTTGCCCGCCTGGCGCCCCGGCCCTAGCGACGCGGCATGAGCCATATCGCCACCATCCTGCTGCTCGGGTCCGGGGAATTGGGCCGGGAATTCGTCATTTCAGCCAAGCGTCTCGGCGCGCGGGTAATCGCCTGCGATGCCTATGACGACGCGCCAGCGATGCAACTGGCGGACAAGCGCGAAGTCTTCTCAATGCTGGACGGCGCGGCGATCCGGGCGGCGGTGGCGAAGCATCGGCCGGACTATATCGTGCCGGAAATCGAGGCGATCCGCACCGAGGAACTGGAAGCGCTGGAAAGCGAGGGCTGGCACGTCGTGCCATCGGCGCGGGCGGCGGCGATGACGATGAACCGCGACGCGATCCGCGGGTTGGCGGCGGAGACTTTGGGGCTGCGGACCTCGCGTTATCGCTTTGCCGAGAGTTTGGCAGAGGTGCGCGCGGGCGCGGCGCATACCGGCCTTCCCTGTGTCATCAAACCGGTCATGTCCTCGTCCGGCAAGGGCCAGTCGACGGTGCGCGAGGAGGGCGCGCTTGAGGCGGCATGGAATTATGCCGTGGCAAACATGCGTGGCGACCGGGCGCGGGTAATCGTCGAGGAATTTATCGACTTCGATTATGAGATCACGCTGCTGACGGTGCGGACGCGGGACGGCGTGATCTTCTGCCCGCCGGTCGGGCATGTGCAGGAAAAGGGCGACTATCGCGAGAGCTGGCAGCCGGCGGCGATGTCGGCGGCGGCGCTGACCAGCGCGCAGGACATGGCGCGAGCGGTGGTGGACGATTTGGGCGGCTATGGCCTGTTCGGCGTCGAATTCTTCGTGCGCGGCGACGAGGCGATCTTTTCCGAGCTGTCGCCGCGGCCGCACGATACCGGGATGGTCACGCTCATCTCGCAGGAACTGAGCGAATTCGACCTGCATGTGCGGGCGATCCTGGGCCTGCCGATCCCGGATATGGGCTTTCGCGGCCCGGCGGCATCGGCGGTGATCCTGGCGGATCGGGAGACGGCCGTGTTCGGCTTCGAGGGGCTGGCCGAGGCGCTGGCGCTGGGCACGGCGGAAGCGCCCGTCGATGTGCGGCTGTTCGGCAAGCCGGTGACCCGGCCGAACCGGCGGATGGGAGTCGCGCTCGCCCGGACGGACAGTGTCGAGGCAGCGCGCGCGTTGGCGCTTCAGGCGGCAGCGAAGGTGCGGATCGATTACCGGTCGTAACCGGGCAGCGACCAGCCTCGAATGATCGCGAGCGCACGCAGGCCGAAGCCGGCGGCGAAGGCGATCGCGCCGGCGGCCGCAACCGGCAGACCGGCAAGCACCAGCCCCACGGTGAGCGCCGCGGACAAAGCGGCGGCGGTGACGTAGAGTTCCGGCCGCATCAGGATCGACGGCTCCCCCGCCAGCACGTCGCGAATGATGCCGCCCAGGCAGGCGGTGAGCACGCCCATGCCGATCGCCGGAATCGGCGCGACGCCGAAGGCTAGGCCCTTGGCGGCGCCGAAGCTGGCATAAGCGGCGAGGCCGCCGGCATCGAGCCAGTCGAGCAATCTGCCCTCCAGCAGGCGGCGCGGCAGCATCCAGACCAGCGAAGCGGCGCCGATACAGACCAGCAGCATCGCATTCTGCCCGATCCAGAAGACTGGCGCGCCGATCAGCAGGTCACGGGTCGTGCCGCCGCCAACCCCGGTGATCACCGCGAAGAAGAGGAAGGTGACGAGGGTCTGCTGCTTCTTCGCCGCGAGCAGCGCGCCGGAGGCGGCGAACACGAAGACGCCGGCATAATCGAGCCAGGCGAGCGCGGGGCTGAGCACCTCGGCGAGGCGTGCGGGGTCCATGGTCAGTCTTTCGCCGCGCGGCGGCGGCGGCGGCGCAGCGTGAAGGGCAGCAGGATGATGGCGAGCACTATGGCGACCGCGCCAATCCAGGCGAACATCTGCGCCCAGATATTGTTGATATTGTCGCGCGCGAAGACGTCGAAAATGTGCAGGCCGTAGAGGAAATCGTAGAAGCGCCAGGTCTCGGTGCGGTGGGTGACGATCTCGCCAGTGGCGGCATTGACGTAGAAGCGGGTGCCGTCGGTCATGGTGACCCGCCAGGTCTCGATCGGGCGGCGCAGATCGATCGGCGGATCTTCCGCGCTTGTCCGGTCGGTCCCGGACATTGTTTCCTCGCCCCGATAGCGGGCCCGGACCTCCGCCTCGGCATCTGCGGCGGTCAAGGCGGGCAAGGCCTGCCCGGTCCCCGGATCGGCGAGCGCGGCACCGCCGTCCTGGTAACGGACGATCCAGCGGGGTCCGGCGGCCCGCTGCTCGAGGGTCAGCGAGCGAACCGCGCGTCCGTCAAGCTGCGGTGCCACCGGGGCGGCCGTCACAGCCACGGGCGCGGGCGGCGCGAGCAGATCGTTGCCGCGCACCTTGTCGAACGGGGTGATCACCATCAGCGCGCCGGTGACCACCCAGATCAGCAGCGGAATGGCAACGATCCAGCCCAGCCAGATGTGGATGCGGCGGAGCCCCCGGCGCATCTCTCAGGCGCCGAAAAACTGATGGGAGATGAAAGTGTTGAAGCCGATGCCGATCAGGATGAGGCCGCCCAGCACATCGGCAGCGCGTCCGGCCCGGCTACCCAGCGCGGCGCCGAAACGCACGCCGATGATGCACAGGATCGCGGTGACCAGGCCGATGACCAGGGCACTGCTCAGCACCGGCAGGCCGAGCGAGGGCAGAGCGATCCCGGCGGCCAGCGCGTCGATGCTGGTCGCGATCGCCGCCGCGCCGAGCGCCCAGCCGGTGAGCGGCGAGGCCTCCGTCTCATCATCGAAGGCCTGAGCGATCATCCGGTAGCCCAGGAAACCGAGCAGGCCGAGCACGACCCAATGATCGAACGCCGCGATCCAGCCGAGGATCGCCGCGCCCAGCAAGGCGCCGAGCAAGGGCATGGCCGCCTGCGCGCCGCCAAATGCCGCGCCCAGCGCCAGCGCGTGCCGCATGGCCCGCTGGCGCACCACGGTCCCCTGCGACAGCGCCACCGCGAAGGCGTCCATCGCCAGCCCAAGCGCGAGCGCCCCGATCGTCAGAAAAATGGTCACTGGATTATTGCCCCACGTCACGCGCTGCCGGGGCCGTCTGGACCAGATTAGCGCCGAAACCAAGGGCAGGAATCAGGCCGCCGCCGCGCCGAAATCCGGCAGGCGATGCTCGATCCAGTCGGTCAGCTGAGCAATCCGGTTGGCGGCGTCCTCGCCGAGCGGAGTCAGGCGATATTCGACATGCGGCGGCACGACCGGAAAGCTGCGCCTTTCGACCAGATTGTGCGCTTCGAGCTGTTTCAGCGTCTGTGCGAGCATCCGGTCGCTCACGTCGCCCACCCTCCGCCGCAACTGAGTGAACCGCAACATGCCGTCCCGCAAGGCGAGCAGCACCAGCACGCCCCAGGTGCTGGTGAGCTGCCGCAGCACGACGCGCGAGGGGCAATGGGGGGCGAGCACGTCGCCGCGCCGCATACGTTCGCCAAGGCTAATGTCGGACATTTCTTACACTTACACATTTGTGCGTACTTCCGAAAGAGAAGCGTTGTCGCCAGATGGACGGCGCAACGAAGCAGGAGATTGAATATGAGGATCGCGGTTATCGGCGCATCGGGGCGCGCGGGGTCGGCCATTGCGGCGGAATTGGCGGCGCGGGGTCACGACGTGACCGGCATTGCCCGCCATCCCGAACGGATCGCGGCAACCCCCGGGTTAATGGCGGTGGCGGGCGATGCAGACAATCCGGGCGCGCTCGCGGCCCTGCTGGCCGGCCATGATGCGGCGGTCAGCGCGATCTTTTTCTCGAAGAGCGACGCCGGCAAGCTGATCGAGGCGGTGAAGCAGGCAGGTGTGCCGCGCTACGCCGTTGTCGGCGGTGCCGCGAGCCTGGAGGTCACGCCGAGCGTCCGCCTGTTCGATTCGCCGGACTTTCCGGACGCCTATCGCGAGGAAGCGGGGGCGGGCATCCGTTTCCTGGAAGCGCTGCGGCAAGAGGCGGAACTGGACTGGGTGTTCCTCTCGCCCTCGGCCGAATTCGACGAAGGGCCGCGCACCGGCCAATTCCGGATCGGCGGCGACCAATTGCTGACCGGTCCCGACGGAAGCCGGATCAGCTTCGCCGACTATGCCATCGCACTGGCCGACGAACTGGAACGGCCGGCGCATCACCGGCAGCGCTTCACCGTCGGCTATTGAGGCGACAGAGCGGCGAGGCGATCAGACGTGGATCGCCTTGCCGTTGACCACGATCATCGCGGCTTCCTTTAGCGCTTCGCTGTGCGTCGGGTGGGCGTGGCAGGTGTAGGCGATGTCCTCGGCGGTGCCGCCGAATTCCATCGCCTGCGCGGCCTGGGCGATCATCGTGCCGGCGACGCTGGCGATGATCCAGACGCCGAGGACGCGGTCGCTCTTGGCGTCGGCGATGATCTTCACGAAGCCATCCGGCTCGCGATTGGTCTTGGCGCGGCTGTTGCCGAGCATCGGGAACTTGCCGATCTTGACCTCATAGCTCTTGGCCTTCGCATCTTCCTCGGTGAGGCCGACGCCGGCGATTTCGGGCATGGTGTAGACGACGGACGGGATCACTTCGTGATTCACGATGCCGATCTGGCCGGCGATCACTTCGGCCGCGGCGATGCCTTCGTCCTCGGCCTTGTGGGCGAGCATCGGCCCCGGCGTGACATCGCCAATGGCGTAAATGCCGGAAACACCGGTCTTGAAATCGTGGTCGACCTCGATCTGGCCGCGCTTGTTGAGCTGGATGCCGGCGGCTTCGAGGTTCAGGCCATCGGTGTTGGGTTTGCGGCCGATGGACACCAGCACGTGGCTGGCCTCGATCGTCTCGGCCGCACCGCCGGCAGCGGGTTCGATGGTCAGGGTGACGCCATTCGCGCTCGCCTTGGCACCGGTCACTTTCGTGCTCAGGCGAATGTTGAAGCCCTGCTTCTTGAAGAGCTTGTTCGCGTCCTTGCGGACATCGCCGTCCATGCCGGGGAGGATCTGGTCGAGAAACTCGACGACCGTGACCTGCGCGCCGAGCCGCTTCCAGACCGAGCCGAGTTCCAGCCCGATCACGCCGCCGCCGATGACGACGAGGTGGCTCGGCACTTCAGCCAGTTCCAGCGCGCCAGTGGAATCGACGATGCGCTGCTGATCCACCTCGACGCCCGGCAGTGGCGTGACCGACGAACCGGTGGCGATGATGAAGTTCTTGGCGCTGTAGGCGGTGCCCGCGACGTCGATCTTGTCCTTCGCGGTGAATTTGGCGTGGCCCTTCAGCCATGTGACCTTGTTCTTCTTGAACAGGAATTCGATGCCTCCGGTCAGGCCCTTGATCGCCTCGAGGCGGCCCGCATGCATGGCGCCGAGATCCAGTTCGACACCCGCGGTCTTCACGCCCCATTTGGCGAGGGTGCCGTCATGCGCCTCCTCGTACAGTTCGGACGCGTGCAGCAAAGCCTTGGACGGGATGCAGCCGACATTGAGGCAGGTGCCGCCCAAAGTCTCGCGGCTCTCGACGCAGGCGGTCTTCAGCCCCAGCTGCGCGGCCCGGATCGCGGCCACATAGCCGCCCGGACCGGCGCCGATCACGATCACGTCGAATTGGGTGTCACTCATTTTCGTTCTTTCTTTGACGCGATCACAGATCGATCAGCAGGCGCATCGGGTCTTCCAGCGCTTCCTTGATGCGGACGAGGAAGGTGACCGCCTCGCGGCCGTCGATCAGGCGGTGGTCGTAGCTGAGCGCCAGATACATCATCGGGCGGATCACCACCTGCCCGTCCTTCGCGACCGGGCGCTCGTCGATCCGGTGCATGCCGAGCACCGCCGACTGCGGCGGATTGATGATTGGGGTGGAAAGCAGGCTACCGAACACGCCGCCATTGGTGATCGTGAAGGTGCCGCCCTTCATGTCTTCCATCGTCAGCGTGCCGTCCTTGGCGCGCTTGCCGAAGTCGGCGATGGCCAGCTCGACCTCGGCGAAGCTCATCGCCTGCGCGTCGCGGATGACGGGCACGACCAGACCCTGCGGCGCGGAGACGGCGACCGAAATGTCGGCATAATCACGATAGACGATCTCGTCGCCCTCGATCGCGCCGTTGACGGCGGGCACATCGCGCAGCGCCAGGGTCGCGGCCTTCACGAAGAAGGACATGAAGCCCAGGCGGATGCCGTGCTTCTTTTCGAACAGATCCTTGTAGCGCGCGCGCGCCTCCATCACCGCCGTCATATCGACGTCGTTGAAGGTGGTGAGCATCGCCGCGGTGTTCTGCGCTTCCTTCAGGCGGCTCGCGATGGTCTGGCGCAGGCGCGTCATGCGGACGCGCTCCTCGCGGCGTTCGCCGGTGGCACGCGGGGCCGGGGCGGAGACCTGCGCGGCGGGAGCGGGAGCCGGCGCGCTCTGGCTGGGCGCGGGCGCGGCCTTCTGCGCCTTCGCGGCGGTCAGCACATCGTCCTTGGTCAGGCGGCCGTCCTTGCCCGTGCCCTTGATCTTCGACGGATCGAGGCCGTGCTCCAGCACGACTCGGCGGACAGCGGGTGACAGGGTCAGGCTGCTGCCGCTTTCATCGTCGCCACCATCCTCGTCCGCTTCCTCGCGCAGCGCGATATTCTCGCCGGCATTGGCCTGAACGTGGCCCTTCGGCTCGGCAGCCGCCGCGCCGCCTTCCGAAATGCGGGCGATCAGGCCGCCCACCGAGACGGTGTCGCCTTCCTTCGCCAGCTGCTCGCCGAGCGTGCCGGCGACGGGCGCGTTGACCTCGATCGCGACCTTGTCCGTCTCCAGGCTGGCGATCGGCTCGTCGGCCGCGACCGCGTCGCCCGGCTGCTTCAGCCACTGGCCGACGGTCGCTTCGGTGATCGATTCGCCCAAGGTCGGGACAATGACGTCGGTGGCCATGATCTTCCTCTATTCTGCGGCCTGCGCGATGGCGCTGGCGTCAATTCCGATGGCGTCGGCGATGAGTGCCGCCTGCTCCGCCGCGTGCCGCTTGGCAAGGCCGGTGGCGGGCGAGGCGGAGCCGGGCCGGCCCGCGTAGCTGGGGCGCTTCGCTTTCGATTTCGCCTCGATCAGGCACTCCTCGATCAGCGGCTCGACGAAGCTCCAGGCGCCGTTATTCTTCGGTTCTTCCTGCGCCCAGATCACTTCCGTCAGGTTGGTCATGCGCTTCAGGCGGGTGACCAGGGGCTCGGACGGGAAGGGATAGAGCTGCTCGACGCGGACGATCGAGACGTCTTTCGCCTGCGCCGCGTCGCGCGCTTCCATCAGCTCATAGGCGACCTTGCCGGAGCAGAGCACCAGGCGGCGCACATCCTTGTCGCCCGGACCGCCCAGATCGGAGACGATGCGGCGGAAATGGCTCTCGCCGGTGAAGTCCGCCGCGCTGGACACCGCCAATTTGTGCCGCAGCAGCGACTTGGGCGTCATGATCACCAAAGGCTTGCGGAAATCGCGGAGCATCTGGCGGCGCAGGATGTGGAAATAGTTGGCCGGGGTCGTGCAGTAAGCGACCTGCATATTGTCCTCGGCGCAGAGCTGCAGATAGCGCTCCAGCCGGGCGGAACTGTGCTCCGGGCCTTGGCCTTCGTAACCGTGCGGGAGCAGCATCACGAGGCCGCAGGCGCGCAGCCACTTCGCCTCGCCCGCGGCGATGAACTGGTCGATCATCACCTGCGCGCCATTGGCAAAATCGCCGAACTGCGCCTCCCACAGCACCAAAGCGCGCGGATCAGCAATGGCGTAGCCATATTCGAAGCCGAGCACGCCGAATTCGGAAAGCGGGCTGTCGCGCACCTCGAACCGTCCGCCGCCGGGCAGCTTGCACAGCGGGATGTAGCGCTCGCCATTGTCCTGATTGCGCCAGACGGCGTGCCGGTGGCTGAACGTGCCGCGGCCGCTATCCTGACCCGATAGGCGCACGGTATAGCCTTCGCCGACCAGACTGCCGAAGGCGAGCGCCTCGGCCGTGGCCCAATCGAAATTCTCGCCGGTAGCGAACATCTGCGCCTTGGCATCCAGGATGCGCTGCAGCGTCTTGTGGACGGGCAGGCCTTCGGGGACCGTCGTCAGCACCTTGCCGATCGCCGCCATATTGTCGGGCGCCAGGCCGGTTTCGATGTTGCGGCGTTCGGCGACACCGCCCTCGGGACGGTTCAGGCCCGCCCAGCGGCCCCCGAACCAGTCCGCCTTGTTGGGCAGATAGGATTTGGCCGCCTCGAACTCATCCTCGAACGTGGCGGTGATGCCGGCTTCGGTCTTCGCCGCCCAGTCGGCGCCGATCACGCCTTCATCGACCAGGCGCTTCGCATAGAGAGCGCTGACCGCCGGATGCTTGCGGATCGCGGCATACATGACCGGCTGGGTGAAGGCCGGCTCGTCGCCCTCATTGTGGCCGAAGCGGCGGTAGCACCACATGTCGATGACGACATCGTGGTTGAACTGCTGGCGGTAGTCGATCGCCAGCTTGCAGGCGAAGGTGACGGCCTCCGGATCGTCGCCATTGACGTGCAGGATCGGCGCCTGGACCACCTTGGCGATGTCCGACGGATAAGGCGACGAGCGGGCATAAGCCGGCGAGGTGGTAAAGCCGATCTGGTTGTTGATGACGAAGTGGATCGCGCCGCCCGTATTGTAGCCGGGCAGACCGGAGAAACCGAAACATTCGGCGATGATCCCCTGCCCCGCAAAGGCCGCGTCGCCGTGAAGCAGGATGGGCAGGACCTGATCGCCCTCCCAATCCGCGCGCTGAGTCTGCTCGGCGCGGACCTTGCCAAGCACGACCGGATCCACCGCCTCGAGATGCGAGGGATTGGGGACGAGGCTGAGGTGAACCTTGTTGCCATCAAACTCGCGGTCCGACGAGGTGCCGAGGTGATATTTCACGTCGCCCGAACCGGCCACATCGTCCGGATTGGCCGAGCCGCCGGCAAATTCGCTGAAGATGGCGCGGTACGGCTTGCCCATCACGTTGGCGAGGACGTTCAGCCGGCCGCGATGGGCCATGCCGATCACCATCAATTCGACGCCGTGCTGGCCGCCATATTTGATCACAGCCTCCAGCGCGGGGACCATGGATTCGCCGCCATCCAGGCCGAAGCGCTTCGTCCCGACATATTTGCGGGCGAGGAATTTCTCCCACTGCTCGGCCTGGATGACCTTGGCCAGGATCGACTGCTTGCCCTCGGGCGTGAAGCTGATTTCCTTGTCCTTGCCCTCCATCCGCTCCTGCAGGAAGCGGCGCTCGGCCAGGTCGTTGATGTGCATATATTCCAGGCCGACATGGCCGCAATAATTGGCCCGCAAGGTCGCGACGATCTCGGCCACCGTGGCGAATTCGAAGCCCAATGCGCCATCGAGATAGATGGGCCGGGTCGATTTGGAATCGAGGCCGTGAAATTCGGGCGTCAGATCGTCCGGCAGCTCACGCTTGGTGAGGCCGAGCGGATCGAGATCGGCGGCGAGGTGACCGCGCACCCGGTAGGTGCGGATCAGCATCATCGCGCGGACCGTATCCTGCGCGGCCTGGATGATCGCGGCCTGATCAGGCGCGGCCGGTGCCGCAGCCGGGGCAACCTTGACCGGCGCGGCGGGCGGACGGTCGATCGCCGACTGGGTCGGATCGAGACCGGCCGTGGTCGCGTCGGTATCGGTCAGCGGCCAGTTGGAGCGCGCCCAGCTCGGACCGGCGGCGGCGCGCTCCAGGCCGTTCAGAAGATCGTGCCATTCCGCGCCGACGCTGCGAGGATCGGCGGCAAAGCGCGCCTGCAGCGACTGCAGATAGGAGGGGCTGACCCCTTCCAGCAGGTCGGTTGAATCAGCGTCGCGGGCCATGGCCGGTCTCGTATCCGTTCGGGCAATTGGGAAACTGCCCATTATCTATAGCCTGTTAAGGCGAGATTGAACCCGTCAGGCGATTGCAAGCAGGTCGGCGAGCGTCGTGCCAAGCTCCGAGGGGCTGGCGGCGACGCGGATGCCGGCGGCTTCCATCGCCGCGATCTTGTCCTCGGCACCGCCCTGACCGCCCGAGACGATCGCACCGGCATGGCCCATGCGGCGGCCCGGCGGCGCGGTGCGGCCGGCAATGAAACCGACGGTGGGCTTGGAACGGCCGCGCTTCGCTTCGTCAGCAAGGAACTGCGCCGCTTCCTCTTCGGCCGAGCCGCCGATTTCGCCGATCATGATGATCGATTTGGTCGCCTCGTCGGCCAGGAACAGCTCCAGCACGTCGATGAAATTGGTACCGTTGACCGGATCGCCGCCGATCCCGACCGCCGTGGTCTGGCCGAGGCCCGCATTCGTGGTCTGGAACACCGCTTCATAGGTAAGCGTGCCCGAGCGGCTGACGATGCCGACGCTGCCCTTGGAGAAGATGCTGCCGGGCATGATGCCGATCTTGCATTCGTTCGGGGTGAGCACGCCGGGGCAGTTCGGGCCGATCAGCCGCGACTTGGAGCCCGAAAGTGCGCGCTTCACGCGCACCATGTCGAGCACCGGCACGCCTTCGGTGATCGCGACGATCAACGGCACTTCGGCGTCGATCGCCTCGAGGATCGAGTCGGCTGCGAAGGGCGGCGGCACGTAGACGACGCTGGCGTCGGCACCCGTCGCCGCGACCGCCTCGGCAACCGTGTCGAAGACAGGCAGGCCAATATGGGTCTGGCCGCCTTTGCCCGGCGTGACGCCGCCGACCATCTTGGTGCCGTAGGCCAAAGCCTGCTGAGTGTGGAAGGTGCCGGTTTCGCCGGTCATTCCCTGTGTAATGACCTTGGTGTTGGCGTTGACGAGGATGGACATGGGTGGGTGATCGTCCTTGATACTAAAGAGAAAGCTTTATTTGGTTTCGGGTTCGGCCGGCTGGCTCTGGGCCGAACCCGCGCCGCTTTTGGTCGCGGTTATGCCCAGGCCGATCGCCGGGATCTGCCGACGCATCGGCGAATCCGCCGCGATGTGAACGACCGTCTGCTGATCGAGACCCGACCGGAAACCGGGAGACCATTCCCAGCTGGTGACGCCCATCTGATTGTTGCTGCTGGTGGTCGGGGCGGAGGTCCAGGCGGCGATCGTCTCGGCGCTGGGCGGTGCCGCCGCCGCGAAATCGTAGACGCGGCATTCCGTCGCCGACAACGGCCCGCCCGTCAGCGACGAGACGACGGCGTGCAGTTCGCGGCCATTCACCGTCTTGCGATAGGCCGTGTTGACCAGCGTTCCGGCCTCGGGCGCCCCGCGCGTGACGCTGTCGGCCAGCGCCAGCAACTGGCCGAGCGGCGACTGCGCCTCCGGCGAAAAGCGCTCCCAGCCCGCTGCGGCGGCCGCAGCATTCAGGGCGTTCACATCGGAAAGATCGGTGCAGAGCCGGTCATATTCGGCAAAGGCCGGATTGTCGGCAGCGGCCGGCGTCGCGGCGGCCGCCTCACCATTCGCCTGAGGCGCGGGCGCGGCGGCGTTGTTGGCGCTTTCGCCGCGATTGCACGCGGCGGTGGCGGCCAGCAGGATCGCGACGGCGGCAATGCGGCTCTTCATATCCGGCTCTCCCAGTCGCTCAGGCGAGGCTCTCGTCAATGCCCTTGCAGGCGACGAGCAATTCCTTGACCGCATCGACGCTGACCGTGAGGTTGGCCTTGGCCTCGTCGTCCAGCTCGATCTCGACGATCTGCTCGACGCCGTCCTTGCCGATGATCACGGGCACGCCGACATAGAGGTCGTCCACGCCATATTGGCCGGTCAGGTGCGCGGCGCAGGGCAGAAGACGCTTCTGGTCGCCCAGATAGCTTTCCGCCATCGCGATCGCGCTCGCGGCCGGGGCGTAGAAAGCCGAGCCGGTGCCGAGCAAAGCGACGATCTCGCCGCCGCCACCGCGGGTGCGCTTCACAATCGCGTCGATCTTCTCCTTCGTGGAGCGGCCCTGCTTGATCAGATCGGGCACCGGAATGCCGGCGACGGTGCTGTACTGCACGATCGGCACCATCGTGTCGCCATGGCCCCCGAGCACGAAGGTCGTGACGTCGCGGGCGGAGACTTCGAACTCCTCGGCCAGGAAGTGGCTGAAGCGCGCCGAGTCCAGCACGCCGGCCATGCCGACGACCTTGTTGTGCGGGAGGCCGGAAAATTCGCGCAGCGCCCAGACCATCGCGTCGAGCGGATTGGTGATGCAGATCACGAAGGCGTCCGGGGCATGCGTCTTGATGCCCTCGCCGACTGCCTTCATCACCTTCAGATTGATGCCGATCAGGTCGTCGCGGCTCATGCCGGGCTTGCGGGCCACACCGGCGGTGACGATGCAGACATCGGCGCCGGCAATGTCGGCATAATCGTTCGAGCCGGTGATCTTCGCGTCGAAGCCTTCGACCGGGCCGCACTGGCTGAGGTCCAGCGCCTTGCCCTGCGGCACGCCTTCGACCACGTCGAACAGGACGATGTCGCCCAATTCCTTCTGCGCCGCCAAATGCGCGAGCGTGCCGCCGATATTACCGGCGCCGATCAGCGCGATCTTCTTGCGAGCCATGAGAGCCCCTTCCCGTCCAGCTATTCCATGAGGGCCGCAGGACACGGCCCGACGCGGGGTCGCTTAGACCCGCATCGGCGCAGGGGCAACCGCCCGAAAGCTATTCGGCACGAGACAGAATGTGCCGGGCGAATTCCCTATAGCTGCCGTCCGGGCGGCGCACTTCGTCGATGACATGGAGGCGGCCATCGTCGGCCAGGCGATAGACGGTGCGGCCCCGCTCGGTTTCAGGCGAGCCCCAATCGGATGTCAGCACGTGACCCTCGGCCGCCGCACTTATGCCGAAACTCACGCCCCGGCTGTCGAACCAGGTCGCGCGCCAGTTCGCGCCTTCCGCCTGACGATAGAAAGCCCGCCCCTCGAACGGCCCGGCGCGATAGCTGAATTCCAAGAAAGCGCCGCCGAGCACCGGGCGAATCTCCAACATTGCTTCGTCGGCCCGGCCCATCGTCGCGCCGGGACCTCGCCAGCGGCCGGACAGCCATGCCAGCGGCGCGGCAGGCGCCTGCGCGATCGGCGCCTGCTGCGCGTGAGCGGCTTGCGGCGCGGCGGCGAGCAGCAAAGCGGCCAGCAGGAGCTCAGCCATGGGCATTGCTTAGATCCTGATAGAACATCAGCGCATTGTCGTCCGGATCGTAGAAGGTGAGCAATTTCACCATGTCCGGGATTTCCATGATGTCGCCATCCTGGCGGACGCCATGGCGATCCAGTTCGGCCTTGGCGGCCTCGATGTCCGTCACGCCGAAGGTCAGCACCGCGCCACCCGGCGTCCCCGCGCCCTCTTCCTTGATCCCAAAGCCGACATTCACATTCGCGACCGGACTCGTCATCTCGCACCAGGCGATATCGTCCCGCTTGTAGATCAGCGCGAAGCCGAGCACCTTTTCATACCAGGCGATGGTGCGGTCGAGGTCGGTTGCGCTGCACGAGCAAGTCAGTCCGCCATCGAATGAAATGCCCATCTCAAACCTCCCCGAATCGATACGATTGACTATTTGTATAGTAGATTGCATATTCGTCAAATGGTCGATGCGGAGACGTTGGCGCGCCTGTCCGCGAGCCGCTGGTTCATGCCGGCGATGGCGATGGCGCACGAAGGCGGCGGCTTTCGCGTGGCGGCCTTGCTGCACCGGCTCGGCACCTCGCGCTCGATGGTGCGGCGGGTGGTGGAGCAACTGGTCGCTTACGGCTGGATCGCGTCAAATCCGGGCCATGGCCATCCGCTGCGCCCGGACTATGTGCTGCGCGGCGAGGGTGCAGCAATTGCGGCATGGTGCGCGGAGGTGATGGCGGCGCGGCGGCGGCTGGGGCTGGAGCCGGGCGACCTGGGCCGCTGGTCGCTGCCCGTGTTGCGCAGCGTCGCGCCGGGCTGGCGGCGCTTCTCGCAGCTGGAAGAGGCGCTCGACCCGATCACGCCGCGCGCACTGTCGACCACGCTGAAAGGCCTGATCGGCCAGCGGCTGGTGACGCGGCAGCTGCAGGAGAGTTTTCCGCCAACCGCTATCTACGGCGTGACCGGGCGCGGCTCGCTGCTCGCGGAGGCGCTTGCCTAGTCCTCGCCGTGGCCGGCCGCGAGATAGTCCGCGCTCTGCATCTCCATCAGGCGCGAGGCCGTGCGTTCGAATTCGAAGGCGCCGTCGCCGCTGACATAGAGGTCGTCCGGCTGCGCGTCGGCGGCGGCGAGCAGTTTCACCTTATGCTCGTAGAGGGCGTCGATCAGGGTGACGAAGCGGGCGGCCTCGTTGCGATTTTCCGGGCCGAGAATGGGGATGCCGACCAGAATCACGGTGTGAAAGTTCCGGGCAATGGCGAGGTAATCGCTCGCGCCCCGCGCCTCGCCACAGAGCTTTCGGAACGAGAAGACGGCGACGCCCTTCAGCGCCTTCGGCACGCGCAGGGCCCGGCCGCCGGGTATGGCGAGATCGAGAACCGGGACATTGGCGGCGTCCTCGACCGGATAATCGGTGAGGCGGAAGAAGGCCTCGCGCAGCGCCTCGGTCGCGGCGGGCCCGTTGGGCACGTGCCAGACCGGCAGGCCGGCCAGACGCTCCAGCCGGTAATCGACCGGGCCGTTCAGCGAGATCACATCCAGCCGTTCCTTGATGAGCGCGATGAAGGGCAGGAAGAGTTCGCGGTTCAGTCCGTTCTTGTAGAGATCGTCCGGCGGGCGGTTCGAGGTCGTGATCACCGTTACGCCGCCGTCGAGCAAGTGGCTGAACAGGCGCGAGAGGATCATCGCGTCGGCGGTGTTGTTGATCACCATTTCGTCGAAGCAGAGCAGCCTGGCCTCGGCCGCAAGCTGCGCGGCGACCGGCGGCACCGGATCGCCGCTCTCCTTCGTGCGCTCCACGCGCAGCCGCTCGTGCACATCGAGCATGAATTCGTGGAAATGGATGCGGCGCTTGGGGCCGAAGTCGATGCTCTCATAGGCCAGGTCCATCAGCATGGACTTGCCGCGCCCGACGCCGCCCCACATGTAGATGCCGCGCGGCCTTTCCGCCCTGGCGCCGCTCAGCCGGGCAAAAAAGCCGCGCTTCGGCGCCCCACGTTCGAGCTGCGACTGTAGCGCGGCCAGCGCCACCACTGCCGCTGCCTGATCGGGATCGGGCCGCAGCTCGCCGGCCGCGAGCAGTTCGTCATAGCGCCCTTCGATCCCGGTCACGCCGCCACTTTCCGCAACGTGCCGGTGAAGGCGGCGACCAATTCCTCCCCTTGCAGCACCCGGCCGCGCAGGAAGGCGAGGCGGCCCGTTTCGCGCAGCAACTCCACCTCCGCGTCGAGCGGAATGGCCATGCGGCCGGGACCGAGAAATTGGACCGAGCAGTCCAGCGTGACTGCATGACCGACATCGGCCCCCGCCATCACCCCGCCCGCGAACAGGGCCATGTCGATGAAGGTCATGGTCGCGCCGCCATGAATGAAGCCGCCGAGATTGGCGTGCCGCTCATCCGGAAACATCCGGCACCAGCCGCGCCCATCGTCGCCGCGCCGGACGAGGAAGGTGCCGAGCGTCGCGCCATAGCGGTCCGGCCCCTCGACCTCCTGCGCCAGCCAGCCGGGATGATCGGGATGCGGCAACTGGCGAATGAGCGGGTGAAGGGTCATCCTTCCCTCCCGCCTCGCGGGAGGGAAAAAGTCAAACCGCGCGTTCCATTTCCAGCTTCTTGATCTCGGCGATCGCCTTGGCGGGGTTCAGACCCTTGGGACAGACGTTCGCGCAATTCATGATCGTGTGGCAGCGGTAGAGGCGGAACGGATCTTCCAGCTGATCCAGCCGCTCGCCGGTCATCTCGTCGCGGCTGTCGGCGATGAAACGATAGGCCTGGAGCAGGATTGCCGGGCCGAGAAACTTGTCGGCATTCCACCAATAGCTTGGACACGAGGTCGAGCAGCAGGCGCACAGGATACACTCGTACAGGCCGTCCAGCTTGGCGCGGTCCTCCGGCGATTGCAGGCGCTCCTTGCCCGAGGGCGTCGGCGTCGCGGTCTTCAGCCACGGCTCGATCGAGGCATATTGCGCGTAGAAATGGGTGAAGTCGGGGACCAGGTCCTTCACCACATCCATGTGCGGCAGCGGCGTGATCCGCACCTCGCCCTTCAGATCCTCGATCGAAGTGGTGCAGGCCAGCCCGTTCTTGCCATTCATGTTCATCGAGCAGGAGCCGCAAATCCCTTCGCGGCAGGAACGGCGGAAGGTCAGCGTCGGGTCCTGCTCCGACTTGATCTTGATCAGCGCGTCGAGGACCATCGGCCCGGTCTGCTCGAGGTCCAGCTCATAGGTATCGTAGCGCGGATTCTCGCCGCTGTCGGGATCGTAGCGATAGACCTTGAACTTCTTCGGCCTGGCCGCGGTCTCGGCCGCGGCATGCGCCTTGCCCTTCTTGATCTTGCTGTTCTTCGGCAGGAAGAATTCGGCCACGTGAGGTTCCCCGCTTTTGCTGCGCCTGCGATAGCGGCAACCCCGTCCCGGCTCAATGGCCGGGCGGGATTCTCACACTCAAGTGCCCGAACAGCTTCCCTGTCCATCGGGCGAGTTCGGAACGATGATCACGACCCGGCGATTCTCGGCGCGCCCGGCCCTGGTCCTATTGTCCTCCACCGGGACCGCTTCCCCGAGACCGTCCGTCGCCAGATGGGCGCGGGGCATCCCGCCGTCGGCGAGCGCGGCCGCCACCGCTTCCGCCCTGCGCAGTGACAAGCGGCGATTATAGCCATCGGTGCCGACCGTATCGGTATGACCCTCGATCCGCGCGCTGCGTATCTCCACGCCGCACAGTGCGCCGGCGATGCGCGACAGGCGAACCCGCTTGTCGGAGTCGATTTCGCTATCATCGGTGGCGAACAACAGGCGGCTGGCAATATCAAACGTCCAGCCATCGTCATTCTGCACGAAGCCCTGCTCCCGCAGTACCGCGATCTGCGTGGCGGACAGAGTGGCCGGGGCGAGCGGGGCGGGCGGATTTGACATTGTCTGGCAAGCGGCAAGACCAGCCATGAAGGGCAGAAGGGCGAAACGGCCCAGGGGCAACATAAACCAGAACTCCTAGACTGACGGCATATCGGTTCCCGACCGGCGGCGTTCCTTGTCGAGATACATGGCCTGATCGGCGTGCGAAAGCAGCGCCTCCGGCTCATCGCCGTGATCGGGAAACAAAGCGATGCCGATGCTGACGCCGGGTTGAAGATAGTCGCCACCCGGCAGTTCCAGCGGCGGGACCATCGCCTCGACAATCACTTGAAGAGTCCTGGCGGCGCGGCCGGCCGCGTTTTCACCGGTCAACAATATGACGAACTCGTCCCCGCCGAGCCGTGCCGCGAAGTCGTCCGGACCGAGGGCCGCGGCCAGGCGCCGCGCCATTTCGATCAACAGAGCGTCCCCCGCGGCATGCCCATATTGGTCGTTCACCCGCTTGAAGCCGTCGCCGTCGAGATAGAGGATCGCAAGACGCTCCCCGGCCGCCGCCGCCTGACCGATCGCATCCGGCAGGCGCAGATCGAAAAAGGCGCGGTTGGGCAGGCCGGTCAGGGCATCGTGGGTGGCGCGATGCATGAGCGTTTCCTGCTCCGAACGGACATTGGCCTGCCAGGCCTCGAGTTCGGTCAGCAGCGCATTGAAATCATCGCCCAGCGACTGAATCTCCGCTATGTCGGCGCCGGGCACGCGCCGGGAGAAATCGCGTTCGACCCGCGCCTCATGCGCCACCTTGGCGATCTCCACGAGCGGTACCGCGATGCTCCGTTGCAGCCGCCGGGCGAGCAGCCAGGCGACAAACGCGACGACCAGCAGGCTGGCGAAGGTCGATGCAAGGCCGCGGGCAAGGAAATGGGCCAGCCCCTCGGCGCTGCCGGTGACCGTGACCGTGCCGATCTGCCGCCCCTGATGCGAGACGGGAATTTCGACAGCGGGCAGAGACGCAGCCTGGGACAGCCATGCCTCACCGGGAAAATGCTGGCCGATATCGGGCGAGGTCCACGCATAGAGTTCAACGCCGTCATTGCCGCGCACCGACAGCGACGCAATTTCCCGCTCGCGGGTCAGCGGCTCCAGCGCGTCGGCCAGCGCATTGCGGTCATCGAACACGAGAGCCGGCTCGGCGGTGTAGCTCGCAGCCTGGCCGGCCAGCCCGAGTTGATCGATCGCGGCGTCGCGCGCGCTGATGAAGCCGACGAGCAACATCGTCGCGGCCGCGAGCGTCACCGCCAGGAGCGTCACCCGGAAATGCACCCTGGCCAACGCATCCCGGATCGTCGGCGGCTGTTTCCTCACCTCGCTCATCGCCGCGCCCCTCCTGGCGCGGACAAGCGCAGCACGCGTGGATCGACGCGCACCGTGCCGCGTGACACCGCGTCGATGTTCATCTGCAGCGCAAGCCCTTCGGGCACGAAGGTCAGGCAGAACATCGCGCCGGCCCGGCACGCATCGTCATTGTCGTCGATGGTGACCACGGGCTGCCCGCGCATCCGCGCCAGCAAAGCGGCCCTTCCAGCGTTCGGCATTTCACCCAGAAGAACGGCATCGCAATCCGCCGGTCGCACCGCCCCTGCGTCAGAAAAGCGGCGCACCGCGACCGGCCCGCCGACTTCCGGCGGCGATCCGCCGAGACGGCCGGCATGTTCGGCATTGCCCGCCACGCAGAGCCTGATCGAGGCGGGCCGCGCGGGCCATCGCGTATAACCGAGCACCCCATGGACGACGCGTGCGACGGCCAGGTCACGCCCGCCCGCACCCGAGAGCACACTCGATTGGGCCCACGCCCCGGGCCGCACCTGCGCCCACGCACCGAACGTCACCAGAAAGCAGAATATGGCAATACTGACGATCGGACGACGCGACACTCTTCCCCCTCGACCCGGCACGCAACCGCGCGCCGGTTAACCATGCCCCTAACAAAGGGTGGAGCGCGACGCTACGCCGTTGCCGAAGCGGCGGGAGCGTCATCATCCTCCCCGCCGCCCCAATTCAGGTTGCGGGTGAGGTACATGACGCCGGCCAGCGTGACGAAGAGCAGGACCGAGCCGATCAGCAGCGAATAGGCCTCCAGGCTGAGCAGCAGATAGAGGAAGCCGTAAAGTGCGCCCATCAGCGCCGCGACCGCGAAGGCGCGCCGCCAGCTTTTCAACACCGAGGCGGAATAGAAAGTGACCAGGCCGGTGATCGCGCCGGAGGCGAGCAGATAGGCCGGCGCGAAGCCGATCACTTCGGCGAAGGCGAGGAGCAGCACGAAGAACAGCACCAGCCCGACGCCGACCAGCAGATATTCCGCCGCATGCACGCGCGCGCCGCCGACCACGTCGAAGAGCAGCAAGGCGAGGAAGGTGAAGCCGATGAAGAGGAAGCCATATTTCGTCGCCCGCGCGACCTGAGCGTAGAGATCGACCGGTTCGACCAGGTCGATCTGCGCGACCGCCAGGCTCGCCGCCGGTTCGGATTCATGCGTGGCAGCGGCAACCAGCGGATTGGCTGCGCCAATGGTGATCAGCGACTGGCCCAAAGCGAGATTTCCGACCTGATAGCGCGCCCGGAAACCGTCGCCGCTTACCTCGCGGTCGGCGGGCAGGAAGCGGCCCTGGAAGGAGGGGTGCGCCCATGACGAGGTCACCGCCCAGCGCGTATCTCCGCCCTGCGGAGCGAGCGCGAGCGAACGGTTGCCGCGCAGGCTGAGATAGAAGCGGACGTCAAGTGTGCCGGAGGCGAGCGGCGCGGCGTCGAGCCAGGCGAAGAAGCCCTGCCCCGCCTGGCTGGAGCCGTGGCCGGGCTGCAATCGCGAGGCCGCGCCGTTGACCGAGACGGTGGGATTGGCCGCGAGTCCGCCCGGCTCACTGACCGCGAAACGCAGTTCGGCACGGGCGAGATCGAAGCGGGCGGGATCGATACCCTGTCGCGCCAGGTCCGCCGGCAGGGCGAAGCGGGCGCTGCCCTGCAGATCGGCCTCGTAGACGATCGCCTCGTAGATCGACCGCGCGCGCCGTTCGGGGCGCAGGTCGGTGCTGAGCTCGACCAGCTCCGGCGCGAGCGTGCGCAATTCCCAGGTATCGGGCGCGGGAGCATCGGCGGACGGCGTGCTCGTGCGGTACGGGATGACGAGCACGGGTCCGGCGACGACCTGCGGCCCGCCCCAGCCTTCCGCGATCGAACTGGCGGCAACGTCCGATTGCTCCTCGCGCCCGCTGATCAGCGCCCAGACGGCGATGAGCGGGATGACCAAGGCCATCGCGACGGCGATGGCAATGATCAGACGGGCCGTGGGCGAACGTGTGTAAGCGGCAACCGGAAGCATCGATCCCGTCTCCCCTGCGGATGAACGCGGGAAGGCCTGCCGCATCGCGGCATGAGCGGCATGAGATCGCCGTGAGGCTTTGCTGAAAAGCGTCGCCGCCAGGCGGGAGTGCCCGGCTGCGGGTTACCTTCGCTGGCTGGCGATCCAGGCGTCGATCTTCCGCTCAAGCACCGCGAGCGGCAGCGCGCCGGTGTTCAGCACCTGATCGTGGAAGGCGCGAATGTCGAAGCGGGAACCGAGCGCCGCCTCGGCCCGGGCGCGCAGTTCCAGGATCTTCAGCTGGCCGACCTTATAGGCGAGCGCCTGGCCGGGGATGGCGATGTAGCGCTCGACCTCGGCGGTGATGTCGGTTTCCGGCAGGCCGCTATTGTCGAGCATATACTGGATCGCGCGTTCGCGGGTCCAACCCAGAGCATGGATGCCGGTGTCGACGACGAGGCGCATGGCGCGCAGCATTTCGTCGTTCAGGCCACCGAAGCGTTGATAGGGATCGGTCTCCATGCCGAGCTCGTCCCAGAGCGTCTCGGCATAGAGCGCCCAGCCCTCGACATAGGCGGTGTTGCCGCCGAAGCGCATGAAATTCGGGAGCGCCTCATTCTCGGCCGCCAGCATGATCTGGAAATGATGGCCGGGCGCGCCTTCGTGCAAATAGAGCGTCTCCATCCCCCAGGTCGGGCGCGACGGCAGATCATAGGCGTTGAAATAGAAGACGCCGGGACGGGAGCCGTCGGCCGAGCCGTCCATGTAGGAGCCGGCCGCGTCGGTGCGCTCGCGGAACGCTTCGACCTCGCGGATCTCCAGGCGGCTGCGCGGGACATGGCTGAAGAATTGACCGATCCGCTCATCGACGGTGCGGCCGATCGCATAATAGCCATCGCGCAGCGCCTCGCGGCTGGCGGGGGTGAAGCGCGGATCGGTGCGCAGATGCTCGAAGAATTGCTTCAGCGTGCCGTTAAAGCCGACCCGCGCCTTGATCGCCTCCATCTCCGAACGGATACGGGCGACCTCGGACAGACCGAGGTCATGCAGCGCCTGTGCCTCCAGTGGCAGGGTGGTATTTTCCTCGATCAGGCGACGGTAGAGCCGCTCGCCGCCCTGCATGTACATAAGACCCGCGCCATCGCGGGCTCGCGGCAGATATTCGGTCTGCAGGAAGTCGCGCAGGCGGCGATAGGCCGGCGCGATCTGGTCGCGCCAGGCCGCTTCGTGCGCCGCGCGGAGCCGGGCGCGGTCGCCCTCCGGCACGCCTTCCGGGAAATTCTGGACCGGCCCGAGGAAGACATTCGCCTCCGGCGCCGCGTTCAGCAGATTGTCGAGTTGCTCGACCATGTTGCGGGCAGTGAGCTTGGTATCGACGACGCCCGAGGCCAGCCCTTCGCGGAAACGGCCGATGATCCGGTCGATGATCGCACCGAACTGCGCGTGGCGCGACAGATTGTCCTGATAATCGTCGACATTGCGAAACGGCGCGATGCTGCGCCCGGAAGCGAGCACGGCGTAGAAGGTGTGGACGCCGCCGAAATGGTTGACCGGGCGGACCTGAGTCAGGGCCAGCAAATCCGGCGCCAGGCCGGACAGGTCCTGCTCGCGCGTATATTTGAACACGTCGTAAGCGAGCTTGTCGGTGTCGTTCAGCGCATTGCGGTCGATGGCGCGGAGCGCGGCGAGATCATCCTCTGCGGCGCTTCTCTCGGCGGCGGTGAATTCGTCGGTGAAATAGCCGCCGAGCTGATCGGCATTAGCATAGTCGCCCCGGCCGAGCGCCGCGATCGGGCTGCGGCGGAGCATCGCCGCATCGCTGGCGGCGAACAGCGCACGGAGGCGCTCGCCCGGCGTGCCCTGTGCTGGCGCCGCAACGGGCGTGGTCGTCGCCGGTCCCTGGCCGGCGGACGCGGTCGCGCAGGCGCTGACGCCGAGCAGGAGGAAGGCGATCAGAGGCAGACGGGTCATGGCGCTACTCTCCGGCGCAAGGGGTGTATTGTGGGGCTGTAACAGCGGCGGATGGAAAGGGAAGCGCCGCCTGCGCTCAAAAATTGGGTTCGTCGGGAAGAAGCGACCAGGTCCGCTCGCGATACCATTTGGTCACGACATATTTCAGCCCCGCCTCGACCGGGCTGCCCTGGTGCATAGACTTCTGGTTCGGCTCGCCCTCGGCGTTCAGATTGTTCCAGATCAGCAGATTGCCGGTACGCGGGCGGACCGACACGCCGACCTCGGTGAAGCGGGTATGGCCGCCCGCTTCCGGCTCGTTGAGGAACGCCATCGCCGTCCAGGTGCGCTGGCCGCCGACCTCTTGCGTCTTGGCGTAATAATCCTCGCCGGGAATGAAATAATCCCAATGCGGCTTGAACTGCTGGCCGACCGCGTAGCGTTGGCCCTGGATCGTTTCCCCCAGCTCCTTCTGAATGCCGACCACCTCGCGGATGCGGCGATCGACCTCGACCATCAGGGGGTGATCGGGCGGCGGATTGCCGCTGTAGCTGGTCCGGTATTCGGGATCGGGGTGCGGCGCCATGATGCCAGACGGCACCAGATGCTTGTCAACGAGCGCGATCATGTCCGCGCACAATTCCGGCGGCAGCACATCGCGGATGATGAACAGGTCCAGACCTTCTGCGTCGATCTTCAAAGCGTCGGGATTGGCGATCAGGCGCGCCTTCACCCAGGCGCCGATCTTGATGCGGTATTCGGCATTCGCGGTGACCATCGCGCGACCATAAGCCGAGCCGCGGGCAAAGGAAAAGCCCGGAGCGAACGAACGCTCCGGGCTTCCCGAACTCGGCAAGACCGACCGGGTCTTACCAGAAGAAGTCGTAGATCACGTCGACGATCTCGCCATTGTACGTGTCCACGAGGACCACATCGTTATAGTAGCGCACCCACTGGTAGCCGTAGGGCGCCGGCGGCAGACGATAGGTCCACGGATCGTTGATCCAGTAATTCTGGCCCCAGAACAGCCGGTCGAGAATGTTCCCGATCGAGAAGCGGTTGTAGCTGTAACCGCGATAGGGCGCATAATAAGGCTGGATGCGGAACACGAAGCGGTTGGAGCTGCGGTAACGCTGCCAATCGTAGCGATTGTCGTTGCGCCAGCCGCGATTCCAATTGCCCCGGTCGCCCCGGCGATCATTCCGCCAGTCGCGGCGATCGTCACGCCGGTCGTTGCGCCAGTCACGACGGTCGTCCCGGCGATCGTTCCGCCAGTCCTGGCGGTTGTCGCGGCGGTCCTGGCGCCAATCCTGACGCTCCTCTCGGCGCGCCTGACGCTGCGAACCCTGCTGCTCGACGAGCGCGCGATATTGCTCCTGCGAGCCGTTGCGGCGGGCATTCTGCCGGTCGAGCCGCTCATAGCGCTCGCGATGCGCTTCCATGCGCGCGTCGTTGGGGTTGCCCATCCAGCCGGAGCGGGTCGGACGATCCTGCCGCTGCTGCACCGCCGGCTGCTGCTGACGCGCCTGCTGCCGCTCCTGACGAACCTGCTGACGCTCGGCCCGATTCTCCTGCCGATTCTGTTGACGCTCCACGCGATTTTCCTGGCGCTGCTGCACCCGCTCCGCGCGCGGCTGGCGCGCCTCGTCGCGGCCTCGCCAACCGCCCTCGCCACGCTGCGCCATCGCCGCGGTCGGCGCAGCAACGCTGGCCGCCAGCAAGGCGAGAAACATGACCTTACGCATCGACTTCCTACCTCCATATGGCGGTCCACGCAGACCGCCCCGATGGACGCCATTTGCACCAGATTCGATGAGCGCTGGCTGAATTGAATCGCAGCCTGTCGTTCATCTTCGTTCATGTTACGGCCATGAAACTTCTTCGGCGAAGCGGGCGTTGGTTCCCCAATCGACTTGTCGAAAGGAGCCGGAATATGGCCACCAGTTTCTACAATGCGCGCCGCGGCGGGGAATTCCGCCTGCAGGACCGCGGCTATCACGTCGTCTATCGCGACCGCGAAGTGAATCACTGTCCCGGCTGCAGCCGCAGCAACTGGCTGATCGGGCGGATGATGGCCGAATGCGCCTTCTGCGCGACCGCCTTGCCGCTGGAAAGTGGGCTGATGCGGGGACATCATTCGGTGCGCCACGCGGGCCGGCACAATGACGAGGACATGCTCGCCGCCTGATCCGGCCGGACCGTTCCGCGCACCGTCCGGCTTGTTCGCCGGATCGCGTTAACCAGGTTTTGACAGTCGCTCCCTATGCTCCCCGTCCATGGCGGGGAGCACTTCTTTTTTATGGGCTGGGGCAGGCCTGATCGGCCTGATCTCGGTCGCGCCCAGTATCGACCACGCGGTGACGCCGGACGCCCCCGCCGACGCGCCGGCCGGCGGCTATGCGATCGACCGCGCCCCGGACGGCCAATTCTATGTGGATGGGCGGATCGGGAATGCGCGGGTACGCTTCCTGGTCGATCCCGACGCCGACAAGGTGCTGATCGCCGGACCCGATGCAGAACGAATCGGACTCCCGGCCGGCAGCGCCAATGTCACGCTCGACAGCCTGACGGTCGGCCCGACCCGGCAGCAGGCGGTCGCGGCGCAGATCGCGCCGTCCATGCCGGTCTCCCTGCTCGGCCGCGCCTATCTGTCACGGCTCGCCGTGGTGGAGGTAAGCGGCGACCGGCTGACCCTGCGCTAGCCTCTAGCTTTTGCGGCGCACCGGCACCGGCGCATTGCAGATATCGACGCCTCCCGCCGGGCGGTTGAAGAAAGTGCCGCCGCGATTGGCGCGTCCCGTGAGATAGAGTCCGAACGCGGCGCTGTCGGTCTTCAGATATTCGAAGCGCGGACGCTGTGCCGCCGGCATGTCGGCGGCGATGCGGATTGCGCGGATCGGGATCGGCCGCTCGCCGCGATCCGTCTGATAGAAACCGAGATTGCCGGTGCCGCGCGGCCGCGCCGACAGCGCGCTCATCCCCTCCACGACCCTGCCGACATTGGCGATGTTGCGGTCGAGATGGCGCGGGCCGTGGCCGATCACCGCATAAAGCTCCCCGCCCGTGCCGGTATCCGGCGCGAGATCGCGCCCGACGCCGACCGTGGCGTAGCAATGCGGCAGCCAGGTGGTTCCTTCCAGATCGTCCCAGGCAAGCGGCCAGCCATTTGCATAGCCGGTCTCAGCGGCATAGGAATCGGGCGCCCGCGAAGGCACGGACGGCAGGCCGGAGAGCGGACGTTCATATTCTGCGGGCGGGGTGCGCTCGACGCCCTGCGGCAGCGGCACCTCAGCATCCCCATTGCCCCATTGCGCGACATAATTGTCCTGCACGCGATAGATGGTTGCGTCGTTCCACCAGCCGGCGCGGGCGAAGGCGCGGATGTTGGCGACATGCACCGGCGCGAATTCGGGCGCGAGCTGAATGACGATGCGGCTATTGTCGGCCAGGTCCATGACCAGCAGATCCTCGGCCGGAACCTCCTGCCAGTCGGCGGGCGTGGTGGCGGCGATCACCTCCGAAGGCTCGGTCGCCCCCTGCACCGGCATCGGCCGCCACGGCCGCTGACCCTGATAGGAACAGGAAGCGAGCAAGAGCCCGGCAACAACGACGCCAATCCCCAACCGCATTTTCATCCCCTTCTCGTCGCTCGATCCATCCGCGCTTAATCGCGGCTCGACCGATTGCCTGCTTCCGCCATGCTGGAGACGAAGCGAATGCCTTCGCCCGTCACTTCCCAGACCGATTCCCGTGTGCCGACATAGACCGGCATGCGCGCCGCGAGAGCGCTGAACACGTGAATCTCCGTCGGGATGGGATCCAGCAGATGCGTCACCATCAGGCCCACGGGCTGATTCTCGCCCGCGGGTGGTTTTATCATGTTGAGGCAGGAATTGGTGAAGGCGCGCTGAGCAGTTATGCGCCCCACAACATCCAGCGTCAGCCGGTGATGGCCGCCGAACGGCAAAGTGTTCAGATCCGTCTGCGGCGTCATCACGTAAAGGTCGATCGGCCCATCGGGTGTGGCAGGAGGCACGATCGCCAGATTGGCGCCCGCCCGGCTGCACATCGCCAGATTCGGCGCGGCAGCGGCCAGCTGCGCCCGGACCCCGGCAAGACGCTGCTGCGTGGCCGACAAGGCCGGGCGCTGGCCGGGCGCGAAGATCTCACGACTGGCAACGCCGTTCGCGCCGACGCGGCCGCGGTAAAGCGCCACCGCTTGCTCGCCCTCCAGCCCGAAGAAGATCACCACATGGTCCTGCCCGTCGCGATCGACGATGAACCCGCGAACATCCTGCTGCTGCGCGCGCGGCAGCTGCACCTGCATGTCGTCGGTCGCCACCCAAGCCGCCCGATCCAGCGCGAACAGCAATTGCCCACGCTCCAGCACCCAGTCGAGCTGGCGCTGCTGTTCGGGGGTTTGGGCGGCGGCGGGTCCGGCAATGGCCGCCCCAATCGCGGCGGCGATGATGAACAGGTGGCGCATGCTCTTCTCCCCTTGCGGCAAGAGCTTAGCGCATCACGCGCCGGGCGGAAGCCCTAGCGGACTTCCTCCCAGATCCGCACGCGCTGCTCCGGCGGCAGGTACAGCGCATTGCCCGGCTGGACGTTGAAGGCGCGATACCAGGCGTCCATGTTCCGGACGATGCCGTTGACCCGATATTGCGGCGGGGCGTGCTCGTCTGTCAGCACGACCTGGCGCATCAGATTGTCGCTGGTGTGGCTGGCCCAGGTCTGGGCGAAGGCCAGGAAGAAGCGCTGGTCGCCGGTCAGACCGTTCACCACCGGCGGCTCGCCATGCTGGGCGACATGGCGGCGATAGGCGGCATAGGCGATTTCGAGCCCGCCCAGATCGCCGATATTCTCGCCCATCGTCACTTCCGCATTCACCCGGAAGCCCGGCAGCGGCTCGTAGGTGGCGAACTGCGCACCCAGGCGGGCGGCGATCGCATCATAGCGCTCTGACGAGGCCGGACTCCACCAGTCGCGGAGCTGTCCGCTGCGATCGAAACGGCGGCCCTGATCGTCGAAACCGTGGCCGAGTTCATGGCCGATCGCCGAGCCGATCCGGCCGTAATTGGTCGGCGCGTCGTAGCTGGGATCGAACAGGGGCTTTTGCAGAATGCCGGCCGGGAAAGTGATCTGGTTCAGCAGCACATTGTAGCTGGCGCCGACCGTCTGCGCGGTCATCGGCCATTCGTTGCGATCGACCGGCTCGGCCAGCCGCTCGCCGTCGCGGCGCAGGCCCCATTCGCTCAGCCGCATGATGTTGCCGACCAGATCGTTCGGCTCCTGGCGGACGCTGGTGAGATCGGTGGGCGTGGTCGGCCCGCCGATCTGCGTGCCGATCGCTTCCAGCTTGGCGAGCGCCTCGCGCCGGGTCGGCTCGTCCATCCAGCTCAGCCGCCCCAGCCGGTCGTTGAAGGCGGCACGGATGTTGCCGATCAGCTCGTTCAAGGTGGCGCGGCTGGCAGCAGGAAAATGGCGATCGAGATAGATTTGCCCGACCGTCTCGCCAAGCGTCGCGTCGACCAGGCGAACCGAGCGCGCCCAGCGCGGGTGCGGGGTCTGCAGGCCGTAGAGCGCGCGCGAGCCAAAGGCGAATTCAGCCTCCTGGAACGGGCGGGACAGATAGGGTGCGAAGGCGTCGATGAACGAGAAGGTGAGCCAATCCTTCCACGTCTCCAGCGGCACTTCGTCGAGGATGCGGCCGGCGTCGGCGACCGCGCTCGGCGTCTGCACGATGATCCGTTCGGCGCGGCCGAAACCCATCAGATCGAGATAGCGGTTCCAGTCGAATTGCGGCGCGAGCGCGACCAGTTCGGCACGGGTCATCGCATTGTAGGTGGCGCGCACGTCGCGCAGCCGCTCCATCGACCAATGCGTTTCGGCCAGTCGCCGCTCCAGCGCATAGATGCGCTCGGCCCGGGCCTCCGGCTCGCTCATTCCGGCGAGGCGGAAGCTGGTGGCCATGTAGGTCTTCAGCGCGGCGCGATAGGCGTCGAATTCCGGCCCTTCGCGCAGATAATGATCGCGGGTCGGCATGTGCGTGCCGCCCTGGCTGACCGCCAGCACGTAGCGGCGGGTATCGCCCGTATCGGGGATGACACCGACGCTGATCGGCATGTTGTAGCCGTTTTCGGAAAAGACGGTGATCAAAGTCTCGCGGTCGGCGATGCCGTTGATGCGGGCGAGATAAGGCCGGATCGGGTCGAGGCCGAGTTGCTCGATCCGCGCTTCGTCCATGAAGCTGCGATAGAGCGCCGAGACCTGTCGGCCGGCGGGCGTGTCGTTCGGCGTCTCGATGATCGCGCGGACCTGCCCTTCCACTTCTTCGGCGACCTGCGCGTGCAGGCTGAACGAGGCATCGGTCGGGCCGAGCCGTTCCTTCACAAAGGCGGTCCAGGCGCCGTTGGCATGGCCGTAAAAATCGTCGCCGGGACGGATGGCCGGATTGCGGGCGGTTAGGTTGATGCCGGTGTCGGCAAAGCCGAACACGTCGACCGGCATCGCCGGCTGCGCCGCGGGCGGAACCGTGGTGGTGGCAGATTGGGCGAGCGCCGCAGGCGCGGCACTGATGGCGAGGCTGACGGCGAGAGCGAGGTTACGCAGGAACGGCACAATGGCTCCTAAAGCAGGATGCGGCCGCCCCCGCCCGCATATGAGAAGAGGGACCGGTCGCCCGGCCCCTCCTGATGTGCTTACCAGATGTTCACGCGCTGGTCAGGCGGCAAATACAGCGCGTCGCCCGGCTGCACGTTGAAGGCCCGGTACCAGGCTTCCATGTTGCGCACGACGCCGTTGATGCGGAACTGATCGGCGCTGTGCGGATCGGTCAGCACGCCGGCCCGCTCGGCATCCTCGCGCGTCTTGCTGCGCCAGACCTGCGCCCAGGCCAGGAAGAAGCGCTGATCACCGGTCATGCCGTTGATCACCGGCGGCTCGCCATGCTGGGCGACGTGGCGGCGATAGGCGGCATAGGCCATTTCCAGCCCACCGAGATCGCCGATATTCTCGCCCATCGTCAGCTGCGGATTGATCCTGAGGCCCGGCACCGGCTCATAGGTGCCATATTGCTCGCCGAGCCGGGTCGAGCGCTGGGTAAAGCGCTCGGCTGCGGTCGCCGTCCACCAGTCGCGCAGGCGCCCGGACGGATCGAAGCGCCGGCCCTGATCGTCGAAGCCGTGACCGATTTCGTGGCCGATCACCGCGCCGATCGCGCCGTAATTGACCGCCGGATCGGCATTCGGATCGAAGAAGGGCGGCTGCAGGATGCCGGCCGGGAAGGTGATCTGGTTGAGGAAGGGATTGTACGAGGCGTTGATCGTCTGCGCGTTCATTCCCCACAGGCCGCGATCGACCGGATTCGGGAAACGCTGCAGCTGCAGGTTCCAGCCGAACTCGCCGGCGCGCACGGCATTGCCGAGCGCGTCATTCGGATCGACTCGATAGTTGGAATAGTCGATCCAGCGCACCGGATGGCCGATCCGCGGCTCGAACGCCTCGAGCTTCGCCAGCGCCTGCGCGCGGGTCTCGTCGTCCATCCATTCCAGATTGCGCAGACGCTCGGCAAAGGCAGTGCGCAGATTGACGATCAGTTCGTCCATCTGCCGCCGGCTCTCTGCCGGGAAATGGCGCTCGGCATAAACCTGGCCGACCGCCTCGCCGAGGCTTCCGTTCAGCAGGCCGATGCCGCGCTTCCAGCGCTCGCGCTGCGCCTCCTGGCCGTTCAGCGTGCGCCCGTAAAAGGCGAAGCTCGCCTCGTCGAACGCGCGCGGCAGGAACTGCGCGTAGGAACGGATGAAGTGGAAGGCCATATATTCCTTCCACGTCTCCAGCGGCACTGTGTCGACCAGAGCGGCAATGCCCTGAATCGCGTCCGGCGTGGTCGCGATCACCTGCGCCGGGCTGCCGAGGCCGCGGCGCTGCAGATAGGCCGCCCAGTCGATCTGCGGGGCCAGCTCCTGCATCTGCGCGACGGTCTTGGGATTGTAGAGCGCGACCGGATTGCGCATCCGCGCCTGCTCCCAATGCTTCTCCGCGATCTGGCGCTCCAGCGCGATGATGCGGTCGGCCTTGGCCTCGCCGTCGGGGATGCCTGCCAGCTGGTGGATCTGCACGATGAAGGCGCGATAGGCGGCGCGATAGCGGTCATATTCCTCGCCTTCGCGCAGATAATATTCGCGGTTCGGCATGCCGAGGCCGCCTTGGCCCGATGCCACCGCATAGCGGGTGGTATCGGCAAAGTCGGGAATGATGCCGAGGCCGACCGGTGCCATGTAACCGGGGGTGGCGAACAGGTTCACCAGATCCGCCTTGCTGCGCACGGCGGCGACGCGCTGCAGATAGGGTTGCAGGGGAGCGGTGCCGCGGCGCTCGATGCCCGCTTCGTCCATCCAGGCGCTGTAATAGGCGCCGATCTTCTGCATCGCCGGGCTGCTTGCCCCGCGCGCCGAGCGGGCCTCGTCGACGATCGCCTTCAGCTGCTGCTCGATATCCTCCGCCAGCGTGGTCCACAGACTCCACTGCGTGCGGTCGGCCGGGATCTGGACGGCGCGGAGCCAGGCGCCATTGGCATATTGGTTGAAATCGTCGCCTGGCTTCACATTCATGTCGCGCGCGGCAAGGTCGATGCCGAACGTGCCGTAGCGCGGCTGGCCGGCGGCACGCGCCGGAGTGCGGCTGCCGGGCAGGCCGTCAATGGCCGCTGCCGGGGCAGCGGGGCGAGGCTGGCTTTGGGACTGGGCGGCAAGCGGGGCGGTGCCCGCGAGAAGCAGACTCGAAAAGGCGATCAGGCCGATACGGCGCATGGAAGTTCCTCCAGAAATGGCGAAAGCCGGACCAAAGCCCACCCCGACTCAGGGCGCTATTTCCCGCGCCGCCAAGGCGCTGGCAAGCAAATTCCGTATTACTGCCGCAACTCAGCAATACCCTCGGCCGTGACGCCCCAGATCCTCACCGTATCTGTCCCGGCCGCGACCGCGAGCGGGCGCTGCGTCCAGAGCGACAGGAAGACGTGCAATTCGTTCGGCAGCGGCATGCCGGCGGCATTGACCTGGAGCGGAGCATTCCGCTGCCCTGCCGCCGCTGCCGAAAGCGTGAGATCCGCGCAGGTGGCACTGCCCAAAGCGACGTCTTCAGACACGGCGCCATCGGCACCAACGGTAATCCGGAAATGGCCGCCGCCCGGCACGCGGCTCGCCGCCATGCGCGGACTCAGGCGATAGACGATGACCGGCTCATCCTCGGCAGGCGGCAGGACGAAGGTGTTGAAGTCCGGCCCGCAAGCCTGATGCTCGGTCGCCTCGGCAATGGTGCGCGCGGCGGCCATGCGGGCGGCGACGCCTTCGAGGCGCGGACGGTTGGCCGCGGCGAATACCTGCGGTGAATTGACCCGGCCACCCATCACCGTGCCGCGATAGATGGCGGCATAATGTTCCCCATCGCGAACATAGTAGGTAACGGCGACGCCATTGCCCTCCGGCTGCGCGATCCAGCCCGCAATCGCCTCCGCATCGGCCGCCGGGATGCGCGCGCGCGCGTCGGTCGTGGCCATCCGGAAACTCTGGTCGAGCACCGACAAAGCGCGGCCGCGCGCGACCGCCGTTTCCAGCGTGGCCCGCTGTTCGGCGGTAAGCTCGAGCGGAGGCGGCGGCGTGGCGGCGGTCTGGGCGGCGGCGGGCAGCGGCAGCGCCGCGAGCGCGGCGGCGATCAAAAGCGGCTTACGCATCAAACTGATTCCTTTTGGCGAGGCTTGCCAGGCATTTACGGGAGCGGCGGGTGGCCGTCAAAGCGCACGCAGCGCCTGCGCGGGACGGGCGGCGAGGGCGGGCAGAGCGCCGATCAGGCCGATGACGAGCGTGAGGCCCGCTCCCGCGCCCAGGGTCGCCAGCACCGCGCCCCAATCGGGCGACCAGTCCAGTTCGAACAATTCCACCACCACATACCAGCCGGCGCCCGTGCCGAGCGCGAGCGCTAGCAGGCTGAGGATGAACGCCAGCAGAGCGAATTCCATCGCCTGCAGACCCAGGATGCGGCCGCGCGTCGCGCCGAGCAGTTTCAGCAGCACGCTGTCATAGACGCGGGCCCGGCGGGAGGCGGCGAGCGCGCCGATCAGCACCGCGATGCCGGCAAGGATCGCGACCGCCCCGGCGGCACGGATCGCGGCGGCAAGCTGGCTCATCAGGCCGGAGACCGTGCTCAGCACGTCCTGGATGCGGACCGCGGAGACCGAAGGGAAATCGCGATTGATCGCGCGGGCGAAGGCCTGCTCGCGCTCCGTGGGCATGGTCGCCGTGCCCATGAGGCTGTGCGGCGCGGCGTCGAAGATGCCGGGCGAAAAGACGATGACGAAATTGATGCCGAGTCGTCCCCAATCGACCTCGCGCAGATTGGCGATCCGCGCCTCCACCTCCCGTCCCAGTACGGACACGGTGAGCGTATCGCCGACGCCCAGGCCGGCGGCGCGGGCATTCTCCGCGTCGAGCGAGACCAAAGGCGGGCCGCGATAGTCCGGTGCCCAATATTCCCCTTCGACGACCCGCGCGCCTTCGGGAAGTGCGGCGGCGAAGGTGATGTTGCGGTCGCCGCGCAGGAACCAGGCGCCCTCCGGCAGCTCCGCCATATTGGCGATGCGGCGATCGCCGATTGCGGTGACCGAGGCCCGGAGCGACGGCATCAGACGCAGTTCCGCATCCGGCGCGGCGCTGGCGGCGGTTGCGCGGAATCGCTCAGTGTCGCCGCTCGGCACGTCGAGAATGAAGAAGCTGGGCGCGCGGGCCGGGATGGTCGAACGGATCTGCGCCGACAGGTTGGATTCGATCACCGCAAGGGTGGTGAAGAGAGTCAGCCCGGCTCCGAGCGCCACGACCAGCCGGGACGTCTGCGCGCCGGGACGGTGCAGATTGGCCAGCGCCATCCGCACCAATGGCGCGCGCGGCTTCGGCAGGCGGGCGAGCGTCCAGCGGATCGCGGCGGCGAGCAGGCTCAGGAGGAGCAGGAGGAGGAGCGCCGCCGCAATGAAGCCGAGCGCGAAGCCCGGCATCGGTGCGGTCCACACCGCCAGTGCCGCAATCCCCGCGCCGGCGGCCAGCGCCGCCGCATAAGCCCAAAACGGCGCGCGGGCGCTATCCTCCACGCCACCGCGCAACAGGCTCGCGGACGGCACGCTGCGGGCGCGGGCAAGCGGTACGAGCGCGAAGGCGAAAGCGGCCAGGAGGCCGTATCCGGCCGCAAGGATCAGCGCGAAGGGATAGATGCCGGTGCCGGGCGGAACCGGTATGGCATCCCCCGCCGCCCAGACGACCAGCGACGGCACCGCCGCCCCCGCGGCCAGCCCGAAGAGGATGGCGACCGCGGCAACGAGACCGATCTGGACCAGATAGATGCGGAAGATCATGGCGGAGGTCGCGCCGAGCGTCTTCAGCATCGCGATCGCGCCGCGCTTGCCGTCGAGATAGGAACCAACGCCATTGCCGACGCCGATCCCCGCCACGATCAGCGCGCTGAGGCCGACGAGCGTCAGGAACTGGCCGAGCCGTTCGAGAAAGCGGCGGGTGCCGGGCGCGGCGTTCAGCCGGTCCTCGACCTTCAGCCCCGCGGCCGGAAAGCCGCGCTGTAGGCGGCGCGTCGCCTCCGCCGGATCGGCCGTGGCCGGGATCTTCATCCGGTAGGCCGCGATAAACAGACTGCCGGGCCGGATCAGGCGCGTCGCGTTCAGGCCGTCCACATCCATCATCGCGCTGGGGCCGAGCGCGAAACCCTGGCTGACCCAGTCCGGCTCGCTTTCGATCACGCCGATGACACGGAACGTGCCTTCGCCGATGCGCAGGTCGGAGCCGACACCGACGCCGAGCTTGTCGGCCAGTTCCGGGCCGATCGCGACCTGCATGCCGCGCGGCCGATCGGCAAGCGCGCCGTCGCGAAGGCGGAACTCGCCGTAAAAAGGATAGAGGTCATCGACGCCCTTCAGTTCGACCAGGGCCGGATCGCCGCCGCCGCCCGGGGCCGCCATGGCGCGCATGCGGACGAGGCGGCTGACCTCACCTTCACGAGCGAAGGCCGCCAGTTCCTCCGGAGTGGCGGCGCGCTGGTTCATCTCGACCTGCACATCGCCGCCGAGGATCGCCTGCCCCTGATCCGACAATCCGGAAAGCACCGCCGCAGTCAGGCTGCCGACCCCGGCCAGCGCCATCACGCCGAGGAACAGGCAGACGGCCAGCAGGCGCAGTCCGGCGAACCCGCCACGCAGATCGCGCAGCGCGAGGCGAAGGGTCACGCCTTTCTATCCCGAACGATCCGCCCGTCGCTCATTTCGAGGACGCGGCCGCAACGGGCGGCAAGGGCGGGATCGTGGGTGATGACGAACAGGGTCGCCTGCGTTTCGAGCTGCCGCGCGAAGAGAAGGTCGAGAATCGCCGCGCCGGTGGCGGCATCGAGATTGCCCGTCGGCTCATCGGCGAACAAAAGCGCCGGCCGCGGCGCAAGTGCGCGGGCGATGGCGACGCGCTGCTGCTCGCCGCCGGAAAGCTGGACCGGATAATGGCCGGGGCGATGGCCGAGCCCGACCGCTTCCAGCTCGGCCGCGGCGCGTACGAAGGCATCGCCCTCCCCGGCCAATTCCATCGGCACCGCGACATTTTCCAGCGCCGTCATGGTCGGGAGCAGATGGAAGGCCTGCAGCACGATGCCAATCCGGCCGCGACGGGTCTTTGCCAGCGCATCCTCGTTCATGCCGGTAAAGTCGGCACCGGCAATGCGCACATTGCCACCGCTCGGGCGCTCCATGCCGGAAAGGATCGCCATCAGCGACGATTTTCCCGAGCCGGAGGGGCCGAGCAACGCCACCGTCTCGCCCGCCTCCACCTGCAGATCAACGCCGCGCAGAATCTCCACACGCGCGGCGCGGCTCCCAAGCGAGAGCGTGACATTGTTCGCGTCGATGACGTAGGGGTCTGGCATGTCGGGAGAGCAACCTGAAGCGGGCCACGGGCCATATGTCGGCCGCCGCGCCTTTGTCCATCTCGGCCTCGCCGCGCTCGTTGCCTTGCCGCTGGCGGCACGGGCGCATCACACGGCCGAGCATGACGGCGGACCGGAAACGGCGGCGCCGCAGCCGGGGTCGGGCGATGTCCACATCCTCGCCTTCGGCGACAGCCTGACCGCCGGCTTCGGTCTGCCCAGGCGGCAGGGCTTCGCGCCGCAGCTGGAAGCCTATCTGAGGCGGCAGGGCGTGCGTGCCTTCGTCACCAATGGCGGCGTGTCGGGGGACACGGCGGCGCAGGGGCGGCAGCGGCTGGACTTCACGCTGGGCGGGATGGCGCAGAAACCGCAGCTCGCCATCATTGCGCTCGGGGCCAACGACATGCTGCGCGGCCTCGATCCGGCGCAGACCAAGGCCGATCTCGACGCGATCCTGACCGAATTGAAACGCCGCGACATTCGCGTGTTGCTGTCCGGGATGATCGCGTCACCGAATCTGGGCGAGGATTATGCGGCGCGCTTCAACGCCATCTATCCCGATCTCGCGGCCCGGCACCACGCCGTGCTCCACCCCTTCTTCCTCGACGGCGTGGCCGGCGACCGCACGCTCAATCAGCCGGACGGACTCCACCCCACTTTCGCGGGGATCAGGAAGATGGTCGTCGGGATCGCCCCCAAGGTGATGGAAGCGCTGCCGCGCTAGGCTTCAAGCCAGCACCAGTTCCCGGCCGAAATGCAGGCCGATGCGGCCGCCCTTGATCCAGCGGACCGAGGCGTGGACCGGCGTGCAGCCGTCGAACACGATGACGACATGATCGTCCAGCGTCGGCTGCGCCTTGGTCTCCACCATCGCGCCGTGCGTGGAGATGTTGATCACGATCGCGTCGGCGGCGCGGCCGCGCAGGAAGATGGTCGCCGTCCGGCCCTCGCCGTCACGCCTTTCCTCCGTGCGCAATTCTTCGCGCATGAGGTTGCGCGGCAGCGCCAGCGCCCGTTCGCGGACATGATCCCGCACACTCTGCATCGCGTCTCGACCCCTTTGTTTCGGGACCGGGATTAACGATGAGGCGTTACCAAAGGCCTAGCGGCGCGCGGCCTCAATCGCCGTCGGTATGCGCCCCGGCCCCGCCGCCGCTGCCGCCGCCATTCTCCCAGAAATAAGGCTGGCGTTGACGATTGCCGGTAACCGTCTCGTTCAGCGTCGCGGCGTCGTAGAGACGGCCGTTCAGCATGACGTGGCTGATCTTGTCGGTGTTGCGGATATCCTCCAGCGGGTTCGCGGTCATCACCACGAGATCGGCCAGCTTGCCCGGCTCGATCGTGCCGAGGTCGCGGAAGCCATAGCCGCGTGCCGGATCGACGGTCGCATGCTGCAGCGCCTGCAGCGGCGTCGCGCCGCCGCGCACGAAGCTCCACATCTCCCAATGGCTGCCAAGCCCCTGCTGCTGGCCATGCGCGCCGATCGTCACGGTGACGCCGCGATTGGCCAGGCGCTGCGCCTCGCGCGCCGCATATTGATCGACGAACTGCTCGGCCGGGCCGGTCTCCGTGCGCACCCGATCGGCCAGCGCGCCCGGCGGGGCGTGGCGGCTGAGGATCGGATGGCGCCAGACCTGCGTCGCCTGCGCCCAATAGGGATCGCCGGCAAGACCGCCATAGGTCACGACCAACGTCGGATTATAGGTGACGCGGGTCTGCGACCACATGCTCACCACATCCTCATACAGCCGCGCCTGCGGGACATTGTGCTCCAGCGTGGTGTTGCCGTCCTGAACGAGGGCGATGTCCATGCCGAAGAGCGAGCCGCCCTCGGGCACGACCATGATGCCGAGCTGACGCGCCGCGGCAGCGACCATTTGCCGCTGGTTGCGGCGCGGCTGGTTGTAATTCTTGATCGACACCGCGCCTTCCGCCTGAAGGCGGCGGACGTGGTTCAGCGCATCTTCGTAGCTGTCGATCTGGGCATAGCGGAACGCGCTGCGCGCGCCGTAGACGATCTCGCCCGACGAATAGGTGCGCGGCGCGAGGATCAGCCCGGCCCGCTGCATCTCGCTCGCCGCGAACACTTCACTGGCGGTGCTGGACGGATCGTGCGTCGTCGTGACGCCGAGCGCCAGATGCGAGAGCTGCGACCAATTCTGCTGCGGGATCAGATCGTCGGTACCGTAGGGGCCGTGCGCGTGGCCGTCGATGAAGCCGGGCGTGATGGTGCGGCCGGCCAGATCGACCTGCTGCGCACCCGCTGGAATGGCGGTGCTGCCGCGCGGGCCGACGGCGCGGATGCGGTTGCCGTCGATGATGACCACGCCATCCTCGATCACGCCGCCATTGGCGTCGGCCATGGTGACGATGCGCGCGCCGACCAAAGCGACAATGCCGGCCGGCACGTCGGCGGGAACGGTGACCGACAGGTTCGTGCCCGTCGTCGGCGGGGTGTAGCTCGTGCCGGGCGCGCGGGCGGTGATCGCGCCCTGATCGGCGGTGTAGAGGTTCGGCCCGAGCGTCCACACGAAACGGTTGCCGGCCCACGAGCCATAGGCGCTGGCCGCATTGGTGATCCGCGTCACCGGCATCGGCCCGGAGCGGCTGGACAGGTTCATCACCGCCGCGCCGCCGAAGAAGGGCACGGCGAAGAAATTGTAATTCTCGCGGAAGGCCAGAGCCCGGCCGTCCGGCGAGACTTCGAAATTGGTGATCAGCTCGCCCTCGGCATGGACGCGGCGATTGCCGCCCAGCAGGTCGGTGCTGACCAGGCGGCGCTTCTGATTCTCGTTGACCTCGAAGAACACCCGGTCGCTCGTCGCGCCGAATTGGGGGGAGCCGCCGCTGCCCGACACGCGCGCGGGCGCACCGCCAGCCGTCGCGATGCGATAGATGCCGTCCTCGCCCGAATAGAGGCTGGAGGTCAGAAAGCCGCCGCTGCCGCGCTCGAACACGATGGTCTGGCCATCGGGCGAGAAGCGCGGGCGGGCATAATGGCCGGGGGCGCTGGTCACGGTGCGCTGGCCGGAGCCGTCGGCCGCGACGGTGCGGATTTCACCGAGGCGCTGGTCGTTCCAGGAGACGAAGACGATGGAGCGGCCGTCGCGCGACCAGCTCGGCCAGAGCTGGAAATCGCCGTCAGGCGCGGTCAGGCGGCGCGGCTGGGCATTGCCGGTCGCGGCGCGGATCCACAGACGGCCGAGACTTTCGTAGACGATCTGGCTGCCGTCCGGCGACAGATTCGGAAAGCGGATCATCCGCGTCGTGACGTTCGCCGGGGCGGCGTCGATCGCCGGCAGCACCGGATCGATCACGGCGCGCGTGTCGGCCACGCGGAACGGGATTTCGCTGGCATTGCCGCCTTCCGGCGCGATGCGGCGGATCTTGCCGCCCGCCCAGAAGACAATGGAGCGGCTGTCCGGCGTCCAGTCCATGTTCGGATAGACGCCCTGGATCGCCCAGGTCTCCTGCAGGTCGAGGTCCATATCGTCATAGATGCGCTGCTCGCGGCCGGACTCGAGGTCCTTCACGAACAGGCGACTCGTCCCGCCCTCGCGCCGCACGAAGGCCAGCCAGCGGCCGTCCGGCGACGGCGTCGGCCGCACCGCGCCGCCGGGGCCGCCGGCGACGGTGCTGCGCTCGCCGCTGTCGATCTCGTAGCGCTCGATCCGGAAGGCGCCTTCGTTCGAATCCTGCGCATATTGGAAAGTGCCGCCCGGCGAGGCGTCGCGGGTATAATAGATGGAGCGGCCGTCGGGCGCGAAGACCGGCTCGCCCAATTCCTTCTGATGCTGCGGATTGGGCCGCTCGATCAGCTGCTGGCCGCCGCCCGTACCGTTCACGTCATAGAGCCAGATCTCGCCGGTGCCGGCCGAACGCTGCGTGGTGAAATGCTTGCGTGCGGCGATGAAGCGGCCGTCCGGACTCCAGGCCGGAGCGTTCAGCAGGGTGAAGGTCTCGCTGGTGATCGCCCGCGCACCCGTCCCGTCGGCGTTCATCACCCAGATATTGTCGCCGCCCGCGCGATCCGAGGTGAAGGCGATCCGCCGCCCGTCCGGCGAGAAGCGCGGCTGCTGGTCGTAAGCGAGACCCGAGGTGATCCGCCGCGGCGTGCCACCCGCAATGCCCATCACATAGATGTCGCCGAGCATGTCGAAGGCGATGCTCTGCCCGTCCGGCGAGACATCGACATTCATCCACGTGCCTTCGTCCGTGTCGATCCGCACCTGCCGGACAGTGGCGCCCGGCGGCGCGTTCACGTCCCACGCGGGCGCCTCGGCGCTGCCGCCCCGCGTTGCGCCGCGTTGCTGGGCATGGGCGATGGCGGTGGTCGAAAGCAGCATCAGCGTGGCGGCGGCGAAGCGCGTGAGCATGTCGAATATTCTCCCTGTCCAGCGGATCGCGCCCGCCGGTTATTGGCCCGATGCGCTGGTGCCTTATCCGGACAGGACAGGCAAGCGGGGCGGCTATTCCTCGAACGCCGCCTTCAGCTCGGCCAGCCACACGTCGGCATTGCCGTCGCTGGGGGCGCGCCAGTCGCCGCGGGGGCTCAATGCGCCGCCGGCGCTGACCTTCGGCGAATTGGGGATGGCCGAGCGCTTGAACTGGCTGATCTGGAAGAAGCGGAAGAGGAAGGTCTCCAGCCATTCGCGGATGGTGGCAAGGTCGTAGTCGCGCTTGAGATGTTCGGGATAATCGAACGGCCACAGGCCCGCATCGACATCCTTCCAGGCCTGCCAGGCGAGATAGGCGACCTTGGACGGCTTCTGGCCGTGGCGCAGGATGTGGAACAGGAAGAAATCGTGCAGCTCGTACGGCCCGATCCGGTCCTCCGTCGATTGCATCGCGCCATCCGCGTCGGGCGGGACCAGCTCCGGTGAGATCTTCGTCTGCAGGATCGCGTCGAGCACCCGGTCCGTATCGGCATCGAACTGGCCGGACTTGATCGCCCAGCGGACGAGATACTGGATCAACGTCTTCGGCACCCCGGCATTGACGCCGTAATGGCTCATCTGGTCGCCGACGCCGTAGGTCGACCAGCCGAGCGCGATTTCACTCAGATCGCCGGTGCCGACGACGAAGCCGCCGCGATGATTGGCGAGACGGAAGAGATAGTCCGTGCGTAGGCCCGCCTGCACATTTTCGAACGTCACGTCATAGACAGGCTGCCCCGACGCATAGGGATGGCCCATATCCTTCAGCATCTGCTCGGCGGCCGGACGGATGTCGATTTCCGCGCCTTCGATGCCAAGCGCGCGCATCAGCGCCCAGGCATTGTCCTTGGTGTGATCGCTCGTCGCGAAACCGGGCATGGTGTAGCCGAGAATGGTGGAGCGCGGCAGGCCAAGCCAGTCGCAGGTCTTGGCCGCGACGATCAGCGCATGGGTTGAATCCAGCCCCCCCGACACGCCGATGACGAGATGCTTGCCCTTCGTCGCCTGAAAGCGCGTGGCGAGGCCCTGCACCTGAATGTTGAACGCCTCGTAGCAATCCTGATCGAGCTGCTCGCGCCGATTGGGCACGTAGGGGAAGCGGCGCAGCGGCCGTTCGAGACCCAAATCGGCACAGCCAGGACTGTGCGCGAAGGTGACGCGGCGGAAGCGCGTTTCGGGATCGCCAGCGGCGCGGGCGCTGTCGTTGAAGGTGCCGTTGCGCATGCGCTCCTGCCGCAGCCGCTGCACATCGACATCGGCCACGGCGAGTTCGGCGCCGCGATCGAAGCGGCCGGTCGCCGCGAGCAGGTCGCCCGCCTCGTAGATCGAACCCTGCCCGTCCCAGGCGAGGTCGGTCGTGCTCTCGCCGGGGCCGCTGGCAGAAAAGACGTAGGCGGCAATCGCGCGGTTCGATTGCGAGGCGCAGAGCAGGGCGCGCTCGTCCGCTTTGCCGATCGTGATGTTGGAGGCGCTCAGGTTGCAGAGGATCAGCGCCCCGGCCAGCGCGCCATGAGTCGAGGGCGGCAGCGGCGCCCAGAAATCCTCGCAAATCTCGGCATGGAAGATGAAGTCGGGCAGATCGTCGGCGGCGAAGATCAGGTCCGTCCCGAACGGCGCGCGCTGCCCGGCGAAATCCGCCTCCAGCCCGGTCAGCCCCATACCGGATGCGAACCAGCGTTTCTCATAATATTCGCGGTAATTGGGCAGGAAGGTCTTGGGCACGATGCCCAGGATCACGCCGCGCGCGAGCACGATCGCCGTATTGTACAGCCGCCCGCCCCGCCGCACCGGCGCGCCGACGATCATGATCGTGGACAGACTCGCGGTTTCCGCCGCAAGCCGCGCCACGCCGGCCTCAACCGCGTCTAGAAACGCCTCCTGCAGATGCAGGTCGTCAACCGCGTAGGAGGAGATGTTGAGTTCGGGAAATACGGCCAGATCGACGCCCCGTGCCGCCGCATCCTTCGCCAGCGCGATCGTCTGGTCGACGTTGAAGACAATATCTCCGGCCGATGCGGACGGGCTTGCCGCCGCCACCCGGACGAAACCGTGGCGGTGAATCGATTCAAACGGCTGCCGTTTCGTCACCAACCTTCATCCCTCGCCATCGTGTCACGCCGCCATATAGTTTCGGATGCGGAACCGCACCTGTTTCCATATGTTCCTCGTGCAAACGCCAAAGCACACAGGGGTTCCCGCATGCGCCTCAATCGCACCACCGCCATTCTCGCCACGATCGGCGCCGCCGCGCTCGGCTATATGGCGGTCAGCGCCTATCGCCGCTTCAGCGATCGCGTTCCGCGCGCCGCCGCGCTGAGCGATGACGAGCAATATGCCGCACAGGATCTGAGCGCGACCCGCTCGGCCGGACCGGACGCCATGCGCGATCCGCCGAAGAGCTGGAGCGCCGCCGATCAGGCGTCCGACGAAAGCTTCCCGGCCAGCGACCCGCCGCCCGTGGGGTCGCGCGTCGACTGAACGGGGAAAGGCCGATTGTTCCCGGTCACCATGAAGGAGTTTGCGATGAAGAAGATTCTGCTCGCGCTGGCGGCGATCCCCGCCGCCATCTTGGCCTCCGATGCCGCGGCGCAACCCGGCTATGGCGCGCGCGACGACATGGGAATCGGCGTGCAACTCGACAATCTCGACGAGCGGCTGGACGCGGGCGTTCAGGCTGGTGTGATCAGCAACAGCGAACAAAGGCGCCTGCGCTATCAGATGCGCGACCTGCGCCAACTTGAAGCGCGCTATTCACGCAACGGCATCGACCGGCAGGAGCGGGCCGACCTGCGCCAGCGCCTCGCCGCACTGCGCCAGGAAGTGCGGCGCGTCGGTGGCTCCGGCTGGGGCAATCGCTATGGCTGGGAGGATGACGACTGGAATCGCGGTCGCGATGGTTATGCCGGCCGCGGCGATCGCTATGAGGGGTCCGGCCGCGGCCTGCGGATCGGCGATGTCGTCACGCGTGAGGTGCGAGGCTCGCTGAGCGGAGCGGCTCGCTGGGGCTATCGCGACGGCGGTAACGTCTATTACCGGACGGACGGGCGCCGGGTCTACGAAATCAACGCGCGGACCAATCGCGTCATACGCATCCACCCGGTGCGCTGATTTCCTGATCAGCCGTTGCAGGGGCGCTCCGGGATGCGGGGCCCCCGTTGATGAATATTGCCGAAGCGGAACGTTCAGGTCGTGGCCAGCCGCCGGAGTCGACAAGGCGGCGGCGATCGACCAGATTGGCGGTTGCACGGGGAAGGGGAAAATCCATGCTCGCTTTGATCTGTTCGCTCCTGGCCGCGACCGCTGCGCCGACCAGTGCGCCCTCACAATCCGTCGACGCGCCCGCGACCAAGCAGCGCCCGATCCTGGGCGGCGCCGGTGCCGTCAGTGTGTCGGACGAGCGGGTGCAGGCGGCCGCCGCCTTCGCCGCGGAATCGGTCGACGGCACGCTCGACGAAGTGACCAGCGCCACGCGGCAGGTGGTCGCCGGGACGATCTACCGGCTCACCTTCACCACCACCGATGGCCGCTCATATTCGGCCGAGGTGTTCCACTCGCTGCAGGGCGAATTCAGCGTCCGCAGCATCGACGAGACCGGCGACACCGGCTCGAACCAGGCAGAGGGCGACGACGAATAGCGTGTCGCGCCCGATGCCGCCGTCGCGGAACGGGTCCTAGAAGAAGCCCGGTATCTCGCGCTGCGGCGTCGTCGGACGATCGGGCGTCAGCAGTTCATGGCCGTCCGGCACCGCCACCTGGCCGGTCGCTCCCTGCCCGCTTTCGCCCGGCCCGCCGGCGATCCCGCCGCCGCCCGCATCGCTGATCGCCCCGCCGGCACAGGGCCTTCCGGCAAGGAAGTCGAGCGCCGCCCGGGTCGATGCCTCGTTCGGATCGCCGAGCGGGCGGGTGATGTCGTCGGTCGCGCGGCAGGTCGACTGGAATTTCGACGCCAGGCCGGTGTAATAATCGCCCTGTCGCGCCGAATTCTGCGTGGCGAAGGCGATGACGCGCAGCCGATCGTCGCAGGCGGTGCGATCGAGTGCGATCTGGCCGACCGGCTTGCCGAAGGTGTTTGAGCCGATCAGCGCCGCGTTGTTCCCCAGATAGGGCAAAGCCGCGTTCATCACGAGCTCGCTGGCCGAAGCAGAGCTGCCCGTGCCGATGAAGGCGACCTTCATGCCGTTGATCGATTGCGGCTGCGGCGCGAAATTGACCGTCTCGTTGTTGCTCGCCTTGGACGCGCGGAAGGCGACATAGCCCTGCACTTGCGAAGCCGGGCGATTGAGGATCAGATCGTTCATCAGCTCGGCGATCGAGACCAAGCCGCCGCCATTGTAGCGGAAGTCGACGATCACTTCGGTGATGCCCTGCGCGCGGAACGAACTGAACGCGTTGCGCAGCGCCGGATCGGCGGTGTTGATAAAGGTGCGCAGATTCACATAGCCGACCTGACGGCCGCCATCGTTGATAATCTGCGCGCCGTAGCGGCTCGACACCGGGGTGATCGCGAAATCGGCCTTGGTGACCGTCACTTCGCGCGTGCCGGCCCCGTCCCGGACGCGCAGCAGCCGCGCCAGCCCGACAGTCGACGGGCCGAGCGCGTTGGTGATGCCGGCGGACCCTTCCGAGGCGATGATCGAATCCACTGTCCGCAGGTTCGCGCTGCTGGTGCCGATCGCGAGGATTTCGGTACCCCGATCGATCCCGGCGGCAAGCGCGGGCGCACCTTCGAACGCCTCGGCGATGAACAGGCGCCGCGCGGCGACATCGGTCGACAGGCGGACGCCGAAGCCGGCGCTGGAGCCGGAATTGAAGAAGGCATTCTCCTCGGCAATCGAGGTGACGTAGGTGAAGAAACGGTCACGGCTCTGCGCCCGCGCGGGCGCGACCAGCGCGTCCACATAGGAATCGATATTCGTATGCGACGCCGGGTTGACGCCCGCCGCGATCAGTTCCGGGAACAGATACCATTCGTTGATCTGCGCCGCGGCCCAGGCCTGACGCTCGGCGAGGGTGCAGCCGGAGGTGGGCGGCGGCGTGGTCGGCGGCACCACGACGGTGCCGCCACCGCCGCCTCCGCCACCACCGCCGCAACCGGCGACCAGCGCCATCATCGCTACCGAGGCCGAAAAACGCCGCCGCCTTGTCATCCCACTCTCCAGCTTTAACACTTATTTCCAGTCGCTTAGTTCACTTCTGTCGACCTGTCACCGTCTTCGGCGCAAGGCCTGGCGGGAGCTTTGCGGCCGCCACCGCGTTCGGCCCTCAGACTCTTCCAAAATCGGAGCCGAGGCAATGGGCGACAAGACTATCGAAGATCTGGCCGAGAAGATGCGCGACATCGACTTCGCCATTCTGACCACCCGCACCGACAATGGCGCGATCGCCGGGCGGCCGATGAGCAACAATCGCGACGTCGCGTTCGACGGCGATTCCTGGTTCTTCGCGCTGGAGAGCACGCGCACCGTCAGCGACATCCGGCGCGATCCGCAGGTCGGCCTGTCCTACCAGGCGAAATCCGGCTTGCTGGGGCTGCGGCCCTTCTTCCTGACGCTGGAGGGCGAGGCGACGCTGAGCCAGGACAAGTCCGACTTTGCCGCGCACTGGAACAAGGATCTGGACAGCTGGTTCGAGCAGGGCATGGACACGCCCGGCCTGACCCTGATCCGCGTCTCCGCGCGGAGGGTGCATTATTGGGACGGCTATGATGAGGGCGAGATAAAATTGCCGGCGCGGATATTGGCCTGACTTTCGGTTCGTCGCAAGAAACGGAACCGAAACAGCAGGATAGCGGTTGGCCTGAAGTAACCGATGTTACGTTAGAGCCGAGGTGCGCCCTGCCGTGCCTCCCTTTTGAAACAGGGATCCAGTTATGAAGAAAATCGCGACCATTGCCGGTCTGGCCTGCATGTTCTCCCTCGCCGCATGCAATCGCACGCCTGCCGAGAACAAGGCCGATGCGGTCGAAGACGCCGCCGAGAACAGGGCCGACGCCATCGAGCAGAAGGCCGACAACATGTCGGCCGACATGTACAATCAGGCCGATCAGGTCCGTCAGGACGGTGAGAACCGGTCCGACGCGATCGAGAATGGCAGCGTCAGCGCCAACAGCGTCATGACCAACGCCGCGAACAAGATGTAGTCTCCGCTCCCTGGAGACAGAAGGGCGCCGCCGCGGATAGCGACGGCGCCCTTTTCGTGTCCGGGACCGGTGCGCGCTCAGCGGCTGCCCGCCGCGATCTGCACCTGGGTGCTGCCGCCGATCCCGGTGGCGGTGACGACGATGCCTTCGTCGCCCTTGGTCAGCGCCAGCGAGGCGTTCGGCCCCATGGCGGTGCGCGAACGGGTGGTGAGCCCGGCCTGGTTCGCCGCATTCGCGTAGAAATCGATCACCTGCGACGGCTGATCGCTGGTCGTGAACGACACGACGCGGCCCGAGCCGCCCGCACCCTGGCCGGTGACATTGATGCCGCCGCCGGCCTGCGCGTTCGGATAGGCCGGAAGTCCGCCCGGCATGTCGCCCGTGGGCGCGCCGGTGGTGATCTGGGCGCTGCCCATATTGCTGGTGACGGTGGTCGAACCATCCGCGCCCTTGGTCACGGTCGCGCCGCCGCCCTCGGCGACGACAGTGCCGTTCGCCGGCGCCGCCGGGGCGCCCGCATTGGTGGTCGTGTTGCTGGCTGCACCGCCGCAACCGGCGAGCAGAATCGCCGTGGCGGCGATGGCAGTCATGCGTAGCTGAAACTTCATGTCACTCTCCCTCCGTGATGACGGCGCGGACTGTAGCGCCGGCGCCGCCCGCGGCATCCGGCGCGCGACGGAAGTGCGCTGGCGCAAGACGGAATGGGCGCGCGGCGTGACCGATCCCCGGCTGCGGACGCCTTCCCCGCCTCAGCCATCATTGACGAACAGGACGAAGCTGCTGAACTGGCTGCCCGCCCACCAGGCGCCGGCGGGCGCCTTGCGCTGGAAATTGACGCTGCCGGCCTGGGAATTGAGCGGGCGGACGACCTTCCCGGCGGCATCGCGCACCGCCTTTACGCCCGCCGTCTCGGGCGGGATGACGACGATATGGCCGGAGCGGGAGAGATCCTTGCGCTTTGCACAGATCATGGCGATCCGGCCCTTGTTCGCCGCCTCCTGCATGTCGGTGAAGGAGAAAGTGCGGCGCCAACCGAACGCCGGTCCCCAATCCTGCAGCCAGTCGTGCAGCATGTTCGCATTCATCTCGCGCACCGTATCGCCATATTTGGCGGCGACCGCCTGCCCGGCCTGAAGCGCGAGCAGCGCCTTTTGCGTCCACCACACGCGCGGCAGATAGACCCCGGCGGCATAAGCGACGTCATAGGCGTAGATGTTGCAATAGGTCTTGCCCGCGCCGGGGCGGTAGCGGCGGCTGGTTTCGACCTGCAGCCATTTGATCGCCGCATTCAGGCCGTCCGCCGAGCCGTTGGCGAAGCGCGGATAGCCGGACTCGCCGAGCGGACTGGCTCCGGCCGGGGCGGCGCGCGTCACGGCGGCATTGTTCTCGCGCCAGTGGACCGGCCCGACCTTGCTGGCGACCGGGAAGGAGATTTCGGCCTTCGGCTTCAGCCACTCCTTCGAGACATAGCCTTTGAAAGCGGTGCCGTTCAGCGTCCCGGAGATGAGCCAGTATTTCGGATGACTGCCATCCTCGAGCGTGACTTCGGTCCCCTCCGGCAAGGCGCCGCGTTCGTTGCCGGCCTGCTTCACCGGCGCATTGCGCAGGAACAGGCTGTGCGCCGTAACGACATGGGTCATTTCGATCCCTCCCCTCTTGAGCGAAGCCGGCAGGGTAGGAGCAGGCGGCGCGGCGCGGGAAAGAGACACGTCCGAAACGGATGCCGCCGGGTCCGGAGTGGAGGATGCGGCTCCGGGGTGGCAGACAGCGGGGGGCGGGGAAGGCATGATATCGCTCCTTCGGCTTCAAATGGAGCGAATCATTTATCCCATCTGGTTGTCTGTAGGAAAATGCCTTGTGCCAAAGGCTCGCGGCTTGGCGCGACTCGGCGCCGCGCCTAGGATGCGCGGAAACGCGGATGGAGACGCCGGCATGTCGTGGGAACGCATCTACAAGATGGCCTTCGCCAATCTCTATCCGGCCTATCTGGCCAAGGCCGAGAAGAAGGGGCGGACGAAGGCCGAAGTGGACGAGATCATCCTGTGGCTGACCGGCTATGACGAGCAGGGCTTCGCGGCGCGGCTGGCGGACAAGACCGACTGCCGCACTTTCTTCGAGCAGGCACCCCGGCCCAATCCCGCGCGGTCGCAGATCAAGGGCCTGATCTGCGGCTACCGCGTCGAGGAGATCGAGGAGCCGTTGCAGCGCGAGATGCGCTATCTCGACAAATTGATCGACGAGCTGGCCAAGGGCAAGAAGATGGAGAAGATCCTGCGGGCGTGAGCGGGATGTCACGCGAGTGAATCGCGTGTCGTCGATCGGGTTCGGCGTCGCCGACCCGTCGGCCGGTCTTGCCCGACTCCGTGGATAAGGCTGCGCCTTATCCACCGGGCGGCCTGCGACTTTCACGAAGTTCACACGGAATCGCGGGGGGTCTCTTCCCCATATTCGTCCCATCCCACGCCGCCGCCCGAGCCGGGATCGAAGCCGGGCAGCGGGCCGTAGCCGGGCGGGAGGAGGTAGCCGCCCCGCGCCCGGGTCCAGCCGCCGGCGAGCTTCTTGCGCGTCTCGTGGCGCTGCACCGCGTCGATCTTGCGCAGGATTTCATCCTGTACGTCCTGCATGTCCGGCTCGCGGGCGCGATATTCCGCCTCGATCTCGGCGCGGACGTTGCGCTCGATCTCCTTGCGCTCGTGGCGGAGGACGCGCTTGCGCCTTAAGCCCGGATTGGGGCCGAATTTCTTCGGATTGGAGCCCTGCAGCAGCAGGCGCAGGAGATGATCGGAATAGCGGCGGCGGACATGGACCTGGCCGCCACAGGCGAATTCCTGTTCGACGCCGTGCACGGCGCGGCGCCAGGCAATCATCTCGATCGGAGTCGCACTCATAGCCAATGCGGTTCGTACACCCTCCGCAAAGTCCGGATTGCTGTCCTGATGATTGTAGACCGTCTTGGCCGACACGCCGGCGGCCCGGGCGGCGTGCTTCAGGCAGCCGGTCTTGATCAGAGCGGTCAGGAAAGTGGCCTTGCGCCCTTCGTTAAAGGCGTCGTGCCGCTCGCGCCTGCCCGGCGGATCGTCCGGGCCGGGGGTTCCGGAACATCCGGCATCCGGGACGGACGGGCGGAACGGTAAGGGAAAAGGCATGGCAGACGCTCCCAAGAATCAAAGGAGCCAACCATTTATCCCATCTGGCACGCTGTAGGAAAATGCTTTTTGCGCCCTGCCCCCGCCTTTTCCAGGCCGCGCCACCATCGCAGGGATCCGCACCGTAGCGGCGCTATCTCCGCTTGATCCGCACGCGCCACCATGTTGCTCTGCGGGCGGGCAAAGGGAGGATGGCATGGAGTGCATCAAGCGGCGCCTGCTTTTCGCGGCGGCGGAGACTTATGGCGAACCCGAGCCGGACGAGACGCGCAAGGCGGGTTGGCTCTCGCCGCCCGTCACGATCGAGCGCGAGAAAGGTTCGCTGCTCGATCTGGCCGATCGCATGCCCGAGCTGAAGATCGACCGGGTGCTGGTCGGGCGCATTGCCGAGGGCATATTGGTGGCGTTCCGGGGGACTTTGCCGCCGAGGGTGTTGTTCGATGCGGGCGGATTGGCGTCGGCCATCGACTGGATCAACAGCGGCTCGGCCCTGCTCCGGCGTGGCGGCGCCTATCCCGGCCGCGTGCATGAGGGCTTTTCGGAATCGCTGCAAAGGCTGTGGGACGACGGAACGGCGCCGGACGGCATGCCCGAAACCGGTCTGGAGGCGGAATTGAACCGGCTGCTGGCCGACGGCGGCCCGCGCCGCCTGTTCATCACCGGGCACAGCAAGGGCGGAGCGCTCGCCGTCCTGTTCGCCTGGCGGGCGAGCGAGACCTGGCCCGAACTGCGCCCGCAGGTGATGACGATCGCTGCCCCGCGTGCCGGCGATGGCGATTTCGCCGCGGCCTTCGCCGGCAAGGAGATCGATTGCCTGCGCTACGAAGTCGAAGGCGATCTCGTCCCTTCCCTCCCCTTCGGCGCCGACACGCCGGCCGAATTCAGCGGGCCGCTCGGCCGGCTGGGCGTGCAGATCACGGACTATGTCGGCTACGCGCCGGTCGGCGTGGCGAAGGTGGAGCGGCTGAAGGGCGGCTTCGTGGGCAATCTGATCGGCCGCATCGGCGCCTTCTTTACCGGCGGCGGCTTCGAGCTGACCGTCGCCAAATCCCACTTCATCACCAAGGGCGCGCGATACGACAAGTGGATCTGCGCCGGCGACGGCTGCGCGCACGATTGGGCGCGGGCGGAATAGGCTTGCGAAGCGGCCCTCGTGCGGGCGAAGTTCGGAAGATGGACGAAGCGGTCAGGGCCGCGGTGAGGGCGGCAGTCTCGGCAGACGGCATGCTGGCCGTGCGGGCGACACCCAAGGCGGCCGCCGAGCGGATTGCGGTGACGGACGGGCAGGTGCGCGTGTGGGTCACGGCGCCACCGGACAAGGGCAAGGCGAACAAGGCGGTGATCGCCTTGGTGGCGGAGGCACTGGGCGTGCCGAAAAGCGCGGTGACCCTGGTGCGCGGCGAGGCGGCGCGGGAGAAGATGCTGCGGGTGGAGCGCTAGCGGGGCCGAGCGTGGGAATTCACTGCGCTGTCGCTGGAATCCCAGGCTGATCCGGATGGAACGCTCCGGGCCGGACTGCGAAATCTATTGCTCCCAATCCGGCCGGGCTTTCGGGTCGTTCTCGGCATGCCAAGCCTCCGAGGCCCGATTCTGTTCGATGTCGCCGATGTGGAAGCAATATTGGTGGATCGCTTCTGGCTCGGCCGCGCCCTGAAAGACCTCCAGCTTTGCAAGGCGGAACATGCGCCGTTCCCGCATGAATATGGCACGATAATAGCCGAGCCGGCCAGCGCCGGGCGAGACCGCCTGCCAGATACCGAGCGCGGATTCGCCGTCGATCGAGCGAAAGAACGAGGTGGCCGGGCCGATGGTCGCTGTCCCGCCCGAGACCATATGGGCGAGCGGATCGCTGATCCCGGCGAGGGCAGCGCCCTGCCCCTCCGCTTCCCAGGCGGGACGAAACGGGCGGCGCACGAATATGGCCGTGACATCCGCCGGCGCCGAAGCCCCGGCGCGGGCGAGATAGGCCCGCATCGTTTCCTCGGCACTGGCCGCGGCGGCACTGACCTCGCGCGGTGAGGGCGGCGCCACCTCGCCCGCGATGCAGCTATCGCGCCAGGCCTGGTGCCGGCGGTTGACGGAGTTGCCGACCGCTTGACCGATCGTATCGACAAGCACCTGCGCCTGCGCGGCGGACGGCATGGCAAGGGCGGCAAGGACGCCCAGGAACAGAGCCGATTTCACCTTCATTCCGCACATCCCCCGACAGGCCGGCGCAAGGCTATTCCCGATCCGGCAAGGAAAGCAATGGCTTGGGCGCGGTGACGCGCCCGTTGTGCCGCGCGCGGGCGAGGAAGGCGTTGACCCCGGCGGGCGGGTGCGGCGAGGATGTGCGGGGGAGCGAGGCATGAGGAAGACGAGCAAGCCGCTGGGCCGGATCGCGCTGGCCGCGAACCTGCTGTGGGTCGTGGCGCTTCTGATCCATTTCATCTGGGGCGCCGCGACGGGCGGCGGCCTTTATGGCGCGATGATGCGCTGGCAGATCGAGGCCGGCGACGCTTATTCCGACACGCCGATGATCCTGCTGCACCTGGTGCTGGCCATGCCCAGCATCTGGATGCTATTCGGCCATATTGACGCGCGGGACCGGGCGGCCGAGCAGACGCCGGAGCGGGAACGCGGGATCTTCGTGGGCACCGCGGCGGGGATGCTGGGCCTGGCCGGGATCTTGCTGGCGACCGGCATCTATTGCTTCACGCAGGCGCCGCCGATGCGGGCCTATGTGGAGCCGGTGGATATCACCGCGACCCAGCTGATGCGGGACGAATATCCAGCGGATGTGCCGGTGCGGATGTGGGCGCAGCCCGTGCCCGACGCGGATTACGCCTTCCGCGAGATCAGGGGCCGGACGGGATCGCTGCAGACGGGCTGGCGCGGTGTGAAGGCGCTGGACCGCATCCCCAACCGGCTCGCGCCCCTCCCCGCGCCGAGCGGGCCGGTGGCCGTGTTCAGCGAAGCGACCAGCGCGGAGCGCAGCGCCCCGGAGAATCTGGCCGATGTGATTTCCGTATCCGGGCGGGTGGTGAAGAACGGCCTGCCCGATCTGGCGCGGCGGCGGCTGGCGGAGGCCGGGGTGACGATCGCCGATCCGCATTATGTGCTGCGCCATAGCGAGGAGGAAGGCGGCGGCTGGATCACCGGTGGGCTGCTGGCCCTGTTCTTCGCCTTCGCCTGCGGGATGATCGGGGCGGTGCTGCTGCTGCGCGGGCTGGGGGCGATCGGGGTGCGGGCGCGGGGGTGAGCGGGACTGCGGTCCAGGCGGTCTAGCGGCTGGCCGGAGGTTCGGCGGGAGCCTCGGCCGGGCCGTGGGCGTAGCTGAAGACGCGGGAGAGGCGCCACTGGCCGTCGGGGCCGAGCGTCCAGAGCTGGGCGAAGCGGGCGCGGCCGGCGAGGCGCTCGGCGCCGGCCGCACCGTGCCGTTCGTAGAAGAGATGCTCGCCCGCCTGGATCGCGCCGACGCCGGGGACCGGATCGACATGCAGGCTGGTCCGCACCAGTTCGCGGCGGCTGCGCCAGGCGGTCGGGTCCTGCCGGGCGGCGCAGGCGCGGGCATAATCCGCCGCGAACGCATCGCCGCCCCGGATCGCGCCGCCCTTGTCGTGATAGAATTCCAGATCGTCGGCGAGGAGGGCGCGGAAGCGCTGGGGTTCGCAGGGGCCTGTGAAAAGCAAAGTGAAGAGTTCGGCGTCGCGCGCGGCGATCTGCTCCGTCAGCGCCGGCTGAGGCGGGATTTCGGGTGCGGGCGGCGGTGAAGGCTGCTGGAGCGCGGCGGCGGCGAGGAGGATGAGAGGCGGCATCGAACGGCTCCTGCTGTATTACTTCATTAATACGCGCTGGGCGCATGAGCGGGACATTGCCGAGCCGATTGCGACGAGAGCGGCATAATGCGCGTTGGCCGTGCGGCGTAGCGATGATCGCAGGCGGCATGACCGAGCGGCCGGCCCTGTCCGACAGACCGGACCCGCAGCGTGAGGCGGAGGCCGATGCTGCGCGGAGTCCGACGTTCGCGAGGGACGGCTGGTCAGCCACGGCGCAGTGAAGAAATGGCTGTCCTCATGGGTCACCGACCGCCGCCTGCCCCGCCCGCGCGCCGGCGGGCGACTGATCGCGGCGGATCGTCTGGACTGACGATGCGGGCGGCAATTGGTGCGCTGTCACCGTAATCGGGGTGAGACGAGGGAGAGCAGGCGATGATTTCGACGATCCTGGCGGCGGCGCTGGCCGCGTTGCAGGGGCCGGCGGTGCCGGCGGGCTGGGAGGAGCTGGCGTCCGGGGCGAGCGGCGTGGCCATGTATGAGCGGGCCAGCGTGCGCGGCCAGGGCAGCGACCGGCTGTCGGTCCGCATCCGCATCACCAACACGCCGCCGGACGAGCAGGGCGTCGTCTATATGGACATTCACCGGCTGTACGATTGCGGCGACCGGACGGTCGGCTACGTCGCCGTCCATTCCTACGATGCGCAAGGCGCGATCGTGGTGACGCGCGAAATCCCGATGGCGGAGGCGGTGCTGGAGCCGTTCGCGGCGGGATCGATCGAGGCGATCCTGCAGGGGCGGATTTGCCGGGGGCGGTAGGAGCGACGGACATGGCGAGCGGATCGAATATCGGGATCGTGGAAGAATGGTGCGCTCGGGTTTGGGGGCGGCAGGAGGCGGCGGCGATCGACGAACTGTTCGTGCCCAAGGGGACGGCCAGCGGGATCGGCAAGGCGGCGCTGATCGGGCCGCCGGAATATCGCGCCTTTCACGCGGCGATGTGTGCGCTGGTCGCCGACCCCAAGCTGGCGGTGCGCGATCATATCGAGGCCGGCGACCGGCTCGCCGCGGTGGCGACCTTTTCCGGCACCTGCCGCCGGACGGGAAAGCGCGTCGAGGCGGAGGGCAGCATGTATTTCACCTTCGCCGACGGCAAGATCGCCGCGTGCGAGAACCATTTCGAGTTCATGGAGCTGTTCGAGCAGCTTGGGTTGCTGCCGGAGGACAGCTTTGTGACGGCGATGGGCGGTGGGGTGATTTGCGGGTAGAGCCGCGCGACTAGCGCGTTTCACGTTAGTCCGCCCAGCCATCAAGGGCTTAGTGCCGCCGAGACTCTTCAGCGCGTCGAAACGCGTCCACGAAGGAATCATAAGCCTTGGATGCTCTAGCAGCGGCAAATCCGTCCGACGCGGAGATCTCGACAAGGTATTTCGTGCCGCGCCGAGCGGCGTCGATATACCGACGCTCGTCAAGGTCATCTGGTATTTCATCTTTGATCGCCGCCACAGAGTCGGCGAAAAGGGAATACCAGCTTATCGGATCGGGGCATCGCTGAAGCAAATCGACACAAAACTTCATCTTCTCTGAAGCCTTATAAACTGCTCCTGACGAATCATTTGCTGCGATAGCTCTAGCTAGATCACGTACCACATCCGCAAACTCGCTCGTGATAAAGTCCCGACGAGCGTTAGCGGACAGGAACGCCTCACGAAAAGCTTCTCCGTCCATTCAATGATTCCTTTGGTTGGGTGGTCAAGAACACACGCGCCGGAATACGACGAGAGGGCTCAGGCCAAAGGCTTGAAGCGGACGACCGAACATTGCGGCAGTGGCACCGGTGAGCTGCATCATGTGGAGCACCATCGCCGGAATCAATCCGTCAATGTTCCGAGAAAGAACGGAATTCAGTCCCTCAACGTGGTCATTTGCCAGCGCATCTACTACCCCAAGGACATTCCACTGACCGCTGATATGCGCAGGAAACTTAAGAGGAATGTCTAGATCATACAAAGACAGGTAGTCGCGTTTCACGCTGAACCAAAAATGGCAGGATTCAGTTACGAGTACAAAGCCTATTCCAAGCGGAAGGCCTTTCAGGAATTCTCGAATAACAGATGCGTTCTTCTTCTTTTCAGCTGATCTAAACTTGCTGCTTCGGTCCGCTGCGCCAGGGTCGTCTTTTATTCCCGCTGCAATAAAATCCTCCATGGCGTCGGAGTTCATGATACTCGTTAGGGAAGATAGATCGTAAGCAAGCAAGCTCCCAGAGAAAATTCGAAGTTGCCCGAGAGCAGGCAGCGCTGCGTCACGCGATGCTTGTGCCTCTTGGATATGCTCAATCAGGTTTTGGGAGTTCGACCAAAGAGGGTCATAGGTCAATCGGACCTCGCGGCCCCAGTCGCGCTCGGCCTCAGTTTCGCCTTCTACCAGACCCAGCTTGATACCGCCTTTCTTCGTTCCTCTTTTTCCTTTCGTTGCCGCCTCTTCAGTTTCAGTTGGAGTTCCAGACCTGTGGAGTTGCGCGAGGAATGAAGCCACTCGCTCGTGATCCGCATAGAGGAAATCGAATAGCCCATCGGGGCCAGCTAACGACTTCATCCGCCAGTCGTGCCGTTGCGTGCGCGCATGCCGCTAGCAGTTGCTTCCAGCGACCTCCATTCCGCAAGATATTCTGGGGAATGCTCGCGAGGCGGAGCGATGAAGAACTTGGCGATCCTCATCTGTGAGCAATCGTCCTCCAGCCCCGCTGAGACCCGATCCGCAAAATCTTCGAAGCCGTGCGATCGATAAACCCCGGCCGCGCTCTGCCGTGCTCGGTAGAGATCAAACTCCGGATCGGACATTTGCATCGGGTCAGTCATCTCCTACTCCGCAGCCATCCCCGCCCGGGTGAACATGTCGTCGCCATCCTCCTTCGCGGCGCCATCCTCGCCCGAGCCGTCGTTCGCGGCCTTCGCCTCCTGGCGGCGGTCGAAATTGTCCCAGACTTCGTTCCAGTTCCCCCGGGTCGCGGCCTTGGAATATTCGGTGGCGCGCTGTTCGAAGAAATTGGCGTGCTCGACGCCGTTCAGCAAAGGCGCCAGCCAGGGCAGCGGGTGCTCGTCCACCATGTAGATCGGGGCGAAGCCGAGCTGGCCCAGGCGCCAGTCGGCAATGTAGCGGATATATTTCTTGATCTCCTTCGGCGTCATGCCGGGGACCGGCCCCTGCTCGAAGGCCAGATCGATGAAGGCGTCCTCCAGCCGCACCGTCTTCTGGCACACGTCCAGAATGTCGTCCTTCACCGACTTGGTCAGGCAGTCGCGCTCCTTCACGAAGGCGTGGAAGAGCCGGGTGATGCCTTCGCAATGCAGGCTCTCGTCGCGGACCGACCAGCTGACGATCTGGCCCATACCCTTCATTTTGTTGAAGCGCGGGAAGTTCATCAGCATCGCGAAGCTGGCGAACAGCTGCAGGCCTTCCGTAAAGCCGCCGAACATGGCGAGCGTCTTGGCGATATCCTCGTCGCTGTCGACGCCGAAAGTGGCGAGGTAATCGTGCTTGTCCTTCATCTCCTTATACTGGAGGAACATGCCATATTCGCTCTCGGGCATGCCGATCGTGTCGAGCAGGTGCGAGTAAGCGGCGATGTGCACCGTCTCCATGTTGGAGAAGGCAGCGAGCATCATCTTGATCTCGGTCGGCTTGAAGATCCGGCCATATTTTTCGTGGTAGCAATCCTGCACCTCGACATCCGCCTGCGTGAAGAAGCGGAAGATCTGCGTGAGCAGGTTGCGCTCGTGATCGGTGAGCTTCTGCGCCCAATCGCGGCAATCCTCGCCGAGCGGCACTTCCTCCGGCATCCAGTGGATCTGCTGCTGGCGCTTCCAGAAATCGAATGCCCAGGGATATTCGAACGGCTTGTACTGCTTGCGGGCTTCGAGGAGGGGCATTGGATTGGCTCCGTGGAAAATCAGTAAATGTAGAGGACCATCAGGACGTTGAACGCGGCGATGGCGAGAAAGACCACGCCCAGCAGGCGGGTCTTGCGCCGCGCCTCCGGCTTCACCGGCGCGAACAGCATGCCGAGCGCGGCGATCAGGGCGAAAGCGGCCCCAGCCCAGGCGACGATCTGAATCATGCCGTGAACAGCCGGTAGAAACCGAGGCCGAGCAGGACCAGGCCGATGAGGAACGAGACGCTCGCGACCGGCACGAGCAAGCGGGCATTGTCCGGCGCCTTCTTCGCGCGCGTGAAGAGCAAAGACGCGCCCAGGAAGAAAGCCGCTGCGGGCAGGACGTAGATGGCGGTGCTGCCCATCACATCACCTCGAAATAACGCAGCCAGTTCACGATGGCGGCGATGGCGAGGAGCAGGGTCAGCACCCACCAGGTGCGGCTCTTGCGGCTGAAGGACGAGGCGATCGCGCCGAGCGTGAAAAGGATCGCGATGATGAGCGTGATCATGCCCCGGTTCCCGTGACGAGGTGAAGCGTGCCGGCGACGATGAAGGCCACCCCGGCGACGCTGAGCAGCACTGCGGCGGCACGGGCGGTGCGCTCCATCTTGCCGTCCGTCGCCTTGTTCGCCTGCGCGAAGAAGACGAAGGACAGGCCGAAGAAAGCGACGCCGAGGGCGAGGAAGGTGTAATTCACTTTCCCTCTCCCGCCGGGAGAGGGAGGGAGGTGCGAAGCACCGGAAGGGTGAGGGCGAGCGTATCGGCGATGCTCGCGATCACGCCGTCCGTATTGCTCAACACCTCATGATTCCAGAAGCGCATGACGCGATAACCGAGCGCCTCGAAATGGCGGGTCCGGCGATCGTCGGAGGCTTTGCGCGCGCCATGCTGGCCGCCATCGACCTCGATCACCAGCCGCGCCTTCATGCAGACGAAGTCGGCATGATAAGGATGGAACGGCGTCTGGAACCGCCATTTGTGGGCGGGAAGCCGCTCGCGCAGGGCATACCACAGGCGGTCCTCCGCTTCCGTCCGGTCGCGACGAAGCTGGCGGGCGCGACTCACCGTGCCGGAGGGAAGGTTGCGATAATTCTCCATGGTCATGGGATCGCCCTCACCCTTCCGCCGCTTCGCGGCTCCTTCCCTCTCCCGAGGGGAGAGGGAAAGAAGTGAAGCTCACTGACACGCCAGGCATTCGTCGTAATCGGTGCTCTGCAGCTCGATTTCGCGCAGGTCCGGCGTGTTGTCGGCCTCCACGCCGCCCGCGAAGCCGGCGCGCTGCACGGACTTGGAGCGCAGATAGTACAGGCTCTTGATGCCCAGCTCCCAGGCGCGGAAGTGGAGCATCAGCAGGTCCCATTTGTCGACGTCGGCGGGGATGAACAGGTTCAGCGACTGCGCCTGGTCGATATAGGGTGTGCGATCGGCGGCGAGCTCGATCAGCCAGCGCTGATCGATTTCGAAGCTGGTCTTATAGGTCGCTTTCTCCTCCGGCGAGAGGAAGTCCAGATGCTGGACCGAACCGCCGCGCTCCAGGATCGTGTTCCACACCGCATCTGAGTTCTTCGATTTCTCGATCAGCAATTTTTCCAGATACGGATTGCGGATCGACCAGCTGCCCGACAGCGTCTTGTGGGTGTAGATGTTGGCCGGGATCGGCTCGATGCAGGCGGACGTGCCACCGCAGATGATGCTGATCGACGCGGTCGGCGCGATCGCCATCTTGCAGCTGAACCGCTCCATCACGCCCATGTCGGCCGCGTCCGGGCACGGCCCGCGCTCCTGCGCGAGCATCATCGACGCCTCGTTCGCCTGCGCGCTGATATGCTTGAAGATTTTCAGGTTCCACGACTTGGCCATCGCGCCCTCGAACGGGAGGCCGCGCGCCTGCAGGAAGGAGTGGAAGCCCATCACGCCGAGGCCGACCGACCGCTCGCGCTCGGCGCTATATTTGGCCCGCGCCATCTCTTCCGGCGCGCGGGCGATGTAATCGGACAGGACGTTGTCGAGGAAGCGCATCACATCCTCGATGAAGCCCTTCTCGTCCTTCCACTCATCCCAGGTTTCCAGGTTCAGCGACGACAGGCAGCAGACTGCGGTGCGATCATTGCCCAGATGGTCGCGGCCGGTCGGGAGCGTGATTTCCGAGCAGAGGTTCGAGGTCGAAACCTTCAGGCCGAGGTCGCGGTGATGCTTCGGCATCGTCCGGTTCACCTCGTCGGAGAAGATGATGTAAGGCTCGCCGGTCGCCAGCCGGGTTTCGACCAATTTCTGGAACAGCGCCCGCGCATCGACCTTGCCGCGCTCGCTATCGTCCTTGGGCGAACGCAGCGTCCATTCCGCGCCGTCGCGCACCGCCTCCATGAAGGCATCGGTGACGAGCACGCCATGGTGCAGGTTCAGCGCCTTGCGGTTGAAGTCGCCCGAGGGCTTCCGGATTTCCAGGAACTCCTCGATCTCCGGGTGGGAGATGTCGAGATAGCAGGCGGCCGAACCGCGGCGCAGCGACCCCTGCGAGATGGCGAGGGTGAGCGAGTCCATCACCCGCACGAACGGGATGATGCCGCTGGTCTTGCCATTCAGGCCGACCGGCTCGCCAATGCCGCGCACGCTGCCCCAATAGGTGCCGATGCCGCCGCCGCGCGAGGCGAGCCAGACATTCTCGTTCCAGGTGTCGACAATGCCTTCCAGGCTGTCCGGCACGCTGTTCAGGTAGCAGGAAATCGGCAGGCCGCGGCCGGTGCCGCCGTTCGACAGGACCGGCGTGGACGGCATGAACCACAGCTTCGAGATGTAATCGTAGAGCCGCTGGGCGTGGGCGGCGTCATCGGCATAGGCACTGGCGACGCGGACGAAGAGATCCTGATAGGATTCGCCGGGCAGCAGATAGCGGTCCTGCAGCGTGTCCTTGCCGAAATCGGTCAGCAAGGCGTCGCGGCCATGATCGACCTCGACAGGATAGATGATCGGCGCGACGCTCTTCGAATCGCTCGCGGCCAGGGCCTCGGCCGGCTCGGACAGCTCAGCTTGGGCCTGGGCCTGCTGCAGCACCTTCTTGGTCTCTTCGATCACTGCGGTCATTGCTTCGGCCGTTCCCGACTCGCTGCTGCCTGAAAGGTCCATCACCTTAATCCCCGTTCCATTTTCGTTCCAGCCGATTCGGCCGACCTTAGGCGAACGTGAGGGGGTCGGCGCGGCTTTCCTCGCATCCGTCCCCGTTATCCACATGGGCCGTCTGCGTGCTCACACGCTGATTACTATGTATTGCGGCCCCCGCGCCGTTCAACCACTGCATCTTGTGCCAAAGCATGAGTCCGACGCAAGCCTGTTAATGCCCCGTTTAGACTCGGTTCGTCGCTTTTTCTGGGGATGTTTCGGCGGTGAGTTGAGTGCGGCTCTAACCCCGAACCCGCTCAGCCTGAGCTTGTCGAAGGCCTGCCTTTCTGTTTGAGGAAGCGCAGGAAGAAGGACAGGGCTTCGAAAAGCTCAGCCTGAACGGATTTTTATGACAGACACCCCCAAGATCGAAACCAATCCCGGCGAGGATAGCGGCGCCGCCCCTGCCCCGCGCGACCTGCCGGAGCCGCCCGCGAAGCCGAGCCTCGACAAATGGGAAGCGCTCGCCGCCAAGGAGGTGAAGGGCAAGGATCTCACCTGGGACACGCCGGAGGGGATCGCGGTCAAGCCGCTCTATACCGAGGAGGATCTGGAGGGCTGGGAGCCGGGCCTGCCGGGCTTCGCGCCGTTCACCCGCGGCGTGCGCGCCAGCATGTATGCCGGCCGGCCGTGGACGATCCGCCAATATGCGGGCTTTTCGACCGCCGAGGCATCGAACGCTTTCTACCGGCGCAATCTGGCGGCCGGGCAGAAGGGCCTCAGCGTCGCCTTCGATCTGGCCACCCACCGGGGCTATGATTCCGACCATCCCCGCGTCCCCGGCGATGTCGGCAAGGCGGGCGTGGCGATCGACACGATCGACGACATGAAGATATTGTTCGACGGCATCCCGCTCGATCAGATGAGCGTCTCGATGACGATGAACGGCGCGGTGATCCCGATCCTCGCTTTCTTCATCGTCGCGGGCGAGGAGCAGGGTGTGCCGCGCGCGCAGCTGGACGGGACCATCCAGAACGACATCCTCAAGGAGTTCATGGTCCGCAACACCTA
>DDTH01000004.1:0-166 GCA_002344055.1 Sphingomonadales bacterium UBA2369
ATTGCAGTCGGTGATCGTCAGCGGTCCGCCGCGCCGGTAGCAGGCGGGGCCAGGCACCGCGCCGGCACTGTCAGGCCCGACTCGGAAGCGCGTGCCGTCATAATGGCAGACCGAACCTCCACCCGCCGCGACCGTATGGATTTCCAGCATCGGCGCGCGGACCCGC
>DDTH01000004.1:172-29413 GCA_002344055.1 Sphingomonadales bacterium UBA2369
GTGCCGCCCATGTCGAAGCCGATGACATGGTCGAACCCCGCCTCCGCCGCCGTCTTCGCCATGCCGACGATTCCGCCCGCCGGGCCTGACAGGATCGCATCCTTGCCGCGAAACTTTGCCGCATCGGTGAGGCCGCCATTGGACTGCATGAAGAACAGACGCGGCCCGGCGCCGATACCCGCTACGACCTTGTCCACGTAGCGCCTCAGGACGGGCGAGAGGTAGGCGTCGGCCACGCTGGTATCGCCGCGGCCGATCAGCTTGATCAGCGGCTCGACCTGGTGGCTGGCGGAAATCTGGGTGAAGCCGATCCGCGCCGCCGCCTCGGCCAGCGCCGCCTCGTGCGCGGTCCAGCGCCAGCCGTGGACCAGGACGATTGCGAGCGCGCGAAAGCCATCGTCAAAAGCGGCCTGCAAGTCGGCGTTGGCAGCGTTCAGATCGAGCGGCGTCAGCACATTGCCGTCCGACATCACCCGCTCGTCCACCTCGATCACGCGGCTGTACAGCGGCTCCGGCAGCAGGATCCTGCGCGCGAAAATATCGGGACGCGACTGGTAGCCGATCCGCAACGCATCCCCGAAGCCGCGCGTGATCGCCAGCGCGACCGGCTCCCCCTTGCGCTCCAGCAAGGCGTTGGTGGCGACCGTCGTACCCATCCGGACCGTTGCGGCGCGACGCCCGCCCTGCTCGCGCAGGATCGCCTCGATCCCGGCGGTGGCCGCATCCTCATATTGGCCGGGATTCTCGGACAGCAATTTGCGCACGATCCGTTGCCCGTCCGGGCCATGCGCGACGATGTCGGTGAAAGTGCCGCCGCGGTCGATCGAGAAGGTCCAGTCCGCGCCGGTCATGCCGTCACGCTAGACCGGGAGCCGCGCCAGCGGAAGCCGCTCCCGCTTGACCTTTTCGCGGGGCTGCCCCAGCCATCGCCGCCATGGAGCCGCCGCCTTACACGCTCGCCGATTTCCACCACGTCGTGCGCAAGCAGCTCGCCACCGCGGCCTCCGCGGCGCTGGCCGATGCGAAGATGCGCGACGGCGAACTGGACGCGATTCTCTATTCCGCCCGGTCGCTGACCGCCGGGGAACTGGAACAGAGCGGGCGGCTCGCGCTGCACGGCCTCGATCTGGGTGCGGATGGCGAACTGGCGCCGGCCGACGAGGCCTATCTCTCGGTCTCGGCGGGTGGGGAGAATGGCGAGGCCGAGTGGCTGTCGCTCAGTTACTGGCTATCCGATCTGGCGCTCGCCGACCGCGACCCGGAACGGGTCCGCGCCACCGTCGCCGCGATCGAGCGCAGCCTCGCTAAATTAAACACGTGGCTGGCGGAACAAGACGCGCCTGCCGAAGCAAAACCGAAGGCCAAGCCCCGCGCCAAGCGCGCGCCGAAAGCTAAGACGTCCGCCGAATCACCAGATTCCTGATCTCGGTCATGTCCTCCATCGCGAAGCGCACGCCTTCGCGGCCGAGGCCCGAATCCTTCACGCCGCCATAGGGCATGTTGTCGACCCGGTAGCTCGGCACGTCGTTGATCACGACGCCGCCGACATCAAGCCGGTCCCACGCGTCGAACATCTGGAACAGATCGCGCGTAAAGATGCCGGCCTGGAGGCCGAACTTCGAATCATTCACAATCTCAAGCGCTTCGTCGAAGTGATTGAACTTGATGAGGAAAGCGACGGGGCCAAAGGCCTCCTCGATATTGATCTTGGTGTCGCGCTCGACATTTTCGAGCAGGGTCGCTTCCAGCATCGCGCCCTCGCGCTTGCCGCCACAGAGCAGAGTCGCGCCCTTGCCCACCGCCTCCTGGACCCAGGTGTCGAGCCTTTTCGCCTCGCCCTCGGAGATCATCGGGCCGACGAAGACGTTGCGGTCCTTCGGATCGCCCGCGACCAATGTCTTCGTCTTCGCCACCAGCATGTCGCGGAAACGATCATAGACGTCCGCATGAATCAGGATGCGCTGGACGCCGATGCAGGACTGGCCGGACTGGTAGAAGGCGCCGAAGATGGTGCGCTCCAGCGCATCGTGCAGATCGGCATCCTTGTCGACGATCACCGCGGCATTGCCGCCCAGTTCCAGCACGACCTTCTTCTTGCCGGCCTTCGCCTTCAAATCCCAGCCGACGCCGGGGGAACCGGTGAAGCTGAGCAATTTCAGCCGGTCATCCTCGGTGAACAGATCGGCCCCATCGCGATGCGCGGGCAGGATCGAGAAGGCGCCCTTGGGCAAATCGGTCTCGGCCAGCACCTCGCCCATGATGATCGCGCCGAGTGGCGTCCGGCTGGCCGGCTTCATCACGAACGGGCAGCCGACCGCGATAGCGGGCGCAACCTTGTGCGCGGCGAGATTGAGCGGGAAGTTGAACGGCGAGATGAAACTGCACGGCCCGATCGGCACGCGCTTCCAGATGCCCTGATAGCCCTTGGCGCGCGGCGAAATGTCGAGGGGCTGGACCTCTCCGGTCATCCGCACGCTTTCCTCGGCGGCGATGCGGAAGGTGTCGATCAGGCGGCCGACCTCGCCCTCCGAATCCTTGATCGGCTTCCCGGCCTCGACGCAAAGCGCATAGGCCAGTTCGTCGAAGCGCTCCTTGAAGCGATCGACGCAATGCTGGAGCACGGCTTGGCGCTCGTAAGACGCCATCCGGGCCATCGGCTCGGCGGCCTCGACGGTTCCGGCAATCCCTTCCAGGATCGTCGCCGCATCCGCCTGAGCGACGCGGAACGCCACTTCGCCGGTATATTTGTCGGTGACCTCGAGGTCGGCATTGGGCTGCCGCGCCTCGTTGCAGACGTAGAGCGGATAGGTGTCCTTCAGCTTGACCATATGCCCCCGTTCCTTCGCTCTAACGCCTGATCCTCAACGCCCGCCGCAATGCCTCACCATAGCGCCGTTCCGCAGTCGCCAGACAGCGGTCGCGCGTCGCCTCGGCATGCACGCGGCATTGGCCCATGCAGCCGTTGCGCGGTTGCTCCAGCCGGAGCTGGAACGCTTCCTCGCACTGCAATTTCGCCGCGCGGTAGCGGCCCAGTTCCTGATTGAACGACTGCGCGGCGACCGAGGTCGCCGTGCCGGACAGGATCATGGCAACCAACAGCTTCGATACACGTCTCACTATACGTCTCCCGCGCGGGCCGACCTACAGCGCCGCGCTCTGCTCCTTGATATCCTTGTTCAGGATCTGGTCGTTCTCAGAATAGTCGACCGGGCAGTCTATGAGATGAACGCCGGGCGTATCGAGGCAGGTTTTCAGGATTTCCTGCAGGCTGTTGGCGCTGTCCACCCGGTGGCCCTGCGCGCCATAGCTTTCCGCATATTTGACGAAATCCGGATTGCCATAGGTCAGGCCCCAATCCTCGAAACCCATATTGGCCTGCTTCCAGCGGATCATGCCGTAACTGTCGTCGCGCAGGATCAGCACCGTGATGTTGAGGCCGAGGCGGACCGCGGTCTCCATCTCCTGGCTGTTCATCATGAAGCCGCCGTCGCCGCAGATCGCCATTACCTTGCGATCGGGATAGACCATCGCCGAGGCCATGGCCGACGGCAGGCCCGCGCCCATCGTCGCCAGCGCATTGTCCAGCAGCACCGTATTCTGCTGGCGCGCCGCATAATTGCGGGCGAACCAGATCTTGTAGACACCATTGTCGAGGCAGATGATGCCATCGGCCGGCATCGCTTCACGGATCTTGCGCACCAGATAAGGGGGGAAGATCGGGAAGCGGTCGTCGCTGTCCAGGCTGGCGGTATGCTCCACCTCCGCCTTGCGATAGCCGAGCATCTTCTCGAAATTCCACCAGCCGGACGGCACGATGTCATTCTTCATCTGCCAGATCGCATTGGCGATGTCGCCAAGTACCTCGACCTGCGGAAAATAGACCGGGTCCACCTCGGCCGAGCGGGTTGAGACGTGGATCACTTCGGTGCCGCCATTCTCCATGAAGAAAGGCGGCTTCTCGATCACGTCATGACCGACATTGATGATGAGGTCGGCCGCCTCGACGCAGCGGTGGACAAAATCGCCCTTCGACAAGGCCGCGCAGCCGAGGAAGAGCGGATGCTGCTCGTCGATCACGCCCTTGCCGAGCTGGGTGGTGACGAACGGAATGCCGGTCTTCTCGACGAATTGCAGCAGCATCCGCCCGGTGGTCTTGCGGTTGCCGCCCGCGCCGATGACCAGGATCGGCGCCTTCGCCTCCTCGATCTTGCGGACCGCCGCACGCACCGCTTTCTCCTCTGCGGAGGGGCGGCGCGCGATCGACGGCTTGATCGGAGTGCTGTCGGTCTTCTCCTCGGCAATATCTTCGGGGAATTCGAGGTGAGTCGCGCCGGGCTTTTCCTCTTCGGCCAGGCGATAGGCCTCGCGGACGCGGCTCGGAATATTGTCCGCGGACGCGAGCTGGTGCGTGAATTTGGTGATCGGCCGCATCATGTCGACCACGTCCAGGATCTGGAACCGCCCCTGCTTCGATTTGCGGATCGGCTTCTGGCCGGTGACCATCAGGATCGGCATACCGCCCAGCTGCGCATAGGCCGCGGCGGTCACGAAATTGGTCGCGCCCGGGCCGAGCGTCGCCATGCAGACACCGGTCTTGCCGGTGTGACGGCCATAGGTGGCGGCCATGAAGCCGGCGCCCTGCTCGTGGCGGGTGAGGATCAGCTTGATCTTCGTGGAGCGCGACAGGCTGTCCAGCATGTCGAGATTTTCTTCGCCGGGAACGCCGAAGATATATTCGCAGCCTTCTTCCTCGAGGCATTGAATGAACAGATCAGAGGCCTTCGTCATTCCGTCGTCTCCCCTTCTCGACGATCGTCACCGGCACGCGACACGGACGGGCTAAAGCGCGGCAGCGGCAAGGCGGCTGGCTAATCCCCCGAACGGAGTCGGGGTCTAATCGGCTTTACCGGGCCTGTCGATGCGTCGAACGGCAGGATTCTGCGGTTTCTTGGTTGATCGAAACGGCGGATTTCCGCATAGATTGGCGGTCCGGTGCGAAAAGCCGGGCGCCGCGGGGGGTCGATGGCCGGGGGAAGTCGCAGCATCGCAGTCGGGATCGCGGCATTGCTGATCGCAGCAGTGACGGCCACCGGCCTGCTGTTCGGCGATGGCGCGCAGGCGACGGCGCAGACCCAGACCGACACGTCCGGCCCAGCCGGCAATTTCCTCGGCGTCGCCAGCTGCGCGGGTAGCACCTGCCACGGCCGCAGCGTCCCCAACGCGTCGCCCGATCTCGGCCCGCATGCGCAGGACACGCCGGTCGGCGTCGTCCGGCAGGATGAAATATTGATCTGGCAGGATCCGGCCAGCGCCGCCGGCGCGCACAGCCGCGCCTTCGCCGTGCTCCAAGAGCCGCGCTCGCGCCAGATCGCGCAGCGGCTGGGCCTCGGCGAAGCGACGTCGGCGCCGGAATGCCTCGGCTGCCACGCCACGCCGGCGCCCTCGCCCTTGCGCGGCGCGCGCTTCCTGCGTTCCGACGGCGTCGGCTGCGAGGCCTGCCACGGTCCCGCATCGGGCTGGCTCGCTTACCATTATTCCGCCGGCGCGACGCATCAGGGGAGCGTCCAGCGCGGTCTTATCGCGCTGGAAAACCCCCGCGAGCGCGCTCGCGTCTGCCTCGACTGCCATTTCGGCAATGAGGACCCAAACCGCTTCGTCACGCACCGGCTGATGGCTGCGGGCCACCCGCGCATCTCGTTCGAGCTCGACCTGTTCTCGACGCTGCAGGCGCATCATGATGACGATCCCGATTATCGCCGCCGCAAGACCCCGGTCAGCAACGTGCAGATGTGGGCGGTCGGCCAGGCGATGGCGCTGGAGCGCTCGCTCGACTTGTTCACCTCGCCGCGCGGCCGGCTCGGCATCTTCCCGGAATTCTATTTCCTCGACTGCCACTCCTGCCATCGGCGTATCTTCGACAATCCGGATTTCGATCAGACGATCGTAGACAATCCGTCGCGGCCGCTGACGCTCGGCATGCCGCCTTACAATGACGAGAATATGATCATGCTCTCGGCCGCGGCGCGGGTCGTGGCGCGGGCCGAAGGCCAGCGCTTCGACGCGAGCAGCCGCGCCTTCCACGAGGCGATGACGCGCGATCCGGCATCGGTGCGGACCGCCGCCGAGCGGCTGAAGCGCGACGCGGTCGCCCTGGGCAACGCCTTCGCCTCGCGCGAGATCGGCAACGACCAGATTTTCCAGATCATCGGCGAGATCACCAGCACGGCTACAGCCGTACGCTTCACCGATTATGCCGGCAGCGTGCAGGCGGTGATGGCGACCGACACTCTGCTCTCCGCGCTCGTCGCCAATGGCCGAGTATCAGCGCAGGCGGTGCAGGGCATCCGCGCAGACATCAACGCGGCCTATCAGGCGGTGCGCGAACCCAATGTTTACCGTCCACGTGATTTCCGTGCGAGCCTCGGCCGTGCGGCAGCGGCGATTCGCAGGTTGAGATGAAACACGGCACATCGGTGATCGCGATCGCGGCGCTGCTGCTCAGCTCCTGCGGCGGCGGGGGTTCGTCGATCCCGGCGCCACCGCCGCCGACGCCGGGTCCGCCGCCCGCGCCGACACGCCTCTTCGCCGATCCCTCACAGACTTCGCTGAGCCAGGCGCAGGTTCAGCAGATTATCGCCCAAGGGGTACAGGAAGCGCAGGCGCGCGGCGTCGGCGCGACCATCGCCGTCACCGACCGGGTCGGCAACGTGCTCGCCGTGTTCGGCACCAATGGCGCCAATCAGACGGTCCGCGTTCCGGATGCGCCCGGCGGCGCGGCGTTCAACACGGGACTGCAGGGCGTGCAGCTCCCCGCCCCCGCCGCCCGCTTCGCCGCCATCGCCAAAGCGATTACGGGCGCTTACCTGTCCTCCGGCGGCAACGCTTTCTCGACCCGGACAGCGAGTCAGATCGTGCAGGAGCATTTCCCGCCATCGGCGATCGCGGTCGGGCTGGAGAGCGGCCCGCTCTACGGTGTGCAGTTCAGCCAATTGCCCTGCTCGGACCTGTCGCAGCGTTTCGGCGCGGTCGGCCCGGCCGCTCTGATCGGGCCGAAACGCTCGCCGCTTGGCCTCGCCGCCGATCCGGGCGGCTTCCCGATCTACATCAATGGCGTGGTGGTCGGCGGCATCGGTGTGATCACCGACGGTGTCTACGGCTTCGATCCCGAAATTCGCGACGTCGATCTTGAGAATGACGAAATCGTCGCGCTGGCGGCGGTGCGCGGCTTCGAGGCGCCGGTGGAAATCCGCGCCGAGCGGATCACCGTAGACGGCACAAGCCTGCGCTACAGCGACGCGACCCCCGCCAATTTCCAGTCCTCCGGCGCGGCGCCGAGCTTCGCCGCGATCAACGGCGTGGTCGGCAGCCTGCAGGATACGCCGGCCTATTATGCGGCAGCCGGCGGCGTCCTGACGGGCAGCGCCTATGGCAGCGAGGCGTCGGGCGTGCGCCTCTCCACGCCCGCCGAATTCTCCAATCGCGACGCCTATGTGCTGACCGATGGCGCGGGCGTGAACCGCTTCCCGATCCGCGCGGGCACGGAGGGCCTCGCCCAATCGCTCACTCAGGCCGAAGTTCGCGCGACGCTGGAGGAAGCATTTTCGGTGATGAGCGCCGCCCGCGCGCAGATCCGCCAGCCGCTCGACAGCCGCGCGCAGGTCTCGATCAGCATTGTCGACACCAACGGTGCGGTGCTCGGCATCGTCCGCTCGCCCGACGCGCCGATCTTCGGCATCGACGTGTCCCTGCAGAAAGCGCGCACCGCGATGTTCTTTTCCAGCGCCATCGCCGCGGCGCAATTGCAGGGCGTGCCGGCAACCGCCGTGCCGCCCGCCGGCATCGGCGCCGGCGTCGCGCCGACCGTCACCGCCGGCAACCGCATTCCGGGCTACGTCTCCGCCAGCCGCACCTTCTTCGGCAATCCGAACTTCTTCACCGGCCAGACGGCATTCTCCAACCGCTCGATCGGCAATTTCTCCCGCCCTTATTATCCTGACGGCGAGGTCGCGCGGCCGAACGGGCCGCTGTCGCCCGCCATTCAGGGCTTCAACCCCTTCTCGGTCGGCATCCAGTCGGACCTGATCGTCGACAATGTCGTGCAGCATGTGCTGGCCGGACTCGGCGCCGGGCCGGACACACCGATGCAGTGTACGAACCTGCCGAACCGCAATTTGCTCGCCAACGGGATGCAGATCTTCCCCGGATCGGTGCCAATCTATCGCGGCAACGTGCTGGTCGGCGCGATCGGCGTGTCGGGCGACGGCATCGACCAGGATGACATGATTAGCTTCCTCGGTCTGCATAATAGCGGCCTGCGCATCGGCGGCATCAACAATGCCGCGCCCGCCATCCGTTCCGATACTGTCGTTCACCCCGCCACCAATGTGCGCCTGCGCTGGGTCGGCTGTCCCTTCGCGCCGTTCATCGGCTCGAGCGACCAGAATGTGTGCCAGGGAAAATGACGCTCGGCGGGCCGCTTCTGACGACGATGCTGGCGGCTCTCGCGCCCGGCTCCGATGCTGTGGCGGAGGCTGTGCCGCCAGCGACCGTGCACGGCCCGCTGCCCCATATCTACAACGCCGCCGAGTTGGAGCTGCGCCTGACCGGCGGTCAACCGCCGGAAGGCATCTGGGTAGAGGCCCCTCCAGAGGAAGGCGAAGCGGCGTCTACCGAACCGCCGGAATTCCCCGCCGACGAAGACCTGCTGCAAGGCGAGCGCCGCCGCCCTGGCGTGCCGGGCGACGATTTGCGCGACCGGCCGGTGCAGAACAATGAAGGCGCGATCCGTGTGCCCCCGCCAGAGGCCTTCACCCTCGATCACATTCCCGTCCCCGACCGCTGGCGACTGGTCGAGACGCTCGGCATCGCGCGCGAGGATTATCTCGATCCCTACAATCAGAACACGCTGAAGGGCGACCGGCCGATCTGCACGCCCGGCCTGCGTAATCAGGACACGCCCGCCGGGGACGGCCATCGGCGTTCCCTGGGCTGCCGCCTGTTCGACACTTTGGGCCTGCGCGGCGACGACTGGTTCTTCGTCGGCAGCGCGATTTCGGACACGGTGATCGAGCCGCGCTCCTTCCCGATCCCCGTGGGCGTGCAGACCACCAATCAGCCCGGCAACAATGACGTCTTCGGGATCAACCGCAGCCTCGTCGTCGCCCAGACCTTCATCCTCTCGGCCGCGCTCATCAAGGGCAACACCGCCTACCGCCCGCCCAATGTGGAATATCGCCTGACGCTGGCGGTGCAGGGCAATTATGTCGACGTATCGGAACGCCGCGTCCTGTTCGTCGAGCCGACCCGGGGCACGAGCCGCTTCGACACCTGGATCGGCGTGCAGGAAGCCTTTATCGACTATCACTTCCGCGACGTGTCCTACCGCTACGATTTCGATTCCATCCGCATCGGCATCCAGCCTTTGCAGTTCGATTTCCGCGGCTTCCTGTTCAACGACCAGAATTTGGCCGTCCGCCTGTTCGGCAATCGCGACAATAATCGCTGGCAGTATAATCTGATCGGCGTCTGGCGGCTGGAGAAGGACACGAACAGCGGCCTGAACGATGTGACCGCGAGTCCGCGCAACGACTGGATCATCCACGCCAACGTCTTCCGGCAGGATATTCCGGTGATCGGCCTGACCAGCGAACTCAGCCTGACCTACAACATCAATCGCGAAGGCGACCGGGTCCATCTGGACGATAATGGCTTTCCGGTCCGCCCGGCTCTGTTCGGCGACCTGCGCGGGCGCGATTACGATGTGATCTATGCCGGCTACAATGCGGATGGGCGGATCGGACGGATCAATCTGACCGCCTCATTGAGCTACGTGTTCGGCTGGGAGCGGCATAACGTCTTCACCGGCCGCGATGCCTCGATCAGCGGCTATTTCGCGGCGTTCGAGCCGAGCTACGACTTCAACTGGATCCGGCTGCGCGGCGCGGCGATGATCTCCAGCGGCGACGGCGATCCCTATGACGACGTCCAGGCCGGCTATGACGCGATCTTCGAAAATCCGATCTTCGCCGGGGCCGACACCAGCTACTGGATCCGTCAGACCATTCCTTTCGCGGGCGGCGCGCGGGCGGTCTCGATCAACGGCCGCAACGGCATCCTCGCCAACATCCGCTCCTCGAAGGAGGAGGGTCAGTCGAACTTCGTCAACCCGGGCACTTTGCTGCTGGGCGTCGGCGCTGATCTCGACATCACGCCGGACTTCCGGCTGTCGGCCAACGCCAATCACCTCTGGTTCCACAAGACAGAGGTGCTGGAGGCGCTGCGGGTCGAAGGGACGATTCCGAACGAGATCGGCTTCGACCTCTCCGCCGCCGCCATCTACCGCCCGAATTTCAACCAGAACCTCGTCTTCCGCCTGTCGGGCGCGGTGCTGGTGCCGACCGCGGGCTTCAACGACCTCTTCGCCAGCCGGGGTCGCGAGGGCTTCTATTATTCCGTGCTCTTCAACGCGATTCTGACCTACTGATGCGCGGGGGGAAGGCATGATCGGCTCGCGCATCGGCAGACTGGCAATCGTGGCGGCGGCGACCGCGGCGTGCGCCATGCTGGGCGCCACGACGCTCGGCGCGGCGGAAAAGGAAAAGCCGGTCGCGCGCGACTACAGCCTGGTCCGCGCCGCGCCCGCGCCGCGCACCCAGAGCCGCGAGGACATGATCGCCAAATCGGGCGTCTCGCGCGAAAGCGGCTGCCTGTCGTGTCACACGGAAAGCGACGCCCACACCATGCACCGTTCGCCGGCGGTGGTGCTGGGCTGCACCGATTGTCACGGCGGCAACCCGTCCGTCGGCGACGCGACGTTGCACACCATGTCGCAGCAGGACCCGCGCTACGTCACCGCCCGCGACCGCGCCCACGTGCTGCCGCGCTATCCGGGCGCCTGGCACTGGCCGTCCAGCGCCAACCCGCAGCGCAGCTACATGCTGCTCAATCACGAAGCGCCGGAATTCGTCCGCTTCACCAACCCGTCCGACTATCGCGTCGTCCGCGACTCTTGCGGTTCCTGCCATCTCGAGATCATCGAATCGGCCGAGCGCTCGCTGATGGCCACCGGCGCGATGCTGTGGGGCGGCGCGGCCTATAATAATGGCATATTGCCCTTCAAGAACTACATCACCGGCGAAGCCTATACCCGCGACGGCCAAAATGCGGCGATCTTCTCTCCGCGCACCGGCGAGAACGGCCAGTTGACCGAGGAGCAGCGCGCGCGCGGCGTGCTCGGCGAGCTCTATCCCCTGCCCACCTGGCACGTCATCCCGCCGGGAGATGTCTTCCGCGTGTTCGAGCGCGGCGGCCGCAACATTTCCAGCCAGTTCGCGGAAATCGGCCTGCCCAACCCTGCCGGCAACATTCAGCGGCTGGAGGAGCCGGGCCGGCCCGACATCCGCCAGTCCAATCGCGGTGCGGGCACCGGCCTGCGCGTCGCCATCCCGGTCCTCAACATTCACAAGACCCGGCTCAACGACCCGTTCATGTGGTTCATGGGCACGAACGAGCAGCCCGGCGATTACCGCCATTCGGGCTGCGCCGCCTGCCACGTCGTCTATGCCAACGACCGGCAGCCGCAGCATAGCAGCGTCTACGCCCAATATGGCCGCGACGGGCAGAGCGTCACGGTCGATCCGACCATTCCGGCCATGCCTGCGCCGCATGGGGACGGCGATGCGCATGGCGCCGGTCAGGCCACGCCCGACACAGGTGGCACCGTCGAGACCGCGGCGCCGGCCGACGCGAACCATCAGCGGCTGGGCGAGCGCGGCCACCCGCTGCGGCACGTCTTCACCCGCGCCATCCCGACCTCGCAGTGCATGGTCTGCCACATGCACCAGCCGAACATCTTCCTGAATTCCTACCTCGGCTACACGATGTGGGATTATGAGGCGGATGCGGACCTGATGTGGCCCGGTCCCGAAAATCGCCTCCAGCTCTATGGTGAAAACCGTCAGCGCTTGCTGCCGCATCCGCCAGGGATCACCGATGAGGCCTATGAGGCGCTCTATCGCGGTCAGCGCTATCCCACGGCGGCCCAGCTGGTCGAAGTGCTGAACCGCAATCCCGAGGCTGCCGCGCCACGGGGCCTGTGGGGAGATCCCGACTTCCTCCGCGAGGTCTATGACAATGTGAACCCGCAGGCGCGGATGAACCAGTTCGCCGACTATCACGGCCACGGCTGGAATTTCCGCGGCATCTATCGCCGCGACCGCGAGGGCAATCTGCTCGACGCGCAGGGTCAGATCATCGACGTGACCGACGGCAATGGCCAACTCGCCAGCGCCGAGGAAATCCAGCGCCGCGAAGTCTATCGCCGCGAGGGCGAGGCGGAATTCCCGCAGATCGGCAACAACAATGGCCGCGCCGTCCACATGATGGACATTCACGCAGAGGTCGGCCTGCAATGCGCGGACTGCCATTTCGCGCAGGACAGCCACGGCAACGGCTTCATCTACGGCGAAGTCGCCAATGCGATCGAGATCGGCTGCAAGGATTGCCATGGCTCGGCCCGCGAATATGCCAATCTGCGCACCTCGAACCTCGCCGCCCCGCCGCGCGGCACCAATCTCGAACTGCTCCGCAACGAAGACGGCCAGCGCCGCTTCGAGTGGATGGAGTGCGAGACGGCGCGGGCGAACGAGCGCACGCTCTTCAACCTGCAATGCCCGGACAATCGCCGCATCCTGATCCAGCGCTCGATCACCGATCCGGAAATCTCCTGGGTGGTCAGCCAGGTGCGCGACAGCGTCGACAATGGGCTGCCCGAATGCCTTCCCGATGGCGACCAGCGCGACCGGCGCTTGACCGGCCCCTGCTTCAGCCCGCTGTCGGCGCGCTCGAAGCTGATGCGCGACCTCGCCAATGCGACCCGGCCGTTCGAATTCGGCCCCGGCGTGCCGGACAGCGAACTGGCGCATGACAGCAACGAAATGGCCTGCTTCACTTGCCATCTTTCGTGGACGACGAGCTGCGCCGGCTGCCATTTGCCGATCGAAGCGAATTTCCGCACGGAAATGCATCACTTCACGCAGGATACGGACCAGACCCGCAATTTCGCGACCTACAATCCGCAGGTCGCGCGCGACGAAATGTTCCAGCTTGGCCGGCACCAGACCACCAAGGACAATATCATCGCACCGATCCGCTCGACCTCCGCGCTGATCCTGTCCTCGACCAATTTGAACCGCGAGCGGATCTACATCCAGCAGCCGCCCATCTCGGCCTCGGGCTATTCCAGCCAGGCCTTCGCGCCGCATTTCCCGCACACGGTCAGGCGCACCGAGACCAAGACCTGCTCGGACTGCCACGTCAGCAGCAACGACGACAATAATGCGATCATGGCGCAGCTGATGCTGCACGGTACGAACTTCGTGAACTTCGTCGGCCTGCACACCTGGTCCGGCCTCGAAGGCGGCTTCCAGGCGACGCGCGTGACCGAATGGGACGAGCCGCAGGCGGTGATCGGTTCCTACCTACACCGCTTCGCCTATCCCGATTATTACCGCCAGCACATCGACCGGAACCGGCGCGAGCTACGGCGCTGGGAGCGTGGCGCGCGCTTCGACGCACAAGGCTCCGGCGAAACGCGGGCGATGGAGGAATTCACCAACGTGCATCAGGGCACGAGCGGCCGGGTCGGCTGCCTGCAGAATCGCGGCGAATATATGTTCGTCGCCGAAGGGCGCGGCGGCTTCCGCGTCTACGACATCGCCAATATCGGCAATAAGGGCGTCAGCGAACGGATCGTCACCGCGCCCTTCTCGCCCGCCGGCCAGAACACTCGCGTCGCGTCGCGCAACGCCACCTGCATGGCGCTGGCCACCAACCAGCCGATCGCGCCGGATCGCAACGAACGGATGGCGCAGACGGTCCGCACTGGCCCCGATGGCCAGCCCGTCTCCTTGCTCGAGGAGAATCAGGAGCAGCCCTTCCACCCGATTTACAATTATGCGGTGGTTACGGACGCTGAGGAGGGCCTCTACCTGGTCAACGTCGTCACCCTGGCCGATGGCGAGCCGCGCAACAATTTCCTCAACCGTGCGCAGCTTCGCGACGGCAATCGCGCCTGGAACCCCGACGGCGTGCTGACCGGCGCCCAGCACATCACACTGGCCGGCACCTATGCCTATATCGTCACCCCGAACGCGCTGGTCGTGGTCGATCTGAACGATCCGTTGGCGCCGCGCGTGGCCTCCACCCAGCCGCTGCGCGACGGCCGCGCCTCGGCGATGCAATTCCGCTATTTGTGGGTGACCGACGCGAACGGTCTGAAGCTGTTCGACGTGACCAATATGGCGACCCCCGTCGCGGTGCCGGAAGCGACCGTGCCGCTGCAGAATGCCCGCCGCATCTACCTCGCCCGTACCTATGCCTATGTCGCCGCGAAGCAGCAGGGTCTGGCGATCGTCAATATCACGCGCCCGCGCGCGCCGCAGATCCAAAGCTTCTTCACCGGCGAGCACGGCCAGATCCTGAACGATGTCGAGGACGTCATCGTCGCCAGCACCAATGCTTCGCTGTTCGCCTATGTGGCCGATGGCCGGAACGGCATCCGTGTGCTGCAACTGACCTCGCCCGAAACGCAGCCGAACATTTACGGCTTCTCCCCCCGGCCGGTGCCGCAGCTGATCGCCTGGGCGCGCACGCCCTCCCCGGCTTTGTCGCTTGCCAAGGGCCTGGACCGCGACCGCGCCGTCGACGAGACCGGGCATCAGATGGCGGTGTTCGGTCGTCTGGGCTCACGCCCCTTCACCCGCGCCGAGCAGGAGCGCCTGTTCATGTTCCGCCGCAACCCGGACGATCCCGGCGGGCGGCTCTATCAGGTGAGCGACACGGTCAATATGGACGATTGGGTGCCGGCGGGGAGGCAGACCGACGCGCGCTGATCAAAAGTCGTGGCACCTGAACCCGCCTTGCCCGGGCTTGGAACTCAGTTCGGATCGTCGGGAAAGGCACGCGCATCGAGTTGACGCATCAGCGGGACGAAATCGAGCGTGCGGGCGCGGGTGACGGCAGCTTCGGACAAGGTGATCGATTCCTCGAAGCGCGAGAAGAGCGCGCGGATCCGCTCCCGCACCTCGGGCGCGAAGCCGTCCAGTTCGCCGCCTTCCATCCGCTTCAGGCGGCCGCGCGCGAAGCCCGGCTGGATGCCGAGCCAGGCGAGGTAGCGCGACCGGTAGATTTCCTGCCGGTCGGGGGAAATTTCCGCGGCGCTGCGCACCCCCATCACGCATTGCATCAGGTCGAGATTTTCTTCCGCGAACAAGGCCGGGCCGTCCCGGAAATACATCGCCGAATCCATGCCGGACGCGCCCAGATCCGCAATCGCCACAGCGGCCACAACCGGATGCGCCACCAGGAAGGGTTGTGAGACCGTGTTGGCGTCGCCATCCCAGCCGGGAATGGTGGCGATGATCGCCGACGCGACGATGCCCCTTTCCTCCTGCGTGAAGGGCACGCCGAACATCTGCATCGCCTCAACCGCTTCGTGCGCGCTCGCCACCTCGTCGCGCCCCGCAAGCCGCTGCCGCAGCACCACGCCGCCCTCATGATCGACCGGCACCCAGCGCTGCACCACATCATGATAGGCGGCGGCAATCGTGGTGAGCAGCAAATGCCGCTCGCTCATGCCCATCGCCACGCCGAGCGCCTGCGCCCGTTCGATCACGCCCGCCGTATGCGCCCAATTGTGGTAATACATGTGATCGGGAACCTGCCCGCTCTCATGCCGCGACTGGATCAAAGTCATCGCCCGGGCGATCGCTTCCTCACCGGCCCGCTCGAGCTCGGGGCTGGTCATCACCCCCTGATCGAAGCCGATCTGGCCCGGCACGGTGCGGCGCACGATCGGCTCGGCGGCTGATGTTCCGTCAGCGGGCACGGGGCGGACTGGCTCCCTGTTGCGCGACCGGGATCGTCGTCGATTCCCACCTGTTGCCGCGCACGCGCTGACGCAGGATCATCGCCGGCACCCCCTCGTCCATGTGATAATCGTGGCACATCGCGCAGCTGGACTCGACGCGCTGGCCGATCACCTGCTGGTTCGAATTCTCGCCGACATGGCAACGCTGACAGCTCTCCAGGCCCGGGATCATCAGGTTCGACGCCTGGTTCGATCGGTCTGCGACATGGCAGGTCAGGCAGGCCTGATCGCCGCTCATATTCTGCCCCTGCAGGGTCACGTTCACGTGCGCGCGGTGGTCGAACCAGCCATTGATCAGGAAGCGGTTTTGCCACCCGACCGGACGGACATGGAAGTCGAGCGGCCCTCGCTGATCGATCGTATGGCAATCGTAACAGGCGCCGCCCTCGCGGAAGACAGCGGCGATCGCATTGTTCGCCGCCGCTCCTGCCCCGGCACGCGCACGGGCATATTGCAGCGCTGTCCGCACCTGGCCGATATCGCCCGGACGGCGCCGCGCGCCGGTACCCAGTTCCGCCGGCCGCGCCGGGCCGCGACCGCGATAATATTCGCGCAAGTCCGCAATCACCTGCTGCGGCGAGCCATGGCGCAGGGTCCGATACACCCCATCCTGCTCGTCGAACGCCAGCGTGTGGCACGCAGCACAGTCCTGCTCCATGTCGACCGGCTCGAAACGCACTCCGTCCGCCGTCGGCGTGTGGCAGTCCGCGCAGCCGAGCTGTTGCCGCCCTCTATAACGGTCGGACAGCCGCCGGGTCATTTGCGTCGCCGCGCCGCCAGCATTCAGGTGAATGTCGTGCGGAAATTTAAGATTGCCGTTCTCGGACGGATTGCGGTTGAGCGGGATACGCTGGTGCCGCGGCTGCTCGCCGCTCCAGTCGATCAACACCGCCGGGCTGAACTCCGGATGGGCGCGGCCGAAATCCGACGCATTGCCGATCCGCGTGTCGGGCAGACGCGCGGTCAGATCGGTGTGGCAATCGGCGCAGAAACGCTGCGCCGTGCGCGGCATTTGCTGCGGGCCTTCATGCTCGGTGTGGCAGTCGACGCAGCGTCCGGCGCTCTTGCCGAACGCGTCCGCCACCGCCCGTTCGATCTTCGCCCAGCCGGTCAGAACCGGGAAGGAGCGCAGATAGCGTCCGAACGCCTCAGCCGGCGGCCGGGTCCTGTCGCCATGATTGTGCACATTGGTGTGGCAGGCAGCGCAGGCGCTGTCCTGCACCGGCTCGAACGCATTGACGTGGCAGGCCGAACATTGCTGCTCCAGGCCGTGATGCACTTGGCTCAGCGGACCGCTGCTCCACATGGAATCGGGCGAGAAGCTGGCCTGCTTCGGGGCGGCAACGCCGGTCCCGTCGTCCTTGCGCTGTGCCGTCAGGATCGCCTGCGCATCCGCCGGTTCGCGCTGGCTGTAGACCCAGATCGGCCAGGCCAGGAAAATGCCGAGCACGAGCGCGATCAGCACATAGGCGCTGATCCGTTTGCTGGGCAGGACGGCGCCGACCGAGAAACGACGGACGTCGATCCGGTCCATTTCCTCGGCGGCGCTTTCGCCGACCCGCTCGACATCGACCTCGATCTCCTGCGCGTCGGCCGCCATTGGCAGGAAGCGCAGCAAGTGGCTGGCGATCCGCACCTCGCCGCCGCCCGCCAGTTCGATGAAGCCCGACGTGACCTTGCGCCCGTTGAGTTCGAGGCCCAGCCCCTCCTCGGCCTGCACCGACAGGCGCAGCGGTCCGACGCGCTGCACGATGGCGTGGTTCAGCGCGACGGCGAGGTCGGTCAGGTGGACGTCGTTGGTCGGCGCCCGGCCGATGGTCAGCCGCTCGCCCTCGACGCTCCGCTCGCGCCGGATCTCGCGGCCTTCGGCGCTGACGGATTTCTGGTTGAGCCTGAAGGTCATCCCCGCCTCACCAGTAGAAGAAGACGGAGATGATGTGGACGCTCAGCGCGGCGATCAGCGCGAACGTGATCGGCACGTGCACGTACAGCCACACTTCCAGCATGGCGCGGATGCGCATGGCGCTGCGGATGCGTTGCAGCGCCGCCGCCTTGCGATCCATCAGCTGCACCACCGCCTGCAGCGCATCCTCCTCCGCCTCGACCGCGATGGTCAGCCGCGCCTTAAGCTGCCGCAGCGCTCTAGCGTTGCGGCACGCACGATCGCTGCCAGACAGGCGGCGGAAGATGCCGGCGCGGAACGGATCCTCGCGCAGCGATTCGCTGACGATCGCGGTGTCCTCGTGCGACAAAGGCTGCGCGGCGATCTGCAGCTGGCGATCCAGCTTCGTGATCGCATCGATCATCTGCGCCTTGGTCATCGCCGAGCGGTTGTCGCTCATTGCGTCCGGCAAGGTCGAATAGACGACGATCCCGTAAATGCCCGACAGGATCACCAGCACCATCAGCGCATAAGCCAGCGTGTGCACGTTCCAGCCAAACTGGAAGCCGGTGTGCAGGGTGCCGATCACCAGCAGCGACAGGCCCAGATAGACGTGCGCGCTGGTCCACGCCTTGAGCGACCAGCGGCCCCGCGTCATCGCGCGTTTGCGCAGGCCCAGCACGGTCAGCCACAGGATCAGCAGCGCCCCGATCGTGCCGAGCGTATAGCCGTACCAGCTGCCGCCATTGTGCCGCGGCGTGACGTCGATCAGCGCATAGCCGGTGATGAATAGGATCGAGAGCAGGGTCGCGATCTTCAGCCACAGGAAATTGCGGTGGCGCAGGAACCCCTCGTGCGCGGAAGCGCGCACCCGTTCGATCTGTCTTGCCCCCCGCGTCGCCATCTAGCCGGCGCCCCCTTGAGCGAACCTTCGCATCACTCGCCCAGCCTCGCAACCGTCAGGAATTCCTCGGGAGCGACGCGGATCGCCGCGCCGGTCGGGCAGGCGCGGACGCAGGCCGGGCCGCCCTTGATGCCACTGCACATATCGCACTTGATCGCCCGCTTGGGCGTCTCCGGGCTGACCCGGTCATAGACCCACTTCTTGTCCGGCTCGCCCGGCCCCGGCCCCCGCCCGAAGAACAGCCATTGCAGTAGGCCGGGCTTCTTCGGCGGCACCTTGTCCATGCGGATCACGCCATAGGGGCAGTTGCGCTGGCAATTGCCGCAGCCGATGCAGGTGTCGTCGATAAACACCTCGCCGTCCGGGCCGCGGTGGATCGCGTTGGGCGGGCAATCGGCCATGCAGTGCGGATGCTCGCAATGCCGGCACGAGGTCGGCACGTGCAGATGGGCGAAGGTCTTGCCCGCCTCGCGATTGAGCCGCGACAGGCCGTCATGGCTGTCGGCGCAGGCCTTCTCGCAATTGTCGCAACCGACGCACAATTTCTCGTCGATCAGCAGCACGTCGGTCGCCTCGCCGATCCCGTTCTCGACCAGGAAGCTGGCGACCGAGGAATACATGTCGACGACGTTGCCGAAACTGTCCTTCTTCGCCTCGATGAAACTGTTCACCTCGCGGCGCTTGCGCATATCCTCCTCGAACCGGTCGCGCAGGCGCGGATTGGCGTCGAGCAAGGCGCGGACGCGCTCGCCATCCAGCTTGATGACTTCCGATTTTACCGCCGCGCGCACCGTCGCAGTCCGCCGCCCGCCGTCGAGCAACGCCATCTCGCCCACATAAGAGCCGGCCGGCAGGTAGGAAAGGAAGACCGGCTTGCCGCCGATATTGCGCTCCACCACCATCGATCCGGTGCGGATGACGAAGATGTCATAGCCTTCTTCGCGCTCGTTGATGATCGCCTCGCCGGCGCGGACCTGCATGATTTCGTGATTATCGACCACATCGGCCACGTCCGCGGCGCTGAGGCCGGAGCCGAACATCTGCAGCAATTGCCGCTCGACCGAGATGCGGGTGACGGCGCGCTTCGCTTCCGGCACCGCCGCCATCAGGCGCAGCGCCGCGAGCCGCGACACTTCGACCAGGATCGCATCCTCGCCCGACCGGATCGTCGCGCCGCGCGGGCGGCCGGAGACCAGACCGACCTCGCCGAAAATGGAACCCTGCCCGATCGGCACGGTGATGCTCGCATCCTTCGGATTCACCTCGACCAGCACATGGCCGGTGGCGATCGCGAACAAGGACGATCCTGGCTCGTTGCGCTCGAACACCGTCGATCCCGCCGGATAGAAACGCACCACGCTGTCCAGCATGAACTCGCGCATCTGCAGCGGCGACAAGCCATTGAGAATGCTGACATTGCTGCGCAGCAATTCCAACCATTCGTCGACACTCTTGCGGCCCGGAAGATCCTTGAATTTCGCTTCCAGGATCGGTTCGTCGGCGGGCTTCAGGCTCGTATTGCCGTTGATGAACTCGACGACGTCATAGCCCTGATTCATGCAATGCTTGATCAGCGGATAGCCCGCCAGCGCGCCGACCACGAAGATGCCGGGCACAGTGCTCTCGAATTGCGGCGACAGCTTCGGATAGGCCTCGCGATCCGCACTGGTGAATTCGATGCCCGTGCCCGGCACGATCGATTTCACCATCTTGCCGGGATTGCGCTTGTCCTCTTTCTCCTCGAACGACGCGCAGCAACCCTCCACGAAGGCGCGCGGCGCGGCCGAACCCATGCGGGCGATGATCCGGTCGCACCGGATGCGCTGCGGCCCGTCGCGCGTATCGACGGTCAGCCATTCCGGCTCGACCAGCGACGGCGAAGTCTCCGTCATCACGTTGATGCGGCCCGCGTCGCGCGCCTCCATCAGCAATTTGACGTTGGCGCCCTTGGAACGCGCGAAGTCGGCGCCGCGATTGAGGATGGTGACGACATTGCCCTGCTCCGGATCCGCCGCCAGCCCGAGCGCATTCTCGATGCCCGCGTCGCCGGAGCCGACCACGGTGATATGCTCGTCCACATATTCGCCGGGATCGTCGAGCTGATACTGGATATGCGGCAGATCGGCGCCCGGCACCCGCATCCGGTTCGGGTTGCCCTGCGTGCCGATCGCCAGGATGATATTTTCGGCGACGATCTCCTGCACATCGCCGGCCTTGTCGGGCGCGGCATTGGCGGCGTGCGGTGAACCGGCAGTGGGCGGCTTTTCCCAGGGGTTCGTGCCGCCTTTCACCTTCAGCTTGAACGCGCCCTGCTGCCCCGTAATCGCCTGCACGTCGGCATTGACCAGCGCATTGACCTTCTGCGCATCGGTCTGCTCGTCCCACACACCGAGCACGGTCTCGCGCTTGCCGGCCTCGAAATCGCAATCCGAACGAAGCACGAGCTGCGATGGCGTCGCCATCACGTGCTTGCCCTTCTGATATTTGTAGATCGTGTCGGAGAGGTGGTCGGTCTTTTCCAGCAGGACGTGATCCAGGCCCAGTTGCGCCGCGCGCGCGGCGGCACTGAGCCCGGCTGGGCCCGATCCGACGATCGCGATCTTGTAGACCTTCGTCACGCGTCCCCTTCCCCCGTTGAAGGACTGCGGCCAATTCCGGACACTCTAACCAGCAAATCCTGCCTCCGCCAGACTTGACGTGGCGCCTTTCGGCGGGAAAAACTGGCGGAAATGGCCGAAAAATCGACCACATCGCGCCGCATCCCGCCGGCCACCATCGTCCTCGCCCTCGCCGCTCTGCTGGCGGTGGGGGCGATCATCTTCTCACTGACTCGTGGGGGCGAGACGGCTGCGACGAATACGGCCGCGCCCGCGACCGGACCTGCAGCGGGCCCCGATCCGGCCGCTGCGATCGCCGCGATGCAGGCGTCACTCAGGCAGGATCCCGACGATCATCGCACCTGGCGCATGCTGGGCCTGACCCTGCAGCGCATGGGCCGCTTCGACGAAGCCCGCGATTCCTATCAACGGGCAATGCAGCTGCAGCCGAACGATCCCGATTATATTTCCGGCTATGCGGAGATGATCCTCGTGATCGGCGGCGAGAATGCCGACCGCGAAGCGGAGGCGCTGTTTCGCCGCGCGCTGGAATTCCGCAGCGACCACCCCGCGCCGCGTTATTATCTCGCCGTTCTGAAGGACACGCGCGGCCAGCATCGCGAAGCGCTCGACGAGTTGATCGCGCTGGTGAATGACGCACCTGCGGGCAGCAGCTGGGAAGCGCAGGTCCGGGACGCCGTCGAGAAGATCGCTCGCACCAACAATATCGATATTGCCGGCCGCCTCCCCGCCCCGCGCCAGTCGGTCGCCACTGCCGGCATTCCGGGGCCGACCCAGCAGCAACTGGACGCCGCCCGGAGCCTGCCGCCCTCCGAACAGGAGGATATGGCCAAGGGCATGGTCGATCGCCTCGCCGCGCGTCTGGCCCAGAATCCCCGCGACGAACGTGGCTGGATCATGCTGATGCGCTCGCGCATGGTGCGCGGCGAAACGCAGGGTGCGGCCGAAGCGCTCCGCTCCGGCCTCGCCGCTTTCGGCGACGATACGGCCGTTCAGCAGCGCCTGCGCGCGGCCGCGGGAGAGCTTGGCGTCCCGCAAGCCTGAGGGCCGCTCGGCTTGACGCCCGCGCGGCCCCGTCTATATGCCGCCCTCGCGCGTAATCGCGGCCCCTTCGTCTAGCGGTCAGGACGTCGCCCTCTCACGGCGAAAACACGAGTTCGATTCTCGTAGGGGTCACCAAATCTGACGGGACTGTCCCAGAGTCTCTGCCACCGCCCGCAGCACAGAAGCCCGCATCTGCACCCAAAGGTGGCCGCTCTTCACCTCGATCGACCGGCAATTGTCCGTGCGGCAGATCGCGCCGCTCACCAGGCCGTCGCTCGCGCTCCAGATCGCTGTGGTTGGCACCGGCGGCTCGGCCGCCAGCACGGCAGTGTCGGCTCTCACCTTCGGATCGTCGATCCGTTCGCCCGTCAGCCATTCGAAGACCCGCCAGACATTTGTCGCGCGCGGATCCCCGGCGAAGGGCGAGCTGATCGTGATTACCTCCGCGACTTCGTCCGGCCAGCGATGCGCCATCAGCCGCGCCATCATCCCCCCCAGGCTGATCCCGATCAGGGTGACCTTGCGCCCGGTCTCGACGTGAACGCGGTGCACCAGCGCGTCGAGCTTCGCGCCATCCGCTCCGGTCGATTTCGCGCCGAGATTGTGTCCCAGCCCCCAGCCGCGCGCGTCATAGCCGAGCTTCCGCAAATAGCGTCGCAGCGTCAGATTCGCCCAGTCCGGATTTACCAGCCCGGGCAGGATGATCACCGGCCGCCCGTCCCCGCGCGGCGCGCTCCGGAGTCCGCGGCTTTTCACGACCAGCTCCACCGCGCCGAAAATCGCGCGCGGCATCTCGGCGGCCATCAGCCATTTGGAGGGCGGTTTCGGCGTCACAGCCTTACCAACCCCGCCGGCGCGTCGGAGTTCAGCTTTTGTCGCCGCCGTCACTGACGAAGCGATCCACGATCGCGCGTTCCAGCCTCGCCGGGCGCTTGCTCACCGCGTCGAGGCAGCACCAGCTGCTCTTCACTTCGGCGAGCACCTCTTCGCCGCGGCGGACGATGGTGTGGAAGAAAGCGCGCGCGCCCTGCATCCCTTCGGCGATCACATCGGCGACCACCACGTCCTTCAGGAAAGCCGGGCGACGGTAGGAAATCTCGTGCTTCAGCGCGACCCAGAGGTGCCCTGCCACGGCCTCGGCCGGCGCGGTCTTGCGCCAATAGGCGATCACCGATTCCTGCACCCAGTTCAGATAGACGGCATTGTTCACATGCCCCATGAAGTCGATGTCGGCTTCCTGGATCGCGAGGGGGTGCTGGAACATGGTCGGAAGGTCACTCATACTGACACAATTGTCAATAAGATCTGTTGCCGATTCAGCTTGTTTGTACCGTCCCGCGCGGAGCAGCATGATCGCACCGAGACGAATCGCCGCACCTGACGGGAGGAAACGATGACGGCCGAATTCCCGTTCGCCGCACTCGATGACGAGGAGGGTGAGGTCGAGGGGCCATTCTATCGCTGGCTCTCCACCGAAGCTGGACCAGATGATTGGCATCGCTTCGCGCTCGGCGCGAACTGGGACATGCACGAACCCGAAATCTTCGAATGGATTGTTAAGCAGCCGGATTGCGACAAGGCCACGGCGCTCACCTTGTTCTGGAAAGCGCAACCGGAATATTTGGCCGAGTTTCCGGATGCTGATGTCGAGCATCGATCCCTTATTGCCATGATACGATACCGCTGGGCGGAGGGAGTATTCGAGCGCGCCGAACTCGCCTTTGACGCCGATAGAGACGCATGGCCGCTCAGTTTGGACACTCTTCGCGCGGACGTCGGGTCGCGGATCGATCAGGCGCTTCCACCAGCGATGCGTCAGGCCCTCCCAGGTCGCAGGCTCGACTTAAGTCAGGATATCGAAGGCATACCCTCCCGCTTCTGGCCCGAAGAATTGCGATAGGAGTGCCGGAATCATCGCCCCAGCAAATGATCCACCATTTCCCGTAAACCACGGAAGCCTGTTAGGCACAACGCGCCCTTCTCGTCCGCGACCGAGGCCGGCAGCAACGCCCGTTCGAAGCCGAGCTTCGCTGCTTCCTTCAGCCGCAAACCCGCATGCGCGACAGGGCGCAAGGCGCCTGATAGCGCCACCTCGCCGAATGCCACGCTGTCCGCCGGCACCGGCCGCTCGGACAGGGCCGACACCAGAGCCGCCGCCACCGCCAGATCGGCGGCGGGATCACTCACACGGTAGCCACCGGCGATGTTGAGATAGACCTCGGCGGTCGAGAAAGAGAGGCCGCAGCGCGCCTCCAGCACTGCCAGGATCATTGCCAGCCGCCCGCTGTCCCAGCCGACCACCGCCCGCCGAGGCGTCGCGCCGCTGGCCAGCCGCACGGTCAGCGCCTGGATCTCGACCAGCACCGGCCTTGTCCCTTCCAGCGCCGGAAACACCACCGATCCCGGCACCGCCTCGCCCCGATCGGTCAGGAACAGGGCGGAAGGATTGGCGACCTCGCTCAGCCCCTCCTCGCCCATTGCGAACACGCCGATCTCGTCCGTGCCACCGAAGCGGTTCTTGGTCGCGCGCAGGATGCGGTACTGGTGCGAACGTTCGCCCTCGAAGCTCAGCACCGTGTCGACCATATGTTCGAGCACGCGCGGTCCGGCGAGACTGCCTTCCTTGGTGACATGGCCGACCAGCACCAAAGCCGCGCCCGTCTCCTTGGCGAAGCGGATCAGCTCGTGCGCCGACGAGCGTACCTGGCTCACCGTCCCCGGCGCGCCTTCGATCATGTCGGAATACATGGTCTGGATCGAATCGATCACGACCAGAGCCGGCCGCTCCTCGGCCAGCGTAGTGAGAATGTCCCGAACCGAGGTCGCCGCCGCGAGCTGGAGCGTCGGCGCGGTCACGCCCAGCCGCCGCGCTCTGAGGCGCACCTGATCCGCCGCTTCCTCGCCGGAGACATAGACGACCGGCATCCCCTGCCCCGCGATCCGCCCCGCCGCCTGCAGCAGCAAAGTCGACTTGCCGATTCCCGGATCGCCGCCAATGAGCGTCGCCGATCCCGCCACCAGCCCGCCGCCCTGCGCCCGGTCCAACTCGGCGATCCCGGTCGAAGCCCGCGCCGGCAGCGCCACTTCCGCATTCAGCCCGACCAGTTCCACCCGCCGCCCGCCGCCACGCAGATCATGCTTGGCGGTGAAAGGCGTGACGACCTGCGCCGCATCCTCGACCAGGCTGTTCCAGTCGCCGCAATCGCCGCACTGCCCCTGCCAGCGCGGGCTCACCGCGCCGCACGCCTGACAGACATATTGCTTCTTTGGCTTGGCCATGCGCCCGGTCTAGCTGGAACAGGAAGAGAACACCAGATGAAGATTGACCGGGCCAATCCCGCTTGTAGCGTCAGCCGCGTATCGACCGGAGGATTCCATGCGTGTGAAGTATGCGTTCGCGTTGTTGCTGATGTGGGTCGCCGCTCCGGCGGCCGGCCAGGCGGTCTCTCAGGCCGCGCCCGCTCTATCCTCCCGCCCCGAACAGATCGCCGCGCTCATCGAGAAGATCATCCCTCTGGCGACCTCCCGCGATTGGGACGAGGCACGGGCCGCCTTCCCGGACGCCCGCTGGCAGGCACCCAACGAATATACCGATGCGCTAAGGGGCAATCGGATGCGCGAATTGCAGGGTGAGATGGCCATCGCCGGCCTGCAATACCGGATCTCGATCACCGGCACGCTGGACAGCCTCTGGGATGTCACGCTGGAGGCGCCCGAAAATGTCCGCCCCCGCCTGAACTGGACGGCGATCGGCGATGCGCTCGCCGCGCGGCAGGTAGAGGCCGAGCTCGTCGTCTGCGCCGATGGCCCTCGCGGCGACGGCTATCGCATCCTGTCGCATGCGGGGCGGACCGCCTGGCTCAATTTCTACACCTCGCAGCAGCACGGCGGGGAAAACTACCATTTCGGTTTCTTCAATCCATACAATCCGGCCAGCGACGAAGCGGGGCTGCGCCAGATGATGGAGGGCCGCTGCGGGCGGCGCCGCTGACCCGCTCGCGATCGCGGCGCCGGCGCGTCACGTCGCGCCGCCGGGAACAGCTTCGTGTGCGGCGCATTGTCGGTGCAGGAACAACCAGCGGAGGGATCATGTTCGTCCAGATCAGAACCGATAACCAGATCGTCTCGGACGCCGAGTCCAACGAGCGGCTCGAACAGCGCGTGCGGGAGAAACTGGGCCGGTTCGAAAAGCGCCTGACCCATGTCGAATTGCATATTGAGGATGTGAATGGCGCGAAGGGCGGGGCGGCGGACAAGCGAGTCTCGCTGGAGGCGCGGCCGAGCGGGCACCAGCCGGTCGCCGTCCATGCGGAGGCAGCACGCGTCGACGCCGCCGTGACGGCGGCGGCGGACAAAGCAACCCGCGCTCTCGACAATCTGTTCGGCAAACTGGCCGCCCGGCACTGATCTCGCGACTTCCCGCTGTCATCCCGCGCAGCTAAGGGCGCTCGCATGCTCCGCCTTGCCAGCTACAATATCCGCAAGGCGATCGGCACGGACCGCCGCCGCCGGCCGGAACGCATTATCGAGGTGCTGAACGAGCTCGATGCCGATGTCGTCGCGTTGCAGGAGGCGGACCGCCGCTTCGGCGTGCGCCACGCCGCCATCCCGCCGCACCTGCTGGAGGAGCATAGCGACCTGAAGCCGCTCCAGTTCGGCTGGCGCGCGGGCAGCATGGGCTGGCACGGCAATGCGCTGCTGGTCCGCAAGTCGATGAAGGTCGCGCATTGCGCGATGCTACATTTGCCCAGCCTCGAGCCGCGCGGCGCGGTACTGGGCGAGGTCGATACCGGCAAGACCTGCCTGCGCGTCGTCGGCATGCATCTGGACCTGTCAGGCCTGTGGCGGCGACGGCAGGCCAATGCGATCCTGCACGAGGTGGAGAAACGCCACCACGACATGCCGACCGTGTTGATGGGCGATCTCAACGAATGGACGGTGCGCGGCGGCTGCCTGCGCGATTTCGGCACGCATATGACCTTCGCCGACACCGGCAAATCCTATCATGCCGGCAACCCGATCGCGCGGCTGGACCGGATCATGGTGTCGAAGCATGTGCGGATCAAAGCGTGCGGCGTCCACCGCAGCGCTGCCTCCCGCATGGGTTCCGACCATCTGCCGATCTGGGCCGACGTGGAGATTTGAGACGGGCTTAGGGCCGCCTTCTCGCGCCGGTTCCATGCTCTCGCGGGCGCTCCGCCGGTGCGGCGTCGGTCTCCTCAGCCTGCTCGCGCGGCGAAGCGGCTGGCCCGCCATCCAGCCGCAGCCAGTCCCGGTGGGGCAGACCGTAGATCATGTCCATCACCTCATATTCGATCCCCGCCGGCCGTCCCGTCCCGCTGTTCCACAGCGCGACCACGCCGCTCTTGCGCGCCGGGTCGAACATGATCAGCGAGCGATAGCCCAGCACGCCGCCGCGATGGGCGACCACCTTGTGTCCGGCATAATCGAAGATGCGCCAACCCAACCCGTATGATGAGGTCGGCGTCCGTTCCGCATAGATGCGACGACGGCCATTCTCCCCCGGCGTGTTGACTCGCGGCGTCTGAACCGTGTCGAGCATTGCCTGCGGCAACACTTCCGGCGCCAGCCCCATCTGCGCGCGCATCCAGAGCGTCAGGTCCATGATCGACCCGTTCACGCCGCCGGCGGACGGCACCCGATAGTAAGGCTCCAGCACTTCCTCGGGCCGCGACCCCCGTCCGCCGCGATGCGGCCGCGCCCAGCTTTGCGACGCGAGCAGCCGCCCCCGGCTCGCGCTGGCATTGGCCATGCCGAGCGGAGCGAAGATGTTCTCCGTCAGCGCTTCCTCGAACGTCTTGCCCGTCAGCCGCTCGATCACATCGGTCGCCGCGTCGTAACCGACATTCTGATAAGCGTGACACGTCCCCGGCTCGCACGATTGCGGCAGCATGGCGTGCAGCTGGCGCAAATAGCGCGGGTCCTCGCCACCCTCGAGCCGCGCGTCATGGGCATGGCCGTGCACGCCCAATTGGTGGGCCAGCACGTTCGCCACCGTGACCCGCGTCTCGTTGCCGTTCGGCAGGCGGAGGTTGCTGGAATAGCGCGAGATCGGCTCGTCCAGCGACAATTGCCCGCGCGAAGCCAGCAACGCCACCATGTCTGCCGCGACACCCTTGGACAAAGACGCCCAGCGGAACACCGTATGTTCGGTCACCCGTTCCTGGCTGTTCGATGCGACCGTGCCGAACCCCTTCACGAACCGGATCTGGCCATTCTCGACCACGCCGACCGCCAGCCCGACCATGTTCTCGGCTTCGACCAGCCGGTTCAGCCGCGCCTCCAGCCGCGCATAATCGACCGCGCTCGGCCCACTGGTGACGACGGGGGGCACTTCCGCCTTGGCGATCGCGGTCCCGTTCGTGGCGCTGTTCCCAACGTCCGCGTCGGTCGCTCGCGAGCAGCCCGTCGCTAGGGACGACCCGACCAGCAACAGGAACAGGCCCAACCCGGCCTCGATATTTTTCAGCAACTTCGTCCCGCCCAGAGAAACAGATTTGTCGTGGTGCTAATCCCGCCCCGAACCAAAAGATAGCGCCCGTCTAGACGCCACGACGTTATGGTGCGAGTGAACGCCGAGTTGAGGGACCGGACGCCATGCAATTCCTGAAAACGCTCTTCTGGGTGATGCTCGCCATCGGCATCGTCCTGTTCGCGCGGGAAAACTGGGTGCCGGTCGAAATTCAATTGTGGGCCGGCCTGATCGCCGAGGTCAAACTGCCCTTCCTGCTGCTGGTCGTCTTCCTGCTCGGCTTCCTGCCAACCTATCTGCTCTATCGCGGCCGGGTGTGGACGCTGAAGCGCCAGATCGGTCGCCCGGACCGGGTCGTTGTCGGCAATCAGC
>DDTH01000014.1 GCA_002344055.1 Sphingomonadales bacterium UBA2369
GAACGTCGTGAGACAGTTCGGTCCCTATCTGCCGTGGGTGCAGGAGACTTGAGAAGAGTTGACCCTAGTACGAGAGGACCGGGTTGAACATACCTCTGGTGGACCTGTCATCGTGCCAACGGTGCAGCAGGGTAGCTATGTATGGACGGGATAACCGCTGAAAGCATCTAAGCGGGAAGCCTCCCTCAAGATAAGATTTCTTAGGACGGTCGGAGACCACGACCTTGATAGGCCGGATGTGGAAGCGCGGTAACGCGTGGAGCTAACCGGTCCTAATTGTCCTATTCGCGCTTGAGAGTCACACTGTCACCGACAGCATTGCATTACTTCGGCAATGCTTTGGGTGAGCGTGGCTCAGCCAGATGAACATTGTGCACGATTTCTAGAACAAACCCGTACGCGGCGCCGGCTTCATAGCTTGGTGGCTATAGCGTCTGTGCCCCACCCGATCCCATCCCGAACTCGGCCGTGAAACCGGACTGCGCCGATGGTACTATCGCTTAAGCGATGGAAGAGTAGGTCGTCGCCAGGCTTTGTAGCCGGCGCCGCGCACGGGAAACCCATTCACATTGTTAGACAAGCCGCTGCCGGGCATCCCGAGCGGCGGCTTTGTCGTCTTGGGGCTGTTCCAGCCCCGACAGGTGGCGCGGGGTGGAGCAGCCCGGTAGCTCGTCAGGCTCATAACCTGAAGGTCGTAGGTTCAAATCCTACCCCCGCAACCACCAGTAAAGCCGCCTTCGGGCGGCTTTTTTGCGTTTGGGCGTCAGCCGGAGAGCGCGTCGAAGTGGATTGCCACTCCGGGGGATTTCGCGGACAGGCGGGGAACTCATCAGGAGCCTTCGCGTGACCGTTCGCACCCCCGACCATGAGATCGACCCGCTCTTCCTCGAGCGCTGGTCGCCGCGCGCTTTCGATGGCTCGGATGTACCCGACGCGGATTTGCAGGCGATGTTCGAGGCGGCGCGCTGGGCGCCATCGGCGTACAATTCGCAGCCTTGGCATTTCCTCTACGCGAAGCGCGGCGACGCGAATTGGGAGCGGTTCCTGTCGCTGCTGATCCCGTTCAATCAGGGCTGGGCGTATAGTGCGTCGGTGCTGATCTACATGATCTCCGACACGATGCCCGCGACGGGCAAGGATGGCGCCCCGCAGCCTTCGTCGACGCACGCCTTCGATAGCGGGGCGGCCTGGGCGAGCCTCGCGTTGCAGGCGACGCGCATGGGCTATCACGCCCACGGCATGTCGGGCATCCAATATGAGCTGGCCCGCGCCGAATTGGGCCTGCCCGAACGCTACCAGCTCAACGCCGCCTGCGTGATCGGCAGGATCGGCGATCCCGCGCAACTCGACGAGAAGCAGCGTGCGCGCGAATTCCCGTCCGGCCGCAAGCCGCAGAGCGCCTTCGTGCATGCGGGCAATTGGCCAGCAGACTTGCCTTAGCCCGGCAAAGCGCGAACAATCGCGGCCGGAGAGGGGCAGGCATGACGGTTGAGGCGGGCGCATCGCGAGGAAGGGTCGTGACGTTGCCCGCGCGTCCCGAGCCGATTCGTGTTTCGGCCGACGAGACGGCGGTCGTCGTCATCGACATGCAGAATGCCTATGCCTCGCCCGGCGGCTATGTCGATCAGGCGGGGTTCGACATTTCCGGCGCAGCGGGGACGATCGGGCAGATCGCCAAGGTGCTGGATACGGCGCGCAATGCGGGCGTGACGGTCATCTATCTGCAGAATGGCTGGGATGCCGATTATGTCGAGGCCGGCGGGCCGTGCTCGCCCAACTGGCACAAGTCGAATGCGCTCAAGACGATGCGGGCGCGGCCCGAATTGCAGGGCAAATTGCTGGCCAAGGGCGGCTGGGATTATGCGCTCGTGGACGCGCTGGCGCCGCAGCCGGGCGACATCGTGTTGCCGAAGACCCGCTACAGCGCCTTCTTCAATTCCGGGCTCGACAGCACGCTTCGCTCGCGCGGCATCCGCAACATCGTCTTCGTCGGCATCGCCACCAATGTCTGCGTCGAGAGCACACTGCGCGACGGCTTCCACCTCGAATATTTCGGGGTGATGCTGGAGGATGCGACCCATCATCTGGGGCCGGATTTCATCCAGGCGGCCAGTGTCTACAATGTCGAGAAATTCTTCGGCTGGGTGAGCACAGTCGCAGACTTCTGCGGCACGTTCGGCCAGATCCCGCAATCAGAGGAGTAGCCTTTAATGTCGTTCGAGCCGATCAATCCGCCGCAATTCCCGACGCCGATCGCGCCTTATTCCGCGGGCACGAAGGCGGATGGCACGGTCTATGTCTCGGGCACGCTGGCGCTGGGTCCCGGCGGGACGATCCTGCATCCCGACGATGCCGAGGCGCAGACCCGGCATGTGCTGGAGACGATCAAGATCACGCTTGAGGCCGCCGGAGCGACGATGGCGGACGTGGCGTTCAACCATATCTTCCTGACCGACTGGGCCCATTATCCGGCGATGAACGCGGTCTATGCGGAGTATTTTCCGGGCGACAAACCGGCCCGCTATTGCATCCAGTGCGGGCTGGTGAAGCCCGGCCTGGTCGTCGAGATCGCCAGCGTGGCGCATATCGGCTGATGCCGCACGCCGCCGGGCTTTATTATGAATGGCATGGGCCGGAGGAGGGCGAGGTCCTGATCCTGTCGGCCGGGCTGGGCGGATCGGCCACGTATTGGGCACCCAATCTTGATGTTCTGGCCGCCCGCTTCCGTGTGCTGCTCTACGATCATCGCGGCACCGGACGAAGCGAACGCGCCCTGCCGGATGGCCTCACCGTCGAGGATATGGCGGGCGATCTGCTCGCGTTGATGAACGAACTCGGCGTCGCGCGGGCGCATGTCCTGGGTCATGCGCTGGGGGGCCTGATCGGCATGGCTGCCGCGCTCGCCGCGCCCGAGCGGATCGGCCGGCTCGTCGTCATAAACGGTTGGGCGCGGCTCGAACCGCACACTGCACGATGCTTCGACACGCGGCTGAGCCTGTTGCGTGACAGCGGGCCGGAGGCGTTCATCCGCGCCCAGCCCATTTTCCTTTATCCTGCAAACTGGATGGAGTTGAACGCGGAAGCGGTCGAGGCAGAGGCGGCTGCGCAACGCGGCCATTTTCCCGGCGCGGAGACCGTCGAGAGGCGTATTGCGGCGGTCCGCGGCTTCGATGTTCAGGATCGCCTGGGCGAGATCGCCTCGCCGCTGCTGGCGGTTTCGACGGGGGACGACATCCTCGTTCCGTCGATTGCGTCATCCAGAATTGTCGACCGGCTTTCGCCGGGTAACGGCGGAACCGAGGTTATCATGCAGTGGGGCGGCCATGCCTGCAATGTGACCGCCGCTGAGGATTTCAACGACTTTGTTCCGGCGTGGCTAGCCGGAGAACCCCTCCTGGAGGAGCAAGACTGATGGAAGTCGGAATCTTCGTGCCCATCGGCAACAATGGCTGGCTGATCAGCGAGAACAGCCCGCAATATATGCCGAGCTTCGATCTCAATAAGGAGATTGCGGTCCGCGCCGAGAAGTACGGCGTCGATTTCCTGCTTTCGATGATCAAGCTGCGCGGCTTCGGCGGGAAGACCGAATTCTGGGAGCATAATCTGGAAAGCTTTACGCTGATGGCGGGGCTCGCGGCGGTGACGAGCAAGATCAAGATTTACGCGACCTGCCCGACGCTCGTCATTCCGCCCGCTTTCTGCGCGCGCATGTGCAACACGATCGACAGCATCAGCCATGGCCGTTTCGGCTTGAACCTGATCACCGGCTGGCAGCGGCCGGAATACAGCCAGATGGGGCTGTGGCCGGGCGACGAGCATTTCCGCAATCGCTACCAGATGCTCGGCGAGTACGCCCACATCTTGCGCGAATTGTGGGAGACCGGCGTTTCGGACTTCGAGGGCGATTATTACCAGATGGACGATTGCCGCGTCCGTCCGCTGCCCGAAGGCGAGATGAAGATCATCTGCGCCGGCTCGTCGGACGAGGGCCTCGCTTTTTCCGCGCAATATGCGGATTATGCCTTCTGCCTTGGCAAGGGCGTGAACACGCCCACCGCCTTCGCGCCCAACAACGAACGCCTGCTGGCCGCGACCGCCAAGACCGGTCGCGACGTGAAGATCTACGCCCTCTTCATGGTCATCGCCGCCGAGACGGACGAGGAAGCGATGGAGAAATGGATCCACTATCGCGAGGGCGTGGACGAGGAGGCGGTCGCCTGGCTCGGCACGCAGGGGGCGGCGGACAAGACCAGCACGACCACCAACGTCCGCCAGCTCGCCGACAAGGAGAGCGCGGTGAACCTCAATATGGGAACTCTGGTCGGCTCCTATGAAAGCATCGCGCGGATGCTGGACGAGGCGAGCACGGTGCCCAACACCGGCGGCGTGCTGCTGACCTTCGACGATTTCATCGAAGGGACGGAGGCGTTCGGAACGCGCATCCAGCCGCTAATGAAGTGCCGGTTGGCGAGGTAGGTTTTCCTCTGGCCGGATTACCCAAGCCCGCTCAGCCTGAGCTTGTCGAAGGCCTGCCTTTCTTTCCGCGCTGAGGAAGGCAGAAGGGCAGTCCTTCGACAAGCTCAGGATGGACGGGTCTGGAAGGGTCGCACGCGGGTGAAATCCGCCGTGACTCAGACCTTCCTGCCGCGCAGATAGGTGGCCGAGATCGCGCGGTCGTCGCCGAGAACTTGTAGCGCGAACAGCCGATCATGCAGCGATGCGCCATGGCAGCGGCGGGCGAGAAGGGGCGTCGCCTGATCCTCCAGCACGATGAAGTCCGCTTCCTGCCCCGGCAAGAGCCCGCCGACCTTGTCGCCGATGCCGATCACCCGCGCGCCGCCGGCGGTGGCGAGGTGGAGGGCGCGGAAGGGATCGAGGTTGCTCCCGCGCAGCTGGCAGGTGCGGTAGGCCTCGCCGAGCGTGTGCAGGACCGAGAGGGTCGTGCCCGCGCCGACATCGGTGCCGATGCCGACATTGACGCCGTGCCGGTCGGCGGCGGCGAGATCGAAGAGGCCGCTCCCCAGGAACATGTTGCTGGTCGGGCAGAAGGCGATGCCCGCGCCCGCCTCGGCCATGCGCTGCAGCGCGCCGTCGTCCGAATGGACGCAATGGGCGAAGACCGAGCGCGGGCCGACCAGCCCGAAGCGGGCATAGACGTCGAGATAGTCCGCCGCTTCCGGGAAGCGCTCGGCGACATAAGCGATTTCGCCGGGATTTTCGGACAGATGCGTGTGCATCATTACGTCGGGATGGGCGGCGACCATTTCGCCCGCCGATGCGAGTTGTTCGGCGCTGGACGTCGGCGCGAAGCGCGGCGTGACCGCGTAGCCGAGCCGACCGCGCCCGCGCCATCTGGCGATCAACGCTTCGGTATCGGCGCGGCCGGAAACGAGCGTGTCGCGTAGATCCTCGGGGCCCAAGTCCATCAGCACCTTGCCGGAGACGATCCGCATGTCGCGCTGGAGCGCGGCCTCGAACAAGGCATCGACCGAGCCGGGGTGAACCGTCGCGAAAACGAGCGCGCTGGTGGTGCCGTGGCGGAGCAACTGGTCGAGGAAGAACGCCGCGGTCGCATCGGCATGGGCTCGATCGGCGAAGGCTTTCTCGGCCGGGAAGATATGCCGCTCCAGCCATTGCATCAGCTGCTCGCCATGCGAGGCGATGGAGCCGATCTGCGGATAATGGACATGCGCATCGACGAAGCCGGGAACGATCAGGCCGGTGAGGGTTTCGGTGTCCGCTTCCGCGTAGGTGTCCGCGAGATCGGCATAGGCACCGCAGGCGATGACCAGGCCGTCCTCCACCACCAAAAGCCCGTCCGGATAGTGGCGGATCGCCTCATGGCCCGCCGACGCCGGATCGGCCGGCACGCTCAATATCTCTCCGCGAAATGCCTTCATGCGGGCCTCCCCAAAGCGAGCAATTGCGCCAAAGCGGCGATGGCGATGACGTCCGGTTCCTTGCCGTCCACGCCCGGCAGGCCGATCGGGCAGGTGAGCCGCGCCGCGTCCACGCCCTCCTTCGCCAGCCGCGACAGGAAGCGGGCGCGCTTGGTCTGCGAGCCGATCAGGCCGACGAAGGCGGCGCTTCCGCCGAGCGCGGCTGCGGTCAGGCGATAGTCGAGCGCATGATCGTGGGTGAGGATCAGGATGGCGGCCTCAGTGGGCGCTGCGGCGGCGGTGGCGACCAGTTCGTCCTCGGTCCCCAGCGCCACGCCCGGCGTCTCGGCAGCCTGCGGACGGGTGTCGAACCAGGCGAGGTGAAGCGGCAAACCATCTGTCTTGGCGGCGATGGCGCGGCCGACATGGCCTGCGCCGAACATCAGCAGCGGGCGGCGGGCTGTGTCGGCCGGTTCGATGAAGCGGGTGCCGGGTTCGGGGAGGGGGCCTCGGGCACCTATCGCTCCCCGGCGAAGGCCGAGGTCCAGCTGTTTAGTCAGTTCTGGGCCCCGGCCTTCGCCGGGGAGAGGGGTGCGTGTGAGGCGCTCCCCCAGTTCGACTTCGAACAGGCCGTCGGCTTCGGGCGCGCCCTTCAGATGCTCGACCATCAACCGCACGCGGCCGCCGCAGCATTGGCCGAGCAGGGGGCCGAGCGGATAATCCTGCACCCGCCAGCTGCCCGGATCGAGCGCAAGGATCGCGCGGGCCTGCGCCATTGCCTGATGCTCGAGCGCGCCGCCGCCAATGGTGCCGGCGATGGCGCCAGTCGTCACCACCATCCGCGTGCCCGGCCCGCGCGGGGCAGAACCCTCCGTGGCGAGGATGGTGACCAAAGCGGCAGGACCCTGCTCCAGCGCCGCGCGGGCGTGGGCGGTCCAGTCAGCCATTGCGCGCCCTGAGTTCGTCGATCGCGGCGAGGATGCGTTCAGGGGTGGCGGGGGCGTCCAGATCGGGCAGCCCCTTGCCGGGTGCGGCGGCGGCGACCGCTTGGGTCAGCGCGGAGAAGACCGAGATGGCGAGCATCAGCGGCGGCTCGCCGACAGCCTTGGAGCGGTGGACGGTGGGCTCGGCATTTTCGCCCCGTTCCCAGATCGCGATGTTCATCCGCTGCGGGCGGTCGTTGGCGGTCGGGATCTTGTAGGTGGAGGGAGCGTGTGTCAGCAGCCGGCCGCGCGCGTCGTAGACCAACTCTTCCGTCGTCAGCCAGCCCATGCCCTGAATGAAGCCGCCCTCGATCTGCCCCAGGTCGATCGCCGGATTGAGCGAGCGGCCGACGTCGTGGAGGATATCGACCGCGACGACCTTATGCTCGCCGGTGAGGGTGTCGATCACGACTTCGCTGAGCGCCGCGCCGTAAGCGAAATAGAGGAAGGGCCGGCCGCGATGACTGGCGCGGTCATAGCCGATGCCCGGCGTCGCGTAGAAGCCGGTCGAGGCCAGCGAGATGCGGGCGAGATGAGCGCGGCGGCAGAGTTCTTGGAAGGTCCAGTCGGCGGAACCGGGTACGGTCGCGGCGAAATCGTCGAGGCGCCGTTTGATCGTCTCCGCCGCGCGCTGCGCCGCCATGCCATTGAGGTCGGTGCCCGACGAGGCGGCGGTGGCGGAGGTGTTGGGCACCTTGTCGGTGCGGGTCGACGTGATCTTCACGACATCGATGGGAACGCCGAACACGTCGGCGACGACCTGCGCGACCTTGATGTTGAGGCCCTGGCCCATCTCGGTGCCGCCATGATTCAGCTGGATCGAACCGTCGGCATAGACCAGCACTAAGGCGCCGGCCTGGTTGAGATGGGTGGTGGTGAAGCTGATGCCGAATTTGACCGGCGTGAGGGCGAGGCCCTTCTTCAGCACAGTGTGGCTGGCGTTGAACGCGGCGATTTCGGCGCGGCGGGCTTCGTAGCCCGCGCGGTTGGCGAGTTCGGCGATGATCTCCGGCGCGACATTGTCGGCGACCTGCATGTGATAGGGGGTGAGGTCGCGGCCGGGGCCGTAGAGATTGGCTTGGCGCACCACGAGCGGATCGAGTTCGAGCTCGGCGGCGATGGCGTCCATCACCCGCTCGATCGCCATCATCCCCTGCGGCCCGCCGAAGCCCCGGAAGGCGGTGTTGGAGACGGTGTGCGTCCTGAGGCGATGCGAGACGATCTCGACCGCGGGCAGGAAATAGCAATTGTCGGCGTGGAACATCGCCCGGTCGTTGATCGCGGGCGACAGATCGGTCGTCGCGCCGCAGCGTGAGGCGAGGGTGAGGCGGATGCCGACGATGCGCCCGTCACTGTCGAAGCCGACATCGTAACCGGCGGTGAAATCGTGGCGCTTGCCGGTGAAATTCATGTCATCGTCGCGGTCGGCGCGGAACTTGGCGGGGCGTCCGGTCTTCGCGGCGACGAGTGCGCAGGCGGCGGCGAAGGGCGCGGCCTGCGTCTCCTTGCCGCCGAACGCGCCGCCCATGCGGCGGACCTCGACGGTCACGTCGGCGCTGCTAAGGTTCAGCAGAGTGGCGACGAGATGCTGCACCTCGCTCGGATGCTGGGTGGAACTGACGATGTGGAGCTGGCCCTGCTCGCCCGGGAGCGCGAGTGCGGCCTGACCCTCCAGATAGAAATGTTCCTGCCCGCCAATCTCTACAGCACCGGTCAGGCGATGTGGCGCGGCGGCCAGCGCCGCATCGGCATCGCCGCGCGCCATGCGTTGGGTGGTTTCGATCTCATCCCCGGCGGCTTGCGCGTCGGCAATGGTGACGCGGACCGGGCGGGGTTCGGCCGACACCTTGCCCAGCCGCGCGGCGCGGCGAGCGGCGCGGGCGCTGACCGCGGCGACGAGGAAGAGCGGTTGACCGGGATAGAGAATCTCGCCGTCGGCCAGCAGCAGGTCGTCATGGACGACGGGACCGACATTATTCTCGCCCGGAATGTCGGCGGCGGTGAAGACCGCGACGACGCCCGGCGCGGCGCGGACGGCGTCGAGATCGAGCGAGCGCAGCGTGGCGTGGCCGTCCGTCGCGTGGCCGAAGGCGAGATGGAGCAGGCCTGGCGGCTCCGGCAGATCGTCGACATAGGCCGCAGCCCCGGCGACGTGGAGATCGGCGCTATCGTGCGGCAGCGATTGGTGGACGGCGCCTTCAGGCATGGAGCACGCTGACCGGTTCGCTTTGCTCGGCCCAGATGCGGCGGAGGAGATTGGCGGCGACCTTGCCGCGGTAGTCGGCGGAACCGCGCAGATCGTCGAGCGGGGTGTAGTCGTCGGCAAGCGCCTGTGCCGCAGCCTCGACCGTATCCGCGTTCCACGGCTGGCCAATGAGCGCGGCTTCACAAGCCTTGGCGCGGGCGGGGATGCCGGCCATGCCGCCGAAGGCGATCCGCGCCTGCGTGACGGTGCCGCCTTCGATGCGGAGGGCGAGCGCACCGCAGACGCCGGTGATGTCGCTGTCGAAGCGTTTGGAGAGCTTCACGATACGGATCAGCATGTCCGGCGCCGGACGGGGAATGCGGACGCTTTCGACGAACTCGCCAGCCGCGCGATCCTGCTTGCCGTAGGCGAGGAAGAAATCCTCGAGCGTGATCGTGCGGCGCTCGCTGCCCCGGCGGAGCGTCAGTTCGGCGCCGAGCGCGATCAACGCGGGCGGCATGTCGCCGATCGGGGAGCCGTTGGCGATGTTGCCGCCGATCGTACCGGCATTGCGCACCTGCACGCCGCCGATCCGCCGGACCAGTTCGCCGAGATCGGGGTGAAGCCGGGTCAGGGCTTCGCGCGCCTCGGAATAGCGGACAGCCGCGCCAAGGATCAGCGCATCGGGCGCTTCCTCGATCTGCTGCAGGTCGGGAATGTCGCCGATGAAGACGGTCGGGCCGAGGTCGCGAAGCTGTTTGGTGACCCACAGGCCGACATCGGTGGCCCCGGCGACGATCCGCGTTTCGGGATTGGTCAGCAGCAAGGCGGCCAGTTCATCCGTGGTCCTCGGATGGCCGTAACCGGGCTGAAGCGACCTGAGCGCCTCGGCGGCGGAGGTGTCATTCTCGGCGGACACCGGCACCGCCTCGCCCGCCGCGAGGATCGGGCCGTAGCCGGTACAGCGGCACAGATTGCCCGCGATCACGTCGCCGACCGGCATGCCTTCCGTCCCTGCCGCGCCGATGGTCCGGCCGTAGAGCGACATGACGAAGCCCGGTGTGCAGAAGCCGCATTGCGAGCCGTGCCGGGCGACCATCTCGCGCTGGACCGGATGATCGCCGCCGAGGCTTTCGACCGTCTTCAGCGCCTTGCCGTCGAGCATCGGCAGGAAGAGGATGCAGGCATTGACCGCGCGCCACTTCACCCGGTCGCCGGCCAATTCGCCGAGCAGGACGGTGCACGCCCCGCAATCCCCCTCCGCGCATCCTTCCTTGGTGCCGGTGCGCCGCAGATCGTAGCGCAGGTAATCGAGCACGCTGCCGGTCGGCTCGACGTCCGCGGCTTCAATCACTTCGCCGTCGAGGAGGAAGCGGACTCGCCCGCCGGAGCCTTGGCGCAGGAGAGTCATTGCGGCGCTCCCGCCGCGATCCAGGCGCCGAGCCGCTGCCGTTCTTCCGGCGTCATGCGGGTGGGATTGCCCATCGGCATCACCTGCGTGTCCACCGACACCGCCTTGATCTGCGGGGCCGCAGCCTTGACCTGCTCATAGCTGCTCAGCGCCACGCCCTTCGGCGGCGGATTGATATTGTGGCAGCTCGCGCAATGCGTGGCGATGATTGGCTGCACACTCGCATAGGTCAGGCCCTCGGCGGAAGCGGGGGCTGCGTTGCCGCGTTTCTCCAGCGTCACGTAGGTCACGGTCGCCAGCATCAGCGCGATCGCCAGCAGGGCCGTCGCGCCCCAGCTCTTGCCGCGTCCGCGCAGGTTGAAGACGTGGCGGACCGCGACGCCGGTCAGGCCGAGCAAGGCCAGCACCAGCCAGGGCCGATCCGCCCCATAGGTCATCGGGTAATGCGGGCTGATCATGATGAAGAGCACCGGCAGGGTCATGTAATTGTTGTGCAGCGAGCGCTGCTTGGCCGCCGCGCCGAGCGAGGGATCGGGGGTGCGGCCCGCTATCAGGTCCGCGACCACCTTCCGCTGGTTCGGGATGATGATGAAGAAGACGTTGGCGACCATCGCCGTGCCGACGATCGCGCCGATATGCATGTAGGCGGCGCGGGCGCTCAAGAGGCTGTCGAGCAGCATCGCGGCGTAGAGCAGGATGGCGAACCAGAAGATGCCTAGTGCGATGTTGGAGCGGCCTACGGGCGAGCGGCAAAGGCCATCATAGATCAGCCAGCCCAGCGCCAGCGAGCCGAGGCCGACGGCGATGCCCCAGCCCGCGCCGAGATCGGCCTTGGCGGGATCGAGCAGGAAGCTGTCCGCGCCGACATAATAGACCAGCACCAGCAGCGAGAAGCCGCTGATCCAGGTGAAATAGGCCTCCCATTTGAACCAGTGCAGATCGTCCGGCATCTTGGCGGGCGCGACCTGATATTTCTGATTGTGATAAAAGCCGCCGCCGTGGACGGACCAGAGCTCACCCGAGGCATCGCCCTCGCGCGGCTTCTTCAGATGGTTGTCGAGCCAGACGAAATAGAATGATGAGCCGATCCAGGCGATGCCCGCGGTGATGTGCAGCCAGCGGATCGCGAGATTCAGCCATTCGGTGAGATCGACGCCCACGTCTCAGCTGCCCCGGTAGGTGGAATAGCCGTAGGGGGAAACGAGCAGAGGCACGTGATAATGGCCACCGTCGGCATTGATGCCGAAGTCGATGCTGACCTCATCGAGGAAGGGCGGATCGGGAAGGTCCACGCCCGCCGCGCGGAAATAAGCGGCCACGGAGAAGGTCAGCGCATAGCGGCCGGGCGCGAGGTCGTCCGGCGCGAGGCCGGGGCAGCGGCCATCCTCGTTGGTCGTGCCGCGTGCGATTTCTCCGTCGGGGCCGCTCAACGCGACGGCCATTCCGGCGGCGGGCCGGCCGTGCATCGTGTCGAGGACGTGGGTGGAGAGTGTGCTCATGCCATCGCCTCCAGCCGCAGGCGGACGATCTTGCCGATCTCGTCCAGCGCCGTCGCGATCTCGGTGTTGCGATCATTGCCGAGACGGCGCTCCATCGCGGCGAGGATGCCGGCCTTGTCGGTCAGGCGGACGCAGATGATGAAGGGGAAGTCGAAGCGGTCACGATAGGCGGCGTTGAGTGTGTGGAAGCGCTCGAACTCCGTGGGCGTGAGGCGGTCGAGGCCGGCGCTGGCCTGCTCGGCGGCGCTGGCTTCGGTAAGGCTGCCATCGATCGCGGCCTTGCCCGCCAGTTCGGGATGCGCGCGGATCAGGGCGAGTTGCTCGTCCGGCGTGGCGTCGTAGAGAACAGCCATCAAATCCGCATGACGGTCGCCGGAAGAGGGGCGGGCGTCGGCGCGTTCCTCCACCCAGGGGGAATGTTCGAACAAGGCGGTCATCGCGCGACACGTCCGATCAGCCTCAGCCGGCTGACGCCGCCGTCGGGAATGATGTTCAGCCGCACGAAGCGGATCGGGCCGATGTTGGCGAGGCCTTCGGTGAAGGTGTGGACATTGTCCGCCGAGAGCTTCGTCTCCGGCAGCAGGATTGGCCAGCTTTCCGAGGCTGCCGCGATCTCGTCGGCCGACCCGTTCGCCTCCGCCGCGCCCTGCAGGAAGCAGCGGTCAGGGTAATTGCCCTTGAAGTGGGCGGTATCGACGATGATCTCGTCGATCAGGCCCGGAGCGCCAAGTTCGAGGATCGCCCAGTCGTGGCCGGCCTCGCGCCGGCGGCGGGTTTCCCAACCATCCCCCATATTCACGCCGCGGCCGGGCGCGGTGAGATTTTCGATGCGGCCATAGTGTTCGTCATTGGCGATGATGCCGCGGCCGCCATGCTCCATCGCCAGCAGATCGAGCCGCTCGTCCGCGCCGACCCGGGACCAATCCTTCACGATCCGGCCCCAGACCCGCAGCCGCGCCACGCCGCCGTCCGGGAAGATGTGGAGGCGGACGTGAGTGACGGGGTCTTCATGCTCGATCGGCACGTAGATGCGGTCATTGCCGTTCAGCGCGAGGCGCGGCGTGACTTTCGTCCAGCCCGCATCCTCGCCGGGGACCGCATCGTCGCTGCGGCAGACCTCGACCTCCGCGCCGGGCGGGTAATTGCCGGTGAAATGGCTGGTGTCGATCTCGAAGCCCGCGACGAGACCCGGCGCGCCGAGGCGGACGATGCACCAATCGTGGCCGGGGATGCGCTTGCGGCGGCTTTCCCAGCCGTCCATCCACTTGCCATTGTCGTCATATTTGTCGGGGATGAAGACCGCTGGCGCCGGGTCGATCAGCCGCGCCTTGTCGGCGAAGAAATCGTCGGTGGCATAGACCACCTCCGCACCGAGCCGGGGCTGGGCGAGATTGACGTAAAGCTGGCGCAGTTGCCCGAACATCAGGCGGTCACCGCCGGATGGGTGGCGCGCCAATGGCGGGCAATGTCGATGCGGCGGCAGAACCAGACGTCCTGGTGACCGAGCGCGTATTTGATGAAGCGCTCAAGCCCCGCCATCTTCCCTGGCCGCCCCACGAGGCGGCAATGCAGGCCCACCGACATCATCTTCGGGCTATCCGCGCCCTCCTCATACAGCACGTCGAACGCATCCTTCAGATATTCGGAGAATTGTTCCCCGGTGTGCATGTTGGCGCTGGCGAAGCGCATGTCGTTGGTCTCCAGCGAATAAGGGACGATCAGATGGTCCTTCCCGGCGGCCTTCGTCCAGAAGGGCAGGTCGTCCGAATAATCGTCCGCATCATAGAGGAAGCCGCCTTCCTCCGCCACGAGCCGCCGGGTGTTGGGGCTGGTGCGGCCGGTATACCAGCCGAGCGGGCGCTCGCCGGTCAGGGCGCGGTGCACCTCGATCGCGCGGGCCATGTCGGCGCGCTCCTGTTCTTCCGGCACATGCTGGTAATTGAGCCAGCGCCAGCCATGCGAGGCGATTTCATGCCCGGCCGCGAGCGTCGCGTCGACCACCGCCGGATTGCGCTGCATCGCCAGCGCGACCCCGAACATGGTCAGCGGCAGATCGTAGCGCGCGAACAGCCGCAGCAGCCGCCACACCCCGGCCCGCGAGCCATACTCGTACATCTGCTCCATGCTCATGTGCCGCGCGCCCTGCACCGGCTGGGCATTGGCGATATCGGACAGGAACACTTCGGAGGCCGGATCGCCATCCAGCGTGCAGGCCTCGGCGCCTTCCTCGTAATTCAGCACGCATTGCACCGCGATCCGCGCCCCGCCCGGCCAGGCGGCATGCGGCGGCGTCGCGCCGTAGCCGATCAGATCGCGCGGATAATGTTGTTCGTCCAATCGCACCCCCAATCAATCATGCTAGGATGTGCCGTGCCGCCGGGCAAGCGAAGGAGAGACGATGCGCGAGATGGTGCCGGAACCGCTGACCGCCGAGGCGTTCGCGCCGTTCGGCCGCGTGATCGAGGCGAGCGACGCGGCGATGAAGATCGACATCAACCAGGGCCACGCCGTCCGCTACGACGCGCTGGCGGAGGTCGATGTGGCGGACGAAGGCGGCGTCCCGGTGATCAGCATCTTCCGCGCCCAGCCGCTGGCCGAACTGGTGCTGAAGACCTTCGAGCGCCACCCGCTGGGGAGCCAGAGCTTCGTGCCCCTGAGCGGCCGGCCATACCTGGTCGCGGTCGCGCCGCCGGGGGAGTTCGATGCGAGCGCGGTGCGGGTGTTCCGCGCTGAAGGCGGGCAGGGGGTCCATTACGGCAAGGGGACGTGGCACCATTTCCTGCTGGTGCTGGAGGCGGATACGGACTTTCTCGTCGTGGACAGGGCTGGGTCAGGAGAGAATTGTGAGGAGGTAAGCATGCCCGCTATCGAGTACATTCGGGCGGTACGCTGAGTGGGCAATCCAGCGCAGCCGAAAAACCCTGACGGCGACAAGGTGGATCGAGAGCGATTTGATCGTTGCGCGCGGGTATATGTTGAAACCTCCGCCTTTAATTTCCTCGTGGAGAACGTCGGTCTATCGAACCTTGAGCTGACTCGAGCCTATCAGCGACGAAAAGGCGTCATATTTGTCACCTCGCCGACGATGTTGTGGGAGATCATGCTCAACTCGGATCGCCAGCGCGCAGACATGCTGCTTATGGCAGCGCAGGCCCTTTTCGATCCGGTTCTGCTTGGCACACCTACCGAGCTGGCCATCCGCTATCTTCGGTCCGCGTACCCGAACAATGTAGTGAACTACGACGTCACCTCGGACCTCAGCATGTCCGGGCTATGGTCGCGAATGACGCGCGATTTCGGATGCACCATGAACTACGACTTTGACCAGTTGGTTCGGCAAAGCGCGCCCATCCGCGCGATCTCAAGAAACCTTAGAAGCGTCCTCGAAGATGCACCTCACGATACCGAGATCGTCGATCTTGCGCGTGTTTTCGTAGTCACGGTTTTCGACGCAGCTCGTGAGGATATTGAAGGCTTTGGCTTAGATGCGACGACGGCCAAGCTAGTTATACTCTACACGTTTCTGTTCTTGCTCGCTCACGCCGATTTGGATGGGTCGGCGGCTCGAAAATTCTGGCTCGAAAAAGGCTATGTCGGCCCGTTAGAGCGCGCCGAGGTGACAAAGGTATTTTTGGACTATCCTGAGATTTTTGTTCGAGGGCCGATTCTCGAAATGGCCGTTATGGCCGCGCACCAATACCGAACAGGGAAGACAAATCGAGGCGCGATCCACGACGGAATGCATATGGTCTATGCGCCTTACGTCTCAGCTATCCTGTCCAATGATCGAGCGTTTCTTACACACGCTGCGGAGCATCAGCGCTACCATACGCGGCTCCTGCATATGTCTCAGGTCCAGATTTCAGGCGTGGAATTGGACCTCAATGACTATCCGGATGATCAGACCCTGCACCGACTCGATAAAGCGCGCTGATCGGATTTGCGAATGAGTTGATTGTCTGCCGACAGCCACGAGAACAGCGTGGCGAGGGCCGGTAAGATTTCCCCCTCGGCAGTTTAGTCCATCTCATCCTTCAACCGCCGCCGGAAAGCGTGCAGCAACGGCTCGGTATAGCCGTTCGGTTGTGCCGTACCCTCGAAGATTAAGGCCCGCGCGGCTTGGTAGGCGAGGCTGGTTTCCGCATTGCCGCTCATCGGCCGGTAGAGCGGATCGCCCGCATTCTGGGCGTCGACCTTGGCGGCCATGCGGGTGAGGGCGGCGTCGACTTCCTCCGCCGTGCAGACGCCGTGGAGCAGCCAGTTGGCGATGTGCTGGGAAGAGATGCGCAAGGTCGCGCGATCCTCCATCAGGCCGATGTCGTGAATGTCCGGCACCTTCGAGCAGCCGACGCCCTGGTCGATCCAGCGCACGACATAGCCGAGAATGCCCTGGGCATTGTTGTCCAGCTCCTCGCGGACCTCCTCCGGCGACCAGTTGCGGCCGCCGGCGAGCGGGACGGTGAGCAGGCGGTCGACGCCGGCCGTCGGCTGATCCGCCAACTCCCGCTGCCGCGCGGCGACATCGCATTGGTGATAATGGAGCGCGTGCAGCACCGCGGCGGTCGGGCTCGGCACCCAGGCGGTGCTGGCGCCGGCCTGCGGGTGGCCGATCTTCTGTGCGAGCATGTCGGCCATCCGGTCGGGCGCGGCCCACATCCCTTTGCCGATCTGCGCCCGGCCCGCAAAGCCGCTGGCCAGGCCGATCTGCACGTTGCGCGCCTCATAGGCCGCGATCCAGTCGCTGGCCTTCATCTCGCCTTTCCGGACCATGGCGCCGGCCCGCATCGAACTGTGCATCTCGTCGCCGGTGCGATCGAGGAAGCCGGTATTGATGAAGACGATGCGGTCCTTCACCGCATGGATGCAGGCGGCGAGATTGGCGGAGGTGCGGCGCTCCTCGTCCATCACGCCGACCTTGATCGTGTGGCGGGAGAGGCCGAGCAGATCCTCGACCGCGTCGAAGAGCCGGTTGGTGAAGGCTGCCTCGTCCGGCCCGTGCATCTTGGGCTTCACGATATAGACCGAGCCGGCGCGGCTGTTGCGGAAGCGGCCCCCGCCTTTCAGGTCGTGCAAGGCGATCAGGCTGGTGACGATGGCGTCGAGTATGCCTTCGGGCGCCTCTCCGCCGTCGGGCAGGATGATCGCCGGATTGGTCATCAAATGCCCGACATTGCGGACGAAGAGCAGACTGCGGCCCGGCAAGGTCAGGGTGGAGCCGTCCGGCGCGGTATAGGTACGGTCCTCCTCCAGTTCGCGGGTAAGGCTCCGGCCGCCCTTGTCGAAGCGGGCGGAAAGGTCGCCTTTCATCAGCCCGAGCCAGTTCCGATAGGCCGCAACCTTGTCGTAGGCATCGACCGCCGCGACCGAGTCTTCCAGATCGACGATCGTGGTCAGCGCGGCCTCAAGGATCACGTCGGCGATCCCAGCCGGATCGTCGCGGCCGATCGGATGGTCGCGGTCGAATACGACCTCGATATGCAGGCCGTTGTGACACAATAGTAACGAGCGACTTGTCTTTCCGACGATGCACTCGCCGCCATCCTGCCCCAGAACGACGATCTGGTCTTCCAAGTCGTTGAGCGATGCCGCTGTGCAGTCTTTCCATGAGCCATCGATGAAGGGCAGCACTTCATCCAGGAAGCCCTTGGCCCGCGCGATCACTTTGGCGCCGCGTTCGGGATCATAGCCGCCGCCCTTCGGCAGATCGCCGAGCGCGTCAGTGCCGTAGAGCGCATCGTAGAGGCTGCCCCAGCGGGCATTGGCGGCGTTCAGCAGGAAGCGGGCGTTGAGCACCGGCACGACCAGCTGCGGCCCGGCGAGGCGCGCGACCTCTTCGTCCACATTTTGGGGCGCGATGGTGAAGGGCGCGGGCTCGTCGACGAGGTAGCCGATCTCGCGGAGGAAGTTTTGATAGCCATCGCCGGACGGCGGCCCGGGATTCGCGACGTGCCAGGCGTCCAGCTTCGCCTGCAGATCGTCGCGGGTCGCCAGCAGCGCGCGATTCTCCGGCGTGAAGCGGGCATAGATATCCGCGACCCCGCGCCAGAAGACGTCAGGTGCGATGCCGGTGTCGGGCAGGGCCTCGTCCTCGAGGAACCGCACCAATGTGGTTGCGACCTTCAGTCCCGCTTTGTCGATCATCTCGGTCATCGTCTCGCTTTTCCGCTTTGTGCCGCCTAGCTTGGCCCCATGACCTTCGACGATCAACTGCTCCGCTATTTCGGCACGACCGATATTTCGACGATCCCGCCGGCCGCGCTGGAAGCGGGGGCGGAGCGGATGCGCGTCGATCTGGGGCTGGAGACGGACCGGCCGCGCCGCTTCGTGCTCTGGGCCCTGCTCTACACGCTGGGGCAGGCGCCGGACCTGGATGTGGCGTTCGAGAGCGAGGATGACCGCGATGCGGCGCGCAATCTGATGGCGCTGCTGGAGAGCGAAGCCCCGCCGGCATGAAGATCATCCTCGATCCCACCGGCGCGCTCGATGGCGGGCTCGCTGCGCTTCGCGCCGAACTGACCCTGCCGGAGGGCTTCCCGGACGCGGTGCTGGCGGCCGCGGGGGACGCGGCGCGGCGGGTGCCGGATGCGCATGCCGATTGGACCGCTGTTCCTTTCGTCACGCTGGATCCCGAGGGTGCGACCGATCTGGACCAGGCCTTTGCGATCGAGGCGGCGGGCAGCGACCTGTTGCTTCACTATGCCATCGCCGATGTGGGCTGGTTCGTGTCGCCGGGCGATCCGCTCGACACGGAGGCGTGGAAGCGCGGGGCGACCATGTATTTTCCGGACGGGCGGATCGGCCTCTACCCGCCGGTGCTGAGCGAAGGCGCGGCGAGCCTGTTGCCCGATGGTGACCGGCCGGCAGTGATCTTCACGGTGCGGATCGGCGGTGACGGGAATGCCGCGATCGACGGCGTGGAGCGGGGCCTGATCCGTAACCGCGCGAAGCTGGCCTATGAGAGTGCGACCGAGGCCGATCTGCCGGAAGGCTTCAGCGAACTCGCGCGACGGGTACAGGCTGCGGAGGCGGCGCGGGGCGCGGCGCGGGTCGATCCACCGGAGCAGGAAGTCACGCGTGACGGGGCGGGGGGATATGCGCTCGCTTTCCGCCCGCGCACGAAGGCTGAAGATGACAATGCGGCCTTGTCGCTGGCCGCGAATCTGGCAGTCGGCAAGTTGCTGCTCGAACATCGCACCGGTCTGTTCCGGGTGATGGCGGAGCCAGATCCGCGTGCGATCCGGCGCTTGCGGCACAGCGCGCAGGCGCTGGGTCTGAACTGGCCGCGCCGCACGCCGCTGGATAATTTCGAGCGGCGGCTGGATCCAGCCAAGCCCGCCGATGCCGCCTTCATGCTCGCCGTGCGGCGGGGCAGTCCGGGCGCGAGCTACGCGCCGTTCGATGCCAACGAAAAGCCCTGGCACGCCGCCGTCGCGGCCACCTACGCGCATGCGACCGCACCGTTGCGGCGGCTGGCGGATCGCTATGTCGTCGAGGCGGCGCTGGCGGTCGCCAATGGCAAGCCGGTGCCAAACGCAGACGCTTTCGAGCGGCTGCCCAAGGTGATGGCGCGGGCCGATGCACTGGGCGGGCGGATCGACCGGGCGGTGGTCGATTTGGCCGAAGCGGTGATGCTGCAAAATCAGGTCGGCGAGACCTTCACCGCGATCGTGACCGACACCGACGAGCGCGGCGCGCGTATCCAACTCACCGACCTCGCCGTCCTGGCGCGGGTCGCGGCCGAACGCGCGACGGCAGGCGACACTTTACAGGTGCGGCTGGACGGCGTGGACATAACCCGCCGCGCGATCGCCTTCAGCCTGGCAGGCTGAATTCCGCCAGCCCTTCGAACGCACCGTCCAGCACCGCTGCCTGCGCCCAGGCCATATCGTTCGCCATGTAACGGTCGCTCTCGTAGAACGGCACTTGCGCGCGGACCGTCGCGAGCGCGCGAGCAAGCGGCGCGGAGGTGGTTAGCGGCTTGTGGAAATCCACGCCCTGCGCGGCGGCGAGCAATTCCACGCCGATCACGCCGGCGGCATTGCCCGCGACGCGTCGCGCCTTGGTGCCGGCATGGGTGGCCATCGAGACATGGTCTTCCTGTCCGGCCGACGTCGGCACCGTGTCCACGCTTGCGGGCCAGGCCTGTGTCTTGTTTTCCGAGACCAGGGCCGCGGCGGTGACCTGCGCGATCATGAAGCCGGAATTCACGCCGCTGTCCGGGGTTAGGAAGGGCGGCAGGCCGCTCAGCTTCGGATCGACCAATATGGCGGTGCGCCGCTCCGAAATGCTGGCGATTTCGCAGAGCGCGATGGTCAGGATGTCCGCCGCGAAAGCAACCGGCTCGGCATGAAAATTGCCGCCGGAAATGCCTTCCTCGCCGAAGATGATCGGATTGTCGGTGACCGCATTGGCCTCGATCGTCAGCGTGCCTGAGACCTGCCGAAGGAGATCGTAGGCGGCGCCCATTACCTGCGGCTGGCAGCGGAAGGCGTAGGGGTCCTGCACCCGTTCGCAGTCGGAATGGGAGTCGCGGATCTGACTGCCGGCAAGCAGGCCGCGCAGGGCCGCAGCGACGGCGATCTGGCCGGGCTGGCCGCGCGCCGCGTGAATGCGCGGATCGAAGGCGACGTCGGTGCCTTTCAGCGCATCGACAGACATCGCCCCGGCGACCAAAGCCGCGCCGAAGACGCGCTCGGCGGCGAACAAGGTGTCGAGGGCGATCGCGGTCGAAACCTGCGTGCCGTTGATCAGCGCGAGGCCTTCCTTCGGGCCGAGCTGGATCGGTTCGAGGCCGAGCCGCTGCAGCGCGTCGGCGGCGTGCAGCAATTCGCCCTTCAGCGTGACATGGCCCTCGCCGAGCATCGCGGCACTGAGGTGCGCCAGCGGAGCAAGATCGCCGGACGCGCCGACCGATCCCTGCGCGGGGATGACCGGCAGCGCATCGGCCTCCAGCATCGCCAGCAGTCGTTCGACCACCGCGCGGCTGATCCCGCTCATCCCGCGGCCGAGGCCGATCACCTTCAGCGCAATGATGAGGCGGACGACCTGCGGCTTCAGTGGTTCGCCCAGCCCTGCGGCGTGCGAGAGGATGAGGTTGCGCTGCAATTCCGCCAGCCGCTCGCGCGGGATGCGGGTGCTGGCGAGCAGGCCGAAGCCGGTGTTGATGCCGTAGACGGTGCGCCCGCTCTCCACGATCCGCCCGACCGCGGCGGCGGAGGTGTCGATCGCGGTCCAGGCATCGGGCGACAGTGACGCACCCTCGCCGGACCAGAGAGCGCGAAGATCGCTGAGCGTGACGCTGCCGGGCTGGAGAATCATTTCCCCACCATCGGCAGATCGAGGCCCTGTTCGCGCGCGCAGTCGATGGCGATGTCGTAGCCCGCATCGGCGTGGCGCATGACGCCGGTACCCGGGTCGTTCCACAGCACCCTTTCCAGCCGCCGCGCCGCTTCGTCCGTGCCGTCGGCGACGATCACCACGCCGGAATGCTGCGAATAGCCCATGCCGACGCCGCCGCCATGATGGAGCGACACCCAGGTCGCGCCGCCGGCGGTGTTGAGCAAGGCGTTAAGCAGGGGCCAGTCGGAGACCGCATCCGAGCCGTCGCGCATCGCCTCCGTTTCGCGATTGGGCGAGGCGACCGAGCCGCTGTCGAGATGGTCGCGGCCGATCACGACCGGCGCCTTCAATTCGCCGTTGCGGACCATTTCGTTGAAGGCGAGACCGAGCCGATGGCGCTGGCCCAGGCCGACCCAGCAGATGCGCGCCGGCAGGCCCTGAAAGGCGATCCGCTCACGCGCCATGTCGAGCCAGCGGTGGAGGTGCGGATCGTCGGGGATCATCTCCTTCACCTTGGCGTCGGTCTTGTAGATATCCTCCGGATCGCCGGACAGCGCGCACCAGCGGAACGGGCCGATGCCGCGGCAGAAGAGCGGGCGGACGTAAGCGGGGACGAAGCCGGGGAAATCGAACGCGTCGATCACGCCATGGTCATAGGCTTCCTGGCGGATGTTGTTGCCGTAATCGAAGGTCGGCACGCCCATGTGACGATAGGCCAGCATCGCCTGTACGTGCACGGCCATGGAGGCGCGCGCTTCGCGCTCGACGCGGCGCGGATCGGCCTCGCGCTCGGCGATCCATTGCTCGACCGTCCAGCCGATCGGCAGATAGCCGTTGACCGGATCGTGGGCGCTGGTCTGATCGGTGACGGCGTCGGGGCGGATGCCGCGTTCGACCATTTGCGGCAGGATTTCGGCGGCATTGCCGAGCAGGCCGACGGAGGTGGGCACGCTGGCGGTGCGGATGATCTCCAGCGCTTCGTCCAGAGTCGCTGCCTGGCGGTCGAGATAACGGGTTTCGAGGCGCTTCTCGATCCGGCTCTGCTGGCATTCGATTGCGAGGCAATGCGCGCCGGCCATCACCGCCGCGAGCGGCTGCGCCCCGCCCATCCCGCCGAGTCCCGCGGTCAATATCCACTTGCCGGTGAGGTCGCCGTTATAATGCTGCCGGCCCATCTCGACGAAGGTTTCGTACGTGCCCTGCACGATGCCCTGCGTGCCGATGTAGATCCACGATCCGGCCGTCATCTGACCGTACATCATCAGGCCCTTGCGATCGAGCTCGTGGAAATGCTCCCAATTCGCCCATTTCGGCACGAGGTTCGAGTTCGCGATCAGCACGCGCGGCGCGTCCGGATGGGTGGGGAAGACGCCGACCGGCTTGCCCGATTGCACCAGCAGGGTCTGGTCGCCCTCCAGCCGCTCCAGCGTCTCGACGATCGTGTCGAAGCTCACCCAGTCGCGCGCGGCGCGGCCGATGCCGCCATAGACGACCAGCTCCTCGGGCGCTTCCGCCACGGCCGGATCGAGATTGTTCTGGAGCATCCGCACGGCGGCTTCGGTGAGCCAGGACTTGGCCTTGATCTCAGTGCCGGTGCGCGCGCGGATGATGCGGCTGTTGTCACGTCTGTTTTGCATGGCCGCTCCCTACACAGCCTGTCCTAGGCCTCAACCCCTGCGAGATAGCGCCGCTCGGGGCCGGGGTGACCGATCCAGTAAGCGAGTTCGGCCGGACGGCCGATGCGCCAGACGCACAGGTCCGCAGCCTTGCCCGAAGCGATCGTGCCGAGCTCCGCCTCGCGACCGAGCGCTTTCGCCGCGTTGCGGGTCATGCCGGCGAGCGCTTCCTCGGGCGTCAGGCCGAACAGGGTGCAGGCCATGCTGAGCATCAGCGTCGCCGACAGGACGGGCGAGGTGCCGGGATTGCAATCGGTCGCAACCGCCATCGGCACGCCGTGGCGGCGGAGCATGTCGACCGGCGGCTTGTGCGTTTCCTTCAGCGCGTAGAAGGCGCCGGGGAGGAGCACGCCGACCATTCCAGCGCGCGCCATCGCCGCCGCGCCGGCCTCGTCGAGATGTTCGAGATGGTCGGCGGAGAGCGCACCATATTCCGCCGCGAGCGCCGCGCCGTTGAGGTTGCTCAGCTGCTCGGCGTGCAGCTTCACGCGCAGGCCCGCCTTCACCGCGGCCTCGAACAAGGCGCGGACCTCGTCGGGGGTGAAGCCGATACCCTCGCAAAAGGCGTCGACCGCTTCGGCCAGACCTTCCGCCTTCGCGGCCGGGATCAGTTCATCGGTCGCCATCGCGACGAATTCGGCGCGGCGTTCCTTGAAGTCGGGCGGCAGCGCGTGAAGGGCCAGGAGGGTCGGGCAGACCCGAACCCGTTCGCTCTCGGCCAGCAGTCGCGCTGCGCGGAGGAGCTTAAGTTCGCTCTCGAGATCGAGGCCATAGCCCGACTTGATCTCGATCGTCGTCACGCCGCCGCGCATCAGTGCCTTGAGGCGAGGCCAGGCCTGTTCGGCAATCTCCTCGGCGCTGGCGCTGCGGGTTGCGCCGACCGTCGAGACGATGCCCCCGCCGGCCTTGGCGATCTCCTCATAGGTCGCACCTTCCAGCCGCATTTCGAATTCGTGCGCGCGGTTGCCGCCGAAGACGAGGTGCGTGTGGCAATCGATCAGCCCGGGCGTCACCCAGGCGCCGCCCAGCGCCTCGACTTTCGCGGCGCGATTCCCGGCCAGTTCGGAGCGCTTGCCGACGCGCACCACCTTGCCGTCGGCGATGCCGATCGCGGCATTTTCGATCGCGCCGAACGGGGCCGCGACGGCAGCGTCCATCGTCGCCACATGGCAATCTACGAGCATCAAATCCCACATGCTCTCGCCTTTCGCACGGCGACCCCTTAAGCGCCAAGCCATGAGCGCCGAATGGCCCAGCATCGCCGATCTGCTCGTGCCCGGCGGCCCCGGTGAGGTGGCATTGCTGGGCGCGCCGATGGAGGCGGGATCGGTGACGCCCGGCCGCTGCGATCTCGCGCCTGAGGCTGTTCGCAAGGCGCTGAAGCGGATCAGCAGCTACGATGTCGAGACGCGCGAGGTGCTGACCGCGCCGGTCGCGGATCTGGGCGATGTGCCGGTGACCGGCCTGTCGCCCGCCGACGGCTTTGCGCCGATCCGCGACGCGGTGGGCGGAGCGGCGGCGACGCATGGCCTGACCCTGCTGATCGGCGGCAACAATGCAGTGACGCGCCCGGCCGCGCACGGGCTGGGCGTGCCGCTGGCCCAGGTCGGGCTGATCACGCTCGATGCGCATTTCGACATGCGCGACACCAACGATGGCCCGCTGAACGGCAATCCCGTGCGCTGCCTGCTGGAGGATGGACTCGACGGCAGCAACCTCGTCCAGATCGGCCTCGCGCCGTTCGCCAACACGGTGAAGATGCACCTGGACGTGCTGGAAGCGGGAGGGACGGTCTACACCGCCGCCGACGTCCGCACGCGCGGCATCGCGCGCCTGATCGAGACCGCGCTCGGCCAGCTCGACCATTGCGAGCGGATCATCGTCGATTTCGACATTGACGTGATCGACCGGGGGCAGTTTCCCGGCGCACCGGGCGCGCGGCCGGGCGGCATGCACGTGACCGATTTCTTCACAGCCGCGCGCCTGCTGGCCGCCGAACCCAAGGTGCGGCTGGTCGATCTCACCGAATTCGATCCCAGCCTCGATCCGTCCGATCTGTCCGCGCTGACCGCCGGGCGCTGGGTCGCGGAGATCCTCGCGGGCTACAAGATGCGGAGCGCGGCATGAGCGACGAGGACCAGCTGATCGGAGATTTCCGGCTGGCGATGCGGCGCGTCGCTTCGACGGTGAACGTGATCAGCCTGACGGTAGACGGGCGGCCGATGGGCGTCACCGCGACCGCCGTTTCGTCCTTGTCGATGGACCCGCCGAGCCTGCTCGTCTGCATCAACCGGGCCGCTTCGGTCCATGCCTCGATGTCCGACATGGAGGCATTCCGGGTGAATATCCTCCACCGCGATCAGGAGGAGATCGCCAGCATGTTCGCCGATCGCAAGATGGAGAAATTGCGCTTCGTCGACGGCTGGGAACTGGGCGCGGACGAGCCACCGCGGCTGCTCGACGCGCAGGCTTCGGTGCTGTGCCGCCGGATCGATTGCCACCAGTTCGGCACGCACAGCATCTTCATCGGCGTCATCGAGGATGTGCGGGTGCGCGACGACGTCTCGCCCTTGCTCTACTGGAACGGCGTCTATGGAGGGATCAGCGAAGGGCTCTAACGAGTCATGGTGCCGTCAGCCGAACGCGGCTAAGCCGCTGCGATGCAAACAATCCTTCTCGCCGCCTTGCTCGCGGCACAGCCCGCCACGACGCCCCCGATCGGCCAGCGCACCGGTACCCCGCAAAGCATGATGGCCGAAATGGGCCTCGCGCCCGATCAGGACGACCTCGCCGAAGCGATTGCGGCCGCCGACGCCCATCCCCTCGGTTCGCGCGAAAATCCGGTGCGCGTCGGCGGGCCGGATGGCGAGCGGGCCTATATCGCGCGCTTGCGTTGCAGTGACGGCAATGCCCCGCGCGTCGGCCAGCGTGCGAATATGGGCGTCGGCGCCTTCGGATCGATCGTCGACGGCTATCCGCTGGATTGCGGCAGCGCCGCCCCCGGCCAGACGATTCTGCTCATGGACATGTACCATGACGAGCATCGCGAGAATCGCGCCCCGCCGGGATTCACGCTCACCGAATAATCGCAGGCGCCGGTCAGGCCGGCCCGATCCTGAAGGCGCAGAGCTTGTTTCCGTCCAGGTCGCGGAAATAGGCGCCGTAGAAGGCTTGCGGGCCTTCCTCGCCGCGCAGCCCGGGCGCGCCTTCGTCGCTGCCGCCGAGTGCGAGCGCTTTCGCGTGCAGGGCATCGACCTGATCGCGGGTTTCCACCGGGATCGCGGTCATATGACCGTTGCCCTTGTCGTGCGGCGCGCCGTCATACGGCTTGGTCACCGCGATGCCGGGCTTGTCCCAGCCGGTGCCCCACATGGTGAAACCGTTCTGCGGAAATTCCATGATCCGCTTGGCACCGAGGGTGCCGAGCAGATCGTCGTAAAAGCCCCTGGCCCGATCGATGTCGTTGGTGCCGAGCGTGACGTAGCCGATCATTTCGCCTTGTTCTCCGCTGCCGGAATCGCCGGTGCGGCGCTGCATTCGCCGGTGCGGCGGCCGCGAAGGGTCGATGCGATCTCGACATCCCCGTCGGTCGTCAGGCGCGTCTTGAGTTCCCGCTCAGCCTCGAAGGAATCCTCGGTGAACCGGCCGGTGATGGAATAAGCGACTTGTCCGGAAAGGCCGGTCCCGGTGCAGTCGATGCTGCCGTTGATCGATCCGTTGCGCACGAAGACATCGCTGCTGCCACGGCAGGTAAAGGCTTCGTCGGTAAACAACTCCGCCGGCGGCGTCCCGCCTTCGGGCACGCAGACGCTGCGGGTCGTGCTGTCGCCCTGCTTCGTATTGATCTTGGGAATGCCCTTGTCGGCCGCCTTGAAGTTGGTGACTTCGGCGGTGACTTCATACTGGCCCGGCTGCAACCGCTCTGCCTTGCCCTTCGCCTTATTCTCAGCTTCGCCGCCGCCGCACGCGGCCAGCGCCACGAGCGGTATCGCGCACAAATATGCCCACTTCATCCTGCCTCTCCCTGTTGTTTTCGCCAAGCTAGCGCGCGCGCGCCGGAATGACCATATGGAGAACATGGCCATCCAGATCCGCACGAGTCTCGAGGAGCCGGAAACCGGCCAGAGCTTCATTCCGCACCGTCCGCAGCGGCCGGAAAAGTCGGAAGGTGGGCGCAAGTTCAAGTTGGTCAGCGACTATTCGCCAGCGGGCGATCAGCCGACCGCGATCGCCGAACTGGTCGAGCAGATTCAGGCGGGCGAGAAGACGCAGGTCCTGCTCGGCGTCACCGGCTCGGGCAAGACCTACACCGCCGCGCAGGTGATCGAGACTTTGCAGCGGCCGGCCCTGATCCTCGCGCCGAACAAAATCCTGGCCGCGCAGCTCTACGGCGAGTTCAAGAGCTTCTTCCCGGAAAATGCGGTCGAGTTCTTCGTCAGCTATTACGATTATTACCAGCCGGAGGCCTACGTCCCGCGCTCCGACACCTACATCGAGAAGGAAAGCTCGGTGAACGAGGCGATCGACAGGATGCGCCACTCGGCGACCCGGTCGCTGCTGGAGCGGGACGATGTGATCATCGTCGCGTCCGTCTCGTGCATCTACGGCATCGGCTCGGTCGAGACCTATTCCGCGATGATCTTCGACCTGAAGAAGGGCCAGACGGTCGACCAGCGCGAGATCATCCGCAAGCTGGTCGCGCTGCAATATAAGCGCAACGATCAGGGCTTCGCACGCGGCAATTTCCGGGTGCGCGGGGACAGCCTGGAGATTTTCCCGTCACACTATGAGGACAGCGCCTGGCGGATCGCCTTCTTCGGCGACGAGATCGAGGAGATCGTCGAGTTCGACCCGCTGACCGGCAAGAAGGCGGCAAGCCTGGAGCATGTCCGCATCTTCGCCAATTCGCACTATGTCACGCCCGGGCCGACGATGAAGCAGGCGATGGAGGCGATCCGCTTCGAATTGCAGGAGCGGCTGAAGGAGCTGGAGGCGGAAGGGAAATTGCTGGAGCACCAGCGGCTGGAGCAGCGCACCAATTTCGACCTGGAGATGATCGCGGCGACCGGCAGCTGCGCGGGGATCGAGAATTACAGCCGCTTCCTGACCGGTCGGCTGCCGGGCGAGCCGCCGCCGACACTGTTCGAATATCTCCCCGACAACGCCTTGCTGTTTCTCGACGAGAGCCACCAGACGGTGCCGCAGATCGGCGCGATGGCGCGGGGCGACCATCGCCGGAAGATCACGCTGGCGGAATATGGCTTCCGGCTGCCGAGCTGCATCGACAACCGGCCGTTGCGCTTCAACGAATGGGACGCGATGCGGCCGCAGACGGTGGCGGTGTCGGCGACGCCGGGCGGCTGGGAGCTGGAGCAGACCGAAGGCGTCTTCGCCGAGCAGGTGATCCGCCCGACCGGCCTGATCGACCCGCCGGTCGAGATCAAGCCGGTCGAGGAGCAAGTCCAGGATCTGATCGTCGAAGCGAAGGCGACGGCGGCCAAGGGCTATCGCACTTTGGTCACAACGCTGACCAAGCGGATGGCCGAGGATCTCACCGAATATCTGCACGAGGCGGGGCTGAAGGTCCGCTATATGCATAGCGACGTCGAAACGCTGGAGCGGATCGAGCTGATCCGCGACCTCAGGCTCGGCGTCTACGACGTGCTGGTCGGCATCAACCTGCTGCGCGAGGGCCTCGACATTCCCGAATGCGGCTTGGTCGCGATCCTCGATGCGGACAAGGAAGGCTTTCTTCGCTCCGAAACGTCATTGATCCAGACGATCGGCCGCGCCGCCCGCAACGTCGAGGGCAAGGTCATCCTCTATGCCGACCGCATCACCGGCAGCATGGAGCGCGCGCTGAACGAGACCAACCGCCGCCGCGAAAAGCAGGAAGCGTATAATCTCGAACACGGCATCACCCCGCAGACGATCAAGCGCGACATTTCGGACATCCTGAAGGACGTCAGCAACCGCGACAGCGTGATGGTCGATACTGGCGATGCGGACACGCCCCACCTCGTCGGCCACAACCTGCGCGCCTACATCGAGGAACTCGAAGGCCGGATGCGCAAGGCCGCGGCAGACCTGGAGTTCGAGGAAGCCGCCCGCCTGCGCGACGAAATCCGGAAGCTGGAGGATGACGAACTCGGCCTCCCCGACCACCAGAAACGCGCGCCGATCGTCGGGCACTCGAACGAGGGCAAGCCGGGCACGCGCAAGACGCGGTTCGGCAAGCAGCAGGCGATCAGGATGGGACGGCGCGCGCGCGGGGGGTGAACTGGTTGGCCCTGGTTGAACGAGGCCCAAATGCGCGCGATTCAATATGGCTGTATGACGGCGGTAACGACTGGCTCCAGAGGCAGCTAAGATACCGCCATGGCTGACAATATTGACCCGGACAAAGATGTCCTCTATAAAGGACAAGGCTTTTCGCTGGAGCAATCCGACGATTTCGTCCGCTGGCTGAAGAAGCTGCGCGATCGCCAGGGGCGGCTGCGCATCCTGAAGCGGCTGCGGCGGTTGTCGGATGGGCAGTTCGGCGATTGCCAGCCGGTGGGCGCAGGCGTGCACGAGTTGCGCATGTTCTTCGGCCCCGGTTATCGCGTCTATTTCGCGCAGCGGGGTGATACCGTCATCCTGCTGCTGGCGGGCGGCGATAAGGACAGTCAGGCGGGCGACATCGCCCGCGCGAAGGCATTGGCGAAGGAGCTTGGTGTTGGGAACGAAGACGACCCCCTTTGATCCCGCCGACTATCTGTCGTCCGAGGACGACATCCTCGATTATCTGAAAATCTGGATGGAGGACGGATCGCCACAGGAAATCGCCCGCGCCATCGGCGATGTCGCGCGGTCCAAGGGCATGAGCGAGGTTGCGCGCAAGGCGGGCGTGGGCCGCCAAGCGCTGTACAATGCGCTTTCGGTGAATGGGAACCCGACGCTGGAGACTTTGGTCGGCGTGCTGGACGCGCTAGGACTCGAGCTGACCGTCCAGAAGCGCGCCGCCTAACCCATCGCCCCGATGATCGCGCCCATGATGGTGAATTGCAGGACGAAATAGCCGCCGTTGATCAGCCACAGGCCGAGGGGGCGGCGTTCGAAGAAATAGTTGAGGCCCAGGCTCGCCGCGACAATGGCGAGGCCGATGCCGAAGCCGGCACTGGCCGCGTCCTGCACTTCGCTGACGCGCCCTTCGAACAGCAAGGCGAGCATGAATGCGGCAATCAGCGCGCACACGAATGCCCCGCCGAAGATCACGCCGGCATTGCCGCTCTTGAGCTTCTCCTCGCTCTGGCCGCTGAGCGCCATCCATTTGTTCGCGAACAGCATCGGCGAATACCACAGGCCGCCGAGCACAAAGGCCGAAAGCGCCGCGAGTGCGACGGCGAGGTAATTGACGTCAGGCATGATCAGTCCCCCGATTGAAGCCGCGAGTTGAACGATCAATCAAGCGGATTGTCAAGCCGGATCGGATCAGCGGCCCGCGCTGCGCTCCCAGACCTTCGCGCCACCCACCCAGGTCTCCAGCACCTGCGTGTCGCGGATGCGGCGCTGGTCGGGTTCGGTCATCACGTCGCGGTCGATGATGATGAAATCGGCGTGGCGGCCGGGGAGGAGCTGGCCGATCCGGCCTTCCGCGAAGCCGGCATAAGCGGCGGTACGGGTGAAGGCGTCGAGCGCTTCGACGATGGTCACGCGCTGGGTGGGGAGCCAGCCGCCGGGCGGGCGCCCCTGCGCGTCCTCGCGGCTGATCGCGGCGGCGAGGCCGTGAAAGGGGTTGGGGCTTTCCACCGGGAAATCGCTGCCGAAGGCCAGGCGCGCGCCATTGTCGAGCATGCCGCGCCAGGCATAGGCGCCCTGCAGCCGCGGCAGGCCCATGCGCGCTTCGGCCATATGCATGTCGCTGGTCTGGTGGACCGGCTGCATCGAGGCGATGATGCCATTGCGTCCGAAGCGGGCGAGATCGGCCGGATCGACGATCTGGGCATGTTCGACGCGCCAGCGCCTGTCGCCCGGAAAGCGCCGCGCCAGATCCTCGATCGCCGACAGCAATTGCGCGTTCGCGGCGTCGCCAATGGCGTGCACGGCGACCTGCAGGCCGTTGGCGGCGGCGGCTTCCATCTGTTGCCTGATCTGTGCGTCGGTCAGGAAGCCGAGGCCGTGATTGCCATGGGCGTCGAGATAATCCTCCTTCAGCCATGCCCCGCGCGAGCCGAGCGCGCCGTCCGAATAGACCTTGATGCCGACGATCCGCAGCCGGTCCTCCGGCGTCCATTCGGTCGGCCGGCGCAGGGCGTCCGTCCAGCGCGGATCGGAGCTGCTCAGGTAAGACAGGATGCGAAGCCGCGATTCTCCGGCGGCGATAGCGCGGATCATCGCCTGATAGTCCGTCATCGTCGTGCCCATGTCGGCAGCGGTGGTGATGCCGACCGAGAAGAGGAGGCGCTGGCTTTCGGCGAGCGCCCGGTCGAGAAACGCTTGCGTCGGCGGCGGCACGTGGCGGTCGATCAGCCCTTCCGCGGCATCAACGAAAATGCCGGTCGGGCGGCCACTTGCGTCGCGCTCGATCCGGCCGCCGCCCGGCGATTGCGTGTCGTTCGTAATGTTGGCGGCGCGCATCGCGGCGCCGTTCGCCCAGCCGGCATGGCCGTCGACGCGGCTGAGCCAGACGGGCCGGTCGCCGACCACGGAGTCGAGGTCGGCAGCGGTCGGGAAGCGGCCGAGATTCCACCTTTCCTGATTCCAGCCGCGGCCGATGATCCAGGGCAGGCCGGGATTGGCGGCGGCATAGTCGCGAATCCGCGCCTGGGCCTCGGCAAGGCTGTTCGTGTCGCTGAGATCGAGTTGCAGCGCAGCGACGCCCAGCCCCATGACATGGCCGTGCGCGTCGATCAGGCCGGGCAGCATCGTGCGCCCGCCCATGTCGATCGTCCGCTCGACGCGATAGGCCGGGTTCGGCTCCTCCTGGTGGATGCTCATGATCTTGCCGTCGCCGCCGATCACGAGGCCGCGGAAGCGGATCAGCGAGCCGTCGTTACCGATCGTATAGCCGTTCACGTTCGTGATGACGGTCTGGGCGGAGGCGGGCGCGGCGAGCGCGATCAGGCCGAGGAGGCCGAACAGGAAGCGGATCATGGGTGGTGCGTAAGCCTTATTTGCGCCGCATTCCAGATGGGGCTAGGACCGCCGTCCATGGCCAGTCCCGCCGCTACGGTATCCGCGCTTCCCGTCACGCTCGCTGACATTCAGGCCGCTGCAGAGCGGATCAGGGGGCAGGTCGTCCGTACCCCCATGCTGCTCAGCGAGACCCTGTCCGAGCGGACCGGCGCGACCGTCTATGTGAAGCTCGAGAATCTGCAATTCACCGGCGCCTACAAGGAACGCGGCGCGCTCAACCGGCTGTTGCTGATGGGCGAGGAGCAGCGGGCGAGGGGCGTGATCGCGGCATCGGCCGGCAATCACGCGCAGGCGCTCGCTTATCACGCCCGCCGGCTCGGCGTACCCGCCACCATCGTCATGCCGGCGCCGACGCCCTCCGTGAAAGTCTCGCAGACCGAACGGCATGGCGCGGAAATCGTGCTGGAAGGGGAGACGTTCGACGAGGCCTTCGCACACGCAGTGAAGCTCCGGGAGGAACGCGGCCTGACCTTCGTGCCGCCATTCGACAATGAGATGATCGTCGCGGGGGCGGGCACGGTCGGGATCGAGATGCTGGAGGAGGTGCCCGATCTCGACGTGCTGGTCGTGCCGATCGGCGGCGGCGGGCTGATCGCCGGGGTGGCGATCGCGGCGAAGGCGATCCGGCCGGACATCGAAGTGATCGGCGTCCAGGCCGAGCTCTTCCCGTCCATGTATGCGAAGATCGAGGGCAAGGCCTTGCCCTGCCTGGGCGACACGATCGCCGAAGGGATTGCGGTCAAACGGCCCGGCAAGATTACCGGCGAGATCGTCGACGCCCTGGTCGACGAGATCATGCTGGTGTCGGAGCGCGACCTGGAGACGGCGGTCGCCCTGCTGATCCAGCTGGAACGCACCGTGGCGGAAGGTGCCGGCGGGGCCGGGCTAGCAGCGCTGCTCGCAGACCCGGAGCGCTTTCGCGGGCGCAAATGCGGAGTCGTCGTCACCGGCGGCAATATCGACACGCGCCTGCTCGCCACCGTCCTGCTGCGCGACCTCGCCCGGCAGGGGCGGATGACCCGGCTGCGCATCCAGATACACGACCGGCCCGGCGCGATGTTCGGGGTTGTCCGGATGTTCGAGAAGAACCGGGTCAACATCATCGAAATCAACCATCAGCGTGTCTTCACGAAATTGCCCGCGAAGGATGCGTTCATCGAGATCGAGTGCGAGGCGCGCGACGTGGGGCAGCTGGACAAACTGGTCGCCGACATTCGCGCCGAGGGGTTGAAGGTCGAGCCGGTAGAGATTGCCTGAGCCTCCGTCCCGAAGCGGTACGGCCGCTTCCTGTTGGGGATAAGCGGGCGTCAACCGCTTTTCATGTGGCCAGCACCGCCGCATAAGAAGGCTTGGGTCGGCAGCAATTTTCCGGGGCATTGGGGTTTGAGCGCACCATTTCGCTTTCCGCGCTTCTTCGTGACGACGCCGTCACCTTGTCCGTACCTGCCGGGCAAGACGGAGCGGAAGGTCTTCACCGAGCTGAATGGCGGCCATGCCGACGAGCTGAACGATGCGCTCGGCCGGATCGGCTTCCGGCGCAGCCAGAATGTCGCTTACCGGCCCAGCTGCCTGAATTGCGCCGCCTGCGTTTCGGTGCGCGTGGTCGCGGCGGAATTTCAGGCGAGCACCAGCCAGCGCCGCACGCTGAAGCGCAATGCCGATCTTGAGGTCAGTGCCTGCAAGCCATGGGCGACCAGCGAGCAATATCGCCTGCTGCGCCGCTATCTCGCCGCGCGCCACCCGACCGGCGGCATGGTCGACATGGACGAGAGCGATTTCGCCGACATGGTCGAACAGAGCCCGGTCCGCACCTTCATCGTCGAATATCGCGAGCCATCGGTGGACGGCCGGCCCGGCAAGCTGGTCGGCGCCTGCCTGACCGATCAGCAGGCGGACGGGCTGTCGATGATCTACAGCTTCTTCGATCCCGATTCCGACCGGCCGGGACTCGGCACCTACATCATCATGGATCACATCGTCCGCGCCGGGCGGGCGGGGCTGCCCTATGTCTATCTGGGCTATTGGGTCGAGGATTCGCGGCGCATGGCCTACAAGGCGCGCTTCCGGCCGCTGGAGAAGCTCGGCCCCTCGGGCTGGCACCGTTTCGATCCCGAGCAGCGCGAATTGCCGCTGCCGCTCTGATTGCGCGTCAGCCTTCGTTCACCGCCCGTCACGAATTATAGCGGTTCGACAGGGTGGGGAGTGCATTGATGATCGCAGGGCGTAATCTTCGCGTGCTGGCGCTTGGCCTGACGGCCACGATGGGCCTGTCCGCGTGCGTGACGGTGCAGGACGATCTCGGGCAGCCGGGGGTGCTTGCGCCCAAGCCGGTATCGCTCGACGCCTATGCCTGGCTCGACCGTTCCGACGCGCTGCTGGACGCGATCGCGCAATCGCCCCCCGATTACAGCTTCGACCATGCAGGCCAGCAATTTTACGCCTGGGAAGTCGACGACGTCCTGATCGTCGAAGAAGTCAGCGCCAATGGCTATGTCCTCTATCTCTACGATGCGGGGCAGGACTGGCCCTTCTTCATCCGCACGCCGGACGAAGCGGCGGGCTTCGATGGCCAGGAAATCGCGGTGGTCTACACGCGCGACGGCGATGTCCTCGTGGATGCCGATCGCTGGGGATCCAATCCGCGCTTCCAGCCGCTGCAATATCGCGGGCGGGCGGTGCGGCTGGCCGCCCGGCAGAGCCGGTGGGACCGGAACGCCGCGCAGGCCTGGGTCGCGGTCGAGGCCGTGATTTCGGCGCAGCGCCATGCCTGGGAACAGCGCTGGCGCGCGGATCGCGAGTGGGAATTGTATCGCACGCGGATTGAGGCGGAGGCGCAGCGGGCCAGGCTGCAGGCGGAACGCCAGCGCCGGCGGGAATCCCGCGACGCCTTCCGCCGCTGGCGTGAGAGCGGCGGGGCCGGCGCACCGCCGCCCGGCGTCCGCCGGCCGGACCGCGATGGCGACGGGCGGCCGGATCGCCCGCGCGACCGCGACGATCGGCCCAATCGCCCGGACAGCGGCCCGAACCGTCCCGATCGTCCGGACCGGCCCAATCGTCCCAATGACGGTGCTACCCGTCCGGATCGCCCGGACCGGCCCCGCGACGGCCGGCCGACGCCGCCAGTCACCAACCCGCGCCCCGAGCGGCCGCAGCCACGCCCGCCGGGTGCCGTGACGCCCTCCCAGCCGGCCACCCCGCCCACTGTCCGGCCCGAGCCGGAATACAGGCCGACCGCTCCGGACCGGGTTTCGCGGCAGCCGCGCGTGCCGGACGAACCGCCGCCGCCGCGCGACAGCAGCGCGACGATCAGTCGCGAGGAGTTGCTGCGCAGCGAGGAAGAACGCGACCGGCGGGCCGCGGAAGACCTGGCCCGGGCGCAGCGCGAGCAGGAAGCGCTCTTGCGCGCCCAGCGTGAGGCTCAGGCCGCCGAAGCAGCCGAGGGCCGGCGGCAGGACGAGCGCCGCCGCATGCAGGCGGTTGAAGAGGCGCAGCGCGAGGCTGCGGACAATGCGCGCCAGGTCCGTGCCGCGGAGGAAGCCGCGCAGGCACGGCGTCAGGCGGAAGCGGAGGAGGCGCAACGCCGCGCTGCCCAGCAGGCGGAAGCCGAGCGGCAGCGTCAGGCCTCTCAACAAGCCGAGCGGGAGCGTCAGGCGGCCCAAGAAGCCGAGCGGCAGCGTCAGGCGGCCCAAGAAGCCGAGCGGCAGCGTCAGGCGGCACAAGAAGCCGAGCGGCAGCGTCAGGCGGCACAGGAGGCCGAGCAGCGAGCGGCCGAGCAGGCGGCTGCGCGGGAAGCCCGGCGTCAGCAGCAGGAGGCTGAGGCGGCGCAGCGGCGCGAAGCCGAGAGGGCTGCTGCGGCTGAAGCCGCTCGCCGTCAGGCAGAGCAGGATGCTGCGGCAGAACGCGCCCGTGCCGAGCAGCCCTCGCGCCCGAGAGAATCGACTCTGGAGCCGGAGTAAAGCGGCGGCGCCTCAGCGCAGCTGAAAGCTCTACCCGTCTGTGTCGTCGGGTTCGTCGCGCCCATTGGCTTCGGCCGCGGCGGAGATCAGATCGCGCGTGACCGGCGCGTCGGCGCCAAGGCTGGCGCGGGCAGTCGCGACGCCGCGATCGAGCTGACCCGCAAGCTCGCGCAGGCGGCCGGCCCGCTTCAGGAATACGGCATATTCCAGCAGCGCATTGAGCGTCGCCTCGTCGCCCGCGCCGAGCGTGCGGCCGCGCGCCTCGATCACCCGGCGCATCAGCGGCTCGGCGGCGGCAGTGTCGCCACGCTCGACATGGAGCTGCGCCAGATTGGCGAGCGCATTCAGCGTTTCGGCATGATCCGGCCCGGCCACCCGCTCCAGCCCGCCGGCCGATTCCAGCGCGATCGGCAGAGCCGTGTCGAGTTCGCCCTGCAATTGGTGGATCACCGCAATGTCATTCAGCGCGCGCAAGGCCAGGATGCTCTGCGCGCCAAGCTCACCGGAAATGAAGCCGTAAGCGTCGCGCGTCATCATCATCGCGTCGCGATAGCGGCCGGCGGCGAAGTAACGGCGCGCCTGCGCGGCGACGCGCTCATATTCGGCCTCGGCGCTCAGAATCGGCTGATCCTGCGCGGCGGCAATCGAAGGGGTGGCGAGGGCCAGGAACGCGGCCGAGACCAGAGAGATACGCTGCATGGCGGCCGATGTGGATTGCCCGGACGCGAATGGCAAGTTTCCGGTCTTGCCTCGGGCGACGACAGGCGTAGGCTGCGCGGCGGGCCGGTTGAGGGAAGAGGTTCGGATGGCCGGAAACAAGACCAAACCGACCGGCATTCCCCCTGCCGATTTTCTCGCCACCGTCCCGGACGCGACGCGGCGCGACGATGCCGGCAAGCTGATCGCGATGATGGAGCGGCTGTCCGGCGAGCAGGCCTATATGTGGGGGCCGAGCATCATCGGCTTCGGCTCCTACACCTACAAATGCGGCAAGCGCGACGAGAGCGCGCCGCGCCTCGGCTTCGCCCCGCGCGGGCGCGAGACGGTCGTCTATTTGACGGCGGATTACGACAGACGCGACGAACAGCTGGCACGGCTCGGCAAGCACCGGATGGCCAAATGCTGCCTCTACATCAAGAAACTGGCGGACATTGACGAGGCGGTGCTGGAGGAGATGATCGCCGGCGACCTGAAGGCGATGGACCGCAAATATCCGAGAGACGCATGAGAGTGAGGGTGGGCCAAGACCTCAGCCAAGGAGAGCCGATATGCCCAGACCTGTGATGATCGCGGCCGCAATATTGCTGGCACTGCCATCCTGCATGACCGCACCCGCGCAACCGGGCGCGGACTATGCCGCCGCCGTCGCGGCGCCGGGCCGGACGGAGGCGCATCGTGCGCTCGACGAGGTGCGCCGCCCGGCCGAAGTGCTGGCCTTCATGGGGCTGAAGCGCGGCGACCGTGTGCTCGATTACTTCACCGGCAACGGCTATTATGCCGAGCTGATGGCGCAGGCGGTCGGGCCGCAGGGCTCGGTGGTCGGCTGGAATTCCGAAAGCTTCGGCCGCAACCCGGAAATCCGCGCTGCCTTGGACGCGATGGCGGGCCGCAACGCCAATACGAGCTTCATCTCCGGCCCCTCGACCGCGCTCTCCTTCGCGCCGGCTTCCTATGATTTCGTGATGATGCACCTCGTCTATCACGATGCTTATTGGGAAAGCGCGCGGTTCGGGCTGCCCCGGATCGATCCGAACAGTGTGACGCAGGCGATCTACCGGACATTGCGGCCCGGCGGCACGGTCGCGGTGATCGACCATGTCGCCAATCCCGGCCGCGAGACCCGCGCCGAGGTGGAGGCGACGCACCGCATCCTGCCCGAAACGATCCGCGCCGATTTCGAACGGGCCGGCTTCGTGCTGGAGGCGGAATCGCAATTGCTGCGCAATCCGGCGGACGACCGTTCCGTGAACGTCTTCACGCCCAGCATCCGTGGCCATACCGACCGGATCGTGTACCGCTTCCGCAAGCCCGCCCGCTAGGAGCCGCGCCGATGGCCGAGAACAAGACCCAGCCGACCGGGGTGGCGGTGGCGGACTTCATCGCCGCCGTCCCCGATCCCGTCCGCCGTGGCGATGCGGAGCGCGTCTGTGCGATGATGGCGCGCCTGTCGGGCGAACCGGCAAGGATGTGGGGGCCGAGCATCGTCGGCTTCGGCAGCTACAGCTATTTGTGCGGCAAGAGGGAGGAGACATTCCTGCGCATCGGCTTCTCGCCGCGCGCCAAGGAATTGGTGCTGTATCTGCTGCCCGGCTATGAGGGGAAGGAAGCGCAGCTGGCGAAGCTGGGTAAGCACCGGACCGGCAAGTCCTGCCTCTATATCAAGAGGCTGGCGGATGTTGATGAGGCTGTGCTGGAAGAGCTGACGGCCGACGCGCTCGCCTGGATGGAGGCGAAATATCCGAAGGCGGCGTGAGACCCGCCCTTCCCGGGGAAGCCTGCCCCGTCGCGCTGTGTGATGCCTTCGTCGCATTGATCGAGGCTGTGCTGGAGGCGTTCATCATCGGCGGCCTAGCGCGGATCGGCGAGGAAGTTCCGCGGGAGACGTGAGATGAAGATGGCTATGCGTATCGCGATCGGGCTGATGGCCGGCATGACGGCCACGTCCGCCGTCGCGGAGGTGCTGGTGCTGCGTTCGGTCGGGCCGTCGAGCAGCCGCTATCCCGCCGGACGGCGCTTTCCCGACAATGCGAGCTTCACGCTGCGTGCCAACGACATGGTGTCGTTGCTGACCCCGCAGGGGACGCGGGTGTTCCGCGGGCAGGGCGTGTTCGTCGCCAACCGTTCCTATCCCACCGGACGGCAAAGCGCTGCGCAGGTACGGATCGATATTGGCGGGACGCGCGGCCCGGGCGACGTCGCGGGCGCTGCGCCGAGCATGCCGACATCGGTGTGGAGCTTCGCGGCTTATGCGGCGGGAAATCTGTGTTTCCCGGCGGGGGAGCGGCCACTGCTGTGGCGCTCCAACAGCAGCGAGGCCGTCACCATGGTGGTCGCGGACGCGGGCGGGCGCGAGCATCGCGCGGCCTGGCCGGCGGGCGACGCGGTCGTCGCCTGGCCCGCCACGCTCGCGGTAACCGCCAACGCGCCCTACAGGCTCAGGATGCCGGGCGCGCAGCCGCAGCGCATCTGGCTGCGGCCGATCGCGAACGGCAATTCGCTCGATCGCGACGCGCTGGCGCGGGCTTTGGTCGCGGCACGCTGCGAGGATCAGGTCGCGACCTTCGCCGCGCTGAACCTCGCCCCCGCGCCGGAAGCCGCCGGCCCTTAGCCCCGCGCGCGCTGGCGCTGGCGGGGACGGCCGGCAGGCTTCACCGCGCCGGCGTGACGGCCGACTTCGCCGCGGCGGGGGCGGGGCTCCCAGCGGCGCTCTTCGCCCGACGTGTCGCTGGCGACATTCTTGCGGGTCGCCTTGATGCGGTTGGCTTCCTGATTGAAGTTGGCGGGAAGCGGCGCGACGTCGACCTTCTGGCGCGTGAGCTTCTCGATGTCCTTCAGATAAGGACGCTCGTCCTCGGCGCAGAAGGAGACGGCGACGCCCGCGGCGCCCGCACGCGCGGTGCGGCCGATGCGGTGGACATATTGCTCCGGCACGTTCGGCAGCTCGAAATTGATCACGTGGCTGACGCCGCTGACGTCGATGCCGCGCGCGGCGATGTCGGTCGCGACCAGGATCGGCACGTCGCCTGAGCGGAAGGCGGCGAGCGCCTTCTCGCGTTGCGGCTGGCTTTTGTTGCCGTGGATCGCGGCGGCGGCGATGCCGTTGCCCGCGAGCAGTTTCACCACGCGGTCGGCGCCATGCTTGGTGCGCGTGAAGATCAGCACGCGGTCCATATTGCCGCGATCGCCGAAGCCGACGCGCAGCATGATGGTGAGCAGAGCCTGCTTCTCGTCCTGGCGGCAGAAGCTGACAAACTGGTCGACGCGCTCGGCCGTGGTCGCCGCCGGGGCGACGCGCACCTCGGCCGGATCGGTCAGGAACTTGTCGGCCAGCTGGCGGATGGCCGGCGGCATGGTCGCCGAGAAGAAGAGCGTCTGGCGCCTGGCCGGCAGCATCGTCACGATCTTCTTGAGCGCGTGGATGAAGCCCAGGTCGAGCATCTGGTCGGCCTCGTCGAGGACGAGGATCTCGACTTCGCGGAGCGAAAGCGCGCGCTGTTCGACCAGGTCGATCAGGCGGCCCGGCGTGGCGACGAGCACGTCGACCCCGCGCGACACGTCGCGCCGGTTCATGTTGATCGAGGTGCCGCCGAAGACGGTTGCGACCTTCATGCCGGCAAACTGGCCGTAAGCGCGGGCGCTGTCGGCGATCTGCCCGGCCAGCTCGCGGGTCGGGGCGAGCACCAGCATGCGGCAGGTGTGCGGGCGCAGGCCGCGGCCGGAAGCGACCAGGCGGTCGATCGACGGCAGCATGAAGGCGGCGGTCTTGCCGGTGCCGGTCTGCGCGATGCCGAGCAGATCGCGGCCCTTCAACAGGGTCGGGATCGCATCGCGCTGGATCGGCGTCGGGCTGTCATAGGATTTCAGCGCAAGCGCCTGGAGAACGGGCTGCGACAGCCCGAGATCGGAAAAGGACATGGATAGACTCACAAATGAGCGGCCGGGCGCGCAGCCCAGATGGCGCACGCACGGCGGCGGGTGTCTGAACGACCCGCGTGAAAAGGGAAGCTCTCAAAACAACCGAGGCGGAGCCGGGGCCTTAAAGGTCCGATCACGCTGCATGACGCCTCGCTGCGGTGCAACATGGCGGAGGAGGGGTGAAAAGTCAATGAACGGCCGACTGCTCAATCGGTCTTGTCATCAATGTCTAGCTTTCCCCCCGGCGCTCGAACCGGGCGTAGACCCATAATAGCATCAGGACACTCATGGTTGCGGCCACGCCGAGCGTAGCGATGAGGGGTTGCGCATCGGCCGCAAGCCATAGGGCCTTCATCTCCCAATAAGCCGGCGACAGCCAGGCGAGATAGAGGATCGGAGGAACCGCGAAATAGGCGAAAACCGGCAGTGCGAGAATGCTGTTCGCCACACGCATGACTGCCAAGGCGCCCATCTTGTCCTTGGCGAACGCCGCCATGGCGAGTGCCACGACCGGGGCATTCAGCGCGTTGACCATCGCGATCAGCGCAACCGTCGCGATCGGGAGAGGTGACAGGCCCGCAACCGGATAAGCGACCACCGTCATGCCGACCGAGAGAGCAAGCGGCGTGAACAGGCGTGCCGCAAGATAGCGGGCAAAGGACACCGGCATGACCCGCAAGGCCAGCAGCGTGCGCTCGTCACGTTCCCCAACGAGAAGGAGGCCATAGACAGCGCCGACAAGACCGGGAGCGATCGCTGTCAGCAGGCTCATCAGCAGCATCGGCGTGGCGCGGGCGACCTCCGCGCCCAGGTCCTGGCCCAGATATGCGGCGAGCGACGCCTCCAACGTCGCGACGCCCGGCACGGCGAACCGGAAAATCAGCGCGACAGCCAGGGGGGCAGTGATGATGCCTGCCATGAGCGGATCGCGGATTACCCTGCGAAGATCGGCTGCGATCAACGTGGCGACGAGGCCGCGGCGCCGGGCAAGCTGGGGCGAAGTCATCACACGCCCCCGATCCGGGCACGCATCCGCACAATGGCGGCGTAAGCGAGGACTCCCGCCGCCGCGAGCCACGCCGCCGTCGATGCGATCGCCATGGCCAGGCTCTGCGTGGCGTCGAGGTTGAAGGCGATCTCGATCAGAGCCAAGGGGCCGGCAGTCGGGTGCCAGACAAACCACAAGGGATCGATCCCGAGCAACACGCCGTAGCCCGGCGCGCTGAGCGCCATGATCGCGCCAATCATGGGGAGGAGAAAGGCGTACAGATCGTCGAACCAGGCGATGACCACGAAGCCGAAGAGGGCCGAAAGGCCGGCGGCGCTGAACAGCCCTCCGGCCAGTGCCAGCCGCCACATGGGCGCATCGTAGACCAGCAGGACGAGCAGGAGCGTCTGCATCAGCGAGAGCAGGCCCACCGTCACCACGCGCGCGGCCAGATAGGCCCGCGGGCTCAACGGGCTCACCCAAAGCATCGCGAAGGCACCCTCGCCGCGCTCAAGAAGGACCATCAGTCCCACCAGCATGAGCGGTGACAGCACCGCATCGAACAGGATGATGGCGGCCATGAAGCTCTCGTAGCCGGCGAAGTCCAGGCGCGACGCCTGCATCGCGATCAGCAGCATCAAACCGAACACCGCGAGGCTCACCCAGATATAGCCCGAGCGATAGAGCGTACGGATGTCGTTTCCGGCAAGCGGCGCAAAGCCCCTCATGACAGCCTCTGCCCTGTCGTCTGAATGAAGATGTCTTCGAGGCTGGGTTCCAGCGAGTGGATGGACTCGATCCGCCGGTCCCGGATCAACTGCTGGAAGCGCGCATCCGTCGCCAGACCGTCGAGCGAGAAACGGTCGCTCGACACGACGCCGCCAAATTCGGTGCGGAGCTCCAGAAGCCGATTGCTGTGTTCAAGTCGCAGTGCGGATGGCGCTCCAACGCGTGCGAGGCGGCCATCCACCAGGAAGCCGACATTGTCGCAGAGTTCGTCGGCGACGTGCATGTCGTGGGTGGTCAGGAAGACGGTGGTTCCCCGATCGCGTTCACGACGGATCAGGTCGCGAACGATCCGCGCGTTCACAGGATCAAGGCCCGAAGTCGGCTCGTCGAGAAAGAGGAGGGCGGGCCGATTGATCAGCGACCGGGCGAGGTTCAGCCGTGTCTGCATGCCCTTGGAAAACTGCTCCACGCGCTTGTTTGCGTCGGGCCTCAAACCCACCCACTCCAGAACCTCCTCCGGGGCGAGGGTCGGCGATCGGAAAAAGGACGAAAAGAAGCGCAGGTTTTCGATCGCCGTCAGTTTGCGATAATTGCTGGGCATTTCGAAACACACGCCGACGCGCTCGAAATAGTCAGGGCCCCAATCCTTCAATGCGCGCGTCATGATGCGGACGTCGCCGCGATATCTCCGCAGAAGGCGGATCAGAATCTTTTGAGTGGTGCTCTTTCCGGCGCCGCTCGGCCCGAGGAAGCCGAAAACCTCGCCTTCCGCGACCGAGAAGGTGAGTCCATTAACAGCCGGGGGCCGCCCCCCATATGCGAAAGTCAGTTCGTTGGCCTCGATCATCATGTGCTGCGCCCCCTTCTACAGTCATTAGGTGGCCGCGAGCTGGTGAATGGTTCAATCCAGAGGTCCGAATTCGGCGGAGTCGCACCCGCACGAACTGGCTTGGGCAGCTAGTGCGTGTTTTCAGGGAGGCTCAAAGCACGTCGCCGCGCTCATTCACCACCAACAGCTCAAGGCGTTTGATCGCCAGGTGCAAACGGTTGAAATGCATGACCGGCCACAGCGCCAGTTTGAGCATCAGAGCTATGAGAAACAGGACCGCCGAGGGCAAACCCCAGCGAACGGCGCTCAAGGCGTCTTCGGCCGTGAAAAACTGCCAGCCCGTCCAGATCGCGGCGAGGAAAGCCAAGGCCTGAACTGCCATGATGACGCCGCTGACCCACCCTGTCCGGCCAGAGAGAAGCGACAGGGTCTGTTCGATGTGGCCCGGATCATCGCCGATCCTGCGCAACAGATCGCGCTCCTCTGCGGCGAGCGCCTGGTCGATGGTCTGGTCAATGTCACGCATGATGGTCTCCTTCGAGCACGGCGCGCAGGGCGCGGCGTGCGTGCATGAGGCGGGTTTTGACGGTGCCCGCAGGAACGTCGAGGGCCACAGCGACCTCGGCAATGCTGAGTTCTTCGAAATGATACAAAGCCACGGTCGCTCTCTGCGCTGCCGGCAGGGATCGGATCGCAATGTGCAGGCGAACGGATTCGTCGCGCGCATCGACATCTGGCTGGATCGCCGAGGGTTCCGGTTCGGCTGCTACTGCATTGGCAAGGTTGCGCCTCAGTCGGGCCGCTGTGACGTCGCGCGCGCATCGCCGCGAGACGATTCTGTAAGCCCAGGCGGGAAAGGCGCGCTCATCCTGAAGACCATGTAGGCCGCGCGCAATCTCCAACCATGCGCCTTGAACAGCGTCATAAGCGGCTTCTTCGTTGCCAAGCAGGCGCCAAGCATGGGCGAGTAACCGCTTTTGCCAACTTCTCACCAGATCGGAGAAGGCGTGACGGTCCCCGTTGCGCGCCGCAATGACGGAATATTCGTCCAGGAGGGCGCGCTTGTTCATCCTTCTGCGGGTGTCCGGTGCCGTTTGGCCATAAGTGGCGTCAATAGAGCATTCGGTTCAATTTTCCTGTCGCACGATGGCACCGGGGCTGCAGAAGCAGGCTCGCCGGGCGATGACGGCTTCATCGACCAAAGCCCCGAAATCTGCGACGAACCGGCTTGCCGGGCGGCTACAAATGTAGCATGTGACACTTGTAGCAGGTGAGGCAAGATACGTGATCGATTCTTTACCCCGTCGCGAACGCGAGATTTTCGAATTGCTGTGCAGCGCCGGCGAGGCGACTGCCGCGCAGGTGCGCGAGCTGATGAACGACCCGCCCTCCTATTCGGCGGTGCGGACGATGCTGTCGCGGCTTGAGGCGAAGGGGCTGGCGGCGCACCGCTCGGTCGATGGCGCCTATGTTTACAAGAGCGTGCCGCGCGCCGCGACGGTGCGCGACAGCGCGCTGACGAAAATGGTGCGGACCTTCTTCAACGGGTCCGCCGCGAGCGCCGCGACGGCCTTGCTCGGCATGTCGAAGGACATGACCGCCGACGAGGTCGCGGCGCTGCAAAAGGCAATCGATCAGGCGAAGGAGCGGGCGAAATGACCAGCTGGTTCTTCATCGAGATGGCGGCCAAGTCCGCCTTGATCTGCAGCATCGCGCTGCTGCTCGCCATGGCTTTGCGCAACCGCGCCGCCGCCGACCGTTCCATGGTCCTGCGCGTGGGCGCTGGCCTGCTCGTCGCTTTGCCGCTGATCGACATGGCGTTCCCGGTGCTGGAGATCGAGGCGTTCGCCGCCCCGGCCGCGCCGTTCGAGGGGATGAGCCAGGCGCAGATCGACCAGCTGATGGCGATGGCGGCGACCATGCCGCCGGTCGAACCGACTATCTGGGATGATCCCACGCCCTTGATCCTGATCCTGTGGGGCGCGGGTGCGCTCGCCGTGCTGGCGCGGCTGGGCGTTGGCCTGGTCACGCTCAATCGCTGGACGCGCTCGGCCGAGCCGGTCACCGACCCGCACTGGCTGAACGCGCTGGAGCGCGCCCGCGTCGCCACCGGGGCGAGCGACCGCCTGCGGCTGATGGTCGGCGACAAGGTGCCCGGCCCGCTCGGCTGGGGCTGGCGCAACCCGGTCATCCTGATCGACTATGACACTTATGCGGAAGGCGAAGAGGCGGACGCGATCCTGGCGCATGAAGTGGCGCACGTCGCCCGCCGCGACTGGCCGTCGCTGATGATGACGCGGATCGCCACGGCTCTGTTCTGGTTCAATCCTTTGGCCTGGACGCTCGCCCGCGAGTCGATCCATCAGGCCGAGGAAGCCGCCGACGCCCATGCCGCGCGCTCGGTCGAGCCGACCCGCTATGCCGAGACCCTGCTGAGCTGGGGCCAGATCGGCCGCGGGATCGGCGTGCCGGCCAATTCGATCGCGCCGGGCGCCCGTGCCTTGTCGCGGCGGGTGCGGGCCGTGCTCGATGCGAAATTGCTCGAGCGTTCGGCCCGGTCGCGCTTCGCGATGGTGGCGGTCTTGCTGTGCGTCGGCGTCGCCGCGCCGGTCGCCGCGCTGAAGCTGGTCGAGGAAGCGCGTCCGCCGGAAGCGCCGCGAGCGCCGAGTGCGGTTGCCAGCCTGACCCAGCCGGAAGCGCCGCTGCCGCCCGAGCCGATGGTGGCCCCGCACGCACCGGTCGCGCCCCGCGCCCCGCGTCCGCCCCGCACGCCGGAGGTCGAAGCCGAGGTGGCTGAGGCGATGCGGGAACTGCGCGAAGTGCTGCCCCGCGTGCCGGTGATCGTCCGCGACGCCATGCGCCACGTCGATCATGCCGAGATCGGGCGCGCGGTCGCGCATGCCCAGCGCGTGAACAGCGCGGAAATGCGCGCGGCGATGGCCGAAGCCCGGCAGGCGCATGCCGAGGCGATGCGCAGCCTGCCGCGGATCGATCATGCCGCCTTGCAGGAGCGGATCCGTGCCTCGCTGCCGTCGCAGGAACAATTGCAGCAGCAGATCCGCGCGTCGATCGCCGCCAGCCGTCACAGCATGGCCGCCGGTGCGGCCGGGATGGAACAGGGCGCGGCGCGGATGGAGGCGCAGGCCCGCCGCTTCCGCGACCGCAATGAGCGCGAGCGGATCATCGCCGAGCAGCGCGCGCGCGGCGAAACCGTCACGCACGAGGATCTGCTCGAAGCCGCCGACGGCATGGAGCAGGGTGCGCGCGGCATGCGCGAGGGCGCTCGCCAGATGCGCGAAGGCTTCGGCCACGACGACGACTGAGACGCTTCCAGCCCCTGCGTCCTGTCGCTAAGCGTGCCGTCCCCGCCAAGCGGGGGCGGCACGTAGCTTTTCCGGCATAGCGGGAGCCAGGCGGGCGGTCGCGGGTTGAAGCCCGGAAAGGTCGGCGTCGATGGCAGTGAAAGCGTATCTGAACGCCGTCGCCGGGGCGGTGCCGGATCACGACATTCATCAGCCTTATGTCGAATGGGCGGCGGCGCGGATCGCTGACCCGCGCGAACGCGCCTTGTTCGAGCGGATGGCGGAGCGGGCGGGGATCGCGCATCGCTGGTCGATCCTGCCGCCCACGCCGGCGGGCGGCTCGCCGGTCGCCGAGGGCGGCTTTTATGCCGGCGCGGCACCGGGAACGGCGGCGCGGATGGCGCTCTACGCCGACGCCGCGCCGAAGCTGGCGCTCAAGGCGATCGGCAATTTGGGGCCGCTGGGGCGGATCAGCCATCTCGTGGTGGCGAGCTGCACCGGCTTCGTCGCGCCGGGGGTGGACCAGATCATCGCCGAGGCGCTGGGGCTGGGTGATGTCGAGCGCACCCTGATCGGCTTCATGGGCTGTTATGCGGCGGCGGCGGCGCTGCGGAACGCGCATCATATCGTGCGGTCGGAGCCGGAAGCGAGGGTGCTGGTGGTGACGGTGGAGTTGTCGTCGCTGCACCTGCAATTCGCGACGGACCTTGAGGGGCTGCTGGCGGAATTGCAGTTTGGCGACGGGGCCGCGGCGGCTTTGGTGACGGCCGAGCCGGTCGGTTTCGGGATCGACGCGCCGTTCGCGGTGACGCTCCCCGAATCCGGCGAACTGATCCGCTGGTCGATTGGCGATTCCGGTTTCGAGATGGTGCTGTCGGGCGAGGTGCCGGGGCGGATCGGGACGGCATTGCGTGACGATAATGTGCGGGCGCGCATTCTCGGCGATTGGGCGGCGGGCGAGGTCGACGCCTGGGCCGTGCATGCGGGCGGGCGCTCGATCCTGGATGCGGTGGAGCGGTCGCTGGAGCTGCCGCCGGAGCGGCTCGCGGCCTCGCGGCGCGTGCTGCACGATTGCGGCAACATGTCCTCGTCGACGCTGATGTTCGTGCTGCGCGAATTGCTGGCCGATCCGGACGCGCGGAAGGGCGTCGCCATCGCCTTCGGCCCCGGGCTGGCGGCGGAAGGCTTCCGCTTCGAGCGGGCCGGGTGAGCATTCGCATCGTCCCGGCGCTGATCGTCGGCGGCGGACCGGCGGGTGCGGCGGCGGCGATCCGGCTGGCGGAAGGCGGCGTCTTCGCGGAACTGATCGAGCGATCGGCGGGGCCGCGCGACGTGGTGTGCGGCGGCTTCGTCGGCTGGGATGCGATCGCGGCATTGGAACGGCTTGGGGTGGACGCGGCGGCGCTGGGCGCGCGGCCGATCACCCGGCTCCGCTTGGTCACGATGAAGCGGATTGTGGAGACGAAGCTGCCGCAAGCCGCAGCCGGACTGTCGCGGCGCTGTCTGGACGAGGCTTTGCTGGAAAGAGCGGCGGCGCTCGGCGCGAAGGTGCGCAAAGGGGTGACGGCGCGCGGCGGGGAGGGGCGGACGATCCGGCTCGACGGCGGCGAGCTGCTTGCGGCCGAAACCCTGTTCCTGGCGACCGGCAAGCATGAATTGCGCGGGCTGGCGCGGGACGTGCCGGCGGGCAGGGGCGCGGGCGCGGTCGGGCTGAGGGCCAGCTTCCGGCCCGGAGCGGCGGACATGGCCCGGCTCGCCGGCTTCATCGAATTGCATCCGTTCGACGGCGGCTATGCGGGCCTGCTGCTGCAGGAGGATGGGTCGGCCAATCTGTGCATGTCCGTTTCGGCGGCCCGCCTGCGCCGGGCGGGCGGTATCGACGGCCTCCTCGAGGAATTGTTGCGGGAAGCGCCCCGGCTCGCTGCGTATTTCGCCTGCGTCGCGGCAAAATGGATCAGCGTCAGCAATGTCCCTTATGGCTGGCGCGCGCGGGCGACGACGGAAGGTCTGTTCCGGATCGGTGATCAGGCGGCGGTGATCGCCTCGCTCGCCGGGGACGGGATCGCGATCGCGCTGACCAGCGGCATCGCGGCGGCCGAGGCGCATCTTGCCGGTACTGCCGCGCCGGATTTTCAGCAGGCCTTTGCCCGGACATCGGCGCGTCCGCTGAAGCTTGCCGAGGCCTTGCGCTGGGCGGCGGAGCGCAGCGGGCCGCGACGCTTGCTGACTGGCTTGGCGGGCTTTTCGCCCGGACTCGCGCGCTGGGCGGCGTCCTCGACCCGGATCGCGTCCTAGCGGCCGGTAATCGCGCCAGGAGCGTCCGTCCGCCACTGGCCGGAATTGCGGTACTCCTCGCGCACCTGGCTGCTCTGCACCTCGACCGGATCGGCGACGATGCTCGGGCGGCGTTGCGCCGTGACCGCGACGGGGGTGACGGTCGCGCCGTCCGACATGGCGGGCGGCGGCATCCATTCCGGCGCGCTGGTGACGGTCGCCGCGCCGTTCGCGCCGTAGCGGACGATGGTCGGATTCGGCCGCGCGATCGGCTCCGCACCGGCATAGCGGTCGGTGAACGCACCCGGCGATCCGCCCGCGCCCGGCAGCCGGTAGAAGATGTGCGCGCCGATCACCGCCGTCTTGGTCAGGCGCGGCGCCCAGCGCGGCATGACGTAATTGGCGTGGTAGAAGGTCGAAAGCCCCACCGGCGCGAAGACCCGGCCGGCCAGCGCCTCCTCCGCATAACGGCGCGCGCGCGACCACATCGCGGCGTTGGGCGTACGGCTCAGCGCCCCGTCGCAGGTGAAGGTGAACTGGCAGCCGCCGCCGGCGCGCATCGGCCCCTGATAGACGACGCCGCAGACGCTGTTGGGCCAGGCGGGATGGCGGACGCGGTTCAGCACGACCTGCGCGACGGCGCGCTGGCCATCCTCGCTCTGATTGCCGGCTTCGTAGTAAATGGCCTGGGTCAGGCAATCGAGCGCGCGCAGCTGCGAGACGGGCGCGGTGGAGGCCAGGAAGGCCGCGGCGGGCGCGGAGGCGCCGGGACCGGCGAGCGGCAAGGCGGCATTGGCCTGGAACGCATTCTCGCCGAACAGCAAGGGCGCGACGGTGGGATCGGCCAGCTCGGCGGGCGAGGAGGGCAGTTCGACCGAAGGCGGAACCTCCATCGTGACCTGTACCGCGCCAAATTGCTGCTGGATGGGGGCGACTTCGGCGACCTGAAGGGTGGTGCAGGAACCGGTGGCGAGCACGAGCGCGGCCAGCCGGAAGGGCTCGCGGCGAGCCGGCCTCGCGCGGTCCTTGTCATGCCATGGCCGTGGACGTGCCTGTGTCACCCGTCGCTCCAAGCCCCGCAGGGCCATTCCAAGCCCCCGCTGGGCCGCCGCCATACGCGCGTCCCGACTCGGGCGCGCGCGTGGATTTCGCGGCGTCCCATTCGGACACAGGCTCTCACCAGCCGGTTAAGACGGGCGAATATCTGGACGGGGGCGGAGAGGGCGTTAGACGGGGCCGGTGCGTCGATCCGTCCTCATCCTGACCGCCTGCGCCATGCTCGCCGCCTGCGGTCCGAAGCTGGAGAGCGAGTTGATCGCCGGACGGACGGTGACCGTTACCAATCGCGAGGAGGCGCCGATGACGTTGACGAAGATCGTCGCCAACGATGCCGGCGGTCGGCAGGAATGCGTGAACGAACCGGCGACGACGCTCGGCCCGGGGCGGACCTATACCACCACCTTCTTCCTCTGCGACGAGGTGAAGACAGTGGATATCGAGACGGACCGGGGCAGCCGGCAGATCGGGTTCGAATGACTCCTAACCCTCCCCCCTTGCGGGGGAGGATGGTCCGAAGGGCCGGGAGAGGGGGCAAGGCCGCGTCTGCGGCCGCAAAAAAATCTTTTGCGAGCCAGACGGCTCGCTACCCCTCTCTCCATGCTCAGGCGCGCCCTGTCCCCCCGGACAGGGCTGCGGATGTCTGGGGGACATCCGCACCTGAGCATTCTCTCCCGCAAGGAGAGAGAGGCTATCTGGTCAGGAGCGCCCCGCCATCCTTCGCACATTGTCGGCGTAACTGCGGCCGATCCTCTGCTCGCCACCGTCTGTAAGCCGCGCATTCCAATGCCCTCCGGCGTCGCGCGACAGGCCGATTATGCTGTCGCGGCGCAGGATCACCGAGCGGTGGACGCGCACGAACACCGCCGGGTCCAGTTCCTCCTCCAGCCGGGCGATGGTGCGGTGGATCAGCCAGGAACGCGGGCCGACGTGGAGGCGCATATAGTCGCGCTCGGCGCTGATCCGGTCGATCCGGTCGGCCGCGACGCGGACCAGACCATTATGCTCCGGCACCCAGAATTCCTCGACATAGAGCGAGGGTTCCGGCGTGGCCTCATCCTTCGCCGCATGGCCCCGCGCGCGTTCGATCGCCATCGCCAGCCGGGCGGGGTCGACCGGCTTCATCAGATAATCGACCGCCGCCACATCGAACGCCGCGACCGCGAAATTCTCGAAGGCGGTGACGAAGACGATGGCCGGGCTGATCCCGTCCCGGGCCAAGGCGCGGGCAACGTCGATGCCGTTCATGTCCGGCATGGCGATGTCGAGCAGGACGAGGTCCGGCCTCACCCCGGCGATCAGCGTCAGCGCGGATTCCCCATCCTTGGCGGTCCCCGCGAGGCTCACGCCCGGCTGTGCGGCGAGCAGGATCTGCAGCCGCTCGATCGCCAGCGGCTCGTCATCGACGATGACGACGCGCAGTTCAGTCACCTCGGATCGCCGGGAAATAGATGTGGACGGTATAGCCGCCGCCCGGATCGGCGCCGTGGATGCAGCCGCCGGCTTCGCCGAAGCGCGAGGCGAGCCGGTCGCAGACGTTGCGCAGGCCGACCCCCGTGCCCTCCGAAGCCTGCTCCGGCGCGACGCCGTCGCCATCGTCCTTCACCTTCAGATGCAGCCGCCCGGCTTCCTCATAGGCCGAGATGCGGATGGTGACGGGCCGCCGGGCCTTGGCGACGCCGTATTTAACGCAATTCTCCACCACCGGCTGCAGGATCAGCACCGGTACGCGGCGGGTGAGCAATTCCTCCGGCACGTCGATCTCGATCTTCAGCCGGTCCGGGAAACGCACCTGCTCGATCTCGAGATAAAGCCGCTGCAGCCGGATCTCCTCGGCCAGCGCGACATCCGCGGTCGGCTCGGTGGTCAGCGTGGTGCGGAAGAAAGCGGAGAGATTGCCCAGCATCTGCTCCGCCGCCTCCGTGCGCCTGGCCAGCACGAGGGCGCTCAGGGAGTTCAACGTGTTGAACAGGAAATGCGGATTGATCTGGTAACGCAGCGCGCGCAGCTGCGCTTCCTGCGCCTGCCGGGTCAGCGCCGCCGCCCGCCGGTCCGCTTCCCGCAGCTGCCCGGCATAGCTCAACGCCACATAGATGGCGGCCCAGGCGGCGAAGAAGAAATACCAGCTATAGGCGACGTCGGCGATCAGCTTCAGCGTCGACCATTCGGCCATGTCCCGCGTGGACATGGCATCGATCCACGGCGCCGCCTCGGGCGCGAAGACGTAGAACATGTAATTGTTCACGATCGGCTGCAGCGCCGCGGGCGGCAGGCAGGCGATCGCGGCGACGGCGATCTTCGCGGCGATTCCCCGTCGTGCGACGAGTTGCAGCGCCAGATAGATCAGGAAGCTGAGCAGCATCGCCAGCGCCACGACCGCCGCGCGGCGGCGGAACATCTCGCCCTGGCCGAGCTGGTCCATCAGCACCGCGCGCAGCGAGGTGGAGGCGAAATAGACGGTCCAGAAGCCCAGGATCGTCTTGATCGCGAGCGGGGCGTCGGCAAACCATCGGCGCGGCAGGGGCGGCTGGGTCCGGTCCATGCCCCCATCTAGCCCGGCGGCGTTGCCGATCGTCCCCCATGCGGCGCCGCTTGCCGAAGCGCCCGCCGGGTTTATCGAAAATTCGCCGTCGCCGCGGTCCGGCAGGGGAGCACGATAGCCGGTCGCATCGGCCTCGCCATGCACGACCGGCCCTTTCCCCCGCTTCGATTCGCCCATCCTCGCCCCCTGCGGCGATCCTAAGCGCCGTGCCGGCAAACGCCAGCAGTCGATACGGGCGCAAAACGAGCGCGGAAATGCGCGCATTGGCCCCGGTTTCTGTGGCTTGCCGGTGACAGTGCGGACTCGCCGTGATCACTCCGGGCGGATTTCGAATTGCCCCGGCTGATACATTTCGATTCACTTTGCCATTGGGGCAGGGGTCAAGGTTAACGGGCTGGCAATCCCGTTCAGGTATAACCGGGTCCTGGGGTAGAAGGAGCGGGGTTATGAGTGCCAGTGCGCGTCAGCCAAGCGGAGCCGCAGCTCTGTCGGAAATGCGGGAATTCGCCACCTTCGGCAAAGGAACACAGCGTTATATCCGCCGCTCGCTCGACATCGGCCTTGGCCGCCGCGATGCGGTGAAGCGCTGGTCGCGCGACATTGCCGAAGCCGCCAGTATCCGCGCCCAGGAAAGCGTCTATCGCCGGCTCGATTTCATCCGCGAACATATTCCCGACGATTGCGGCCTCGATGCGATGGAGCCGATTATGGCGCCCCTGATCACGATGAGCGCCTTCGATCTGGGCCAGGACCGGCTCAGCTGCTTCGCCTCCTACCGCTTCCTGTACGAGCGGCTGCTCGGCGCCAGCGTCCGCGCCTGGCTCCCGGCCGCCTTCTGCTCGGCCTCGGCCTTGCCGCACCTCCATCCGGCGCGCCGGCGCGCGCTGCTGCAGTCGATCAGCGAAGCCGCCGCGACCGCGCCCGGCTGGTCGACCCGCGAACCGATGTTCATTCCCGACTGGGTGGAAAAGGTGGAACAGCCGGTCGAGGGCTAAGTACGGAAACTCCCCTCCCTGACAGGGAGGGGTAGGGGTGGGTTTAGCGGCGGACGAGGCTCGATGCCTCGGCCGCCGCTTTCGTTCGGGTGTGCGTGCAGATTCATTTGGCGCGCAGACGCGCGCACCCACCGGCCCCTCCCTGCTTGCAGGGAGGGGTGACTAGTTGCCCAGCCGCGTCACCAGCCCCTCCGCGAACGCGGTCAGCGTGTCGTCGCGGGCGCCCATGATGATGATGCGGTCGCCGGGCCGCGCCAGTTCGATCAGGCGGTCGCCGCATTGTTCGCGCGTCGGCAGATGCTCGGCGTGGCGGCCGTGATCGGCGACCGCGTCGGTCACGACAGCGCTGCCGATTGACTTGTCGGTGGTGCCGCCATGATAGACCGGGTCGGGCATCAGCAGCACGTCTTCTTCGGCCATATTGGTGATGAAGGTCTCGCCCAGTTCGCGGCCCATCGTGCGCAGCGGGTTGTAGCCGTGCGGCTGGAAGAAGAGCAGCAATCGGCCGGGGAAGGCGTGGAGCGTCTGCAGCGTCGCGGCGATCTTGTCGGGATTGTGCCCGAAATCGTCGATCACGGTGACGCCGCCCGCTTCCCCGATCAGTTCGAACCGGCGGCGCAGGCCGGTAAAGCCTGAGAGCGCCTCGGTGGCCTCCCCGAGTCCGATGCCCGTCGCGGTGACGGCGGCCAGCGCCGCGAGTGCATTTGAGGCATTGTGGCGGCCGGGAACAGCGAGCTTGAGCGGCACCGCCTCTCCGGAGCGGTGGTCGGTAACGGTGAAGGCGATCGCATAGGGTTCCTCGGCGATCCCGGTCGCCATCAGATCCGCCTCCCGCTTCAGCCCGTAGGAGACGAGCTTGTCCGCCGGCAGCACCGCCGCCAGCAGCCGCGCCTCGCCATCGTCCATATTGACGATCACTTTCTCCGCCTTCGCGGCGAAACCGCCGAACAGATGGCGCAATTCGTCGAGCGACTTGTGGTCGAGCGTGATGTTGTTCAGCACCGCGACGCTCGGCCGGTACAGCGCGATCGAGCCGTCGCTTTCGTCCACCTCGCTGACGAAATCCGGGCCGGTCCCGACCAGAGCGCTGGCGAACAGCTGATCCGGCGTCGCGAAATTCTTCATCACCGCGCCGTTCATCACCGTCGGGTCACGGCCCAGCGCGTGCAGGATCCAGCCGATCATGCCGGTGACGGTCGATTTGCCCGACGTGCCGCCGACCGCGATCCGGTTCTGCGCGTCGTTGAACAGCAAAGCGAGCAATTCGGCCCGCGTGAGCCGCTCGCAATCCAGTTCGCGGGCGCGCATGGCGTCCGGGACGGTGTCTTCGACCGCGGCTGAGGCCACGAAAATCTGGTCGCCGCTGGTCACGCCCGAACCGTCCTGCGGAAAGAGCGGAATGCCGCGATCGCGCAGGAAGCCGAATTTGTCGCTGCTCTTGGCTTGGTCGAGCGCACGGTCCGAGCCGGCGATATGGCCGCCGCGGCCCTGCACGATCAGGGCGAGCGGGAGCATACCGCTGCCGCCGATGCCGCAGAAAAAATAGGGTTTGTCGAGATTCATCGCGCCGCCCTATTCAGAGCGGGCTGACTTTACAAATGGGGCGAGGAATGCGGATCGGCGTGGTGGCCCCGGCGGGGCGCCTGCAGCGGGAAACGGCCGAGCGGTTCGTCGCCTTCGCGTCCGCGCGGCGGCCGGACGTGACGATCGACCTCCACCCGCAATGCTATCTCAGCCACGGCCATTTCGCCGGGACGGACGAAGAAAGGCTGGAGGCGTTTGTCGCCTTCGCCAACGATCCGGCTTTCGACGCCATCTGGTTCGCGCGTGGGGGCTATGGCTCGAACCGGATCGCGGCGGCGGCGGTCGAACGGCTGAACAAGCACGCCCGGGACAAGACCTATCTCGGCTATAGCGATCTCGGCTACATGCTCGCCGCCCTCTACAAGGCCGGCTTCCCGCACGTCGCGCACGGGCCGATGCCGCAGGGGATCAGCCATGATGATGGCGCGGAAGCGGTGGCGCGCGGGCTGGGCTGGCTGGCGGACCGCGACACGGCGTGCGTGGAGCCGAGCCTTGAGCCGGGGGTGCCCGTGGCCGCCTTCAACCTGACCGTGCTCGGCACCCTGCTCGGCACCCAGCTGGAGCCGGACCTCGCGGGCCATGTGCTGATGATCGAGGATGTCGGCGAGATGGCCTACCGGATCGACCGGGCGATGTCGCATTTGACCGGCCAACCCAGCATGCGGCGCCTTCGCGGCATCCGCGCCGGGCGGTTCGATCCGGTGCCGGACAACGATCCGCCCTTCGGCGAGACCCCCGTGGAGATCGTGCAGGCCTGGTGCGACAGCGCCGGCATCCCCTTTCTCGGCACGGCCGACATCGGCCACGATGCGGCGAACAAGGTGGTGCCGTTCGGGACGCCCTAAAGCCGGGTTTACTTCAACTCGGCGCGCGCCTGTGGAAACCTTAGTGTAATGGACTTGCAAACTGATTGGCGTTGGTTCAATCCCAAGCCCTGTTTCAAAGGGAGGATTATTTCATGGCGCAACAAAGCGGTCTGCAACGTCCGGTCACCCCGTCCGCCGATCTGGCGGCGATCACCGGCAGCGATCCGTTGCCGCGCAGCCAGGTCGTCAAGAAGGTGTGGGATCACATCAAGGCGAACAATCTGCAGAATCCGGCGAACAAGCGCGAGATCCTCGCGGACGACAAGCTGAAGAAGATTTTCGGCAAGGACAAAGTGTCCATGTTCGAAATGAACAAGCATATCTCCGCCCACGTGAAGTAAGCGGCACAGCCGATTACTTCAGGCGGCTGTGGGGGCGGGCATAAGTTGTCCCGCGACACCCCATAAGTTGTCCCGCGGGATGGCATAATTTGTCCCGGTTACGGCCGGCTGTTCATAGGGGCGGCCGGTCCGAGCCGGGACAAATTCCCTTTTCAGGATCTTCATGATTTTGGGCTTTTCGAGCCCAAGTTCATCGGACCCCGGCTTTCAGGGGATATTGACTGATATTGTTAGCGCGTAGCTGTCTCAGCACCGCGTCAACGCCTGCGATCCCGGTCGGCCCAAACATCGCTTCCGCCTCGCGAAGGCAGTCGGCCGCCGCGTTCCGATAGCGGATCTTGTCGGCCGCCTCGTCGAGCCTCTCCTCGAAGCGGATCGCCCCGCTGCTCCGCATCTTGGTCACCCCTTTCATGAACTCGCGCCGCCGTCGGTTGCCCCAGAGATCGTTGAGGAGGCTGGCGACCGTGTTGGTGGCCATGAAACTGTCCTTACTCGCGACGTGACGCACGCGCGCAGCGACCGCGAGGCCCTTCACTGCATGCCTCGGGATCCTCAGGTCGGCCAGCGTTGGCGCCGCCACAGTGGTGACGGCGGGAACCTCGCCGGAGAGGATGTCCACGATCAGGTCCGAGGCGGTGTAGAGGATGCTGACGGTGGTCTGTGCCACGTCTCCGTAGCGCTCGAATTTCTCGGGGATGCGCGAGGGCACCACCCTCCGCACCGCCTTCGCCAGCCTGACCTGCATGTCGATGATGTCGGTGATCGCGAAGACGTCGCCCTTGGACCGGCCGTGGGCCGTGCTCTCGATCCTGACGGGCTGGAGGAGCCGGGGGTCGTTCCACACGGCGCCGCCGGTCCGCCGCTCGCGGCTGCAGAGCGTCTCAGCCACCACGCACAGCGACGCGTGCCGGTCGACCACCTCCATGAACTGCCGCGTGCGGGTGAGGAGAGCCTCGGCCAGCTGCTCGTCGGCCATCGTGCCGATGTCCTCTGCATCGAGCTCCGCGATGGCCTGATGATAGCTGCGTCTGAGGCCGGGGCCGACCCTCTCGCCGAGGATGCCGGCAATCACTCCGAGCGGCAGGACCCCGAGCAGCCTCCTGGCCACCCGGCTTGTCCGCGCCACGATCTTCGGTCGCAGCCGGTAACCTCGCCGTTCAAGCCACCGCCTGGTCTCGTCCGTGAGGACGGTCATGGGGTAGCCGTCGACCCCGATATGCGGGTCGAGCATCAACCGGCCCATCTCCGTGGCGAAGAGATCGGCGGGCGTGGTGTCACCGGCCACCGCATTTCTTCCGGCCACCTCGTCGAGCAGCGTGTGCCAGGCGTCGGGCCACCCTCTCAACACTCGCATTGCCGCCTCGACGCTGGCGATCGTCCTGCCGATGGCCAGCGTGTCGTTAGCGCGGCCGGTGGTCGCGAACGTGCGGCTGGTGCGCGCGAGGTCCTCCGAGGCTGGCGTGGTCGCCACGCGGCCGATGAGTTCGAGGATGGCGACAGCGTCCATGACGTGCATCGGAACGGTCTGGGGAAGTGGGGGCCTGTTCCGCGGCAGATCGAGATCGTCCAGGTTGATGGATGCCGGATCCGGCGCAACCGTGCGGCTGAGCCCGTCGAAGGGCGCGTCCAGCTGAGGCCCCTCCAGCCACAGTCTCGGTGTGGTGGCGGTCAGCCGCGGACCGAGTAGCTGGACCAGCCAGCGCGTCGTCGCTAGGGCCGCTTCCGAGGCGGGTCTGGTGCTGATCCGGCTGAAGGACTTTCCGCAGGGACAGCAGTCGGGCAGGGGCTCGCGGCCCGGACCTCGCCTGACGAGGTGCACCGGCCGCGAGCAGTCGCACCTATCGACGAGGTATGTGCCGTGCTCGACGCAAGCGACCCAGTGGATGAGCTTCCACGCCTCCCGCATCGTGCCGCCCTCCGCGAGACAGAGGGGACAGAGGCGTAGCTGGTCCAGGCTCAGGTAGGATCGCCTCACGACTGTGCCCAGAAACGTGACTTGGTTGCGCTGCCGCCGGCCTGGCACTGGCCTGCACCGCATTCCGTCCAGCTCATCGACATGCACGAGGGCGAAGTCCGCCAGCCTCTGCCACTGGGCGTCGTCCCAATGGTCCGGGTTGTGCCTCCCGCCTGCGATGTGCTCGAACAGCCACGGATACGAGAGGCCGTTGATGTCGGCGAGCCGCATCATGAACCCCACCGCCGACTCTCCCGCGAGGGGGCTGGAAACGATCGGCAGCGCGTGCACCGGCTTCTTCACGGCTTCCAGCCGCGCTTGCCCGAGACCTTGTTCCTCGCCACGGGTTCGGGCGGCGCGAACGGGTTCTCGACGATTCTACGTTCCTCGCCTTCCGCCTCGGCGCTCATCAGGTGGGATTCCAGGACGCCCCGCTTCAGCTCCACCGCAGCATGGAGGTGGTGCTCGCGAATCCGGTCTGAGCCGTCCTCAATGGCGAGGTCGGCGGCCTTGACGACGATGATGCCGAGCTGTCGCAGCAGCCCGAAGGTCGCGAAGTGCAGCTTCTCGGCCAGGGAAGGCTCATCGAGTCCGGCGTGCTCGTCGAAGGGCAGCTCGTCGTCGATGTCGGCGAGCAGGGCCCGGAACGTCTCCTTCTCCTCGTCGCTTCCATATCGGTATCGATCCACCTTGATCCGGTAGGGGGTGATGCTGGCGAGCTCGTCGTTCAAAGAGGGATCGACGATGAGTTCGACCTTCTTGGTGCCGATCAGGACGAAGACGATCGTCTCCGCCAGTTCGCCATCGGGCTTGGCGGCGCTACGGGACTTGGACTTGGCGAAGTCGCGGACCCAGTTGGCGATGCGGTTGAGCCGGTCCGTGCCGTTGTCGCTGACCGTGTTGTGGAATTCGTCGAGCATCGCCAGCACGACCCCCTGGGCCATCATCTGCGTCTTCACGCGGCGGGTGATCTCGGGAACGCCGAGCGACTTCACGCTGTTGACGAGCTTGTCGATATCCACGAGCGGTTCGCCGTTCAGCGTCATCAGCTGGACCAGCATCGCCTGTGCCACCGCCTTGGGCGTGGAGCAGTTGCGCACGTCGACGTAGAGGACCGGCCGGACCACGCAGCGGGTGTCAGGGTCGCGACCCTCGGGGTGCGCGGCCAGGATGCGCTTCATGATCTCGGACTTGCCTACGCCGGTCTCCCCGGTGATGATTACGTTCTGAGCCTCGGCGTGCAGGTGTCGGTCGCGTACTGCCGACTTGACCACGCTAACGATGCGCTCCTCGATGTCGCGGGCGATGAACAGGTGGCGCAGGGCCTGCCGCCGCACCTTGTCCGGCGCAACCGCCCACGGCAGTTCGTCATCGGCAGTGGCTTCGCTGCCGGCGTATCCGTCCTGTTCGATGGTCGCCCGGGCATCGCCGCCCGTCTCGCGCTTCCTGGCCGACATGCGACAGTTCACGGCTTCCAGCCCTTCTTCTTGCGCGGAGGCCGGGGCGGGGAGGAGCCACCCTCCGTCTCGTTTGTGGTGGTCGGCGCGCGCCCGTCCTCGGCCTCCGCTCCGACTAGGTGGAGGCGCGCCTTCTTGGCGACGGGTGTGTCCATGTCGTTCGAGGCCGTGGGCTTCGATTTCCAGGCCGCCTTGTGCGCCTCGGTCCCTGGCACGGTGTTGCGGGCGTCATTGCCTGCGGGAGCCACGCGTCCGACACCATCGAGGCGGGCGATCTGGGAGCTCGCGCGGATGCTGCGCCGCTTGCCGAGCGCGGAGCCGCGCATGATCGCGACCAAGTCCAGCTTGGCCTTGAGGAGCGCCTCGACGTCGGTGGACGCGTCGGCGCGGATGAATTCGCGGATCCGCCGGTGGTGCCACAGCGACAGGCCGCGGGCGTATTCGCGCCACTTCGGGGCGACGGGGACCGGGATCACGCGGTCGCTCTCGTGCGGCATTCTGACGTGGATCATGTCGATGCAGGCGGGGTCGGTGTGGAATTCCAGCTTGCCGCCCTGCTTGGCGAGGGCCTTCTGGAAGGCCGGCAGGCGCTGTACCTGGAGCAGCTCCGGGGAAAAGTACTGCATGCTGTGGGCGTTGATGCCGAACCGACCGGGCCTGGCGTGATCCGTTCGTCCGAAGAGATGGGCGACGTCGTCGATGTGGCTGATGATGTCGACCGGATCCTTGTCGGTCTTCTCCCTCCAGACCTTGATCGGCTGGCGGCCGTTAAGCCCTCGGTGGCCGGTATAGGGGTAGATGTCGATGAAGAACTTGTGCAGCCCGTAGTCAAGGTCGTCCGGCGTGCAGACGGCGTCCTTCTGGGAATCGTAGCCCATCCGGACCAGCGTGTTGTGGAAGGTCGTGCCCTTCGTCGGGTGGAGCACCTTGCGGGTGATGGTGCCGATGACCTTCTCGACGGCGCCCTTCAGCCAAGGCTTCTTGCCGGCCATGATCTCGACGCGGTTGATGCCGATGCGCATGGCGAAGCGGGCGAGATGCTCGGCGATGTTCTCGCGCGCTCGGTCCACGGCCAGGGCGCGGGGCACGCCGCCGGTCTCCGGCTCGCGGTCGATGACCCAGCCGCGTTCCTTCTTGAGCTCGTCGAGGTAGATCTTGGGCAGGATCGCATTGCGCAGCGCCTGCATCAGCGCGAGCGTGCTGGGTGGCTCGAAGGTCACGAACCAGCCAAGGACCATGCGGGTGCAGCGGTCCAGCACCACGACGAGCCACGGCCGTCCGATCGGCAGCAGGGTCTCGGGATCCACGACGAACAGGTCCATCCGGGTCGCGTCGAGCTCCACCCTGTCGAGCGGCGCTTCCGGGTCCGCCTGGGCCTCGGCCGAGCCATAGCGGAGGAACGCGGCCATCTCGCCATAGCGGGCGCGCAGGACGGTGTCCTTGGGGATGGCGTCGATGGATGACTGGATCGCGGCCAGCCCGGGGGCCGCCAGGACCTTCTCGCCCTTGGCCAACCGCTCGGCGTTGAACCCCTTCATCCTGCCGGCGATTCGGTCCTTGAGGTCGTCGATCGTGATCGGCGGACGGACAAGGTAGTGCTCGTCGACCATCTCCCCGATCAGCTGTCGGAGTGCCGCGTCGATGCGGTCCTCGTAGTTACCCTTGTGCCGGTGCCTGGAGATCAGCTTCTCGAGGTTAGGCGGATCGCCAGCGGCTGCGACCCAGCGGCGTGCGGATTTGAGCGTGGGCTTCGCGACCGTCTCGTGCGTGCGATTGCGCAGGCGCTTCCAGGTGCGGCCCTGGTCCTCGTAGGTGGCGTCGATGACGTCCTGCCAGTCTTGGGGCGTTTTGCCCTCTCCGGGGATGCCCTTCTCCGCCAGCGCCAGCACGTAGATCAGCTTGCGTCGCGCCTCCTCGACATCGAGGTCTGTGGCCTTGCGCTGGCCGTGGACGCGGGAGGCGTTCCCATCCTTGGGCGGCCGCCCGATCCCGCTGAAGAACCTGGCCTTCCCCGTGGCGATCTGCCTCTGCAGCTCGGCGTCGGTCCAGACCATGTGCACGAGGGTGGCACGGCAGCGCCATTCCATGGTGCGCCCCTGGCGGCGCTCCAGGTGGTAGCGGTGGCCATGATAGTCGACCCACGCGCCATCGACGGCCCTGACCGCGGTCACGCAGCTTGCTCCAGGTCCAGATCCTCGATCGGCCGGCGTCGCGGCAGCAGTGGATCCGGCATTTCCTGGGTGTCAGCGTGCCGGATCAGGCTCCCGCGACCGATGGGCTGGGTGAGGTCGATGAAGATGCGCCCGTTGGCGGCGAGGGACAGCACCTGCTGGACAGTGGGCGCGTTGTCGTCGCCGGCGAGGTCCGCGACCACATCGGCGATCGTCCGTTCCCCAGTGCCGAGCACCCGCTCGACCGCGAGGTGCTGCAGCCTGGTGAAGATCGGCCTGTGGCGCCGCCAAAGACACTCGGCGTGGCGGAAGTGAGGTGCGTCCCGCATCTCCTCGTCGAGCGAGACGAAGTAGGACCAGCCGCGCGCCTCGATCGAGATGCTGGCCGACGCGAGTCGGCGGCGGACCGTGGGATCGGCATATTTACGCGCGGTCTTGACCTCGTGGAGCACGCTCTCGCCAGCTTCGCGCAGGGCATAGTCGGGGAAGTGCCGGCAGGCTCGACCCTCATGTCCGAATCCGATCTCGCAGGGCTGTGCCGCGATCAGCGTGACGTTGGGGTCCATCTCGGCGAGCACGAGGAACAGCGCCAGCTCCGGCCGGGACTCGGCCGGTAGGTAGCCGGAGGGGTGCTTGTTGGTGCGGTGCCAGCCGTTGTTGATCTGCGAGGATCGGCCAACGACCTTGCGCAGCGGCTGCATCGAGATATCGATCCCGCCCTTCCATGTGGGATTTCGCGCATCGCACGTCAGAAGTGGCTCGAACATAAAAACGACCATTCCTAGTCTATTTGAATAGACTAACTGTGGATCGTTTTCGAATCGTTCAAGTAGTGCAAATTGCACTACTTCCCGAGCTGAGACATTCGACAATGCTGGTCGTGAAGTTGCATGTCACTGTCTACCGGTACCAACCGACTGCATCCCTCCAACCCCGCGGTCGATGATCTAGCTGCTATTGAACGCATTCACGCCGCAGCGGACCGTCAGCATCTCCTCATTGCTTTCGAACGCGAAGTAGCGGGTCTATCCCAACCTCAGCCTCCAGCGCGCCGACTAGGTGACGCCAAACTGGATGAACTCCTTCCTCTACCCTCCAACCTCGCTCACGTCTTAGTTTCCGCGACTGGCGGTGCGGACCGCGTCGCCGAGGATCAGCATTGAGCTGCCGACGCGGTCGCGCAGCGCAGCCATGTCAATGCGCAGCACCGGCGGCGGCTCTGCGATTTCGCGGCGGGGGCGGGATCCAGCGAGGGCCAGCGCGCCGACGCGTCCCGACGGCCTGCCACGCCCTTCGCTGCCGAGCGTCGCGTAGGCGTCAACCTCGACCTCGAGCCAATGCTCGGCCGGCGCGCGCGCAGCTTCGATCCACATGCGTTCCAGCTCGTCCCGGTTGTCGATGACGAACGCGCCGGCCGCAGCCGGATCAATCAGTGCCCGCTGAAGCTGGAACACGAGCGCCAGCTGCAGGACATCGAGGAGGAGGTAGCGGCGGTGGCCGCGCGGTCCGTTGCCGCCATCGGGTCGGTCGTCGGGCACAACACCCTGCCGGAGGGTGTGCTTGAGGCGGGAATCGAATGCCGGCTTCGAGTGCTCCGGTGCCCCAACGAGGTTCATCAGCAGGGTGCGGACGGAGCCATGGTCAAGGCCCCTGAAGCGGAGATCGACGCCGAGCGCTTGCCGGAGCTGCTGGTCGACCTCCAGCTTCGCCGCCGCGTTGACGACCGTCCGGCGGATTAGGGTCCTGGCCCGGTCGAACGGCCCGGGATCCGGGCGTGCGTTATCGTCCGCGCCCGGGTCGCCGGGCGCGTGCGTCTTGTCGTTGGCCATGGCCAATCTCCTGTGGTGTAGGGGGGGTGGCGGCGAACGCCGCGGCCAGCCGCTCGTCGGCAGCTTTTCAACTCAGTAATTTAGCTAAACTGATAGCTGTTCCGGTCGGCGGGACAGATTATGCCATCCGTTTCCATTTAGCTGGGACAACTTTTGGCATTGGTGTGGACAAGTCTTGGTAGGCTTGGACGAAGGGATAGGTCAGGGTGCGAGATTCAGCATGCGGGACAAATTATGCCGATCCTCACAGCGGCGCCGCCATGGACCGGGCGGCGGCGCTGGTCTCTGAACTGAGGGAATTGGGCGTGAAGCCCGGCGACCTCATCATGGTCCACGCATCACTGCGCAAGCTCGGCCTCGCCTGTTCACAGAATGTGGACGGCGGGGCCGAATTGCTTGTGGACGCGATCGATGCCGCGGTCGGTCCGGATGGCAGCTGGATGATGGTGCTGGGCAGCGAATATGCGCTCGATTGGGTGAATTACCGCCCGGTCGAGGCGCGCGCCGCCTTGCTCGCGGGCACCGAGCCGTTCGACGCCGCGACCGCGCCGGCGATGAAGGATGTCGGCTATCTGGCCGAGGCGTTCCGGCAGCGGGACGGGACTTTGCTCAGCGCCAATCCCAGCGGGCGGTTCGCGGCGCGAGGGGCGCGGGCCGAGGAATTGCTGCGGGATCAGCCGTGGAACGATTATTATGGGCCGGGTTCGCCGCTTGAGAAATTGACCGGCTGGGGCGGCAAGGTGCTCCGCCTCGGCGCGGACCCGGAGACGGTAACCGTCCTGCATTACGCCGAATATCTCGCGGATCTGACGGACAAGCGCCGGACGCGCTGGGACTATCTGCTGGCAACGCCGGAGGGGCCGGAGCAGGTCTGGGTCGAGTGCCTGGACGATCTGAACGGCATCGCCGACTATGCGGGCGAGGATTATTTCGCGGCGATCGTGAGTGCCTATCTGGCCGAGGGTCGCGGGCAAACCGGCCCGGTCGGCGCGGCGCAGGCGGAACTGCTCGATGCGGCCGACCTGGTTGAGTTCGGCGCGCGCTGGATGGAGACGAATCTCGCTCCAGCTACCGGCTGAAGCTCAGCCCCAGCCACAAGGTTCGCGGCGTCGCACGTTCGATCAGGCCGTCGGCGCTGATCGCGGACGCGACGCGGGCGTCCGCGAGATTCTCGGCGCGGGCCTCGATCGCCAGCCCGCGCGCGACCGGCCAGCGGGCGGTGGCGTCGAGCGTGAAGGCGTGCGGCAGCAGCTGGCGGTTGAGATCGTCCTCATATTGCGCACCGATATAGTGCGCGCCGAGCGAGGCGCGGGCGCCATTGTCGCCGGTCCAGGCAACGGTGAGACTGCCGCTGTGGCGCGGAGTCTGCGCCGGGTGCCGACCGTCGAGCGGCAAAGCCGCGCCGCTCGCCGACACGCGGGCGTCGGCAAAGGCATAGCCGGCGGTCAGCGACCATTGCCCTGACTGCACCGACGCTTCGACCTCCACGCCCCGGCTCGACACGGCGTCGAGATTGTCCCGGCGACGATAGGCACCGCCCGCCGCAACGAAGCCGACGCCCGGGAAAGTGCCGGGTCCTGTACCGAGCGTAACGTTGGCGATCGCACCCTCGATCCGGTTGGCGAAGGCGGTAGCGGCGACACGAAAGGCGCCCTGCCGCCACTCCAGCCCGACCTCGCCGCCGCGCAGCCGCTCCGGCGCGAGCATTTCGTTCGCGGCGGTCGCGTCTACGCCGACTCGGAAGGGCCGGTACAATTCGTTCAGCGTCGGCAGCCGCCAGCCGAGATAGGCGGCAAGGCGGGCGGTGACGCCGCCTCCGGCGCGCCAGGCCAGGCCGCCGCGCGCGGTCGGTTCCCAGCCGGAACGGTCAGTGAAGAGCTGCTGCGTGAGGGCCGCGCCGGTCGCGAGCGTCTCCTCGCGCAAATGGCCGTTGCCGATCCTCCAGCGGTCCAGCCTGCCGCCGCCAGTGAGAGTGAGCGGTCCGCTTTCCAGCGCCGCCTCCGCGAACAGGCCCGCAGTCAGCGTTTCGCCGCCCGCCCGCCGCCCGCGCGTCGCGGTGCCGCCCTGGAAGGCAAAAAGCTCGCGCGTCTCGCCGCTCACCCGCCTGACATCGCCGCCGACCCGCAACGAAACCGGCCCGAGCGGCGGACGCAATTCGATCCGGCCGCCCGCGCCGGTCGACGGTACCTCATATTGCTCGGCCGTGCGGGTCGCGAGCGCGCGGGCGGCGTCCACGGACGCGAAGCTGTTGTAGAAGCTGCGGGTCTGCACATAGGCCAGCGCGGACCAGGCCCAGCGGCCGCTCCCGACCAGGCGGAGCGAGGCGTCCATGCCATCGGTGCGGATGTCGCTGAAGGCCGTGCCGCGCTCACGTTCGTCATGGAAGAGCAGGAGATTGGCCTGCAATTCGGTCGCCGCGCCGATCGGAGCGACTCCGCGAAAAGCGACACTGCCCTGCCGGTAAGCCGAGGCCCGGTCGGCGGGACCGCGCTGGCCCTCGACAATCGGCATGAAACCATCGCCGGAGGCATAGCCGCCGCTGACGGTCAGCGAACCGCCGCCCAGCTCCAGCCCGGCCGTCGCGAAGGCATCAATGCCGTTGCGGCTCCCACCCGCGAGCGAGGCGCTCAGCGTCCCCAGTTCATCCGGACCCGCGCTCTCCAGTTCGATCGACCCCGCCAGCGCACCCGGTCCGGCCGCGCCCCCGCCGCCGCCGCGCACCACGCGTACCTGCCCGAGCCGCCGCGGCTCCAGCGCCGGCCAGGCGATCCAGCCGCCGAACGGATCGGCCTGCGGCACGCCGTCCAGGGTCACCAGCACTCGCGAGGCCGCATTGCCGCCGAGCGCGCGCAGGGTCACGCCCTGACTGGTCGGATTGGCGCTACGTGCGTCGGAGCGCCGAAAGAGTTGGAAGCCCGGCACGGCGCGCAGCACATTTTCAAGCCGGCTGGAGGGCGAAAGCGCCAGCCGCTCGCGCTCGACAATGGTGACCGCATAGACCGCCTCGCCAGCCGGCGCCTCCAGCCCGCGACCGGTGACGACGATCTCCGGCGGCCGATCTTCGGCGGCCGGCTGAACGAGCGCGGATAGGAAAAGGGCGGCGGTGAAACTCACCGCCGCCCCTTAGTCACGGCGTAACCCGGAGGCTATGCTGTGGGCTGGTTATTCCGGCGCCTCGGGCGTTTCCGGGGCCGTGGCCGGAGGCGTCACCGCCTCAGGCTGCACTGCCGGAGCCGGATCGGCCGCCGGTGCCTGACTCTCCTCGGCATCCGGGGTTTCCGGACCGCCAAGGCCGCTCACCAGACCCTCGAACTGCGCGCGGCTATAGCCGATCAGCAGGCCGCGCTCATTCTTGTAGAAAGCGTCGAGGTTCAGGCGGCCGCGGGCATTGCCGGTGGACACCACCGCGCCGGTCGCATCAGCCGTTTCGATCGTCCCGACCGGCTGGCCCTGCTGGTCGAGGACCTGCGCGCCCGCAACCAGATCGGCCGCGGTGGCCGGAATCGGCGTCGACGTGGCCGTTGCCGCCTGGGCCGGCGCCGCGGGAGCGGTCTGCGTGGTCGGCTGCTGGACCGGGTCAGCCATCGGTCCCGGCTGGGCCGGAGCATCGGTTGCCGTCGGATTCGCCGGCGGGATCATCGGCTGTTCGGCCGGCGCCGTGGTCGCTGGAGCGACCGGCGGAGTCGCCGCCGGAGCAGCCGGATCCTGTGCCGCCGCCGGAACAGCGAAGGCCGAGACCGCGACTGCGGCGAGCAGGGTGCGAGTGAGTTTCACCTTATTTCTCCATGACTTACGTCTAAACACGATCACATGGAGAACTAACGTGGCAGGTGCGGTTCCGGTCGCAACGGCTGCGACTGTGCGAGCCGATTCAGGGTTGAATCGAATTGATTCAGATCAAAGCACGTATTTGCTGAGGTCGCTGTTCCGCGCGATCGCGCTGAGCTGCTGCTCGACATAGGCCGCGTCCACGAGAATCGTCTCGCCGCCGCGATCCTCGGCCTCGAAGCTGACCGTTTCGAGCAATTTCTCCATCACCGTCTGGAGCCGCCGCGCCCCGATATTCTCGATCTCGCCATTCACCTCGGCCGCGATGCGGGCGAGCGCTGCGATGCCCTCGGCGGTGAACTCGATCTCGACCCCCTCGGTCTTCAGCAGCGCGCGATATTGCTCGGTCAGGCTGGCGCGCGTGTCGGAGAGGATGCGGACGAAATCCTCCTCGGTCAGCGCCTTCAGCTCGACGCGGATCGGCAGACGCCCCTGTAATTCGGGCAGCAAATCGCTCGGCTTGGCCACGTGGAAGGCGCCGCTGGCGATGAACAGGATATGGTCCGTCTTCATCGGGCCGTATTTCGTCGAGACCGTTGTGCCCTCGATCAGGGGCAGCAGATCGCGCTGCACGCCTTCGCGGGAAACTGAACCCCCGCGCACGTCGCTGACCGCGATCTTGTCGATCTCGTCCAGGAAGACGATGCCGTTCGCCTCCGCGTCCTTCAGCGCCACGCGGTTCACATCGTCCATGTCGAGCCGCTTGTCGCTCTCTTCCTCGACCAATTTGGCGAGCGCTTCCTTCACCTTCAGCTTGCGCTTTTTCTTCGGTGGGCCGCCCATCGCCTTGCCGAGCATGTCGCTCAGATTGATCATGCCCACCTGGCCGCCCATGCCGGGAATCTCGAACGGCGTGTTCGGCTGGTCCGCGACCTCGACCTCGACCTCGCGCTCGTCGAGATGGCCCTCGCGGCCCATGCGGCGGAAGCTCTCGCGCGTTGCCTCGCTCGCTTCCTTGCCGGTCAGCGCGTCCAGCAGCCGCTCGACCGCCGCTTCCTCGGCCGCTTCCTTCACCGCCACGCGGCGGCGCTCGCGCTCGAGCCGTACCGCTTCCTCGGCCAAATCGCGGGCGATCTGCTCGACGTCGCGGCCGACATAGCCGACTTCGGTGAACTTGGTCGCCTCGACCTTCACGAACGGCGCGTCGGCCAGCTTGGCCAGACGCCGCGAAATCTCGGTCTTCCCGCAGCCGGTCGGGCCGATCATCAAAATGTTCTTGGGCGTAACCTCGTCGCGCAGCCCCTCGGGCAATTGCTGCCGACGCCAGCGATTGCGCAGCGCGACCGCGACGGCGCGCTTGGCATCGTCCTGACCGATAATGTGAGCGTCCAGAGCCGCGACCACCGCCTTCGGGGTCAAAGCATCGTTGCGGGGGGAGGTGAGGGCCGCGGGGGCGATCGTGTCTGCCATATCGTCCGCTAGATGTGACGGCACAGGCCGGCGTTCAAGCACAGCGCCAGCCGGCCATGATCCGCCGATGGTTCGCGATGATGCGGGCAATGGCGTCCGGCTGCGGCGTCGCGTCCCATTCGCCGCGCTCGAACGTGCCGCCGATCAGGATGCCGTCGGGGCGCGGAAACATGTAACCCGCGTCGCCGGTGAAGGCGTAAAGTATCTCCGGCTGCGGCAGCAGGACGGCGAGCTGGCCGCGGATCGGAACCAGTTCGGTGTCGCCGAACAGGCTGTGCGAGCCGAGGCCGGTGCAGTTGAAGACCAGGCTTTCCGGCAGCGTCGCAATGTCCGCCCGCGTCCCGAACTCGCGAACCTGAACAATACCGCCAGCCGCCAGCACATCGCGCGTCAGCTGGCGCAGGAAGCGGCCCGTTTCGACATACATCGTCTCGAACCGGAAGATGCGGTCGCGGGCGAAGGGATGCTCGCCGGGGCCGAGAATGCGTCCGCCGGGATGATAGGCTGCCATCGGCGAAGGCCCGTCATCATCCTCCACCGGCGCATCGACGTAGGTGGGCAGCCAGCGCACGCCATAATCCTCGCCGACCATGATCTGGAAGCGCCGCCAGCTGTAGGCGAGCGCGGCCGCGAACTGCACGCGCCATTCCGGCGTGACGGCGCTGTCGCGATAATGGCCGAACGGGCTCCACTGGCCGCCCGCAATGTTGGAGGTCGTGTCGGGCGGCAGCGCCTTCGTGTAGATGGTGACGGGGAAACCCGCCTCCTGCATCAGCCGCGCGGTCGTCAGCCCCATCACCCCCGCGCCCAGCACCGCGACCGGGCCGCTATGACCGCGCAGGCCGATGTCGGCCGCCAGCCGTGACGTGCCCCAGCTCAGGGTGATGCCCGCGCCGCCATGGCCGTAATTGTGGACTACCCGCTTTGTACCGAGCGCCTCCTCGCGCACGACGAAGCCGGAGGCGCGATAGGGGCGAAGTCCGGCAACGGCGCGGATCAGGCGGGAAGGCTGGGCATCGACCTTGGGGAGGCAGCTGGCTGGAGCGGCCGGCGTAACGGCTGGACGCATCTGGCGCGCCGAGCAGGCGGGAAGAGCCAGAGTGGCCGCTCCGGCTCCCAGAAACAGGCGGCGATCGAATGATCCCTTCATCGCCCGACACTATCCGTTCGCCCGATGTGAAGTCGAGCGGAACCCGGGTTCAGACCCGCTCGAAAACGAGCCAGGTCCAGTGAACCCCCGCAGCGCGATTGACCGCTTGAACCGAGTCCGCGGCGCGGCGGCGAAGCAAGGTGAGAGCGTTCGCGGCGGCGCCGTCGATCGTATGCTCGACCGTGCCGGCATGGACGGGCCGCCCCGGCGAAGCGGGGCCGTGGCGATAGGACAGGATCAGCCTGCCGCCCGGTGCGATCAAGTCGGCGAGGCGGCGGATCGCGCTGTCGCGCTGGCCGTCGTCGAGATGCTGCCAGACGCCGATCAGCTGGACGAGGTCGAAGCCGGCCTCGTCGCCGGCGAGCGCCGCCAGATCGGGGAGGCGAGAATCGACCCAGCATATGCCGGGGTCGGGGTGAAGCGTCTGGCCCGCCTCGCGCAGCGCCGCGACAGGCTCGACCGCCGTGACACTGTGACCGAGGCTCGCCAGCCAGGCCGCATCTCGGCCGGTGCCCGCGCCGATATCGGCGATCCGGCTCGGCGCCGACGGCAGGAGGTCCGCTACCGGCGCGAACATCTCCTCGACCGAAATCGCGTCGTAGCGCGCGATCAGGCCGGGCGCGGCCGCGCTATAACCCGCAATGACTTCGTCGCTCATGCCCCCGGCCTGCCGCGCGGTCAGGCCGCGTTCTCGATCGCTTCCACGGTGAGCTGATCGTTCGTGTAGACGCAGATATCCGCCGCGATCTTCATCGCCTTGCGTGCGATCGTCTCCGCCTCCTCCTCATAGTCGAAGATGGCGGTGGCGGCGGCCAGGGCGAAATTGCCGCCCGAGCCGATCGCCGCGACGCCCGCCGCAGGCTCCAGCACGTCGCCATTGCCGGTGAGGATCAGGGTCACGTCCTTGTCGGCGACGATCATCATCGCCTCCAGGTTGCGCAGATATTTGTCGGTCCGCCAGTCCTTGGCGAGCTCGACCGCGGCGCGCATCAATTGGCCGTGATGCTGCTCCAGCTTGCGCTCCAGCCGCTCGAACAGGGTGAAGGCGTCGGCGGTCGCGCCCGCGAAGCCGGCGATCACCTTGCCGTCCGCGCCCAGCCGGCGGACCTTGCGCGCATTCGGCTTGATCACCGTCGATTGCAGCGACACCTGCCCGTCGCCCGCAATCACCGCTTTGCCATTCTTGCGCACACCGATGATCGTCGTGCCGTGCCAGCTTTCCATTGGACCCTAACTCCCGGTTTCGCATTCTACGTAGGTGAGGATCGCCCCGCTTTCCAATGACACTCGCATGGCGAGCGGCTAAGGCACGGACAGTGACCGATTTTCTCCTCGCCCTCGTGCTGGTCGGCCTTGCCGCTTTCTTCGCGGTGGCGATGCGTTTGCAGGTCGGTCTGCGGCGGCTGGAGGAAAGGCTCGACGCGGCCGGGATCGCCCGTCCCCGCAAGCCGGGGGAGGCTGAGGACGGCGCGCCCGCGCCGGAACCGGCTTCCTTCGCCAATTTCTTCGAAAATCTCGTCGGCGGGCGGCTGCTGATCTGGGTGGGCGGCGCGGCTTTGTTCGTGGCCGCGATCTTCCTGATCAATTATTCGATCGAGATCGGCCTGATCACGCCGGAAATGCGGATGATCGCCGCCGGTCTGTTCGGCCTGACCCTGCTGGCGGCGGGCGAATATGCGCGCCGATCGCCACGCCTCGCCGCCGACATTCGCGTGTCGCAGGCGCTCGTCGGCACCGGCCTCGCCGTCCTCTACGCCACCGTCTACGGCTCCTACTGGCTGTATGGCTTCTTCGGCATCAACACCGCGTCCCTGCTGATGCTGGCGATCACTGTCGCGGCATTGGGCCTGTCCTTCCGCCACGGCATCGGCACCGCCGCCCTGGGCCTGATCGGCGGTTTCCTGACCCCCGCTCTGGTCGGCGATCCGGATACGGGGGCCTTGGGCTTGCTCGCCTATATTGCGCTGCTGAACATCGCCGTTTTCTACATCGCCTGGCGGCGCGGCTGGGGCTGGCTGGCCGGGGTTGCGGTGCTGGCGAGCTTCGCCTGGACCGCTTTCTTCATCTTCCAGCCCGATCCGGGCGACGCCATCGCCGCCGGCTGGTTCGCGGCCGCGCTCGGCATCATCGCCGGGCTGCTGAAGCCCGCCGGCACCTCGCTCACCTGGATCCAGCCGGTCGCCATCGCCGCGACCATCGTGATGATCCTGACCGCGCGGGACGATGTCGAGACCTGGGGCTGGCTGGCCTATGCCGTCATTGCGGCGGGCGCGATCGCGATCACGCGGCTCAGGGAGCATGTCCCGGCCGTGCCCTTCTACGTGCTGCTGCTTGGCGTGCTGCTGATCCCGGTCCGCATCCTGATCCATGACGAGGCCGGCGTCGCGTCGGCGGCGACGGGCATGATCCTGCTGTTCGGGCTGGGCAGCCTGATCATCGCGGTTGAGTGGAGAAGCGGCTTGTGGGCGGCGCTCTCGGCGGTCGGCTTCGCCGCGCCCGCCTTGGTGCTGCGCTGGAGCTATCCGGGTCTGATGAGCGACATGAACTGGGGCGCGCTGCTGGCCTTGCTCGCGGCCGGGCCGGTGGCGCTCGTCTTCATCCGCCGCCGCCAGATTCACTATGCCGTCGCGCTCGATTTCCTCGCTTTGCTGCCCGCGCTCACCGCCGCCGCTCTGCTCGCCTTCGCCGCGATCGATCTGGTGCCGTCGGACGGCCTGTCCATCGCCTGGATGGTCCTGTCCATCGCCCTGATCGGCGCGGGCATGGCGCTGCACGACCTTGCCTTCCGCATCGCCGGCCTGACCCTGCTGACGGTGACGGTGGTGAAATTGTTCCTGATCGACGCCTCCGCGCTGGACGGGGTGCTGCGCATCCTGTCCTTCGTCGGGCTGGGCGTGTCGCTGATCGTCCTCGGCTGGCTCTACGGCAAATTGCTGCGCGGCGAGCGGCGGGACAATGAGAAGGAAAAATTGGTCGGAGCGACAGGATTCGAACCTGCGACCCCCACACCCCCAGTGTGATGCGCTACCAGGCTGCGCTACGCTCCGACCCGAAACCCCGACGAAGCATCGCTTCGGCGGGAGCCTGAAGCGGCGCATCTAGGCCCGCCGTCCGGGGAAGGCAAGGCGAGCGCTTGACTTGCCCCACGCTCCAATAATAGTTGCATATTGCAACCAAGTGGAGCCGATATGGCCGACGACATCCAGTTCGGGCTGGCGCAGCGCGAGGCGTTCGAGACTTTGAGCGGCATCGAATTGCTGCGCGCGATGATCCGCAAGGAATTGCCCGCGCCGCCCATTTCGCAGGCGATGGGCATATTGCTCACCGAGATCGAGCCGGGGCGGGTGGTGTTCGAAGGGCGGCCGGGGCCGCATTTGTTCAATCCGCTGGGCGGCATTCACGGCGGTTTCGCGCTGACCCTGATCGACAGCGCCACCGGCTGCGCCGTTCATACCGAGCTGGACGCGGGTGTGGGCTATACCACGGTCGAGACGAAGGCGAATTTCGTGCGGCCGGTGCCGTCCGAAGGCGTGGTCCGTTGCGAGGGCAGGGTGGTCAGCCGCGGCCGCCAGATCGCCACCGCCGAAGCCTATCTGCGCGACGAGCGCGGCAAATTGCTCTCGCACGGCACCTCGACCCTGATCATTCTCGGCAAGCGCTGAACGCGCGCCTCATTCCCCCATCAGCGTTTTCAGGAAGCGCGCCTCATAGGCATTGGCCAGCAGCGCCGGCATCTCGGCCCCGGCGATCACCTGCATCAACGGCCCCAGCTCCGCCATGTGCGCGTCGATCGCGGCCTCGTCCCGCCAGCTGTGGCTGATGTGCAAAACGTTGGGATCGCCCATGTCCACCGAATAGCAATAGGACAGGCATCCGTCCCGCTGCCTCACCTCCTCGATCCACGCATTGAGCGGTTCGCGCAGGCGCTCGATCTCGCCTTCGCCGAAGCGCGCTTCTCCCTTGACGATGATCATGCGTCAGTCTCCTATTGCGACTGTAAACGCACCCACCCTGATCCGATCGCTCTGCGATCGGTGAGTCAGGGTCGCACCATAAAACAGATCAGGATTTGCGGGGCAAGCTGGGACAGATTGCCCCGATCCCGATCTGGGGCCGCCTTGCCTTGGCAAGCGGCGCACCCCATGATAACCGCGTCCGCTTTCCGGGGCGAGCGGCATCTTGCGCGCTTGCCGCCCACTCCCATCAAGTAGGAAACGATGTTCATCACGCCCGCTTACGCCGCCGATGCCGGTGCCGCCGCCGGAGGGGGTGGAAACCTCTTCCTCAGCCTCGCACCGATGCTGATCATCTTCGTGATCTTCTATTTCCTGCTGATTCGTCCGCAGCAGAAGCGCATGAAATCGCATCAATCCATGCTCGCGGCGGTGAAGCGCAACGACACCGTCGTCACCTCCGGCGGGCTGATCGGCAAGGTTACCAAGGTCGACGAGACCGAGGTCGAGGTCGAGCTGGCCCCCAACGTCCGCGTGAAGGTGGTCAAGGGCATGCTCGCCGAGGTCCGCCAGGGCGGCGTCAAGCCCGCGAACGACTGACCGGGCGATGCTGAACTTTTCGCGTCTGCAGGTCTGGCTGATCACGGCAGTCTGCATGTTCGGCGTGCTGCTCAGCATTCCGAGCCTCCTGCCGCCGCACGTTACCGAGAATTGGCCGAACTGGGCCAAACCGCACGTCAATATGGGCCTCGATCTCGCCGGCGGCAGCCAGTTGCTGCTCGAAGCGGATACGAGTTCGCTCGCGCGGCAGCGGCTCGAGACGATCGAGGATTTGATGCGCACCGAGACGCGGCGCGTGAATATCGACATTGCCGACGTCTCGACCGCGGAGAATCAGCTGTCCTTCACCGTCGGCAATCCCGACCAGGCCGATCAGGCGCTGCAGATCGCGCGCGCCCAGTCCGGTGCCGGCATGGTCGGCACGGCGACGCAATGGGATGTCGCCCGGCCGGAGCCGAACCGGATCGTCATGCGTCCGACCGCCGCCGGCCAGTCCGAAGCGGTGGACAATGCGATGGCCGCTGCACGTGACGTCATCGACCGGCGCATCAATTCGCTCGGCACGCTCGAGCCGACCATCATTCGCGAGGGATCCGACCGCATCCTTGTCCAGGTGCCGGGCGTCCAGAATCCCGAGCAGATCAAGTCGCTGATCGGCCGCACTGCCCGCCTCGAATTCAAGGCGGTGCCAGACGAGCAGCCGTCGGCCGAAGTGCTGGCCTCGGGCCGGGCCCCTCCCGGCCTGCAGATCCTGCCGATGGCCGATGGTGGTCGCATCGCGGTGCAGCGCCGCGCCATCATTACCGGCGACCAGATCGTTCGCGCCCAGCAAAGCTTCAATCAGCAGGGCCAGCCCGACGTTTCGATTACCTTCGATTCGAACGGCGGCACCCGCTTCGCCAAGCATACGCGCGAGAATGTCCGCAAATTGTTCGCCATCGTGCTCGACGGCACCGTCCTGTCGGCGCCGGTGATCAACGAACCGATCCTGGGCGGACAGGCGAGCATTGCCGGCAACTTCACGGTGGAAAGCGCCAACGAACTGGCCATCTCGCTGCGCTCGGGTCGCCTGCCGGTCGAGTTGAAGGTGGTGGACGAGCGCACGGTCAGCCCGGAACTGGGCCGCGATTCAATCGAATTGGGCGTGCTGGCCACGATCATCGGCGCGGTGCTGGTCATCGGCTTCATGCTGCTCACTTATGGCGGCTTCGGCCTGTTCGCGGTTACCGCCTTGGTCCTGAACGTGTTCCTGATCCTGGGCTGGATGGCCTTGTTCAACGCCACGCTGACGCTGCCAGGCATTGCCGGCTTCGTGCTGACGATCGGCGCGGCGGTGGACGCGAATATCATCATCAACGAACGCATCCGCGAGGAATTGCGACGAGGCCGCACGGTGCTCGATTCGATCGACACGGGCTGGAAGGAAGCCAGCACCGCGATTCTCGACGCGAACGTCACCAACGCCATTGCCGGCGCTTTGATGTTCCAGTTCGGCTCCGGCCCCGTCCGCGGCTTCGCGGTCGTGCTGGTGATCGGGATCATCACCTCGGCCTTCACCGCGATTACCGTCGCGCGTCTGTGGGTGTCCATCTGGGTGCGCCGCCGGCGGCCCAAGTCGCTGGTGCTTTAAGGAAATATCATGCGGCTGCTGAAGCTCGTCCCCGACAATACGAATATCGATTTCCTCCGCTGGCGGAATTTCGCGATCATCTTCTCGATCCTGATGATCGGGGCGTCGATCTTCTTCATCACCACGCGCGGCCTCAATCTGGGCGTCGATTTCGTCGGCGGCCGGAGCATCCGCGCGACCTTCCAGGAGCCGCCGCAGCTCGACGAATTGCGCAGCCGGATCGGTGCGCTCGATGTCGGCGAGCCGGTGATCCAGCAATCCGGCTCGGAGCGCGAGATCTCGATCCGCATTCCGCTGCCGGACGATGCGACCGAGGAATCGGCCAATGCCGCGGCAACCGCGGTCCGGCAGGAGATCACCTCCAACTATGCCGGCTCGCGGATCGAATCGGTCGAGACCGTGTCGGGCAAGGTGTCGAACGAACTGGCGTGGGATGGCGGCCTGGCGCTGCTGCTCGCGATGCTGGGCATCTCGGCCTATATCTGGATACGCTTCGAATGGCAGTTCGGCGTCGGCGCGCTGGTCAGTCTGGTCCACGATCTCACCATCGTGACCGGCTTCTATGCGATGACGCAGATCGAGTTCAGCCTGAACGCGGTCGCGGCCCTGCTGACCCTGATCGGCTTCTCGCTGAACGATACGGTCGTGGTGTACGACCGAATACGCGAGAATTTGCGAAAATACCGAAAGATGGAGATCGAGCCTTTGCTCAATCTCTCGGTCAACGAGACGCTGGCACGGACGATCAACACCAACACCTCGGTGATGCTCGCCATCCTGGCGCTGCTGATCTTCGGCCCGGACGTGATCTACGATCTGACCATCGGCATTTTCGCCGGCGTGATCATCGGCACCTATTCGTCCGTCTATGTCGCCCGCTTCCTGCTCGTGCCGCTTGGCGTGAACAGCGACAGCTTCGTGCCGAAGACGACTGTCGGCGGCGCCGAACGTGTGTCCGCGCGCAAGGCCGAGGATGGCGCCCAGGTTTGATCCCGCGCGAGGCGCCGGGCCGATGGTCCGGGGCTTTACCGCCAGCGGCCGCTTCCGGCTCGACGAGGGCGATCATGCGGCCCTGCTGCTGACGCCGGAATGGGCATCGGCTTGGGATGCGCCTGCGCTGACGGACCTGACGCCGGGGCATGTCGCCGCCGCGCTAGCGCTGGAACGGCCACCGGAATTTCTTTTGCTCGGCACCGGTCCGTCTCTGGCGCGCCCGCCGCTCGCCTTCATCCGCGCGCTGGAAGGGCAGGGGATCGGCGTCGAAGCCATGGACAGCCGCGCCGCCGCCCGCACCTGGGCCGTGCTGCGCGCCGAAGAGCGCTGGATCGCCGCGGCCCTGCTGCCGCTCTAGCCTGCCAGCCCGGCGAGATGCGCGTGCAACTCGCCGGCATTGCGCTCCCAGCTGAACCGCTCGGCCGCCTTGCGAACCGCGTCAGGCTCGGGCGGATTGGCCAGCACTTCGCGTACCGCCGCGGCCAGTGCCTGCGCGTCTCGCGCCGCAATCCGCCCCGCTTCGGCCCTGTCGATCACATCCCGCGCGCCCCCGGCCTCGCAGGTCACGACCGGCGTACCGCAGGCGAGCGCCTCGACCCAGACATTGGCGATCCCTTCCGCCCGCGTCGGCAGCAACATCACGTCCGCCGCGCCAAGCAGATGCGCGACCTCTGCGGGCGCCTGTGAACCCAGGAAGCGGACGCGCTTGCCCAAAGGTGCCGCGCGTTGCTCCAGCGCCGCGCGATCCGGCCCATCGCCGACGATCAGCAAAGTGGCGTCGGGTAAGGCAGCGAGCGCGTCGATCGCGAACGCCTGTCCCTTGCGCTCGATCAGCCCGCCGACAGTCACCAGCAACGGCCCCTCGGCGCCAAGCGCCGCCTTCGCCGCCGCCCGGTCGATCGGCCGGTAGAGGCCCAGATCGACGCCGGTATGATGCACCCGGATCTTCGCGCCCGGCATGCCGCGCGCGACCATCTCGTCCTTCAGTGACTGGCTGACGGCGAGCAGCCCGTCCGCCGCCTCCGCCGCCGCGCGGACCTGCTCGCCGATCCCCGGCACATCGCCCCAATGATAGATGTCGCTGCCCCGCGCCTTGACCGAGAAGGGCACGCCGAGCGCATGTGCGAGATGCATCGCGGCCACGCCGTCCGGCCAGAAAAATTCCGCGTCGATCACGTCGAACGGGAAATCGCGGCGAAGCTCTTTCAGCAATGGCAGGACGGCGCGCGCCACCGCCCGCCCCGCGCCGCGATTGAATTTCGGCCAGACCCGGAAGCGGGGGCGATGGACGTCCAACCCGTTCCACACCTCGCGCTTCGGCAGCGCCGTCAGCGGCCGGTAGTGCGGGTGGTGCGAAAGCGGCCAGACCGGCAATCCCACCGGCGCGACGACGCGCACCTCGACACCGTCGCGCGCCGCCAGCCCCTGCGTCTGCCGCTCCACGAACAGCCCCAGCCGCGGCTGATGCGCGTTCGGGAAAAGGGTGGAGAGGGTGAGGGTGCGCAGCATCGGCAGAAGCCCTAACAGAAGAGGGTTAAAGCGAGCCCAAACGAAAACCGCCCGGGTTTCCCCGAGCGGCTTTTCTTACCCCGATGATTGTCCGCGTCAGGCGACCTGCGCCTGCTGATCCTCTTCCGGATCGCGCAGCACGTAGCCGCGGCCCCAGACGGTCTCGATATAATTCTCGCCCTGACAGGCCAGGCTGAGCTTCTTGCGAAGCTTGCAGATGAAGACGTCGATGATCTTCAACTCCGGCTCGTCCATGCCGCCATAAAGGTGGTTCAGGAACATTTCCTTGGTGAGCGTCGTGCCCTTGCGGAGCGAAAGCAGCTCCAGCATCGCATATTCCTTGCCGGTCAGGTGGACGCGGCTGCCGTCCACTTCGACCGTCTTCGCGTCGAGGTTCACCGCGAGCTTGCCGGTGCGGATCACCGACTGGCTGTGGCCCTTCGAGCGGCGGACGATGGCGTGGATGCGCGCGACCAGTTCGTCGCGATGGAAAGGCTTGGTGACATAATCGTCGGCGCCGAAGCCGAAGGAGCGGACCTTGGAGTCCATCTCGGCCATGCCCGACAGGATCAGCACCGGCGTCGCGACCTTGGCGGTGCGCAGCTTCTTCAGCACGTCATAGCCGTGCATGTCCGGCAGGTTCAGGTCCAGACAGATGATGTCGTAATCATAGAGCTTGCCGAGGTCCAAACCCTCTTCGCCCAGATCCGTCGTGTAGACGTTAAAGCCCTCATTGGTGAGCATAAGCTCGATGGCTTTGGCCGTCGTCGGCTCGTCTTCGATCAGTAGCACCCGCATCGAATTGCCCCTTCCACGTCGCGCGCAGCCCTTCCCAGGCGCGGTTCGCCGAAAAATTAACTATGCTGGAAGTGAAGGCAAAAGGTTAATTCGAGGTTAAGCGGGGTAAACGAGTTCGACTCTGACAGGGGCGTTAACGTTTTGAACCGCCCTGTTGCCCGGAAGACTCACAAATGCGAGTGGCGGCGTCATGCTGACGGACCGCGTCCTCTTTATCGACGGCGAAGCGATCGTGATCGACAAGCCCGCGGGCCTGGCGGTCGATCCGCCGCGCGACGGATCGCCGAGCCTGAACGATGAGCTGGACGATCTGCGTTTCGGCTTCCGGCGTCTGCCTCTGGCTGTGCATCGGCTCGATCGCGACACGTCTGGCTGCCTGCTGCTCGCCCGCAATCCGAAGGCGCACAAGAAGTTCGCGACGGCGTTCGAGGCGGGCGTGGTGCGCAAGACCTACCTCGCCGTGCTCGACGGCGTGCCGGGTGAGGCGGAAGGCCGGGTCGAACTGGCGCTGAAGAAGGTCAGCAGCCGCGAGGCCGGCTGGCGGATGGTGCCGGATGCCGCCGGCAAAGGCGCGGTGACGGACTGGGCGGTGGTGGGAGAGGCCAATGGCCGGGCGCTGGTGCGCTTCACGCCCACGACGGGCCGCACCCATCAGTTGCGCGTCCATGCCGCCTCCGGCATCGGCGTGCCGATCCTCGGCGACCCGGTCTATGGCCGTCCCTCGCAGTTCAGGATGCTGCTCCATGCCGCTTCGCTCGGGCTCGACCGGGAGGGCAAGGAGCCGGTCGCGGCCGTAGCGCCGCTGCCGGTCAGCTTCGCCAATGCCGGCTTCCGCGATGCCATATGAGCTGCCGGAAGAGGCGCTGAGCGAAACCTTTCTCGCCGCGAGCGGTCCGGGCGGCCAAAACGTCAACAAGGTCGCGACCGCTTGCCAGCTGCGCTGCAACATCTTCGCGCTCGGTCTCGCGCCCGATGTCTATCATCGCCTGAAGGAACTGGCCGGCTCGCGGCTGACGGCGGGCGGCGAAATCGTCATCACCGCCCGCAGCCACCGCACGCAGGAGGCGAACCGCATCGACGCCCGCGCGCGCCTGACCGACCTCATCGAAAAGGCGCACCTGCGAAAGGCAAAGCGCAAACCGACCAAGCCGAGCAAGGCGGCGAAGGCCAAGCGCGTGGACGCGAAGAAGAGCCGGGGGACCGTGAAGCAGGCGCGAGGGAAGGTGAGTCTGGATTAGCTGGAGAAGGGTCTCGTTTCGCCACCGGAAAGATCAAAACCTCTCTTCCCGCTCGAATAACTTCTCCCTTGTCTGTCTTTTTCAAATGGTTAGTCTCAACTCGTCGGCGTCCTGTCGACAGGGGGTAATATAGAAATGAAGAAGGTAATTCTTGCCTGCGCCATGATTGTGTCTGGCGCTGGTCTGGGCGGTTGCGCCACCGTGATGAACGGTGTTCACCAGGGGGTCGAATTCAATTCGGATCCCGCGGGCGCCACCATCCGCATCTCGCAGGGCGGCACCTGCGTCACGCCGTGCCGGATCCAGATGCGTCGCGCGCATGATTCGATGGCGACGTACGAGCTCGCTGGCTACGAGACCGCGCATCTCTATCTGCAGAGCAAGCTTGGCGGCGCGGTTGCCGGCAATCTGATCGCGGGCGGCCTGATCGGCGGCATCGTCGACGGCGCCAACGGCGCGTCGAACCGGCTGACGCCGGCCCCGGCCTATATCCGGCTGGCGCCGATCGGCTCGGGTCGCGAGGCGGAACTGCTGGACGGCGAAGGCCGGGTGATCAGCACGGTCGCCGCCTACAACGCCACGGTCGAAGCTGACGTGCTCGGCGGGCTGCGCAACCAGGGCCTCGCCCCGGACGGCAGCACGCCGCGCTAAGCCGGTCATCGACTATTGAATCGCGAAGGGCGGTCCCGCGGGGCCGCCCTTCCTTTTTGCCCTACATATGCAACTGCCGCCCGTATGCGGCGAGCACGCTCTCGTGCATCATCTCGCTCAGCGTCGGGTGCGGGAAGACGGTGTTCATCAATTCCGCCTCGGTCGTTTCCAGCGTCTTGCCGACCGCATAGCCCTGGATCAGTTCGGTCACTTCCGCGCCGATCATGTGCGCGCCTAAGAGCTCTCCGGTCTTCGCGTCGAACACGGTCTTGATGAAGCCTTCCGCCTCGCCCAGCGCGATCGCCTTGCCGTTGCCGATGAAGGGGAAGGTGCCGGCCTTCACCTCATAGCCCGCTTCCTTGGCCTTCGCCTCGGTCAGGCCGACCGACGCGATCTGCGGGTGGCAATAGGTGCAGCCGGGGATGTTCAGCGGATCCATGGCGTGCGGATGCTTGCCCGCAATCGCCTCGACCGCGATCACGCCCTCGTGGCTCGCTTTGTGCGCGAGCCAGGGCGGCGCGGTGACGTCGCCGATCGCGTAGAGACCGTCGACATTGGTCTTGCAGGTTCCGTCGGTAACGATGTGGCCGCGCTCGGTCTTCACTCCCAGCGCTTCCAGGCCGATTTCTTCCGTGTTCGGCACGATGCCGATGGCGACGATGACGTGGCTGTAATCGCCGGTCACGACCTTGCCGTCCTTGCCCTTGATGCTGGTCTTCACGCCCGACGCATTGGTCTCGATCTTCTCGACGCCCGCGCCGGTCATGATCGTCATGCCCTGCTTCTTCAGCGCTTTCTCCAGGAAAGCGGAGACGTCCGCATCCTCGACCGGCACGATCCGGTCGAGCATTTCCACGACCGTCACCTCGGCGCCCATATCGTTGTAGAAGCTGGCGAATTCGATCCCGATCGCGCCGGAGCCGATGACCAGCAATTTCGTCGGCATTTCGGCCGGGACCATCGCATGGCGATAGGTCCAGATGCGCTTGCCGTCCGCCTTGGCGAAGGGCAGGTCGCGCGCCCGTGCGCCGGTGGCGACGATGATGTTCTTGGCGGTCAGCTCCTCACTCTTGCCGTCCTTCGTGACGGTGAGCTTGCCTTTACCGGTCAGCTTGCCGTCGCCCATATGCACGGCGATCTTGTTCTTCTTCATCAGGTGCGTGACGCCCTGATTGAGCTGCTTGGCCACCCCGCGCGAACGCTTCACCACCGCGTCGATATCCGCGCTGATCTTCTCCGCGGCGAGGCCGTAATCCTTGGCGTGCTGCATATAATGGTAGATTTCCGCCGAGCGCAGCAAAGCCTTGGTCGGGATGCAGCCCCAGTTGAGGCAGATCCCCCCCAGATTCTCCCGCTCGACGATCGCCGTCTTCAGCCCCAGCTGCGCCGCGCGGATCGCCGCGACATAGCCGCCGGGTCCGGAGCCGAGGACGATGAGGTCGTAAGTTTCAGACATGGGAAGCTCCAATCAGCCCCTCTCCCTGCAAGGGAGAGGGAGGGGCCCGCCGCGAAGCGGTGGGAGGGTGAGGGTCGTTCAAAGCGGCGAAGATCGCGTCTGCAACATTGTCAGATCGCGCCAGCACATCATTGTTCCAGAAGCGGAGCACACGGAAACCGCGCTGACCCAAATAAGCATCGCGGCGCTCATCGTCGCGATTGTCGACATGCTGCGAGCCGTCCGCCTCGACGATCAGCCTCGCGGGCAAGCAGATGAAATCGACGATGTAGGGAAACACGATCTGCTGCCGCCGAAAGCGAAGACCAGCAATCGCGCCGTTCCGCAGCATCGACCAAAGCCGCTTTTCCGCCTCGGTCGGGTGCGCGCGCATCCATCTCGCACGGGCTTGCAGGTCGGTCAGTGAAACAGGGCGGCGACCCTCACCCTCCCACGCGGCTGGCGCCGCGCGGGCCCCTCCCTCTCCCGTGCCGGGAGAGGGGTGAGAAAAAGCCGCGGCCGTCAAACGCTCACCCCGCAATCACCTCGATGTCCGTGGACCGCACCCAGCCGCTGCGGCACGGACCCGCATAGGCCACACCGCCATTGCCGGCCGAAGTGCCGCCCAGGCCGCAGCCGTCCAGTTCCTCGCCGGTCGCCGGATAGACGATCGCGTACCAGCCGGCCTGCGGCTGCGAGCGGTCGTCCTGGTCGCAGATGGCGACGTTGACGGGGCGATTGAGCGTGCCGGCGTCACCCGCCGCCGCGTTCGGCGCGGCGCGGACGGTGATCGGGCGGGTACCGCTGAAGCGGCCCAGCGACGGGCATTTGTCCAGTTCGGCGTCGATGCCGACCAGCACCGGGCGCGGCGTGATCGGGCTGCCGCCGGCGGCCAGATTGGCTGACGCGCTGTTGTCGGCCGGGGCGCCCGCGGCGGTGTTGGCGGCGTCGGCGGCAGCCGTGGCATTGGCGGGCGCCGCGCCATTGGCGCTGTCGTTCGCACTCTTGGTGCCGCCGCACGCCGCCAGCGCGGTCAGGGCCAGCAGGCCGATCGTGATACGCATCTCACTCTCCCAATTGGTCGCTCGTCTCAGGCGATCATGCCCAGCGGGCTTTCCACCAGTTCCTTGAAGCGCTTCATCAGCCGCGCGCCGTCGGCGCCGTCGATGGCACGATGGTCGAAGCTGCCGGTGGCGCTCATGATGCTGGCGATCTGCAGCGCGTCGTCGATCACGTAGGGGCGCTTCTCGCCCGCGCCGATCGCCATGATCATGCCCTGCGGCGGATTGATCACCGCTTCGAACTGCTTGATCCCGAACATGCCCATGTTGGAGAGGCTCGCGGTGCCGCCCTGATATTCGTGCGGCTGCAATTTGCCTTCCTTGGCGCGTCCGGCCAGCTCGGCCATCTCCTTGCTGATCGCCGACATCGCCTTGTTGCCCGCATCCACGATGATCGGGGTGATCAGGCCGTTCGGGATCGACACGGCGACGCTGATGTCGGCCCTGGAATACTGGATCAGATTGTCCGGCGTGAAGCTGACATTGCATTCCGGCACATCGGTCAGCGCGACCGCGAGCGCCTTGATCAGCATGTCGTTGACGCTCAGCTTCACGTTGCGCGCCGCGAGTCCGGCATTCAGCTCGCCGCGCAGCTTCAGCAAGGCGTCGAGGCGGATATCGACGGTCAGATAGATGTGCGGGATCGTCTGCTTCGCCTCGGTCAGGCGGCGCGCGATCGTCTTGCGCATGTTGGAAAGCTTGATCGCCTCGTGCGGCGTTTCGGAGGTAAAGGCAGTGGCCTGCGGCGCCGCGGCGGGGGCCGGAGCGGACGATGCGGGCGCGGCAGCGGCCTGCGGCGCAGCGCTGGCGGGTTTGCCCGCAGCGGCGTCGAGGTCGCCCTTCACGATGCGTCCGCCGGGGCCGGAGCCGGAAATGGAGCCGAGGTCGATGCCCTTCTGCTCCGCCAGGCGGCGGGCGAGGGGAGAGGCCTTCACGCGATCGCCACCGGATGCGGCGGCAGGGGCCGGGGCAGGGGCGGGCGCCGGAGCCGGAGCCGGAGCAGGCGTTTCAGCCTTGGCGGGCGCTTCTTCTTTCGCGGGCGCCGGGGCTTCGGCCTTCGCCGGGGCGGCGGACGCGGCGCTCGCATCTTCGCCTTCCGCCGCGATGACCGCGATCACGGTGCCGACCTTCACCCCGTCCGTGCCTTCCGGCACCAGGATCTTCGCGATCACGCCTTCGTCGATCGCCTCGAACTCCATCGTCGCCTTGTCGGTCTCGATCTCCGCGATGACATCGCCGGATGCGACCGTGTCGCCTTCCTGCTTCAGCCATTTGGCGAGCGTGCCTTCCTCCATTGTCGGGGACAAAGCGGGCATTTTGAGTTCGATCGGCATCTCTCACATCGCCTTTCTGGAACGAAGCGTTGCGCGACCCTTTCCGCAGCGGGCGGGGAGGGTCAAGTGCGGGCTTGCCAGTCTTCGGCTTTGGCCTCACCCTCGCGGCGCACAACAGGGGCCACGGACATGCGGACATATCTGGTCGTCATGGACGAAACGCAGGAAGCGGAAGTCGCGCTCCATTATGCCGCCCGCCGCGCCGCGGCCACCGGCGGGACGGTCGAGATCCTCGCCATCATTCCGCCCCAGGAAGTGGTCGAATGGGGCGCGGTGCAGGAGGCGATGGCCGAGGAAGCGCGGCTGCGCGCCGAGGCCCGCGTGGTCGCGGCGTCCGGCGAGATGATGGAGGAATCGGGCATCCGCCCGTCCATCACCGTGCGGCAGGGCACGCCGGTGCGCGCACTGACCGATTTCCTGAAGGAAAGGCAGGATATTTCCGTGCTGGTGCTCGCGGCGGCGAGCGACGGCGCGCCCGGGCCGCTGGTGGCGCATTTCGGCGGCGCGGCGGCGGGGGGCTTGCCCTGTCCGCTGGTGATCGTGCCCGCGGCGCTGACCGGGGAAGCGCTGGACCGGGTGACGGCCTGAACAAAAAGCCCTCTCCCGTGAGGGGAGAGGGCTTTCAGGATGGTCAGCCCCGCTCGCCGCTCGGCTGATAGACCCGGCGCGGAGCCGGCGCGGGCGCCGGCGCGCGCGGACGCGGAGCCGGGCGGCGGACCGCCTGACGGCGCGGCGCGGCGCGGTGGCGCACGGCCCGCTCCTCGATCACTTCCTCGATAATCTCTTCGGTTACGATCGTCTCGCCGGGGGTGATGGTGGTCTCGGTGACGATCACGGTGCCGTTGCCGCCATAACCGTAGCCGCCATAGCCCGCGCCATAGCCGCCATGGCCATAAGCGCCGGAGCCGGAGACGCCGTAAGCGCCGCTGCCATAGCTGTAGCCGTCGCGGGCATAGGCGCCGTCATAACGGGCGTCATATCCGCCTTGGCCGCCCTCGCGGCGGACGATCACGTTCACCCGGCGACCGTCACGATCATATTCGTAACGCTCGTCGCGGTCATAGCGGCCGTCGCGCTCGCCATAGCGTTCGTCCCGGTCGTAGCGCGCGTCCCGGTCGTAACGATCGTCCCGTCGCACGCCCCGGCCGTCATAATCGTACCGGTCATAGCCCGCGCCGCAGGCATACATGCCCCGGCAGTCATAGCCCTGGCGCCGCTCCCGCTCGACGCGGGCATGCTCGCCCCGGCCCGGACGGTAATCGCCGCGGCCGGCATAATAAGGAATGCCCTGGCCGTCGCGCGCCCAGCGCTCGCCATAGCGGTCCCAGTCCAGCCGGCGGCGGCTGTCATGCACATAACCCCGGCCGTCGACCAGATAGGCGTCGTCATAATAGCGGATCCACTGCCGCTGGGGACCCGGATCGATGAAGCCGTACAGCTGCCAGTTCTGCACATGATATTGCGGCTGCTGCCAGAAGCCGCCGAAGCCGAAGCCGCCGAAGAAGCTGCCATTGCTCCAGCCGCCCTGGTTCCAGCCGCCGTTCCAGCCGCCGCCATGACCCCAGCCGCCATTCCAGCCGCCGCCATGGCCGCCGCCCGGACGTGGCCCCGGAGTGTGCCCGCCGCCCGGATTGCCTCCCCCCGGATGACCCCGGCCGGCGACCTGCGCATGCGCGCTGCCGGCCATCAAAATGCCGGCTGCGGCGATCAATGCGAGCTTCTTCATGGGCCTTACGCTCCCTGTTTCTCATACCGCGAAACGCGGCCCAGCCCTGCGGGACTCGCAAGGATGGTTAGGAGAAACTTAACGCGCGGCCGGGACCACCGCCACCGTGGAGAGTCGCCCGGAGAGGCGCTGTATCAATTCGGCACAGAAGGCGGCGTCTTCGCTATCGAAGCGTGCCGGAAGGGGACTGTCCAGGTCGAGCACGCCGATCAGTTCGCCGTCATGGACGATCGGCACGACCAGCTCCGAGCGGCTGGCCGCGTCACAGGCGATATGGCCGGGGAAAGCATGCACATCCTCGACCAGCTGCACCTCGCGGCTCGCCGCCGCCGTGCCACACACGCCCTTGCCGAACGGGATGCGGATGCAGGCGGCCTTGCCCTGAAACGGCCCGAGCACCAGTTCGCCGCCGGCATTGCGGTAGAAACCGGCCCAGTTGAGATCCGGCAGTGCTTCGAACAGCAAGGCGGAAAGGTTCGCCATGTTGGCGATCGGATCGGGTTCGCCGGCAGTGACCGCGTCCGCCGCCTCGATCAGCTGGCGGTACAGGTCCGGCTTGTCGGCGGCGCTCAGGTGGAAATCGAACATGATGCCTATCTAGGGCGCGGCGCCCGGCGAAACCACGTCCGCGATGGATGCAAATGATTGCGCCCCGGCAATGACGCGGCAATAATCCCGGTCATGCGCAGCCTTGCCCCTCTCATCCTGTGTCTTCCGCTCGCCGTGGCGGGGTGCGGCGGCGCGGTCGCCAACAATGTGACGAATGCGGTGAACGTCGTCGCGGAGGAGGGGATTGAGGACGTCAACAGCTCGATCGAGGGCGATCAGCTGGCCCCCGATCTCGAAGCGGTCGACGACATGGCGGGCAACAATGCCGCAAAGGCACCGCCCGCGCCGCCGCAGGGAAAGTAAGAACCACCCCCTGCCCCTCCACGAAGTCGTGGAGGGGAGTCTTGGTGGTTTGAAGATGCGCCGCGCTGACTCCCCTCCAGCCCTTGCTGGAGGGGCTGGGGGTGGCCCTTTTTTTGCTTACTTGGCGTCCAGCCGGCGCCCCAGCGCCACGAAGGCGTAGATCAGTGGCGGCACCAGCAGCAGCGACAGCGCCACCTTGGCGATGATCTGGCCGATCAGCAGGTTCGTAATGTCGAACTCGCCATAGAAAGCCAGCGTGATGAAGATCACCGAATCGACCGCTTGGCTAAGGGCGCTGGCGATCGCGCCGCGCACCATCAGCCCCAGCGTCTTTGTCTCCGTCTCCCCCGAGCCGCGCAGCCGCGAGAAAATCCATACGTTCAGCAGCAGCGAGACGCCGTAGGCGACGGGACCTGCCGCCACCACGCGCCAGAATTGCCCATGCACCAGCTCGAACGCTTCATTGGCGCCCGGCCGGCCGCTGAGCATGTCGGGCGAGGCGGGCAAGGCCAGCACCAGCGCCACCAGGACGATGGAGATGGCGAGCGGCAGAAAGCCCCACCAGACCAGCTTCTTCGCGACCTGTTCGCCATGGATCTGCGCCATCGCGCTCGAAATGACCACGAGCAGCAGGAAGGCGAAAATCCCCGCTTCCACGGCCAGTTGCGTCGGCCAGAGCTGCACCTGCTTGAAGGCGAGGAAGCCGGCCAGCACCGCCATGCCGCCGTACAGCATCACGAATACGAACAGCGAACGGGAGCTTGCGGGCGCGGGCTGAGTCATCGAATGGCCTTCTCTAACCTGGGTGCGGCCACACCTTTCTAGCCCTCCCCCCTTGTGGGGAGGGTTGGGAGGGGGTTCGGCCGCGTCCGCGGCCGAAACAGAATCTTTTGCGAGCCGGNNCTCCCCACAAGGGGGAGGGGCTTTCCCGGAGCGAACCAATGCGCCGAAGCTAGCCGCAACTCCGCGCGCACGGAAGTGGCCTCGCGCCGCCGCTTGCCAACGCGTCCCCACCGGGCCAATCTCCCGCCCTTTCCCGCGCCGGTCCGCGCGGGCCGGAGGGGGTTTCAAGTCATGCAATATATCGGCGTCGCCGGCATCGCCGTCATCCTGTTGATCGCCTTCGCGCTATCGTCGAACCGCAAGGCAATCCGCCTGCGCGTGGTCGGCGCGGCCTTCGCGCTGCAGGCGGGGATCGCGGTGCTGGTCCTCTACACGCCGTGGGGGAGGCAGGCGATCGCGAACATGTCCGACGGCGTTTCCAGCCTGCTGGGCTATGCGAACAAAGGCACCGAATTCCTGTTCGGCCCGGCCGCGGCCAACCCGCTCGCCAACACCTTCGCCATCGCCGCTCTGCCGGTGATCATCTTCTTCGCCGCTTTGGTCGCGATCCTCTATTATCTCGGCATCATGCAGATCATCGTGCGCTGGGTCGGCGGCGCGATCGGCTGGATCACCGGCGTCGGCCGGGTCGAAGCTTTGGGTTCGGCCGCCAATATTTTCGTCGGCCAGAGCGAATCGCCTCTGGTCGTGCGCCCCTATCTCGCGTCGCTGACTCCGGCGCAGCTTTTTACCCTGATGGTGGTCGGCATGGCCGGCGTCGCGGGCACGATCCTGGCGGCCTATGCCAGCCTGCTCGGCCCGGAATCCCTGCCTTATCTGCTCGCCGCGGCCTTCATGTCCGCCCCGGGCGGCATCCTGATGGCCAAGATCATCATGCCGGACGAACCCGCGAAGGAACCGGAACTGCCGCTCGCAGGGCAGAGCGACGCGCCCGCCGATGCGTCCGAGGAGAAAGTCGAGCTGGCCGAGACGTTCGAGGAGGGCGAGCGCCCGGCGAACATCATCATGGCCGCCGGGCAGGGCGCGCAGACCGGCGTGAAGCTGGCGGTGGCGGTCGGCGCGATGGTGCTGGCGTTCGTCGCCCTCGTCGCACTCGCCAATGGTATCCTGTCGGGGGTCGGCGAGCGGTTCGGCCTGGAGGGCCTGACCTTCCAGTCCATCGTCGGCTACATCTTCCAGCCGATCATGTATCTGATCGGCGTGCCGTGGGAGCAGGCGGGCAATGCCGGCGGCCTGTTCGGCACCAAGATCGTGCTGAACGAATTCGTCGCCTTCATCGATCTCGGCGCGCTCGAGCCGGCGACTTTCGACGAGCGCAGCCGCGCGATCGTCACCTTCGCTTTGTGCGGCTTCGCCAATTTCAGCTCGATCGCGATCCAGCTGGCCGTGACCGGCAATCTCGCCCCCAATCAGCGCCCGAACATCGCCAAGCTCGGCATCCGCGCGCTGATCGCGGGCAGCCTCGCGAATCTGATGAGCGCGGCGCTGGCAGGGCTGTTGATGGCATAGCCGAATGAGCATCCTGTTCGCGCCGCTGCTGCTGTTCGCGCCGGACGTGGTGGGAAATGGGGCATCGGATGGGGCGGCGGCGTCGAAACAGGCCCAGCCCGGCCACCAGATCCTGCGCGCGACCGGCCCGTCCGCGCCGCGCTTCCCGGCGGGCGGCAGGCTCGCCCCCGGCGCGGCGCTCGATCTCGAACGCGGTGACAGCGTCCTGCTGCTCGGCCCGCTCGGCACACGGCGCTATCGCGGGCCGGGGCGGTTCCGGGTCGGCGAACCGGCGGGACTGAACGCCGTGGCGAACAACGCGACCGTGCGGATCACCGCTGCGGTCGTGCGCTCGCCCGGCGGTTCGATCCGCATGCCGGTGCTGGCGGGTGGCGCGATCGACATCGCAGAAGGGATTGGCAGATCCTGTTCCGGCTTCGTCTCGGAGGCGCCGGATGCCCAGTTCACCTCGGACGGCAAGGGCATCCCGATCGTCTTTTCGGTGCTGGACCGCGGCCCGAGGCCGGCGGCGGGGACGCTCAGCCTGCTGGTCAACGACCCGATGGGGAATTGGTATTGCAGCCAAGGCGTGGATGCCGCCGGCAATCCCGCCATCCATTTCCCCCGTCAGCGCGCCGGGCGCTATGACATCTGGGTCGGCTATTCGACGCCGGATGTCCGACGCGTTTCGGCGCTCGATATCGTCGATTGACCCGCCCGCCCGCGCCTATGGCGGCGGCGGCGGGAGCGCGGTATGAAGCAGCCCATGGCTACCACACTCGACACCGTCGCCTCGGTCTCGCTGACCGATTCTGACCGCGATCCGGAGGGCTTTGCCGCCGCGATCGGCGGTTCGTTCGAACGCTACGGCTTCGCCGTCGTCGCCGATCACGGCATTCCGGCGGACCTGATCGCCCGCGCCGAGGAGAAAGCGAAGGCCTTCTTCGCTTTGCCCGAAGAGGTGAAGCGCGCTTATCATCTGAAAGGCACGGGCGGCGCGCGCGGCTACACCCCGTTCGGGATCGAGACCGCCAAGGGCGCGACCGCCTTCGACCTCAAGGAATTCTGGCATGTCGGCCGCGAACTGGCACCGGGCCATCCCTATCAGGAGATGATGGCGCCCAACGTCTGGCCGGAGGAAGTCGAGAGTTTCAAGGCGACCTTCCTCGAACTGTTCGCCGCCTTCGACAAAGCGGGCGCGCGCATCCTGGAAGCGATCGCCCGCTATCTGAACCTCGCCCCCGATTTCTTCGTGGACACGGTTCGCGACGGCAATTCCGTGCTGCGCCTGCTCCACTATCCGCCGACCAGCGGCGAAGGCCCGAACGTCCGCGCCGGGGCGCATGAGGATATCAACACCATCACGCTCTTGCTGGGCGCCGAGGAGGCCGGCCTGCAATTGCTCGACCGTGACGGCCAGTGGCTGCCGGTCACGCCGCGCGAGGGCGAGCTGGCGGTCAATGTCGGCGACATGCTGCAACGGCTGACCAACAAGGTGCTGCGTTCGACCACGCATCGGGTCGTCAATCCGCCGGTCGAGCGGCGCGGCGTGTCGCGTTACTCCATGCCCTTCTTCCTGCACTTCCGTCCGGATTATCTGATCGATCCGCTGCCGGGCTGCGGCGACCCCGCGACGGCGGAAGCGCCGATCACCGCGCATGATTATCTCAATGAGCGCCTGCGCGAGATCAAACTGGCATGATCGGGCGTCGGCGCGCGCTGGTCTCGCCCGGACTCGCGATCGTCCTTCTTTTCCTCGCCAATTGCGCGACGGTTCGGGACGAGAGTGTGCTGACGCCTCGCCAGGCGGTCGAACGGGCCGCGGATTCGGCGCCTGCGGGCGTTCATGCGATTTTCGAGATGCCGGTGCTTGCCGCAGGGCGAGACAATGGCCGCATCTTCCTCAATTCCGAACGCGATTATCGGGATCAGCGTAACCTGTCGCTCAGCATCGGTCCGCAGGCCGCGGCCGGACTGACGCGTCGTCATGGCGCACCGCCAGATGTCTTCTTCCCGGGCAAGCGCGTCCGGGTGACCGGTGCGGCAGCGCGCGTTCGGATCAACTTCTTTTCGCAGGGTCGGTTGACCGACCTGTATTACTACCAGACCCATGTCGCCATTCAGAGCGCCGACCAGATCACTGTACTGGGATCATCCTCCCGTCGCCCGAGGCCCCAAAGTTGAGCACCCCGTCGGACTTGCGCATCGAAACCGAACGCCTGATCCTGCGTCCCACCGCGCCCGAGGATTTCGACGGCTGGGCCGAATTGATGGCGCACGATTCCTCCCGCTTTATCGGCGGGCCGGTGCCGCGCGAGGCGTCCTGGCGCGGCTTCATGGCGATGGCCGGCTCCTGGTCGATGCTCGGCTACGGCATGTTCTCGATGATCGACAAGGCCAGCGGCAAGTGGCTCGGCCGCACCGGACCCTGGTGCCCGGAAGGCTGGCCGGGCACCGAAGTCGGCTGGGGCGTGCTGCCGTCCGCGATGGGCAGGGGCTATGCACACGAGGCCGCGGTCGCGACGATGGACTGGGCGTTCGACACGCTCGGCTGGACCGACATCATCCACTCGATCGCGCCGGACAACGCGCCCTCCATCGCCCTCGCCGAGCGGCTCGGCTCCACCTGGCGCGGCCCGAGCAAGCTGCCGTCCCCCTACGAGCATTTCGACATCGCCTTGTGGGGCCAGACGCGCGAGCAATGGCGCGCGCGCGGGGCAGCTGGGTAGTTTTCGGCACCGGCCCCTGTTTCAGCTTTGCTGAAACCGACTCTACGTCGCCGGGGTCACGCTGATCGTCGCCGGCGGGATGCCGTTCGCCGGCGGCGTCCACGACACGGAAATCCGCCGTGAGCGGTGGCCGATATTGCCCTCGCCGTCGATCACGTTCTCGCTGATCTCCAGCAGGATGCTACCCTTGCGCTCGTTCACCACCCGGAAGGTGTTGAAATCGCCGATCTGGAAGACGCGATAGCCTTCCGCGGGCGACTGGTAGAAAGCGATATAGGTGTAGAGTCCGTTCATCGCCGGGTCGCCGCCGGTCGTGCCGTACAGATGCACGGCCAGATCATGCTCGCCCTCGCCCTGCTGGGTCAGCGGCGTCACGTCGGTCACCGACGCGGTATATTGATGATAATCGTCGGTCAGCGGCTGCAGCGTGGCCGGTCCCGGCGCCGCAGGCTGCTGCGCGAATGCGGGCGCCGCGGTCGCGAGCAGCAATCCGCCCGCGAGCAAGGTCGAAAGTCGCTTCATGTCATGTCTCCCCCCCGGCACCCCGAATCGGCGGCGCAGGAGGAGAAGGTAACATGGCCGCAGCTTAATCGAACATGGCCCCGTAACGTTTCGCCATCCGCTCGCGCCAATGGCCGCGATGATAGGCGTCGCTGGCGATCAAAGGCATCACCGTGGTCGCCTCGGCGAAAACCATCTGCTCGATGCCGGTATTCACCTTGCCCCAGCTCGCGGCTTCCTGCAGCGTCGAGGAGGAGCAGGCGCCGTCGCGCACGTCGGCGACGGTGATCTGCACCGCATATTTATGCACCTCGACATCGTCATGGCCGAGGATCTCGGCGCAGACGACCGTGTCCTGGATGAAATTCTTCGGCACGCCGCCGCCGATCATGAGCAGGCCGGTGGTGCCCGCCTTGATCTTGATGTCGGTCAGCTCGCGGAAGTCGGCGATGCTGTCGATGGTTAGGTAGGACTGGCCCGCCTTCATCCGGTCGACCTGATGCTTCACCAGCCCGAAGCCGGCCGAGCTGTCCGTGAAGGCGGGGCAGAAGATCGGCACGTCATGCTCGAAGGCGAGCTTGACCAGGCTGTTATCCTTCTTGCCGTGGGTCTGCAGGTATCGCCCCATCTCCCGGATGAAGGCGCGCGAGCTGTATGCCTTCGGCTCCAGCGTCTCGGCAATCTCGAAGATGGTGTGATCGACGTGCTGGAGGTCTTCCTCGTCGATATACGTGTCGTAGATGCGGTCGATGTAGAGCGAGCGCAGCGTATCGTCGTCGGGGATTTCCTTGGCCTGATAATGCTTGTGGCCAAGCGCCTCGAAGAAATCCATGTCCACGATGGTCGCGCCGGTGGCGACGATCATGTCGATCATGTTGTTGCGCAGCAGCTCCGCATACAGGTCCATGCAGCCGCCGGCCGAGGTCGAACCGGCCACGACCAGGGCAACCGAGCAATCCTTGTCGGCCAGCATCTGGTTGTAGATTTCCGCGGCGCGGCCGGTGTCGCGCGACGAGAAGCTCATCTTCTTCATCGCATCGACGATCGGGCGCGCGTCGAAGCTGGTGATGTCGATATGCTCGACCACCTGGCTGAGCAATTCGGCCTTGCGGGTGTCGTTGATCTGGGTGTCGGTCACTTCAGCATCTCCAATCAATCAGCCGTCACCCCGGACTTGATCCGGGGTCCACCTTCTTTCGGTCTCTGAACAGGCAGGTGGATGCCGGATCAAGCCCGGCATGACGAATAGAAACTATGGCGAGATAGCCCGTAGGCCGCCGCCGTTACAGCGTAACGACGTTCGACGCTTCGCGGCGTTCCTCGATCTCGGCGTAAAGGCTCGCCATCGGCTCGTCCTTCGCCTCCACCGTCATGCCCGCGCCGAAGCCGTTGAAGCGCGTGCGCATCGCGGTGCCATAGGCGCCGAGCATGCCGATCTCGACATAATCGCCCGCCTTCGTGTCCGCCGGCAGCATGAACGGTCCGGCCATATGGTCGAGATCGTCGCAGGTCGGCCCGTAGAAGCTGAACGCCATGTCGCGGGTGTGCGATTCCTCCTCGCGCACCAGCGTGACCGGGAAGCGCCAGCCCACGTGAGCGGCGTCGAACAGGGCGCCATAGGCGCCTTCGTTGATGTAGAGCTGGTCGCCGCGGCGCTTCTCCACGCGCACGAGCACGCTGGCATATTCCGCGCACAGCGCCCGGCCCGGCTCGCACCACAATTCCGCCGAATAGGAAATCGGCAGATCCTCGAAGGCGCGGCCGATCACTTCGAAATACGCTTCGAGCGGCGGCGGCTCCATGCCGGGATACCAGGAGGGAAAGCCCCCGCCGACATCGACGATGTCCACGGTGACCGCCGCCTCGACGATCGCCGCGCGCACGCGCTCCATCGCCTCGCCATAAGCGGCGGGCGTCATCGCCTGGCTGCCGACATGGAAGCAGATGCCGAGCGCGTCCGCCGCCTGGCGGGTCGCGATCAGCAAATCCTTCATCTCGTCCGGCTCCGCGCCGAACTTGGCGGCGAGGCTCAGCTTGGAATGATCGGAGCTGACGCGGATCCGGACGCACAGATTCAGGTCCGTCGCGGCCACGCCGTCGGTCGCGGTCGCGGCGACGATCTTCTCCAGCTCGTCCATCGTGTCGAGCGAGAAGGTGCGCACGCCGAAGGCGAAATAGGCCTCGGCGATCGCCTCTTCCGACTTCACCGGATGCATGAAGCAAAGCACCGCCTGCGGCAGCGTCTCCGCCACCAAAGCCACTTCGGCCAGCGAGGCCACGTCATAATGGGTGATGCCGGCGGCCCAGAGCTCGCGCAGCAAGGCCGGCTCGGGATTGGCCTTCACGGCATACATGGACCGGCCCGGAAACTTCTCCACGAAGAAGCGGGCGGCGCGACGCGCGGCGTGCGGACGAACGAGCGTGACCGAAGCGGCCGGGCGCTGACGGGCGATATCGAGGGCGGTGACGCCGCCTTCGCGGGGCGACGCTAGCCCCAGCGCGCGATGATGCTTGTGCAACTCAAGGGACCTCCAAAACGGCAGCTAGGGTGAAATGCGACCTTGCGGTTATTGGAAGTCCCCTTGGGGTCGCGGATCGGCGATATATGAAGGGGGGTCCCGTGTGTAAAGACCCATTTCCGTCATATCATTCGCCGTCTCGGCAAGCGCCGCCAAGTCGTTGGGAGCATGGGATGAATCGTGAAAGACTGCCGAGCGCCGGGGGAGTCGCCGCGGCGGCGGAACGGATCCGAGACGGGGTGACGCGGACACCGATTCTCCCGCTGGAGATTCGCGGCCGCCGCTTGTGGGCCAAGGCGGAGTGCCTGCAGCAGGGCGGCGCTTTCAAATTGCGCGGCGCCACCAACCGCCTGCTGCAACTGAGTGAAGACGAGCGGAAGCGCGGTGTCGTCGCTTTCTCTTCCGGCAATCATGCGCGCGGCGTCGCCATCGCGGCCCGGCGGCTCGGCATCCGCGCGATCATCGTCATGCCCGCCGACGCCCCTGAGGTGAAACGCGCGGCGACGGCGGCGGAAGGGGCGGAGATCGTCCTCTACGACCGGGCGAACGAGGACCGCGTTGCCATCGCCGCGCGCATCTCCGCCGAGACCGGCGCGGTGGTGGTGCCTTCCTTCGACGACATCCACATCATCGAGGGGCAGGGGACGGCGGGCGTCGAGATTGGCGAGCAATTGGGCGCGAACCCGCCGATGGTGGTGGTGCCCTGCGGCGGCGGCGGCCTGTCGGCGGGGATCGCGCTGGCGCTGCCGGACAGCGTGATCGTGCCGGTCGAACCGGCCGGCTGGGACGATATGGCGCGTTCGCTGGCGGGCGGCACCATCGTCCCGGTCGAAGCGGACGCGCCGCCGACGAAGCTCGATGCGCTGCAGACGCCTCTGGTCTCGCCGCTGACCTTCGCAATTCTCCACGAACGCGGCGCGCGCGGCCTGTCCGTCACCGACGAGGAAGCCCGCGCGGCGATGCGCTACGCCTTCGATCATCTGCGGCTGGTGGTGGAACCCGGTGGCGCGGCGGCCTTGGCGGCTGTCCTCGCGGGGAAGGTCGATCCGCCGGACGGGAGCGTGATCCTGCTCTCCGGCGGCAATGTCGATCCGGCCTATTTCGCGTCTTTGCTCGGCTGACCGGGATCGAGCAGAGCGCTCAGCAATTCCAGCTCGGCCGCGAGCGCGCGCAATTCGTCGGCGCGGATGCCCGCGCCTTTCTCATCGGCGGCGGCGCTCTCGATCAGCTGGGTCAGCGACGGCAGGATCCGGCCTTCGATCACATCGAACGCCGCGCCGACCGCGACCTTGCTGAAATCCTCATGCTTCATGGCCGCGAAAGGCTAGGCGGACAGGGTTAAGCGTGCGTAAAGAGCCGGACGATGGACGGCCTCTCCAACCTCATGCTCGCCTTGCTGATGATCGCCGGCTTCGTGCTGGTGGCCGGCGGCGTCTACATCCTCGCCAAGCAGGGCGACCGCACCAAAGGCGTGCTGATGATCGTCGCCGCCCTCGTCATGTGGGGCAATGTCGCGATCATGACGCTCTGATTCTTCCCTCTCCCTTCAGGGAGAGGGTGNNAAAGACCCTCACCCTCCCACCGCTACGCGGCGGGCCCCTCCCTCTCCCTGAAGGGGAGAGGGGCATTATTCACCTTATCGGACACCCCGGATCGAGCCGGTAGTCGAGATAATCGTCCACCTTCTTCATCAGCTGCGGCATTTCGTTGACGAAGAAATGGTTGGCGCCCGGCACCGTCTCATATTCGATCGTGATGCCGCGCTGGGTGCGGAGCTTCTCGACCAGCTTCACCACTGCAGGCGGGGTCACGACCTCGTCGGCCTCGCCCTGCACGATGATGCCGCTCGCGGGGCAGGGGGCCAGGAAGGCGAAATCATACATGTTCGCCGGCGGCGCGATCGAGATGAAGCCGCGCGCTTCCGGGCGGCGCATCAGCAATTGCATGCCGATCCAGGCGCCGAAGCTGAAGCCGGCGACCCAGGTCGTCTCCGCCTCGGGATGAACCTGCTGCATCCAGTCGAGCGCGGAGGCCGCGTCGGACAATTCGCCGATGCCGTTGTCGAACACGCCCTGGCTCTTGCCGACGCCGCGGAAATTGAAGCGCAGGGTCGCGAATCCGCGCTTCACGAAATCCTTGTAGAGCGCGAGCGTGATCGGATGATTCATCGTGCCGCCGCCCTGCGGGTGCGGATGAAGGATGATCGCGGCCGGCGCGCGCGGGCGCGGGCCCGGCTGGAAACGGCCTTCGAGACGCCCCTCGGGGCCGGGGAAAATGACTTCGGGCATTGCACCTGCTTGCGGGTTGGGTGAGACGAAAAGGGCGCGCTTCGATGCGCCCGTAACAAAAGGGGTGAGCGCGAAAGCGCGCCTCCTATATGGGATGCGCGTGGATTTCCACAATTTGAGACGAACCGTTGAGCCAGCGCCCCCGCATCTATCTCGATCACGCCGCCACGACGTCGATCCTTCCGGCGGCGAAAGCGGCGATGATGGAGGCGATGGAGCGCTGGGCGAACCCGTCTTCCCCCCACGCCGAAGGCCGCGCCGCCCGCGCCGCGCTGGAGGATGCCCGCGAGCGCATCAAGCGCGCGCTCGGCTGGGACGGCGAATTGATCTTCACCAGCGGCGCGACCGAGGCGATCGAGATCGCGATGCGGCGGGTGAAGGGGGGCAAGCGCTTCATCAGCGCGGTCGAGCATGATGCCGTGTTCCGTGCGGCGCCCGACGCCGACATCCTGCCATTGGATCACAATGGCGAACTCGACCGCAACGAATTGGCGGTCGCGCTGAAATCCGGTGCGGCGTTGATCGCCTTGCAGCACGTCAATTCGGAAACGGGTCAGATGCAGCCGGTGGGTGACATTGCAGCCATGGTGCGTGACGCTGGCGGATTGTTGGTCAGCGACTGCGCGCAGTCGGCCGGCAAACGAGAATTGCCGGATGCCGATCTGGCGATCGTATCGGCCCATAAGCTTGGCGGGCCACCGGGCATCGGGGCGCTGCTCGTGCGCGATTTCGCCATGCTGGCCGCGTCGGGAGGACAGGAGCAGGGCTATCGGGGCGGCACCGAAAATCTGCCTGCGGCTGCGGCCTTCGCCGCTGCCACGGAATATTGGGCAAATGCTCCGATCCCCAATCTGCATGAGGAGGTCGATCGCCTGATCAACGCCGTGCTCGATGCTGGTGGCGACCCCGTCTGGACAGGGCCGCCTGTTCGGGATCAGGAGCGGTCAGCCAGTTTCTCCTGGCATATCGAGGCGCTGGCGATGCCGGGCCTGCCGGCGACGGCGCAGCTGATCCAGTTCGACATCGCAGGCTTCGCCGTCTCGGCCGGAAGCGCCTGCTCCTCGGGCAGTCTGAAGCCCAGCCGCGCGCTTGCCGCATTCGGTGTGCCGCCCGAGGTCGCGGCGCGCACGATCCGGGTGAGCTTCGGCTGGTCGACCACTGCGGAAGAGATCGCGGCCTTTCGAGAGGCGTGGCTTCGTATCGCCGAAGATGCGAAGCGGCGCACCGCATGACCATCTATCTCGACTATCAGGCCACCACCCCGCTCGCGCCTGAAGCTGCCGACGCGATGCGCCCCTGGCTCGACGACAAATTCGCCAACCCCCATTCCTCCCACCGCTTGGGCCGCGAGGCGGCGGCGGCTGTGGAGGCGGCGCGCGAGGAAATCGTGGCGACGCTCCTGCGCTGGGAACCGCGCTACGAACGGCGCGGTGACGAGGCGGACAATCCGCCCTGGGTAACGGAGACCTATCCCTGGGACTCGCGCCCCGAAAGCGGCAGGCTGTTCTTCACCTCGGGGGCCACGGAGGCGTTGAACTGGGCGATCAAGGGCACGTTCAGCAAGGCGCCGCCGGATCGCAGGCGCATCGTGACCGTCGCGACCGAGCATGCGGCCGTGCTCGATACGATCCGGTCGCTCGAGCGGTTCGGGGCGGAGGTCGTCGTCCTGCCGGTCGACCGCAAGGGGCAGATCGACGTCGTCCAGGCGATGGAGGCGGTGAACGAACGAACGGCGCTTATCGCCTGTATGTCCGTGAACAACGAGATCGGCGTCGTCCAGCATATCGGCCTGCTGCGGATGAGCGAGGTCGCGCGGGCGCACGGCGTGCCGGTCATTTGCGACAATGTGCAGGGTTTCGGCCGTTACTCGGTAAACGTGTCGATGTGCGACATGGTCGCGATTTCGGCCCACAAGATTCACGGCCCAAAGGGCATCGGCGCGCTGTGGGTTCGTAAGGGTTTCGAACCCGAGCCGTTGCTGCATGGCGGCGGACAGGAAGGCGGGCTTCGGTCCGGTACGCTAAGTCCGGCGCTCTGTGCCGGCTTCGGCGCGGCCGCGAAGTTGGCCGGGGCCGACCCGCTACAGGGCGCGGGTCACGTCATGCAGCTTTATCATCGCGCGCGCGAGATTCTGCGAGACGCGGGCTGGCATATGAATGGCCATCGCAGCGTGAGGTGGCCCGGCAATCTCAACATCCGTCGCGCCGGGGTGGACGCCGCCCGCCTGATCGCCGACGTCCGGCAGGTCGCCTTCTCCGCCGGCTCCGCCTGCGCCAGCGGCTCCGGGCGCCCCAGCCACGTCCTGCGCGCCATCGGCCTCAGCGACGCCGAGGCGCGGTCCAGCATCCGCCTGGGCTTCGGCCGCTACACGACGGAAGCGGAACTGATCGAAGCGCTCGACCTGATCAATACCGCCGCCGAGCGCCAGCTTCGCCTGCCATGATCCGCGTCCGCTTCATCTCCGCCGATGGCGAAAACGTGCAGGATGTCGATGCCCCGCCCGGCGAACGCCTGCTCGAAATCGCCCAGGCCGCCGGCCAGCCGCTGGAAGGGACGTGCGAGGGGCAGATGGCCTGCTCCACCTGCCACGTCATCGTCGCCGCCGAGGATTTCGCCAAACTTCCCCGCGCCAGCGAGGAGGAGGACGATCTGCTCGATCTCGCCGCCTGCGTCACCCGCCACTCGCGCCTCGCCTGCCAGATCGAGCTGACCGAAGCGCTGGACGGCCTCACCGTCCGCATCCCCGGCGGCGCGCATGACATGAGGGGGAAATGATGCGTCTGTTGGCGATCCTCGCCATTCTCGCCGTCGCTGCCTGCGGAACCCCGCCGGCGGTGACCGCACAGCAGGGACCCGTGGACCAGCTTGCCGCCGCCGACCGGGTCCGCGCGGACATCGAGGCGATCGAGCGGCGCACTGGCGGTCGGCTCGGGCTGGTGCTGCTGGATGACGAGCGCCGCACCCTGATCGCCCATCGGTCCGGCGAGCGCTTCGCGATGTGCTCCACCTTCAAGCTGGCGCTGGCGTCACGGCTGCTGGATGGGGTCGAAGAGAGCCGCTGGCGGTTGGAAACGAGCATGCCTGTCAACCGGGCCGGTCTCCTGCCCAATTCCCCGGTCACCGCGCGGCACATCGAATCCGGTCGGATCACGATGGAAGAAGCGGCCGCGGCGATCGTCACCGTCAGCGACAATACCGCCGCCAACCTGTTGCTGGAGCGCATTGGCGGTCCTGCCGCCTTCACCGCCTGGCTGCGCGCCAATGATGATGAGGAGACGCGGCTGGATCGATGGGAGCTGGAGCTGAACGAGAATCGGCCCGGCGATCCGCGCGATACCACGACGCCGCGCGCCGCGGCGGCGATGACGGCGCGGATCTTCGGGCCGGATATCCATCTGCCCGAAAGCCGCGAGCGCCTGCTGCGCTGGACGGCTGAAAGCCGCACCGGCGCCCGCCGGATTCGTGCCGGGCTACCGGCCGGCTGGGAAGCGGGCGACAAGACCGGAACCTGTGGCAACGCCTGGAACGACATTGCCTGGTTCCGCGCGCCGGACGGGCGTTTCCATGTCCTGGCTGTCTATCTGGATCGGCCCAGCGTCTCCGGGCCGGAGGCGGAAGCGGCGATCGCCGATGTGGCGCGGCTGGCGGTCACGCTCGTCCGCTAATCTTGCATCCCGGACAACGCTCGCCCATATGCGCCCCGGGAGTCGGGCGGACGGCGTCGTCGCCAACCTGGTCAGGTCCGGAAGGAAGCAGCCACAACGATTTCGCGCCGGGTCGTTCCGGCTCCCACCCATGAAATGCCGAGCGCAGCGCAGCAGCGCGTAGAGCCATTGAATAGCGGACGGCCTGCCGCTCCAGCGGACAGGACCGACGGCGCGGCTTTGCCGCGACGCCCACAAGCCGCCGAGCGCAACGACGCCGATGCGAAGCATCGCCGGAGCAGCGCGTAGAGCCGGCTTGGGACGGACGGCCTGCGGCTTCGCCGACAGGACCGACGGCGCGGCTTTGCCGCGACGCCCCAGCTCAAAATCAGCTTGCCCGCCGCCCCGGCCACCAAACCCACGCCTGCGCCGCCAGCCCGGCAATCAGCAGCACGCTATATTCCATCCCGTTGCGGCCCAGCCCGACCACGAACCACCCCGCCGGCCAGTGCACCAAAGCGATCCCCACCGCGTAGATTCCGCAATAGACCAGGCACAAAGCGCTGACCCACCGCCCGATCGCCAGCAAGGGCGTCCCCAATATCTCGAAGGCGGTGATCCCCGCCGCGATCCAGAAGCCGAGCGGGAAACCCAGCGAATCGAGCCATTCCCCGAACGGCGCGACCCCGCCCGCAACCCACCGCGCCCAGCCATGCGCGGCGATCAGCCCCGCAAGCACGAGGCGAAGGACCAGCAAGGCCTGCATCTGGCGGCGCGCGCTATCCGGCATGGCATATCCCCCTTTTCGCGACAGCCTAGCGGCGCGGGAGCGGACCGGTCATCCCTTTCGGCGAACGGCCATGCCGCTTCGACAAGGCTCGCCACCCGCTTTGCACTGGCAAGCGCCCCGGCGCGGGCTTAGGTTCGCGGAACAATGTCTTCCGAATCTCCCGACGACGGTTTCTCCCTCGGCCTCGACGAGCCGCCGCAGCCCGCGCAGCCGCCCGCGGACGCCTCCGGCCAGCCCTATCGCGTCCTCGCCCGCAAATATCGCCCGCGCACCTTCGCCGAGCTGATCGGGCAGGAGGCGATGGTCCGCACCCTCGGCAATGCGATCAAGCGCGACCGCATCGCCCATGCCTTCCTGCTCACCGGCGTGCGCGGCGTCGGCAAGACCTCCACCGCCCGGCTGATCGCCAAGGCGCTGAACTGCATCGGCCCGGACGGGCAGGGCGGTCCGACGATCGATCCCTGCAATGTCTGCGAGCCGTGCCGAGCGATCGGCGAAGGCCGCCACATCGACGTGATCGAGATGGACGCCGCCTCCAATACCGGCGTCGACGACGTGCGCGAGATCATCGAGGCGGTGCGCTATTCCGCCGTCTCGGCGCGCTACAAGGTCTATATCGTGGACGAGGTCCACATGCTGTCCAAGAACGCCTTCAACGCGCTGCTGAAGACGCTCGAGGAGCCGCCGCCCCACGTCAAATTCCTGTTCGCCACCACCGAAGTGAACAAGGTCCCGGTCACCGTATTGTCCCGCTGCCAGCGTTTCGACCTGCGCCGCATCCCGGCCGAGCGTCTGGCCGCCCATTTCGCCCATGTCGCGCGCGAGGAGCAGGTGGAGGTCGAGGAGGAGGCGCTGGCGCTCATCTCCCGTGCCGCCGAAGGCTCGGCCCGCGACGGCCTCTCCATCCTCGATCAGGCGATCGCGCACGGCTCCGGCAATGTCAGCGCGGATCAGGTCCGCGAGATGCTCGGCCTGTCGGATCGCGGTGCCGTGCGCGGCCTGCTCGGCCTGCTGCTGGCCGGCGATGCGCAGGGCGCGCTCGCGGCCTTGCGCGACCAATATGATCTCGGCGTCGAACCCGCCGCTTTGATCCGCTCCCTGCTGGAGGCCGTGCACGGCATCACCCGTGCGAAGGTCGGCGGCCCGCGCGATCCCGCCCAGTCGGACGAGGAGCGCGAAGCCTATGCCGACTGGTCGGACCGCCTGTCCTATCCGATCCTGCACCGCCTCTGGCAGCTGCTGCTGAAAGGCCTCGACGATGTCGCCCGCGCGCCGTCACCGGTGGAGGCGGCGGAAATGGCGCTGCTGCGCCTGATTCACGCCTCGACCCTGCCGGACCCGGGCGAACTGGCCGCGAAGCTGGCCGGCGGCGCCCCGGTCACGATCGCCGCCGCGACGCCGGCCGCCGCCCCGGCCGCACCCTCCGGCGACGTGGCCAGCTTCCCCGCTCTGATCGAGCGGCTGGAGGATGCCGGCAAGATGATTGTCGCCCAGCGCCTGCGCGACGAAGCCAGCCTCGTCCGCTTCGCCCCGCCGGAAATCGTCTTCCACATGCCGGGCGCGAACGACGACTTCCTGCGCGAGCTGAAGGATGCGCTGAAGCAGGCCGGCCTCGGCACGATCGCTCCCGAACTCACCGATGTGCCGGGCGATCCGACCCTGCGCGAAGCACAGATTCAGGCCGAACAGGACGAACGGCAGGACGTGCTGAATTCGCCGATGGTGAAAGCGGCGTTCGAGGCCTTTCCCGACGCCGAACTGGCTGGCTATACGGCCGGCGACCGCACGCACTGAGGATCTGACATGCAGAATATCGAAGACATCATGAAGATGGCGCAGGAAGCGCAGAACAAGCTGATGGAGGAGCAGGCCAGGCTCGAGAAGGTCGAGATCGAGGGCGCGTCCGGCGGCGGCATGGTGAAGGTCCGCGCCACCGCCAAGGGCCGCGTGATCGCGGTCAACATCGACGACAGCCTGCTGGGCGACAAGCAGATGCTGGAGGATCTCGTCGCCGCCGCCTTCAACGACGCCCGCGTGAAGGCCGAGGCCGCGGTCGCGGGCTCGATGAGCCAGGCCATGGGCGGCATGCAGATGCCCCCGGGCTTCAAGATGCCGTTCTAAGGGTAAGCGCGATAACCCAAACCCGCTCTGCCTGAGCTTGTCGAAGGCCTGCCCTTTTCTTTTCGCTGAGCCATAAAGAAGGACAGTCCTTCGAAAAGCTCAGGATGGTCGGGGTGGCGCGGTAAGCGCTGTCTCCTAGCGGGACTCGGTTTACCATAGGTGGCAGGACCTCTCCGGGCCTGCCTCTGATATCTGGGTCGGATGCGTTTCCGTCTCCCGATCCTGCTCGCAGCGACCTTCCTCGCCACGCCGGCCCAGGCCCAGACCGCGCCGGAGGTCAAGGAAGAAGACGCGATCTGCGCCGACCGGCCGGGCATCGCCAGCTCCACCTGCACGGTGCCGGCGAACCGCGTCCAGGTCGAGCTCGCGGTCGACTGGTCGTTCCAGGAGGAGGGCGGCGACCGCACCGACACTCTGCTCGCCGGTGACACGCTCGTCCGCGTCGGGGTGGGCGACCGCACCGAGCTGCAATTCGGCTGGACCGCTTATGGCCGCGTCCGCGACCGCACGGCCGGCATCCGCTCGCGCGACGATGGTGTGGGCGATGCGCTGGTCGGGATCCGCCATCGCTTCTTCGAAGGGGAAAGGGTCTCGGCGGCGGTGCAGGGGCGCCTGCTGCTCCCCACCGGCGGCGCGGCGATCGGCGCCGGGACCTGGGGCTTCGATCTGGAAATGCCGATCGAGTTCGAGCTTGGCGACAATTATCTGCTGTTGACGCCCGCGCTCGGCGCGACGCCGGACGCCGACCGGCGCGGGCGGCATTTGTCCTACGGCCTCGCCGCCGGTTTCGGCTTCAACCTGTCGAAGCGGCTCAGCGCCCAGCTCGATCTGGCTTTCTACCGCGACGACGATCCGCTGGGCGCGAGCACCGAAGCGCTTGCGGGCCTCGGCCTGGCCTGGCTCGTGAACGACGATCTGCAGCTCGATCTCGGCGCGAATATCGGCCTCAACCGGGAGACCCCGAATTTCGGCATCTACGTCGGCGCGGCGAACCGGTTCTAGGAAGCAAGAACCACCCCCAGCCCCTCCACGAAGGCGTGGAGGGGAGTTTCGCCGCGGCCTGACTCCCCTCCAGCCCTTGCTGGAGGGGCTGGGGGTGGCACTTTCTTGCTGGCTAGTGTCCGAGCCTCAAGCCGCCGTCAGCAGCCGCCGCTCGCCGGCCAAATTCATCAGCGCCTTCTGCAGTTTCTCGAACGCCCGCACCTCGATCTGGCGGATGCGCTCGCGGCTGACATTATAGACCTGGCTCAATTCCTCGAGCGTCTTCGGCTCGTCGGTCAGGCGGCGCTCCGTGAGAATATGCTTCTCGCGGTCGTTCAGCGCGTCCATCGCCTCGATCAGCAGATCGTGGCGGACGCGCGTCTCCTGCGCCTCGGCGACGCGCTCGTCCTGCAGCGGATCGGTGTCGACCAGCCAGTCCTGCCAGCTGCCCTCGCCATCCTCGCGCACGGGGACGTTCAGCGACGTGTCGCCGCCCATCGCCATGCGGCGGTTCATGCTGATCACGTCTTCTTCGCTGACGCCCAGATCGGTCGCGATCTTGGTCACGTCCTCGGGCTTCAGGTCGCCATCCTCGAACGCTTCGATGCGGTTCTTCATCCGGCGCAGGTTGAAGAACAGCTTCTTCTGCGCCGCCGTGGTGCCCATCTTCACGAGGCTCCACGAGCGCAGGATGAACTCCTGAATGGACGCGCGAATCCACCACATGGCGTAGGTCGCCAGGCGGAAGCCCCTTTCGGGCTCGAACTTCTTCACGCCCTGCATCAGGCCGATATTGCCTTCCGAAATCAGCTCGGAAACGGGCAGGCCATAGCCGCGATAGCCCATCGCGATCTTGGCGACGAGGCGCAGGTGGCTGTTGACCAGCTTGGCGGCGGCATCGGTGTCCTGATGCTCGGTCCAGCGCTTGGCCAGCATATATTCTTCCTCGGGCGTGAGGATCGGGAATTTCTTGATCTCAGCGAGATAGCGGTTGAGTCCCGCTTCCCCGCCCGCGGCGGGGATCGTCGCTACAGTCCTTCCAGCCATTATCGTTATCGAACCTTCCCTGGGCGCCGCACGTGTGATCCGTGCCCGCACTTGATGACTATACGGTAAGCGCTGCCAACAGTTCCTCTATATCCGATGGAAGCGCGGATTTGAACGACAAGTTTTCTTTTGACACCGGATGGATGAAGCCAAGCTGAGCGGCGTGCAAAGCCTGCCGGGCGAATCCGAGTGTTCTCAGCACCTCCCGATGCATTGGCGCGGTGCGCCCATAGACCGGGTCACCGACCAGAGCGTGGCCGATATGCGCCATGTGGACGCGCACTTGATGGGTGCGGCCGGTCTCCAGTCTGCACTCGACCAGCGCGCCGCCCTTTAGCGGCCGAATCGTGCGATAATGCGTCACCGCACGCTTTCCGCGCCCCGGCGTTTCCGATGAAGCGAGCACTTGCGACATATGCCCGCCGGGCTTCACCCGCGGCGGTATGACCACCGCCATCTTCTTGCGGTCCGCGCTCGACCGGGCGAGCGCGGCATCGACCTTGCCGGCGGGCGGGATCGGCATGCCGCTGACCACCGCCAGATAGAGGCGGTGAATGTCATGCTTCGCGAATTGCGCCGCGAGGCCTTCATGCGCCCGGTCCGTTTTGGCCACGACGAGCAGGCCCGACGTATCCTTGTCGATCCGGTGGACGATCCCCGGCCGCGCCACCCCGCCAATGCCGCTGAGGCGCCCGGCGCAATGGTGGAGCAGGGCGTTGACCAAAGTCCCGTCCAGATTGCCCGCGGCCGGATGCACGACCATCCCCGCGGGCTTGTCGACCACCAGCAGATGATCGTCCTCGAAGACGATCTCCAGCGCGATATCCTGCGCCTCGTTATGGGCGGGCCTCGGCTCCGGCACCGCGATGGCATATTCGCCTATAACCGCCTTCGTCGCCGGATCGCGCACCACGGCTCCGGTTGGGCTGGTCACCGCGCCGCTGGAGATCAGCGCCTTCACCCGTTCGCGGGAAAGTGTCGGCACCGCTGCCGCCAGCGCCCGATCGAGACGCCAGCCAACGGCGTCGCTCGCCACGTTCGCTCCGAGATTTCGGACTTCCCCCACTGACGTTGATGTGGGAATTTGCGCGGGAAAATCAAGCGGTCCGGCGGTTCGCTCGCGCGGCGCTGTATTGCCAAGGGCGCTTTGATGAGAGGAATGAAAAATGCTGCTGCAACGCGTCCTGACTATTGGGTTGATGCTGTTCCCGGCCGGGATCGGAGCGGCGGCCGCGCAGGACGGGTCACAGCTGGCCGTTCCGGTCGCCCGTTGGAATCTGGACTATGGCGAACATCGCTGCGCGCTGGGCCGCCGGTTGGGCGGCCAGCAGTCGCCGGTCTTCATCCTCAGTTCCTATCTTGGCCGCGACGAGCCCGAAATCATCATCGTGCGAGACGGCTCCGAGCGGCTGCCCGATCTGCCGCGCAATATCACCCTTGTGCTCGACCCCGACGGCCAGGTCGAAGAAGCGCGCGCCTTCCGCTATCGCACTGCCGGACGCGAAGCGATCCGCATCGAGGGTATCGCGGAAGGGTTTTTCGATCGGTTCGCCGCATCCGGGGCAGTCGGGATCGACGCGGGAAACCGTCGGCGGCTTACCCTCCGCATCCCGGGAGCGCGCGCTGCGATTGAGGGGTTGCGCGCTTGCAACGACGACCTTCTCCGATCCTGGGGCATCGACGTCGGGGCGCAGGCCACCTACCGCCGCCAAGCGACAATCGTGCGCGGCTCGATCAGCAACGCCGACTATCCTGCGCAGGCGATCCGGGCAAATCAGGCGGGCGTCGTCGTGGTGCGCATGCGGGTCCGTGTCGACGGGCGCGCCAGCGATTGCGTCGTGCTCGTCTCATCGCGCGCTGAGGCGCTCGACAGCACGACCTGCACAATCGCCACCGGGCGGTTTCGTTTCGACCCGGCGCTCGATGCCCAGGGCAATCCGATCGAGACTACCTATATCCAGACGGTTCGCTGGATGATGCCGGAATACTGAACCCGTTCCTGCGCTTGCAAGGCGCCGCCCCAGGTTCCAAGAGAGGCGCAGCGCGATGAAAAAGGGCCGTTCCGCCGCATGAAATCTCACGAATTCGCCAGCCTGCTCTGCTCGCGCCTGTGCCACGATCTGCTCAGCCCGATCGGCGCGCTCAATAACGGGATCGAATTGCTCTCCGACGAGAGCGATCCGGAAATGCGGGCGCGCTGCCTCGATCTGCTCGGCGAAAGCGCGCGGGCATCGGCCAACAAGCTGAAATTCTTCCGGCTGGCGTTCGGCGCGGCCGGCGGCTTTGCCGAGGAAGTCGATACGCGCGACGCCCGCGGCGCGATCGAAGGGCTGTTCGGCGGCGATGGCCGCATCCAGATCGGCTGGATGATCGAAGAGCCGACGATGAGCAAAGCGGCGCTGAAGATCCTGCTGAACCTCTCGCTGATCGCCGGCGATGCGCTCGTGCGCGGCGGCCGGCTCGATATCGGCGCCGAGCGGCATGACGGCGGCACCGACATCGTCATCCGCGCCGAAGGCACGCGCATCATCCTCGATCCCGAGCTGAAGCGCGTCCTGAACGGCGAGAATGAGGGCGAAGTCGCCCCCCGCGCCGCCGCCGCCTGGCTGGTCCGCAGCCTGATCGAGGAAGGCGGCGGCCAGCTGCAGCTGATGGACGAGGATGAAGGCGTGCTGATGCTCGGGGCCGCGTTGCGGCGCTGACCTAATGATCCTCCCGTCGATTCCGAGGGGAGGGGGACAGCTCGCGCAGCGAGTGGTGGAGGGGCCGAGCGAAGCGAGGTTCTTGGTGAATACTAAGAACCGCCGCCGTTCCGCTCAGCCACCTTCACCACGCGCCAACATTCGGCATCGAAGCCCATGGCTCGGCGGGCGGCTTGCGGTCGCCGGCCTGAAGCAGCTCGATCGAAATGCCGTCAGGCGAGCGAACGAACGCCATGTGGCCGTCGCGGGGCGGCCGATTGATCGTGACGCCGCCATCCTGAAGGCGCTGGCAGGTCGCGTAAATGTCGTCCACGCGATAGGCGAGATGACCGAAATTGCGCCCGCCCGTATAGGCTTCCGGCGGTGATCCGTCCTCGGGCGGCCAATTGTAGGTCAGCTCGATTTCGGCATTGCCGCGCTGTCCCGCGCCGTTCGAATCCTCGTCGGCGGCCAGGAAAATCAGGGTGAAGCGTCCCGCCGGATTCTCCATCCGCCGCGTCTCGACGAGTCCCAGCAGTTCGAAGAAGCGGACGGCAGCATCCGGATCGGCCACCCGGATCATGGTGTGGAGATATTGCATGGTCTGACCTCGCGACGCGGGTGAACATTCCGCCCTCGCGTTGGCCGAACTTGCCACTTTTGGCTAACCCCTTCTTTACCACCTCCGTCCATAACCGCCCGGCACGTGCCGGACGGGACCATGGACGAACTCATCAACGACTTCATCGCCGAGACGCGCGACATGCTGCTCGCTTTGGGCGGCGAGATTGTCGCGTGGGAAGCGGCGCCGGGCGACCGCGAGCGGCTCGACGAGATTTTCCGCTTCGTTCACACCGTGAAGGGCAATTGCGGCTTCTTCGATCTGCCGCGCCTGGCCGCGCTCAGCCATGCCGCCGAGGATGCGCTGGCGGACGTGCGCGCCGGCCGCCGCACGCCCGATTCCGCTCTGGTCAGCGCCGTGCTGGCGATCATCGACCGGATCGGCGAACTGGTCATGGCGCTGGAGACGGGCGAGGCGATCGCGTCCGAGGATGACGAACAATTGATCCGCGCGCTGGCGCCCGGCCAGGGTCCCGCCGAGACGATCGCCGTCGAAGCCGCCGAAATCCCCGCCGATCTGCGCAAGAGCCAGCGTTCCATCCGCCTCTCCGTCGATCTGCTCGACCGGATGATGAGCGGCGTCTCGGACGCGGTGCTCGCCCGCAACGAACTGGCCCGCCGCCTGCGCGAAAATCCGGGCGACATGGGCGTGGAGGCGGCGTTCGAGCGCGTCTCCACCTGCATCGCCGAAATCCGCGACGCCATCACCCGCACCCGCATGCAGCGCATCGACAGCCTGTTCGCCGCTCTGCCCCGCGTCGTCCGCGACATTGCCGGCGAGCTGGGCAAGCAGGTCCGCCTCGACGTGGATGGCGGCGATGTCGAGCTGGATCGCGAGATGATCGAGATGATCCGCGATCCGCTGACCCACATGGTCCGCAACGCGATCGACCATGGCCTTGAATTGCCCGCCGCGCGCGAGGCTGCGGGCAAGCCGGCAACGGGTATGCTCAGCGTCTGCGCGCGCCAGTCCGGCAACCAGATTTTGATCGAGGTCGCCGACGACGGCGCCGGCATCGACAGCGAACGGCTGGTCGCCAAGGCGCTCGCCGCTGGCGTGCTGACGCCGGAACGGGCCGCGCGGCTGAACAATGCGCAGCGCAACGCCCTGATCTTCGAAGCGGGCCTTTCCACCGCGCAGGAAGTCACCGCCATTTCCGGCCGCGGCGTCGGCATGGACGTGGTGCGCGCCAATATCGAGCGGATCGGCGGGCTGATCGACGTCGAAAGCCGGCCGGGCAGGGGGGTGAAGTTCACCATCCGCGCCCCGCTCACGCTCACCATCATCCCGGCGCTGACCGTCAGCGGCGGCGGCCAGACCTTCGCCATTCCCCGCTCGGCGATCGAGGAGATCTTGCGCGTCGGCAGCGATTCCGTGCGGATCGACACGATCGGCGGCGCCAGGGTGGCGACTGTCCGGGGACGCCGGATGCCGATGATCGCATTGTGCGACGTGCTTGGCGTCGTGCCGGTGGCGGCGACCGCCGAACGCCGGCTCATCCTGATCAAGCCTGCGGGCGGGGCCAGCTATGCGTTGAACGTCGCGGCGGTGCACGACCATGAGGAATTGGTGGTGAAGCCCGCCGCGCCCCCGGTCATGGCCGCGGGCATCTATGCGGGCACCACGCTCGCCGACGATGGCAAGCCCGTCCTGCTGCTCGATCCGTCGGGCATGGCGGCCAGGGCCGGCATCCGTGCCGAAGAGGCCGAAGCGGCGCCGCGCGCGGCCCTGCCGGTCGAGACGGCTGGTGCCGCGGCCCGCGACGAGCGGCTGCTGCTGTTCCGCTCGCTCGACAATGTCCGCCGCGCCGTGCGCCTCGCGGCGGTCGAGCGGATCGAGGACGTTCCCGCCGACGCCATCCGCATGAGCGGCGGGCGGCTGCGCGTCACGCTCGACAGCCGCATCCTGCCGCTGGCCGGCACGGACACGATTCCGGAGACGCCGCGCCTGCGCATCCTGCGCCTCACCGATGGCGCCGCCGAACTGGCTTATGCCTTCGCCGAAGTCATCGACATCGCCCCGCTGACCGGCGAGATTCGTCCGGCGCGCAATCCCGGCCAGGTCGCAGGCGTCGTCCTGGTCGATGGCGAGCAGATGGAATTGATCGATCCTTACTGGCTGTTCGCCGAGGCGGGAGAGAATGGCGACGCCGCGCGACCGGTCTGCGCCATCCCGCCCGGCGACCCCTGGCTCGAGAATATGCTCCGGCCGATGATCGAAAGCCTCGGCTATCGCGTCGTCGCGGCCGGGGAGGGGGTCAGTGCCGACATCGTGATCGCCGGCGATGATACGCCCGCGCCCGCGGCGCCGCAGGGCGCGACCCTGCTGCGCCTGCGCGCCACGCCGCAGCCCGCCGGCGAGGCTGATGGCAGCATCTACCGCTACGACCGCGCTGCTTTGCTCGCGGCCCTGGGCGGCGTACGCAAGGAGACCGCCAATGGCTGAGCTGCTGCTGATCGCCCGCATCGCCGGCCGCCGCGTCGCCTTCCCGGCGTCGCAGATCGAGGCGGTCGTGGAACTCGAGGGGCTGACGCCCGTGCCCGGCGCGGCGCCGCACATTGCCGGCCTGTCCGCGCTGCGCAGCCGCGTGCTGACCGTGATCGACAGCCGCGCCGCGCTGGAACTGGCTCACGCTGCTCCGGGCGAGGCGCTCGAAGCGATCGTCGTGCCGTCGGGCGGTCACACTTACGCCGTGCTGGTCGAGGCGGTGGACGATGTGGTCGAGGCGGGGGGAGACCCGTCGCCCTTTCAGGCGCCGGCCGGCGCGGGCTGGGACCGCGTCGCCACGGGGATGATCGAGGCGGAGGGGGAATTGCTGCTCTTCGCGGATCCGCATTCGTTCATCGCCGGTCCGCCCTTGTCGGTGGCGGCATGATCTTTTCCGGCAAAATTAAACACATGCTTACGAACGGCCGTTACCAAAGCCGGCGGGAAGCCCAGATAAGCGAGCGCGTGCGATGAAGACCTGCCTTGTCGTCGATGACAGCAAAGTGATCCGCAAGGTCGCGCGTCACATTCTCGAAACGCTCGATTTCACGGTCGAGGAGGCCGAGGACGGCCGCGCCGCGCTCGATCATTGCACCGGTTCGGGCATGCCGGACGTGGTCCTGCTCGACTGGAACATGCCGGTGATGAGCGGCATGGAATTCCTCCGCGCGCTGCGCCGGGTCGAGGGTGGCGACGCCCCCAAAGTCGTGTTCTGCACGACCGAGAATGACATCGCCCATATCCGCGCCGCGATCGAGGCTGGCGCGGACGAATATGTGATGAAGCCGTTCGACCGGGAAACCCTGCACTCAAAATTGCAGATCGTCGGCGCCGCATGACCTTCGGCGCCGCCCCCCTGGGACGGCGGGCGGTCCTTCCATCGAAAGTTTCCGACCCTACGTCCGCTGAACCGCCGATCCGGCTGCTGCTGGTCGACGACAGCAGCGTCGCGCGCGCGGTGCTCTCGCGGATGATTGCGGGGCGGCCGGGGCTGGAGGTCGCGGCGACCGCTTCCAATGCCGGCGAGGCTTTGGCGCTGCTCGGCGCGGCAATGTTCGACATCGTGCTGCTGGACGTTGAGATGCCCGGCGAAAGCGGCCTCGACGCCTTGCCGGAAATCATCCGCGCGGGTCGCGGCGCCCGCGTCGTCATCTGTTCTTCTGTTGCCGAGGCCGGGGCGGAGACCAGCGTGCGCGCGCTGGCGCTCGGCGCTGCGGATGCGATGCCCAAGCCCGGCTCCGGCCTGTTCGGCGGCCGCTTCGCCGATGAACTGGCCGAACGGCTGCTGCGGATCGGCCGGGTCGGCAGCGTCGATCGCGATGCGCCGTCCGCGCGTGGCCCGCTGGCCTTGCGCGAAGTGCATGACTGGCGTCCCGCCTGCATCGCCATCGGTGCTTCGACTGGCGGCATTCACGCCATTCACGATTTCCTCGGCGGCCTGCCGGGCGAGATGGGTATCCCCATTCTCGTCACCCAGCATCTGCCGCCCTTGTTCATGCCCTTCTTCGCGCGTCAGCTGGAGCAGGTTTCCGGCCGCTTCGCGCGCGTCGTGGAGGAAGGCATGCGGCTGGAGCCGGACGTCATCCATGTCGCCCCCGGCCATGCCCATCTGGGCCTTTCCACCAATGGCGGCGGCGTCCGCGTCGCGCTCGACGATACGCCCGCGCCCTCCGGCTGCCGTCCGTCCGTCGATCCGATGCTGGCCGCGGTCGCCGAAGCCTATGGCCGCGGCGGCCTTGCCGTCATGTTGAGCGGCATGGGCCGCGACGGCCTGATCGGCAGCGGCAGCCTCGTCAGTGCCGGCGGCATCGTGCTGGCGCAGGATCAGGACAGCAGCGCGATCTGGGGCATGCCCCGCGCGGTCGCCGAAGCCGGTCTCGCCACCGCGATCAGCCCGCCCGCCGATCTCGCCCGGCAGGTCGCCGCGCGGCTGGGAGTCGCCGCGTGGAGATAAGCGCTTCCTCCCGCCAGATCCTCGCCGGCCTGCTGGAATCGCGCACCGGCCAGCAGATCGGCATCGGCCGGCGCTGGCGCGTGGACGCCGCGCTCGCCCCGATCGCCCGCGACGGCGGCTTCACCGATGTCGATGAGCTGGTGAAGCGGATTGCCTCCGGCCAGGCCCCGGCGCTGGCCGAAAAGGTGCTCGAGGCGCTGCTGAACAACGAAACCTATTTCTACCGCGACAAATTGCCCTTCGATCTGCTGTTCGCCGAGCCGTTGAAGCGGATCGAGGCGGCACGGATGAAGGAGCGGCGCCTCTCTATCTGGAGCGTCGGCTGCTCGACCGGGCAGGAGCTTTACTCCATCGCCATGTCCCTGGCCGAACAGGCCACGCGCTGGCGCGGCTGGACGATCGACCTGGTCGGCACCGATATTTCCCGCACGGCGACCGAGCGCGCCCGCGCCGGCCGCTACAGCCAGTTCGAGGTACAGCGCGGCCTGCCGGTGCTGCAGATGGTCCGCTGGTTCGAGGAAGAGGGCGCCGGTCAGTGGCGCATCGCCCAGCCGATCCGCGACATGGTCCGCTTCGAAAATCGCGGCATCGCCGATCGTCCGCCCATGCCGGGGATGTTCGACATCATATTGTGCCGCAACGTCCTGCTTTACTTCGCCGATTCGATGAAGCGCCTGGCCTATACCCGCCTCGCCGACGCGATCCGTCCGGAAGGCGCCTTGATGCTCGGCGCGGGTGAAACCGTGATCGGCCAGACCGACCGCTTCGTCTCGGACCCCGATTCCCGCGGCCTCTACCGCCCCGCACCGGGCGCCGAGGCACGGCGGGTCGCCTGAGAGGCCCTTGACCTTCGGCCGCAATTGGCGCGCAATCGCCGCAATGTCCGAGATCGCCGATCATCCCTCCCCGAACCATGACGAGCGCAACGAGCCGGTCTCGGTCGTTGTCCTCCATTATACCGGCATGGAAAGCGGCGAGGCGGCGTTGGAGCGCCTGTGCGATCCGGATTCGGGTGTCTCCGCCCATTATCTGATCCATGAGGATGGCCGCGTCCTGCGCCTGGTGCCGGAAGAACGCCGCGCCTGGCATGCGGGCAAGAGCTATTGGCGCGGCCATACCGGCCTCAACCACAGCAGCATCGGCATCGAATTGGTCAATCCGGGCCACGACCATGGCTATCGCGATTTTCCGGACGCCCAGATCGAGTCGCTGATCCTGCTGCTCGCGGACATCAAGGATCGCCACGGCATCACGCGCGGCAACATCGTCGGCCATTCCGACATCGCCCCGATCCGCAAGCGCGACCCTGGCGAACTCTTCCCCTGGGGCCGGCTCGCCCGCCTCCGCCTGGCTTTGCCGCGCCCGACGAAGAACCTCATGGACCCGGAATGGACCGACGCCGGCTTCCTGCTCGCGCTGGAACGGTTCGGCTATGATGTCAGCGACTCGATGGCCGCCACCCTGGCCTTCCAGCGCCGCTTCCGCCCCGAACTGATCGACGGCACGATCGACGCCGAAAGCCGCATGCTCCTCCTCGCCCTCCTGCTCCCCCGCCCGCAAGGGGATGACTGACGGCGCCTTTTGGACTAACCGGTCCGGGCCAGAGGGTCGGGCGGCCGCGGCGCATTTCGGTGCGGCGAGGAAAGTCCGGGCTCCACGGAAAGACGGTGCCGGATAATGTCCGGCGGAGGCGACTCCAGGGAAAGTGCCACAGAAAGCAGACCACCGTGCTTCGGCACGGCCAGGGCGAAAGGGTGGGGTAAGAGCCCACCGCGTTGCCGGTAACGGGAACGGCACGGCAAACCCCACCGGGAGCAAGACCGAATAGGGGCTGCATATGAGGTTTTCCGCCTCGCGGCCCGGGTTGGTTGCTTGAGGCGCGGAGCAATCCGCGTCCTAGAGGAATGGCCGCCCATTCTTTCTCCGGGCCACGCGGGCTTGCCCGCCGACGCCCTGGCGAAGGAGGGACAGAACCCGGCTTACAGACCCTCTGGCATTTTATCGCCTAACCCATGTTTACGGGCGCGTTTCGATCCTCCATTGTGGCACCAATTCAACGCGCAGGAGGGAAGCGTTATGAATCCGATCAGCACAGCAATCGCCGTCCTCACCGCCCCGGCCCCGACCGCGAACAGGGTCGCGGGCGAACCCGCCACGACGACCGGGCTTATCACCGGCTATGCGGCGCCGCTGGCGGCTTTGCCGGCCGTGGCTGCATTGGTTCTCACGCTCATTCAGACCCGTGGCGCCGGCGGCTCCGGTCTCGTCAATCTGATCCTGATCATTGTCGCCCTCTATGTCCTGCGCAACCTTGGTGTCGCGGTCGCCGTCGGCCTCGGCCTCAGCCGGCTGGCGCCGAATTTCGGCGGCCGGCGCGACGACGTGAATGCGCTGAAGCTTTCGGTCCTTGCCGGGACGCCGATCTGGATCGCCGGCCTGATTGTCGTGCTGCTGGGCTGGCTGGTCCCGACGCTCGGCAATCTGCTGCAGCTCATCCTTTTGGCCGGCTTCGTCTTCGCCGGCTACATCTTCTATGTCGGTGCCGGGCCGATGCTGGGCGTGTCCAAGGAACAGGCGCCGGTCGTCGCCGGCATCGCGACGATCGCCTGGATCGTCCTCTATTATCTGGTTGCCGAAATCGTCTTCCGGATCTTCATGGGCTATAGCGGCTTCGGCATGATGATCTGACGCGGCATCGCCCGCGCACATGAAACGGGCCGCGGCGCGCATGCACCGCGGCCTTTTTCTTTGTCCTTCCGCCGCCGCCCCGGTTCCCACCGTGGCCGCCTGCCCCTAGATAGCCGCCGTGGCACGCTTTTCAGGACGTTCGAACGATTGGGGTTTTCCCCGCTGGCGCAGCTATGGCGGCGAGCGCGCGGCGCAGCAGGTGCGCCTGTGCGACCGCGACGGCTGCACCGATCCGGGCGACCGGCCCGCGCCGAAATCGCCGAACAGCCCGGAGCGCTGGCATTTCTGCGAGGCGCATGCCGCCGAATATAACCGCAACTGGAATTACTTCGAAGGCCTGACCGCCGAAGCCGCCGCCGCGCGCGAGCAGGAGGAACGGGGCGAGGCCTCGGCTTATGCCGAAGCGAATCATTATGGCTGGGGCGGCCCCGGCGACGGCAGCCGGACCCGCGACGAGATGCGCGCTTTGGACGTGCTGGGCCTGGACGCCGACGACAGTTTCGACACCGTCCGCCTCGCTTACCGCAAGCTCGCCAAGGCCAATCACCCGGACACCAATCCGGACGATAAGGAAGCCGCCGCCCGCTTTCAGGCGATCCAGGCCGCCTACGAAGTGCTGCGCCGCTCCGACGAACGGAAGAACGGCCGGGCGGTCTGACGCCGCCAAACTCCCCTCCCTGCAAGGGAGGGGCTGGGGGTGGGTGAGCGGGCGACAGCCCGCTGCGATTTCTCGGCCGCCGGTGTTTCGCAGCGCTCTTCAAGCGCTGACCCACCCCTGACCCCTCCCTTGCAGGGAGGGGAAGCTCACTCGGTGAACATGAACGTCCCGGTCACATGCGCGACCGGGTCTTCGGGATCGCCGTCATGCGCGATCCCCCGCACGAAGGCGACGCTGCGCCGCACCGCATAGCATTCGCCCCGCCCGATCAATGTCCGCCCCGGCGTCGCGGGCCGCAGATAATCGACGCGCAGGTCCAGCGTCGCCTGATGCCGGAACTGGCCCAGCCGCACCCAGATCGCGACGCTGGTCGCCATGTCCATCAGGCTGACGATCGGCCCGGACGCGATGATCCCGCTCGCGGGCATGCCGATCAGTTTCTCGTCATAGGGCAGGCTGAGTTCCGCCCAATCCTCGCCATGGGCGACATAGCCGATGCCCAGCGCTCCGCCATGGCCGACACGGCGGACGAACGACATGAACTGCTTCGGGTCGAAGCCCCCGGGCGCCGCAGCCTCGCTCATGCCAGCCGCGCCGCCGTCTCGCGGATCAGGGCGATCATGTTGGGAATGCCCTGCGTCCGGTTGGAGCTGAGCTGGTTCTTCAGGTCGAACGGCGCCAGCGCGGCGTCGAAGTCCGTCGCGAGGATATCGCCCGCCGTCCGGTCCTGCGCCGCGAGCAGCACCAGCGCGACGATCCCCTTGGTGATCGCGGCATTGCTGTCCGCCAGGAAATGCAGCCGGCCGTCGTCTTGCGCCACCGGATAAAGCCACACCGAAGCCGAACAGCCGCGCACCAAGGTCGCGTCCGTCTTCAACGCCTCCGGCATCGGCTCCAGCGCCTTGCCGAGATCGATCAGCAACCGGTAGCGGTCGTCCGCATCGAGCAGTTCGTAATCGGAATATATGTCGGCGAGGGAATTCATGGCGCGGCGTTAGCGACTCAATCTAAGCTGACAAGAAAAGAACCGCCCCAAGCCCCTCCACGAAGGTGTGGAGAGGAGTTAGGCCGAACGAACCGAGCCGGCCTGACTCCCCTCCAGCCCTTGCTGGAGGGGTTGGGGGTGGCTCTTTCTTCCTTCCTCACTTCCTTGCCTTCGGCTTCCGCTCTCGCCCTGCGCGTGAAGGCAAAAACTCAAACGCCTCCCCAACCGGCAACCGCGCATTGCCCGCCTCGATCACCGCCTGCACCACCCCTTCCAAGTTCGATTGGACCTCCGAATTCCAGAAGCGGATCACCCGCCAGCCCGCTGCTTCAAGCTCCGCCGTTCGCAGATCGTCTCTGTGACTGTCTGCGTGCTGGCTACCATCGACCTCAACAAGCAGCTTGGCCCTTCGGCAGGCGAAGTCGGCGATGTGCGGGTGGATGCGCAACTGCCTGGTGAAACGCGGACGTATCCGCGCGAAGGCGTTCCAGACCGCCCGTTCCTCGGGCGTTGCATTGTTGCGCAAATGGCGAGGAAAGTCTCGCGGGTCCATCCGAGCAGTCTAAGCCGCAAGGAAGAAAGAACCACCCCCGACCCCTCCACGAAATCGTGGAGGGGAGTCACGGCCTGACTCCGCTCCGGCCTTTGCCAGAGGGGCTTGGGGGTGCACTTTTTCTTCTGAACTACTCCGCGCCGTCGGCGATCGCCTCCAGCCGGCGCACGCGCTCCTTCAGATCGGCCAGCTCGATCCGCGCCGCGGGGGAGGGCGCCGCCGGCTCCCCCGGATGGTCGCCCGCCGCCAGCTGCGCCCGCTTCAGTTCCAGCCAGCCCTGCCAGCCGCGCAGGAAGGCGGCGATGGCGATCAGCAATGCCGCCAGCCCGGCCGCGAGCGCGATCAGCAGCGTCTGTTCGGACATCGCCCCAGTCTCCCTTACCGGTCCCGCAGCCGTTCGATCTCATGCTCGAGGCTGTGATTCTTGTCCGTCGCGATCCGCTCCAGAACCTGGACGCGCTCGCGCAACGTCCGCACCTCCTCGATAATCATGCGATTGTCCGCCTTGCTCGTCCCGTCCGGCCTCCTGTATTTGAGGTAGGCCTGCAGCGTGCCGGCGACCGAACCGATCAGCACGACGAGCACGATCATCGACCAAAGATTGATTGCCATTCCTGTCGTCCCCTGATCCCGTCCCTAGCGGTCGCGCAGCCGCTCGATCTCATGTTCGAGGCTGTGATTCTTCTCGGTCGCGATCCGCTCCAGCACCGCGACCCGTTCCTTCAGCGCCTTCATCTGTTCGCGCATCTGCTCGACCTCGGCGTCGTCGCGGCCATTATCCTTGATCTCATTGCCCCACATGTCCTTGCGGATGCCCATGCGGGCCTTCAGCAGACCGGCGATCGACACGATCAGCACGATCCCCAGCACCATCCACGTCACGCTCCAGCTCATCGTCGGCAGTCCCTTTGTCGCTCGCTGTCTCAGTTCGGCTTGTCGAGCCGCGGCGCATCCCGCTCGGGCCGGTCGCGCAGCGCCTCGATCTGGTCGGCGACCTCGATCCCCTTGTCGGTGATGATCCGCTCCAGCACCCGCACGCGCTGCTCCAGCCGCTCGGTATGGGCCGCATATTGCGCGGCCTTTTCCGCCGTGTGCTGGGAGGTCAGCTCCAGCTTCTTCTCCTCATGCTTCAGCTTGCGCTTGTGCATTTCGGACCAGATGCCGCCGATCACCGGAATGCCGACGACGATCATGAAGAAGAGGATTGCGGTCCAGTTCACGTCCATTGTCCTACCCCTTAATTCTTCGGCAGCCGCAGCGCCTCGATCTCCTGACCCAGGCGGTGGCTGTCGTCGGTCACGATCCGCTCCACATTGGCCAGCCGGTCCTTCACCGAACCCAGCTCGGCGCGCAGCTGCGCATTTTCCTGGCTGACCAGCTTCACCCGTTCGATCAGCTCGTCATTCTTCTGCGGATAGACGGCCTTCCCCCAGCTGCTTTCCAGCGGATAGCCATTCTTGATCCGCAGCCATGTGGTCAGCACCCAGCCGCCGATCCCGAGCACCGCCATGATGGCGACGAACGGCAGGATGGTCTGGATCATCGAAAGCTTGTCGGGTTCCATCTGGGTCGTTCCACTCAATTAGGTTGAAGTTCGGCGATTTCGCGCGCGATGCGCTGCGCCGGATCGGTGGCGATCCGTTCGAGGACGCGCAGCCTTTCCTCCTGCCTGGCGATCTGCTCGCGCAATTGCTCATTCTCGGTGAGCAGTCTCGTGGCAGTCGCGGCCTCGTCGCTCGCCTGGCTGTTCAACTCGGCGATCCGCGCGCGGCTGCGGGCCCGGGCCGAAAGCCAGGTCACCAGCACCGAAGCGGTGATCGCCGCGATCATCAGGACCACTACGGCCAGTGTCTTGTCCATTGCCCTTTATCTCCTAACGAAGCCGTTCGATTTCGCGGGCGGTGCGCTCGGCCGGGTCGGTGGCGATGCGTTCCAGCACCGCGATCCGCTCCTCCAGCCTCACGACCTGGCCCGCCAGTTTCTCATTGTCGGACGACAGCAAGGCGATCTTGCGTTCGTCGTCCGGCGATCCCTTGTGCGTCACGCCCGACCATTCATTCTCCACCGGATAGCCGTGCCGGGCGCGGATCCAGTTGTTGATCAGCCAGCCGGCGGTGCTGATCGCCACGATGGCGATCACAAAGGCGGGGCCTCCCCAGTCCATGTCTCAATTCTCCCTTCAGCGCAGCCGGTCGATTTCGCGCGCCAGGCGCTTGTCGGGACTGGTCAGATAGGTCTCGGCCGCGGCGAGCCGCCGGTCGAGATCGCGAAAGCGGGCGCGGATCGAGCGGGCCGAAGCATGCGGATTGCGCCGCACCTTCTTCCAGAATTCCTTCTCCTCGACATCCTGCCGTTCGACCCGGCGTTCGACATCGTCGGAGCGCACCCCGGCCGATCCGGCCGCGACATAATAGCCGACGATCGAGAGCGGTCCGAGCACGGCCAGGCTGCCGAGCGCGATCAGGCGGACCCAGGTCACGTCGATGCCGAAATGCTCGGCCATCCCCGCGCAGACGCCCTTGATCTTGGCGTTGCGCTTGTCGAGGTAGAAGCGGGTGTTGGGGCCGGCCATCACGCACGCTCCTGCTTGGACAGGCTGGTCCGGCCGGACTTGCGCCCGCGGATGGCCCGCAATTCGCTCTCCAGATCGTCCAGTTCCGCGCGTTCGTCGCTCAGCGCCGGGCGGCGGTCACTGCCGGCAAGCGGGTTCCAGTTCGGATTCTCGTCCGCCAGGATGCGCTCCAGCGTGCGCATCCGGTCGTCGAGCCGCCGGGCCAGATCGTAGAGATCGTCCAGCATCGTCTCGTCTTCGGTGGTGAGCGAGGTCTTCGTCTTCCACTTGGTGACGTAGTGGAGAATGATCCACGGGAAGACGATGAAGATGATCGGGATGATGATGATGGGAATCCACTCGCCGTCCATGACCGTCAGCCTTCCTTCTTGTCGTTGCTACCGGTCTGGTTCGACCGTTTGGCCAGCGACGCCTTCAGCGCCTCCAGCTCGGCATCCACCTTGTCCGCGCTGCGCAGCTCGGCGATTTCCTCGTCCAGGCTCTTCGGCCCGGCGCCCAGCGCCAGCGCATCCGCCTCGCCCTCGGCCAGATCGGCATGCCGCTCCAGCACGTCGAAGCGGCTGAATGCCTCCTGCGTCTTCGGCCCCGCATACATTTCCCGCATGCGGACGCGATTGTGGGCATTTTCCATGCGCGTCATGATCGCATTCTGGCGGGTGCGGGCCTCGCGCAATTTGTTCTGCAGCTTGGCGATGTCCGCTTCCGACGCCTTCAGCGCGTCGTCCAGCACGTCGATCTCGATCTGCAGCTCGGCCGCCATGTCGGCCGCCTTCTGCTTCTCGTAGAGCGCCGCCTTGGCCAGATCCTCGCGGTCCTTGCTCAGCGCCAGTTCGGCCTTTTCGACCCAGCTGTCCTGCATCCGCTCCAGCTTGGCGATGTGGCGGCGCATTTCCTTCTGGTCGGCGATGGTGCGCGCGGCCGAGGCGCGAACCTCCACCAAAGTCTCTTCCATCTCCATGATGATCATGCGGATCATCTTCGCCGGGTCTTCGGCCTTGTCCAAAAGGTCGGTGACGTTGGCGGCGATGATGTCGCGGGTCCGCGAAAAAATGCTCATGAACATCGGTTCCTTCAAAAGATCGAACATCGCGCCGGCATGTCCGGTGCCGGTACGTCCGGCGTCCGCGCGCTGATCGCGGCTTGCGGCCGCCATCCTCGCATCGTCCGCGCCAGCATCGAACGGCCGCAGCGCCGCCGCAATGCTGATCTTGGCGCCGCGGGCCTCAGGCACGATTGCCCTCGACCGCGACCGGTGCGTGTCCGGCATAGACCAAAGTCGGCGCGGCAACGACCAGGATCATCCCGACCGTGGCAATGATGCGCGCGAAACCGGACATGATGTTCTTTTTCCTTCTTTCACCGCCCCGACCGCCGGGGCTTGCCCGAAACTTTGCAACCGGCGTGCCAGCAGGCGGGAATGGCGGAAAACTGCGGAATCCTGCAATTTCGCTGGCGTCACGAACCGAAAAATCTTGCCAATAGTCGGGATAATGCGCCAAGTCGCGGGAATGGATCGCGCGAAGCAACTGGTCGGCCAGGCCTCTTCATTCCTCGATGCGGTGGAGCGCGCCAGCCGCGCCGCGCCGCTTGACCGGCCGGTGCTGGTGATCGGCGAACGCGGCACCGGCAAGGAACTGATCGCCGAACGTCTGCACCATCTGTCCGATCGCTGGGACGGCCCGTTGATCGTGCTGAACTGCGCCGCGCTTCCCGAAACGTTGATCGAGGCGGAATTGTTCGGGCACGAGGCTGGCGCCTTCACCGGGGCCACCAAGGCGCGCGCAGGGCGGTTCGAGGAAGCCGATGGCGGCACGCTCTTCTTGGACGAACTGGCCACGCTTTCAAAGCCCGCCCAGGACCGTCTCCTCCGCGCGATCGAATATGGCGAGGTCACCCGCATCGGCGCCTCCAAGCCGGTGCGCGTCGATGTCCGCATCGTCGCCGCCACCAACGAGCATCTGCCAGCCCTGGTCGAGCAGCACCGCTTCCGCGCCGACCTGCTCGATCGCCTCTCCTTCGAAGTCGTCACTTTGCCGCCGCTCCGGCACCGGGAAAGCGACATCGCCATACTCGCCGACCATTTCGGCCGCCGCATGGCGCTGGAGCTGGAATGGGACAGCTGGCCGGGCTTCAGCCGCGCCGCGCAGGAGAAACTGGTCGAATATGAATGGCCCGGCAACGTCCGCGAGCTCCGCAACGTCGTCGAGCGCGCCGTCTACCGCTGGGCCGTCGCCGATGCGCCGATCGACGATATCCAGTTCGATCCCTTCGCTTCTCCCTTCATGCCGCAGGGCCAGGCACCGGCCCCCCTCCCGCTTTCGGGAGGCGCAGCGCCGCAGGCGCAGGGTAGGGCCGTCGCTGAAGTATCGGAACTGGTCGTCCAGGCCGGGCTCACCGCCTACGATCCCGCCAGCTGCGCCGACTTCCGCCTCGCCATCGCCGAATATGAAAAGGCGATCCTGGCCTCCGCCCTGGAAAAATGCCGCTGGAACCAGCGCGCCGCCGCGAAGGAACTCAAACTCAGCTACGACCAGCTCCGCCACGCCATGCGCCGGCACGAGATGCAGTAAATTCTTCCGTGTCACTGCAGGATTCTATGCGGTGCCGAACCACGATAGGTTCTTTTGATAAAAGGATGCTATCCGGTAGAAAGATCGTGCAAAGCCTTGGGGAACATGTGAACGGCGACTGCCATACGAACGGCATTGAACGTTTCTGGTCGCTTCTGAAACGGCAGATCATCGGTAGCCAGCACTTTGTGCCGCAGGAGCAGAGCGAGCAATACGTCGCGGCGGGTTCCTGCGTTCATCGGCTTGATGGCAAAGGCACTACCCGCCTTAGTGCTCGTCCTGCTACAATTGATTGTAAGCGGCGGACTGACAAGGCACTCGTCGCGTGACGAAGAAAAAGAGCAAATCAAAGGTCAAGCTCTCAAATCTCAGCTTTGACGAGGCTCTGACTCGCCTTATCCAGACCGATCCAACGGAACTCGTCGAGATCCACGAACGAGTCGCCAAGGATGCGGAGAAAATTGAGCGCAATGCCAAAGAGCACTTCAGCGATATCCGAGCGGGTGGACGGCGATTCAAGCGTCCATTCCGTCCTTGATTTCCTTTATCACGACGCCCGTAGAATTGGCTCATTCCTCTCACAATTTGAAGGTGACGGTCACCTCTCAGAGTTGACCCGCACCAAAGATGGCGCGCGAGGCAAGAAGCAATCCAGTACCCATGACGTGAAGGGAAGCTTGGGGGTCGCCTCTGGAACGCTCACAGACGGCATGGAAACATCTCTTGAGACGGCTGAAGGCTATACTAGGGTATTCGATCCCTACTGGGCCAATGCACGAGCACTCCTCGACTATTTGAGTGAGAATGACCTGCTTCAGCATGACCTCGATTCCGCGAAACTCGGCCAATTCGTCCTTGCGAAGGGCTATTTGAGCGTCCTTGATCTGGCGATGCTTAAAGATGCCTGGAAGTTGCCTACGATAGCGCGGAAGGTGCTCGGGAGCGTGGTGTCAGGAAAAACATCCAATATGAGTGCCGCTGCAAAAGCGGCCCAAAAGGAACAGAAAGAAAACGCCGAGTTGATGCTGGAAATGATGCAGCTGCTTCCCCATTCCGTTCATGCTTCTTTGCTGACAAGTCAGGGGAGAGCGCAAATGATTTGGTGCACCCTAAGAGAGGAATATCTAGCGATTCGTGCTAGCGATATTACGCTTTCCTACGGCAGCACTATGCCTGGAGAATGGTCTATGGTCGGGATTCTTAGCGCATCACCCGAGTTCGTCGCGCCTGATGTTAATGTTCAAGACGACCCCACGCCTGGCGTGTTTCAGAGCGTAATCGGGCATGTGTCAAAGACGCTTGCGCCTATTGTGAGGGTTGCCATGGGGCGCCCTGCCGCCGCCAGCGCGATCACACCGCTTCTAATCTTCCGTGAGATCACCTGAAGGTCGCACACCTCGATATGGTTGCATGTCTCGGAATGGGGTGCGGGAAGGCTTGTCGAAACTGAGTGAGAGCTGAGCAATCGCTCGATTTGCCTCGCGCTACCTCCACGCCCGCATCCGCAGCCCGGCCCGCTCTTCATGGTCGGTGCAGGGCGGCGTCACCTGGACCAACACGCCGTCGCTCAGCGGCGCGTCGGATTCGGGCTATTCCTACCTCCAGTTCAATCTCGGCATTTCCCGCCGTTTCTGACCGTGCCGCCCCCACCTTGCCACTTGATCCAGGATAATGGAAAAGCGGGCGAGGGGGGATGATATGCCCGCACGCACGCTGCCGCCGATCGGTTTCTGGAGCTATGCCCGCCCCGACGACGAATTGTCCGGCGGCCAGCTGTCCCGCCTCCGCGCTTTGATCCGCGCCGAGCTGCAGCAGCAATATGGCCGCGCGCCGATCCAGCTTTTTCAGGACGTCAGCGCCATCTCCCACGGTTCGCGCTGGGAAGGCGAGATCCGCCGCGCGCTCGACAATTCCACCTTCTTCATCCCGATCCTGTCGCCCAGCTTCGTGCAGAGCGAATGGTGCGTGCAGGAACTCCGCATCTTTCAGGACCGCCAGCAGCGCCTGTTCGATCTGCATCCGGATCTGCCGCGCACCAGCCGTATCTTTCCGATCCATTATATCGACGTGATGGAGGTGGAGGGGCTGGACCCCGCCGTCGACGCTTCCCTGCGCGAACTGCAATGGTTCGATTTCCGCGAGCATCGCCACAGCGATTTCGGCGGCGCGGATGTGCGCCGCACCGTCTCCAGCTTCGTCACCAGCGTCCGCGATCTGCTCCGCCTGCGCGTCGAGCAGGCCGAACAGGCGCCTGCCGCGAAGCCGCCGCGTCCAACCCCGCCCGCGCCGCCGCCCCCGGCTCCGCCCGTCCAGCCCGCTTATCCGGCCCCTCCGCCGCCGCCGACCGCAGGCGCTCCCAACCGGACCCTGCTGATCGGCGGGATCGCGGCCGCACTCGTCGCGGTCGTGGCGTTGACCCTGTTCTTCGCCCTGCGCCCCCGCCCGGCCGCCGCCCCCGCCACCGCGCCCGCCGCCAGCTCCGCTGCGCAGCCCGCCACCGACGCGGAATGGCGGCAGCGGGTCGTCGGCCGCTGGGGCGACAATCCGGCCTGCAATGGCCGCGTCGCCACCATCAATGCGGACGGCAGCTATTACGATCAGGCGGCGGGCAATTGGTCGGTCAGCAACGGCCGCGTCACCTTCGCCGAGCCGAACGGCACAATCGTCGCGACCCCCAGCCTGTCCGGCGCGAACGGCGAAATCATGGTCCTCACCGACGTGACCAGCGGCACCGCCGAAACCTGGTATCCCTGCCCGGGTTAAAGCCCGCGCACACTCGGCCCCGCCCCACCCGGACACAAAGCGTCCAGCGCCCACACCATCGCATCCGCCCGGTCCGGCGACCGCCCCGGCCCCGCATAGGGCTGGTCATAGCTCAGCCCGGTCAATTCCTCCTCCAGCGCCGGAAAGCACCCCGCAAACTTCGCCTTCCCGCCCTCGAACAAAGCCGCCGCCACCGCCGCCCGCTCGCCCTTCGCGCGCCGCGCATGCACCAGCTTCACCGGCAGCGTCGCCCCTGCCGCGCGCAGCACGGACTTGATCATCTCCCCGCCATTATTCGCCTCCGCCACGATCAGCGATGCGCCCCAAGCCTCCGCCGCAGCCGCCACCTTGCGCGCCCACCCCTCCGGCGAAAGCCCACCCGCCGAAGCATCGGCCAGCACATAGGCCACCCCGTCTACGCCCATCCCGCACACCAATATCCCGCACTCGTCCCCCAAAGCCGTCGCCGGCGGATCCACCCCGACGACGATGCGGACAAACAATTCCCCTCCAGCCCTTGCTGGAGGGGCTAGGGGTGGCACTTCTTCTTCCTTCCCTTGCGGCCAAGAACCACCCCCAGCCCCTCCACGAAGGCGTGGAGGGGAGCCAGGCCCAGCCAGTGGACCACCCTTCAGATACGGCAGCGCCTCCGCCTCCTCCACCTCGGGCAACACCTCGGGCCATCCCCGCATCCCCTCGATCCCGGCCCGCGTCCAGAGCGCCCCGCTCACTTCCTCCAGCAATTCGCCACCCAATTCCTGCCGCGCCAGCAACCCCGTCAGCCGCCTCCGCTGCGCCTCGACCCACCCGGCCGGCAGATGGGGATTCGCCCCAGAAGCCCCGCGCGTCACTTCCACATCCGGCTCGCCGAGCAGCCGCCGCAGCGCCTCCACCCGCCGCGGCGTCGTCGTCACCAAAGCCCGCGGCCGCGCCCCGCGCCTGAGGCCCAGCTGCAGATTGTCCCACGTCTCCTGCGGGTGCCGCCACTTGGCCAGCTCGTCGCACCAGGCATAATCATGCTCCGGCCCGCGCAGCCCATCCGGATGCGACCCCGAAAAGAGCGTCGCCTCCGCCCCGCTCGCAAACACGATCCGCCGCCGCTGAAACGAATATTCCACCACCTCGCCCTCTCGGGCCACCGCCAAAATCCCCGAAGGCCCCTCCACCAGCACCCGCCGCGCCTCATCCAGCGAAGCCGCCACCAGCGCGATCCGGATATTCCCTCTCCCGTCGGGAGAGGGAGGGAGCCGCGATGCGGCGGAAGGGTGAGGGTCATCCCACTCCGATTCCGCTCTTCCTGAGCTTGTCGAGACGAAGTCGGCCGCAGGCCAACGACTGCCCTTCTTCCTTTTCCCTCTCTGAGACGAAGGAGCAGCTGGCCGCACCAGCCCCATCACCCACTCCGCCCCCGCCCGCGTCTTCCCGAACCCGCGCCCCGCCATCATCACCCAGGTCCGCCAGTGATCCCCCTCCGGCGCCAGCTGCCCGCGATGCGCCCATTCGCCGAACGTCGCGAAGAACTCCCGCACGTCCGTCTCCGGCATGGCGTCCACCACCGCCTCGCAATCGCCCCGCTTCGCGTTCAGCAGGACGGAGGCGACACGTTGCTCATGCCCCATCGCGTTCATTCCTCCCCGCGCTCGCGGCGCATCGCGGCCAGCTGTGCCTTCACCCGCTCACGCACCTCCTCGATCGATGGTTGCGGCGGCGCGAAGCGGGAAGGGTCCCGCGCCGCGCCGCGCGCCTCCCGTGCCTCCACCGCCCGGCGATGCTTCACCAGTTCCAGCGCCTGCCCGAAGTCCACCACCGCCTTGCCGCCCGGCCCCGTCGCGCCGGCCGAGCCTGGCACGGCCATCGCCTCGCTCGCCTGGTCGAGCAGCTCCGCCTCCAGCCGGTTTGTCGCCTCGGCCAGCGCCGCGCGGATCGCCGCGTCGAATCCGGGCGCGCCGCGGCGCTGCTTGCGGACGGTATCGGCGCAAAAGCCGGTCCGCGCCGCCACCGATTTCAGGCTCCCCGTCTCCGCCGCCACCGCTACCGCCCGCACCGAATCCTCGGGTTGCCACTGCCGCCGCCGTATGCGTTTCTTTTGCGTCACCCTGCGCCCCCGCTCGGCCACAAGCGACGCTCGCCCAACCGCCAGAGCCTCCGTCCAGTCCGCCGCAAACCCCTCATCGCGCTTCTTCACGCGATACAGAAAGTAAGGCGCCACCCCGGCGATCCCCGCCGCCGCCCGCACCTGCCCCACCTCCGCCAAAGCCCGCAAAAACCGTCCCCGCACACCGAACGCCAGTTCCTTATGCTTGCCTTTGCGCTCGCGCGCAGCCTTCCGCCCGCGCGTGCCACCACCGCCGCCCGCCATCCCGCTCTCCCGAAACCGCCAAAAAGAAAGGGCCGGCGCGACCATGAAGGTCGCCCGGCCCGATTCACCCGCAGTTTGACAATATTTACCGAAACAGCGTCACGCTGTCAAGCAAAAATGTGCCAAATAGGATTCTCTATTTCGCCTCCGAAGCGGGTGCAGGCACTGGCGCGGGTGCCGGCTGCGGCCCTGGCACCTCGATCCGCGCCGGGCCTTCGATCGTGACCTTCGGTTCCGCCTCCAGTCCGGCCCATGCGAACCCGCCCAGCACGATCCACATGATCGCAACCGTGACGCAGATGGTGCGCGGCGCGATCCGCCCCAGCCGCGAACCCGTGGAGTCGGAAAAGGGGCGGGGCAGAAATTCATGCTCGCGCGGCTCCCCGGCCGCATCCTGCCCGCTTTCTCCCTCCGCGTCGGTCGGCGGCGGCGTGAACTGCGCCACCCAGCATTTCTTCAAATAGCTCGACTGACGCTGCGCGGCATATACCCCGGCCAGAGTCGCGAGCGCGACGATCACCCCGGCGGCGGCCACGACCAGTTCCAGCGTCATGCGGTCGGGCGTGCTGAAGTCCGCGGTCGCGATCAGCGCGAAGCCGGCGATCATGAAGCCCTGGAAGGTCAAATTCCAGGTCATGCGGTTGGCGACCAGGCTCTGCTCGCGCCAGATCTGCTCGCCGATCGCGGTCGCGAGCGCGAGTTCCTGATTGAAGGTCAAGTTCGACATGCGCTCCCCCCGGTGCGAATCCCGCGACCATAAGTCGCGAGCGCGAGAATAGCCGGGAGCCGCCAAAACGAAAGGCTCGTCCAGACCGGACAGCGTGTCTTTCCTTTGCCACGCCCGTGATCCGATGTCGGCCTTGTTCAGTGGCCCGGGCTGCGGCGGGCGAGCGGATGCTAGCCGGCCAATTCCGCCACGCGCGCGCGAACGCGCCGATGAACGTGAAAATGGTTGAGTTGCTCGACAAGCAACCGATTGAGTGTCGCGGCCCGCGCGTCGTCGGCCATCATGCTGTCCGCAAGCTCGGCAAATGTGAGGTAGCGGACCTCAACGGGAATCACGATTTCGCCGACCGTAACGGGAAACTGGGGCGGAAGGCCGGCCCCGAATGAGTGCGCGACGAACGCAACGGCGAAACTCCAGTCCGGCAGGGGTGCGATCGCTTCGAACTGGTCCACGCGCGCCGCCAGAACCTTTTGATAGGTATCGAAATGGTCGCGGACATACAGGTCCGTGAGATTGCCGCCGTGCGATTCATATCCGGTCGCGGCGGGCGGCGTGCTGTGCGGATCCATGAATTCGACATCGCCCAATTTCTTCCGGAAGAAATTGGGTGCGAACACGGAATCGCCGACGCCGCGCCAGGCGCCCTGAGCGCCATGCTGGGTCATGGCGTAGCAATCGACCAGCCGCTGTTCGATCAGTCCTCCCGTCCTGCTGCCCTGTTCCGCGACCGCCTGGAGCAGTTGATCGGTATCCGCATTCGTCAGGTTCTCGAGCGGCTCAGGAAGACCGCCCGCATTCTGCTCGAGCGAAATTCTGAGATTGCGGTGCAGCAGGGCCAGGATGAAGCGCGCCAATTCGGCTTTCGGCAGGACCGGCATCCGTTCCAGCAAAGCCAAGAGCGAAGCCAGCGCATTGGCGGCACGCAGGTGACCGGACCGGCCATCGGCCCACGCCTGGTCGAAGCGCAGCAGCGCCTTCGCGTTGTTCAGATAGGCGCTCTGGGCAACAACGATGCCCGCCTCATTATATCGCTGCGTGAGAAAATCGACATTCTGTCCGCGGGGTGAAAATTCATAGGCGTAGGTGACGGCGTGGTCGCTGAACGACAGGATCATCAATTGGTAGTGGAGGATGCAGATATAGGGTTCGTGGACATGGTCGATCAGCAGGGTACGCAGGCTCGTTTCGACATCCGCATCGCAGCCGAGCGCCGCGGCAATGCGCGCGACATAGCCCGGCCCTTCATCCAGTTTCAGGTCTGAAAGCAGTTCCGGCTCCGCAGCGGCGTGCCTTTCGTAAACAGGCCTGATCGCGCCAGCCTTGATCGCCTGCGACGCCTTGACCTGATCCAGAACATATTTCACCGGCCGCCACCGCATTTGATAGCGCGGATCCCTGGCGGCCAGAATCCGGCTGATCTCCGACGCCGACATGCGCTGCTCCAGCGCGAGCGCGATGATCAGCGGGGAAAATGAGAGAAACTGGCGAGCCTCGTCGAAGCCCATGAGGTGATGGCTTTGCAACTTCTGCTGGATCTCGAAATATTTCGACGCCAGGTTTTTGCTGGTTGCGGCACGCGGGTCGTCATCGTGCAGGCGAGAGAACATGAACGTCGGTGGGACGCGCTCGGCTGAGTAGATGCTCTCCTCGACGATCGCTCCGAATTCCGGCGTCGGCTCCGCATTGGCCTGCCAAAAGCCAAGCTGGGCGCGCACCCATAGGGAGCGGTCCTCCTCGTCGATGTCGAGCGCTTCCAATCTGGCGAGGAAAAAGTCGAGAAATCGCTCTTCTTCGCTCTGATCGCAGGGAAGCAAAAGGCCCAGGATGGCAGCCCTCAACTCGCTATTCATTTTCATCTGCCTTCAGGAGGTCGCGGGCCTCCACCCCAAGCGCGCCGCCGAGCTGGGCCAGACTCGTCAGGGTCACGTTCCGCAGTCCGCGCTCGCAGCTGCTGACGTAGGTTCGATCGAGTCCGGCTCTTTCAGCCAAAGCCTCCTGGGAAAGACCGAGTTCGAGCCGGCGCGCCCGCAGGTTCGCCGCGAACACTTGCACAATCGTTCCTTCTGCCGCACGTCCGCTCACAACAGGGATTGAGCATGTTGAGATTTATAGGTCTACGGACTATGAGTCTCTTGACCTCTTTGTGTATTTGATATGTTCTCATTTTGATCCATGGGGTCGGTTTAATGGTCCAGCTCACGGCGCCCGCTCTGACGGCAGTCTCCCTCTTCAGCGGGGCAGGAGGAATGGACGTTGGCGTGGAAGCGTCCGGCTTTCAGGTGCTGCTCGCAAATGATCTCGATCCGGATGCGTGCGCTACCTATCGCGCAAATCATGGCGCCCATATTGTGGAAGGCACGATCCGGGACATTCTACCGCTCGCTGGCCATCTCGCGGCAATCGACCTCGTGTTCGGCGGACCGCCGTGTCAGGGCTTTTCGGTGGCGGGGAAGATGGACCCGGATGACCCGCGAAGCCAGCTGATGATGTCCTTCTTTGATGTGGTCGATCGGGTCGCTCCAAAGGCTTTCATTTGCGAGAATGTGAAGGCGTTCGCGGAACTCGCTAAATGGGAGGACCTTCGCCGGCGTGTCATCGGCAGGGCGGAAAAGAACCATCTGGTCGTTATGGTCGTATTGACCGCGAGCGATTTTGGCGTGCCGCAGAATCGCGAGCGAATGTTTCTGATCGGAATTGATCGGGCGCGTTTTCCCGGTGGCCAGGAGGATTTTGAAGAACTGGTCGAACGCACCCTTGCGCGGAGCAAGGCGAAGCCGTGCACCTTGGGCGAAATCGTCCGGAAGCTCGGTCGTGCAGGAAGTCCGGAAAACGACCGCACCTGCTCTGCAAAGATCACGCACGCGTCCAACCCGATCATGCGGCGCTCGCCCTATGCCGGGATGCTGTTCAACGGGGCAGGGCGCCCGCTTTCCGCCAATGGGGTTGCATCGACCCTCCCTGCCTCCATGGGGGGCAACAAGACGCCGATCGTGGATGAAGAGGAGATTTTCGAAGGCAAGGCCTCTTACGTGGAGGCTTATCACCGCAAGTTGACCGCCGGACAGCCGGCACGATCGGGCGATGCGCCGTCTAGGCTCAGGCGACTTACCGTTGATGAATGTCTGGCGATCCAGACATTTCCCGATGATTACGTTCTCATGGGGTCGAAAAGCGCCATGTACCGGCAGATCGGCAATGCGGTGCCCTGTCTTCTGGCTGAAGCCGTGGCGGGCGTCGCTGCGGAAGCGATAGGCTGTATTGAGTCCGCGGAAACGGGCGAGTTCGGCGCAACTGCGTTGATGGCAGCGGAGTAACGCCCGCAGGCCTTCGCTAACGAAAAGGGCCGCCCCTCCCGGGACGGCCCTTCCTGTTTCGATCGGCGAAAGCCTTAGCCGAGCAATTCCTGCTCCAGCTTCTTGGCCATTTCCTCGATATTCTCCGGCGGCCACCCAGGGATGTCCATCCCCAGCCGCAGGCCCATGCTCGCCAGCACTTCCTTGATCTCGTTCAAGGACTTGCGGCCGAAGTTCGGCGTGCGCAGCATCTCGGCCTCGGTCTTCTGGACCAGGTCGCCGATATAGATGATGTTGTCGTTCTTCAGGCAGTTGGCCGAACGCACCGACAGTTCCAGCTCGTCCACCTTCTTCAGGAGGTAACGGTTCAGCTGGTTGGCGTCCGCCTCGCTGTCCATGCCGCCCTGATAGGCGCCGCCGCCGATCATCGCGCCGCCCATCGGCTGCGCCGCGGCCATGCCGTCGTCGAAGTGGACGAACAGCTGCAGCTGGTCCTGCAGGATGCGCGCCGCATAGGCGATCGCGTCCTCGGGGCTCACCGTGCCGTCCGTCTCGACGGTGATGGTCAGCTTGTCATAGTCCAGCTCCTGGCCGACGCGGGTATTCTCCACCTTGTAGCTGACCTGGCGGACCGGGCTGTACAAAGCGTCCACCGGGATCAGCCCGATCGGCGCATCGACCGGGCGGTTCGCGGCCGCGGCGACATAGCCCTTGCCGGCCTCGGCGGTCAGTTCCATGTTCAGCGTCGCGCCATCGTCCAGGTGGCAGATGACCAAGTTCGGGTTCATCACCTCGATGTCGCCGGTCGCGGCGATCTGGCCGGCGGTGACTTCGGCCGGGCCGGTGGCGGAAAGCTGCAGGCGCTTGGAGCCTTCGCCTTCCATCTTCAGCGCGACCTGCTTCACGTTCAGGACGATGTCGGTCACATCCTCGCGCACGCCGGCGAGCGAGGAGAATTCATGCAGCACGCCCTCGATCTTGATCGAGGTGACGGCCGCGCCCTGCAGCGACGAGAGCAGAACCCGGCGCAGCGAGTTGCCCAGGGTCAGGCCGAAGCCGCGCTCCAGCGGCTCGGCCACGAAGGTCGCCTTGCGCCGGCTGTCGCCGCCGCCGACCTTCTTCTCGAGCGCGTTGGGCTTCTTCATTTCCTGCCAGTTCTTTGCGTTGACGGCCATGTGGTTCCTCTGGCGGTTGGGGAAGCGCGTCCGCTTCCCGAATTTGAAACTCTAACTCGACTTCACCCGGCCGGGCCTGTGGCCGGCAACGGGGGTGGGGACGCCTCGGCGCCCCCGGACACTCAGACCCGGCGCCGCTTGGACGGGCGCACGCCATTGTGCGGGATCGGCGTCACGTCGCGGATCGACGTGATGGTGAAGCCGACGGCCTGGAGGGCGCGAAGGGCGCTCTCGCGGCCCGAACCCGGACCCTTCACTTCGACCTCGAGCGTGCGCACGCCATGTTCGGCGGCCTTCTTGCCCGCATCCTCGGCCGCGACCTGGGCCGCATAAGGGGTCGATTTGCGCGAGCCCTTGAAGCCCATCATGCCGGCGCTGGACCAGGCGATCGCATTGCCCTGCGCGTCGGTGATGGTGATCATGGTGTTGTTGAAGCTGGCGTTCACGTGGGCGACGCCGGCGGTGATGTTCTTGCGCTCGCGGCGGCGAAGGCGCTGGGGGGCTTGTGCCATGTTCGTACTAAATCCCTAAATTCCGCTGCCGCTCATTCTGACGAGCGGCTGATCTGAAGAAGCTCCCCTCCACGCCTTCGTGGAGGGGCCGGGGGTGGCCCTTGTTACTTCTTCTTGCCGGCGATCGGCTTGGCCTTGCCCTTGCGGGTGCGCGCATTGGTGTGCGTGCGCTGGCCGCGAACGGGGAGGCCCCGGCGGTGACGAAGGCCGCGATAGCAGGCCAGGTCCATCAGCCGCTTGATGTTCATCGCCACTTCGCGGCGCAGGTCGCCCTCGACCAGATAGTCGGCGTCGATCGTCTCGCGGATCTGCAGGACTTCCTGGTCCGTCAGGTCCTGGACGCGGCGCTCCGCCGGGATGCCCAGCTTCGCCGTGATCTGCTTGGCCTTCGCCGGGCCGATGCCATGAATATATTGAAGCGCGATCACCACGCGCTTCGCGGTGGGAATATTTACACCCGCAATACGTGCCATACCGATTATTTCTCCTAGCTCCACAGGGACGCTGGCTGTTCGTCCCCATCTCGTCGCGTTCGTCCCAAATCAAACGGACAAAACCGGCGCGCGCGCAAGGGCACGCCGCCGGGTGGCCGGTTAACGGGATGGCGGGCAGATAGGAGGCGGGACGGACGGTGTCAACTGCGGAGCGTGAGTTCCGTCTCGAGGTATGTCTGACCCTATCGACACCAGGAATTCGCCATCTCCAACATTCCGGATGGTGAAGGAAGCACAAAGAATGACAAAGTCGCTTTTCATGTGCGTCGTGCTTGGCGCTTGCCTGTCGACCGCGTGCTCGGTTCCGCAGCAAGCCGTTTCCAACACGGGTGCTGCCAATGAATCAGTGTCAATCCATGAAGGTGGCGAAGCGAAGGCGCCTAACAGCCCGCCTCCTTCCGGCGGCATGGTAATTCTGCGGGCAAACGCAGACGGTGCGCGCACGGAATTGCGTGTGGGGCAGGAATTCGGTATCTCGCTCAGCGAGCATCCGTCCGTCGGCTACACGTCCGAGATCGTCGGCCTGCCGCCGCAGGTGCGCGCGGTCGGCCGGACGTCCACCGTCCCGCGCGACGTCGCGCCGGGCGGCGATTCCGGGACCACGACCTTCCGGTTTGCGGCACTAAGTCCCGGCGCCGTCACCGTGCGCGTGATCAACAGGTTTCGTGGCGATCCGATTGGAGAGGATACCTACCATATCGTTATCCGCTAGCCGACGGCCCGGCGGCCATTCCCTTGCGAGCCGTCACGATCGCGGCTGACGCGCAGGCGCAGAACAGCGCGCCCTCAAGGCTTGCGGTGACGGCTTCCGTCAACGCTCCGAAATCCTGTTCGCCGAGTAGTGCACCGATGCCATCGACCCGAAAACGAGACGCGGGAAAGCGGTCGGCCAGCAGGGCGAGGCTGCCTGCCATCAGCTTGCCGCCCGACAGGGCGATGATCAGACCGGTCATGCTGCCCGCGATCGCACCCGCTATCGCGCCCCGGCGGATGGACAGGCGGCCAAGCCCACCCAGCCAGACACCTGTTCCGGTGGCTGCGCCCAGCAATGCGCCTTCTGGCGCGCCCGTAACGCGAATGGGCGCGTAGCCGACCAGCAAGGTGAATGCGTCGCGCGCGAGCAGGCTTACCACCGCGCCGACGATCAGTCCGCCAAGCGCGCCGCCGGCAATCTGCCAATAAGGCGGGCGGCTTCCGGCGGCGGCGATGCCGAAACTGACCCCGGTCGCGCCGAGCAAGGCGACGAGCAGGGTAGCAGACGTGAGCACCAGCAGCACTGACAAGGCGCCGACCCCCGGCTGCGCCGCGCCCAGTGAGCCATAGATTATGCCGCCTATAATCCCCGCAACCGCGCCGCCGGCCATGCCTGCGGCGCCAAGCCGGAGCATGTCCGGCCAGGCGTTTGTGACGGGCGTTGGCGTGGCAGGGAGGGGGGGAATGGGTTTCGTAGCGCCATCTACGGCCGCGACGAAACGATAACCATGCTTCGGCACAGTCTCGATGAAGCGCGGCCGTGCAGCATCGTCGCCGAGGCGCTTGCGCAGCGTCCGGATGCACTGTGTCAGCGCTTCGTCGGTCACCGGAACGCCGGACCACACCTCATCCATGAAGCGATCCTTGGTCACCAGAGTGCCGGCATCGCGTACCATGAGCGCCAGCGCGTCGAAATAGCGGGCGTTGAGTTCGACCGGTTCGCCATTCTCGAGCAACCGGCGGTCGGCAGTGTCGAGCGTGAACGATGCGAAGTGAAACGGACCAGTCACCGCTTCGCCTTAGGTGAGGCCACCGCCCGAGAGGAAGGAGTCATGCCGCCGCCGGCGGGCGCTACACGCGCCCGGAAAGTCCCATTGCTGCCATCCTGGCGGATCACATGCAGCGATAGGCGCGGCCGGTGGCGCTGCTGACTTCGTTGTCCGAGATTTTGGTCAGCACGCGCCGCTCGATCTGGCCGCGCGTCTCCATGATTAGCACGTTCGGTGCCTCGATCCGCCAGGTGCCGGACGTGCCGTCGGGCCAGGTCAGCGCACCGCCGGGATCGAAGCGCAGCATCGCCTGGCAATCGCGCGTGTCGCTCCAGACACCCGCGAAGAATTGCTCGGAGACTGGTTGTGCCGCGGGACCGCGCAGCGCAAACCACCACACGGCGAAGCCGATGCCCGCCGCGGCGACCAGCCCCGCCAGGCTCAGCCATAGCCATTTCAAATTCTTTCGCGGCGCGTAGGGCGGCGGCGGATAATGGGAAGCGGCGCCATAGGCTCCGTGCGATTGCTGGGGCGCACCAGGAGGCCGCGGCATTGGCGGCGGCGGCGCAGGCGGCGGTCCGGCCTGGAACTCGCGGGCCTTCACGGCGATACGGTCGATCGCTTCGTCGCGCTGCTCGATCCAGTCGATCCACTGTGAATCGGCGAGATGGTAGGAGAGTTCGTGCGGCTCGATCCGTTCCAGCCGCATTGGAATGATCGACTTGTTCGACTGATCGGCCAGGATCAGTTCGCGCTTCACCTGCTTGCTGCGCTCCGAATCGATGCAGAAGAGCAAAAGCATCGCGTCGGTTTCGGCGATGGCGTGGCGGATCGCGATGTCCCATTGTTCGCCGGGTTCGATGTCGCGGGGCGCGATCCAGCAATCGACGCCGCGGGCGTTCAACGAGCGCTCGATATGCAGCGCGGTCTCCGCCTTGGTCGATGGATGGCTGACGAACAGCCTGGGTGGTCTCTTCTCTTCCATGACTGCTCCCGGCTCGCGCGTCGCCTTATCCGGTGGGATCGTCCTGTTCAACGGCGCCGCTGCGCCGGTTCCCTTTCGCGGCGGTCAGCCGGTACATCGGGAAAGCGCCATATTTCTTGGCCAGGTCGATCTGGCCGACATAGCGGCAGCGGAACCGGAACGGCGCGTGCAGCGCCACCATCGCCGCGAACGGTTCGGTGACATAGACGTCGCCGGGCGGCGTCACCGGCTCGATCCGCGCGGCGCGGGCAACCTCGTTGCCCAGGAAGTTGGCGAGGCCGGTGACGCGGTCTTCCGACTGGTAGACCGAGCCATAGTGAAGCGCGATCCGCATGCCGCCCAGACCGGGCGGCAAGCCGAGGCCGCTGGCGTCATAGGCGTGGAGCACGCGCTGGAGGTGCAGCGCCACCTCGGCCCCGGCAGCGGCGCTTTCCATCACCAGATAGAGCGCATCGCCCCAGGTGTTGCGGGCGAGGATGTGGCGGCGCTGGGCGGCGATGACCTCGGCGACCCGGCCCATGATCTCACGGTCGAACACGGGATAAGCGGATTCCGCCAGGCGGGAGAAGCCGGCATAGTCGGTGAACAGGATAGCGGCGGTGCGGCGCGGCAGAGGCGGGGCCGCGGCCGCATTGGGCCGTGGATAGGCCCGGTCGATCGTACCGGGGGCGATCACATCCGTCTCGCCGCCGCGATCGCGCCAGAGCAGGACATCGGCGCCGGTGCCGACAGGGCCGCCCCGCTCGCCGTCCCAGATTGCGAGCTGGAAGGCATTGGTTGCGAGATGCTGCGCGCGCAGCCGCGCGCGACCCATGGCGACGGCCGCGCCATAGCCGAACAGGCCGGGATCGCTGACATAATGGAGGCGGGTCGAGTAAGTGACGGTCTCCGCCGCGGCGAGGCACGCCTCGGCGCGCGCGGCCCATTCCTCTCCGGCAGGGAGGATCGACTGGGCGAAGAAGTCCTCCTTTATGCAAGGCAGGACGATGTTGAGTTCGCCGCCCCGGCGCAACACGGCTTCGGCGATCAGGATGTCGGCGCCTGCCGCGATCGAGCCATAGGCGTAGCCGGCATTGCGGGCGTCGAGGATCGCGTCGATCTCGGCCGACAGGCGCGCTTCTTCCACAGGATTGGGCAGGAAGATGTGTCCCGCATAATGAAAAGCGGCGGGCGCGCGGAGCGGGTTCAGCAGCGCCCGACGCGCGCCTGGCGGCACTTTCAGCCGGTCGGCGATCACGCCGAACTGGCGCACTGTGGTCGCGCGGTTGCCAACCGTACAATTGGGCAAGGTGATCGCGAGCCGCGCCGCCTCCGCTGCGTCCTTGAAGCGCCAGAGCAGAAGGGAGGCCTCGGCCCGGGTGGCGGCGTCGTAATAGTCCTCGGGCGCCGCGACCTTCGGCATCGCCAGTATTTCTTCGGCCAGCGCACTGGAGGTTTCGGCGTCACCGGTGAGTAAGGCGAGGCTTGCGGCGTTGATGCCAGGATAGGCGTCGCCGCTGTAGCGATAGATTGCGAGATAGGCGCGATACGCCTGTTCGAGCTGGTCGGCATCGCCGTCCAGGCCATTATCCTTCAGCAGGCGAGCGCCGAGCGCGCGCTTGTGCGGATTGTCGGAGCGATCGAGTCCGGCAGAGCGGAAGATGTCGAGCGCGCGCTGCGTATCGCCCATGCGCGCGAGCGTCAGCGCCTGCTGGTGATAGAGATCCTCTGACGCCGCGCCGGCGGCGATCGCGCGCGATGCTATGTCATAGGCACGAAACGGGTCGCCGCGCCCCAGCGCCTCGCGGGCCGCGGTAAGGGCGTCGTCCGCGCCGATTTCATTGCTTTCGCCCATTCTCTCCCCGCACTTGGGCGCCAGAATCCGATCAAACCTGCCCGTGGTCAAGCCAAGTGGTCATTCATGCGAGCGACAGGAAGCGTAACCTATTACGTAATAAGTTGCGGAGTTGAACGGTGACGGATTTCGTCTCTGAATTCGGGCGGCCATTGATCGCCCACCGGTTGCGGCGATTGTCCGACTCGTTCGTCGACGCCTATGCCGATTGGCTGCCGCTGGCCGGGATCGAGGCGCCCGCGCGCAGCATGTCCACGATCATATTGTTGCGTGACGAAGGGCCGCTTGGCGTCACCGAACTGGCAGCGCGGCTCCGGCTCAGTCATCCGCTGATGATCAAGCTGGTCGCGACGCTGGAAAAGCTGGGTATCGTCGAGGCCGTTCCGGATCCGGGCGACGCGCGAAGGCGGCCGGTGGCGTTGACCGCAACCGGCCAGGCGGAGGCGGATCGGGTTGCCGCTGCGCTTGGTGCGATGGATCGCGCTTATGCCCGCCTGTTCGCTGATGCCGGGATCGACCTGCTGCGCGCGGTCGAAGGCATCGAAGCGGCGCTCCGTGAAGAATCGTTCGGTGAGCGGTTGCGCTCGATCGCTGCTGCCGATCCTGTTGAAGAGGAAATGACATGCGCATGACCCGCTTGCTGCTCTCGCTGGCCATCGTGGCGGTGCTGACCGCGCCGGCTTACGCCCAGCCGCAGCCCGCCCCCCAGGCTGGCGCGCAGCCGGGGCAGGGGCCGACGGTGGTGCGGCGGATGCAGGCGCCGGTTCCGCCGCCGCGCGCGATCGGCGAGGCGGCGCGCGTGCCGATGGCATTGGTGGACGGCATTCCGGTGGTGGACGTCACGGTCAGCGGGCGCCCCTATCGCTTCGCACTGGACACCGGGGCGGGCGGGCACGGCCGCATTCGCCCGGCCGTTGCCGAGGCGCTGGGCCTGGCGGTAACGGGCATCGTTCGCGCAGGTGACGGATCGGGCGCGGTACAGGAGCGGCGCAATTTCGCGGCGACCGCGCTCAGCGTCGGCGACATTCGGTTCGAGGGTGTCCAGCTGACGGAGATGGGTGACATTCCCGGGCGGCTGCAGAGTGTCGATGGCATAATCGGGCGCGGACTTTTCGCCGAATTGCTGCTGGCAATCGACTATGCGGGCGGGACGGTTGCACTGTCGCGTGGCGCGCCGCCAGCGAGTGCCGCCGCCAGCGAGGCGAGTCAGCGCGGGATTGTCGTATCACTCGATATTGGCGGGCGCGCTGTGCCGGCCGTGATCGACACTGGCAATGCTATGGCGCCTCTGGTTCTACCCACCGCGCTGGCCGACGGGTTGCGCTCCGGCGAAGCACGGCAGGCCGGACGTGCGCGCACGGCCATTTCCGAGGTGGAGATCATGGAGGCCGACCTGGCCGTGCCGGTATCGCTCGGCGGGGAGCGCCTGCCGGTCAGCCGCTTCCGCTACCCGGCGATTGGGGACTTGGCCAATATCGGGTCGCAGGCTTTTGCCGGCGGTACGCTGATCGTCGATCAGGCCAGCAATCGCGTTGCCTTCGTGCCTGCCGTGGCGCGCTAGGGCTTAGGAGCCGCGGGCGACGCGGACACCATTTTCGATGGTGGTGCGCGGGCCGCGATTGACCGGAGTGGTGCTGGTCTGTGGCGTGCGGGGCTGCGATTGTGCGCTGGCCCGGGCCGGGCGCTGGCGCGTGGTGCGGCCGGTTGGGTGCTGGAAGGTGGGCCGCTCGACCTCATAGCGCTCCAATTGCGCCCGCTCGACGATCGCCCGCTCGATCCGCGCCGGCTGGAACCCCGGGGGCGTGCGCGTGGCGGCAGCGCGCGGTGCACGCGCGACCAGATTGACCGAGGCCTGCCGCCCTGGCGCTGGCTCCGCCGTGTCTGGCGTCTGCTGGAACGAGGCCAGCGTGCCGGCGCGCGGATGGCGATAGAAGATGTGCGCGCCGATCACGGTGTGGCGGATGAGGCTCGGCGCCCAATAAGGCCGGATCGCCGTGGTGTGATAGTTCAGCGAGAGGCCGACCGGGCGGAAAACCGAGCCGCGCAGGGCGGACGTGGCGATCCTCTCGGCGCGGGACCAGGAGGCGCTGTCGCTTACGCCGCGCGCCATCGATCCGTCGCAGGTAAAGCTGAACTGGCAGCCAGTGCGGCGTTCCGAACCCTGATAGACGACGCCGCAGACGCTGGCAGGGTAGGACGGGTGGCGTACGCGGTTGAGTACGACCTGCGCGACCGCGCGTTGGCCGTCCTCGGACTCGCTGCGTGCCTCGTAATAGATGGCTTCGGTCAGGCAGCGGAGTGCGCGCTGGAAGGAGGAGCGGTCCTGCGGCGCCTCGAACGGCCGTGCCGCCTCGGTCGCCAGCGCCGGAGCGGGCGATGCGAACAGGAGCAGCAGGCCGGAGGCGGCTGCGGTGCGAGCGGAGGAAAGCATACTGGTCACGCTGTCGAATTAACCGGCGCGGCTTGGCATCCGGTTAATCCGGGAGGTTAACGCTGCACATTGATCGCAAGGAACCGCCGGTTCGTCGCTGGCGCGATCCTGTCAGTCGCCGATCAGAGTGAACGAGGCCCAGCGGCTTGGATGGGCATAGTTACGCTGGATTGCGAGTGCGTCGTCGCGGGTCCTGACGGCGATCATCGCATCGCGCAGGGCGGCGGCGCGCGATACTGCGCCATTGCCGTTCCGGACCGCCGCGACGGCCGCTGCTGTCAGTCGTGGCGCCACATCGTCCACCACCGGCCAAAAGGAAACGAGAAGGCTGCGCGCGCCGGCCAGGAAGAATGCCTGTGACAGCCCTTCGAGTGGTGGCGAGTTGGCGCGCGAGCCGGTGCCGGAATTGCAGGCGGACAGGATCACCCATTCGGCGCTGAGGGTGAGCGCGGCGATTTCCGAGCTGGTCAGCAAGCCGTCGGCGGCCGGTTCGTTGGAAACCGGATGGAGAATGAGGGCGGATTCGTTGAGGCCGCTGGCGGGCCGGGCGGTGAGGCCGTGGGTCGAGAAGAGCAGCAGGTTCGCGGTGGACACATCGCGCGAACGAATGAACGCCTCCGTCGCCTGATCTCCCGTCACGGTGCGCGTGTCCGCACCCTGAAGCGCCGAGGCGACGAGGTTCAACTCGGTGCGGACGCAAGGCAGAGCGGGCAGGGCGTCCCGCAGGTCGAAGGGCGACGCATATCGTGCCTCGTTCGCGGTCCGCATCCGCATCGCAAGCGCGCGGCCTTCACCCTGGGTCAGCTGGCATTCGTCGGCACCCGCTGCCGGTGCGCCGCCGGTCATGCCGATGCCGACGAACGACAGGCCGCCACCGGTCGGAGGCGATGCGGGCGCACGGCGACGGAGCAGCTGGAAGGCGCGGACGGAAGGGAGGTGGCTGATCGCGAAATCGTCGATCAGCCAGCGTGTATTGCGCAACTCGGGCCCACCAACCATCGGCGCCGCCGGTGGCTGGCTGACCAGAGTGGAGAAAGGCAGTCGCTGCGCCGGGCCGCTGGCGACGACGATCAAATGGCGCTTGCCGGCCAGCCTCGCCGCGAGCGGGCCGATCGTCTGTGCGTAAATCTCGTGCGCCAGCCCGGCCGAATAGAGCTGCCCCTGCTCGCTCAGTGACGCCCACATCAATTCGATCGTCGATCCCGGCGGCACGGCCTGGGCGCCAAGCTCCCAGCTTAACCGCTCGACCGCCCGCTCCATGCGAAAGCGGTTCCAGTCCGAGACATGGACCTGCTGGCCTTCCGCGGTGACGACGATGGTGGTCGTGCCGTAGTGGCGCGAGTCGACGAGGACGAGCGCTTCGTCCGGGCGGAGCAAGCGGCGCGCGGTTTCGAGCCGCACCGGATCGGCGGAGATGATCTCGTTCCAGCCTGGAACCCGGGCGGCGATCGCGTCGCTGGTGCGTGCGATGGCCGCCTCTTGCGTCTCCATTCTCGTCGCGAGCCGGGCTCGCCGCTCGGCAGGAGTGCCCTGCCTCAGGGCAGGATCCTCGTCGGCGGCGCTGATCACCCGGCCAGTCGAGCCGACCGTTCGGGATGGTCCCGACGGCTGCGGCTGCGCGGCGGCCTGGTTCCTTGGGGGGATGTAGACCGTGGCGGGCGGCTGCGCGGCCACGACCAGATCCTTCAAGCCTTCGATCTGCGAGATGAACCGGTCATAGTCGGCACCCGCGCCGGCGGCGCGGGCCTCCTGCCGGGCGACGGCCAGAGCGAGGTCGGTATCGACGTCGCGGCGCGTCGAACTGGTCACGACAGGCTGCGCATTGAAGCCCTGAATCATGCGGAACAGGCTCGCGGCGAGGTCAGGCTCCGCACCAGTCGCGCCCGGCCTGATCCGGCTCCAGAGCGTTGCCTGCGGGTTGAGCGGATCGGGCAGGATCCAGCGCTCGTTGGGCGGCTCGGTCTCGTCGGCATGATCGATAAGGTAGAGGCGCAGCATAGCGTCAGGCGAGCGGTCGGCGGAGAGTCGGTAAAGCCGCTGCGTGAGGAGATGATTGAAGACCGACTGTGTTACTTCCGGGCAATAAGCGGGAATATTTTCCTGGGCGGTATCGTTGAGCGCGCTCCGCACCGCCGTGAAGTAACAATGTTCGGTCGAATAGACAGTGTCGGAGCAGCCCGTCCGGTCGGCGTTCCGATCACGCAGAAGCCGGGCCATGCAGGCGCCGTCCGCGTTCACGCGTGCGATGCTTTCCGGATCGTCGGGCAGGATCGTGCGCAGCTCATCCTGAACGCGAAGGGCGCGGTCGCGGTCGCCCGCGATCATCAGCGCCCGCAGATAGGCGATGCCCGCATAGGCTGTGGCGGACGGGTCCGGTTCCGTTGCGGATCTGAGCGAGCGGTAATTCGCGCCCATAAGTGCGGCGGCGAGGGCAGGCTCCGCCGAACGCAATTGCCGGTTGAGCCGCTGGCGAAAGAAGTCGCGGCCGGCTTCGGCTTCCCGATCGACATCCTGGATGGTCCGGTCGAGGCGGTCGCTGGCCGCTTCCTGTGCCGCAGCGGAGACCGCCCGGCGCTGCTCCTCGGTCTGGACTTCCATATTCCCGAGAGTTTGCCTGATGGCGGTCCGTACCGTGGGCCAATTGGAGGCGAACTCGCGCAACGAGGCGGGCAGGCCGTTTGCAGGGACAGTTGCGCAAAGATCGGACACCAACGTCGCGATGCGGTAGCCGTTGACCACCAGAATGAGTCCGCTCTGCAGGCCATAACTGGACGTGCCTTCGGTGGATGCGCGAAGTTCGTCGGCGACTTGCACCAGCGTCGAAATGTCCGCGAAGCTTGCGAGCGCGCGGCAGGCATCGGCGGCGCGACCTTCTTCCTCCAGCTGACGGCCCAGTTCCAGTACCCGGCCGGACACGTCCTCCGTTAGGCCAGTGCGCGGCAAGTCTTCGACGACCTGGCTGAGCTCGGCGAGCAATTCATCCGGCGGCACATGATGCCGTTCGACGGGAAGCTCTTCGACGGCAGACTGAGCGGAGAGCGGCTGCGCGATGCCGATCGTCACAAGCGCAAGAGCGCACCATCTCCGCATCGATTTCCCCCCAAACGGCCGGTCAGGTCGTCTGGGGGGAAATAGCAGGCTGAGGCGAATGTCGCCAGCGTGCGGGGCTTTTCAGGTCCGCTGGTTGCGTTCAGCCCAGTCGAGCGCGAGGTCGGCGACTTCCTCCCAGCCCGGATCGACCGCGGTCCAGTGTGAACGATCCGGAAATGCGCGATATTCGGTCAGCGATGGCGCGCGGCTCTGCTTGCGGAAGATGGCGCGGGTCATCTTCTCATCCGCGATCAGATCCTTGCCGCCGCCGATCAGCAGCAACGGCGCGCGGTCGGGGTTCGTCCAGTTGATCTTCATCGCGCCGATCACGCCGTTCCAATAGACCCGGCCGGGGGTCGGGACGATGTAGCGGTCGTAGAACGCATCGGCCTGAGCCGGATCGACGGTCTGGGCGAAGCGGGTGCGGAAGAATTTGCGGCTCATCACCTTCGCCTTCCGCCAGCTCAGCGGATCGATGAACACCGGCAGCGCCGAGCGGATGGCGTGCGGATAGAGTGGGACGCCCGGAGTCGGGGCCGGATCGATCGCCACGCCGGCGACGCCGAGGCCGCGGTCGAGCAGGTGCTGGACGAATACGCCGCCCAATGAGTGACCGATCAGGATCGGCTTTTCCGGAAGCGCGCGGATGATCGCTTCATAATGCGCGACGATCTGCTTCTGGCTGAGCTTGGCGAGGGCGGGGAGCGGGCTGGCGCGCAGTTCCGCGGGGTCGCGCTCGTCGCCGGGCCAGGACGGGGCGATGACGGTATAGCCTTTGGCTTCGTAACGGGCCTTCCAATTCTCCCAGCTGTTGGCGTTGAGCCAGGCACCGTGGATCAGGACGATGGTCTTGGTCATGATGTGTCTCCGAATATGCGGTGGTTAAGGATCACGCCGGGGCTCAGTCCCGAACGAAGGCGAGCAGGTCGGCGTTGAAGCGGTCCTGATGGGTTTGCGTCAGACCGTGGTCGGCACCGGCGTAGATGACGAGTTGCGCGTCCTTGACGATCTTCACCGTCTCCAGCGCGGAAGCGCCGATCGGCACGATCTGGTCGTCGTCGCCGTGGAGGACCAATGTCGGCCGGTCGAAACGGGCGAGATCGGCGTGAAAGTCGCTCTCCGAGAAGGCGCGGATGGAGTCGAGCTGGCCCTTGAGGCCGCCCATCATGCCCTGCCGCCAGAAGTCCTGGCGGATGCCCTCGCTGACTGCCGCGCCCTCACGATTATATCCGTAAAAGGGCGTGGTCAGGTCGAGGAAGAACTGGCTGCGATTGTCGAACGTGCCCTTGCGGATGCCGTCGAAGACCTCCAGCGGGAGTCCGCCCGAATTGGCCTCGGTCTTGAGCATCAGCGGCGGGACGGCGCCGATCAGGGCGATCTTCGCGACCCGATCCGTGCCGTGACGGCCGACATAGCGGGTGACTTCGCCGCCGCCGGTCGAGTGGCCGACAAGGATCAGGTCCTTGAGGTCCAGCGCCTCGACCAGCTCAGCCAGGTCGTCGGCATATTGGTCCATATTGTTGTTGTCCCAGACCTGATCGGAGCGGCCGTGGCTGCGGCGGTCGTGGGCGATGGTGCGGAAGCCCTGGGCGGCGAAGAAATGCATCTGCGCGTCCCAGGCGTCGGCCGAGAGCGGCCAGCCATGCGAGAAGAGGATCGGCTGGGCGTCGCGGGGACCCCAATCCTTATAGAAGATGGTAGTGCCGTCAGTGGTGGTGATGGTGGCCATGTCATTTTCTCCCGTGAACCTGTCTGCGAGCGGTTGCGCTCCGATGGCTAAGGGATAGGCTCGTGCCGCAGGCGAAAGGATCGGCGGTTCCGACATAGAGCAGGCCGATTCTGACAAAAGGAGGCGGGCATGGCCGAGGAGAAGGTCGCGGCCGAGATCGGGCTGATGCTTTACGACGACTGCCAGCGCTGCATGGTGCTGGGGATCACCGATCTGTTTGCGGTGGCATCGCAATATGCGGTGGAGCGGGGCGGGCTGCCGGTGCGCGTCAGCCACTGGCGGATGGACGGGGGCGGAGACTTCGTACGCTGTCACGACAGCCACCCGGACGCGAAGAGCGAGCCGGCGGTGATCATCGTGCCGGGGCGGCTCGGCGCTCTGGTCGGGCCGGAGGAGGCCGCGCCATATGCCCGCTGGCTGCTCAACCGCCATGCGCACGGGGCAACGCTCGCGTCCAGTTGCGGGGGCGCGTTCCTGCTGGCGGCCACGGGGCTGCTGGCGGGGCGGCCGGCGACGACGCACTGGATGTTCGCCGATGCTTTCCGGACGCGCTTTCCGGCTGTCGCGCTCGATACCGACCGGATGGTGATCGAGGATGGCGACCTGATCACCGCCGGCGGGTTGATGGCGTGGACCGATCTGGCGATGCGGATCGTGCACCGGCTGTTGGGACCAACGATCATGGTCGAGACCGGCAAATTCTTCCTGATCGATCCGGCGGGCCGCGAGCAGAAGCATTATTCGAGCTTTGCACCGAAGCTGACCCATGGCGACGAGGCGATATTGAAGGTCCAACACATGCTGCAGGCGCGGGCGGGGCGGCCGGTGAGCGTGGCCGACATGGGCGGTGAGGCGGGGCTGGAGGAACGGACCTTTCTGCGCAGATTCAAAGCGGCCACGGGAATGAAGCCGATTGAATATGTTCAGAATTTGCGCGTCGGCAAGGCGCGCGAATTGCTGGAGTTCACGAGGCGGTCGGTCGATCAGATCGCCTGGTCGGTGGGCTATGAGGATGCCACCGCCTTCCGGCGCGTCTTCCAGCGTGTCGTCGGCCTGTCGCCCGGCGAATATCGCCTGCGTTTCTCCAGTGGAACCGAACTGCCGATCGCGGCGTGATGCGACGCCAGCGTAAGTAAACTATATGGTAAACATCAGATTCACTTTCATTTATTTGAGGATCGTGGATCAATTACAGTGGTTCTGCATTCTTGTTCTGCGCCCGCCTGTTCCCAAAGCAGAGGATGTCAGATGACCACAGCCAGAGTGGAAGCAGCCAGACCCGAGTTTCAGCCGGAGGATGCCGCCCCGGCGAGCGGCGAGACAGGCTTCGCCGAGCGGCGGGAAGGTCACCGTCACCGGACGGTCTATCGGGTGGTCAAATTGAGCGTTCGCGGTACCACCAGCCTCAGCCATTTGTGCAACATTTCGGACGAAGGCTTGATGGCCTCGGTCGACGATGCGGTCGATACGGGCGAGGCCGTGGCCGTCGAATTGTCGCCGGATCATCGGGTGACCGGCCGCACGGTCTGGGTGAAAGACGGGCATTGCGGTGTCGCCTTCGATGCGCCGATCGACAGCGAGGCCTTGCTGCACGAACTGGCCGAGGAGCAACGCTCCGCCCGGCACCGCGCACCCCGGCTCGACGCGCAATTGCTGGGCGTTGCCTATTCGGAGCGCGGCCTGCATCCGGTACGCACCACAAACCTGTCGCAAATGGGCATCGGCCTCACCCATGATGGACGGCTGGAGCCGGGCCTGCACCTGCTGATGACCCTGGAGAACGGTATCGAGCGGCGCGGCGTCGTGCGCTGGTCGCACGAACATAGCGCCGGTGTCTTGTTGACCGAGCCGCTCGGCTGCTCGGAGGTCAATCGCTGCGCCAGTATGACCGCTACCGGCCATTGCTAGACGCGCCTGCCCGCGCCGCGAGGGCGCGGACGGAACGGGTCCTCAGGCGCTGTAATACATATCGTATTCGACCGGGCTGGGCGTGGTCTCCCAGCGCAGCACCTCTTCCCACTTGATCTCCATATAGGCGTCGATCTGGTCGTCGCTGAACACGTCGCCCTTGGTCAGGAAGTCGCGATCCTTGTGGAGCGCGAGGAGCGCCTCGCGCAGGCTGCCGGCGACGGTCGGCACGTCGGCCAGTTCCTGCGGCGGCAGGTCGTAGAGATTCTTGTCCATCGGATCGCCCGGATGGATGCGGTTCTGGATGCCGTCGAGGCCGGCCATCAGCAAGGCGGCATAGGCCAGGTAGGGATTGGCGGTGGCGTCCGGGAAGCGGAACTCAACGCGCTTGGCCTTTTCGCCAGTGCCATAGGGGATCCGGCAGGAGGCGGAGCGGTTGCGGCTGGAATAGGCCAGCAGCACCGGCGCCTCGAAGCCCGGCACCAGGCGCTTGTAGCTGTTTGTCGTCGGGTTCGTGAAGGCGTTCAGCGCCTTGGCATGCTTGATCACGCCGCCGATGAAGAAGAGGCAGGTCTCGCTCAGCCCCGCATAGCCGTTGCCCGCGAAAAGCGGCTTGCCCTTCGACCAGATCGACATGTGGGTGTGCATGCCGGAGCCGTTGTCGGCCATGATGGGCTTGGGCATGAAGGTCGCGGTCTTACCGTAGGCTTGGGCGACCATGTGGACGACATATTTGTAGATCTGCATGCGGTCGGCGGTCTCGACCAGCGAGCCGTAGGTGAGTCCCAGTTCGTGTTGCGCGGCGGCGACCTCGTGGTGATGCTTGTCGCAGGGCAGGCCCATTTCCAGCATGGTCGAGACCATCTCCGCGCGGATGTCCTGGGCGCTGTCCACCGGCGCGACCGGGAAATAGCCGCCCTTGGCGCGCGGCCGGTGGGCCAGGTTGCCGCCTTCATATTCGTGGCCGCTGTTTGTGGGCAGTTCGATATCGTCGATCTTGAAGTAGGAGGAGGCATAGCCGTCCTCGAACCGCACATCGTCGAACATGAAGAATTCGGCTTCGGGGCCGACATAGATCGTGTCGCCGATGCCGGTATGCTTGAGATAGGCCTCGGCGCGCTTGGCGGTGGAGCGGGGGTCGCGGGCGTAGAGTTCGCCGGTCGAGGGCTCGACCACGTCGCAGACGAGGATCAGCATCGGTGTCGCGCTGAACGGATCCACGTAGCTGGCCTCGAGGTCCGGCTTCAGGATCATGTCGCTCTCGTTGATCGCCTTCCAGCCCGCGATCGAGGAGCCGTCGAACATCAGGCCATCGGTCAACTGGTCCTCATCCAGGGCGCTGGCGACCATGGAGAGATGCTGCCACTTGCCCTTGGGATCGGTAAATCGAAGATCGACCCATTCGATCTCCTTTTCCTCGATCAGTTTCAGGATTTTGCCCGCGCCGGTCGCCATGGTGATTCCTCGATGTGATGGACCGCCCGCGCGGCCGCGTAATGATGAAGCGCTTGTGGACGGCGGCAGGCGAGGGCGTCCAGTGCCGGACTCGGCGGCGTGAATATTTCACCGGCTAGAAGGTGGGCGGCGGTGCCTTGAGCCGCTCGCGCTCGGCCTCGATCGCGCGGAGCAGCCGGTCCCTGTCGGCTTTCGACATGCCGCTATTCGCGCCGTCCTCGCGCAGCGCGCGTTCAATCTGGTCCAGGCGCTCGGTGTCGATGGTTGGCGCGGCCGGAGCGCCGAGAGGCGGGGCTGTCGTCACGTTCGGCGGCGGCGCCGACGACGGTTCAGGATATTGGTAGGCCGGGGGATAATAAGGGGGCGGAGGCGGACTCGGGGGAGAAGCGTAGGCACACATGCGGGGCAGGATCAGGAACGCGGCAATGCCGCCGAAAATAGCCGCCTCCTGGAACCTGAAGCGACGGTCATCCTGGCGCTCCGCTGCCTGAGCCTTTGCGTTGATGTGCTCGAACCAGCGCTGGAGCCGGTCCTGGTTGAGATAGGCTTCGGCGTAGGGCGCCTCCGACCTGATCAGGTTGATGAGGTCGATAACCTCGACGTCGCGATCTCGCCGTTTGTCGAGCTTGCCTTCAGTCTTGGTGAGTTCGAGATAGGCCGGATGGAAGGCCGATTGCGGATCGGCGATGCGGGCGATCATCTCGACGCCTTTCTGGCGCTCTACGAGATGGGCGATCACCGGATGCTCGCTCCAGCGCGTGCTGTCATCATACCACGCAAAGTGGGCGATGGCGGGGCCGAGCAATGCGTTTCCGCGTACGTCCGCCCGCATGATCATCTCGATCAGCCAGGTTTCGACCTCCCGGGCATGTTCAATCCGCTCCATGTGCCCAGAACGCAGAATCTCCTCGGTCAGCGCGTGGAGTGTGGCATGATCGTCCGGCTGCTCGGGACGCTCGGGCGTGAAAAGGATATCGACGATCTGCTGGAATGGCTTTTGGTCGCGCTCCGGCAGATGGGCGATTTCCGTGGCGGGTACGGGTTCCTGCGCAGGGGGAGTTGTGGGAGCCTGCCCGATGCCGATCGGTTCCTGCCAGGGGCCGGGCGCATCGCCTCCGGCCGCGAAGGCCTGTTCGGCGGCCAGATGCCGCGCCTCGTCATACGCCTCGCGCAACCGGATGAAGGCCGCCGCGTCGCGCTCCGGATCGATCTGCTTGAGCCGGGTGGAATAAGCGCGCCGGATCGCCTTGGTGTCAGCGGTGGCGGCGATCCCGAGTTCGGCCCAGCAGCCAGCGTCGCTCACAGGAAACGCTCCCCTTCGATCGCGTCCAGCTGCTCCTCCAGGAAGCGACGGGCGAGGTCGATCTGCTTCGCATCCTGCCGTTCCAGAACCGCTTCGAAATCGACGATCAGCTTGCCGACAAATTCCCGCGATTCGCGCACGAGCATTTCGTAGCAGCGCGTGGCCCGCGCGATGGCGGCCTGGTTGGCGGTATCCTCGCGCGGGTGGACTTTCAGCGCGGCGAGGGCGGCCCGGCGCACTTCGATATCTTCCTGGCCGTCATACCCGTCCTGGATGACGAGTTGTTCGGTATGTCCCGTCTCCGGGATGAAAACGTCGATCTCCAGCAGCCCGCTGACATCATAGCTGAACCGGCATTCGACCGAGATTTCTCCGGCGGGCCGGGGCGGAATGGGGATCTGGATCGAGCCGAGGCGGATGTTCTGCGCGACCAGCCTGGCTTCGCCCTGGTACACGCCGAAGCGCACCAGTGTCTGGTCGTTCTGCACCGTCGCGAAGCTGCGCACGCGGCTGGCGGGCAGGACGGTGTTGCGCTCGATAATCGGCGAGAAATGGCCGTGATGGTGGAAGCCGCCGCGGTCGATTTCGGTCACGTCGATGCCGAGCGTGAATGGGCACACGTCGGTGAGGCGGACTTCCTCCAGCTGCGAATCGCGGGAGCGAAGGCCGGCTTGCACCGCGGCGCCGGCGGCCACGGCCAAATCCGGATCGACAAGGGCGCTTGGGAAGCGGCCGAACATCTTGGTGACTGTCTTGCGCACGATCGGCATGCGCGTCGCGCCGCCCACCAGGATGATCTCGCTGAGATTTTCGGTCCTGAGGCCGCTGTCCCGTAGCGAGCGCAGCACCGGATCGCGCAGGCGGGCCAGCAAGGGTTCGGCCTCGGCGGCGAATTCGTCGGCGGCTATGACCGTCTCATGGGCGGTCCCGTCGATAACGACGGTGAAGGGCGCCTCCGCTTTCTCGGTCAGGGCGCGGCGGGTCCGCTCGGCTGCAGCGTGCAGCAACTCGCGGATGCGGCTGTCCGCGCCGGTGCCGGATTCCAGTCTCAGCTGGCGCGAGGCGATTGCGGTGACGATATCGTTGAAATCCTCGCCTCCCAGCCGGTTGTCGCCGGCTGAGGAGCGGACTTCGATGATCCGGTCGAAAATCTCGACGATCGAAACGTCGAAAGTGCCGCCGCCAAGGTCGAAGACCAGGAACGGCTCCTTGTCGTCGCGCTCATGGATGCCATAGGCGAGTGCGGCGGCGGTCGGCTCGTTGATCAGCCGTTCGACGGTGAGACCGGCAATCTGCCCGGCCAGCCGCGTCGCCTTGCGCTGATGATCGTTGAAATAGGCCGGGACTGTGATGACGGCGGCGGTCGGCTCCTCGCCCGTGGCGGCCGATACGTCGGCTTTCAGGCTGCCAAGGACCAACGCGGACAGTTCTTCCGGGCTGAAGCTCTGACCGCCAAGCCGGACCTTCTGGCTCGTGCCCATCAGCCGTTTGAAGGCGGTTGCGGTCAGTTGGGGATGTGTCGCTTGCCGCTCGCGCGCAGCCATGCCGACCAGGATCTGGTCGTCATCGCCGATGCTGACCGCGGACGGCGTCAGCAGATCGCCGAGGCTGTTCCGGATCAGTTCGGCCCGGCCGTCGCGCCAAACACCGACGGCACTGTTCGTCGTGCCTAAATCTATGCCAATAATCACGGATATGCTCCCCCGCGCACAGTCTAGCCGGCGTTGTTCGGAAGAAAAGCCCGTCTTCGTTCAGTAATTCCTGCGCCGCGCGGCGACGAGCATGCGCAGCAGCATGGCGACGGGGCGGGGGACACCGACCTTGCCTTCCAGCCACAGACTGACCGCCGAGCGGCTCACGCCGATGGCGTTGGCCAGGTCGTTCTGGGTGCGGTAGCCGAGCGCGCGCATCGCGGCGCGCAGTTCGTCCGGCGACATGGAGGCTTTCAGGCTTTCGGGATCGTCCACGTGCTTCCCATTACCGCTCAGGCCGAGCCTGTCGAAGCCCTGCCTTTGTGAACGGAGCTTTAGGAAGAAGGGCAGTCCTTCGACAAGCGAAGGATGAGCGGGGCTTTCAGGAAAGCAGCCTAAATCGCGTCGCTGCCGCGTTCGCCGGTGCGGATGCGGATAGCTTCGTCGATGGTCGATACGAAAATCTTGCCGTCGCCGATGCGGCCGGTCTGGGCGGCGGCGGCGATCGCTTCGACGACGCGGCTGGCCTGGTCATCCTCGACCACGACCTCCAGTTTCACTTTCGGCAGAAAGTCGACGACATATTCGGCGCCGCGATAGAGCTCGGTATGGCCCTTCTGACGGCCGAAGCCCTTCGCCTCGATCACGGTGATGCCGCTGACCCCGGCATCGTGCAGGGCCTCTTTGACATCATCGAGCTTGAACGGCTTGATGATCGCTTCGATCTTTTTCATCACCTGGCGGCAGATTCCGTCCGGCCGGCCCCGCAATGATGCGAGACCGGCCGATCCGGATCCTGAGTCTTAGCAGGGCGCGACGTCGACGCGGTGAACTTGGCTGTTCGAATCGGTGATCTCATAGGCGAAGCTTGCGCCCGCGCGGGACAATTGGCCGAGCGCCGGATTCTGGCAGACCTGACCGGAAAGCTGGGTGCCCATCTGGCTCGTCATTTCCGAGGAGAGCGGCACCGCGAGCGTCATCGCGGTGACCAGCGTGCTGCCTTCGACGCGAGCGCCGGTGATCGTGGTCGGACCCTGCTGGATCGGGGCCTGCGACTGGATCGCCTGCGCGGCGAGCGTCAACTGCTGCATGGTCGCGGCGTCGGCAGTGCCGCCCGTCGCCGGAGCGGCAGGCGCGGCCGGAGCAGCGGCGCCGCCGGAAGCGGCCGGGGCTGCTGGCGCGGCGCTGTTGGCAGTGGCGCTGTTATTCTTGGCGGCGCCAGAGCAGGCGCAGAGAGCCGCGACGGACGCGACGGCGAGCAAAGAACGGAATTTCATGGACTCGAACCCCCAAAGGTTGGCTTGGCGATTCATCAGCGCAATCTTGCACCCCCGAGTCAAGCGAAGATGGAGCCGGACGGGGTCAGCGGGCGTTCATATGCGACGGCGCAAGGCTCACAGAGCCTTTGTAACCCCATGGCGTATTTCGAAAAGGACGGATCATGGCCCGCAAGCTCCTCTCTCTCGTCGCGATCACCGCCGGCGTGGTTGTCGCCCTTCCTGCCCAGGCCGATCAGCGTCGCAGCCCCGAACAGCAGCTTGAGCGCGCGCTCGAAGGGCGCGTCGCCGGCGAACCCGTCAATTGCGTGAACCTGCGCACGGTTCGTAACTCGCGGATCATCGATCGCACCGCGATCCTGTTCGATGCCGGCGGGACGATCTACGTTAATCGCCCGCGTTCCGGCGCCGAGTCGCTAGACCGCGATGATACGCAGGTGGTGCGCTCGTTCAGCAACCAGCTGTGCTCGATCGACACGATCCGGATGGTCGATCCGGTCTCCGGCACTTTCCGCGGCAGCGTCTTCCTCGGCGAATTCGTGCCTTATCGGCGCGTGCGCAACTAAGGCCTGGCTTCAGGCGGCTCCTTGACCTCGTCGAGCGGGGTCAGGGAGCTTATTCCGCGGCGCCGGGCGCAGCGGCTTTCCACCACATCCCGTGTGCCCGCGACACGGGTACCGTCGTTACACGCGGCGCTGAACAAAGGTTGCGGTTCCTCGCACGCGGCGAGAATGGCGAGGCTCATCAGGGACAAGCCGCGACGCACGACCGCGCCTCAGCCGTAGGGTGGCCGGTCGAAGCCGGCGGGGCTGGCGGTGAAAATCTCGCAGCCATCCTCGGTGATGCCGATCGAATGTTCGAACTGGGCGGACAGCGAGCGGTCGCGCGTGACCGCCGTCCATCCATCGTCGAGGATCTTGGATGCAGCCTTGCCGATATTGATCATCGGCTCGATCGTGAAGAACATGCCGGGCATCAGTTCGGGACCCGTACCCGGACGGCCCGCATGGACCACTTCCGGCGCATCATGAAAGACGCGGCCCAGGCCGTGGCCGCAAAAGTCGCGGACGACCGAATAGCGATGCCCCTCGGCATGGCGCTGGATCGCCGCGGCGACGTCGCCGAGCGTGTTGCCGGGCTTTGCCTGCTCGATGCCGAGCATCAGGCATTCGTAGGTGACGTCGACCAGACGCTTCGCCTTGATGCCGACATCACCGACCAGATACATGCGGCTCGTGTCTCCGTGCCAGCCGTCGAGTATCGGCGTCACGTCGATATTCACGATGTCGCCGTCCTTCAGCACGCGGTCGCCCGGAATGCCGTGGCAGACGACATGGTTCACCGAGGTGCAGCAGCTCTTCGTATAGCCGCGATAGCCGAGCGTCGCGGGGATCGCGCCGCGGCGCCGCATCTCGGCATAGACGAAATCGTCAATCTCCTGCGTGGTCACGCCCGGCACGACGTGCGGCACCAGCGCGTCCAGGATTTCGGCGGCGCAGCGGCCGGCCGCGCGCATGCCGGCAAAACCGGCGGGGCCGTGCAGCTTGATGGCGCCGCTGCGGCCAATAATCTCGCCGCTCGGATCGATCGTCTGAATATCCATGCCGCCCATATAGCGAGCGAGCGGTTGCTTCTCAATGAAGCGTCCCGCATGGGCTGCACATGGCAGAGGAGCGCATCTGGACCGCCGGCTTGTTGATCATCGGCGACGAAATCCTCTCGGGGCGCACCCAGGACCGCAATGTCGCGCAGGTCGGCACCTGGCTGAACCTGCAGGGCATCCGCCTCGCCGAAGTGCGGATGGTGGCGGACCGGATCGAGGCGATCGCCGAGGCGGTAAATGCGTTGCGCAGCGCCTACGACTATCTTTTCACCACAGGCGGCATCGGCCCGACCCATGACGATATCAGTGTGGACGGCATCGCCGCCGCGTTAGGCCGCGAGGTCGTGGTCCATCCGCAGGCGCGCGCCATCCTTGAGGCTTTCTATGTCGACCGCGGCGGCATCAACGAGGCGCGGCTGCGCATGGCGCGGGTGCCGGCCGGGGCCGACCTGATCGAGAACAGTTTCTCCGGCGCGCCGGGCATTCACGTGGAGAATATCTATATTCTCGCCGGGGTGCCGCGGATCGCCGCGATGATGCTGGAATCACTGGTCGGCAAGATCGAGGGCGGACGGCCATTGCTGTCGCACACGCTCGGCGGATGGATTGCGGAAAGCGAAGTCGCCACTCTGCTTGCTGAAACCGAGAAAGCGCATCCCGGCACGCAGATCGGCAGCTATCCCTTCTTCCGCGAGGGGCGGGCAGGGGCGAATTTCGTCATTCGCAGCGCGGATGAAGCCATTCTGGGCGAGTGCGCTGCGGCGTTGCGAATGGGGCTTGAGGCGCTCGGCAAGGATGTCGCGGACGGAGGCCTTTAGGCCGCCTCGACGATCACCTGGTTCCGGCCGCCATTCTTGGCGCGGTAAAGCAGGTCGTCGGCGCGCTTCAGCGGCGCTTCGCCATCCCGATCGACGCAATGGGCGACACCGGCGGAGAAGGTGACCTGACCGAGCGGCGTGTCCGCGCCGCGGATCCGGAAGTTGCGCTCGGCAAGGTCCTGCCGCGCCTCATCGAGCAGCGCGCCGGCGGTGGCTGGATCCATGCCGGCGAACAGGATGACGAATTCCTCGCCGCCGATCCGCGCGACCATATGTTCCTCGCAATTGGCGCTCAGCACGTCGGCGAACATTTTCAGCACGCGGTCGCCGATGGCGTGGCCGTGGCTGTCGTTGATCGATTTGAAGCGGTCGATGTCGCAGATCGCGATGCTGCAAACCCCGCCCTCGGCATTCAGTTCGGCCAGCCGATCGTCGAGCGCGCGCCGGTTGGGCAGGCCGGTCAGCGGATCGCGGCGCGCCTCGTCAACCGCCTCCGCCAGCCGCTTGCGCAGCGCGCTGGCTTCCTCGCGGGCGATTTCGAGCTGCGTTTCCGTGGCGCGCGTACGTTCGATCATCGCGCCGGTGATCCGGACGACGTCGCTGACCGCCGGGTGGCTGATCTCGGCCGCGCGCAATTCGGCGGTGCGGCTGGCGAGGTCGGCGCCATAGGCCTGCGTTTCCATCCGCGTCGCTTCGACGATCGTGGCGAAATCCTCGATCTGACGGCGCGCGCGCGTCAGCGATTCCTGCGTCGGCGCGGGCGCCTGGGCGCCGTCGATCCCGCATTCGATGCGGATGCGGTCGGCATCGTCCTGGCTCAGCCGCATGCCGTCGGCGATGATCGCATCGACCTGCTTGGCCGCTGGGCCATCGGGCTCGGTCACGACCGCGTAGACGAGGGCGTAGTTCGGCGGTGTCGGGAATAGCCGGTGCGCGCTCAGAAACGCGCCGATATTCTCGAAGATGTGCTGAATGTCGCCGTCACGCGAGCCGATTGCAGTCACGCCGCCCTGCCGATCTGAATTGAACCCCCAAGCACTGGCCTGCGATGCCCCCATCGCCGACGGGACGCCATGTGGCACAGCAATGCTGCGATGCAAAGCGGGTTGAGCCATATCAATGCGCTCCGGGCGAACTGGGGGCTGGCCCAGAGGTGGCCGGCGGCTGCGGAGCGGCGCTCGCCACCTGCTCGGCGCGTGCCGGACCGCTGCCGACCAGGGTGATTGAGATGCGGCGGTTGCGCGGATCCATCCGGTCCTGCGGGACGAAAGGCTCGCGATCGGCGACGCCTTCGATCCGGCTGAAGCGGCCGATCAGCACGCCCGAGCGCTCCAGCGAAGTCCGGGTCGTTTCCGCGCGCGCCGTGGAGAGCAGCCAGTTGTTCATCACCTGACCGCGGCCATAGGGGCGGCTATCGGTGTGACCGCGCACGATGATCTGGTTCGGCACGCCCCGGATCGCCGCCGCGACCTCGCGGATCAGTTGCAACGCCTCGGGCCGCAGCCGGTCGGTGCCGACTTCGAACATCGAGAAATCGGCGCGGTCGACCAGGTCGATCCGCAGGCCATGCTCGGTCTGCGTGAACGAAATCTGCTGCGCCAGAGCCCGGGTCTCGGGATTCTGCTGGATGCGGCGCTCCAGCTCCTGCTTCAGCCGGGCGAAGCGCTGGATTTCCTGCCACTGACCCGTGCCGGCACCCTCGCGTATGCCCCCGCTCGCGTCGCGCGGGAGAACCAGCGTCGCGCGGCCGGTTTGCGCCGCCTTATGGGGGTAATTCTCCGCCGCGATGATGGAATCGCCGTTGAGGATGCCGTCGGAACCGGCGCTGCCCGCTTTATATTCGATCAAAGTCGGCGAAAAATAGTCGGCCAGGCCGCGCTTCTTGTTCTCGTCGGTCGCGCCGACCAGCCACATGAGCAGGAAGAAGGCCATCATCGCAGTCACGAAATCGGCATAGGCGATCTTCCACGCGCCGCCATGATGCGCCTCATGCGGGGCTTCGACGATCTTCTTGACGACGATGATCGGGGCTGGGGGCGGCTCGTTCCTGCCGCGGGCGACGGTTGCCATGCCTTACCTGCCGCGCATCCCGTCGAACACTTCGGCGAAGGCCGGCTGGTTCGCATGCTGGATGCCCGAACGGGCGGCTTCGATCACCAGCGGCAGCGGGTGGCCCTGCAGCGAGGCGACGATGATCTGCTTGACCACGTCGTAGATCGCGCCGTCGCTCTCCACGACCTGCTTGGCGCGGTTCGCGAACGGGCCGACCAGGCCGTAGGACAGCAAAACGCCCAGGAAGGTGCCGACCAGCGCCGAGCCGATCATGCCACCCAGGATGGCCGGCGGCTTGTCGATCGAACCCATCGTCTTGATGACGCCCAGCACGGCCGCGACAATGCCCAATGCGGGCAGGCCGTCGGCAAGGGTCTGCAACGCGGCGATCGGCCGGTGCGCCTCGTGATGGTGGGTCTTGATGGCGTTATCCATCACTTCCTCCACGGCATGCGGATTGAGCGTGCCGGAGGAGACCACGACCAGCCGCAGCGTGTCGCAGATCAGATGGATCAGCGCCTCGTCCTTCAACAGGCGCGGATATTCGGAGAAGATCGCGCTCGCCGCCGGATCCTCGATGTGCGGCTCGACCGCGACAGGACCTTCGGTGCGGAGCATCTTCATCAGCTTGGAAACGAGGAAGATGGTGTCGAGATAATCCTGTCGCTTGTGGCGCGGACCCTTGAACACTTTCGCGAAACCGCCGCCGATCGCCTTCAGCTGGGGCAGCGAATTGCCCATGATCGTGGCGCCCAGCGCGGCGCCGCCGATGATCATCATTTCCAAAGGAAGGGCGTGGAGGACGACGTCCATATTGCCGCCGGCGACCATGAAGCCGCCGAAGACCATCGCCAGAACGACCAAAATGCCGATACCCGCAAACATGCTCGTCCCCGCCCGATACTGGTCCTGGGGCGTGAGAAAAGCTCGCGCCCAAGCTGATTAACGGCGCTCGGCAGCAGACTTAATGGTTAAGGCGGCGGTGATGATCTTTCTTCGCCGCGTGCCGCATTTTTTCGCGTGCCGGCTGGCCGCCGCGCATGGCTAACGGCCCGTTGCTGGCAATGACGGCGGCGGTGGGGAAAAGCTTAGCGCAGCAGATCGAACAGAGTCGACTGGTTCACCCGCGCGAAGACCGCCTGCGCGGCGTCGAGCGAAAGCTTCTTTGCGGAAATGCTGGCGAGCAGTTCGGAAATGTTCACGTCCTGCACAGCCGACTTTTCTTCTTTCAGGCCCAGTTCGTTGCTCAGCAGCCGATCCGCCAGCGCATCGATCCGCGCCCCGCGCGCGCCCTGTTCCGCCTGCGCCGCGATCACATGGGTCGACGCCTGGTTGGTCTGCGCCAGCGATGCCGCGATCGCCGCCGGGTCGTTCGCCCGAAGCGCCGCAACCGCATCGGAGAGCACCGTGGTGAGAGGGCGTGCCGTGGATGGCGGGATAAACAGGTTGAAGATCACCTCCTGCTTGCCGACGGCCGCGATCTCGAGATTTTCACCGACCGGGATAAGGATCGCCTGCGCCGCCGGCGGGAAGAGGAAGGCGCCGCGGGAATCTTGTGTGTCGCGGAGCGTCGCAATCTCCGAAGCGATGCTTTCGATTTCCAGTGCCGCAGCCTGCTTGTTCTCCGCCGACAGCGTGCCGTTGGAAGCGGCGAGCATCAGTTCGTTTACCCGATCGAAGGCGCTGACCATTGTATCCAGTACCCCCTCGGCGTTGCTCGAAAGCGCCGCGGCAGCGTTCAGATTGGCCTTCCAGGCAGCGCTGTTGGCCTGATTGCGCGTGATCTCCGCCACTCTGGCCGCCCCGATCGGATCATCCGACGGAGCGAGGATACGATTGCCGCCGGCGGAGATTTCCATTTGCGCGCGCGCCATGTCGCTCGCCAGACGCATCTGGCGGCTGATCTCGCGCTGCAACTGATAGCGGGTGCCGGTGATCATGGTGTCGGTCCTAGATGACGTTCAATATGTCTTCGAAGATTTCGCGGCCGACCTGAACGATGCGGGCCGCGGCGCTGTAGGCCTGCTGGAAGCGCAGCAAGTCGGCGGCCTCGCGATCGAGGTCGATGCCGGTCGTCTCGTCGAGCGCGGCATAGCTATTCTCTTTCCACGCCAGGGTAGCGGCGGCTTCGGCCTTCGCGGCATTCAGGACGAGACCGTGGCCGGAGACCATATTGGTCCAGCGCCGTTCCGCCCCATTCGTCCCGCGCAGCGCGTCCAGCGTGAGCAAATTACCGTTGGCCTTGCCGATGATCGATGCGGCGGGCACCAGCGCCGGATCGACGACCGGGGCGGTCATCGTCGCCGCGCCGCCGCTCGCATTCAGCAGGGTGGGGCCGGCATTACCCGCCTGATCGCGCCCGGCGGCGGACCAGGTGTTGATCTGCGTGGCGAAATCCGCGGCGAGGGTATCGAGCGCGGCGCGGCGATCGGCGGTTACGTTGGCCACATCGACATAGCCGGCCAGCTTGCCAGTAGCCGGTGCGATCGCAATCGTTCCGGACGTATTGGTGAGTTGCACCGTCAGCCGCCCGTCGGGTGCCTGAGTGGTGGCGATCTGGCCGATATTGCCGGGCGCCAGGATGGTGGCACCGGGCGCGTCGGCCATCCGCAGAGATGCGGCGCCGTGGCTGTCATAGCTGACGGTGACATCGATGCTGGCCGCGATCGAATCGATAAGGCTGTCGCGCTGGTCTTCGAGCGCGGCGCGGGTCGTGCCACCGTTCGGCGCGGTGAGTAGCGAGCGGTTGACGTCCGCCAGCGCATTCAGTGACTGGTTGAGCTGCGTCGTCTCGAGTCCGGCCGACTCACCGATCGCAGTCGAGATGCGGGCGAGGGCCGCCCCGGTGGTACGGAAAGAACCGGCGACATCGTCCAGCGCCATCAGGAAGCGGGTGCGGTTCAGCGTGTCGTTCGGTGCTGCCGCGAGGATATCGCCGGCGGTGAAGAAGGCGGTCAGGCGGCTGCCGATGCCGGTGGGGCCGTCATCCAGCGCGGTTTCGATGCCGGTCAGCCATTGTTCGCGGACGGCGCCACGTCCCGCTCCAGCCGCCGCGTGGCGAGCTTCAGCGGCGCGGAAGATGTCGTATGCGCGCACCACCGCAATCGCGTTGACGCCGCTGAAGTTCATGTCTTCGCGATATTGGACGTCGCTGCCGCCACCCGAATTGATGGCGGACATGCGCACGGTGCGCCGGGCATAGCCGGGCGTTTCCGCGTTCGCGACATTCTCGCCCACCGCCGCAAGTGCGCTGCGATAGGCGGTCAGGCCGCTCAGGCCGATGCCGAGAAGATCGCTCACGCCGTCCCTCCGACATTATTGGTATGCGCGGGCGGGGCAGGGGTCTCGCCGGCAGCGGCCGGACCGTCGATCCGGCGGATCACGGCGCGCATCTGCTGCAGCAGGAGATCGGCGATGCCGAAACTGCCCTGCTGAGCCATATTGTCGGCCAGGTTAGAGTCGGCGATGTCGCGAAACTGCTCGGTCGCGGCCGAACCGAAAACGTCCTCGGCGAGCTTCGCCTGCCGCATCGATCCGATCAGCTGGCGCAGGAACACCGCCTCGAACGCCTCAGCCGCCTGGCGCAGGGCCGCCTCGCGCGGGTCCGTCGCGGTCGGACTGGCGGTCGCCGGCGTTGCGGCGGATGTGGTCGCGCCAATCACAGGATCACCAGTTCCGCGCGCAGGGCGCCGGCCTGTTTGAGTGCTTCCAGGATGGCGACGAGATCGGACGGCGTCGCGCCGATCGCATTGATCGCGCGGACGATCTCGGAAAGGGCTGCACCGCCGCCAATTTCGAACATGCGGGCGCGCTCCTCTTCGATGCTGATCGTGCTGTTCTGCTGCACCGTCGTCGTGCCGCGCGACAAAGGCGCGGGCTGGACGACCTGTGGATTCTCCTCGACCTGGACCGTCAACCGGCCGTGACTGACCGCAGCAGGCGCGATCCGGACGGCGCCGTTGATGACGACTGTGCCCGTTCGCGAGTTGACGATCACCCGCGCCGGGGCTTCGCCCGGATCGACGACGAGATTTTCGATCTGCCCCATCAGGGCAGTGCGCGCCTGCGCTCCGGCCGGCGCGGTGATGGCGATCGAGCCGCCATTCATCGCTCGTGCGATCGGCTGGCCCATCGCGTTGTTGATCGCGTCCGCGACCCGCCCGGCCGTAGTGAGGTCCGCATCCGCCAGATTGAAGAAGAGTTCGGGCGCCGAGGCGAAGCCCGTATCGACTGCGCGCTCGACCGTAGCGCCGCCGGGGATGCGGCCGGCGCTCGGGACGTTGACCGTGACCTGGCTGCCGTCCTGCGCGGAGACGCCCAGGCCGCCGACGACGAGGTTGCCCTGCGCCATCGCATAGATCTGGTCGTCCGCACCGCGCAGCGGCGTGAGGATCAGAGTGCCGCCGCGCAGGGAGCGGGCGCGTCCCAAAGCGGAGACGGTGATGTCGATGCGCTGGCCGGGATTGGCGAAGGGCGGCAGTTCGGCCGTAATCATCACCGCCGCGGCGTTGCGCAGCGACGGGTTCACGCCCGGCGGCAGCACCAGTCCGAAGCGGCTTGCGACCCCGCCCATCGCCTGCGTGGCGTAAGCGAGATTGTCGTCGCCCGTGCCGGCCAGGCCGACGACGATGCCGTAGCCGGTCAGCTGGTTCGAGCGGACGCCCTGGAACGAGCCGATATCCTTGATCCGCTGCGCCTGCGCCGGCGAGGCGATCAGGACCGCCGCCAGCACTGCCAGAAGCAGCTGGATCAGGCGCCGGTTCATCCGGAGGGGATGAGAGACCATCATACGCATCTTATCCACCTCAGAACGGGCTGACGAAGTTGAAGAATTTCTGCAGCCACCCTTCGCGGGCGGCGCGGGCGATTTCGCCGCGGCCCGAATAGGTGATGCGAGCGTCGGCCAGCCGGGTCGAAGCGACGCGATTGTCCGGCGTGATGTCGGCCGGGCGGACGATACCCATCACCTGGATGAACTCGTTGCCGCGATTGAGCCGCAGGCGCTTTTCGCCACGCACCACCATCGTGCCGTTCGGGTGAACCTCGACGACGGTCACGCTGATCTCACCCGAAAGGGTGTTGGACTGCGTTGTCTGGCCGGTGCCGCCGAATTGCGACCCGCCGCCGACGGTCGCGTCTGTCTGCGTGAACAGGGCAAGCGCACCGGTGGTAGGCGGTCGAAGGCCGATATTGCCGTCGCGCTGGGTCGAGGTGCCCGCCGTGGCGGCCGCCTGGGTGCGTTCGGTCAGCACGACGGTCAGCACGTCGCCGACCTGCGCGGCGCGCTGGCCGCTGGTCAGTGGCGCATAGCCGTTGGAGACCTGAAAGATCGAACCATTGGCGACCGGCGGCGGCGCCGGGACCGAGAAGGTCGGCTGGAAGCCGGGCGCCGGCGGTTCATACGCGGCGACGAGGAAACTGGCGGCCAGCACCAGGCTGAAGTTACGCGTCACGGTCATGCCCTCACAGCTGCTGGTTGGCGTTGCGGAGCATCTCGTCCGTCGACTGGATCATCTTCGAGTTGACCTCGTAGGCGCGCTGCGTCTCGATCATGTCGACCAGTTCCTGGACGACATTGACGTTGGACGCTTCCAGCGCACCCTGGCGGATCGCGCCGCGGCCTTCGGAACCCGGCACGCCGGTCTGCGGTTCGCCGCTCGCCTGTGTCGCCTGGTACAGATTGTCACCGAGCGGCAGGAGACCGGCCGGATTGGCGAAGCGCGCAATCTCGATCTGGCCGACTTCGGAGACATCGGTCTGCCCCGCGATCGAGGCCGTGACCTTGCCGTCGGCGCCGATCGTCACCGCGGTGATGCCCTCGGGCACGCGGATGTCCGGCTGCAGCGGGAAGCCTTCGGACGTGACCAGCTGGCCCTCTGCCGAAACCTGGAAATTGCCCGCGCGCGTATAAGCGGTGGTGCCGTCCGGCTTCACGATCTGGAAATAGCCCTCACCTTGAATGGCGAGGTCGTAGGGGTTTTCCGTCGCGTTCAGCGATCCCTGCGTGTTGATTCGGCTGACGCCGGTCATCGACACGCCTGAACCCAGCGACAGGCCGACCGCATAGCGATTGTCGCCCGACGAGGCGGCGCCAGGCGCGGTGATCGTCTGATAAGACAGAGTCTGGAACTCGGCCCGCTCGCGCTGGAAACCGGTGGTGTTCACGTTCGCCAGATTGTTGGCGATGACGCGCATGCGCGCGGCCTGGGCGTCGAGGCCCGTGCGGGCGACGTGAAGTGCTGCGTTGGTCATGTCGTTTCAGACTCCGTCAGGAGGGAAGGCGCATCAGATCGGCGGCGCTCGTGTCGAGTTCGCGCGCCGATTCGACGAGTTTGATTTGTGTGTCCCAGGCGCGGCTCGCCTCGATCATGTCGACGAGCGCCTGGGTGGTGTTGACGTTCGATTGCTCGAGGCTGCCGGCGGTGACCCGCGCCTCGGGGTCCTGCGGCAGCGCGCCGCCGCCACGGACGCGGAACAGGCCGTCCAGGCCTTTCACGATCTGGCTGCCCGTGGGATCGACCAGCTTCAGCCGGTCGACCTGGGTCGGATTGTCGGCATCGCCGCCGGCCGGGACGATCCAGATCGCGCCATCGGCGTCGACACGGACGCTGTCATAGGATGGCAAGGTGATCGGGCCGCCCTCGCCGAGAACGGGCGTACCGTCGCCGGTGACCAGCAGGCCGCTGTCGGTGACCATCATGTCGCCGCGGCGGGTATAGGCCTCGTCGCCATTGCGGGCCTGAACGGTCAGCAGCGCCGACCCCGACAGCGCGACGTCGAGGTCGCGCCCGGTCTGGGTCATTGCGCCCGGCGCCATGTTGGAATCGACGATCGTGCCGGTCACGCGCGCGCCGAACACCTGGCCGCCCGCCTGCAGGAAGGTCGACTGATTGGCCGAAACATCCGCGCGGAAGCCCGCCGTATTGGCGTTGGCAAGGTTGTTCGCGGTCATCGCCTGGCGGTTCATCGCCGCGCGAAGCGCCGCCACCGATGATTGAACGATCCCGTTCATGCCGCGAACTCCCTCTTACCAGTCAGACTTAGTTGCGCAGGTTGGTGACGGTCTGGGTCAACGCGTTGGCGGTCTCGATCGCCTTCGCATTGGCCTGGAAGTTGCGCTGCGCCGCGATCAGCGCGACGAGTTCTTCCGTCAGATCGACATTGGCGCGTTCGATCGCGCCGGTCTGGATCGCGCCGAAGCCGTCGCTTTTGGGCGTGCCGGTCTGCACCGGACCGCTCTCGCCGGTCACCGACCAGCGGCCGTCGCCCTGCTGGCGCAGGCCGGCCGGGTTGGAGAAGTTCGCGATCGCGATGCGGCCGAGCGGCTCCGTCGTGCCATCGGAGTAAGCGGCGACGATCAGGCCCTCGCGGTCGATCGAAAGATCGCTCAGGCGTGCGCCGGTCGTGGTGTTGAACTCCGGGACATTGACGCTGGTCGCTGCGCTGAGCGCGGTCGAGGTCGCGACGCCGGCGCTGTCGACCGGGAAGGCCTGCAGATGCGCGCCCTTGCTGTCGATTACGAAGCGGTCGGCGTTGATCGCCAGCGAACCGTCGCGGGTGAACATCATGTCGCCCGTGCCGGCATCGTCGCGGGTGATGAAGAAGCCGCTGCCGTTGATTGCGAGATCCAGTTCGCGCGAAGACGTCTCGAACTGGCCCTGCGTGAATTGCTGGGTGATCGACTTCAGACGCGTGCCGATGCCGGCCGTGCTGCTCGACGGCGGCATCATGTCGCCAAATTCCGCGCGGCTTTTCTTGAAGCCGACCGAGCCGACGTTGGCGATGTTGTTCGACGTGACGGCGAGGTCGGTCTGGGCGGCGCGCAGGCCGGAGAGCGAAGTGTAGAAGGTCATGGAAGTCTCCTCGGGGTAATTCGGTTGATCACGCGATGCGGATGGCGTCCTCGGGCTTCTTCAGCCCCAGGCCGGTGACCAGGCGCGCTTCCCCGCCGGCGGCGGGGGACTGGAGACCGGCGATCGGCGTCCAGGTGGCGATGGTCGGGTTGAGATTGGTGGTGCCGGCGCGGGCTGTGACGACGACGCGCAGCGGCCCGTCCGCGACGACCTGACCGGCCTCGTTCTTTCCGTTCCACATGAAGGCGGCGGCGCCGGCTTCCTGCGCGCCCAATTCCATCGAGTGGACGGTGGCGCCTTCTGCATTGACGAAGCTGATGGAAACCTGGTCCGCCGCGCTCGGCAGTTCCAGTTCTCCGGCATAGGCGCCGTCGGCCAGCGGCGTGATGACGTCCGATTTGGTCAGCATCGACCGGCCGATCCAGTTCGATGCGTCGGACAGACGGCCGGAGCCGGTCAGGTTCGAGATCAGGGTCTTCAGCGACTGGTTCATCTCGGCAATGCCGGCGACCGAGCTGAACTGCGCCATCTGGGCGACCATCTGGGTGTTGTCGACCGGATTGAACGGGTCCTGCGTCGTCATCTGCGTCGTCAGCAGGCGCAGGAAGGCGCGCTGATCGAGCGCCTGGCTCCCAATGGACGCAGATGTCGGGGCGATGGTGTTGGGGGCGTTCAGCCCGTCAATTACGCTCATTGGCCAAGCCTCAAGGTGTCGAGCGTCAAGGTCTTTGCGGTCTGCAGGACCTGGACATTGTTCTGATATTGGCGCGCTGCCTCGACCATCTCGACCAGCTCGGATGCCTGATCGACACCGGCGACCCAGACATTGCCTTCTGCGTCGGCGAGGGGGTGGTCGGGATTGTACTGCCGGGTCGGCTCGACGTCCGAACGGACGATGCGGCCGACGCCGACGGTGGCGACACCCGGCGAAATCTCGTTGGTCTCGAACACCGGACGCAGTGCGCGGAAAGCGGTCGCGCGGCTGCTCGACACGGTTCCGGCATTGGCCAGGTTCGATGCGGTGGTGTTCAGACGCACGAGCTGCGCGCTCATCGCGCGGCCCGAAATGTCGAACACGGAAAGCGGACGATCGCTCATCTCTTACTCTCCCTTCAGCGCGCGCTTGATGGTGTTGATGCGGCCTTCCAGGAAGGAGAGGGTCGCGCGATACTGGACCGCATTTTCGGCGAAGAGCGTCTGCTCGGTCGAAAGCTCGACGGTGTTCCCGTCCAGGCTGGGCATGACCGGAACGCGGTAGCGCGTCGCGGATTGGGCGGCGCCGAAATCGTCCATGCCGGATTCGGCTGCCTGCATCGCGGCACCGAAATCGATGTCGCGTGCTTTGTAACCGGGGGTCGCGGCGTTCGCGATGTTCGACGCGAGCATCGACAGGCGCTGCGAGCGCAGCGACAATGCGGTGCCGTGAATTCCGAACAGATCGTCAGACATTTTTTCGTCGCCCTAAATCTTTCGCGCCGGCCGCCGTTATTTCGACATGGCAGGCGCACCCGTCGCTTCGCTGCAATGGCCGTGCCAGTTTTATGCATGCGCTCTTGTGGCAACCGTCCCTCACTGGCGGCGGGGGTGTGAGCGGCAAGAAATTGCCGGAACCGGCGGCGTATTGCCGGTTCGCTTCAAAGCGGGAGGATCGGGCGCGTCCGACGACGACATTGCGCCCGGCCCTCCCGCTTTTTCACCATCGCGCACGCGCATCTGGCACGGCCATTGCTTCTCTTCCGCGAAAATGTGGAGCAGCCCGCTATGCCGTCAACTTTCCGACATGCCGCGATCCTGATCGCCGCCACATTCGCGATGCCCGCGAGCGCGCAGCAGGGCTTTCACAGCATCGACGAGATCGACCAGCAGGTCGCCGCCACTCTGGGCGCCGAGATCGGCCAGCCCGGCGGCGCCATCCGCGCGGTCGACCGCCGTCTTCGCCTCCAGACCTGCCCCGCCCCGATCATCGTCGAACCGGTCAATCTGGGCGCGGTGACGGTGCGCTGTCAGCAGATCGGCTGGCGCATTCGCGTGCCGGTGCAGCAGAGCCAGCAAGAAGCTGCCTTCCGTAACCCAGCGGTCCCGGCTGTGCGCCAGGCCCGGGCAGAACCCACAATCCGTCGCGGCGACCCTGTCGCTCTGGTCGTCGTCACCGGTGGCTTCACCGTCTCGCGCCAGGCGATCGCCGAGCAGGATGGGGCGCCCGGCGACCGCATTCGCGTGCGGACCGATCCGCGCGCCGCGCCGATCATCGGCCAGGTGATGAGCGACGGCCGGGTGTCCATGAGCTTTTGATTTGGCGCGGATTTAATGAAACGTAATGCGTGCCGTAATAGATTGTTGAGAAATCACGGGCCTAAGTGCGGCCAGGCAAGGAATTGATGCGATGATCAACGGGATCGGCAAAAGCGGAGCGGAGCGGCTGGAGCTTCATCGCGCCGGCGCGGGGCAGGGACCTGCCGCTGCGGCGCCGTCGAGCATCGCGCCGTCAGGCGAGCGGTCGGCCGGCGTCGGCGGCGTTGTCGCCAGCCTCGTCGGCATGGGTCCGCCGGTGGACAGCGACAAGGTTTCGGCGATCCGGCAGGCGATTGCGGAGGGCCGTTACACGGTCGATCCCGAAGCCATTGCCGAGCGCATGATCGCGGCCGATCTCGGCGCATGAAGGCTGAACTCGCCGAATTGGAGGCGCAGCACGAGGCGCTGCTCGCGGCGCTGGACGGCAATGATGTCGCGGCGATCGAGCGGGCCAGCACCGATCTGGCGGTCAGCCTGCAGGCGCTCGAAGGGTTCAATTCCTGGGTCGCGGATCCGGAACTCAAGCTCGCCGCGGAGCGGATCGGCCGTCTCGCCGAGGCCGCGATGATGCGCGTCAACGTGCTGGGCGACCGCGCCCGCCGCCGCGCCGAATCCCTTGCCGCGATGCGCGGCCAGCCAACGCCCTCGGTCTATACGCGCTGAAGCGTCTGGTCGCCTTGGCGGCTCATCACAGAGAGTAAGAACCACCCCAGGCCCCTCCACGAAATCGTGACGGGGAGTAAGGTCGTGATTCCTCTCCAGCCCTTGCTGGAGAGGTTAAGGGCGACTCGTTTTCCTTAGTCCGTTGCCCGATTTCACTCTGGCACGTCCCTTGCTTCTGTCTTCCCGACCACTCGCGAGGTGTCGGGAAAATGACGTCTTCAACCGCTGTAACCAACGCTGTGCCGCAGGCCCGTGTGGATGCTGCCATCCGCTCCGCCGCGGAGCGCAGCGGCGTGGACTTTTCCTATCTCTACAATCAGGCGCGCGTCGAAAGCGGCTTCAACACCAATGCGCGCGCCAGCACGTCGAGCGCGACCGGCCTCTATCAGTTTCTCGACCAGACCTGGCTCGCCATGGTGGACAAGCATGGCGCGGAAAACGGCCTCGGCTGGGCCGCCAATGCGGTCGAGCGTGGCGCGAACGGCCGCTATTATGTCAGCGATCCGGCGGTGCGCCGTCAGGTGATGGACCTGCGCCGCAATCCAGAAGCCGCCAGCGCGATGGCCGCCGAATATGCCAGCGACAATCAGGCCCATCTGGAATCCCGCCTCGGCCGGCCGATGCAGTCGGTCGATCTCTACATGGCGCATTTTCTGGGGGCAGGGGGCGCGACCCGCTTCCTGCGCGCGCACGCAGCCAATCCGGACGCCTCGGCAGCGGCGAGCTTCCCGCGGGAGGCAGCCGCGAACCGCAACATTTTCTTCAAGCGCGGCGGCGCGGCTCGAACCCTCGACGAGGTCCGCAACCTGATGGGCGGCAAGCTCGGCGCCGGCGGCAATGTCGCGATGGCGCAGGCCCGGCCCGCGCCGACGGTCGCTCCGACCCCGGCGGCCAATCCGATGCAGTTCATGGACACTGCCTATCAGCTCGAGGCGCTGCGTGAAGGCACCAGCTTCGGCCCCACCATGCAGGTGCAGCCCGAATATGCGCGGCTCGCTTATCTGATGCTCGCGGATCTGGGCGCCTAGAATGACGACAATGGCCATGAATCGCGGCAATATGCTCGCGGCCGGCAAGGGCGCGGTGCTGCCCATCGCCATCCTTGCGCTGGTCGTGCTGATGATCATTCCGATCCCGGCCTTCCTGCTGGACGTCGGCTTCGTCGCCAACATCATGCTCAGCCTCGCGGTGCTGATGGTGGCGATCAACGTCGCCAAGCCGCTTGATTTCTCGTCCTTCCCGACGGTGCTCCTGTTCACGACCCTGCTGCGTCTCGCGCTCAGCGTCGCCTCGACCCGCGTCGTTTTGGTCAACGGCCATGAGGGACCGGAAGCGGCGGGCCACGTCATCCATGCCTTCGGCAGCTTCCTGATCGGCGGCGACTATGCCGTCGGCATCTTCGTCTTCTTCATCCTGATGATCATCAACCTGGTCGTCATCACCAAGGGCGCGGGCCGCGTATCGGAAGTCTCCGCGCGCTTCATCCTGGACGCCATGCCCGGCAAGCAGATGGCGATCGACGCCGATCTGAACGCCGGCCTGCTGACCCCGGACGAAGCCAAGAAGCGCCGCGGCGAAGTCGCTACCGAAGCCGAATTCTACGGCTCGATGGACGGCGCTTCCAAGTTCGTGAAGGGGGATGCGGTCGCGGGCGTGCTCGTGCTGATCGTCAACATCGTCGGCGGCCTGATCCTCGGCACCGTCAGCCACGGCCTGTCGATGAGCGAGGCGGCGAGCATCTACATCCTGCTCGCCATCGGTGACGCGCTGGTGGCGCAGGTCCCGGCCTTGCTGCTGTCGATCGCCGCCGCTTCGATCGTCACCCGCGTCAGCTCGCCGGAAGACCTCTCCGGCCAGATCGCCAACCAGTTCGGCTTCTCGCGCGCCTGGGGTCCGGTCGCAATCATCCTGGCGATCCTCGGCATCCTGCCCGGCATGCCGCACATGATCGTGCTGCCCGCAGCCGCCTTCGCCGGCTATGTCGCGTGGAAGCTCCGCAAGGCCGAACAGGCCAAGGCGAACATCCCGCCGCCGGCTCCGGTCGCACCGAACCCGAGCGTCATCGGCTGGAACGAGGTCAGTGACGACGCCGCCTTGGGCGTGGAGCTGGGCTACGGCCTCGTCAGTCTCGTCGACGAGCGCAAGAGCGCGCCGCTCATGGCTCGCATCACCGGCATCCGCCGTCAGCTCTCCCGTGAACTGGGCTTCGTCGTCCCGCTCGTGCGGGTGCGCGACAATATGGCGCTCGCGCCCAATGCTTACCGGATCAGCGTCGCCGGCGTCGTCGTCGCCGAGGACGAGCTTTATCCCGACGAATTGCTCGCGCTCGACAGCGGCGACCTGATCTCCAAGGTCGATGGCCGTGCCTGCAAGGACCCGACCTTCGGCCTCGACGCCGTCTGGATCGCGCCGGAGCAGCGGGCCGAGGCGGTGGTCGCGGGTTACACCGTGGTGGACGCCGCGACCGTCGCCGCGACTCATCTCAACCAGATCATCCAGAGCGCCGCCGCCGATCTGTTCGGCATGGACGAGGCGCAGAGCCTGCTCGACGCGCTGAAGGAAACCGCTCCCCAGCTTGTCCAGAATCTGACGCCCGCGCCAATGACCCTGACCGCCATCGCGGCCCTGTGCCGGGCGTTGCTGGCCGAAGGCGTGCCGCTGAAGGATTTCCGCCGCATCGCCGAGGCGATGGCCGATGTCGCCCGCGACGAGACCGACCCGGCGCAGCTCGTGGAGCGCGTCCGTCAGCAGATTGGCGGCCTGATCGTGCAGACGATCGTCCCGGTGCGCATGCCGCTGCCGGTCATTACCCTGGACGCGACTTTGGAAGGCCTGCTCGCGCAGGCGGTTCGCACCGGCCGCGAGGCGCAGCATCCGATCGAGCCGGGCCTGGGGCAGAAGCTCGTCTCCGCCGTCGGCGCGATCGCCGGGCCGCTTGTCGGCGAAGGCCGCCGTTTCGCGCTCGTCACCTCGCCGCTCGCCCGCCGTGCGCTGAGCCGGTTGCTGAGCCCGCATCTGCCGGACGTGCCGGTGCTGAGCTTTCTCGAAATTCCCGACGGCAAGCCCGTCGAAGTGATCGCCATCGTCGGCGGCGAACCGCAGCGGACGATGCTTGATGCGGAGATGAGTGCGTGATCGAACGGAGTGCCAGAGTGATCGCCGTCGCCAGCGGCAAGGGCGGGGCGGGCAAGACCAATGTCAGCGTCAATCTGGCGGTAGCTTTGTCGCGGCTCGGCCGGCGCACGATGCTGGTCGATTGCGACGTGGGCTTGGCCAATGCCAACATCTTGCTGGGGATGGAGGGCGGCCGCACCCTGGCCGACCTGACCCGCTCCTCCGCGCAGCTCGCCGACATCGCCTGTCAGGGGCCGGGCGGCGTCATGCTGGTGCCAGGCCATAGCGGCCTCGGCCTCGGCGGCGGACTATGCGCCGATGCCCGTGCCACGCTCGCCGCGGCGTTCCGGCCTTATGCGGGCGACGTGGACGATGTGATCGTCGATACGGGCGGCGGCATGGCGGGGGAATCGCTCAGCCTGGTCTCCGCCTCCGACATGATCCTGATCGTGCTCGCGGCCGAACCGACCGCCTTCATGGACGCTTATGCGGTGCTGAAGGGCCTCGCGGTGCGTCACGATTGCAGCCGCTTCGCCGTGGTCACCAACCGGGTCCGGGGTGAGGCTGACGGCCGCGCATTGTTCGACCGCTTCCGCAATGTGGTCGAGCAATTCCTGCCGGTCCATCTCGACCATCTCGGCTCGATCCCGGAGGACCCCTATCTGCGCGATGCGGTGCTGACCAAGCGCTGCTGCGTCGAGGCTTTCCCGTCCGCGCCGGCCAGCGCCGCCTTCGGCCGGCTCGCCCGCAAGGTCGCGGAGGCGGACATGCCGATGCTGCCCGGCGGACATATTTTCTTCGGGATGGAGGCGCATCATGGCGCTCACTGATCCCGTCCACACCTACACGCGCAATCCGCGTGCCGGACCGGAGGCTTTGGTGCGCCAGCACATGCCCTTGGTCCGCAAGATTGCCTGGCACGTCCATGCCCGCGTCGCCTCGACGATCGAGATCGAGGATCTGGTGCAGATCGGCATGATTGCCCTGGTCGAGGCCGCGAACGGCTATGAGGATCGCGGCCACGCCTTCGGCACCTATGCGACGATGCGCATCCGCGGTGCGATGATCGATCATCTGCGCAAGTCGGCGAGCATTTCCCGCGCGGCCATGGTCAATCGGCGCGAAATGAATGCGACGCGCGAGCGGCTGCAGGGGGAATATGGCCGTGCCCCATCCGAGGCTGAAATGGCCGAGGCGATGGGACTCGACGCCGCCGGCTACCGCGCTTTGGTCGATGAGACACAGAGCGCCAGGCACGAAAGTCTGGACGAAGTCTATTCCGATCATTCGATGTGGTTCGCCGACGTCGAGGAGCGGGCCGACGATGCGCTCGAGCGCGAGGGGCTGAAGGCCGCGATCGCCGAAGGCATTCGCGACCTGCCGGAGCGGGACGCTATGGTGCTGCAGCTCTACTTCGTCGAGGAAATGAACCTCGACGAGATCGGCCAGACGCTCGGCGTCGGCGCCGCGCGCATCTGCCAGATCAAGAAAGCCGCCCTGGACAAGCTCCGCCGCTCTTTGAGCGCGTGGGACGACTGAGCGGCCGGGGGAATCACATGACCATCAAGCTTTCCGTTCGCGCGTCCGAATTGCCGGACCTGCTCGACCGCGCGCCGCCGCGCGTGAAGTATCTCTCGCTCGACTGCTTCGACACCTTGCTCTGGCGCAATTGCATCGCGCCGCGCGACGTGTTTGCGGATTTGCCGGTTGCCGGCGGGGGCCTCTGGCCGCGCGCCAAGGCCGAAGCCCGCGCCCGCCAGCGCGCCTTTGTCGGTACGGGCAAGGCCGAGGTTCGGATCGAGGCAATTTATCGCGCGATGATGCCGGGGGCGTCCGAGGAGGAAATCACCGAAGCCGTCCAGCATGAGCTGAATGCCGAAGCGCGCCACTGCTACGGTTTCGCGCCGACCGTCGCGCTCATGCGGGCGGCGAAGGCGAGGGGCCTGAAGATCATTATCGTCTCCGACACCTACCTGTCCCAGGACCAACTGCGCGATCTGATCGCGGCGGCGGCGGGCGAGGAGGTCGCCGGGATGGTCGACCGTTTCTTCGTCTCCTGCGACCATGGCGTCGGCAAGGCGGAAGGGCTGTTCAAGCCGGTGCTGAAGGCGCTGAATTGCGGGCCGGAAGCGATCTTTCATGTCGGCGACAACATCGTCGCAGACCAGGACGCGCCGACTTTGCTCGGCATTCCCACCGCCCATCTGCGCCAGTTCACGTCCGGCGCCGCCCAGCGCCTCCGCCTGGAGGCTGCCGCCGCGGCGATGATCGATCCTTCGGCCCGCAGTGCCGAACCGATCGTCGCGCCGCATCGTCCGGTGCTGTCGCTGCACGGCGGCGAGGATGCCGCCGAGGCGCTCGGTCACGATGTGCTCGGCCCGGTCATGACCGCCTTCGCTCGCTGGGTGGAGGATGAACGGATCGCGCTCAGCGAGACGCTCGGCAAGCCGGTCAAGCCGCTCTTCCTGATGCGCGACGGCCATCTGCCGCTGCAAGTCTACCGTGCGCTCTATGGCAAAAATGCGGGCGAAGCGGTTGAGATCAGCCGCTTCTCTGCTCGCCGCGCGGCTCTCGCCGACGAAAGGGCGATCCGCGACTATCTCTATGACGAAGGCAAGCATGGCCGTGTCGACGTGCTGTCGAAGCAGCTCGGCCTGACCATGGACGAGGCGATGAAGCTCACGCGTGGCCGCAGCGGCTTTGCCGGGCAGGCGGAGCTGAACAAGGCGGCTTTTGGCCCCGCCACCCTCCGCACCATCACGCAAAGATCAAATGCTTATGCCGACAGCCTCATCCGCCATCTGAACCGGGCGGGCGTGCAGGAAGGCGACGCGGTGATGTTCGTCGATCTCGGTTATGCTGGCAGCGTGCAGACCCTCGTCGAGCCGGTGCTGCGTGAGCGCATGAACCTCCATGTTTCCGGCCGCTACCTCCTCTTGCGCGATCCCGAGATCGGCAGCGCCGACAAGAAGGGTCTGCTCGACCCGTGCCATTACGATCTCGCCGCTCTGCATTCGCTCTCCATGCCGATCGCGGTGGTGGAGCAGCTCTGCACCGTCGCCCAGGGTTCGGTCGTCGCCTATGACGGCGACGGCGCCCCGGTCCGCAAGGAAGCGGGGCAGAAGGGCCTGCAGAATCAGGTTCGCGACCGCGTCCAGGCCGCCTGTGTCGCTTATGCCGAACATTCGACCGACGGCGTCGTCGCTCCGGCCAAGTCGGACGATGGCGATTGCCGCCGCCGCGCCGCCGCCTCGGTGCTGGCGCGCTTCCTGTTCCTGCCGACGGCCGAGGAAGTCGACGTCCTCCAGGCCTTCGATCACGACGTGAATCTCGGCTCGGACGACATGGTCGCCTTGGTCGATCCGGACGAGGCCGAGACCGGCCTGCGCCGTCGCGGCCTGTTCTATGTCAACCACAGCGATCGTATGTATCTGCCGGGCGAATTGCAGCGCCACGGCCTGCCGCAAATGCTGTCCCTCTTCGCGGCGACGCGACACCAGCTCGATTTGCGCCCCGCCGATTTCCACGCGCAGACGCTCGAACTGACCGGCTTCCTCGCCGACGGCAGCGGCCAGACCATTCTCCCGATCGAGGCGCATGCGACGCATGACGGCTATTTCCTCGCCACCATTCCGGTCGGCGAGGGGCGTTTCGCCGCCGGCATCGCGATCGGCGCTGCGGCCGAATGGGTGCAGATCGAGGAAGCAGCCTTCCACGCGGTCGGCGCCTTCCACGACAGCCGCAAGGCGATCATCACCCCGCCCGTGCCCGCAGAGCCGATCTGCGACGGCATGGAGCAGGTCTCGCCCGGCTTCTACCGCTGCGGCGAAGGCGCGCTCATACTCGTCCCGCCGCCGCCGCCAGGCAAGATCGAGGGTCCGGTGCTGCTCAGCATCGTTTTCCGCCCGGTCGTCCGCCGCGCGCCGCAAATCGCAATGAAAGCAGCCGCCTGATGCCCGATCTTCTCATTCATTCGATGGCGGAATTCCGCGACATCATCCTGCCCTGCCTGGCAGCCGCAGAGGCGAAGGAGATCGTCGAAATCGGCGCCGAATATGGCGGCATGACCCATTTGCTGGCCGAGCATGCGGCGGCGCTGGGCGGTCACCTGACCAGCATCGACCCCGCGCCGAAGCCCGAATTCGTGGCGTGGGCCGGGGCCAATCCGGCGGTCCGCCACGTGGCCGAGTTGAGCCTCGCCGCCATTCCGGCCTGCGCGGACACCGACGCCTGGATCGTCGACGGCGATCACAATTGGTACACCGTCTATCACGAGACGCACGCGATTGCGGAACGCGCCCGCGCCGACGGCAAGCCTTTGCTGGTCTTCTTCCACGACATCTGCTGGCCGTCGGGCCGCCGCGACATGTATTATGCGCCGGACACGATCCCGGCCGAATACCGCCACGAGCACAGCTTCGACGCGGGAGCGTTTCCGGGCCGGCCGGACCTCGTCCTCAACCGCGGCTTCCGCGGCATGGGCCATTTCGCCTGGGCCACGCATGAGGGTGGCCCGCGCAACGGCGTGCTGACCGGCATCGAGGATTTCCTCCGCGACGAAGTGGAGGCGGGCCGCGATTACATGTTCGCCGAAGTCCCCGCCGTGTTCGGCCTTGGCGTGCTCTTCGCCACCGACGCGCCGTGGAGCCAGGCGGTCGCGGAGATCGTCCTGCCCTATCACGACAATGCGTTGCTGCGCCGGCTCGAGGAGAATCGGCTGGTCAACTACCTGACCGTGATCGACACCCAGGACCGCGCCAACGAGATGATGGCGCGCGCGGCCTAGTCCGCGATCAGCCGCACATAGCTGTAGGCGGGCTGGTCCCCCTCGGCCTCGACCTTTTCACGCGAGACCTCGCGCCACCAGCGCCGGTCCCATTCCGGCATATAGGTGTCGCCCTCCACCGCGCCCTGGATCTGCGTCAGCTCGATCGCATCGGCGACGCGCATGAACATGCGGAAAATCTCCGCCCCGCCGATCACGCACACCTCAGGCTCGCCCGCTTTGATCAAAGCGTTGCCGATCCCGTAGACGACTTCCGCGCCCTCGGCTTCCCAGTCGCGGTCGCGGGTCAGGACGATGTGCCGCCGCCCGGGCAGCAGCCCCGGCAGGCTCTCGAACGTCTTGCGCCCCATGATCATCGGCTTGCCCATGGTCAGCGCCTTGAAGCGCTTCAGATCCGCGGGGATATGCCATGGCATCCCGCCGTCGCGGCCGATGACGCGATTTTCCGCCATTGCGACGATCATGGTGACAACACTCATGCCGCGTCTGTTAGCCGCCCCGTGCGTTTGCCGAAACGCCTAGTTTCGGGATCGCAACCTACCGTGCCCCGGCCTAGAACCCACCTTGCGTGGCAAGAGGCGCCGGCCATTGCCGGTGCCGGGAGAGACGAGATGAAGAAGATCCTCGGCCGTTTCGGCAATGACCAGCAGCATTGGGTGGGCGATGGCTTCCCCGTCCGCTCGCTCTTTTCCTACAATCAGTTCGGCCAGCATATCAGCCCGTTCCTGCTGCTCGATTATGGCGGCCCCTGGAATTTCGATCCGGCGGACAGCCCGCGCGGCGTCGGCCAGCATCCGCATCGCGGCTTCGAGACCGTGACCATCGTCTATGACGGCGAGGTCTCGCACCGCGATTCGACCGGACAGGGCGGGACGATCGGTCCGGGCGACGTGCAGTGGATGACCGCTGCCGGCGGCATCATCCATGAGGAATTCCACTCGCCCAGCTTCACGAAGACGGGCGGGCCGTTCCGCATGGTGCAGCTGTGGGTCAACCTGCCCGCGAAGGACAAGATGGCGCCGGCTGGCTACCAGTCCATCCTGAACGCCGACATTCCGTCTGTCGATCTGGCCGACGGCGCCGGTCGTGTGCGCGTGATCGCCGGTGATTTCGAAGGCACGAAAGGCCCGGCGCGGACTTTCACGCCGGTGAATGTGTGGGACGTCCGGCTGAACCGCGATGCCTCCGTCGCGTTCGATCTGCCCGAAGGTCACACGGCCGCGATCGTCGTCCTGTCCGGCCACGTCACCGTGGGCGGCAGCCAGGCGGCGGGCGAGGCGGAGATGGTGCTGCTCGGCCGTCAAGGCACGGGCGTGACCATCGACGCCGACGGCGATTCGACCCTGCTGGTGCTGACCGGCGCGCCGATCGACGAACCGATCGTCGGCTACGGCCCGTTCGTGATGAACAGCGAGGCGGAAATCCGCCAGGCGGTCGACGACTTCAACAGCGGCCGCTTCGGCCAGATGGCGGAAGCCTAAGGGAAGGGCGCTCCGGAAGGGGCGCCCTTTTCCATATCGGGAGCAATGCGATGTCAGCCGAAGTGAAGGATTACCCCGAACGCCACCGCTTCGAACTGCCGATCGAAGGCGACGATATCGCGGTCGCTTATTACCGCGTCGAGGGCGACAGGCTGATCCTCACCCACACCGAAGTGCCCAGCGAATATGGCGGGCAGGGGATCGGCTCGCGGCTGGCGCGCGGCGTGTTCGACTTGATCCGCGCCAGCGGCCGCAAGGCGGTGCTGAAATGCCCGTTCATGGGCGCCTTCTACGCCCGCCACCCCGAATATGCGGACATCGTCGACGGTTGATCAGAGGCGGCCGCGCTAAAGGCTAAAAGCCGGTGGCTACTTCCGCCTCTATCGAACCTTCAAATGTGGGCTGAAAAAGGCAACGGCGTCGTCCACGATTGAGTTGGTTTCGATGTGAAGGGGGTTCTGGGCCATCATTCCCATCCAAATCTTGTGTCGCAATTCCTCGTAGAGCTTTGCAGTGTCCGCATCGACTGGACCGTCTCCGCGAGTCACAAGCATCTCAGCGGCCACTTCGACTTCGCGGATAACTTTCCTGGCTCGGTCAAACAGTTCGACCGCAGCTGATCCGAAATACGCGGAACATACGTACCGATGGGCGGAAATATCATTCAGCTCGCTGGCGTACTCGCCGATTCGTCGAAGTGGTGCGGCGTACGCAGCAACACGATCGCGCTTTTCCTCGTCAAAGTTTTTGAGGTATTCGGTTTTGATCAATTCAAGTTCGTGCCCACTCACCCATCCGCTTGCGATGGAGAATGCCAAATCTCGAAATCGGGCGATGTGCTTTAGGGCGTCCTCCGCAACCTCAATCTTTCGACCATCGATCTTCTGATGACGCCACGTGTTCAAACCTCGGTAGGCGATCCAGATGCCGAGCGGCACAACGATCGCGCTAACAATCGCCGATACGGTCTGAGCCCATGGGAAGATAACAGCACTCACACCGCCACCGCCGCCTTGATGTGCGGATGGGGATCGTAGCCGATCACCTCGAAATCCTCATATTCGTAAGCGTCGATGCCGTCCGGCTGGCGTAGGATGTGAAGCTGGGGAAGGGGCCTCGGCTCGCGTGCCAGCTGCAGCCGCGCCTGTTCCAGATGGTTGGAATAAAGGTGGCAATCGCCGCCGGTCCACACGAAAGTCCCCGGCTCCAGCCCGCATTGCTGCGCGAGCATATGGGTGAGCAAGGCGTAGCTGGCGATGTTGAACGGCACGCCCAGGAAGACGTCGGCGCTGCGCTGGTAAAGCTGCAGATGCAGCTTCCCGCCCGCTACCTGCGTCTGGAACAAGCAGTGGCACGGCGCCAGCGCCATCTTCGGATTCTCGGCCGGGTTCCACGCGGTGACGATCTGCCGCCGCGAGCCGGGGTCCTCCCGGATCAGCCGGATCAGCTCGGCGATCTGATCGACATGCTCGCCGCGCGGACCTTCCCAGTCGCGCCATTGCTTGCCGTAGACGGGGCCGAGATCGCCGGTCTCAGACGCCCATTCGTCCCAGATGCTCACCCGGCGCTCCTGCAGCCAGCGCACATTGGTGTCGCCGCGCAGGAACCAGAGCAGTTCGATGATGATCGAGCGCAAATGCAGCTTCTTGGTCGTGACCAGCGGGAAGCCCTTCGAAAGATCGAAGCGCATCTGGTGCCCGAACACGCTCAACGTGCCGGTGCCCGTGCGGTCCTGCTGCTCCACCCCTTCGTCCAGGATGCGCTGCATGAGGTCGAGATAGGCCTGCATGGTTCGAGCAGTAGAAAAAGAAGGGAAGAAGAGCCACCCCCAGCCCCTCCAGCAAATGCTGGAGGGGGGCCATGCTCGCTTCCCTGACTCCCCTCCACGATTTCGTGGAGGGGTTGGGGGTGGCTCTTTCTTCCTTTAGATCACCCTCCGACAAAGGAGCCTGTTCATGCCCGAAGCCTATATTGTCTCCACCCTCCGCACCGCCGGCGGACGCAAGGGGGGCAGGCTGGCGGGCTGGCATCCCGCCGATCTCGCCGCCGCAATCCTCGACGCCACAGTCGACCGCGCCGGCGTCGATCCGGCCGCGATCGACGATGTGATCATGGGCTGCGTCGGCCAGGCGGGCGAGCAATCCGCCCATGTCGGACGCAACGCCGTGCTGGCGTCGAAACTGCCCCAGTCCGTCCCCGCCGTGACGATCGACCGGCAATGCGGCTCCTCCCAGCAGAGCATCCACTTCGCCGCGCAGGCGGTGATGAGCGGCACGCAGGATCTGGTGATCGCCGCCGGGGTCGAATCGATGACGCGCGTGCCGATGGGCTTGCCGACCACGCTCCCCATGCAGAACGGCATGGGCACGCCCTGGCCGGAAAGCATCCAGCAGCGCTTCGGCGTGCCGATGTTCAGCCAGTTCGTCGGCGCCGGCATGATCGCGGCCAAATATGGCTTCAGCCGCGAGGAGCTGGACCGCTTCGCTCTCACCAGCCACGAGAAAGCCATCGCCGCGATCGAGGCTGATGCCTTCGCCGACGAGATCGTCGCGGTCGAGATCGACGCGCCGGAAGGCGGCCGTGAGCAGCATGTCGTGGACGAAGGCATCCGCTTCGACGCCAGCTACGACAGCATCTCGTCGGTCAAATTGCTCGATCCGAACGGCGTGATCAGCGCCGCCAATGCCAGCCAGATTTGCGATGGCGCCAGCGCGGTGCTGATCGCATCGGCGGCGGCCGTGAAGGCCCACGGTCTCACCCCGCTGGCCCGCATCCACAATCTCACCGTCACCGCCGGCGATCCGGTGGTGATGCTGGAAGAGCCGCTCTACGCCACCGACAAGGCGCTCGCCCGCGCTGGCCTCGGCATCGGCGACGTCGACCTGTTCGAGGTGAACGAGGCTTTCGCTCCGGTCCCACTGGCGTGGCTGCGCCACACGGGGGCCGATCCGGCGCGGCTGAACGTGAACGGCGGCGCCATCGCCCTCGGTCACCCGCTCGGCGCGTCGGGCAGCAAGCTGATGGCGACCCTCGTCCACGCCCTCCACCGGCGTGGCGGCCGCTACGGCCTGCAGACGATGTGCGAAGGCGGCGGCATCGCCAACGTCACGATCGTCGAACGGCTCTAGGGCAGAGCGACGCACAGCCAACAAACTCCCCTCCCTGACCAGGGAGGGGTTGGGGGTGGGTGCGCGCGTCTGCGCGCCGAAAAGACTCCCACTGTCACCGGTACAAAAGCGCCGATCGAGGCATCGAGCCTCGCTCGACGCTAAACCCACCCCTGCCCCTCCCTGGTCAGGAAGGGGAGTGCGAGGAGCGCCAGTCTACGGTCACGAGACCGTCACACGCTCCCGATTCAAACCGTAACATATCTCGTCGAGTCAGGCCCCGAATTCAGGCGGGGGAAGCAAGCCATGAATGCGCGCACGCGGCTCAGCGACGTCACGGAGACCGGTCTGGGCAGGATCCGCCGTGATCTCGCCTCGCGGGATGCCGGCTTCGGCCCCTCGGGAACGCCCCGTCGTCGCTACCGGACGATCTGGATTTCCGACATCCACCTCGGCACGCGCGGCTGCAACGACCGGCTGCTCATCGACTTCCTGGATCATGTCGACAGCGAGAAACTCTATCTGGTCGGCGACATCATCGACGGCTGGCGGATGAAGAAGCGCTTCTACTGGCCGGAACGGCACAATGCGATCGTCCGCCGCGTGATGCAGCGCGCCAAGCGCGGCACCAGGGTGATCTACATCCCCGGCAATCATGACGAGATGTTCCGCCAGTTCGCCGGCATGAATTTCGGCGGCGTCGAGATCCGCAAGCAGGCCACGCACATCACCGCCGACGGCCGCAAATTGCTGATCGTCCATGGCGACGAATATGACGCGGTCGTGCTCGCCCACCGCTGGTTGGCCTTCCTGGGCGACTGGGCCTACCGCACGCTCATGCAGCTCAACATCGCGGTCAACGGCTGCCGCCGCCTTCTGGGCATGAACTATTGGTCGCTCTCCGCCCACGCCAAGCACAAGGTGAAGAGCGCCGTCTCGGTCATCTCGCGCTTCGAGGAGACGCTGGCGGCCGAAGCCAAACGCCGCGGCGCCGATGGCATCGTCTGCGGCCACATCCACACCGCCGAGATCAAGCAGTTCGATGGCTGCACCTACTATAATGACGGCGATTGGGTGGAGGGCTGCAACGCTCTGGTCGAGCATTTCGACGGCCGGATGGAGTTGCTGCACTGGCCCTCGGAAATCGCCGCGCGCGACACCGCGAGTGCCGAATTGCGGGCCGTCGCCTGAGCCTTTCCCTTTCCTCTCCCCTGAAAGGGAGCGGGTTGATAAGGGGAGGCATGAACATCCTGATCGTCACCGATGCCTGGAATCCGCAGGTCAACGGCGTGGTGCGCACGCTCCAGTCGGTGAAGGCCGAGATGGAGAAAATGGGCCATGCGGTCACGGTCATCTCGCCGGACCAGTTCAAGTCCATGCCGTGCCCGACCTATCCGGAAATCCGCCTGGCGCTCACCTTCAGCGTCGGCAAGCGGATCATGGACGCCCGGCCGGACGCGATCCACATCGCCACCGAAGGCCCGCTCGGCGTCGCGGCGCGTAAGTTCTGCGTGAAGAAAGGGCTGCCCTTCACCACCGCCTATCACACGCAATTTCCAGAATATGTCTCGAAGCGGACGAAGCTGCCGGCGCGCTGGTTCTGGCGCTACATTCGCTGGTTCCATGCGCCGTCAAAGGCGGTGATGGTCTCCACCCCGGCGGTCGAGGCGGAGCTGCACGCCAATCAGATCCCGCACACCCGCCATTGGGGCCGCGGCGTCGATCTGGCGCAATTCACCGTGGAAGGGCCGCGCCACCCGAAGATGGAGGGGCTGAACCACCCGATCCAGCTCTATGTCGGCCGGGTCGCGGTCGAGAAGAATATTGAGGCGTTTCTGCGCACAAGTCATCCGGGAACGAAGGTCGTGGTCGGCGACGGCCCGGCGCTCGACAAGATGAAGGCGAAATACCCGGACGTGCGCTTTCTCGGGAAGCTGGGCGGCGCCGATCTGTCCGCCGCCTATCGCAGCGCCGACGTGTTCGTCTTTCCCAGCCGGACCGACACGTTCGGGCTGGTGCTGATCGAGGCACTGGCAACGGGGACCCCGGTCGCCGCCTATCCGGTGCAGGGACCCATCGACGTACTGACCGAGGAGGTCGGCAGCATGGACGAGGATCTGGATGCCGCGATCGCCAAGGCGCTGACCCGCGATCGCTCGGTCTGCGCCGAATATGCCGGCCATTTCGGCTGGGACGAAAGCGCGCGGCAGTTTTTGGACGGTCTCGAACCGATCGTCCGCGCGTCAGAGCTGGAGGAGGCCGGGCTGGAGCGTGCGCGATAGGATTGCGCGTGTCATTCTGACGGGATGACGATTCGCGCACTCCGGAGGGCTGCCAAGGTTCGAAAGGTTCAGAAGGTTCGAAAGTTTTTCCGCCCTGAGGGTGTGAACCTTCAGCACCTTTGGAGCCTCCGCAGCACCGTCGACGCGGAATCGGTTGCGATTCGTTCGGCGCGCTCCTACACTCGGCGCCAGCCAAGCGGCCGCTCCGGAAGGGGCGGCCCTTATCGTTTCTAGGACAGGGAATTTCCGGGATGACCCAGCCCCTCATGCCCCATGCGACCGCCAGCTGGCTGGTCGAAAATACCGCGCTCACCTTCAAGCAGATCGCCGAATTTTGCGGCCTGCACATTCTGGAAGTGCAGGCGATCGCCGACGATACCGCCGCGACCAAGCTGACCGGGCGCGACCCGCTCCGTTCGGGCGAATTGACTCAGGAGGAGATCGACCGGGGCCAGGACGATCCAGATCACGCGCTGGAGATGCAGCGCGCGCCCGACAAGGCGATCCGCACCAAGGGGCCGCGCTACACGCCGGTCTCCAAGCGCCAGGACAAGCCGGATGGCGTCGCCTGGCTGATCCGCAACCATCCCGAGCTTTCTGACGGCGCGATCGGCAAGCTGATCGGCACCACCCGCACCACCATTCAGGCGATCCGCGAGCGCAACCACTGGAATATCGCCAATATCACGCCGAAGGACCCGGTCACGCTCGGCCTGACCAGCCAGCGCGAGCTGGATGCGTCGGTGGCGAAGGCCGCGAAGCTGAAGGGGATCGAGGCCGCGCCGGTCGATCCGCGTCTGGCCGACGAGCGCGAGGCGCTGATCGGCGAACTGCGTGCCGAGCGCGAAGCTGCAGCCCGCGAGGCCGAAGCGGCGCATTCGGCCGAGCAGGAAGTCTGGGGCGGCGGCGATACCGCGCCGACGGCCGAGGAGGCCGACGCGGCTCTGTTCAAGCGCTGATCGCCAATGGCGGAGAAGGGGGCGCCCGCGCCCGACATCTCGCTCGTCGAGGGTGAGGGCGAAGAGGGTCCGACCACCCATCGCGGCCTGACCTATCCGCTCGGCAAGCGCGTGCCGGGCGAGGGCGAACTGATCGCAATCGCGCCGGGCGTCCACTGGGCGCGCCTGCCGATGCCGGGGGCGCTCAACCACATCAATGTGTGGGCGCTCGACGATGGCGATGGCGTTGCCTTGGTGGATACGGGCCTGGACATCCCCCTGGTCCGCGCCGCCTGGGAGAAGCTGTTCGAAGGCCCGCTGGCGGGCAAGCGCGTCACGCGCGTCTTTGTCACCCACATGCATCCCGACCATGTCGGCCTGGCCGGCTGGCTGACCGAACGGTTCGGCGTCCGCCTCTGGATGACCCGCGGCGAGTGGCTGTTCGCCCGCATGCTTACCCTCGACACGCGCGACGCGCCGCCGCCCGAGGACATCGCCTATCGCCGCGCCGCGGGCTGGGACGCGGCCCGGATCGCCGAGGCCGAGACCAAGCCCTGGCGCTTCTTCGCCTCGGTCGTGAGCCCGATCCCCGTCTCGATCGTCCGCCTGCAGGATGGCGACGAAATCCCGATCGGCGGCCGCACCTGGCGCGTTGTCACCGGCAATGGTCATTCGCCCGAGCATGCCTGCCTGGTCGATCTGGAAGGCGGCACGATGATCGCGGGCGATCAGGTCCTGCCGCGCATCACCTCGAACGTCTCTCTGTCCCTGAGCGAGCCGGAGGGCGATCCGCTCGGCGACTGGCTGGCGAGCATCGACAAATTGCTCGGGCTGCCCGCAGACCTGCTCGTTCTGCCCGCCCATGGCGAGCCCTTCACCGGCCTGCATGCCCGGCTGGAGGCGTTGCGCGACGGCCATCGCGGCCGCCTCACCGCCATGACCCGGCGTCTCAACGAACCGAAGCGGGCGGTGGACCTGTTCGGCGTCCTCTTCGGCCGGGCGATCGACGACGAAGTCTATGGCCTCGCCACTGGCGAAGCGATGGCGCATCTGCGCCGGCTCGAGGTCGAGGGCGCGGCGGTGCGCGAAGACAAGGATGGCGTCTTCTGGTACCGGGCAGCGGAGGCGTCCGCTTGACCCCCGATACGCGCCCGGTCAATGCTGGCCTCATGCCGGACTCAGCGCCCGACGCCGCCATCACCGATCTAACCTTCGAAGCCGCGCTAAAGCGGCTGGAGGAGATCGTCCGCAAGCTGGAGACGGGCGATACGCCGCTCGATCAGGCGATCGACCTCTATGCCGAAGGCGACCGGCTGAAGCAGCAATGCGAGAAACGGCTGGCTGACGCCCAGGCGCGGATCGAGAAGATCCAGCTCGGCCGCGACGGCGCGCCCGCGGGCACGGTGCCCTTTGGCGACAGCTAGCCGCATGGCGCCGGTTCCGGTGCGGCTGCGCGAGGCGCTCGGCGAGATCGCGGCGGATGTCGATGCGGCGTTCGACGCGCTGCTGCCCGTCCCTCCCGATACGCGTTCCCGTCTCTACGAAGCGATGCGGTACGCCGCGATCGGCGGGGGCAAAAGAATGCGTCCCCTGCTGACGGTCGCCGGCTGCGGACTGTTCGGCGTCGATCGCGACCGGGCGCTGCGGGCCGGCCTCGCGGTCGAGTGCATTCACGCTTACTCGCTGATTCACGACGATCTGCCATGCATGGACGATGACGATCTGCGCCACGGCAAACCGACGCTGCACCGCGCCTTTGATGAGGCCACCGCCGTGCTCGCCGGCGATTCGCTTCACGCGCTTGCCTTCGAAATTCTGGCCGAAGAGGCGACGCATGAAGACCCCTTCGTCCGCGCCGAACTGATCGCCGAACTCGCCCGCGCTTCCGGTCCCGCCGGAATGGCCGGCGGGCAGATGATGGACCTGATGGCCGATGGCGCGGGCGACATCGCCTCGGTGACGCGGCTGCAGCAGTTGAAAACCGGGGCCTTGATCGGCTGGTGTCTCGACGCCGCCGCGATCTTGGGGAAGGTGCCATCCGACAGGCGCGCCAGCCTGCGTGGCTATGCCCGCGACCTGGGCCTCGCTTTCCAGATCGCCGACGATCTGCTCGACGCCGAGGGCGAGGAAGAGCGAACCGGCAAACGCGTCGGCAAGGACGAAGCGGCGGGGAAGGATACCTTCTTATCGCTGCTCGGCACGGATCGCGCCCGGCAGCAGGCGCAGATGCTGGTCGATCAGGCGATCGCGCATCTTCACGGCTTTGGCGCCGAGGCCGATCTGCTGCGCGACATTGCCCGCTTCGCCGTTGCGCGCGATCATTGAGGGAGGGGCAGTAGATGATCCGCACCGGCGTCTATCCCGGCAGCTTCGATCCGGTCACGCTTGGCCATATCGACATCATCCGCAGGGCCGCGCATCTGGTGGACCGGCTGGTGATCGGGGTCACGACGAATGCGTCCAAGACACCGATGTTCACGCTGGACGAACGGCTCGCCATGGTACGGCGAGAAGTCGAGAGCATTTGCGCGACGCTTACGGTGGAATGTGAGATCGACGTCGTCTCGTTCGATTCACTGCTGATGCACTTCGCCGAACGGGAAGGGGCCAGCATCATCATCCGCGGCCTGCGCGCCGTGGCCGATTTTGAGTATGAATATCAGATGGCCGGGATGAACCAGCAACTCAACGACGATATCGAAACGGTCTTTCTGATGGCGGATGTCTCGCTGCAGCCGATCGCCTCGCGGCTGGTGAAGGAGATCGCGATCTACGGAGGCGATATCGCGCCTTTTGTCACGCCCGGAGTTGCCGCCGATGTGCGGGATCGGGTCAACCGGCAAAAGCGCTAGGAGCCGGTCCCGAACGGTGACAAGAGAGCGCGTCAGTCAGGTTGAGGACAGGCGCGACAGGGTTTAAGGGGTTCGCCCTCAAACGAAATTCAGAATGGATCGGTGCGCGTAATGCGGATGAAGTTGGTGATGCTCGGCCTTACGGCCCTGTTTTCGAGCAGCGTCGCAATGGCGCAGGGTCAGCGGCGCGCTCCCCAGGAGCCGCGTCCCGAAACGCCGCCCATTTTTGTTGCGCCGGTCGGTCCGGCGATGAATGCGGTCGCTCCGGCGCTGACGGCGGAGAATACCTGGGTGCTCGACCTTTCCGATGGCGGACGGGTCTCGATCCAGCTGCGGCCGGACCATGCGCCGCATCATGTCGAGCGGATCAAGACGCTTACTCGTCAGGGCTTCTATAATGGTCTTGCTTTCCACCGCGTGATCGAGGGCTTCATGGCGCAGGGTGGCGACCCGACCGGCACCGGTACTGGCCAGTCCGAGCTTCCCGACCTGGCCGCCGAGTTCAACGCTCTGCCGCACCTGCGCGGCGCTGTCGCGATGGCGCGGGCCGAGGACCCGAACAGCGCCAACAGCCAGTTCTACATCATGTTCGTGCCGCGGCTTTCGATGGACCGTCAGTATACGGTCTTCGGCCGTGTGGTGTCCGGCATGGAATTTGTCGATCGCGCACAGCGCGGCCAGCCGCCGGCGACGCCGACGCGGATCGTCCGCGCGTCGATCGGCAGCGATAACGTGCCACCGCCCACGGCCGAGGAAATCGCCGCCGCCGCGCGGGCTGCCCCGGCTCCCGCCCAGCCGCTGCGTGCGCTCGACGTGCAGTCGCTGTCCGGTGCGGCTCCGGCCCAGCCGCAGGCGGCTCCGCCGGCGACTCCAGCACCGGCCCCGACCCCGCAAGACTGATTTCGGTGCGCGTCGATCTGTTCGACTTCGCGCTGCCGCAGGACCGGATCGCGCTCCGCCCCGCCGCGCCGCGCGATGCCGCGCGCCTGCTGACGGTCACTGCTGACGGGCTGGGCGACCGCATCATGCGCGATCTGCCGCAATTGCTGCGTGCGGGCGACCTGCTGGTATTTAACGATACCCGCGTCATCCCTGCGCAGTTGCAGGGTATGCGTGGGGACGCCCGAATCGGCGCGACCCTGCACAAGCGCGAAGGCCCGCGCACGTGGCGCGCTTTTCTGCGCAACGCCAAGCGGGTGAAGATCGACGACCATATCGATTTCGGCGCGGGGGTCGCGGCGATCGCACTCGAAAAGGATGAGCAGGGCGCCGTCCTGCTGCACTTCGAGGGCGAGGAACCTGTGGAACTGCTGCTCGAACGGGCGGGCGTGATGCCGCTGCCGCCTTATATCGCTTCCCGCCGCCCGACCGACGGGCGCGACCTGGATGACTATCAGACGATGTTCGCGCGTGAGGCCGGGGCGGTCGCCGCGCCGACGGCGGCTTTGCATTTCACGCCGGAATTGATGGCATCGCTCGCGGCCGCCGGAATCAGCCACGAGACGCTCACGCTCCACGTCGGCGCAGGCACCTTCCTGCCCGTCAAGGCGGACGACACGGCGGACCATCGCATGCATGCCGAATGGGGACGGATCGACGCGGCAACCGCGGCGCGGCTCAACGACGTGCGCGCCGCGGGCGGCCGGGTGATCGCAGTCGGCACCACCTCGCTCCGTCTGATCGAGAGCGCCACCGGGGAAGACGGACTCATTCGTCCGTTCGAAGGCGACACCTCGATCTTCATCACGCCGGGTTACGTCTTTCACGGCGTCGATGGCCTGATCACCAATTTCCACCTGCCGCGATCCACCCTGTTCATGCTGGTGTCAGCGCTGATGGGCAGAAAGAGAATGCTGGCGGCTTATGACCATGCGGTCGCCAGCGGCTATCGTTTCTACTCCTATGGCGATGGCTCGCTCTTGCTGCCATAATCCACCGAACCTGCCGACTAGCCGACTAAGGGATGCCCATGTTCCGTTCGTTTCTGATCCTTGTCTGGCTCGCCGCCGTTGCCGCCGCTTCACCAGCGACCGATGAGGCACGCCGCCTGATGGCCCAGAATCAGGATCAGGCCGCATTCGAACGGCTCGACGCCGCGTCGCGCCGCAATGACGACGATGCGACCGCATTGCTCGGCTGGTTTTACGACACCGGCCGCTACGTGCCGCAAAGCTATGAACGGGCCGCCGAACTCTACCGCCGCGTCTCGCGGAACAATCCCAGTGTGCAATGGCGGCTGGGGGTCATGTACGACCTTGGCCAGGGCGTGCGCGAGGACCCCGAGGAGGCTGTACGTCTGTTCCGCGCGGCGGCCGGAGCGGGCAACGACGCCGCCAATACCAGCGGCAACGCGAATGCCAGCCTGGCGGTCATGTATGCGAATGGCCGCGGTGTGCGCGCCGATTTCGGCCAGGCGATGCGCTATTATCGCCGTGCTGCCGATCTCGGTTCCGGGGCGGGCTTCCTGGGCGTGGGCATGCTCTACCAATATGGCATGGGTGTGGGCCGCTCCGCGCCGGAAGCAGCCGCCTGGTATCTTGCCGCCACTGCGTTGCGCGATGGCCGCGCGCGCCAGTTGTTTACCGAACTGGGCCTCGACGCCGCCGCTACGCGCACGGCCGTGACCCGCGCCAATCAGTTGCTGCAAAGCTACCGCCGGCGCGAGCGTGTGACCAATCCCGGCAGCTGATCGGAAGGCTTTTTCATGTTGCTCTTGTCCCTCGCCTTGCTCGCCGCGCAGCCGGGTCCGCCATCACCGCCCCCGGCCGAAATTCGCCCAGGCGAGAATCCCCAGGGCGTGAATCCGGTGCCGATCAGCGAGACGGCTGAGCCGCTAGGCCTCGCCATTGCGAGCTTCGACAGCAATGGCGACGGGCTGACGAGCCGCGCCGAGTTCGAGGCGGCGCTGGAACGGACCTTCACCGCCGCCGACCGGGACGGCAACGGCTCGCTCGGCTATATCGAATATTCCGGCTGGGCGCTGACCTGGCTCGGCAGCGCCACCGCGCTTCCCGGTCCGTTCGCGATCGACACGGATGGCGACAATCAAATCTCCCGCGCCGAATTCATGGCCGCCTTTGCCAGCCAGTTCGACCGGCTCGATGCCAACGGCGACGGGTCGATCAGCCACGCCGAATTGCTGACGCTGCGCAACCCGCGCATGGCGCCGGTGCTCGACCGGAACGGCCGGCCTATTCGCCAGCCTCGACGCCGCGACGGCGACTGACGCCCCTTTTCCGCTGGCCTCCGCTGTCCTACGTTCAGGGCGATGACCAAGCGTAGCCTCATGGACAATCTGCGCGCCTTCTTTTCGGGCGACGATGATGATCCGTCGCCCCCCGCGCCGGCTGCGGGCGTGTCGAATGCGGGCGCGCCGAAGGCAGGGCCGTCGGCCGATCCGCTGGATTCGAACTGGAAGGAACTGATCGCGCAATCCTCGCTGCAGCGGGTGCTGACGATCCGCGATCTGGTCCGCGACCTTGAAAAAGAGACGACGGCGCGCGGTATGCAGACTGAGGTCGACGAGCTCGGCAGGATCAAGGAGACTCATCTGCCGCGCTTGATCCAGAGCTATATCGATATTCCCGAGCAGCATCGCGCGGACGTGTTTCGCGAAACGGGGAAGTCGGCCAGCTTTCTGCTGAACGAGAGCCTGGACAAGATGCTGGCCCGCCTGCGGGATATCTCGTCCCAGCTCGCGAAGGGGAACATCACCATCTTCGCCGAGAATGTCCGCTTCGTGGACCTCTATTACGAGCAGACCAAGGGTCCGTTCGACTAGGCGGTCGCCGCGACGGCTTCCGGTCTGACGCCGTAGAGCGCGGCGCGCTTGACCATTGTTTCGGCCCAGCGGCGGTGAGTGGCGGGTTCGCACATCGAACCGGCGATGGCGAAGACACCGCCCTTGTCGCCGGCCAAGATCGCCCGAGCCTCGGCGAGATCGTGGGCTTCGACCCGGTAACAGGACTGGATCAGCTCGATCTGGGCCGGGTGGATCGCGGTCTTGGTCAGCAGGCCATGCTCGATGTCGCGCTCGACCTCCTCGCGCAGCAGGTCGGCGTTGCCGAAATGCTCGAACACTGGTCCCGACAGCGCGAAACCGAAAGGGGCGAAGCTGGTAACCAGGGTGGCGATCGTGCCGCCGAGCGGCCCGTCATAGATGGAGCGGGTGCGCGAGCGGCGGGCGCCGATATTCTGCAGCAGGTCGTTGCCGCCGATGCGAATGGCCAGGATGCGGTGCTGGACGCTGAGGAATTGCTCGCGCAACCGGATCAATTCGACCGGGTCGAAGATTTCCCGCGTCTCCAGCGTCGGCATCAGCAGATGATCGTCGTGGACGAGGTGGCGCAAAAAGGCGGGAAAGCTTTCGGCCGTGACCTTGGGCAGGACGAAGCCCTTCACGGCCTCGATTCCCGGCAGCGCAAGGAGGCGGACGAGCATGTTTTCGTCGCGCGGGCGGACGAAGACGGGCGGGCGGTTCGCACCCGCTTGCGCGAGTCGGCGGAGCATGGCGGCAAAGTTCGTCAGCGCCTGCGGGACATCCTCCGGCCGGGTGGAATCCTCCAGGCAGACGACCGACGAACGCAGCGCGGGGTGGCGGATGCCGATGATCGTTTCATAAAGGTCGCCGCGCATCGCGGGGACGTAGAGGGTCGCGCCGAGTTCGATTGCGTCCATGCTCACCCTCAATCCAGACCAAGACTGCGGATCACCGCGACCGCCCGATAGCCATGCGCGCCGGGAAGGTCGTGGATCGCGATGCCGCGCCCGCGAGCAAGCAGAACGAGATGGGCCGTATCCGGGTCCGCGACGTCACGAATAAAGAGGCGATCGGGAACGCGGCGCAGCACCGCGCGGGTCGCCTCCGCGATGCCGGGCTTGATGCGGTTGCGATCTTGCAAGCCGAGGTTCGCCATCAGGCCGTCCACCATGATGTCGCACGCGGCAGCGCGCGCGGCCTTGTCGCTCGCCTGGATTGGTTGAGGCGACAAGTCTGCCATCAGCGTGTCGATCTCATCGACGAAGGTGTTGGACAGGTCCCGGGGGGCGAGGTGCTTGTAATAGACGCAGGCGTGGAAATCGCCGGTGCCGACAAATTCGTCGTTGAGCACCGAGCGGCTGACGAGGCCGGAGACGATGGCGTTCAGCAGGCCCGAGGGAATCAGATAATCCTCGCCGCTCGGCGCCAGATCGGCACAGCCGGCGGGGTCGGCGATCACCGCGAGGAATGGCGCAAAACCGAGCGGGTGGGCGGCGAGGCTGGCCTGCAATTCGCGCGTGATCGTACCCTTGCCGGTCCAGCCATCGACGAAGACGACGTCGGCGGGGTCGTGGCGGGCGGCGATATGCTTCAGCGCCACCAGGTCGATGCCGCGGTCGCGGATGATGCTGAGCGAATAATGGTGGGCGGTGAGGTCCATCCGCCGCAAGGCGCGCTTCAGCAGCACGCCGATCGGCGTCCCGGCGCGGGCCAGCGAGGCGATGACGATCTCCGGCCGGCCGCCAGCGCGCTCGGCCAGCCCGCCGGCGAGATCGACGATGTCCTGCGCCAATCGCGTGCCGTTGCGGGCGAGGGCTTCACGGTAAAGACGCAGATAGTCTTCGCCGGGCGGCGATTCCGCCGACAACATCTCGGAATAATGGCGCTGGCCGGACTGGATCAGCCGCTCCTTGGTCGCGACGTCCACTGGCGCGAGATCGACCGGCTTCATCAGGAAGATGCAGTCGTCGGGCGCATAGCTGCCGGAGAATACGGTCATGCCAGGCGGTCCAGTGTGGCGTGTGCCAACTGCGAGCCTTTGGGCATCATCGCGAAGTCGCACAGCCCCATGTAGGGCGCGTCGGTCAGGCTGTCGCCAATGCCGATCACCGGCGCGTCCGGATACGCGGCGCGCAGGCGCGGCAGCAGAAAGGCGACGGCATGCTGCTTGCCGAGCCAGGGTGGCATGAGGGCCGCATTGTTGCCGTTGCGGTGGACGGTCCAGCCAGGCGGCACCTCGCCGAGCACCGCGTCGATCACCGCGTGAAGCGCGTCCTCGTCTGTCTCCTCATGCTTGGCGAGGACGTAGAGGCCCAGTTTGCCTTCGTTCAGTACGCGGACGCGCAGGGCCGCACCCTGCCGCACCGCCTCTGCGATGACCCGATCACACAGCGCGTCGAGTTCGGGTTGCAGCGCTGCCGACTGCGCTTCGGCATGTGCGTGCCATTCAGCGTCGGGTTCACCATCCTCGCCCAGGATCACGCCGCCATGCGCGCAGATCGCGGCGGTGAAGGGGACATGGGCGCGCATCAAAGCGTCGCGGCTGCGGGCGGTGACGGGCACCAGCCAGGCGGTTTCGGAGAGCCAGGCGATCAGGCTTTGCTGGCGCGGCGTGGCATAGCTCAGCGGTTCGCCATCCTTCGCAAAGCCGAGTGGGATCAGCCGCTCGGCCGGAACATCGGGCGGGCATTTGCGCAGGGTCTGGAACAGAGTGTCATCGAGATCGACGAGGGCGATGGCGCGCACGAGCGGTCTTTTCGGGTCAGAAGCGGACGGGCGTGGCTTCAAGCGCCTGAATCAGCGCCGGGTCAATGCTCCCTAATGGCGTTTCGTGGCAGATCAGGGTCAAACGCGCGTCGTCCGGATCGGCATTGTAGAGGAAGTTGGGAAGGGCGGTGGCGCAATTGTCCTCGAAGGCAAGTGTGTGATGGATCGCACCGCCCGGGAGGGCCGGGCTGCGGCTCGTCGATTGCACAACGACATCGTGACCGGTCGCTTCCAGCCGCTCGGCAAGCAGGAAGGGCGGGTAGGTGAATTCGCCAGTGCAGACAATGCGGATGCGTTCTGCGGTGGCCGGCGGCTCCGGCAGGTCCAGCGGGCTGCCGTTCCAGCCGGTGCGGCCCCAATTGCGGTGCTCGTCCAGCGCGCCGAGCGCGGGCGCGGCCCGGTCGAAATTGCCGGTGTCGGTTGGCGGCGCGGCGGCGGCTTCCCAGCGCAGGCTGCCGTGGAGGAGGCTGGCGCAGCTTGCCGGGCGCGGCATGCGGGCGAGCCAGTCGCTGCCGGCGGACCAGTCGGTCAAAGCCGCCGTGACGATCTGCTCGACCTTTGGGAGGTGCTCGATCAGCGCGGTCGCCAGATTGACCAACGTGTTGCCGGTCGAGACCTCGTCATCGACCAAAACGAGGCTGCGGATGCTGGCGAGGTCGATGCCTTCCGGGCAGTAGATCAGATGCGCGGAGGCGTGGCTGTGCGGCTCCTCGAAGCGGCAGAGCAAAGGATGGGCGATCTGCTGGCGGGTGGAGTGGATGAACAGGCCATCGAAGCCGGGGCGGCGGGCCAGTTCCTCGAACACGCTCTGGCCGAGACAGACGGCGGTCTCGGCCAGGCCGACGACCAGCACCGGGCCGGGCAGTTCGGGCACGCGCGCGGCGAGATCGCGGACTGAGGCGCGCATGACGGATGGCGCGACCGGGATGTGGCGGCCGAGCACTTTCGAGACGATCAGGAAGGCGCGGCGCGGGTTCCGGCGCACCGCGAAGTCGCACAGCACATCGAGCGGCCAATCGGCGCGCAAGACGTCGAGGTGAAGCGTGCCGGTGGCCAAGGGGACCGACCGGCTCTCGGGACCAATCATGCCTCGCAGCGGATGCGGTAGATGAAGGCGCGGCCTTCGCGCACGACCTCGGCGCGGCTGCGCGGGTAGCCGGCCTGCGCGACCTGCGGCTCGACGCCGGTGGCATTGAGGAAGGCGCGCACGACCACGCCCTTTACGCCGAAATTCACATTCTCGGCATTGCTGCCGCCCTGGCGCACCAGTTCCTTGTTCAGCGAGGAATAGACCAGGCCGACGACATGGCCGGCCTGATCGAGGATCGGCCCGCCGCTATTGCCGCTGGCGATCGGGGCACTGAACTGCATCACGCTCGTGTCGTTGCCGATGCCGCAGAGGGCCGAGACATTTCCCGCCGTCGCCTGCGGGCCGGAGCCGAGCAGACCCTGCAGCGGGAAGCCCAGAACGATGACGTCCTCGCCGAGGTGGATGTCATAGCCTTCGCGGAAACCGGCCGCGGCCGGGAGTGGCTGGCCGGTGACGCGCAGGAGGGCGATGTCATTGCGCGGATCGACGAATACGATCTCGGCCGCGGCCGTGAACTTCTCGTTGGCGACATCGACGCGGCTCATCCCCTCGATCACGTGGGCGTTGGTCAGGATGTGCTGCGCGTCGACCGCGAAACCGCTGCCAGTGTAAGTGGTGCCGGGCGTCGGGCGGCGGTCCTGGCCGCGATCGTCGTGGCCCGGTCCCGGCGGCAGAAGCCGCTCGGAGCGCGGTGGGATCGGAAAGTTCAGGCCGAACGCCGATTGCAGCGCGCCCACGCCGCCGACGAAACCCTGGCCATTGGCCGACATCCGCCAGCCGTCGCCACGGCGGTAGATTTCGGCGAGGACCAAGGCGGTGTCGTCGCGGCCGCCGAGATCCATGGCAAAACGGTGGGGTTCGGCGATCAGGGTGATCCGCTCGAAATCGCGCAGGGAGCGGGCGTTGCTGCCGCCGTGGGCGAAAAAGAGGATCAAGTACAGGCGTTCGACCTGTGCCGGCAGCGCGGCGAGATCGAGTTGCACCTCGCCGTGCGGGCCGAAGCCGGCGCCGGGGCGCATCTCGCGCTGCTCGATGTCGATCGGGGCGAAATCGGCCGGAATCTGTTTGTTGCGATCGACGCCGACCAGCAAGGCGCCGAGCGAGCGGCCATATTGGTCGAGGCGCGGACTTTCGATGCGAAGCTCGATGACCGGCTGGGACAGTTCGATGCGCTGGCCGGAGACGAGATCAGGCATGACACACCTCGCGCGCCTGGCCCCGGACGGTGAAGCCGGTTTCCTGCGTGGCGATCAGCGCGCCGCCCTCCGGCTGCGCCTGCGGCACGGGCAGACCGAGCAGCCAGGCGGCGTGGGTCCAAGGCAGGTTGATCCCGGCAAAGCGGGTGCGCGCCATGCCGCCGCTCATGCGCGGGTTGATCTCCAGCAGGCGCGGATCACCGCCGTCGGCGTCGGCCGCCTTGAACTGGACGTTGATCTGGCCGGACAGGCTGAACAAGGCGACGGCCTCGCGCGCCATGCCGAAGATCGGGCCGTCCACTTCCAGTTCCTGCACGCGGCCGCGTTTGCGGCGGGCGACACCGGCGATCAGTTCGCCATTGTCGCAGACGCAATCCAGGCTCCATTCCGGGCCGGGTAGATATTCCATCGCGAGCAGTCGCACCGGTCCGCCCGCGCGCATGATCGCCTCGCGCATCACTTCGACCGATACGCGACGGCGTTCGCCGCCCATCAGCGCATCGAGCAGGCCGTAATGAGGATCGAGCCGCCAGAAGCCCGCGCCGAACACGCCTTCGCGCGGCTTCACGCACGGCTGGAGGCCGAGCGCCGCGAGTGCCTCGATCGCGAGATCGAACTCAGCGAGGTTAGCGACATTCCGGGTCCATGGCATGGGCAGACCGGCATCGACAGCGATGTCGTAGAAAGCGCCCTTGTCGTGGATCGCGGCGAGCCGTTCGGCGGTGACGGGGAGAGCGACGCGGGTCGTCGCGGGAAACAGGTCGAGATGGCTTGCGACCGCATGCTGGCCGCCCTGGACGATGAACAGGTCGACACCGAGGTCGCGGCACCGCTCCGCGCACCAACTGGCGTAGGCCGCCTCGCCGTCCGGGGTCGAGCGATCGATCGGCGGTTCGAGGAAGCCGTCATCGGCGGCTTCGAGCACCGTCGCGGAGAAATCCGCATGCGAGGCGAGCAGGCGCAGATCGCCGATGCCAGCCGCCTCCGCACCCTCGCGGATCATCAGCATCGCGTCGCGGACGACCGAATAGCCCTGGTTGAACCAGATGGTGGGCATGGCCGCTCGTCCGCGCCGACAGCCTCTCCTCCCGCGAACACGAGAGGAGAGGCTATCAAGAGATCAGACGTTCACACCCATCGAGCGGGCGAGCGGGGCGAGGCCGCCGTCAAAGCCCTGGCCGATCGCCTTGAACTTCCACTCGTCGCCGTGGCGATAGAGTTCGCCGAAGATCATCGCGGTGTTGGTCGACGCGTCTTCGGACAGGTCGAAGCGGGCGATTTCGGTGCCGCCCGCATCGTTGACGACGCGGATGAAGGCATTGGTCACCATGCCGAAATTCTGGCGGCGGCCTTCGGCTTCGTGGATGGTCACGCCGAAGCTGACTTTCGAGACGTCCGCGGGCAGGGTGTTGAGCTTGACGATCACGACCTCGTCATCGCCTTCGCCCTCGCCGGTCGTATTGTCGCCCTGGTGGACGACCGCCCCGCCGGCGCCATTCTTGTTGTTGTAGAAAATGAAGTCGGCGTCGCTGCGGACCTTGCCCTGCGCGTTCAGCACGAACGCGCTGGCGTCGAGATCGAACGCACCGCCATCGGTGACGCGGGTGTCCCAACCCAAGCCCACGCGCACTGTCGACAGGCCGGGGGCTTCTTTGCTGAGACTGATATTGCCGCCCTTGGAGAGTGACACGCCCATCGATTTGGCTCCTTGCCTAGCAGGTTAAATGTTGACGCCGAAATTGCGGGCGAGCGGCCCGAGGCCGCCGTCAAAGCCCTGGCCCACCGCGCGGAACTTCCATTCCGCGCCGTGGCGGTAAAGCTCGCCGAAGATCATCGCGGTGTTGGTCGAGGCGTCTTCGCTGAGGTCGTAGCGGGCCAGTTCGCCATTGTTCGCTTCGTTGACGACGCGGATGAAGGCGTTCGTGACCATACCGAAATTCTGGCGGCGGCTCTCGGCCTCATGGATGGTGACGGCGACGGAGATTTTCTGGACGTCGGCGGGGACACGGGACAGATCGACCTTCACCACCTCATCGTCGCCGTCACCCTCACCGGTCGTGTTGTCGCCGGTATGTTCGACCGAGCCGTCGGTGGACTTCAGCTGGTTGTAGAAGATGAAATCCGCGTCGGAGCGGACCTTGTCGCCTTCCTTCAGCAGGAAGGCGCTGGCGTCGAGATCGAAATCCTGGCCGTCGCTGGAACGCGTGTCCCAGCCTAGACCCACGAGGATCTTGGTAAGGCCCGGCGCTTCCTTGCTGAGGCTGAGATTGGCGCCCTTGCTCAGACTGATGGACATGATTGATCTCCTTGCGAGGTAAACGGGTCAGGCGGGTTTGGATTCGTCTGGGCCAAGCGCGACTGTCGCACCGCCGTGCCCGTCGCCAACCACTATTTCGGCCTCGGCGGGGTTGGCGCGGTTGTGCCGCACCGACCACCAGAAGGAGAGGCCGATCAAGACCGCGCCGATCAGGCCGGTGATCGTCTCCGGGAAATGCCAGTTCGGATTGGCCGAGGTGAGCATGATCACGGCAAGCGCGATGATCGCCCAGAAGGCGCCATGCTCCAGATAGCGGTAGGAGGCCAATGTACCCTTATCGACCAGCATGATCGTCATCGAGCGCACGAACATCGCGCCGACACCCAGACCGAGGGCAATGATGAAGATGTTGTTCGAAAGGGCGAAGGCACCGATCACGCCGTCGAACGAGAAACTGGCATCAAGGACTTCCAGATAGAGGAAGGAAGCGGCGCCGGAGCGCACGACCTGGCCGGTGATCACATCCTCCTCGCCCTCCAGCAATTCGCCGATCGCCTCGACGCCGATGAAGGTGAGCAGGCCGGCGATGCCCGCGATCAGGAAGGTGTTGGCCTTTTCGACCGGCAGCGTGCTGGAAATCGCCCACATGCCGGCCAGCAGCACTGCGATCTCGACCGCGGGGACGCTCGACAATTTCGAGAGTTGCTTCTCGATCGCTGCGATCCAGTGCACTTCCTTGTCGCTGTCGAAGAAGAATTTGAGGCCGACCATCGCCAGGAAGGCGCCGCCGAAGCCGGCGATGCCGACATGGGCTCCACTGATGATCCGCTCATATTCTTCCGGATTGCCTGCGGCCATCTTGATCGCTTCGATCGGGCCGAGATTGGCCGCGACGGCGACGATCGCCACCGGGAAGACGATGCGCATGCCGAACACGGCGATGGCGATGCCCCAGGTCAGGAAGCGCCTGCGCCAAACCTCGTCCATGTCGCGCAGCACCGTCGCATTCACCACCGCATTGTCGAACGATAGCGACACTTCGAGGATGCAAAGTACGAAGACGATCCAGAGCACGCTCAGCATGCCCAGCCAGCTGCCATTGTGCATCGAGAAGCCGAGCCAGACGGCCAGGCCCATGCAGATCAGGGTGAAGATGATCGACCCTGTATAATATTTCCGGATCACGTCCGTATTCCCCCTGTTAGTCCTTGCTGCCGGCGACCCAGCGCAGGCCCCAATTGTAATCGCGGTCCAGTTCGCTCTGGTCGCGATAGTAACGCACGATCCGCGTCGCCTTCAGAGCGCCGCGGTCATTTTCGATCAGCACCACGCCGCACAGGCGCTTGTCGTTGCGACCCTCGGTCATGCGCACTTCGATCGGCGGCTGATCCGGCATGGTCACGGTGACCACGCCGTCGGTCGACGACCAGTTCGGCGCGCCCTCGTAGATGTTGGCGAAGATGGCAAGGCGGCGGATTTCGTTCCACTGCGCGCCGTTGATGCGCAAGGTCTCGCCCTTCGACACATCGCCGGTGCGGTCGTCGCCATCCAGCTGCATGTAGGGCGGGCCGTAATAATCGCCGAAGACGTTGCCGAGCGCCTGCACGACGCCCTTCTGGCCGTTGGCAAGCTCGAGCAGGCAGCCGAGATCGAGATCAATCCCGCCGCCGCCGAAGAAGCCCTTTTTGCCGCGCGTCCAGTTCAGATTGATCACGATCTCGCCGAACGAGCCGCCGCGCTTTTCGAGGCTGACCGACTGGTTCGGCTTGTCGAGCGTCACTTTGCCGAGATTGACCGGACTCGCCGGAGGCGGCGGTGGGGGTGCAGCGGGCTCGTCCACCACCACGCCGTAGGAACGGGCGAGCGGGCCGAGTCCGCCGTTAAAGCCCTGTCCCACCGCGCGGAATTTCCACTCATTGTTGCGTTTGTAGAGTTCGCCGAAGGTCATCGCGGCTTCGCTCGCGCCGGCCAACTGAGGCGCATAGCTGGCGACATCCGCCCCGCCGCCGCGCACGATTATGCGAGCGTTTGAGACACCGCCGAACGTGCCCTTGTCGAGCGTGGCGCAGAAGACGATCTTCGCAATGTCGGCCGGAAGCCGGGACGGATCGACGTCGAAGGTTGTGCCGCCGGGTCCTTGCTGGCTCAACCTGACCGCGCCGCCGCCGCCTTCCTTCTGATTGTAAAAGACCATGTCATGGTCGCCGCGTACCTTGCCATTATCGGCCAGCAGATAGGCGGAGACGTCGGCTTCGGAGCCGGATGGCACGCCAAGCTCAACGGAAATCGTCAGCGCGCCGCTGCCGACACCCGTATTGCCACCCTGCTGAAGCTCCATAAACCACCTCTTCGAGAAGACGGGCGCGCGAGCCGAACAGGGGCCGAGCGGACGCGAATCTCCGTATGGCGGGGCCAGTCGCGCCGCAACGGGAATCTGGTCCGATCAGGTCCGGCAGCGCACCCAGACCTCGCCGTCGACCTCATAACTGTCGCCGTCCGGGGCGAGTTGGAAGGTGAACGGGCGGTCGGCGGCGCGGCCCTCCGTTGCTTCCGTCCGGACGATATCGCCTTCGGTCTCGATGATCCGGTACGTCTGTTGCTGGCGGCCGATTCGCGCGAGCAAGCGATCGCCGGTGACGATGTTTACGGCAGGATTGGCGCAGGCCGGGTCATTCTCCTCACGCCACCGCCCGGACAGGCGGGCCGCGCTGGTCAGGTCGAGAGTCGTGACATCGTCGGGCTTGATCGGGTCAGCTTCAGCAGCGGCGACCTCGAGGCGATAGGCGCCTGTCTCGCCGCGACCATAGCTCGTGGCGGTCAGGGTGTAGCGGCCGGCGCGGGGCAGGGTGACGAGCAGGCGGCTGTCGCGGCCGCCGCTTTCCGGGTCGTCGTCATTGCCGGTGGACAGGCCGGGGCCGCTAATCTCCAGTACCGGATCGAAATCGGAGGAGGACAGGCTGATGTCGAGCCGCTCGCCACCGCGCGCGTCTATCACATAGGTGTCGGCAAAATGGCCCGCGCCGTTGCGCGTGTCGCTGGCGCTCAGGCTGCCTGCGACACTGGAGCCGATGGTGAGTTGTGGTGGTGTCGCGACGGTAGGGGCGGGTTCTGGAGCCGGTGTCGGCGTCGGCGCGGGGATCGCGACGTTCGCCCCGGACTCTGTCGTGCGGCTGAGCCAGCCTTGCTGGTAGGCGATATAGCCGAGGCCGGCCACGGCGATGACGATCAAGGCGATCAGCAGCGGCACCAGCCAGTTTGCCGTCGGCATCGGCGGGTGGGACTGGGGGAGATAAGGCGGCGGTGCGGCCTTGGTCGGGTCGGGGCTGCCGGCCGCAAGTCCCGGGAGTTGCATAGCGGCGTACCACGAGGCCGCGTCGGGGAAACGTTCGGCGGGTTCGATCGAGAACCCACGGCGGATCGCGGCGAGAAAGGCGGGCGGATAGGGATCTCGATCGGGCAGGGCCGACAGGTTGGGATCGCGCCAGCGCTCCTCCCAAGGTGCGGGATCGCGGCCTTCGATCAGGCGGTAGAGCAGGGCCGAAGCCGCATGGATATCGGTAAGCGGGCCAAGTGGCTCGGCGGCGGTCGCGTCGGCGCGTTCGATCGGGCTGTAGCCGGGGCGGACGAATCCGTCCTGACTGCCGAGCAAAGCGATGAAAGCGCGGTTGTCGGTGGCGATGTCGCCAAGCTCGGTGCGACCGGACGCGATCGAGACCGTTTCCGGCGCGATGTCCAGGTGTGAAAGCCCCTGTGCATGGAGAGCGGCGATGGCATCGGCCAGATCGCCGGCAAAGCGCATGACCTGATCCGGCGAGAGCGCCGTGCCGGCCGCGAGCGCGGCGGACAAAGGCGCGCCGGCCGGGCGGGTGACGAGCCAGGCGCCCCGGTCGGGGTCGTCGCTGGCGAAAGCATGGACGATCCGTGGCAGCGCCGGGTGCCTGACCCTGGCGAGCTGCTCGGCTCGATCGAGGAACCGTGCCTGTCCGTCGGCCCAGGCGGTGGCGAACTTTTCCTCCGCCGGTTCCAGGCCGCCATCCTCCCGCCGCCGCACAATCCCCGCTGGGGCATATTCGCGGATGCGGACGGGTTGGCCATCGAGACGCGCGGTATAGACAAGCCCGTCGCCGACCCGGCCGACGAAGGCGATATCGTCGAACTCGATGCCGCCCAGACTCGAACTGCCGGGTGGGAGCGGGGTCACCTCATTGCTCATTGCGCGCCGCATTGCTGCCGCACCGCCGCCATGCGTTCGGGCACTGCCGCCCCCAAAACCGCATTCTTCGCGGCGATCAATTCCTCCTCGCCCCCGCTCGACAGGGCTTCTGCGCGGGCATCGGCGGCCGGGAGTTCGACGATCACTTTCTCTCCCGGAAAATCGAGATTGCCGGTGGCGCGCTGGTTGGCGCGCAGGGTCAGATCGACGATGCGCGGGTCGCTGGCCAGATCGTAGCAGATGAAGAAGCGCTCCCAGCTGTTGATCACGCGCTGGCGATCGGCCGGGATCTCGACGGTGAAGCGCGCCGCCTGATCCTCGGCACGGGGTTCGCCAGGTGTCCAGCGGGTGGTCCAGGCTGCGGCCAGCAGGACCAGGCCGAGGGTTGCGGCGATTACCGGAAGCATCGGCAGCTTAAGGCGGCGCGCCGGCGGCTGCGGCGGGGCGGGTGGTGATGGTGCGCCCAGGATGTCGGTCCGGCCCGATACGACGGGCGGCGCGGCTGAGCGCTCGCGGCGGGCCTTGGCGCGGGCGCTCATGCGGCACCTCCTTGGCAGGGTGTGCCCATGAACCAGTTGCGGACGATCTCGTTGCGCAGCAGGCTGACGGCGTAGCGCAGGGCCGGCGTCCGCTCGCTGGCGGTGCGGGCCTGGAAATTGATCGCGACGGTGCGCAGCGAACAGGGGGCAGTATCTGGCGTGCCAGGGCGGTAGCGGCCGATCATCAGCACCATGACGTGGCCCGTTCCCTCGCCAAGCGCGATCTGGGCGGGAACGCCTGTGACGCGGCCGGAGGGATCGGCGGTAATCTGGCGCAGCGCGGCGGGGTTGGCGTTGATCTGCTGCACCAGTTCGGCAATCCGGTTCGCGCTGGTGCCGAAGCGGTTGTTGCATTCCGGCCGCGCAGCGATGGCGCGGGCGGGTGGGATAGCCGCATCTTCGCCGACAGTGAGAAGGGCGCGCGCGGGAGCGCCTTCGCGGGGAGCGCGCGAAACCAGGCGCAGGCCGCAGCCGGATGCCGCGAAGTCGCGGAGCAAGGCTCGGCTGTCTTCGCCCAGGAAGGCGACGTTGGGTGTGCCGGTCTTGGCGAAGAAGCGGAATTCGTCGCCACCCGCCGTGGCCGGGAAGCCGGCGGCGATCAGGCCGCGGCCCGTGCCCTGGAGCACCACGGCCTTCAGACCTTCGATGAGCGCGCGCTGGGCCTGGCCGTTGACCGGCAGGCTAGCGGGGGGTTCTTCGCCGCTATCCTCGCTATGCTGGGTCAGACGGGCGGTGACCGCCTTGCCGGTCAGGATGCGGGCATAGGCCTGGGCGAGGCCCAAGGTGGTCCAGCGGCCGCGATTGCCGCCGAGGATCGTCATCACATAATCCTCGTAGAGACTGTCGACGACGCCAAGGCCGAAACCCTCGCGGTCGGGGCTGGCATTGGCGAGCAGGCGCGGGCGCTGGAAGGACGCGCCGCGCCAGAGCGGGCGGCGGTTGCTGTCGTCGGGCAGGCAGGCGGCGTCGCCGACGGGCGGGGGATCGTCGGGGCTGTTCGGGGCGATGCAGAACAGGGTGTAGAGCTGATTGGCCCAGCCTTGCCCCGCCGGCTGCCCGCTATGGACGGCGACGAGGCCGTTCTGGCCCGGCGTCGCGCTTTCCAGGAAGCGCATCGGCGGGCGGCAATCGCGCCGCTGGCCGCTCAACGTCCACGCCTCGTTCGAAGGGCCTTCGCAAGCGCCGCTGCGCAGACTGTCCGCGTCGGACAGGCCGAGCAGCATGAGGGCGGCCGCATATTTGTTGCTGGAATTGGCAAGGAAGGTGGTGAAATCCCAATCACCACCCGGGCCGCGATCGGGCACAGGCACGCCGAGATCAATGCCGACCAGCTGGCGGAACGGATCGGTGCGGGAAATGGTCAAAGTGGTGAGCGCCGGGAAGGCGTTGACCACCGCCATCGCCATGGGCGGCTTGGCCGCGGAGCCAGCCACCAGCCGCACGAAATTGCTGTTCCGGTCCAGCATCTTGCGGTGCGACGGTGAGCCGCGCTGGCTGGGGTGAAGTTGTTCCTGCGCCACCGGGAAACTGGGCAGGGCCGCGACCTCGCCGGTCAGACCGTCCATCAGCACGGCGGCGGCGCGGAAGCTGGTGACGGTATCGCTACCGTACAGCGCCATGGCCTGAGTCTCGAGCGCCTGCTGGGCGACGGCGTGGAGGCGGCTCTGAAGGCTGGTCTGCAGCGAGTTCGCGCCGGTCCCGACTGCATATTCGACTGAGCGGGCGAGGCTGGCGAGGCTGGGATCGCGGACCCGGGCCGCATCGCCGCGCGCGCGGGAGATTGCGGGTTCGGACTGGACGAACTGGAAGCGCCGCGCACCACCGGGCCAGGCGAAGCTGAGAGAATCGCCGCTCTCAAGCAGCCGCCAAGCGACTTGGTAGGCGCCCCCCGGAGCGGCGTCCCGGCTGCCGATACGGACACTGACACTGTCTCGGTCGCGACGGGGAACGCGCAGCACCGCCGATCCGCCGATCCGGCGCAGGTGTGCGATCGCAGTCGGAGCGCCGTCGATATTGGCGATGAAGGTAAGGTCGGTCGTGGAATCCGCTTCTGCGCGCTCCTCGGCATCAGGATTGACGGGCGCGGCGGTGCGCATCAGGTCTATCTGGCGCGGGCGGCCGGCTGCGCCCGGGCGCGGGCTGGCGATCAACCAGGCGATCGGCGTACCGCGTTCGTCCAGCAATTGCTGCGTCACCTGGGTATCGGCGAAAAGCAGGCTGCCGCGCCAGCCGCTGACCCCGTCATAGGCGCCGCCGACGACATGGGCGCGCGGATCGATACCCAGGCGGCTGCCGTCGTAACGCCAGATGGCGGGGTCGAGCGTCGCCATGTCCTCGCGCAGATAGGAGGTCGCGATGAAGCGGTCGAAGCTGGCGGGGACATCGCCGCCGCGCGCGCGTTCGACCCGGCCGTCGGCGTCGCCCGCTTCGCCCTGGCTCGGAACCGGGTAGAGCCAGCCTTCCGCGATCGCGGCGGTGACGATGGAAGAATAGCCGTCCGCGCGCGCTTCTGGTGGGTGCAGGAGGGTGCGGATCAGCGGCAGAAAGGCGATGGCGGCGGCCAGTAGCCCGAGCAGCAGGATCGGCAGCGGCGCGTTCGGGAGCGGCCGGGCGGCCGGAGTGCCGGACGCGGCGGCGGCGGCGCGGCGGCGTTCGCTGCGGGCGCTCATGCTCGCCTCGCCACGGACAGGCCGATACGGGCCAGCAGGAACAGGGACAGCCCCTCGATCAGGTCGGCGCCCGACGATGCGGACAGCAGGTAGATGTTGCGCCCGGTAAACGGCACCAGCAGCAAATTCGCCAGCACCATGTAGGCCGCCGCGCCAAAGAGCGTCCACATCGCGAGCGCACCGGCGAGATTGGGCCAGGCGGCGGGCTGCGGCACCCGGCGCGAAACAGCGGCGCCTGCCGCTGCAGCAATCACAAATATTAGTGAAAGCGCCCCGAGGCGACCGAACGGAGCCATTAAATGCGAGGCGCTGAGATAGTCGCTGAGGTGGGTCGCCTGCAGCCGGAAGGAGCCGAGGTCCACCGGGCTGAGCCAGCCGCGGCCCAGGAGGGTGCCGGTCAGTTCGTAGAGCAGAACGCTTTGGTCGAGCTGCACCGCCGCAGCGCGATTGCCGATGGCCGGAATCTGATCGGGCGCGAAGACCGCGCGCAGACGCAGCCAGTTTGGGTCACTGCTTCTTTCATCGACCGAATAAGCGACACGCTGCTCAAGCGGCGCATCCTCGCCCGGAGGCGGGGTGAGTGCGACGAAGGCCCACAGCGCGAGGTAGAGGCCGGCGAGGCCTGCGACCGGGGCGGCCCAAAGGGCGGTTGCGATGCGGTCTTTTCCTTCGTCGCGCCAGCGCCGAAGCCGCCAGAGCGCGACCCCGGCGATGGGCGGCAAATGGACCAAGGCGAAGCCGACATCGTTTATGACGATGGCGACCAGCCCGGCACCGGCCGCGAGTGCGGCGAGGAACCAGAAGCCGAAGCGACGGCGCTGCTCGGGATTGGCCTCCGCCTGCGCGACGATGGCGGCGACACAGATCAGCAGGAGCGGAACGTACACCGCCGACAAGGCGAAGCCGAAGAAGCGCTCGCGATAACCGAGCAGGCCGAGAACGATGCGGACGCCGACGATGAGGGCCAGGAGGATCGGCCAGAAGGTCGGGGGGTGGTGGAGAAGAGCGGAAGCTCGACGAATTAAGCCCTTCCCCCTTGTGGGAAGGGGTTGGGGTGGGGACTCAGCCGCGTCCGCGGCTGAAGAGACTGAGTTCACCTCAGGCGAAGGAGTCTCTCCGGCGGCAGACGCCGCCGCCCCCCTACCTCGATCCTCCCCCACAAGGGGGGAGGAAGGTTTCAACCCGAGCGTCGACGTCCGCAGCAACAGCGACGCGACCGCAAGCCCCGTCAGCACCATGCCGATAAAGTCGGGTCGCCCGAGCCACCACCAGATCGCGGCGAGCGCGAGGCCAAGAAAGGTGCCGACCGAGGCCAGCGTCGAAAGCGCGCTCTCGTCGCGGCGGCGCACGGCGATCAGGATAGCGGGAAGGGCGACCATCGCCACGGCGGCATCGGCGTAGATCGGGCGCCAGTTCAAAGCCGCGTCGTTAAAGACACCCTCGATGCCGATGATCGTGCGAACGACGAGCAGATATTGCACCAGGCTGAGCAGGATGCCGTCAAGCGGCCGGTCGCGCCACACTTTCTCGCTCGCGGCATGGACGATGAAGGCGACCGCGAAGGCCAGCATGATCAGCAGCCAGGGAATGCCCATGCGATCGACGCTGAACTCGATCTGCCGCACAACCGGGCCGCCAAGGCCCTCGCGCTGATCGTCGAGCGGTGAGGAAAAGGCGAAGCGGGTACTTTCGCACAGGTTGAAGCGGTCGATGGGGAGACCGGCTGCGGCGCTGGCCAGCACGCCGTCGGGACGATTGCCGAAGCTGCTCAATGCGAAGGCTTCGGGCGAAACCTGATCGGGGCTGGTCGCGAGCCGGGAAAGCGGCTGGGCGCATTGCCCGATCGCGACCATTTCCGGCGTGTCGAGCGAAAGCGAGAAGCGCCGCGCGGCGGGTTCGGTCGCAAGCGTGTGGCCAACCGAGAAACTGCGGATCTCGCGTAGCGCATTGCCGCGTACGCCGAGGATCGCGAGATGCAGGCTGCCGCTTTCGGCGAGCGGCACCTGCTCGGCAAGGTTGGGGCGAACGATGGAGCCGTCGGCGCGTCGGATGCGGGCGCCGGGATCGAGCAGCATGGCTTGCCAGGCGTGGCCATTGGGGCCGCCGCGCTGGAACAGGAAACTCAACGCGGGCTGGTTGCGGTCGGCTATCGCAGGCGTATCGCAGCCGGTGTTGCCCGGTGCGTCGCAAAGCAATTGGCTGAGGCGGTGGATTCGGTCGGCCGGACCGTAGGGTTCGACCCAGCCATAGGGGCCGGGGCGCAGGCTCATGTTGCGGACATCGTCGCCCGCGGTAAGCGTGCCGCCGGCGTCAAACGTCCACCAGCGGCCATTGCGATCGCAGTCGCGCAGGCAGATGCTGTCGCCGCTGGTCAGATCGAGCGCACCGGTGAAGCTGCGGCTTCCACTCTCGTCGCGCGCGACCACGAGCGCACCCCCGCCACCCGCGCGGGTCGTAAGGTTCAGGATCGGAGTGGCGCCCGCCCGGTGATCGAGGCGGACGATCGCGCCATCGACCGACGCGCCGTTCCAGTCGTTGACGACAAGATCGACGCAGCCTCGCAGCCGTCCCACAACGAAGACCGGAGTGTCGCCCGCGCGAAAATAATCCTCGCAGCCGGGCACAGCGACCGTCTGAGCACGGCCGCCCTGCAGCTGGCGTTCGGTGACGTTCATACCGTTCGCGAAGAGGCGGAGCGCATCGAACCGGTCGCTCGCGCAACCGCTCGGGATCAGGGCGAGGAGCAAGAAGGGCGGAATCAGGGTCCGCAGCCACAGCTGCCATTTCGGCTGTCCTGCCGCGCCGCGCCCGCGCCAGAGCAGCCAGGCCAGCGCAAGGCTGAGCAAAGTGAAGGTGACGCCTGCGCCGCTCGGCATGATCTAGAACAGCCGGACCAAGGTCAGGGCGCCTTGTGCTCGGAGCCGAACAGGCGCCGATATTCGCGGCGGGTCGCGGGCAGGCGGAGGCTGTGCCGGATCAGGAAAAACAGCAGCACGAGGATAAGCAGCGGAGTGAGCAGCATTCCTGCCCACCAGCCGAGCCAAGTTGAGAGCGGGAAGCCCGCTGCCTGCCGGCTCCAGCCCCCGCATTCGCCGATCCCCTGGCCGACATGCCAGGCGAGCGCGCCGCGGTCCGCGCCGTCCGCGCCGCTCATCCGGCAGATGTTGGAATCGACCCAGCCGCGCAGTACGCCGTCTTCCGGCAGCGCCAGCGGGGCTGGTGCCGGGCCGCCGCGCTGGAGATAGGCAATGGTCGCCTCGACACGGCCGAGCTGGCCGCGCTCGGCTTCGGAGAGCAATTGGCGGCAGCTGTTGCGCGCGCCCGCCTTTGGCCGCGCTTTGGCCGCGCTCTGATTGCGGGTGGCAGCCTGTTCCTCGTCATCCTCACCTAGGATCGCTTCGCAGGAGACAGGCGTCAGGCTCTCGACCCGGCCATCGCGCTCCGCCGGCCAGTTCCAGGGGGTGAAGCCGGCGACAATCAGGCAGGCGAGCAGGCCGATGCCCCAGATGCTGGCGAGATAGATGTTTGCGCCGCGATCCTCCTCGGCGCCATAGACGGCGTCGATCAGGCGGCGACGCCGGTCGCGGATCGGCTGCAGCAAGCTCATTTGCGCACGCCCTTCATCAGTGCGAAGTCGCGGTCCACGCTCGCTTTGCCGTCGCGCAGCCGCCGCAGCCGCCGGGCGCGCTGCTCTGCCTTGCGCTCGCTCGGCCGGCGCACGTCCCAATTGCGGGCGCGGCTGATCCAGTCGAACACCGCGCCGACGCCATAATGTTCGGCGCTGTAATTGATCCGCGTGTCGGTCGGGTCATGCTCGTGAAAGGCGGTGACGAAGTCGAACTTCACGTTCTGCAGCCACTCGCGGAACATAGCCGACAGGCCAGGCCGCATCTTCGCCAGCGTATCGAGCGGATCGTCACTGAACGTGTAGCGCACTTCCGGATCGCGGCTGTGGCGGATCAAAGCCTCCAGCAGCGGATCGGGATGGCTGACCAGATCGGCCTTGGTCATCGCCACGAAAGTGGGGCGCGAGAAGCGCTGATAGTCGCGCGAGCTGATATGCAGATTGACGATGGCCGGGTCGATCTTGCGGAAATCGAAGCGCGGATCGTTCAGCGACCCGGCATTGCGCAGGCGCGACATCAGGCCCGTCATGAAGCACAGGTCGTGAGTGAATTCGGCGAGATCGGGATCGGCGATGGCCAGACGATCGACGCGGCCGAGCGTCTTCAGCGCCTCCAGATCGGCGTCGAGTTCGGCGTCCGCCTCTCCAGCTTCGCGCAGGCGATCGGCTTCCGCCCGCTTCGGGCCTTCCTGGCCGAGCGCGGCTTCAACCGAGCCGGCCTTGCGGACCAGTGCGTCCGCGCGCAGCGCGACGGCGTTGAGCGCTGGATCGTCCTTCGAGCGGGCCAGCAGCACCTTGTGCACCCCGCCCAGCCGCTCGGCTTCGGCATTAACATCCTCGGACAGCAAGACCTCATCGGCGGGCAGCGCAACAATGAGCGCTCCGCACATGTCCATTGCCGCCAGCACTGATCGGACGGCGTGGAAATTCTTGTCGACCAGGTCGCGCAGCCGCTCGCCGGGGATATCGACGATGGCGAAGCTTTCCACCTTGCCGTCGCGCAGCCGCCGGGCGTGGTGGATTTCGGCGTTGCGGGTGGTGGTGACGTGGGCGCGGTTGCGCGGCGGCTGCGGCGAGACGTTATAGCCTTCCTTGCCGAGCTGGTGCTTCACCCGATTGAGGAACCAGGTCTTGCCGCCCGCGAAGAAGCCGATCAGCAGAATGGTGAAGACGCCATTGGCGCGCAGATGCTCGAGCTGAGCGAGGATCTGGCTATCCTCGTCGGTCAGCGGGTCGACCGGAATCGGCTCCGGTTCCGGCTCTGGCGGCGGCGCGGGGTCAGGCGCGGGCCAGTTGGCGGCGGGCTCCCAGGATCCAGCGGGCGGCTTGCTCATGTCGACCGGCGGCGGCGTCCAGATGGGCGGCGGTGCGGCGCCGGGCTGGACGCTGACCTCCTCGACCCAGTCGTTGGTCGGAAATGGAGGCGGAGGTGCGGCGGCCGGGGCAGGCGCGGGCGGCGGCGTGGCGGCGATATTGCCTTCGCGCTCGCACAGCTGGCAGCCGCCCTGCGTCTCGTCATATTCGAACCAATAATGTTTCGGGCAGCGCTTCAAGCCGTCGCTCCTTTGTGGCGGACCCATTCGAGGGTCGCGCCCAGCATGTCCAGTTTTTCGCGCGGCGAGGCGGCCTCGTCGCGCAGGTTGATCGTCCGCTTTGCCAATGGTCCCATCATTGCGGGAGCGAGCCTTAACGTCGCGCGGGCAACGCTGCGTGAACCGAGGCGGCGCTCGTCCGATGCGGGTGCCGCTTGCAGTCGCTGGCGCAGAGCCTCGGGAAAGAACTCGCTCCACGAACCGGGCGGCCCTGTCTCGTCAGGCCTATCGGCCAGTTCGCGCAAGGCCGCGGAGAGCAAGGCGTGCGACCGTGAATCGGGATTTGGAGGTTGCAGAATGGCGGCGATCAGCTTCGGCAGATCGTCGCCACCGAGGCCGGCGACCAGCGCCGGAGCCTCGTCGGCACGATCGGCGAGCGCCTCGGCATAGCCGAGCTGGATCAGCCGGTCGAAGGTCCGGCCTTTCAGCCAGCGCCCGGTGCCGGCTTTGGCGAGCAATTGGCCGAGCGGTGCCATCGTCGCGATTGTCTCCGGCGGCGCGTCGGCGATCGCCTTGATGTAGAAAGCGGCATGTTGCGGATCGAGCCCATCGCGGCCGATCAGTTGCGCGAACCAGTGCCGGGCGATGGCGCCGAAATCGCGGTCGAAGGCGTCGCCGCGCGGTGCGGCGAGAGCAAGGATGAAGCGGATGCGCGCCTCGCCGCCGAGCGCGCGCAACGCCTGTCCCGCAGACGGGCCGATCACGTCTGCGGGTGCGGATTCAAGCTGGTCGGGCGACCAGCGCAACGCCCCGACCGCCTGCGCGATATCGACGTCGTTGGCGCCAAGCGACTTCAGCCTTTCCCAGGCGCGGGCGGCGGGCGGCAAGTCGACGCGTTCGCCTTCGAAGCCGGTCGGCGTGGCGCGGGCGAGCAGGTGCTGCAGGTTGACCGGGCGGCGGCGGCCCTGCGCCACCACGAGCAACTGCAATTCGCGCGCAGGGGCGAAGCTGCCGCCGGGGGGCAGTGACGCCGTGGTCGCCCAGCCGCGCACCCGTGAACCCGGGCCGGACGGACCGATCGAGCGGAGAATCGAACAGAGGGTTGCTTCCTCTTCGGCGCGATCCGCCACGACGACGAGCCGGTCGCGCCATTCCAGGCCGAGGCCGCGCCAGTCCCGCAGCGGCGGGGATGCGGGCGCAGGCTGATCGACCACCAGCGGCGCTTCGGCGAAGGCGCGGGAGCCGTCCGGCTCTGGGATCAGGGGAAGCAAAGTTTCCGGGCGCCCGCCGCAAGCTGCGAACGCCGCGCTGTCGAGCAGCAAGGCATGCCCATAGCAGATGCTGCCGAGCGACGAGGAGCCGAGATGCGCGAAACGGACCAGCAACGCTGGCGTCGTCGCGTCCGAGAGCGGAATCAGCGCCGCGGCTGGCGGTTCCTGCTGCTCCGCCCAGCCTGCGAGCACCAAAGCCATTTCGCTCAGCCTGCCTTCGGCGGCGCCGGAAATGGCCGGGCCGGGGCTGCGCGCGAGCACCCGATAACCGCGCCCGCCGGCCTGCGGGCCGATCACCATGGTGGCGATGCTGGCGGCGGTGCTGGCCATGTTCAGTTCGGCTGGACCGGACCAGGCTGCGGAACGGGGAGGGGAAGGGGCGGGACCAGACTATTGCCCTGTGTCTGATTGGCGGGCGAGGCGATCTGGCCGTTATCGACCTGAATCACCGTCGTCTCGTTGCCAGTCCCCGTGCGGGTGGTCGTGTTGGTTGGTCCGGAGGGGAGATAGCGGATGACGACGAACACGATCGCGACCAAAGCGGCGGCGCCGAATGCGGCGAGCAGGATCAGCTTGAAGCGATTGTTCGGCTCGGGAGCGTTGCGGCGGACGGGCGTGGTGCGGCGTGTCGCCGCCGGTCTCGTTGCATCGGCCGGTCCCAGCTTACCAAGGCGTTCGTCAACCGCCGCATCAACACGGCGATCAATCGCATCGACCAGCGCCTGGCTTAGTTCCGGCTCCTTGCCCGTGGCGATGCGCTCGGACAGGATTTCGAGGACGAATTCCGCGAGTTCGGCGCGAAGCCGTTCATATTCGCGCGCCGCGTCCGCATCGTCACTCATGGCATCCGTCCTCAAGGCACTCATTCAATGCGCCCAGAATCCACGGGTTCGATGGCTTTTGCAAAGGAATTAGATCAACGGCCCAGGCGGAGCGGGAAGACAGTGAAGCGGATGTGGACGCCACGGTCCTGCAGGTCGCGCGTTCCGGTCACCGCGGGGTCGATCAAGGCGTGGCCATAGGAGACGCGCAACGACAGGCCGTCTGCGGGTTGCCAGGTCAAGGCCACGCCTGCGGAGGCGATGGCTTCCGGGTCGGGAGCGGGGCCGTCGAGGGTCGCGGCATAAGCGGCATCGATGAATGCGGAGATACTGAACGCGCCCCAATCGAGGCCTTCGCGAGGACCGGCACGGCCAAGGTTGAAAGGGTATGCGAGTTCCGCCGATCCGACGACGCCCTGATCGGCGAGCAGCAGGGTTTCGCGATAGCCACGCACGCTGGCCTCGCCGCCAATGCCGAGCCGCTCGCCCGAATAGAGGATCGAACTGGCGAGTTGGCCGGTGAGGCGCGCGCGCAGTTCCAGGCCGTTTTGATCGAGGCGGCGGGCGTAGTTCAGCTGTACGAGCAGAGCCAGGAAGTGCTGATCCGGGGTCGGGATCGCCGCAATGTTCGACCGGGTGCCATCGATGCCGATCGTGCCGGTGACCGACGCCGCGAACACCTGATCGACATTGCGCTGCACGAAGTCGCCGAACAGGCGGAACGCCGTATTTTCGGCGCGCCCGTCGACCGAACCGGCGGCAAAGGAAAAGGGGAGACCAAGCAGAAAGCTCTCCTGCCGCCGGTGGCTGACCGCTGCGCCAAGCGTGAGGGTCCGCGACGGCGCCCACCGATTCTCGCCCGCGGGGGTCAGGGGCGCGCGCAGGATGTCATGGGTGAAACCGACTTGCCCGGAGACGTCGCGAGTGCGGATGTCGAGCGGAATGAGCGGCGTGTCGATCACCGCGGCGTCATTGTAGCTGGCCCGGACATTCAGGCGTGTGGCCGGGCTGAGGATCGGCAGCGAATAGGTTGCGGAAGCGTCGATCACGCCTTCCGTAAGGCCGATCTCGGCGCTGATCAGGTCGCCACTGGCGATGCCGTGGCGGGCATAGCCGCCAATCGCGATCCGCTCGCCGCCCACGGTGGGCGAGCGGCTGTTGCCAGCGGTGAGGTAGAAGTCGGCGCGCTCGAGCGGGAGGATGGAGAGGGTGAGAGTGGCTTCGCCGGGGATGTCGCCGGGGCGGAGCTGGGCGTTGACGGTGCGGAGGTTGGCATCCTCGGTGAGCAGGCGGAAGTCGCGTTCGATCGCGGCGGCGCTGAGCGGCTGACGATTTGCCGAAGGAAGGCGCTCGCGGATGTAATCGGGATCGAGGCCACGGGCATGACCATCGGTGAAGGTCACTTCGGCATGGGTCAGGCGGCCATGAATCAGACGAAAAGTCAGTATGTTGTCGCCGGTTCCTGAGTCAACGAGCAAGCCGGAATTCACGAAACCAGCGGTCAGGAAAGCGCGATTGATCAGCTGCACCAGAGCGATGGCGCGGCCGGAATCATTGACGGCGTTCAGCGCGAACTGACGGCGGACCCAGGCGGTGTCGAGTGGCTCGCGGGGGCGGTGATCGAGGGCGAGGCCGGAAAGCGGCTCGTCGGCCGGGCGCCAGCCGGCTGGCGGGACTGCATCGCGGCTCGTGGTGGAACCGGTGTCCAGAATCGTGATCTGAAGGTGGTTTTGCGCGGTTTCGAGGTGGTTCGGCGGGGAAACGGGCGGTGGTGGCGTGGCTGGGACGAGCGGAGCAGGGCCGGGACGCGCGAATGGCGGGGTTTGCGGGGGCGCGGCCTCGGGACCGGTGCGCGGACCTGGCGGCTGCGTGGCCAGCATGGCGAGGATCAACCAGGGCGGCATGATCAGGAGCAGGTTTCCTGCAGCTCGGCGGCACTGAGCAGCCTGGCCGGATCGGGGCGGCTCGATAGCGGGCGGGAGCCGTAGGGGCCGACGGGCCGCACGACGAGCTGGCTGACTTCGCCGGTGGCGCGGGCGGCGGCGCACTGGCCGCGCAGCACGCCGGAGGCGTCGATGACGGAAAGATCGCGATTCACCGTCCCGGCGCTGACGTCATAGGCGGCGGCGGCGAGCAGGAAGTCGCCGTTCACGTCGATCCGGTTCAGGCGGTCGGCGGAGCGGATCAGGAATTGCGCGTCGAGCAGCACGTTTGCGCCGCCCTGCTGGCCGAGCGCTAGGATGCTGCCGCCGTCGGAGATGATCGCGAGCGGGTTCGAAACGGTGATGCGGCCGCCGGTGCCGGGGCCGGACGAGGTGGAAATGGTGCCGGGGTCGCTGCGGCTGGCGATGACGAGCAGACCGTTGGACGGCATGTTGAGATTGATGTCGCCGGCCGCGCCGAGATTGGCGCTGGTGGTGATGCGGGCGCCATCGGTAACGGAGATGTTCGTCGCGCTGATTGTGACCGCGCCGGCATCTCCCGCGACCTCCGCTTCATTGGTGCTGGCGATGCGGGCAAACTCGCCGGACACGCGTACGTCGCCTGCATCGACGATGATGGTGCCCGCAGGCCGCGCATTGCGAGAGATCGTCTCAATGCTGGCGACGGTATCGAGCAGCAAAGTCCCCGCGCCGATCCGGATCGTGCCGCTGGCGCCAGTCGCGCCGAAATCGCTGCCGCTGCTGATGCGGCCGCCCTGCAGGAGCAGGAGTCCTGGCGTGCGCAGCGTGATCTCCCCCGCCGAGCCGGCGCTGAAGGTGTTGCTGACGATCTGGCTGCCGCTGGACAGGCGGACGGTGCCGGTGGAGGTGATGATGATCTCGCCGGCATTCCCACGGGAAAGCGGATCCTCGATCGGGTCGGCCTCGGTGGAAATCACCGCGCCATTGTCCATCGCGATCGAGCCGGCGGTGAGATTGATGGTGCCGGCATTGCCGGTCAGGCTGGTGGCCGAGGAAATCTGGGCCGCATCCATGACGAGCGCGCCCGAAATCACGAGCGTCAGATTGCCGGCATTGCCTTGCGAGGAGGTGTCGGACGAGATGCGCGGGGTGCCGAAGCTGAATTCGTCCAGCTGGATACCGCGCATTTCGAGACGGCCGGCCCGCAGCATGATGTCGCCGGCGTCGCCCCCAAACCCGCAAATATCGCAGTTCAGCCCGGTGCCTGTGTCGATGGACGCGGCGCCCACCATGATCAGTTCGCCAACATCGATATCGACGAGTCCGCCTTCGCCCTGTCCCTGCGAGAAGGAACCGAGCAGCGCCTGATTGATCATACGGAGCGACCCGGCGCGGATGGTGACCGCGCCTGCCTTGCCGTCGGTGAAGGTGGAGGCGCTGATCGTGCCGCCGGAGGTAATCAAAATGTCGCGCGCGTTGAGCGTGATCGAGCCGCTGGAACCCTGACCCGGAGGGGCGTTGCCCGCTACCCGTCCGTCGCCCGACTGGGACAGGATAGCGGCCTCGTCCGCCAGCACGATCTGATTGCGGGCATTGATCGTTACCGACCCGCCCTGACCGGGGCCGAACGTGCCGGAGGAGATGCCGCTGCGCGAACCGCTGAAGCGGACATTTTCGGCATTGATCACGACATCGCCGCCCGCGCCTGCACCGGCATTGCCACCGATCGTATCGGAGCTGACCTGGCCGAAGCCGACGGAGTCGAGGTCGCCGGAGAGGGTGAGCCGAATCGTGCCCGCGCCGGTGCCGCCGATGCTGTCGGAAGAAATGACCGTTTCCAAGCCGTCGAAGGGGTCGGTGTCCAACATGGTCAGGCTGACGCCGGTGATGTCGATATCGCCCGCGCGGCCGAGCGGGCCGCAGCCGACGTTTGCGCAACTGAGTCCTGAATCCGATGAAATGGCGCCGCCCTCGATCAGCGACACCCGGTCCATGCCGATGCTGATGCCGCCGGCATTGCCCGGCCCGTTCGTGTCGGAGCGGATGGCAGAGCCGCCGGTGAGCAGCAGTCGCCCGCCCGTCTCGCCGCGCCGCTGGATCGAGACCTGGCCGGCATTGCCTGCCGCGCCCGGCGCGGAAATGGAGAGGATGACCGAGCGGTCGCGCAACTCCATGTCGTCGGTGCTGATGCCGACGACGCCCGCATCCCCGCTCGTGTTGGTGGTGGTCGAGATGACCGCATTGTCGAGCATGATCGAAGAGGCGTTCAGGCTGACGATGCCCGCGCCGCTGCTCTGGCCGCGCGCCTCGGAGATGATGTTGCTGCGAGTCAGCCGGATCGCGCTGTCCACGAAGATATTGATGAGCCCGGCCTGCCCGAAGCCTTCGCTGACGGAGCTGAGCGTCGCACCATTTTCCATGGTGAGCGTGGAGCCGAGAATCTGGATCGAACCGGCGCTGCCGGTCGTGCCGGGGCGCACGTCGCTGGCGAGCACCGAACCGTCCATGATGCGGACCGCGCGGCCGTTGACGAAGATCGCGCCGCTTTGGGCCGCGGTGAGCGTCGAGGAGGAAATGCGGCTGCCGTCCAATATGTCGATCGCATCGCCGTTGATGCGGATCGCGCCCGCTTCGCCGGTCGAGCCGCGATCGGTCTCGCTCTGGATCATCGAGCCGCCGGCGATGGTGATATTCTGTCCGGCGATGCGGATTTCCCCCGCCGGTTCGGGGCCGGAGGTCGAGGCGGAGATGAGGGAATTGAGGATCGTGACGATGCGGCCGTTGATGTCGATCGGGCCACCGACACCGTCGAACCGGCCGGGCGCGAAGGCGGTGCCGATCCCGGCATTGGTCAGATCGATGATTCCGCCGCTGAGCAATATGCCATCGGCGCCGCTCGAGCGCAGGACGGAATCGGCGATCAGCAGACGGCCATTGCCGGTGATGGTGCGCGGGGCGGCGAGGCTGATTTCCACCGACCCGCCGCCCACCGCCGCCAGTGCGAAGCCGTCCGCGGCGATCTGGCTGTCCAGCATGGTGACGTTGCGGCCGGTGAGGCTGAGGCGGGTGCCGGTGAAGGACATGCCGCGCCCGCCGTGCATCGCCACGTCGCCCTGACCGCCCAGGAAGCCGAAGCCTGCGACGTTCGCGACCGAGAAACTGGAGCCGCCGGGCGTGGTAACGGTGAAGGACGAGCCATCGGCAAAGCGCAGGGCCGCAGCGGTGGAGAAGTGGGCCGAGGCGGGGACGTCGATCCGGGCGCCGTCGCCAAAGACGATCCCGGCCGGATTGATGAAGAAGAAGTTGGCGTTGGGCAGGCCAGTGGAATCGATCGTGCCGAAAATGTCGGACGGATCGCCGCCGGTGACGCGGTTGACGACGTTGCGGATGCTGGCCGGATCGCCGGCGCTGTGCACCCAGCGGGCGAAATCGCCCTGGCCGAGATCGAAACGGCTGAAGCTGTGGAAGAGATTGTTGCCCGCGCGCGTGCCGCCGTCGATCGTGGTGACATTGCCCGCGCGCGTCGCGCTGGTGCCGAGGCCGAGTGCGCCGGTATCGGGCGTGATCTGGGTCGGGACGGGGGCGGGCGCGGCATGAGGTTGCAGGCCGTCCGGAATCATGCCCGCCCGCACGCCAGGCGCCGGGACATTCCCTGCATCGGGGCTGATTGTCGCTGGCTGCGCAGCTGCCTGCGACGCGGCCAAAGCGGCGAGCGAAACGCAGAGCCAGCGCGCCTTCACCGCCAGGCGCCCAGCAAGGCGAAGGCGGCCCAGATGCGCGGATCGGCATTCGTGCCGCCGTCGTCGAGCAGAGCCAATTGAGCCTCGCGCAGCGCTTCCGAGCGGGAGCGGCCTTCGGCATAGCGGCGGTAGAATTGGCGCATGAGTTCGGCGGTGCCGGCATCGTCCACCTGCCAGAGCGAACCGATCACGCTGCTTGCCCCGGCCTGCACCGCGGCGCCTGCCAGGCCCATGCTTGCTTCGTCATCGCCCACCGCCGTTTCGCAGGCGGACAGGATGATGAGGTCGATCGCGTCGCCGCGCAGGCCGGAGCGGCCGATCATCTCACGCAGTTCGCTCAGGCGGATCACCTCGCCATTGGCGACGATGAAGGCGCGGTCGGAGCGGCCATTGAAGGCGGCGTGGGTGGCGAGATGGAGCACGTCGACCGGGCGGGCGAGCGCGGCGCTCAACTGGGCGCGGGTGAAATCCGGGACGAGCGCGCCACTGCGGGCGCTGGCGACTGCGATGCGGGCCTCCGCCTCGGTGCCTGCCAGCGCCGAGAAGGCGCCGACGGGCAGATCGACCTCGCGCTGAAGCGAGGCGGCGACGACATTGAGGCCGCGATGGGCGCGGCCAGCCGGCTGAGAGAAAGCGAGCGAGGGGATGATGCTGAGCCGGGTCTGCTGAACGAGATAGCGGCCGTCGGGGGCAATGAGCGCGGCGAAGGGGAGGGCGCGCAAAGGGCCGTCCGGGACGATCGCCAGCATGGCGTTCGGGCCGAGCCGGTCCGCGACGGGGGCGATCAGGATGTCGTAGAGTCGGCGGGAAGCGGCGCGCCATTCGCCGTCGCTCCCGCGACCGAGGGGCAGGGCGATCTGTTCGACCAGGACGGCGATATCGGCGCGGGTGACGGCGCGGTTGGGGGCGAGGCGGCGATGGCCGTCGGCGGAGACGAGGATCAGTTCGACCCGGTCGGGGAGGAGCAAGGGATAGAGGATGGTCTCGCCGGGCGCGAGATCGCGCACTTCCGCGCTGGCGCGGGCGGGGATGCATTCGCTGCCGAAGGCGCTTTGCAACTCGGCCTGACGAAAGGCTTCGACGATCTGCTGGGCGCGCTGGATGTTGGCGTTTTCGCCGCCCAGTTGCGCGTCGGCGGCGGCCGTGAAGACGGCGCGCATGTAGAGCGAAAAGCTGGACTCCTCGGTCAGCGGATCGAGCCGGGGGAGCAGCGGGCGCAGATTTTCGAGCGCGGTGTAGGCGGCGTGGACATGCGCGGTACGGCGGGCCGGATCGGCTTCGGCGAGCAGCAGATAGAGGCGCGGCAGGCGAGCGGGAATGGCGCGGCGGCTTTCGGCGAGGATGGCGGCATTGGCCTGCGACCGCGCGGTCGCGGCGTCATTGTTCAGGAGCGCGAGGCGCGCGCGCAGGGTTCCGGCACTGGCGGCGGCTTCGGGCTCGCGCGCGGCGTCGAGGGCGGCGAGGACGGGCGCGAGGTCCGGAGCGGTATCGGCATAGTCGAGCGTGGCTTCCGCGAGGCGAAAGGCGAGGTCGCGGCCCGTGGCGTCGTTCATCGCCAGGGCGTTCGGGATGGCGGTCTCCGTACGCTCCCTGGCGAAGGCGCGGAAGGTGGCGCGATCCTGGCCCGGCGTGTCGGCGAACTCGCCTTCGATGCGAGCAAGCTTGAGTGCGACGAGCGCGGCGAGCCGGTTGTCGCCGTCGCCGAGCGCGCGGTCGGCCGCGCAGGACAGAGCGAGCAGGGAGACGTCGCGGGGCGCGAGCTGGTCGATACCGAGCGCGGCAAGTTCGCCGCAGCTGCTGCCGTCGGGAATGACCGGTTCCGGTGCGATGGGCTGTGTGGCGCCGCGTGCGCCGCGGCTACCGGCGACAGCGGGTTCGCTCGCACCGACGAGAGCGAGGCGGTAAGCGGTCAGCGAGGCGAGCGGGCCGTCCGTCACCTCGGCGAGACGATAGGCGGCGAGCAGATAGGTCTGGGCCTGACGCTGGCTGCCGCCCGCGCTGAGCCGCATCAACTCTCCGGCGGCGGCGCAATAGCGCGCGAGAGCGCGGGGATCGGGTTGTGCCGTCTCGGTCGCGGCAAGATCGAGCCATGCGGGATTGGCGCCGGCGGCGTCGCCGCGGGCGCGCAGCCCGGCGAGGGCGGTTTCCACCTGTTCGGCGGCGCGGGCGAGATCGGCGCTGGCGGGATAGCGGCCGGACGCATCCATCGCCGGGGCGGAAGTGCAAAGGCGGTCGGCGAGGGAAAGCGGCGTCTGCGCCTGCGCCGCTCGCGGCAGGGCGACGCAGGCGAAGGCCGCGAGCGCGATCGCTGTCAGTCGGCCGGTCACATCCCTCCCCGCGCCGCACGGAGCGGCGGCGGGGAGATTAGCGCAAAGGGGACTGCGATGCAGCCCCTCGGACGATTACTGCGCCGGGATGGCGGCGAGGTCGGTCTGGATCGCGGTCAGATGCGCGTTGGTGATCGCGCCCTGGGTGAAGCCCTGGATCTGACGCAGGGTCATCGGGCCGGCCTGGCCGACCATCGGGTGGGTGCTGAAACCGGGAAGGTGACGGTCGATCACTGCCTTGGCGGCGGGATTGGCCATCAGTTGCGCGACGGTGCTGGTTTCGACCGACCAGGCCTGCGCGGCGGCCGGGGCGGCAGGCGTCGCCGGGGCCGCGTGGTTGGCGTGACCCGCATGATCGCTGTGGCCGGCATGCGGGTTCTGGGCGGGCGTGGCGGGCTGGGCCAGCGCAGCCGCGGCCAGGAACAGGATCGTCATTTCAGGAAAACTCCGCTCTCGGGAAAGTTTGCGAGGCGGCGTATTTCGGCGGAAAATGCGGCGCTTACAAGGCCCTTAGCGCGCTCACCGGATTGGGCAGCGGGCAGGAGCGGCCTTCATCCATGAACCAGGGGTCGGGCATGGTTGCGGCGGCCTGCACCAAAGCGGCGGACCAGCGGCGGGAAAGCTCATTGAAATAGACGTCGTCCTGCTCGATGCGCAGGATCGTTGCTTCCGCCGCGCCGGACGGAAGCACCATCAGGTCGAGCGGGCGGGCGACGGAGAGATTGGAGCGCATCGCCGAATCGAAGGACAGGAAAGCGACCTTCACCGCGGCCGCGAGCGGGGTGCGGCGGGTGATCACGCGGTCCAGGATGGGGCGGCCATATTTGGTTTCGCCGATCTGCAGATAAGGCAGGTCCGGCTTGCATTCGATGAAATTGCCTTCGGGGTAGAGCTGGAACAGGCGCGGCGCCTCGTCGCCGATGCGGCCGCCGAGCAGCAGGCTGGCGCCGGTGCATTTTTCCCCTGCATGCGCGTCGCGAAGCGCCCGGTTGCCGTCGTGGAGAACCTTGCCGACGATCTCGGCAGCGTCGAACAGGCTGGATGCGTCGGCGAGGCCGGGATGGCCGGCGAGGTGGCCGAGCACCGACTGGCTGACGGATAGGCTGCCCGAGCAGGCGAGGTGCAATTGGCGGTCCGGCGCGTCGGACAGGATGTGGAGCTTGCGGTAGCAGGAGATGTTGTCGACGCCCGCATTGGTCCGCGTGTCCGCGACCATCAGCAGCCCTTCGTCGACCACGACCCCAAGGCAATAGGTCATCCAGCCCCCGCTTTTCCGCCACTCCCGGCGCGGATCATCCCCCGCCGGATGCGCCCAGGTCAATGTGATTAGTTAACGGCGCCGCAGCGGAAAAGCTGAGTGTGGCCGGAGCGCAACGCGCCGTTTCGCGCTGGACGCGCGCCGCGTGCCGGGCCAGACATTGCGTGGAAGGGGATCGCCGTGACTTCATTGTCGAATGACGAGGCCGCGCAGGCGGAGCGGATCGCGGCGGACCCGCGCTATGAGGCGCTGGTGCGGCGGCGGTCCCGCTTCACCTGGATCCTGACCGCGATCATGCTGGTCATCTTCTTCGGTTACATCCTGCTCATCGCGTTCGACAAATCCCTGCTCGCCACGCCGATCGGCGGCGGTACGACGACCTTGGGCATTCCGATCGGTCTGGGGGTGATCGTGGCGGGAATCGTGATGACCGGCATCTATGTGCGCCGGGCCAACAAGGATTTCGACAAGGCCGTGGATGCGATCCGCAAGGATGCGCAGGCATGAAGGGCGCCTTTTCGCACCGCCTGCCGCTGTTTCTCATCGCGGTGAGCCTCCCGGCGGCGGCGCTCGCCGCCGGCGCGGTCGCGCCCGAAGCGGCGCGGGCGACCAACTGGCCGGCGATTATGATGTTCTCGGCCTTCGTGCTGCTGACGCTGGGCATCACCCGCTGGGCGGCGGGCCGAGTCAAGACGGCTTCGGATTTCTACGCGGCGGGCGGCGGCATAACCGGTTTCCAGAACGGTCTGGCCATTGCCGGCGATTATATGTCGGCGGCGAGCTTCCTGGGTATCTCCGCGCAGATTTTCGCGGACGGCTATGACGGGCTGATCTATTCCACCGGCTTCCTGGTTGGCTGGCCGATCATCCTGTTCCTGCTGGCCGAGCGGCTTCGCAACCTCGGCAAATATACCTTTGCCGATGTGGCGAGCTTCCGCTTCGAGCAGGCGCCGGTCCGGCTGTTCGCGGCGTTCAGCACGCTCACGGTCGTGCTCTTCTATCTGATCGCGCAGATGGTCGGGGCGGGGAAGCTGATCGAATTGCTGTTCGGACTGCCCTACGTGGCGGCGGTCACGATCGTCGGCGTGATGATGATGATCTACGTCCTGTTCGGCGGGATGATCGCCACCACCTGGGTGCAGATCATCAAGGCGGTGCTGCTGCTGACCTGCGCGACGGCGATGGCGTTGATCGTGCTGGCCAGTTTCGGCTTCTCCCCCGATGCCCTGTTCGCTCGTGCTGTCGAGGTGAAGACCGAACTCGCGGCGGCGGCGGGCGATCCCGATGCCGCAGCCAAGGGCGCGTCGATCATGGGGCCGGGCAATTTCATCCGCGATCCGATCAGCGCCATTTCGTTCGGCATGGCATTGATGTTCGGCACGGCCGGCCTCCCGCATATCCTCATGCGCTTCTTCACCGTGCCGGACGGCAAGGCGGCGCGTACGAGCGTGCTGTGGGCGACCGGCTGGATCGGCTATTTCTACATCCTNNATCCTGACCTTCATCATCGGCTTCGGTGCGATCGTGTTCGTCGGCACGAACCCGGAATGGGTGGACGGCACGGGAGCGCTGCGCTTCAACAATATGGCGGCGGTCCATCTGGCCGAGGCGCTGGGCGGCGATCTGTTCCTCGGCTTCGTCTCCGCCGTGGCCTTCGCGACCATCCTGGCGGTGGTGGCCGGACTCACCTTGTCGGGTGCGAGCGCGGTCAGCCACGATCTCTACGCCTCGGTGATCAAGAAGGGGAATGCGACGAGCGAGGATGAGTTGCGCGTGTCGCGCCGGACCGTACTTGTTCTGGCCGCGCTCGCCATCCTGCTAGGCATATTGTTCGAGACGCAGAACGTCGCCTTCATGGTCAGCCTCGCCTTTGCCCTCGCGGCGTCGGGCAATTTCCCGGTGCTGGTGATGAGCGTGCTGTGGCGCGGCTGCACGACCAAGGGCGTGGTCTGGGGCGGGACGATCGGGCTGGTGACGGCATTGGTGCTGACCATATTGTCGCCGGCCATCTGGACCGCGACGCTCGGCATGACCGGCGCGGCGCCATTTCCCTATACCTCGCCGACCATCTTCTCCATGCCGCTCGCCTTCCTGGTGATCTGGCTGGTGTCGTTGGCCGACAAGAGCGGCCGGGCGGAGATGGACCGGGCCGCCTATCTCGCCCAGCGGGTGCGAGCGGAAACCGGCATTGGAGCGGAAAAGGCGAGCGCGCACTAGAAAACGGGTTGACCGCCCGCGCTCGTCGCGACTAACCAAATCTTCAGATGCGGACCCGTATTGGAGCCGCATCAGCATCAAGAGTGGGCTTTCGGGCCCACGCCAACCTGCCCTCCCGGGCAAGGTGGCGGTCCCCCAACCGGGACGATGCGGCCGGTCGGCAACCAAACGGGGTTCCTCCAGCCAGTATCGTTCCTTCGACACGAAGGACTGATCATGTCTGCTTTCTCTTCCGCCGCCGAGGCTTTGCCAGAGCCTGCCTGTCCGGCGATTGCTTCCAGGCCCGTTCGCGTCGCGCTCGCCGGTTACGGCGTGGTGGGGCAGGCGCTGGCCGCGCGAATCGATCATGCCCAAGGCTTCGTGCTTGCGCCGATCCTGGTCCGCGATGCGGCCAAACCCCGCGCGGTGACGCCGCCGGGCGAATTGATCTCCGACCGGCGGGCGCTGCTGGCGAACAAGCCCGACATTCTGGTCGATGCCCTGTCGTGTGCGGAGACGGGCGCGTTACTGTCGGAATGGGCGCTGGCGCAGGGCATTCATGTGGTGAGCGCCAGCAAACGCGTGATCGCCGGCGCCTACCCGGCGCTGGCGCGTTGCGCCGAGGCGAGCGGTGCGCGCTTGCTCTATTCGGCGGCGGTCGGTGGCGAGACGCCGGTGCTGGAAACGATCGCGGCGGCGGCGGCCGAACAGGAGATCGTCTCCGTGACTGGCGTGCTGAATGGCACGGTGAATTTCATCCTCGACCGGCTGTCGCGCGGGCTGAGCTTCGCGGCGGCGCTGAAACAGGCGCAGGAAGCGGGCTTTGCCGAGGAAGATCCGGCGGAGGATGTGAGCGGCGCGGATGCGTCGGCGAAGCTTCGGATCGTCGCCGCAGCGGCGTTCGGCGGATCGCCGACCGACTATGATTTCGAGGCCGACGCTTTGGACGCGGCGGCGATTTCGCGGATCGAGGGCAGCGGGCAGCGCTTCGTGCAACTCGCCCGGGTCGAGCGGCGCGACGGTGTCGTGACCGGCTCGGTGCGGTTGGTGCCGCGCGAGGAGGCGGGCGCGCTGCCGGTCGGCGACGGCGAGTGGAATGCGGCGCGGATCGAGACGGCCGACGGCTTCAGCCGGGTCGTCACGGGACGGGGTGCCGGCGGCGCGCCGACGGCGGGCGCCTTGCTTTCCGATCTGGTCCGGCTCACCCGCGAGGTCGGGCTGGGAGATTAAGCAGATGGACAGGAAAGCCGCGACCATCGCCGCGTCGGCGGGCGTCGGCACCGATCCCGGCCACAAGAGCCTGACCCCGCCTCTGGTGGCGAGCGACACGTTCGTCTGGAACGATCCGGATACGAAGCCCGATTATGATTATGCCCGCACGGTGCAGCCTAACCGGGATGCGCTGGCCGATGCGCTGGCCGAATTGGAGGGTGCCGCGGGAGGCGCCGTGACCGGCTCGGGGCAGTCGGCGGCCCTGCTCGCTTTGCTGCAATTGCCCGGCGGTGCGACCGTGATTGCCCCGCACGATTGCTATGGCGGCACTTATCGCCTGCTGCAGGGCCTGGAGGGGAAGGGCCTGCTTCGCGCCATCTTCGTCGATCAGGGCGATGATGCAGCCTATGCAAAGGCATTGGAGCGCGAGCCGGCACTCGTGTGGCTGGAAACGCCGAGCAATCCGTTGCTTCGCGTGGTCGACATCGCCGACCGCGCGGGCCGGGCGCGCGCGGCGGGCGCGCTGACCATCGCCGACAATACGCTGGCGACGCCGGTGCGGCAGCAGCCGCTGAAGCTCGGCTGCGACTATGTGCTCCATTCGACTACCAAGGCGATCAACGGCCATTCCGACCTGTTCGGCGGCATTTTGCTGTGCGCGGAGGCGGCCAGCGCCGAGCAGGTCCATTGGTGGGCGAATGCCGCGGGGCTGAACGGATCGGCGCATGATGCCCATGCGACGCTCAGGGGGCTGCGGACGCTCCCGCTGCGGGTGGCGCAGGCCGAGGCGAGCGCGGGACGGATCGCGCATTTTCTGGCGGAAGACGAACGGGTGGCCGCGGTCCATTATCCCGGGCTGGACGGTTTCCCCGGTGCCGATATCGCCGCACGGCAACAGAGCGGGCCGGGCTTCATGCTGAGCTTCCGGGTGCGGGGCGGTCTGGAAGCGGCGGGGCGATTCGTTGCCGCGCTGCGGCTGGTGAAGCTGGCCTCGTCGCTCGGCGGTTTTTCGACTCTGATCTGCCGCCCCGCCACCATGACCCATCGCGGCATGCCGCCCGAGGCGCAGGCGGAAGCGGGGATCGATCCAGACCTGCTGCGGCTGTCCGTGGGGATCGAGGATGCGGACGATCTGATTGCCGATCTGGAGCGTGGTCTTGCCGCTGTCTGAAGCCGCGTTCGCGTTGCCGATGGGGCTGGAAGGCTGCGGCAGGGAAGGCCAGGCGACTTTGTGCGGCGCGGACGGGGCGCCGGTCGTGGTGATGATGGGGGGCATTTCGGGGGACCGTTTTCCGTGCTTGCGCGGCGACGGCTCGCCGGGCTGGTGGAATGGACTCGCGGGGCCAGGCAAGGCGATCGACCCGGCGCGCTATCGCGTGCTGGGTTTCCATTTTGCCGCCGACGAGGAGGGGCGGTTCGCGCCCTCCACGGCGGATCAGGCGCGGGTGCTGGCGGCGGCGCTGGATGCGTTCGGGATTGCGCGCGCGGCGCTGGTGATCGGCGCTTCCTATGGCGGGATGATCTCGCTCGCTTTTGCCGAACAGTTTCCGGAGCGCGTTGGAAGGCTGGCGGTGATCTCCGCCGATGCCTCCCCGCATCCTTATTCGACCGCAGGGCGCGAATTGCAGCGCCGGGTGGTAAGGCTCGGCATCGAGCAGGGGCAGGGCGACGAGGCGCTCGCCATCGCGCGCGGCATGGCGATGACCAGCTACCGTTCGCGTGAGGAATTTGCGGAGCGGTTCGCGGGCGGGATCGAGGGCGAAGACCCGCTGACCTGCTCCGCGCCGGGCGCCTATTTGCGGGCGCGGGGGGAAGCGTATCGGCAGATCATGTCGCCGGGCCGCTTCCTCAGCCTGTCGGCCTCGATCGACCGGCACCGCTGCGATCCCGCCGCAATCGCCACGTCCGCAACTTTGATCGGCGCGACCACCGATCTGCTGGTGCCGCCGGAGCAGATGCGCGACCTCGCCGCGGGCCTTGCCGGGCCGGTCGCGCTGCATCTGTCAACCTCGCCCTGGGGCCACGACATGTTCCTGAAAGAGCCGGAGATGCTCGCCCAAGCCTTGGCGATGGGGCGTTCCAGCGACTGATCTGGGCGCTCGCGGACAGGGCGTGAGCCGAGGTCCGAATCGGATTCAGTTCGATTGGCGCGGACAGATGGAGACCGGCTAGTTTCGCTCCAGCAACCGGCCAATGGTTGAACACCCGGCCGGTGCATGGGGGGACATCGATGTGGTATCTGATCCTCGCGGTCGGACTGGCAATCCTGGTCCCGGTCGCCCTCATCACCACCGGCGCGGAACTTCGTAAGGTCAGACTGCGGATCGTCGAAGATCTGCGCGACACCGTCTTCATGAAAAATCCGCAACTGCCGCAGCTGAAACTCGCTCTCGCCCGCTACGACCGCGCCCGCACTGCCGACGACCGCCCCTCACGCCAGGACGAGGTCAAGCAATGGGCGGGCGCCTTTATCTACGCCCTGGTGAGCTTCTTCGGCTTCGTGGTGCTTTTTACCCCGGTCGCCGCGCTGCTGAACGGCCCGGGTCATAGCCCGGGCGTCACCGAGACGCTTTTCTGGCTTCCGGAATGGACTGCGCCGGATCGAGTCGATGAATCGCTGCGGCGGTCCGTCGCGGTCGCGGGCATGGCCTTCCTCGGCGGCTACGTCTTCAACATGCGGTATCTGGTGCGCCAGACGCTCAATCAGGAATTGAGCGCGCTTGCTTTCGTCCGTTCCGCGATCAGGCTGTTGCAGGGCATCATCTTCGCCATCGTGGTCTATCAGGTGGGCGCCACGGCTCTGCCTGCCGCGACCGGAACGCCGCCAAGCGACGCCGCCTCGGGCGGATTCGCGCTGGCGCTGGGGGTGGCCTTCATCCTCGGCTACTTTCCCGATCTCGGACTGGCGAAGATCGCCAAATGGGCCAGGGTCCACGTCAAATCGGTCGATCGCGACGCGCTGAAGAATGCGCGGATCATCCCGCTCGAAATCATCGACGGCATCGATCACGAGGTCAGCTTCCGTCTGCAGGAAAGCAATATTTACGACGTGCAGAATCTGGCGGTCGCCAACCCCGTCGAACTGTATGCGGAAACGCCTTACACTTTGCTGCAGACGTTCGACTGGGTGCTGCAGGCGCAATTGTGCCTGGTCACCGGCGTGCAGGCATTTTCCGAGCTGAAGCGGCACAAGATCCGGACGATCTTCGATCTCGAGCGCGCATTTCTCTCCAGCGGCGTGCCGGACGATTATCGCCGCGCCTTGTGCAGCGTCGTCCTAGCCGATGCTTCGGAATGCTTCCGCAAGGGGATCGGCCTGCCGCCAAAGCCGAACGATTGCGACGCCGCCACCGCTTCGGAAATCACCGTGCGGCATCTGATCGCGATCACGTGTGACGACCTGCATGTCCACCGCCTGCGCGCGCTCTGGGTCGCGATCATGAGCGCGACCGCCGGCGTCAACGAAACGGGCAAGCCGCTCTGGCTGTTCGAAGTCGGCTGGCTGCCTGGCGACCCCAAGCTTGCGGAGGAATGAGGAGGAGCAGGGCTGGCGCCGGACTCACGAGAAAGGCTGGTGCCGGATGAGGGGATCGAACCCCCGACCTTCGGTTTACAAAACCGCTGCACTACCGCTGTGCTAATCCGGCGCGGGCTCCCTATGGTCCAATCGCCCGTTCCGGTCCAGCGCGTGGTGCTACGGGTGTTGCGTTCGGGACGCACCCCGGCCGCGGATTCGGAATCCCCGTTTTCAACTTCACCGAAGTGAAATATGGCGGGCTTAAGGGGCACCCATCCGCACCGAACCGATTCTGTTTTGTGCTGTGTAAAGCGCTGAATCTTTAGCGAATTTTTCTTTCCTTCCGGGGGCATAAATGAACAAGTCGAAATTGCTTGCCGCGGCCGCGATCTTTGCGGCCCCGATTCCCGTTGCGCATGCGCAGCAGATCACCTCGTCGATCGAGGGCATCGTCGCCGATGAAGCGGGCGCGCCGATCGCGGGCGCCACGGTCACGATCACCGATACGCGGACCGGCGCGACGCGCACGATCCAGACGGGCGGCTCGGGCACGTTCAATGCCATCGGCCTGACCGTCGGCGGCCCCTACACGGTTACGGCCGACATCAGCGGCTATCAGGGCCAGACGGTCAACGACATCACCACCAGCCTCGCCGGCGCGACCACCCTGCGCTTCAACCTCAGCGCCGCCGCGGCGGGCGAAGAGGGCGGCACGATCGTCGTCACCGGTCAGCGCGCCAACGTGCAGCTGCGCAACATCGGCCCGGGCACCGCTTTCGGTTCCGCCGTTCTCGACAATGCGCCCAGCTTCAACCGCGACGTGCGCGACATCATCCGCATCGATCCGCGCGTCAGCCTCGACCGCGACGATGGCGGCTCGGGCCAGGACCGCATTTCGTGCCTGGGCGGCAACGATCGCGGCAACGCCTTTACCGTCGACGGCATCAGCCAGGGCGACATTTACGGCCTGAACGACACCGGCTTCTCGTCGCGTTCGTCCACGCCGATCCCCTATGACGCGGTTCGCGAGACCCAGGTGCAGTTCGCGCCGTTCGACGTCGAATATGGTCAGTTTACGGGCTGCGCGATCAACGTCGTGACCCGCTCGGGTTCGAACGAGTTCCGCGGCGGCGCCTTCTTCGAATATTCGGACAGCGGCATGCGCGCCGACACGGTCGATGGCCGTCCGGTCGCGCCGATCGAGCCCGACAAGCGCTGGGGCGTTTCGTTTGGTGGCCCGCTGATCCCGGATCGTCTGTTCTTCTACGGCGCCTATGAGCATCAGGAAGCCGGCCAGAGCCAGGACGACGGCCCCGCCGGCGCCGGCTATGCCAACGAACTGGCCGGCGTGCCGGTCGCGGCGTTCAACCAGATCTCCGAGATTCTGAGCCGCGTGTATGGCATCGAGACCGGCCCGCTGGTCCGCAGCCGCAACTTCAGCAACGATCGTTATTTCGGCCGCATCGACTGGCAGATCAACGACAACCACCGCCTGGAAGCTACCTATCAGCGGCTTGAGGAGGCCAGCGTCCGCGCGGACGATTTCTTTACCGGCCAGGCCTCTCCGCAGGTCACCGGTCTGAACACCTTCTACAATAGCGGCACCTTCTCCGATTATTATTCGGCCCGTCTCTATTCCAACTGGTCGGACGTCTTCTCCACCGAACTGCGTTACTCGCGCTCGGAGATTCAGGATCGCCAGGATCCGGTCGGTGGCGGCGAAGCGCAATCGGCCAACCCGATCCCGCGCATCATCGTCGGCATTCCGGGCGCCACCAACGGCGCCGTGCTGGCGGGTCCGGGCACGTCGCGTTCGGCCAACGATCTGCAGACGCAGCTCGACCAGTTCCGCGCGCTGGCAAACTTCAATTTCGGCCGGCACCAGATCAAGCTGGGCTTCGAGGTCAATCACGCCAGCCTGTTCAACCTGTTCGTGCAGAACGCGACCGGCACCCTGGTCTTCCGCAACGCGACGGACCTGGAAGCCGGCCTGCTCTCGCCGGGCCTGGGCAACAACCAGACCTCGACCACCCCGAACAACGTGGTTGGCGGGCAGACGGAAGGCGCGTTCGGCAACTTCTCGCGCACCGGCAACATCAATGACGCCGCCGCGCAGTTCGTCCGGACGATCTACTCGCTCTATGCGCAGGACGATTTCCGGGTGAATGACCGCCTGAACCTCGTCGGCGGCATCCGCGTGGACATCTATTCCGGCGACGGTCCGGATGCGAACCCGCGGTTCGAGCAGCGTTACGGCTTTACCAACACGACCGGCTTCAGCGCGCTCGAGCCGATCTTCCTGCCGCGTCTCGGTTTCACCTACGACATCGACGAATTCGCCATCTTCTCGCGCGCACAGCTGCGCGGCGGCGTCGGCGTCTTCGGCGGTGGCGATCCGCTGGTCTGGTTCGGTAACGCCTTCCAGAATAACGGCTTCGGCTTCGCCGAGGGCAACACGCAGTCCGCTGGTTGCCCCGCCGGGCAGATCGACGTGGTCGTGAATGGCCAGTTCACCGGTGTGCCGGCCTGTATCCAGCAGAACGGCATCAACACCGCGGCGAACGGGCTGGGTGACACGCAGTCGATCGATCCGAACATCCAGAGCCCGACCGTCATCCGTGCGAACCTCGGCCTGCAGGCCGGACTCGACATTGCGAGCGAAGGCTTCTTCAGCGGCTGGAACCTGAATCTGGACTTCATCTACAGCCAGTTCCAGAATCCGTTCACGCTCGTCGATCTCGCCGCGACTCCGGCGATCAACGGTGTGGCCGGGGCGGGCCTCAACGGCTTCACCATCGACGGCCGGCCGATCTATCGCTCGATCGATCCGAGCGTCGCGGGTTGTACCGCGCGTCTGACTTCGGTCGGCGCCCCGCCGGTCTATTCGAACGTCAACCTGCCGTGCTTCAACACGAGCCGCGACGACGAACTGATGCTGACCAATGCGGACAGCTACAGCAGCATGATCGCTTCGTTCATCCTGTCGAAGAACCACAATCGCGGCCTCATCACGGATGGCGGTTCGATCTTCTTCAGCCTCGGCTATTCCTACACGGACTCGAAGGATCGCCGGAACCTGTACAATTCGACGGCTGGTTCGAACTACGATCTGACCGCAGCGTTCGACCGGCAGAACCCGGCCGCGTCGCGCGGCTTCTACGAGAGCCGTCACAACATCGCGCTGCAGACCACCTTCACGGAGCGCTTCTTCGGTGAATATGATACCCGCCTGGGCTTCACCTTCATCGCGCGTTCGGGCCGTCCGTACAGCCTGACCTTCCAGGGCGGCAGCGTGTTCGGCGACAGTGTGTCGGGTGTCGACAATGCTCTGGTCTACCTGCCCACGGGCGTGAACGACCCGAACATTTCGCCGACGTCGAATGCAACCGCCGTTCAGCAGCTGGTCGATTTCGCCAACGGGCTGAGCTGCGCGCGCCGCTACATCGGCCGCTCGATCCCGCGCAACACCTGCACGAACGACTGGTATTACGATCTCGACCTGTCCTTCTCGCAGGAACTGCCGGGGCCGCTCAGCGTGTTCGGGGTGAAGCAGGATTCGATCCGTCTCTATGCGACGTTCGACAACTTCCTGAACTTCCTGAACGACAGCTGGAACGTGCAGCGCCGCCGCAACTTCTCGGGTCTCCAGGAAGTGATCGGCACCAGCGGCATCGACGCCCAGGGCCGCTACATCATCACCCCGCTTTCGGGCACGGGTGTGACCCCGCAGAGCAACTTCGACGCGGACAACCAGATCAACGTGTCCTCGTCGGTGTGGCGTCTGAAGGTTGGCGTCAGCTACCGCTTCTGATCCAGACGGATCGGAGAACGAAACGGGGCGGCGGGGGAACCCGCCGCCCTTTTTCTTTGCGGCGCAGTCGACGGCTCAGCGCACGCCGAAGGTCCAGCCTTCGGTTTGGGCGATGGCCGGGGTCATCGCCGCCGGATGCCACAAAGCGCGGTCGAAAGCGGCCATCCGCAGCCAGGCTGCGGTAAGGATCGCGTCGGTCGCGTGATCGTCATGGCGCGCCAGTGAGCCATGTGCATGACTGCCGAGCCGATCGAGTGCCAGATCGAGCATGGCGGCGTCGCGAATTTTCGACCGCCCCTTGGGCCGGCCGGCCGACACAGCCGCCAGCGCGGTGTAGATTTCGACCAGGACCGAACCGGATTCCGGTAGAGAATCGAAGGGCCAGATGGGCAGGCTATCGCCGATGCGTTGGAGCAGTCGCATGCCAGTCAGACTGGATTTTCCGACCTGCGCTGCACCTATCAGGTTCAGATTGCTGTAGGGATTGAGACCCTGCTCGCGTTGCTTGTGCTCAGTCACGCGCAATCGACCGCCGCCGGACTGGAACAGGTCGCCGCAGCGTCCGCCATGGCGGCGGAAGTGCCGGGCCGCATCGGGATGATCGACGAAGCTGGTGGCGGCGAGGTGCGGATCGTTCGCCGCGATCCTGTCGACCAGTTCCCACAAACCGCGCGCATCGCCGGGGCTTTCGACCCAGCCGGGGAAGAAGACGTCAAAATCTGCGAAGGGCAGGGACATGCCAAGGTCCAGGCCGACCAGAGTGCTGGGCGGCAGTTCTGCAAGCAGCCAGTCCAGCACATCTTGCCGGGACCAGATATGGTCAGGCCTGACGAGGGTTGGGGCATGATCGCCCGCTTCGCAGAGGGCAACGGCGATGCCGCGCTGGCGTTCCCCGACTGCGCCGGACCAGTCGATCGCCGCGAAATGGCCGAAGCGGATCAGGGGCGCTCCGCCATGCCGGCGGCTAGCCGCTGCGGCTTTTTCGCCCGGTCCCACCAGGCGCGCTGGATGTAGAGGAGAATCCGCTCGCGCGATTCCGTGCCGAAGCGGACGAGGAGCATTGGGTAATTGGCGTAATGCGGCGTTTCCCAGAAAGTGTCCGGGTCCGTTTCGAACAGTAATTCCTTTTCGGGCCGCGTGACCATCAGGGCGAAGCTGTCAGGCTCGCGGCTGCGCGACATGAAGCCCTTGCCATTGATCTTCGGGCAGGGACTGCCCCACCATTTCTCCATCACCACCTCCGGCAGGGCGCAGGCGGTGGCGATGGCATCGTCCCAATCGCGCATCAGCCGCTGCTGTCGTCGTAGCAGGCGGCATCGGTAGAGTGGCCGAAGTAGATGCCGTCCCCGGCACTCCAGCGCAGTTCGTACCACTGGCGGGGAGCGTTCGCGGCTTCCTCCTCCCAGTTCGCCGTGGCGGGGTTCCAGTCCGGATCGATGGCGCTGATCGGGACGCAGTTCGGGCCACGGAACGGTTCGGCGCGCCACTGAATGCCGCCACGCAGGACATCGCTGTAGAAGATGCGCTGGACGCCCGCAGGACGCACTTCCCAGAGGGCGACGCCGCTAAGATTGCCGAAGCCGGATTGACTTTGTTCGGCGGCGGCGAAGTGGCGACCGTCCTCGGCGAAGCTGGGCTTGCTGCCAGTGTGCAGCGTGGCCGGCTCGCCGCGTCCCGCGCGGTCGATCAGGATGTAGCCATATTCCTCGTTGCCGAAAATCTGGAAGCCGATGAAGCGGCCATTCTGGAAGCTCTCCATATCTTCGACAGTCAGCGCGCCGATGCCATAGCGGTGCTGGCTGCCGTCATTCATGCGGACGATCACCCATTCGTTTGTCGCGCTGACCGTCTGGCGCAGGGCGGCGGGAACCGTCGGAACGGGCTTCTGCCGCCGGAAATCCTGTTCCCATTGCAGCCGCATCGTGCGCTGTTCGTCGGCGGACGGCTGATTGGCGGCTGGCTGGGCGGCGAGCGGCGCGGCGGCGCAGGCCAGAGCCAGAAAGGCGATCCTAAGGCTTGCGTTCGGCACGGCGTTCCTCCCACCAGGCAAGCCGTTCCGCGATCTTCCTTTCGAAGCCGCGGTCGACCGGCGCGTAATAAGTTTGCGGAGGGAGTTCATCCGGCCAGTAATTGTCGCCCGAGAATCCCCCCTCGGTGTCATGATCATACGTGTAATTCGTTCCGTAGCCGATATCTTTCATCAACTTCGTCGGCGCGTTCAGGATGTTCTGCGGCGGCATCAGCGAGCCGGTTTCCTTGGCCGAGCGCCAGGCGGCCTTCTGGGCATTGTATGTCGCGTTCGATTTGGGAGCGGTGGCGAGATAGAGGCAGGCCTGCACGATCGCCAGTTCGCCCTCCGGGCTGCCGAGGAAATCGTACGTGTCCTTGGCGGCGATGCATTGCACCAGCGCCTGAGGGTCGGCGAGGCCGATATCCTCGGACGCGGCGCGGGTGAGACGGCGCAGCAGGTAGAGCGGCTCCTCGCCGGCGGTGAGCATACGAGCGAGATAATAGAGCGCGGCCTGCGGATCGGAGCCGCGGATCGATTTATGGAGCGCGGAGATGAGGTTGTAATGGCCCTCGCGATCCTTGTCGTAGACCGCGACGCGGCGGTTCAGCAGGGCGGCGAGCGCCGCAGGGTCGAGCGGTTCCGCGAGATCGATCGAAAACAGGGTCTCGGCCTGATTGAGCAGGAAGCGGCCGTCGCCGTCGGCGGTGGCGAGCAGGGCATCGCGGGCGTCCGGTGTGACAGGGAGGGGGCGCTCCATCAAAGCCTCGGCCTTGTCGAGCAGGCGGCCCAGAGCGGCGGCATCGAGCCGGTTGAGGATCAGCACCTGACCGCGCGACAGAAGCGCGGCGTTCAGCTCGAAGCTGGGATTCTCCGTGGTCGCGCCGATGAGGACGACGGTGCCGTCCTCGACATAGGGGAGGAAGCCGTCCTGCTGGGCGCGGTTGAAACGGTGAATCTCGTCCACGAACAGCAAAGTCTGCCGACCGATGCGGCGATGCTCCCGCGCTTCGGCGAAGACCTTCTTCAAATCCGCCACGCCTGAGAACACGGCGGAAATGGCGACGAAGCGCAGGCCCACCGCGTCGGCAAGCAGGCGCGCGATGCTCGTCTTGCCGGTGCCGGGCGGCCCCCACAGGATCATCGACGACAATTTGCCCGCCGCCACTTGCCGCCCGATCGCACCGTCCGGGCCGGTTAGATGCTCCTGGCCGACGACATCTTCGAGTGTGCGCGGGCGCAGCCGATCGGCGAGCGGCGCGCCGGGCGGCGGCTCGTCCGAGACGGCGGGGACAGGATCGTCAGCGAATAGATCGGCCATCCGTCAGCCCCTCGCACGGCCGGTCAAAATACCCAAAGTCCCCCATAATCGCCCGAGAAAATCCTTTGTTTCCAGTGATCGTCGAAAACGGGTCCGGGCCAAGCGGGGCGAGTGGATACATAACATGAACATGGCCATATAGGAAAGCGCCTCGGCTTGACCAATGGCCGTAACCTGCTATTGGCCCGCCCCGATCCGCGGGTTCGCCCGCGGCTCGCCGTCCGAGACAGTTGGTGGGGCTTGCCCCTTAATTCCCAGCCTAGACGGGGACATGAGTTTCACCGGCCGCGCTCAGGCGCTTGCCGTGTCTGCCATATTTGAGCGGACCCGTAACCCAAATCCCCTTCGGACCTTATCCGGCGGATTCCCCGTCGGGTTTCGTGTTGCGCTTTCGCATTCGTGCGAAGGCGCGGAAGGAAGAGTGTATGGATCGAGCTCAAAAGAAAGAGGCGGTCGCACAGCTCAAGCAGACGTTCCAGGAGACTGGGGTTGTCGTCGTCACCCGTAACCTCGGGATGACGGTCGCGCAGTCCACGTCGCTGCGGATCAAGATGCGCGAAGCCGGCGCCACCTACAAAGTGTCGAAGAACACGCTCGCTCTGATCGCGATCGAGGATACGCCCTACGCCAATCTGGCGGAATTGCTGGTCGGGCCGACGGCCCTTGCCAGCTCCGCCGATCCGGTCGCCGCCGCCAAGGCAGCGGTCGATTTCGCCAAGACGAACGACAAGCTCGAAATCGTCGGCGGGGCCATGGGCAGCACCCTCCTCGATGCGAACGGCGTGAAGGCTTTGGCCGAGCTGCCGTCCCTCGACGAACTGCGCGCGAAGATCGTGGGCCTCGTGCAGGCTCCCGCGACCAAGCTCGCCCAGCTCGTCCAGGCGCCGGCCGCGAAGGTCGCCCGCGTCGTGGGCGCTTATGCGGCCAAGGAAGCAGCGTAACCGAGCAAGTAAACACTCCGCTCATCCTGAGCTTGTCGAAGGACTGTCCTTCTTCAATGCGCCGGGAGCGAAAAAGGGCAGGGCTTCGACAAGCTCAGCCTGAGCGGGGTTTGGAATGATCACAATCGAATCTGGAGACTTACAATGGCAGACATCAATGCGCTGGTTGACCAGCTTTCCGAACTGACCGTCCTCGAGGCCGCTGACCTCGCCAAGGCGCTCGAAGAGAAGTGGGGCGTTTCGGCCGCCGCGGCCGTCGCGGTTGCGGCTGGCCCGGGTGGCGGCGCCGCCGCTCCGGCTGCTGAAGAGCAGACCGAATTCGACGTCATCCTGACCGGCGACGGCGGCAACAAGATCGCCGTCATCAAGGAAGTCCGCGCGATCACCCAGCTGGGTCTGGGCGAAGCCAAGGCGCTCGTCGAAGGCGCGCCGAAGCCCGTCAAGGAAGGCGTGAACAAGGAAGAGGCCGAGAAGATCAAGGCTCAGATCGAAGGCGCCGGTGGCACCGTCGAACTGAAGTAAGCTTCGGCTATCAGTTTCGCAGGTGTCTTGAAGCGCCTGCGGGAGGAAGGGGCGGTCCGGCAACGGGCCGCCCCTTTTCGTCATGCGGCGATGACTGTGATCGAAACTTCCGCCGATTTCGGGGATGGACGCGCGCCTGACAGCGCCTATTTCGGGGACGGAAGGAATTCGCCATGACGAACAAGCCGAACACGACCGCCGAAGCGTTGAATCAGGTTCTGGCCGACAGTTTCGCGCTCTACCTCAAGACCAAGAATTTCCACTGGCACGTCGCCGGGCCGCATTTCCGCGACTATCACCTGCTGCTCGACGATCAGGCGCAGCAGATCCTGGCAATCACCGATCCGATCGCCGAGCGCGTGCGCAAGCGGGGCGGGACCACGCTGCGCTCGATCGGCCATGTCGGGCGGCTGCAGACCATTGCCGACAATGACAAGGAGCAGGTGGATGCGGCCGCCATGCTCGGCGAGCTTCGCCGCGACAATGACGCGTTGGCCGATGGTCTGCGTACGGCGCGGGAACTGGCCGAGCAGGAAGGCGATTCCGCGACAAGCTCGCTGATCGACGACTGGATCGATCAGGCCGAGCAGCGGAGCTGGTTCCTGCGGGAGACGGCCGCGTAGCGCCTTACGCGGCGGCTTTCAGCGCTCCGGCCAGGAGCTGGAATTCCTTTTCGCGCGGGCTGCCCTTGCGCCAGACCAAAGCGACGCGGCGCGAGGCGTGTTCGGAATCGAGCGGGCGGGCGACGACTTTCGTCCCGTCGAGCAGGCCGGCGTTCAGCGCCATTTCCGGGATGAGGGTCATGCCGAGGCCGTTGTCGACCATCTGTACGAGCGTGTGCAGCGACGTGCCCATGATCGAGGCCTCGGCGCGCAGTTCGGGCCGGTTGCAGGCGGCCAGCGCATGGTCCTTCAGGCAGTGGCCGTCTTCCAGCAGCAGCAATTTGTCCTCTTCGACCGCGGCAGGGGTGACGGCCTTGCCGGGCGGCTCCGCGCCGGGCGGGAAGGCGACGAACAGCCGGTCTTCGAACAGCACTTCGCTGTCGATCTCGCCGCAGCGATAGGGGAGGGCGAGCAGCACGCAGTCCAGCTGGCCGCGATGGAGGGAATCGCAGGCGCCGCCGCTTGTTTCCTCGCGAAGATAGAGTTTGAGGTCGGGCCACTGCCGGCGCAGGCGGGGGAGCAGGGTCGGCAGCAGGAAGGGCGCGATCGTCGGGATCACGCCCATGCGGAGCTCGCCGGACAGCGGCTTGCCGGCGGCGCGGACCATGTCGGCCAGCTCCTCCGCCTCGCGCAGCACGCGTTCGGCCTTGTCGGCGACGCGCAGGCCCAATGGGGTGAAGCGGACGACCCGCTTGGTCCGCTCGACCAAAGTCACGCCGACCAGAGACTCGAGTTCCTTCAGCCCTGCCGACAGGGTCGATTGGGTGACGAAGCAGGCGTCGGCCGCCCGGCCGAAATGGCCGTGGGTGCGCAAAGCGACGAGATATTGCAGCTGCTTCAGCGTGGGGAGATGGATGTTCATAGCGATTTGAAACTTATTGGCGAAATCGATCAGGAAGGCAAATTCAATCCATTAGAACGATCAGAATGCGCTCTTATATGCAGTGCAGCAATTCAACCTTGCACCGCAACATGGAGAACAGAAAATGCTGACCGTTGGTGACATTCTTCCCGGCCTGACCCTTCCCGTCCAGCAAGGCGCCGACGCGTTGCCCGCGGGCGAGACGATCAACCTCGCCGAGACCGACGGCAAGTGGAAGATCCTGTTCTACTGGCCGAAGGATTTCACCTTCGTCTGCCCGACCGAGATCGTCGGCTATGGCGATCTGAAGAATGATTTCGCCGATCGCGACGCGGTGCTGATCGGCGCTTCGACCGACACGGCGCACGTCCACTTTGCCTGGCGGCGGTCCGATCCGGAACTGGCGCAGGCCGATTTCCCGTGGATCGCCGACAATGGCGGCAAGCTGGCGGAAGCGCTGGGCATTCTCGACCGCAACGAGCATGTCGCCTATCGCGCCACCTTCATCGTCGATCCGGACAATGTCATCCAGCACGTCACGGTGAACGGTCTGAATGTCGGCCGTAACCCCGCCGAGACGCTGCGCGTGCTCGACGCGCTGCAGACCGACGAACTGTGCCCCTGCAATTGGGAAAAGGGCCAGGACGTCCTGAAGATCGCCGCTTAACGGTTCCCGCGCGGCCTCTCCCCCCTTTTGGCCGCGAGCCCGGGTGGGGCGCGGAGCTTCGGTTCCGCGCCCCTTATTTTTGCCTTTCGTCCCCTGGAGAATTTGAATGTCCCTGAAGGAACTTGCCGACGCGCTCCCCGATTATGCGAAGGATGTGCGGCTCAACCTCGGTTCGCTGCTGAGCGACCAGACGCTCGGCGATCAGCGCAAATACGGACTGCTGCTGACCTGCGCCCACGCCACCGGCTACAAGCCGGTCGTCGCGGCCGCGGAAGCGGAGGCCGAGGGCAAATTGAGCCCGGAAGCGGCCAATGCCGCGCGCGCGGCGGCGGCGGTGATGGCGCAGAACAATGTCTATTACCGCTTCGTCCATCTGGCCTCGAACCCGGTCTACGGAACGCTGCCCGCGAAGCTGCGGATGAACGCGATCGGATCCCCCGGCATCGCGAAGGCGGACTTCGAACTGTTCAGCCTGGCGGTCAGCGCGATGAATGGTTGCGGCATGTGCATCGACAGCCATGAAAGGCTGCTGATCCAGGAGGGCGTGAAGCCGGAGGCGATCCAGAGCGCGGTGCGGATCGGTGCGGTGCTGAAGGCGGCGGCGACGGTGCACGCCGTCCTCTGACTTACCCTCAGCGTGCCGGGCGCGACTGGCGGGCGATCGGCTCGAGGGCGGAGACGTTCGCGAAGGCGTTCGGCATGATGACGTCGCGCTCGCCCGTCATCGGCACATAGATGCTGTCGCGGCGGATGCCGGTGAGGTCGAGGCCGCCCTCGCGGAGCAGGTTCACGACCAGTTCGGCGCAATAGAGGCTGCTGTCGTCGTCGGCGTCGAGTTCGTAATCGAAGGCGATGCGGGCCTCGGCCAGGCGGGCGGCCTCGCGGTTGAGGCGATCGCTGTCGAGCGGGGCGCGGGGGCGCAGGATCGCGATCTCCTCAATGCCCGGATCGGTGGTGAAGGCGGTCAGATCGGCATAAGCGACGGTGCCGGAACCGTAAGGTGTCGCTTCGATCACCGCGAGGCCATCGCCGCGGGCGACGACGAGGCCGACATGGCTGTAAAGGGCGCCATTGCCGGAGGCGCGGCGGATCTGCGTGCCGACCAGATCGTCGGCGCTGGTCAGTATGACGTCGCCGGGACGCGGCTGCCAGCGATCCGCGGAAATGGGCGCCAGCGGCGGGCGGATGCGATCCGCCGCGCCGCCGGCAACCACTGCCGCCCCGAGCAAAGCCGGCGCGAGCGCCAGCAATATTGCCCGGGGCGCCATAGGCTTATTCGGCCGGAGCCGGTTCCGCCGCCGGAGCCGGAGTTTCCGCCGCAGGCGGTGCTGCGGGGGTGGCCGGATCCATCGTCGGCGCGGCGGGCGCGGTCGGCATCGGGCCAGCCGGCGGGGTCATCGGCGGAGCGGTCGGAGCCGGGCCAGCACCACCGCCACCGGCGCTCATGCCGGTCGCCAGAATGTCGATCTTCCAGCGGCCGTCCTCGCGGACCAAGGTGAGCGCTTCGCCGCCTTCCTTGCTGCCGTCGCTGAACGTGGCTTCGAGACGGACGGTGGCGCGGTCGCCATTCTCGGTCGCTTCGAGCACGTTGACCGAACTCAGCGTCTTGCCCTTGTCGGGCATGCTCTTCTTCATCTCGACCTGCGCGGTGCAGGCCTGCTCGAGCTTCGGCGCGATCGCCTTGCTGGAATTGCTGAGATAGTCGCCGAGACCGGTGCAGCTGCCCGAATCCAGCTTGCGCATGAATTCTTCGGCAACGCCGGCCGGCGTGCCGGAGCCGCGCGAACAGGCGGCCAGCGCGGCAACCATGGCGACGGTGAGAACGAGACGCTTCATAGTTTTCCCCCTAGGGTGGTGAATAGCGGAGGACCCACCCTATCGGTTCGGGACGGGATTCGCAAAGGGAGTCGGCGCGGGTCAGGCGACGTTGCCGGGCGCGGCCTTGTTCTGCGGCTCCGCGGCGGGCGCGGGAGCCTCCTGCGGTCGGGCAGGACGGTCCCGGTCGAACAGTCCCCGGACGCGGGCCGCGCCGGTGGAAAGCATGTCGACCCGCCAGCCGTCATCCTGCCGGACGAGGACCAACGGATCGCCCGCTTTGGCCGAGCCGTCGCTGTAGCGGATTTCCAGGCGGATGGTGGCGCGGTCGCCATCCTCGCGGGCGTCCGTCACCCTGATCTCGCCAATCTCCTTCGCCGGTCCCTTGCGCAGGGCGGCGCGGCCCGCGCAGGCTTGCTCGACGCCCCCGGAGACAAGGCCGCGGCCGGACGTGACGAGGCTGCCGATCCCGTCGCAATCGCCCGATTCCCATTTCTGCGCGAAAGCGGTGGCGACCTCGGCCGGGCCGGCCGCACCGCCGCCCGAGCAGGCGGCCAGCAGGATTGCCGGCGCAACAACCAGAAAGCGTATCATTCACCCTCCATGTCGAACCGGCGCTGTTGCCGCATCGGCCTTGTCACCCGGCTGAACGGATCCGTTGCGTCCAGGCATTTGGTCAATCCTCGATCCGCGACGTCGGCAGCAGCCAGGCGGTGCCGCGGCCGCGCAGGACATAGACCAGACCCTCGCCGGAACGCATGGCATTGCGCAGGCCGGATACGAGCGGACGCAATTGCACGTCGAGCGTGGCGGAGAACATCAGCATCAGATCGCCGTCCACGACCAGTTCGTTGCTGCCGTCCAGTTCGACCGCCTCGATCTCGTCCACCGGCACGGGACATTCGACCACGAACACGCCCGCGCCCTCCAGCTTGGGCTGCATCAGACCATTGCCCTGGCTGAGGCCGGAAATGATGCCGGAGAAATTCTTGTGCGTATGGGTCTTCAGCGCGATGCTGCCTTCGCAGGCATAGAAGGCCTTGTCGTCGAGCAGCAGGGCGTCCTGCGGCCCATCCATCCGGGCGATGATGAAATGTTTGGTGGTCAGTTCCGTCCAGACCACGCCGGTGCCGCGGAAGATGGTCGAATAAGCGGATTCACCCGTCCCGGCGGACTGGATGCGGCGGCGGAAGAAGCCCGCATTCGGATCGTTCTTCTGCACCTCGGCCGTAAGCTGCCCCAGCGAATATTGCAGCGCGCCGGGTTCCAGCGCCGCCGAACCGCCGGTCAGGCTGATCTTGAGCTGCCGCCCGACGAGCCTGCGCCGCTCGGTAATCTTGTCGTGGCGGCTGACGTCATACAGCTCGAACTTCGCGCCATTGCCGGTCTGCTCGTCCACCAAAGTCCGAAAATCGCTGTCGCTCATCCGTCCCTCCCTGGGCTGCGTGGTGCGGCGAGGCTTCTACGCCCGTTTGCGGCCGGGCTGACACGGAAACGACGAACCGCGTGGAAGGCGCGGCGAAGGTGCGGGAGGCGGAATGACGCGAGAGTCACGAATGTCACGAATGTCACACGGAATCGCGGGGGGTTTTGTGACTTTCGGGAAAGAATGGAGGGGCCGGAAAAAGCGAGTCGCGGGCGCATGGGAACAGGCTGACACACGAAATCCTATCTGTCTCCAACAGCAGGATTTGTTTGCTGGCGCTTGGTTTTGGCGCTGCGGCGACTTAGCCTGCCGACCGGGTCGAAAAGGGGACGATGATGGCGGCATGGCGATGGGGCGTGGTCATTTTGGCGCTGGCGGGCGCCGATCCGGCGCAGGCGCAGGCGCAGGCGCAGACGACAGCGACGCAGCCGCCGGCGCTGACGCCAGACCAGATCGAACAGCGAGCGATTGCCCGGGAAGACGAGCTTCGGGAGCGGCAGATAAGCAGGGCGCGTGCGGTACGCGCTGCCGAACAGGCACTCGAGCACTGGACCGCGCAGGAATTGACCGCGTTTCGCGATCAGGATGATTTCCAGGCCTATCTGGCGGCTGTCGAGCGGCGCGAGAGAGCGCAATATGCCACGCGCAATGCGCACCGAATCCAGTTCGCGCAGGCCTCCACCGGCACGCAGAGCGACACGGCCCAGCCGGTTTGCGGAGCCGAGGACAAGGACTGCCAATTGCGCCGAAGCGAAAGCGCGGAAGGCCAAACCATGATGGTGACCGGCAGCCGCATCCGGGTTGTGCCGGTGACGAACAATCAGGAGCAGGGGGTCGACGAGGGCGATATCGTCAAGCAGATCGGGCAATATCTGCTGGTGCTGCAGGACGGCCGCCTCTTCGTACTCGATACGGAGGCAGGCCCGGACCGCAACGGCCTGCGCTTGGTCGATCGCGCCAATGTGTACCGCAATGCCGTGGACCAGGCCTGGTATGACGAGCTAGTCGTCGCTGGAAACCGGATCGTCGTGTCCGGCTACGCGCACGAAGCCGACGCCAGCGAATTGGCCGTTTTCCGGCTCGGTGACGACGGGCGGCTGACCCGCGAAGGCGTGTTCCAGATCCGGTCCGAGGATTATTACGACCGCAACAATTATGCGTCGCGACTAATCGGGGACGAACTGGTCCTCTACACGCCGCTGGCCCTGTCCGATCGGCGAGGGGAAGGGGCGTTCGCCTGGCCGACGCTCCGGCGCGCGCCTGACGAAGGGGGCGCGGCCGCGGGCGAGGGCGTCCAGTTGCTCCGGCCCGAACAGCTCTACCGGCCACTTTCGACGGTACATGAACCGGTGATCCATATGGTGACGCGCTGCCGGCTGGGTGAATGGCGACCGGGAGGCGATCTGGCGTGCACGTCGGAAGGCTTCGTCGCGTCCCGCACGCGGCAATTCTACGTTTCCGGCGATGCTGCCTATCTGTGGAGCGATGCGAGCAATTGGCAACATTGGGACGACAAGGTGCAGGACTGCGCGCCGGATTCCCGCGCCGCTCGGGGCGAATCCGATCGCTCTCTGCTCCACCGCCTCAGCCTGTCCGGCGGGCCGATCGGCGTGGTCGGAACCACGGGTTTCCCGATGGACCAGCTGGGCATGGACGCCGGCAACGGCCACTTTCGCGCCCTGATCGCGTGGTTCCGGCGGACCTGCCGGGTCGGCAAGACGATGCCGCTCCACTATTTTGAGATCCCGGACAGCCTGTTCTCGCGGCAGCTTCGGCCGGTTCCGGACGGCGCCTTCACTGCGATGCCCGAGATCGAGGCCAATCAGGTCGAGAACCGCTTCACCGACCGCCATTTGGTGTTCGGGGGGCGGGTCATCGCCTTGGACGGCTCGGGCGGCGGGGACGATGATATGGAAGGCACGCTGGGCGGCGGCCACGCCGTGATCGTGCCGATCGGCCGGCCGGCGGAGGCGCAGCCGGTCTGGTTGCCGCACCGCGTCTGGCGGGTCGAGCGGATCGGCGACAATGCGGCGCTCACCGGCTATTCCAGCGACCGCGGGCTGGAAGTTTCAGTGATCGACCTGAACGGTGCGACGCCGCGGCTGAGCGACACATTGCGGTTGGAGGGGCGCGTGGAGACAGAGGGCCGCAGCCACGCCTTCAACAGTCTTGTCGGCGCGGATGGGTCTGGGCTGATGGGGCTGCCAACGGTGCAGCGGATTGGCGGCATGGATCGCTACGCCTGGCGCAGCGCCGCGTCCGACCTGAGCTTCCTGTCGGTCGATGCCGCCGGCCGCCTGCAATCGCTTGGCGCGCTGGCGGCGCATGCGCAAGGCAACGACCGGCGGCGCTGGTATCGGGACGATGACGTGCCCGACGACCCCGCCATCTATTCCTGTCAGGTTTCCTGCATCGACTGGTATGGCAATTCGCGGCCTTTGTTCACGCGCGGCCGGTTGTTTGCGCTGTCCGCGACCGAGCTGATCGAGGGGCGTGTGGCCGACGGACGGATCGGAGAGGTGCAGCGGATCGACCTGACCAAGGAATTGCCGGAACACCTGCGCGCGGCGCGGCCGGGGGCCGACGGCGCAACCGAGCCGCCGAAGGAATAGCAACCTCTTCCCATCGCCGGACACGCGGCCTATCTTGGCGCTCTCGGGCCGTTCGGCGGCCGCTTTGGGATCGTTTATGCTTTCGGGCTTCAGCGCCTATCTCGATTCCATCAAGGCGCGCGATCCGGCGCCGCGGAGCCGGTGGGAAATCCTGCTTTATCCGGGGGTCTGGGCGGTCGGCTATCACCGGCTCGCCCACTGGCTGTATGAAGGGAAGCTCTACTTCCTCGCGCGGGTCGTGAACCACTGGTCGCGCTTCTTCACCGCCATCGATATCCATCCGGGCGCGAAGATCGGGCGAAACCTGTTCATCGATCATGGCTTCACGGTGATCGGCGAGACGGCCGAGATCGGGAACGATGTCACCATCTACCAGAACGTCACTCTGGGCGGGACGAACCCGACCAACGGGGTTGCGGGCAAGCGCCATCCGACGATCGGCGACGGGGTGATCATCGGTTCGGGCGCGCAGGTGCTTGGCCCGATCCGGGTCGGCGCGCGGGCGCGGATCGGGGCCAATGCGGTGGTGACCAAGGAAGTGCCGGAGGGCGCGACGATGACCGGCATTCCGGCGCGATCGACGCTGGTCGAGGCCGAGCATTATGCGAAGGGCTTTGTGCCCTACGGCACGCCCTGTTCGGAACTGCACGACCCGCAGACGCAGAAATTGGAACTGCTGCAATGCGAGGTCGACCGGCTCCGCCAGCGCATTGCCGAACTGGCGGCGGAACGGGACCGGGAGGGCGCCGCCGACGGCAGCGTCTCGATCGACAAGAAGCGCCGGACCCGGGCCTGATGGGCACCGTCCACCCTTTTCCGGTGGCGACATTGCAGGTGGGGTTCGAGCGGGCTGAACTGTCGCGTATCATCGACCTGTACGGACGGATGGTCGCGGCCGGCCTGTGGAAGGATTATGCGATCCAGTTCGGGCGCGACGCGGCGGTGTTCCACGCCTTCCGCCGCGCCGCCGAACATCCCGAAATGCGGATCGAGAAACGCCCGGCGCTGCGCCACAAACAGGGCATGTGGGCGCTGATCGGCGAGGATGGCCGGGTGCTGCGGCGCGGGCCGGAACTGGGGCCGGTGCTGGCGCCGGTGGAGCGGCGGCTGATGAAGGCGGTGAACGGCTAGGCTGAAATCCCCTCCCGACGACCGGGAGGGGATTCAGTCAGGCATTCACGCCACCGGCGGTTGCGGCGGTGGCGGATCGCTGGCGTAGGGAGCCGCTTCCGCGAGCGGCCCGGCATCTGCGAGGGGCGCGCGGGCGCGAATGCTTTCGGGCAGGATATTGCTCACGATCCGCCGCAGCGGCGTCCACCAGATGGCGAGAGCGAGCAGAACGACGCTGATAACCAGGAAAGCAGCGAACATGCCGTCTACATCCGGCATCATCGGATTGCGCCCCATGCCGCCATAGCCTGGAGGCGGCCCGTAGGGGCTGCCGCCATACGCACCGCCGAAGCCGGCGCCATAAGGATCATATGAGTTGTACGGGTTTAGCTGCGAGCCGTTGATCAGCCACATTGCCGCGAGGAGCAGCGGCGACAGCGCCGCAAACACATAGGCTTTGCGGTTCACGATCAGGGCGACCAGGGCGAGCAGCAGGAACAGCACGACCATGGTGATCACGCCACCGACGGTCGAAACGCCGTTGCGGACGCCCAGCAGATAGATGACCGGATTGACGATCAGCATGGCGGCGAGGATGTGCATCCACAGGCCGATCTCGTTGCGCTCACCGACACGCCAGGGATCGGCGCTATCGTGCCACATCGCACACGCGAAGGCCGCGATACCGCAGAGCAGCAGCACCACGTTCAGCACGTCTATCCCGGCTGGCGCGCCAGCCAGCACCCCGGAAAGAAAGACTACGATGCCGATCACGCCGAGGCCCGCCGTGACCATCGGTGTCGAGGCGACGCGGAAGCGCAACCAGAAGCCCCAGCTGGCCGCAGCCGCGATCCCGGCGCAAAGCGCGATCAGAATCGCGCCGCCGACCGCATCCCTGACGATCGGCATGACGATGAACATCAAGGTGACCAGGACGGACAGTCCGAGAGTGAAAGACAGCAGGATGGACGCCATCGCCGCCTTGCGTCGCAACGTGAAATATTCGGCCAGACCCCATGATCCGGCCGCGGCGAGCAGCGGCGCCATGATCGGCAGGACGTCTATGGGGCCAGCGGGGACGCGCGGGCCGATCGGAATCTGGGCGCCGAGCCAGCCCAATCCCATCAGGGTTACGAGGCAGGTGTAGAAGATGAAGCCGTCATTATAGCCGCGAAAGACCCGCAGATATTCCTCATCCGCCGTTGGTGTCGCATTGCGGCTCTCGACATAGGCCCGCAAGCTCGCCGCCTGGTCCGGAGCAAGCGCTCCCGCCGCTACGGCTTCCTCGATTTCACCCTGGCTGTACATGATCGTCCCCCTGCGCGCCCTGTTGGACTCGGGGGTATTCGATCATGAAGCGGGGCAGGGGTCAACGTGCGGGCTAGCGCCCCTGCAGGCGGGCCAGGATCGTGCTGGCCTGCTCGGCGCCGGAGCCGGGGACAATCTCGCCATTGCGGTCGGTGATCCGGTCCCAGAGGGCGGCGACCGCTTCGGGGCTGCGATCATCCTCGGGAAGGGCGACGCCTTGGGTCAGCGTCACATAGGCCGCCTGCACCACACCTGCGCCCGCGCCGATAATGGCATTTGTGGGGGCGTCTTCGCTGACGAGGTAGAGCGCGGCGGGGGCGACCAGTTCCGGGCGGAACAGGGGAAGGATTTCGGCGGGGAAGATGTCTTCGGTCATCCGCGTCGCGGCGGTGGGCGCGATGGTGTTGACGCGGACATTATACTTGGCGCCCTCAAGGCTCAGCGTCTTGGCGAAGCCGGCGAGGCCGAGTTTCGCGGCACCGTAATTGGCCTGACCGAAATTGCCGTAGAGGCCGGTGGACGAACTGGTCATCAGGATGCGGCCATAGGCCTGCTCGCGCATGATATCCCAGACGGCCTTGGTGCAGATGGCAGAGCCGGTGAGGTGGACATCGACGACGGTGCGGAAGTCGGCCATTTCCATCTTGGCGAAGCTCTTGTCGCGCAGGATGCCGGCATTGTTGATCAATATGTCGATGCGGCCGAACCGGTCGTGCGCCTCGGCAACCATGGCGGCGACCTGGGCTTCGTCGGTGACGCTGGCACCATTGGCGAGGGCGGTGCCGCCGGCCGCCTCGATCTCCGCCACGACGCGCGCGGCGGCATCGCTCGCGCCGCTGCCGTCGCGGCCGCTGCCCAGGTCGTTGACCACGACCTTCGCGCCGCGCTTCGCAAGCTCAAGCGCATAGGCACGGCCGAGACCGCCGCCCGCGCCGGTGACGATGGCGACGCGATTGTCAAAGCTGATGGTCAAGACCCACTCCCGTCATTCCCGCTGCCGCCGGAATGACGGGAGAGGTGCGCCGGTTCTTAGCGCGGACCCCGCTGGACGCAATTGTCCGTCACGGTGCGCGAGCAGCGCTGATAATTTTCCGTGGCGGCACGCGGCGGCGGTAGCTGCGTGGTGGTGACCGGCTGGGCCGTGGCTGGCGCCGCCGGCGGTTCCATCGCAGGCATGGGCGGCGGGGCAGGTGGCGCTGGCGGAGCGGCTTCGCCGGCGGGTTCTGGCGGAGGAGGCGCGGGTGGCGCCGTTTCCGGCGGCATGGGTTCGGCAGGCGGTTCCGGCATGGGATCGGGCGCCGGGAGCGGCTGCGCGCTTTCCGGCGGCGGCGGGGGCGGCGGTCCTTCGGGCGGCTGGGCAAAGGCGCTCGTTCCGCCGAGCAGAAAGGCGACGGCCAACAGAGGTTTCATTCATATTCTCCGGTGCTTTGTTGCGCCCGCGAGCGGGGGGATGCCCGCGGACGCTGACGGGTAAAAGCAGGGAGAAGGCGTTCGATCCGCCAGCGCCCGGCCGGAGGCGCGCGAACGCCGCCAGCCGGGCTTCAGGCCGGTTGAGTCGAGCAGTAGCGGCCCTGTCTAGCGCGGGCGGCCACGCTCATTCTGGGTGCAGCGGTCGGTCTGGCCACGATCGCAGGGCGGGTAGGTCAGGGTAGCCGGGCGGGTCTGGAAATTGGGCGGCGTGAATCGAACTTCGCTGCCGGGCGGTATGTTCGGCACAATGTTGACGCCTTCCGGGACGTTGGGCTCGGCATTGGTCACCGGGATGCCGCGGGAATCGCGTTGCTGCGCGGGCTGGTCCTGAGCGAGGGCGGGTGCGCCGAGCAGCAGGGCAGTAGCGGCGAGGAACAGCTTCATGGTTCAGCCTCCTGATATGAGGTCGGTCTGGACGGACCGGCTACGCAATGAACGCAGCGAGGCGGATTTGTTCCCTCCGGTGGAGCCGGTCCCGCAGGAGTCGTGACGGATGGAGGACGCTACGCGCGATCGACGTCGAGCGCGTAGCCGGCGGAGCGGACGGTGCGGATGATGTCGTCGCGGCCGCCTTCGTTCAGCGCCTTGCGGAGGCGGCGAATGTGCACATCGACGGTGCGGAGTTCGATCTCGCTGTCATGGCCCCAGACGGAGTCGAGCAGACGTTCGCGGGAGAAGACGCGGCCCGGATGTTCGAGGAAGTGCTTCAGCAGGCGGAATTCGGTGGGGCCGAGCGCGACCGCCTCGCCGCTCCGCCGGACCTTGTGGCCAACCAGGTCCATTTCCAGATCGCCATAAGCCAGTTGCTCGCCGGCCAGCGCCGGGCGGACGCGGCGCAGCACCGCGCCGACACGGGCGACCAGCTCGCGCGGCGAGAAGGGTTTGGTGACATAATCGTCCGCACCGGTTTCCAGCCCGCGGATGCGGTCCGCCTCCTCGGCACGGGCGGTCAGCATGATGATCGGCACGTTCGCCGCGCCCGGCAGGCGGCGCAGGCGGCGGCAGGTCTCGAGGCCAGACACGCCTTCGATCATCCAGTCCAGGACGATGAGATCCGGCACATTCTCCTGCGCGCGAGCCAGCGCCTCCTCGCCATCGGCGGTAGCGTCGACGTCGAAGCCCTCGCGCCGGAAGGTGTAGGAAAGCAGCTCGACGAGGGCGGCATCGTCCTCGACGAAAAGGATGCGGCCCTTGCTCATTCGTCGATCGTGTCTGCGGTGGAATCGGCGCCGCGAGGCCGGTCGACCAGCCGCTCGCCGGTGGCGGCATAATAGACCATCTCGGCGATGTTGGTGGCGTGATCGCCGATCCGCTCCAGATTCTTCGCGACGAAAAGCAGATGCGTGGCCGCGGTGATGTTGTGCGAATTTTCCATCATGTAGGTCAGCAGGGCGCGGAAGATGGAATTGTAGAAGTCGTCCAGCGCCTGATCGCGTTCAACCACGGCGGCGGCCTTGGCGGCGTCGCGCGCGGCATAGGCGTCGAGCACGTTCTTCACCATCTCGCCCGCGATCCGCGCCATTTCGGGCAGCAAGGACAAAGGCTCGATCCGCGATCCGGAGAGGGTCGGCACGCGCTTGGCGATGTTGCGGGCATAGTCGCCGATCCGCTCGACCGCTCCGGCAATCTTCAGCGCGGCGATGATGTCGCGCAAGTCGTCGGCCATCGGCGCGCGCAGGGCGATGATGTTGATCACCGAACGCTCGACCTCGGCCTCCAGCGCGTCGATCTGCGCGTCGCGAGCGACGATTTCGGCCGCCGCCTCATTGTTGCGCTGGGTCAGCGCCTGCATCGATTCCCGGATCGCCGCCTCGGCCAGCCCGCCCATTTGCGAGATGTTGGCGCGCAGCTGGCGAAGCTCGTCGTCGAACGCCTTGATCGTGTGTCCGGTGGCCATGCTCTATTCCTTGCAACCCCTCCGGCTCAGCCGTAGCGGCCGGTGATGTAATCCTTGGTCCGCGTCTCGCGCGGATTGGTGAAGATGCCCGACGTGTCGCCATACTCGACGATGCTGCCGAGGTGGAAGAAAGCGGTGCGCTGCGAAACGCGCGCGGCCTGCTGCATATTGTGGGTGACGATCACGATCGCATAACGCCCGCGCAGCTCGTGGATCAGTTCCTCGATCTTGGCGGTGGCGATCGGGTCCAGTGCCGAACAGGGCTCATCCATCAGGATTACTTCCGGATCGACCGCGATGGCGCGGGCGATGCACAGGCGCTGCTGCTGGCCGCCCGAAAGCGCGGTGCCGCTGTCGGTGAGCCGGTCCTTCACCTCGTCCCACAGGCCGGCGCGCTTCAGTGAGCGCTCGACGATCGTGTCCATCTCCGCCTTGTTTTCGGCCAGGCCATGGATGCGCGGGCCATAGGCGACATTCTCGAAGATCGACTTGGGGAAGGGGTTCGGCTTCTGGAAGACCATGCCGACGCGGGCGCGCAGCTGCACGACATCCATCGACCGGTCGTAAATATCCTCCCCATCCAGACGGATGTCGCCTTCGACCCGCGCCGTAGCGACCGTGTCGTTCATGCGGTTGAGGGTGCGCAGGAAGGTGGACTTGCCGCAGCCCGACGGGCCGATGAAGGCGGTCACATCCTCGCGGAACACGTCGATCGAGACATTATCGATCGCTTGCTTGTTGCCATAGAAGACGTTGACGCCGCGCGCCGTCATTTTCGGGGCGGGCGCCGCCGCCGGAGCCGGCGCGGCCTCCGCTTCGGGTGGCGTCATGAGGTCGGTCATCTCGGTCACCAGCGTTTCTCGAACTTGTTGCGAAGGTAGATTGCGACGGCATTCATCGCGAGCAGGAAGACCAGCAGCACGATGATCGCTGCCGAGGTCTTCTCGACGAAGCCGCGCTCGACCTCGTCGGACCAGAGGAAGATCTGCACCGGCAAGGCCGAAGCGGGGGCGGTCAGCCCTTCCGGCGGCGAGGCGACGAAGGCGCGCATGCCGATCATCAGCAAAGGCGCGGTCTCGCCCAGCGCCCGTGCCATGCCGATGATCGTGCCGGTGAGGATACCGGGCAAAGCCAGCGGCAGGACGTGGTGAAAGACGACCTGGATGCGGCTCGCGCCCACGCCCAAGGCGGCGTCGCGGATCGAGGGCGGCACTGCCTTGATCGCGTTGCGGCTGGCGATGACGATCACCGGCATGGTCATCAGCGCCAAAGTGAGGCCGCCGACGATGGGCGCGGAGCGGGGCAGGTGCATGAAGTTGAGGAAGATGGCCAGGCCGAGCAGACCGAAGATGATCGAAGGGACGGCGGCCAGATTGTTGATCGAGACCTCGATCATGTCGGTCCAGCGGTTCCGGGGCGCATATTCCTCGAGATAGACGGCGCTCAGCACGCCGATCGGGAAGGCGAGCAGCAAGGTGACCATCATCGTCAGCAGTGAGCCCTTGAACGCGCCCCAGATGCCGACGGCGGTGGGGTCGGTCGCGTCCGAGCCGGTCAGAAATGTCCAGTTGATGCCGGTGCGGATCGCGTCCTGGCTGCGAAGCGTCTCATAGGCCCGCTCCGCTTTCTCGCTGCCGTCCGTCTTCACCGCCTGGTCCAGCGCGGAGGAGGCGGGGAGCCAGATGGTCAGCGGCCGGTCGAGCACCGATGGATCGTCGCCGACGGCGTCGCGCAGGCGCAACCGGGCGACGCCGGAGAAGAGATCGGGTCCGTCCTCGCCATATTGCAGGATCGCCGCCTGCCGCACGGCGCCTTCGAAATCGGCGGCGCGCAAGGCCGCCTCGGCGTCCGGGCCGGCCAAAGCGGCGCGATCGATGGTGAAGCCCGTCTGCTGCCAGTTCACATCCAGCTTGACCTCGGCGGCGGTGAAGCCGCGCAGGCCGTTGCCGAGCATGGAGATGAGCAGGAAGGCGAGGAAGCCTACGGACAGCAGCACCGCGCTGAGGCCGAGCAGCTTGAACCGCCGCTCGGCGCCGTAGCGCTTGCGGATGCGGCGCTGCATCGCCTCGCCCGCCCAATTGGTCGGGGTGGGATCGACGGGTCCGGAAATATCGGCCTTAATCATAAGCTTCCCGGTATTTCTTCACGACGCGCAGCGCGATGATGTTGAGCGCGAGGGTGACCAGGAACAGCACCAGGCCGAGCGCGAAGGCGGCGAGGGTCTTCGGGCTGTCGAATTCCTGATCGCCGGTCAGCAATTGCACAATCTGGGTGGTGACGGTGGTCACGCTCTCGAACGGATTGGCGGTGAGGTTGGCGGCGAGGCCGGCGGCCATCACCACGATCATCGTCTCGCCGATCGCGCGCGAGACGGCGAGCATCACCCCGCCGATCACGCCGGGAAGGGCGGCGGGGACCAGCACCTTCTTGATCGTTTCGGAGCGGGTGGCGCCCATGGCAAGGCTGCCGTCGCGCATCGCCTGCGGCACGGCGGAAAGGCTGTCGTCGGCCATGGAGGAGACGAAGGGAATGATCATGATGCCCATGACCAGGCCGGCGGCGAGGGCGCTTTCGGTCGAGCTGGGGATGCCGGTCATCATGGCGAAATCGCGGATCGCGGGAGCGACGGTCAAAGCGGCGAAATAGCCATAGACCACGGTCGGCACGCCGGCGAGGATTTCGAGGATCGGCTTCACCCATTTGCGGAAGCCGGGGCGGGCATATTGGGTGAGGTAGATCGCGCTCATCAGGCCGAGCGGGATGGCGACGATCATGGCGATGATCGCGCCGATGAAGATCGTGCCCCAGAACAAAGGCACCGCGCCGAACGCGCCGGACGACCCTGCCTGATCGGCGCGGATCGCGATTTGGGGACTCCAGTTCAGACCGGTCAGGAACTCGACCGGGGAGACCATTGAAAAGAAACGAATGCTCTCGAACAAGACCGAGGCGACGATGCCGAGCGTGGTCAGGATCGCGACCAGGGAAGCGGCGAGCAGCAGGCCCATGACGATCCGCTCGACCCGGGTGCGGGCGCGGAAGGACGGTGACAGGCGGGTATAGGCCCAGCCGCCCGCCGCGAAGGCGATCAGCAAGGCGATGCCGAAGCCGGTCCAGGCGTAAAAGCCCCGCGCGCTTTCATAGGCCGGAGCAAGATCGCGTGCCTGTGCGTTGAAAGGATTGGCGATTTCACCATTGGCCAACGCCCGGGCCTCGGCCAGCAGATTGCCGCGCGCGGCCGGATCCGCCGGAAGGTTGGCCGGGTCGATCCCCGCCAGCATGCTCTGATCGATCAGGGACGTGGAGACGATGCTCCAGACCGTGAGGAAGAGGAGCGCCGGCACGATCGCGGCGAGCGCGACATACCAGGCATGATAATTGGGCCGCGAATGGGGGCGGGCGATGCCGGGGGTCGCGAAGGCCATCGCCTTGGCGCGGGCGCTGAGCCAGGCGATCAGGCCGAGGCCGAGGATCAGGAGGATGATCGTGAAGCCGGACATCAGCCGAGATCCGCCGCGGTAAGGGGCCGGGCGCCGTCGATTGCCGCCTGGGCAGCCGCACGCACTTCTTCCGGCGCCGGGATCAGCCCGCGCTCCGACAGATAGCCGTTCTGCGCCCAGCCGCGCGCATATTCGGTCAGGAATTCGCGCAGGCCCGGCACGACGTTCAGATGTTCGCCCTTCACATAGATGAAGAGCTGGCGCGCGCCGGGATAGTCGAGCGCCTGGATCGTCTCCGCGGTCGGGGCGATGCCGGCGATCGGGATGCCGTTCACCCGGTCCTGATTCTCTTCCATGAAGCTGTAGCCGAGGATGCCGACCGCGCCCTGATTCTCCGATACGCGCTGGATCAGCAGATTGTCATTCTCGCCCGCCTCGACGAAGGCGCCGTCCTCGCGCACCGTGTGACAGATCGCCTTGTGACGGTCCGCATCGGAAGTGGCGAGCGCCTTCATCTCGGGATCGCTGTCGCAGCCCTTGGTCAGGATCAGTTCGACGAAACTGTCGCGCGTGCCGCTGGTGGGCGGCGGCCCGTAAACCAGGATCGGGACGTCTGGCAGTTCCGGATTGACGTCGCGCCAGGTGCGGGCAGTCTGCGGCCGGCCGAACGGCTCCTTGGCGAGCGCAGCGTAGATGTCGCGCAGGGTGAGGCGGTAGCCGGTCGGGCGGGTCGCCGATTCGATCAGCACCAGGCCATCGATGCCGACGGGGACCTCGATCACCTGGCGCACGCCATTCCTGGTGCAACTTTCCAGCTCCGCCGCCTTCATCCGGCGTGAGGCGTTGACGACGTCCGGGAACTGGCCGCCCACGCCGTTGCAGAAGAGTTTGATGCCCGAGCCGGTGCCGGTCGATTCGACGATCGGCGAGCGATAGCCGGGGAAATTCTGGGCGAAGCGTTCGGCCACCGCGGTGGTGAACGGATAGACGGTCGAGGAGCCGACGACGCGGATCTCCTGTCGCAGGCCGCTGCCGCAGGCCGCGAGCGCCGCGCCGAGCATCGCCAGGAATGGCCAGAAACGCCTGTTGGTCACGATTCGTCCGCTGAAAAGCGCCCCTGCGGGCTCGCCGGGCCAATGCGACAATGGCGTGACTCTTTCGTGACAGGGTGTCCGGAATCAGGCTTGGTAGCGCGGCAGATAGACCCGGACTTTGGTGCCTTCCCCCAGCGTGGAACGGATATCCAGGCGGCCCCGATGGCGCAGGGCAATATGTTTGACGATGGCCAGGCCAAGGCCGGTGCCGCCGACCGAACGGCTGCGGCTGGCGTCGACGCGATAGAATCGCTCGGTCAGGCGGGGCAGGTGCTCTGCGGCGATGCCCTCGCCCTGATCGATCACGCTGAGCCGGATCATGTCCGGGCCGGCATCTTCGAGCCGGACATGGACGGGTGTGCCGGCGCGGCCGTAGCGCAAGGCGTTGGTGACGAGGTTGGTGAGCAATTGCGCGAGCTGAACCTGATCTCCGGCGACGATCGCCTCGCCCGCCTGATTGTCGATGACGACGCTGGCGCCGCGCTGTTCGATCACGCGGGTATTGGCAGCGCGCACGCTCTCGGCGAGCGGGACCAGATCGACCGGATCGCGCGGCACGCTGTAACGGTCCGCCTCGACGCGGGAGAGGGACATGAGGTCATCGACCAGAGCGCGGATCCGCTGCGCCTCTTCGGCCATGATGGAGAGGAACTTCCGGCGGGTCCCGGCGTCGGCGGCGACCTCTTCGTCCTCCAGCGTCTCCAGGAAGCCGAGCAGGGTGGCGAGCGGCGTGCGCAGTTCGTGGCTGGCATTGGCGACGAAATCGGCGCGCGTTTGTTCGGCCGCATGGGCCTGGCTGCGGTCGATGAGGCGGACGAGGCGAACGCCGCCGGGCAAGGTTGCGACGGCCATCTCCCAGCGCTGCCCGGCATCGCCGAGGCCGGCGAGATCGGTGCGGGTCGTCCGCTCGCCGGCTTCCGCCGGGTCGCCGAGCAGCCGCTCGGCCGCGGCCGGATGACGGATGGCGAGGCGGACGTCGTCGCCCTCGATATGTTCGCCCAGCAGCGCCCGCGCGGCCGGATTGGCGAGCGTCACGCGCCGTTCGAAGGTCAGCAGCATCGGCTCGTCGGAGGATTCCAGCAGGGTCCGCGCATCCGGATGGTCCGGCGCGTTCGGTTCGAGCGTGTCATTCCGCCCGGTCTCGACCCGGGCGGATTGCAGCAGCGCGATGCAGGCGGTGAGCGCCGCGCCCGTCGCCAGGGCCGCCAGTGTCGCGCCCGGCGGCGGCAACAGGAATGCCGCGATCAGCCCGGCCGCGGCCGCCAGCGCCAGCGCGATCGCGGCGATCGTCTTGTTTTGCGTCACTTTCCCTCGCAGCGGACTCGTTTGCCTTGCCTAACGCACTCGCGTGACGCGCGGTTTACGCCTAATAAAGGCGCGGAGTGTAGCGCGATACTATGGATCGAGGACTGGCATGAGCGCCGAGAGCGACGAGCCGGCCGGCAAGGCCGAGGGGCTTGCCGTGCCTACGCGGCGCACCTTCCTCGCGCTTGGCGCGGTTGCGGCATCGACCGTGGTCACCGTGCGCCCGGCGCTGGCGCAGACCGCCGGATCGGTGCTGAATTGCCAGATTCCCGTGCCCGGCCCGCATGCGGCGGGGCAGAATATCGCCGCCGACGGGACGCTTGTCCCGGCCGGTACGCCCGGTTCCCATCGCGGTTTCTCCCGCCCGCTGACCGGCGAGGAAGTGCGGGTGATGCTGAACAATGGTTCGACGCCGCCGGGCGTGAATCCCGAAGCCACCCAGGCCTATGCCAATTATATCCGCCGCCTGCAGGCCGGGATGAGCGGCTTCACCTGCTACGCTTCCCTGCAAATGCCGCGCTGAGCGGCCGACCACGCCACGCAAAGAATACAATCCTCCAACATTTTCGGCTGCATTGACGTATCGGATAAACCCGATATGAGGGCCGCATGGTCAGGCCCGCGGTTTCCGAATCCACGTTCAACGCGATCGCGCATCCGACGCGGCGGGCGGTGCTGAATGCGCTGATGCGCGGGCAGGGCAGCGCGAACGAACTGCGCCGGTCCGTGCCGCCGGGCATGACCGGCATCAGCCAGGCGGCCTTTTCGGAGCACCTTTCGATCCTGTCGCGGGCCGGTCTGGTCCGCGCCGAGCCGCGCGGGCGGGAGCGCATCTACGCGCTGAACGCCGCGCCGCTGGCGGAAGTTTTCGACTGGCTGAAGCAATATGAGGCATTCTGGGACGAAAGCCTCGGGAAACTCGGCGATTATCTGGACAGCAAGGCGAGGGGGCGATGAAGTCATTCAGGCGCAAGGCGGTGTACAAGCATGCCGTAGAGGATGTCTGGGCCGCGCTGACGGACCCGAAGGCGCTGGCCGAGTGGCTGATGCCGGTGACGCATTTCGAGCCGAAAGCCGGCGCGCGATTCCGTTTTCAGTTCGACCCGGAGAAATTGTGCCCGACCGGCATCGTGGATCTGGAGATATTGGAGATCGATCCGCCGCGCCGGATGGTCTGGTCGTGGCAGCACCGGGCCGGCGAAGGCACGAAGCAGGCGCCGCCGATGCGGGTGGAATGGACATTGGTCCCGGTCGAGGGCGGGACGCGGCTCGAACTGGTGCAATATTATGAGGGGCAGCCCTGGTCGATCACCTTCGCGATGGGCATGGGCTGGCGCTTCTATCTGCGCATGTACCTGCCCAAGGCGCTGAGGAATGTCGCCGGCGGTGTATTCACGCCGGGCGCGATCCCGCTGGCGAAGCGGGCCTACAAGGCGAAGAATATGCCCGCCGACATCATCATCTAGGAGTGCAGCCTTAACCGGTTCCGGCCTATGGGGCAGGCGATGACCGGGCCGCTCTACATTGCCGACACCGCCGATGCGCGCAGCCTGATGCTGGAGGGGCTGACCCTCCTGTTCCATCCGGCGTCTGGGATGACGCATATCCTCGCGCCGCCGTCGCCGGAGATTCTGGCCGCGCTGGCCGAACCCGGCAATGCCGAGGCAGTGCTGGCGCGGCTGAGCACGCAATTCGACTTCGCGCCGGGCGAGGGCGCAGAGGCACTCGAGGCGCGGCTCGCGGAGCTTGAGTCGAGCGGGCTGGTGCGGCGGGCATGAGGCACGAAGTGCGCCTGCGGGTCGGACCGGTGACGTTCCGGGTCGGATCGGCCTGGCGCGGACCGGTGCGTGCGCTGCGGCGGCTTTACGAGGGCTATCCCGAGGCCGGAGACGTCGCCGACTACACCGTTCGGCTGGAGCCGGCGAAGCCGTGGCGGCGGTGGCTGCGGCCGTCGGTGCGGATCGAGGGCGATTATGTGCTGCCGGACGCCGCGCCTTTGCCTCTCGCGCACGGCCTGGTCGCGGCCGAGATGGCGATGAATTTGCAGATGGCGCTGGGCGAGCGCCGCTTCCTGCTGCTGCACGCGGCGAGCGTGGAGAAAGACGGGCGCGCGTTGATCATCACCGGTGAGTCCGGGGCTGGGAAATCTACTCTGTCGGCGATGCTGGGGGAACGGGGGTGGCGCTTCATGGGCGACGAATTCGCCTTGCTCGATCCCGACAGCGGGATGCTTCATCCGTTTCCACGCCCAATCAGCCTGAAGAACGAGGCCATTGCAGCGATGGAGGCGGAGGTTGCCCCCGAGCGCTTTGGGCCGGTGATGGAGAATACACCCAAGGGCCGCATCCGCCACATGCGGCCGCGCGCCGAGGCGCTGGCGCGGATGAGCGAGCAGGCGCGGCCGGCGATGGTCTTGTTCCCGCGTTTCGGTTTTGCCCGCGAGGTGCGGCCGGTCGGCCCGGCCGAGGCGTTCATGCGGCTGACCCAGGCATCCACCAATTATGTCGCGATGGCGGCGCGCGGTTTCGATGCGCTGACGGGGCTGGTGCAGACATGTCCCGGCGTCGCGATCGACTATCCGGATGCGGCGACGGCATTCGAACTGATCGAAACGCTCTGGGCGGAGGCGGGCCGATGAGCGCGGCTCTCCTCGTCCGCGCGCTGCGCGATCCGGAATCGCTGCCGCTGGATTGCGACTGGACGTCGCTCATCTCCGCCGCGCGCGCCGAGGCGCTGATCGGCACGCTCGCGCACCGGCTGCAGGATCTGCCGTTGCCCGAGCGTGTCGCCGGGCTCTTTGCGATGCACCGCGCCGACGCGGAGCGGACACGGGTTCAGGCGTTGTGGGATGCGGAGATGGCGCGGCGTGCGCTGGCGCCGCTCGGCGTGCCGGTCGTCCTGCTGAAGGGCACCGCCTTTCTCGCCGCCGGGCTGGAGGCAGGGCAAGGGCGGTCGATCGGCGATCTCGACATTCTGGTGCCGAAGGACGCGCTGACCGAGGTCGAGCAGGCGCTGATCGGGGCCGGCTGGGAGCGGCTGAAGCCCGCCGATGGCTATGACGATTTCTACTATCGCGAGTGGATGCACGAGCTGCCGCCGCTGATCCATCGCGAGCGGGACCGGATGATCGACGTGCATCACACCATCCTGCCGCCGACCGCGCGGCCGAAGCCGGATGCGGCGGCGTTGCTGGCGGACAGCCTCGTGTTGCCGAATGGCTTGCGGATGCTGTCGCCGGAGGATGTGATCGTCCACGCCGCCGCGCATCTGATCGCAGACGGCGACATGGCCGGGGGCTTGCGCAATTTGTGGGATATCGACCGGCTGCTGCGGGAATTCGCGCAGGCCGAAGGGCTTTGGGGAAGGCTGGCGGAGCGGGCCGTGCATCATGGCCTCGACAAGGCAGTACGCCGCTCGGTCCGGCTCGCGCACCGCCTCTACGGGACGCCGGTACCCAAGGACTGGCGAGGCACTGGCGATGGTCTGTTCGTGCGCCGCCTGCTGTCGCGCGACGGTTGGGGAAGGCGCACCCGCAAGGCCACGGGGTTCGGCTTCTACGTGCGGGGTCATTTGATGCGCATGCCGCCGCTGATGCTGGCGCGGCATTTGCTGAAGAAAGCGCGCGCCTGAGCAATCGGCCATTTTCAGTTCATCGCTGATATGCCACGGTTCGTCCTTCAGGTAGGAGAGACGAGATGAGCAGGTCGCGCTTCGCCTTCGGTTTGATTGCCTTGGCTTGTGCGATGGCGCCGGCCGTAGCGAGTGCGCAGCCGCGCGGCGCGGACGAGGTGCTGGCTCGCGAACTCTATTTCGAGGAGCGCGGACCCAATCGCATGGCGACCTGGACCGCCGATGCGAGGATCGCGCGGCATCCGGTCATTTTTCGTGCGATCCGCGCGCAGGCGCTGCGTGAAGCGCCCCTGCGCGACGATTGCACGGTGACCATGCCCTGCAGCCGGGTGATGACCGACGAATTGAGCTATTCGGGCACGCGCTTGCTCTCGATTTTCTCCACCACCGACCAGTTTCTTGGCGGAGCGCATGGCGCGGTCGGGGTGAGCGACGGCATTTACGATCTGCGTACCAACCGGAGATTGCGCTTCGGCGATCTGTTCACGAACTGGAACCGCGCCAAGCCGCTGATTCAGGCGAAGATCTGCGAATCTCTGCGGCAGGTGCGCGACAATATGGAGGGGATCGACTGCCCGGATGCTGACCGGGTCGCCTACGGCCTGACCGAGGCGAGCGAGATTCCGGTCGGCCGTGCCGCCAGCGGCTTCGAGGTGCGGATGAGCGACTATGCGCTCGGCAGCTATGCGGCGGGTCGCGAGACCTTGTGGATCAATCTGGATCAGGCGCTGCTGAATCTGATCAAGCCGGAATATCGCGCCGACTTCCGCGTCCCGGACTGAGCGTTTCGAGCGCCGGAATCAGTTCGGCATAGTCATCGATCACCGCGTCTGCGCCGAGTTCCGACGCGGGCCGGTCGGAGAAGCCGAAGCTGACCGCGACAAAGGGGAGGGCCGCGGCGCGGGCGGTATCGGCGTCGGTGATCGAATCGCCGATGAACACGGCGCGACCGCCGCCAGCGCGGGCGATCGCCTCATGCAAAGGCGCGGGATCGGGCTTGCGCACCGGCAGGGTGTCGCCGCCGACGATCGCATCGAAGCGGCCCGTCCAGCCAAGCGCGTCGAGCAGCAAATGGGTGAGGCCTTCGGGCTTGTTGGTGCAGAGCGCGGTGCGGACGCCCCGGGTCTTCAATGCATCGAGGGCGGCCTCGGCGCCAGAATAGCATGTTGTGCCGGTGCAGATGTTCGCGGCGTAGTAGTCGATGAAGTGCGGGAAGCCTTCCTCGACCAAATCCTCGCCGGACGGCCCGCTTTCCGCCAGGCCTTTGCGCAACAGCGCCCGTGCGCCGTGGCCGACGAGGTAGCGCACCTCTTCAGGCGGCACGGTTGGGCGGCCGAGTTTCATCAGCGCATGGTTGAGCGCCGCGGCGAGATCGGGTGCGGTGTCGGCGAGGGTGCCGTCGAGGTCGAAGGCGACCAGATCGAGGGGGAAATCAGGCATTGCCGCCGCAATGGTGGCGTGGTCTGGAAATCGCAACATCGCCGTGCCACAGCGCGGGCATGACCGCAGAAGCCGCTGACCGCCCCGTCGCCGCCATCATCCTCGCCGCCGGCAAGGGCACGCGGATGAAATCCGATCTGCACAAGGTGCTGCACCCGCTGGCCGGGCGGCCGATGCTGGAGCATCTGCTGGCGAGCGTGGCGGGGCTTGGCGCGGAACGGACCGTGGTGGTGGTCGGCGCGGGCCGCGAGCAGGTGGAGCCGGTGGTGGCGCGCACCGGCGGCATCGTCGCGGTGCAGGAGCCGCAGCACGGCACGGCGCATGCGGTGCAGCAGGCGCAGGCGCCGCTGGCCGGTTTCGATGGCGATGTGCTGATCCTCTACGGCGACGTGCCGTTCGTGGGCCAGGAGACGATGCGCGCGATGCTTGCGCGGCTGCGCGCGGATCCTGCTCCGGCCGCCGTGGTGCTCGCTTTCCGGCCGGCGGACCCGCTGCGTTACGGACGGGTGATCGTCCACGCCGACGGCACGATCGAGAAGATGGTCGAATATAAGGATGCCGATGAGGCGCAGCGGGCGGTGAACCTGTGCAACAGCGGGATCATGGCGGTGCGCGCGGCGGACCTATGGCCGCTGCTCGCACGGGTCGGGAACGACAATGCGGCTCGCGAATATTATCTGCCCGACATCGTGATGATCGCGGCGGCGGACGGCCGGACCTCGGTCGTGGTGGAGACGGGCGAGGCTGAGGTGACTGGCGTCAACAGCCGGGCCGAACTGGCGGCGCTGGAAGCGGCCTGGCAGCGGGCGCGGCGGATCGAGATGATGGACGCCGGAGTCACCCTGATCGCGCCGGAGACGGTCTGGTTCAGCCATGACACCGTCGTCGCGCGCGACACGGTGATCGAGCCGAACGTCTTCTTCGGCCCCGGCGTGACGATCGGCGAGGGTGTGCGGATCAAGGGCTTCAGCCATATCGAGGGTGCGACGATCGGCGAGGGCGCGGAGGTTGGTCCTTATGCGCGGCTGCGGCCCGGCACGATTCTGGGCGCGGGCGCGAAGATCGGCAATTTCGTCGAGACCAAGAAAGCGAAGCTGGGCGCGGGCGCCAAGGCCAATCACCTCACCTATCTGGGCGATGCCGAGGTCGGCGAGGGCGCGAACATCGGCGCGGGCACCATCACCTGCAATTATGACGGCTTCTTCAAATACGGCACGAAGATCGGCGCAGGGGCATTCGTCGGTTCGAACTCGTCGCTGGTCGCGCCGGTGAAGATCGGGGACGGTGCAATCGTTGGCGCCGGATCGGTGATCACGACAGACGTGGAGGCGGACTCCCTCGGCGTCGCGCGCGGCAAGCAGCAGGGCTTCGCCGGCTGGGCCATGCGCTTTCGCGAACGGATGCGGGCGAAGAAGAAGGGATAGGGACCGTGACGTACCTGGCGGCACTTGCGGCTCTCGTTTTACCAGCATCAGCGGCAGGAGCGCAGGCTGAGGCGTCGGCCTGTGAGCTTCACGTCTGGCCAACGCCACATCTGTACGCGGTATTTCATGGGGCGACGGCCCGCTCTATCCTCCAGCGCAATCCCGCAGGCGAGGTTTTGCCGCGTCAGAACACGCAGCAGATGCTGATCGAAACGGCGGGCGGCAATTTCCAGAGCGAAGCCATTGACGAGCTGCGGCTTGATGGAGCGGGGCGTTTTGCCGGACACCAAGTGATCTTCCATCCAGCTCCCGCGGAATCCCGGTTTGCGAACTGGATCGATCGCAACATTGGGGCGGGCACGCGCGAAAGCGCTTCGACGGCGCAGTGCTATTCCGAACTGCATGTCGTGTTTATCACTCACTTCAAAACGGCATTGAGCAAGCGCATTCAGACCGCGTTCGTGTTCCGGGAGTTTGGCCCGAGCGGTCCCGCAACCGGCTGGGCCGTAGACGCTGCCAGCAATAGCGCACCTTCATTTCCCTCCGGATCAGCCGCCGAGGATGAGCAGGCCCGTCTCGACCTGAGGCGCGCCTTTCAGCAGAACCTCCGCGATTTTCTAGGTAGCCGCGCAATGCGGCGGCTGAGGCGACCTAGATAGCTTATCACTTGATTTGATATCATGATATGATATCAGCATATCATGGGTCGATTCCTCGTCGATATCCCGGAAGAAGACGTCGCCCGGCTCGACGCCTTGGCGCGAGCCGATGGGAAGTCGCGCGCGGCCGTGCTTCGCGAGGCTGTCGCCGATTACATCGCAGCCGAATCGAAACAGGGATTCGAGAAGTATTTCGGGCTGTGGGAGCGGCACGGCTCCACCGTCGACGGGCTGGACTATGAGCGCAAGCTGCGGGGAGAATGGCCTGACGTGACGGACGTGTCGCCGCCGAAGAAGAAGCGCAGCGCGGCGTGAGCGAGCGCTTTTTCGACACCAACATCGTCATCGACATGCTGCACAATCGCCCTGCAGCATGGAATGAGGTGCGCAACGTCACGCGTGCCTGGATCAGCCGGATGACGTGGATCGAGGTCATGTCGCGAGCCCCCGATGCGGCGGCGGTCGAAACCGAGGCGTTCCTGCGGCTCTTCGCCGTGAGCGAGATCGACGAGGAGATTGCCCGCCGGGCGGCGGCATTGCGGCACCAGCGCAAATCGCTCAAGACGCCGGACGCGATCATCCTCGCGTCCGCGCAGGTTTCCGGGCGGATCCTCGTGACACGCAATACGAAGGATTTTCCGGCAGAGATGCCGGGCATCCGAATCCCCTATAAAGTCAGTTCGAAGGCATAAACGCATGTGCGGAATCATCGGCATTGTCGGCAAGGATCAGGTGGCGGACCGGCTGGTCGAGGGCCTGAAGCGGATGGAATATCGCGGCTATGACAGCGCCGGCGTGTGCACCGTGGAAGGCGGCGCGCTGGTGCGGCGGCGGGCCGAGGGGAAGCTCGGCAATCTGGTGAAGGAACTGGCTGGCAATCCGGCGCCGGGGACGATCGGCATCGCCCATACGCGCTGGGCGACGCACGGCGCGCCGACGACTAGCAATGCGCACCCGCACGCCACGCAGGAAGTGGCGCTGGTGCACAATGGCATCATCGAGAATTTCAAGCCGCTTCGCGACGGCCTGGCGGCGCGCGGGCGGCGGTTCGAGAGCGAGACCGATACCGAAGTGGTCGCGCATCTGGTGTCCGAGCGGATCGAGGCCGGAGCGTCGCCGGAGGAAGCGGTGCGCGACGTGCTGCCGCAGCTGCGCGGGGCGTTCGCGCTGGCCATCGCGTTCCGGGCGCAGCCGGACCTGCTGATCGGGGCGCGGCTCGGCTCGCCCTTGGTGGTCGGCTATGGCGATGGCGAGACTTATCTCGGCTCGGACGCACTGGCGCTTGCGCCGCTGACCCAGAAGATCGCCTATCTCGAGGAAGGCGATTGGGTGGTCATCACCCGCGAGGGCGCGCGGATTTTCGATGCGGACAATGTTCCGGTCGAGCGCGAGATCACGACCAGCGGCGTGTCCGCGGCGGCGGTCGAGAAGGGGCCGTATCGCCATTATATGCAGAAGGAGATTTTCGAGCAGCCGACCGTCGTCGCGCAGACGCTCTCCTCCTACATCCGTCCGCTCGAGCAGACCGTGGCGCTGCCGCAGATGGATTTCGATCTGGCGAACATCGACCGCGTCACCATCGTCGCCTGCGGCACCAGTTTCTACGCGGGCATGGTCGCCAAATATTGGTTCGAGACCTTTGCGCGCGTGCCGGTCGATATCGATGTGGCGAGCGAGTTCCGTTACCGCGATCCGGTGCTGACGCCCGGCGGGCTGGCGCTGTTCATCAGCCAGTCTGGCGAGACCGCGGACACGCTGGCCGCGCTGAAACATTGCAAGGCGAACGGGCAGACCATCGCGGTCGTCGTGAACGTGCCGACCAGCAGCATGGCGCGTGAGGCGGATCTGCTGCTTCCGACCCATGCCGGGCCGGAGATCGGCGTCGCCTCGACCAAGGCCTTCACCTGCCAGCTCGCCGTGCTGGCGGCGTTGGCCGCGCATCTCGCCTTGAAGAAGGGCAAGCTCAACGCCGAGGAAGAGCGCGAGATCGTCCGCCACCTGATCGAGGCGCCGGCCGCTTTGAACGCGGCACTGGCGCATGACGAGGATATTGCGGCGATGGCGCATCTGATCGCGCCGGCCCGGGACGTGCTCTATCTCGGCCGCGGCCCCGATTATCCCCTGGCGCTGGAAGGCGCGCTGAAGCTGAAGGAAATCAGCTACATTCACGCCGAGGGATACGCCTCGGGCGAGATGAAGCACGGGCCGATCGCGCTGATCGACGAGGCCGTGCCGGTGATCGTGCTCGCGCCGTCGGGTCCGTTGTTCGAGAAGACCGTTAGCAACATGCAGGAAGTCCGCGCGCGCGGCGGCAAGGTGGTGCTGATTTCAGACGCCGAAGGACTGGCAGAGGCGGGCGAAGGCTGCCTGGCGACGATCGAGATGCCGAAGGTGCATCCTTTGATCGCGCCTTTGGTCTATGCGATCCCGGTGCAGTTGCTGGCTTATCATGTCGCCGTCGCCAAGGGCACGGACGTGGATCAGCCACGCAATCTGGCGAAAAGCGTGACGGTGGAGTGAGGCCATGTATGCCGCCGCGATCATCTGTGCACTACGAACATAGTCTTTGTGTTCCGAATATAGTTCTTCCTACCGAACATAGTCCTTGGCTGTCTGAGAAGCTGATCCGGCGAACATAGTTCTTGGTTCAAGGGGCGAGCCGAGCCGTTCAAGAGTGAAAAAGTCGCGGTATCCGACGCAAGACTGGGCGATAGCCACCAGCGCCCACGATCGCCGCGACCCTGGCCCCGCGGGACGACCGGTGGTTCCGCTAAGATGCCGGGCGCTGCCGCGCCTCCATGGCCTCCCGCACCATGGGAAGGTGCATCGACCTTAGGCCGGCAGCCCGCATCACCTCCCAAGCGCGGCAGCGCGGCCCAAGGCGCCCGATCCAATGCTCGGCACGGCGGCGGCGGAAGGCGGCCACCGATTCCTCCACCTCGGCGAGAGTGCGCATTGCCCCCGGCAACTTGCGCCGCCGCTTGCCGAACCAATCGACCTTTGCGACTCGGCGCTCGATCTCCGCCCTCGACACTCGCAGCGGTGGGACCGCCGCCCGGATGTCCGCCGCCGCCGCCCGGATCTCGCCGCACAGCTGCTTGTTCAGTTCCGCCCAATCCACCCTTAGGCGAGACTCAGCCTCCGGGATCGCGTCGTCCACGGCTGGCACGTCGCGCGCGATACGACACCGATCACCTCCGACATGGACGATGTCCGGGATCGCCGGCCGCATACCGTTCTGTTCCAGATGGGAGATGAAGCCGTCGAACAGCAGGTGGAACAGCGGGTGCATGGCCTTGCGGTGCGTCCGGACCATCGCAGCGACCCAGCCGCTCTCACCGAAGGACGAGCATGGCGCCGGCAGAAAGGGCAGGGCCGGCGACCAACGCGCCTGGAGCCCTGCGTTGAGGGTCGGCTGGTCGACCTTTCGCGGCGATCGCATCAGGCCCACTGCGGCCAGACGATCCGCATAGTGCTTGCGCCAGTGATCCAGCGGGCGGGCCGGAGGCATCGACCGCGCCAGAGCGGCCGCCGAGCGGGCCAGGTCCAGCAATAGCGACGTGGCTTCCGGAGCCGCGCGCGGAACCATGCTCACTGCAACTCGAGGGCAGTTCTCCTCGGTCGGTGACACGTAGCCGTGCCGGCCGGCGGTCGCCCGCGTCACCAGGCTGTCGCGCAGCCAAGCACCGTGCAGAGCGCACACCGCGACGCCAGGAAGCTGATGCGCAACGAGCCAAGTGGCCATCCCGAGTTCCTCCTGCTGCGCGTCGAGGCAATCCGGGCAGAATCTCAGTGCCTGGCCAGCGCGGATCCGGAACGCCGCGACCCCGAGACGGTGGTGCGCGTTCGACGATTCGCTCGCCCGCAGGTCTCGCTCGACGACCTCCCGCGTCTCCTGGCTCTGGAATGCGGCGTAGAACGGGAAGAGCGTGTGCGACAGCAGTTCGGACCCGCCAAGCCCCGCCGCAGCGGGAATGCGGGCCGCCAGCGCATCCAGCCGGCATGGCAGGTCGAACGATGCCACGGCCGAGCGTCGACCGAACAGCTCGGCCGAGTGATCGGCCGCCGTCCTCGCGCCCGACAGCAGCCGGTGACGGCCGAGCATCCCGTAGAGCAACTCACCCTCGATCGCGACCGGGAAGCAGCCGGTCGTCACCCGGCGGCCACCTCGTCGGGCGTGACGACGATGCCGGACGCGCGGAGCGTCGCAACGGGGTCATCGGACGTCGCCACCAACGCCGGCATGCTGCCCGGCGGCAGGTCGACCTTCGACCTCGCCGGCTTGCGGACCTTCTCCGGCCTCGGCTTCGGTTCCGCAGCGAGCAGGTCGTTGACCACCTCGACCATGGCCACAAGATCGTCGATGCCAACCCGCCGCTCGGCCTCGGCCACGACCCGTTCCACCGCGTCCTGAGCGTGGCCGCGCTGGATCAGGCTCGCCTTCAGCCGGAGCCACGGCTCGTTACGCGCGTCCTCCTCAGCGTTCGCGATCCGCTGCTTCAAGTCCCGCAGGTAGCGCAGGTCGCGCATGGACTGACCCGTCTCCTGGCAGAGGAGCCGCTCGACATGCTGGTGAAGTGGCTCAAGATCGGCGTAGCCGGCCAGCAAATCCTCGCGATTGTCCCGCAGGGCGGTGATCATCGGGGCGATGAGCGCGAATTCCTCCCTCGCGACCGTGCGGAAATGCCCGGCGTCGAGAAACTCATCCCCACCATAGACCTCGCCGCGGCTGATCGCCCGCATCTGCGCCAGGACGTAGAGCTTGACCGCGAGGTCCATGATGCCCTGGCTCTCGTCGTAGATCGCCTCGCTGATCTCGGGGGTGAGTTCGGTCGGCGTGGCCGTCCACTGGTATTGCCAGAGTTCCTTCAGCCAATCGTCCCATTCGTCCCCTTGCGACATGCGGAACCAGTTCGGCTGGCCGAGGCCCGACGCCCGCCGTGCTTCGCGGAATTCGCCCTCGACAATCGACCTCGCGTCGTTGGTGCCGATCAGCATGATGGGCACACCCAGCGAATTCACCAGCGTCACCAAGAAGTTCATCAGCGGCTTGACGCCCTCGGTCGACTGCTTGGCATGCTGGATCTCGTCGATGACGATCAGACCGACCGCGTGCAGCGTCACCAGATGCTGCACGAACAGCATCATCTGATCTCCAGAGACGCGCTTCCCCTCGGCCCCGAAGCGCTCGGCGTAGCGGGTGCCGAGCAGGCGATCGAACGCGGCCAGGACGGCGATGCACAGCTGCTTGCGCCCGCCGGTCGACGGGCACTGGACCTCCAGCCAGACCACCTGCTTGATAATGGCGTAGGCGAGCCTCTGCTCGACGACCTGCGGGATCCTGGCAAGGGTCCTGCGCGTGATCGTCGTCTTGCCGGTGCCGGGATCGCCGATCAGCGCGAACGCGACCGGATGGCTGTGCGTCAGCACGGGCATGGAAGACTTCACCTCCCCGACGTCGGCGCCGCCAGCGAGCTTCTGGATCGCCGCTGCACTTGCGAGCAGCGCCGGGCGATGCGTGCCGCGCGCGGGGTCGCGGGCCTTGTATCCCTGGCGGATCACCATCCCGATGCGCTCGGCCAGATCGACCTGCGCCTCCACCGGGATGACCGCGTCGAAAATGCGCAGGACGCAGTAACGTCGTAGGGTGTGCGACAGCTCGCGCTCGGCCTCGCTGCGCTCGGGTTCGACCACCAGCTCGTCATGTGCCTCGGCCCATTCGAGCGGCGGGCCGAGCACGCGCGTGAAGGGGTTGCGCCACAGCTCCGGCAACCAGCCGTCCGGCACGTCATTGGCGGGAAGGTCGTCGGCCATGGCTGCGGCGGCGACACCTTCGGTCGGTTCCGCCGCGGGCGGGCTGGCCCCAATCGAGCGTCCCGTCGCGATCCGTGCGGTCGCAATCCCCGTGGTGGAGATGGGCGGGTCGTCGCGGCCTGCGATCAGCATGTCGCCGCCATTCCAGCCATCGGTCGAATTGTAGTCCATCACGTCACTTCCTCCTGTTCATGCGATCGCGCATGCTCGGCCGCGCGTGATCGTCGTTGGCCGGTCCCCCGGCGGCTTGCTTCGACACCGGCAGGGCCGACGGGAGCCTCGGAGGCGACCGGTCGAGGTCGCCGATCATCGGCCGGTGATAGTCGGCCAGCTGCTCGAGCCGGTCGTGCTCGCGCTCGTTGGCCGTGTTGCCGCGGATGTTCGAGACCTCCGCCGCGTTCGACGCAGCAGGAGGCGTCTCGGCCATCGCAGCCTCCGCTCGCCCGGCCTCGTCCGCGGCACCGTGGTCGTGGTCGACCTTGCCGATGCCGGCGACCACCGTCTGCCGCGCCTGGATGTCGGACTCGTCGCGGAGCTCGTCCTCGATCTCCCAGTGCGAGGTCTTGGCCCGACGGTCGGACACCAACTGGGCAACCTGGAAGCCCTTGGGCGAGTCCGGGTCGTGGACGTAGATGAAGTCGGTCGTGCGCCGGTCGAAGCTGATCGGCCAGGCGAAGCGGCCCTGGTCCCGGGCCTTCTCGCGCCAATCGTCATCGATGGCCTTCTGACAGATGTAGATGCACCCGTGGAAATGGATGCCGTCCCGGCAGACCGTCGCCGTCTCGCGCTCCAGGAGCGAGAAGCGCACCGACTCCTCGTCCGGCTGGCGCGGGATGCCGGAGCAGCTGCCGACACCCCAGGTCCACAGGTCATTGGGCACGGAGGGGACGTGCTCCTCGTTCATGGCCGGGAGCCGCGGGTAGGATGCGAGCGGGTGGAAGTTGTTGTAGTAGAGGATGGAGCGGATCACCTGGCGGTGCAGCTCGTCCAGCGTCATCACGGTCTTAAGCCGGTAGTCCTCGGCTCCGCGCTCCCGGAAGTCGACATGGACGAAACCGGGGGTGAACGGACGCATCGCCTCGTCGATCATGCCGAAACGGCGCTCGACGATGCCCTTCCAGTCCGCGCGGTAGCTCGGCGGGTTGGCGATCCCGACGCCGTGGCGCTCGATGAGACCCAGCACACCGGCACGGGCCATCTCGGCCTTGTCCCCCACGATGCTGCCAGGAAGATGGCGCGAGGGCCATTGGTCCGGCGTGATGCTGACGCCGTGCTCGGCGCAGAACGCGACCTTGTCAGTCATCGCGTTGGCGAGCGCCGCCATCGCGCCGAGCCAGGAAGGCGGGTCGAGCGACAGCGCGAATCCGACGATCAGCCGGGACCAGACGTCGACGACGACGTAGAGGGTCGCGCGCCAGACGAGCTTGCGACGGTTCCTGCGCGACCGCGTGTAGACGTTCAACACGGTGGCATCGATCTGGTACATATCGCCGGGGCCGGTGGCCTCGCCGGTGGAGTCCCGCTCGATCGCGCGCTTGCGCAGCGCGAACAGCCTCTTGCCCATTCGCTTGCGCATCGCCTCGACGCGCTTGCGCTCGCGCGACCAGTGGTAGCGGAACTGCTCGAGACGCGGCATGCCGACCTTCTCACACTCCTCGAAGGGCGGCCTAGGGCCGAACTTCGCGATCAGCTGCTCGACGTCGGCGTGGAAGCCGACGCGCATCGCATGCCAATAGGCGGCGGCGTGCGTCTGCCCGTCATTGTCCTCGAACCAGTCGAAGCCGATGCGGAACAGGCGCCTCAGCTCGCCGGTGATCGGCACGCCCTTGGGACGGGCCCTTTTCGGATCGGGCTTAGGGCCGGATTTCGCGCCCCCGGGCCCGACCGGGCGCGGCTCGCCGGGAGCGCCGCACTTCGCGTAACCGGGCAGCAGCGCGCCCGGGACCATGCCGCCATGGAACAGGCGCAGCAGCTTGGTGCGGACCGTGGTGGTGGTAACGCCGAGGGATCTCGCGGCGTCGGCAACGAGGCCGGCGCGGGTTGCCGAAACGAACATGCCGGCGTCACGGATGAGCGGCCCGAGCACCTCCCAATCCGCGTCCCGCGCGGTCAGGTGCGCCTGCCGCTTGTGCCTGTTCTCCGGCGCGATCCCGGCGAGATAGACGGCATCGTCCACGTAGAGGGGAGGCGCGCCCGCCTCGAAGACCCAGTGGTTCTCGAGCGCGAGGCGCTTCAGGTCCTCGACCACGTGAAGCTCGGGCCAGGACTTCGGGTCGTCCGCGTCCACGACGGCGACAGTCGCCTGAATCCTATTGGTCCAGACCACCCTCAGGCGTCCGTAGGCACTCTTGGTGTCGATCACGTCGTGGACGACGAACACCTGGTCAGCCCTCGCCAACCAGAACGAGCTGGCTGACCGGACCGAACGGATCGAAGCGCGCATTGCCAGCCACCTCGACGAGGTTGCGCGCGCGCAGGCGCTTCAGCGCGGACAGCGCCGTGCCCGCGACCCAGCCGTGGATGCCCTCGACGGCCTTGCACAGGTCGACGACGCGGCCGGCGACGGCGCTCGCCAACTCGACGAGCATGACGTCCGCACACTCGTCCCAACCGATCGCGTTGGGCGAGCGCACGCCGGTCAGGAACGCCCAGGTGGCACGCTCCTGCATGTTCAGGCGCTCAGCGCGGCTGACGTCGGAGCCGATGACCAGCCTCCATTCGGCACCCCGATGGCTCCAGGCCTGGCGCTCCAACTCGAGCTTCTCGAGGACGCGACGCTTGCCCAGCTCGCCAGCCGGCTTGACCGCGATCGCGACCCGGCGGCCGCCCGTGAAGTCGACCACCATGTCGGTCGTGACCGGCACGTCCACACCGTTGGCCGCCGGGTGGCGCACACCGAGCCTGTCCGCGATCACCAGCGTCTCGGCGCGGCAGAGCGGGAACTGCTCGCGGATGTCCACGACGTCCCCGCGCTCGTCGAACTTGCGGAAGACGTCGAGCTCCATGTCGGACATCAGGTGGACGACGCGGCCATGGGTCTGGCTCTTCACGCGGTGGACCCGGCCGGAGGAGGAGAAGTCGCCGACCCTGATGAAGGGCCTGTAGTCGGCCCCATGGCCGCTCCCGCGGCCCTCCCTCAGCATGCGCCTGATGCGCCTCTCGGTGATGCGGCGGCGGCCCATGATCACTTCCTCCCCCGAACGTCGTGGCGGCGGACCAAGGTATCCGACGGCACCGCGGCCCTGCCCAGGACGGGGCGCGGGAGCCCCGGCACCATGCCAGTGGCCGCGTCCGAGCGGACGCCGCCGTAGCTCGCGACCACCGAACTCACGAGGGTGGTGAGCTCGTCCATTCCAACGACCGCCGCGGGGACGCCGGAGACGGGCCAGGCGTGGGGGCCGGAGCGGTCGTAGCGCCGAAAGACGCGTTCGATCGCCGACTTCACGTCGGCGCGATAGGTGTGCTTATCCATCATTTTCACTCGCGCATGACGGTGCACGCCGCGGCGCCTCCAAGGTGCCGGGCGTCACCCGTCCGTTGATGTGTCCCCGCCGGTCAGGCGGATGGCTCAGGTAGGGGCGACGGGCAGGGGCGGACATTCAACAGGCGCAGGACACCGCCCGCCGCAACAGCGCGGCGGTAGCGCCTTGACCCGCAGGACCGGCGCGTGCGATCGTGTTCGCGGCTGCAATGGACGTCCTGTGCTTCGCCGCACCGGGATCAGGTCATAGTCGTCTCCTTCACCTGTTGGCCTGGCAGGCTCGGTTGAAGCGCGATCATCGGACCACGCGGTTCACGGGGATCGTCCGTTGGCGCGGACGATCCCCGTATCACTCCTGGCTTCCCTTCGGCGTCGCTGGGCCGGCAAGTGTCCACTTGTCCCCGATGTGCTCGACGTCGCCGCGGAGAAGCATCTTCCTGAGGATCGGGGAGATACTCGTCCGCGCGACGCTCACGCCGAATCGCTCCTGGATCGCGTCACTCATCTGGCGGATGCGGATCGGCTCTCCGGCCTCCGCCATCACCACCTTCAGCATCTCCCGGATCGTGCGCGGCCGCGCGGCGCCGTCCCCGCCCGCGGCGGGGAAGTAGCGAAGCAACGCCTTCTCGACCTCGATCGCCCGCGCGACCTCCGCGGCGCGGCCGACGAGGTCCGCGTGCGTGGACGTCAAAGCCGCAAGCCTCGCGAGCACGTCGCTCCTCCTGAGGGTCACGGTGTCTACGTCGTTCGGTCCCGAATCGTCATTGGTCATTAGCCGAAAGTCCCATCAGTGACATACGAAGTCAACTACAAACTACATAAATGTGTATTACCCTCGTCCTAGCGGGAGCCCGGCCCGCTGGCGAGCGGATGTGCAACCGACCTGCGCTCTAGATATTGGTTCGACCGTCCTATGGCCCGGAGCGCTCGCGCTCAGCCGCCAGAGACCATCTGGCGATACCCGAGGCGTAGTCCAATCGTAGTTTGCTGTAGGTGCTTCCTTGCATTGCAAGAGATCTGAGATCCATATGAGGAGGAAATTTGCATGTCGATTTCGAGCCGCATTTCGAAGTCCCAGAACCGCAGGCACCGAAAGCCTCTCAAGGGACAGGGCTGGGAGCTTCGGGCCAAGCAGATGATCCGCAACGAACTCATCCGCGGCGGCGTCACGCACGATGAGCTCGTCCACCGCCTCGCGGACCTGGGCGTCACCGAGAACGTGCCGAACCTGCGCAACAAGATCTCGCGCGGACGCTTCACGGCGGCCTGGCTGCTGCAGGTGCTCACGGCGGTGGGGGCCAGGTCGGTCGACATCGAGGGCGCCGGCACGGACCTTGCCTTCGACCACCAGTCGGCCTCCAACGATCGTCGGGCAGGAGCGGGCAAGCAGCGGCTTCAAAGTTCCGGCCGATCCTGCATGCCAACTGCAAGGAGTGCTAGCAGGTGCTGCGATAGCGCGTCCGCACCCCTGGAATAGGCGAGCCCTCCCCAGTCGGCCCAACGGTTGACGCGATCCGCCAGCCATCCGAAGAAGTCGTCGCGCAGCCGGGCTTCCGGAAAGGATAGGCTCCAAACGACCTTGCGCAGAGGCATCCGGGCGTTAGCGTCCAGCCCGGTCAGCGTCACGATGTGCAGCCCATTGATGGTCTCGCGCGCGAACAGGAATGGCAGGTCGGTGACGGCACGCTCGAAGATGCGCAGCGCCTGCTCCCGCTCGTCGTCGGCCCCGGTCCGGTCCGCTTGACGCACCGCCTTGAGAACGCGGCCAAACGGGAGGTTGATCCACTCCGGCTCGCGGGTCGCCTGGAGCATGAGGAGGACCGACCGGCCCTCATCGGTGAGGGGCGAGGTGAACGAGGTGGCGCCCCTCCGCTCCTCCACGAGGCCAATTGATGAGAGCCAGCACTGGTAGAAGCGCCAGAAGAGCATGTCGCCGCAGAACAGGTCGTGCATCGTCTCCTCCGGACCGATCCAATGCCGCTCGATCGACGCCAGGACGCGCAGAAGCAGTTCTGACTGCTCGGGCGCGAGATGCGTGGACGGGAAGCGCAGATGGCCTTCCCAAAACGCCTGGCGGACGCCGCGCCACTGCCGGCCGTCCGTGTCCTCGATGACGCCGTTCCTGACGCGCAGCCACCATCCCCAGGGCTGGACCCCCTCGATGCCTGTCGACCCGATCATGGTCAGCCCGCCCTCTTCGGATCGAGGCCCAGCGGCGGCGGCGCCACGCCGGTGCGCACCGGCTTGGGCGCGCCGTCGGCGATGGCGCGCAGTTGGGCGGCGAGGTCGACGACCTGGTCATAGACGTAGGCCTCGTCCCTGAACGTGGCACCGGTCTCGTGGCCCAGGAAGCGCGACCGGTCGTCCCGGTCGAGCGGCACGATGTCGTAGACATGGTCGCAGGAGAAGCCGAGCCACCAGGCCTGGTCGTGCCCGGCCCGGTAACCGGTAGCGTAGCGCGGCGGCGCCACGTGGCAAATGCGGCGAGCCTCCCGGATCAGCACCCTCCGCGGGTTCGGTCCCTCGTCGCAGACCGCCGAATAGGTCAGGCCCCCATGCACCTCGATGTCGAACTCGACCGGGATCGCGTCGTGGTCGAAGCCATGGAGCGGATGGTCCGTCGGGACAGCGACGTAGCCGCTCAGATGGCCGCGCGGCTCATCCCGCATGATGATGCATTCATATCCCGTCGCCGGATCCCGCCAGGCGACCTTGTCGGCGCCGCCGAGGCGGGCCTCGCGTCCGGCCCTGCCGGCGCCGACGTAGTAGGCCGCATCGGCGACGATCGAGCGAGCGCCCATGGCGTAGGGCTGGCCAACCACCATCGTCACGTCCTTCTCCCTGACGACGGAGCCGTCACCGGAGCAGGACGCCCCGGCGAGCTGGGTGCGGTCGACATCCCATGCCGGCACGACGGCCCCTGCGGGCTTGCTGCGGCGCTGGGCCTGGCTCGGACTGCTCCGCTTCTTGGCCACTACATTTTCCTTTCAATTATCGGTGGTGAGGTGTGCGGCTGGAGCGGGGCAGGGCCGGCTCCCCCGGGTCAGGCGTATCGCTGCCAGCGGGTGCGTCGCTCGAAAGCCGGCTGCAGAGCGCGCGGCTTGGCCTCGGCCGCGTAGACGTTGGCGGCCAGCCAGAACTCCTCGCTCTGGCGGTCGCCTTCGCGAACCTCCTTGCCCCAGACCCTCTCGTCGGGGTTCCAGCGGTAGCCACGCGCGCGCAGGCGGTCCTTGACCTCGAAGGCCGCGCCCCAAGCGCGCACGAACCAGCTGTCCGCGTGCGCATTCTCGATCATCACCGACAGCGCGGATCGTCCATCGCCAAACCGGTGGCCCAGCAGGGCGACGACCGCATCGACGTCGGCATCGGCGCGGTGGGCCTCGTAGAAGAAGCCGGCCTGCATTCCGAGGAAGCCGAGTTTGCGTCCGTCGAACCCGTGCCGCTCCCATGGCACATCCGCCATCGAGCAGGCCCAGGCCAGGCCGGCAGCGGCGGGAAAGCGCCGCTCGACCCATTTGCGGTCGAAATCCGCGTGATGCGCGACCAAGATCGTGGCGCGGGTCAGCGCCTTGACGATGTCGTTGTCGGGGAGGCGCCGGGCAGCGACATCGTCATCGCCGATGCCGGTCAGCATGGTGATCCCGGCCGGTATCGGGCGACCAGGATCCTCATACCAGGCATAGGACGCGCCGATGCGGGTGATCACGCCTTCCGCGTCAAAGCGGAAGCGCCTCATCGCGAACTGGACGATCGCGTCATTCTCGTGGTCCAGGCCGGTCGTCTCGACGTCGACGACCACGCAAACGGACGCGCCCTCGTCGACACCCCTGCCGGTGAGGCCTTCCTTGACCTCGAGCCGGCGCAGGATGCGGACGTCTTCGTCCACCTCGCCGGCCGTGACGCCGGTGATCTCCATGATGGCCATGTTCATTCTCCCAATCCTGTCTCGACCCGATCGGACTGCTGCGGATGGCGCCGGGATCAGGACGGGATGCGATGCTCGACGGTGACATCCAGGCCGGTCATCGTGGACCAGCGGACGCGGCGTCCGCGCTCCACCATCAGGCGGAATGCGGGCGGCAGCATCCCGATTGTAGCGGGACAGCCCAGATCGACGCCGACCTGGATCTCGGCCTGCGCGGCGGCGACCGCACCGAACCGGGCGCGGATGCGCTCGCGGACGACCGAGGCGGCGGGGGCGATCGAGGCGTGGAAGAGGTGGACGATCTCGCCGCCGCGGGCGATCACGATCATGGCGCTGTAGAGGCGGTGGCGGCGCGCGACGGGGCGGCCCGGCTGACCGCCGGAGCCCTCGCCACCTTCCCAGAAGCCCCCGCCCAAGTCGCCCGGCGTGTCGCAGAGCAGGGCATCGAACCGCGATGGCTCGGCGTCGAGGCCCAGCGACAGTCCATGGAGCAGGAGGGCGCGCATGAAGCCTTCACGCCCGAGGCACGCCTCGATGGCGGTCGAGCCGCCGAAAAGGCGACGTGGCGCCAGCATCCACCCCATCGGGTCGAGACCCTCGGCCTCTCGCTGAAAACGCGCACCGACCTCGGTCGCCACCAACGCCAGCCGCGTCAGCCCGCGGCGCGTGGCGGTGATGGCATGGTCGCCGGCGACATCCTCCTCCAGCGGATCCTCGTAGCATCCCTGCACCGCCGACCGGGCAGGAGCCCCGCCACGGGTGACCATATCCATCGCATTCATCTGGCTTCTCCTCGCCGCCTAGATCGAGACAGCCGACCAGTGACAGGGGCCAGCTGCAAACCCTGTAATAGCTACAAGGATTGGACCTTTCAATAGTTCTAGGGACATGGAATTATAAAGGCGTTGTCTCGTTCTGAATCATTTCCTCCTCCGGTGCATGGGGCGAGGGGCATGCCGGACCATTGCGCAGGCGCGCCGCTCGATTATTCTAGAGGAATGGAAAATATGAGAGCCATCGCCGTCATGAGCGCCCTTGCGCAGCCGACCAGGCTAGCGGTCTTCTCGATGCTGGCGCGCGCGAGCGACGCTGGGCTCACCGCCGGCGAGCTCGCCGAGCGGACGGGGACGCCGGCGAACACGATGTCGGCCCACCTGACGATTTTGTCGCACGCCGGGCTCGCGAAGTCGCGGCGGGCGGGCCGCAACATCTTCTACAGCGCGGTCACCGACGCCGTCCGCCAGCTCACGGTCTTCCTCGTCAAGGACTGCTGCGACGGTTGCGCCGACGTGTGCGATGACCTGCAGTGCGAATTGAACAAATGCCGGAGGTCTCCGGTGGCGAAGGATGAAACACCCGACGGGTAGATGTTTTTCTCGACTGGGTCACATGGGCCACGGCGAACGACGCCCCATGGTCGTGAGCATCGCCCGCGCCGCGCTACGGCTGGACCGATCGACCCTAATCGAGAACCTGGTTGTGCCGATGCGGCGGCAGTTCAGCGTTGGCTGAGTCACCCGATGTGGGCTGATCCCAAGACGATCATGAAGCAGGCTAATGATCGCCGTCGCAGAGCGCGTGATCGCCCAGGGACTGCATGACGCGGCAGTCGGCGATACGACCTCTGCGGCACTGGCCGATCATGCGCGCGAGCTCGTCGCGCAGCTTCTCGAGCTGAGCCAGCTTGCGCTCGACCGCCACCATATGGCCGGTGGCGATCCGATCGACGTCGGCGCATTCGCGACCGGGGTCCTCCCCCAGGTCCAGAAGCGAGCGGATGTCGGCGATGTCGAAGCCCAGACCACGCGCATGCCGAATGAAGGACAGCCGCTCCTGATCAGCGGGGCCATAGTCGCGATAGTTTCCGTCGGTCCGACCCGGCTTCGGCAGCAGGCCGATCCGCTCGTAATAGCGAACAGTTTCGGCCTTGGTGCCGGTGACCCTCGCAAGCTCCCCGATCTTCATGTTCCGCCGAACAGCCCCGCGTCGCGTTACTCTCGCGGCCAACCATAGGGATGCGGATGGGAGGAGGTCGAGTCCGCAATGCATGCGTGTCTCGGTGGGCTTGCAGAGCAATCACCAATCTCCCGCGCACAGGAGGCGACAACGGCTTGGCGACGTGCTAGAACATATAGGGAACATAAAGCCCATTTGAGGTTGTCGGTGCCAGGTCGGGTTATGCACAGGGCGTCAACACGAACGTCCACCGTTTTCGTCGCGGACGACGATCCGGCCGTTGAGAGCCCAAACCGCGGGTGCGAGAAGTGTCCCAAGGGAATCACGACATGAACATGCTCATGCAAGACGCTTCGCTCTCCTGCCGGCCTAAGGAGCCCGCGCTGCTCGCGCGCGAGGAATATGTCTGCTGGTCACGGATGCAGGCCGAGGCAGGCCAGGCGCTCGAGGCCATCGTCGCGCGCAAGGAACTGGAGCGCCAAGCGTGCGACGGCATGTTCCTCTGGGGCGTAGGAAATCCGCCGGCGCTGCTCACGAACGTGCTCGCGAGGGCGTCCGTGCCCGTCCGTGCGATCTTCTCCGTCATGAAGTCGCGCCCGAAGATGGTCGACGTGGCGCCGGCGCGGACCGTAGCCTGGCGCCGGTATGTGGATTCGCGCGGAGCGGAGCGGCCGCTGCCGGCGGGAGCGCTGGTGACCAGCCGCGGCGACAGCGCCGGAGGCGCCAAGCGCACCCACTACGCGCTGATGTGCCGGTCCGAAGAGCCGCTGGACATCCAGCGAGGCATTCCATTCGATCCCAGCGCGTTCCGGAATGCCGGAGGGACCGGCGCCCCGGTCGGGGCATCGCAGGTGACCGCGCTGCTTCGCCGCGTGGAAGAGGACGCGCCGGCGACCGACTACGAGGCCAACATCTCCGCCTGGCTGACGGACAGCTACTGGGTGCGCCTGACGGACCCCGTCGAACTCGACGCGGCCAAGCTCGATCTTGTGTCGAAGATTTCGGGACGGGGCATCGCCGAATGGTGCGCAGCCGTCGCAAGGATAAGGGTCGGTCCTTCGCAGGAGGACGGAAGCGCCGGCCAGTTGCTCTGACGCGGCACTTCGCGTGGGAATCGCGGTATGCTAGGCAGTCGGCGCAGGGGGATCGGTGGCCGGCGACAGGAACAGTCTGATCAGGCGTCTGCGGCAGGCCGGCATCAGCCGGGCCGCGATCAAGGCGGCATGGCCGTCATGGTGGACCGACGAAGCTGAATCATCCCCTTCGGGCCGTGCCGAGCTACGCTTCGCGCTCGCGCGACGGCTGGGGCTCGAACCGGCACCCCTCCTCGGCGAACGGGTCGAGTTCGTCTGGAACGACGAGGCGAGGTTCAAGCACCTGTCGGCCGAGGACGAGGCCCAGAAGGCCGCGCTCACGTCGTTCGGCATGTCCGTGGGCCGTCTCCTCCTACGGGCCACACCCGCGCCGCCAACGCGCTTCGAGGAGGCGAAGGTCCTGCGCGAGGCCATCCTCGCCGGCTCCCCCTTCGTTGATCTCGGATCGCTGATCGCCGCCTGCTGGGCCATGCGCATCCCGGTCATCCACCTGCGGGTCTTCCCGCTGGAGGCCAAGTCGATGCACGCCATGGTCGTCAAGGTGGAGGGCCGCTTCGCCATCCTGCTAGGCCGGGACGCCAGCTATCCGGCCCCGGTCGCCTTCACCCTCGCGCACGAGCTCGGTCACGTCATGCTGGGACATCTCGTCGATGCGCCGGCGCTCATCGACCTGAAGGATCCGGCCCTCGTCCGCGATGGCGATGACCAGGAGGACGAGGCCGACCGGTTCGCCCTGACCCTGCTCACCGGCTCGCCAGAGCCGGACATCCAGACCAACCTCGACCGGTTCAACGCCCCGACGCTTGCCGCCGCCGTGCTGGAGGCCGCGGGTCCGAATGCCGTGGAACCCGGCACCCTGGCGCTATGCCTCGCGCATCAGCGCCGTGCCTGGCCGGTCGCCATGTCCGCACTCAGCTTCATCTACGGGGCACCCAAGCCGGCGTGGAGAGAGGTCAACGGCATCGCCGATGCCGAGCTCGATTGGGAGATCCTCGGGGAGGAGGCCGCGCACTATCTGCGCAACGTCATGATCGGCAGCAATGACTGAGCAGATCCTGCTCGACAACGACGTGATCCTCAAGGTCGCCCGCTATTCGCTCGTCGACGAGATGCTCGCCGCCATCCCCGCCGACGATGCCACGCTGGGCATGCTCGGAGTCGGACGATTCGTCGTGCGCGGCCGCATCGAGCGGGACCGTCGACTAGCCGACCCGGCCCGGGCGCTGGCCGCGTTCGAAGAACTGCTGGCGCGAACTACCCTCCTCGAGCCTACCGCGGACGAAATCGCCCTCGCGGCCCAGCTGGAAGCCGAGGCGAGCCGCGTCGATCTCGAACTCGATGGCGGCGAGAGCCAGCTGGTGGCAATGCTCGCCTGCAGGGCCTGCTGCCTGCTCATCACCGGCGACAAGCGCGCGGTCATGGCCATCTCCGAGGTCGCGAGGCATCTCGCCGAAGGACGGATCGCCTGCCTCGAGCAGCTCGTGGCGCAGATCGTAGCTCGGGTCGGTAGTGCCCGGGTCCGCCAGGCCGTCTGCGCGGAGCCCACGGCGGACCGGGCGCTCGCGCTCTGCCTCGGCTGTGGACGGGAGGCCCAACCCTCCGACGAGGACGTGCTGGCGGCGCTAGCAAGCTATTCCGGCGATCTTGGTCGCACTGCCCCCGGAACACTCCTCCCAGGGACGGACCTCTCTGCTCTCGCCGCCTAAGTCAGCGCTCGCCGCGAAGGAAGACCGCGTAAGGGTCCCGGAGGGTCGCCACCATGTCGATGCCGATCATGCGCGGATCCGCATCGTTCGAGAGCTCGGGCGCCTCCAGGACCTCGAGGCACGCCTTGTCGACGCGGCCCTGGATGTAGCGGCTGCCAAGGCGCCCGGTGCTCGGCCCGACCGGGACCCGCGTCTGGTCCAGCGGAAGCTGGAACTTCTCCTCGTGCAGATCCTCGATCACCAGGGCATATCGCGAGCCGCGGACCTCGATCGCCTCGGGAATCTCCTGCCAGGTGGTTCCGTCGACCGAATATTCGCGGGCGACACCCTCGCCAAAGTGATTGGAGTTCATCTCCTCCATGCACAGGTGGATGGTCCGCCCCCGACCGGCGAAGGTCCTCGCGAAGGGCTGCACCATCGAAGCCGGATGGCAGGTGTTGCCGCCGTAGCCCCACATCCCGAAACCCGCATCTCGAATCTCCCGGGTCTTGCGCGCGATGATGTCGGCGAGGCTCTCGTTCGCGTGGGTGCCGATCTTCATGAACAGCACGCCCGACCCGGGCCTAATGATCTCGTTCACGGCCACTTTCTAGCAACTCCAGTTCGTATTCATCCTCGTGGGCCACGCCATAGTCGAGCCGCTTTCTCGCCCGAACGTAGCGGACCGTGGGCGGCTGGGACAGCCCGTAGAAGTTCTCCAGCCGAAGCGGGTCGGTTATCGGGAGGCTCGGGCCGGGTGACGCGTTGCCCGGAAGAGCGGCGAGGTAGAGGTTGCACGACTTCAGCTCCGGCGCGTCATCGAGGTGATATTCGTGCAGCTTGCGCTGCATCCGCGAGACGTAGAAGCGGTGCCTCGCCGCGAAACCCTGGACGCTCGCCAGCACCTCCTTCGGCCACGGAAGGTCGTCGTCGTCGGCGATCACGACGACACCCTCTCCGACATGGCCAGTCACCTCGATCCCGCGCTGGACGAAGACGTTGACGCTCTCGCCGTTGTTGGACGCACCCCAGGGTGGATTCGTATAGAAGCAGGCGTAGGGTCGGTCCGGCTCGATCGCGTCCAGGACATTGTAAAGACGCGCATCAAGGTTGGTGATGCGCTCGCGGTCAGCGAAGTTCATCACCGCCTCGACGGTCCGCTCGTCGAAGTCGAACACGGTGATCTGGGAGGGTCCGAAGTCAAGGACCCCGCGCGCCTGGAGGTAGGCGATACAGACGCTGATGGCGTCCCCGTCGCCGATGAAGGCAAGGCGCTTCCCGTCCGACCAGTCCGCGATCGTCTCGCTCTGCAGAACCATGTCGCCGGTCTTCATGTGGATCTGATCGAACACCCTGAGCGGCCTCGGGCGATTCTGCACCACGTCCGACACCGCGTTGATCGCCTTGCGGAGGTCCACACGCCGGCGCTCCTGCGGCGGCCTCGGCTTCGGCGGCGGCGCGACCTCAGCGGCGTCCTCGCCGCTCATCAGGTCGCGCACCCAGCCCAGCAATCCCATCAAGAAAGCCGCCCCGCCAGAAGGTCGGCGAGATCACCACGATCACCTTGGGTATCGAACATGTAGACCGGGCAGCGAATGGACATGCCATATGTCGCAGCCACCGACGCCTGGAGCATGGTGTGCATCCTCGCCTCCTCCGAGGTGACCTGCGGGCGCCCCGCCGGATCACGCCCGATCCTGTCCATTGTCTCCTCGGGACCGGCGTATAGAACCCAGATCTCGTCAGGCGCGAGCTGCGCAAACTGGTCGAGAGAGAAGGGAGTGATGCGAAAGCCGTAGGTCTCCTTGGTCACGGGGTGGCTGTCGATCAGCACATGATTGCTGGAGCGGTTACCATCCACATACGCCAGGAGCGCCGCATCGACCTCGGCGACGTCCTGCGGTGTCACCAGCCCAGCAGAACGCGAACGCAGGTCGTCCTGATTGACCAGGTCCGCGTCCCTGGCGCGAATGTGCTCGGTGAGCCGTGCGCCATACTCCCACACGAGCAGACCCGGGACGCGTTCCGACAGCATCCGCATTGTCGAACTCTTCCCGGCCGCCGGCGCGCCGGTCAGATAGACCACCTTGGGCATCGAGCAGACCTCCCCCCGAACCGGATCGTTGCGAACCGGGGAGGGGAGTCAAGCAGGGAATGGGCCACTATGGGTGTTTGAGATCGAGGACCGGGATGACGTCGACGATACTGATCTGGCCCCGATGGTCGGTATTCGCCCCTGGCGGCCGTCGTTGGCGCCCCCGGAACCATATCTGCAACGCTGCTGGAACATGCGCAGACGCCTCACCGCATCAGGCGCCCGGCCGTGGTCACATGGTCCCCACGGCCAACGAGCCGACGACATACAGATATATGACGATCGTCGGGACCATCGTCGTCACCATTCCGAATGCCCGGCCGCCGGCCCCGTTGCGATAGAGAAGGTAGAAACTGATCCTTCCGATCGCGAAGAGCAGCACAGCCGCAGGAATGAGAGAGAGGTGCGGCCCCGGCGGGAGTGTGGCGAGGGCGAGATGAGCACCCACCGCGATGAAGGCCTGTTCCAGAGTGTTCTGCAGGAAGGCGCTCTCGACCGCGATCTTCGGGCTCGGCGGTGAAAAGGCGGAGCCGCGAATGTCGTCCGCCGAGCGCAGGCGGCCGCGGGAGACCATCCGTATCGCCACCGCAACCCACACGAAGATCCCGATGTCCCATTGAAGGGCGTAGGCGAGCGTGCCGCTCAGATCGGACGGGAAGGCGAACCTGTGCGGCAATGCCGCACAGGCGGCAGCTAGGATGGCGACGCTGAAGATTGCTGCGGCAAGCCCGTTGCGAACGACCTTGCGACGCTCGGCCTCAAACTCCGGAAGCTCCATCGCCAACCTCCTCGTCGCTCAGGTCACGGCCAGGGCCGCGTCGTCCGAACCCTTATGCAAACTGAACAGGCTGATCTCGCCTAGTGGCGTCGCGAAGCGCCCGTTGGCTTCGCCGGCGAGCGGATCGGTCCCGCCTAGAATATCCTCGAGCGCACCGAGCGCATTTGGCCGGGTGTTGGCGCGACCATCGACCAGCCCCACCACCGAGAAGAGCGTCCGCATCAGCCACCGCCGCTGCCGCGCGAAGTCGGCGATGTGGACCTCGCCGCCGGGGCGCACCGCGTCGATCATCGCGGCAATCCCGGCGCGCTTTTCCGCGGTGGGCACCTGGTGAAAGACGAGACTCGACACCGCCTTGTCGACTTGCAGGTCGAGGGAAGCCGCATCGCGCGCGAACCCCCGGCGCCATTCGATCTCGACGCCCGCCGCTTCCGCCTTCGCCTGGGCGCGCGCCAGGATCTCCGGATCGGGATCCAATCCGACGACGCGCGCCTGCGGCGCCGCCCGCTTCATTAGGATGGCGAGCGAGCCGGTCCCGCAGCCCACGTCCAGGATGGTCTCGCCGGCGCCGGTCGAGATCTGCGCGAGGAACGCTCCGCGCCATCTTCGCTCGCGGGTCAGCAACCGGACCGTCCCGTCATAGAGCGGGGTCAAAGATCGCCAGCCCAGTGCGGGGACGAAATCGCTGCTTCGTGCCATACTGCCACTCCCATCCTCGTAAGCGGCAATCCCTATCGTCCCTGTAGCCACTACAAGGTCAATACATGAAAGTCAGGTGATATGGTCCGAGTGCCAAGCGCCACGATCGAGGCGGCGACGTCGGCCACGGGCGCAATGCAGCGACGGCGCGACGCGGGGACGCTGCACCGACGCGAGACGTGAATGCCCTGCAGATCAGCGGCTGGACGCCTGCACCTCGGAGCGGATGAGGTCCTCGAGCTGCTGAGGCCCGAAGTCGGTCAATTGGCGGCCGTTGACGTAGAAGGTCGGAGTGCCGCGGATGCCGACGGCCTCGCCATCGGCGACATCCTGCCGGATCGTGGCCGTGACGTCGGGCGAATTCAGCGCGGCGGTGGCCTGCTCGACGTTGAGTCCGGCCGCCGCCGCCGCCGTCCAGGCACTCCGCATGTCGCCATCATGCCATTGCGGCTGGCTCTCGAGCAGGGCTTCCAGCACGGGGACGTAGACGTTCTGCGTCCGCGCCGCCTCCATGATCCGCACCGCCTCCTCGGAGCCCGGATGGAACGGCGCGTAGCGCAGGACCAGCCGCACGTCGTTCGGGTAGCGGGCCATGATCTCCTTCACCGCCGGATACATGGCGCGGCAGGCCTCGCAGGAGGGGTCGAAGAACTCGACGATCGTGACCCGCGCCTCGCGCGGACCGATGATCGGGGAATGCTCCCGGACGAGGCGCTGCGAGAGCGATTCGCCGAGCGTGGCAGCGGTGATTTCCTTCTCAGGCGCGGACCCGCGGTAGAGGAGGGTGACGGCCGCGAATCCGCCCAGGACGAGGATGAGCGCGGCAATGACGATCAGACGTTTGTTCATGGATCGGACCTCCGATGGGATAGAGTGATGAGCGCCGCGATCGAGGTGAACGCAGCAAGCGAGATGAGCGGCAAGGGGATGCCGCCCAGGATCGTCATGCCTTCGCCCGAGCAGGACGGACCAGCGCCGCAGGGTTGGATCGGGCTCGGGATCAGCTTGAGGTAGAGCAGGCTGTGATATAGGGCGATAAGCCAGCCGAGGATCGCCAGAGGCAGGGCGTAGCGGCCGACCCGCAGGTCACCTGCGAACGCCGCGATGCCCAGTATGACCGCCAGCGGAAACATGAAGACGCGCTGGAACCAGCAGAGATTGCAGGGCGCCTGCCCCATCACCTCGCCAATGAATAGGGCGCCGAGGGTGGCCGCAAGCGCGACCAGCCATGCGGAGAAAAGCCAGACCCAGCCGTCTGAAAAGCCTCCGCTTCGGCGATTCCGGAAACGCATCCCGCGTGCGGGTCGAGATCGAAAGGACATCATCTCATCCCTGGTCGTAGGGCGCGACAGGCTCGCCGGGTTCGGTCGCACCGGCGGGCGCGCCACAACGCCGGTTGGCCGGAACGGCGACATCAATCCGCTTCGGGTAGGGCAGATCGAGCCTCGCCATGATGCCGGTGAAGGCGTCGATGCCGACGCCGGCGCCGAGGCGTGGATTGCGCGCCCGCTCCTGCGCGATCGTGCTGACCCGCCGCTCGGAATAATCATGCGCAGGAAATACGAGGCAGTCCTCGGGCAGGGTGAACAGCTTGGCGTGGACCGACCGGTAGAGCGTCGCCGCATCGCCATTCTGGAAGTCGGTCCGGCCGCAGCCATCGATCAGCAGTGCATCCCCTGTGAACACCCGGGCACCGCCTGGTTCGGCCAGGACATAGCTGTGATGGTCATCCGTGTGTCCGGGCGTGAAGAGCGGCTGCAGCCGGAAGGAACCGACCTCGACCGGCATTCCCTCCCGCACCGGTATGTCGGCGCAGGACGCACCTGCAGCCGCCGGCACCGCGACCTGGCAGCCGGTCAGGCTGCGCAGGCGGCTCGCGGCCGTGACGTGATCGGCATGGATGTGCGTCTCGAGGGTGATCGACAAGGTCAGCCCGAGCTCGTGCAACGCCGCGAGATCGCGGTCGGCCGTCTCCAGCACGGGGTCGATCAGGATCGCGCGGCGCGTGTCGGGGCAGCCGAGCAGATAGGTGTAGGTCGACGAGTCCGGCTCGACCAGCTGGCGAAAGATCATATCCCAACCTCCATCAGTCCAGCGCGACCGCGACGGTGGGCCGGGCCGAGCGGAACTGCGGCCAGGCCTGCCGGAGCACGCGGATGGCCGAGCGGAAGAACAGGATCGCGATCACGCCGCCCACCAGGATGTCCGGCCAGCCCGCCTGGAAGGCGTAGACGCCGCCCGCCGCGACGATGACGCCGGTATTGGCGATGACGTCGTTGCGCGAGCATTCGAAGGTGCTCGACATGTTCACGTCCCGGTTGCGGTAGCGGTAGAGCAGGGCGAGGCAGGCTAGGTTCGCGGCGAGCGCGATCGCGCCGAAAACGCCCATCGTCTGCGCCGTTGGAACGACCCCGCCGACGAGCTTCAGCACGACCTCGGCGAAGACCCAGATGCCGAACGCGGCGATGATCACGCCCTTGGCGAGCGCCGCGCCGGCACGCCAGCGCAGGCTGCGCTGCAATGCGTAGAGGCTGAGCATGTAGACCTGCGCGTCGCCGAGCATGTCGACCGAATCCGCCATGAGTGCGGTCGAACGGGCGATGACGCCGGCCGTGAACTCGGCGGCGAACATAACGAGGTTGATGACGAGGACGATCACCAGCACACGCCGGACATCGGCCTGCGAACCGAGCGCGGCTATCTCCTGCTCCTTGGCCGAGCAGCAGTCGTCGGCGGCGGTGCCGTGACTGCCGGTGGGCGCCTTCGCAGCCATCACGCTCTCGATCCGTGCGGGCGCGGCGGCGGCATCGGCACATCGCAAGGGTTCGGCGCCCGCCGCAAAGGCGTCAGTCGGGCAGCAGCCTCTCGCCGGGTCGCGCGAAGAATCAGTCACGCGGCTGCTCCGTGATGCGGAGGTAAGGCTTCAGCGCCTTCCAACCGCCGGGAAACTTCTCGCGCGCCTGCTCGTCCGACAGCGATGGGACAATGATCACGTCCTCGCCCTGCCTCCAGTTCACAGGCGTCGCGACACTGTGCTTGGCGGTGAGCTGCAGGGAGTCGATCGTGCGGAGGATCTCATCAAAGTTCCGGCCGGTGCTGGCAGGATAGGTGATGCTGAGCTTCAGCTTCTTGTCGGGTCCGATGACGAAGACCGAGCGGACGGTGAAGGTGTCGTCGGCCTTGGGATGGATCATGCCGTAGAGCGTCGAGATCTTCCGATCCGGATCGGCGATCAGCGGAAAGTTCAGCGCATGTCCCTGCGTCTCGGCGATGTCGCCGACCCACGCATGGTGGTCCTCGAGCGGATCGACGCTCAGGCCAGCGACCTTCGTATCGCGCCGGTCGAATTCCGGCTTCAGGCGCGCCACCTCACCCAACTCGGTCGTGCAGACAGGTGTGAAATCCTTCGGGTGGGAAAAGAGCACCGCCCAGTGATCGCCGATCCAATCGTGGAAGCGGATCGGTCCATCGGTGGTCTCGGCGACGAAATCCGGCGCCGTGTCTCCGAGCTGCAACGTCACTTTCCTCTCCTTCGCTTCTCTGAATGATCGACTCATCGGCCCTGTAGTGGCTACAAGGTCAAGACCTTTGTGATTGGCGGCGGGCGCCGGTTCTGTCGCGATAGGCGAGCAGGCGCAGGGCATTCGTGACCACGAGCAGCGTCGAGCCCTCGTGCACCGCGACCGCGGCACCGATCCCCAGACCGAAGATCGTGGAGGGCACCAGGACCGCGACGATGCCGAGGCTGACGAACACGTTCTGCAGGATGATGCCGCGCGTGCGGCGGCTGAGGCCTACCGCGAAGGGCAGGTGCGACAGGTCGTCCGCCATGAGCGCGACATCGGCCGTCTCCAGGGCGACATCGCTGCCGGCCGCGCCCATCGCGATGCCGACGGTCGCGCTGGCCATGGCCGGCGCATCGTTGACGCCGTCGCCGACCATCGCGACCCTGCCCTCGGCCGCCAGCCGTCGGATCGCCGCGACCTTGTCCTCCGGCATCAGATCGCCCCAGGCCTCGTCAAGCCCGACATCCTTCGCGATGGCCTCCGCGACCTTCTGGTGATCCCCCGAGATCATGATCATGCGCTTGATGCCGATCTCGTGCAGGCGCCTGAGCGCCGCCTTCGCGGCCTCGCGCGGCGTGTCCATCAGACCGATCGCGCCAAGATCCCGATCGCCCTTGCGGACCACCATGGTCGTGCGCCCGGCGTCCCGCAGCCGTGCGATGGCCCCTACGGCGTCCGGGCCCAGCGCGGGGATGCCATCCACGCCGAACATCTCCGCCTTGCCGATCCAGACGGTCTCGCCCTCGACGGTGGCGACGACGCCGCGCCCAGTGAGGCTCTTGAGGCCGCTGGCCTCGGGAACGGCCTGATCGCCAAGCCGCTGCCGCCCGTCCTTCACGATCGCCTGGGCCAGAGGGTGATCGCTCAGCGCCTCGACCGCCACCGCGACACGCAGCAATTCGTCTTCGCCGGCGCCGTTCGCGGGGACCACATCGGTGATGCGCGGACGGCCTTCCGTCAGCGTGCCCGTCTTGTCGAACGCAATCGCGGTCAGCGAGCCCAGATTCTCCAAGGGAGCACCACCCTTGACGAGGACGCCGCCACGCGCCGCGCGCGCCACCCCTGAAAGCACCGCGCTGGGCGTCGCGATCGCAAGCGCGCACGGGCTGGCCGCAACCAGCACCGCCATGGCGCGATAGAAGCTGTCGCGGAAAGGCTCGTCGACGACCACCCATGCGAAGAGCAGCAGGAAGGCGAGGGCCAGGACGGCCGGCACGAACACCCGCTCGAATTTGTCGGTGAAGCGCTGCGTCGGCGACTTCTGCGTCTCCGCCTCGCTCACCATCTTCACGACCTTGGCGAGCGCGCTCTCGCTGGACCGGCGCGTCACCTCGATCTCGATCGCCGCGCCGCCATTGATCGTGCCCGCGAACACGCGGCTCTGGGCATCGACGGCGTCGGGCCGAGCACGCGCCGCCGCGGCATCCTCCACCGGCACCTTGTCGACCGGAATGCTCTCGCCGGTCACCGGTGCCTGATTGATCGCGCTCGCGCCCTTCACGACGAAGCCATCGGCCGGAAGCCGCTCGTTCGGCCGGACGATAACGATGTCCCCGATCACGAGTTCTTCCACTGGAATCTCGGACGCCTGACCATCGCGGCGCACCGTTGCGCGCTCGGGAGCGAGTTCGGCCAGGGCCTCGATCGCCCGCTTGGCACGGCCCATTGCGTAGTGTTCGAGCGCATGGCCAAGGCTGAACAGGAACAGCAGCAGCGCGCCTTCCGCCCAGGCGCCGAGCGCCGCCGCACCAGCCGCGGCCACCAGCATCAGGGTGTCGATCTCGAACTTCCTGAGCCTCAGATTGTCGATCGCCTCACGCAGCGTGAAGAAGCCGCCGAAGAAGTAGGCTGTGACGTAGAGGGCGGTGGGCAGCCAAGCTGGCAACCCGCTCGCGAAGGTCTCGATCAGAAACCCGGCACCGAGCAGGGCGCCGCAGGTCAGTGCGAAGATCAGCTCCGTGTTCGGTCCGAGAAACGCGCCGTGCGAATGGTCGTGGCCGTCGCCTTTCCCGTGCTTGCCACTCTCGTGAGCATGGCTGCCCGGCGCATCGACACCACCCGCATGGTCGCCGGCATCGGCGCGGGTCACGCTCAGCTTGCCGAGCGCGGTCGCGAGCGCATTCTCGTCGATCTGCCGCCGATCATATTCTATCTGCACGACGCCTGCGGCGCTGGCATCCGCCTGCATCACGCCGACCGTCGCGTAGAGCGCCCGCTCCACTGTCCGCGCGCGGCGTTCGTGGGAGATGCCGCGAACCTGCCAGAGCGCGTGGCCGTAGCGCTCGCTGAGCTCCGCGCCGGCGGCGCCGGCGATCTCCCGCAGGCGAGGCAACGGCAACATCGCCGCATCGAAATGGATGCATAGTTGGGCAGGCGCACCATCCGATGCCGGCTCGACATGCACGTGGTCGACGCCTGGCCTCCCGCCAAGCGTCGCGAGAAGCCGATCGACGCAGGCGTCGCCGGCGTGAGGCAGGTCCGGAAGGACAAGCGGGATGTCGAGCCTGAGCTTCTCGGTCATGCGTCTGCCTTCCTATCCGAAGTGGTCGGGGATCTGGATGCGGCCACCACTATTTTGCTCTCCGCCGTTCCACGCGACTGCGCCTGCGGCGCTGAATTCGATTTCCACGATTGGGGCCGACCGCGCTCGCCTTCGCCCCTCGATCGCCCCCGAGAAATCGTCGTGCCAGCAGACCGTCGAACAATTCCATGCTCGCCCTGATGCGGCTTCTGGATATCGCGCCGACGGCCGAGCCCAGAAGCCCGCTCATCCTCGTGCGGTGGGTGAGGAGCGATCCGTCTGGAATGGGTTCGATCTCAAAGATCTCGCGGCTGGCGAAGATGGACGGCATGCCGATGCGCCATTCGAGGCGGCTGGGCGCAACACAGTCGACGATCTCGGCCTCCGTGTTGAGCCACCGTGGCGAATTGAGCCCATAGCGGCGCGAATAGGCGATCTCCGCGCCGAGCTCGGCCGTGCCTTCCAGGCGCAGCAGGGGATGCCAGCGTTCGTATTCGGAAAAGGCCGTCAGCATGGCCCAGACCCTCTCGGGAGCGGCGGACAATTCGACGGTGGTGAGAATCTCAGTCATGACGAACTCCCTTGCGAGTCGACAGCACGGCGTTGCGTCGGCTGGGCGGACTGCGACACGACCGCCCGCTCACGGCGTAGGCGGCTCATCGCGGAGCCTTCCCCACGCCGGCCTCGGCGCGGGCGTCGCGAAGGATTTCGAAGCCGCCCTTGATCGCGATGACCGCCGTGGCGAAGCCGACCAGCAGGTCCGGCCAGTTCTGCCCGAGCCAAAGCACGAGCGCGCCGGCGACCAGAATGCCGCCGTTCGAGATGAAGTCGTTGAAGCTGAAAGTGGTGGCCGCGCGAAGATTGACGTCAGGCTTCTTTATCCGTTGCAGCAGGCGCAGGCAGAGATAGTTCACGGCGGCCGCGACAGCCGACATCGCCATCATCGTCGGGCCCAGCGGTTCGCTACCGTAGAGATAGCGCCGCCCGACATCGAAGAGGATGCCGACCGCGAACAGCAGCAGCATGATCCCCGACGCCGTCGCCGCGCGGGTCTTCCAGATCTGGCCATGGCTGAGCGCGACGAGGCTCAGGGCGTAGACCGCTGTGTCGGAAAGATTATCGACCCCGTTCGCGATCAGCGCGCTGGAATCACCCAGTGCGCCGGTCACGAAGAATGCGGTGGCGATCGCCGCGTTGAGCAGCAGCACGACCCACAGGGTTCGCCGCTCCAGCGCGATGTCCGGCTTGCCGGTCATGATCGCGGTGCCACCGGCGTGTCGGTGTCGCAGTGGGTGGAGAGACGCCGGCCCGTTGCCGGACCGACGCCTCCCGCTTGCAGGTGGCAGGGGGAGCTTGCCACCTTACTTCGCCGGCACCGGGCCGCCGAACTGATCCACATCGTCATAGTCTCCGGGAACATGTGCCCTACCGCGCGCCCGGAGCAGCAGCTTGCTGATCGCGGGCAGCACGAACAGGGTCAGGATGGTCGCGGTGATCAGGCCGCCGATGACGACGATCGCCAGCGGCTTCTGGACCTCCGCACCCCGTCCGGTCGCGAGCGCCATCGGCACGAAGCCGAGCGACGCCACTAGGGCGGTCATCAGCACCGGGCGAAGGCGCTTGAGCGCACTCTCCCGGATCGCCTCCTCGATCGGCACCCCGGCTGTCCGCATCTCCTCGACGGAGCTCATCAGGACGAGCCCGTTGAGCACCGCGATGCCGGACAAGGCGATGAAGCCCACCGCCGCCGAGATCGAGAAGGGCAGTCCCGTCAGCGCCAAACCGAAGATGCCGCCCGCCAGCGCGAACGGGATCGCGGAATAGATGGCGAGCGCCGGCCGCCACCCCCGAAGCGCCACGAACAGCAGGACGAAGATGGCGATGAAAACGGCCGGGACCATGATCGAGAGCCGCTGCGTCGCCGCCTGCAAATTCTCGAACTGACCGCCCCACTCGATGAAGACGCCTGGTGGCAATTGGACCCGCTCGGCGACCTTCGCCTGGACCTCCTCGACATAGGAGCCCAGGTCCCGGCCCCGCACGTTGCCCTGGACGACGACGCGGCGCTGCCCATTCTCGCGGCTGACCTGGTTGACACCTTCGGAGGTCTCGAACCGCGCCAACTCGCGCAGCGGGATCGAACGCCTCGGACCGACGCCGGTCTCCGGCAACATCACCGGCAGAGCGCCGACCGCCTCCATGTCGTCGCGGGTGAGGTTCGGCAGGCGCACGACGATCTGGAACCGCCGGTCGCCCTCGAAAACCAGGCCGGCCTCGCGCCCGCCAAGCGCGGCCGCGACCGTGTCCGCCACGTCCTGGATCGACAGGCCGTAACGGGCGATGGCGTCGCGGTCGAACTGGACATCCAGTGTCGGGAAGCCGCCGGTCTGCTCGACGCGCAGATCGGCCGTTCCCTGCACTTCGTTCATCACCGTCTGGACCTCGGCGGCGACCTGCTGGAGCTGTTCCAGATCGTTACCGAAGACCTTGACGGCGATGTCGCCGCGCACGCCGGCGATCAGCTCGTTGAACCGCATCTCGATCGGCTGGCTGATCTCGTAGGCATTGCCGGTGAGAGTCGCCATCCGCTCCTCGATGCGAGCGACGATCTGATCCTTCGTCGTGACCCCTTCCGGCCACTCTTCCTTGGGTTTCAGAATGACGAACGAGTCCGAGATGTTCTGCGGCATCGGATCGGTCGCGACCTCGGCCGTGCCGGTCTTGGAGTAGACGTAGGCCACCTCCGGGAGGCTCGATATCGCCCTCTCGATGCGCAGCTGCATGTCGAGCGACTGTTCGAGCGAGGTCGAGGGGATGCGGAGAGCCTGTACCGCCAGGTCGCCCTCGTCGAGCTGCGGGATGAACTCGCGGCCCAACGTCGTGAACAGCATCCCGGCGAGAGCGAAGGTGGCAACGCCTCCCCCGATCCACGGCCAGGGGCGGAGCAGCACCTTGTCGAGCAGAGGGGCGTAGCCGCGCTTGACCCAGACGATGGGCTTGGCCTCCTTCTCCGCGACCTTGCCGCGGACCAGCAGCGCCACCATCGCCGGCACGAAGGTCAGCGAAAGGATGAACGCGCCGGCGAGCGCGAGCATGACGGTCGCCGCCATCGGCGTGAACATCTTGCCCTCGACCCCGGTGAAGGTGAGCAACGGCACGAACACGAGGAAGATGATGGCCTGGCCGTAGATGGTCGGCTTGATCATCTCGCGCGAGGCTTCGTAGACCTCGTGCAGACGCTCCTGAAGCGTCAGCAGCCGACCCTCATGATGCTGCCGTTCGGCGAAGCGCCTGAGGCAATTCTCGACGATGATGATCGAGCCGTCGACGATCAGACCGAAGTCCAGAGCGCCGAGGCTCATCAGATTTCCGGACAGGCCGAACTTGTTCATGCCCGTTGCCATCATCAGGAAGGACAGCGGAATGACGAGCGTGGCGATGATAGCCGCGCGGATGTTGCCGAGGAGAAAGAACAAGACCGCGATCACCAGGAGGGCGCCCTCGGTAAGGTTCTTCTCGACCGTCCAGATCGTCGATTCCACGAGCGCAGAGCGATTGTAGAGCGGCTTGATGACGATGCCCGGCGGCAGCGAGTTCGAGACCTCGTCGATCTTCTCGGCCACCGCCTCGGCGACGAGGCGGCTGTTTCCGCCCGCGAGCATCAGCGCGGTGCCGACGACAGTCTCGCGGCCGTTGGTCGAGGCCGCACCGGTGCGCAATTCCCCGCCGATCGTCACGTTGGCAACGTCGCCGACCGAGACCGGAACGCCGTTCCGGGTCGCGATCGCGGTGCGGCGAATCTCATCGACCTCGCGGATGCGGGCGTCGGCGCGCACCAGCAGCGCCTCGCCGCCCCGGTCGATGAAGTTGGCACCGACGGAGATGTTCGCCCGCTCCAGCGCATCGGCCAGCTCGCGAAAGGAGACGCCAAAGCCGGCCAGACGGCTCGGATCAGGCTGGACGACGAACTGCTTCTCGTAGCCGCCGATGGAGTCGATCCCGGCGATGCCCTCGACGGTGCGAAGCTGTGGCCGGATCACCCAGTCCTGCACGGTCCGAAGGTAGGCGAGCTTCGCGACATCGTCGGTCAGCCGCTCGCCCTCGATCGTCAGATATGACCCATCCGGTTGGAAGCCTGGCCGTCCCGCGACGGCCGGATTTTCAGGCGTCGCGTTGGGAGCGAACTCCACGCTCCACATCATGACCTCCCCCAGACCGGTGGAGATCGGCCCCATCTGAGGCTCGGCGCCCTCGGGCAGACTCTCGCCGGCCTGGGCAAGGCGCTCAGCGACCTGCTGGCGAGCGAAGTAGATGTCGACATTCTCGTCGAAAATCGCGGTGACCTGGGTGAAGCCGTTGCGCGAGATCGAGCGGGTGTAATCGAGGCCGGGGATGCCCGCGAGCGAGGTCTCCAGCGGAAAGGTGACGAGACGCTCCATGTCGAGCGGCCCGTATTGCGGTGCGGAAACATTCACCTGCACCTGCTTGTTGGTGATGTCCGGCACGGCGTCGATGGGCAGTTTTAGGAGCTGGAAGACGCCATAGATGGCGACGACCAGCGTCAGGCCGACGACGGCCCAGCGGAAGCGGACGGAGGCGTCAAGGAGACGGTCGATCATGATGCAGCGATCCTGTCGCCGCGCCGTGGGCGCGGTCGTGAGAGAAGAGGCGTCGGAAGGCGAGGATCAGTGGCCATGCTCGGCATCGCCCGCCCCCAGCTGCGACTTCAGGGCGAAGGCGCCTACGGTCACGACCGCCTGACCCGCGCTGAGACCACTGGTGATCTGCACCCTTCCACCGGACCGGCTGCCGACGGTGACGGGCGTCGCCTGGAAGCCATCGCCCTCCCGGACGAAGACCACGTCGCGGCCCTCGACCTGCTGGATCGCGTCCTCGGGCAGCACGACCGCGCCCCCTGCCTCCGAACCGCGTGGCGTGATCCGCGCGCGCACAGCCTGGCCCTGGGTGAGGCCGGCAGGCGTTCCCGAGGGCTGGAGCACCACCGTGGCCGTGCGGCTCTGCGGGTCGAGCGAAGGCGTCGACGACCTCACGACCGCATCGACCGTCGAACCGTCGGGAAGCTCGATCACGGCCGGGTCCCCCGGCCGGATGCGCTGCGCGTCGGCGGCCGGCACCGCGGCGTCGACCTGCACGCGTCGCGGATCGGCGACGTTGAACAGCTCCGCGCCAGCGGTGACGTAGGCGCCGAGCTGGGTGTCCAGCCCGGTGATCCGGCCGCTGATCGGGCTCCGCACGCTGAGGTAGCGGCCGTCGCCGGTGACCCCGGCGGTCGTCACCGCCGCCTGGGCGCGCTGCAGCTCCGCCTCGGCCTGCGCCCGGGCGGCGTCCGCCGCCTCCAGATCCTGGCGCGCGGTGATGCGCGCGTTGAACAACCGGCGCTCGCGCGCGGCAGCGGCCCGCGCCGCCTGGGCGCGTGCCGCCGCCGCGTTGCGCTCGGCGACGAAGGCGGCCGCGTCGCGGCTCTCGAGCAGGGCGATCGTCTCGCCGGCCGAGACCGGGTCGCCGAGGCGCTTGTTGATCCGCACCACGGCGCCGTCGGCACGCGCCGTGACCAGCGCCTGCCCCTCGGGCGGCGCGGCCACGGTCGCCTGCACGATGATCTCAGCACCGATCGTTCCCGCGCGGACGGTCTCGGTGCGGATGCCGCTCGCCTCGATGCGCTCCGGCGTCATCTCGACGAAGCCCTCGCCGTGCTCCTCCTCGGCCTCCGCCTCGGCGCCCTCCGCCGGGCTGGCCGCCGGCGCGGCCGGCACCGGCGTCTCGCCGGAGTCGAGCGAGCGGCCGATGAGCACGCCGCCCACCCCGGTGACGAGCGCCACTGCGGCAGCGCCGGCAAGCCACTTCTTCCTGTTGTCGATCACGATGTTCATCTGGATGTCCTTATTGAGCCGACACGCGGCCGAGCTCGGCCGTGGCGTTGGCGAGCGCGAGACGCGCGTCGATCAGCGCGAGCTGCGCGGTGCGGTAGGCATTCTGGGCGTCGAGCAGTTCGAGCAGCGTCGCGCGGCCCTCCCCATAGGAGAGCTGGGCGAGCCTAAGCGCCTCGCCGGCCTCGGGCACGGCCGAGCCCTCCAGCGCCTGCACCCGCGCCTCGGCGGCCTCGACCGCGATGATCGCGTTCTGGGTGCGAACGCGCGCAGTCGCGGTGGCGCTCGCCAGATTGGCCTCGGCAGCACGAACATTCGACTGCGCGGCGGAAACGTTGCCCTGGTTGCGATCGAAGATCTGCAACGGCATCGTGAGCCCGCCGATCAACCCGAAATCGCCTGTCTCCCGAACGTATCGGACCCCGACCCCTACGGCCGGGTCGAGGCGACCCTGGGCGACCTGCGAACCGACCTCTGCCTCAGCGGCGACGCGTTCGGCGTCTGCGAGCCGCACATCCAGGCTCTGCTCTGGATCGACCTGCGTCGCCTGGAGGTCGATCAGACTGCCGCTCACCTGCTCCGGTGGCGTCGCAACGCCGAACAGGCTCGTCAGCGTTGCGCGCGCGGCCAGTTCGTCCGCACGCGCGGCCTCAAGCTCCGCGGCAGCCTGAGCCGCGGCAGAGCGGGCGCGAATGCCGCGAAGAGGCGGCTCGCGGCCTTCCTGCACGAGGATGCCGGCGACACGCGCCAGTTCACGCGCGTTGAACTCATTCTCCTCGGCGATCCTGAGGCGATCCCGCGCGGTGATCGCTCGAGCGAATTGCTGGCGAACGGAGAGTGCGAGATCAGCGCGTGCGATCGCGAACCGGATCTGGTCCGCCAGGAGCAACGCCTGCGCGGCCGCGACGCGGGTGCGGCGCCGCCCGCTCACGTCGAGCCGCTGGTTGAGCGAGACCGTCGCCTCGGTCTGCTGAAGCCCGGACAGCGCGCCGGTGCCGAGGAGGTTGTCGATCTCGACGGCAAGCTCGGGATTGGCGCGAAACCCGGCCTGCCGGATACGAGCCTGCGCGGCCTCGACTCTCGCCCGCGCCGCCAGCAGGGCAGGCGCGCGCGCTTCAGCTTCCTCGAGCGCTTGGCTCAGGGTGAGGTTGGCCGGGAGCGGCCCGTCGCGGGGAACGAGAACCGGTGCGGGCAATGTCGTAGTCGGTGCCGGCGGACCATATTCCGGTCCAGCCGTAACGGAGCCGACGCGCGGCGTCGCAGGCGTAGAGACCTGCGCAACAGCACTCGTTGCCCCCAGCACCGTGGCTGCGGCAATGGCCGCAGCACGGAAACTTATCATGTTGGAAAACTCCTGATGTCACGAGACACCATCCGCGTGGGCGCGGACGGCTAGGCGTGTGACATCAGGCGATCGGAGGGCGGATGTCCTGGTCCGGACCGGTGCCGGAGTCGAACGCAGAATGATCCCAGGTCGCGGGCAGACCCTTGCCGAGATCAGTCGAGCGGGCGGTCACGCCGTTGCCCACGGCGGAGCAGTGACCATGGCATCCACCGTGATGATGAATGGCGGAGTGATCAGCCTCCCCAGATTTGGATCCACGGTCGTGATCCCCCTGGTCAACCGATGCCGACACGGACGAATCGCAGCTGGCAGCTTCCGCGGCCTCCACGGCATGCGCAGCGGTTCCCGACCAGAGCAGGAGAGCGAGCATCATAGTGCTGATGTAGGTCGCAAGCCGGCCCATCACGCTCGCCTTAGCAGCTGCCCTTCCAAAAGTAGAGGCCCATCACGATCCTGTGAGGCACAAGGCGGTAGGTGCTTTGGACCATTGCACGAATCATTGCGGCAACCCCTAATCCTTGGACCGGCTACAAGGTCAACACCCAAAGTCGCTCCTTTTGAACAGACTTGCGAGAAAATATTGCGGCAGGCTATCTGACCCGGTGCAGCGCTCGCTCAGCATCGCTCGGAACGCCATGGGCTTCCTATTGGCCTGCTTCGTCCTGTCTGCGCCGGCGACGGCGTGGAAGATGCACGGATACAGTCATGGCTCCGCCACCGCGATGATCGATGGCCATGATCACTCGGCCGCCGCCGACGAAATCCAGTCGGTTCCAACAACGAGCGCGGTCCTCGGCGACGACGGCAAGAACGATACGCCACCCACGCCGGAAAAGCATCAGCACCTTCCGAGCAGCTGCTCCTCACTCCCGGCAATCCTGCTCGTCACTGGAGGCTACACCGCACCCTGTGTCGGCGCCGGCTTCGCGCCAGGTGCGGCCAGCCGGCCGATGTCCGACTTCGCCAGTCCTCCACCAGCCCGACCTCCGCGCTCCAACTGACAGTCGCTGAGAGACCGTGCGCCGTCAACGGCGCGCGGTCGTTCATCATCGCTGGTTGGAAACGGCTATGCTCACGAAATATTTGCATTCAGTGGCGTGCTCGCGCCCCGTCGCCACGCATCTCCACTCATCGCTCCCAATGTCGCGCCCGCGCCGCTGGGAGGACCGATGATGTCCGCGTCGTCCCGCATGAAGAGGGCGAGGCGCGCCTGGCAGCGCCATGGCGCGCTCGGCTTCTGCCGACTTGCACTCAGGAATCTCACCCTGCTCTTGAGCCGCCAAGGCGCCCGACACCGCTATGTCAACGACCCTGCTTTCGATCGAAAGTATGGCGTGGACACAGGTGGCGCGGTTGAGATCGACGAGATGACTGCGCCCGCGTGGGAGAAGGAGGGCGCAGTCCCATATGAACCCACGCCGCCGGAAATGTTCGAATTCCTACTGGATCGGGCGGAAATCGCCGACCCCGGCGATCTTCTCTTCGTCGACTTGGGGTCGGGAAAGGGGCGCACCCTCATACTCGCGTGTCTGGCCGGCTTCCGGCGCGCCGAGGGGGTGGAGCTTGGCGAGGAACTCCACGCCACCGCCGCCGATAACCTCGACCGGCTGGCCAAGGTCGGACGGCGGTTGAACGCCGTGTCGATCAGGGGCGATGCGCGCTCTTATCAATTCCCGCGTGAGCCTACGGTCTGCTTCCTGAACAATCCGTTCTCAGCAGATGTCCTCGCCGGCGTCGTGCGTAACATCGAACGGTCCCTGCGCGACCGGCCCAGGGACTTCACGGTGATATACTACCACTCAAACCACGAGGAGGTGTTCGGAGGCTCGTCCTGGGAACGCATCGACCATGGCTTCTGGAACGACCGATCTCACCATTATGCCATCTACAGGTCGAAGATAGGACGGACGGCTGACGAGTGAATACGCGACGAACATTGTTCGATCGGCAGCGGGCTAAATCAAACCGCCCGGGGCATGGCCCGAGACGCTCTTTCGAGCTGCTCGGGGCTTCCCAAGGGCCAGGCACGTCGCCGAACCCCTGACAGTCGGGCATCGTTCGGCGTCGGCGTCGCTGACGATGGTCACGCAACGGCCATGCAAGCCGCTCGACAAACTGGGGGGGCAGCTCAAGGTCTGCCAGCGATATCCTCGCGAGTGACCGGCGTCCTGCCGAGAAGAGGCAAGGCCCGGATGTAGGCGGGCTGCGCCAGAAGCTCGACCAAGGTCTGGGCGACGATGATCGCCGGGACGATCGGGATGGCCCCCGGCACCGCCAGGGCCAGAGGCAGCACCACCAGGGAGTTTCGGGTGCCGGCGCTGAACGCGATCGCCCGTCCCGCCTCCGCATTGAGTCCGAACCCCCTCGCCACCAGCCACCCGATGAGCGGAGCGACGACCGCGAACACCACGTAGATCGGCAGCATTCGCAGAACGGCCGGAAGCGCCGCATTCAGCTGTGGGAGGACGGCCACGATTACGATCAGAAGCACGAGTGCCGTCGCCGGGACCGGGAGCAATCCGAGCACGGAAGTGATCCGCTCGCCCGTCAACTGGCGCTTAGCCCAGAACTGGCACGCGGCGGCCAGCGCGAGCGGGATCAGGATCAGCCATAGGAAGGCGTGGAGAAATGGCCCGGCCTGCACGATCTCCGCGGCGTCACTGCCGAGGAAGACCCGCAGATACGCCGGCAGCAGGAGCATCTGCGCGATCAGAAGGACCGGGGTGGTGGCGAGCAGAAGCCGCGCATCTGCACGGCCCAGATGAGAGAAGGTGACCACATAGTCGATGCAGGGGCAGAGCAGCACGATCAAAACGCCCAGGACGACCAGCGGCTGGGCCGGCGCGAACTGGACGAGGACAGCCACCAGCAGAGGGACGGCGACGAAGTTCGCGACCAGGAGTGCTCCCAGGAACCGCATGTCCCGAATGGCCTGGCCAAGCGCGGACAGCGGGACCTGCAGGAAGGTGACGAACAGCATCAGGGCCAGGGCGGGGTTGATCGCCCATTCGAGCGACGCGTCGCCTGGCACGATCATGGCCACCAGCGCACCCAGCAACACAGCGCCGAAATAGATCGAGACCTGCCACCCCTCCAGCAGATCCCGCAGCTCCTCGCGTCTCATGCGCCGCCTACCGCTGGCCTGCGCACCCTGATCCAGATAGGGTTCATCCCGTCATCATTCCCCGCCGACGAAGGACTTTCATTTCAAGCATGATTGAAATATCACGTGATGGATGAGACGCAAGCCTCAAATGGCTTCGCCGCCATCTCGAACGCGACGCGGCTGCGCATCGTGAGGCTGCTCGTGGTCGCCGGTGCGGACGGCCGCCCTGCCGGCGCCATCGCCGAAGCGCTCGATGGCGCGCCACCCTCGCGGATCTCGTTCCATCTTAACCAGCTCGAGCAGGCCGGCCTTGTAGAGCGGCGCCGGGACGGTCGCTCGATCATATATAGTGCGGTCTTCCCCGCGCTCTCGGATCTCGTCGCCTTCCTGATGCGCGACTGCTGCGAGGGGCACTGCGCCGTCTGTGACAAGGCCATCGCACTTTTCGCGAAGTGCACCGGCCGACCAACAGCGACCTGAGAAACTCGCAAGGCCTCGCGCAACCCTGGCGGAGTCTCGACCGCGGTTCTGCTCGCCCGAGTCGAGTTCGGCACCGGCTCTGGGGACGAAGCCTGCACGCCGACGTGTGTGGTCGAGCGACGGGCGTCTAAGGCGCTCTCGTTTCAAAGCCACGGCCATCATAATTTTGATAAGACCGCATAGCGTTGCGAGCCGCAGATGCCGGCGGCGCAAAGGGAAGACCTCGTTGAAGCCATGCTCAATCCTCATTGTGCCGCAGCCTGCGAGAAGCCCGCGCGGTGACGGTCGAGAATCTGATGATTCTTCGCTAGAAGGGTGCATCCCGGGGAATGGCTCGGGATGCGCATTGGATACGACTTAGGAAATCGGACCGCGGGAGGAAAAGTTGGCTGATGGCGAGGCGAGCGACGAGGAGCAGGACGAACAAGCTCGAGCGCTGGGAGGTGGCGCTGGTCAAGCGGCTGATCGCGACAACGACCAAGAACGACCAGGACATCCTCGCCTATTTCACCCGGCCGACGCGGAGCATAAACCACGCCCGGATCGCGGAGATCAGGGGAAATACTAGGCATCGCAGCGTTCCGGCCGCCACCGCCGACGACCTTGCGGCATTCCTGAAGGCGTGGCCGGCAATCGATCCGGCCACCGGGCTGAACCTTCGCGGCGACGAACTGCTGGTCAAGGCCCGCGAGGCGATGCTGAACGCGGTGCAGAGCTTCAACAACCCCCGCGCCCAGTTCAAGAGCGAGACCTTTATCGTCGTGGCGGTGATCGCCTTCACCTACCTCCTCCATTGGCACTATCGCCGCCAGAGCATCGACATTCGCCAGAAGCGGACCGTGGATGGGGCCGAGCAGGTTCTGCGCACTCGTCACGGCGCGGAAAAACTGTGGGAATTGGAGACCTGTCTCGATCACGCCGCTTGTCCGCTCGATGAGCCGACGATCGCCAATCTGAAATTCCTCATCGCGATCCGTCACGAGATCGAGCATCAGATGACGAGGCGCATCGACGACGCGATCTCGGCGAAGCTGCAGGCATGCTGTCTAAACTTCAACAGGGCCGTGAGGGAGATCGCAGGCGCCGAGCACGGACTCGAGGGCGAGCTCGGCCTGGCGCTGCAGTTCACCACTATAGACCGCGACCAGCGCAACATCCTGCTCGCCGAAACCGACCTGCCGGCCAACGTCCAGGCGGCGCAGATCGAGTTCGAGGATGCGCTGACGGACCAGATGATCGCCGACCCGCGCTATTCCTATCGCGTCGCCTACGTGGAGCAGTCCGTGAATTCGCGGGGGAAAGCGGATCAGGTCGTGGAGTTCATCCGTAGCGATACGGAAAAGGGCGAGCGTCTCCGCCTACTGCTCAAGGAGATCGAGCGGCCGAAGATGAAGCCGGGGCAGATCGTCGCGCTCATCAACGGCGAAGGTTTCCCTCGGTTCACCATGCACAGCCACACGACGCTGTGGAAGGCCGAGAACGCCAAAGCCCCGGGGCGGAACTACGGGACTACGCTCGCCGACGGCTCCTGGTATTGGTATCCTAATTGGGTCGATCATGTCCGCGCGCACGTGGCCGCGAACCCCGACCGCTATGGGCCGCTACCTGCGTAGCCTCCAAAGCGCTTGTCGTGCAAACGCCGGCATGTGCGGATCAACAGAAGGCCGGGCCGACCAGTCTTTCGTGTCAGCGATCGAGGCGCTGATCAACCTCAGGCCGATATCACCGGGACCTCGCCAATCCGCGTCGTCCACGCCGGGGAGCGATTCTCGGACCGCGCCTTCCATTCGCGCTTAAAGCCCTGCGTCGCGGGCACCGCCGTGAAGCGGCCGAAGCGGGAATTCACCTCGTCCATGGCCATCATCAGCCGCGACCGGCGCTCGACGTCACCCTCGAACAGTGTCCTCGGCCGCTGCCCTGCAGCAACGAGGTCGTCCAGCATGACCCCCGCCTTGGTGTAGGCGAAGCCGTCCCGCCACGCCGCCTCGACGCCGCGGCGGGCCGCGGCGAGAAGTTCAAGGGAGTCATCTGTCATTGGTTGCAATGACAGGCGGCGACTGCCGTGGTGCTGCGGGCGATCCCGCTTGTGCCGGTTGGTGTGGAAGAAGACGGTCAGCTGGCCGGCGACGAGGCCATGGGAGCGCAGCTTCTCGCCAGCGCGCATGGCGAATTGAGCGACCGCGCCCATCAGCGCCTCAAGGTCTTCAATCGGTCTTCCGAACGACCTCGTGACCGCCATGCCCTTGCGCTGCGGTTCGACCACCTCGACGGCGCTCGCGGCCACGCCACGCAACTCGGCGACAAGCCGCTCGAGCACGACCGTGCCCAGACCGCGCGCCTGCCTCATCTGCATGTCCCTCAACTGCCCCGCCGTGGTGATGCCGAGCGACGCCAGCTTGGCCGCAGTCGCCCGGCCCACGCCCCAGACATCGTTGACGGGGAAGCGGTCGAGGACGAAGTGCCGGATCGTGTCGTCGCGCAGGTCCGCGACACCGTCGAAGATCGGGTTCCTCTTGGCGGCGGCGTTGGCGAGCTTGGCCAACGTCTTGGTCGGACCGATGCCGACGCACGTCGGTATGGTGGTCCATCGCTGGACCTGCCTCCGCATCCCATTGGCGTGGGCCACGAGGTCTCGGCCAACGAAGGCGGTGAGATCGAGGAAGCTCTCATCGATCGAGTAGATCTCGACCTCGCTGGCGAAGTCCTCGACGGCCGCCACGACCCGCCTCTGCATGTCGCCATAGAGGGTATAGTTGGAAGAGCGGACCACGACGCCGTGCTTCTCCAGGCGGTCGCGGATGAGGTGGATCGGATCGCCCATCCTCACCCCCAGCGCCTTGGCCTCGTTGGACCGGGCGATGGCGCACCCGTCATTGTTGCTCGCGACGACGACCGGGACGCCCACCAGCGTGGGGTCGAAGGCGCGTTCGCAGCTCACGTAGAAGTTGTTGCAGTCGATCAACCCGATCGCGGTCACGCGCGATACCGCCGGGCCAGCGCGACAACGACACCCCAGATCTCGACATGCTCGTCGACGCGGATGGCCTCGTAGCCTTACGCCTCTGGAACGAGCCACAGCCTCTCGCCCCGCCGCCTGAGCCGCTTCATCGTCCTGTCGCCGTGGACCATCGCAATGACGATATCCCCGGGCCGGGGTTCGGCCGAACGGCTGACGACCACGAGGTCGCCGTCATTGATCCCGGCACCGCCCATGGAGTGGCCGGAGACCCGCATGATGTAGCTCGCGGCCGGATGATCGATCAGCCAGGCGCCGAGATCGATCGGCTCCTCCATGTCGTCCTGCGCCGGCGACGGAAAGCCGGCCGGAGTCGTGCAGAGGAAGAGCGGCGCTTCGTGGGCGATCAACTCGAACGGCACGTCGTAGAGGGTCAGGCTATCCATCGGCACGCTTCCAAATCCGTTCGGAAGCGTTGTAGGGTGGAGCGAACAAATTGAGAACGGACTATTCGAGCATGGCCGGTGTTCGCCCGATCAAAGATGGTCCGGATCGATCCTGACCACCAGGTCCGCGGGATCAGCAGGATGGCGCGCCACCCGGCCGCCGCCGCCAGCGTTCATCAGGTGGACACCCTTGCCGGTCGACCAGGTGGTGTCCTCCTCGAGCTCGCGCACATATTGAAGCAGACGCGGCCAATGCCTGTTCGCGCCGACGCGGGGACGCCGGGTCTTGGCCTTGGCGAAGACGCCATCGAGCACTGGTCTCAGAAGAGAACGAAGCTCGTGACGCCCCGCGCCGAGGAGGGCGCACTGCTGAAGCATGGCCTCCTTCACTGACTTCGGCGGCACATCGTCCATGTCGGCATGGCCAAGCAGGACCTCGGCGATATCCTCCTTGGGTTCGACATCGAGCGCGGTGCGAAGCCGCGCCGCTCCGGCGACATCACTCGACAGGCGCTCCTTCACCTGGGCGATCGCCTGCTCGAAGGCGTCCATCGCGCGGTTCCCGACGGTGGGAAGTTCCTCGCCGAACACGTCGCGCCATGCCGCCCTCAGCTTCGTCAGCGCATTCCAATAGGCCTTCGCAGCATGCTTGCCGCCATGACCATCGAAAAAGTCCTCGATCAGCAACCTAAGTCCTCCCCATTAACATTCGCCGCAGACCGGGTCGCATCGCCGGCCTGAACGACAGGCCGCGCGCGCTGACGACCGGAGGTCAGCATCCGCCTCGGATCATCATCGGGTCGTGATCTCGGCCGGAGCCGGGGCGGGCGGACGGGGCCCAGGGCAACCCAATTCCGCATCCAACGCCGAGGTGGGAGGCGTCTGTCGCTGCGGGAAGAAGACAAGCCGGCTCCGAAGCTGGACGTCCATCAGGCTCACACGGAAATCGCAGAAGTTCGCGTTGCGAGGGGTGTTCTGGTCCATGATGAAGGCGGTTGACCGTCCATCCGGCAGCACGATGATCTTCCAGTAGCCCGACGGCACCCGATGCATCTCCGGCCCGGCCGGCATCGGCCGCATCATCCGCTCGAACAACGGACCGGTGTAGACGTAGACAGGTCCATCGATCCGCCGCGTCAATTCGCGCTCCCGACCCTCGAGCCGCTGCCAAGGGCCCTGGTTGAGCGCGGAGGCCTGCGGCGTAATGTTCGACAGGATGTTGGTCTCGCCGGCGACCTCGGTTCCGGAGAAGGCGGCCAGCGGAGCCTGATGGCCGCGGTCGATGCGCAACGCGGCCGGCGCTCCATCGAAATGCTCCTCCGTCAGCCTCTCGTCGGGCGAGAGGGCCGGATCGGCCTGCCAGTTTCGCGCATTGGAGAGGCCGATAGTCGATGGGGTGATGCGGTAGGCGACCCAGTCCGCCATCCTGGTGATATCGTTGGACGAGAGGGTGTAGATCTCCCGGACGACCGTGTCGTTCGTCGCCGGCGCGCCGAGCGGGCATCCGAACAGGCAGTGGAAGGTGTGGAGTTCGCCGCGCTGGGCGGCTGCCGGACTGCCGGCTAGGGCGACGAGCGGCAGCACGAGCAGCCACATTCCAACCCGTCGACCCGCTCGTCCAGAATCTCTGCGCTGCATCACGATCATTCAGTCCGAAGATACCCTGAGGGCGTTGAGCGTCGGGGCGGTGATGGTGCCGGTCACCTCCAACCCCCTCGTCGTCTGAAACCGCCTCAGCGCCCCACGCAGTGATGGGCCGACCACGCCGTCGATCGAGCCCTGGTAGAGACCCTGGGCAAGGAGGGCGATCTGGACCCGGCGCACGATCGACGCGAACCGCGGACTGCGCCCCGACAGGGACGGGGGAGGAGGTGGGGTCCCCAACCCCGGCCTGCTGGTCTCGCCGGTCCCGGGATCATACGGAGCGGGCGCTGGGGGCGGGTTTCCATAGAGCGGGACCGGCGCCGGCGCCGGCGTTCGATACCTGGGCGCTGGAGCCGGCGGCGGTGGTCGGTAGGTCGGTGCCGGCGGCGGCGTGTAGACCGGTGCCGGGCGGTAACCTCCGCCGCCGCCATAGCTCGAGCGGTGACTGGAATGGCTCCGGTGACTGCTGTGGCTCCGGTGACTGCGGTGCTGCGCCAGGCTGACGAGGTGATCCTGCGTGAAGAGCCGGAGCATCGCCGTCCTGCCGACATGGTCATCGTCCATGCCCACATGATCCGATGGCAGTCCGGTGCCATGCAGCGAGTCCGTCGTGCCGAAGCCCGCCGCCAGGAGACTGGGGATCAGGAAGCGTCGATTGGTCATAATGGCCTCACTCCCGACCGGGCCTCATCATCCGGATGCCATTCGAAGAAGCCGCAGCACCTCTCGCGCGCTGCGCATGGGCTGCACTCCGGCACGAACTTCCTCTTCCAATCCGAGATCGAGGGCCGGGCAAGGTGCCGATACGGGGCCGGCACGGTGCATAGGGGAAAATTGAAGAGCTGCGCCTCGACGCCATGGAGATGGGCATGGTCGAGGGCCGCGGCGATGGGACCGAAATCCGCCGAGTGATCGAGGTAGAGTTCCTGCCAGCGCTTTCGGGCGTAGCCGACATTCTCCAGCTGCATGATCGACCAGGCCTCCACGAAGCGAAGACGGGTCGTGACGTAGCGGGCGAGCTCCCCCAGTGCCGTGAAGTTGCTGGACAGCAGCACCGTGCGCAGCTCGACGCGGCAGCCCGCGCTGAGCAGGACCGCCAAGCCATCCTGCAGCCTATCGAAGGCCCCTTTCTTCCCGACGATCCGGTCATGGAGCGCCGCCTGGCGCGCATAGAGCGGGACGCCCCAGGTCACCCGGTCGTAGAGCGCACCGGCGAGCCGAGCAACGTCCGCATCCTCGAAATGCTGCCCGTTCGTAAGCACGTGGAATTCCACGTCGGATCGGGCGGCCAAGACCGTCTCGATCATGTCGAGCAATTGGGCCTTGTAGAGCGTGGGCTCGCCGCCGGTGATGCCGATCAGGCTTCCCGGCTCCGCCAGCAGCGCTGCCTCGGTGAGCAGCGCGAAACGGTCGTGATGCGTCTTCTTCGGTGGCTGCGAGCACATAAGGCACAGCTGATCGCAGCGCTCCGTGACCAGCAGGGTGTTGGTCGGGATCTCCAGACCTCCAGCGCGCAGGAGGCGCTCGACCCGTCCGACCCCCGAGGAGACGAGAACCACGTCGCCATCCAGCGCCGCCGCGGGGGAGCCCGAGATGGATACGAGGCCATTCCGCCCGGCGAACGTGGCGCCGTCAATATCCTCGGCGACAAGGATCGAGTCGGCGGCGTCGGCGGTCCCGGTGGCGACGCGGAGCCGCGTGACGAACGGCTGCTCGGCCTCGGAGATGGACTGGAGAGCGAGCGGGATCACGGCAGCGTCACGCCCAGTTCGGTCGGCGTGCCCGGCAGCCGGAGCCAGCGGCTGACGGAATGGCGCACCGCCGGATCATCGGAATAGACCAGCTCGAAGATCAGGTCGAACAGGTGCATGTGCTTGCGGCAGAATTCGGTCTCGGTCCGCGGAAGGTCGATGGTGCCGTAGCGGGCGATGTCGTCGATGACGTCGCGCCCGCAATAGGGCTGATAGGCGCACTGCCGACAGGCCGGATCCATGGCGTTCGTGGAGTGGCGGTCGAGCGTCTGGCGGGCGGGCGTGTCCCAACCTGTCTCCACTGTCCCGATCGACAGGTCGATGATCCCGGAACGCGCGAGCATCCTAGCCTCGTCGGTCGGGTATACGGTGCCGTCGTGGTCGATGACCACATAGTCGACGCCGACCGGGTTCGGACTGCGCAGATCGACATGACGCTCGCTGCCCGGCTGGAAGACGCGCCTGAGGCAGACGCTGAGATAGGTCTCCTCGAAGACGACGCTCCGGTCGACCCAATTGCGCTCGATGAGGCGGCGGACGAACCGCTCGTAGTAACGGCGCCATTCCCCATTCTGCTCGCGGGAATCCGGGTGCCGCTTCCGGGCGAAGCCCTGGAAGTTGATCGGCCGGAGGAAGATCGAGTTGAAGCCGAGCCCGGCATAGGCGTCGATGAGCTCGTCGGGCTCGGGCGGCGACCGCGGATCGACCGTGGGCAGCGCCGAGACCTTGCCGATGCCGAAGCGGTCGATCAGCAGCCTGAGGTTGCCGAGGAACTGCTCCGTGGCCGTGGACGAGGCGGTGCGGTTGCGCAGGTGCGTGGCGGCCGCCCCATCGAGCGAGGTGCTGACATAGACATCATCGCGGCTGAAAAGGGCGAGCACGTCTTCGTCCAGGCGCTGCAGGTTGGTGCAGACGACGAACTCGCTCCGCTCGAAGCGCCGGCAGCGCTCTATGACCGCATTGATGAGGTCGAGCCGCAGGGTCGGCTCGCCTCCCTGGAACTCCACCTTTATGGACTTCGTCTCGAGCCCATCGATCCGGTCGAGCACCGCGGCGAGCGTCGCCTCTGACCAGTCGTGGCCGGTGCTGGTCAGGCTCGCCCGCGACACCTGGCAATAGCTGCAGCTGAGGTTGCACCGAAGGGTCGGGACCAGAATGAGATAGTCGAGCCTGTTCGCCCAGCTCAGCCTCTCGGCTTCCGCAAATTGCCGGCTTCGCCGTTCGAGCCTGCTGCAGGGATGAGGGACGTGGCCCTCCTCCTTGAGGAAGAGGATATCCTCCGGGGTGCAGGCTTCCCTTGCAATCCGATCCCTGGCGGCCGGCCCCGCCCTGAAGAACCGGCCGGTGTCGGCGACCATGAGCTCGCTGCCGCCGCCGAGCGATCGGGACCGCAGCCGAGACAGTCGAGGCGAACCCTCCGCACGCGCCGGTGCGACAGCGACCCCAGTCTCCAACAACAGCCTCCCCCCGGACATGGACGAGCATGTGTAACACGCCGCCACGAATGATCGACAGGCAAGTCGAGCCGATGTGGTTGGAAAAGACAAGTTGATGATGCCCGGCGCCTTGCTAGTCTCCCCCAAGAAGGGGCGGTCATGAGGGCAAGATCGATGGGGGCAGAAGTGGGCCAGGCATATGCCGCCAGGTAAGCCGGTCCCGCAGCAGACCAATGGATGGGCGTTCGGCGGCGCGCTCGTCCTGATCGTGCTGGTCATCAGTTCCCTGGGCAAGTGCAACAACCGCAGCACCGCTCCGAACGCGAACACCACTACAAGCAGTTTCAGCACGAACATGAGCAATGGCGTGGCGGCCCAGCCGCGGCAGCCGCCATCGCCCCTCAGTGCCGAAAGCGTGACACGGGGGTCGGCGCACGTCCGTCTCGCGATGCGGGACGAGGGGGCGCTCGGTGCGCAGATTTACAGTCAGAATTGCTACGACGCCCTAAGCCGGACCTTCAGCTGGGAAAAGCTGGACGCATGCGGAGCCTTCGACGCCACCGCCATCGCGATGATCGGCGACCCTAATGCGGCTGGCCTAACCCAGGCGGACTGGTTCGACAGCGAGGTCGCGGCTGGCCGCTACCTGGCGGCCGCCACGGGGGCAGGGCTGGAGGCTGCGCAGGCAGATGAACGGCTGGGAAAGCTTCAAGCGAGGGCGAGTCGGGCGGCGCCAGCGCCGCGTCCCGTCCGGCAGGTCGAAGAGACGCCGACGGAAGCTCCGCCAGCCCCGCTCTCCGACGACCCTGATACGGGCGATGGTCCTGCGGAAAGCGCGGGAATCCTCGAACCCGTAGACGAGTAGCTATCAGCCAGCATGCGGACCTAGGACGGACATCATCATGGTCGTTACCCATGCTAAAGGGCTCGAAGCGCTTCGAGGCCTACAAGCTGCAATCGCGACGGGTGCCGGCACCTTGGCGAGCTAATTTCACAGGCCGGGCATCAGCGACGCGAAATGACGATCGGCACTGCGTTCAAAACTCCTGCATTCGGACGAGCCTGTGCATCATAGTCTGCTGACTGACACCATAGCGTTTCGCGAGGGGTCCGACGTCGGCATGCTGCTCGAAGTCCATCCCCGCATCACCCAGATCTGCCAGGAGCATGGCATATGGAATCAGGAGCTCGACCGCCAAAAGGTTAGCCTCAACTTCGGCGACATCCGTGTCGGATCGGACGAGCCACCGTGTGCCGGCTCGGAAGTCCCGATCGATATGGACCTCGAAGTCATGGAGAATAAGGTGGGCGATCTCGTGCGCTATGGTGAACCTCTGGCGGTTCCGATGGTGTCGGGAGTTCACCCCAATCACCGCGGCATCGCCGGTCCTGGCCAGCATTCCCGCCAATTCGCCCTCATATGGAAGGTGACGCACCTCCGCCCCCAGGTGACGAGCGACCTTCTCGATCGGAACGGCCGGACCCTCCACCCCGCATCGTGAAAGAAGCCTGGTCGCCTCCCGACGAAGGACCCGGCTGGAACGCGCCCTCATCAGCGCCGGCCGGCCACCACGACGCGAGCCCAGTCCTCGAAGGCCGGATCCAGATCCAGTGGCAGCGCCACCTTTCTGTCCTCGACCCCCATTGCCTCCATGCCGATCAACTCGTCGATGGATTCAGCCTTGAGGGCGCGCGCGATGGCCCAAGCGTGGTGGAGCAGCACCTGCTGCCGGCCCTGCTCGATATTCGCCACAGATGTCCGGGAAAGTCCGATGGTCGCCGCCAGCTGATCCTGCGTCAGGCCGACCCGCAACCGCTTAGCGCGCATGTTGGACCCAAAGCGCCCGTTGACCCGATCGTCTGCCAGAGCTGCCATGGCAAGGGATAATGCCGGAATAGCCCTGCACCGTCAACGAAATGCGATGTTTGCGAGACTGTAGCTGCAACATTGGGTGCCAGGTTGACATGAATGCCGTCATGGCGTCATTGGCCGCAGACCGAGCCGAACCGAGTCGGGCCGGCGGAACACGGGAGGCAAGGGTGGCAGGCAGCTGGAACGAAAAGCGCGCGGGAGAGCACGTCGACAAGCTCATCGAAGCGACCAACGAGGTGGAGATCGTCGACTATTGTCGCGACACGACGCTTGAGAACATCCCGGTGTGGAAGGCGTATCGCGTCCAGGCGGCACACGTCTACGCCGACATCCTCAATCTGGGCGACATGCTGGGCACGACGAGCGTGGAAGGCGAGACCTGCCACAAGCGCACGCTCCGCTTCCTCGACCTCCACTACCGCGCGCTGAGCCGCATCATCAGCCAGGCCGGAGCGCGCCGCGTCGATTTCCACAATCAACGCCTGCACGCGGTCGTCACCAAGCCCTACGACACCCAGGACGACGCGGAGTCCAGCAGGGTCGCCGCCGCGGTGGCCATGGCCGACATGATCATCGAGGTGCTCGGCTCGATCAGCGAGCAGGACGAGAACATCCCGCCGGCGGAGGTGCGCGTCGGCATCGACACCGGCGAGGCGCTGGCCGTCAACAATGGACGCAATGGAGGCCGTGAGCCGCTGTTCCTCGGGCGCCCGGCGAACATAGCCGCCAAGCTCTCCTGTGCGGGAGACGCGGTCGGCATCTTCCTGTCGAACGAGGCGCGGGAAGCCGTCGGTCTTGCCCAGGTCCGCCAGCCCAGCACCACCCGGCTCACGCGGGCGGAGATCGACGAATGCGTCGAGCTCGCCGGGCTCGACCTCGACGCCGACGAAGTCATCGACGACTGGCGCGAAGACATGGACAAGAGGCCGCTCGGCAAGATCGCGTTCACCGCGCACACTCCGCCGCTACGCACTCTCGACATCACCGCGCTGACACCCGGAAACTCGCGGCGGCAGGACGCGGCGTCTCTCTATGCCGACATCGACGGGTTCACCGCCTATATCGCCAATCACATCGACGACGATCCGGAGAGCGTGGTCAAGGCCTTCCACGTGATCCGGGGCGAGCTTGACCGCGTCCTGACCTGCGACTTCGATGGCCGCCGCATCCGGTTCATCGGCGACTGCCTGCACGGTCTCGTCTGCGTGGGAACCGCTGAGACCACCGACGCGGAGGCGACCGTCGACGCAGCGATCCTCTGCGCAGGGGCGCTTCGGTCCAGCTTCGGGCTTTGTCTGGAGAAGCTGGCGGCCGACGGCGTTGACACCGCTGGCCTGGATCTCGCGATCGGCGTCGAATATGGACCGATGACGGTCACGAGGCTCGGAATGAAAGGGCGGCGGGTCCGCTGCTCCGTCAGCCGGGGCGTGCTCGCCTGCGAGGAGGAGCAGCGCCGCTGCGGAGCCGACGAGACCGCCATTGGCCTGGAGGCCTACGGCGTCGCCTCGGTCGCGGCCCGGGCGCTGTTCTCCGACGACCGCCTCGCCGACGGTCTCGACCATGCGGCCGCGGTCGCCGGGCTTTCGGCGAAGCAGGCCACGGCGAAGGCCGCCTCCGGCGGCGGCATGCTCCGGCAGGCGACGGCCGCGGCAGGCGCGGGCCTCGCATTCCCAACGCGCGCCGCCACCCCGGCGAAGCCCGCCGGCTTCGCGTGATCTGGGTCCTGCGCGATCCGCTCCGCTTCGCGGCCGAGCGGAAAGCGATGGCAGATCTCGAAGCGGCATCGTCCTGGCTGACGATCGTCGCCTGGCGGCTCCTGCCCGCCGGCAACTTCGGAGTCGAGTTCGACATCGAGATCGGCGTGGAGACGTTCGACGGACTGCTCTCGTATCCTCAGGCGTTTCCGCATGTGCCGCCTTCCGTGCGGCCGCGGACGGAACGCCGCTGGTCACAGCTTCACCAATATGGCTCCGGCGGTGAACTCTGCCTCGAATGGGGACCCGACAATTGGCAGCCCGGCATCACTGGATCCGAGATGGTCGCCAGCACCTTTCGGCTTCTCCAGGCCGAGGATCGCGAGACCGGCGGGGACGTGCTGGTGCCGACCCGCCATTCCCTCACCCCCGGACAGGAATTGCGGAGCGAAGCATACCGGTTCGTCAGCACCGGCCCCCTAGAGGAGCAACTGGCGACGCTCGGACGGGCGCGCCCGGCGACCTTTCGGCTGCGCCATCGCGCTGGCCAGCTGCTCGTCGTGCTCTCGACCCTGGACGATGAACAGGAATGGATCGACGCGAGCATACCGCCGGCCATTCTGGAGGCCGGCTACGCCGAACCTGGCTGGGTCGTGCCGGTCGACGAACGGCCGCCCGGCCTGACCGGAGGGGCCGAGGCGCTGCGCAGCCTAGTTCTAGGTCCACCGGATGGCCAGGAAATCCGAGACGAGGTGATCCTCCTCCGCACGCCCGGCGGCGATCTCCACGCATCCTATCTGCGCCGAGAGCCCGACATCGCCATCGAACTTCGGGTGATACGGCCAGAGCCGCAGCAGCGCCTCGAAACCGAGCATGCCGAGCTGTCCGCTAGGTCGGTGGGCATCGTCGGTTGCGGATCGCTCGGTGCGAAGATCGCGACGTCGCTCGCCCGGTCGGGGGTCGGACGGTTCGTGCTGGTGGACGACGACATCATGCGGCCGGAGAACCTGGTGCGGCACGAGCTCGACTGGACCGCCGTCGGACGACACAAGACTGACGCTCTCGCTGACCGGCTGAGACTCGTCAACCCGGCCGTGATCGTCGAAGGCCGTCGCCACCGACTCGGCGGACAGGAGTCCAACGCGGGTCTGGACGGGGCAGTGAGCAGGATCGCCGGTTGCGATCTGGTGATCGACGCAACCGCTGATGGTCGAGCCTTCAACTACGCCGCGGCCGCCGCGGCCGAGGGCGGGCGGGCGATGCTCTGGGCCGAGGTATTCGGCGGAGGCTTTGGTGGCCTCATCGCGCGGTCGCGCCCAGGAGCAGACCCCGAGCCTCAGAAGGCCCGCTCCATCATCGAGACCTGGTGCGGGCAGCAGGGTGTCGAGGTGCCGCGCGCCGGGAACGACTATGCCGGAACGGTCGGCGACCACGTGATGATCGCCGACGACGCAGCCGTCATGGCGATCGCGTCCCACGCCGCGGCGATGGCGCTGGACACGCTCATGAGGCCGACGGCGTCGTCTTTTCCGGCCTCGGCATACATGATCGGCCTGAAGACCGGCTGGATCTTCACTGCCCCGTTCGACACCTGGCCGATCGACCTAGGTGACGGGGCGTCTGTCGTGGGCTCTCCCGATTTCGGTGATCCGGCGGTCAGGGAAGCGCTCGAGGATCTCGGCAGGCTGGTGGGTAAGTGACGATGCATCTCGAGATCCATGCCGAGCACCTTCACAGGCTGAAGGTCGAGCTTGTCCGCGCCGGGTTACGCGAAATCGGAGGAGTGCTCGTCGGCGAGCACGTGGGCGGCGACCGGTTCCGGCTGATCGACCTTTCCGTCCAACGGCGCGGAGGCGGACGGGCGCATTTCAAGCGCGACCCGGTCGCCGCCGCCCGCTTCGTGAATGCGGCGATCGCCCGCGGCGGAGGGGACGCCACCCGCGTCAACTACCTGGGCGAGTGGCACTCCCACCCTTTCCTCAGCGCAAGCCCGAGCATCAAGGACGTTCGCCAGATGCAGGAGATCGTCGAGGATCCGGAAGGGATCGCGACCTTCAGCGTCCTGATCGTCGCGTCGGCGCGCGCCAACGGCCTGGAGATGTCGGCGACGCTCTTCCGTCCGCAGGCCGGGGAGGAGCGGGTCGAGATCCACGTTCCGGACGGAGAAGCCAAGGGCTGGCGGCAGGTGTCGTCCGCGCCGGTTGAAGGGTCAGGTGACGGGAACCAAGAAGCACCCGTCGAGGTGAAATCACATAAGGAGAATGCCAATGGGAACGCTTCGGAGCAGGTTTGACGAAAATGCCGTCGTGGAGGCGATGCGCCGCCAGCGCCTCGTGAGTCACGACCGGTCGCTTGCCGAGCGCTTCGCGCAGAATGGGCGCCTGCAGGAGTTCGAACCGGGAGGCACGCTCATCGAGCAGGGCGATTGGGCCTCCGAACTGCACTTCATCCTCGCGGGCGAGTTCGAGGTGATCATCAATGGTCAGCCGACGGCGCTGCGGTCGGCGGGGGTCCATGTCGGCGAGCTCTCCGGTCTCAGCCATGCCCGGCCGCGCACCGCGACCCTCCGGGCCACCAAACCCTCGATCGTCCTGACCGTCGCCAAGAAGGAGCTCGACGAGATCGTCGGCGGCGATGCCGAATTCTGGAAGGCGACTGCGGATGTGACCGCCGAACGCCTCGACCAGCGCAACGCCGAGATCGGCGTCGCAAACGAACACCCCCGGGTCTTCGTAATCTCGTCGAGCGAGGGGCTCGAAGTCGCCCGCCTCGTTCGACAGGAGCTCGATGGCGAGAAAATTCACGTCCATGTCTGGAACCGCGGCACGTTCGCGGTCTCAAATTACGCCATGAGTTCACTTGAGGACGCAATCGAAGCGGCCGACTTCGCGATCGCGGTGGTTCGAGCGGACGACAACCTGATCACGCGCGACAAGACCGCAAAGGTCGCCCGCGACAATGTCCATCTCGAATATGGCATGGCCGTCGGAAAGTTGAGCCTGAAGCGCGCTTTCCTACTGGTCGATGCCAGCGACGGTGTGGTCCTTCCGTCCGATGTCGCGGGCTTGATGACGCTGCGATATCGATCCGGCGACAAGGACGAGGTCGGCCGGACCGTGGCCAAGGCCTGCGACGCCGCCCGGGAGCAGATGGAATATCTTGGCGTCAGGCGCGATAGGCGAGCCTGCTAGCGCACGGACGGACGGCTAGACGCCGTCCGAATCTCTGCCATGGCTGGGCTTGGTATCCGCCCCGCGGGCAAGATGGACGGCGGCTCCTTGCCACACGACGGTGTGGTCGGATTCTTCCGCCAACGAACGGCGTATTCAACGCGGCTCGATCGTCCCAACGCAGCAGCTCGACTTCAGACTTATAGTTCATCGCCGCGCCAGCGGGCCTGGGGACAGGGCCGGGGCAGAGAACCCCCTCGTCTGCGCCGGCAATTTCGTCGGCTTCCGGCACGACCATAGCAAACAAGCCACGCTGGGCATCCAGTTCGAGTCGTTCGTGCTCATCGCGACCACGGCATGCGATAGGGCACCGACCCCGTCCTCACGATCAGCTCATGTCCCGCAAGCGGCATGCCGCTGTCCTCGAAATCGACGATCGGCCATCCCCGCCCCCGCAGTGCCGGATGATCGACAACCTCGTCGATCATCCGCCCGAGGCATGCCGTCACGATGGCTTCAGGCAGTTCGTCCGCCAATTCGATGCGCAGTTCCCCAAAACGCGTCACAAACAGGGCTCTGCCGATCCGGGCGACCAGCTCGAGCGAGTGATCCATCACCTGGAGATGTAGGTGACCGCCATCGGGGCGATCGTAGCGGTATCCATTCGCAGGGTAGCTCAGCGCCTGCGGCAGTCGAGCCGAGGTATACTTCGCTGGCAGCGTTAGTGGCCGCCGGCTCAGATTGAAGGGACTGGGGGCCAGGCGCGGTTTCCGCGGCCAATCATCCTGCGGCATGATGAGCGCCACCGCATGATCCAGCGGGAGTCCGTCGAGCTCCAGGAGCCCGATCAGCACGGGGGAGGCGGATCGGACGACCGCGCCCAACTCCGCGCGGAACGTGGCTAGCATCGCCGCGTCAAACACTGCCTTGTTTTCCCTAGAGCCACGGTGAGCGAGGCGACGCGCGGACCGCAGGCGCCGGTGATCGTCCGGCGTCGGTACGTCCGTTATCCCCGGCCAGACTCCCGCATCGAACTGGCTCATACGAGCGACCAGCAGCGGCGCTTCCCACCCGCCACTATCAGGCCGCCGCAGCCGCGAACGGCGCCACGCTCCTCAATGGTCCCGCGATCGACCTGTGCAGCCAACGCGTGCGATGTTCGCGCGCAATGCCGGCGCGGCTGACCCGAATGCCAGACCGACCTTACCCTCGGAGAACCGGAGGCGCCCGCCCTCCACCTGTCACGCCGGGGACGCTTGCAAGATCTGAAAAGCCGATGCTCCCGGTCGAGCGCGGCAGCGCCACCGATCATTTTGCGCGTCGCCAGCATCCTACCCTTCCTCAGCACGCTACGGTCCTCAAGAAACATGGTGCTCATGCCGGATAATCCAATAATACTAGAAACATTGCATTGATGATGTCGCGCCGCTGCAGCGGTAGTTGTGTGGTATCGCCACCCCCAAACCGCGCCGACGACGACTGCTCGCGTGAAGGCGCCCGGGCTCACGCCATCGACGATTGCATTCCACAAACACCCAGGCCCCGGAACTCCCCCCCCCGCATCATATGCATCGACGCGATGCGGGAGGGCGCGGAAAACACGTCTCGCTTGATCACCCCCTCGTCACGACCCGCTCGGCGTGCGAGAAGATTGCGAGCCCCCAACCGAGGCGGTGCCGAGCATCGAGGACCGGCAAACCGCGATATCAGGCGGTCATTGAGGGTTTGTCCATGCGACGCCGCCGGAACTGGATGACGAGCTGAACCGAACTGGAGGATGATCATTCCGAGCGAGAAAATCAGTGGCGGGAGAAGGCGGAAGCGACGGCAAGGCAACGATCTAGCCAAGATCGAGGCGGTCCCGGCCGGGAGGCGGCCAAGCGTGGCGGATCAGGAAATTGCCAAGACCCTGGCGGGCACCGCGGCTGACACCGTCGGATCCATCCTTCGCGACGGCCCACCGGACACCGCCAGCAGCGTTCTGAGCACGGGACCAGGCGGCAGTGGCCTTCTAGGCAGTGTGCTGAGACATGACACTATGCCCAGCAGCGTTCTCGCGGAGAGTGAGGTGAACAAGGCACTCTCCGCTCAGAGCCGCTTTCTCCAGGAGGGGGTCCTAGGCACCTCGGCGAGGAGGTTGGCTGACAGCAGCGTGGCAAGCCTGCTCGCCAGTTCGACGAAGGGTGACGCGACCTCGCGTGGCGGTCTGGCGGAGCGGACGGTCCGCGAGATCGAGGAGACGCAGCGCCGGATGTCGGACCTCGTCCTGGGCCGCAGCTTCCTGAACGACCGATCGTCGGCGACCATCGCCGCCGTCCAGGACGGCCTCGCTCGCTTGGGCACTGTCTATGCCAGCGGCAGCGCGGCGACGAGGGAGATCGACCGGGTCTATGGGGCGCTCGGCGCGGGGCGAGACCGGGACCGTTTTCTCGGCCGGCTCGCGGGCCTCGGGTCGCTCGCGCGGATCGCGGCCGGCCTCGCCGACCCCGGCACCGACATGCAGCGCCGCGCCGGCTCGCTATTCACTGACGCGCAGCGCTGGCTACGGCCGAACGCCGGCGCCAACGCGCTCGAGGCCTCCCTCCGCACCGACTATTCCGACCTCTTCCCGACGATGCGCCTGCCGCGCCGATCAGAGATCGACGACGTAATCGACCTGTCGCGGACCTTCATAGGTTCTGCGCGCCAGACCGAAGCTCTCGGCGCAATGCGGAATCGTCTCGTCCATGCCAGTGTTCCCTGGGTGCAGGATGACCTGCCGGCCGCCTCCATAACGGCGATGGGGACGCTTGGAGGTCTACGCGAGCTGGTGAGCGCCTCTCCACCCGGAGACGCCGAGGTAGTCGAGGCTCTACGGACGCACCTCGGGGATTATCGCGAGGGCGACCTGCCCGAACCGGCGACGCTCGACGATCCGATCGCCCGAACCGGCTACCAGCTGGCGCGGGGTTTCGATCCAACGCTCACGGCGCTGCCGAGGGCGGTGGTCGCAACGATGTTCTCGCCGTTCGATTCCTCCGATCCGGTAGTGGATGTTGATCCCGACCAGGTCGAGAATGCGGTCCGAATGCTCCTAAAGCGGCTCGAGAAGGCCCTCCGCCGGTTCATCGCCGATAAGCTGCGCGAGCTGCATGGGGACAACTGGTTCGACGCCCTGCCAAGCGAGCTGCGCCGTTCATGGACGGCAGGCCGCCAGCGGGACATCGAAAACGGCCGCGCGCCGGACGAGATCATCGCGTATGCCGATCTCGACCACTACCGGAGGATTATCGAGCATCCCGATCGCTGGGAGCGACTCTTCGAACCGGTCTTCAGGGACCAAGCGGGGATTCGGGAGACTATCAAGCGCATCGCCGTCATCCGGAATCCGGGCGCCCACTTCCGCGCGGTGACTGTCGAGGACCTGATCATCCTCCGCGCTGAGGGCGCGCATCTCTCCAGATGGCTCGGGATCCGGATTGGGGATAGCTGAGCACGTAGGACCGCAGGCTCTTGGCGAAGCGGACGCGACCCGACCGAGACCGGCTTGGTCATGGCGCCGCAGAACCGTGTTAGAGCGATGGAGGATATGGGCCTTGAACATCTGCCCGGAATGCTTCTCGAATACACTGCTTCAGCGCCGGATAAAGGAAGTCCGTCCTCAATTTCCGGACGACGATAAGTGCGACTTCCATCCCAGCCGCAAAAGGCGTCCCCATCGCCGAAGTGGGCAAGATCGTCGATCCAGCGCTACGGGCTAATTACGCCATCGGCGAGTGGATGATCGACTACCAAGAGGGGAACGAACTCCATTTCGTCGTCAGCGACACAACCGGGGCCGACGACGACGCCGTGGTCCAGGGGATCATCAATTGGCTGATCGACAACGACGATTACTGGCCGCCGGACGGCGAGGAGGCTTTCTACGCCGAGGACCAGACCTACATCCCACTCGAACCGGCCGCATGGCGCCACAGCTCGCTGTGGAGCCGGTTCCGCGACGAGATCATGCACCGGCAGCGCTTCTTCAACGGCGATGCTCAGGGGTTGCTGCGCGACATCTTCGATGGCGTCCAGTTCCAGTCCGACATCCGCAGCAAGCCAGCCTTCTACCGTCTAAATCCTAAGGACGGGCGGAAGCTCTACCGCGCGAGGGTGATCCGCACAGATCGTGACTATGAGCAGATCAAGCAAAATCCAGCGACCGGGATGGGTGCGCCTCCGGCAGGCCTGCGCCGCGCGGGACGGATGAATGCCGCGGGGATCGCGGTGTTCTACGGCGCAACTGACCTCGACACCGCCATCGCCGAACTGCGTCCCGCGGTCGGATCGACCGTGTGCGTATGCACCTTCGAGCTGCGGCGCCCGATCTACGTGCTCGACCTCACGCGTTTCACGAAACCGGGGAAGAAAATCGACATTCTTGCCCGCAACCAAGTGAGGCGATCAACGCAATGGGCCTTCATGCAGAGCTTCGCGAACGAGATCAGCAAGCCGATCCTGCCGGGGGACGAACACCTGGAATATGTGCCGGCGCAGGTCGTTGCCGAGTTCTTGACCACCCATCCGATGAAGTGGGGAGCCGGTCAGGTCACCTCCGACGCGATCATATTCAATTCGGCCCAGAGTTCCGGCGGCAGGAATATCGCAATCATGGGCGACGCTGCGGGCGCAATCGTAGTCGGCGCGGATGCACCCGCGACTTCCGATCATGATGCGCTAGACGGCGAGTTCGACCTCATGGAGTTCGCAACCTCCGCCCGCCCGCCACCGAACCCCGGCCTCGAGGTCCGGACCGGATCGCTTACGAGGTTCACGATCGAGTCCGCAGCGTTCGGCCGAGGCGAGCCTTTTCCTGCCGCGCAGGATCCGGGCGACCACTTCTGACCACTTCGACGGTGCGTCTGAGCCGTGTTTCGGCAATCGAGTATGCTTCACGTAGCTATCACCGGGACATCTGTGATCCGCGTCGTCCACGCCGGGGGAGCGGCTTTCGGACCGGGCCTTCCAGCTGCGCTTGAAGCCCGGCATCGCGTGCACCGCTTTGAGCCGGCTGAAACGGGAATTCACCTCGTCCATGGCCGTCATCAGCCCTGAGGCACCCGAGGCGGATGCGGAGCCAGCTTCCGATCCACTGTCCGACTTCACCGAGCGGGAAGAGCGCACCGAGAGCTTGGAGACCCTCCATCCTGTAAACGGTTAGCCGACTTCGCCTGGACGAGGGCCGCAGCGTCGAAGTGTCGGAGGCCAGCCGAGGGGGCGACGTTAGCCGGACGTAAAGCGGTGTCTGCGAGGTTCGGCCTTCATGAACGCCGAGTCGCAGATTGACACACCAATTGCACGGGTGCCCAACTTTCCAGCAATCTACGACGGCGAACTTCTCTACAGCATCGTTGCGCGCTACGGCTCGCTGCTAGCCTATCCGGACGCTGGCGCTGTCAACCTCGACCTGTTCGGGCAACCGTTCGGCCACGCCGCGGCCCGCATTCCATCCGGACTGGGCGCGATGGCTGCCAGGATCCCAGCGAGCCTCGCACTGACTGCTCTCGAGATCGCACGTCGGCATACACTGCTGCCCTACTACTGCGCCTTCTTCCCGCCCGGCCTCAAGGCTCGGGTCGTCGCCGCAGCGCTGTCTTCGAAGGGCCGCGCGCAACGCGTGGCCGGGATCGACGCGAAGCCGCTCACTGCGCCGCGACGGCTCCGCTTCTGCCCTGCCTGCCTCGACGGGATGGCGGAGGACGGTCACGAACTCCACTGGAAGTCCATCCACCAGCTCGCCATCGTCGCCATCTGCCCCGAGCACGGGATCGACCTGCGTGAGAGCCAAGTCAGTCCAAGCGCCCACGACAGATGTCTACATCCCGCCACACGCTTGAACTGTCCGGACGCTGCCTCTCCTGTCATAGCCCCGATGCCGCATCTGGACCGCGAGGCGCTCCTCTCGCTCGCTCGCGGAGCTCGCACTCTTCTCGCAGGCCGGTTTCCCGCCAACGCGACGCCAGCCAAAGCCGGAAGGCTCGCTGAGCTGTTCCGCGATCTCGGCTACCGGCGGCGCGGCCGCCTGGACTGGGAACTGCTGGGCCCGGGCGTCGAGGCCGCCGCCGCCGGGCTTCTTCCATTGGCGCCGGAACTCACGAGGGCAGGGCGTCGCGACGATGGCTGGTTCGACCACGCGATGGACCCGCGACGCCCCGCCCGGTCCGACCGGGTGCTCATCACGGCGACGATCATCGACCGGATCGAGGCGATCGAGCCCCGTTTCTGGCAGGCGCTCGACCGTCTGACTGGCGAGCCATTTATGCGACTGGATGCAGCCGTCTGATGTCGCAGTGAGCCTGCATCACCCAACATGGCCACGGCTTGTGCCGAGGGACGGATAGGCCGACCTGACAAAGAACTATGTTCGACGCGCAAGAACTATGTTCAACCATCCGGAGCCGACTTGGAAGCGGTGACAGGCAGGGCGGAAAAACTATGATCCCCAGAAAAGCGTCGCGGCAGGGTCCGTCGAATGTCAGACGGTGGAGGGCGCTGCAACAGAGCGAAGAAATATGTTCACAGTGCACATCATCCCGCTTCTGATCGGCATCGCCGTCGTCGCGCTCGCGATCGTCGGCGCCGGGCGGCTCAAGAACCGCAAACGTGAAGGAAGCGACGGGGGCGGATATTATTCTGGCGGGGACGCCGGTTCCGATACTAGTGGCGGGGATTGCGGATCGGATGGCGGCGGCGGGGGCGGCTGCGACTGAGTCCGGGATGTTGGGGGGATGATGACGATCGTCGATTATGTGCTGGCGGCCGCCTTGCTGCTGTTCCTGCCGGGCGAGGCGCTCTTTCATTCGCTTTCGCCGAAACCGAGTGCGCCGCGCCCTCTGGCGACCCGCATGGTCAGGACGATAAGGATGATCGGCGTGCTGCTGATCGTGTTGGCGATCCTTTGGTGGTGGGAAGGCCGGGCGCTGGCGCTGCTGGGCTTCGACATGCCTCTTTCGACCGGGGGTCTGATCGGGCTGGCCATTGCGGCAGCGCTGCTTGCCCTGCTCGCTTTGCCGGCCCTGTTCGCGCGGACCGGCAATGCGCTCCCCAACCGGCCGGGCCGCACCGACGTGCTGCCGAAGACGCCGGAGGAAACGCGCATCTATCTGGTCTTCGCCTTCGCGGCGGGGATTGGCTGGGAAGTGCTGTATCGCGGCTTTCTGCTGTGGGCGCTGACGCCTCTCGTTGGACTGTGGGGCGCCGTAATCATCGCTGCGATCGCCTACGGTCTCGCCCATGCCAGCCGGAAGCTCGGCGCGATTGCGGGGGCGGTGATTTCATCCTTCCTGTTCACCATCGGCTATGCGCTGACCGGCAGCCTGTGGTGGCTGATTGTGATCCACGTGTCGCTGCCGCTGATGGGGCTGCTCGCGGCGCGCGCCTACCAGCCGGCACGGGCGTGACGTTCAGCGGCTGAAACGCAGAACGCCGTCGTCCAGCCGGCCATAGCGCAGGTTCATGAGGTCGGCGCTGTAGCTTTGGCGCAGCCGCCAGGGGCCGGTCGCGCCCTGTTTCGGCAGTTCATGTGCGGCGCGTTCGATATAGCCGGAGGAGAAATCCAGGAAGGGCTGCGGGGCCACGTCCGCGTCCGCTTCCGGGATCACCACCCGCTCGCCGGTCCGGTACATCCGGTTGAGCAGGCGGCATAGCCAGGCAGCCGACAAATCCGCCTTCAGCGTCCAGCTGGCATTGGTGTAGCCGAAGATGGAGGCGAAATTGGGCAGGCCGCCGAACATGACGCCCTTATAGGCCATCGTGTCGCCCAGCCGGACCGGTTCCCCATCGCGGGCGAGCGCCGCGCCGCCTGCCATTTCGAGCTTCAGCCCGGTGGCGGTGACAATGATGTCGGCGGGGATTTGCGTACCGTCCGTCATGACCAGCCCGTGCTTGCCGAAGCGGGCGATATCGCCGGTCACTACCGACGCATCGCCCTCGCGGATCGCAGCGAACAGATCGCCGTCCGGGGCAAGGCAGAGGCGCTGCGTCCACGGGTCGTAGGACGGGGTGAAATGCCGCGCCTGCTCCGGGCCGATCTCCTTTTCCACCAGCTCGACCAATTTGGCCTTCACCTGCTGCGGCTTGTGCCGCGCGAGGCGGAAAAACCATTGCTGGAGCAGCACGTTCTTCCAGCGGGTCAGCCCGGCGGCCGCCTTGAGCGGCAGCACCCGCTTCAGGCCCGCCGCGACCTTGTCGCGCGCCGGCCGCGCGGCGACGTAGGACGGCGAGCGCTGCACCATCGTGACGTGCGCGGCCTCCTTGGCCATCGCGGGGACGAGCGTCACCGCGGTCGCGCCGCTGCCAATCACGGCGACTCTCTTGTCGCGCCAGTCGAGCTCTTCGGGCCAGAATTGCGGGTGGACGATTTGTCCGGCGAAATCCCGTTCGCCTTCCCAATGCGGGCGATGACCCTCGGCATAGGAATAATAGCCCGCGCACATGATCAGGAAGCGGCAGGTGAGGGGGGCGCCGTCGGTCTCCAGCCGCCAGATGGCATCGGCGGTGGACCAGTCCGCGCGGGTGAGCCGCGTGCCGAAGGCGATATGGCCGTCGATCCCCGCCTCGCTGGCGGTATCCTCGATATAATCGCGGATCTTGCCGCCCTCGGCGATTGCCTGCCCGTCGCGCCAGGGGCGGAAGCTGTAGCCCAGCGTATGCATGTCGCTGTCCGACCGCACGCCGGGATAGCGGAACAGATCCCAGGTCCCGCCGATCGCCTCGCGCGCCTCCAGGATGCGATAGTCGGCCCAGGGGCAGAGGCGCTGGAGATGATGCGCCATGCCGATGCCGGACAGGCCCGCGCCGACGATGACGACGTCGAAATCTGGCGCTGCCTCGATCACGCTGGCGGCCTGACACAGATTGACGGCCCGCTCAACGTGACGGAAGAAGCGGCATGATCCTCACCGCTCTCGCTGCCTTGCTGATGCAGCCCGCCACCCCGGCTCCGGCCGATCCCGCTTATCTCGAGACGCAGCGCCAGGCGTTGGCCGCTCTGACCGCCGCCGATGGCTGGCGGACGACCGCGTCTGGACTCAAATATCGCGTCCTGATCGGGCGCGGCACTGGGCAGCGGCCGCGCGCGACCGACAATGTGAAGGTTCACTATGTCGGGCGCTTTTCGAACGAAGAAGTGTTCGACAGCTCGGTGGCTCGCGGCGAGGCGGCGGTGTTCCCGCTCAACCGCGTGATCCGCGGCTGGACGGAAGGCGTGCAGCTGATGAGCATCGGCGAGCGCTACGAATTCGCCATCCCCGCCGACCTTGCCTACGGGACCGGCCGGGGTCCGATCCCCAATGGCGCGGTGCTGTTCTTCAAGGTCGAGCTGATCGCGATCAACCCGCCCGAAGCCGGCTGACCAAATCGGCGCGCAGCGGACCGCTCCAGGGCGGCGGCTCCGCGCCGAAGAGCAGACTGAAGGATCGGCGAGCCTGACCGATGAGCAGGGTGAGGCCGTCCACCGTCGGCATGCCGATTGCCCGCGCGGTGCTCAGGAATTCGGTTTCGACCGGGCGATAGACCATGTCGATGACGAGCATGGGTCTGGCTGCCGCCTCCAGCGCTTCGAGGAGGAAGATGTCGATGCGCTCGTCGCCCGCCATGCCGAGCGGGGTGGCGTTGATCACGACCGCGGCGTCTTCCAGCGCCTCCCTGATCGCGTAGAGCGGCGCGTCCTGCACGTCTGCACCGAGCGCTCGCAAGGCAAGCCGCCGGTCGGCGTTCCGTGCCAGGACCACCCGCTGCGCCCCGCGCGCGCCGAGGGCGACGAGGGCCGCACGCGCTACGCCACCCGCGCCGAGCACGACAGCGCGCTTCCCGGCGAGATCCACCGTTTCGACGGCGCGAAGAACGGCGTCGATATCCGTATTGTAGCCGTGCAGCTCCCCGTCGCGCGGGACGACGCAATTGATCGCGCCGGCGCGCGCCGCGCCATCATCCAGCCAGTCCATACGCGCGGCGGCCAGTTCCTTGAGCGGCATCGTCACGTTGCAGCCGCGCCAGAGCGGGTCGTCGCGGCGACCGGCAAGATAGGGCGCGAGCGCCTGCGCGTCGCAGCGCATGGCGCGATAGCTGCCGGGCAGGTCGCGATAGTCCAGCCAGTAGGAATGGATCGTAGGCGACAGCGAATGCGCGACCGGATCGCCGATCACTTCCGCATAGGGTTCAGCCACGGTCGAGCCGGTCGAGGAAATCCGCAACCTCGCCAATCTTCACGCCGCCTTCCACGAAGGCATCGCCGATGCCGCGAGAGAGGATCAGGGTGAGATCGCCGCCCGATGCTTTCTTGTCGGCGGCCATGTGGGCGGCGATGGCGCTGCCCTTCACGTCGAGAATTATGTCGCCGGGGCGGACCGGGAGGCCAGTGGCGCGGAGGTGCGCTTCGACCCGCTCCGCATCTTCCACCGGGCAACGGCCGCGTGCCACGGAAAAGCGGAAGGCGAGGGCGAGGCCGATCGCGACCGCTTCGCCGTGCAGCAGCTTGTCCGAAAAGCCGGTCTCCGCCTCCAGTGCATGGGCGAAGCTGTGGCCGAGGTTCAGCAGTGCGCGCTTGCCGAGCGTCTCGCGCTCGTCTGCCGCGACGAACGCCGCCTTCGCCCGCGCGCTGGTTTCGATGGCGTGGGTGAGTGTGTCCTTGTCGCGAGCGAGCAGCTTCTCGCCATTGCCTTCGCACCAGGCGAAGAAGGCGGCGTCGCCGATCAGGCCGTATTTCACCACCTCCGCATAGCCAGCGCGCAGCTGGCGGATCGGAAGGGTGTTCAGGCAGGATGGATCGATCAGGATCAGGGGCGGCTGGTGAAAGCTGCCGATCAGATTCTTGCCCTGCGGGATGTTGATCCCGGTCTTCCCGCCGATCGCGCTGTCCACCATCGCCAGCAGGCTGGTCGGCATTTGCACCACGCCGATGCCGCGCTTGAAGACGGATGCGGCCAGCCCGGCCAGATCGCCCACCACCCCGCCGCCAAAGGCCAGGATCGTGTCGCCGCGCTCCACCTTCAGCTCCGCGAGCGCGTTGGTGAGGCCCGCCAGGCCCTGCCAGCTTTTCGCCGGTTCGCCGGGGGGAATGACGACGGGTTCGCCGTGCAGCTGATGCTCGGCCAGGCCTGCGAGGAGACGGGCGCCGAGCGCTTCCATCACATTGACGTCGCTGACGACGACGATCCGCCCGTCCCGCGCGAATGGCGCGAGGTGCCTGCCCGCATGATCGAGCGCGCCGTTGGCGATGACAATGTCGTGGCTGCGATCGCCCAGCGCGACGGGGATGCGAGTTTCACTCATGCGCCGCACTGTGCCCGGTGGAGGAGGAAGTGATCGGCGAGGGTGAGCGCGACCATCGCCTCGACCACCGCCGCGCCGCGGATGGCGACGCACGGATCGTGGCGGCCCGTCGTCACGATCTCGGCATCCGCACCCTCGCCGTCGATTGTCCGGAGCGGGCGGGGGAGGGAGGAGGTCGGCTTGAATGCGGCGCGGAGGATGATCGGCTGGCCCGTGGAAATGCCGCCGAGAATGCCGCCCGCATGATTGGACAGGAAAGCGGGGCCGCGCCTGATCTCGTCCACATTGTCCTCGCCGCGCGAACGCGCAGCGGCGAAGCCGTCGCCAATCTCTACGCCCTTCACGGCCGGGATCGACATCAGGGCGCCGGCAAGGTCGGCGTCGAGCTTGGCCGCGAGGGGCGCGCCCCAGCCGGCGGGTGCGCCCTCGGCGACGCATTCGACCACAGCACCGAGTGAAGATGCGTTCTTGCGGGCGGCGTCGAGCATGGCGGCCCAGCGTTCGGCCGCCCTGGGGTCGGGGCAGTTCAGGGCGTTTCGGCCGATCTCGTCGGTGTCGAACGTCTCGATCCGGTCGCCGCCAAGCTCGACCAGCCAGGCGTTGATACGGACTTGCGGGACGATCAGTCGCGCCACCGCGCCAGCCGCGACCCGTGCCGCCGTCTCGCGGGCCGAGGCACGGCCGCCGCCGCGCCAGTCGCGCAGGCCGTATTTCGCCTGGGTCCCGAAATCCGCGTGGCCCGGACGAAACCTGTCCGCGTTCGGCGCATAATCCTTGGGCCGGGCGTCCTCATTGTCGATCTGCAGCGCGATCGGAGCGCCGGTGGTGCGGCCTTCGAATGTGCCGGAGAGGATCCGCACCTCGTCACTTTCGCGGCGCTGGCTGACATGGCGGTTGCCGCCCGGTCGGCGCCTGTCCAGCCAGGGCTGGATGTCCGTTTCGCTCAGGGCGATGCCGGGCGGGCAGCCGTCGATCACCGCGCCGATCGCCGGGCCGTGGCTCTCGCCCCAGGTCGTGACCCGGAAAAGACGACCGAAACTGTTGCTCATGCCGCGTCGATCCGCGCACCGAGGGAGCGCATCGTGTCGGGGAAACCGGGGAAGCTGGTCGCGATCATTTCCGCCCCATTTACGGTGATCGGCGCCTCGCTGACGAGTCCCAGCACGAGGAAAGCCATGGCGATGCGGTGATCGCCGTGGCTGTCGATGCGAGCGCCGCCGGGGACGGGGCCGCCCCGCACGATCAACGTGTCGCCATCGACACGAGCCGCCACGCCGCAAGCGGTCAGCCCCTCGACCAGAGAAAAGATGCGGTCGCTTTCCTTGTGCCGCAGCTCACCGACGCCGTGCATGATCGTCTCTCCCTCCGAACAGGCGGCGGCGATGGCGAGGATCGGATATTCGTCGATCATCAGTGGCGCGCGTTCGGCAGGGACTGTGACGCCCCGCAGCCGGGAGGCGCGTACGACGATGTCGCCTTCTGGCTCGATCCCGTCGCGAAGAGTGATTTCGGTCTCCGCGCCCATCTCGATGAGCGTGTCCAACAGGCCGGTACGCAGGTGGTTCAGGCCGATCCCCGTGATTCGAACCTCTGACCCCGGCACGAGCAGCGCCGCGACCAGCGGGAAGGCTGCCGAGGAGAAGTCGCCCGGCACGGCAATCGACGCCGCGCGCGGCCGAACCGGACCTTCGATCGAAACGCCTCTTGCCGTCAGCTCCACCGGCACACCAAAGGCAGGCAGCATCCGCTCCAGATGATCGCGGCTCGGTCTGGGTTCGATAATCTCGGTGCGGCCCTGCGCGCCCAAGGCAGCAAGCAGGAGGCCCGACTTCACCTGAGCGGAACCGATTTCGTTGCGGTAGGTAATGCCGCGCAAGGCCGCCGCCGATACATTGACCGGAAGGCGCGTGCCGACAATGCGCGCGCCCATCTCGCGCAATGGGGCAACCAGCCGTGCCATTGGCCGCCGCTGAAGCGAGCGATCTCCGTGGATGTACACATGGACTCGCTGCCCAGCCGCCGCGCCGATCAGCAGCCGCGCCGCGGTACCGGCATTGCCGCAGTCAATTTCCCTGTCCGGATCATGCCAACGTGCACCGCGCACGAGGAGGCTCTTGCCGTCACGCTGCGTTGACGCCCCGAAAGCTTCGATCGCGCGCCTTGTGTGCTCGACATCTTCGCCGTCGGACAGGCCGGTGATCCGGCTTTCCCCCTCGGCAAGGCCAGCGAGGATCAGCGCGCGATGCGAAATCGACTTGTCGCCCGGCACGATTGCGGTTCCGCGCAGCGGGCCGCTGCGCTGCGCCTTCAACGCGCCGCCCTGAAAAGTGGCGACGACCCGCCGCGCCTGCGCTTGGTTGAGACGCGGATCGCAAAGCGGGAAGTGGGTGGCGTCCAGTCCTGACGTGTCGCATTCGACCACGTCCGCGCCCGTCATCTCCAGATGCAGCCCGCCCGGAATCACTCCGGCCTCCCGCGCTGTCACGACGAAGCGTCGCGCTTCCTCGATCATGTCGTCCATGCTGCGCCGCTTGACGCCGTCGATGCGCCGGGTGTTGCCGTGCATCGGATCGCAGAGCCAAATCACCTTCCGGCCCGCCGTCGCCCGCATGAGGCGCCGAAGATGATTGCGGTAGCTGCGCGCAACACCCATGCGCGCGATCAGCACCAGCCTGCCGGGCTCGTTGGCGGGATCGAGCCGCTGGATCAGTTCGATGAGGGTCTTGGTATCCATGGACGGGCCGACTTTGACCCCGACCACATTCGCGATACCGCGTGCATATTCGATGTGGGCGCCGTCGAGCTGGCGGGTACGCTCGCCGATCCAGACCATGTGCGCGGAGAGGCACCAGAAGCGGCCGTCCACCTCGCGGGTCAGGGCCTCCTCATAGTCGAGCAACAGGGCCTCGTGGCTGGTGAAGATTTCCGGCGCGGCAAGGCGCATCGCCTCCAATGTGGTCGCGGCCTCGCGATAGCCCCCCAGCAAGCGCGCCGGGTCGGGGGTGCGCGCCGCCAGCGAGAAGTCCGCGCCGTTGACCATGTCCCCGCGCCAGTTGGGAAGGGTGTCGGGCCCTCGCGTCTCCGCTTCGGCCGAGCGCGGCTTGGCGAACTGGCCGGCCATGCGCGCGACCTGAACAATTTCGCGGCCAGTCGCGGTTGCGAGGTCACGGGCAAGACTTTCGAGCAGGCGCAAGGTCGGCAGCGCCGCTTCGGATCGCAGCGTGCCGAATTCCTCCGCGCAATCGCCACCCTGCAGGAGGATGGCCTCACCCGCGGCAACGCGCGCCATCCGTTCGCGCAGGCGCGCGGCATCGGCGGCGCTGACCAACGGTGGAGAGCCGGCCAGCACCTTGGTGACGTGGGTCAACCGTGCCGCATCGTCCCACGCGACGGGCTGCGCCAGCGGCTTCGACCGCCAAGAATCCACCCGCCAGTTCATCCGCCGCGCCATCGCCTACCGGGGCGAGCCGTGTCCACCCCGCGCCATCGCGCTTTTGACTTCCGTTCACGTAAGCTATATGGGCGCGCGGCTGGCGGCCTGGGGGGCGGCTGCATGATCGCAGGACGGCGGGGCCGCCCGATCAGCGACACAGATATTTGAAAAGGATAGAGTTTTCGATGTCGTCCGATATGAGCACTGCCGGCGTTGCCAAGTCCTATGACCGCCTCGCGCCTGTGTACGATTTCGTTTTCGGCCCGGTGTTTCGCGCGGGTCGCGCCGAATCGATCAAGGTCGCCGAAGCCGCGGCTGGACCGGGCGGCCGCATTCTCGAGATCGGCGTCGGCACCGGCATTTCCCTGCCTTTCTATTCCAAGGACACCCGCCTGGTCGGCGCGGACATCAGCGAGGATATGCTGGAAGTCGCGCGCAAGCGGGTGACCAAGCTCGGTCTGACCAACGTCGAATCGATCGAGGTCGGCGATGCCGAGAATCTTCGTTTCGAGGATGAAAGCTTTGACGTGGTGATGGCGCAATATGTCGTCAGCGCCGTGCCGAACCCGCACAAGGCGCTCGACGAATTCGCCCGTGTTACCAAGCCGGGCGGCGAGATCGTCATCGCCACGCGCCAGGGTGCCGAGAAGGGCCTGCGCAAGGGCATCGAAAAGACGCTGATGCCGATCACCACCAAGCTCGGCTGGCGCACGGACTTCCCGTTCGCGCTCTTCACCAGCTGGGCAGCCAAAAATCCGGACGTGCGCCTGATCGAGCGCAAGCCGCTCAAGCCGCTCGGCCATTTCGCCCTGCTGCGCTTCGAGAAACTGGCCAAGCAGGCCGAAGCCGCCTAAACTCCCTGACAGATCGCGACGAGGATAGAGCCGCCATGGGCATGACGTTTCGTGAGGAACTGGTCGAGCAGCGCTGGGACGACCATCGCTATTATCACCACAGCATGATCAACCAGAGCCTGCATTTCCTGTCGGCCTGCACCTTCCTGCTCTGCTACGCTTTGCTGTTCTGGGATCCCGCGGTCGCGAGCCTGCTCGCCTGGACCGTCGCGATGTGGAGCCGCCAGTCGGGCCACTTCTTCTTCGAGCCGAAGGGCTATGACCACGTCAACGAGGCAACCCACGTCCACAAGGAAGAGATCAAGGTTGGCTACAACCTCTTCCGCAAGTGGGTGCTGATGGGCATCTGGGCCGGCCTGCCGATCACCCTCTTCTTCGTTCCGACCTTCTTCGGCGGCTTCACGCCCGCCGCGACCTGGTGGGAATTTGCACGTCAGACCGGCTGGCTGTGGCTGTGGCTCGGTCTCGGCGGTCTCGTCTTCCGCGTAGTGCAACTGATGTTCACCCGCGGCGTCCAGACCGGCCTGGTCTGGGGCACGAAGATCATCACCGATCCGGTCAACGACTTCAAAACCTACCGCAAGTCGTTCGGCCGCCTGCTGCGCGGCGAGAAGTACGACCATGGGCTGGTGCCGGCCGAATAAGCCAGGGCTTCAGGTCAACGAATCTGAGGAAGGGCGTCGCGATCGCGGCGCCCTTTCTTTTTGTGCGCCCGTTAATGAACCTTAACCGCGGCTGCACGTTTTACCGGACATGCAACGCAAGACCTCAGTCTCGCCCCTGAAGATGATGAGCTACGGCCTGGTCGGGTTCCTGCTCGGTTTCCCCGCCCCGGTCCTCGCTTACACTCTTCTCGTCTGAACCTTCCTGCCCAAAACGAGCAACGGCGCCCCTCGCGGGGCGCCGTTTTCGTGTGGATCGGCAACGAGGCCTAGAAGCCGACGCGCAGCGCCACCGAGGCGGAGCTGTCGTCGCCGCCCGGGCGGTCGATCGTCGTGCCGCCCGTCACCTGCAGCGACAGGCCGCTGGTGATGTTGAAGTTCGCGCCCGCGGCCAGGCGGCCATAGGTGTCGTCGCCACCGCCGGCGACATTCCACTGGTTGACGATGCCGGGCGCGGCGGTGAGCGCGTAGCGGATCGTGCGCGGATCGTCCTCCAGCTCCTGCTCGGCGCGGGCGATCAGGAAGGGCGAGACGCGCGCGCCGCCCATGTCGATATCCGCATTCAGTTCCAGCCCCAGGCTGGCGATCATGCGATCATCCTCCTGCGCCTGGACGTTCAGCGCCAGCACCTGATCCCCGGTCTCGGTATAGGCCTCGAGATCCGCCTTGCTGTAGCGGATACCGGCGACCGGGCCGATGCGAACCGCGCGACCGATGTTGAACAGATAGCCTATCTCCCCGCCCGCGACGAACGTGTCCGCCTGCGGATTGGCCGTCAGATCGTCGATCACGCCGGAGCGGCGGATGTCGAGATCGACCTGGCCAATCCCGGCATAGGCCTTGATGAAGGCATTGCCGTTCGACCAGCGGCCGAAGCCGCCGAATTGCAGGCCCTCGGTCTCGATCTCGCTCGTGCCGTTGCGGAGCTCCGTATCGCCGCGCACGTAATTCACCGCTGCGCCGATCAGCAATTGTCCGGTCTGATATTCCGCGCCCGCCGACAGGCCGTAACGCTGGAAGGTGTGGCCGTAAGTGGTCAGCGTGTCCGCGCCGTTGCGCTGCCCGAAATCGCTGCTGACGAACACGCGCAGCCCGTCCTCGCCGCCGCCCGAGGCCAGATCGAGCCGGTCGACGAGCAGCTCCGACAGCCCGTCCGCCGCCAGCAAGGCGGAGGCAAGCTGCGGCTCCAGCTGCAGCGGCGCGTCGAGCTGCCGCGCGGCATAGCGGCCGACAATGGCGAAACCGGCGGAGGTGAGGTGGACATTGTCCGCATAGAAAAGGAACTGGCCGACCCGCATCGCGGCGATATCGGCGCTGGTTGCGGCACCGGCGCTGGTCAGGCCGTAAGCGCCCGGATTGGCCTGCACCCGGTCGCCGATCCGGTTGAGATCGAGATAATTCACGATCACGCCCTGGTTGGCGTAGCCCGAGAGCACGGTCTGCATGCCGTTGTTGAACGCGGTCGAGAAGGCCGTGCCCGCTGCCGCGCTGGGCTGGCCGACCGCTTCGGGCAGGCGGCCGACGTCGCCGGCCAGGAAAGTGATGTTGCGCGCACCTGCGGCGACCAGCGCGTTGAGGCCGGTCTGCGCCTCGGCGACCTTCGGTGCGGCTGCGGCTGCGGCCCCCGCGACGGTGCCGCCGCTCAGACGATAAAAGCGCGCATCATTGCCGCCGATCGAGATGGCGAGCAGGTCGTTGGCGCCGAACCTGCCCGTCGTGCGCGGGAAAGCGGCGGGACCACCGCCGGCCAGGAAGCTCTGATATTCGAGGACGAAGCCCAGATTGGGAATGCCGTTGATGTTGCCGGTACCCGTATAGGCGCCGCCGATCGCGAAATTGTCGACCGGACGCCGGAGGATCGCCGCGAGCGTATCGATGAAATTGGTCTGGTCGCTGAACCGGCCATTCGGATAGGCTGACGGGCGGGGAATGCCGGTCAGCTCGAAGAAATTGCCGTCATCGGCATAGGAATCGCCGAACGCGACGATCCGGTCGACGCGCTGCGCCGAAGCGGGCGTGGCGATGGCCGCGACGCTGGCGAAAGCAGCAGTGGTGGCGAGCAGGCGCGCGGAAAGCTTGGTCATGGTCGGCATCCTCCCTGGCACGGCCTCATGGGCACATGCTCTATTCACAGCACAGTAAGTAGCGCGCTGTGTGGCGGCAATAGGGCAGTTCAGCCGCGAAGACGCTTGTTCAGCGTTTCCTTCATGATCCCGCGCCGGATCGTCTTGTCGGTGGCGTCCTCCGGGCCATCCCACCAGCCGTCGTCGCGCATTTTCTTCGCGGCGGCCATGAAGCGGTCTGCGACTTCGGTGAACTCCGCGTCCGTATAGTTCAGGCTGAAGATGAAGCGGCCGGTGCCGACCCAGCTTAGCATCAGCCCCTCCGCGCGCAGATAATATTGCAGCATCCAATTATAGCGCGACGGCGTCTCGTAGCTGACCGTCCAGATCGACGAGAGGTTCGACACGCGCGGGCTGAGCCCCTCGGCCTCCAGCCGCGCATTGAGCGCCGCCGCGCGGCCGTCCCAGCGTTCGTCGATCCCGTCATACAGCTTCGCGATTTCCGGCGTTTCCAGCCGCTTCAGGAACACGTTCATCGCGCCCATCACATAGGGGTGCGAATTGAACGTACCGCGAGCGAGAAGCACGTCCACAGGCCGGTCCTCCTTGAAGCGGCGCATGAGGTCGGCACGCCCGGTGAGCACGCCAACGGGAAGGCCGCCGCCCAGCGATTTGCCGTAGGTGATCATGTCGGGCTGCACGCCGTAATAATCCTTCGCGCCGCCGGGAGCGAGGCGGAAGCCGACGAACACTTCGTCGAAGATCAAGACGATGCCCGCCTCGCGGCAGGTATCGGCAAGCCGCTTGAGCCACGCCGCATAGGCTTCGCGATCCACCGTCGCGGCCTTGCGGCTGCTGTCGATCAGCGCGCCGTCGCTCGGCGCGGCGCTGTTCGGATGGAGCGCCTGCAGCGGGTTCACCAGCACGCAGGCAATGTCGCTCCGCGTCTTCAGCACGTGCAGCGTCTGCTCGCTCATGTCGGCGAGCGTGTAGGTGCGCTGCTCGGGTACCGGATTGCCGACACCCGGCTGCACATCGCCCCACCAGCCATGATAAGCGCCGGCGAAGCGGACGAGGTGCGTCTTGCCGGTGTGATAGCGGGCCAGCCGCACCGCCTGCATCACCGCCTCGGTGCCGGACATGTGGAAGCTGACCTCGTCCAGCCCGGACACTGCTTTCAGCCGCTCGACATTGTCGGTGACGACCGGGTGGAACAGGCCGAGCACCGGACCCAGCTCCGCCACCATCGCCGCGCCTTCCGCGATCGTCTCCTTGTAGAAATCATAGCCGAACAGGTTGACGCCGTAGCTGCCGGTCAGGTCGTAAAATTCGTTCCCGTCCAGATCGGCGATCTTCACCCCGTGCGACGATTGCACGAAGGTTCCGGACGGCAGCTTCTCCCGCACGATCGCGCTGAACTGGAACGGCACGCGATATTTGGCGGTGAATTGCAGGTCGGACAGGCCTTCGCGCGTCCGCTTCGTCTGTGCGATCGTCTTGGCGTAGCGGGTCAGGAACAACTCCGACAGCCGCTCGAACCCCGCCTTGCGCCGTGCCGCCACGTCCGAAGATGCGTCGTCAGCGTCGAAGAATTTCGCTTCGTCATAATCGTAAAAGGGGATCATCCCCGCGATCCTTTTGCCCATCTTGGCGTGGCCGACGATGCCGGGATGCTTCGCCTTGGACAGCTGCAACCGCCGCCGCGCCTTCGTCACGCCCAGCGCCAGCAGGAGAGCGGCGCCACCGGCCGCGGCGATATTTCTGCGTTTCATTCTTGTGACCCGATCTGTATGCCGTCCCGCCGGGCCATGACCTGACCAGCTGGGATTAAGAATTTAGGCATGCGCTCTGCCCTGCACAAACTCGTTGCTCAAGAGGACATCAATTTCCTCCTGACCAATCGCCTGCCGCGGCGGCTCACCACCCGCTTCGTGGGCTGGTTCTCGAAGATCCAGAATCCGGTCGTGCGCAAGACCTCGATCGCCGCCTGGAAATTGTTCTCCGACCTCGATCTCTCCGAGGCGAAAGAGACCAAGTTCAAGTCGATGCACGACGTCTTCATCCGCGAGCTGAAGCCCGGCGCGCGGCCGATCGAGCAGGATCCGAACATCATGGCCTCGCCGTCGGACGCGATTGTCGGCGCGCACGGGCGGATCGACGGGGACCGGCTCTATCAGGTGAAGGGCTTTCCCTACACGCTCGCCGACCTGCTGGGCGAGGAGGCGGACAGCGGCACTTTCCGCAACGGCACCTTCGTGACGCTACGGCTGACCTCCAGCATGTATCACCGCTTCCACGCGCCGCACGATCTGGTGGTGGACCGCGTCACCTACATTTCCGGCGACACCTGGAACGTGAATCCGGTGGCGCTGAAGCGGGTGGAAAAGCTCTTCTGCAAGAATGAGCGCGCGCTGGTGCACTGCCAGCTGCAGCCGTCCGGCCACCCGATCATGCTCGTGCCGGTCGCCGCCATTTTGGTCGCCAGCATCCGCTTCAACTTTGTCGATGTGCTGCGCCATCTGCATCCCAAGGGCGCGCGGCACGAGCGCAACCGCCGCCGGGGCGCGCAGAAGGCGCGGGCGCTGCGTACCAAAAGGCGCGGCGGCGGCGCGAAGCTTGGAGTCGTGCACAATATCCCTTGCCGCGCCGAGGTGGCCAAGGGCGAGGAGATGGGCTGGTTCGAGCATGGCTCGACCATCATCATGTTCGCGCCGGAGGGCTTCGAGCTGGCCGAGGGGCTGGAAGAAGGCATGCAGATCAAGGCCGGTCAGGCGCTGATGCGGCTGCCGGCTGAAACGGAGATCGGTACCGAATGAAACGCCTGATTGCTGTCCTCGCCGCCTTCCTTTCCACCGCGGCCTGGGCGCAGACGGCCCCCAATGACACCCGCGCCCGCGCCGAGCGCGATCTGTTTGAGCGCGTCGTGGAAATCCCCACCGTCGCGGGTCGCGGCGAGATGCCCCGGTTGACCGCCTTGCTCGCGCAGGAATTCCGCAGCGTCGGCATCACCGACATCCGCATCCAGCCGCATGGCGACACGCAGTCGATGATCGTCCGCTGGCCGGCGGCGCGTCGCTCGAATTTGAAGCCGATCCTGCTGCTGGCGCATATGGATGTGGTCGAAGCGCGTCGGGAGGATTGGACGCACGATCCGTTCGAATTCCGCGAGGCGGACGGCTATTATTGGGGGCGCGGCGCTTCCGACAACAAGGCCGGTGTAGTGGCGATTGTCGCGGTGCTGAAGCGGCTTAAGGCGTCGGGTTTTCAGCCCAATCGCGACATCATCGTGCTCTTCACCGGCGACGAGGAAACGCAGCAGGACGGCGCGCGCCTCGCCGCAAGCGAATGGCGGTCGCTGATCGACGCCGAATATGCGCTGAATTCGGACGGCGGTGGCGGTGCGATCTTCCGCGACGGGCGGGTGCGCGGCTTCGGCTTCCAGACCGGCGAGAAGGTCTATTCCGACTTCCGCTTCCTCACCACCAATCGCGGCGGCCATAGCTCCGCCCCGCGCGCCGACAATGCGATCTACCAGCTCGCCGGGGCGCTGCGGAATCTGGAGGCCTATCGCTTCACGCCGCTGCTGAACGAGACCACCCGCGCCTCGTTCGAAGCGACCGTTGCGTCCGACAATGGTCTGTGGGGTGCCACCATCCGCGCCTGGCTCGACGATCCGGAAAATATGGAAAAAGCCGATGCGGTCGAGGCGCTCTCGCCCGGCTCCACCCGCACCCGCTGTATCGCCACGCAACTTGCGGCCGGCCATGCTCCCAACGCGCTGCCGCAGCGGGCCGAAGCTACGGTGAATTGCCGCATCTTTCCCGGCGTCGATCCCGCCGAAGTGCTGCGCGAATTGCAGGCGATTGCGGGCCGTGAGGTCCGGGTCGAAGTCATCGACGCGGCTGTGCCTTCCCCGGCCAGCCCGCTGCGCGCTGACATCATGGACGCTTACCGGGCGGCGCTCTCGCGCAAATTCCCGAACGCGCCGCTGGTGCCGGTGCAGCTGAACGGTGCGACCGACGGCGCCTATATGCGCGCGGCGGGCATTCCGACCTATGGCGTCGGCGCGCTGTGGAGCTGGATCGGCGACCAGTCCGGTGTCCACGGTCTGAACGAGCGCGTGGTGATCAAGGCCTTCCACGACCAGATCGACATATGGGAGGAAATGCTGCGCACGCTGGCGGGGTAGGAGCTAGCCCAGCTTCGGCAGCGCCCGCTCCAGCCGCGCCAGCGCTTCATCCAGCGTCGCATCCTGCTTGGCGTGGCAGAGACGGACGAGGTGGGTCACCGGCTCTTCCGCGTAGAATGCGGAGATGGGGATCGCGGCCACGCCCGCCTCGGTGACCATCCATTCGCAGAATGCCGCATCGTCCATCGATATGCCGGACGCGGCGAGGTCCAGCGACAGGAACCAGGTCGCTTCGCTCGGCAGGGTCTTCAGGCCCAGCCGCTCCAGACCGTCAGCCAGCCGATCGCGCGAGCGCTGAAAGCCGAGGCGCGACCCTTCGACCCAGGCCATTGATCCACGCAGTCCTTCCGCGACCGCATATTGCAGGTTAGGTGGCGTGGTGAAGGTCAGGAATTGGTGCGCCCTGGCGAGCACCCGCGCGAGTTCCGGTGCGGCGCACAGCCAACCGACCTTCCACCCGGTCATCGCGAAAATCTTGCCCGCGGAGCCGATCTTCACCGTCCGCTCGCGCATCCCCGGCATGGCCATCAGCGGAATGTGCCGTACGTCGTCGAAGACGACATGCTCCCACACTTCGTCACTGATCGCGATCAGATCGCGCGAGACGCAGAAATCGGCCAGCAGCGCCAACTCGTCTGCACGCGCCACGGAAGCAGCCGGATTGAGCGGGTTGCACAGGATGATCGCCCGCGTCGCCGGTGTGACATTGGCCTCCAGCGCTTCGCGCGTGATCCGCCAGTCCGGCGGTGCGAGCCGCACCAGCCGCGCCGTGCCGCCCGCGCGCTCGATCAGCGGCTTGTAGGCGTCATAGAGCGGCTGAAAGAGCAGGACCTCGTCGCCCGGGGAAACGAGCGCCAGGATGGAGGCAGCCAGCGCTTCGGTCGCACCAGAAGTGACCACGACCTCTTGGGCATCCAAGTCGACTTCCTGAGCAGTGCGATAATGCGCTGCCACCGCCTCCCGCAGCTCCGGCAGGCCCAGCATCGGTGGATACTGGCTGGACCGCGCGGTCAGCGCCTCTGCCGCGGCGGCGAGCACTTCGGGCGGCCCGTTCGCGTCGGGAAAGCCCTGACCCAGATTGATCGCCCCGGTCTCGCGCGCCCGCATTGACATGCGTTCGAAGAAGGAGACGGCCATGTTGGCGTAAAGCGGGTGCATGCACATCCGCTAGCACGGCAACATGGCCGACGGCGAGGTGTCCGATTTCGGACACCTGAGCGTCCATCGCCTGTCCGCTTGCGGACGGATTTCGCCTGATTTTTCGACGACTTGATGCTCCCGGTCGACGAACTGTCTGGCACGTATCCTGCTACAGGTGTGGCAACGGCGCGGTAGGCGCCGGTTGGGAGGGGTATTTGCGTTCTTCATTCACGAGCCTGCGCGCTCGCACCCGTCTGGCCGCCGGCGTCGCGGTCGCATCCCTCGCTTTTGCGGGGCCGGCTCTCGCCCAGACCGAGGCGCCGCCTCCCGCGCCCGCGCCGACCCCGGCTCCCGCCGCCCCCGAAAGCGGCGAGGCACCGCCGCCCGAGGCCAGCGCGGCGCCGGAGGGCCGCCGCACCTACACGCCGGAGGACTTCGCCCGCTACGCGCCGCGTACTGCGCTCGACATGCTGCAGCGTGTCCCGGGCTTCACCATTCAGTCGGCGCAGGTCCAGCGCGGCCTGGGTCAGGCCAGCGGCAACGTGCTGCTGAACGGCCAGCGCGTGTCGAACCAGTCGGACGATATCGTCACCCAGCTTGGCCGGATCCCTGCGGGCAATGTGGTGCGGATCGAGATTGCCGACGCGGCGACGCTCGATATTCCCGGCCTGTCGGGGCAGATCGCCAACATCATCGTCCGCGCGCAGGGGATTACCGGCCAGTTCAGCTGGAATCCGGAATTCCGCCCGAACTATTCCGATCCCTTATTCTCGCGCTTCAGCGTGTCGGTCAGCGGCAAGCAGGGGCCGGTCGAATATACGTTGGGCCTCGAGAATCAGGCATCTCGCGGGGCCGCGGGTGGCCCGACCCTGATCCTGAATGCCGACCGATCCTTGCGGGAGAGCCGCTACGACGAACTGACGTCCAATTTCGATCAGCCGCGCGTCAGCGCGCGATTCGTGATCGACGGGCCGGGCAGTTCGGTCGGCAATCTCAACATGATCTACCGGGATTATTGGTACAATTATAACGAAAATGGCGTCCGCACCCGGCCGGGCCAACTGCCGTTCGATCGCACGGTGCGCAGCCAGGAGGACGGTCACAATTACGAGATTGGCGGCGATTTCGAATTCGCGCTTGGCTCCGGCCGGCTGAAGCTGATCGGGCTGCAGCGTTATGCGTCAAATCTGCTGAACGACGAGGCGGTGACCACCTTCCGCGACGGTCGGGCCACGCAAGGCTCCTATTTCGTCCGTGAGTCCGGCGAACTGGAGCGGATCGCCCGCGCCGAATATCGCATCCGCGCCCTGGGCGGCGACTGGCAGCTGTCGGGCGAGGCGGCGTTCAACTCGCTCGACGTCTCCGCTTTGTTCGGCACGCTTCAGGCCGACGGCAGCGTCAATCTGGCGCCGTTTCCGGGCAGCGCCGCGCGGGTCGAGGAAGCCCGCTACGAAGGTATATTGAGCTACAGCCGCCCGCTGGCCGAGGGGCTGACCATTCAGGTCGCGGCGGGCGCGGAATATTCGCAGCTGTCGCAGGTCGGCGCCGGTGGTCTTACCCGCGAGTTTGTAAGGCCGAAGGGCAATATCAACGTCGCCTGGAACGCCGATCCCAACACGACGCTGAACCTGCGCCTCAACCGCCGGGTCGGCCAGATCAGCTTCTTCAACTTCGTCGACAGCATCAACCTGAACGACGGTATCGGTAACAATGGCAACGTGAACCTCGTCCCGCCGCAAAGCTGGGAAGCGGAGGTGGAAGGCGTGCGCCGCTTCGGTCCGTACGGCCAGACGACGCTGCGTCTCTACTATCACGCCATCGAGGACGTGATCGACGTCATTCCCATCGGCGCGACCGGGCAGGGGATCGGCAATATCGACAGCGCCACCCGGATCGGTGCGGACTGGCGCACGACGATCAATTTCGATCCGTTCGGCTGGCGCGGGGCGCGGCTCGATTTCCGCGTGCTGCTGCAGCATAGTGAGGTCGAGGATCCGCTGACCGGCGAAATGCGCCAGATCAGCAACATTACCCGCCGCTTTTTCGAAGGCCAGTTCCGCTGGGACATTCCTGGCACCGATTTCGCAATCGGCAGCGCCTGGTCGAGCGTGAAGAATGCGTTCAACTATCGCCTGACCGAAGTGGGCCGGCAGAATGAGGGGCCGATCTTCCTGAATGCCTATGTCGAGCACAAGGACGTGTTCGGGCTGACGGTCCGCGCCACGATCGGCAACACCGCCGACGCGCGCCAGACCTGGGACCGCACGGTCTATGTCGGGCGCCGCGACGGGCCGGTGGACTTTTACGAGCAGCGCGACCGGCTGATCGGGCCGATCTTCGCCTTCCAGGTGCGGGGAAGATTCTAGCCGTTGTGGACGGTGAAGATGCTCGTGCTGCCGTCCCGCGCCACCAGCAGCGTGGCATAGCGCTCGCGGCGGTCGCCCATCTCCATGCCGGGTGAGCCGATCGGCATGCCGGGCACGGCGATGCCGCGCGCGTCAGGCCGCTCGCGCAGCAGCCGCTCGACATCCGAAGCGGGGACGTGGCCCTCGACGAAATAGCCGCCCGTCTCGCCCGTGTGACAGGAGCGCAAGGCGTTCACGATGCCCAACCGGTCGGCGATCGGCTGCAGATCCTCGTTCATGTTCACGGTGACCTCGAAGCCGGCCGCGCGGAGATGATCGACCCAGCCGCCGCAGCAGCCGCAACTCGCCGAGCGGTGGACGGTAATCGCCTTCACCGGCTCGCGCGCCCCGCACGCGACAAGCGCCGCCGCCGTCAGCCCGATAAATCCGCGCCGGGTCAATTCCATCGTCTCAATCCTCTTCATGCCGGGTGCCAGCTCCCGGATTTGCCGCCGCTCTTGGCGGTCACCTCGATGCCGCCGATCACCATCGTCCGGTCGACCGCCTTCAGCATGTCGAACAAAGTCAGGCAAGCGACCGAAACGGCGGTCAGCGCTTCCATCTCGACGCCGGTCTGGCCGTTGGTCCTCGCTTCGGCCTCGACGCGGAAGCCGGGCAAGGCATCATCCGCCAAGATCCGCACCGCCACTTTGCTCAGGGGCAGGGGATGGCAAAGCGGGATGAGTTCGGCCGTGCGCTTGGCTGCCATGATCCCGGCCAGTTCGGCGGTGTGGAGCACGACGCCCTTGGGGGCGGTGCCCTCGGCGACGGCGGCAAGCGTTTCGGGCAGGCAGCGCAATTCGCCGCGCGCGGTCGCGGTGCGCGCCGTCGCCGGCTTGTCGGATACGTCGACCATTGTTGCCCGACCGCCCCTGTCGATATGACTGAGGCCGCTCACAGCAGGCCCTCGAGGCGCGGAATGTTGCCGGCGAGCGAGCAGGGACGGTGGCGGCTGTCCAGTTCCTTGGCGAGCACCAGATCCCAGCCGTCGCGGCAGGCACCCGTCGAGCCGGGCAGGCAGAAGATGAAGGTGTCGCCGATCTGCCCCGCCAGCGCGCGCGACTGCAAGGTCGCGACACCGACCGTGCCAAGGCTCGCCTGATGGAACACCACCGCGAATCCGTCCATCTCGCGCCGGAGCATCGGTCGCACCGCCTCCGGGGTCACGTCGCGCGGCGCGAAGCCGGTGCCGCCGGTGGAGATGATGATGTCGATCCCGGGATCATCGGCCCAGGCCGACACCTGCGCCTGAATGGCCTCGACATCGTCGGGCACGATCGTCCGGCCCGCGAGGCGATGGCCGGCGCCGGCGATCCGCTCCGCCAGCAACGCGCCCGATTTGTCCGTTTCCTCGGTCCTTGTGTCGGAGACGACGAGCACCGCGATATGGAGCGGATGGAAGGTCAGTTTCTCGTCGATCCCGTGCATCAATCTTCCCACCGCGCGCGGTCGGCGCGGTCGCCCTCGGTTGGCTCGATCCAGCGCGATCCGTCAACCGCATCCTCGCGCTTCCAGAAGACAGCGTCGGTCTTCAGCCGGTCCATCAGATAGTCTACCGCCTCGATCGCCGCCCGGCGATGCGCCGCCGCCGCCGCGACGAACACGATCGCCTCACCCGGCGCGATCTGTCCGCAGCGGTGCACCACGCGCACGGCCGACAGGTCGAACCTCGTCGTGACCGCCCGCGCGGCTTCATCGAGCGATGTCTGGGTGAGACGCGGATGATGGTCGAGGAACAGCCCGGTGACCGTGCTGCCAGCCTTGCTCGTCGCGCGGGCGAGGCCGGTGAAGGACGCCACCGCGCCGGCGCCGCTCGTGGCAAAACATGCCAACTCCGCCGCCGGATCGAAGGCGGCTTGGACGAGGCGGGCGTCGATGCTCATCCGCCGGACAGAGGCGGGAAGAAAGCCATCTCCGCGCCCTCCGACACGACCGCATCGTCCGCCACGATCTGATCGCCGATACAGCCGCGCACGCCGTCGCCAAGCAGCGCCGCCGCCTGCGGGAAATGTTCGCCCAAGGCGCGCCGTGCGTCACCAACCGTCGCGCCGGGCGCGACCGCGAGGTCCACTTCGCGGCCGATCGCTTCGGCGAGGTTGCCGTAGAGGAAGAGCTTCACGGTCCGGCGTTTCCGCTTTTGCGTGAGGCCGCGCAAGCCGCTAGAGCGCGGGAAAGATCAGAAACGATGGAGAGTAGGCCGGTGGCTGACATGGCCAGCGCGCAAGTGCCCGCAACGGATTCGCGCGAGCAGGGGCCGGACAAGTCGCCCGACCCCGCCTTTAACTGGCGCCGGATCGCCCATCTGGTCCGGCTGAGCCGCGCGCTCGACCGGCTGGAGGAAGAGGAACTCGTCCCGGCGCGGAAGGTGCTCTACCAGTTCAGCGCGCGCGGGCACGACATGGCGCAGGTCATGCTCGGCACCCTCCTGACCGAGAAGACCGATGCGGTCTGCGGCTATTATCGCTCGCGGCCGCTGCTGCTGGCGCTCGGCGTGCCGATCGCGGATGCGCTCGGCTCCAACATGGGCCGGGCGGGGGGCTATTCGGACGGCCGCGACATCGGCGTCGTGTTCAACTTCCCCAATCCCGACGGACCTTCCGCCTTGCCCATGTCGGGCGGCGTCGGCGCGCAATATACGCCGACCGCGGGCTGGGCGCAGGCGATCACTTATTACGCCAATGTGCTGGACGACCCGGCCTATGCGCAGTCGATCGCGGTGGTGCTGGGCGGGGACGCATCGGTGGCGACCAACGGCTTCTGGTCGGCTTTGACCATTGCGACGACGCAAAAATTGCCGATGCTCTTCTCGATCGAGGACAATGGCTACGGCATTTCGGTGCCTTCGGACTTCCAGACTCCCGGCGGCGACATCGCTGCCAACCTCGCAAGCTTCGGCAACCTCAAGATCTTCGCCGGCGACGGCACCGATCCGCACGAGGCGGCGCGGCTGGTCAAGGAAGCGGTTGCTTACGTGCGGGGCCATCACGGTCCGGCTCTGCTGCGGCTGAAGGTGCCGCGCCTGCAGGGCCACTCCTATCAGGACACGCAGGCCTACAAGGTCCCCGAATTCGTCCAGTCCGAGTGGGAGCGCGATCCATTCCCGAAGCTGCAGGCGATGTTCGATCCGGCCGAATGGGAGCGGATTGGCGAGGAAGTGGACAAGATTGTCGCCGAGGCCCTGGCCGAGGCGGAGGCACGCCCGGTCGCAGAGCCGGAAAGCGTCATGCGGCATCTCTTCTACGAGGGCGAATTGCAGGCCGAGGGCGGCCAGTGGGTGCATGGCTATGACGCCCCCTGGGCGCACGATGCCGCGCGTTCCGAAGGCCCGCGCATCACTATGGCGGCGGCGATCCGCCGCACGCTCGATCAGGAATTGAGCGCCAATCCGCGCATGCTGCTGTTCGGCGAGGATATCGGGCCGAAGGGCGGTGTCCATGGCGTGACGCAGGGCTTGCAGGAGAAGCACGGGTTCGACCGCGTGTTTGATACCAGCCTCAGCGAGGAAGGCATAATCGGCCGTGCCGTCGGCCTCGCCGCCGCTGGCCTGCTGCCCGTGCCGGAAATCCAGTTCCGCAAATATGCCGAACCGGCGCTGGAGCAGATCAACGATTGCGGCACGATGCGCTGGCGCACCAACAACCGCTTCGCCGCGCCGATGGTGCTCCGCATGCCGGTCGGCTTTCTGAAATGCGGCGATCCCTGGCACAGCCAGACCAACGAGGTGCAGTTCGTCCACAATCCCGGTTGGCTGGTCGCGGTGCCGAGCAACACGGAGGATGCGGTCGGCCTGCTGCGCGCGGCCTTGCGCGGCAACGATCCCGCCGTGTTCCTCGAACATCGCGCAATGCTGGACGACAGCTGGGCGCGGCGACCCTGGCCGGGCGACGATTATGTCCTGCCGTTCGGGCGCGCCCGCAAGACCCGCGAGGGCGATGCGATCACCATCGTCAGCTGGGGCGCGATGGTCCCGCGCTGCGAGGAGGCACTGGGCGATCGCTCCGGTGACGTGATCGACCTGCGCACCCTCGTGCCGTGGGATCGCGAGATGGTGCTGGAAAGCGTGCGCCGCACCCGCCGCTGCCTGATCGTGCATGAGGATCTGCGCTCTGGCGGCTTCGGCGCCGAGATTGCCGCGGTGGTGGCGGACGAGGCATTCCTCGACCTCGACGCCCCGGTCGCGCGCGTCACGATGCCGGACATTCCCAGCCCGCATAACCCGGTGCTGCTCGACTGGGCGGTGCCATCAGTCGCGGCGATCCGCGCGAAGATCGACGAACTGGTGGCGTTCTGAGCATGATCGACATCATCGTTCCGATGGAAGGCGAGGGGACGCAGGCAATCGTCGCGCGCTGGCTGAAGGCCGTCGGCGACACGGTCACCGAGCATGAGCCCTTGGTCGAGCTGGAAACCGACAAGGTCGCGATGGAGGTTCCGGCGCCCGCTAGCGGGGTGCTGCGGGAGATATTGCTCGGTGCGGATGCGGAGGCGGCACCGGGGGCGCTGCTGGGAAGGATGGCCGTCGGCGGTGAGACCGATACCCCCAACCCCGCTCATGTCGAGCGAAGTCGAGACACTCGTTCGAGCGAAGGCGAGAAAAGGGGCCTCGACTTCGCTCGGCAGGGCCTCTCGACTTCGCTCGAGGTGAGCGGTCTTGGGACAGCGGCACTGAGGGAATTGCGCCTCTCCCCCTCGGTGAAACGCGCCTGTCTACAGCACGACATCGATCCCACGCGCATCGTCGGCACCGGCCGTAACGGCCGCGTCACCCGCGCCGACGTGGATAAGCTCGTCGCTTCCGGCGGCCAAAAGAAGTCGTCCGCCCCCGCGCTCGCCTCCCGCGACGTCCCGCACGACCGCATGCGGCTGAAGATCGCCGAGAACATGCTCGCCTCGGTCACCCAGGCGCCGCACGTCACCGCCGTCTTCGAGGCCGATTTCACCGCGATCATGCGCCACCGCGAGCGGCACAAGGCGGCGTTCGCGGCCAAGGGCATCAAGCTGACCTACACTGCCTACTTTGTCGCCGCAGCGGCGGAGGCGATGAAGGCGGCGCCCGCGATCAACAGCCGCTGGCATGAAGACCGGCTCGAACTGTTCGGCGACGTGAATATCGGCGTCGGCACCGCGCTGGGCGAAAAGGGTCTGATCGTCCCCGTCTTGCGAAACACCGAGCAACTCGACCTCGAAGGCATCGCGGCCGGGCTCGATCAACTGGTCGACAAGGCCCGCAACGAGAAATTGACCGGCAAGGACGTTTCCGGCGGCACCTTCACCATCTCCAACCACGGCGTCTCCGGCTCGCTCTTCGCCAGCCCGATCATCATCGCCCAGCCACAATCGGCCATCCTCGGCATCGGCAAATTGGAGAAGCGCGTGGTAGTGCGCGAAGTGGACGGCGTCGACACGATCCAGATCCGCCCGCTCGCTTATGTGAGCCTGACCATCGATCATCGCGTCGTCGACGGCCACCAGACCAACGCCTGGCTGTCCCGCTTCGTGGAGATTTTGGAAGGCTGGCCGGTTGACGCTATCTAGGTCGGAACGCAAGGAACGAGCATGTACACGACCGAACTGAGCAAGAGCGCGTCTGGCGCTAACGTCCAGGGCATCGAAGACCCTGCAAAGCTCGCCGCCTTCGAGGCGCGGGTGGCGGCGGACGAGTTTATCGAGCCGAAGGACTGGATGCCGGAGGCCTATCGCCGCACGCTGACCCGGCAGATCAGCCAGCATGCGCATAGCGAGATTGTCGGTATGCTACCCGAAGGCAATTGGATCAGCCGCGCGCCGTCGCTGCGGCGCAAGGCGATCCTGCTCGCGAAGGTGCAGGACGAGGCGGGGCACGGCCTCTATCTCTACAGCGCCGCAGAAACGCTCGGCACCAGCCGCCGCGAGATGATCGAGGCGCTGCATTCCGGCAAAGCCAAATACTCCACGATCTTCAATTACCCGACCCTGACCTGGGCGGACATCGGCGCGATCGGGTGGCTGGTCGATGGTGCCGCGATCATGAATCAGGTGCCGCTGCAGCGCACCTCCTACGGGCCGTACGCGCGGGCGATGGTGCGCGTGTGCAAGGAGGAGAGCTTCCACCAGCGTCAGGGCTATGAAATCTGCATGGCGATGATGGCCGGCACGCCGGACCAGCAGCGGATGATGCAGGATGCCTTCAACCGCTGGTGGTGGCCGAGCCTGATGATGTTCGGCCCGACCGACGACAATTCACCCAACACCGCGCAGTCCATGCGCTGGCGGATCAAGCGCGACACCAATGACGAGCTTCGCCAGAAATTCGTCGATATCACCGCGCCGCAGGCGGACGCGATCGGCCTCACCGTGCCCGACCCGGACCTCAAGTGGAACGAGGCGAAAGGCGGCTATGATTTTGGCGCCGTCGACTGGGAGGAGTTCTACGCCGTGGTGAAGGGCGAAGGCCCGGTCGCCAAGGAGCGGATGAAGGCCCGACGCGATGCGTGGGAGAAGGGCGCCTGGGTGCGCGAGGCTGCCGCTGCCTATGCGGAGAAGCAAGCCCGCAAGGCGCAAGCCGCGTGAGCAAGGACTGGCCGCTTTGGGAAGTGTTCGTCCGCGCCAAGGGCGGCATGTCGCATCGCCATGTCGGCAGCGTCCATGCGCCCGACGCGGAGATTGCGCTGCGCCACGCCCGCGACACTTACACCCGCCGGATGGAGGGGATCAGCCTGTGGGTCGTCCCCTCTGCGCAGATTGTGGCGAGTGACCCGGCCGACGACGCGCAGAATTTCGATCCGGCGCAGGACAAGATCTACCGCCACCCGACCTTCTACGACATTCCCGACGGCATCACACACATCTGATGCCCAGCCTTCCTCCGATCCGGCCCGAGGATGAGGCCGTTGCCGAGAAAATCCGCCCCGGCGGCGCCTTCGATGCGCCGGTGGATGAAGCGCACGGCCGTATCCTGTTTGAACTCGCGCTCCGGCTCGGCGACGACAGCCTGATCCTCGGCCAGCGGCTCGCCGAATGGTGTGGCCACGCCCCGGGCGTCGAGGTCGATCTCAGCCTCGCCAACATGGCGCTCGACCTGATTGGTCAGGCCACGCATTTCCTCACCATCGCCGCCGAGGCGGAAGGGAAAGGCCGTAGCGCCGATGATCTGGCCTTCCGCCGCGACGTGCTGGACTTCAAGAATTGCCTGCTGGTCGAGCAGCCCAATGGCGATTTCGCCCAGACCATGGCGCGGCAGTTCCTCTTCTCCGCCTGGCAGAAGCGGCTGTTCGACGGGCTGACGGCCTGCGCCGACGATCGCATCGCGGCGGTCGCGGCCAAGGCAGTGAAGGAAGTCGCCTATCATGAGGAACTGGCCGCCGAATGGGTGATCCGCCTCGGCGACGGCACCGAAGAGAGCCGCGCGCGGATGATCGACGGGCTCGACTGGATGTGGCGCTTCATTCCGGAATTGTTCGAAACGGACGAGGTCATGACCGACGCGGCGGCGCGCGGTCTGGTGCCCGACCTCGCCTCGATCCGCATCGGCTACGACGCGCGAGTGCGCGCCGTGCTGGCGGAAGCTGGCCTCGAAGCGCCCGCCGACCAGCGGCCCATCCTCGGCGGCCGCCGAGGCCATCACAGTGAACATCTCGGCCACCTGCTCGCGGTCATGCAATATCTGCCGCGCACCTATCCGGACGCGGTGTGGTGATGGCCGCCGTCCGCGCCCTCGACACAGACGCCATCTGGGACGTCCTGCGCGCCGTTCCCGATCCCGAAATCCCCGTTCTCTCGATCACCGATCTCGGCATCGTCCGTGAAGTGCATGAGGATCGCGTCATCCTCACCCCGACCTACACCGGCTGCCCGGCCACTTTGGTGATCGAGAGCATGGTCCGCGAGGCGCTGGACGCGGCCGGTTTCGAGCACATCGCGATAGAAACCACCCTCTCGCCGCCCTGGACCACCGACTGGATCACCCCCGAAGGCCGCGCCAAGCTCCACGCCTATGGCATCGCCGCGCCGACGCGCGGCGTACCAGCATGCCCGCAATGCGGCTCCGAGCAGACCGAGGAAATCAGCCGTTTCGGTTCCGCCCCCTGCAAATCGCTCTGGCGCTGCCGATCCTGTGCCGAGCCGTTTGACCTCTTCAAATGTCACTGAACCGATGAGCGCCGCCTTCCACCTCCTCACCATCGCCGAGATCGTCGACGAGACGGCTGAAGCGCGCTCGATCCGCTTCGCCATCCCGGACGCGCTGGCCGACGAATTCGCCTTCAAGCCCGGGCAGCACCTCACCCTGAAGGCCGATATCCTGGGCGAGGATGTCCGCCGCAATTACTCCCTCTGCGTGGCGCCGCAGGACGGGCAGGTGAAGGTCACGGTGAAGCGCATCGCGGGCGGCGCCTTCTCCAACTGGGCGAACGACAATCTGGAACCCGGCGACCAGCTCGAGGTGATGCCGCCGCATGGCTCCTTCACCTGGGAATTCAGTCGCGAGGCGAAGAACCATTATGCCGGGTTCGCGGGTGGCTCGGGCATCACGCCCATTCTGTCGCTGCTGAAGACCGCCTTGCTGACCGAGCCGGACAGCAAGTTCACCCTCTTCTACGGCAATCGCGACAGCCAGTCGGTGATCTTCCTCGAGGAACTCGGCCGCCTCAAGAACCGCTTCATGGGCCGCCTGCAGGTCCACCATTTCCTCGCCGAGGAGTTTGAGGAAATCGATCTGTTCAACGGCATCCTCGACCGGGCGAAATGCGATCTGATTCTCGGCAGCCTGATCGAGCCGGAGGAAGTCGACGCCTTCTTCATCTGCGGCCCCGGCCCGATGATGGACGCGGCCGAGGAAGCGCTCAGGCAAGTCGGCGTCCCCGCCGATCGCATCCTCGTGGAGCGCTTCACCGCCGGCCGCCCCTCCGCCGCCATGGCCGCGCAAATGCAGGAATTGCAGGAGCAAGCGGCGGGCATGGCCATGATCGTCACCCTCGACGGCCGCAAGCGCCGCGTGCCGTTCAGCGCCGAGGCCGGCAACATCCTCGACAGCGCGCGCCTCGCCGGCCTGCCCGCGCCCTTCGCCTGCAAGGCCGGGGTCTGCGCCACCTGCCGCGCCCGCGTGCTGACCGGCGAGGTCAGCATGGCCGCGCGCTATGGCCTCAGCGACGACGAGATCGCCGCTGGCTATGTCCTCACCTGCCAGTCCGTGCCGAAAGGCGAGGGCGTCGAAGTGGATTATGACGCATGATGCTCGACACCAGCCATCGCACCGCCTTCACGCCGGAGCATGAGCAGTTTCGCGACGCCGTCCGCCGCCTGTTCGCGACCGAACTGACCCCGCATCTCGAGCGTTGGGAGGAGCAGGGCGAGATCGACAAGGGCTTCTGGCGCATCGCTGGCGATGCCGGTCTGCTCTGCCCGAACGTGCCGGAGGAATATGGCGGCCTCGGCCTCGATTACGGTTACAATGCCGTGATCAACGAGGAGCTGGGTTATCTCGGTTCCACCGCCGGCATCGGCCTCCACTCGGACATCGTCGCGCCCTACCTCGTCCATTACGGCACCGAGGAACAGAAACGCCACTGGCTGCCGAAAATGGTCTCCGGCGAGACCCCGACCGCCATCGCGATGACCGAGCCGGGCGCTGGTTCCGACCTGCAGGGCATCCGGACGACCGCCATAGCCGACGGCGACGATTATATCGTCAACGGCTCCAAGACCTACATCACCAACGGCCAGCAGGCCGATCTGATTATCGTCTTCGTGAAGACCGACCCCAATGAGCGCGCCAGGGGCACTTCGCTCATTCTGGTCGAATCGGACCGCGCCGGGTTCGAGCGCGGCCGCAACCTCGACAAGATCGGGCTGCATGGTCAGGATACGTCGGAACTGTTCTTCCAGGATGTCCGCGTCCCGCGCGCCAACCTGATCGGCGCGGAAGGCGCGGGCTTCGCTTACCTGATGAACCAGCTGCCGCAGGAACGGCTGCAGATCGCGGTCGGCGCGCAGGCTTCGGCGCAGCGCGCCTTCGACGAGGCGCTGAATTTCACCAAGGAGCGCAAGGCGTTCGGCAAGACGGTGTTCGATTTCCAGAATACTCGCTTCACCCTGGCCGATCTCAAGACGAAGCTGCAGGTCGGCTGGGCGCATCTCGACTGGGCGCTGAAGCGGCACATCGCGGGGGAACTCACCGCCGCCGAAGCATCGGCCGCCAAGCTGTGGCATACCGAGTTGCAAGGCGAAGTCTGCGACGTCGCGCTGCAGCTCCACGGCGGTGCCGGCTATATGAATGAATATCTGATCGCGCGGCTCTGGCGCGACGCTCGTGTCACCCGCATCTTCGGCGGCACGAACGAGATCATGAAGGAAGTGGTGGGGCGGTCGCTCTGACAAATAGCCCTCTCCCCTTGCGGGAGAGGGTTGGGAGAGGGGCCAAGGCGGCGTCTGCCGCCGCAAGAGATACTTCTGCGAGCGCAGACGCGCCCGCTACCCCTCTCTCCAGCCTCTCTCCCGCAAGGGGAGAGAGGCTAGAAAAGACGCAACTGCGCCCCCTGCGGCGGCTCGAACAGATCCGTGCGCAATGGCGGCCGCTTCGGCGGAAAACCCGCCCTCGCCACCGCCCGCTGAAACCGCGCCCGAAGCAAATCGGCCCAAGGCCCGAAGCCCTGCATCCGCGTGAAGAAATTGGGGTCGTTGTCGCGCCCGCCGCGCATCGCCTGAATCGTGTGCATCACCTTGTCGGCACGGTCCGGATAATGTTCGTCCAGCCAGGCGCGGAACAGCGGCGCGACCTCATGCGGCAGGCGCACGGGCAGATAGAAGACGCCCTTCGCACCCACCTCCGCCGCCGCCTCCACGATCGCTTCCAGCTCGTGATCCGTGACCTGTGGCACCACCGGCGCGATCGCCACGATGGCCGGCACCCCGGTCTCGACCAGCGCCTTCACGGCCGCCAGTCGCTTGCGCCCCGACGGCGCTCTCGGCTCCAGCGTGCGTGACGTCTCCGGCGTCAGCGAGGTGGTCGAAATCGCGACATTGGCCAGCCGCTCCGCCGCCATCGGCGCGATGATATCCAGATCGCGCAGCACCCGGTCGGACTTGGTCGTGATCGTGAACGGGTGGCGACATTCGGCCAGCACCTCCAGCACACTGCGGGTGATCTGCCACTTGCCCTCGATCGGCTGATACGGGTCGGTGTTGGTTCCGAGCGCGATCGGGCGGCAGGCATAGTTCGGCTTGGACAGTTCGGCGCGCAGCAATTTCGCCGCGCTCGGCTTGGCGAACAATCTGCTCTCGAAATCCAGCCCCGGCGACAGGTCGTGATAGGCGTGGGTCGGCCGCGCGAAGCAATAGATGCAGCCATGTTCGCAGCCGCGATAAGGATTGATCGAGCGGTCGAAGCCGATATCGGGAGAGGTGTTGCGCGCGATGATCGTGCGGGGCTCTTCGACCGTGACGGTCGTCCGTAGCCGCGTCTCGCCATCCTGCTCCTCCCGCTCGTCCAGCCAGTCCCCGTCGGTCTCGCGGGTCGGCAGGTTGAAGCGCGTCGGCGTCCGGTTCTCGGGCGCGCCGCGGCCGGGGCGGGCATCGGGGCGAGTCACGCAGCGCTTCTACTGGAAGAACAAACACAGAACAACAGGGCAAAATTGCTTCCGCTTCAGCGCCATGCGAAGAGGCTGCCTCGACAAGGAGATGATTATGCGTCGCGCGGTCCTGCTGGCTTTGGCTCTCACTTTTGCGAGTCCCGCGCTGGCCCAAACGGCGCCAAGCGAGGCCGAGCGCGCGACCCGCTGGCAGGAGCAGGTCGCGATCCTGTCGAGTGATGAGATGGAAGGCCGCGCCGCCGGCACGCCCGGCCATATGCGCGCGATTGAACATATCGTCGGCGAGCTGCGCCGGCTTGGTCTCGAACCCGCCGGGACCGAGGGCTTCCTGCAGCCGATCCGCTTCATCGAGCAGCGCTTCGATCCGGCCGCATCGACCGCCACTTTGGTTGCCGGCGGCAACGGTCAGGCGGTCGCACTGCCGGCGATGGCGACCGTCCAGGCCGGACGCCCGATCCCGGAACGCGTGGACGCCCCCTTGGTCTTCACCGGTTTCGGCCTGCATATCCCTGATGCCGGGCACGACGATCTCGCGGGCCTCGACCTTACGGGCAAGATCGTCGTTTACGCCTCCGGCCGTCCTCAGGGTCTGCCCGCCAATGCGGTGAGCAGCGCGCTCGCCACGCGCCTGCGCACCTATGCCGAGCGGGGCGCCGTCGGTGCGATCGCGCTGGGTGGCCCGACTGCGACGCCTGAGGCTTGGGCGCGCGCGACCGCGACGGCCCGGCCGGGTATCTATGCGGCGGATCAGGCCACCCCATTTCTCGACATGGCCTGGAATCCGGCGGAAAATGAGCGGCTCTTTGCCGGCTCCGGCGCCAGCTTCGCCGGGCTTCTCGCGGTAGCGCGCGCCGGTCAGCCCTTGCCTCGCATCGAGATCGACGCCCGGCTGACAGGCACCTTCGCCGCGACCCGCTCGGCGATCGTCACGCCGAATGTCGTCGCTCGCCTCCCCGGCAGTGACCCGGCATTGCGTGACGAATATATCGTGATGACCGCGCATACCGACGGCTACGGCATTGGCGAGCCGGTCAATGGCGACGCGATCTACAACGGCGCGCTCGACAATGCGGCCGGCACCGCCGCGCTGATCGACATTGCCGAGCAGTTGAAGGCGCAGCGGCCGCGCCGCTCGATCCTGTTCGCTTTCGTGACCGCGGAGGAAAAGGGCCTGCTCGGATCGCGCTATTTCGTGCGCAATCCGACGGTGCCGCGCGAGGCGATCGTCGCCAATCTCAATTACGACATGGCGCTGCCGCTCTACCCATTGACCAGCGTGACCGTGCTCGGCGCAGAGGAAAGTTCGATCGGCCGGGATGCGCAGGCGGTCGGCACGGCGATGAACCTGCCGCTCGCACCCGATCCCTTCCCGGAGCGCAACAGCTTCATCCGTTCCGACCAGTTCGCCTTCATCGAGGCGGGCATCCCCGCAGTCGCCTTCAAGTTCGGCTTCGCGGCGGGGACGCCGGAGGCGGAGACGGAGCGGGCTTTCCGCGCGGAACGCTACCACCAGCCGTCGGACGACATGACGACGCGCATCTTTTCCGAGGACGAGATCCGGTTGCACGATTTCATCGCCGCGCTGGCATTGCGCATCGCCAATGCCGAAGGGCGTCCGGCCTGGAACGAGGGAAGTCGATTTGCGACGCCCGCGCGCTGAGGATCAGTCTTTCGCGGCGAGATTTTCCATCAGCAGCTGCAAGTCGGCCCAGGCCATTGCCTTCGCCGCCGGCTGCGACAGCAGATATTCCGGGCTGAGCGTTACGATCGCGTCGAACACCTGACCGTCCGCCTCGATCTTGTGGACCTTTCCACGCGCCTGCACCGCGCCGATGCCGAGCAGGGCCTTCGAACAGGCATCGCCGAGCAGCAGCACGGCCTTGGGCGCGGCCAGGGCGATGTGGTGCCGGGCAATCGCGACACAGCGCTCGCCCCCGCTGCGGTCGAACCGTCCGCCGGCGGGCCGAAAGCAACTCAGCCCTGTCAGATAGATCGTCTCCCGGCCCCGCCCCATCGCGGCGAGCATCCGGTCGAACAATCGGCCTGGCGCGCCGGACAGCAGGGTTCCCGCCGAACAATCCTCCGACGACGGCATCGCCGCGAAAATCATCAGCCCCGATGCCGGGTCGCCCGATGGGCAGATACGCGGGGCGGCCGGAGCGGCGTAGGGCAGGGTGGCGCTGGTCCGCAGCCATTCCTGAAAGAGATCGAGCTGGGTGGGGAAGGGTTCTTCGATCCTCCCCGGAACGATGGTCGGGTCGGGTCGTCCCCCGGACGATCCTTGACCATGCGGGGCATGGTCAACCCGACCATGGGGGACCGCGCCCGCAGGGCGTGGTGGAGGGGGCCCACCGTCGGCTGTGGATTCCGCTTGATCGTGGGACCCCTCCGTCTCGGCTTCGCCGAGCCACCTCCCCGTGCCGGGGAGGGTTGAAGGCGGCTCGACCAGCCACGCGCGCGCTTCATCCTGCACCAGTGCATCGACGCCGGCGTCGCTCCACCAGTCGAGCGTGCTCGCCAGTTCCGCCGCCAGATCGTTAGCATAGCCTTCCACACGCGCCTTACACGCCACGGGGCCGCGTCTGGTCAACAGCGCCAAACCCTTTTATCCGAATTCGAAAGCAAAGCCGGAGAGTGGAAGAGTGAGCGAACGCGAGTCCATGCCCTATGACGTGGTGATCGTCGGCGCGGGGCCTGCGGGCCTGTCTGCCGCGATCCGGCTGAAGCAACTCGCCACTGAGGCGGGGAGCGAGATCAGCGTCTGTATCCTCGAAAAGGGTTCGGAGGTCGGCGCACACATATTGTCAGGCGCGGTGATCGATCCGAAGGCGCTGGACGAATTGCTGCCGAACTGGCGCGACGATGGCTGTCCGCTCGCCACCGTGCCCGTGACGAAGAACGAGCATTGGGTGCTGACGAAGAACAAGAAGTTCGCGATCCCGCACCTCACCACGCCCGGCTTCATGCACAATAAGGGCACTTATACCGGCTCGCTCGGCAATCTGTGCCGCTGGCTCGCGGGCAAGGCCGAGGAACTGGGCGTCGAAATCTTCCCCGGCTTCCCGGCCGCCGAGATCCTCTACAACGATGATGGCAGCGTGAAGGGCGTTGCCACCGGCGACATGGGCGTCGCCCGCGATGGCTCGCATCGCGGCGATTATCAGCCCGGCATGGAGCTGCACGGCAAATACACCTTCTTCGCGGAAGGCGCGCGCGGCAGCCTGACCAAGCAATTGAAGCGGCAATTCCATCTGGAGGAAGGCCGCCAGCCGCAGGTTTACGGCATCGGCATCAAGGAATTGTGGGATATCGATCCCGACAAGCACGAGCCCGGCCGGGTCATCCACAGCCAGGGCTGGCCGCTCGACGATGACAGCTGGGGCGGCGGTTTCCTCTATCATCAGGACAACAACCAGGTGGCGCTCGGCTTCGTCGTCGCGCTTTCCTATCGCAACCCGTATCTGTCGCCGTTCGAGGAGTTCCAGCGCTGGAAGCAGCATCCGGCGATCCGCGAATTCCTGGAGGGCGGCAAGCGCGTCTCCTATGGCGCGCGCGCGATCAATGAGGGCGGCTATCAGTCCATCCCGCAGCTCGCTTTCCCGGGTGGGGCGCTGATCGGCTGCTCGGCCGGCTTCGTGAACGTGCCGCGGATCAAGGGCACCCATACGGCGATGAAGTCCGGCATGCTCGCCGCCGAAAGCGCCTTCGCCGCGATCGGCGCGGAGCGCGCCGCCGACACGCTGCAGGATTATGACGACGCGCTGCACGCCTCCTGGGTCGCGGACGAACTGAAAATGGTCCGCAATGTCCAACCGCTCGTGGACAAATGGGGCGGCACGATCGGCACCTTGCTCGCCGGCACCGACATGTGGATGCGGAATTTCCGCATCGGCCTGCCCTTCACGATGAAGCATCACGCCGATCATACGACGCTGACCCGCAGGGATCTCGCGACGCCGATCGAATACCCCAAGCCGGATGGCGTGATCAGCTTCGACCGGCTGGGTTCGGTGTTCGTGTCCAACACCAATCATGAGGAGGATCAGCCGATCCATCTCACGCTGAAGGACGCGGCGATCCCGACGACGGTCAACCTGCCCGAATTCGCCGGCCCGGAGCAGCGCTACTGCCCTGCCGGCGTCTACGAATTCGTCGAGGAAGGCGGCGCCACCCGCCTGCAGATCAACGCACAGAATTGCGTCCATTGCAAAACCTGCGACATCAAGGACCCAACCCAGAATATCAATTGGGTCACGCCGGAAGGCGGAGGAGGACCCAATTATCCCAACATGTAAGCGTATCGCGCTGGCCGGAGCGCTGGCGGCTGTTGTCGCCACCCCGGCTTTTGCCAATCCCGCCCGGGAGCAGGCCTTTATCGAGGCCCGCGTCGCCGCCGATTCGGGCGCCGACGCGCGCGCCAGCCGGCAATTCGCGCGATTGCTGGCGAGCGATCCCAACAGCAAGGTTCTGGCGGAACGGGCGCTGGAGCATGGCCTGGCTTCCGGCGACTTTCCGCTGGCGCTGACGGCGGCGCGGCGGCTGGATGCCGCCGGGACGCTGCCGCCGCTGCGCCGGGTCCTGCTTGCCGCCGAGGCGCTGCGGACCCGCGATTGGGCTGCGGCCGAGCGCGAAGCGGCGCGGCTGGAAACGGACCAAGTGCTGGCGCTCATGTCGCCCGCAATCCGCGCGTGGCGCGCTTTCGGCGCCGGTGAGGCCAGTCCCGCCGCGCGGCTGGCGCCAATGGCGAACGGTCCTGTCTCGGGTTACGCTGTGGAGCATGAGGCTCTGCTCGAACTGGCGGCAGGGCGGGGCGACGGGAGCCTGTTCCTGGCGCTGTCGCCGGATGCCGGCCTGCGACCACAGCATCTGCGTTTGCTCGCGGCCGCAGAATTTCAGGCACGCGGCGACCGGACCAAGGCGCTGGCGCTCGTCGCGGGCGATCAGCCCGCAATGGTTGCCGCGCGCCGGACGATCGAGTCGGGCCGGCCGCTGATCGGGCGGCTCGACACGGCGGCCGAGGGCTTCTCGGAATTCCTCTCGCGCGTGGCGATCGATTTCAGCCAGCAGAATGTCGGCCGCGAAGGGCTGATCCTCGCGCGGCTCGCCGCCTATCTTGCACCGGAAGCTGCACAGCCGCTGATGATCGCGGCCGAGATCGCCAATACCGGCGATGCCGCGGGGGCGGCGCGTATCCTTGCACAAGTTCCGGCGCAGAGTCCGTTCGCAGCCACCGCGCGCGATCTGCGCATCGCCCAGCTCAGCCGGGGCGGTCAGGCCGAAGCCGCCTTCGCGGAAGTTTCGGAGCTTACCCGACGCGGTTCGCGGGAGGTGCGCGACTGGGTGCATCTCGGCCAGTTGCACGACGCGGCGCGCCGCTACGATGCCGCCGCCACCGCTTATGCACGTGCGCAGGAATTGTCGCAGGCCAGCCCCGATCCCGCTCTGCCTTTGTGGTCGATCGTGCTCGCCCGCGCCGGATCGCTGGACCAGGGCGGCAAGTGGCCGGAAGCGCGCGCGGCCTTGCGTGAGGCGCACCGGCTCGCGCCGAACGAGCCGCTCGTGCTGAACTATCTCGGCTATGCGATGATCGATCGCGGCGAGGCGATGGACGAATCCGAGGCGATGATCCGGGAAGCGGTCCGGCTCGCGCCAGACAGTGCCGCGATCATCGATTCGCTCGGCTGGGCGCTGTTCAAGCGCGGGCGGGTGGATGAGGCGATTCCCCTGCTCGAACGGGCGGCGCAGGGAGAACCGGGCGACCCCGAGATCAACGAGCATCTCGGCGACGCCTATTACACCGCAGGGCGCCGGATCGAGGCGCGCTTCGCCTGGAATGCGGCTCTCGTTTACGCCGAGGGCGCGGCGGCGGAGCGGCTTCGCGGCAAGATCGATCGGGGGCTGCCCGCTTCTGCCGCGCGATGATGCGCGAAACCGCTTACGCCAAGCTCAATCTCGCGCTGCACGTGCGGGCGCGGGAGCCGGGTGGCTATCACCGTATCGAGACGATCTTCGCATTTTGCGAGCATGGCGATGGGCTGACGGCCGAACCTGGCCATGAGTTGATGCTCAGGGTCTCGGGACGTTTCGCCGAAGGCCTCGAAAGCTCGGACAATCTGGTTCTTCGCGCGGCGGCTGCATTGCGAGAACATTATGGCGTTCGCGATGGCGCCCAGCTCAGCCTCGACAAACGCCTCCCGGTCGCGGCGGGGCTGGGCGGCGGCTCGGCGGACGCAGCAGCGGCGCTTCGGCTGCTGGTTCGCTGGTGGCGGCTGCCCGACGAGCCGGAGGTATTGCACGCCATCGCGCGCAAACTCGGCGCGGATGTGCCCGCCTGTATCGAGAGCCGCACCGTTCGTGGGGAGGGTCGGGGCGACGAGTTGACGCCAGTCACGCACGGTTTCGATCGTCCGATCCTCGCGCTGCTCGTCAATCCCGGCGTGGCGATGCCGACTGGCCCGGTCTTCGCCGGCTGGGATGGGATTGATCGCGGCCCGCTCGGAGACGCATTGCTGAGCCGCAACGATTTGCTCGAACCCGCGCGCCGGCTCGCCCCAATCATCGGCGAGGTGCTGGGTGCGTTGGAGGGCGCCTCGCATGCGAGCATGTCTGGTTCGGGTGCCACCTGTTTCGGACTCTACGAAAATCAGCCCGAAATCGACGCCGCCGAGGCCCAGATTGCCGAGGCGCACTCCGATTGGTGGACCCTCAAAACCTGCCTCAGGTGACCCATCTGTGCCGCGCTGGCACAGTGTATTGCGCGCGTTAACCATCTGAACCCGCGGAAAAACGTTGTGGCACGGCGTTTGCGTGGGGCTTGCCGACGAGTCGAGGCGCGAGACCCCCTCTTGCCGACATTCGCCAGCAGTCTCCCGCTCACCGGAAGGCGGGCGCTGCGACCCAAATGGGGGAGCCGGACGCGGCGTAATCGCGTCCGGCTCCTTTCATTTTGGGCGCGGGCGCGGCAGGTCGTCGGCATGATCGACCTGCACATTGACGGCGCTGTCGCCCGGCTCACGCTGAACCGCCCCGAAGTTCGCAATGCGCTGGCGGTGCGCCATTGGCATGCCCTGGCCGATATATTGCCACAGATCACCGCGTCCGGCGCACAGGTTCTGCTCCTTTCGGGCGCGGGCGGCGCGTTCAGCGCGGGCGCCGATCTGTCCGAATTCGAAACCTTCGTCGACGAGCCCGCTGCCCGGCCCGAATTTCGCCTCGCAATGCGTACGGCGATGGACGGCCTCGCAGCCTTGCCGCTGCCGGCCATCGCCTGGATCGACGGCCCATGTTTCGGCGCGGGGGTGGCGCTCGCCATGGCCTGCGACATCCGCATCGCATCGCCTGCCGCGCGCTTCGCGATCACACCGGCGAAGATGGGGATCGGCTACCCGCAGGAGGATGTGGCGCGCCTGGTCGGTCTGGTGGGGCCGGGCTGGGCTTCCCGGTTGCTGTTCACGGGCGCCGCAATCGACGCCGCGACCGCGGAAAGGATCGGTCTGGTCGAAAGCATCGCCGACACTCCCGACGCGCTGATCGGGGAACTCGCCGCGGCCGACTCCGGCAGCATCTCGATGCTAAAGCGCGGCATCGACCTCGCGAAGAGCGGGTTTGCCTCGGATTCCGCACAGGATGCCCGCTTTGACGATTTGCTCGGCGGCGAGGTCCTGCGCGACCGGCTGTCCCGGCGCCGGGCGACCTGAGGCTTGCCTCCCGCCACCCCCTCATCCACAAGCCCCGGATGCGTGTCCCCATTGCCCTGAGCCTCATCCTGTTTGCCGCCGCCTGTGGTCGTAATGCGGAAACGCAGAATGCGACGACCGAAGTCGATGGGCGGATCGACTGCCGTATCGGCGGCGACACCCAGTTCATCCGCGCCTGCCGGATCGAGCGGACCAGAGGTGAGGACGGTATTCTGTTGACCGTGACCAAGCCGGACGGCGGCTTCCGGCGGCTGATGCAGACACGCGACGGCCGGGGCGTCATCGCGGCGGACGGGGCTGAGCAGGCCGAGGTGCGCATCGTCGGCGAGAATCTGATCGAGGTCAGCATCGCCGGGGACAGTTTCCGCCTGCCGGCGCGGATCGGACCGGTCCCACAGCAGGGTCAGTGAACGGCCGGCCAATACTGACGGCGGCCGGGATGCGTGCCGCCGAGGAACGCGTCATGGCCGCCGGAACGCCGGTCGAATTGCTGATGGAGCGCGCCGGTGCGGCGGCGGCCGAGGCGATCTGGCGGCTAGCGGGGCCGATGCCGACCTTGATCCTGTGCGGACCCGGCAATAATGGCGGCGACGGCTATGTGATTGCCCGCTGCCTCGCGGAGCGCGGCTTGGAGGTGCGGGTCGCGGCGCTGGCCGAGCCATCCACGCCAGCCGCGCGGGCGGCACGTCAGGCCTGGGGCGGGCCTGTCTCTTCGCTGGACGCGGCCGAACCGGCGCCGTTGCTGATCGACTGCCTGTTCGGCACCGGCCTGAAACGCCCGCTGGACGATGCGCCGGCCTTGATGCGTTTGGCGGAACGGGCGCGTTTGCGCGTCGCCGTCGATGTGCCGAGCGGCGTCTCGACCGACGATGGCGCGGTCCTCTCGCGCGTCCCGGATTTCGATCTCACCATCACCTTCGGCGCGTTGAAGCCCGCACACCTGCTCCAGCCGGCCGCCCGGCATATGGGCCGCATTGTCCTCGCCGACATCGGCGTTGAGGCGGGCACGCAGCTTTACGAGATCGCGCGCCCGTATCTGCCCGCGCTCGGTCCCGACGATCACAAATATACGCGCGGCCTCGTCACCATCATCTCGGGCGCGATGCCGGGCGCCGCGATCCTTGCTGCGACTGCCGCTGCGCGGGCCGGGGCAGGGGCGGTGCGGCTGCAGGGCGACGCTATCGTCCAGGGCCTTCCCGCCGCGATTATCCAGTCCGGCGAAGGTCCACTCGAACGGCTCGACGACAAGCGTATCGGCTGCCTGGTCGTGGGCTGCGGTCTCACGCCTGATACGGACGACCGTCGCCTGCTCAATGCCGCTTTGGACACCACGCATCCGCTCCTGCTCGACGCCGGCGCGCTCCACCTGCTCGCCAGACCCGATCTTAAAGCACGCAACGCCCCCACGATCCTCACCCCCCATGGTGGTGAATTCGCCAAACTGTTCGGCGAAGGGGAGGGAAGCAAGGTCGATCGTGCCCGCGCCGCCTCCGCCTCGAGCGGTGCGATCATCGTCTACAAGGGCGCCGACACCGTGGCCGCCGCACCCGATGGCCGTGCCGCAATCCTGACCCCGCCAAACTGGCTCGCCAGCGCCGGAACGGGGGACGTGCTCGCCGGTATCATCGGGGCGATGGTGGCCCGCGGCCTGGATCCGTTCGATGCGGCCTGTGCCGGTGTCTGGCTTCATGCCCGCGCCGCCGAACTGGCCGGCCCGGCGTTGATCGCCGACGATCTCGCTACGCACCTGCCGATGGCCATCGCCGAATGTCTGTAGAGATCATCCGCCTCGCCGCGCGTGGCGAAGGTGCCACCGCCGACGGCCGTTTCTTGCCGCTGACCGCGCCGGGCGATCTGGTCTCGGCGGACGGTGCAATCACGCTCGGCCCGCATCACGTCACGCCGTCCTGCCGCCATTTCCCGACATGCGGCGGTTGCCAGCTGCAGCATGTGGATGACGCGGCTTATGCCGATTTCCTCGTCGAGCGAGTCGCGGGCGCGCTTGGCGCGCAGGGCATCGCCACGACTGAGATCCGCGCGCCGCATATCTCGCCACCGCGCAGCCGTCGGCGGGCGTCGCTGCGCGTCGAGCGGCGCGGCGGCTCGGTGCAGATCGGCTTCAATCAGGAGGGCAGCCACCGCATCGTCGACATGCGCGAATGCCACATCCTGCGCCCGGAATTGTTCGCGCTGGTGCAGCCGCTGCGCGCTTTGATGCTCAAGCTGATGAGTCCCCGCGGCAATGGCGGCGTGCGCCTCAGCCTCGCCGATCGCGGCCCGGATGTGTTGCTCGAAGGCGTCAGTGCGGAGGGGCTGGAAGCCACCGAAGCGTTGACCGGCTTCGCATCCGCGCATGGTCTGTCGCGCCTTTCCATCGATGACGGCTATGGCCCGATGACTGTCTGGGAGCCGGAGCCGGTGACGATCACGCTCGGCGGCGTTGCCGTGCCGCTGCCGCACGACGCCTTCCTGCAAGCCGCCGAAGATGGCGAGGCGGCCCTGGTCGCGGCGATGCGCGAGGCGGTGGGCGGTGCAACCATCGTCGCCGACCTGTTCGCCGGCCTTGGCACTTTTGCCCTTGCTCTGCCTGGTCGCGTCTATGCCGCCGAGGGCGCGCGCGATGCGGTCCTGGCTCTCAAGGCGGCTGCGGGCGCTGGCCAGCGCCAGCTTTTCGTTGAGCATCGCGACCTCTTCCGCCGCCCGCTCACCACCGCCGAACTAAATCGCTTTGAGGCGGTCGTGCTTGATCCTCCCCGCGCCGGCGCGCGTGATCAGGTCGAGCAGCTCGCCACCGCGACCGTGCCGCGCATCGCCTATGTCAGCTGCAATCCAGCCACCTTCGCGCGCGATGCGAAGACGCTGATCGACGGCGGCTATCGCCTGTCGTGGGTGCAACCGGTCGGCCAGTTCCGTTGGTCCATCCACGTCGAACTGGCGGCGGCATTCGAGCGCTAGCCCGCGTCCTTCAGATTCGCCGGCCCGAAGCCGAGCGGGAGGAGACTCCCAATCGTGCGCGTGTCGGTTTCGGTGCCGCTGCCGTTGGACGAGACGATCTCCAGATTCCGGCCCGACAGATGTGCTGCTTCGAGGATCGACTGGCGGCAGCCGCCGCAGGAAGTGACAAGCATGTCGCCCGCCAGTGCGCCATGCTCGATCCGCCCGCCGGCGACCGCGATCCGCGCCACCCGGTCCAGCCCGAACGCCTGTGCCGCGGCGGTCAGCGCTGATACTTCCGCGCATACGCCGAGCCTGTAGCAGGCATTCTCCATATTCGCGCCGACGACGACCTCGCCGTCCACCGATTCTACGGCACAGCCCACGCTGAACCCCGAATAGGGCGCGTAGGCCTTCAGCGCCGCTTCGCGCGCCCGTGCAACCAGTGCCGCTTCGTCCATGTTCATCCCACCCGTTGCGCCAGCGCGCCTTGGTAAATCTCCGGTTTGAACCCGGCAATGCGGCGATCCCCCAGATCGAGGATAGGGCGTTTGATCATAGACGGCTGTTCCAGCATCAGCGCGATCGCTTTGTCGGCATCCAGACCGGCTTTCGCATCGTCCGGCAGCTTTCGGAAGGTCGTCCCGGCGCGGTTGAGCACGGTCTCCCAGCCCAGTTCCCCGACCCAGCCACGCAGCCGTGGTTCATCGATCCCGGCTTTCTTGTAATCGTGAAAGTCGTAGGCGACGCCCTGGGCGTCGAGCCAGGTCCGGGCCTTCTTCACCGTGTCGCAATTGGGGATGCCGTAGAGTTTCAAATCTTGCGTTCCTTTTGCGGATGGATGGTCTCGCCGCGTTTCAGCATATCGACGAATTCCGCGATCTTTTTCCGCCGCCCGGCCTCGGTCTTCAAGTTCCCGACCCGGAAGATCAAGGCGAACCGGTTCTGCGCGGTCAGCTTCCCCAGCATCGCCCTGGCCGCCGGCTCAGCCTCAATCGCGGCCAGCAGATCGGCGGGGATCTCCGCATCCTTGGTACGATAGGCCTTGTCCCAGCGCCCGTCCGCCTTCGCCGTGTCGACATGTTTCAGCCCATGCTCGGTCATCCGCCCCGACGCCACCAGCCGAGCGACATTGTCGACATTGACCTGGCTCCACACGCTCTTCGGACCGCGCGGCGTGTAACGCTGCAGGAAGCTCTGTTCGTCGAAGCCTTTGCGGATGGCGTCGATCCAGCCCCAGCACAAAGCCGCGTCGATGGCTTCCTTCGCCGTGATGCTCGACAGACCGGACGCCTTCTTGTGCATTTTGATCCAAAGCTCACGCTCACTGTCGTGATGCTTGGCCAACCAGTCGTAGAAAGCGCCCTCGTCGGCAAACTCCCGCACATGCGCCGGATCGACTATTACGGGCGGCATGTCTTTGCCTGCTGCTGCTTAGCGATCGACCCGTGCGGTAACGCGGTGGAAGAACGGCCGGTTCGGCGTATTCGCCCGCTCCATGCAGCAGAAAATGCCGCCGCCGAGGCTCGGGATCAGCTGTTCGAGCTTCACCATGTCCTCGTAATTCCGCACGTCGATATGGACCTCCAGCCGCCCATCGAAATCGAAACTGATGTCCGCATCCTTTGGGCTGACGTCACGCAGGATCGCCAGGATGCGGTTCAGTTCGTCTGTGACGAACGCGGTCTTCTGGGTCGGCAATTGTTCGACGCTGTCCTTCCGGACGGATTCTTCGCTCATGATGGATTCCTGGATGGTCGCCTGATGCCGGTCATGGCGTCCGAATGGGGCGCGGGAAAGGCGTGAATGCTCATTCCCACTCGATCGTTCCCGGTGGCTTCGACGTATAGTCGTAAACCACCCGGTTGATCCCCTTCACCTCGTTCACGATCCGCGTCGCCACCCGCGACAGGAAGGCGCTGTCATAGGGATAGACGTCGGCGGTCATGCCGTCGGTGCTGGTGACGGCGCGCAGGGCGCAGACATGGTCGTAGGTGCGTGCGTCGCCCATCACGCCGACGGTGCGGACCGGGAGGAGGACGGCAAAGGCCTGCCAGATCGCGTCGTAGAGACCGGCATTCCTGATCTCTTCCAGATAGATAGCGTCAGCTTTTCGCAAGATGTCGCAGCGTTCGCGGGTGACCTCGCCCGGAATGCGGATGGCGAGGCCGGGGCCGGGGAAGGGGTGGCGGCCGACGAAGGCCTGGGGCAGGCCGAGCTCGCGGCCCAAGGCGCGGACCTCGTCCTTGAACAATTCCCGCAGCGGCTCGACCAGCTGCATGTTCATCCGCTCGGGCAAGCCGCCGACATTGTGGTGGCTCTTGATCGTCACGCTCGGCCCGCCGGTGAAGCTGACGCTTTCGATCACGTCCGGATAGAGCGTGCCCTGGGCGAGGAAATCGGCGCCGCCGATCTTCTTCGCTTCCTCCTCGAAAATGTCGATGAAGGTCTTGCCGATCAGCTTGCGCTTGGCCTCCGGCTCGTCGAGCCCGGCCAGCCCGCCCAGGAAGGCGTCCGACGCGTCCACATGGACGAGCGGGATGTTGTAGTGGTTGCGGAAGAGGCTGACGACCTGCTCCGCCTCATTGGCGCGCATCAGGCCGTGATCGACGAAGACGCACGTCAATTGCTCGCCGATCGCCTCGTGGATCAGGACCGCCGCGACCGCGCTGTCGACGCCGCCGGACAGGCCGCAGATCACCCGCCCGGAGCCGACTTGCGCGCGGATGTCGGCGATCTTGGCGGCGCGGAATTCCGCCATCGTCCAGTCGCCCTTCAGGCCGCAGACGTGGTGGACGAAGTTGGAGATAAGCTTCGCCCCGTCCGGCGTGTGCACGACCTCGGGGTGGAATTGCGTCCCGTAATAGCGGCGTTCGTCGTCCGCGATCAAAGCGAAGGGCGCGCCGTCGGAGGTCGCGACGATGCGGAAGCCCGGCGCGAACTTGGTCACCTTGTCCCCGTGGCTCATCCACACCTGGTGCCGCTCGCCGACCTCCCACAAGCCGTCGAACAGGGCGCAGGGTTCGCTGACGGTCAGATAGGCGCGGCCGAATTCGCCGCCTTCGCCGGTCTCATGCCCGGGCCGCACCTCGCCGCCCAATTGGTGCGACATCACCTGCTGGCCGTAGCAGATGCCCAGGATCGGCAGGCCGCTGTCGAACAGCATCTGTGGCGCGCGGGGGCTGCCGTCGTCGCACACGGAGGCCGGGGAGCCGGAGAGGATGATGCCCTTGGGCTGCAGCCGCTCGAACGCCGCCTCGGCCTGAGGGAAGGGCGCGATTTCGGAATAGACGCCGGCCTCGCGAACGCGGCGCGCGATCAGTTGCGTCACCTGGCTGCCGAAATCGACGATGAGGATGGTGTCTGTGGGCTGGACCGTCATGGCCGGGCGATAGGAAGCGGCCCGATGGCTGTAAAGCGTGTCGGGAGGTCCAGCGCCCCGATCCTTCAGAAAAGCTTTAGCGGTCCTTCATGACGGCTGCGCTTCCGTCCGGCACTGCTGCCGGGCCGCGGCGCACCCATCGGCGCTTCGGGCAACGGGATCATCGCACTGGAGGCTGCTGTGTCGCCTTTCGAACAGCTTGAACGCCATTGGGCCGACGTTGAGCGGGAATTCATGGCTTCCCGGCCGATGCTGCGGTTGCAGCGCGGCCAAGTCGGCCTCGATCATTACGCCGCCTATCTGCGCGAAACCTATTTTTACACACGTGAAGATCCGCAGAAACAGGCCACCGCGACCGCCAGATTTCGCGGCCCGGACCGGGACATGGTGAAGTACTTTCTTCGCCATGCCCTCTCCGAGGTCGGGCATGACCAGATGGCGCTGGCGGATCTGACCGCGATCGGTTTCGAAACTGCCAGCATACCGGACGAAAATCCGCTCCCGGCCACGCTCGCGATGACCGGCTTCGCATATTATTCGATCCAGTATCGGCAACCGATTTCATATCTGGGCTGGCTCTATTTTCTAGAGTTCCTGCCAACCAGCAAGGGCGGCGGCATCGCCGAGGCGTTGGCAAAGCTTGGCGTTCCCAAAACGGCGATGACGTTCCTGGACGAGCATCGCTCGGTGGACGTCCACCACAATAAATTGATGCGCATCTACGCCGATCACATGATCCGTAGCGAATATGATCTCGATGAGGTCGTCTACGCGTTAACTGTCACCGGAACCCTGTTCGCCAACATGCTGGAAGGCGCGTTCGAGGCGGCTGACAGGGGTGACCTGCCCGTGCGCCTGGGATCGCAGCCTGCCGCAGTCGTATCCCGAAGCGCGCCGTGAAAACCGCCATCCGGCTCGCGGAAACCGAGGCCGAACGGCTAGCCCTCTACGCATTCCGGTACGCCATCTATGTGGAAGAGATGGCCCGGCCGCAACGGCACGCCGATCACGCGATGCGCCGGATCTCCGACCCAATGGACGGTACGGCGCGCAACCTGATCGCCTGGAACAGCGACGAAATTGTCGGTTGTGTCAGGGTCAATCTCGCACGGGACGGCGGTGTCGACTATTATCGCGAGTTGCTGCGGATGGATGCGGTCGGGTCGGCTTGGCCCGACGCCGTGTCGCTTTGCACCCGGCTGATGATCAGGCCCGAGTGGCGAAGCTCGCCGTTGGCGATGCGTCTCTCGATAGCGGCCTTCGAACTCGGTTTGCGTGAATGCATCCGCTGGAACTTCATCGACTGCAACGACCACCTTGCGAGCTTTTTCACGCGCATGGGTTATGTCACCACGCATCGCCCGACCCATGACGAATATGGGCAGGTCAACGCCATGCGCTTCGATTTGACGAACGAACAATGGCTGGCGAGCGCGGGATCGCCGTTTCGTCAAAGCTTCAATCGGCATCGGGCCGTGCTTTCGCAGGGCGGATGACCGTCAGGCCCTTGCCGTAGCGAGCCAGAGGGAAGCCTGAGATGCGCTGCGGCCTTTGCGCCGCTGCCCATGCTGTATTATCAGCCTAGTTCGCCATTCAGGCGCGGCTCACCCGAAAAAGCTAGTGACAGCGCCAACATTCCCGTCTGGAGACTGAAATTGAAGGCTTTTCTTATGATCAGCGCCGCTGCCGCCGCGATTGCGGGCGGCTTCGCCGTCACCCCTGGCGCCACGCAGCCCGCTTCTTCGACCCCCGCAGTGGCGAACCCTCTGCTCGCCGATTGGGCCGGGCCGTTCTCCGGTGTGCCGCCTTTCGCCAGCGTTCAACCGGCCATGTTCCCGGAAGCCTTTACCGCCGCTATCGCCCAGCGCCGCCAGGAGGTGGCCGCGATCGTCAACCAGCGTTCGGTGCCGACGTTCGAGAACACGATCGAAGCCTATGAGCGCTCGGGCAAACTGCTCGACCGCGTGAACGCGGTCTGGGGCGTGATGACCGGCAATATGACGACGCCGGAATATCAGGCGCTGCAGCGCGAATGGGGGCCGCGTCTCTCCGCCGCTTCCGACGAGATCATCCTCAACCCGCAGCTCTTCCAGCGCGTGAAGACGGTCTATGACAATCGCACCCGCGCGAACCTGACGGCCGAGCAGCAGCGTGTGGTCGCGCGCCTTTACGAAAGCATGGTCCGCCGTGGCGCGAATTTGAATGCGGAGCAGAAGCAGCAGCTCAGCGCCTACAACCAGCAACTCGCGACCCTCTTCGCCAGCTTCAGCGAAAAGGTGCTTGCCGACGAATCGACCTTTATCGCGGTCAGCGAAGCCGACCTCGCCGGCGTGCCCGCCGACGTGAAGGCAGCCGCCGCCGCTGCGGCGCGCGAGAAGAATCTCCCGGCGGGCCAGTTTGCGATCATCAACACCCGCTCGGCGGTCGATCCGGTCCTGACCTTCGCCGACAATCGCGCGTTGCGGGAGCGGGTCTATAATGCGTTCGTCAATCGCGGCGACAACGGCGATGCCAACGACACCAACCAGGTGATCGCGGAGATCACCCGCGTCCGCGCCGAGCGGGCGCGGCTGCTCGGCTATCCGACCCACGCCCATTGGCGGATGCAGGACACGATGGCGGGCACGCCCGAGCGCGCCAACGATCTGATGAACCGCGTCTGGCCCGCCGCCGTCGCCCGCGTCCGCGAGGAAGTGGCCGAGCAGCAGCAGGTCGCCAACCGCCTGGGCCACAACATCACGATCGAGCCGTGGGATTATCGTTATTATATGGAGAAGATCCGCAACGAGCGGTTCAACCTCAGCCAGGACGAGCTGAAGCCCTATTTCGAGCTGAACAATATGACGCAGGGCATGTTCTACATGGCCGAGCAGCTCTACGGCCTCACCTTCCGCGAGATCACCGGCACGGTGCCGACCTGGCATCCGGACATCAAGGTCTGGGAAGTCAGCCGCAACGGCCAGGTCGTCGGCGCTTTCTATCAGGATAATTTCGCCCGTTCCGGCAAGCGTTCGGGCGCCTGGGCGACCACCTATCGCAGCCGCTCGGGTCTCACTGGCGACCGGCTGGTGCTGGGCTCCAACAACAATAATTTCGCCAAGCCCGAGGCGGGCCAGCCGGCCTTGCTGAGCCTCGACGACGCGGAGACCCTGTTCCACGAATTCGGCCACGCCATCCATTATTTCCTGTCGGACGTGCGCTACCCGAGCCTCGGCGGCACGCCGCGCGACTTCGTGGAATATCCCAGCCAGGTGCACGAGAACTGGCTGCTGACGCCGGAAATCCTGAACCGCTTCGCCAAGCATTATCGCACCGGCGAGCCGATGCCGCAGGCGCTGATCGACCGCATCCAGCAGAGCAGCACCTTCAACCAGGGCTTCGCAACGGTGGAATATCTCTCGTCCGCGATGGTCGATATGGAGATGCACAATCGCCCGACCGGCGTCGCCGATCCGGACGCGTTCGAGCGGGAGACCCTGACCCGCCTCGGCATGCCGCGCGAGCTGGTGATGCGGCACCGTCTGCCGCAATTCAATCACCTCTTCTCGTCCGACGCTTACTCGGCCGGCTATTATTCCTACCTCTGGTCGGAGACGATGGACGCCGACACCTGGGCCGCGTTCGAGGAAACGGGCAATGTCTGGGATCCGGCGACAGCGCGGCGCTTCGCCGACATCTTGCTCTCGACCGGCAACGTCACCGAGCGGGCAGCGGCCTATCGCCTGTTCCGCGGCCGCGACCCGGATGTGGACGCGCTGCTGCGGAAGCGCGGCTTCCCGACCGGCGGCCAGCCCACCGGTGCCCAGCCGCCTGCGGGTGAACGCGGACGGTAGGATTTAAGGCTGTTCCCGGCCGGACGAGCGCATCGTCCGGCCGGCTTTTTTTGACCTGTCCTCAGCCTCGCTCGCCCTGGGGTGGTGCGGGCCGCGTCGCCGGGACCGCCATGCCGGTGAAGTGCGCGATGAAGGCGTACATGTCGGAATATTCCTCGATCTGCTTGTCGGTCGGCTTGCCCGAGCCATGCCCGGCGCGCGTTTCGATGCGGATCAGGTGCGGCTGACCGTTCGGGTCGGCATGCTGCAAAGCGGCGATATATTTGAAGCTGTGGCCGGGGACGACGCGATCGTCCGTGTCGGCGGTGGTCACGAGCGTGGCCGGATAGCGGACGTTGGCGCGGATATTGTGATAGGGCGAATAGGCCCAGAGCGTGCGGAAATCCGGCTCGCGATTGGGGTAGCCGTAATCGTCGACCCAATAGCGGCCGGCGGTGAAGCGGTCGAAGCGCAGCATGTCCATCACGCCTACGGTGGGCAACGCCGCCGCGAACAGGTCCGGGCGCTGGTTGGCGACCGCGCCGATCAGCAGGCCGCCATTGGACCGGCCCTCCATGGCGAGCTGGCGGTTGGTCGTGATCCGCTGGGCGATTAGATATTCGCCCGCGGCGATGAAGTCGTCGAACGTGTTTTGCTTGTTGGCCAGGCGGCCGGCATCGTGCCACGCCTTCCCATATTCGCCGCCGCCGCGCAGGTTCGCGACCGCCAGCACGCCGCCTGAATCGACCCAGGTCATCCACTTGGGCTGATAGCGCGGCAGTTCGTTCGCGTTGAAGCCGCCATAGCCGTAGAGCAAGGTCGGCTGCGGCTGCCGCATGTTCAGATCCTTGCGGTGGACCAGGAACATCGGGACGCGCGTGCCGTCCTTCGAAGTGTAGAAGACTTGGCGGACTTCATATTGCTCGGGATCGAAGGCCAGTTCCGGCTCCGCGAACACGCTACTGGCACCGGTGCGGGCGTCGTAGCGGTAGATCGCCCCGGGTGAGTTGAAGCTGGCGAAGGAATAGAAGGTTTCCGTGCTCTCCATGTCGCCGGAGAAGCCGCCAGCGCTGCCGATGCCGGGCAGGCGGATGCTGCCCGTGCGCTGGCCGCGCAGATCGAACGTACGGATGTCGCTCTTCGCGTCCGCGAGGTAGCTGAGGATCAGCCGCTCGCCGACGATCGACGCGCCCTGCAGGGTCGCTTCATCTTCGCCCACAATCTGGGTCAGCGCCTCGGGCCGGGCGATGTCCATCGTCACGATCCGCTGGCGCGGCGCGTCCTTGTTGGTCTGCCAGTAGAAGGTCGAGCCGCGATTGCCGAGATAGGACCAGCTGGCGTCGGCGCGCGGCATGATCCGGCGCGGCGCGGCCTGCGGATTGCGCAGGTCCACGAGCGTCACCTCGACTGCGTCGTCCGTGCCTTCGTTCGAATAGACTAGCAGCCAGTTGCCGTCGTCCGTCACCTCGCCATTGTTGCTCATCCGCGGCCGCTCGGGCTGGGCGAAGATCAGCCGGTCGGCGCTCTGCGCCGTGCCGATGCGGTGGAAGTAGATGGCGTGGTTCTCGTTCAGCGACTGGAATTGCTGGTCGCCGGCCGGCTCCGGGAAGCGGGAATAATAGAAGCCGGAGCCGTCCTTCGCCCATTCGATGCCAGTGAATTTGGCCCAGCGCACCTCGTCGTCGAGCACCCGGCCGGTGGCGGTGTCGATCACCTTCAGCACACGCCAGTCGGTGCCGCCTTCCTGCACGCCATAAGCCACATGGCGGCCATCCTTGGACGGCTCCCACTGGCCGAGCGCGGTCGCGCCATCCTGGCTCCATGTATTGGGATCAATCAGCAGGCGCGGCTGGCCGTTCAGACCATCGCGCACATAGAGCACCGACTGGTTCTGCAGGCCGTCATTGCGAGTGTAGAAATAATGGCTGCCGGCCTTCTGCGGCACGCTGAAACGCTCATAATCGTAAAGCTGGCTCATCCGCGCGCGGAAGGCGGCGCGGTGGGGGAGCCGCTCCAGGAAGGCGCTGCTGACCAGATTCTGCGCCGTTACCCAGTCGCGCACCGCCGGATTGTTGCGGACATCATCCTCCAGCCAGCGATAGGGATCGGCGACGCGAACGCCGAATTGCTCCTCGACCACATCGCCGCGCGTGCTCTGCGGATAAACGAGGGCAGGGGAGGTGGCGCCCGCCCGCGGCTGCGCCAAGGCAGACAGGGTCGGAAGTGCGGCAACGGAAAAGGCGGTGGCGAGCAGGAGGGCGCGGCGCATCGGGTCACTTTCTCAGGGAGCTTGGACCCGAGTGAATTAGCCACCAACCGACTGCCGCGCAAAGCAAAACGCCCGCCGGTGAGGGCGGGCGCTGAGCGTATTCGGAAGCTGGAAAAGCCGATCAGGCGGCTTCGTCCAGATCCTCGTCGTCGCCCATCACCGGGCCGCTGTCCTGGCCCTTGGCGCTCTCGTCGCGGTCGACGAATTCGATGATGGCGATGGGGGCGGCGTCCGAAGCGCGGATGCCGGCCTTGATGATGCGGGTGTAGCCGCCGTTGCGGCTGGCGTAGCGCTCGGCCAGCACGTCGAACAGCTTCACCAGCTGCGCGTCGTCCAGCAGGCGGGCATGGGCCAGACGGCGGTTGGACAGGCCGCCCTTCTTGGCGAGCGTGATCAATTTCTCGACATAGGGCCGCAGCTCCTTGGCCTTGGCGGTCGTGGTGGTGATCTGCTCATGCTTGATCAAGGCCGCGGCCATGTTGCGGAACATGGCGGTGCGGTGGGTGGAGGTACGCTGCAGCTTACGGCCGCCGACGCGATGGCGCATGGTCTCATTCCTTCGTTCGTCCGGATTCCGTTTCAGGTAAATCCGGCCAGGCCATCGAACGGGGGATGGCCCAGACCCCAAAAGCAAAGCGGAGCCGAAAGGCCCCGCCTGCGGGCGCTCCTAGAGAGCAAAGCGGGTGCAAAGTCAAGATTGGAGGCCCGACCGGGAATCGAACCCGGGTGCAAGGATTTGCAGTCCTCTGCGTCACCACTCCGCCATCGGGCCCAGTGACTTTGCAAGGAGCGGCGACATGGGCGGGATCGCCCGGCCTGTCAACAGCGTGCCCCTTGCCCGAAACGGCCGCCGGGCACACAAGATGAAGGATGCAGGCCGCCGCCCAGATCGCCCGCAGCGCGCTCCGCCATGCGGTGGATTTCGCATTGCCGCCGCGCTGTGCGGGCTGCGGCTGCATCACCGAGCGGCAGGGGGCATTCTGTCCGGACTGCTGGGGCAAGCTGGACCTGCTCGGGCCGCCCTGCTGCGCCCGCTGTGCGCTGCCCTTCGATCATGATGAAGGGGCCGAACTGACATGCGCGGGCTGCCTGGCCGAGCCGCCGCCCTTCGCTCGCCTGCGGGCGGCGGTGGCGTATGGCGAACTGGCCCGCAACGTCGCCCTGAAGCTGAAATATGGCCGCCGGCCGGGAGTCGCCGAGACGATGGCCGGATTGATGGAGCGCCATCTGGCCGCGTTCGATGCGCCGTTGCTGGTGCCGGTGCCGCTGCATCGCTGGCGCATCTGGCGGCGGGGGTACAACCAGTCGGCACTGATCGCGGCGTCGCTGGCCCGGCGGCGCGAACTGGAGTTGGGGCGTGATCTCCTCCAGCGCATCAAGGCGACGCCGCCGCTTATGCATATGAGTCCGGCCGAGCGCCGCCGGGTGGTGCGCGGGGCGTTCCATGTTCACCCCAGCCACCGCGACAGCATCAAGGGACGCAACATCCTGCTGGTCGATGATGTTTATACCAGCGGCGCGACGGTCAGCGCCTGCGCTCGCCTGCTGAGACGCGCGGGGGCGGCGGAGGTCGGCGTGCTGTGCTGGGCACGGGTGATCCGCGGTGAGGATTGACTTGAACGCCGAGCGCCGCGACGCGTGACAGCGGAAGGAACGGACGAATGCCGCGCATCGAAATCTACACCAAGATGTTCTGTCCCTATTGCGCGCGGGCGCAGCGCCTGCTGACCGATAAGGGCGCTCCTTACGAGGAATATGACATCACCTTCGATGGCGCGAAGAAGGCCGAGATGATGGAACGCGCGGGTGGGCGTCATACCGTGCCGCAAATCTTCATCGGCGGGCGGCATGTCGGCGGCTCGGACGATCTCGCGGCCTTGGAGGCGGCGGGCGAACTCGATCCTTTGCTGGCGGATTGATGCGCGTCGCTCTGTACCAGGCGCGGACGGGCATCGACCCTGCCGCCAATGCCCGCGATCTCGCCGCGGCGGTGGCGGGCGCTGCTGCGGGCGGCGCGGCGATCCTGTTCACGCCGGAAATGAGCGGACTGCTGGATCGGGACCGGCAGCGGGCGGCGGTTCATTACCGGCACGAAGCGGACGATCCGGTGCTGGCGGCGGTGCGCGCGGCGGCGGCGGAGCATAGCATCTGGGTCGCCTTGGGGTCGCTCGCCATGCTGGCGGAGGATGAGGAACGGCTGGTCAATCGCTCCTTCCTGATCGACGGCGGAGGCGCGGTAAGGGCGCGCTATGATAAGATGCACCTGTTCGACGTCGATCTGCCGACGGGCGAGAGTTGGCGAGAATCGGCTTCGTTCCGGCCGGGCGACGCCGCGGTTGTGGCGGAGACGCCGCTCGGGAAGCTGGGACTTTCGATCTGCTACGATCTGCGCTTTCCCGCGCTTTATCAGGCGTTGAGCGGGGCAGGAGCGACGATGCTCAGCATTCCGGCCGCCTTCACCGTGCCGACCGGAGAGGCGCATTGGCATGTCCTGATGCGGGCGCGGGCGATCGAGAATGCCTGTTTCGTGATCGCGGCGGCGCAATGCGGGAGCCACGAGGATGGCCGCGCGACCTATGGCCATTCGCTGGTGGTCGATCCGTGGGGCAAGGTGTTGCTCGACATGGGCGGGGAAGGGCCGGGCCTCGGCTTTGCTGATCTGGACCTTGCCGCGTCGCAGGCGGTGCGGAGCCGGCTGCCGGTGATCGCGCACCGGCGGGTGATTCCCGCTCTATGATCGTGTTCGACCTGCGCTGTGCGTCGGCGGGCCATGTCTTTGAGGCCTGGTTCGGATCGTCGGGCGACTATGAGGATCAGCGCGCGCGGGGCCTGGTGTCCTGCCCGCTCTGCGGCGATCCGGCGGTGGAGAAGGCACCGATGGCGCCTGCGGTGCCGGCCAAGGGGTCTTCCGCGCCGCGGCCTGAAGAGGTGAAGCAGATGCTCGGCGTGTTGGCCGAGATGCAGAAGAAGCTGGTCGAGGGCTCCGACTGGGTCGGCGATCGCTTCGCCAGCGAGGCGCGAGCGATGCATCTGGGCGAGGCGGAGGCGCGGCAGATCCATGGCCGGGCGACCAAGGCCGATGCGGAAAGCCTGATCGAGGAGGGCATTCCGGTCGCCCCCTTGCCCTTGCCGATCGCGCCGCCCGAGGAGCAGAATTGACCACTGGCTGGGGAGCCGTCAAAACGCGGCCTGCAGCGCATGGCCCCGTAGCTCAGCAGGATAGAGCATCAGATTCCTAATCTGAGGGCCACAGGTTCGAATCCTGTCGGGGTCACCAGCGCGCTGCTTTGCCTTCCGCGCCAAGACGTGTAGCGCGACAGCATGAACGAGAGCGACGACACGCCCGAAATTCCCGTGCCCGATCATGTGCTGGGCGCGGTCCGCACGCTGATCGAGTGGGCGGGGGACGATCCCGAGCGCGAGGGATTGCTGGATACGCCGCGAAGGGTAGCCAAGGCGTGGCGCGAATATGCGCGCGGCTATGGCGAGGATCCGGGACAGCATCTGAAGCGCACCTTCGAGGAGGTGGGCGGCTATGACGAGATCGTCCTGCTGCGCGACATCCCGTTCCAGTCGCATTGCGAGCATCATATGGCGCCGATCATCGGCAAGGCGCACATCGCCTATCTGCCCAATGACAAGGTGGTCGGCATCTCCAAGCTGGCCCGCGTGCTGCACGGCTATGCACGGCGGCTGCAGGTGCAGGAAAGGCTGACGGCGGAAGTCGCGGACGCGATCTGGAGCCACCTTAATCCGCAGGGCGTCGCGGTGGTGATCGAGGCCAGCCATGCCTGCATGACCGCGCGGGGCGTCGGCACGCCGGGCGTGCTCATGACGACCAGCCGGATGATGGGCGTGTTCCGCGACGACCAGCGCAGCCGGCGCGAAGTGCTGGCGTTGATGGGGTTCTGAGAAAGAGCCGCTAACGAAAAAGGGCGGGGCCTTTCGGCGCCCGCCCTTCCTGACTTCAGGCCTTGGCCTCTTCCTCGGCCTCGGCGGGTTCCGCCTCGGTCTTGGCTTCGGTCGCCGGCTCGTCGCCGGCGATCTCGCCGGGTTCGGCGTTGGGATCGTAAGCTTCGATGAAGCCGGCTTCGTCCTTCTCGAACATCTGCGCCATCACGTCGACGCCGGCCGCCTGCAGCTCGGCCTCTTCCGGCGAGCGGGCGACATTGACCTTGATGGTGACGCTGACTTCCGGGTGAAGGGCGAGCTTCACTTCCTGCAGGCCGATCGCCTTGATCGGGCGGTCCAGCACGATCTGGTTCTTGGCGACCTTGTGGCCTTCGGCCTCAAGCAGTTCGGCGAGGTCGCGCGCACTGACCGAGCCGTAAAGCTGGCCGGTGTTCGACGCCTGGCGGATCAGCTTGACGGTGACGCCATCGACCTTCTTCGCTTCCTTCTCGGCATCCGAACGCCGCTCGGCATTCTGGGCCTCGATGCGGGCGCGGTTGGTTTCGAAGACCTTGCGGTTGGCTTCGTTGGCGCGCAGCGCCTTGCCACGGGGCAGAAGGAAGTTGCGGGCGTAGCCGTCCTTCACCTTCACTTCGTCGCCGATGGTGCCGAGCTTCTCGATGCGCTCGAGCAGAATGACTTGCATGTCGAGCGCTCCTTATTTCACGACGTAGGGCAGCAAGCCCAGGTGACGCGAACGCTTGATCGCCTGAGCGAGTTCGCGCTGCTTCTTGGCCGACACCGCAGTGATGCGGCTGGGGACGATCTTGCCACGCTCGGACACGAAGCCCTGCAGCAGACGGACGTCCTTATGGTCGATCCGGGGGGCATCCTTGCCCGAGAAGGGGCAGGACTTGCGGCGGCGGAAAAATGCACGTGCCATGATTTAGGCCTCCACTTCTTCGTCGCGGCGCGGGCGCGGGGCGCGCTCGCCACGATCGCCGCCAAAGCCGCCGCGCTCACCGCGGTCGCTGCGCTCACCGCGCTCGCGATCACGCTCGCCGCGGCGCATCATGACCGAGGGACCAGCTTCATGCTCGTCGACCTTCAGCGTCATGTAGCGGATGACGTCTTCGTTGATCTGGGTCTGGCGCTCCAGCTCGGCGACCACCGACGGCGGAGCGTCGAAGTCGAGCAGGACATAATGCGCCTTGCGGTTCTTGGCGATGCGGTAGGCCAGGTTGCGCAGGCCCCACGTCTCGGTCTTCACGACCTTGCCGCCATTGTCGGTGATGATCTTGGTGGCGGTTTCCGCCAGCGCGTCGACCTGGCCCTGGGCCAGATCCTGACGCGCGAGAAACACATGCTCATAGAGCGGCATGTTCGCGTCTTCCTTGCATTTGGCCGATCGCTGACGCCGCCCAATGCGGACGCCCCTCCGGCTGTCGTCTCGGTAATGATTCCACCACGCCAAAGCGCGGGGAGCGGGGCACATGGCGGAAAGTGCCGGGAAAAGCAAGGGCGGGGCGGAAAGTTCAAACTCGCCAAACTTTCCCATGAACGGGCGAAAAACACCATTGATTTCAGTGAAGGGCTCGGAAGGCTTTTTGCCGGAAAGTTCGAGGTGACCAGGCTCGCGTGATTCTCCATCGCGGCAGGACAGCATGTGGAATCCTATCGGGGAAGTGTGTCCACACGGGTGCCGGCCGTCACAAAGCTGACCCAGAGAAGTCATGCCCCCGAAAAGCCCTCCGGGCAAAGGACGGGCCGACGAGAGCCGCACAGGCTCCGCATCTATCCTTGGGGGTATTTCAAATGAGCAGCTTCTCGCGCGGTCTGCGGTGCGCGGCCTTCCTGTTGTCGACGACGGCCTTCGCGACCGCCGCTTATGCTGGCGATGTCGTTGGCCGGGTGTCAGACGCCAGCGGCACCGCCTTCCTGCGCGGCGCGTCGATCGAGATCGTCGAGTTGGGCCGCACCGTCAGCTCGGGCGACGGCGGTGCCTTCCGCTTCGCCGATCTTCCGGCCGGGGAATATACGCTGCGCACGCGCTATGCCGGGGCCGACGATGTCGAGACGCGGGTTACGGTGCCGGAGGCCGGCGCCGTGAATGTCAATCTGGTGGTCGGCGCGGCGGAACAGGGGACGATGATCGTCATCGGCCAGGCGGCGAACCTCGCCAGTTCGATCTCCCGTCAGCGCGCGTCGGACACGGTCGATACCGTGCTGACCCGCGACGCGATCGGCCAGTTTCCGGACCAGAATGTCGCCGAGGCGCTGCGCCGCGCGCCCGGTATCAACGTGCTGAACGATCAGGGCGAGGGCCGCTTCGTCTCCGTCCGCGGCCTCGATCCCAATCTCAATTCGACCTCGATCAACGGCAATCGCGTGCTGGCGACCGGCGGCGACGAGCGCGCCGCCGCGCTCGACGTCATTCCTTCCGAGCTCGTAGAATCGATCGAGATCCGCAAGTCGCTGACGCCGGACATGGAAGGCGACACGCTGGGCGGATCGATCGAGATCAACACGACCAGCGCCTTTAACCTGCGCCGGGGTTTCCTATCGCTGACGGCCGAGGGATCCTATAACGACCTGCGTGACGTGGTGAGCCCGCGCTTCGGCGTCGATTTCGCGACCCGGCTGGGCGAGAATTTCGGGATCGCCGGCGGCGTCAGCTACAACCGCCGCCGCTTCGCCAGCGACAATGTCGAGGCTTCTGGGTGGGACATTTCGGACGATGGCGTCACGTTCGCCGAGGAAGTCGACTATCGCGACTATGACGTCACCCGCGAACGGATCGGCGCCAGCCTGTCGCTGGACGCGCGCGTGGGATCGACCACGGAGCTTTATCTGCGCGGCGTCTACAGCCGGTTCGACGACCAGGAGATTCGCCGCCGTCTCATCCTGATTTTCAACGAGCCGCCGGCGAGCGGCACCGACACGACCGCGAGCTTCGATTCCGCCGATGGCCGGATCGAGGTGCGGCGCGACATCAAGGATCGCGGCGAGACCCAGACCATCCAGACCGTCTCGCTGGGTGGCGTGACCGAAACCGGGCCGTGGCGCTTCAGCTACGATGCCTCTTATTCCCAGGCGCGCCAGTTCGAGGACGGTTCGGTCGATCCCGCCCGCTTCCGTCGCCGTTTCCAGACGCCAGGCATGCTGGGCGTGACGATGGATTATTCCGACATCCGCACGCCATCCTATTCGATCGATTTCGGCGAGGCGGCATTTCGCGATCCGAACGGCTACAGCCTGACATTGCTGGAACGCACCACGGACGAGAATGCGCGCGATCGCGAATTCGCCCTGCGCTTCGACGCGCGGCGCAGCTTCGCGCTGGCCAGCGGCACGTTCGATATGCAGGCAGGCGCGCGGGCCCGCTTCCGCCGCAAGAGCCTGGATTTCACCATCGATCTGTATGACGGTTATGATGGCGCGCTCTCGCTCGCTGACGTGGTGGGCCCGCAAAGCTATGGCCTCGCGCCGATCGATCCGGTGCCGGGCGCCGGCCAGTGGCGCGATTTCCTGAACCGAGCTGGTCTGGGCAATTTCGAGTATAATGCGTTCGAGAGCGAATTCGTTTCCGCTGCCGAGGATTATCGCGCGGATGAGGACATTCTGGCCGGCTATGTCATGGGACGCCTAGACGTCGGTCGGCTGCGCGCCATCGGTGGCGTCCGTGTCGAGCGCACCCGCAACTCGTTCCTGGCCAACCGGCTGGAGCTGAACGAGGATGCGGAGACGCTGGCGATCGTTCCGGTGACGTTCGACCGGGATTATACGCATTGGTTGCCGAGCCTGAATCTGCGGTTCGAGGCGGCGAACAATCTCATCCTGCGCGGGGCCGTCTTCCGCAGCGTCGTGCGGCCGAAGCTGGCCAATGTTGCGCCGCGCTTCATCGTCGAGGAAAATGAGGATGGCGACCGTTCGGGCGAGTTCGGCAATCCCGACCTCAGCCCCTATACGGCGTGGAATTTCGACGCGACGGTGGAATATTATTTCGCCCGCAACGCCGTGATCCAGGGCGGCTTCTTTCACAAGCGGATCAGCGACTTCATCGTCGAGGGCGAGTTTGACGACATCACCTTCAACGGTATCTCCGTCGATGAGGCCGTGATCCCGATCAATGGCGAGACGGCGAGCGTTACCGGCTTCGAGTTCGCCTATCAGCAGGCGCTGACCTTCCTGCCGCGTCCGCTCGACGGCCTGCTGGTCAATTTCAACTATACCTACACCGATGCGAGCGGCCGACTTGCCGACGGCAATCTGACGACGGGCCGGATCATTCCCTTGCCCTCGGCCTCGCGTCACACCTTCAATGCGGTGCTCGGCTATGAGAAGGGACCGGTCAGCCTCCGCTTCGCCGGCGCCTATCGGTCTGGTTATCTCGACGAGATTGGCGGCGATCCGGAGGAGGATCGCTATGTGCGCGATCATTTCCAGTTCGACGTGACCGCGCGCTACCGGATCACGCCGCAAATCCAGCTTTATGCCGAACTCGTGAACGCGCTCGACGAGCCTTATCTTGCGTATCAGCGCGGGCCGGACCGCGACCGGCTGCTCCAATATGAGGAATATAGCTGGACCGGGAAGTTCGGCGTGCGGGTGAATTTCTGATGCGGAATCTCCTGACGGCGGCGGCGTTCGCGCTCGCCGCCTTTCCGGGCGCTGCGGTGGCGCAGGAGTCCGCGCCGCCGCCTTTCCATTCGCCGGGACGGCCTTATGCCGCCACCGGGCTGCCCGACCGGATCGTGCTGACGCCGGGAGCGACGCCCGCCACCGCGATGGCCGTCGCCTTCCGCACGGACGCGCGTCAGGCGGACGCAGTGGCCGAGATCGCCCTTGCGCCGGACGGACCGACGCCGGGACACGATGCCCGGCAGCTGCGCGGCCAATCGTTCGACATCACGACCGAGAATGGTGCGGCGCGCTACCATCAGGTGCGGTTCGAGGGGCTGACGCCCGATACGGCCTATGTCTATCGCGTGCGCGGGGCCGAGGGCTGGAGCGAGTGGCTGCAGTTCCGCACCGCTTCGGCGGAGGCGCGGCCCTTCACCTTCCTCTATTTCGGCGACACCCAGAACAATATCCTGCCGATCGCCAGCCGGACGATCCGCCAGGCTTTCCGCGCGACCGCATCGCCGGCTCTGGTGCTGCACGCCGGCGACCTCGTCGCCCAGCGCGAGGAGATGGTGCATGACGACGAATGGGGGGAATGGTCTGAGGCCGGTGGCTATAATTATGCGACCGTGCCGCAGCTGCCGGCCCCCGGGAATCACGAATATGTCGACCACATCCTGCCCGACGGCACGGAAAGCCGGCTGCTCGGGCCGCACTGGCCGCTAACCTTCGCGCTTCCGGCCAATGGCGCGCCGGGGGCGGAGCGGACGACCTATTTCGTCGACTATCAGAACGTCCGCTTCATTGTGCTGGACGGCACGTCGGCGATCGATCTGGGCACGCTGGAGGCGCAGACGCGCTGGCTCGACCAGACGCTTGCCGCGAGCCGGGCGGGCTGGAACGTGGTGCTGTTCCACCAGCCGATCTTCACCTGCGCGCGGCCGAACGACACCGAGCAGCTCAATCCGGTGTGGCGGCGCATCTTCGAGGCGCGACGGGTCGATCTGGTGCTGCAGGGGCACGACCATTGCTATTCGCGGCTGACGGCTCCGGCCGGGCGCGACGCCTCCGCGCGGGACCGTGCGGGCGGCGGGGCGCAAGGGCCGGTCTACATCGTCTCGGTGACGGGATCGAAGATGTACGGGCTGAACGATCGGGCCGAAACCCAGCCCGACCGGAGCGCGGAGATGACCCAGCTGTATCAGCGCATCGACGTGGACGGCGACCGGCTGGTCTATCGCGCGTTCACCGCCACCGGCCGGGCCTATGACGGCTTCGATCTGGTGCGGGGCACGGACGGGACGAACCGGCTGACCGAGACGGGAGGGCCGTTCATCGATCCGCGCCGCTGCCGCGCCGGCGTGGGGCCGGATGGCGGGCCTTGCACCGCCGAGCCGAAATGAGGATCGGACTGATCGAATGAAGAATGTGCTCCTTTCCGCCGGTCTCGCTCTGTCGCTGGCGGCCTGCGCCACCACCGAGCGGGAGCTTCCGCAGGGTGTCGCCGCGACCGGCGACACGCCGCGGGTCGTGCATGCGGCGGGCGTGACCTTGGCCGGGCCAGGCATCGCGCCGAACCGGCTGGTCGATGCCGACGATCCCGCTCTGTGGGCCGATCCGAGCAACCCGACGCGCGGCCTGATCTTCGGGACCGACAAGACCAACGGGCTGTACGTGCACGACCTCGACGGCACCCAGCGCGGCTATTTCGGTGACGGGCCGCTCAACAATGTCGACCTTCGCCCCGGCTTCCGGGTCAACGGCAAGGAGTATGTGCTGGTCGCCGCGACCGAGCGGGAGCGGTTCGGGATCATGACCTGGCTGCTCGATCCGGCGACGCTGGAGGTGATGCGCTACGGCTTCGTGCCCACCGACTTCGGCGAGCCCTACGGCTTCTGCATGGGCAAGAGGGGCGCTGATTTCTTCCTCGTCGCCAACAACAAGGAAGGCGAGGTGCGCAGCTATCGCGTCACCGCCGGCGCCGATGGACCAATGGCGACGCTGGCGCGCACGATGCGGGTCGGCAGTCAGCCCGAGGGCTGCGTGGTCGATGACTCCGCCGACCGCCTTTATGTGGGCGAGGAGGATGTCGGCATCTGGCGCTTCTCCTTCGATCCGGCGGGGACCGATGCGGCGGTGTCGGTCGCGGCAATCGACAATCAGCGGCTGACCGCGGACGTCGAGGGACTCGCGCTGCTGCGCGACCGCGGCGCCACCTATCTGATCGCCTCGAGCCAGGGCGACAGCACCTATCCGGTCTGGCGGGTCGAGGGCGACAGCCACACCTATGTCGGCCGCTTCACGATTGCGGGCGGGGCGCAGCCGATGGTGCGCTCGACCGACGGCGTCGATGCCTGGTCCGGGCCGATCGGCCGTTACCCGGAAGGGCTGATCGCGGTGCACAATCAGGCGGGCCAGCCGACGGGCAATCAGAACTACGTGCTGGTCGACTGGCGCGACGTGAAGCGGGCGTTGAGCCTGCCCTGATCCCGGCGCCCGCTTGCCCTCTCTCGCACTGCTGCCTACCAGCGCGGCCGACGAAGGAGAGGATCATGCGCGCGTTTATTTTTCCGGGGCAGGGCAGTCAGGCGGTCGGCATGGGAGCCGCCTTGGCCGAGGCAAGCCGTGAGGCGCGCGACGTGCTGGCGGAGGTCGATGAGGCGCTGGGGCAGAAACTGTCCGCTTTGATGGCCGAGGGGCCGATCGAGGAGCTGACGCTGACCGCCAACGCGCAGCCGGCGATCATGGCCAACGCGATCGTGACGCTGCGGGCGTCGGGGATCGATCTGGCGGCGAAGGCGGATTTCGTCGCGGGGCACTCGCTGGGTGAATATTCGGCACTGTGCGCGGCGGGGTCGCTCGATCTGGCGGCGACGGCGCGGCTGCTGCGGTTGCGCGGCACGGCGATGCAGGAGGCGGTGCCGGTCGGCGAGGGGGCGATGGCGGCCTTGCTCGGCGCCGATCTTGCGCTGGCGCAGGCGATTGCGGAGGCCGCGGCCGAGGGCGAGGTCTGCACCGTCGCCAACGACAATGATCCGTCGCAGGTGGTGATTTCGGGGCATCGCGGCGCGGTCGAGCGCGCGCTGCCGATCGCCAAGGAGAAAGGTGCGAAGCGGGCGGTTTTGTTGCCGGTATCGGCGCCCTTCCACTGCCCGTTGATGCAGCCGGCGGCGGACCGGATGGCGCATGCGCTGGGCGAGACCGCGATCGGCGCGCCGGTGGTGCCGGTCTATGCCAATGTGACGGCGGCTTCGGTGTCGGACGCGGACGAGATCAGGCGGCTGCTGGTAGCGCAGGTGACCGGCATGGTGCGCTGGCGCGAAAGCGTCGCGGCGATGAGCGCGGCGGGGGTGACGCATTTCGTGGAATGGGGCGGCAAGGTGCTCGGCCCCATGGTGAAACGCATCGCGCCGGACGCGAACGTGACGAGCGTGATCGGCGCGGACGATATCGACGCTCTGGTCGGTGAGATTTAGAAGGAAAGAGAGTCGTTCACGCGGAGGCGCGGAGGAGGTGCGGGATATCGACGAGATCACCGGAACCGTTCTCGATGTTGCGCTTCGGCTTCATCGCGAGCTTGGGCCGGGGTTGCTGGAGTCCGTGTACGAGACTCTTCTTGCCGCTCGCCTCCGAGCGCTTGGCTTTCAAGCCGATCAGCAAAAGCTGATCGGAGTCGAGTTCGACGGCATTCGGTTCGATGCAGCCTTCCGAGCCGACCTGTTCGTGGATGAGCGGCTTCTCGTCGAAATCAAGTCTGTGGACCGGCTGGCGCCGGTCCACAGCAAACAGCTGCTGACATATCTCAGATTGATCAAGCAGCCCGTCGGGCTGCTTATAAATTTTGGTGGCGAAACGCTGAAAGAGGGAGTGAAGCGGGTCGTGAACGACTACCGCACCTCCGCGCCTCCTCTTTCTTCTCCGCGCCTCCGCGTGAACGATCCTTCCTTTTCTTCTGGAGCCTAAGACACATGTTCGACCTTACCGGAATGACCGCCCTCGTGACCGGCGCCAGCGGCGGGATCGGATCGGCGATTGCCAAGGCGCTGGCGGGGCAGGGCGCGCGGGTGGCGCTTTCGGGGACTCGGGAGGATGCGCTGAAGGCCGTGCAGGCCGACCTGGGCGGCGATCATGTGATCGTGCCCTGCAATCTTTCCGACGCGGCGGCGGTGGATGCGCTGGTGCCGGCGGCGGTCGAGAAATTGGGTCAGCTCGATATCCTGATCAACAATGCTGGCGTCACGCGCGACAATCTGGCGATGCGGATGAAGGATGAGGAATGGGACCAGGTGATCCGCGTGAACCTGGAGGCCGCCTTCCGGCTGTCGCGCGCGGCGCTGAAGCCGATGATGCGGGCGCGGTTCGGGCGGATCGTCTCGATCACGTCCGTGGTCGGCGTCACCGGCAATCCGGGGCAGGCCAATTATGCCGCGTCGAAGGCCGGGCTGATCGGCATGTCGAAGGCGCTGGCACAGGAAGTCGGCAGCCGCGGCATCACCGTGAACACGATCGCGCCGGGCTTCATCCAGTCGGCAATGACCGACGCGCTGCCGGAGGCGCAGCGGGAGGCGTTGCTGGGACGGATTCCGACCGGCAATCTCGGCATTGGCAGCGATATCGCGGCGGCGGCGGTCTATCTTGCGAGCCGGGAAGCGGGTTATGTGACCGGAGCGACTTTGCACGTGAATGGCGGGATGGCGATGCTATGAGACTTGCCCTGTTTCTTGCGCCCTTGTCCGCGCTGGCTGCGACGCCCGCGCTGGCGGCGGATCCGGCCCAGCTCGATTGCCCCCTGGCAGCCCTGAACGCAGGCCAGCGCGCTGCGGTGACCGAAACCTTCGTCCGGTTGGGGGGGAATGGCGAGGCCGGATCGGAAGCGCTGCGAGCCAGCGTGCGAGACTGCGCAGCAAGACATGGCTGGTCCGATGCCGCCGCCAACAGCGCGGTGGGCTATCATGGTGCGGCGCTGGCGGCTGCCCTCCTGGGGGAGCGGCTCAGCGCAGCCGGGGTCGATGTTGCCGCACTCGAACGCCTGCTGATCTCTGATACAGCATTGCTGGCTGCTTTCGGCGAGGGCGGGCTGGCCAACGGCGCGATGGCGGACTTCGTTGCCCGGAACGAAGCGTTTATTGCAGGTATGCTTGCCTCGCTGCCGGAGGCGAGGCAGACGGAGACGGGCAATTTTGCCGGCTTCATTGTTTCGCGAGAAGGCCTGCGGCGGATGTTCGTCCGAAACTGATCGAACAACGCCACATTCTCGCCCACTTGCGTACCCCCCGTCCGTGCGGCTAGGGCGAAAACCAAGATACAACTGGAGGAATATCTATGAGCGATACCCCGGATCGCGTTAAGAAGATCGTTGTGGAGCACCTGGGCGTCGATGCCGACAAGGTGACCGAGGAAGCGAGCTTCATCGACGATCTCGGCGCCGACAGCCTCGACATCGTCGAGCTGGTCATGGCGTTCGAGGAAGAGTTCGGCGTGGAAATCCCCGACGACGCGGCCGAGAAGATCGCCACCGTCAAGGATGCGATCGACTATATCGACAAGAATAAGGGCTGAGCCTCCGGTTCAGCCTGCTCTGCCCGGCCAAGGGCGTGAGCCTGTCGAAGACGTGAATCTCAGGACAGGCTCGGCCCGCAGGGGCTGGGCCTGTTCCTCATTTGGAGACGTAAGATGCGCCGTGTTGTCGTAACCGGGCTTGGGCTGGTCACTCCGTTGGGCGGCGACGTCGAGACGAGCTGGCGGAACATCCTGGCCTCGAAGAGCGGTGCCGGGCCGATCACCAAGTTCGACGCCAGCGACCAGAAATGCACGATCGCCTGCGAAGTGAAGCCGGCCGATCACGAATATGGCTTCGATCCGGGCAAGCGAGTCGATCACAAGATCCAGCGCCAGGTCGATCCGTTCATCATCTATGGCATCGACGCGGCCGGACAGGCGATCGAGGATGCCGGCCTGACCGAGATGGACGAGGCGACACGGCTGCGCGCGGGCGTTTCGATCGGGTCGGGCATTGGCGGCCTGCCGGGGATCGAGAGCGAGTCCCTGCTGCTGGCCGAGAAGGGGCCGGGGCGTGTCTCGCCGCACTTCGTTCACGGTCGCCTGATCAACCTGGTCTCTGGCCAGGTATCGATCAAATACGGCCTGATGGGGCCGAACCATGCGGTCGTCACCGCTTGCTCCACCGGCGCGCATTCGATCGGCGACGCGGCGCGGATGATCCGCGACGACGATGCCGACATCATGCTCGCGGGCGGCGCGGAAGCGACGATCTGCCCGATCGGCATTGCCGGCTTCGCGCAGGCGCGGGCGCTGAACATGACCTATAATGACCGCCCGGAGCAAGCGAGCCGCCCCTATGACAAGGATCGCGACGGCTTCGTCATGGGCGAAGGCGCGGGCGTGGTGGTGCTCGAGGAATATGAGCATGCCAAGGCGCGCGGCGCCAAGATTTACGCCGAAGTGGTGGGCTATGGCCTGTCGGGCGACGCGCATCACGTGACGGCGCCGCATCCGGAAGGGTCGGGCGCGTACCGGTCGATGCAGATGGCGCTGAAGAAGGCCGGCCTGACCCCGTCCGACATCGATTATATCAACGCGCACGGCACCTCGACCATGGCGGACACGATCGAGCTGGGCGCGGTCCGCGCCTTGTTCGGGAATGCGATCGGCAATGTCTCGATGAGTTCGACCAAGTCGGCGATCGGCCACCTGCTCGGCGGTGCCGGGGCCGTGGAAGCGATCTTCTGCATCCTCGCGATCCGCGACCAGATCGTGCCGCCGACGCTGAATCTCGACAATCCCGACGAGGGGACGGACGGCGTCGATCTGGTGCCGCATGTCGCGCGCAAGCGCGAGGTGAAGGCCGTGCTGAACAACAGCTTCGGCTTTGGCGGCACCAATGCGTCGCTGATCATGAAGGCGGTGGACTAAAAGCCGGCACGATCGTTCTCCGCTCGTGACCGACACTCCCGAAAAAGCGCCGATCCCGCCCGAAAAGCCGGCAGCGCAACGGCTGAAGCCGCTGGTCAAATGGCGCTGGCACATCGCTGTCGGCATGCTGGTTGCGCTCGCGATCGGGATTTCGGCCTTCGTCTCGCCCTGGTTCGCGCAGGAAAGGCCGGAAGGCGCCCAGCCCGTCCAGGTCAGCATCGAGCCGGGTGACACGCTGACCCGTGCGGCGGAGCGGCTGGAGGAGGCCGGGGTGATCTCCTCGGCCGGTCGCTTCACCTTGCTGGCGAAGCTGCTCGGCGGAGGCGGTGCGATCCGGGCGGGGGAATATGAATTCTACGCGCAAGAAGGCTGGTCGCAGCATCTGACGACGCTGGAGGAAGGGCGTACAATCCGCCGCGCGGTGGCGATCCCTGAGGGGCTGCCGTCAGTGCTGGTGCACGAAAGGCTGATGGCCGCGGAGGAGCTGACCGGTGAGGTCGCCGTGCCGGAGGAAGGCAGTGTGCTGCCCGCCAGCTGGGATTACCGGCGGGGGGAGAGCCGGGCGGCCGTGCTGGCGCGGATGCAGCAGGGCATGACTGCCGAACTGGAGCGGGCCTGGGCGGCGCGCAGCGCGAATGCGCCGGTCTCGACCCCGCGCGAGGCGATCATCCTGGCCTCCATCGTCGAGAAGGAGACGGCCAAGCCCGAGGAGCGTAGGCGGGTGGCGGGCGTCTATGCCAATCGGCTGCGCATCGGGATGCCGCTGCAGGCGGATCCGACGGTTATCTATCCGGTCACGCGCGGCCGGCCGCTGGGGCGGCGCATCCTGCGTTCGGAGCTGAACGACAGTTCCAATACCTATAACACCTATGCGCGGCGCGGGCTGCCGTCAGGGCCGATCGCCAATCCGGGCCGCGAAAGCATCGCCGCCGCGCTCGACCCGGAGCAGCACGATTTCCTCTATTTCGTCGCCGACGGCTCCGGCGGGCACGTCTTCGCGCGGACGCTGGAGGAGCATAATGCCAATGTCGAGCGCTGGTACGCGCTGCGGCGCTCGCGCGGGGAAATGTAAGAGCCTATCCAAATAGGCTCTTGCAAGCATCGCTTGCTGCTGTTATCCGCGACGATATGGACGCTAAATTTCTCTTTGCGAGTCGCGCCTTCTGTAGCTGTCGACATTGACGGTTGCCTCGTCGTGTCCCGAAGGGATGCGACATCCGATCAGCATTGAGCCGCCGCTTCGGGCCGCTTGTTGACCTCCTAAATCCCAGAAATCCGTCGATCCTGCCTTCAGGTGTGGCCGAACGCAATGCAGTGCGCGGTCGGTTTGTGATTCCGATGTTAGCGGGTGCAAGTCCCGCCGGTCACCCCTGAAGGCAGGGTCAGTCTCCGAGTGGCGAAATGGGAACGCAGCGGATTGCAACCCCGCGACGAGCCGGTTCGATCCCGGCCTCGGAGTCCATTTTCGATAAACCAAATCGGTTCTAAATTAGCTGACGTCAGGCTTTGCGAAATAGAGCTGGTTGCCGTCCGGGTCGGTGACGATGAGCAGATCGTCGCCCCACCAGCCATCCTTCGTTTCAACGCCAGTGGTGCGGAGATCCGCTTCCAACCGGGCGAAATCGTCCTGGCCGAAGGCGAGATAGAGGATCGTGCTGCCAACCCTGTCGGGCCATTGGCAGGTCAGCAGCAGCGGGCAGCCTTTGCCGTGGCTGACCCCCGCGACCAGGGCAGTGCCTTCATGTTCGTGGCGCATGTTGAGGGTGAAGCCCAGGCCGTCGACGTAGAAGCCGATGGCGGTGTCCACGTCGCGGACGAAAACCAAGGTGCTTACGACCCAATCCGCCACAATGCGTGCTCCCGCCTAGATATCGGCTCTCCGCCTGACGCTGCTTTCATGCCTGGCTTCCAGCGTCGACGCCGGGACGACCTTCACCTTCCCCATGTCGCGGCTGGCGTGGATCAGCATCAGATCGTCGATCATGATGCCGCCTTCCATCGCGTCGCCTTCACCGGCGATGACGATGTCGCCGCGGCGGAGTTTGCCGGTCACGGCCTCGCCGATCTCGCGCTGCTGGTCGAGGTCGCGGGGGGCGTTCACGCCGCACAGGCCAAGGGCGAGCTGGATCAGGCCGCTGGCATCCACGCCGAGATGGCTGCGGCCGCCGGCGCGGTACGGCGCGTGAATCAGGCGCATGGCCACGGCGGCGGGGTCGATTTCGGGTTCGGCGAGGGGGCGGACATGGCTCATCGGCATGCAGCCGATCTCGCTCATCAGGCAGGCGCCTTCCTCGCGGCCGGTCAGGCGCGCGCCCATCGGCATCATCGCCAAAGTGGTCGCGCCGATGCTCCCGTCGGCGCAGACCGGCGCCTTGGCCTCGCAGACGATATGCGTGGGCGACGCGGGCGCGATCAGTTCGATCGCCTCGACATAGCCGACGCGATGATCGGCGGTGCAATAGCCCCAGGCCCAGGGGCCGGTATATTCGACGACCGCGAAGCCTTCGCCTGGCAGCAGTTCGGAGACCGCATCGCCTTCCGCTTCCGGACTCGGCCAGAGGAAGGTCGCGCGCGAGCCGCAGGCGCGCAGGACGGGGCGGGCATAATGGGAGGAGATGACCTGCCAGGCCAGCGCGACATCTGCAATGTCGCGGCGCCAGGCGTGGACGCGCGGGTCGAGATTCAGCGAAGGGCCGGCGAGACCGAAGGCACGGGTGCCGTCGCTAATGTCTTCTGCCGAGCCTGCCGAAGGCGGCTCAGTGCTGGAGGGCGAAGCTGCGCTCTCCTTGCTGGCGCTGCTGCCGGGCGTTGGCGTCTTGTTCGAGATTGCGCTGGAAGCCTTCAAGAAAGTCCTGCCCGGTAGAGGTTTTGGCGATGAACACGTTGCGGCGGTCCGTCTCGTCGCGCACGCGGCGCAGATAGCCGAGCGAGCCCAGAGTGTTCAAGGCGCGCGTGATGACGGGCTTGGACACGCCAAGCACCCCGGCGAGACCGCGAACCGTGTGCGGCCCGGGCGTCTCGTAGACGATCAGCATGATCGCCATCTGGCGATTGGTGAGATCCGGTTGCCCCGACCGGACATAAGCGATGAGCGTACTCATCCATGTGGTGAGACTGTGATTGGGCACGGGACCTGGCTCCGGATTGTCTGGCGGTATCGCCTTCAGAAACAGTCCAGGCCCGGTTTCGTTTCCTTCCCGTTCGGATTTCGGCCGGGAAATCAGCCCATTCTATGGGCATAACGCGCCTGGACCATGGCCCAGACAGCGCGCAGGCCGACCGCATCGCCGCCCTTCGGACGGCCCGGCTTCGCGCTCGCCCGCCAGGCGAAGGTGTCGAGATGCGCCCAAAGCGTGCCCTCCGGCACGAACTTCTGCAGGAACAGGGCGGCGGTCACGCAGCCGGCGAAGGCGCTGTCGCCGGCATTGGCGAAATCGGCGATGTCGGAGGCGAACAGTTCCTCGTATGGCTTCCACAGCGGCATTCGCCAGAGCGGATCGGACACCCGGGTACCGGCGGCGAGCAACGCGTCGGCGAGAGCGTCGTCATTGGCGAACAGAGCGGGCAGATCCGGCCCGAGCGCGACCCGGGCGGCACCGGTGAGAGTGGCGAAATCGAGGATCAGTTCCGGCTCGTGCTCGGCGGCGCGGGTGAGCGCATCGCCGAGGATCAGGCGGCCTTCCGCATCGGTATTGCCGATTTCCACGCTGAGGCCCGCGCGGCTCTTCAGTACATCGCCAGGACGGAAGGCTTCGGCGCTGACGGCATTTTCCACCGCCGGTATGAGCAGGTGCAGGCGCACGGGCAGGCGGCTGGCCATCACCAATTGCGCCAGCGCAAGGGCGTGGGCCGCGCCGCCCATATCCTTCTTCATCAGCCGCATGCCGGCGGCCGGCTTGATGTCCAGCCCGCCACTGTCGAAGCAAACGCCCTTGCCGACGATGGCGATGACGGGATGTTTCGGATTGCCCCATTCCAGCTCGATCAGGCGCGGCGCCCGGGCCGGCGTGGCGGCGGCCCCGACGGCGTGGACCATCGGATAGCCGGCGGCGAGTTCCTTGCCGCTGGTGATCGTGACTTTCGCGTCGAACGGCTTCGCGGCGGCCTTTACCGCGTCTGCCAGTTCGGCAGGGCCGAGATCGCCGGCCGGGAGATTGACGAGGTCGCGGGCGAGGGCGGTGGCCTCGGCCAGGCGGACGATGTCCTCGATCCGGGCCGGTTCGGGCGTCAGCAGGATGCGCGGCCCCTTGGTCTTCGGCTCCTTCTTGAAGCGATCGAAGGCATAGTGGCCGAGCAGCCAGCCCAGCGCGGCGGGGCCGGGCGCGCCTTCCGCGAGGCGATAGGCGCCTTCGGGGAGCAATTCGGCGGCCTTGGCGAGGCAATATTCGCTCAAGGCGCTTGCGTCCGCGACGCCGAGCACGGCCGACCAATCCTCCTTCTCGCCGGGCAGGATGGCGAGTTGATAGCCTTCGCCCTTGAAGCCCTGCGCCTTCACCGCAGCGCGCACGCGACCGGGCTGGCCTTTCAGCCACGTCTCGAAGCTTTTCTTGTCGGTGAGGTGGAGCGCGGTAGCGGGCTGGCCGCGATCGGGCTGCAGCAGGTCGGCGAGACTGGTCATGACCGGGCCTTAGCGCAAGGAGCGGCCGCGCTCAAAAGTGCCGCCGGAAGGTTCCTGAGGTGCTGAAGGTTCACACCCCCAGGGCGAAAATATGGGTGGAACTTTTGGCGGGTGCGCGGGGGAGGGGCGAAGGTCGCCGGCAGGAGCGGATCGGGGCCGAACATCCGGTCATATGCGCAGGTCTGCCGTCAGTAGGAAAGTTTTCCATAGCGGCCGATGCGCGCGCCGGGCCGGCGATCAAAATCCCAGTCCGTGCAGGATGCCGGGCCACCACAACAGGACAGTGAAGACATAGGTGCCGGCGAGCACCAGCAGGGTGGCGGCACCGAGGATCGCAGCCGCCGATGCCTGCAAGGCGGGCGAGGCCGGCGCGCGGCGGGCGCGGATGAACAGTTCCGCGAGCAGCAGGTTCGGCACGTAGAAGAGGAAGCACATGGCGATATCGAACGGGCCGCGAAAATCGTCGGTGCTGCCGAGGCCGCCGGTGAACAGCTCCCAGAAGCCATAATCCATCCGGTAGAGCCAGGAGCCGATGGTCAGCGCATAGAGGCGGATGGCCCAGGCGCGGTGCGTCTCCAGCCGCCGGGCGCGGGCATGGCGATAAGCCTGAGCGGCGGCGGCCATCATCATCACGCCATAGGTCGCGAAGCCGATGCTCATCACCGGCCCGCCCACCGTGCCTTTGAGCAGAATGAAAATCGTGCCGGCCGCCCCGGCAAGGAAGGCCGCGAGGACGTAGGCTCGTCCGAGCCAGCGGTGCAGAGCGGGCCAGCGCCGCCGATCAGCTGGATCGGGCCGAGGATGAGCAGGATGCCGCCGGTCAGGAAATGCGCGCCCATCGCGATCGTCGCGCGCGGCGTGTCCGGCTCGTAAAGGCGGGGCAGGACGCTGTTCCACGTCTCCATCGAGCCGCGGAGCGCACCGCCGTAGAAAGCGAGGATATAGGCGCCGAACAGGCCTGCGCTGAGCCAGCTTGCGGCGACCAGCAGACGCGCGGACCAGGTGAGCGCGGACGCTGCGAAGCGCCGCTCGTTGCCAGCCGATTCCGCCCTCGCTGCCTGCATCATTTTCGTCCCCCGCCGGCCCGTATCGCATGGCGCCCGGCGACGATGAAGAGGTTTGGCGGACGGAAAGCGCCGGTCAGAGCCGCAAATGAATGCCGCGCCGGTGGAGCGGGATCAGCATGGCCAGCACGATCAGCAGCACCGCCAAGGCGTAGAGGAAGGAGGACACGAACGGCGCGCCGATCACCCCGTCAATCGCTTCGAAGGCGGCTGCCTGGAAACCCGTCCTGATCCCCGCGAGGCCGATCAGCAGCGAGACCACATAAGCGAGGATCGCGTTCATGCCGAACAGATCGAAGGGCTTGAAGGCGCGGCTTATGGCGGCACTGCGCGTGACGACCATCATCGCGGCGAAGAGGAGACCGGAATAGCCGCTTGAGAGCAGGACGTAGCTGCTGGTCCAGATCCTCTTGTTGACCGGCATCACCGGCGCGACCGCGAAGGCGAGCAGGACGAGCGCGAGGCCAGTGACCGCGATCCACAGGCAGGCACGGTCCGGGGCGCGTTGCCAGGCCAGAGCGGCGAGCAGCCCGAACAGGACGTTGGCCGTGGCGGGGAGCGTACCGAGCAGCCCTTCCGGATCGTAGACGATGTTGCCCGCCGCATCCTTGCCCGCGCGCCACATATGGTTGGTGCCGACGGTGGCGCGGTCCACCCAGCCCGCGAAATTGCCCTCCGGCGTGTAATCGCCGCCCAGCGCCATCATGGCCCAATAGCCGATCAGCAGGACGAGAATGCCGGCAATGACGGCGGTGAGGTTGATCCGCGCCCTGCCGTCCGGCTCGCGACGGGCGGTGAGGATGACGAAGGCAGCGGCGAGGCCGAAGCATAGGCCCAGGCGCGGCAGCACGCCGAAGACGCGAAACATCTCGATCGATGGCCGCGCCAGCATCTGCCAGGCCCAGCCGATGGCGATCAGGGCGAAGACCCGCCAGGCGATGCGGCGCCAGAGCGCGGCGTCGATATTGCGCGGGAAGGACAGACCGAGCGCCATGCCCATCGCGCAGAGGAAGGCAGGGAAGACGAGGTCGGCCGGGGTGAAGCCGTGCCACTCCGCATGGCCGAGCGGCCACCAGATGTGCTGGCCCGAGCCGGGCGTGTTGACCAGGATCATCGCCGCGACGGTGAGGCCGCGGAAGGTGTCGAGCGCGGCGAGGCGGGGGCGGGGCGTGGGTGGCATCGCGCGCATGCTAGCTTGCGGCGCGGCGGGAAGCGACTAGCTTGAAAGGAGCGGATGAGGAGAGCGATTGGTGATCATCGAAGGCGTGGCGATCGGCTGCATGTTGATCATGAAGCTGTTCCCGAAGACGCCGGCCGCGCAGGCCTTGCATCGCGCTTTTGTCGAGCAGCCGGCGGCATGGACCCGGCGGCATCTCATCTTCGCCTGCGTGCTGATCGGCCTCATCTTCTCCGGCAATCAGTTCATCATGCTGGCCGGGATGGATTTCGCCGTGCTGCTGGCCTGGGACAGCGCGCTGGCCATCGACGCCGCCATCGCCGCCTGGACGGCGGCTTCGCTGGGCCGGCTCGATGCCCTGCGGCGCGCTTTGACAGCCAGGTGGCGCGCGGTGCGGTGCCGTGGGGCACGCGCGCGGGCAGTGCGTTCGCGGGTGCGCGCGACCCGGCGGGATGCCGCCAATGATGACGAGCCGGCATTGGTGGTGCGCGCGGCGTAAAGCCTAGCGGATCTTGACCCGGCGGGCTTGCTCGCGGGCGGTGTTCAGGGCGGCGGCATCGCCGTCGAGGCGGCGCAGGGCGTCCAGAACGACCGCGACGACACCAGCATAGCGGCGCGGATCGATGCGCTCGGCATCGTCGCCCGGCTCGTGATAATCGTCATGCTCGCCGGTGTGGAACAGGACGAACGGGATGCCGGCCAGCCCGAACGCGCCCTGATCCGAACGCAGGATCAAACTGTCCTCGCTCTGCCGGCCCCGGCCCGGCAGAGCGTCCAGACCGAATTGCAGCGGGATCGGTGAATTCGCTCCGGCGGCTTCGATTGCCGGACGGATTGCGGGAAAATGGCGGGGGCCGACCGCCCACAAGATGCCGCGGTCGCCGCGCGCGATCATATCGAGATTGACGTTCAGGATCATCGTGTCGAGCGGCACGGGCGGGTGTGCGGTGAAGATGCGCGCGCCATAGAGCCCCGCTTCCTCGGCCTCGAAGGCGACGAGCAGGACGTTGTGCTTGGGCGGGGTGCGTTGCAGCGCCGCGGCGACGGCGAACAGGGAGGAGACGCCCGACGCATTGTCGTCGGCGCCGTTATGGATCCGCCCGCGCTGTACGCCGACATGATCGTAATGGGCGCTGACGACGATCGTCTTGCCGGGCTGCTCGCTGCCCGGGATCACAGCCATGAGGTTGGTGCCCCGGCCGATCCTGCCGCGCGACAGGGGGATGCGGAATGGCTGGCGGTGGACCTCGAGGCCCAGTTCGGTGAAGCGCCGGGCGATATAGGCCTGCGCCCGTTCGCCGCCTGATGTGCCGACGGCGCGGCCGGCCATGTCGTCGGCGGAGAGGATCCGCAGGTCCTGCATCAGCGTGTCGGTGTCGACCGCGTCCTGCGCGGACAGGCTCGCGGGCGCGAGCAAGACGGCGAGAGTCAGGAGGAGCCGGAGCATCCGGCGGAGACTAGCAGGCGGCTGCGCGACGGCAATCCGGCGCGGTCAGGCGATCGGCACGCCGAACAGATCGTGCTCGTCTGCCTCTTCGATCGTGACCTTCACGATGTCGCCCTGGGTCAGGTGCCCGGCGTCGCGGAGGTAGACACTGCCGTCGATTTCGGGGGCGTCGGCCTGGCTGCGGGCGTTGGCGCCGTCACCGTCCACTTCGTCGATGATGACGTCGAGGGTGCGGCCGATCTTGGCCTGGAGCTTGGCGGCGCTGATCGCGGCGCTTTTCGCCATGAGGCGGGCGTAGCGCTCTTCCTTGACCGCTTCCGGCACCGGATCGGGGAGGGCGTTGGCGCTGGCGCCTTCGACCGGCTCGAAGCGGAAGGCGCCGACGCGGTCCAACTGGGCTTCGTCGAGCCAGTCGAGGAGATATTCGAAATCCTCCTCCGTCTCGCCGGGGAAGCCGACGACGAAGGTGGAGCGGATGGCGATGTCGGGCGCGATCTCGCGCCAGCCGCGCAGCCGCTCCAGCACCTTCGCCTCGTTGGCGGGGCGGCGCATGCGGCGCAGCACGGCGGGGGCGGCGTGCTGGAAGGGGATGTCGAGATAGGGGAGGATCAGGCCCTCGGCCATCAGCGGGATGACCTGATCGACATGGGGGTAGGGGTAGACGTAGTGGAGGCGGACCCACGGCGCGATCCGGCCGAGCTCGCGGGCGAGATCGGTCATGTGCGGGACGATCTCGCGGCCCTGCCACAGGCGCGGCTGCTTGCGGATGTCGACGCCGTAGGCGGAGGTGTCCTGGCTGATGACCAGCAATTCCTTCGTGCCGCCGGCGACCAGCTTTTCGGCTTCGCGCAGGATCGCGTCGGGGCGGCGGCTGACCAGGTCGCCGCGCAGCTGCGGGATGATGCAGAAGGCGCAGCGGTGGTTGCAGCCCTCGGAAATCTTCAAATAGCTGTAGTGGCGCGGGGTGAGCTTGAGGCCGCTGTCCGGCACCAGGTTCAGGAAGGCGTTGGGCGGCATCGGCGCCGCGTCATGGACCGCGCCGACGACTTCTTCGTACTGATGCGCGCCGGTGACGGCGAGGACGTTGGGGAAGCGGGCGCGGATGACCTCCGCCTCCTTGCCCATGCAGCCGGTGACGATG
>DDTH01000021.1:0-213 GCA_002344055.1 Sphingomonadales bacterium UBA2369
GGTCAGCACGTTGAAGACGCCGGCCGGGAAGCCGGCCTCCTCGGCCAGCGCGGCCAGCGCCAGCGCGGTCAGCGGCGTCTGCTCGGCCGGCTTTACGACGACCGTGCAGCCAGCCGCCAATGCCGGGGCGACCTTGCGCGTGATCATCGCGAGCGGGAAGTTCCATGGCGTGATCGCCGCGCAGACGCCGATTGCCTGCTTGATGACGACGAG
>DDTH01000021.1:272-2229 GCA_002344055.1 Sphingomonadales bacterium UBA2369
CCACTTCGCCCCTGGCTTCGGCCAGCGGCTTGCCGCCCTCGGCGGTGATCAGTCGCGCCAGATCCTCGGCGTTCCGGTTGATCAGCGCGAACCAGCGTTGCAGTACCTGCGAACGCTGCTTGGCGGTCTGTCCGCGCCACGCGGGCAGCGCTGCATCGGCGGCGGCGATGGCGCGCTGTGTCTCCGCGGCGCCGCAGTCCGCCACCTCGGCCAGCGGCGAGCCGTCCGCCGGGTCGCGCACGGCGATGCCGGCGCCGCCATCGGCAGCGATCCATTTTCCGCCCAAAAAGGCGGTCGACCGCAACAAAGACTGGTTTTGCAGGTGCATGGTCTTGAAAAATCCTGTAAAAACGGTAAGTTATGAATCGTTTGCAGAAAGTGTCTCAAGAGATGCGGCTTTCCGCCCTGTTCGCCTTCACGCTGATCGTGTCACTGCTCACCGCCTGTGGCGGCCCGGCGTCGCGTCCGGTCGCATTTGGCCGAACTATAACGCAACCCCTGCCCGTCAGCGAGAAGGGCAACGAGGTCGCCCTCTACGCCATGGGGCTGATCGACACCGGATACCGTTTCGGCGGCAGGAACCCCGAAGCCGGGCTCGATTGCAGCGGCATGGTCAGCTTCATCTATGGCCAGGCAGCCGGCCTCAAGGTCCAGGGCAGCGCGGCCGACATCGCCCGCAGCAGCCGGCCGATCGAGCCCGAGTTGCTGCGGCCCGGGGATCTCGTCTTCTTCAACACCCGCAACCAGCCGTTCTCCCATGTCGGCATCTATCTCGGCGATTCGCGCTTCGTTCACGCACCGGCGACCAGCGGGCGCGTGCGCATCGACCGCCTGAGCGATCGCTACTACGCGCAGCGTTTCGAGGCGGCGCGAACCTTCTTCGAGTGACACCGGCGCCGTAGCCGCTTCGATGGATTGGACGCGGACCGGCGCAGACTGTAAAATCCCCGCTCCCGCGCGCCCGTAGCTCAGTTGGATAGAGTACTGCCCTCCGAAGGCAGGGGTCGGACGTTCGAATCGTCTCGGGCGCGCCAGATACCCACGAAACCGGGCACTTCAGTCGAAGTGCCTTTTTTGTGCAAACGGATCGGCCGGACTGGCATGGCCGTCCCGGCTCGCCGCACGCCGGTTCAGCGGTTCGGAACCTGGCGGGACGCCTCTGGCTGCATCCGGGGTGGTTTCAAGTCCGAAGTGCAACGAGTTGCTGATAGTGTTTCTTGAAGTCGAAAGATTCCGGCATGACCCCTGGCGACCGAGCGCTTGTTCTCCGTCGCTTGAACAAGGAATGGGNNCCCGAGCAGGAAGCCGGTGACCGACTGCCACCATGAATCATCGACTCGCCCCATCCAGTCGTTGTGGTCGGCTCCGGGGATCACCCACAGCCGCTTGGGGCCGGTCAGTCCGGCGAACAGGGCGCGACCGAAATCCGCCGGAACGATGCTGTCCCGCTCGGCGATGACCACCGCGACAGGGCCGGGAAAACCGGCGAGGTTGCCAGCGCTGTCGTATTCGTCGCGCAGTATCCAGCGGATCGGAGCCCAGGGATAATGGTGGCGCGCGACATGCTCGAGCGTATCCCACGGCGTGATCAACAACAGGGCGGCGATTCCGGCCGGCGCCCTGGCGATGGCCCCGGCGGCGACACCGGCGCCCAGCGATTCTCCGGCGAGCAGCAGAGGGCCTTGAAACCGGCTGCGGGCGAGAGCGAGTGTTTCCACCGCGTCAGCCACCAGCGCGGCCTCGCCGAGTTTGCCCGCTCGCGGCCCATAGGCGGGATACTCGGCCAGGATCACCCGCAAGCCATGACGGGTCAATGTATCGGCATACCATGCGCGGTGTCCGGCGTGCCCCGCATTGCCGTGAAACAGCACTACCGTGCCGCGGACCAGCCCCTCCGGTTCGCCCAGCAGTCCGCGATAGTCGTCTTCACCCGGCCATGGGACCAGCCCATCACGCC
>DDTH01000021.1:2343-2677 GCA_002344055.1 Sphingomonadales bacterium UBA2369
TCTTGCCGGATACGCCGCGATGTTCACGACAGTCACTCGATACTTCTCCACCAACGTCCGATTCGACGATTACGACATCCGCACTCTTGCAGGTTGCACTCTACCGCGACAGGCCCGTGGCCGTCGACTCGACGTCCCAGGTCCGACCCTCGGCAGGCCGACCCGGCAGACCGCTGCGTTGTACCGCTGGAAAGCGAGCCGCGGGAAGACCAGGCAGGAATTCTATCCCGCATCCGGCGCCGCTGGCTGGCAACGTCGCACATTCGTCATATTGTGTCTTCTTCTGTGCGGCGGTCATGGGAGGCAACCCGTGAGACGGGCGGAGCGCTCACAG
>DDTH01000005.1 GCA_002344055.1 Sphingomonadales bacterium UBA2369
CACGACGATGATGATCGACACCGTTCTCGTCGCCTTCGTCATGGTCCTGATCTGGCGCTGGAACCTGATGCTCGTGGCGCTGGTCGCCGGTTCGCTGGTCTTGGTCGACATCGCCTTCTTCTCGGCCAACATCATCAAGGTTCCGGATGGCGGCTGGTTCCCGCTCGCCATGGCGCTCGTTTCGTTCACCGTGCTGACCACCTGGCGGCGCGGCCGGCGGCTGCTGCTCGACGAAATGGCCCGGCAGACCTTCCCGCTCGCCGACTTCCTCGGCACCATCGGCGGCGTGCATCGCGTCCATGGCACGGCGATCTTCATGACCAGTTCCAAGGAAGGCGTGCCCTCCGCGCTGCTGCACAACCTCAAGCACAATCAGGTCCTGCACGACCGTGTCGTGCTGCTGACCGTCCAGACGGCCAACACGCCCTTCGTGAACGATCTCGATCGCCTCTACCTGCACCGGCTGGACGAGGGCTTCATGCGCATCATAGTCCGCTACGGCTTCATGGAGGATCCCGACATCCCGGCGGCGCTGGAGCAGTGCGCCCGTTTCGGCGAGACCTTCGACATGATGGAGACGACCTTCTACGTCTCCCGCGAGACGGTCATGCCGCGCATCCCCGGCCGCGACATCGCTCCCTGGCGGGCCCGTCTGTTCGCCATGATGTCGAAGAACGCGACCAGCGCCACCGACTTCTTCAAGATCCCGACCAACCGCGTCGTCGAACTGGGGACGCAGTTGGTTCTCTAGGGAGGCACTGATCTATTCCCGATTTGTCATTCCGGCGAAGGCCGGAATCCAGAAAGATCAAGGCGCTGGACACCGGCTTTCGCCGGTGTGACGAATAGATCAGTGTTTCCCTGGCGTCATGGCCGGACGCGCGGCCAGGCCACGGCTGCGGTCGGGGCTTTTTTGCGCCGGTTGCGGTCGACCCCGGAAAACGCCCGGAAACCGCTTATCATTTCCCGCTTTCCGTGACGGCCGCCTGCCATGAACCCCGAGCCATTCATCCGGCGCTGGCAGCACGCCAGCGGCTCCGAACTTGCCAACGCCCAGAGTTTCGTCCGCGAACTGACCGAACTGCTCGATGAGCCGCCGCCCAACCCGGCGCGCGAGGACACCCGCGACAACGACTACGTCTTCGAGCGCCGCGTTATCTTCCGCCACGGCGACGGCAGCAGTTCCGAAGGCCGCATCGACTGCTACAAGCGCGGCCATTTCGTCCTTGAAGCCAAGAAGCTCAAGCAAAACGCCACGACCAAGGGCTTCGACGACGCCATGCTGCGCGCCCGCGCCCAGGCCGAAGGCTACGCCCGCGCCTTGCCGGCGGAGGAGGGCAGGCCACCCTTCATCGTCACGGTCGACGTCGGCAACATGCTCGAAATCTACGCCGAATTCAGCCGCAGCGGCGCCACCTACACGCCGTTTCCCGACCCGCGCTCGCACCGCATCCCGCTCGCCAGCCTCGCCGACGACGCCATCCGCGCCCGCCTCAAGGCCATCTGGAGCAATCCGCTCAGCCTCGACCCGGCCCACGCCGCCGCCCGCGCCACCCGGCGGATCGCCGAAACCCTGGCCGGCGTCGCCAAGGCACTCGAAGCCGCCGGCCACCACCCGGAACGCGTCGCCGGCTTTCTCACCCGCTGCCTGTTCAGCATGTTCGCCGAGGATGTCGGCCTCCTGCCCAATAACGCCTTCAGCGACCTGCTCGACAGCTTCCTTCTCCCCTCGCCCTCCGGGAGAGGGGCCGGGGGTGAGGGCGGCCCCGTCGCCCAGTTCGTCCCGCTCGTCGGCGCCCTGTGGAAAGAGATGGACGAAGGCGGCTTCTCCGTCGTCCTGCGCCAGACCCTGCCGCGCTTCAACGGCAAGCTGTTCAAGTCGCCCGACGTTCTGCCGCTGACCCGCGACCAGATCGACCTGCTGCGCCAGGCCGCCCGCGCCGACTGGACGCAGGTCGAGCCGGCCATCTTCGGCACCCTGCTCGAACGCGCGCTCGACCCCGCCGAACGGCACAGCCTCGGCGCCCACTACACGCCGCGCCCCTATGTCGAACGCCTGGTGCTGCCCACCGTCATCGAACCGCTGCGCGGCGAATGGGCCAACGTCCAGGCCGCCGCGCTACTGCTCGCCAACGAAGGCAAAGCGGACGCCGCGCTGGCCGAAATCGACGCCTTCCACCACCGCCTCTGCCAGGTGCGCGTCCTCGACCCGGCCTGCGGCAGCGCCAACTTTCTTTACGTGACGCTGGAGCACATGAAGCGGCTCGAAGGCGAGCTGCTCGATTTCGCCCAAAGCATCGGCCACGGCCAGCAACGCCTGGAGGCGGAAGGCCTCACCGTCGACCCGCACCAGTTCCTCGGCCTCGAAATCAACCCGCGCGCCGCCGCCATCGCCGAACTCGTGCTGTGGATCGGCTACCTGCAATGGCATTTCCGCACGCGCAGCGCCGGCCTGCCGCCGTCGCCCATTTTGCGCGATTTCAGGAACATCGAATGCCGCGACGCCGTGCTCGCCTACGCCGATCGCCAACGCGTCAGCGACGCCAACGGCCAGCCCGTCA
>DDTH01000001.1:0-56261 GCA_002344055.1 Sphingomonadales bacterium UBA2369
CACGACGCGCGGGGCAATCTGACCGGCGACGGCATCAACGCGTTCGCCTACTCCAGCGAGAATCTGCTGACGAACCAGACGGGTGTGGGCAATGCCCTGCAATATGACCCGCTGCTGCGGCTGGCGCGCACGGCCTGGGGGTTCAAGTTCGCCTATGACGGGCTGGCGCTGGTGGAGGAGTATAGCAACACCACGCTCGTGCACCGCTACGTGCACGGTCCCGGCATGGACGAGCCGCTGATCTGGTACGACCAGGGCAATAACCGTCGTTACCTGCACGCCGACGAGCGGGGCAGCATCGTCGCCATCTCCGCCGATGGCAGCCCGAACGGCGCGCTCTACCAGCTCAACGAATATGACGACTATGGCCGGCCGATGAGCAACAATCTGGGCAGGTTCGGCTATACCGGCCAGGTCTGGCTGCCGGAGCATGGGCTGTGGTATTACAAGGCCCGGATGTACGATCCCACGCGCGGCAGGTTCATGCAGACTGATCCCATCGGATATGGGGATGGGATGAACATGTATGCCTATGTGAGCGGGGATCCGGTGAACTTTACCGATCCGAGCGGGCTAAGCGCTATCCAGTGTCAACCCGGCAGCCAACCCGATGGGCGCGGAGGGTGTGAAGACAGCGATGGCAATACAGTTGTCAGGGCCGACACGCTATCCGGGATCCCGATCAGTGGCGCAGCGGCACTACTGGGTGCTGGCCGAAACTCCGTCGAATCAGGTATTATCGACCGCTCGGGCCTACCTAGCGATAACAATGGCGAAGACGAGGAAAATGTAACCGTCGTTGAGGCCATCCCTATCAGATACAACCAAGGCAGCGGATATCTTCGTCTCACGAGCACGATGCAACCGAGCGTCTTTAATTGTTCTACTATCCTTGGGTGCATCGTCGGGGCTTTCGTTGATTTTGCTCCCATTACTAAGACGTTTCAAATATTTCGATGGGGCAGATGGTTATTGCGTGGCGGTTGTGGCTGTTTCGAAGCAGGAACATTAGTTGCGACGCCTAGCGGTATGGTTCGTATCGAAGATTTGTCTGTTGGCAATCTTGTTATTTCTATGAACGAGCAAACGGGTGAGATAGCGCCCCAGCGAGTAATTGGGCTAGTTCGCCCCGCTCCTAAGCCTCTGTTCTAGATAAATCTCCGTGATGCGCAAGGTGAAGCTGAGTCGTTTCACGCGACCGAGGATCACTCTTGGCGAGTTCACGGTCGGGGATGGGTCGCGACCGTGGATCTTACCCCCGGTGACCGCATTGACACCGTCTCTGATGATGATCTCGTCGTAACAAGAGTTAGCGAAACTCCAAGGGTTGAGTCGACTTTTAGCCTGACGGTAGAAAATTGGCCTACTTTTATGGTGGGCGAAAAGCACGCGGTGGTGCATAATGCCGATTGCAGGCGTGTTGCGGAAGTCATGAGGACTCGGCGTGGCAGCATCAGAAATGCGCCTTTGCCACGCGGCGCGCCAAGCTGGGACAGCATTCTGGATATGACCATGGATGAAATCAGATCCAGAGCGCAAGCAAACGAGCCTGGTTTCAGGCAGATACACAAATTGCTAACGGATGGGAGGTTCGGACGATAACATGTCAGTCTTTGAGATCCTTGATTTTCTCAAGAGGAAATCAGTGAGTTTTGAGCTATCCAACCATCGGGATGGTTTGGTTATGATCTCGGCTGCTGTGCCAGGAGAGCGGTGGGAAATTGAAGTCTCCCAATCTGGAGATGTGGAAGTCGAAATTTTCCGTAGTGACGGAGAAATATATGGTTTTGATAAACTCAGCGATATCGAGTAAATTTTCAATAACGGTGACAGTCAATAACGGCATTACGGATTACGGTGACAGTGCGATTGCGGTGGATTGCGGTGACAGTGCACTAATTTGACCCCGCTTACGGCGCGTGGCAGGCTGGCCTCATGGCTCGTCTCGCCCGCGCCGTCTTTCCTGGTCACCCGCACCACGTGACCCAGCGCGGCAATGGGCGGGCGCAGACCTTCTTCGACGATGACGATTACGCCTGCTATCTTGATCTGCTCGGCACGCACTGCCGGGCGGCCGGGGTGGAAGTGTGGGCCTGGGTGCTGATGCCCAACCATGTCCACCTGATCCTTACTCCCTCCGATCCCGGCGGCCTTCGCCGTGAGACTGTCAAATTCGTCAACTTCAGCGCGCTTCCGCGCTCTCGCCTTCCCCCAGGAACCGCCGCGAGAAATGCGCTTCGATCGCGCGGCGCATGCCGGTGGCGATGGCACGGCGGCCTTCGGGGCTGGTGAGGAAGCGGGCATCCTCCTCGGTGCTGACATAGCCGGCCTCGAACAGGATAGAGGGTATGTCCGCGGCCTTCAGCACGATGAAGGCGGCGAAGCGGTGCCAGTCGCGCTGGAAAGTGATGAGCGGGGCGGCCTCGCGGTGCAGGATGCGGGCGAAATCGGCGGAGACCGCCATGCTCTCGCGCTGGGCCAGGTCAATCAGGATCAGATTGACGCCGGCATCGTCCGACATCGCCACGCCGCCCACCGCGTCGGAGGCGTTTTCGCGCCGGGCCAATTCCGCCGCCTCGGCATCGGAGGCGACTTCGGACAAAGTGTAGATGGTCGCGCCGCGGGCGGTGTTGTTGGCTTCCGCCGCGTCGGCGTGGAGCGAGATGAACAGGTCCGCGCCCATCCGCCGGGCGATGGCATAGCGCTGCTCCAGCGGGATGAAGCTGTCATCGTCGCGGGTGAGGGCGACGCGCACCCGGCCCGATGCGGCCAGTTCGTCGCGGATCGCGCGGGCGATGGCGAGGGTGACGTCCTTCTCCTGCAATCCCTCCAGCGCGCCCGGCGCCCCGGGATCGCGGCCGCCATGGCCGGCGTCGATCACCACCAGGGGCGGATTGTCGCCCCGCGCAGGGGTGATGGCGGGGAGGGGAGGGCCTTCGGCCGCGCCCTCGATCGGAATGACGACCGCGCCGCCCGCCTCAGCGGCGGCGGGCGCGTCCGACGGCGGGCCGAAGCCGAACAGCCACAGGATTAGGCCGAGCAGGTAGCTCATGCGTTAAAGGCTGCCTTGCTGAAGCGGCACCGGTCCCGCGTCAGCGGGAGAAGCTCCCCAACCGGAAAAATCGCGCATTTCCGCCGCTAACTCCGCCTTGCGATGCATTGCAGGCCATTGCCCGCACCCCACATGAATGCTAGCAAGTCTAATCCGGCGCGCGTCCCAGGCAAAGCCCTGCAAGACCCAGGCGACGGCAGAGTTTCGTTAGGTTCACGCTGCATGAGGCAATTTCCCCTTGAGTTGATGCACCTCCGCACTGCGGAAGTGATCGGCCCGGGGGCGCGTCCGGCATTTGTCGCCGGCAGCCAGAGCGCAGCATCCGCTTCGATTTTCCATACCATCAGAACTTCGTCCGCGGCGCTCCGGCGCGCGCGGGCGGCAACATCAGAGCGCGCGCAAGCGATCGCCTCCGTCCTTCTGGGCAGGGGCGGCCCGCCGCGCGCGTGGAGACATATCAATGACAATGCGCATGCTGGTCGACGCGCGCCACCCGGAGGAAACCCGGGTTGCGGTCGTAAAAGGTAACCGGATCGAGGAATTCGACTTCGAATCCGCCGAGCACAAGCAGCTCAAGGGTAATATCTATCTCGCCAAGGTGACCCGCGTGGAGCCGTCGCTCCAGGCGGCGTTCGTCGATTATGGCGGCAACCGGCACGGCTTCCTCGCCTTCAGCGAAATCCACCCCGATTATTACCAGATCCCGCGCGAGGACCGCGAGGCGCTCCTGCGCGAGGAGATGGAGCATGCCGAGGAGGAAGCGCGCCTGCGTGCCGCCGAGCTGGACGAGCATGACGATGAGCATGGCGACGACGATCACGGCGATCATGACGACGATCACCGCGATGGCGATGAGCCGGAAGCGTCGGCCGAGGGCGAAGAGCTGCACGACGAAAATGTCGATCCCGTCGCGCCGAAGGAGGCCGAGAATGCTTCCGACGAAGGTGCGGTGGAGAGCCTGCGCCGGAAGCGCCAGAACCTGCGCCATCGCTACAAGATCCAGGACGTCATCAAGCGCCGCCAGGTGCTGCTGGTCCAGGTCGTCAAGGAAGAGCGCGGCAACAAGGGCGCGGCGCTGACCACCTATCTGTCGCTCGCCGGCCGCTATTGCGTGCTGATGCCCAACACGTCGCATGGCGGCGGGATCAGCCGGAAGATTTCCAACGGCTCGGACCGCAAGCGGTTGAAGCAGATCATGGCGGATCTCAATCTGCCGACGACGATGGGCCTGATCGTCCGCACCGCGGGGCTCCAGCGCACCAAGACCGAGATCAAGCGCGACTTCGACTATCTCGCCCGCCTGTGGGACGAGATTCGCGAAAACACGCTGAAGTCCGCCGCGCCGGCCCTGGTCTATCAGGATAGCGACCTGATCAAGCGCGCGATCCGCGACGTCTACAGCCGCGACATCGACGAAATCCATGTCGAGGGCGAGGAAGGCTACAAGCACGCCCGCGCCTTCATGAAATTGCTGATGCCCAGCCACGTCCGGCGGGTGAAGGAATATGCCGACCCGGTGCCGCTGTTCCAGCGCCATGGCGTCGAGGATCAGCTGAGCGGCATGTACCAGCCGCTCGTGCAGCTGAAGTCCGGCGGCTATCTGGTGATCAATCCGACCGAGGCTCTGGTCTCGATCGACATCAACTCCGGCCGCTCGACCCGCGAGCACAATATCGAGCAGACCGCGTTCGCCACGAACATCGAGGCCGCGAACGAGATCGCCCGTCAGCTCCGCCTGCGCGACATGGCCGGGCTGGTCGTGATCGACTTCATCGACATGGAGCAGAACGGCCACATTCGTAAGGTCGAAAAGGCGATGAAGGAGGCGCTGAAGAACGACCGCGCCCGCATCCAGGTCGGCCGGATCAGCAGCTTCGGCCTGATGGAAATGAGCAGGCAGCGCCTGCGCACCGGCGTGCTCGAAGCCTCCACCAAGCCGTGCCCGCATTGCGAAGGCTCCGGCCTGATGCGCACCGCATCGTCCGCCGGCCTGTCCGCGCTGCGCATGCTCGAAGACGAGGCCGCGCGCGGCCGCGGTTCGATCATTCGCCTGCGTGCGGGCCGCGAGGCGGCGATCTACCTGCTCAACCGCAAGCGTGCCGAGATTGGTGAAGTCGAGGCGCGCTACGGCGTGTCGATCGAGGTCGTGATCGACGAAAGCTTCGAAGGCGCGCGGATGAGCGTCGAATCCATGGGCCCGCCGCCCGCCTTCCGCCCGGCCCCGGTCGCCCGGCAGGTCGAGGAAGAAGACGACCTCGACGAGGCCTTCGAGGAAGAGGAAGAAGAGGAAGCCGAAGAGGCCGAGGAGGCCGATGAAGCGCCCCGCCGCGATCAGCGTCGCGGCGACCGTGGCGGTCGCGAGGAGCGCGGCGACCGTGGCGAAGATGGCGAGGGCAATGGCCGCAAGCGCCGCCGCCGCCGTGGCCGTCGTGGCGGCCGCCGTCCGGCCGAGGAAGGCCAGGAGCAGCGTGAGGAGGACGGCACCGACGCCGAGGCGGTCGAGACCGACGTTCAGCCGGAAGTGGCCGAGGTCGAAGTCGAGGCCGTCGCCGAAGCGCCCGCCGAGGCAGTGCCTGCCGCCGAGGAAGAGGAAAAGCCGCGTCGCGGCCGCCGTCGTCCGCGTGCGCGCAAGGCGGACGAAGCGGACGCGCCCGCCGCGGAGGCGCCCGAAGCGGCACCGGTTGAGGCGCCTGCCGCTGTCGAGCCGGAACCCGCCGCCGAAGCGGAGGCCGAGGAGAAGCCCAAGCCGAAGGCGCGTCGCAGCCGGGCTAAGAAGCCTGCCGCTGCCGACGAAGCGGTTCCCGAGGCGGCGCCCGCCAAGAGTCCGGCCAAAAAGGCAGTCCCGCTCGCCGCGAAGCTCGATGCCCAGGCGGGTGCAGGAACGGCCGATCCGGGTTCGCCGGAAGCGCCGGTGCTGGAACGGCAGACGCTGGAAGGCGGCGACGAGCGCGAAACCGGTGAGGATACCGATTCCTCGCCCGCGCGGCGCGGCTGGTGGCAGCGGACCTTCGGGGGATAAGCCTCGGCATGAGCGGCGCTTTCATCCGCCGTTCACATTCGGAGAGGGACAGCAGGCGCATGGTTCAAACATTCGCGCGCGGCGCCCCGGGTGTCCTGCTCGTCCGTCTCTTGATGATCGCGGCAGTGGCTTTTGTCGCCCTTGTCGCCCGTCCGGCCGCAGCCCAATCGATCCTGCGCGATGCTGAAACGGAGGCATTGCTGCGCGACGCCTCCGCGCCCCTGATCCAGGCGGCCGGTCTGCGCCCGCAAGATGTCAGGCTTGTCCTGATCCACGACGATTCGATCAACGCCTTCGTGGCGGGCGGGCAGATCGTCTACATCCATTCCGGCTTGCTCACCCGTGCCGACAATCTGAACGAAGTGCAGGGCGTCATCGCGCACGAGCTTGGCCACGTCGTCGGCGGTCACATCATCCGCAGCACCGAAGGCATCCAGCAGGCGACGAGCATCTCGATTCTGTCGCTGATCATCGGCGCGGCGGCGATGCTCGCCGGGGCCGGGCCTGCGGGCGCAGCGATCATGGGCCTCGGCCAGCAGGTCGCGATGAGCCAGTTCCTGGCCTTCACGCGGACGCAGGAAAGCAGCGCCGACCAGGCGGGCGCGAGCTACCTCGCCCGTGCGGGGATCAGCGGCCGGGGCAGCCTGGAATTCTTCGGCAAGCTGCAGAACATGGAATTCCGCTACAATATTCCGCAGGAGAATAGCTATCAGCGCACCCACCCGCTGAACAGCGAGCGTATGGCAGCGCTGGAAAACTCCTATCGCAACGATCCGGCCTGGGACACGCCGACCCCACCCGCGCTCGAAGCGCGTTTCCAGCGCATCCGGGCCAAGCTCGCCGGCTATGTCGACGAGCCGGAGCGCGTCTTCCACCGCTATCCGGAAAGTGATCAGTCGGTGCCCGCGCGCTATGCACGCGCTTATGCCTGGCATCGTTCCGCGCACCCCGACCGCGCGCTCGCGGCGGCGGAATCGCTGCTCGCGGAGGCACCTCACGACGCTTATTTCCTTGAGCTGAAGGGCCAGATCCTGCTCGAATCCGGCCGTCCCGATGAAGCGCTCGCGGCGCTACGCGAAGCCGTCGCCCGCTCACGCAACGAGCCTTTGATCGCGTCGATTTTCGGGCACGCCCTGATCGCGACCGAGGATCCGGGGAATTTCGAAGAGGCCGAGCGGGTGCTGCGTACCGTCGTGCAGCGCGATCATGAAAATCCGTTCGCCTGGTACCAGCTCGGCGTAGTGTACGACCGCAAGGGCGATATCGGCCGGGCGAGTCTTGCCACCGCCGAACGCTACAGCCTGATGCGCCAGCCGCAGCTGGCGATGGTCAGCGCGCAGAATGCGATGGCCGGAATTCCCACCGGTACGCCGGACTGGATCCGCGCACAGGATATCCTGATGGTCTCGCGCAACGAAATCGAGCGCCGAGGCCGCCGCAACCGCCGCGCCACCGATACGCCCGCGGCACCGGTCGCGCCGCGTTCCATTTTCCAATATTGAGACCAGCATGAACGATAAGGGGGAGCGCCGCGCCAGCGGCTGGATGGGTTTGGCCATTGCGGCCGTGGCTGGCATCGCGATCGGCGCGCTGGCGATGCTGCTGATTGGCGGCCGGTTCAGCGACAAAAGTTTCGCGGATGGCGTGCGCAATGCGATAATGGCGAACCCGGAAATCCTGCCGGACGCGATGGCCGAGTTGAATCGCAAGGAAGCCGCCGCCGCGATCGGCCCGCGCCGTGCCGAGTTCGAGACGCCCTATCAGGGCGCCTGGGCGGGTGCCGAGGATGGCGACGTCGTGTTGGTAGAATTCTTCGACTATGCCTGCGGCTATTGCCGCCAGAGTAACGAGGCGATCGACCGGCTGCTCGCCGAGGATCCGCGCCTGAAGGTGGTCTGGCGCGAGTTGCCCGTGCTCGGACCCGCCAGTCAGGAGGCCGCTCTGGCCAGCCTCGCGGCTGCCGACCAGCGCAAGTTCCGGCCTTTCTACCAGGCCGTCTTCGCTGCGGGCCGCCCGACGCCTGAAACGATCCGCGCCGCGATGGCGCAAGCCGGCGTGCAACCGGCGGCGCCGAGCCAGGCTCATCAGACCGAAATCCAGCGCAACGTCGAACTCGCCCAGCTTGTGCGCGCCAGCGGCACCCCGACCTTCGTAGTCGGCGACAAGATCTTCCACGGCGCCGTGCCGTACGAGCAGCTCAAGGAAGCGATCGACGAAGCGCGGGCGCGGCGGGGGAGCTAGTCCTTCGTTCGAGCAGAGGCGTAGTCTGCGAGGCAATCGTCCCGGGGTGCGTCCGTTCCCGCGTAGCATAGAGAATGCATCATGCGGGTAACGGGGTGGTCCGCTCCGCAATAGCGTTCTGCGCGTGCGATTGAATAAGGCGTGTCCCCCCATTTGTTGCGGCTATGATAAAGCGCGCCGCCATCGATCAGCTTGCGCGCGGCCAGCAACAGTTTCTGCCGGTCGTGCGCCGGGTCCCATTCGCATATCTGTACCAGCGTGCCGAGTGCAGCATTGCCCTCCGTGTCGAAGGCGATGTTCGGGTCCCAGCCCTCGCGCAGCATTGCGTCGATCGCCGCGACGTCCAGGCTGCGGATCGCGCTGACCGCCTCCCGCTGCGGCGCGCCTGCGACGGCGATCCCGGCCCGGTTCAGCCACGGCTGCTGGAACAGGAAAAGCCCCGCGATCAGCAGGGCGGCCCCGGCGGCGATTCCCCAGGGCCAGAGCTTCCATGCCCGTTGAGGCATCGGTGCCTCGTTCATGGCGAGGGCGGGCGCAGACTCTCCTGTCTCTTCAACCCTGACGGCCAGCCGGTAGCCGATCCGCGCCACCGTCTCGATGATCGGCACCTCCTTGTCGGTGTCGCCCAGCGCCCTGCGCAGCTTGGCGATTGCGGTGGGCAGAGATGCTTCGACCACCGCCACGTCGGGCCAGACTGCGTCAAGCAGCTCATCTTTGCTCACCGCCTCGCCCGCGCGAAGCAGCAGCACGCGCAGCAGCTCCAGCGGCTTGGTTTCCAGCGCGACGGGCTGCCCGCCGACGCTGAGCGCCCAGCGCCCCTCATCGAACTCGGCATTCCCGAACCGCCAGCGCCTTTTCTGCCGGCGCCGCCCCGATATGTCCCCCCGGACCGCGTCCATCCCGCACTCTTCAGCCAAACTTCAGCGCGCCATTATGACGGCAGGCGGGCGAAGGTGACAAGCGGGAGCGCGGGTGATTTCGTTGCCGGGGGCGATCCGCAACCAGGGGAAAGGGCGGCCCCGTCCGCGGGAAGCGCCGAACGTCCAGTTCGAGGATAAGCGACTGGCATCGACCGGCTTCTAGCCCTTGAACCCCTGCGCCACGACATACCACTCACTGCTGTCTTTCCGGCTCGCGGGCGGCTTGGCATGTTTGACGCTGGCGAATCGGCGTTTCAGCTCGGCGACCAGATTGTTGTCGGCGCCGCCCGCCAGCACCTTCGCCACATAGGCGCCGCCCGGGCGCAGTACTTCGCCTGCAAATTCCAGCCCCGCCTCGACCAGCGCCATGGTGCGCAGATGGTCGGTCTGCGGATGGCCGACCGTATTGGCGGCCATATCACTCAGCACCAGATCAGCCTGGCCGCCCAGCGCCGCCTTCAACTGGTCCGGCGCGCTGTCGTCCATGAAATCGAGCTGCAGGATGATCGCCCCTCCGATGGGGTCGGTTGGCAGCAGGTCGATGCCGACCACCTCGGCTTTCGGCACGCGCTTGCGCACGACTTGCGTCCAGCCGCCCGGCGCGATGCCGAGGTCGACGACGCGGCGCGTACCGGCGAGAAATTTGAAGCGTTCGTCCAGTTCGATCAATTTGTAGGCCGCGCGCGAACGATAGCCCTCCGCCTTCGCCTTCTTGACGTAGGGGTCGGACAATTGCCGCTCGATCCACTTGGTCGAGCTGACCTTGCGGCCCTTGGCGGTGCGGATGCGTTCGGCCATCTCGGCGCTCAGATGCGATAGCCGTCGCGCGCCATCAGCGAGCGCAATATGCCCTCGCGAATGCCGCGGTCGGCGATGCCGAGCGTTTCCGCCGGCCAGATGTCCATGATCGCCTCAAGGATAGCGCAGCCCGCCACGACGAGGTCCGCCCGCTCATGGCCGATGCAGGGGAATTGCGCCCGCTCATCCGGACTTGCGGCGGACAGCATGTTGCCGATCTCGCGCATGGATTTCGTGGGCACCATCAGCCCGTCGACCGCTTTGCGGTCATAGGCGGGCAAGGCGAGATAGACGCTGGCAAGGGTCGTCACCGTTCCGCTTGTACCCATCAGGCGGATGTCCGCCTTGTTCTTCGGCAGCAGCGCCTGAAAGCGGCGGAAGGCGTGCCGCACGCGCTCGCGCATGCGGCCATAGGCCGCCAGCCGCTCCTCGCGATCCTTGAAGATCGTCCCTTCGCTTTCGGTCAGCGAGGCGACGCCCCAAGGCGCGCTCCACCAACAGCGGATGCGGGGCGTGTCGTCGTCCGTGTCGATCAGCACCAATTCGGTCGAACCGCCGCCAATGTCGAAGATGAGCGCCGGGCCGTCGCCGGGCTCGAGCAGCCGGTGGCAGCCGAGCATGGCCAGCCGGGCCTCTTCTTCCGGCGAGATGATCTCCAGACAAATGCCCGTCTCGTTCTTCACCCGCTCGACAAACTGCCGGCCGTTGGCGGCGCGGCGGCACGCCTCGGTCGCGACCGAGCGCGCCAGGCTGACTCGCCGCCGCCGTAATTTCTCAGAACAGACGCCGAGCGCGGCGACCGCGCGGTCCATCGCGTCCTGGCTGATCCGCCCGGTGGTGCCGAGCCCTTCGCCCAGCCGCACGACGCGCGAGAAGGCATCGACGACGGTAAAGCCTTCCTCCGCCGGCCGGGCCACCAGCAGCCGGCAATTGTTCGTGCCGAGGTCGATCGCACCATAGGTGTGGCGCGGCGCGCGGCGCATCGCTAGGGAGAAAGGCGAGGGCGATCCTGCTTGGGGGAGGGCCGCCTCGCCCGGATCACGGTCCGGTTCCTGCGGCGCTTGAGCAGCATGCTGCGCCATGTCTCGACACTTCTCTTTTCATTACGGCGCGGGGAGGTACCCCGTACCGCTGACTTGCCGAGAGGTGTAACATGGCCAATGGCTTGCGAGCAAGCGAGCGCCCCGCGGGCAAGTTGACACTGTCCCGGCCCGGGCCTATCTCGCCCGTCCGGCGCTGCCCGATCCTCTAATGGTAAGAGAGCGGACTCTGACTCCGTCAATCAAGGTTCGAATCCTTGTCGGGCATCCAGCCGCCTAGCGCTCCGCGCTCAGATCAGCCCCAATCGCACCGCCAGCACCACCGCATGGACCTTGTTGATCGCGCCCAGCTTGCGGCCGGCGTTGATCAGGTGGAATTCCACCGTTCGTGAACTGCGGCCGATAATCGTCGCTGTCTCCCACGCCGTCTTGCCGACGCTGACCCAGCGCAAACATTCCAGTTCACGCGGGGTCAGGTGGACGGGGGCCGACGCGCCTTGCTCCGGCGCATCATCGTCATCAGGTACGCGCGCATAGTCCCGTCCGAACGGCTCCTGGCCGGTAATGTCGGTGACGCAGCCGGCCGCGCGCCGGTGTCCGGTTGCAGGATCGATCAGCAAGCAGGCGATCGACCGCCAGCGTCGCACCTGGCCGTCAGTGCGAATGACCCGGAAATCATTGTGATAGCGCTCGTCACGCTCGATCATGCCGCCGATACGATCGAGGTCCACTTCGGTGGCGCCGGCGACGTCCTCCGGATGGATGTAGCGACGAAAGTCGGCGATCCGCCGGACCGCGCCATATTCCAGGCGCAACAAATCGTGCCAACGTCGATCGCATAACAGGATGTCAGCATCCGCATCATAGTCCCAGATCCCGGTCGCAGACGCCTTCGAACTTGCCATCAATAGCCTCGGTCTTGCTGCACATCGCGCTTCTAGGGTTACCATAACAACAGTCGAAGGTTCCGACTCTGCCGCCTCGTAAGGTTACGAGCTATATTGTCCGGACCAGGTCACTAGTCCCGCCGCCTCGCCGTTCATCCAGGAGGCCGTGTGACGCGCAAGAAACTCACGCTGCACGAAGCCTCATCCCGTTCGAGCGCTGAACTGATCGACGTTTATGGCTCCGATGTGCTCGATCAGCTTGCCGATCTCGTCGCCGCGGCCGTGTGGAAGGGCGACGATGCGGAGGTGGCGCTGGTCGATCGACGCCTTCGTGAGGTGGAAGCCATTCTCGGCCTTTGAACGGGCCTGACCCCTTTTCCGCCTCGGCCTCGCCTACGCAGCGAAACCCGGACAATCGGGTGAGCGGAGAAGAAAGATGGAACCGACCAATCCGAACCAGCAGGGCCGTGAACAGCAGACCATGAGCGACGAGGAATTCTTCGCCGCCCGCCGCGAGACGATGGGTGAAGATTATCCCGGCGACGATGCGATGCGTCAGTTCGATCGCGATGCCGACGCCCAGTGGCAGCGGGAGCTGGAGGCCGACCGCGCCGCCGAGGCCCAGGCCCAGCCTCAGCAGGCCGCGACGCAGGAAGCACCTGCCACGGCCAGCGCCGAGGCCAAGGAATGGAATGCCCGCGAGTGGCTCAATGAGACGTTCAAGGACGATCCCGGCTTCAAAGACCTAAGTCCGGAGGACATGTCTCGGCTGGAGGCGATGGCAAACGAGAAGCATGCCGAGTTCGCCGCCGACATTCAGGACTGGGCCTCCGAAAAGGGCGCCGAATGGTCCGGTGAGATGAAGGATGCGATCCGCGAGGGCCTGGGCAGCAATCCCGACACGCAGAATTTCTTCGAAAGCCGTCTCGCCGACGGCGACTTCAGCGATGCCGACAAGGCCGAGCTTGAGGCTCTGGCTAAGGACATGACGCCGCAGGAAGGCGCCAGGGTGATCCACCCGATTGTCGAAGAGTTGCATGAGATACATGGCGACATCATCGACGGCGTCGAGATGATTGCCGATCATGCGATCGACGATGTGCGCGAGATCGTCGATGCCCGCGCCGAAATGCCGGGCGGCGATCATGAGAGCGTGCAGAAGCTGCAGCAGGAACTGGAGGAAGCGCCCGCCAAGATTCACGACGCGCTCGATTGGGAGCGTGAGCAGGCCGACCGCGAGTGGGGCAAGGTCGAGGACCGTCTGGAGCTGATCGAGGCTGGTGTGGATCCCAGCGACATCCCGCCGGATCCGGACACCTACCAGATCGATGACAATGCCGATCAATATGAGACCGAGGCGGCTTAAGGCCTCCCGCGCATCACCCCTGCGATGCGTGCATCCGGCGCGGGCCTCCCCGCGCCGGATGTCGTTTATGGCAAGTGTTCAAATGGCCGCCGCGAAGCCCTAGACAGGCGAACGAAGGGAGCGGGCATGGAGCAGTTGCTTGCACAGGTGCTGGCGGCGATCGAACCTCATCGCGGCGAAGGCAAGGTCGCGGACTATATTCCCGCTCTGGCCTGTGCCGATCCCGGCAAGTTCGGTATCGCCGTTGCCGGTGCGGACGGTGTGGTTCACGGTGCGGGCGATTGTGACGAGCCGTTCTCGATCCAGTCTATTTCCAAAGTGTTCACTCTGGCGCTTGCCCTGACCCGCGTAGGAGCCGATTTGTGGCAGCGCGTCGGCCGCGAGCCGTCTGGCAGCGCCTTCAATTCCATCGTCCAGTTGGAGCGCGAGAGCGGCAAGCCCCGCAACCCGCTGATCAATGCCGGGGCCATCGCTACCACCGATGCCTTGATCGGGGATGGCGACGGGGACTCGGCGATCGCCGGTCTGCTGGCGTTCCTGCGCGCGCAGGCGCAGGATGATCGCATCGCAGTTGACGAACATGTCGCCGCTTCGGAGGCGGCGACCGGCAGCCGCAATCGCAGCCTTGCCTGGTTCATGAAGACCTATGGCATTATCGACAATGAAGTGGAGACGGCGCTGGACGCCTATTTCCGCCAGTGCGCGATCGCGATGAGTTGCCGCCAGCTTGCGCGCGCCGGGCTGTTTCTGGCTTTCGACGGCCGCGATCCCGTCACCGGCGAGGAAGCAATCGTCTGGCACAATGCCCGCCGCATCAATTCGGTGATGCTGCTCTGCGGTCATTACGACAATAGCGGCGAGTTCGCCTATCGCGTGGGTCTGCCCGGCAAATCCGGCGTGGGTGGTGGCATCCTTGCTATCGCGCCCGGCCGTGGTGCGATCGCCGTTTGGTCGCCTGGCCTCAATGAATTCGGAACCAGCGCGGTCGGGGCGCGGGCTCTCGAGCAGTTCGTCGAACGCACCGGGTGGTCTGTCTTTGCGGGACTGGCCAATCCTACCGCGGGCGCCACATAAAGTAGCTGGGCCTTAGTGAGGGCGGGGGCAGCCCTCGCGATGGAGGCCCGCGCATGCAAGGATCGACTGCTATCCCTCGCCACGCTGTTGGCACGGACCCTGACGAGCATCGCCCGGTTCCGGGGGCCGTGAGGGCAAGGGCGGGAAAAGGCCTGTTCATCCTGTCGACTTGCCTGCTCGCCTTGTCGCTCGGCGGCTGCGGGGGTGGGGGCGGTGGCGGCGGTGGTTCGAGCGTCATAACCCCACCGCCTCCCGTCCCAGCGCCACCGCCGGCGCCTCCACCAACCCCCGCGCCGCCGCCCACCGGCGGTTTCGACGATGCGGAATTCAACGCCTCGATCTGGAACGTCGTAAACATGGCGCTGCCTGCCTTCGAAGCGGGCGCAACAGGTCGAGGGGTGACGATCGCGATTATCGATTCTGGTGTGTCGGCCGCAGATTCCGAATTTGCCGGCCGCCTGACAACGCTTGGTCATTCCGTCGTTCAGGACAGCCACGGCAATATTGTGGCGGGCATTGCCGCGGGCGCGCGAAACGGGCGGGGTGCGATGGGCGTCGCCTTCGAAGCGAACATTCTGTCCTACAATACACAGCGTTGCTCATCCGACTGCTTCCATTCGATGGACGATGTCGCGGAAGCGGTCGACGATGCGGTGCGCCGGGGCGCGCGGGTGATAAACCTGTCGCTGGTCGGCGGTTTCAGCCGCGAGCCTTTGCTGTCCGCTCTCTCGCGTGCCACGGGGGCTGGCGTGATCGTTGTCATCGCGGCGGGCAACAATGGTGGATCGCACCCGGAAGGTTTCGCCCTGCAGAACGCGCAGTTCACCAACAGCCGCCTGTTGATCATCGCGGGCGGGCATGACGCCAATGGACAAGTGGCGTCCGCCACCTCCCGCGCGGGAGATGGCGCACAATGGTATCTGAGCGCCTATGGCGGGGCGACCTCATTCTCGGCACCGGTGGTCAGCGGCGCTGCCGCCTTGCTGGCGGCTTCTTTCCCAAATCTCTCCGGGCATCAGATCGCCACGATCCTGCTGGAAACGGCCAATGATGCGGGCGCTCCCGGCCAGGACCCGGTCTATGGCAATGGCATCCTCAATATCGGCCGGGCCTATGAGCGTGCCAGGCAGGTTGCGGCGGGCAATTGACACGGTCGCCGCCGCGATTGCGGATGGTCCGGGCCTCAGGCCGCCACAGCTTGCACGATCCCCATGGGTGTTGGGGTCGGCGTGACGCTTTCCACCCTGAAACCGGTCGTTTCCAACAGCGCCTGAAACTCCGCCGCCGTCCGCTCCTTGCCGCCGGTCATCACCATCATGTTTAGATCCATCAGGAAGCCCGGGTGATTCCCGACGATCTGCGGAAGTAGCGCGTCGATGATCACGACCCGCCCGCCCGGGCGGATTGCCGCGCGGATATTGCCGAGGATCGTCGCACTCTTCTCGTCGTCCCAATCGTGCAGGATCAGTTTGAGCAGATAGAGATCGCCTTCCGGCACGCTCTCGAAGAAATCGCCGCCGATCACTGCGATGCGCGGATCGACGACACCGGACCGCACCGCATCCGCCACCTCGGGCAGGTCGAACAATATCCCACGCGCCTCAGGCGCCCGGGTCAGCAGCCGTGCCACCAATGCCCCGCCGCTGCCGCCGATATCCACGGCGATCTCGAACGGCGGGGGTGTCCAGGCGGCCATCAGCATCGTCTCGACCAGCACAGTCGTGGACTGCATCGCCCGGCTGAACGCCTGCGCTTCGACCGGATGATCGGCATACCAATCGAACACTGGCTGCCCGTAGAGATGATCGAACGCCGTCCCGCCCTCGTTCAGGCTGCGGCCCAGCGCTCCCCAGCCTGCATAGTGCTCGCCCCCGAAGATCGAGCGGAGGAAGGGCCGCTGCGACAAGGGATGGTCGCTCCTGAGGAACAGACTCGTCTCATTGTGTCCGAACCGGCCGCCCTCTTCGGCTGTGAACAGCCCGACCGACACCAATGCCTTCATCAGCCGGCGGAGCGGCTCCTCTCGTGCGCCGGCCGCCGCAGCGATGTCGCCAAGTGCGGCCGGCTCGTCACCGATGGCATCCGCCACGCCCAGTTCCGCCGCCGCCCACAAGGCGCGCGACACCCACAGGCCGGAGGCCATCTCGACCAACCCGAAAAGCGGATTTGACTGGGGGAATACCGGCATGGACGCGCTCCTTGCCTGCAACAGAGCGCGGACCTTTGGGCCAGCGTCAAGCCCAGATCAGCGGGCGTCGCGTTGATACCATTCGCGGGCCGCGGCGCGCTCGGCATGCTTCACATCGTCGCTGGTGATCCGGTGCAGATCGAGCACGATGCTGTTGTGCAACGGCTCTTCGAACTTCAGCCCGAACACGCCTTCGCGGTGCCACACAACGCGGCACAGGCAATCCAGCCCGCCCGCCATCAGAACGCCTTCGCTGCCCAGCTTCAGGTCGGCCGCGCACATGATCGACGCGCCGGTATTGGACAGGTTTCGCACGTCCACCGAATATGTGCCGGTCAGCGACTGATATTGCCCGGCCAGCAGCACGCGCCGCCGCGGGCTGCGCGGCGACAGTTCGTCCGTCGGCTGCGGAGACTCGGAACCGGCACTGAAGGCATCCATAGCAGCGCAGCGATACGCCGCGCCGGTTAAAACCGTCCTAACCAAAGCTCCCGGCTTGTTGCATCGCAGCATCATTGCTATGTCGCGCGCCGCAACCCGCGCCCTCCATTCGAGTTATCATCCCATGAGCCTTCGCAACGTGGCGATCATCGCCCACGTCGATCACGGCAAGACGACCCTTGTCGACCAGCTGTTCCGGCAATCCGGCACCTTCCGCGACAATCAGCGCGTGGAAGAAAGAGCCATGGATTCCAACGATCTGGAGAAGGAGCGGGGCATCACCATCCTCGCCAAATGCACGTCGGTCGAGTGGAACGACACGCGGATCAACATCGTCGACACGCCGGGCCACGCCGATTTCGGCGCGGAGGTGGAGCGGATCCTGTCGATGGTCGACGGCGTGATCCTGCTGGTGGACGCCGCCGAAGGGCCGATGCCGCAGACCAAGTTCGTGACCGGCAAGGCGCTGGGCCTGGGCCTGAAGCCGATCGTCGTCGTCAACAAGATCGACCGCCCGGATGCGCGCGCCGCCGAAGTGCTGGACGAATGTTTCGAACTGTTCCTCAGCCTCGACGCGACCGACGAGCAGCTCGATTTCCCGGTCCTCTACGCCAGCGGCCGCAACGGCTATGCGGGCCTGACCGACGATGTCCGCTCGGGCGATCTGACGCCTCTGTTCGAGAAGATCGTCGAGCATGTCCCGGCCCCGGGCCTCGACCCGAACGGCCCTTTCAAAATGTTGGCGACGCTTCTTGATCGCGACAATTTCCTCGGCCGCATCCTCACCGGCCGGATCGAGAGCGGCAAGCTCGACATCAACATGCCGATCAAGGCGCTGGACGTGGACGGCAACGAGGTCGAGGCCGGCCGCGCCACCAAGGTCTTCGCCTTCCGCGGGCTGGAGCGCGTGCCAGTGGAGCAGGCCCAGGCGGGCGACATCGTCGCGATCGCGGGCCTGACCAAGGCGACCGTCTCCAACACCATCGCCGAGCCGGGCATGACCCAGCCGATCCGCGCCCGGCCGATCGACCCGCCGACGCTGGCGATGAGCTTCAGCGTCAATGACAGCCCCTATGCGGGCCGCGACGGCGACAAGGTGCAGAGCCGCGTCATCCGCGACCGGCTGGAGAAGGAAGCCGAGACCAACGTCGCGATCCGCCTGTCGGTCAGCTCGACCTCCGACGCCTATGAAGTCGCCGGCCGCGGCGAACTGCAGCTCGGCGTGCTGATCGAAACGATGCGCCGCGAGGGCTTCGAGCTTTCCATCAGCCGCCCGCGCGTGCTGTTCCGCGATGGCCCTGACGGCCGCGAGGAACCTTATGAGACGGTCGTCATCGACGTGGACGACGAGCATAGCGGCACGGTCATCGACAAGATGGCGATCCGCAAGGCCGAGATGACCGACATGCGCCCGAGCGGCGGCGGCAAGACGCGCCTGACCTTCAGCGCGCCCAGCCGCGGCCTGATCGGCTATCATGGCGAATTCCTGTCCGACACGCGCGGCACGGGGATCATGAACCGGCTGTTCGAGAAATACGGGCCGCACAAGGGCAAGATCGAGGGCCGCCAGAATGGCGTGCTGATCTCGATGGAGCAGGGCGAGGCGGTCGCCTATGCGCTCAACTCGATCGAGGAGCGCGGCGTGCTGTTCATCTCGCCGGGCGACAAGCTCTACGAAGGCATGGTGATCGGCGAGAATGCCAAGATCCACGACCTTGAAGTGAACCCGCTCAAATCCAAGCAGCTCACCAACTTCCGCGCCAGCGGTCCCAAGGACGAGGGCATCCGCCTGACCCCGCCGCGCCGCATGACGCTGGAACAGGCGATCGCCTACATCCAGGACGACGAACTGGTGGAAGTGACGCCGAAGGTGGTGCGGATCAGGAAGCGGTATCTCGACCCGCATGAGCGGAAGCGGCAGTCGAGGAAGGCGGAAGCGGCTTAGGCCGCGAGCTTCAACCGCTCAATTTCCTGCGCAAATTCGAAGCGAAGCTGGTTGGCCTCATCTTCGGGCAACCAGTTCGCCATTTGCGGGAAGACGATTTCCCACACGCGTGCCCTCTTTTCGGGCCACGGCATGGTCTCCGCCGCCTTCGCCTTGGCGAGCAATCCCTGGAGACGTTGGCGGATGTCGGCGGGATCAGGCAGCATGGATGGTCCCGCTGGGTGCGGAATGCGCCCGGGGGCGTCGCCAAACAGGCTCGCCTGGCCGTCGCCGAACAGGTCAGTCATCGCCGGTTTCTTCGCCTTCATCGCCTTCGATTTCGGCCGGAAAGCCGAGTTCCTCTCGGGTCAGAGTATCGGCAAGCGTGTCGGCCAAGACAAGATCGGCCTCTTGAAAACGGTGGATAAGCTCGTGGACGCGCTGCGCCACGTCTTTCAGGTCGGCAACGACCTGATCGGCGGGCAAGGCCGCGCGTGCCTCGATCCAGCGCGGCAGGACACGATAGCCGCTGACCGCGAAATTCCACACCTCTTCCGGCACACCCGCCAGCCAGGCCGTTGCGCTCCGGCCGGCGCGCGTGGTTTCGACCCGGACGATCTCGCCATCGCGCCAGTCGATCGTGCCGACCGGCCCTTCCAGCTCCAGTTTCTCCTTGGCGAAGCTTTTCGGCCGGAACTGCTTCTCCGCCTTGCGCGCGAAGGTCTCGACAGCCCTAATCTCCCGCCCGACCGCCACCGCGCGCTCGAACACGGCAGGCAAAGCGGGGAAGGGGATATGCGGAAAGGCGTCCTCCAGATCCTCGGCGAAGCGGACGCTGTACGTGGACGCCGACAGCAGGCAGAGGATGGCGTCGAACGCGTCTTCTGGCGTTACCGGCCGTCCGTAAGCGGCGCTGAGCGCAGCGACGAGCACAGGGTTGAGATTGGTGGCGTTCGGCCCGGCGCGCCGGTCATAAAGCGGAAAGGCGTAACCGCCGTAGCTACCGCGAAAGGCGTGATAGTCTGGAAGCAGACCGTGGCACCATACGGCAGGTCCAGCACCGACGCCGGCCTGCATGGTATAGAACCCGACGTTGTCGCGAGCCCATGCGCTCTGCATTTCTGGTCCCGGCCGATTGAGAAGCACGACGTCATTATAGAAATAGCGGCTATCAAAAGGTCTATAGGCAAGCCGCCGAACGAGAGTATCATTGAAAGCCGAGTCCTCTCGAGCAGCCAGCACGGGTGCCAGTTGTTCGGGAAGATTGGCTTCGTCGAAGGCGACGAAGGTCTTGTCATCCCCTGATTTCATACCTGATTTAGCGAATTCGAAAGCCTCCCCGACCGACAGCCACTCCCCATTGCTGAAAGGCCTCGGCCGAAAGTCCTCCAAGGGACCGCGATCCACCTCGACCCAGTCCGCTAGGTCGCCGCGTTCCGCGCCCGCCGTCAGCCAGGCGAGTTTCGAGCCGCGCCGAAACAGGTCATGTTCCCAGCTGTCGAGATAACGCACCTCCGCCAGCGCGCCTTTGGGCTTGCTGCCGTCGGCAATCGCCAGGGTGATCGCGGTGCCGACCATGATGTTGAACACGCCCTCGTCATTCGCGACATCGCCGCGCGGCCCGGCGCGCACGTCGCCGCGCAGATCGATAATCTCGATCCGGTCGAACCGCTCGCGCATCATCTTGCGAAGGCCCGCATAGGGCCAGCCGGTCAGGAATTTGCGATTGGTGATGTAGGCGATGACACCGCGCTTCGGCGCATTGTCCGCTTCGAACAATTTCCACAGCGCCCAGCGCCAGAAGGCGACCGACAATTCCTCGAACGTGTTCAGCTGGTTGCCCTTGCCGGCCGCGCTCACCGGCGCTTTCAGATCGTCCCATTGGCCCGCCTCACGCCGGCCGGCCTCGTCAAGCCCGCCGGCCATCCAGCGGCCAACGAGGGTCTCGCGATCCATGCCCTGCAGCCGCCGGTAAGGTGGGTTGCCGATGATCGCGAGGATTTGCGCGCGCGCCTTGATCTCGTTCGCCCGCGCGCGCTCGTCGTCGATCGGAATGCCCTGGATGCCCAGCGTCCCGGTCGGGGTCGCTGCGTCCGGGCGCGACAAGGTGTCGGCAAGAAACACGCCCAGCCTTGGCAGCTTGACCGCCTGCAATCCCTCCTCATCGTCGTCCGGCGGGCGATAACGCAGAGCATGGTGCAGCCGGTAATGCGCCACCGCATAGGGGCCGACCAGCAATTCGAAGCCGAACATCCGGGCCGCGAGCCGGCGCAGCGCGCGCGAGGCGGCAATGCCGCCCTCGGTAGCCAGGGTTTGATCGCGCACCCGTTCGGCCACGCCAAGCAGGAACGTCCCGGTGCCGGTCGCAGGATCGAGAATGGTGACCGAATCGTCGCCCAGACCATCGGTTTCCAGGTGATCGCGGAGCGCCCGATCGAGCGCGCCGGCCATGTAACGGACGACCTCGATCGGCGTATAATAGACGCCGTAGCGCTCGCGCGCTTCGGGGTCGAACGTCTCCAGAAAATCCTCGTAGAAATAGAGGATCGGATCGCGCCCCGCGGCATCGATGGCCAGAATGCCGAGGTCGAACGCGTTGACGGTTCCGCACATCACCTCGAAGCCGAAGCCGATCGAGCCGATCACCTCCGGCTCGCTCAAGACGCGCAGCGCCGCCTTCATCAGCGGATGTTCGCCCGGCATATCCCGCCAGGCATTCTCGTCCACCGGCGCATTCTTGGCTTCCCGCACGAGCAGCAGACCGAAGGCCAAAGTTTGCGCGAATGCCGCAGCGAACAATTGATCGAAGTCGCGCGACGGATATCCGCCCGCCTCCGGGTGCGCATAAAGGACTTCGCGGAAAGTCTTTCGTACGAGCAGGAGAGGATCGCCATGCTGACCCTTGCCGTGAAGCTCGGCCAGCCGCTCTTCGACGGTGTTGCGCACCAGCCGGGCGGAATGCGCCGTCAGTTCTGCAAGTTGCTTGGCATTGTCGGCCCCTTCCGGCCCGGTGCGTGCCATGCGGTCGAGCAAGTCCAGGGCAGCGGCCGGATCGTGCCCGTCGATCGCCCGGTCGGCAACGCCATCAGACGTCTCAGCCGACAACGCAGCCGGAGGCACCAAGACCGCGCTCCCGAGTGCTTGGTCGTGTGCGAACAGCCTCAACTCGCTGAAATTGCTGGTCGCCCAACATCCCAATTCCCGCAGGCGCTCAGCTTGTCTCTTGTCATGGCCGAGGCGCCATTCAGCCGGGTCAGCGGATTTTCCCGGCGCCTTCAGTTCGACATAAGCGCGCGGCGTTTCGCCCGGCTTGATCAGGGCGATATCGGGCCGCCCGACCCCTGGTTTGCTGAACTCCGGAGAGACGGTGAGCCGGGTTGCCGATGAAAGGGTCGGCAGGAGCGCTTCCACCAATCGCTGAAACTGTGGAGCGAGCGCTGTTTCAGCCGCCGCCGGATTGGCGCGAAGCTGTTCGCGAATGCCTTTCGCATAGTCTTTCAGCAACTGTCTGGTCACGCGTCACCTGGCCAATTTGTGGCAGGCGGAAACTCTGACGGTAGGATCAAGGCGCAGCAAGCATGGAAGAGCGACAGGCGCATTTTCCTACAGCCCTGAAATGCGTCATAGCCTGATCGATTCGCCTTTTGTTCTCGCGATCAGGAGCATCGACCATGACCAAACGACTGGAGCCGCCGAAGCGGGAAGACCGCCCGCCCATCCCCGCTTTCACGCCCGTCCCCCGCCGCTACCGCCATGACGGCTGGACGCCCGAGCGGCAGGTGGCCTTTATCCACGCGCTGGCGGAGACGGGGTGTGTCGACCGGGCGGCGCGGATGGTGAATATCGCGCAGACCAATTGCTACACGCTGCGGCGGGCGCCGGGGGCGGAGGAGTTCCGGCGGGCGTGGGACGCGGCGCTCGATTTCACCGTGCCGATGCTGAAGGACATCGCCTTCAAGCGGGCGATCGAGGGCGAACTGGTGCCGGTTTTCTCCGGCGGCAAGCTGATGGGCTATCGGCGCAAGTTTAACGACCGGCTGCTGATGTTCATCCTGCGCCATTATGGACAGGATGCCGACGGCAAGCGGGTGACGGTGAATTATTTCTCGACGCGGGCGTCGGCGGGGGCTGGGTCTATCGAGAATTCCGCCGCTGACGCGCCGGCCCCTCCACCACTCCCTTCGGGAGTGGTCCCCCTCCCCGAGAAAGCTCGGGGAGGAATAGGTGGAGCCGAGGCGTCGATGACTTCGGTGCGGACGGTGATTTCGGGCGGGCGCGCGTTGTCGCCGGGGTTGAGCGGGGATGAGGCCGCGGCGGCGATCGAGGGGTTCGAGGGGGTGGCGCTCGATCCGCAGGCGCAGGCGGAGATTGCGGCGGCGCTGGAGGCGTGCGCGGCACGGGCGCGGGCGGCGCAGGCGGCGATCGACCAGGGCGGCATCGCGGCGGGGGATGCGCTGGAGGACGATCCGGACGAGTCCTTCATCCGCTCACCGCAGGGCAATGACTATCGCGGCACGTTCGAGCTGATGGCGCCGCTCGAGACGTTCGAGCCGTTCATCGAAGGGGAGAGCCATTGGGAGCTGGCCGGCGAGGAGATGCGGGCGGACTATGCGGCCTGGCTCGACGCGCAGGAGGCGAAGGCGGCGGCGGGAGCGGGGGAGGGAAAGCAGGAACCGGAGCGCGGCGGCGCAAGGGGGCGGCCGCGCAAAGGCGGCTGAGTCTCGTTCCTGCCGCCCTTCAGGCTGGGAGTGGCCCAGCCAAGATTCGGATTCAGCTACGCTGTATCCGTGCGGCACCGGCCCGCACCCCCACCCGGCCTCCCATCCAGGATGCTTTGCGGGAGGCCGGGTGGGGGCGCGGGCCGGTGCCGCTCCCACGTCAGTGGAGCAAAGTCTACCGCCGCATCCGGGAGCGGCTGTCGGCGGCCCATTCGGATCGCGCCTTGCAGGTCTGCACGCGGCGGTTGCGCTCGCCGATGCGGGAGGACGGCACCAGGCGCGAGCGGCAGATCACCGGATCGTCATCTTCCGGCTCCTCGGCGGCCGCGGGCGCGGCGGGCGGGGCGGCGCCATTGGGCGGAACCGGATTGTCCTGATCCAGCGGCGACACGATCAGCAAAGCGGAAAGCATGAAAGCAACCATCGAACCTGCTCCTTCGGGCATTTGCGCCCTGCTGCATCGCGGAGGGTCACGGCCTGATCATTCTTGCACTGCAGCAATAGTGGCGCGTCCGGAGGGGGGCGTCAATTCGGTCCGTTGGCGAAATATTCGCGCGCGATTCCGGCGCGGCGCGGCGCGGTCGAGGAATCAGGCGCAGCCTTCGACGTAGCGGATGCTGGCGGTGCCGGCGTGGATGTTGCGGACGCGGCCATTGGGGTCTGTTTCGAAGCGGACGCCGCGGCCGGAGCGCAGCCAGTAGGTCAGGTAGCGGCCTTGCGGGCCGGTATAATGGTGCGGCTCGTTCCGCAGGCCCCTTGGATAGGCGCGGCGGACCTGCGCGATCGTCGCGTCGACGCCGATGCCGCGCGGGGTGGTGGCGCTGCTGTCCTCAGTGATCGTGATGCGGGTCAGGCGATCGCGTTCGAACATGAAGATGAGGCCGACATGGCCGCGATCGTTGAACAACTCGATGCACTGGAAGGGATCGTCGAGCGCTTCGCCTTCGAGCCGGGTGCCGATCGCGCGTTCCACCTGCGCCCGGGTCATGCCGATACGGGCGGGGCCGTAGCCGTGGGGCGTCAGGTGCGGGATCGCCTGGGCGTGTGCGATGCCGGCCGAGCCGGGCATGGCCAGCGCCAGGGCGACAGCCGCGCGCCTCATGCGACCGCTTTCGCTCCGGCCATTTCGAGCAGGAGCGCCCATTCCTCCGGCCGGACCGGCGCGACGGACAGCCGCGACTGGCGGATCAGTTCCATGTCCTTGAGCTTCGGTTCGGCCTTCACCTCGGCAAGAGTAACGGGGCGGGGAAGCTTCTCCACCGGCTTCACCGCGACGGAGACCCAGCGTTCGCCTTCCTTCGCCTTCGGATCCGGTTGCGCGGCGCGGACGATCTCCATGATGCCGACCACGGCCTTGTCGCTCATGCTGTGGTACAGGAAAGCGCGGTCTCCGACCTGCATCGCTTTCAGGTGCAGGGTCGCGGCGTTGTTGCGCACGCCGTCCCATTCCGTGCCCTTGTCGCGGACCAGATCGTCCCAGCTGTATGCCTCGGGTTCGGATTTCATCAGCCAATATGCCATGGCGAGGGCCTATAAGACCGCGCACGGGTCTCGCACAATCGCATCCGTGCGGCTAAGCTTCGCGAATGATCGCCCGCTTCCTGCCGCTCGCCCCGCTTGTGTTCCTCGGCGCCTGTAACGACCAGCCGATCGTCAATGGCTATGGATCGACCACGCCGTCGATCGAGCGCCCGGCGGAGGGCAAGTCCGTCCTGGGCGAGACGGATACGCCGGTGCGGATCGGCGAACTGGGACCCAATTTCGCCGCCTGCAACGCGCAGGGGCAGGTCAATGAGCGTGCCGCGGAGGGTGCGGTCGAGGTGCGAGCGGCGCCGTTCGAACAATCGCACGAGACCGGCAGCCTGAATCCCGGCACGACCTTCTTCATCTGCACGCGCTCGCTCGACCAGCGCTGGTTCGGCGTCGTCTATAGCGACAGCGGCCGGGCGGATCGGGCCTGCGGCGTGTCCGCGCCGGTGCGTGCGCGACGCGACTATGACGGTCCCTGCAAATCGGGCTGGGTGCCGAGCGCGCAGGTCAGGATGACCTCCGGCGTCGAAACGCCAGCCGCCCAGCCGAGCCAAAATACCGCCCAGCCGAAATAGGTTCCTCGGTTCGTCGCGGTCATCGGCTCGGCTCATCGAAAGCATGCGTACGACAGGTTGATGCCCGCGATTTCGCGCGGCACACCCCCTCACAGAGTTCAAGCGGAGTTGGGCAAAAGCCCGGTTCCACAGGGGGTTTTCAGATTTCGAGGCCTGGGTCCGGAGCGTCGTGCGCCCCGCCGAACCGGCTTCGCATGCAGGAGCGATTTCCCAAGATGAGCATCCTTTTCGGTCTGGCCGCTGTCGCCGCTTCGCTTTCCGATCCCGCCGCCGCCGAGATTGCTTCCGCCGCCGCCCCTGCCAGCGGCGTGACCGCCATCGCTTCGGTTCCGGTTCGCACCTTCGCCCAGAATGATCCTTCGGCCCAGCTGGAGCGCGCGATCGAGGCGCATGCCCGCTTCGAGACCGAGGATGCCGAGCAGGACTGCCTTGCCAACACCGTCTATTTCGAAGCCGGCCTGGAGCCACTCGAGGGTCAGGTCGCGGTGGCCGAGGTCGTGCTGAACCGGATGAATTCCGGCCGCTACCCGACGACGATCTGCGGCGTCGTGCTGCAGCCGGCGCAATTCTCCTACGTTCGCGGCGGGCGCATCCCGCGCGTCGACCGCACGTCCGAAAACTGGCGGCGCGCCGTCGGCGTCGCGCGCCTCGTCCAGGCCGGTGCCGCCGCGCGCCTGCTGCCGACCGATACGCTCTGGTATCATGCCGATTATGTCTCCCCGGCCTGGGGTCCGCGGCTGAACCGCACCACCAAGATCGGCCTGCATATTTTCTACCGCTGATTTGTTGCACGCGGCCGGTTCTCCCCACCGGCCCTTCGCTGTCGGCCCATCGGCCTGCTATGAGGCCGTAGAGCTGGGGAGATCGTCATGACTTTGCTGCGTTGGCAGTGCTGGCGGCGACGGACGCGGTTCTTCGCGGCCACTTTCGGCATTCTTGTCAGCAGCTCCCCGGCGCTCGCGCAGGACGGCACTGCTCCTCCGGCCGCCCTTGGCGAGGCTGAATCCGCCGAACAACTGATCGCGCAAGCGGATGCGCTGTTGGCAGCGGGCCGTGCGGCCGATGCGGAGCCGGTGGCGCGACGGGCGCTGGCCGCGGCCGAAGCCCAGCATGGCCCCGATCACCGGCAGGTGGTGCGCGCCGCCAACAGCCTGGGCATGATCCTCGTCCAGCTGGGCCGCTTCGCCGACGCGGAACCCTTCATGCGGCGGACGGCCGAACTGGCGGAGCGGCTGCTCGGGCGGGATCACAATGCCGCCCGCTCGGCACGCAACAATCTGGGCTTCGTCTATCAGCAATTGGGGCGGGCGGCGGAGGCGGAGCCGATCTACGCCGAAACCCTGGCGAGCGCGGAACGCACGCTTGGCTCGACGCACCCCGATACGCTCGTCGCCGCCAGCAATCTCGCGACCATCTATCAGGAACTGGCGCGCTATGCGGAGGCGGAACGCCTGTATCAGCGCGTGCTGGACGAACGCCGCCGCCAGCTCGGCCCGTCGCATGAGGACACGCTGACCTCGATCAACAATCTGGGCGCGCTTTACCGGGATCAGGGTCGCTATGCCGAGGCGGAGCCGCTTTATCGCACCGCGCTGGAGGAGCGCGAGCGGACGCTCGGGCGCGAACATCGCAGCACCTTCCAGTCGCTCAACAACCTGGGAGCGCTTTACGGGTCGCAGCGCCGCTATGCCGAAGCCGAACCGCTGGCGATCCGGGCGCTGGAGGATGCGGGGCGCATTTATGGCGCGGATCATCCGGCGACGCTCACTGCCGCCAACAATCTCGCCTCGATCCACCTGAATCTGCGCCGTCCGCAGGAGGCCGAGCGGGGCTTTCGCCGCGTGCTTGCCGACAGCGAGCGGGTGCTGGGCGCCGATCACCCTTCCACGCTGCGGGCGGCGACGAACCTGGCCAGCCTCTATACCGATCTGAACCGTTTCGCCGAGGCCGAGCCGTTGGTGCAGCAGGCCCTGCGGGGATATGAGCGGCAGCGCGGCGCGGAGCATCCCGACACGCTGACCATCGTCAACAATCTCGCCGCGCTCTACAACAAGCAAGGGCGTGTCGCGGAGGCGGAAGCGCTCTACCGCCGTGCGTTCGAGACGCGGTCGCGCACTTTTGGCATCGCGCATCCGCTCACTTTGGTTTCGGCCTCCAACCTTGTGGTCGCGGGTCTAGACCGGCCGGATGGCGGCAGCACGATCCCCACGGCACGGTTGCTGGTCGAGGGCGTGCGGCAGCGGCGTCGCGCTGCCAGCGTCGCCGGGCAGCAGGGACGCGAAGAACTCGAGCGCGAGGCCGTGCGCGGCTATGACCGGCTCGGCCTCTTCGCCGATGCGGTCTGGGCTGCTTCGGCGGCCGATCCGTCGCTGTCCGCGACTCACCAGGCGGAGGTGTTCGGCGCCTTGCAGGATGCGGTGGCTGGTGCCGCAGACCGGTCGGTCGCCGAGCAGGCCGCGCGCCGCTATGTCACCAGCCAGCGTCCGGAACTTGCCGACCTGATGCGCGAACGCCAGCAGCTCGAACGCGAATGGGCTGTCCTCGATGGCGATCTCACGGCGGGATATGGCGCTCCCGGAGGCGGAGGCGGCGAGGTTCCCGCCATTCGCGCGCGGCTGGGCAGGTTGCAGGAGCGGATTGCGGAGATTGACGCGCGTCTTGCCGTGGATGCGCCCGATTATTTCGCGTTGATCGAGCCGACGCCGCTGACGCGGGAACAGGCCAGGGCGCTGATGCGGCCGGACGAGGCTGCGTTGCTGGTGGTGCCATCGCCGTACGGCACTCACGTCGTTGTGGTCACCCGCGAAGGCATCACCTGGCATCGTTCCCGCCGCGACCTGCGCGACATCCGCACTGCCGTGCAGCATCTGCGCTGGGATGCGGGGGCAAGCGTCGACGGGACCGAGCGGGAACTGGCGCGGCTGCGGGCGCGGGACGAGAGCGATGGCGACAGTCCGCGCTTCGAACGTGCGCCGGCCTACGCTCTGTACCGCGAACTGATCGCGCCCGTGAGCGCCGCCATTGCCGGCAAGTCGCGACTGTACGTTGCCGCCGGCGATTCTCTGGCCGGATTGCCTTTCTCACTGCTGGTGACCGCGCCGCCCGAGGGCGCGGACGACGATCCGGCGGCGCTGCGCGAGACGCGCTGGTTCGGCGACGAATATTCGCTCGTGCATATCCCCTCGCTGCAATCGCTCGCTTTGCTCCGTGATGCGCCGCAAACGTCTGGCGGTGGCGGCTTCTTCGGGATTGGCGATCCGGTGCTGACCGGCAGTTCCTCGACGCGCGGCCGAGGCGCGACGCGCGGGGCGCCGGCGACGAGCGGCATGTTCCAGCAGGCCACCGTGCGTGGCGCCCCGCCGATGGCCGATCCTGACGAGTTGAGGCGCATGGCGCGCCTGCCCGGGACGGCGATCGAACTGGAAACGGTTCGCCGGACGCTCGACGCACCGGCCTCCGCCTTGCTGCTCGCCTCGCGGGCGACCGAACGCAATGTGCGGACCGCGGACCTCTCGCGGGAAGCCGTTATCCTGTTCTCGACCCACGGGCTGACGGCGGCCGAGGCTTCGGGCATCGGCGAAGCCGGGCTGGTGCTCACACCGCCCGACGAGGCGAGCGAGGAGGATGACGGCTATCTCTCCGCCTCGGAAGTCACGACCCTGAACCTGAGCGCTGATTGGGTGATCCTGTCGGCCTGCAACACCGCCACCGGCGACAGCCGGGGGAGTGGCGGACTTGGGCCGCTTGCCCGGGCCTTCTTCTATGCCGGCGCGCGGGGGATGCTGGCATCCCATTGGCCGGTGAGCGACGAGGTCGCGCCAGTGCTGATCGCCCGCACGCTGGAGCTGGAGCGGTCGGGCACGCGGCGTGCCGACGCCTTTCGTCAGGCGATGCGCGAAATCCGCACGCGCGCGGATCGCCCCGAATGGGCGCATCCATTCTATTGGGCGCCCTTCGCATTGATCGGCGACGATAGCCGCTAGCGGTTCCGGGCGGGGACTTGACGGCGTCCCCGGCCAAAGCGAGAATGGCGGCAATGACGAACGAGACGATCCAGCCGAAGCCCGTTCCGGCCCTGCGCGCGCAGGCCTGGCTTTGGTGGCGTGTGCCTGCCGACGCGGCGCGCCCGGATCGATGGTGACGGTCTCCTAAGACCTCCAACACCTTCGCATCGCATGAGGCCCGCCGTTCCGGCGGGCTTTTTCTTTGCGCCTATCTCTACCGTCACAGGATTTCAGTCATGACCATTAATGCCGCTTTGGCCCTTCCGGCCGCGCAGAATGTCGCAGCCCAAAGCCGGGAAGAGGCGCTTGCCGTGCTTTTTGCCGGACAGTCCCTTGCCAGCGACGACATCGAGTTGCTGTTCGGCGAGCTCGTCGCTGGCCGGCTCGAAGAACCCGTTATCTCCGCCATGCTGGTCGCGCTTAAATTGAAGGGCGAGACCACCGATGAGCTGATCGGCGCCGCCCGCGCGCTCCGTGCGGCCGACGTGCCGTTCGAACGCCCGGATTATCTCTTCGCCGACACGTGCGGCACCGGCGGCGACGGATCGGGGACGATCAACCTTTCCACCGCAGTCGCGTTCGTCGCGGCTGCGGCCGGGCTGCCGGTTGCCAAGCATGGCAATCGCTCCGTCACCTCGCGTTGCGGCTCCGCCGACGTGCTGGAGCGGGTGGGGGTGAAGCTCGACGTGTCGCCGGCCGTGTCGCGGCGGGCGCTCGACGAAGCGGGGGTCTGCTTCCTGTTTGCGCCGGCTTATCATCCGGGCCTGCGCCACGCCGGGCCGGTGCGCCGCGCGCTCAAGGTGCGGACGATCATGAACATCCTGGGTCCCTGCGTGAATCCCGCCGAGCCGGAAGTGCAATTGCTGGGCGTGGCCGAAAAGAGATTGCTGGAGCCGGTCGCGCTGACCCTTGCCGCGATGGGCGTGAAGCGAGCGATGGTCGTGCATGGCGACGGACTTGATGAAGTCGCGCTCCATGCCGGGACCGAGGCCGTGCGGCTCCTGGACGGCCGGATCGAGCCGGTCACCCTGTCGCCGGAACAAGCGGGGTTCGAGCGTTCCTCGCTCGTGGGCCTGCGCGGGGGCGGGCCGGACGAGAATGCGGAGCGGCTTCGCAACCTGCTGGCCGGCTATGGCACGCGCACGGAGCGCGAGGCGGTGGCGCTGAATACCGGCGCGCTGCTGCTGACCGCCGGCATGGCAGGGACGCTGCGGGAGGGGGCGGAGCAGGCGCTCGCCGCGCTTGGCTCGGGGCGGGCGCTCGGCGCGCTGAACGCCCTGGTCGAGATCAGCAATGGCTGAAGGCCTACTCGGCGAGATTGTCGCCCGGAAGAAGTCCGACATTGCCGTCCGGCTCGGCGGCGTGAGCCTCGAAAGCCTGCGCGGGCAGGCCAGCGCAACCGCGCGCAAACTGGGCAGGGCGCTCGGCAGGCGGGGCGCGCGTTTCGTCATGGAAGTGAAGAAGGCGTCGCCATCCGCCGGGCGGCTGGCGACGGTCGATGCGGCGGCGCAGGCTCGTGCCTATGCCGGTGCCGCGGACGCGATCAGCGTGCTGACCGACGGTCCGTATTTCGGCGGCTCGCTGGCCGATCTGGCCGCGGTCCGGCAGGTGTATGACGGGCCGATCCTCGCCAAGGATTTCGTCGTCGATCCGCGGCAGGTGGTGGAGGCGCGGCTGCACGGGGCCGACGCGGTGCTGGTCATGCTTTCGGTGCTGGACGATGCTGCCGCGCGCGCGGTGATCGCCGAGGCTTCCGGGTTCGGCATGGACACGCTGGTCGAGGCGCATGACGAGGCCGAAACCCGCCGGGCCGTGGCGCTCGGTGCGCCGCTGATCGGGATCAACAATCGCGACCTCAGGACGCTGAAGGTCGACCTCGCGGCGACCGAGCGTCTCGCGCCCCTGGTGCCCAAGGACAGGCTGGTTGTGGCCGAATCCGGCATATCCGGCCGCGCCGATGTCGAGCGGCTGGCGCCTTATGCCGATGCCTTCCTGGTGGGTTCGGCCCTGATGCGGGCGGACGATCCGGTGGAAGCGGCGCGGGCGCTGGCCTTTGGCCGGGTGAAGGTGTGCGGCATTACGAACGCCGCAGACCATGACATGGCCGCCGCGATGGGCGCGACCCATGTCGGCTTCGTGATGGTGCCCGGCACGCCGCGCGCCGTCACCCCGGCTCAGGTCGCCGCTCTGCTGACACAGACCAGGCACAGGCCGAAGCGCGTCGGCATATTCCGGAATGCGGACCCCTTTCATGTCGGCATGGCCGCGCGGGAATTGGGACTGGATGCGGTGCAATTGCACGGGTGCGAGGATGCCGGGGCGCTGCGACCGATACTTCCGGACGCGGTCGAAATCTGGGCCGCGTCCGATGCGAACCGGGAAACGCTGACCGTTCGGCCCCTGGCGAACCGGACCCTGTTCGACACGGGCGGCGGCGGGACCGGCCGGGCATTCGACTGGACGCGTGTGGCGGATCGGCCTGAACTCGGCAGCGGGCTGCTCGCCGGCGGCCTGAACCCCGGCAATGCGCGGGCGGCATCCCGGATCGGCGCCTGGGCACTGGATGTCGGTTCCGGCCTGGAGGCCCTGCCGCGCTGGAAGGATTCGAACCGCACCGCTGCCTTCTTCGAGGCGCTCCGTCCGCCTGCGCGCGAGGCTGTGGCCGCATGCTGAAAGATGGCCGCTTCGGCGCTTATGGCGGCGCTTACGTGCCGGAAATCCTGATGCCGGCGCTCGAGGCGCTCGAGGCCGCCTTTCTCGATGCCCAGACGGACGAGGCGTTCCAGGCCGAGCTTGCCGAATTGCTCGCCAAATATGCCGGGCGGCCGACGCCGCTGACCCGCTGCCGCAATTTCGGCGCGGGCAAAGCGCGCATTTATCTGAAGCGCGAGGATTTGCTGCACGGCGGCGCGCACAAGACCAACCAGGTGCTGGGTCAGGCGATGCTGGCGAAACGGATGGGCAAGACGCGCCTGATCGCGGAGACAGGCGCCGGACAACATGGCGTCGCGACCGCGCTCGCCGGGGCGATCTTCGGCCTCGAGACCCGCATCTACATGGGCGCGCACGACGTGGAACGGCAGCATCTGAACGTGTTCAGGATGCGGCTGATGGGCGCCGAGGTGATCCCGGTGACAAGCGGCGGACAGGGCCTGAAGGATGCCGTCAACGAGGCGCTGCGCGACTGGACGGCGAGCTTTGCCGACACCCATTATCTGCTCGGCACCGTCGCCGGGCCGCATCCTTTTCCGCTGATGGTGCGCGAATATCAGCGGGTGATCGGCAAGGAAGCGCGCGCGCAGATATTGGAGGAAGAAGGGCGGCTGCCCGACGCGGCGATCGCCTGCGTCGGCGGCGGATCGAACGCGATCGGGCTGTTCGCCGATTTCATCGAGGATGCGGACGTTCGCCTGATCGGCGTGGAGGCGGCCGGGAAGGGTCTGGACGGCAATGAGCATGGCGCGACCCTGCTGCGCGGCCGGCCCGGCGTGCTGCATGGCGCCGAGACCTATGTGCTGCAGGATGGAGACGGGCAGATCAGCGAGAGCTGGTCGGTTTCGGCGGGGCTGGATTATCCCGCCGTCGGTCCCGAGCATGCCTTCCTGAAGGATAGTGGCCGTGCGGAATATGTCGGGGTGACCGACCGCGAGGCGCTCGACGCGTTCGCGCTGCTGGCGCGATCCGAAGGGATCATCTGCGCCTTCGAATCCGCGCATGCGCTGGCCCATGCGCTGAAACTGGCGGACGAGGTCGACCTGATCGTGGTCAATCTTTCGGGCCGTGGCGACAAGGACGTGGCGCAGGCGGAGGCGTTGCTGTGAAGCGCTGCGCCGCCATGTTCGCGCGCGAACCCGGCGTGTTCGGCGCGTTCGTCATGCTCGGCGATCCCGATCTGGCGACCAGCGCCGCCATCCTCGAACAACTGGTTGCGGGTGGCGCCGACATGCTGGAGCTTGGCATTCCATTCTCCGACCCGGTTGCCGACGGTCCGGTCATTCAGGCGGCCGCCGAGCGCGCGCTGCGGGCCGGCACGACGCCGGACGATTGTTTCGCGTTGCTGGCGGCGTTTCGCGCGCGCCATGCGGACACGCCTGTCGGCATCCTGACTTACGCGAACCTGGTGCTTGGCGGCGGACGGGACCATTTCTATCGCCGCGCTGCCGCAGCGGGCGTGGACAATGTGCTGGTCGCCGACGTGCCGTTGTTCGAGGCGGCGCCTTATGCCGCGGCCGCGCGCGCGCACGGCGTGGACCCCGTGCTGATCGCCGCTGCGAACACCCCGCCCGAGCGGTTGCGCGAGATAGCCGCGCTGGGCGGCAGCTATACCTATTGCGTCGCGCGCGCGGGCGTGACCGGGACTGGCGAGACGGTCCGGTTCGAGCATGCCGGGATGCTGGCCGCTCTCCGCGCCGCCGGGGCGCCGCCGCCCGTCTTCGGCTTCGGCATCTCGCAGCCGGACCATGTCCGCGCGGCGCTGGCGGCGGGCGCGGCGGGTGCGATTTCCGGCTCGGCGATCGTGGCCCGCGTCGCGGCCGGACAGCCGGTCGCCGATTTCGTCGCGGCGATGAAGGCGGCCACGATCCCCTGAGCGTTTTGCCAGCGCTCCGGCGATCGGCTAATCGGCGTGCATGTCCACCTTCACCATCGACAGCGGCACGAGCCGCGCCAATCCCTCGCCGGCGCCGGGCAAGCGTCTCACCGTCCCCGCGCTGCGGGCGCGGAAAGGTGCCGAGCCGATCGTCTGCCTGACCGCCTATACGATGCGCACCGCGCAATTGCTGGACGAGCATTGCGACTTGCTGCTGGTCGGCGATTCGCTGGGGCAGGTGATTTACGGCCTGCCGTCCACGGTGCCCGTGACGCTCGACATGATGTGCGCGCATGGCGCTGCGGTGGTGCGCGGGTCGTGGCATGCTCTCGTCTGCGTCGACATGCCGTTCGGTTCCTATGAGGAAAGCCCGGAACAGGCCTTCCGCAGCGCCGCGCGAATCATGAAGGAGACGGGCGCGGCCGCCGTGAAGCTGGAAGGCGGGGAGGCGATGGCGGAGACGATCGCCTTCCTTTCCGCGCGCGGCATTCCGGTGGTCGGCCATGTCGGCCTGACCCCGCAGGCGGTCAACGCGCTCGGCGGCTATCGCGCGCGTGGCCGTGACGACGCGGAGAGCGCCAAGATTATGGCCGATGCCCGCGCCGTTGCCGATGCCGGCGCCTTCCTGCTCGTGCTCGAGGGCGTGATGGAGGAGATTGCGGTCGAGGCGACGAAGGCGGTGGCCTGTCCCACGATCGGCATCGGCGCGTCGGCGCAATGCGACGGTCAGATCCTCGTGACCGAGGACATGCTGGGCCTGTTCGAGCGCACGCCGCGCTTCGTGAAGAAGTTCGGCGATCTGGCCGGGGAGATTTCCGCCGCCGCCTCCACCTATGCCGCCGACGTCCGTTCCCGCGCCTTTCCCGGCGAGGAGCAGGTCTACCGGCCCAAATGACGCCTTGATTGGCGCTAGAAGGGCTGGACGGCCAAAGCGGTTTCAGCTTTCGTTCACGCGCCCGGGCCGGTAAGGAGCCTGCCGCAAGGGCGTGCAGGGATCACAAGCGGGTTTCGAAGCGGCGCCTTCATCCGCAAATGGAGACAGGGTTTTGGCGGTCAAGCCGAAGAGCGAAGGCGATACTTTCCTGCGCGAGGTGGACGAGGAATTGCGGCGCGAGCGCGTCAGCGATTTCGTTACCCGCTATGGCACCTGGATCATCGTCGGCGTCGTCGCCCTGCTCGGCGCGGTTGGCGGCTGGATCTGGTATCAGCACAATCAGAATGTGCAGGCCGGAGACCTGTCCAGCAAGGTCATCCAGGTCAGCGACCAGATCGAGCGGAACAATGCGGCGGGCGCGGCCGCGACGATCGACGAACTGGTCGATAGCGGCAATCCGGCCTTCCGGGTCGCCGGTCTTTTCGCCCGCGCCAATGCGCAGATTTCGACCAATGCGGTTCCGGCCGCGATCGACACGCTGAAGCAGATCGTAGCGGACGGCGATGCGCCGCAGGCCTATCGCGACGCCGCTTTGATCCGTCAGACGCTGCTGGAGTTCGAGACTGTTCCGCCGGAGCAGGTGGTCGAGCGGATGCGGCCGTTCGCGGAAAGCGGCAATGCCTGGCATGGCACGGCCGGCGAATTGCTCGCCGCCGCCTATATCAAGCAGAACAAGCCGCAGGATGCGGGGCGCGTGTTCGAAGCGATTGCGCGCGACGAGGCGGTGCCGGATTCGATCCGCCAGCGGGCAATCCAGATGGCGAGCACGCTTGGCATCGACGCGGTCCAGCTCGATCCGCAACTGGAAGCGGTTGCCTCCGGCAATACGGCCGCGCCGCAGCAATGATTGCAAACACGATCCCGACGGGAAGAACCGACTTGGTGGGAAGAACCGACTTGGCAAGGAAGAGCGCGCGTATGAAGCCGATCGTCACAATGGCCCTGATGAGCGGCCTGCTCGCCGGCTGCAGCGTCTTCAAGGGCGATGGCGGCCCGCGCACCGGCACGGTCGGCGCGCGCGAGGTCGTGCTCGGCGCCGAGGCGCAGGTCGAGGTGGATGCCTCGCTGGCCGGAACGCCGGTGATGGTGCCCGGCCCGATCGCCAATGCCGACTGGCCGCAGCCCGGCGGCAATGCCTCCCATTCGATGATCCACGTCAATCTGTCCGCCTCGCCGGCGCGGCAGTGGAGCGTCAGCATCGGCACCGGCAGCAGCGGCCGTGGCCGCCTGGCCGCCGAGCCTGTGGTCGCTGGCGGGCGCGTCTATACGATGGATACGTCCGGCGTGGTCCGCGCGTTCGACGCCAATAGCGGCGCCCGCATGTGGGAAGCGCAGGTGCGCGGCGAACAGGCGACCGGCGACGTGCTGTTCGGTGGGGGTGTGAGTTTCGACGAGGGCCGGGTCTACGCCACCAACGGCGCCGGCTACACCGCCGCGCTCGACGCGGCGACCGGCGCGCAGATCTGGATGGTGCGCCCCGGCGGCCCGCTGCGCGGTGCGCCGACCGTGGTGCCGGGCAGCGTCTATGTCGTCAGCCAGGACAATCAGATCTATGCGCTGAACACTGCGACCGGCCAGACGCAGTGGAACGGCATTGGCGCGGTCGAGCTGGCGGGCGTGTTCGGGGCGGCGGCTCCGGCCTTCGCGCAATCGACCATCGTCGCCGGTTTCTCGAGCGGCGAGCTCACCGCCTATCGCTACGAAAATGGCCAGGTGGTGTGGCAGGATGCGCTGGCGCGCACCGGCATCAGCACCATCGTCGGCAACCTCTCCGATATCGACGCCGATCCGGTGATCGACAATGGGCGCGTTTTCGCGGTCGGCCAGGGCGGCCGTATGGTCGCCGTGGAACTGGTCAGCGGCCAGCGTGCCTGGGAAATCAACATTGCCGGCATCTCCACGCCGTGGGTGTCGGGTGAGTGGGTGTTCGTGGTGACCGACCGGGCAGAGCTGCTCGCGGTTGCGCGCAGCTCGGGCCGGATCCGCTGGAAGTCGCAGCTGCAGCGTTTCCGTTCTCCCGAGCGGCGCAGCGCGCCGGACCGGATCGGCAACATCCGCGTCACGCCGGGCACCGGCCCGATCTTCTGGCGCGGCCCGATACTCGCTGGCGGCAATCTGGTGCTCGCCAGTTCGACCGGTCAGATCGTGCTGATCAACCCGGCCGACGGAGCCGTGCGGGGCACGATCGCGCACACGACGCCCGTTTCGCTGCCCCCGGTGGTGGCGAACGGCGTGATGTACATCCTCGACGATAACGGCATGCTGACCGCCTATCGTTGATCGGAAAGCCGCAGGGGACCGGATGACGCAATCGGCTGATTGGGTACGCGGGGTTTCGGTCGCGGCTTTCGTCGCGCAGCTTGCGGCTCTTTGGTTTCTAGTCGGCGGCGAGCGCGACATCGTCGCGTTCGCGTTTGTTGGATGCCTTTGCTCGGGCCTCCCTCTGCCGATCCTTGTCGCGCGAAAGTCCAAGCCGCGGCTCAACATCGCCTTGCTCGTCGGGCTTGTACTGGCGCTTCTTCTGGCGGCGTTGATCGTCGGTAGCGTCTTCAGCGCGACGAATAGCACGGCGGTACTGGGCTTGATGCTGCTGCCAGTCGTTCAGTGGGGCACGTTCCTGCTGGTCACAGCGATAGGCTTTGCCGCCGAAGCCTGACCGCGAGAAAACCAGGTTCGTTCCCGCTAGGGCTTTTCCACCACCGGCGTGTCCGCCTCCAGCCCGTCATCATGGCTCGGCCGGCCGGCGGCGCGTTCCACTTCGTCGGCGCGGTGGATGGCGGCGTGATAGCGGCGGCTGGCGAGCAGCCACAGCGGGATCACGGCGGCGTAGATGATCAGCGTGCCCAGGCAGAGCGAGTAGGCAACCATCTGCTCGTCGCGGAACACATAGTCGGTGATCGTGGCGAAGAAGAGCGCGCCGAGGCCGCCGCCGATCAGCGAGCCCAGGAAGACGTTGATCGCGATGAAGCGGGCGCGCAGCCAGCTGGGCGAGGCGTTGACGATGGCACCCGGCAACAGGGTCGCGGCGCCGTAGGTGAAAAGCAAAGGCGTGCAGAGCACGACAAGGCCCAGCCACGGATTGGGCAGGATCGGGCCGATCGCGGCGAGCGGCGCGATGACGATGGCGGAGATCACCTTCAGCCGCAGCGTCGCATCCTTGCCCATGCGGCGGCTGAGGCGCGGCGTGAACCAGCCCGCGGCAAGCGCGCCGAGAATGCCGGTGCTGACCGCTACCGCGCCGAAGGCGATGCCGGTATCCTGCAGCGACCAGCCGTGGACGCGCTGGAACATGACGACCACCCATTGCGGATAGCCGTTCAGGAACAGCACGAAGAGCGCGTTCCCGGCCATCAGCGGAATGATGTAGCCGCGCACATTGTAGAGGTGCGCCATCAGCCCCTCGCGGGTTTCCTCGCCGACCGCCTTCTTGGGGGCGGGAGCGCGCTTGTCCTTGGTCAGCAGCAACGGGATCACCAGAAGGAGGCCCAGGGCGCCGGCGAAGATGAAGGTGATGCGCCAGCCGCTCATGCCGAGTTGCTCGGCGGTGCCGCTGCGGGTCAGCCAGTCGGTCAGGGTCGCGGCGCCGGCGGTGGCGAGCGTGATGCCGATGGGTGTGCCGAGCTGGAAGATGCCGAGGCCGCGTGGAAGTACGGTTCGCGGGAAGCGGTCGGACAGCAGGGAAACGGAGCAGGGGACCGCCGTCGCTTCGCCCAGACCCACGCCCATCCGGCACAGGAAGAGGATCCAGAAGGAGGAGGCGAAGCCGAAGCCGATGGTGAGCGAGCACCAGACGGTGACGCCCATGGCGAGCAAAAGCGCCCGGTTCATCCGGTCGGCGAGCCAGGCGATCGGCAGCGCGCCGACACCGTAGCAGATCGAAAAGGCCAGACCGGTCAGCAGCGAAATCTGCGTGTCGGTGAAACTGAATTCGGCCTTGATCGGCTCGATCAGGATACCGATCAGGGTGCGATCGAGCCAGGAAACGGTCGCGACCGCCATCACCAGCCAGGCCAGCCGCCAGGCGCCGGGCGCGGGCTTGGACAGTTCGTGATGCTCGCCTTTGCCCGCACTGTCGACGAAAACGGCCATGAACTGTCCCCCGGATCGGCGCGTAGCTAGCGCGCCCACCGCGCGACTAGCAACCCTGTGGAAGGCGCAAAGCGCGATCAAAGCGGGTCACTTGACCGCGACCCTGCAGTTCGTCACCGCAAAGCCCATCATGCCTCTTCCCACGCTCGCCATTGTCGGCCGACCCAATGTCGGCAAATCGACCCTGTTCAACCGGCTGGTCGGCAAGCGTCTGGCGCTGGTCGACGACCGTCCCGGCGTGACCCGCGACCGGCGGGAAGGGGAAGCGAGCCTGCTCGGGCTGGAATTCACCGCGATCGATACGGCCGGGTACGAGGATGAGGATGCACACACGCTGCCGGGCCGGATGCGCGCGCAGACGATGGCGGCGGTGCGGGAGGCGGACGCGGTCTTGTTCCTGATCGACGCGCGCGCCGGTGTTACCCCGCTCGACGAGGAGATTTCCCGCTGGCTGCGCGAGGAGCCGACCCCGGTCGTGCTCGCCGCGAACAAGGCCGAGGGGCGGGCGGGAGAGAGCGGGCTGCTGGAAGCCTATGCACTCGGCCTGGGCGACCCGATCGCGATCAGCGCCGAGCATGGCGAGGGCGTCGCCGACCTGTTCGAGAAATTGCTGCCTTATCTCGACCGGCCGGAGGGCGAGGACGAGGCGGAAGGCGATGACGAGACCGGCCCGCTGAAGCTGGCGGTTGTCGGCCGGCCCAATGCGGGCAAGTCCACCCTGATCAATCGCATCCTCAGCGAGGAACGGCTGATCACCGGGCCGGAAGCCGGCATCACGCGGGATTCGATCGCGATCGACTGGCTGTGGACCGCGCCGGACGGCAGCGAACGGCCCGTGCGGCTGATCGACACGGCGGGCATGCGAAAGCGTGCCAAAGTGCAGGACAAGCTCGAGAAGCTCGCCGTCTCCGACGGGCTGCGCGCGGTCGACTTCGCCGAAGTGGTCGTTCTGCTCCTCGACGCGACGCTGGGGCTGGAAGCGCAGGATCTGAAGATCGCCGACAAGGTGCTGCAGGAAGGCCGCGCATTGATCATCGCGATCAACAAATGGGATGTGGCCGAAGGCGGCAGCGGCCTGTTCAACGGCATTCGCGGCGCGCTGGACGAGGGCCTGTCGCAGGTTCGCGGCGTGCCTTTGCTCACCGTCTCGGCGGCGACAGGCAAGGGCCTCGATATCCTGCTCAAGGTGGCCTTCGAAGTGCGCGAGGCCTGGTCGCGGCGCGTGCCGACCGGCGAGCTGAACCGCTGGTTCGAGGCATCGGTCGAGAAGAATCCCCCGCCGGCGCCCGGCGGCAAGCGCATCAAGCTGCGTTACATCACCCAGGTCGCCAATCGCCCGCCGACCTTCGTGGTGTTCGGCAACCGCACCGACGATCTGCCGGAAAGCTATCGCCGCTATCTGATCAACGGCATCCGCAAGGAATTGGGCTTTGGCGCGGTGCCTGTGCGGCTGAACTTCCGCTCGTCGCGCAACCCGTTCGATCCCTGACCGGAACCGGTGCGATTTCCTTACGGAAAGCGTGTCGCGTCAATCGCTTTTTTACCCTTGGGGCATAGCCTCCCCGCACATTTGACCAGGGGTGCGAAGCGTGTCGGAAGAGACTGTGGACGAAATTGTCGACTGGTCCGTCTATTCGTCGGTGCGTTTCGAGCTGGGCGCGAACTTCGTGCGGATTCTCGGCTACTTCCACGAAGATGGCGAGAAAGCGGTAACGCGGATCGAGGCGGCGATGCATGCCCGTGACGCCGCGGCGATGATCATTCCGGCGCATACGATGAAATCCGAAGCGCGGCAGTTCGGCGCGATCCCGCTGGCGGTGCTGGCTGAGGATATCGAGAATGCCGCCCGCCATGCCGTGGAAATGCAACTCTTCCCCGACGATATTCTGCCGCAGGTCGCGGAGCTGCGCCCGCTCTATCGCAAGACGATCGACCTGCTGATGGAGCGCGCCAATCCGCTGCAGCAGCGCCGTGCCGGGGGCTTCGGCAACCGCGGCTAGAGCGGTTTCCACTTGCGTGGAACCGCTCTGATCTCTGTTTGGCGCGTTTGCCGGGCCGGCAGGTGATTCCACCTGCCTCGCAACCGCTCTAGCGGCGCATCGGCTCCGGCCGTCCCCGCGACAGGCTGCGCCACAGCCATTCCAGCGGGCCGTAGCGGTAGCGGTCGAGCCAGGGTTTCGACCAGGCGAGCATCAGCAGCCACATCGCGATCACCGGCAGCCACAGTTCGATGCGGCTGAGGGAGCCGTAGAGGCCGGCCCCGTAGCCGTAGAACAAAGTCGTCATCAGGATCGAGGTGCCGAGATAATTGGTGAAGGCGGCCCGCCCGGCCGCGGCGATGCGATCGACCAGCCAGCCGCCACGGCGGGTCGCCAGGATGATCAAGGCGGCGGTCGCGACGATCATGAACGGCCGGAACGGCGTCGCCCCGGCCATGGCGTAGGCGAACACGGCTTCGGGGGTGAAATCGGCGCGGAAGAGCAGCCAGGCGAGCGCGACATAGGCCGGGATGCCGATCGCGAAGCCGGTGAGCATCCACTTGCGGTAGCGCGCGGGCTCCCAGACTCCGGTCAGGAAGCCCGATTTCAGCGCGGCCATGCCGAACAGCATGTAGGCCAAAGTCTCGGCGAGCATGAAGACGAGCTGCATGAACGGCATGAACGTCTGCTCGATCAGCCGCTCATGCACCAGCCCGGTCCACGGGCCGCGGCCGAGCGCGAGATCGTCGGCGAGCGCTTGCGGACTGAGCGGTCCGAAACCCTTCGCGAAACCGTCATAGGCCTCGATCAGCGCGGGATCCGTGCTGCCGCTCGCGATGGCTGAAGCCAGATAGAGGAATTTCCCGGCGCCGGCGCCCATCAGCGCGATCTGCACGAAGAGCAGCACGATCCCCCAGATGATGAGGGTCCACACCCGGCAATTGCGGAAGAAGAAGAGCAGAAGCCCCGCCATCGCATAGGCGGCGAGGATGTCGCCGAACCAGATGAAGTAGAAATGCAGGAGGCCGAAGATCAGCAGCCAGAACATGCGGGCATAATGGACGCGAGCCGCGCTCACCCCGGCCGCGCGGGCGCGCTCGATCACCAGCAGAGTGCTGGCGCCGAACAGGAAGGAGAAGAGGCCGCGCATCTTGCCGTCGATGAAGACGAAGCTGAACGCCCAGGAGGCGAGGTCCGCGTCGCTCTCCAGCCCATAGGCGACCGGGTTCATATAGGCCGGGAAGGGCATGGCGAAGGCGACGATGTTCATCGCCAATATGCCCATCACCGCGATGCCGCGAACGACGTCGAGCGTCGGGATGCGGTCGGCTGTTGCGGTGCTTGCCATGTCTGCCCCCCGCCACGAGCCCACGCACCGCTCACCCTGAGCTTGTCGAAGGGCTGCCCTTCGTTTCCTAGCTAAAAGAAAAGACAGGCCTTTGGCCAGAGGCCAAAGTTTATCCTGAGCGCCGCCGCGAGCGGCGTCGAAGGGACAAGCTCAGGCTGAGCGGGCCTGGAAAATTGGGGAGCTTACTCCTCGCCCGCCGGCTTGCTTTGCAGCTGGACGTAATTCTGCAGACCCATCTGCTCGATCATCACGAACTGCTTCTCGAGGAAGTCGACATGCTCTTCCTCGGTCTCGAGGATGCGGCGGAAGACCTCGCGCGAGACGAAGTCGCCGACACTCTCGCAATAGGGAATGGCTTCCTTCAGCTGGGCGATCGCCTCGCGTTCCAGTTCGAGGTCGGCGCGCAGCACTTCCTCGACATTCTCGCCGATGCGCAGGCGGCCCAGCATCTGGAAATTGGGCAGGCCGTCGAGGAAGAGGATGCGTTCGGACAAAGTGTCCGCATGCTTCATCTCGTCGATGCTCTCGTGCCGCTCATATTCGGCCAGCCGCGTGATGCCCCAATTGTCGAGCATCCGGTAATGCAGCCAATATTGATTGACCGCGGTCAGCTCGTTCTTGAGCGTGTCGTTGAGGTGCTGGATGACCTGCGGGTCGCCTTGCATGGGAAGTTCCTTTCGCCGCGGACATTACCGCAGACGAAGGCGAAACGACAGTAGAAAACGGCGGAAAACTGCGAAAAATCAGTGCGCTATTGCTAGGCGGTCGCACGCTCTGCGGCGATGATCTCACGTGCGAATGAGAAGCATTGGCCGCACCGCGCACGCTTTCCGCAGGCGGCATAGACGCTGGCCGGGCAGGAAGCGCCGCTACGGGCCGCCGCCCGCACGTCCCGTTCCTTGATTGCATTGCAGATGCAAACGACCACGCGAATCTCCTTGGTGAGGAGCATATAATATAGTGATAATCGTTCGCAATAGCTTGCGATCAGTCTGATCGGCAAAATCGATCAGCGCGCTGAGCGGCGAATCATCAGCTTGAGGCCTGACCAGACCGAATCGACCGCGCATACTTTTACATCGACGAGATCGGTGGCGGGCAGGATGGCGTCGCGGATGCGGTCCTCGGTGATGTCGGTCGGGACCTTGGACGCCTTCTTGGGCCAGGACACCCAGATGAAGCCGGCGGGTGCGAGCAGGGGGCGGAGCGTGGCGAGCTTCGCTTCCATGTCGGCATATTCCGTGACGAAGATATGTGCAGCGTCGATCGGGGCCTCCGGGGCGGCCAGGGTGGTGACGCCGGTCTCGCCGATCTCGTCGGTGACGCTCTCCGGCATGCCATCCAGCCAGCTTCGCATGCCGGGCTTGAAGCCCAGCTTCTTCGCCAATGGCGTGCCGGAATAGCCTTCGGTCATTCCCCTCTTTCGGCCGCCTTCCCGATCGCGGCAAGCCGCAACAATTCGGGAAGAGCGGTGCGCATCGCCGCGATCAGCCGCGCATTTTCGGTGTGCCGCCGGTCGCTTGGCGCGAGATAGGGCGGAAGGCGGACAAGCGTCGCGGCGATCATCCGTTCCTCCCGATCAGTCTCGCCCGAGACGAGATCGATGGCGGGCATGGAGCCGATGTCATCGGCGCGGGCGACATGCCAGGGGCCAGGCGTGGCCGCCGCCTCGAGCATGGCGAGCCGGTCCAGGTCGAGCGGGTTCATCGCAAGGCGCCGTGCGACCCGCCGGACAAGGCCCGCGCCGCGATCAGGGCGATGGGGATGCCGACCAGGAAGATGTGGAAGGCGAATTGCGAGCCGAAGCCGAGCCAGCTTGCGGGCAAAGCCGGTGCGCCGGTGAAGCGGATCGGGACGACCAGCAGGTTCATGACGATGTAGGTGGCGACGCCGTAGAGGGCGCCCCAGAGGATCGGCTGGCGCCGGAGCGCGGGCATGCGCGATGCGGCGGCGACGTAGATGGCGGCCATGATCGCCATCAGCGCGAAGTGGACGGTGAGGCCCAGCGCGACGGCGCCTGGGCCGCTGTCCGGTGCGCTGGGGAAGGGGCCGGAGGCGACGCCCCCGAGCATCTGGTCGACGCCGCGGCGGCCGTTGATGATTGTCATCACGATCGCGGCGATGATGTCGAGCGTACCGGCCACGAAGGTGGCGGTGATGATTGGGCGGGCGAGGCGCATGGCGGCTTCTCTCTATCGAGCCGGCCCGCCCGCAAGCTGTCCGTTTGTTACACGAAGGTCAAGCCGGGCCTTGCCGCCAAGCCAGGCTTGATGGGCGCGAAGGAACTAGCCGTCCATCAGCGCCGGGAAGAAGCCTTCATGCGCGCGCCGGAGGTCGGTTAGTGACACCGAGAAGCCAGGACCGGAGACGGTGTCGCCACCAGTCGTGCCGATCCGTGCAGAGAACAGGTTTGCGGCGCTCGCCTGCGCGATCACGCTTTCTGGATCGCTTGTGGCGACGAGGGCGCGGCCCTGATCCTCGCCGAACAGGATCGCGGCGGGATTGGGAACATTGGGCAGGCCTGTCTCGACGCCGATGCCGCCGGCAAGCGCCATCTCCGCGATGGCCACCAGCGCGCCCCCGTCAGAAATGTCATGCACCGAAGCGACCTGGCCCGCGCCGATCAGGGTCTGCAGCAATTCGCCGAGGCGGCGCTCGACCGCCAGATTGACCGGTGGGGCAGCGCCATCTTCGCGGCCATGGATCTCGCGTAGCCAGAGCGACTGGCCGACATGGCCGGTGGAATGGCCGAGCAGGACGAGGGCGAGGCCTTCTTCCTTGAAGCAGGCACCGATAGACCGGCTCCAATCGCCGAGCAGGCCGACGCCGCCGATCGCAGGCGTGGGCAGGATGGCGCTGCCGCCGCCCGTCGCCTTGCTCTCATTGTAGAGGCTGACATTGCCGCTCACGATCGGGAAATCGAGGGCGCGGCAGGCTTCGCTCATGCCTTCGAGGCAGCCGGTGATCTGCGCCATGATTTCGGGGCGCTGGGGGTTGGCGAAGTTCAGGCAGTTGGTGACCGCCAGCGGCCGCGCGCCGACCGCGCAGAGGTTGCGATAGGCTTCCGCGATGGCCTGCTTGCCGCCTTCATAGGGGTCGGCATAGCAATAACGCGGCGTGCAATCGGTGGTGATGGCGAGCGCCTTTTGCGTGCCGTGGACGCGCACGACCGCCGCGTCGCCGCCGGTCTGGATGGTGTCCCCGCCGACCTTCGGGTCGTATTGCTCGTAGATCCAGCGGCGGCTGGCGATGTCGGGGGAGGCCATCAGCTTCAGCAGGTCCGCGGCGATATCGGTGCTTTCCGGCATGTCGCCGAGCGGCTTCACCTGCGCCCAAGCTTTGTATTCCTCCCGCGTGAGGGACGGGCGGTCGTAGAGTGGGGCCTCGTCCGCCAGCGGGCCGAGCGGGATGTCGCAGACGGTCGCACCCTGCCATTTCAGCACCATGCGGCCGGTATCGGTGACCGTGCCGATCACCGCGAAATCCAGTTCCCATTTGCGGAAAATCGCTTCGGCAAAGGCTTCGCGGCCGGGCTTGAGCACCATGAGCATGCGCTCCTGGCTTTCGGACAGCATCATCTCATAGGGCGTCATGCCGGTTTCGCGGCAGGGCACCTGGTCCATGATCAGTTCGATGCCGACGCCGCCCTTGCTCGCCATTTCGACGCTGGAGGAGGTGAGGCCGGCCGCGCCCATGTCCTGGATGGCGACGATCGCGTCGGAGGCCATCAGTTCCAGGCAGGCCTCGATCAGCAATTTCTCGGTGAACGGATCGCCGACCTGCACGGTCGGGCGCTTGGCGTCGGCGTCCTCGCCGAAATCCGCGCTCGCCATGGTGGCGCCGTGGATGCCATCGCGGCCGGTCTTGCTGCCGACATAGACGACCGGATTGCCGATCCCCGCCGCGGCCGAATAGAAAATCCTGCCGGCCTTTGCGACGCCGACGGTCATCGCGTTGACCAGGATGTTGCCGTCATAGGCCGGGTGAAAATTCACCTCGCCGCCCACGGTGGGCACGCCGACGCAATTGCCGTAGCCGCCGATCCCGGCGACGACGCCGGCGATCAGATGCTTCATCTTCGGATGATCGGGGCTGCCGAAGCGCAGCGCGTTCAGATTGGCGACCGGCCGCGCGCCCATGGTGAAGACGTCGCGCAGGATCCCGCCCACGCCCGTCGCCGCGCCCTGATAGGGTTCGATGTAGGAGGGGTGGTTATGGCTCTCCATCTTGAAGATAGCGGCGTCACCATCGCCAATGTCGATCACGCCGGCATTCTCGCCGGGGCCGCAGATCACCCACGGCGCGGTCGTCGGCAGCTTCTTCAAATGGATGCGGGATGACTTGTAGGAGCAATGCTCGCTCCACATCACCGAGAAGATGCCGAGCTCGGTCAGGTTCGGCTCACGCCCCAGCGCGTGCAGGACGCGCTCATATTCTTCGGGGCTGAGGCCATGGTCGGCGACGATTTGCGGGGTGATTTCGCTCATGCCCGGGCGCTCTAGGCGATGGTCCGGCGAGGTGGAAGCGGCGGACAAGAAAAAGGCCGGCCCGGATGATCCGGACCGGCCTTTTGAAAATAAGGGAGCGCGGCTTAGCGGTTGTGCGCGCGGCAGCTCTGCTCGGACTTGCCCGGCACCTTGATGCGGGCATCCTCGGCATTGGCGCTGATCGTATAGCCTTCGCCCGAATAAGTGCGGTTGGCCTCGGCTGCGTTCACGCGAACGCGGTCCGTCTGGCTGGTGCCGATGCGGGCAAACTGACCGTCGGCCGAGAAATCGGCATAGACGAGGCTGTTGTCCGAGCAGCGATAGGTGCGGGCGACCATGGCGGGCGGCAATTCGACCGGCGGCGCGTTCTTGAGCTCTTCGGCCATCGGATCCTTGGCCTGGCCGACTTTCTCCGGTTCGGAGTTGCAGGCAGCAAGAGAGAGCAGGGCGGCAATCGGGGCCGCGGCGAGCAAACGAAGATGAGTCATGGGCGGGGCAATTGAGTCCGAACGGCGTCAGGTCAAGCGATTCGTTGATCTTGCGAACCGTTTACGTCATGTGGCAACACCATGACGGCGCCTGTGATCGGACCAACACCCGGCCCCCGCGACGGAGGAAGAGACGGCATGCAGCGGGTCCGCATCGGCCTGACCGGTCTCGGCTTCGTCTTCGTCGCGGTGCTGCTCGCGACCTTTCTGGCGGGAACGCCCGAAAACGATTTGCCCGTCACCGCCAATAGTGGGGCCGCGCTGAACGGCCAGGCGGATGCACCCAAAGAGCCGCTCGCGGAACTGGGCGTGGCGCCCGGAAATGCTGACACGACCAGCAACGGCGCCGCCCTCAACCAGACCCAGCCGGTTCCGAAATGACCGGGCGGCAGCGGCGTAATGTGCACGCGCGAACGGCCGGTGCCGAGTCTCATGCCGATTCTGGGGATCGGCCAGTAACAACTTTATCCACAAGGCTATTCAGCGAGAACAACATAAGAACATCTGTAGGGAACAGACCGCGAATACCCAAATCCTCCCCATAGGCGTGCATGAAATCCCCAAAAAAGGCACGCCATCCCCTTTTTTTCTTAAGCATTCTGCATTATCCCCAGACCTCCAGTCAGGGGCGTTTCCCGTTCATCTCGTGAAAACGGCGTGGAGCCGCGTGGCGAAGCTCGCCTTGCGGACGGGAGAGTCGCGTGTTTGGGGGCGAGACCAAATTGGATCGGGAGCAGTTCTTCAGGGGGAGCGCGTTGAACGCGGTAGACGTCAAAGGGCGTCTGTCCGTGCCCGCGTTCATCCGTCAGAAGATCGAGCGCCGCTCCGACGAGAAGGTTCTGGTCCTCTCGCTTCACCCTGAATTCCAGTGCCTCGTCGGCTATGACAGCAACCACAGCGCGGTGATGTACGATCGCGCCGAGACCAGGCTGGGCGACAACCCTGACCCCTTTGCCGAGCTCGACATGCAGGCCGGCATTTTCGCCGGCACCTCCGACGTCCCCTACGACACTTCCGGCCGAATCCTGATGCCGCCCCGGCTGAAGCGCCGCGCCGATATCGACGATCTCGCCATGTTCATCGGCATGGGCGCCGAGTTCCAGATCTGGAATCCGTGGATCGCGTTCAAGAGCAAGTCGAAGGCGCTGAGCGCGCTGGCCGCCGATCTGCTCGAGGAACGGAAGGGCGCATGACCGCCACCGCGTCTCACATCCCCGTCCTGATGGACGAAGCCGTCGCAGCGCTCGCCATTGCCCCCGGCGAGACGCATGTCGACGGCACGTTCGGCGCGGGCGGCTACAGCAAGGCCATGCTTGAGAAAGGCGCGGCCCGCGTTTTCGCTTTCGATCGCGACCCCCAGGCGATCGAAGCCGGCGAAGACGTCGTGGCTGCGAGCGGGGGGCGCCTGACGCTGGTTCCGGAGCGTTTCTCCCGGATGCGTCAGGCGCTTCGCGACCGCGGTGTCGAGACGGTGGACGGCGTCACGCTCGACATCGGCGTGTCGTCCATGCAGCTTGATCAGGGCGAGCGCGGCTTCTCCTTCCTGCGCGACGGCGATCTCGACATGCGGATGACGCCGGAGGGCCGGAGCGCCGCCGACATCGTCAATGGCGCGGACGAGGCTGAGCTGGCCGACATCCTCTATCATTATGGCGAGGAGAAACAGTCGCGGCGGGTTGCCCGCGCGATCGTCGCCGCGCGTCCGCTGACCCGCACCGGCGAGCTGGCGGACGTGGTGCGCAAGGCGCTGGGCCATCATGCCGGCATGAAGAAGGATCCGGCGACCCGGACCTTCCAGGCGCTGCGCATCGCCGTGAATGACGAATTGAGCGAGCTGGAAGAGGGCCTCGAGGCGGCGGAGCAAGTGCTGCGCCCCGGCGGCCGGCTCGCGGTCGTGACGTTTCATTCCCTCGAAGACCGCATCGTGAAGCGCTTCCTCAAGGCGCGAGGCGGTCTCACCGGTTCGGGTTCCCGGCATCTCCCCCTCAACGATACGGGACCCGAGCCAACCTTCAGCGACGTCGCCAAGCCGGTTCGCCCCGGCGAGGCGGAAGTCGCGAGTAATCCGCGCGCGCGTTCGGCGACGTTGCGCGCGGCCCGGCGCACTGGGGCGCCATCGCATAACAACCCAGCGAAGGAGACGAGGTCATGATCGCTCGCAGGTTCACGTCGGTGGTCTGGGTGGCCGCGATCGGTGGCGCGGCGCTTACCTGCTACATCCTGTCGTCGAAGGTGGCGGAGGAGCGCGCGGGGCTTGCCGCGCTGGACGCGCAGATTCAGCGCACCGAGCGCTCGATCCAGATTTTGAAGACGGAGATCGGCACGCGCGGCCGGGTCCACCAGCTGCAGCATTGGGCTTCGGCCGATTTCGGCTTCGCCGCGCCGACCGCGAGCCAGTTCATCGAGGATGAGGTCAGCCTTGCGAGCCTGCAGGCGCCGGCCAGCACCCCGGCGATGGAAGCGCCGGTGCGCATGGCCGAAGGCCCCGCAGCCGCGCCCGCCTTGCCGCGCGCCGTCCAGGCATCCGCACCGGCTGCCGCGCCCCAGCGCCCGGCCGTCCGTCAGGCCAGTGCCGAACGCTCCGCCGAGCGTCCGGCCGAGCCGATGCTGCGCCGCGCGGCGGTGACCGGTAATGCCGAGCCGCGCGAGCCGATCCGTACCGCCGCCCGCGCTCCGCGCGTCGAGGCTGCGGCGCCGACCCGCCGCACTGCTTCCCTGGTGAATGAAAGCACGCTGCGCGACCTCGACAGTCGCGCGCGCAGTGAGCGTGGGAGCGAGCGCACGGCCGGCCGTCCACGCTGATGGCGACGCTCGCCGCCTCCGTCATCGCAGCAGAGCCGCCGGAAGAGGAGGCGCGCACCGGCATCGCCTATGAGCGGCTGATGCTGGTGATGCTGCTGTTCGCCGGGGCGATCTTTCTCATTTCCGCCCGGCTTGCACAGTTGCAGATTTTCAGCGGTGGCGAAGGCGGCAGGGCCGCGGCGGCCGCGAACGCACCGCGCGCCGACATCGTCGATCGCAATGGCGTCGTGCTGGCGACGACGATCGACACGTGGACGATCGGCGTGCAGCCGGCCAACATCATCGGCGACAAGACCGAACTGGCCGCGCGCCTCAACGAACTGATGCCCGAGCAGAGTGCGGCCTGGTATCTCGACAAGCTGAATCACGGCGGCCGTTTCACCTACATCAAGCGCCGCGCCGAGCCGGCCCTGGTGCAGGCGGTGAACGCGCTCGGCGACCCGGGCATCACCTTCGGGCGCGAGCCGGAGCGGCTCTATCCGCAGGGCGCGCTGGGCGGCCATGTGCTGGGTTGGGTCGGTATCGACGGTCAGCCGAGTGGCGGCCTGGAGAGGACGCAGGCGGACCAGTTGACGGCGCGGGCGGCGAGCGGGCGCGCACTTGAATTGTCGATCGACACGCGCGTGCAGGCGGCGATGGAGGAAGAGCTCGGCCGGGCGATGACCAGCCTGAATGCGCGCGGCGGCACCGGCATCGTGCTCGATGTCGATACCGGCGAGATCGTCGCCTTGGCGTCCGCCCCGACCTTCAATCCCAATGCGATCCGCCCGGAGGATCAGGCCAGCCTGCCGAACCCGTCGATCGAAGGCGTGTACGAACTGGGTTCGACCTTCAAGCCGCTGACCGTCGCTGCAGCGCTCGATGCAGGTGTGACCACGCCGGGCGAACGCTGGGATGCCGTCTCCGCGCTGACGCTGGGCCGCCACCGCATTGGCGACAGCCACCCGGCTGGGCGCTGGCTGACCGTGCCGGAAATCCTGACCAAATCCTCCAACGTCGCGACCGCGCGGATGGGCGAGCGGCTTGGCGGAGAGCGGATGGACGCGTTGTTCCGCAGCCTGCACTTCCACGAGCGACCCGCGATCGAGCTGCATAATCGCGCCGGTACACTCTACCCGCGGCGCTGGGACCGGGGCACGATCCTGACGACTTCGTTCGGCCACAGCATCGCGGTGACGCCGCTGCATCTCGCCAATGCCTATGCGACTCTGGTCAATGGCGGTGTCTATCGCCCGGCGACCCTGCTGAAGCGGACCGGCGACCAGATTCCGGCGGGCGAGCGTGTGTTCACCGCCGAAACCAGCTACAAGATGCGGCAGATGCTGCGCCTGATCGTGACCAACGGTTCCGGCCGCAAAGCGGAGGCGGAGGGCTTCCGCGTCGGTGGCAAGACCGGCACTGCCGAGAAAGCGGGCGAGGGCGGTGCGGGCTATTCGCGGACCGTGAACGTCTCCACCTTCGCCGCCGCCTTCCCGATGGACCGTCCCCGCTATGTCGTGGTGGTAATGCTGGATTCGCCGCAGGCCAATGCCGAAACCGCGGGCCAGACCACCGCAGCCTGGACCGCCGCACCGGTCGTTTCCCGGGTGATCGCGCGCGTGGGCGGCTTGCTGGGCATCATCCCGAGCGCGACGCAGGACATCGACCTTTCCGGAATGCGCCACCTCGTGGAGGGGGCCTCGGCGGACTGATGCGCCTCGGCGCTCTGACCGGCACCGATGACCGGACGCAGGTCACCGGCTTCGCCATCGATCACCGCAAGGTCGCGCGCGGGACGGTGTTCGGCGCGTTTCGCGGCGCGCGCTTCAATGGCGAGCATTTCATCCCGGCGGCAGTTGGGGCCGGCGCAGTCGCGGTGGTCGCGCGGCCGGAGGCTGTGGTTGAAGGGGCGGTCCACATCGCCGCCGACGAACCGCGCAAGGCCTTCGCCGATCTCGCCGCCCGCTTCTTCCAGCCTTTGCCGAAGACGATCGTCGCGGTCACTGGCACCAACGGCAAAACGTCGAACGTCGAGTTGACCCGGCAATTGTGGCGGATGGCCGGGCATCCGTCGGCGAGCATCGGGACGCTGGGCGTGACCACGGCCGACGAGCAGGTGACGACAGGCCTGACCACGCCGGACATCGTCACCTTCCTGTCGAACATGGCCGGGCTGGCGAAGATGGGCATCACCCATGCCGCCTTCGAAGCTTCCAGCCACGGCCTCGACCAGTATCGCACGGAAGGGCCGCGGATCGACGCCGCCGCCTTCACCAATTTCAGCCGCGATCATCTCGATTATCATGGCGACATGCCGACCTATTTCGCCGCGAAGATGCGGCTGATCGACGAGGTCGTCGCGCCGGACGGAACGGCGGTGATCTGGGCCGACGATCCGAAATCGGCGGACGTGATCGCCCGGGCGCAGGCGCGGGGGTTGAAGATCATCACCGTCGGCGCTGCCGGCGAAACGTTGCGCCTGATCGAGCGGGTTTCGACCCAGCTCGGGCAGACGATGATCGTCGAGGCGGAGGGCAGGCGCCACAAGGTCGCGCTCAATCTGATCGGGGCCTACCAGGCGTCGAACGCCCTGACGGCGGCGGGCCTGGTGATCGCGACCGGCGGCGAACTGGTCCAGACCCTCGCCAATCTGTCGCGCGTCCACCCGGTGCGGGGGCGGCTGGAGCGGGCCGTGATCACCCGCGCGGGGGCGCCGGTCTATGTGGATTATGCGCACACGCCGGACGCGATCGAGGCGGCGATCGCGGCGCTGCGGCCGCATACCGCGCGCCGGCTGATCACCGTGTTCGGCGCGGGCGGTGACCGCGATGTCGGTAAGCGGGCGGAAATGGGTGCGGTCGCGGCGCGGCTGTCGGATCTGGTGATCGTCACCGACGACAATCCGCGCAGCGAGGAGCCGGCGGAGATCCGCCGCGAAATCCTGCGCGGCGCACCGGATGCGCGCGAGGTCGGCGGGCGCCGCGAAGCCATCGCCGCCGCGATCGAGGCGGCGGGCGAGGGCGACATCGTCCTGCTCGCCGGCAAGGGCCATGAGCAGGGACAGATCGTGGGGGACCGCGTTCTGCCATTCGACGATGTGGCGGTGGCGCGGGAATGTGCATCATGACGGGCGCGGAACCCGGCAGACTCCCCTCTGGACTTCCCAAGACCTTGCCGCAGCGACGGGCGGCAGTGCCTCCGCCGACTTCGCGGTCACCGGCGTCGCCTTCGACTCCCGCGAGATCGGCCCGGGCGACCTGTTCCTGGCGCTGAAGGGCGAGGCGACCGACGGCCACCGTTTCACCGGCCAGGCGATCGCCTCCGGCGCGGCCGGTCTGCTCGTTTCCGAGCCGGTCGATGCGCCGCATATCCTGGTCGCCGACACGACGAAGGCGCTGAACGATCTCGGCCGCGCCGCGCGCGCGCGGACCGATGCGACGATCATCGCGGTCACCGGCTCGGTCGGCAAAACCACCGTGAAGGAGACGCTCTACACTGCCCTCGAGCGCGGCGCGCAGGATCGAGTGCATCGTTCGGTGAAGAGCTACAACAATCATACCGGCGTGCCGCTGAGCCTCGCGCGGATGCCGGCGGACAGCCGCTTCGGCGTGTTCGAAATGGGCATGAACCATGCGGGCGAGATTGCGGACCATACAAGGCTCGCGCGGCCGCATGTCGCGATCATCAACACCATCGCTTCCGCCCACATCGAGCATCTGGGCAGCATGGAGGCGATCGCCGACGCCAAGGCGGAGGTGTTCGAGGGGCTGGAGCCGGGCGGAACGGCGATCATCCCGTTCGACAGCCCCTATTATGACCGTCTGCGCGCGGCGGCGGAACGCGCGGGTGCGAGGGTCGTGACCTTCGGCCTGGGCGAGGGCGCCGATGCACGCGTGACCTATCACGTACCGACCGCCGCGGGGACCCTGGCCACCGCGAAAATCGGCGACGCGCAATTGAGCTTCACCATCGGTCAGCCGGGCGAGCATATGGTGCTGAACGCGCTGGCGGTGCTGGCGGCAGTGCAGGCGGCCGGCGGCGATCTGGGACTCGCCGCGCTGGCGCTGGCCGAATTGCCGGGCCTGAAAGGCCGCGGCGCGCGCCACCTCATTCCGGTCGCGGGCGGCGAGGCGTTGCTGATCGACGAAAGTTACAACGCCAATCCGGCGTCGATGGCCGCGACGCTCGCGGTGCTGGGCGCGGAAAAGGTGCGGGGGCGCCGCATCGCCGTGCTCGGCACGATGCGCGAACTGGGCGCCCATTCGGCGCGGGAACATGCCGCGCTGGCCGCGCCGATCGCCGCCGCCGAAGTGGATTGCGCGATTTTGGTGGGGGACGAAATGGACCCGCTCGCCCGCGCGCTGCCCGAGGGGATCGAGCATGAAGAGGTGCCCGACGCCTCGGCCGCCATCGCAGCTCTGCGCGGTCGCATCCGGCCTGGCGATGCGATCCTGGTGAAGGGCTCGAACGCCATCGGGCTTTCCCGCCTGGTCGAAGAACTGGCGGAGGAGGCGGCCTGATGTTCCTCCTGCTCGCCCAATATTTCGAGTTCGAAGGGGTGCTGAACCTCTTCCGCTACATCACCTTCCGGGCCGGCGGCGCCACCGTCACCGCGCTTGTCATCGGTCTGCTGATCGGCCCCAAGTTCATTGGCTGGCTGCGCGTTCGTCAGGGCAAGGGTCAGCCGATCCGCGACGACGGCCCGCAAAGTCACCTCGCCAAGCGCGGCACGCCGACCATGGGCGGGCTGATGATCCTGACCAGCGTCGCCATTGCGATGCTGCTGTGGATGGACTTCCGTAATCCGTATCTGTGGGCCTGCATCATCATCGTCGCCGGCTTCGGCGGGATCGGCTATCTCGACGATCACGCCAAGGTGACGAAGAGCCACCATAAGGGCGTTTCCGCAAAGGTCCGCCTGCTCGCCGAATTCCTGGTCGCGGGCGTGGGCGTGGGCATCATCGTCCACAATGCCGGGCCGGACCTGTACGTGCCGTTCCTGCGCGAGCCGCTGTTCAGCCTGGCTTTGCCGTTCGACGGACCGGCCTGGCTCGTCAATTTCCCTTATGTGGTGTTCGGCGCCTTCGTGATTGTCGGCGCGGGCAATGCGGTGAACCTGACCGATGGACTTGACGGGCTGGCGACCATGCCGGTGATCATCGCCTGCCTGGCCTTCGTGCTGATCACCTATCTGGTCGGCAACGCGATCTATGCGAATTATCTCGGCATCCCGCATGTGCCGGGGGCGGGCGACCTGACTGTGCTGTGCCTGGCCATCGTCGGCGCGGGCCTCGCTTTCCTGTGGTTCAATGCGCCCCCGGCAGCGGTGTTCATGGGCGACACAGGCAGTCTCGCGCTCGGCGGCGCGCTCGGTGCGATCGCGGTCGCGAGCAAGCATGAGATCGTGCTGGCGGTGGTCGGCGGGCTGTTCGTGCTGGAGGCGGTCAGCGTGATCATCCAAGTCTTCTGGTACAAGCGCACCGGCCGCCGCGTCTTCAAGATGGCGCCGATCCATCATCATTACGAACAGAAGGGCTGGAGCGAACCGACCGTTGTCATCCGCTTCTGGATCGTCGCCTTCGTGCTGGCGCTGGCCGGCCTCGCCACGCTGAAGCTGCGGTGATCACGGCGCGCGCCTGGGCCGGAAAGAAATATGCCGTCCTCGGCCTCGGCCGCAGCGGGCGCACGACGGTGGACGCGCTGCTGGCGAGCGGCGCGGAAGTGGTGGCGTGGGATGCGGATGAGGGAGCGCGAGCTTCACTCAACCCTCTCCCCTTCAGGGGAGAGGGT
>DDTH01000001.1:56273-213835 GCA_002344055.1 Sphingomonadales bacterium UBA2369
TCTCCCCTGAAGGGGAGAGGGAAAAGCTCAGCTTCGCCGATCCGCTCACCCTCGACCTCGCTGGTTTCGAGGCGGTCGTCGTCACGCCGGGCCTGCCGCTCAATCGCCATCCGATAGCCGCCCACGCCGCCGCGCACAGCGTGCCCATCATCGGCGACATCGAACTGTTCGCGCAGGCGCGGCCGGAGTTGCCGCCGCACAAGGTGGTCGGCATTACCGGCACCAACGGCAAGTCCACCACAACCGCATTGGTCCACCACATCCTTGAGACTGCTGGCGTGCCGAGCCTGATGGGCGGCAATATCGGCCTCGCCATCCTCGGCCAGGAGCCACTGCCGGAAGGCGGCGTCTATGTGCTGGAGCTCAGCAGCTACCAGATCGACCTGACCCGCACCCTCGATTGCGACGTCGCGGTGCTGCTCAATGTCACCCCGGATCATCTCGACCGGTATGAGAGCTTCGAGGCCTATGCTGCGTCGAAGGCGCGGCTGTTCGAGATGCAGCGCAGAGACCGAACCGCGATTATCTTCGACGAGGATGATGAGCGCCCCCAAGGATCGATGCGCGCGCATATCTCAGAGCTGACGCTCGCTTTGGTCGGAAGCGACGCGATGGCGGCTCTGGAGAGAATGATCGACGGCGATCAGCACCATTGGCCTGCCCTCCAAGGCCCGCATAACCTCCAGAATGCGCAAGCTGCCGCGGCTGTTGCGCAGTTTCTCGACGTGGCAGTCGAGCAGATCGCGGAGGCCCTCCAAACCTATCCCGGTCTCCCCCACCGCATGCAGCGCGTGCGCGACCGCGATGGCGTGCTGTTCGTCAACGACAGCAAGGCGACCAACCCCGACAGCGCCGCGCCTGCGCTCGCGGCCTATCCGCATATTCACTGGATCCTCGGCGGGCTGGCCAAGACGGAGAGCCTCGGCCCGTGCGAACAGCATCTGGACCATGTCCGCGCCGCCTACACGATCGGGTCGTCCGGGCCGATGTTCGCGCAGCTTTTGCGCGGCAGGGTGCCTGTTACGGAAGCCGAAACGCTGGCGCGGGCGGTGACGGACGCCGCCGCCGCCGCTAGAGCGGGCGAGGTGGTGCTGCTGTCCCCGGCCTGCGCCTCTTTCGACCAGTTCAAGGATTTCGAGGCGCGCGGCGATGCCTTCCGCGCCGCTGTTGAGGCTCTGCCATGAAGATTGTGGACCCGGCGGCGGAACGCGCCCGCAAGCCGCATCGCAAGCGCTGGGGCGATCGTTCGGACCTGACGGCGGTCGGCCGCTGGTTCTGGGAAACCGACCGCGTGCTGCTGCTGATGGTGGCAATGCTGATCGCGATCGGCCTGATCGCCGTCGCCGCCGCCTCGCCCGCCGCGTCGGAGCGCCTGTCGCACGGCGACGTGCAATATCCGCCTTTGCGCTTTTTCACGCAGCAATTGATGTGGCTCGCCATCGCCGTGCCGGTGATGATCGCGGTGTCGATGCTGCCCAACATATGGGCGCGCCGGCTCGCCTTGATCGGGGCCGGGCTGGGTGTGCTGCTGCTGATCGCCGTGCCGCTGATCGGCGCGGAGCGGAATGGCGCGGTGCGCTGGATCGACCTGAAGTTCACGCTCGTGCAGCCGTCGGAGTTCCTGAAGCCGCTCTACGTCGTCTCGATCGCCTGGCTGCTGTCGCTCAAGCAGCGCGACGCCAGCCTGGGCCAGCCGATGGTGTGGGCGAGCGTGGCGATCACCGGCATCATCGCCTTCGCCTTGATGCGCCAGCCGAACTTCGGCGAGACGGTGATCTTCGCGCTCACCTTCGTGGCCCTGCTGACGCTGTCCGGCGCGCGGCTGAAATATCTCTACATGCTCGCGGGCGGTGGCGTCGGGGTGCTGGTCGCGGCCTATCTTTTCTATCCGGTCGCGACGACCCGCATCAACAGCTTCCTGTTCGGCGAGGGTGAGAGCGGCCAGACCGACGCGGCTTTGAACACGCTGACCTCGGGCGGCCTGTTTGGCCTCGGGCCGGGCGCGGGGACGCGCAAATTTGCCCTGCCGGAGCCGCACACCGACTATATCTTCTCGGTGATCGGCGAGGAATTCGGCATGATCGCCTGCCTGGCCATCGCCATCCTCTATTTCGCGATCATCGCGCGGGTGCTGATCCGCATGCTGCGGGTGGAGGATCAGTTCACGATCCTGGCCGCAGGCGGCCTGGCCGTGCAGATCGGCCTGCAGGCGGTGATCAACATGGCGGTGAACGTGCATCTGCTGCCGTCCAAGGGCATGACCTTGCCCTTCATCTCCTACGGCGGCTCTTCGTTGATCGCGCTGTCGATCGGCTTCGGCCTGCTGCTTGCCTTCACCCGGCGCAACCCGTTCAAAGACCGCTCGCCCTACGTCGTGCGGTGGAAAGCCGACACATGAGCACTCGCCCCACCCGCCACTTTGTCCTCGCCGCCGGTGGCACCGGCGGTCATATGATTCCGGCGCATGCGCTGGCGCATGAATTGATGAGCCGCGGCCATCATGTCGCGCTGATCACCGACGAGCGCGGCTCGCGCATCCCGGGCCTGTTCGACCGGGTGCCTGTCCACGTTCTGCCCGCCGGGCGGATGAGCAAGAATCCGATCAAGGCGTTCAAGGCCTTCCGTGCGATCATGACCGGCCGGGCAATGGCGATGCGGCTCTATGAGACGGTCGAGCCTTCAGCGGTGATCGGCTTCGGCGGCTATCCGGCGCTCCCGGCTTTGCTGGCGGCGCGCAAGATGAGCATTGCGACCGCGATCCACGAGCAGAATGCGGTGCTCGGCCGGGTCAACCGGCTGATGGCGGGCAAGGTCGACGCGGTCGCCACCGCTTACGAACAGGTCGATCGCCTGCCGTCGCGGGCGCAGGACAAGGTGGAACTGGTCGGCAATCCGGTGCGCGAGGAAGTGCTGGCGTTGCGGGCCGAGCCTTATCCGCTGCTGAGCGACGACGGTATTTTCCGCTTGCTGGTGACCGGTGGAAGCCAGGGTGCGTCGGTGCTCGGCGAAGTGGTGCCGGAGGCGTTGAGCCTGCTGCCCGAACATTTCCGTCGCCGCCTGCAGGTCACTCAGCAATGCCGGGAGGAGGATATCGAGGATGTCCGCGCCCGCTATGCCAAGGCGGAGATTCCGGCCGACCTCGCCACCTATATGGAGGACCTGCCGGCCCGTCTGGCCTGGTCGCATCTCGTCATCGCCCGCGCCGGCGCCTCGACGATCGCGGAGCTGACCGCGGCCGGACGGCCCGCCATTCTTGTCCCGCTGCCCAGTGCGACGGACGATCACCAGACCGCGAATGCGCGCGAAATGGCGAAATCCGGCGGCGCTCGCGTCATCCCGCAGTCGCGCTTCACGCCGGTTGAGCTCGGCAAGCAGATGCAGAAGCTTGGGCTGGCCCCGGCCGCGCTCGCCAATGCCGCCGGCCGCGCCGCGTCGGTCGGTCATCCGCTCGCCACCCAGAAACTGGCCGATCTGGTCGAGCGGATCGGCGACGATGGGTCGGAGGTCATTCCGGTCCAGCAGGACGTGCGGGCCAAGATCCGCCGGCCGATCGGCGACGGAGTGCCCGCATGATCGCTCTGCGTCATGCCAAGGCCGACCGGCTCGCGACCGAGATCGGCATCATCCACTTCGTGGGGATTGGCGGCATCGGCATGTCCGGCATTGCCGAGGTGATGCACATCCTGGGCTATCAGGTGCAGGGTTCGGACGCAGCCGAGGGCTACAGGATCGAGGCGCTGCGGAAGCTCGGCATCCCCGTCACCATAGGCCACAGCGCCGACAATGTCGCGGAAGCTGCAGTGGTGGTGATCTCGACCGCGGTGAAGCGCGACAATCCCGAGGTCGAGGCGGCTTACGAGCGGCGAGTGCCGGTGGTGCGCCGGGCCGAGATGCTGGCCGAACTGATGCGGCTGAAGCGCACCGTTGCGGTCGCGGGTACGCACGGCAAGACCACGACCACGTCGATGATCGCCGCCTTGCTCGACGCGGGCGGGATCGATCCCACGGTTATCAACGGCGGCATCATCAACGCCTACGGTTCCAACGCCCGGCTGGGTTCTTCCGAATGGATGGTGGTCGAGGCGGACGAGAGCGACGGTTCGTTTCTGCGGCTCGACGGCACGGTCGCGGTGGTGACCAACATCGATCCCGAGCATCTCGATCATTATGGCGGCTTCGACCAGGTGAAGGACGCCTTCGTCGAGTTCGTCGAGAATGTGCCTTTCTACGGCGCGGCTTTGCTATGCGTCGATCATCCCGAAGTGCAGTCTATCATTCCGCGGCTGCGCGACCGGCGGATCGTGACTTACGGCTTCGCGGCGCAGGCCGATGTGCGTGGCGACAATGTCGAACCCTATCCCGGCGGCAACCGCTTCGATGTGTCGGTGCGCGACCGCCATGGCGACGTGCGGGTGATCGAGGGTGTTACGCTGCCCATGCCCGGCCGCCACAATGTCCAGAACGCGCTGGCCGCGATCGGCGTTGCGCTGGAGATGGGCATCTCCGACGAAGTGGTGGCGCATGGCTTCGAGCATTTCGGCGGGGTGAAGCGCCGCTTCACCAAGGTCGGCGAGATCGACGGTGCGACGATCATCGACGATTACGGCCACCATCCGGTCGAGATCAAAGCCGTGCTGTCGGCAGCGCGTGAGGGGGCGGAGGGCCGGGTGATCGCTTTGGTCCAACCGCACCGCTACACCCGCCTGCATGCCTTGATGGATGAGTTTCAGGGCGCCTTTAACGATGCTGACGTGGTGCTGGTCGCGCCGGTCTACACGGCTGGTGAACAGCCGATCCAGGGCGCGGACAGCGTGGCTCTGGTCGAGGGCCTGAAGGAGCGTGGCCATCGCGCCGCGCAGGTCGTCGGCTCGATCGACGAAGCCTGCGCGGCCCTGCGCGATCTCGCCGCGCCCGGCGACATGATCATCTGCCTGGGTGCCGGCGACATCACGAAATGGGCTGCGGGTTTGGCCGACGGCATTTGCGCGGCGAGGGCGGCGCGGTGAACGTCGCCACCCTCCCCCGCGTGCGCGGCAAGCTGACGGCGAACGCGCCGCTGGCGCCGCTCGTCTGGTTCAAGGCGGGCGGAGCGGCGGAATGGCTGTTCGAGCCGGCGGATGTGGACGATCTGTCCGATTTCCTCGCCGATCTCGATCCGGCGGTGCCGGTGATGGGGCTTGGTCTCGGCTCCAATCTGATCGTCCGCGATGGCGGCGTGCGGGGTGTTGTCGTGCGGCTCGGCAAGGCGTTCGCCAAGGTTGTCGCAGATGGCATGACCCTGACCTGCGGCGGCGGGGCGAGCGGCATTCTCGTTTCCTCGACCGCGCGGGATGCGGGCATCGCTGGCCTCGAATTCCTCCGCTCGATTCCCGGCACGGTCGGCGGCTTCGTCCGCATGAACGGCGGCGCCTATGGCCGCGAGGTCAAGGACGTGCTGGTCGAGGCGGAGGTCGTGCTCCGCTCGGGCGCGCGGAGGACGCTGCCGCTGGCTGACCTTGGCTATACCTACCGCCACAGCGAATTGCCGGAAGGCGCGATCGTCACCGGCGCGCTGTTTCGCGGTCATGCGGGCGACCCTGCCGCAATCCAGGCCGAGATGGACCGTATCGCCGGCGAGCGCGAAGCCTCGCAGCCGTTGCGCTCCAAGACCGGCGGCTCGACCTTCAAGAATCCGTCGGGGGGCAAGGCCTGGGCGGCGATCGACGCCGCCGGTTGCCGCGGGCTCCGGATCGGCGGCGCGCAGGTGAGCGAGAAGCACACCAACTTTCTGCTCAACACCGGCGACGCCACCGCCGCCGACATCGAGGCGCTGGGCGAGGAAGTGCGCAAGCGGGTGAGGGCGCATTCCGGCGTCGAACTGGAATGGGAGATTCAGCGCGTGGGAGACCCGGCATGAATCCCCTCCACGTCGCAGTGTTGATGGGCGGCTGGTCCGCCGAGCGGGAAGTGTCGCTCGTCACCGGCGCGGGTGTGGCTGATGCGCTGGAGAGCCGGGGGCATCGGGTCACTCGCATCGACATGGGCCGCGATGTTGCTCAGCGGCTGGCCGAGGCGGCGCCGGATGTCGTGTTCAATGCTCTGCACGGCACGCCGGGCGAAGATGGCACCGTCCAGGGCCTGATGGATTTGATGGGTCTGACCTACACACACTCCGGCCTCGCCACTTCCGTTGTCGCGATCGACAAGGAGCTGACCAAGCAGGTGCTCGTGCCGCACGGCATCCGCATGCCGGCCGGACGCGTCGTCGCCAGCGAAAGCCTGTATGTCGAGGATCCGCTGCCCCGGCCTTATGTGCTGAAGCCGGTCAATGAAGGTTCGTCGGTAGGTGTCGCCATCGTCACCGAAGGCGGCAATCATGGCCACCCGATCGGGCGCGACGTTGAAGGACCGTGGCAGCATTTCGAGCAATTGCTCGCCGAACCCTTCATCCGGGGCCGCGAGCTGACCACGGCGGTGCTCGGCGGCGAGGCGCTGGCGGTGACGGAGTTGCGGCCCAAGTCCGGCTTCTACGATTATGATGCGAAATATACGGATGGCCTGACCGAGCATGTCTGCCCGGCGGACATTCCCGATGCGGTGCGCGACGAGGCGATGCGGATGGCCCTGGCCGCCCATCGTCAGCTCGGCTGCCGCGGCGCCTCGCGGTCCGATTTTCGCTGGGATGACGAAAAGGGCGTCGAGGGGCTTTATCTGCTCGAAGTGAACACCCAGCCCGGTATGACGCCGCTCAGTCTCGTTCCCGAGCAAGCGCGCTATCGCGGCATTTCCTATCCGGAACTGGTCGAACAGATCGTCGCCGAGGCGCTGAACGAGGAGACTGGCGCATGACCGCCCGCATCGCCAGAGGTGGTGCCGCCACCACCCGCCGCAATCCCGCCCGCGCTTCGTCGGGAGCCAAGCGCAAGGGCAAGGCGAAACCCGCCGGCCTGCTCGATCACCTGCCGATCAGCCCGAAGACGTTGCGCAAGCTCGGTACCTGGGCGTTCGTCCTGGCGCTGATCGTCGTCGCGGTCGCGACCGCCTTCGCCTTCCGGCTGCCGCAGCAGATCGGCACGTTCGTGGGCGAGCGGGTCGGCGCCGCCGGTTTCGCCGTCACCCGCGTCGAGTTGCGCGGTCTCAACCGGCTCGATCCCGCCGACGTGACCAAGACCGCGCTGGACCAGCCGTCGCAGGCCATGCCGCTGATCGATCTGGACGAGATTCATGCGCGGCTGATCGCCAAATATCGCTGGATCAAGGAAGTGCGCGTCCATCGCCGGCTTCCCGACACGCTCGTGGTCGAGATCGAGGAGCGCGTCCCGGCCGCGGTCTGGCAGCATAATCGCGAATTGCGGCTGGTCGACGGTGAAGGCGTCGAACTCCAGGCGCTGCGTAGCGACGCCTTGCCTGATCTGCCGTTGGTCGTCGGCCCGGGCGCGCAACACCGGCTCGGCGAACTGAATGCCCTCCTCGACGCCGCGGCCAATTTGCGGGACCGGTTCGCAGGCGCGACCTGGATCAGCGGCCGCCGCTGGGATTTCCGCTTCAAGACGGGCGAAACGTTGCTGCTGCCGGAAGGCGAGCGTGAAGCCGCCGACGCGCTTCGTCGCTTCGCGGAAATGAGCGAGCGGCGCGGTCTGCTCGGCGGCAATTTCCTGCGTTTCGACATGCGTGTCGCGGGCAAGATGATCGTGCAGCTCCGGCAGACGCCGGACGCGCGTGTGCCCGCATCGTCGCCTGGCCCCGCCGCAGGCGAGCCGCCGCAAGATCTTTCGAGGACAATCTGAATTGGCGCGTTCCCCGCAACCCATCCAGCGCAAGCTCGTCGGAGCATTGGACGTCGGCTCATCGAAGATCTGCGCGCTGATCGCGGAGGCCGGCCCTGAAGGGACGTTGAACATACTCGGCACCGGCCAGCGGCTCAGCCGGGGGGTCAAGCGTGGCTATATCGCCGACATGGCGGCCTGCGAAACCGCGATCCGCGAGGCAGTCGAGCAGGCCGAGCGTATTGCCGCGACCCGGATCGAGAATGTGTTCGTCAGCTATTCGGCCGGCGGCATGACCAGCGATGTCGCCGATGTCGCGGTGGAGATTGGCGGGCGGTCGATCGTTCAGCGCGACATCGACCAATTGCTCGAGGGCGGCCGCGCCGGGATCAATCCGGGCGAGCGCATGGTGTTGCACGCGGTGCCGGCATTTTACACTCTGGACGGACTGAACGGCGTGAAGAAGCCGCTCGGCCTGCAGGCCCAGACGCTGGCGGTCGACATCCATGTGGTCGCCGCGACGCCTGCGCCGGTCGAGAATTTGCGCCGCTGTGTCGAGGCCGCCTATCTGGGCGTCGAAGCGATCGTCGCCTCGCCGGTCGCGACCGGGCGCGCCTGCCTGTCCGAGGAGGAGCGCGAGCTGGGGGTCGCTCTGGTCGAGCTCGGCCACGGCGTCATCAACGTGTCAGTCTTTGCCGCCGGGCAGCTGGCCGGCCTCAAGACCGTGCCGCACGGCATGAGCGACATCATCGACGATATCGCCTCCACTTTCGGCACGCGCCGCACGGAGGCCGAGCGCATCCTCGCCAAATATGGCTCGGCCAACACTTCGCCGCGCGACAATCACGACATGGTCGAATTGGCGCCGATCGCGGGCGGTGCGGACGGGGTGGAATCGATCCGCACGACCCGCGCGGAACTGGTCGCGGTTATCCGCCGGCGGCTGGAGGGGCTGACGACGGAGATCGCCGAAGCGCTCAAACAACTCGGTTTCTCCGGTCCGGTGGGCCGGCAAGTGGTGGTCACCGGCGGCGGCGCGGAGATGAAGGGGATTGCCGACTATCTGCAGGGCGCGCTCGGCCGCACCGTGCGGGTCGGCGGGCCATCCCTGCCCGGCATGCCCAGCGCGCACAGTTCGCCGCGCTTCACGACGCTGGCCGGGCTGGCGCTCTATGCGGCCAGCGACGAGCTGGACCTGGGCCGTGGCCTCGCCAAGTCCGCATCGAAGGCCGCTGCGAAGCCGTCCGGAGGGCTTTTGTCCCGCATGATCGCGGCGCTTCGTGGTGAATATTAACAGGTTCGAGGAGCGATTGTGACGATTTTGCTCGCACCCAAGAATCGCATCGTGCAAAACGCTTTACGACTGATTTACCAGCCCTGTTCGGGCCGAGAAGGGGAGTTGCCATGAGCATCGATTTCATCCGTCCGGAAGTCGAGGAATTGCGGCCGCGGATCACCGTGATCGGCGTCGGCGGCGCGGGCGGCAACGCCATCGCCAACATGATCCAGTCGGACGTGCAGGGCGTCGATTTCGTCGTCGCCAATACGGACGCGCAGGCACTCAATCACAGCCTCGCGGATCGCAAGATTCAGCTCGGCTCGAAGATCACGCAAGGTTTGGGTGCTGGCGCCCGGCCGGAGATCGGCAAGGCCGCGGCGGAAGAGGCCATTGGCGAGATCGAGGCGGCGCTGGAAGGCGCGCACATGTGCTTCCTCGCGGCCGGCATGGGCGGCGGCACCGGCACCGGCGCGGCTCCCGTCATTGCCAAGGCGGCGCGTGACAAGGGCATCCTTACGGTGGGCGTCGTCACCAAGCCGTTCAGCTTCGAAGGAAATCGCCGCGGCCGCAGCGCCGATGCGGGCATCGAGGAGCTGCAGCAGCATGTCGATACCCTGATCGTCATCCCGAACCAGAATCTGTTCCGCATCGCCAATCCGAACACGACCTTCAAGGAAGCGTTCATGATGGCGGACGAGGTGCTGCAGCAGGGCGTGCGCGGCATCACCGACCTGATGGTCATGCCCGGCCTGATCAATCTCGATTTCGCCGACGTCCGCTCGGTGATGAGCGAAATGGGCAAGGCGATGATGGGTACGGGCGAGGCGGACGGCGACAATCGTGCCATCGCCGCGGCCGAGCAGGCGATCGCCAACCCGCTGCTGGACGGCGTGTCGATGAAGGGGGCCAAGGGCGTGATCATCTCGATCACCGGCGGCGAGGATATGCGCCTGATGGAGGTGGACGAGGCCGCCAATCACATCAAGGATCTGGTCGATCCGGACGCGAACATCATCTGGGGAAGCGCCTTCAACAACGATCTGGACGGCAAGATCCGCGTCAGCGTCGTCGCCACCGGCATCGACGCGCAGGAAGCGACGATGGCGCCGCCGGCCAAGGTCTTCGCTTTCCCCGGCGCCCGTGCCACCGAAGCGGTCCGCCCGGCCGCGCTGGAAGAAGCGCCGGCACTTGAGGAAGCGGCCCAGCTTGATCAGGCCGAAGCGGCGTCGCTCGAGCAGGACCTGCCGGCAGCCGAGGAGGGTGGTGACGAGCTGCTGCTCGGCGAGGTCGATATGCTGACCGACGAGCCGGAGGCGGCCGAAGAGAGCGTGGCAGCCGAGGAAGAGGCGGCGCCTGCGCCTGCGCCGAGCGGCGGCACACTGTTCGAGCGCATGTCCAACATCGCCCGCGGCGCCGCCAAGGCGCAGGTCGAGGAAGAAGGCCCCCGTATGCGCCGTGAGCGCGAGGGCGGCGGCGGGTTGGATATTCCGCGCTTCCTCAATCGCCAGAATAATCAATAGCATAGAGGCCGTTGCCCGGCCCAGGGCGCGGCACTCATGAGAAAATGGCGGGGTCCCCATCCGGTCGCGGAACGATCGGATCGGGACCCCTGTCTTTTGTGCCGCGCATTCGACTATCTGCGCGCCCGAAGCGGTTAGGTTGCGCCGGGAATTTCGGGGGGCATGAGATGAAATTCGCTGGTCCGATCGCATTCGCTGCCTTGGTGGCGCTGGCCGGTTGCGGCGGCGCCAAGTCGGAAGATGCCGAATATCGCACTGCCTTTATCGGCCAGTGCGAGCAGCAGATGCGCGCCAATCCGCAATTTCCGGCGGGCGTGGATGTGCGGCAGGCCTGTTCGTGCGGCGTCGAAACGGCCTTCGCCCACAAGAGTGGCGTGACGACCTATGCCCAGTCGCCGGAGGGCCAGCAGGCCTTCGCCCGGGCGCTGGCCACCTGCGTCCAGCAGCGTCTGGGCGCTGGGCAGACGCCGGCAGCCCAGCCCGCCCCTGCCATGCCGCCGGCCGCCGCGCCCGTCCCGGCCCCCGACCTGGTCGAAGAGGAAGCCGAGATCAACGCCGAAGGCGAGTATACGGAATAGCAGACCCGCGCCGGAACTCCGGAGCTCCGTGCGACGACAACCCATCCCTTTCCAGTACCGGCTGACCGCAACCCTGGACGTCAAGTCATTGCCGCCAAGGATGAATCCGGTTCTATTGCGGGCATGAGGCATCACCGGGGATGGGGCTTCCGTGGCGCGCTTGTCGCTGCGGTTTCGGGAACGTTCGTGCTGAGCGGCGCGGCGCATGCGCAGGGTGCCGCTTCGGCGCCTGCGCCTGGCGCAGGGCTTCGTCAGCAATTGTCCGATCTGGCCGCCAATCCGCAGAGCGTGAACGAATTGATCGCCACCGGCCGCGCCGCGCTGGCGATGGGCGACGGCCATGGCGCGCTGGGCTTCTTCACCCGCGCCGAGCAGCTTGCCACCAACGATGCGCGCGTGAGGGCGGGCATGGCCGCGGCCAATGTCCGCATCGGCCGGCCCGAGACCGCCTTGACCTTGTTCGCCGAGGCAATCGCCGCGGGTGCGCCGGTGAACGAATTGCTCGCGGACCGCGGCCTTGCCTATGACATGGCCGGGCAGACGGCGCGGGCGCAGCAGGATTATCTCGCCAGCCTGCGTCATCGCGACGATGCCGAAGTGCGGCGCCGCCTGGCGCTGAGCCTGGCGATCAGCGGCCAGCGCGAGGCCGCCTTGCGCCTGATCGAGCCGCAGATCCGCAGCGGCGACCGGGCCGGGCAGCGCGCCCGCATCCTGGTGCTCGCTCTGGCCGGCGATGCGCGGGGCGCCAGCGCCGCCGCCAACGATGCGCTGACGCCGCAGCAGGCCAGTTCGCTCGCGCCCTTCCTGACGCGCATGGCTTCGCTTTCGCCGGGCGATATGGCCGCCGCCGCCAATCTCGGCCGCGTGCCGGGCGGCAATGCGGTCCGCCAGGCCTCGGCCCGTGCCGAAGCCGATCCCGGGGCGCTCGCTTTCGCGGGCGGCGGGGCGACGGCGCTGCCAGCCCGCCTGCCGGTCGCTCTGGCCGATGCCTCGACCCCGCGCCGCCGGCCGGGCGGTGTAACCGGCAATGCCTCCGCGCCAGCCGGTGCGACGCAGGACCGCAATGCCGCCGCGCGCGATGCCGGACGGCCCCGGGGCGGCTGGACCAATGCGTCGAGCACAACAGCCGTGCGGCCGCCGGCCGGGCCGGTGGCAACCCCGGCGGCGACCACCACGACTGCGCTTCTGCAGCCGCATCCGCACGAACCGCTTCGGATCAGCAGCGCCGCGCTCGAACAGCCCACTCTGGCCAATTCCGAGCAGGCCCAGCCCCGCATTCCTGTTGCCCGCATCGGCGAGGCCGAGACGATTGCCCAGCCGGTGCGGCTGGCGGCGGCACAGCCGGAGCCGAATCCGGCGGCCAGCGATGCCCAGCCCGAGAATGACGACGAGCCGGTCGATGGCGCCGCCGCCAATCTGGCGGTGTGGAACAGCGGTGCCGCGCCCGCCGCTCCGGCCCGGGTCGAGGCCGCCGCGCCGCCGCCGGTGCGCGCCACGCCCGTCCAGGCTGCGCCCGTCCGGAATGTAACGCGGCGCGAGACGCCCGCGGCCGCCGCGCCCGCCGGTCCTGCCTTCTCGGACGTGGCGGCATCCGTTTCGTCGCTGCAGACCGAAACGCCGACGGCCGCCGCGCCGCGCCAGGCGCCTCCGGCCGCGCGCCCCGCCACGACGCGCAACCGCCCCGCCGCGGCCACGCCGACGCCGACACCGTCCGCCACGACACCGGCCCGGGCCACCAACGCCGCGACCCGCACCGGGACCGCCACCGCCCGCGCCGCCAACCCGCGGACCGCGCATCCGTCGCGCATCTGGGTGCAGCTGGGCGTTTCCAACAACCGCGCGGGCTTCAATTACGAGATGACCCGCATGCGCCGGCTGGCGCCCGAACTGGCCCGGCAGACTGCCCACACCGCACCGGTGGGCAGCAGCCATCGCTTGCTGGTCGGGCCGTTCCCGACCGATGCGGCGGCGCGGACGTTCATCAACACGCTGCGCCAGAAGGACATCCAGTCCATGGCCTGGACCAGCAGCGCCGGGACCGAGGTCGAGCGCCTGCCCGCCGGGCGATGAGTTCCGCACCTTACGCCTCCCGGCCGGCGGCGAGCCGCGGGCGGCTCCACCATGAGAGCGACGCGAGCGCGCGCGGCCCCCGCGACGCCTTCCAGCGGGATCGCGACCGGATCATCCATTCCGCCCCGTTCCGGCGGCTGAAGAGCAAGACGCAGGTCTTCGTGATTCCCGACGGCGACCATTTCCGTGTGCGGCTGACCCACAGTCTGGAGGTGGCGCAGATCGCCCGGGTGATGGCGCGCGCGCTGGGCCTGAACGAGGACCTGACCGAGGCGCTGGCGCTGGCGCACGACATCGGCCACCCGCCCTTCGGCCATGCGGGCGAGGATGCGCTGACCGCGGCGATGGCGGACGGCGGCGGCTTCGATCACAATGCCCATACGCTGCGGCTGCTGACGAAGCTGGAGCGGCCCTATCCGCGCTTCGACGGCTACAATCTGAGCTGGGAGACGCTGGAGGGGCTGGCCAAGCACAATGGCCCGGTCGCGGCGCCAAGTTGGGCGCTGGCCGAGGCGAATGCGGCCTTCGATCTGGAGCTGGCGACCTGGCCGAGCCTGGAGGCGCAGGTCGCGGCGCTGGCGGACGATATCGCCTATGACAATCACGATATCGACGATGGCTTGCGGGCCGGTCTGTTCTCGCTGGAGGAGGTGCTGTCGGTGCCGCTCGTTCGGCGGGGCTGGGACGGGGTGCGGGCGGCCTTTCCGGACGTGGACGATGCGCGGCTCGCACCGGAACTGGTGCGGCACCAGATCGGGGTGATGGTCGGCGACCTGCTGACCGAGACGCGGCGGCGGCTGGCCGAGGCCGATCCGCAAAGCCCGGACGATGTGCGGGCGGCCGGGCGAGCGCTCGTGGCCTTCTCGGCCGAGATGGCGGCCGAGGAACGGGCGCTGAAGGCCTTCCTCTACCGGCACATGTATGACGCGCCGGCGGTGCTGCCGGTGAAGCGGCGGGCGCAGCAGCTGATCGCCAATCTGTTCGCGGCCTATCGCGCCGATCCGGGGCTGCTGCCGGAGGAATGGCGGCCGGACGGGGACGATCCGGTGACGGTGGTCCGGGCGATCGGCGATTATGTGGCGGGCATGACCGACCGCTTCGCGATCCGGATGCACGAGCAATTGATCGGCCCGGCGGAGATGCCCGAGGGGTTCTGAGCGCCGCCGGAAGGTTCATCGCGCGCGGCCGGAAGTTTCTTCGGGTGTCGAAGGTTCACACCCCCAGGGCGAAAAATCAGAACGAACCTTTCGCACCTTCCGCGCCTTTCGAACCTTCGCCCCGCAGGCTCGCCGCAAAGCCGCGGACCACGTCCCGCGCGGCGGCGAGGCGGGCCGCCTCCTGCTGCCGCGCGCGGGCGTCCCAGCGGGCCTGCTTGGAGAGGCCGAAGGCGGCGCAGCAGGCGGCGACGAACGAGGCGGCGTCGGGCCGGTGGCGAAGCCGCGCGGCGCTCTGCGGGCTGGCGTGGCACAAAGCGGCGGCGCGATCCGCGCGCCCGGTCGCGGCGATCCCGGCGACGTAGAGGCGCTGCTTGTCCGGCGACCAGCCGTCGATCCGGGCGCGCAGCCTCACCGGCGTGAAGAAGAGGGTGGAGGTGGGCTCGTGCGTCGCGGCGACGAGAGCGGCGATGATGTGCGGGGGCGGTTTCATCCACGAGGGTAGGACAGATGGAATCCTATTGGGCAAGGGCTTGGTGGCGGGGAAGGAAGGGTGGTCACGCGGAGGCGCGGAGAAGCGGGGTCTGCGGCCTTCCGACGCATTGGCATGCCGGGTGTCCGAGGCTCCTGCGCCGAAGGTGCAGCGTTTCCCCTCCGCGCCTGACAACCGCAGTTGACATATCCTGATATGTCAACTATAGGAGACATATGATCGAGGTGCGCCAGACCACCCGATTTGCCACCTGGCTCGCCGGTTTGCGGGACGAAAGGGCGCGGGCGCGCATTTTGAAGCGGCTCGACCGGGCGGCGGACGGAAATCTCGGAGACGTCGCGCCGGTCGGCGAGGGCGTGTCGGAGATGCGGATATTCTATGGCCCCGGCTACCGCGTCTATTTCGTGCAGCGCGGATCGGAACTGATCGTGCTGCTGTGCGGCGGCGACAAGGCGACGCAGCGCGCCGACATTGCGGAAGCCAAGGCGATGGCGAAGGAGATCGAATGATGGGCAAGATCGAAACCACGAAGTTCGATTCCGCCGACTATCTGAACAGCGCCGAGGCGATCGCCGCCTATCTTGAAGCCTATCTGGAGGATGCGACGCCGGAGGAATTGCGCAAGGCGCTGGCCACGGTGGCGCGTTCGCACGGCGTGTCCGATCTCGCGCGGCGCAGCGGGGTGAGCCGGCCGGGGATCTACAAGGCGCTGGGGGAAGACGGGAATCCGTCGTTCGAGACGGTGCGGTCGATTTTGAGCGCGATGGGCTTGCGGTTGACGGTGGAGCCGATCGAGAGGGCGGAGGCGGCGTAGGCGGAGCACCAAAATTAGTGCACTGTCACCGTAATCGCACCGTAATCGTGCACTGTCACCGTAATCCATAGCGCCCCGGAACGCAGCGGCGATGCGGTCGCAATGCCGGCTATCGTCAAGCGAGACCTGGGGCTGGACCGGGAGCGAAGCTGGATCGTGACCAGCGAGATCAACCGCTTCCACTGGGTCGGACCCGACGTGAGACCGCTGGAGCATGGCGACCCGATCTACGGCGCCATTCCGGATTGGCTGCTGAAGCCGGTGCGGGAAAGGCTCGCAGCGGGGCGGCTGAAGGTCACGAACCGAACGGGTTGACGCGGCAGCACGCCCAACTTGACGGGAGACGGGAAAGGCAACAGATTCCCGCCTATGACCCTTGCCGGCTTCGAACGGATTGCAGTCGATCCCGCCATTTGCGGCGGACGTCCGGTCGTGGCCGGGACGCGGGTGCGGGTGACGGACGTGCTGGAAATGCTGGCGGGCGGGGCGAGCGCGGCGGAGATCGTCGCGGACTATCCCTATCTGACCGAAGCGGACGTGCGGGCGGTGCTCGCTTACGCCGCCAGAAATTAGTGCACTGTCACCGTAATCGCAGAAATTAGTGCACTGTCACCGTAATCGAGCTGTCACCGTAATCGAGCTCGGCTCCCCCGTGGAACATGCGGGTGAGGCCGGTGGGCGAGAGCATCAGCGGCCAGGCGACCGGCTGGCCGAACAGGGTGGTCGCGGTGCGGATGCGCGACACGTCGGTCAGCACGTCGGGGATGAGCTCGCAGTCCGCGAAGGCGCCGCTGTTCCGCGCGAGCGTCACCTCATCATCGGCGCCGCCGTCTATGTAGTCGAAGATGGGACCGGGCAGCGCGCGGCGGGCGAGGCGGCGGAGGTCCGCGATGTTGTTGGCGCGATGGGGGCGGAAGGTGGAGCCGAGGGGCATCAGACCAAACTAGTCAGTTAGCAAGAGCCGATCTCGAACCAGTTCGCTTTCTAGCGTTTCCCCACCCATCTGAAATCTGCGCAGCATTGAGCGACCGACGTTCAACATCTCCTCGCGAGCGAAGAGTCCGTGCGGGATCGTGATATCGCACAGCTGGTTCCCAGACTTCTTGGAGCCATCGATACTCAGAGCTACGAATGCTCCTCGACGTTTGGCTTTGCCAATGGCCTCCATCAGGGAAGAAAGACTGAAAGACTGTGCGCCATATAAGATGGTCTGACTGTGACTGTATGGTGGATCGCAGTAAACGATATCCCCTGGCCCAGCACGCTCGAGAGCGGCCTCGAAAGAACGGTTAAAAAACGTAGTTCCCCTGACACGCAATGCCCAATCATCGACTCGAGTGGCAAACTTCTCAGGCGTCATAGGGGTGTGAGGTCCGCAAGGTGTCGACATGTAGCCATCACTTTGGCGAAAACGAACAACACCTCCGTAACAGGTGCGACTTAAAAAGAGCAGGTCGGCCCCGTTTGGAAAATCTCGGTAATCATCCTGCGCTTTGCGATAGGCGTCTTGCTTGCTCGTCAGATCGATCTCAGCGTGGCGGCGGGAATACCAAACTTTAAGTTGCGCAGGATCAAAACGCAAAGTCTGCCAAATATCGATCAACGGACCGAAAACATCCGAACCTTCCGCTCGAACTGGCGCCATCGCAGCGAGGACTGCCCCGGAACCGAGAAAAGGCTCGAAATACGTTCGGTACGACGGTGGAAAATGCTGGATGATCGCCTCAGCAAAGCGCTGCTTATTTCCAATCCACTTGAGCAACTGCCCCTTTGGTGGGTTGGATCGCGTTGGATATCGCTTGGCCGCTTCCGCTGGAAAAGATCCATTATTCGAAAGCGGAAGCTCAATCAGCGCGTCAGGCGATCCAGAATATTCCATTTTGGGATTTTATCCTAACCGGTCCACTGGGTCAATAATGCAAGGTTTCGGTGATCCACAACGACGCAACGAAGTGTCTCGCGCATTGAAAGCACTGCGCGAGGCTGCCGGCATCACACAAGCAGAATTGGCGGTAAAATTGGGCACGCAGCAATCCTTTGTGAGCAAATATGAGGCTGGAGAGCGCCGCTTGGATGTTCCCGAAACGTTCGCCGTTTGTCAAGCTGTGGATGCATCTTTCGTCGAGCTTACTGCTCGATTGAATCAAGCGTGGAGTAAACGGTCGTGAGAGCAATCGATCGTTTTCTACGCAAGCCCCGGCCATTCTGGGCGTCCGTTAGGTCGCTGAGCCAACAAATCGGCTACAGCAAGAAGGGGGAGCTTATCGTCCCTACCCTTCGTCAAATGGTGAGCGCTTTCAAGAAACTGGAGCTGGACGCTTCGGCCCTTGAAATCGACGGCGAACCCACCGCGCTAGCGGCAGAGTTGCTCGATTATTTCGATGCCCGCGCTACCACGCTGACCACCTACGTAGAGCCGCGCCTCATGGACGCTGCAAAGGCGAAAGCGGTCTTCGACGATTATCGTGTTCGCCTAAATCCTAATTGTCCTATTCCGATGAACAAGCAAAAAGGCGCGAAGTGCGCGGAAGCCTTTCTGACTGGCATCGCCAACATGATTATTGAATCAGAAGCCGGCAACTGCGAAGTGGATTTCGATCCGCGCAAGCTCACGACATTTACGCATGGCAATGCGCCGGTGCGGACGCTCGCGCGGCGGGTTGACGGGGCCTTCCCTTCAACGGTCAATCCCGTAGCGATCTGGGAGATCAAGGAATACTATTATACGACTACATTCGGAAGCCGCATCGCGGACGGCGTTTACGAAACGCTGCTGGATGGGATGGAACTGGAAGAGATGCGTGATGCGGAGCGCATCCAAGTCGATCACATCCTTATGATCGACGCGCATTTCACGTGGTGGAAATGTGGCAAGCCCTATCTCTGCCGGATTTTCGATATGCTCCACATGGGCCTCGTCTCCGAGGTCCTTTTCGGAATCGAAGTAACGGAGAGGTTGCCCGAACTTGTAAGTGAATGGCGGGCGACACTGGCATCTAGATGACGCAGGCGGTCAGATACCGCGGGCCATCGGAGGGCGAGCTTCAAATCCCCCCCTCACTCCGCTAAAGCCCCGCCTCCTCCCACCCACCGAAAGCCCACCCCGTGACTCTCTACGCCCGTTTTGCCGCGCATCTGGATGCGGCGCTTGATGCTCTGGTGCTCGATGGCGAGCTGCCGGCGGGGGTGGATCGCGCGGGCGTGGCGGTGGAGCCGCCGCGGGACGCGAGTCATGGCGATCTGGCGACCAATGCGGCGATGGTGCTGGCGAAGCGGGCGGGGACGAACCCGCGGGCGCTGGCCGGGCTGATCGGGCCGAAGCTGGAGGCGCTGGCGGAAGTTCAGGCGGCGGAAATTGCCGGGCCGGGCTTCATCAATCTGCGGCTGGCTCCGCATGTGTGGCGGGAGGAATTGGGCGCCATTCTCACCGCCGGCTCCGATTACGGGCGGTCGCGGGCGGGACACGGCGTGCGGGTGAATGTCGAATATGTCTCGGCCAACCCGACCGGGCCGATGCACATGGGCCATTGCCGCGGCGCGGTGGTGGGCGATGCGCTGGCGAGCCTGCTGGAATATGCCGGGCATCAGGTGACGCGCGAATATTATGTCAACGATGCGGGCGGGCAGGTGGACGTGCTCGCGCGCTCGGCGCACCTGCGCTACGTCGAGGCGCTGACCGGGACCGAGGCGGTCATCCCTGAAGGCCTGTATCCGGGCGAGTATCTGAAGCCGGTCGGGGCGAGCCTTGCGGCCGACTATGGCGACCGCTTCGTGGACGCGCCGGAGAGCGAATGGCTGGTGCCGTTCCGTCAGGCGGCGGTCGCGGCGATGATGGCGATGATCCGCACCGATCTGGCGCTGCTGGGCATCCATCACGACGTGTTTTCGTCGGAGGCCGAGGTGCAGGCGGCGGGCAAGCCGGATGCGGCGGTGGCGGCGCTGGCCGCCAAGGGGCTGATCTACGAGGGCGAGCTGGAGCGGCCGAAGAGCCTGGACCCGCATGATGAATGGGAGCCGGTGACGCTGACGCTCTTCAAGAGCACGCAGTTCGGCGACGATCAGGACCGGCCGGTGAAGAAGTCCGACGGCAGCTGGACCTATTTCGGCGCGGACATGGCCTATCATTACCAGAAGGCGCAGGCGGCCGATCAGCTGATCGACATCTGGGGCGCGGACCATGCCGGTACCGTGAAGCGTATCAAGGCGGCGGTGGCGGCGCTCACCGACGGGGCGACGCCGTTTGACGTGAAGCTGGTGCAGATGGTGCAGCTGCTGCGCGGCGGCGAGCCGGTGAAGATGTCCAAGCGTTCCGGCAATTTCGTGACGCTGGCTGACGTGGTGGAGGAAGTGGGCAAGGACGTGGTCCGCTTCACCATGCTGACCCGCAAGGCCGAGGCGCAGATGGATTTCGATTTCGCCAAGGTGGTGGAGGCGTCGAAGGACAACCCGGTCTTCTACGTGCAGTACGCGCATGCCCGCATCCGCTCGATGCAGCGCAAGGCGGCGGCGGAAGTGGCGGACATGCCCGAACGCGCGGACCTGTCGCTGCTCGACGCGGAGGAGCTGGAGCTGATCCAGCTGGCGGCGCAATTCCCGCGCATCGTCGAGGCGGCGGCCTCGGCGCGGGAGCCGCACCGCATTGCGTTTTATCTCGGCGACGTCGCGGCGGCGTTCCATGCGCAGTATAACAAGGGCAATGATGACCCCGAGAAGCGTTTCCTTGTGGCACATCGTCCCGATCTGACACGCGCGCGGCTGGAACTGGCGGCGGCAATCGGGCAGATTGTCCGCAATGGCCTGGGCATCATGGGGGTGGCCGCGGCCGAGGAGATGGCGTGATGAGCAGCCGACCGCCCGAAGACGAGTATCAAGAGGGCAACGAGACCGAGGCGGAGGCCCTGGCGCGCGCCGAGGCGGAAGCCGAAGCGCAGGAAGCCGCGGACGACGAGGACCGGCTGCCCTGGCTCGAGCCGATCGAGGATGACGAGGAGCAGGGGCCGTCCGTGGGCAAACTGATCGGCGCGGTGCTGATCGGGCTGCTCGCGATCGGGCTGATTGTCGGCGGTCTGTTCTGGTACGGCAATCGCGCCGCGCAGGAAGGCGATCCGGAAGTGATCGCGGCGCCGGACGCGCCCTACAAGCAGCGGCCCGACAAGGAAGGCGGCATGCAGGTCGACGACAAGGGCAGCACCCAGGTCGCGACCAGCGACGGGCGCGAGGAAGTGTCGAGCGTGAACAAGGATGCGCGGCCGGAATCGCCCGTTGGGCAGAATACCATGGCGGCGGCGCCCGCGCCGGTGCCGGCCGCTCCGGCGGCCCGGCCCCAGCAGGGCGGCGGCGGCGGTGGCGGTGGCGCGCAGCAGGCGCGGCTGACCGGCCCGACCATTCAGCTCGGCGCCTTCCCGAGCGAAGCGGTGGCCAATGCGGAATGGACGCGGCTGTCGCAGCGCCACGCTTTCCTGCGCGGGCTGCAGCATGCGGTGCAGGTGCATCAGCGCGGCGGGCAGACCTTCTACCGCCTGCGCGCGGCGGGCCAGGCGGCGCCGGATGCGTGCCGGCGCCTGCAGAGCGCGGGGCAGCCCTGCATGAACGTGAACGAGTAGGACCTTCCCGTCATTCCGGCTTTCGCGGGAATGACGGAGTGGTGCTAGGGGGTGGCGATGCTGCCCCTCATATTCGGCCTTTCCGGGCCTGAACTGTCTGACGATGAACGCGCCTTCTTCCGGGAGGCGGATCCTGCCGGGGTCATTCTGTTCGGGCGCAATGTGGGCGATCCGGCGCAGCTGCGGGCGCTGACCGACGAGCTGCGCGCGGTTTCCGGCCGCGACGACATCCTCATCCTGATCGACCAGGAAGGCGGGCGCGTGGCGCGGCTGCAGCCGCCGCACTGGCCGGCCTTTCCGGCACAGGCGCGGTTCGGAGAATTATACGCGCGGGCGCCGATCAGCGGGCTGGAGGCGGCGCGGGCCAATGCGGCGGCGATCGGGGCGGTGCTGGCGGCGGCGGGGATCAACGTGACGTGCCTGCCGGTGCTGGATCTCCTGCATGCGGGCGCCCATTCGATCATCGGCGACCGGGCTTTCGGCGGCGATCCGGTCGCGGCGGCATCGCTGGGGCGGGCGGTGCTGGACGGGCTGGCGCAAGCGGGCGTGGCGGGCGTCATCAAGCATATGCCGGGGCAGGGGCGGGCGGCGGCGGACAGCCATGCGGAACTGCCTTTCGTGGCGGCGGAGGCGGCGGCGCTGGCTGAGGATATCGGCGCCTTCGAGCGCCTCGCCGGCCGCGCGCAGATCGGGATGACGGCGCATGTGGTGTATGAGGCGTGGGATGCGACGCGGCCCGCGACCCTGTCGCCAGTGGTGATCGAAGACACGATCCGCGGCGCAATCGGCTTCGACGGGCTGCTGCTGACCGACGATATCGGCATGGGGGCGCTGTCCGGGCCGCTGGCGGGGCGCGGCAGCGCGGCGCTGGCGGCGGGGTGCGACATCGTGCTGCATTGTTCCGGTGTGCTGGCGGAGGCGGAGGAACTGGCGGCGGCGCTGCCCGCGATCGGCACAGACGCCGCGCGGCGGCTGGCGGCGGCGCGGGGCGAGCGGCCGGACGGGACGCCCGACCTCGAAGCGGCGCTGGCGAAGCGCGACACGCTGCTGGCGATGGCCTGAGCGCCCGGCGAAGATGATGTTTCCGTCAGCCGCTGACGAAATGCCAGTTTAGGCCACCGGGCAGTTCATCCGGAGAATAATCGAGTTGCAGTACGCGGCGCGAACGGGCCGGATCGCGGCTGCTGTCCGAGCCGTGGATGATGGCGGTGGCATAGGCCCAGATGTCGCCGCGCCGCGCGTGACAGGCGACCGGTTCGTGATGCCCGGCCAGGTCGTCCAGCGGGCCGGTCGTGAGCCGCCCAAGGCGATGGCTGCCCGGCAGGATGAGCAAGGGTGCGTTGCTTTCGTCGACATCGTCCAGATGGACCCGAAGCGTGGCCATGCGCGCGGTGAATTCGTGCGGCGGCTCGACATGCGGGATGCCCGCCTTCACCGTCCACGGGCCGAAGCCGGGGAAGTCGTTGCGTGCGCGAACCGCGATGGTGCGGTCCTGGTGCAAAGCGAGGGACCAATTGGCGCCGGCGCTCTTGTCGAACAGGATCGCGCGCACGGGGCGGGCAGTGGCGCCGATATGGGCGGCGGCGATGCGGCCGATCGGACCTGTCGCCGTCAGCAGATCGGCGATGTCGTCCAGCCGCGCCAGCCGGTGTCCGGCCGCGGCGGATAACCCGGCAAGTGCCGGCTCGATACGGCGTGTTTCGTCCTCGCTGAGCGCAGCAGCGTGAAGTTCGGCGCCGTCAGGACCGAACTGCAACGCCTCGCCGCTGCCAGGCAAATCAGAGCTTCTCGGTCAGCTCCGGGACCAGCTTGAACAGGTCGCCGACCAGGCCGATGTCCGCGACCTGGAAGATCGGGGCGTCCTCGTCCTTGTTGATGGCGACGATGGTCTTGCTGTCCTTCATGCCGGCGAGATGCTGGATCGCGCCGGAAATGCCGATGGCGACATAGAGTTCGGGCGCGACGATCTTGCCGGTCTGGCCGACCTGATAGTCGTTGGGGGCATAGCCCGCGTCGACCGCCGCACGGCTGGCGCCGACGCCCGCGCCGAGACGGTCGGCGAGGGGGTCGATCAGGCGGTGGAACTCTTCGGAAGAACCGAGCGCGCGGCCGCCGGAAACGATGATCTTGGCGCTGGTCAGCTCGGGGCGCTCGGACGCGGCGATTTCGGCGCCGACGAAGCTGGACAGGCCGGCATCGCCGCCACCACTCCACGCCTCGACGCTGCCCGACCCGCCTTCGGCCGGCGCCTTGGCGAAGGCGGTGCCGCGCACGGTCAGCACCTTCTTCGCGTCCGACGATTTGACCGTGGCGATCGCGTTGCCGGCGTAGATCGGGCGGGTGAAGGTATCCGGACCCTCGACGCTGAGGATGTCGGAGACCTGCATCACGTCGAGCAGAGCGGCGACGCGCGGGGCGATATTCTTGCCGGTGGTCGTGGCCGGAGCGACCAGATAGTCGCAATGATCCTTCACGATCGCGGCGGCGACCGGGGCGACATTCTCGGCGAGATTATGGCCATAGGCCGCGTCGTCGGCGACGTGGACCTTGGTCACGCCGGCGATCTTCGCGGCGGCATCGGCGACCGCGCCGACGCCCTGGCCCGCGACCAGGGCGTGGACTTCGCCGAGCTGACTGGCGGCGGTGACGGCGGAAAGGGTGGCGTCCTTGATGGCGCCGCCTTCATGCTCGACCAGAACAAGCGCGACGCTCATGCGATAACTCCCGTTTCCTTGATCTTCGCGATCAGCTCGTCGACCGAGCCGACCTTGATGCCGGCCGAGCGCTTGGCGGGCTCGACGACGTTGGTGATGGTGAGGCGCGGCGCGGTATCGACGCCATAATCGCCGGGCGTCTTGGCCGCGAGCGGCTTCGACTTGGCCTTCATGATGTTCGGCAGGGTCGCGTAGCGCGGCTCGTTCAGGCGAAGGTCGGTGGTGACGATCGCCGGAGTGCTGAGCTTCACCGTCTCGAGGCCGCCATCGACCTCGCGGGTGACGTTGACGCTGCTGCCGTCGACCTCGACCTTGGAGGCAAAGGTGCCCTGGCCCCAGTTCAGGAGCGCGGCGAGCATCTGGCCGGTCTGGTTGGAATCGTCGTCGATCGCCTGCTTGCCCAGAATGACGAGACCGGGGGTCTCCTCGTCGGCAATCGCTTTCAGGATCTTGGCGACGGCGAGCGGCTCGACCTCGTCGTCGGTCTGCACGTGGATCGCGCGGTCGGCGCCCATGGCGAGGGCGGTGCGCAACGTCTCCTGCGCCTTGGCCGGGCCGACGGAGACGGCGACGATCTCGGTCGCGGCGCCCTTCTCCTTCAGGCGGATGGCTTCCTCGACCGCGATCTCGTCGAACGGGTTCATGCTCATCTTGACGTTGGCAAGATCGACGCCGGTGCCGTCTGCCTTCACCCGCGGCTTCACATTGTAATCGAGCACCCGTTTGACGGGGACGAGGATCTTCATGGCCTACCTCTCATAAATCTTGGCGCGGCTATTCCGTCCCCCGGCTTCACCGTCAAGACGAGACCAGTGTGCCGGATGACTCCGGCACACTTCACTTCCGGTTTGCGGAGGCTTTTATTCCTCGCCGCCTTCTTCAGCAGGCTCGGCTTCAGCAGGCGCCGGCGCGGGTGCGCCTTCGGCGGGCGCGGGAGCGGCCGGTGCTGCTGCCGGCGCCGCGGCGGGAGCCGGAGCGACGGCGCCGACCTGCGCGAAGCATTCCACACCGGCCTGCAAGCCAGCGCGCTCCTGCCCGGCCTTGTCGGCCTGGAAAGCACGGATCTGCTCGACGCTTTTGCCCTCGATGAACTTGTCGCCCATGCAGCCGCAGAAGCGATCGACGTCGAGATTGGGCACCTGCGCCTTATAGACGTCGCCTTGCGTCTTGCAGGCGGTGACCACCTGGCCCCGGATGCTTGCCTTGGCGTCCGCCTCGGACTGGGAGCAGCCCGCGGACAGGATCAGGGCAGCCGCACCGGCGGCAGACAGAATGAGTCGCATGAAAATATCCCCCCTTGCGCACGTGGCGATGCGCCACGGCAGAGGGCAGGATTGCGGCTCGCGCGCGCGCTGGCAAGGGGCACGCGCGAGCCGAAATGGCGGGACGTGCCAACCCGTTCAGGCGGGCTGCTTTTCCTTGCCCTTCACCTGCTCCACGATCTTGCGGGCGGCGTCGCCCAGATCGTCGGCCGGGACGATGGCGAGACCCGAATCGGCGAGAATCGCCTTGCCCTCGTTCACGTTCGTGCCTTCCAGGCGGACGACGAGCGGCACCTTGATGTTCACCTCGCGGGCGGCGGCGACGATGCCGTCGGCGATGATGTCGCAGCGCATGATGCCGCCGAAGATGTTGACGAGGATGCCCTCGACCGCCGGATCGCTCAGGATGATCTTGAACGCCGCCGTCACCTTCTCCTTCGAGGCACCGCCGCCGACGTCGCAGAAGTTTGCGGGGAAAGCGCCATTGAGCTTGATGATATCCATCGTCGCCATGGCGAGGCCGGCGCCGTTCACCATGCAGCCGATATTGCCGTCCAGCTTGATGTAGGCGAGGTCGAATTTCGACGCCTCGATCTCCATCGGGTCCTCTTCCGTCTCATCGCGGAGTTCCACCAGATCCTTGTGGCGGAACATGGCGTTGGAATCGAAGCCGACCTTGGCATCCAGCACCAGCAATTCGCCGGCGTCGGTGACGGCGAGCGGGTTGATCTCGATCTGCGAGGCGTCGGTGCCCATGAAGGCGTCGTACAGCTTCGCGGCGACATTCTGTGCCTGCTTGGCGAGATCGCCCTGCAGGCCGAGCGCCTTGGCGACGGCGCGGCCATGGTGCGGCTGGAAGCCGGTGGCGGGATCGACGGTGAAGGTCTGGATCTTCTCCGGCGTGTCGTGGGCGACCGCCTCGATGTCCATGCCGCCCTCGGTCGAAACCACGAAGGCGATGCGGCCGGTGGCGCGATCGACCAGCAGGGCCAGATAGAATTCCTTGGCGATGTCGACGCCGTCGGTGACGTAGAGGCGGTTCACCTGCTTGCCCGCATCGCCGGTCTGGATCGTCACGAGCGTGTTGCCGAGCATGTCGGTCGCGGCGGCGCGGACTTCATCCTCGGTCTTCGCCAGGCGGACGCCGCCCTTGGCGTCGGGACCCAATTCCTTGAACTTGCCCTTGCCGCGGCCGCCGGCATGAATCTGCGCCTTCACGACATAAAGCGGGCCGGGAAGCTGGCGGGAGGCGGCGACCGCTTCCTCGACGCTGAGCGCGGCATGACCGGCGGGCACGGGAACGCCGAACTTCGCGAGCAATTCCTTGGCCTGATATTCGTGGATGTTCATGGGGAAGCGCGTTCCTTCGCGGGGATGTGAGGAGTCGCGGGGGCCTAAAGCACACAGGCCGCGACATGGGAAGGCGTGGCGCCGACCGGGATTGACGCAATCATCAACCTGCGCTTCAAATTCGATCGGGGACGAAGGGGGAAATCATGTTGTTTCAAAGGACTGCATTGCTTGCCATGCTGCTGGCGGGCACGGCGCCGGCCGCCATGGCGCAGCCCGGCGACAAAGAGCTGAACGGGCAGGGCATCGGCGTGCCGCCCGCCCCGCCGACGATCATCGCGCCACCCGCGCCGCCTGCGCCCCCGCCAGCCCCGCGCGCCCGGACCTATGTGCAGACGCCTCCGACCATCGAATCGGGCCGGTTCCTCTCGCGGGAGCATTGGTGGGTCTGCGACGGCTACAATCCGCCGCGCGGCAGCCAGGACGGTGTCGCCGGCGTGCGCAATCTCCTGGTGAATGCGGAATCGAGCCGGACCCAGCCCGCTTTCGGGCGCGGTGTGGCGATCTGCGACGCGGCGCTGGCCGATCCGCGCCTGCAACCGCAAATGAGCATGCGTCGCGCGAACATTCTGCAGGCCCGGGCCATGCACAAGGCCGAGTCGGGCGATGCCGCGGGCGCGTTCAGCGACCTGGGCGAATCTGACACCCTGATCGGCCGCGACGCCTATGGCCGCCGCAGCATCGGTGCGAGTTCGCAGCTGATCCGGGCCTGGACGCAGCTGCGCAATGGCGATCGCGAAGCCGCGGCGCGGACGGCGCGCGAGGCGATGGCGCTGCGTCCGTTCGAGCCCGTCTATCGCGACACGGCCGCCCGCATCCATCTGGCCGCGACGGGCGATTGGGAGCGCTTCGTGGCGGATAGCCGCGAACTGGCGGTGATCGACCCCAATCGGCTGCTGCCCGTCTATCTGATCCTGACCATGCGCGGCGAGTGGGAAGAGGCCGCCCGCATCTACCCCCAGATCGTCCTGACGGTTCCGCGCAACCGGGGCGGCTATACGATCACCAATCTGGTCTCTCGCTATGGCGAGCAGCTGCGGATGCAGGCCGAATTGCATGGCACTTACGCTTATTCCTTTGCCGCGCGGGGAATGCCGGAGGAAGCGGCGCGCGAACTTGCCGCCGCCCGGGCCGCGATCGACGAGGCGCTGATCCCGCCCCAGCCGACCGGCCGCCGCACCGAAATCACCCGCGAGCAGCGCGAGATGCATGAAGTGCTGGTCGCCAGCGCGCCGGAGGCCCGGGAATCGCTCGATCGCTACGCTTTGCTTATCGAGTTGCGCGGGAAGGCCAATGCGGAGGAATTCCAGAGCGCTTTGACCCGCGTCCTGCAGGCACGGCCGGGCGTTGACGGCGCGGCGCTCGACCTGATTCGGGCGCTGGCCCGGGTCGCGCCTGGCGACCCGGCGATGCTGAACCAGATTGTCGCCAGCATGGAAGGTGTGATCGCCCGGACATTGTCCCAGACCCGCGATATCAGCCTGAACGACATCTATGAGGCCATGCCGGAGCCGGAATATCAGGCCAGCATGCCGGCCTATGACGGCGGCTCCGACGGCTTCTTCGCGCTCGATCACAATGGCTATCGGGTGCATGAAGGCGTGACGCCCGGGACGCAGACGGTCCGTTTCGCCAGCACGCGCGGATCGACGTCGACCGCCAGCGAAATGGTGCTGCTGCGCGCGGCCGAACTGGCGCGGCGGGGGGGGCATCGCGGGCTGGTGGTCGTGGCGCGCCGGGGAATGGTTCGCCGTCTGACCATGGTCGGCCCCTATGGCCACCGTGGCGGCGATGTGGACTCCGGGCAGGAGGCCGAGCTCGACATCCGCTTCGTCGATCCCGCCAATCTGCCGCCGGAATATGCCGGTGCGCAGTGGCGGGTGCTCGATCCCGAGCAGGTGTGGAACGCGCTGCGGCCCGTTTATGTTCGTGACCGGCGTGCGTCGAACTAGGCCGCGACGGGAAAACGCAGCAGGCGGTCGCTGAGCGGCACGAGCGCTTCGGCGCCGGGGCCGACGGCGCGCAGGATTTCCGGATGATGGGCCTCCAGCCCGCCGGTGAGCGCGCCGAAGGCGGGGAGGATCAGCTTGGTCTCGCTCATCACGAAGCAGCGGCGGGAGACCAGCCGGCCGCGGCGATGGATGCGCAGTTTCGGGTGGAAATGGCCGGACAGTTCCGGGCGCGGATCGCCGGGATCGGCTTCGTGGCGGAGGATCAGGCCGTCCAGTTCCGCTTCGGCGACCGCCTCGCCGCCGACGATGGCGGCGACGACGGGATCGTGATTGCCGGTGATCCAGGTCCAGCGATGCGCGTGGGTGAGGGCGGCGAGGAGTTCGCAGGCGCGTTCCGGCAGGCGCTCGCAGCCGCCTGTGTCGTGAAAGCTGTCGCCCAGGCACCAGATTTCGGCGGGGCCGACCGAGGCGGCGAGGGCGGTGAGATCGGCCAAGGTGGCGATGCTGTCATAGGGCGGCAGCATCTGTCCCCCGCGGGCGAACCAGCTGGCCTTTTCGAGGTGGAGATCGGCGACCAGAAGTGCGCGCCGCGCCGGCCAGAACAACGCGCCTTGCGGCAGCGCGATCAGATCGTGCCCACAGAACGAAAAGCGAACCATGGGCGCGCTATAGCGGGTTGATTCCGCTGCTCAAGCCTTCGATGCGGCCGCTGGCCCGGCTCAGGAAACCGGCGGGACCAGCTGGACGGTCGAGGTCGGGACGGGCGGGTTCGCTTCCGTGACCTGCGGGTTGGCCCAGAGCAGCAAGGCGCCCGCGATGAAGCCATTCATACCCAGCAGGTAGGGGTTCATCAGGATCGATTTTGCCTTGCTCATCACCTTCGCTCCAATCGCCTCGGCCACTCTTTGACCGGGCTGCGATCAACCCATGCTGAACTCCCCGTTGTGGTGCATTCAGGCCGCGACCAACTTCTGGAACGGCGCGACGGAGAAAATGCTTAGCGGGTTCGTCGTGCGAGCAGGCGCGCTCGTCGCGGGAAAAGGGTCAGGCCGCGGGCGACTCGCGGGCGATCAATGCGGCCAGTTCGGACAGGCTGAAGGGTTTGCGCAGCACCGGCAGATCGGCGCAGGCGGTGGCGAGCAGGCTGTCCGTTTCGGCATAGCCGGTGACGAAGGCGATGCGCTGTCCCGGGCGGTGCGTGCGGATCCGTTCGGCCAGTTCTGCGCCGTTCATCGCGGGCATGGCGAAGTCGATCAGGAACAGGTCGGCGCTGACCTCCTCCAGCGCGGCGAGGCAGGCGGCGCCGCTGTCGAAGGCGGTGACTTTGTGGCCCAGCTCGGCGAGCGCGTCGGCCAGAAAGGTGCGGACCTCGGGATCGTCGTCCACGACCGCGATGGCGGCGCTCCGGGCGGCCGGCTCGACGGGCTTCTCCGGGCGCGGTGCGATGGCCTCGCCGTTCGCCGAAACCTGCGGCAGCAGCATGTGGACGCGCGCGCCGCTGCCTTCCTGGCTGTCGATCCTTACCGTGCCGCCCGACTGGCGGGCGATGGCATAGACCTGGGCGAGGCCGAGGCCAGTCCCCTTGCCGACCGGCTTGGTGGAAAAGAAGGGTTCGAGCGCGCGCTCCAGCACGTCGGCCGCCATGCCCTGGCCATCATCCGCGACCGAGATGCGGACATAGCGCCCCGCCAGAATGTCGGGACCGTCGGGCTCGTCGACCAGGGCCGTGGTGATCGCCAGTCTGCCGCCGTCCGGCATTGCGTCGCGGGCGTTGATGGCGAGGTTCAGGATCGCATTCTCGAGCTGGTTGGCGTCGCACAAGGCATGGCCCGTCTGCGGGTCGAGTGCGATTTCGGTGGCGATCGTCGGGCCGATCGTCTGACGCAGGATCTGGCCCATATTCTCGATCACCCGATTGACCTCGACCGGACTCATGGCGATCCGCTGCACGCGCGAGAAAGCGAGCAATTGCGTGGCGAGTTTGGCACCGCGGCGGGCCGATTCGAGCGCGCCTTCGCCCAGCCGGCGCATGCGCGGCTCCTGCAGCTGCCCGACGACCATTTCCAGGCCGCCGATCACGGGCGTCAGCAGATTGTTGAAATCATGCGCGATGCCGCCGGTCAGCTGGCCAACCGCCTCCATCTTCTGCGCCTGCCGCAGCGCGTCCTCGGCGCGCTCGCGGTCGGCGACTTCGCGCTGCAATTGCTCCATCGCGGTCTGCAATTCGGCGGTGCGCTCGATGACGCGCTTTTCGAGCGCGAGTTCGGCTTCCTTGGCGGCGGTGATGTCGTGGGCGACGCCGATGAAGCCCTCGCAATTGCCGCCGGGGGCCAGCCGCGGCTGCGACATGGATCGCAGCCAATGATATTCGCCGTCGCTGCCCAGGAAGCGCGCTTCCAGCGTGAAGGGCTTGAGGCTCGCTTCGCCGTCGATCGATTCCTGGACGATCCGGTCATGATCTTCGGGGTGGAGAATGTTGCGCCAGTCCAGCGCCGCCGCCTCGTCATAGGGCAGGCCGAGGAAGTCCATATAAGCCTTGTTGACGAAGCTGCGGGTGCGATCGGGATTGCTCACCCACATCGGCACCGGCGCGGAATTGGCGATGAGGCGGAAGCGCGCCTCGCTTTCGCGCAGCCGCCGCTCGGCGCGGAAGCGCTCGGTGACGTCATTGCCGGCGATGAGCACGCCGGCGATGACGCCGTCCTCGCCCGCAATCGGTTCGGCGACATAATCGGTCACCACCTTGCGCTTCGGGCCGCCATCCGGCGACGGCAGGAAGCGGATCGTGTCGGTCCCTCGTTCGGCCACGCCATCCGACATGACCGCCTGCAGTCTCGCGACGGCGCCGGGAAAGTCCGCTTCGGGGAAAACCTCCGCCGCCGTCTTGCCCACCAGATTTTCCCGGCCGACCACCTCCTCATAAGCGCGGTTGGCGAGCAGGAAGCGCAGATCGCGGCCAATCAGGACCGCGACGAAGCCCGGCATCCGGTCGATCAGCGCGCGGAGGCGGCTGACGTCGATCGACGGATTGTCCGGCGGGCGGGTCATGGCTCTTACCGGGCTTCCGGCTGGGCGGCGGCCTGAGCCTGGCGGAGGACGCGAAGCAGATTGCCGCCCATGATCTTGGCGATGTCGGCCTCGCTGATCCCTTCGCGGCGCAGGCGGGCGGTCACGCGGGGAAGACGGGTAATGTCCTCATAGCCCTGTACGCCGCCGCCGCCGTCCCAGTCGGCGCCGAGGCCGACATGATCAGCGCCCATCACGCGGATCGAATGGAGCAGGGCCTGCATATAGGTTTCGAAGGTTGCGTCGTTGAACGGTCGGCGCGCCTCGACGCGGGCGAGTTCGGCGACGACCTCGCGGCGCTCGGCGGCGTTGAGGTTGGCCCAGTTTGCCTGCCGCCGTTCGATCGCCGAGCGTTCGGGCGAGGTGTCGTGGGGCGCGAGGAACAGGCTGTTCAGGAACATCACGCCGCCGGACCGGGCCAAAGCGCGCATCCGGTCGTCGTCCAGATTGCGGGGATGGTCGCGCAGCGCCTTCGGCCCGGAATGGGAGGCGATGATGGGGACGCGGGAGAGCGCCAGCATCTGGTCGAAGGCGGCGTCGGAGGAATGGCTGACGTCGATCAGCATGCCGAGCCGGTTCATCTCCGCGACCCACTGGCGGCCGAGCGGGGAGAGGCCGCCCCAGCGATTCTGGCCGGTGGTGGAATCGGCAAGCTGATTGTCGCGGCTGTGCACGGGGCCGGCCATGGTGACGCCGAGCTTGCGGAAGGTCTCCAGCAGGGTCAGGTCCTCGCCCAGCGGCCAGCTATTCTCGATCGAGAGGAACGCGAAGGCCTTGCCCGCGCGCCAGGCGGCCTCCGCATCGTCGGCGGTGATCGCAAGCACGATGCGGTCGCGATTCTGGCCGATCATGCGGTGGATTTCGGTGGCCCGCAGCAGGGCCGCGTCGCGCGCGGTCGCATAGCCGGCGGGGGTCAGTTCGCCCTGGCCGGTATAGATGACGAAGAAGCCGCCATCGAGACCGCCTTCCTGCATCCGGGGCAGATCGGTCTGGGTGTGATCCTGAAAATATTCGTGCCGCTCGCCGAAATCCCAGCCGGAGGCGAAGCGAGACGGGATGTCGAGATGGGTGTCGAGCACCAGCATCTGATCGTGGATCAGGCGGTCTTCGGGTGTGATGTCGGGTGTGGGTTGGGCCAGCACCGGAGTGGCGACGGTCAAGGCGGCGAGGATCAGGGCATGGCGCATCGGCTACTCCACGGATTTCATTCGTCTTTGCGGTGCGCGGCGGCGGGACGCAATGCGGATCATTCCGCCATCGCGATGCGGGCGAGAGATTCCGCCTCGATCAGCAGGTCATCGTCGGCGAGGCCGGCGGGTACGGATTCGCGGCCGATGAGGACCAGTGAGGGCACGGCGAGGGGCGAGACGCGGTCGAGTTTCGCGTGGACCAACGTGCTGGCGGCGCGCTCCACCAGACCGCCGAGCCGGGCGACGTCGGTGAGGCGGGCGCGGGCATCCTCCCAGGCGGCACGCAGGAGGAGATGGTCCGGCTCGTACCGGCGGAGCACGTCGTAGATGAGGTCGGTGGAGAAGGTGACTTGCCGCCCCGACTTGCGCTTGCCCAGCTGCTGGCGCTCGACCAGACCGCCGATGATGGCGACCTCGCGGAAGGCGCGTTTCAGCAGGTTCGAACCCTGCACCCAGTCGACAAATTCCTCCTCGAGAATGTCGGGAGACAGCAGGGCGGCCGGATCGGCAATCTCCTCCAGGCCATAGACGGCCAGTGCATAATCGTTGCTGACGAAGCCGAGCGGCTTGAGGCCGGCGCTTTCCATCCGCCGGGTGATCAGCATGCCGAGCGACTGGTGCGCGTTCCAGCCTTCGAAGCTGTAGAGCACCAGATAGTGGCGCCCTTCGTGCGGGAAGGTCTCGACCAGCAATTGGTCGGGCTGTGGCAGCAAAGAGCGGCGCTGCTGCACCTCCAGCCATTCTCGCACGTCGTCGGGGAAGCGGCGCCAGGTTTCCGGCTCGGCCAGGAAATGCCGGACGCGGTCGGCCAGGTGCGTGGTCATCGCCATACGCAGGCCGACATAGGTGGGGATTCGGGCGGGACGGGTGGTCGCCTTCACGATCAGCTCGGGCGTGTCGATCCGCTCGACCTCCAGCGTCAGCCCGGCGAAGTGGAAGGTGTCGCCGACGCTGAGCGTGGAGGCGAAATATTCCTCGACCGTGCCGAGCTTGCGGCCGTTGCGGAAGCGGACATTGAGGGCGGGCGCCTCGACGATGATGCCGGCATTCTCGCGGTGCTGCTGGATGAAGCGGGGGTTGGTGACTTGCCATTTGCCGTCGGCGTTCCGGCGGAGGCGCTTGAACTTGTCATAGGCGCGCAGGGCATAGCCGCCGCTTTCGATGAAGCTGAGGATGTTGCCGAACAGTTCGGCGCTCAGGCCCGCATAAGGCGCGGCGGCGGCGATCTCCGCGAGCAGTTCCGCCTCGTCGAACGGCCCGGCGCAGGCGACGGCCATGACATGCTGGGCGAGTACATCGAGCGCGCCGGGGCGGAAGATGTCGGGATCGAGCGCGCCTTCCTCCACCGCATCGAGCGCCGCGCGGGCCTCCAGATATTCGAAGCGATTGCCGGGGACGAGAATCGCTTCGCTCGGTTCGTCCAGCCGGTGATTGGCGCGGCCGATCCGCTGGAGCAGCCGCGAGGAGCCTTTCGGCGCGCCCATCTGCATGACCAGGTCGACATCGCCCCAATCGATGCCGAGATCGAGCGACGAGGTGCAGACGAGGGCGCGCAACTTGCCGTCCGCCATCGCCTGTTCGACCTTGCGCCGCGCCTCGACCGAGAGGCTGCCATGGTGGATGCCGATCGGCAGGCCGTTGTCGTTCACCGTCCACAGATCTTGGAACATCAGCTCGCACAGGCCGCGCGTGTTGCAGAAGACCAGGCTGGTCCTGTGCCGCTCGATCTGCCGCATGACGTGATGGGTCGCCCAGCGGCCCGAATGGCCGGACCAGGGGATGCGGTCGTCGTCCGGCAGCATGATCGCGATGTCCGGCTCCGCGCCGGGGTCGCCGGTGACCAGATCGACCGCGTCCATGTCTCCATGCGGCGCGAGCCAGGCGCGATAGGAGTCCGGATCGGCGACGGTGGCGCTGAGGCCGACGCGGCGCAGGCCCGGCGCGAGCGCCTCCAGTCGCGAGAGGCCGAGCGCGAGCAGGTCGCCGCGCTTCTGGGTGGCGAAAGCGTGGATTTCATCGACCACGACCGTCTTGAGGCCCGCGAACAGCTGAGCGCTGTCGGGGTGGGTGAGTAAGAGGCTCAGCGATTCCGGGGTGGTGAGCAGGATGTGCGGCGGGTTGGCGCGTTGCCGCGCCTTGCGGTCGGCGGGCGTGTCGCCGGTGCGGGTCTCGACGCGGATGGGGAGGCCCATTTCCTCGATCGGGGTGAGGAGGTTGCGCTGCACGTCCACCGCGAGCGCCTTCAGGGGGGAGATGTAGAGGGTGTGCAGGCCTTCGTAAGGCTCCAGCAAATCCACCAAAGTCGGCAGGAAGCCCGCCAGCGTCTTGCCCGCGCCGGTGGCAGCGACGAGGAGCACACTGCGCCCGGCCCGCCCGGCGGCGAGCATGTCGAGTTGGTGCCGGCGCGGCGCCCAGCCGCGCTGCGCAAACCAGTCTGCTATGCGCGGCGGGAGAGCGTTGCCGGCTCCGGCCGCTTCTCCTAGGCTGGCGGCATGGAGCGAGGGGTCATTGTCCGCGGCATTTTGCTCGGCGTCGCGGCGATGCTGCTGATCGCCGCCGCCGCCGCTTTCTGGGTGTTCATCTATTCGCTCGCGATCGCGCCCGGCCATGATGGGAGCCACTATCAGGCTTATGGCCGAAGTGTCGCGCCGCTCGTGGCGATCATCGCGGGGCTGCCATTGCTGTTTGGCGCGGGGTGGCTGGCGGCGCGCGGGCAGCGGCCGCTGCTGGCGGGACTCATTCCGGCCCTGACCTATGTGGTGCTGGACGTCGGCCTGTCGGCGGCGGGCAATGTCTGGCCCGGGGTCGGCGCGCTGGCGCTGTCATGGCTGACAAAGCTCCTCGCGGCCGGCGCCGGCGGTTGGCTGGCCGTGCGTCGCAGGACCCGTTCCGCCTAGAACCGGCTGTCGCTTTCGTCCTGATGGGCGCGATCCTCCTCCTCGTAAAGTTCGCGCGTTGCCGCTTCGCTGCGTGCTTCGGTTTCCTTCGACACGCGGTTGCGCATCGCCGCGATGGCGATGACGATGGCCAGCAGGGCCGCGCCGATCACGGTGATCGTCACCCAGTTCAAGCCGCTGAAATCCATGGCGCATTCCTTCAGGTCCGCTTGGCGGCGGGAAGCCGCCAGCCCATATAGCTCTCATGGCTCGGCTTGGTTCCTGGATCGAACCGCATCCGGAAGGAATTTACGTTCCGGCGGCGGACGCGTGGGTGGATCCCGCGCAGCCCAAGGCGCGGGCTTTGGTGACGCACGGCCATGCCGATCATGCGCGCGGCGGCCATGGCGAAGTCTATGCGACGCCGGAGACGCTGGCGATCATGGACGTGCGATACGGCCAGCAGCAGGCGCGGCCCGTCGCCTATGGCGAGCGACTGAGGGTGGGCGCGGTGGATGTGAGCTTCGTGCCGGCCGGACATGTGCTGGGATCGGCGCAGATCGTGCTGGAGCATAAGGGTGAGCGCGTCGTGGTGTCGGGCGACTACAAGCGCCGGCCCGATCCGACCTGCGCCCCGTTCCAGCCGGTGCCGTGCGACATCTTCATCACCGAGGCGACGTTCGGGCTGCCCGTGTTCCGCCACCCGGCGACGACCGACGAGGTGGACAAATTGCTGGCGCGGCTGGCCGACAATCCGGATCGCTGCGTGCTGGTCGGCGCCTATGCGCTCGGCAAGGCGCAGCGGCTGATCGCCGAGGTGCGGGCGCGGGGGCATGATGCGCCGATCTACATCCATGGAGCGCTGCAGCGGCTCTGCGATCTCTACGTCGAATTAGGGGTGGAACTGGGCGACCTCCGGCCCGCGACCGACGCGACCAAGGACGAGATGAAGGGCCATATCGTCATCGCCCCGCCCGGCGCGCTGAACGATCGCTGGTCGCGGCGGCTGCCCGATCCGATCACGGCGATGGCGTCAGGCTGGATGCGGGTGCGCCAGCGCGCGCGGCAGCGGCTGGTCGAAATGCCGCTGATCATGTCCGACCATGCCGATTGGGACGAGCTGACCGCCACCATCCGCGAGATCGCGCCGAAGGAAGTGTGGATCACCCACGGCCGCGAGGACGCGCTGAAGCATTGGTGCATGACCCACCAGATCAAGGCGCGGGAGCTTAATCTGGTCGGCTATGAGGATGAGGACGACTAGCCCCGCAGCGAATGTACCAGCGCCAGCAAGGCGCCCGCGCCGATCAGGATCGACCAGCGAACTGTCCGCTCCAGGGCGAAGTCGTCGGTTTTGGAGATGATCGCGGCGCTGGTTGGGCCGAGGATGGCGAGCATACCGAGGCTCAGGAGCGAGCCTGCGATCCAGCCTTCCAGGATGAAGCCGGCCGCGGCGACGCCCATCCAGACGATGGAGAAGAATGCGGCCTCGGGGTGAAAGGTCATCGTCCGATCAATGCCCGGCCTGCGGGCCGCGTTCGATGCCGGACTTGGCGAGCTGGTCGTCGATCTGCGCGACCAGGCGTTCCAGGCTGGCTTCGTCCTTGCCCTCGGCGCGGGCGACCAGCACGTCCTGCGTGTTCGAGGCGCGGAGCAGCCACCAGCCGTCGGCTGTGTTCACGCGCGCGCCGTCGGTGCGGTTGACGTCCGCGCCGGCCTTTTCGAGCCGGTCGAGCACCTCGTCCACCGCCGCGAACTTGCGGCTCTCGTCCACCTGGAAGCGCATCTCGGGCGTGTTGACCATCGCCGGCATCGCGTCGCGCAATTCGTCCAGCGATTTACCGAGCGTGCCCAGCGCTGCGATCAGGCGGACGCCCGAATAGAGCGCATCGTCATAGCCGTAATAATTATGGCTGAAGAAGATGTGGCCGCTCATCTCGCCCGCCAGGGGACTGCCGACATCCTTCATCTTCTTCTTGATGTGGCTGTGGCCGGTTTTCCACATGAGCGGATCGCCGCCCAGTTCGCCGATCCGGTCATAGAGCGCCTGGCTGGCCTTCACGTCGCCGATGATGGTCGCGCCGGGCACGTCGCGCAGCACCGGCTCGGCGAGGATGGCGAGCAATTGATCCCCCCAGATCACGCGGCCGGTCCGGTCGATCGCGCCGATCCGGTCGCCGTCGCCGTCGAAAGCGATGCCGAGGTCGAGGCCCTTTTCGAGCACCAGCGCCTTCAGATCCTCGAGATTCTTCTCCTCGGTCGGATCGGGATGGTGATTGGGAAAAGCGCTGTCGACATCGGTGAAGAGCGTGTGATGCTCGCCGGGCAGCTTGCCAACCAGCTTCGCGAGCGCCGGGCCGGCGGCGCCATTGCCCGCGTCCCAGCCGACGCGAAGTGCGGGGCCGTCAAAGCCCTGCACGAGCCGGTCGACATAGCGGTCGAGCATTTCCACATGCTCGCTGCCGCCAGTACCGCTTTCCCAATCGCCGGCCGCGGCCATTTCGCCCAGCTTCTGGATATCGGCGCCGAAGAAGGGACCGCGGCGCAGCACCATCTTGAAGCCGTTATAGTCGGGCGGATTGTGGCTGCCGGTGATCATGATGCCGCCGTCCACGTCCAGCACGGCTTCGGCATAATAGAGCATGGGCGTCGGGCCGAGGCCGACACGGACGGCGTCGATCCCGGCGGCGTTCAGGCCTTCGACCAGAGCCGTCTCCAGCACCGGCGAGCTTTCGCGGCCGTCATAGCCGACCGCTACCCTGGAGCCGCCGCTCCGCTTCACGATCGTGCCGAAGGACCGGCCAATGGCGCGGGCGTCGTCCGGGCCGAGCGTCTTCCCGATCACGCCGCGAATGTCATACTCGCGCAGGGCGGTCGGGTGGAAAACATGCATGTTAGATTGCTCCGATGTTCAGCCGCGTTCCCGCGAAGATGTGCGCGCCGCGTCGGCGATCAAGGCGTCGCGGGCGGCATTGATGCGCTGCGCCAATTCTTCCGTACCGCCCGCATCGGGATGCGCGCGGGCGATCAGGCGGCGGTGCGCGGCGCGGATCTCGTCGGCATTCGCGCCTTCCGAAACGCCGAGCAGGCGCCGGGCATCGTCCAGCGGCATCCGCTTCTGGGCAAAGCGGCCGCGGCGAATGCCGCCGTAGAGCAGCCCCAGCGCCATCAGCGCCGCCCCGGGCAGGACCGATCCCTTTGCGAGCAGGCTGAGACCGAGCAGGAAGACCAGGCCGGCGATCGCATCGTCCAGCGTCACGCCTCTCAGCCGTCCGCTCAGCCAGGCCAATGCCAGGATGAGGCCAAGGACGGCGGCGAAAACGGCCATCAGCCGACGGCAGCCTTCATGCCGCCCGCCTGAAGCGTGCTTGTCGCATGCTCTTCGTTCGGCAGATCGAAGCCCGCGATCATCTCGCGCAGTTCCTGCCGCGCGGTCACGTGGGCGATGCTGGCCTCGCCGATATGGGGCAGGTCGATCAGGGTGAGGCCGCGCGGGAAGAGTTCGCGGAAGATGACGCGCTCGCCCAGGCCCGGAATGACGCGAAAGCCGACCCGGCGCGACAGATCGCCGATCGCTTCGGCGACGCGGCGCATATTCTTCGCTTCGACATGCTGCAGGCGGTTGCGGAGCAGCACCCAGTCGACGCTGGCGCCGTGCGTCTTGGCCCGCTGCGTGCGGCTCTTCCACACCACTTCGGCATAGAAGCTGGGGCGGCGCACCTTGTAGGTTTCCGGATCGACCTCGCCGATGAGATCGAGATCGACGAAGCTGTCGTTGATCGGCGTGACGAGCGTGTCGGCCATGGCCATCACCGCGCGGGCATGCGGATCGTCGCGGCCCGGCGTGTCGATGACGATCACGTCCGCGCCGTCGGCAAGGCGGGTGAGGGCCTCCTCGACCGGCTCGCCCTTTGCCGGATCGAACGTGTCGTAATCGACCATGGGCAGCGGCGTTATGATGCGGCGCTGCGTGGCGGCGCGATTGTCGAGATAGCGGCCGAGCGTGCGCTGGCGCGTATCGAGATCGAGCGCGGCGACCTTCTTGCCCGCCGCCGCCAGCGCGACGGCAGTGTGGACCGCAGTGGTGGATTTGCCCGTGCCGCCCTTTTCATTGGCGAAGACGATGATGTGAGTACGGCCGCCGGCCATGAACTGACGCTTCCTTCAACGAACTTGATTCAACGGCCCGGCGCGCTCAAAGCAGCCCCCCGCTGGCTGATCCCAGCCTGTAGAGGAGCCAGAAAGGCCGTGCAAATCATCCGTGACAGAGGCGAGCTGGACGCCGCGCTCGAGGCGTTGCGCGCCGATGGCGGCGCGGTCGCCATGGTGCCGACGATGGGCGCGCTGCACGCCGGGCATATGGCTCTCGTCGAAGAGGCGCGGCGGCGCGCGGCGCATGTCGTCGTGTCGATCTTCGTCAATCCGACGCAGTTTGGGGCCAATGAGGATCTGAGCCGCTATCCCCGGCGCGAAGGCAGCGACGCGCAGATGCTGGGCGCGGCGGATGTCGCGATCCTGTGGGCGCCGGACGTGGACACGATGTATCCGAACGGACCGGAAGCCAGCGTGAAGGCGGGCAGTGCGGCGCAAGGCCTCGATGGCGATTCGCGGCCCGGCCATTTCGATGGCGTCGCAACCGTGGTGGCGCGCCTGTTCGAGCAGGTGAAGCCCGACGTCGCCGTGTTCGGCGAGAAGGATTATCAGCAATTGCTGGTGATCCGGCAGATGGTCGCGGCCCGCAAGCTGAAGGTCGAGATTGTCGGCCTGCCGACCCAGCGCGATGCGGACGGCCTGGCCCTGTCGTCGCGCAACATCTACCTGACCGACGAGGAGCGGCTCGCGGCGCGCGCTCTGCCGCGCGCGCTCGGCGAGGCGGCGCAGGCGATGATCGACGGCGGCGACGTGGCGGAGATATTGGCGCGCGCCGAGGAGAGGCTGGCCGCCGCCGGCTTCGATCCGATCGACTATGCCGCGCTGCGCGATGCGGAGACCTTCGCGCCGATGGACCGGCTCGATCGCCCGGCGCGGCTGCTCGCCGCGGCAAAGCTCGGCAGCACGCGGTTGATCGACAATCTTCCGGTTATTCCAAGTATCTGACGAACAAGGAAAAAATCGCGTTAACCATTTTTTCGCTTGTGCGGCCCAAATCTGCCCCGACTGAAATTGGGGGACTGGCAGATGGCACATAGCCTCAGGGCCGCGACATTCCTGATCGAGACGCGCGTCGCCGATGCGGCGATGGGGAATATCAACGCGCTTTACGAGCTTGGCGTCGCTTATTCGACCGGCAGCGACGGGGTCGATATCGACCTCATCGAAGCCCACAAATGGTTCAACCTCGCGGCGCTTTCGGGTAGCGCGCTCGCCCAGCAATGCCGGGCCGAGATTGCCGACGACATGACCGCACGTGAGATTGCCGAGGCGCAGCGTGAGGCGCGGGCCTGGCTTGCGGCGACCGAGACGGAACGCCGCGCCGCCTAACCGGCGCGAAAAGACGTGCCTGCCCGGCGACGCCCGTCTAGCGTCGCTCAATGGGGCAAAGCGAGGCAACGGTCGGGCGCTGGAGCGAGGCGACAATCTGGCTGCACTGGCTCGGCGCGCTGCTGATCCTCTCCGCATTGATGGTCGGATGGTCCGCCGAGCATCTGGCCGCTCGTGACGACCAGCCTCTTCTCTTCGAAATCCACTTTTCTATCGGCCTGCTCGCGCTTGCTGTCATGCTGGCGCGGATCGCCTGCCGCTTCTTTCAAGCCCGACCTGACCGGTCGCAGGTGCCGCCGCTCGCGCGGTTCGCGGCTTCGACCGTGCACCTGCTGCTTTATCTCGCGACGTTCGGCGTGTTGCTGAGCGGGCTGATCAACTTTCTGTTTCTCGGCCCTGTACGTGTCTTCGGCTTTGTCACCGTGCCGCAACTTTTCGATCCCGAAGCGGACGAATGGTTGCGCGCCTTGTCCTGGTATGCCCATGTCTATGGCTGGTGGGCGTTGACGGCGCTGGTGCTGCTTCATGCCGCGGCCGCGTTCTTTCATCATTTCGTCAGGCGCGACCGAACGTTGCGGGATTTTCTGCCCGGCCGCCGCTGATTCAGGCGGGGTGCCGCTCCAGCACGATGTCGCGTCGCGCGACCCAAATGTCGCCGTCGCGGACCAGACGGACGATGCCGTTGCCGCCGCGATACTCCATGCGTGAGCGATAGGCGTCGGTCACGCCATGCTCGCCGTCGAAGACGATGTCGTCGAGATAGTAGGGCCGTCGCCCCGGCTCCGCCACCATCAGATGGACATGAGCCGGCATGGTCATGTCGGGATAGGGCGCGGGCTTGATCGTCCGATAGCCATAACGTCCGTCCGCGCCGGTCTTCACCCAAGAACGGAGCAGGCCATGGCGGCGGCTCCATTCGGTTTCGGGCGTGCCGCGCGAATAGAGGCCGGTCGCGTCGGTATGATGGGCGTAAATGACCACGTCCGGCGCCGGTGTGAGGCCGTCCGGCAGATAGACAATTCCTTCGATCCGCATCGCCTCCCCCGTCTCGCCGTCGGGGGCGATTCGGGCGAAGGCGGGCAGGTTCGCACTCTGCCGCTCCAGCGTGCCTTCGCAGCCCTCGCAATTATAGAGATCCGTGCGCACCGGCGCCGCCGGCCGGGGGCCAAGATCGCTGCGGTTTCCTGCAAAGCTCTCCTGCACGCTCGCTTTGCAGGCCGGTATGGCTAGCAGGGCCACCGCGCCGGTCAGCATTTGCCGCCTCGAAAGGTCAGGGAAGGTCATATTGCTTGCGCCCTACTGTCCGGCCGGGGGCGTCCAGCGCGTCCGGCGATAGCGTCCGAACCAGTCCAGGATGGCGCTGACTCGCGCGGCATTCTGCGACGGCCGCCCGACCAGATTGTGCGTCGCGCCGGGGATGCGGATCAAAGCCGTCGGCACGCCGCGCAATTGCAGCGCATTGTAGAGTTGCTCCGCCTCGCTCGACGGGGTGCGATTATCCTCTATGCCGACGATCACCAGCGCCGGGGTCGCGATATTGCCGACCTGTGAGAGCGGCGAGCGGGCCCAGTAGCCGGCCTGATCCTCCCAGGGAAACGCGCCCATCCAGTAGCGCGAATAAGCCGGCGACCCGTCCGAAGTCAGCGCGAAGCTGGTCCAGTTGATCACCGGCTTCTGCACCGCCGCGGCGCGGAAGCGATTGTTGCGGCCGATGATCCAGCTGCTGAGCACGCCGCCGCCCGAACCGCCGGTGACGTAGAGTTGGTCGGGATCGACATAGCCGAGCGCGATGGCGCGATCGACGGCGCTGATAAGATCGTCATAGTCATTGCCGGGATAGGCGCGGTGGATGAGGTCGGCGAAGTCCTGACCGTAGGAGGTCGAGCCGCGCGGATTGACCGACAGCACGGCATAGCCGGCGGCGGCGAACAGCTGATTGTCGGTGGCGAAATTGGGGCCGTAAGCCTGCCAGGGGCCGCCATGGATTTCGAGGATGAGCGGGTGGCGCTGGCCCTCGCGATGGCCGGGCGGCAGGGTCAGCCAGGACTGGATGTTGCGGCCGTCATGCGAGGATGGCGTGTCGAAGGCGACGACCTGGCCCATCTGCTTGTGGCCGAGCAGATCCTCGTTGAGCCGGGTCAACTGGCGGGCATTGCCGTTCCGGCTGACGGCGATTTCGGACGGCGTCGTCGCGCTGCCCCTTGTGAAGGCGATCGTGCCGTCGCGGGCGACGCTGAAATCGCCGCCGGCATAGGGCCGGTCGAGCGTGCCGCCGGTCAGCCCTTCGACGATTGTGGCGATCCGGCCGTCCAGACCGACCCGCGCGACGGAGACGGTGCCGCTCTGGTCGTGGCTGAAATAGATGGAGCGGCCATCGGCGGCCCAGACCGGAGAACCAACCTCGCGGTCCAAGTTTGCCGTGAGAACGCGGCTGCCCGAGCCGTCGGCGTTCATGACATAGAGCGTGCCGACCGTGTAGCCATAGTCGCGGTCGTCATAGCCGAGATAGGCGATCTGCCGCCCGTCGGGCGAGACGGAGGGCGAGCCGTCCGGGCCGGAGCGCGTGGTGAGCCGGCGGATGGAGGCGCTGGGGACGTTGACCGTGTGGATATCGGACTCGGCCGGATTGCGGTCGGCGTCCGGCATGCGATTGGCGCTGATATAGATGTTGCGGCTGTCGGGGCTCCAGGCGATCGGGCCGTCATGGTGGAAATCGCCATCGGTCAGCTTGCGCGGCGCGCCGCCATCGGCGGGGACGACGAACAGATGGCGGAAGCCAGGGCGGACAATGCCCTCGCCGTCGGCGCGGTAACGGATGGCGGTGATCTGCTGCAGCGGCTCCGCCCATTGCGCCCCTTCCGGCCGGGGCGGCGTGCGGCCCAGGCGCGGAGCGTCCGACGGCACCTGCATGACGTAGGCGAGCTGTCGCCCGTCCGGCGACCAGGCAATGCTGCTGGGTGATTCCGGCAGGCCGGTGACGCGCACCGATTGCCCGCTCGCCAGCCAGCGCACATAAAGCTGCGCGCCGCCGCCTTCGGCGGTGGAGATGTAGGCGATGCGGGTGCCGTCCGGCGACCAGCGCGGGCTCAGATGGCTGCCCGGGCCGGCGACGAGCGGCGCCTGGCTGCCGCTGGCGGTGTCGATCAGCCAGATGGTCGGTCGCATCCGATCGGTCATGATGTCGCCGGAGCGGCGAACGTAAGCAACACGGGCGCCGTCCGGGCTGATCTGCGGGTCGGTGCCGACTTCCAGCCCGAACAGGTCGCTGGCGTCGAACAGGCGGCTTGGGGCGGGCGATGGCGCGGCGGGGGGCTGGGCGGACGCCGCATTGTCTTGCGCGAGCGCGGGAACCGGCAGGGCGATCAGCCCCAGAAGCATCAATCCCTTGCGCATGAACGCCTCCCCGACTGGCTTCGCTCCCGGCTCCGGCTGGCAGAGCCCGAGTGGGTCTTTTCTCTCGCGGAGCCTAGCGAAGAAGAGAAGCGGTCAGCAAGCGCGCAGACCTCTCCCCGGACAGGCAAGGCTGCGTTCGATTTCCGAGCAATTGTGGGAGGCAGGCCGGCTGGCGATCAGGGCCGGGCCGTCGCCTCGAACGTCCAGCGCTGCTCCGGGGTCGCGGCGCAGGCGGTCAGCTTGGCGACCCAGCGCCCGTCCGCCAGGCGCGGCTCGACACAACCCGACCGGTTCGACAGGGCGCCGTCCTCCCGCAGCACCCATTGCAGCGCCGGTTCCACGCGGCACCGCGTCAGGGCAAGCCCGCCGGCGAGGGGGTTGGCGCTGAGACAGGTGCCGGAAACCCGAAACTGCCCGGGAGCGCGGCGATCGAAGGAAAAAATCTGCTCCCAGCGTTGCACTTCGGCGCACGGCTCCAGGCCGACGAAGGAACCCGGACGCACAAGGCCGAGACACAGATCTGGCCGGGCCGCCCAGCGCAGCCGGCCACGCGCGGGCGCATGGGCTTGCGGATCGAAGGCGCGAACCCGCCAAGCCTGGGGCGGGTAGCGGGTCGGACATGACGCGCCATAGACGCGCTCGCCGTCGCGGCCCGAAAGCCCGAGCAGGGCCAGGCAGCGTCCCTCGCCATTTCGCACGCCCTGTTCGGCGGAGATCGTCCATTGCTGCCCGGCCGAGCCGTCGCAACGCGTCGCCGCCAAGGGCGGATAGAGGCCGCCGCCGCGCGGGGCCAGGCAGGAATCGCCGAGGCGGATGGGTCCCGGGCCCGCCGCTGGCAGGACCAGCCGCTGCGCGGTCGATCCGTCACACGGGCGGCTGACCGATCCTTCGCGCTCGTCGATGGTTACGCACATGGCGGGCAAAGTTGCCGGGCGCAGGGTCTGGCCCGACGCGGGGACCGGCAAGACCGCCAGCGGAACAAGGACAGCAAGCAGCATTCGGATCATCTCGCCACTCCCCGCGGTCGGCGCCTGCGCGATCCCGCCAATCTGCCGGGCGAGTCATGAACGGTGCCGAAACGAACTGCCCGGAGCGATGCCCGCCGGCGTCACGCCTCCGGCGCCGGCCCGGCCTTCCGAAATGGCCCCATCGCGTCGAGTTCCTCGATCTCGCCGAGTACCGCCGGGCGTTCGGCGGCGAGATAGTGGGCGACCGCATCGCGCAGGCGCGGGTCGGCGAAATGGTGGGCGGAGTAAGTGGGGACCGGGCGATAGCCGCGGGCCAGCTTGTGCGAGCCCTGTGCGCCGGCTTCGACGGTGGCGAGGCCGCGCGCGATCGCGGCGTCGATCGCCTGATAATAGCAGAGCTCGAAATGGAGGTGCGGCACGTCCACGGTGCAGCCCCAGTAGCGGCCATAGAGGGCCTGCGAGCCGATGAAATTCAGCGCCCCCGCTATGGGTTGCCCGTCACGCAGGGCGAGGATCAGCAGGATGTCGTCCGCCATGGTGGCGCCGATCTCCGTGAAAAAGGCGCGGGTGAGATAGGGCCGGCCCCATTTGCGGGCGCCGGTGTCCTGGTAGAAGGTCCAGAAGGCGTCCCAGTGCGCCTCGGTGATCGCCTCGCCGGTGAGATGGACGATCTCCAGCCCTTCCACGGCGCGGGCGCGTTCCTTGCGGATCGCCTTGCGCTTGGCCGAGGACAAAGCGGCGAGGAAGTGGTCGAAGCTCTCATAGCCGTCATTGTGCCAGTGGAACTGGCTGTCGACGCGGATCAGCCAGCCGGCGCTTTCGAAGGCCGGGACTTCCTCCGCGGCGATGAAGGTGGCGTGAGCGGAGGAGAGGCCATTATTGGCCACGATTTGCTCGGCGGCGGCGATCAGGGCCGGGGCGAGGGCGGGCGTGGTCGTGAGCAGGCGGCGGCCGGGGACGGGTGTGAACGGCACCGCGATCTGCAATTTGGGATAATAATCCCCGCCGGCGCGGGCATAGGCGTCGGCCCAGCCATGATCGAAGACATATTCGCCCTGGCTGTGGCTCTTGGCGTAAGCGGGCAGGACCGCGTCGGGGCGGCCGTCCGCGCCGTCGATCGCGATGGGGAGCGGCTGCCAGCCGGTGCGCGGCCCGACGCTGCCAGACGCTTCGAGCGCCGAGAGGAAAGCGTGGCCCAGGAACGGGTTTTCGGTTCCGGCGCAACGGTCCCAATCCGCCGCGTCAAATGCCGAAACCCCGTTGGCGATGCGCGCGACGATGGATTCGCCGCTCATCGGAAAAGCCTCAGCCGGCCTTCACCGCGACGATCGCGTCGATCTCGACCGCGACGCCGAGCGGCAAGGTGGGCACGCCGACTGCGCTGCGGGCATGGCGGCCAATCTCGCCGAACACGTCCTGCATCAGTTCGGAGGCGCCGTTGGCGACCTTCGGCTGATCGGTGAAATCGCCGGTCGAGTTCACGAACACACCCAGTTTCACGATCCGCTCCACCCGGTCGAGGCCGACCGCCTTGTCGATCTGCGCGAGCAGCATTATGCCGCTGGCGCGCGCGGCCGCGATGCCCTCGTCCAGGCTCACATCCTCGCCGAGGCGTCCCTTGATCAGCTGGCCGTCCTGCTGGCTGATCTGCCCGGAAATGTGCAGCAGCCCGCCCGCCTCGACTGCGGGGACGTAGGACGCGACCGGCGCGGCGGCTGCGGGAAGAGTGATGCCCAGCTCGGCCAGGCGGTCATGGATCTTGCTCATGGGCGCGCAGCTAGGACTTCACGCCCTCGCGCGCAACCGCGAACCCGGCGAAGCTCTGGTTCACCGGCATGAGTTCCAGCGTGTTGATGTTCATGTGCGGGGGCAGCGTCGCAACCCAAAAGATCGTCTCGGCGATGTCCTCGCCGGTCAGCGGGTTCATGTCGGCATAGAGCGTGTCGGAAGCTTCCCTGTCGCCGCCATTGCGGACGAGGGTGAATTCGGTCTCGACCATGCCGGGCTCGATCGAGGTCACGCGCACGCCGGTGCCGTGCAGGTCGCTCCTCAGATCAAGCGAGAATTGGCGGACGAAGGCCTTGGTCGCGCCGTAGATCGCGCCGCCGCGATAGGGATAGGTGGCGGCGACCGAACTCAGATTGATGATGGCGCCCTGGCGCGCGACCAGGCCGGGAAGGAGATGGCGGGTCATGGCGGCGAGGCCGGTGATATTGGTCTGGATGACATCGAGACCGGCGTCGAGCGACGATTCCTGAAAGTCGGTGAGCGACGGGGCAAGGCCGGCATTGTTGAGCAGCAGGTCGACCTCGCCGACACCAGCGAGCGTGGCCGCAAAGCCGTCGACATCGCGCATGTCCAGCTCGATGGGCCGGAAGGCGTCGCCCAGTTCGGCCGTAAGCGCGTCCAGCCGCTCGCGGCGGCGGCCGGTGCCGATCACGTTCCAGCCCGCGCCGGCGAATCGCCGTGCCGACGCCGCTCCGATCCCCGCTGTGGCGCCGGTAATGAAGACAATCTTGCTCATGCGGCTTTCTCCAGCGGGGCTGGTCCTTGGGCGAATCGGTCGAGGATCCACGGCACCGCCTCGCCCCAGGCGTCGATGCGATTGTGGGCGTGAGGCGCGGGTGGCGTGGCACCTGCCAGCAACGGCTCGGCGATCATGTGCAGCCGCCAGACTTCGGGCGCGTGATTGGCGACGCTGTGATGGTGGACGCTCAGATCGTCGACGAACAGGGTGACGCTCGGCCGCATGTCCGCGACCAGTTCCTCGACCGGCCGCCCCTTGCCGCCGCGATTGCACAGCACGCGGTGGTTGATCTCGAACCGGCCCAATTGCTCGACGCGTCCCGCCTCGTAGCGGTCGCCGATATTGGTCAGCACGACGATGTCGGCATGTTCGCCAATCGCCCGCAGCGCCTCGACCGCGCCGGGGACGATATTCTGCCGGTGCATCTCCGTATCGAAGAAGCCGTCGAGCAGGGGCCAGACCTGCTCTTCGGGGAGGGGCTGGCCGGCACCGTCGCGCAGCGCGTCGCGGAAGGCGGTTGCTGTCAGATTGAAGCTGTAGCCGCGGGTTTCGGACACCCAGTCGGCGAAATGGCTGACCATGTGCAGCAGCACTTCGTCGCAATCGGTGATGAGGAGGGGCCGGCTCATCTTTCCAGTTCCTCGCGGGCCGACACCAGCGTCGCCGGGGCAACGCCCAGATCGTCCGCAGCCGCGATCAGGTCCGGCTCATGCGCTTCCAGGAAGCGCAGGATCGCGGACAGGGTCCCCGGTTCCTCCAGCGCGACCCGCAGTAATTCCGGGGTCAAGCCGGTCGTGTCGAGCAGCCGCTGGGCGCGCGCTTCGTCGCGCAGGGTCCAAGCCAGAGCGGCGAGCGCCAGCGGCTCCGGATCGGGGCGATTTACGTTTTGTCTGATCATGGCTTAGGATCGCGTCCGTGGTGCAGAAAATCCTGATTGTCGAGGACAACGAGCTCAATCTGCGGCTGTTCTGCGACCTGTTGCGGGCGCACGGCTATCAGGTCGAGCCGGTGCGCGACGGGCGCGAGGCTGTTGTCCGCGCCCGCGACTTCGCGCCGGACCTGATCGTGATGGACATCCAGATGCCCTATGTGAGCGGGCTGGAGCTGATCGAACAGTTGAAGGCCGAGGACGAATTGAAGGAAGCGCCGATCCTGGCGGTGACAGCTTATGCCGCGCGGGGCGATGAAGAGCGCATCCGCGATGCGGGCGCGGAAGGCTATGTGTCCAAGCCGATTTCGGTGATGAAATTCGTCGAGGCCGTGCGCGGCCTGCTGGCGGCGCAAGAGGCGGCCGCAGCCGCCGAGGCCGAGACGGAAGAAAGACCGGACCCCGAATCGAGCCCGGCCTGAGGATCGGCGGCTGACGCCGCCGGCGCCTTACTTGATCTTGGCTTCCTTGAACTCGACATGCTTGCGCGCGACGGGATCATACTTCCGGAAGGTCATCTTCTCGGTGATGTTGCGCGGATTCTTCTTCGTCACGTAGAAAAAGCCGGTGTCGGCCGTGCTGACGAGCTTGATCTTGACGGTGGTCGGCTTGGCCATCTCAAATTCCTGATGTCTTGAAACGAAAGGAGCGGCGCAGCGGCCGCTCACACGTCGGCGGGCCACATGCGTTGCAGCCCGGCGAAAGTCAAGCCGAGTCGGGCCTCAGTAAGCCCGCGCCACGGCGAATTCCGCGGCTTCCGCCATCGCGGCCTTGGCGCGGCCGGCGGGGAAGGGGCCGAGCGCGTCGATCGCGCGGCGGGCATAGAGGCGGGCGCGTTCGTGCGTGTCGGCCAGCGCGGAGCTGGCCGCGAGCAGGCGGCGGGCGAAAGCGAGATCGTCGTCGGAGATGCGCTCGCCGCTCATCGCCGCGCGCCAGAAGGCCCGCTCTTCGGCATTGCCGCGCGCGAAGGCGAGGATGACGGGAAGAGTGACCTTGCCGTCGCGGAAATCGTCGCCCTGGTCCTTGCCCATCGTCGCGGCATCCTCGGCATAGTCGATCGCGTCGTCGACCAGCTGGAAGGCGATGCCGAGATTGCGGCCATAGGCGTCGAGTGCGGCCTCCGTCGCCTCGTCGCGCTCGGCGACCACCGCGGCGATGCGGCAGGCGGCGGCGAACAGAGCGGCGGTCTTGGCGCTGATAATGTCGAGATAGCGGTCCTCGCCAATCTCGACCTGGCGCTGGGCGGAAAGCTGGTTGACCTCGCCCTCGGCGATCACGTTGGAGGCGCTGGAGAGGATTTTCAGCACCTTCAAACTGCCATCCTCGACCATCAGTTCGAAGGAGCGGCTGAACAGGAAATCGCCGACCAGCACGCTCGCCGGATTGCCCCAGATGATGTTGGCGGTGCGGCGCCCGCGGCGGAGGCCTGAGCCGTCCACCACATCGTCGTGCAGCAAAGTGGCGGTGTGGATGAATTCGACCGCAGCGGCGAGCTTGTGGTGGCGATTGCCCTGATAATCGAGCAGCCGGGCACTCGCGAGCGTCAGCATCGGCCGCATCCGCTTGCCGCCCCCGGCGATCAGATGCCCGGCAAGCTCGGGGATCAGCGTCACTTCGCTCTGCATCCGGTCGAGGATGACGGCGTTGACGTTGTTGAGGTCCGCCGCGACCAGCGCCAGCATCGGATCGAGCGACGGCGCGTTTCGGCCGCTGAGACTGTGAACGGTTGCGGTCATCTGGGCGGCGATGTGCGCCGCCGCGCGGTCAAAGGCAAGGGCGCGCCGTCTCAGGAGGCCGGGCGCAGGCGCGCCAGCACCGCGCGGGCATTCTCATTTGTCGGGTCCAGCTCCAGGCTGCGCCGATATTCGCGGATCGCGCCGGTCTCGTCGCCGGAAGCGAGCAGGGCTTCACCAAGGCTGTCATACACATCGCCATCGTCGGGATGGTAGGTGACGTTCTCACGGAAAACGCGGATCGCGTCGGCGTGCCGGCCCGCGCCGAGCAGGACATAGCCCCAGACGTTCAGGTCGCGCTGGTGAACAATATTGGCGGGCAGGGTGGCGCGCATGTGGCGATACTCCGCCAGCGCGCGCTCCACGCCGCGCGCGTGCGCGATCAGGCGTATCGCGATGGCCGGCGGGACCGGACGGCGCGTGTAATTTTCCCAGCCATATTCGGCGGCGACGCTGCCCACGACCGCCGCGAACAGATCGGAGCCATTGTCGGAATTGGTGAGGATGACGACACCTTGGCCGGTCTCGGCGGTCATCCGCATATGGGCGCGATAGCCGACCGTCCCGCCATTGTGGGCGAAATAGCCGGTCGTGTCGTTCGAGCGCACGACCCAGCCCACGCCCATCTCGTTCATTTCCTGAGTCAGCATGCGCCGGGTCATCGCCTCGGACAGAATCAGGCTCGACCGGCCCTGCCTGGACCGCGCGACGGCAATCGCGATCCGGGCGAGATCGGAAGCGGTGGTCCACAATCCCGCCGCGGCCATTTCGGGGTGAATGCGCCAGCGTCCTGACACGAGCAGGCCCGACGGATCGTGCCCGCTGGCGGCGCGCGCGGTCAGCGCCGTTGGCAGAGGCTGCTCGAAGCTGCTGTCCTGCAGGTCGAGCGGAGCGAAGACGCGGCGTTGCATGAGCTGGGGGAAGGGTTCGTTCGCCCGCTCGGTCATAGCCAGCTGCACGATCGTGTAGCCCAGGCCGCTATAATCCACCCCGGCGCCGGGCTCGGCCGCCGGCACCGCGGCCGGCGTGTTGGCGGGCGCTTGTCCGTTCAGGATCTGGACGACGGTCGGCACCGGGGTTCCGGGTTCGTAGCCGGGAAAACCGCGCGGTGTGATGCCGGACGTGTGTGCGAGCAGTCCGCGCAACGTGACCGGCCGGGTCGCGGTGAACGGGCTTTCCGGCACGCGCCAGGACGTGAGCGAGGCGTTGATGTCGCCGTCTAGGCTTAGCTCGCCATGCTCCACCATCTGCAAGGCGGCCAGCGCGGTCACGGGCTTGGCGATCGACCCGGCCTGAAAAAGGGTTCCGGCGGTGACCCGCTCGCGTCGTCCGGCCTGACGAATGCCGAAGCCTCTTGCCCAGGCGATCCGGCCATTGTCGATGACCGCGACGCTCACCCCCGGCACGCCGAGTGCTTCCTGCCATTGGGCCAGGGTTAGCCGGAGCGGCGCTCCGTTCTGGAGAGGGATTTCAGGCATTCCCGCGACGAAGCGGGCGATCCGGGCCTCGCTTTCGGAGGCGGGCACGCGCTGTGCGGCTACCGGTGCCGTCAGACCCAGAAGCAGAAATCCCAGAAGCGTCCGCACTGACAACGACCGCGCCCTCATCATACAATCCTCTGACACACGCCGACCGTCGCGGCGGCTAATTTCGGGTGGTTCGCGTGGGCGCGGGAAACGTCACACTCTTTAGCTCGCCACGGGCAGGCGGAGGCGCGCCAGCAGGCCGCCAAGGTCTTCGCTTTCCTCCAGGCTTACCGAGCCGCCGTAAATCTCGGCGACGTCGCGGACGATGGCGAGGCCGAGGCCGGTGCCTGGCTTGCCGGTGTCGAGCCGGGCGCCGCGATCGAAGATGGCGATGCGCTGATTTTCCGGAATGCCGGTGCCGTCATCCTCCACCTCGATCTCGACGCAGGCGGTTGTGGTGGTGACGGTCACGAACACCCGCCCGCCGCCATATTTCGCGGCATTTTCGATGAGGTTGCCGAGCAGTTCGTCCAGATCCTGGCGCTCGACCCGGGCCATCGCCTTCTTGTCGCCGGTCAGATCGATCGTTGCATTTTCGTAAAGGACGCTGACCGCGCGTTCGACCGCCTTCAGCGCCGGCCAGACCTCCGTGCGGGCCTGCGCGGAGGAACGGCGGCCGACGGCGCGCGCGCGGGCGAGATGGTGGTCCACCTGGCGCCGCATGGTGCGGGCCTCCTGCATCACGGTCGCGGGCAGATCGGGGCTCTTCGCGGCGGAAGCGTTGGTAATGACGGTGAGCGGCGTCTTCAGTGCGTGGGCGAGATTGCCGGCATGGCGGCGCGCTTCCTCCGCCTGCCGCTCATTGTGGGCCAGCAGTTCGTTCACTTCCTCGGTCAGCGGTGCGATCTCGCGCGGGAGCCGTTCGTCAATTCGCGACTTCTCGCCCGATCGGATCGCGACGATGGCGCGGCGGACGCGGCGCAGCGGCCACAGGCCGTAAATGGTCTGCAGGGCCGCGAGCACGATCAGGCCGAGGGCGAGGATCCCGAACGAGATCAGCATCGTCGTGCGCAATTCGTAAATCTGCTTGTCGAGATCGACCCGGTCCTGTGCGACCTGGAAGCGCCAGAGCAAATCGGAGCCGGGCAGGCGCACTTCCCGCTCGGCGACGCGCAGCACCTCCGTCTCGAACTCACGCGTGTCGGCATATTGGACTTCGGCTTCCGGGATCGGCCGGCTGGTGTCGAGCGTCCGGTCCCACAGCGAACGCGACGGAAACGGCTCACGGCCCTGCGCGGAGACCTGAAAATAGAGGCCGGAATAAGGAGTGAGGAAGCGCTGATCGGCGGGCGTTTCGGTCAGCAGCAATTCGCCGTCCGGCCCGACCTCGGAGGTCGCGATCAGCGCTGTCAGCACATAATTCAGGCCATCGTCGAAATTGCGCGTGATCGCCGAGGACAGCACCCGGTCGAGCGCATAGGCGCCGCCGCTCAGCAGGATAACGATCCAGATCGTCGAAATGACGATCATGCGCCGGGTCAGCGACCCGGTGGAGGTGCGCTTCGCCCTCGCCCTGGGTTCGGGCTTTGCTTCGGCTTCGGGCGGCGTTGCGGCCATGTCTGCGGTATCGCCGCTCATGGCTGACCCGAAGCTGAAGCTCGGCGCTTCAGCCGCGCGGCTCCTCGAGACTGTAGCCGAGGCCGCGAATGGTGGTGATCACGTCCGCGCCCAGTTTTTTGCGGATGCGGGTGACGAACACTTCGATCGTGTTCGAATCGCGGTCGAAATCCTGATCGTAGATGTGCTCGATCAGTTCGGTCCGGCTGACCACCTTGCCCTTGTGATGGAGCAGGTAGGAGAGGAGCTTATACTCCTGCGCGGTAAGCTTCACCGGCTCGCCGTCGAGCGTCACGCGGCCCGAGCGGGTGTCGAGACGGACGTCGCCGGCGATCAGTTCGGAACTGGCATTGCCCGAAGCGCGGCGGATCAGCGCGCGCAGGCGGGCGATCAGTTCCTCGGTCTGGAAGGGCTTGGCGAGATAATCGTCGGCGCCGGCGTCGAGTCCGGCCACCTTGTCGGACCAGCTGTCACGGGCGGTGAGCACGAGCACCGGGACCTTGATCCCTTCCTTGCGCCAGCGATCGAGCACGGTCAGCCCGTCCACCTCCGGCAGGCCGAGATCGAGGATGATGGCGTCATAGGCTTCGGTCGAGCCGAGATAATGTCCGTCCTCGCCATCCGTGGCGAGATCGACGGCATAGCCCGCGCCTTCCAGCGTCGCGCGCAGCTGCCGGCCGAGATTGGGTTCGTCCTCAACGATCAGGACCCGCATATTCGTCTCCCCAGCGGGCGTCCGATGAACGGCGCCCGTTTTCGTTCATCTTCGCGGGTATGACGGGATTCGCGTCGTTACGGAAGCGGGATTCGCGGACGTGCGGGACAAGGGCGCTATGACGCCCTGGCGTCAACGGGTGCGATCAGCAGACGCCCTTAGCAGCCGAGACAGCGGATCGGGTTGCCGCTGCGCGCGTCCACATCGACGAGGATCACGTTCGCGCCGCGCATGAAGCGCAGGCGATAGATGGTGCCGCCGATCAGGTCCGCGCCGATCAGGTTCGCGCCCGGCATCCGGGCAGAGATGCGGTCGCGGATCACGTTCAGCGGCAGGATGTCGCCCTGCTGCACGCTGCGCGCCGCCTCCAGCCGGTCCGGAGCGCCGCCGCGCACGCGCTGCTGATCGCCGGCATGCGCCGGCGCCGCAACCGCGGCGAGCGCGCCCAGGGCGGCCAAAAGGGACAGGGGTTTACGCATTTCGTTACAATCCAAGGGAATCTCTGAAGGTCGAGGGGCTTATCGCCTCAAGCCATTGAATATCCCCTGAATGCTGGCATTCGGTCTCGTTCATGTTGCGGGATTGCCACAGAATCGCCGCAGGTGAGGCAATCGTGTCACCGTCGCGTGCGTGCGCCGGCCGGGTTCGTCAGGTGGCGCGGCGGGCCGGCAGGGCGCGCGGATCGCGCAGGATCGCGGCCGATACCAAAGCGACAAGGATGCAGACCGGGCCGATCTCGACGAAGTGGAAGGGGATGCGAATCAGCGGATTGCGATAGGTCTCGCCGAATTCGCGCAGCGCCGCCATTTCCGCTTCGATCGCGGCGGGCGCCGCGCCCTCGGCGAGCAATTCGCGCTGGCGCACCTCGCTGAACCAGGCGGTGAAATCGAAGCCCGTCGCGGCGACATAAAGTTCGAACGCGGCGGCATAGATGATCGCCGCGACCAGCCCGATGCCGAGCCCCACTGCCAGAGCGCGGCCGAAGCGGATCACCCCGCCCATCTCCACGTCGCGATAGCGCTTCATGCCGACGAAGATCATCGTGAGACCGGCCAGCATCACCAGATAGCCGAACAGAGGCGAACTGCTGTGGCCGAGGAAGCCGGCCATCACCGCCGCGGTCGAAAGCGCCACGATGATCAGGCCCGCGAGGCCGCCATAGACGATTGGATAGCGCATGATCCGTCCCCCTTGCTGATCGGGCGATTTTATTCGCTGTGCGGACGCAAACCTATCGCCCGGACGGGTGATTGCTACGGAATCAGCGCCAGAAAACGCGCTTTCTCGATCGCCTGGACGCGGCGCTGCACCTCAAGCTTCTCATACACCCGCGCCAGATGGGTCTTCACCGTATTGGGCGAGATGCCGAATCGCCGGGCGATCTCCTTGTTCGATTCGCCGCTCGCCAGCGCCTCCAGCATCTCCACTTCGCGCGGGGACAGACCCAGCGAGCGGATCGCCGCTTCGTTGCGCGCGAACGGCCCGGCCGGGGCGATGCGCGGCGTCAGCTTCACACCTGCCCAGATGCCGAGCGCGACGAACCCGATGGCAAGCAGGCCGATATAGAGTTCGGTCGAAAAGCTCTGTGCGACATAATGATGCTTCGCCCACGTGAGCGCCAGCGCCGCCACGGCGAGCGCGATCGCATAAGGGATGATGGTGCGGATCACGGGCCGGAGACTGGCAGCATCCGCACCCGCGCCGCAAGTGCCGCTGGCGCGTCCGCCACGCCTTGCTAAGAACGTCCGCAACGGAGGGACGGGAATGATCCGCAAGACACTGGCTATCGCACTTGCTGCTGGACTGTCGGCTTTGGCCGCACCGGCCGCCATCGCGCAGGATCGCGGCGGCATGGAGCGCGTGCCGGACCGCCAGCCGGGCGAGGGCGAAGGACCCTATAATCGCCTCGTCATCCGCAACGCGATGATGATCGAGGGCAGCGGGCAGCCGCCGCGCGGCCCGGTCGACATCGTCGTCTCCGGCAACCGGATCGAGAGCATCCAGAGCGCCGGGACGCCGGGCCTGCCGCTGCGGGCCAATCGCCCGCCGCAGGGCGCGGACCGGGAAATCGACGCGACGGGCATGACCGTCATGCCGGGCTTCGTCGATGTGCACGGCCACAATGGCGATCCCGACAAGGCGAACAATGCGACCTACGGCTACCGGCTGTGGCTGGCACATGGCGTCACGACTGTACGCGGCGTGGGCCTCTATTTCGGCGTGAACAACGCCTCGCTCGACGATCGCCGCCGCAGCGCCGCCAACACGATCGTCGCGCCGCGCCTGTTCGCTTATTGCGCGGTTGGCGATTGCTGGCCGAACGGCGCGGTGCGCACGCCGGAGCAGGGCCGCGCCTGGGTCCGCTGGCTCGCCGCCAACGGCTATGACGGCGTGAAATTGTTCAACAGCGAGCCGGCCGCGGTGACGCAAGCGGTGATCGAGGAAGCGCGCGCCCAGCGGCTCGGCACCGTCGCGCATCTTGGCCAGGGCGGCGTCGCCGAAGTGAACGCCGATCGCGCGACCGAATATGGCCTCCGCGGCATCACGCACTTTTATGGCCATTTCGAGAGCCTGCTCCGCGACCGGCGGCTGCCCTCCTACCCGGTCGATTATAACATGGCCGACGAGCAATGGCGGTTCAGCCAGGTGGCACGGCTCGCCGATCAGGCGGTCGAGCCCGGCTCGCCGGAATGGCGGGCCTATCTGGAGCGGCTGCTGGAACGCAATGTCACCATGTCGCCCACCTTCAACATCTATTCCGCGAGCCGCGACGTGATGCGGGCGCGCACCGCGGAATGGCACGATCGCTACACGCTGCCGTCATTGCAGCGCTTCTTCCAGCCGAGCCGGGAACATCACGGCTCCTATTTCTGGGACTGGACCACGCATGACGAGGTGGCGTGGCGGCGCTTCTTCCAGCTCTGGATGCGGCTGGTGAACGATTACAAGAATATGGGCGGGCGGGTCACGGTCGGCTCCGACCCCGGCTATATCTATCAGAGCTGGGGCTTCCCCTACATTTCCGAGTTGGAGATGCTGCAGGAGGCCGGCTTCGCGCCGCTGGAGGTGATCCAGGCCGCGACGATCAATGGCGCGCGCGAGATTTACGCGGCGCGGGGCGAGGAGCCGCCTTTCGGGCTGGTCCGCGTCGGGATGATGGCCGATCTGGTGATCGTGCCGGGCAATCCGCTCGCGAACCTGAAGCTGCTCTACGGCACCGGCCACGAGGTGCTGAACCCGGCGACCAACCGGGTCGAACGGGTCGGCGGCGTACGTTGGACGATCAAGGACGGCATCGTCTATAATGCCCCGGCTCTGCTGGAGAGCGTGGCGCGGATGGTCGAGGAGGCACGGGCGCGGGAAGCGCGCTAGAGCGCTATCCCGCACGCCCATCCGCCCGGCTTTACCGCCGCGCCGTGCCTTCGCGGATGATGCGCTGCGCTTCCGCGATCGCGGCCGGGGTCTGCATCCGGCCTTCGGCTACTTCCGTACCCATTTCGAACAGGCGGCCGGCGAGGGTGTTGCCCATCTGCGGCTCTTCGACGAGCGTGATGCCGTCGCCCGTCCGCTCGGCGCGGCTCCATTCCGCCCGCACCGCCGCCCAATATTCGCGGCTGCCGGCCCAGTAAGTGTCGGCTGCAGCGACATTATAGTCGCTGAACGGCGTATAGGTGTTCAGCAGGCTTTCCTGCACGAACGGCACGATCTGCCCGTCGACCAGGCCGAGCTTCTGATTGTCCTGCCAGTGGATCCAGCCGCCGTCCGGGGTCGAGGCGTGGCGGTTCACGGCCAGATAGCGGTCGTAGCGCGGGCTGCGGGTCGCATCGCGGCGAGCGAGCGGGCGCAGGCCCGGATTGGATTCCCAGCGGCGGACGCCGGCATTGTTCACCCAGCGGCCGACGCCGCCATAACGGGGCGAATCGTCGACCTGCCAGACGGTCTGCGACCAGGCGCCGCGGCGCTGGGCGGCAGGGACTGCTTCCCGGTTCCAGCGGCCCTGACCGGCATACATCAGCACGGTTTCCGGCTCGTAGGTCCAGTCCTGCCGCCAATGCTTGATGACATGGACCTGGCCGCCATGCTCGGCGACCAGCATGTGCTGCAGGCTGATGAAGCGGCCGGTATCCTCGATCACCCGGACGACCTCGTGGCCGCCGGAGGTCGAAGCGGCGATCGGCGTATAGTCGCTGCGCCACGAGGTGGTTTCGCGCATGTCGAAACGGACCCGGTAATTGCCGGCCATCGCCAGGATCGACTGGCGATCGGCCTCGAAGGCGGAGGCGGCGGGCGCCTGCGCCGTAGCCGGACGCGGCTGTTCGGCGGTGACGTTATTGGCGGGAGCGGCCGCCAGTGCGGCGAGCAGGAAAAGCGTCTTCATCTTGGTCTCCGTGGGCGGCTCGGCCCGGAATGTTCAATTGGCGGGTGCGTTCAGTTGAGTGCGCAATTCGTCGGCCTGGCGGCGGACCCAGCGTTCCACTTCGGGGCTGGGCAGCAGGCCGCGGCGGTCGGCCTCGTAAGTGACGCCCTCCAGCACGCGGGCATAGGGGCCGAAGCCGGTCACCCGGTAGGGCAGGACGAGCAGGCGGCCGTTGTTGCGCGCGGCTTCGGCGGCCAGCGCGTGGATGCGGGCTTCCGAAGCGGCACGCTTGTCCGGCCAATCCTCGCGCAGGCTTTCGACATGGACGGCGCGGAAGGGTGCGTGGCTGCGCAATGCCTCGGCACGGGCGCTGATCTCGCTGATCCAGCGCGCATTTTCGGCATCGTCTTCCGGCCCGTGGGCGAGGATCAGCACTGTCTCGTCGCGGGGCGTGCGGCTGATCGGGCCGACCCGGTCGACCAGCACCGCGCCCATTTCCCGCGCATTCGCCAGGCCTTCATGGCTCAGCGCGAAGCGGGAGCTGGTCTCGATCCGCCAGAGCGACATGTCGTGGCCGCCATGAGCCGCGCCGTGCCCGGCATGGGCATCGGCGGCCGGACGCGGTCCGGCGCCGGGGCGCATGCCAAGGATCTGCTCGGTCCGCTCCTTCCAGCTCTCGCCGCTGATGAACAGACGGACGACGCCGATGCGGCGCGCCCCCCGCGCTTCCAGCCGCCGGACCGCGCCCTGGATGCTGTTCGGATCGGCCATGCCGAAGGCGAGTTCGAGCCGATAGTCGCGTCCCAGCGGCGCGAGCATCGCCTCGACTTCGCTGTTCCAGGCCGGTCCGCCGCCATGCGCCATGACCAGCACGCCGAAATCGTCATTGGCGGGCTGGGCCGACGCGCGGCCGGCCGGAGCGGCGAGCAGCACGAATGCGGCAAGCAATATTCCGAAGAAGCGGATCATCTGTGTGGAACCTCAGTAGCGAACCGTCAGCGATACACGGGCATGACGGCCGGGGTGCGTATAGGCATCCGCCACCGCCGAAGTCGCCGCGATGCCCGCGACATCGCCCCACAGCGAATAGCGCTCATCGGTCAGATTGAATATACCCGCGCGCACGGTCAGAAAATCGCTGATGCGGACATGGCCGGTCAGGTCGAAGACAAGCGATTCGTTCGGCCGGAAGCAGGTATTGGCCCCGCAGACGCCGGTCGTTTCGTCCAGTTCCTTGCGGGCATTGTAGGTCGCCATCAGCTGCCCGCCGAAGCGGCCGCCCGGATCGCGATAGCCGACGCCGCCGACCACCGTCCACGGATCGATGCTGGACAGCGGCGCGGTCGTGCCGTTCGGCTGGACCGTCTGGCCATCGGCATAGGCGAAGGCGAGGTTGGCGGTGATGCCGTTGCGCAGGTTCAATGCCGCGCGGCCTTCGACGCCGCTAATCTCCACGCCCGTCAGGTTGACGAACTGGAAGATGATTGGGTCGGCCACCGTGCCGGTGCCGCTCACCTGCTGCTGGCTGATGAAATCGTCATAAGTGCCGGTGAAGGCGGTCAGCCCGGCGTTGAAGATGCCGCTGCTGTAGCGGATTCCCCCCTCGTACGTTTCGCTCGTTTCCGGGCGAAGGTTCGGATTGGGGATCGAGCGATAGGAGGAGAAAGGCGAGGTGAGATTTTCGAAGAAATTGTTCACCTGGCTCGGCGCGGGCGCCTTGAAGCCCGACGCGTAATTTCCGTACAGGCTGAAGCCGCCGCCGAGCTGGCCGACGATGCCGAAGCGCGGCGTGACGCGCGAATCATCCTGTGCACTGCCAACGAAGGTCGGCAGCAGCGGATCATTTTCCGGATCCAGGCTGTACGCGTCGAAGCGCACCGCAGGATAGAGCGTCACGGCGCCGCCGAACAACTCGATCTCATCGGTCAGATACAGACCGGCGAGAGTGAAATCGGTGACCGGGAAGGCGCGGGTCGGATAGACCTCGCCCGCCGGCGGAACGGTGCCGCTGCGCAGGCCTTCCTGCGTGGTCTTCGAAATGTCGCCACCGAAGATGACATTGTGGCGAATGCCGCCGGTGTTGAAGACCAGCCGCGCCTCGGCGCTGGCGCCGATCACGGCATTGTCGAAGGTGTTGATGCGGGTGCGGTCGGCCGCGGTCAGGCGGTCTTCGGCGGTGAACTGATAATTCTCCGCTTCCTGCCAATAAACGGCCGCCTGGGCGAAATCGAGGACGCCCTGGCCGTCATAGCGCCAGTCGAGGCTCAGCCGCCGGCGCTCGGTCGTGTCGCGCGCCTGCAGGTCGATCACCGCCGTGGCGGGAAGCACCGCCGGCGCGACCGGCGGCGCGGTACGCCCGCTCAGCACGTCGGTCTCGACCAGGCCATCGCCCCATTCGCCGGTCAGGCGGAAGCGATGGCCTCCGCCCGGCGCGAACACGATGCGGGCGAGCAGGGCGTTGGACGTGGTGTCCTGCGGATTGGGCCGCGTGCGGCGGCTGTCGGGCGAGTCGTTGGTGCCCTGATTGTCCAGTTCGTGGCCGTCGCGCCGGGTATAGCTGATCAGACCGGACCAGGCGCCCGACTGGCCGGCGAGCAAGGCGGTCTCGGCGAATTCCTCGCTCGATCCGTCATAGCCGATCCGGCCCATGGCGGCGAAGTTGCGGCCCGGCTCGATCAGATCGCCGGGATCGCTGGTGGTGAAGCTGACCGCGCCGGCCAGGCCGTCCGAGCCGTACAGGCCCGAGGCCGGGCCGCGCAGAATCTCGACCGACTTGACGATGCCGAGATCGACATAGTCGCCGCGGCCGGCATTCTGGGCGCCGAAGGTGAAGCCGTCCGGCACGCGGATGCCGTCCACCTGGATCAGCACGCGATTGCCGCCGATGCCGCGAATGCGGAAGCCGCTATTCTGGTCGCGGCCGGTCGTGCCCAGCGCGGCGCCGAAGCGGGCGGGCTGGCGGGGGACGCTCACGCCCGGCTCGTAGCGGACGAGGTCGCGCACGTCGGAGGCGAGTTCGTCGGCGATCTGCTCCTCGTCGATCACCGTGACCGTGGCGGGAACTTCATCGACCGGGCGCGGCGCGCGCGTCGCGGTGACCGTGATTTCCTGACCCGACGCCGGCGGCTGACTGGCCTGGTCGGCTGCGGCCAGTTCGACCGGCTGTGCCAAGGCATGAGCCGGCAGCAATGCCAGCGCGCTGCCGGCCATAAGGAAACGACGCATAAATCCCCGCTTTGCTAATGAGAACGATTCTCACTCGCGTTAGAAAGCTGATTGTGCGGCGTCAATGGGCTTTGCGGTGGGGCGGGTGGCGTTTCGCTACGGGTGTCCCTAAGTCGCCCGCCATGGCTTCCCCGACCTCCGCACCCGTTCTCGCCTATGAAGGACTCGGCCTGATCCAGGGTTCCGGCTGGCTGTTTCGCGGCCTCGACATCTTCGTGGGCGCGCGCGACCGGCTGGCGCTGATCGGCCGCAACGGCGCGGGCAAAACGACGCTGTTGAAGTTGCTTGCCGGGAGTATCGACTCGGACGAAGGGCGGCGTACGATCCAGCCGGGCACCAACGTCGTCATCCTCGAGCAGGACCCGGACGTCAGCCGCTTCGAGACCCTTCGCGATTTCGCGCTGGCGGGCGGGGCCGAGCCGCACGAGGTCGCGGCGGTCGCCGACCAACTCGGCATCGACCTCGATCGGACCGCCGCCACCGCGTCCGGCGGCGAAAGGCGGCGGGCGGCGATCGCCGGGGCGCTGGCGCGGGAACCCGACGTGCTGCTGCTCGACGAGCCGACCAACCATCTCGATCTCGCCGCGATCGAGTGGCTGGAGAATTGGCTGAGCCGCTACACCGGCGCCTTCATCGCGATCAGCCATGACCGCACCTTCCTGAAGCGGCTCACCCGCTCGACCCTGTGGCTGGACCGGGGCGCGATGCGGCGGGCCGAGATCGGCTTCGGCGGTTACGATGCCTGGGTCGAACAGGTCTATGCCGAGGAAGCGCGCAATGCCCAGCGGCTCGACGCGAAATTGCGGATCGAGGAGCATTGGCTGCTGCGCGGCGTCACCGCCCGCCGCGCCCGCAACGAAGGCCGCAAGTCCAAGCTGATGGAAATGCGCGCGCTTCGCGCCTCGATGATCGGCCCGCAGGGCGCGGCCAAGCTCGCCGTGCAGGGCAATGACAGCAAGACAAAGGTGGTGATCGACGCCGACGGCGTGACCAAGCGCTTCGGCGACCGGGTGATCCTGAAGGACTTCACCTTCCGCGTCACCCGTGGCGACCGGATCGGTGTGGTCGGCGCGAACGGCACCGGCAAGACCACCTTGCTGAAGCTGCTGACCGGCGAGATCGAGCCGGACGCGGGAGTGGTCAGCCGCGCGAAGACGCTCAGCAGCATCGTCATCGACCAGCAGCGCAAACTGATGGAGCCGAACAAGACTCTGCGCGACGTGCTGGCCGAGGGCGGCGACTGGATCGATGTTGCGGGCGTCCGCAAGCATGTCGCGGGGTACCTCAAGGACTTCCTGTTCGATCCGAACCTGATCGACGCCAAGGTCGGGACGCTTTCGGGCGGCGAGCGCTCGCGGCTGCTGCTGGCGCGAGAGTTCGCCCGGCCATCAAACCTGCTGGTGCTGGACGAGCCGACCAACGACCTCGACCTGGAAACGCTCGACCTGCTGCAGGAGGTGATCGCCGACTATGACGGCACCGTCCTGATCGTCAGCCACGACCGCGACTTCCTCGACCGCACCGTCACCGTCACCCTCGGCCTCGACGGCTCCGGCAAGGTCGACATCGTCGCCGGCGGTTACGAGGATTGGGAGAGGAAGCGGCAGGTTCGCGCCGCACCCCGCGCACCCGCGAAAGCAGCGGCGGTGGCCGCCGCGCCTCCCCGCCAGGCCCCGAAAAAACTCAGCTACAAGGATCAGCGCGACTACGACCTGCTCCCCGCCCGCGTCGGGGAACTGGAAGCGCAGATCGCTCGCCACGAAAGCGAACTGGCCGACCCTGACCTTTATTCCCGCAACCCCGAGCAGTTCGACCGGCTGATGAAAGCGATCGAAACCGCTCGCGCCGACCGCGACGCCGCCGAGTTACGCTGGCTGGAGCTGGCGGAGCAGGCCGAGGCGCTGGCTTCCTAGCGGCTGGCCGTCTCCGTCGGGGTAGGCGTCAACTCGCCGGCCCGTCCGCGCCGCGCCGCATAGATGAGCGCCATCCCCTCTGCTATCCGCCCCCCGCGCAGCAGGGTCCAGCCCAAGGTCGTCGCCGTCGCGCCATTGCCGGGCGCGAGGGTCCAGGCCCGCCAGGCATAGCTTTCCGCCCGCTCGGGGTCTCCGGCGCCCTGATAGGCCCAGGCCAGATTGTTCAGGATCGCCGCGTCCCCATTGCCGATCCGTTCGCGCAGCAGTTCGTAGCGCGCCGTCGCCTCGCCCCAATTCCCCGCCGCCAGCGCCCGTGCGGCGAGCATCGACTGGGCGGAAATATTGCGTGGATGCTGGGCCGCGAAGAGCTGGAGCACCCCGTCAGCCGCTGCCGGATCGCCCGCGCGCAGCAGCGCGCCGATCAGCCGGATTGCGCTCGCCTCGGTGAATGCGAGGTTGGCGGCCTTGCGATATTCCTCCGCCGCGCCCCGATGGTCGCCCGCGGCGGTGCGCACGTCGCCGGTCAGCAGATGGACGTTGACCGCTCCCGGCTTGGCCGCCTGCAGCGCGCGGGCGCGTTCGAGCGCGCCGCCGACATTGCGGGCGACCAGCATCTCGCCGACCGCGCGAATGTCCGGATCGGTCGCGTTCGACCAGAGGAAGGCGGCGCCAGCGGCGCTTTCCGGCGCGGCGGCGCGGGCGCGGGCGCGGCCCGCCATTTCGCGATTGCCCAGCCGTTCGAACGCGTCGGCGACGATCGTCAAAGTGTAGCTGTCCGCATCCGGCCGGTCGGCGACGTAGCGCACCGCCTCCAGCGCGCCATTCGCGTCGCCGAGCTTCAGCCGCGAGGCGGCGAGGAGCCGCCGCGCCTTGATATTCCCCGGCTGCATCGCGACCAGTTGCGCCAGCCGCCGTGCCGCATCCTCATAATCCTGCGATTCGAACGAAATGGCGGAAGCGAGCAGGATGCCTGACGGCATGGTGTCGTAGGCGCCGCGCGTACGGTTCAGCAGGCTGCGCGCCAGCGCGAAATCGCGCCCCCGCGCGGCGAGTGTCGCCTGCATCAGATAGGGAAGGGGATGCCCCGGATCGAGCGCCGATGCCGCGCGGCTGTCCGCCAGCATCGCCGTCATCCGCCCCATGTCGCCATAGGTCGCGGCCCGCTCCAGCAGGGCGACGACATTGCCGCTGTCCACTTCCAGCGCCCGGTCGAACCAGGGGATGGCGGCGGCCAGGCCATATTGCTGCCGGGTCAGCTCGCCGCGGAAGACCAGGGCCATCGCATGCCGCGGATTGGCTTCGACCGCCTTGTCAGCCGCGAACAAGGCCGGGCCGATATCGCCGATCGAGCGGCGGAAGCGGGCGATGTCGAGCCAGGCATGGCTGTTCGCCGGATCGGCCTGCACGGCGCGATCGAAGGCGCGCACCGCGAGCACCTGATCGCCGCGCCGCAATTGCGCGAGCGCGATCACCCGCGCGGCATAGGATTCATGCTCCGCCGCGGCCGCCCCGGCCTGCTGCAGCGCGCCGTCCACATCGTCCTGCAACAGCCGAGCATGCGCCATCAGGTGGCGGGTCTCGGCGCCGCTCGCCCCGGCCTGCCGCGCCCGCGCCAGCTCCGCCTCGGCGGCGACGCCGTCGCCGGCCTCGAGCTGGAGCCGCGCCTGCAACAGCCGCGCATCCTTATGATTCGGTTCGGCCTGCAGCACGTTCATCAGCGCGATCCGCGCTTCGCGTACCCGCCCCTCGCGCCACGCCTCGACGCCTGCTTCGTATTGCTGCTCCGGCGACTTGGCGAACAGGCTCGAACAGGCGGGGAGGAGGAGAAGAAGCGCCAACGCCCCAAACCCGCTCAGCCTGAGCTTGTCGAAGGCCTGTCCTGCCTTGGCCACCACCGAAAGGAAGGCCAGTGCTTCGACAGGCTCAGCCTGAGCGGTATCTGTTATTCCCAAGCTCATGGCTGCAACCGATATTGTTTCATGAGGTCGTACAAGGTCGGCCGGCTTATCCCCAACAGCTTCGCCGCGCCGGAGATATTGTTCTCCGTCTCCGCCAGCGCGCGCCGGATCGCTTTCCGGTCGGCGGCCTCGCGCGCGGATTTCAAGTTCACCGGCATCGGCTCCACGCCCTCGCGTTCCGGCAGGTCCAGATCCTCGGTCGTCACCATCTTGCCGTCGGCCATGATCACCGCGCGCTTGATCCGGTTCTCCAGCTCGCGGACATTGCCGGGCCAGGGCCAGGCGTTCACCGCCGCCAGCGCGCCGGGGCTGAAGCCCTTCACCTGCGGGTTCATTTCCCGCGCGAACCGGGCCAGGAAATGCTTGGCGAGCAGCACCGAATCGCCATGCCGCTCGGCCAGCGCCGGGATCTTCACCACCACTTCGGCGAGCCGGTAGAAGAGATCCTCGCGGAAGCTGCCCGCCTGGATCATCTCTTCCAGATTCTGGTGGGTGGCGCTGCAGATGCGTGTGTCCACCGCGATCGCCTTGCGGCCGCCGATCCGCTCGATCACGCGCTCCTGAATGAAGCGCAGCAATTTCACCTGCAGCGGCAGCGGCACATCGCCGATTTCGTCCAGGAACAGCGTCCCGCCCGCGGCCAGCTCGATCTTGCCTTCCACCGTGCGGATCGCGCCGGTGAAGGCGCCTTTCTCGTAACCGAAAAGTTCCGCCTCGAGCAGGTTCTCCGGGATCGCCGCGCAATTGATCGCCACGAACGGTCCCGCACGGCGGTTGCTCGCCTGATGCAGCCCGCGCGCGATCAATTCCTTGCCGGTGCCGGACGCGCCGAGCAGCAGCACCGAGACATTGGTGTTCGCCACCCGCTCGATCGTGCGCGCGACCTTCGCCATTTCCGGTGCGCCGGTGACCATGTCGCCAAGCATCGTGCCGGCCTCGCCGACCTCGCCCTCGAGCCGGCGATTCTCCTCCTCCAGTTCGTGCAGCTGGAAGGCGCGGCGGACGATCAGGCCGAGCTGATCGATGTCGACCGGCTTCTGGTAATAATCATAGGCGCCCGACGCGACCGCGCGGAGCGCGCTCTCATGTGCGCCATGGCCGGTGGCGACGATCACCTTGGTTTGCGGCTTCAGTGACAGGATCGAGTCGAGGGTGGCAAAGCCCTCGGTCACCCCGTCCGGATCGGGCGGCAGGCCGAGGTCGAGGGTCACCACCGCCGGCTCCGCCGCGCGGATCAGGTCCACCGCGGCATTGCGGTCGCTGGCGACCAGCACCTCATAATCGTCATAGGCCCATTTCAGCTGCCGCTGCAGGCCCTCATCGTCCTCGACGATCAGCAGACGTGGTTTGAAGGGGGCGTTCATGCGCTGATCCGCTCTTGCTTGTCGGTGGCCGCCGGCTCAGCCGCGGCGAGCCGGAGGGTAAAAGTGGTGCCGGCGCCGGGCCGGCTGACGACGTCGATCCGCCCGCCCATCGCCTCGATCAGCGCGCGCGCCTCATGCGCGCCGATGCCGAAGCCGCCTTGCTTGGTGGAGGCGAAGGGCTGGAACAGCTGGCCGGCGATGAAGTCGGCGCTCATGCCATGGCCGCGATCGGCGATGTGCACGCGGATGTCGCGGCCGCTCGCCTCGAACGCGATCGTCACGGGCGCGCCTCCCGGGCTGGCGTCGATCGCATTCTGCAGCAGATGGGCGAACGCCTGCTCGAAGCCGGCCGGGTCGATCATCGCCGCTAGCCGCGCGTCGCCGGACAGTTCGATCGGATGGCTGCGCCTTTTCGCCTCGACTTGCCGGGCGAGCAGGGGCTGCAGCACCATCGGCCGCGCCTCCACCGCCCCGATACCGCGCGCGCCGGGGGCAAGCCGGGTGAGCATGTCGTTCATCTTGCGGACGGAACTTTGCAGCGTCGCCACCATGTCGGCGCGAAATTCCGGATTGTCCGCATGCCGCTCGGCATTGCGGGCAACGAGGCTCAGCTGGCTGACCAGATTCTTGATGTCGTGCAGGATGAAGGCGAAGCGGCGGTTGAACTCGTCGAAGCGGCGCGCTTCGGCGAGTGCCGCCAGACTGCGCGCCTCGGCGATATAACTTGCCGCCTGCCGCCCGGCGGTGCGGAACAGGTCGAAATCCTCCCAGTCCATGGCGCGCTTGAGCGGCGGATCGGCGATGATCACCAGTCCCTGCAGCCGTCCGTCATGGACCAGCGGAATCCCGGCCCAGGCCTTCGGCAGGCTGGTCAATGCGGACGGGAAAGGTGCGGCGCGCCCGCCCGCGACGACCGCCTCGCCGCCGGAAAAATCGACGATGTCCCCGCGCGCCTCCAGGATCGCGATCAAGGCGGGGCACGGCTCGCTCTTTTCCGGCGCATCGGGCCAGTTCCATTGTCCGGCCGCGAGCAGCGCATCGCTTTCGTCGCGGATCAGCAACAGCCCGGCCGGGGCGCCGCCCAGCTCGGCGATCGCCTTGGCGACGCGCTGCTCTATCTGTGTGCCGCCGCCGCCGATCGTAGCGGTGAAACGCAGCCATTCCTGCCGATAATCATAACGGTGCTGGAACAGATGCTTCTGCACGATCACGCTGACCCAGCGCCGCGCCTTTGCCGACGGCAGCAGCACCAAAGCCGCCGCGCTCATCGCCACCAGCAGGGCGATCTGCGCGATGTCCAGCCAATTGCCACCGGCAATCTCCACCGCGCGGCTCGTCGAGACCATCACGATCAGATAGGCCAGAATGGCGAGCGCGGAGAGCGACTGGAAGGTCGCGGCGCGCGAAATCTGCACCTTGCCCGGCGCAGTCCGCCGCATCGCCAGCGCGAACGGGACGACCAGCAAAGCCAGCGCCACGCCCCGCAGCGCATAAAGCGTCTCCGGCACATCGCGCGACAGCGCCGCGGCGGTGTAGAGATGAAGGTCGTAGGCCCACATGCCCGCAAGCGCCGCCATCGGCAGCAGCAAAAGACGGCGGGATTCCGGCGCGGCCTGGCCGTATAGATTGTGAACCAGCACCAGGGCCCCGGCAGCGACCGCAATGCCGATCAACTGGCTGGTGGACATCAAGGCGACCAGCACCGCCGGCTCCGCCGCGAAGCGCGGGATCAGGCCGGCGATCACGATCTGGAGCGCAACCACTGCCGCGACCACGCCGTAGACGGCCTTGACCGGCCCCTGCCGCGCTTCACGCTCGCCGCGGCCCATCAGCCCGTACATGAAGGCGAGGAAAGCCAGGTTGCGCCCGCAATCGGCGAGCAGGGTGAGGAAGTGAAACGGATTGAGCAGAGCGGTGAAGATCGACCAGACGGAGGTGACTGCGAACGCCGTCACCAGCGGCCGGCTCAGCGGCTCCACATTCCAGTGCCGCAGCTGCCAGAGCGCGAGCGCACCATAAAGGCACGCCGCGAGCAGATGGCTCCACAGGGCGATCAGTTCGATCACCGCGCGCCCGCTTGCTCCGGCCACAACACCACCCGCAACGTCTGCATCAGGATCAGCAAGTCGAGGAAGGGCGTATAATTCTTCGCGTAATAGAGGTCGTATTCCAGCTTCTCACGCGCATCCTCGACGCTCGCGCCATAAGGATAATTGATCTGCGCCCAGCCGGTGATGCCCGGTTTCACCACATGGCGTTCGGCATAATAAGGCAGGCGCGCTTCCAGATCGGCGACGAATTGCGGCCGTTCCGGGCGCGGGCCGACGAAGCTCATCTCGCCCTTCAGCACGCTCCACGCCTGCGGCAATTCGTCGATCCGCGTCTTGCGCAGGAAATTGCCGACGCGGGTGACGCGCGGATCATTCTGCTTGGCCCACACCGCCTTGCCGCCGACCTCGGCATCGGTCCGCATCGAGCGGATCTTGATGCAGTCGAACACCTGCCCATAGAGGCCGACGCGCTTCTGCCGGTAGAAGGCCGGGCCTTTGGTCTCCAGTTTCACCGCGATCGCCGCCAGCGCGACGATCGGCGCCGTGGCGATCAGCAGGATCAGGCTGAACACCACGTCGAACACCCGCTTCGACACGGCCGAGACGCGCCGCGAGCTGGAGAAGCCGTCGGAGAAGATCAGCCAGGAGGGGTTGAGGCTCCTGAGGTCGAGCCGCCCCGTCTCGCGCTCGATGAAGGTGGCGAATTCGTGCACCCGCACGCCGGTCGTCTTGGCGCGCAGCAAATCCTCGAGCGGCAGCGCGTTGCGGCGCTCCTCCAGTGCCAGCACGACCTCGGACGCGCCGAGCTTCACCAGATGCTCCGGCAGGTTCGGAATGTCGGAACGGTTGACCGGATTCGGCGCTTCGTCCGGACCGTCATTCATGCCGACATAGCCGACGATGACGAAATTGGCGCTGTCCTGTTCAGCCAGCCGGCCCACACGGGCCGCGCGTGCGCCCGCGCCCAGGATCAGCACGCGCCGTTTCAGGCTTTCGCCATTGATCAGCCGGCGCAACAAGGCGCGGGTGATGATCATACCGATCAGCGCGAAGAGACAGGAATAGAGCAGGCTCGACCGCCAGAAGGCGACCGGCGGAAGAATGAAATAGAGCAGGGACAAAGCCAGCACGCCCAGTGCCATCGCCACCACCAGCCGCGCCGCCGCGAAGCGGACGGACAGCAAGGCTTCAGGGCTGTAGACCCCGACCGAGATCATCGCGAGTTGCAGGGTGATTGCGAAGACCAGCAATTCCGGCAGGCGCTCGCTGAGCGGTTCCAGGCCGGCGCCGATCTGCCACAGGCGCAGGGCCCAGCCGAGTTCCGCGCCGGCGATCAGCATGACGAGGTCGATCGCCCCGATCAGCAGCACCGCGTAGGGAATATAATGTTTGAACAAACGGATCATGCCCGCGCCCGGTCGCCTCTCGCTGGTGTCAATTCTGCCGACACGTGAGCACCTGTCGCTCAAATTGACAAAGATTTCCTGAAAGGCGCGGTTTTCCGTGCGTCGCGGGCACCCTACTTACGCGCGAGCGCTTAAGGAGAAACCGGCATGGATGTGCGTGACCTCGGCGGCAGCGGCCTCAAGACTCCCCGTCTTGTGCTCGGCGGCAACGTCTTCGGTTTCACCGCGAAGGGCGAGGACGCCTTCCGCCTGCTCGACCGCTTCATCGACGCGGGCGGGACGATGATCGACACCGCCGACGTCTATTCCGCCTGGGTGCCCGGCCATGTTGGCGGCGAATCCGAAACCCTGCTCGGCGAATGGCTGAAGCGGCGCGGACGCCGCGACGACGTACTGATCGCGACCAAGGTGGGCATGCTGCCGGGCGAGGGCGGCGAGAAGCTGGAGCCGGCACGGGTCGCCGCCGCCGCCGAAGCGTCGCTTGCGCGACTCGGCACCGACTATATCGACCTCTATTACGCCCATCAGGATGACGAGGGCACACCGCTGGCCGAAAGCCTCGCGGCCTTCGATGCGCTGGTGAAGGCCGGCAAGGTTCGCGCGCTCGGCGCGTCAAACTACAGCGCGGAGCGGCTGGCCGAGGCGCTGGACATTTCGGCGCGCGACGGCCTGACGCCTTATACCGTGCTCCAGCCCGAATATAATCTGGTCGAGCGGCCCAGCTTCGAAGGCCCGCTGCAGGATGTCGCCATCGAACGCGGTCTCGGCGTGCTCCCCTATTTCGGCCTGGCGCTCGGCTTCCTCACCGGGAAATATCGCAGCGCCGACGATGCCGGCAAAAGCGTCCGCGGCGGCCGCGCGATCAAATATCTCGACGATCGGGGCCATAAGATACTCGCCGCCCTGGACGACATCGCGGCCGAAACCGGCGCCACCCAGGGCCAGATCGCCTTGGCCTGGCTCGCCGCCCAGCCCGGCGTCACCGCGCCCATCGCCAGCGCGAACACGCTGGACCAGCTCGAGGAATTGCTCGGTGTCCTGACCCTCGACCTCAGCGCCGGACAGGTCGAACGGCTGACGGAGGCGTCGGCCTAGCGCGCCGCCACGTCCTCGATCTCGACATAGCCACGCTGGCAATTGGTCCGCCGCATATCGGTGCCGCGCACCCGTCCGGGTTCGAAGCCAACGCTTATTCGTGGCCGGTCATCCGTTGCGATCTCACCGCAATATCCGCGCGGGTGACCGTAGTGAAACTGGACTGTCATCCCCGGAAATTCCGGAAAGGGCGAGCTGCCCACGGCCAGCGAGTGCAGGTCGATCAACGGATAGGCGCGGTTGTCGAGCGTGAAGCTGCGCTCCGGCCAGTCGGCATAGCGCGCGGTGATACGGGTCGCGCTGCCGCCATCCACCCCGGTATCGACGACCAGCCAATAGGGGCGGCCCTCCTCGTCAACACCGCTTTGCTCGATTCTGCGCGCATCGGTGGGCGAGGGGCCGTCGAACGTTGACACGAAACGGGGCGACATCCGGAAAGCGAGCGGTGCCTGATCCAGCCATCGCATCGCACGAACATCGCCGTCGAAGCGTGACCGCCATCCTTGTTCCTCGCCGTCGATCGCCGAACAGGCGAGGCGCGCTTGCTCCTCTGCTGGCACGCCGCTTTGTGCACATGCCGAACGGCGGCCGAGGAAGTCGATAATCTCAGTCGGCGGATCGCCGAAATCGAGGCTGTCGCCAAGCATGGCGTCGAAATCCTCACGCTCGAACACGGGCGGCCCTTCTGCGCGGGACGGCGAAGCGATCGTCTGGGCGTGTGCGGCTGCAGCACCGGCCAAGGGCAGAAAAGCCAGCCTGGCGAAAGACCGGACCATCTGCTTCTCGCCGAAGGGCCTACCGCCGCGCCAGCACACCCAGCGCCGCCACCACCATCGCCTCTGTAGCGGTGGAGATCACCGCATCGGGGTCGGGCGCCCAGAACGGGCTGTGCAGCGAGGGCAGACGGCTCATGTCGTTGGCCGCGACTGCCGCGTCGTAGCGCGCCTGCTCCACGCCGCCGACCCAGAAGATCAGGCTTTCCAGCCCCGGCTTGGCCAGCCGGAAGCGGCCGAAATCCTCGCCGGCCATCACGGGCCGGATCTGCCGGACCCGCTCCTCGCCGAAATAGGCGCGGAAGCGGCCGGTCATCTGGTCGGTCAGGCTGTCGGTGTTCACCGTCGCCGGCGTCGCTTCCGCCTCGCGCACCGTGACGGTCGGCATCCGGTCCTCCGGCACGCCCGCCGCGATCGCCTCGCCGCGCGCGATGCGGGCGATGCCGTCCAGCAATTGCCGCCGCACTTCGGGCGTGTAGCTGCGCACCGTGATCAGCAGCCGCGCCTCGTCGGCGATGATATTGTGCTTGGTCCCCGCCTGGAAGCTGCCTACCGTCACCACCGCGCTGTCCAGCGGATCGAGTTCGCGGCTCACGAGGGTCTGCAGCGAAGTCACAATCCTCGACCCCAGCACCACCGGATCGCGGGTCGTGTGCGGCGCCGCGCCATGGCCGCCGACGCCGCGCACCACCATGTCCACGCTATCGACATTGGCCAGCGCCGGTCCCGGCGAGAAGCCGATCACGCCCGCCGGCAAGGTCGCCGAATCGTGGAAGGCGATGGCGTAGTCCGGTGACGGGAAGCGGGTGAACAGCCCGTCCTCCAGCATCGCCTTCGCGCCCTGGCTCGTCTCCTCGCCCGGCTGCGCGATCATCACCAGAGTACCGCTCCACTGGCCGCGCAACGCCACCATCCGCCGTGCCGTGCCGATCCAGGCGGTCATGTGCGTGTCGTGGCCGCAGCTGTGCGAGATGAAGGTGTCCAGCCCCTCGCGCGTCTGCCCGCGCGCGCGGCTGGCGAAGGGGAGGCCGGTCTGCTCCTCCATCGGCAGGCCGTCCATGTCGGCGCGCAGCAGCAGGGTCGGCCCCGCGCCGTTGCGCAGCACCGCCACCACGCCCGTGCCGCCTACCCCGGTCGTTACCTCGAAGCCCAGCCGCCGCGCCTCGTCCGCCATGCGCGCGGCGCTGCGCGTCTCCTGCATGGACAGTTCCGGATTGGCGTGCAGCTCGCGATAGATGGTCAGCAGGTCCGGCATGTCCTGGCGGACAGCGGCCTGAATCTCCGCGCGGTTCGGAACGGGTGCCGTTTGAGCGTTCGCGCCGGTCATCGCCGTCCCCCATAACATGGCCGCCGCCAAAATCCGCCGCATCTGACGCCCCCTGTTTGCCGCTAGCCGGCCGGAACCAGCTCGATCACATCGACGATGGACTCAAAAGTCGGGCGAGGGAAGACCAGCCGCCAGCGCCGCTCGCTTACCCGTTCGACGATTCCGGCCATGTCCCGGTCCGCATCGGCGCCGTAGCGCAGCACCCGGCCTTCGTCGCCCAGCTGCAGGCTGCCGAGGAAGATCATCCGCCGCGTCCCGGCGGGATAGATATGCCCCACCGGCCGCTGCGACCCGCCCGAGCGGGTGAAGGACAGCAGATCGCCGTCGCGCGCGATGCGGCAGGTGAACCAGGGATAGGCCACCCAGTTGAGATTGCTGTTGCTCTGGCTGCCCAGCTTGATCGTCCGGCAGCGATAGCGGCCCGGCGGCGGCGAGGGGTTGGACAGCCCCGCATCCGGCTGCAGCAAGGCGCCGGCCGCATTCACCTCGGCCGCATTGGCCTGCCGTGCCTCGCCCAGCGCCTCGATCCAGGCGCGCCGCCAGCCCCTGATCCGCGCGCGGTCCCGTTCCGTCGCCACGTCGCGCCAGGCGGCGCTTTCGTCGTCCGCCTGTGCGGCGGCGGGAGAAGCGAGGGCACAGATGGTGAAGAGGGCGGCGGCAGCCGCGCTCGATATGGAAAGTCTGAACATCGGGCACCTTCTACCACAAGCGCATTGCCGGGAGCTGACGAAATTTTCTCGACATCTCGATCAAAAGCGCAGACAAAATCACCAGAGGGCGCCGGGGGTGGGCTGCTGTCGGCGGACCATTCATTACGCATACACAAGGAAAGCGGCACTTGTTTCCCCGCTGGAGGGGAGCGGCCGTAACGAAAAAACAAGCCGCACGCCGCGGACACGTTTTTGTGAACGACAAGGGGAGTGTAACCATGAAGATTAAGCTTGTTGCCGCCTGCGCGTTGCTGGCGGGTGTGGCCGTTGCCGGCCCGGCCTCCGCTCAGCCGAGCACCTCGGCCAATCCCAATTACGGCACCTTGACCCTGCGGGGCGGGTTCACGCCGGACCCGCGCACCGTGCGCGTCACCTCCGGCGGCAACATCAATGCCAGTTCCGTGGGCAGCAATTGCAGCGGGTTTATCTCTCGCGCGCCGGACGTTCGCCTGAACTTCACCCCGGGCAGCTTGCCGCTGATCATCTCGGCCGCGTCGAGCGCGGACACGACCTTGGTCATCAACGCGCCGGACGGCCGCTGGCATTGCGATGACGATGGCGGCGTGAACGGCCTGAATCCGGCGATCCGCTTCAACCGGCCACTCCAGGGTCGCTACGAAATCTGGATCGGCAGCTATCGCCAGGGCACCAATTCGCGGGCGACCCTGCATATCTCGGAAGTCCGCAGCCAGTAACCGATCGGGAATGACAGTAATGTGGGTGCCGCCGTGCCCGATCGCGGCGGCGCCCTGTTTTTTGAGTGGGGAGTGAAGACATGAAAATGAAATTGCTTGCCGCCGGCGCGATGCTGGCGACGATGGCGGTGGCCGCTCCGGCCTCCGCGCAGCCGAGCACCTCGGCCGACCCGAATTTCGGGACGATCAACCTCAACGCCGGCTTCAACAACGACCCGCGCGTCATCCGTGTCGTCTCGGGCGGCGCCACGCCGGCCAGCTCGGTCGGCAGCAATTGCGCCGGCTATGTTTCGCGCGCTCCGGATGTTCGCCTGAACTACCGTTCGGGCAGCCTTCCGCTGATCATTTCGGCCGATTCCAGCGACGACACCACGCTGATCGTCAACGGCCCGGACGGCCGCTGGTATTGCGACGACGATGGCGGGGTTAACGGCCTCAACCCGTCGATCCGCTTCAACAGCCCGCAATCCGGCCGCTACGAAATCTGGATCGGCAGCTACCGGCAGGGCCAGAATTCCGAAGCCCGTCTGCACATCTCGGAAGTCAGCAGCCAGTAACCGGCGCGCTGTTTCCGGCGAGACGAGGCCGTCGCACCACCTGGTGCGGCGGCCTTTTCATATGCTGTGGCCAACGCGCCGCGCGCAGCATTTTCCTACAGCCCTTTAATGTGCGCATAGACTGGGGATGGACGACTCAGCCCCCTACGGACTGCCCGATCGGCTGGCAGCCTTGTTCGATGCCGACGAATGGGCGGCGCTCGCTTTCGATCCCGTGCCGGTCAAGGCGCGGCATGATGGCTGGACGCCGGAGCGGCAGCGCGGCTTCATCGCGCGGCTGGCACTGTCGGGCTGTATCTGCGCCTCCGCCCGCGCCGTCGGTAAGACCAAGAAGGCGGCTTATCTGCTGCGCGACCGGCCGGATGCAGCGAGCTTCGCCAAGGCATATTATCTGGCGCTCGACTGGGGGAAGAGCCGCGCCGTCGATCTGGTCTTCGAGCGCGCTTTGCTGGGCGAGGTTCGCCCAGTCTATTATCGCGGGCGGCGCTGCGGCGAGCAACTGCATTTCGACAACCGCCTGCTGTTTGCGGTGATGAAGATGCAGCCTCCGGTCGATGAACCCTCCGCTGAAAACATGGAAGTTTTTCGGCGTTTTGTGGGGGACTTTGGGTAGTTTGAACCTTTCGAACCTTCCGGGTTTCGGGCAGCGCTCACTGCGCCGTCCAGCCGCCGTCCATGCTGATGTTCGCGCCGGTGATCGCGCTCGCCTCCTCGCGGCACAGGAACAAAGCCAGCGCCGCGACCTGATCGACCTGCACGAATTGTTTGGTCGGCTGCGCGGCCAGCAGCACATCCTCCATCACCTGCTCGCGGGTCAGGCCACGGGTGCGCATCTGGTCGGGGATCTGGTTCTCGACCATCGGCGTCCAGACATAGCCGGGGCTGATGCAATTCACCGTGATGCCCTCCTTCGCCACTTCCAGCGCGACGGACTTCGTCATGCCCGCAATGCCATGCTTGGAGGCCACGTAGGGGGCCTTGTTCGGGCTCGCGACCAGGCTGTGCGCCGACGCGGTATTGATGATCCGGCCCCAGCCCTTGCGCTTCATCGCCGGCAGCGCGAGGCGGATGGCGTGGAACGGCGCGGTCAGGTTCAGCGCGATGATCAGGTCCCATTTCTCGACCGGAAATTCGTCGACCGGCGCGACATGCTGCATCCCGGCATTGTTGACGAGAATGTCGATCGTGCCGAGTTCGCGCGCGGTGCGGGCGATCATCGCCTCGATCTGCGCCGGATCGGTCAGGTCCGCGCCGTCATGCGCGATCTTGCCGCCGCCCTGCTCGAGCGTGCCGCAAATGCTCTCGATCACGTCCGGCTCGCCGAAGCCGTTCAGCATGACGTTCGCGCCCTCGGCGGCGAGCGCCTTGGCCGTGGCGAGGCCGATCCCCGAGGTGGAACCGGTGACGAGGGCGGTCTTGCCCGAAAGCAGCATGAAGGAACTCCGCTTGGCTGGACGGCCTCTCTAGCGTTTTCGCCGCCGATTGCGAGCCGGGGCGGCGAAACCTCTCGCCTTTCCGATATTTCTGCTAATCCGGCATCCGGCCGCTGCAGGAGTAAGAGACGCGATGCGCTTTGACCGGGACGATTTCGGTTCCAACGTGGAGGATCGCGGCCGCGGCAGCGGCGGCGGGTTCAGCTTCGGCGGTGGCGGCGGCGGAGGCGGTGGACTGGGGCTGATCATCAGCCTGATCGCTAACCGCTTCGGCATCATGGGCGTGATCGTCGTGGTCGTGCTGATGCTGGTGTTCGGCGGGGGGCTCGGCAACATCTTGGGCGGCGGCGGGTCCGGCGTGGTTGGCGCGCCGCAGAGCAGCGGCGCCGTGAAGACCGGCGCGGAAGCATGCCAGCAGAGCGAGGTCCACCGCTTCGCCTGCAACGTGAATGGCTCCACCGAACAGGTCTGGACCCAGCTCTTCGAGCAGGCCGGGCAGCGCTACACACCGCCCGGCCTCAAATTCTTCACACAGGCAACCACGTCCGGCTGCGGCGCGGCGCAGTCGGCGATGGGGCCGTTCTACTGCCCGGCCGACCAGGGCATCTATATCGATCTGACCTTCTTCGACGAGCTCGAGCAGCGCTTCGGCGCACGGGGCGATTTCGGCGGCGCCTATGTGATCGCGCACGAGGCGGGACACCATATCCAGACGATTACCGGGATCAGCAACCGGATCCGCGCGGCGCAGAGCCGGGCGAGCGAGGCCCAGTCCAACGCGCTGCAGGTGCGGATGGAATTGCAGGCCGATTGTCTCGCGGGCGTCTGGGCCGCGAACGTCGCGCGCTCCGGCGACCAGCTCGATGCCGACGACATGGCCGAAGGACTGCGCGCCGCCGAGGCGATCGGCGACGACACGCTGCAGCGCTCGGCCGGGCGCCGGCCTGTGCCGGAAAGCTTCACCCACGGCACCTCGGCCCAGCGCCGGGAGGCGCTGCAGCGCGGCTTCCAGGGCGCCACGCTGCAAACCTGCGCCAGCTACACGCAGGGTATCTGAACCAGGGAGTATTTGTGGTCCGTTTCCTTTCTTTCCTGCTGATCTCGCTCTTCGCGATCGGCCCGGCGGCGGCCCAGCCCGCTTTCACCAGCGACCGCATCGGCGTCACCGTGCGCGGCGAGGGGCCGGACGTGGTCCTGATCCCCGGCCTCAGCTCCTCGCCCGAAGTGTGGGACAGCACGATCGCGGCCATGCCGGGCTATCGCTATCACCTCGTTCACGTCTCGGGCTTCGCCGGCCGTCCGGCCGGGGCCAATGCCGAAGGTCCGGTACTGGCGCCGGTCGCGGAGGAGATTGCCCGTTACATTCGCGAATCCGGCCTGCGGAACCCGGCGATCGTCGGCCATTCGATGGGCGGCAGCTGGGGCATGATGGTCGCGGCGCGCCATCCCGGCCTGGTCGGGCGGCTGATGGTCGTGGACATGTTCCCCTATCTCGGCGCGATGTATGCCGGTCCCGCCGCCACGCCCGAAGCGGTCCGCCCGATCGCCGAACAGGTCCGCGCCGCCATCGCGAACACGCAGGAGCCGCAGCGCACGCAGCAGCAGGAGGCGACCATCGCCTCGATGGTATCGACAGAGTCGCTGCGCCCGCTCGCCGTCCGCCACGGGCTGGAGAGCAGCGGCAATGTGTCGGGCCAGGGCATGTACGACCTGATCACCACCAATTTGATGCCGGAACTCAGCCGGATCACCGTCCCGGTCACGGTTCTGTGGGTGCGCCAGCCGAACGTACCGGTCACGATGGAACAGATGACGGAATATTATCGCATCTCCTACGCCGCTATCTCGCACGCGCGGCTGATCCACGTGCCGGATTCCTATCACTTCATCATGTGGGACGCGCCGGAGGCCTTCCAGCGGGAGCTCAGGGCGTTCCTGGAGGCTCGCTAGGCGCGCTGTCCGCGAGGCCGGCGGCCAGGCCGTCACGGATCTCGCGGAGCCGGCGGCGGTCGGTTGTGCCTGTTGCCGCAGGGGCCGCGACAGGAGGCGGTGCGGAGTTCGGCTCGGCTGGCGGCGAGGGGGCGGGAGCGGGAGCGCCCTCCGCCTCAGGGCTGGATGCCTTGTTCCGCCCGCTCAGCACCTGCTGCACGCCGCGGATGGTATAGCCGTCCTGATTGAGCAGCCGGTGGATGCGCTTCGCCAGCGCCACGTCGTCAGGCCGGTAATAGCGGCGGTTGCCGGCGCGCTGCAGTGGCCGGAGCTGCGGGAAACGCGTTTCCCAGTAACGCAGGATATGCTGGGCTATACCCAGTTCGTCGGCCAGCTCGCCGATGGTCCTGAAGGCCTGGGGGCTCTTGCCCGCCATGCGCCGGTCCGCCGGACCTAGCCGGCGCGGGACACCCGCTCGCGCATGATCTGACTGGCGCGGAAGGTGAGAACGCGGCGGGGTGCGATCGGCACTTCGACTCCGGTCTTGGGGTTGCGGCCGATCCGCTCGCCCTTGTCGCGCAGGATGAAGCTGCCGAAGCCGGAAATCTTGACGTTCTGCCCCTCGGACAGGGCCGCGCACATATGGTGGAGGATGCGTTCGACGGCGCCGGCGGATTCGGCACGCGACAGGCCGATTTCGTTATGGACGACATCCGCCAGGTCCGCACGGGTCAAGGTTCCCGCCTGTGGCCTTCTCGCCATGCCTGCGTCCGCCATATCCTGCCCCCGCCCGGAAAGATCGTTCAAGCCAAGAGGATAGCCCCGATTCGACGGGCGCGCAATGCGACAGCAGGCAGATTGTGACAGTTCAGTAACGAACCGCGGCGGCACCCCAGGTGAAGCCGCCGCCCATCGCCTCGAGCACCAGCAGATCGCCCCGGGCGATGCGGCCGTCGCGCACCGCAGTGTCCAGCGCCAGCGGCACCGAAGCGGCGGACGTGTTGGCATGCTGATCGACCGTCACGACGACGCGGGCCGGATCGAGCCCGAGCTTCTTCGCGGTCGCGTCGAGGATGCGCTTGTTGGCCTGGTGGGGCACGACCCAATCGACATCGCCGGGTTCATGCCCCGCCGCGCCCAGCACTTCGCCCATCACGTCGGCAAGGTTGGTAACGGCATGGCGGAACACTTCCTTGCCCTTCATCCGCAGCTTGCCGACCGTACCGGTCGTCGAGACGCCACCATCGACATAGAGGAGGTCGTTGTGGCGGCCGTCGGCATGGAGACGGGTGGCGAGAACGCCCTGGCCATCCGTCTGCTGCGCGCTCAACACCAGCGCCCCGGCGCCATCGCCGAACAGGACGCAGGTGGCGCGGTCTTCCCAATCGAGAATGCGGGAGAAGGTCTCCGAGCCGATGACGAGCGCATGGTCGGCCATCCCGCCCTTGAGCATGTTGTCGGCGACCGACAGAGCGTAGAGGAAGCCGGTGCAGACGGCGGCCACGTCGAAGGCGATACAGTCGTCGATGCCCAGCGCGGTCTGCACGCGGGTCGCGCTGGCCGGGAAGGTCTGGTCCGGCGTCGCGGTGGCGAGCACGATCAGGCCGATCTGGTCAGCCTCGATCCCGGCGGCGGCAAGTGCCTTCTTTGCCGCCTCGGTCGCCAGTGTCGCCGTGGTCTCCCCGTCGGCCGCGATATGGCGGGCGCGAATGCCGGTCCGCTCGACGATCCATTCGTCGGTTGTATCGACTTGTTCAGCCAGCTCGGCATTGGTGACGCGGCGCGGCGGCAAGGCCGCACCCGTGCCGGTGATGACTGAACGACGCACTTTGCTCATCTAACTATGTATCCGCCTTTGCAGCGGGTGCGCCGCCGACTTGCGCCAGATCTTCCGTGATACGGCGGATCAGGTCCTGCCGTACCATACGTGCCGCCACGCGGATCGCGTTGGCGACGCCAATGTCATTGGCACCGCCGTGGCTCTTCACAACCAGCCCGTTGAGGCCGAGGAAGACGCCGCCATTGTGATTGTTGGGATCGAGGTGGTGGCGCAGCAATTGCGTTGCCGGTCGCGAGATCGCGAAGCCGACCTTGGAGCGGATCGAATTGGCGAAGGCACGGCGGATCAGGTCGCCGATGTAGCGGGCCGTACCTTCCATCGTCTTCAGCGCGATGTTGCCGGAGAAGCCATCGGTGACGATCACATCGACGTCGCCACGCGAAATCTGGTTGCCTTCGATAAAGCCGTCAAAGCGCATGCCGAGCGAGGCTTCCGCGGCCTTGAGGTGCGCGGCGGCTTCCTTCAGTTCGCCGGTGCCCTTCTGCTCCTCGCTGCCGATGTTGAGCAGGCGGACGCGCGGTTCCTCCAGTTCAAGCACGACGCGAGCATAGGCCGCGCCCATCAGGGCGAACTGCACGAGGTTGGTGACATCGACTTCGGTGTTGGCGCCGAGGTCCAGCATCACCGCGTCGGTCTCGCCGAGCGAGGGCATGAGGCCGGCAAGGGCAGGGCGGTCAATGCCCTTCAGCGTCCGCAGCGCGATCTTCGACATCGCCATCAGCGCGCCGGTATTGCCGCCCGAAACGAGCGCGTCGGCTTCGCCTTCCTTCACCGCCGCGATGGCGCGGCCCATGGAAGTGGTCTTGGCGCGGCGGATCGCCTGGCCGGGCTTTTCGTCGCCCTTGATCGCGTCGTCGCAATGCACGACGCGGCTGACCGAAGCGAGTTCGGCTTCGCCGGCGAGCATGGGCGCGATCAGCGCTTCGTCGCCGAAGAAGGCGAAGGACAGGTCGCTGCGGCGCTTATACGCGCGCGCGGCTCCGGCGACCGTGGCTTCCGGTCCCAGATCGCCGCCCATTGCGTCGATTGCGATCCTCGGCCCGCTCATCAACCGGTCACTCCCTGATCGATGCGCGCGGCCAGGACTCAAGCCTCGGTCGGGAGGACTTCGCGGCCGTTATAATGGCCGCAGGCGCGGCACAGATTGTGCGGCAGCTTCAGTTCGCCACAATTCGGGCATTCCTGGAAGCTCATCGGCGAGATGGCGTCGTGGCTGCGACGCATGCCGCGCTTGGACGGCGTCGTTTTTCTTTTGGGAACGGCCATGGCGGCTTATGCCTCTTATCTTCTTCGCAAATGGATGTGGCGAGCGCGGCTGCATCGGTCAACGGAAATGGTCCGTTACCCTCTGCTCGTCCGGTAGCTCGCGGAAGGCCGTGGCCTATAGCGATTTCGTTGGCGGTTGCAAGCGCTTGGGGCGGCATGCAAGGTTGGCGCAAACGAGGGGATCAAGACCATGCTGCTGCCAATTTCGCTGACCGCCGCGGGCGCTGCCGCGCTTCTTCATATCTGGCTGAGCGTACGAGTCTCGCAGGTGCGCCGTTCGCAACAGATATTGCACGGTGACGGCGGCAGCCCGGCCTTGCTGAAGCGGATGCGTGCGCACGCCAATTATGCCGAGAATCTGCCGATCTTCCTGGTGCTTCTGGTCCTGCTCGAACTGGCCGGCGTCTGGTCGCTGCCCTTGTGGATCGCGACCATCACCTTCTTCCTGGCCCGCATCCTCCACGCCTTCGGCATGGACAAGGACAAATTGTCGCCGCTGCGGGTAATCGGGATTGCGGGCGGCTGGCTGGTGCTCCTCGGCCTCTCCGGCTGGGCGATCGCGACGACTTATGCGGAGATGGGTTCGATGCCCGTTCGGCAACAAGCGCCGATCATCAAGGGCTAGAGCTATTTAGCGAGAATTCCGCATTTTTTTTTGGGGGAAGAGGCGGCATGGAAGCACGCAGCCGGACGATTGAAGCCTGGTTCGCGATGATCGACGCGTCACAAGTTCTGTTGCCGCGCTTCCAGCGGCACGAGGCTTGGCGTGCGACCCAGATCGAGGGAGTGCTCGAGAATGTGTTGCAGACGCCATCCCTTCCGATTGGCGCACTGCTGACCCTCGATGTCGGTGACGTCGAACCGTTCCATTCCCGGCCGATCGTTGGCGCGCCGCTTCCCCAGCCCGGCAGTCGTCCGCAAATGCACCTTCTGGATGGTCAGCAGCGCATGACGGCATTGTGGCGGTCGTTGACCGGCAATTATGCGGACATGACGATCTTCGTCCGGATCGAGGAGGACGACACGGCGCCCGACGTGGAGATCGTCCGCAGGTGGGATCGTAAGGGCATCATGCAGCCGGTTTGGGCGGACGATCCGGAGGCGACGCTTGCCCGTGGCCTGCTTCCGATCGCATTGCTTCGGCCAGGCTCCGCGGGCGAGCAGGCGCTCGACGAGTGGGTGGACGCCGCGACCGACGATCCGCAGACGCAGCGCGCCACGCAAAAATTCGCGGGGCGCCTCCGCAACCGGATCGCGAGCTATCCGGTGCCCTTCCTTTCGCTGCCTGTCAGCACCGACAAGGAAGTCGCGCTGAACGTTTTTATCAAGATGAATACGTCGGCATCACCGCTCAAAGATTTCGACATTGTCGTTGCGCAGGTCGAGGAGGCGATGGGCCAGTCGCTCCACGACATGGTGGGTGAGCTTTGTACTGCGGTTCCCGCTGCGCGGTCGTTTGGAGATATCGAGGATATCATCCTGGCAATCGGGGCGTTGCTGCTCGATCAGGCGCCACTGAAGAAGACCTATCTTGGTCGCGATTTCGGCAAGCGGCTTGCTACCGTTTGGGACCAGCTTCGCATCGGCTTGGAGCACGGGCTTGAATTTCTTCGCGAGGAAGGGATTTTTGACGAGCGACGCCTACCGACCGATGTCGCGGTCGTGCTGACTTGCGCGCTGTGGGGGCGGGTCCCGCTTGATAGTGCCGACGCCACCGGGCGGGCTCGGGTGCTGATCCGCAAGGCCCTGTGGCGGGCCTGCTTGACCGATCGCTATTTGAAGACGTCGTCAACACGCACTTTCGCCGATTTCAAGGCGCTCGCCGAGCTGCTTCGGGATCCCAAATCGGATGTGCGGGTCGAGTTGTTCGACACTGTCGCGAATCCGCTGCCGCAGCAGGAGGAGTTGGTTCGCGCGGGCTGGCCGTTGCGCAAGGACCGGTTGCCGCGCGCAATTCTCGCCATGTCGTTGCGCAATGGCGGGCGCGATTTTGCCGATGGCGCAGTCGCCAGTTCGGCGCGCTTGGCGAAGCGCGAATATCATCACTTGTTCCCGGTCGCGTTGCTGGGTGGCGATCGTGCCGACGAACGCGTGAACCGGGCCTTGAACTGCGCGCTGATCACATGGCGGACCAACCGAAACATCGCGGCCAAGACGCCGAGAGACTATCTCCAGCAGCGCACCGATGCTGCCCAGCTTGGCGAAGACGAGGTGCGTGTCAGGCTCGAAAGCCACCTCATCCCTTATCAATCGCTGCTGCGGGATTCGTATGACGACTTCTTGCGGGAGCGAGCCACGTTGGTCGTCGCGCGGATGGCGAGGTTGGCTGAGGGTGAGAACGTCTGACGCGCCCGTCGTCCGGGGGTAGGCGGATCAGGCCTGGGCCAAGGCTCGATCCGATACGAACGGATTGCTCTGCCGCTCGCGGCCGAAGGTCGAGACCGGGCCATGGCCGGGGACGAATGTCGTATCGTCGCCCAGTGGCCATAGCCGGGTGGTGATCGCGTCGATCAGATCCTGGTGGTTGCCCATCGGGAAATCGGTGCGGCCGATGGAGCCTTGGAACAGCACATCGCCGACGATGGCGAGCTTCGAGGCCGGGTGATGGAAGATTACGTGGCCGGGCGTGTGGCCGGGGCAATGATAGACGTCCATCGTCACATTGCCGACCGTCACCTGATCGCCGTTAACGAGCCAGCGGTCGCTCTCGAACGGCTTGCCGGTGATGCCATATTTGCGGCCGTCATCCTCCAGCCGCTCGATCCAGAAACGGTCGTCCTCGTGCGGCCCTTCGATTGCCACGCCGAGCTCCTCGGCGAGGATCTTTGCCGAACCGCAATGGTCGATATGGCCGTGGGTCAGCAGCAGTTTCTCGATCGTGACGCCCTGTTTGGCGGCCGCCTCCTTTAGCCGGTCGAGATCACCGCCCGGATCGGTGAAGGCGCCGCGCATCGTCTCGGTGCACCAGATCAGGCAGCAATTCTGCTGGAGCGGCGTCACCGGGATGATCGCCGCTTTGAGCGGTATCGACTGGGTCATGGCGCGGAGATGGCCTCGTGCGATGGGCGATGCAAGCGAAGCCGGTTCCGTATCGGATCACCTGTGGCTAGGCTGATACAATGGACCATGCCCCGTTCGATGCCGACGACCGCCTGTGCCTCGGCATCCGCGGCCCGTTCGCGGCCGGCGGCAATCATTGCGACGCGCCTTATTGGCAGACGCCGTCCGAACTGGTGGAGCGGATGCTCGATTTCGCCGCATGCGGTCCGGGCGACCGGTTGATCGACCTGGGTTGCGGCGATGGGCGCATCGTCGTGGCGGCCGCCCGGCGCGGAGCGAAAGCGCTCGGCGTCGATTTCGACCCCGAGCGGATTGCCGAGGCGCGGGCCGCAGCGGATGCGGCAGGCGCCGGCGATTCGGCTTCATTCCGCCGGGAGGATCTGTTCCTCACCGATCTCAGCGGCGCGACGATCGTGACGCTTTACCTGCTGCCGCTGCCCAACCGGCTCTTGGCCCATCGCCTCCGCACCGAATTGCCAAAGGGAAGCCGCGTGGTCAGCCACGCCTGGCCGATCGCGGGGTGGGACGCCGACCGCGAGGAGTGCGTGTACGGCCGCTTCCTGTATCTGTGGACGGTAAGATGACGATGCCAATCACCCGCCGAGCGGCGCTCGCCATTCTTGCAGGCGGTGCCTCCGCGCCCCTGTTCGCCCAGCGCAGGCGCGAGCTTGAAGTGCCTTATGTCCCGACGCCAGAGGATTTGGTCGAGAAGATGCTCGATCTCGCCGAGGTTGGCGCGTCAGACTATCTGATCGATCTTGGCTGCGGCGACGGGCGCATTCCGGTCGCGGCCGGACGCCGCGGGGCGCGGGCGCTGGGCGTCGATCTCGACGGCATGCGGTTGCAGCAGGCCGGCGCGAGCGCGCGCAGTGCCGGCGTGCAGGGGCGTGTCTCCTTCCGCCGCCAGGATTTGTTCGAGACACCGATTTACGAGGCGAGCGTGATCGCGCTCTACCTGTTGCCGGGGATCAATCTGCGGTTGCGCCCGCGCCTGCTGACCGAACTACCGGCGGGGGCGCGGGTGGTCAGCCACGCCTTCGACATGGGCGACTGGGAGCCGGACGCGCGGGACGAACTCGACAGCCGCCGCATCTTCCTGTGGCGTGTACCGGCGATTGCGGGCGGGAGCTGGGAACTCACGGATCCGGATGGCCGGATGCATCTGCTCGAACTGGAGCAACTCTATCAGAACGTGGGTGGGACTTTGGTGAGCGAAGGCAGGTCGTTGCCTGTCACCGGTCGTCTATCGGGGCGGGCGCTCCGCCTGACCGGCGAAGGCTTCGCCCTGAATGTTGAGGTCGGTGACGCCGGGATGCACACTGCGGCCGGACAGCCTGCATGGGCCGCCCGGCGCGTCGATTGAACTAGCGTCCGCGCTCGCCTTGGGGAGGCCCGCCCGGCGCCGCGGCGGGCGAGGCAGCGTCGCCCAGCAGATGCCGCTGCCAGAACATCAAATTCACCCAGAAATTATAGTCCTGATTCTCTTTCTTGGCGAAGCCGTGGCCCTCATTCTCACCGACCAGGTGCCACGCCTCGCGGCCATTGGCGCGGACGGCGGCGACCATCTGGTCGGCTTCCGATTGCGGCACGCGCGGGTCGTTGGCGCCGGTGACGACCATCAGCGGGATGGTCAGCTCGCGTGAACGGGTCATTGGCGAAATGGCGAGCAGGCGGGCGCGCTCGGCGGGATCGCGCTCATCGCCATATTCGACACGGCGCAGGTCGCGGCGATAGCTCTGCGTGTTCTCCAGGAAGGTGACGAAGTTCGAGATCGCCACCACGCAATTCGCGCCGCGCAGACGGGTGCCGTAGCGGATCGCGGAGGCGTAGCACATGTAGCCGCCATAGGAGCCGCCGGTGACCGCGATGCGGCTGCGGTCGATCGCCGCGTCGCGCTCGAACCGGTCGAGGAAGGCGCCGATGTCGAGCACGCTATTCTCACGCAGGGCGGCGCCATTATCGAGGCCGAGGAAGCGTTTGCCGTAGCCGGAGGATCCCCGGACGTTCGGGAAGAAGATGGCGATTCCCTGCTCGTTCAGCAGGTAATTGTTGCGGCCCATGAAGCCGGGGCGGGATTGCGCCTCGGGGCCGCCATGGATGTTGACGATCAGCGGGCGCGGGCCAGGAAAGCGGCGCGGATCGGGGCGATAAAGGAAGCCGGAGACCCGCTCGCCGTCGAAGCTCGCCACCTCGATCAGCTCCGGCTCGACATTGACGTTGGGATCCAGCCCGCCCGTCTCGCTCTGCGTCCAGCGAGTCAGCGCCAGGGTCTGCGGGTTCACCGAGTAAGCATCGGCGGGGCTGCGTGCGGACGTCAGCGTCAGGCCGATGTCGCCCCAAGGCGCGATTTCGAGGCCGCCGATCAGGCCGGCCGGAATGGTATCGACGCTGCGGCGGCGGCCGGTGCGCGGATCGAGGATGTAGAGCTTCGAGCGCCCCGCCTCGTTGGTGGTGAAAGCGATGAAGCTGCCGTCTTCGGCGATGTCGAAGCTTTCGACATCCCAGTTGATGTCGCTGACCACCGGGCGGAAGCGGCCGGTGGCGAGGTCGATCGTGCCCAGCCGCTGAAACTCCGAACCCTCGTCCGAGGTCGCCCACAAGGTGCCGTCGCGGGAGAATTGGGCACCGCCATAGGCGATGTCGCGGGCATGATCGCCGATCGGCGTCATCTGGCCGCTGGTGAGATCGAGCATGTGCAGATTCGACTTGGTGATCGACAGATATTCGCCGACCACGGCGCGCCGCCCGTCGGGGTGGAAATCGCGCACGCCCCAACCGCCGCCACGCACCTGCGCGACCATACGGTTGGTGGACGGATCGCGGGGGTCCATCACGTAAATGTCGTTGTCGGCGCCGTTGCGGCGGGTGGAGGTGTAAGCGATCCACCGCCCGTCATGGCTCCAGGCGTTGAAGCCGTTGCGGCTGGCGCCATCGGTCAGCAGCGTCAGGCGGCCGTTCGCCAGCGTATAGATCTGGAAGAATTCGTTGCCGCCAATGTCCTTCTGGGCGAGCAGCACGTCGCCGGTGGGAGACCATTGTCCGCCGACCGGCTCCGCCTCGAACGAAATCTGCCGCCGGTCGCCCATCGGCGCCGCGACATTGTGAATCTGGTTGGTGTTGCCGAAGCGGGTCGAGATGGTCATCGACCGATCGCGCGGGTTCCAGCTGGTGAAGCCGGCAGTGCGGAATTCCATGTAGGGCCGCGTGCGCTCGGCCAGGTCCATCGGCACGGCGGGAATGCCGTCGGCGGTCAGTGCCGCGGGCTTTTCGACCACGCGAGGCGGCACCGGAGTCGTCGGCTGCTGGCCGTGCGCCGATCCGATCGCGGCCGGCAGGAACAGGCAGGTGGCGAGCAGCTTCAGGCGCATGATGATCCCCTCTGATTATTGGTGTCATGCTTAGCCAACACGGTACCGCCTAGCAATCGGCGGCTCGACAAAGGGCGGGGGCGGCGTCATCGCTCCCGGCGTGAGGATCGACCGCCCATTCGTGTTGCTGGACGACGCCCGCGACGGCGGCCGCGCGACGCTGTTGAGCGAGCCGTCCGTCATCATCGAGGCGCGTGTGCCGGTGGAGGTCGAACCGGCGCTCGAGCGGCTGCGCGGCGTGGGCGAGGTAGCGGGCTTTATCGCCTACGAGGCTGGCGCCGCGCTTGAGCCGAAGCTCGCCCCGCTGATGCGCGATGCGGAGGCGGTGCCTTTGCTCTGGTTCGGTGCGTTCGAGCGGGTGGAGGAGGTGGATGCCACGTCCTGGCTGCCCGATCCGGCGGGGGCCTGGGCGGGCGCGGCGCGGCCGCGGATCGAGCGCGAAGCCTATGAGGCGGCGCTGGCCAATCTTCACGAACACATTTTCGCCGGAGACATATATCAGGCCAATTACACTTTCCCGGCCGACGTGCCGGTCGTGGGGCATCCGCTCGCCATCTATGCTGCACTCCGGCGCCGCGCGCGGATGGGGCATGGCGCCCTGGTCTTCACCGGCGAGCAGTGGATATCGTCCTTCTCGCCGGAGCTGTTCTTCACGCTCGAAGCCGGCCGCGTCATCACCCGCCCGATGAAGGGTACGGCGACGCGCGGCGCCACGCCGGAGAAGGACGCGGCGAACATCGCAGAGCTGGCCGCCGACCCAAAGCAGCGCTCCGAAAATCTGATGATCGTCGATCTGCTGCGCAACGATCTGTCGCGCGTATCGAAGCCCGGCAGCGTGAAGGTGCCGGACCTGTTCACGGTCGAAACCTATCCGACCGTGCATCAGCTGGTTTCGACCGTGACCGGCGAGTTGCAGGACGGGCTGGATGCGGTCGATGTAATCCGCGCCATCTTCCCCTGCGGTTCGATTACCGGCGCGCCCAAGATCCGGGCGATGGAGATCATTGCGGAGAACGAGATCGCGCCGCGCGGTGTCTATTGCGGCTCTATCGGGCGGGTCGCGGCCAATGGCGATGCGGCGTTCAACGTCGCCATTCGTTCGATGGTGATGCGTGAAGGCGATGGAATAGCGCGGTTGGGCTTAGGCTCCGGCATTGTGGCGGACAGCAAGGCGCCGGACGAATGGCGGGAATGCCTGGCGAAGGGCTTGTTCACCGCGACCCGAGCACGCTTCGATTTGATCGAGACGATGCGCCACGACCCGCAGGACGGCGTGGTCGATCTCGACCGCCATCTCGACCGGCTGAAGGCCAGCGCCGACGCGCTCGGTTTCCGCTTCGACCGGCACGATGCGCGCAACGAATTGCAGGCGGCCACTTTCGGCGTGGGTGCGGGCAAGGTGCGTTTGCTGGTCTCGCGTGGCGGCGCGATCGCGGTGGAGGTCACGCCTTTGCCGGAGGCGCCGGACGAGCCGGTTTCCGTGGCGGTAGTGCCTCTGCCGGCGTCGCCGCACGATTTCCGCCTGCGTCACAAGACGAGCGACCGGAGCTTCTATGACGAGGCGCGGCTCGCGGGCGGCACGTTCGAGGTCGTGTTCGCTGATCCCGACGGCTTTCTGACCGAAGGCAGTTTCACCAGCCTGTTCGTGGAACAAGGCGGGCAGCTGCTTACCCCGCCTTTGTCGCGCGGTCTCCTGCCCGGTGTGTTGCGCGAGCGGCTGATTACCGAGGGAAAGGTGGTCGAAGCCGATCTGCGGGTCGAGGATCTGACCGGCGGTTTCCTGGTCGGCAACGCTCTGCGCGGGCTGATGCGCGCGCGGCTACAGCAATAAGGCTGGCTCGGCCTCCGACTGCGGCTCATCCTCGCAAAGGCTAGAAAGCGTAAGGCCCAGCAGCCGCACCGGCATTTGCACGGGCACCAGCCGCTCCAGCAGCTTCAATCCGATCGCCAGGAACTCGTCGCGGCCACGTATGGGCTGCGGACGGGAGAAGGAGCGGGTGACGATGCGGAAGTCGCGATATTTCATCTTCAGTACCACGGTCCGCCCGGCGATCGGCCGTTCGCCGATCCGGCCCCAGATTGTGTCGGCGATTCGCGCCAGTTCCGTCGCCATCACTTCCGGGTCGGTCAGGTCCGTGAAGAAGGTGTCCTCGGCACCGAGCGATTTACGCTCGCGGTTCGGCTTGACCGTGCGGTGGCAGATGCCGCGGGCGAGGTTGTAATAATACGGTCCCGAGCTGCCGAAATTGCGCTCCAGCCATTCCAGGCTGTGCCCGGCCAGATCCGCGCCGGTGACGACGCCGAGCCGCGCCATCTTTTCCGCCGTCTTCGGGCCGACGCCGTGGAAGCGCCGGACGGGCAGCGACTGCGCGAACGCCTCGCCTTTGGCCGGTGTGATCACGCACAGGCCGTCGGGCTTGTTCTGGTCGGAGGCCAGCTTGGCGAGGAATTTGTTGTAGCTGACCCCGGCGGAGGCGGTGAGGCCGGTCTCCTGCTCGATCCTGGCGCGGATCTCCTCGGCGATGCGGGTGGCAACGCCGATCCCCTTCAGATCCTCGGTGACGTCGAGATAGGCCTCGTCGAGGCTGAGAGGCTCCACCAACGGCGTGTAATCGTGGAAGATGGCGCGGATCTGGTTGGAGACGATGCGATAGACCTCGAAGCGCGGCTTGACGAAGATCAGGTCCGGACAACGCCGTCGCGCGGTGACCGACGCCATCGCCGATTTCACGCCGAACTTGCGCGCCTCGTAGCTGGCCGCCGCGACCACGCCGCGTTCCGAGCCGCCGCCGACCGCGACCGGCTTGCCTCGCAATGACGGGTCGTCCCGCTGCTCCACGCTCGCGTAAAAGGCATCCATGTCGACATGGATGATCTTGCGGACGGGCGCGGGTGACTCGTCGTCGTTCACGCTTTGTTTGTAGTGTGCCCCGCGCGGAGCGCGAAGCCTTGAACTTCAGCCGAGTGAAATGGCGCCTTCGCCCAGATCGAGACCGATGCGGCCGTCGCGGACCCAGCGGACGATGCCGGTCAGCGGCTCGAAGCCGTCAAACTCGATCCTGATTTCCTCCGCGATCCGGGGTTCGATCGACGCCTCGATCATCAGCCCGCTTTCGGAGATGTTGACCACCTTGGCGAGCAGGGTCTTGCCGCGAAAGGTCAAGGTCGCCCGGTCGACGATCCCGCGATAGCGCTCCTCGCGGCGCTGATTGGAGGTGCGGCGCTCCGCGCGCGGAATCAGCAGGCCGGTCAGGCCCTTCTCGACCTTGCGGCGGCGGTCCTTGTCGGAGGCGATGGGCGACATGGCCTTGGCGACCTCGCCATTCTTCAGCGCAGCGCGAAATTCGTTCATGGGCGGCTCGGCATCCTCAACGGCTCATTATCCGCAATAACGCTTACTTTTTCCCTAGCGTTCGGGCGCTCCGGTCAGCGTTCAGAAACGGTTCACGCCCCAGATGATGTGATGATGTCACATCGATCGCTTGGGGAGAATCCGACGATGCGTACCATTATTTTCGCCACCATGACCGCGCTTGCCATGACCGGCAGCGTACCCGCGCCCTTTACCGCGCCCGCACCGGCCCAGCCCGCCGCTGAACGACGCGATAGCGACCCGGACAGGATCTGCGCGCGCTATCTGCAGGAGGACCCACGGGACTATTATGGCGGATCGATGCGGATGCGGTCTGGCGGGCCCCCATCCGGCGTCGCGGCGCCTTCGCCGATGGTCAATCACGCCCCGCAGATGGCGCAGGAGCGGGCCGCTACCGTGGTCGGGGGGCGCATCGGCGGTCCCATGCCCCGACCGATGCCGCGGCCGGATTTGCGGGACCGCGAACGCTATGCCGGCGAAGAAGTCGCCGCCGTCCGCGCGGTCGCTGATGAGCCGGTTTCGACCTTCGGCGTCGACGTGGACACGGGCAGCTATGCCAATGTCCGCCGCTTCCTCAACGACAACCGCATGCCGCCGCAGGCCGCGGTTCGGACCGAGGAGATGCTGAACTATTTCCGCTACGACTATCCGCGCCCGGCGGATCGTTCGCGGCCTTTCTCGATCAGCACCGATGTCACCACGACCCCGTGGAACCCGGAGACGCGGCTGTTGCGCGTCGGGCTGCGCGGGTACGATGTCGCGGCGCGGGAGCGGCCGGCGGCCAACCTTGTGTTCCTGGTCGACGTGTCCGGTTCGATGTTCAGCCGCGACAAATTGCCTTTGGTGAAATGCTCTTTGGCTCTGGTCGCCGAGCAGATGAACCCGCGCGACCGGGTGTCGATCGTGGTCTATTCGGGCGCGGCCGGACGCGTGCTGGACCCGACCGGCGATCCGCGCCGGGTGGTGGAGGCGCTGGGCCGCCTGCAGGCCGGCGGATCGACCGCCGGGGCGCAGGGCATGGCGCTGGCCTACCGCACCGCGCGGGAGAATATGATCGAGGGCGGGATCAACCGTGTGATCATGGCGACCGACGGCGACTTCAATGTCGGCCTCAGCAACAATGACGCGATCATCGACATGGTCGAGCGGGAGCGGCGCTCGGGCGTGCAGCTGACGGCGCTCGGCTTCGGCACCGGCAATTACAATGAAGCGATGATGGAGCAGGTCGCCAATAAGGGGAACGGCAATTACGCCTATATCGACTCACCCCGCGAGGCGCAGAAAGTGCTTTCGCAGGAGTTGAGCTCGACCCTGTTCACGATCGCCCAGGACGTGAAGATCCAGGTCGAGTTCAACCCGGCGCAGGTCGCCGAGTACCGGTTGATCGGCTATGAGAACCGGGCGCTGCGCGAAGAGGATTTCGCCAATGACGCGGTCGACGCGGGCGATATCGGCGCGGGCCATCAGGTGACGGCGCTCTACGAGATCGTGCCTGCGGGCGGGCGCGGCTGGCTGCCTGAGCGCCGCTATGAAGGCAATCGCCGGCCCGGACCGCCGGCCCAGGCGGGCGAGATGGCGCATCTGCGGCTGCGCTACAAATTGCCCGGCCAGAACGAGAGCCGGCTGATCGAGCAGCCTTTGTCGGCCGGAGCGATCCGCTCGGCGCGGGCGCCGTCGGGCGATACGGCGTTCGCGGTGGCGGTGGCGGCCTATGGGCAATTGCTGCGCGGCGACACCAATATGGGCCGCTTCAGCTTCGCCGACGTGCGGGCGCTGGCGCAGCGGGCGAACCTCAACGACTGGTGGCGGCGCGAGTTTGTGCAGCTGACGCAGAGCGCCGAGGCCGGCGGGGCGCGCGCGTCGCGCTAGGTTCGCAACGCCTTCCGCTTGCACCCTCGCGTCCTTAAGGTGCGGGGGTGCAAGCCTTTCTCCGTCTCGAACCCTATGCCCGCGCCGGGTTCGCGGCGCGCGGCGTGGTCTATCTCGCGCTCGGCTATTTCGCGCTGGCGACGACGCATGGCACGCATGCCGCGACGGTGATGGAGCGGATGCGCGACGTGCCGTTCGGGGAAGTCTTGATCATCGCGCTCGCGGTCGGGCTGTTCGGCTACGGCCTGTGGCGGCTGGTCGGCGGTATTCTCGACCTCGATGACGAGGGGCGCTCGCTCTACGGCATCATCACTCGTATCGGACTGGTGGTGAGTGGCCTGGGCCACTGGCTGCTGTGCGCGGGCGCGATCCTGATCGCCGAATCCGGGAGTGCCGGGACGGAGGGGCAGGAGGAAGCGGCGGCCAGCACCGCCGCAGCCTGGCCCGGCGGGCTGTGGCTGGTCGGCGCGGTCGGGATCATCATCATCATCACCGGCATCGGCCAGTGCCTGATCGGGCTGCGCGGCGCCTTCATGCGCTTCCTGCACGCGCGCCAGCCGCGCTTCGCCCGCTTTGCCGGGACGGTCGGCTATCTGGCGCGTGGCATCGTCTTCGTGGTGATCGGCTGGCAGGTGCTGGCGGTGGCGATCGGCTGGGGCGACCGGCCCTTGGGCTTCGACAGCGCGCTCGATGTGATTGCGCAGCGGGAGTGGGTGTTCCCGGTGGTCGCTGCCGGGCTGTTCCTGTTCGGCGTGTTCAGCCTGATGGCGGCGATGTGGCTGCGCATCCGCGATGAGGATGTGGACAGGCGGGCGAAACTGGCCGGGCGCTGGTTCCGGCGGGGGTGAATCGGCCGCGTCGCGGAAAGTTCAAACTACCCAAAGTCCCCCATAATCGCCCGAGAAAACCCTTATCTTTCAGTGCGGGCATTTCGGTCAGATGCGGTCTTCAAGCTGAGAAAGAACGGTATGGTCTGAGAGATTCTAGCCGATGCTGGTCTAGTAGGAAAATGTAGGGCCGTTGTCGGCTGCCTCCGGCCTCAGCTGTCGCTAGGATATCGTCTATGCGCCGTGGCCATTAGACGGGGGTAATCGCCTTCATCGACATTCATCAGGGACAAAGCGGATAGAACAGACTTTTTCTCACTTTCTGCAGCTGTTGCAGTTTCCCTCCGCGCAAATCCAAACAATGACGAAGCCTTCGCGTAGATTCTAGCCGCCTGGATAATGTAGTCCTCCACAGTGCTTTGCAGGCCAATCTGATGACTTCCAATCCGGGACAAATCTCGCATTCTGGCATTCAAAACTTGAATTTCACCTAGAATATCTGCTGTAAAATCAGCAAGATAATCGTCATTGGCCGCTTCGATGACACTTTCTAACGAGGATTGGAGGTTGCCCGGAAGCGCAGGTACAGCGAGGCCGAGAGTTGGCGCGCCGAATCCATGCTGGCCGGCACTCGCATGGACCGCCTTCAACGCATCAGCGGCGTTTCGAGCGTACTCGCAGATATCGCTCAGTACGTGAGTCAAGGTCGCCCGCGACGCGTTGAACCTTCGGCGAAGTCGCTCACGCTCATGATTTTTGTTAACGTTGATCGCCCTCCAAGCGATCGAGTGGCCGATGATCGCAGCGGCGACGACCACCAAACCGACGATCACAGGCTGCCAGCTGTAAAGTATGCAAAGTAGCGAGAACGCGTTCTCAGCTACTTGGCAATACTCAGACATCAAGATTCGCCACGTTCAGCGCATTCTCCTGGATGAAGTCGCGGCGGGGTTCCACCACGTCGCCCATCAGGCGGGTGAAGATTTCGTCGGCCACGTCGGCCTGGGAAATCTCAACGCGGAGCATGGCGCGGTTGGACGGGTCCAGCGTGGTTTCCCAAAGCTGGTCGGCATTCATCTCGCCGAGGCCCTTGTAGCGCTGCACCGACAGGCCCTTGCGGCCTGCGGCGAGGATGCCTTCCAGCAGCTCGGACGGGCGAGTGACGAGGGTGCCCTTGGTCGAGATCGGGGTGGCATCTTCGACTTCTTCCGCCTCGGCATCCACGGCGCCGGTCTGCGCCGGGGCGCTGGCTTTCGAGACGACCAGCCGCGCGGGCGCGGCATAGGCTTCGGCCTGTTCGCCGGCGAGCGTGTGGAGCTTGCGGGCCTCCGCGCTGACCAGGAATTTGTGGTCGATGACGTGATGGTCGGTGACGCCGCGCCACAGGCGGGCGAGGAGGATGTTGCCGTCCTCGCCGGGGCGGGCGGTCCACTGGCCTTCCTCGTCCACCGCGTTCAGCCAGGCGGCGGTCCTCGCCAGCGCGTCGGTCCGGCCGCTCTGCTCCAGCTTCGGATCGAGCGCGCCGGTGAGGGCCAGTGCCTCGATGATCGCGGGGTCGTAGCGACGCGGGACATAGGCCATTAGCGCCTTCATCCGGCGGCTGTGCTCGGCAAGTTTGCGCAGTTCGTCACCGAACAAGGGACCGTCACTCGTTTCCAGCCGCAGCGTGTCGATGCCGCCATCGACGAGGTAGTCGTCGAGCGCCTGATTGTCCTTGAGGTAGACCTCGCTCCGGCCCTTCGCGACCTTGTAGAGCGGCGGCTGGGCGATGAAGAGATGCCCGCGCTCGATGATGTCGGGCATCTGCCGATAGAAGAAGGTGAGCAGCAAAGTACGGATGTGGGCGCCGTCCACGTCGGCGTCGGTCATGATGACGATCTTGTGGTAGCGCAGCTTCTCGATGTTGAAATCGTCGCGGCCGATGCCGGTGCCCATCGCCTGGATGAGGGTGCCGACTTCCTTGGACGAGAGCATTCGGTCGAAGCGGGCGCGCTCGACGTTGAGGATCTTGCCGCGCAAAGGGAGGATCGCCTGATAGTGGCGGTCGCGGCCCTGCTTGGCGGAGCCGCCGGCCGAGTCACCCTCGACGAGGAACAACTCTGACTTGGCCGGGTCGCGCTCCTGACAGTCGGCGAGCTTGCCGGGCAGGGACGCAACGCCCATCACCGACTTGCGGCTGGCTTCGCGGGCCTTGCGGGCGGCCTCGCGGGCGGCGGCGGCGTCGATGATCTTCTGGATCACGGCGCGAGCCGGCGTCGGGTTCTCCTCAAGCCATTCGGCGAGCTTGTCGGCGATCAGGCTTTCCAGCGGCTGACGCACCTCGGACGAGACCAATTTGTCCTTGGTCTGGCTGCTGAACTTGGGATCGGGCAGCTTGACCGAGACGATCGCAGTCAGCCCTTCACGCATATCGTCGCCGGTGAGGCTCACCTTCTCCTTCTTCAGCATCCCCGACCGGTCCGCGAAATTGTTCAGCGTGCGGGTCAGCGCCGAGCGGAAAGCGGCGAGGTGGGTGCCGCCGTCGCGCTGTGGGATGTTGTTGGTGAAGCAGAGGACCTGCTCGTAATAACTGTCATTCCATTCGAGCGCGACGTCGATGCCCACCTCGTCCCGCTGGCCGTTCACCGAGATCGGGTCCGCGAAGAGCGGCGTCTTGGCGCGGTCCAGCCACTTCACGAAGGCAGCGATGCCGCCCTCGTAGAAGAGTTCGACGATCTTCTCGTCCTCGTGGCGGGCATCGACCAGAGCGAGGCGGACGCCGCTGTTGAGGAAGGCAAGCTCGCGGTAGCGATGTTCGAGCGTGTCGAAGTTGAATTCGGTGACGTTCTTGAACGTCTCGGTCGAGGGCAGGAAGGTGACGCGCGTCCCTTTCTTTCCTTCGGGCGCCGGCCCGCGCTCAACCAGGGGCGCCTCGGCATCGCCGTGGCGGAAGCGCATCCAATGTTCGATCCCGTCGCGCCAGATGGTCAGTTCCAGCCACTCGGACAAAGCGTTGACCACCGAGACGCCGACGCCGTGGAGGCCGCCGGACACCTTGTAGGCGTTCTCGTCGGAGGTGTTCTCGAACTTTCCGCCGGCATGGAGCTGGGTCATGATGACCTCGGCCGCGCTGACCCCTTCCTCGGCATGGATGCCGGTGGGGATGCCGCGGCCATTATCCTCGACGCTGACCGAGCCGTCCGCGTTCAAAGTAATCAGAATCCGGTCGCAATGGCCGGCCAAAGCCTCGTCGATCGCATTGTCGGAGACCTCGAACACCATGTGGTGCAGGCCCGATCCATCGTCGGTGTCGCCGATATACATTCCGGGCCGTTTGCGGACCGCGTCGAGGCCCTTCAGCACCTTGATGGAATCGGCGCCGTAGCTGTTCTCATTGGGGGATGTTGCCATAGTCCATCATATAGGAAGACAAAGGGCAAAAGGCGAGGGAAATGGGGCGGAATGACGCTTCGCAGCAGGGTTTCCAATTGGCTCACGGCTTGAGCCATCGGCAGGCGTTCGCGTTTGCCCTCTTGTTCGCCGCAAGCGCCTGCGGAGGGGATTCGGCCGACACGGAAACGACCTCGGGAAATCGTGCCGAACCGGAGATGTCGAAGGTTGTTCCCGGGCCCCTTCAGGAGGCCATGTTCGATCGCCGCCAACTTCCGCCGCTCGACCGCCTTGCGCCGAATGGCATGCGGGTCAGCATCGGCGTTGGCGAGCAGGAACTCAGTTTCGTGGCGGATTTCAAGCCGCATCCCCATGGCTGTGCGATGACAGGTGAGGGAGGCGGCTCAGGCGACGGGCCGATGCGCTGCGATCGCGTTGAAGTGGATTATTTTCTGGTCGATGCGGATGTGTACGGAAGAGGCACTGTTCTGCGTTCAACCCATGGCTTCGAAGTGCCGGAAGAAGACTACCAGTCGGCGATCGACAGCTTCAACGCGGCGGCCGGGAATTGGTCAGGCGAACGGGCCACGATCCTTGGCGGCACCTGGGTGGAGGTCGAGCAATTCCACGAAGGCCGCATGCGGTCGATATCGAGCAATAGCGATACGCCCTCCGCGCCAACGGCGATGCTGCTGCCCCGCGTTCATGGCCTCCTGCTCGCCTATGCCCCCGCAGGGACGGTGCCCCGATCGGTGAGCTTCGCTGCCGAGGCACCCTATTCGGAACAGCCCTGCAGCGGCGCGGAGATGAACGCGCCCGATCCGGACGGGTTTGGCGTCGGCAACGACGCTTGCGCCCGGGCGCGTGGCCGCAGCCCAGCGGAACGTCGCTAGAGTTGCGCGCCGTCGGCATCGATCCGGCCGGCGGGCTGTCGCGGGCCGGGCTGGTGACACCGTACGGACGCTACGGTCTGCGGGCGCGGGCGCTGGACATCGGCTTCGCGGAATAGCTCATTCGCCGGTGACCCGGCCATCGTGGACGCGGTAGCGGCTGGCGGCCGGGGCGCTGTCGAACAAAGCGGGCTCGGTGCCCGTCATCCAGACCTGCCCGCCCGTGGCGGCGAGCCAGTCGAACAGCGCCGCGCGGCGGGCGGGGTCGAGGTGCGCGGCGACCTCGTCGAGGAGGAGGATGAGCGGGCGGCCGGTGCGGCCGCGGACCAGCTCGGCGTGGGCGAGGACGAGGCTCAGCAGCAGCGCCTTCTGTTCGCCGGTCGAGGCGCGGGCGGCGGGCTGCTGCTTGCCTTCGTGGGTGACGATCAGGTCGGCGCGGTGAGGTCCGGCGAGTGTGCGGCCGGCGGCGGCGTCGCGGGCGCGGCTCTGGCGAAGGCGGGTCGAGAGATCGGCCGCGTCGTCGCCTTCGAGGGCAATGGCGGCGCGGGCGAACGGACCCTCGGTTGCCATGGCGAGGCGTTCGGCGAGGGCGGCGACGGTGTCGATGCGGGCGGCCTCGAGCGCGTCTCCATGCTCGGCCATGCGGGCCTCGAGCGCGTCGAGCCAGGCGGCGTCGGGCGTGCGATCCTCGCCGAGCAATTTGTTGCGGGCGCGCATCGCGGCGTCGTAGCGGGCGGCGTGGGTGGCGTGGGCCGGGTGCAGCGCCAAAGTCAGCCGGTCGAGGAAGCGCCGGCGGCCGGCCGCGCCCTCGATGAACAGCCGGTCCATAGCGGGGGTGAGCCAGAGGACCGACAGCCATTCGCTGAGCGAGTTGGCGGCCGTGGGGGCGGCGTTGATGCGGACGAGGCGGCGGTCCGGCGCGGCGGCGAGCGTGCCGGTGCCGAGGGCGACGTCGCCGAGCATCGCCGCCACCGCGAAGCCCCCGGGGCCGGCGCTGCGCGCCATATCGGCGAGCGCCGCGCCGCGCAGCCCGCGGCCGGGGGCGAGAAGGGAGACCGCCTCGAGGATGTTCGTCTTGCCTGCACCATTCTCGCCGGTGAGGATGACGAGGCCGGAACCCGGCTCGATCACCAGATCGGCATAGGAACGGAAATCGGTGAGGCTGAGGCGGGCGACGGGCACGAGGGTCCGTGTAAGCGATGACGCCCGCGCGGAACACCCGCCGCGCCCGCACCGTTCCGCGACCTCAGGCGAGGTAGGCGATCAGCCTCTTCTGGGTCTCGGCGCTCAGGCGCAGCAGCGCGCGCCGGGCATCGCCCGGATCCCGCGACCGCACCAATATCCCCGCCTGCTCCAGCCAGCGGATGCGGCGCAGCGCCGTCGTTCCCGGCGCGCCGGAACCGAGGCATGCATCCCCGACGGTGACCGGACGCGCGCATTTGAGGCTCGCAATCATCACCAGCACGATCGCCCAGTCGGCGTCGTCCTTCAGCTCCGGGAAGGCGGCGCCGCGCCGGGCATATTCGGCGAGAGCGTGCTCGGCAGCCGTGGCGGCCGCAAACTGCCGTGCGCGATCGTCCACAGGACCACGAACATCCAGGCCGGCTGCGACAGCTGATAGAGCCTGAGCATCGCGTCCGGAGACGCCAGCGGCGCCAGATGCGTAAGCATGGCCGAAGCTTGTGCCGCGGTCATCCATATCGGCCACCAGCGATAGGAGCGGTGCGCGACATAGCCATAGCCGAGAACCATCCCGGCATCGACCAGCATGATGCCCGGATCGAACGCCGTCCAGCGGGGCCCGATCGCCCAGGCAAGCTGCGTCGCGGCGACGCCGATGATCGTGATCCAAGCCGCCAGCCGCGTGTCGTTGTCGCCGCGGGCGAAAGCCGCCCACAGGACCCCGACGAGCGCGGTGACGTAGATAACGAGGGTTGCATAGAGCAGCAGCACCGCATCACGCGACCATGTCCAGCCGGCGCGGTCAAGCGGCGCGCGACTGAACGAGGCGCGGACGCCGCTGTTCAGACAGTTTGATCGTGCAGCCCGCTTCGCCCGGATCGATGCCCTGGACATCGCGGACACCGGCGAGTTCGCGATGGCAGGCGACGACATGGTCGCGCGCATCGGACAGCGCCTGCAGGCTGGCGGCGGCGCGCATGAAGGCGTCATGACCGGTTTCCGCCGCGACGCCGCTTTGGAGGCGAGCCTCGGCAATGGTGGCGATGAGATTGGCGGCGTTGACGATCGACGTGTCGATCATATCCTCGGACGGGCGCAGGGCCTTGGCAATGGCGCGCGCGGCGGCGATCTTCTGCGTGGGCATGGCAGACTCCCCCGGCTCCGCCGGCGGCGGAGCACTTAATTCTGTTTTGGCTTTTGCCTCAGACGCTGGCGCTGAGAGCAACCAGCGCGGCGATGTAAAGCGTTGCGACCCCCAGCAGGATCGCCGTCGCGATAACGATCGCGACGATCAGTTGCGGCGTCGTCAGGTCATTGCGTGGCCTTCCCCGGCTCGGCCACGGAAACGGTATCCGCGGCGACGGCACAGGAATGGCACCGGAAAGGGGGGCTTCGTCCACGCCCGGAAATTCGGATCGGGTTTTTTCAGATAGGCGTTCGTGGCCGGTCAGCAGGCGTGCGGCGGTGCCGCGATCGGTCGTGCCGAGCTTTTTGAAGGCGGAAGAAATATAGGTGTCGACCGTGGTCGGTGAGAGGCCGAGCCGATGCGCGATTTCGTGCGTCCGCATCGGTTCGGCGACGAGGCGCAGGCATTCCGCTTCGCGCGGCGTCAGCCGTGCGATTCTCTCGCCGAGATCGTCTCTTTCGCCGGGGCCGTCCGATGGTACCGCCATAATGGCGTAATAAGCACGGGCCGCCCCGGACGCAAAGCCCTCGGCTGGATCGCTTTTGTTGTTGCAGTGCCAAGACTGTTGTTCGGGGCAGCAAAAGCGGACGCGATTGACCGCGACCCGGCCGCGCTTATGCTGGCGACTGTGAGTTCGGGGGTCTTTTTTGCGCTGCTGCTGTTCGCCACCGGCCTAGTCCTGCAATTGGTCTGGGTGGTGCGGACGCTCGGTAATCCGCGCTTCGGGATCATGCTGCGCAAGTCGGTCGTGTTTTTCCTCCTGCCCGGCGCGCTGATGGTCGTCCTGCCGTTCATTGTCCCCATCCCGATCATGAGGCCGTCTACCTTTTGGGCGGTGATGGCTGTGGCGGTTTTCGTCGAGGAACTCCTCAAGATGTCCGCGGCGCGAAGCGAGCGGCTCGTGCGCGACAAATTCGCGCTGGCGATGCTGTTCGGCATTTTCGAATTGATGTTCGCCAAGCCGTTCCTGCCCCTGGGCAGCGACGCCATGATCGGCCCCTGGACGCAATTGGATGCCGTCGATCTGGCGCTGCGCGGCATGCTCCCGGTGCTGATGCACACGGTGACGGCCGCGCTTTATGCCTTCACCTTCGCGGAGCGCCCCTGGATCGGCTTGGCGGTCTGCTTCCCGCTCCACTTCATCTACAATTTCCTGGTTCTGGTGTTTCCCACCATCGCGATGGTGGCGCTGCTCGCCATCGTCCTGGCAATAATCCTGGCTCTCAATTGGCCGCAGTCGGAACCGGATTGGGAGTGGGAGCAGGAGGCGGATCCACCGGAGCCGGAGGGCGAGACTGCCTAGAGGCGGCCCGCATCGAGTCTTTCCGTCGCAAATCGGGTGACCGGGTTCCTTAGTGGGCTTGCGGCTTCTACGGCAAACGCATGGCCCACGGACCCAACCTTCCCGCGCAGGAGCGCTCGACCGGCTTCGGCCTCGGGCGCGAGCGATTTTCGCTGCTGTTCGCGGTCATGTTGGTCGCGGCCGCCGGCAATACGGCGATGCAGTCGCTGTTGCCGGCGATCGGGCGGTCTCTGGGGGTCGCGGACCTGTGGGTGGCGCTGGCCTTCAGCCTGTCGGCGATATTGTGGGTCGTCGCGGCGCCATATTGGGCGCGGCGGGCGGATCTGCGCGGGCGCCGCGCGCTGATGCGCTGGGGGCTGGCGGGCTTCGTCGGCTCGATGCTGGTTTGCGGCGGCATTCTGGCGGTGGGACTGGCGGGCTGGCTGCCAGTGACGTTGGTGTTCGTGATCTTCTTTTTGGGGCGCGGCCTGTACGGCGCGCTCGGGGCGGCCTCGCCCCCGGCGGTGCAGGCCTATGTCGCCGCGCGCACCGACGGGCAGCAGCGGACGGCGGCGCTGGCGGCGGTGGCCTCTTCCTTCGGACTGGGCACGATCATCGGTCCGGCGATGGCGCCGCTCTTCGTGTTCGAGCCGTTGGGACTGGCGGGACCGCTGATCGTGTTCGCGGGCATCGGCGCGATCGTGCTGGTGCTGATCGCCACGCGCCTGCCGGACGATACGCCGAAAAATCCGGCCAAGGGACGGGTCGCCGACTATCCGGCAATCAGCGCGACCGGCGCAAGCCGGACAGATGAAGAGGAAACCGCCGCCCCTGCACCCCGCAAGCTGGCGTGGCGCGATCCGCGGGTGTGGCGCTGGCTGATCGCGGGGACGGTGGGCGGACACGGCCAGGCGGTGATGCTGAGCGTGGCCGGCTTCCTCGTCATCGACCGGCTGGGGCTCAGTATCGGCGAGGCGCAGCATGCCATTGCCGTGGTGCTGATCGGCGGCGCGGTGGCCAGCCTGCTCGCGCAATGGTGGCTGATCCCGATGCTGCAATTGTCACCGATGCAATTGGTGGTGTGGGGCAGCATTCTCGCGGCGATCGGATCGGTGCTGACCGGCATTGCCGCCGATCTCTACACGATGACGCTGAGCTTCGCGCTCGCCTCCGTCGGCTTCGGGCTGTTCCGGCCGGGCTTCACTTCGGGCGCGAGCCTGGCCGTCGCACCGCACGAGCAGAATGCGGTGGCAGGGATGGTGACCAGCGTGAATGGCCTGGCCTATGTGGCCGCGCCCGCGCTCGGCGTGCTGATCTACGGCTTCGGCTGGTCGCTGCCGTTCGTGCTGACCGGCGTGGTGATGCTCGGTCTCGCGATCTGGACTGCGCTGGGGGGTCGTCCTCCTTCCCCGCAACGGTCGTGACGGAGCGGCTTTTGCTGTCTGGCAAGACGCAAGGAGAGAGCGATGCTGACGCATCGTGACCGACGCGCAACGCAGCCAGACGGCAAAAGCCGCCCGCCGCTCCGCGGTCGCCCGGAGGAGGCCGCTGGCTACGTTGCTTGCTTGCGCGTAGCACCGCTACGCGCTGCGCCGCGCGCCTTGCCAGCGGCCTCCTCCGGGCGATCCCGACCATTGCGGGGAAGGAGGACGACCCCCTAGTCGACCACCTTCCCGCCAGGACGCGGGGTGAGCATGCCCGGCGCGATGAAGCCGATGCCGGTGACGCTGCGCGCTTCCTGCATCAGGCTTTCGCGGATCCGGTCGTAATCCTGTTCCATTTCCGGTGTCACCGAGGCGCGCGTCTCCGACAGCGCGCGCTCGAAATCGTCCATCGACACGGCGGTTGCGGTCATCGACGCACGCAAGGCGAACAGGCCCGCGCGGCGGACCAGATCCTCCAGATCGGCGCCGGTGAAACGATGCGTGCGATCCGCCAGCTTTTCGAGACTCACGTCGTCGGCCAGCGGCATGCCGCGGGTGTGGATGCCGAGAATGTGGAGACGGCCATTCTCGTCGGGAACCGGGACGTAGACCAGTTCGTCGAACCGGCCGGGCCGGAGCAAGGCCGGGTCGATCAGGTTCGGGCGGTTGGACGCGCCGATCACCACGACCGACTGCAATTCCTCCAGCCCGTCCATTTCGGAGAGGATGGTGTTGACCACCCGTTCGGTGACCTGCGGCTCGCCCCAGCCGGAACCGCGCGCGGGCACCAGGCTGTCAATCTCGTCGATGAAGATCACGGTCGGCGCGACCTGGCGGGCGCGCGCAAAGAGCCGGGCGATCTGCTGCTCGCTCTCGCCATACCATTTGCTGAGCAGGTCGGAGGATTTGGTGGCGATGAAATTCGCCTCCGCCTCACGGGCGGTGGCCTTGGCGAGCAGGGTCTTGCCGGTGCCGGGCGGGCCGTAGAGCAGGAAGCCCTTGGCGGGGCGAATGCCGACTCGCTTGAAGGCGTCGGGATGCTTGAGCGGTAGTTCGATCCCTTCGCGCAGCCGCTCGCGGGCCGCATCGACGCCGCCAATCTGGTCCCAGCGAATGTCGGGCTTCTGCACCATCACTTCGCGCATGGCGGACGGCTGGACGCGCTTCAGCGCTTCGGTGAAATCGCCCGGGAGGACGGAGAGACTGTCCAGCACCTCGGGCGGGATCGTGCCTTCGGACAGGTTCAGTTTCGGCATGATCCGGCGCACCGCCTCGATCGCCGCCTCCCGCACCAAAGCGGCGAGATCGGCGCCGACGAAGCCGTAAGTCTGGCGGGCCAGCTCATTGAGGTCGATGCCCTCGCCGAGCGGCATGCCGCGCGTGTGAATGCCCAGCACCTCGCGCCGGCCTTTCTCGTCCGGCACGCCGACGACGATCTCGCGGTCAAAGCGGCCGGGGCGGCGCAGCGCCTCGTCCAGCGCCTCGGGCCGGTTGGTGGCGGCGATGACGATGAGGTTCTGGCGAGGCTGGAGGCCGTCGAGCAGGGTCAGCAGCTGGGCGACCAGGCGCTTCTCGGTTTCGCCGCCGACATTGCCGCGCTTGGGCGCGATCGAATCGATCTCGTCGATGAAGATGATCGACGGGGCGTTGGCGGCCGCTTCCTCGAACAGGTCGCGCAGGCGCTTTTCGGATTCGCCATAGGCCGAACCCATCACTTCCGGCCCGGCAATGTGGAAGAAGCTGGCGTCGCTTTCGTTTGCCACCGCGCGGGCCAGCCGGGTCTTGCCGGTGCCGGGTGGGCCGTGAAGCAGCACGCCCTTGGGCGCATCGACGCCGAGCCGCTCGAAGATTTCGGGGTAGCGGAGCGGAAGTTCGACCATTTCGCGCAGTTGGTCGATGGTCGCGCCCATGCCGCCAAGGTCATCGTAAGTGACGTCGGCGCGGCGGGTTTCCTTCGCTTCGGTATATTCGGGCTTCAGCTCCACTTCGGTCGTCGCGTCGATATGGACGATGCCCTTCGGCACGGTCGAGACGACGACGAGGCGGATTTCCTGCAGCGCATAGGCCGGTGCGTTGAGCATCTGGCGCAGCTGCGGCGGCAGATCGCCGCCCGATACCTGCTGCTGGCCGCGGGTGGCGACGATGTCGCCGGCGATCACCGGCGTCATGCCGAAGCTGCGCTTCAGCGCCGCAGCGGAGCCGTGCAGGCGCAGATTCTTCTGGGCCGGCGCGAAGACGACGCGCTGGGCGGGAGTCGATTCGGCCTTGCGGATTTCGATGAAGTCGCCGGCACCGATCTCGGCATTGGCCCGCTGCAGGCCGTCCAGGCGAACGACGTTGAGGCCCTCATCCTCGGGATAGGGACCGATCGCGCGGGCAGGCGACACGCGCTTGCCGACGATCTCGATGACGTCGCCCTCGGTCAGGCCCATCGCCGCCATGATCGCGCGCGGCAGGCGGGCAATGCCGCGGCCGCTATCCTCGGGGCGCATCGCCGCGACCTGCAATTTGTCGCCGATCTGATCCTGGGGCGCTTCGCCGTCCGCCATTCAACCTCTCCTTACGTCGGGTCCGACATAGGGATGGGAAACGCCGCGTCCAGCTTTGCGGCGGATTTACCTGTCTTCCTGGCGCGTGGCTTCGGTAACGTCGCGGTCGTGGCCGCTCTTGTCGCTGTAGAAGGCGGCGGCGAACAGGCCGCAGCCCAGCAGCACGGAGAAGAAGACGCCGGCAATGGTAGCGACGACCATGTGGATGGTGAGGCCGTCGCCGGTCGCCGACAGATACCAGAGCGCGCCGATGACCATGAGCACGCCGATTCCGGCAATCCAGCCGATCATGCGGCGGAAGTCGGCTGAGGCGGAACGGGGAGGCTGGGCCATGATGCGCGCCATGTCGGCCTCGTTTGCCGGCAGGTCAATTGGACAAAAGGACCCAGATGGGCCCGCTGCACGGGAACGACGCATAAAAAAGAGGCCGGGGACAAGCCCCGGCCTTGGAAAGTTTTTAGGAGAGGATGCCTAAAAGGCAGGGCCGTTTTCGCGCTGCGGCATAAATTGTGCAATTGCGAAATAGAAATCGGTGATTGCAGGTTGTGCAATCACTCTCCCTATGTATGTTGCGATGCGAAAGGCGGTCTGGCTATGTGCAGCGCACAAATCAGGGCTGATATTGGGGCGGCGACATGAAGCGCCTCCCACCGCTCACGGGCATCGAGGCGTTCGTGCAGGTGGCACGACTGGGTTCGATCAAGGCGGCCGCCGAGTCGCTGGCCTTGTCGTCGCCGGCGCTGACCCGCCGCGTGCAGGCGCTGGAGCGGCATGTCGGCAAGCCTTTGTTCGACCGCCGGCCGCACGCCATGCCGCTCAATCCGGACGGCGAGCGGCTGCTCAACACGATCGGCCCGGCGGTGGACGCGCTCAGCATGGCGATGGAGGAAGCGACCGGCGCGCACGATCTGATGCGGCTGCGGCTGGGTGCATTGCCCCTTTATGCGTCCCAGCGGCTGCTGCCGCGCCTGCCGGACCTGCGGGCGCGCGAGCCGGACCTGCATATCGACATCGATACCGCGCCCTATGCGTTGACCCGGCTCGACGAGAGTCTTGACGCGGCCATCGTGCTGGCGCGGCGGGTGAGCGGCGGGCTTTATGCGAAGCGGCTGGGGGGCAATCGCGCGGTGGCGATCGGGGCGCGGGCGCTTGCCGAGGGGCCGGACGCCTACCGCCACCCCGCCGATCTGGCGCGGGCGACGGTGCTGATCCACCGCGACCTGCCGGACACATTCAATCTGTGGAAGGAAGCGGCCGGCGTGCCCGATCTCGAGCCGGTGGCGGTCGATCATTTCGACTCCGGGCAGCTGATCATGGAAGCCGCGGCGCAGGGGCTGGGCGTCGCCTTCATGTTCGAAACGCATCTGGCCGCGGCGCGCGACGACCGGCTGGTGCAATTGTTCGATTCGACGCCGAGTCCGTACAGCTACTGGTTCGCCTGCCGCCGCCCGGCGCTGGGGCGCAGGCCGGTGAAGCTGTTCCATGACTGGCTGGTGGAGGAGCTGGCCGAAGCGGCCTGAGGCGGCGATGCCTGCTTAGCCGCAGCTCGGAAATCCCCCCGCTGTCCTCGTAGCGGCGCTCTGCCTTAGAGCTTCTTCGCCCGCGTCGGTCAGGGTGATGTAGACCTCCGCCCGCCGATTGTCCGTCTCGGCTATCCCATCAGGCGTGTCGACCAACAGAACGGAATCGCTTCTCCCGTGAACGAAAATCCTGGTGGCGGGAATACCGGTGCTGACAAGCCAGTCACGGATTGCTCGCGCCCGAGCGCGCGAGATGGCCATCCTGGCCGCCCGGCTGCCGGTGCGGTCGGAATAGCCGTCGATATTGATTTCCCTCAGGCCTGAACCACGCCTCAGAATCCAGGCCGCAAGCGTGGCCAGGCTTTGCTCGCTACGCTCGGTGATTTCGGCCGAACCGGACGAGAAATAGAAGATCTGTGGCACGAGGCAGGCCGCAGCGGGAGTGCTCGTCAGCATGGACAGGGTTGCGAAGGCCAGGGCTGGCAACCGGTAGCGCATGCGAAACCTCCCGCGTTTCGCCGCCAGACTAGCTCGTTTTGATCCGCGCGACGATCCTGCGCATCGCGGCGCGGGGGAGGAGGCGGCTGCCCTGGGCGAAGACTTTGTTCTTGGTGCCGGGGATGACGATCGCCTTGCCCCTGGCGAGGCCCTTCAGGCCCGCGGTGACGACGCCTTCGACCGGAACGGCCATGCGCGGCAGCATGCCGGTGACCTCGGCGACATCGAAGAATTCGGATTGGGTCGGGCCGGGGCAGAGAGCGGTGATGCGGACTGGTTTGCCCTTCATTTCCTGGTGCAATGCCTCGGTGAACGAGAGGACATAGGCCTTGGTCGCGTAATAGACGGCCATGTGCGGGCCGGGCTGGAAAGCGGCGGTGGAGGCGACGTTCAGGATCGCGCCGCGGCCGCGGGCGAGCATGCCGGGCAATACGGCGCGGGTGAGTTCGGTCAGCGCGCGGACGTTCAGGTCGATCATGCCGGTGAGGCGATCCGGGTCGGCGTCCTGCACGTCGCCGCCGAGGCCGAAGCCGGCATTGTTGATGAGGGTTTCGACGGTGAGGCTTTGCGCCTCGATCTGCGCGAGCAGGTCGGCGGGAGCGCCGGGGAGGGCGAGGTCGGCGGCGAAGATGTGCACCTCGCCGGGGAGTTCCGCCTTCAGCGCCTCCATCCGGTCGCGGCGGCGGGCGAGCAAGGCGAGCGTCTCGCCGCGCGCGGCGCATTGCCGGGCGAATTCCGCGCCGAGGCCGGCGGAGGCGCCGGTGATGAGGGTGACGGGTCTCATGCCTTCCCTTCCGTCATTCCAGCGGACGCTGGAATCTCGTTGCCTTCAAGCCACAGGAAGAAGGGAGATTCCAGCTTTCGCTGGAATGACGGGGGAATGATTGCGAGTTTCTACTCCACTCGCGCCTTGACGATCTTGCCGGGCGCGCGGGGCGGTTCGCCCTTCGGCAGCGCATCGACATGGTCCATGCCGTCGGTCACTTCGCCCCAGACGGTATATTGGCGGTCGAGGAAGCGGGCGTCGTCGAAGCAGATGAAGAACTGGCTGTTGGCGCTGTTCGGATCGCTGGTGCGGGCCATCGAGCAGGTGCCGCGCACGTGCGGCTCGGGGCTGAATTCGGCCTTCAGATCCGGCTTGTCGCTGCCGCCGCTACCGCGACCGGTCGGGTCGCCGCCCTGCGCCATGAAGCCGGGGATGACGCGGTGGAAGACGACGCCGTCGTAAAAGCCCTCCTCGGCCAGCGTGCGAATGCGATCGACATGGCCGGGGGCGAGATCGGGGCGCAGGCGGATGGTGACGTCGCCCTGCGCGTCGCCATTGTCGAGGGTGAGGATAAGGGTGTTGCGGTCTTCGGACATTGGGGGGACTCCTGAATTGGGGTTGGCGGCGATTTAGGGTGGGATTGAAGAAAGCACTACCCCCGCGTAGGACCCTGTCACCGTCAAGCGCATGACAGGAGGGCGTGTGAGCGAGAGCGAACTCGATACGCGCCCGGTTCCAGATGAAGCGGTGCCGCAGGACACCCGCCATGACGAGGACGACCGGCTGAGGCCGGAATTCGTCAGCGCGGTCATGGACCGCGTCGAGGCGGGCGACGAGGAAGGCGCGCGGGCGCTGGTCGAGCCGCTGCATCCGGCCGACGTCGCCGATCTGTTCGAGCTGCTGGACCGCGAGGACCGGCGCGCGCTCGCCGCGATGGTGGCGGGCGAGCTGGACGGTGAAGTGCTCGCCGAGATGAACGACTTCGTGCGCGACGAGCTGATCGACGCGCTGGAGCCGGCGGAAGTGGCCGAGCTGGCCGGGCAGCTCGATACGGACGACGCGGTCGCGATCATCGAGGATCTGGAGGCCGACGAGCAGCAGGCGGTGCTCGAGGCCATGGAGCCGGACGATCGCGCCGCGATCGAGGAAGCGCTTTCCTATCCCGAGGAATCCGCCGGCCGCATCATGCGCCGCGATTTCGTCGCGGTGCCGGAGCATTGGAATGTCGGCAAGCTGATCGATTACCTGCGCGGGCAGGAGGAATTGAGCACGGATTTCTGGGAAATCTATGTGGTCGATCCGCAGATGAAGCCGGTCGGCACGATCCTGCTCGCCTGGGTGCTGCGGGCGCCGCGCAGCATCGGGCTGGGTGATCTGATGCAGCGCGAGCAGACCCTGATTCCCGTCGAGATGGACCAGGAGGAGGTCGCGCTCCGCTTCCAGAAATATGCGTTGATCACCGCGGCGGTGACCGATGACAGCGGGCGGCTGGTCGGCATGATCACCGTCGATGACATCGTCCACATCATCCAGGAGGAAGCAAGCGAGGACGCGCTGCTGCTTTCCGGCGCGGGCGAGGGCGACATCAACGAGCCGGTGCGCGACAGCTATCGCGCACGGGTCAAGTGGCTGGCCGCCAATCTGGTCACGGCCCTGCTCGCCTCGGCGATCATCGCCTTCTTCGGCGCGGCGATCGAGCAGATGGTGGCGCTGGCGGTGCTGATGCCGATCGTCGCCTCTATCGGCGGCAATGCGGGGACGCAGACGATGGCGGTCGCAGTGCGGGCGCTGGCGATGAATCAGCTGACCCGGTCCAACACCTGGCGGACGATCTGGCGTGAAATCCGGGTGGCGCTGCTGAACGGCGTGACCATCGCGTTGTTGCTCGGCGTGGGCGCATGGCTGGTCTTCGCCAATCCGCTGCTGGGCGGGGTGATCGCGGCGGCGATGCTGATCAATATCGTGGTGGCGGGGTTGAGCGGCGTCGTCGTGCCGATCCTGCTGGAGCGGGCGAAGCAGGATCCGGCGGTTTCGTCTTCGGTGTTCGTGACGATGATCACGGATTCGATGGGCTTTCTGGTATTCCTGGGACTCGCCGTGGCGTCGGGAGTGGTCGGATGAGGCTGTTGCTGGTCGTGCTGCTGGGCCTGGGCACGGGGGCGTGCGTGAAATCGGAACTGGCGCTGCCGGACGATCCTTTGTCGCAGGCGGCGACCTGCTCGGCGGTGCGGGCGCTGGAATTGCGGCAGGGCGGGAGCGAAACGCCATCCTTCGAAGGCTTCACCGAAATCCTGCATTTCGCGATGATCGCGGCGGCGGCGGATGACGTGCAGGTCGATCTGCGACGGCTGGTGACCGTGACACAGCGCGCGCCGGACGTGATGGCGGAGATACAGGACAAGGCCTGGCCGACTTTGATCGAACCGTGCAACGCCGCCTTCCCGCAGAGCCAGCGCAATCCGGCCCCGTTGCAGCCCGATCCCTATGAGGCCGGGATGACCTGCTTCGCGATGGCGGATTTCGTCGCCAAGACCGCCGTCGACTATCCCGACGCGCAGAGGCGCGCCGCCGCAATCAGCGGGCAGGCACTGGCGGCGGCGCAGCCGGTGCTGCAGCGCCGGGCGCGAAGCGACGCGGAGGCGGAGCGGATCGTCGCGGGCTATGCCGCACGCGCGTTCAAGGCGGGGCGGCCGGCGGCCTTTCTGGCGCAATGCGGACGGCGCTTCCCGCCGCCGCCCGCCGCCCAGCCCGAAGCTGCGGACGAGGACTGAGGGCCGCTTCAAGCTATTGATGCCGGATACGAAAATCGCCACTTGGCGGCGCGTGTCCCAACTTCATCTGAGCAAGGTCGCGGTCGGCTGCGCGAGCCTCGAGACGCTGCGCAAGCGCCAGGCGGCGCGCGAGGCGGATGGCATCGTGCCGATCGTCACCCGCTTCCGGCCGAAGCGCGCGGATGAGCTGATCGGCGGATCGATCTTCTGGATCGTCAAGCACCGGCTGACGGCGCGGCAGACCATCCTGGGCTTCGAAGAGCAAGGCGACCGGCGCACGATCATCCGCCTCGATCCGGCGCTGGTGGCGGTGCGGCCGAAGCTGAAGCGGGCGCATCAGGGCTGGCGATACCTCGCGCCGGCGGACGCGCCGGGGGATTTCGAGGATGGCGACGAACTGCTCACGATGCCGGCGCGGCTTGAGCGCAAGCTCGCCGGACTGGGGCTGATCTAGCCGCAGTTCGCGTTGCCGCTGCCGACGCGGCTGACCTGGCAGCGGGCGCCGCCGCTGACATTGGCGTTGCCCGAGCCGGCGATGCTGATCGCCGCGGTGCCGGTCGCGTTCAGCTCCGCATTGCCGCTGCCGGCGATTGAGATCTGCGCGCTCTGCGCCTGCAGCGAGGACAGGCGGGCACTGCCGGAGCCGGCAATGTCGATGTTGGTGTCGCGGGCGCTGCCGGTGGCGCTGACGTCGCCCGAGCCGGCAATGTTGAAACGGGCTTCATCGGCCTGCAGCCGCTCCAGCGAGAGATTGCCGGAACCCGCGACGGAACCGGCGAAACGCTGGGTCTGGAAGGGGCTGACGCGAATGTCGCCGGAACCCGCAATGTCCGCGCCGTTCAAAGCGGGCGCGGTCACGTTGATGACCCCCTTTGCGCCGGACCAATTGTGACCCTGCTGTAGGCGGATGACGAGGCGGCCATTCTCGACCAGAACCTCTGTCTTCTCCAGCAGGGCGCTGTCGCCCTGCGCACTCACGGACGGCTGGCCGCCGACGGTCAGGTTCACCGTATAAGGCGCGGCGAGCGAGACGCGCTCGAAGCCGCCGACCGGATAGTTGCGATCAGTATTGGTGCCGCTGGCCTGAATCGGCGCGCTGCCGCCGAAGGCGTTGCAGGCGGAGGCCAAGGTAAGCGCCGCGGCGGCGAGGAGGGCTTTGCGCATATCGATTCTCCTACTGTGTTAGCGACACAATACGCACGTGCTACAAAAGTAGCAAGATGCGAAAAGGGCGGCCCCGTTGCCGGAGCCGCCCCTTAAGTTGACACATTTGACGCCTGCCGGAGGCATCACGCCATGACGGGCTGCGCCTTCACATGGTTCACGACCGCCTTGTTCAGGATGTCGAGAAGCTTGGCGAGCGCCGCTTTCTCGTCGGTCTGCTCCATCGCCGCAAGTTCGCGGGCAAGGCGGGTCGAGGCGGCTTCGAAAATCTGCCGCTCCGAATAGCTCTGCTCCGGCGCATCGTCGGGGCGGAACAGGTCGCGCACCACTTCGGCGATCGAGGCGAGGTCGCCCGAATTGATCTTCGCCTCATATTCCTGGGCGCGGCGCGACCACATGGTGCGCTTGATCTTCGGCTTGCCCTTCAGCGTGGTCAGCGCTTCCTGCATCGTCTTGTCGGACGACAATTTGCGCATGCCGACGCTCTCGGCCTTGTTGGTCGGGACGCGCAGGGTCATCCGCTCCTTTTCGAAGCGGAGGACATACAATTCCAGGCGCATGCCGGAAATTTCAGTGCTTTGCAGTTCGATGACACGGCCAACGCCGTGCTTGGGGTAGACCACGTAATCGCCAACGTCGAAGCTCAACGCCTTCGCTGCCATCAATCTAGCCTTCCTGTGAATGTGCTTGGCCAGCCCCGCGGCCTGACCCCGAGGTGCGGATATGCCGGTTGCGAATCCGGCGAGGTCCGCCGGTTACTGTCATATAGCAGTAACCAGGCGAAAAATCTAGGCTGGCGAGTCTGTTGGCACCCCCACGGTGGGGCGGCGCCCCTTTATTCGCGCGCCGCCGCCTCCGCCGCACGCTGCTCGCGGCGCTGGCGCTTCAGGATGCCGTCGAGGCTCCAGGCGCCCGGCCCGGCGAAGACGATGTAGAGGAAGACGAAGCAATAGAGGATTGCCGCGTCGCCGCCATTGTTGACGGGGAAGAGGTCGCTCGGCGCGTGATAGAGCCAATAGGCCACCGCCATCATCCCCGACGCCAGGAATGCCGCTCCCCGGGTGAACAGGCCGAGGAGGATCAGTCCTCCCAGCAGGATTTCGAGCACGCCGCCGAACCAGAGAAAGGACCCGAAATCCGGCCCGGGCCGCGTGCCGGCGGGAAGGTTGAACAGTTTCTGGGTGCCATGGAGAATGAAGATGGCGGCGCTTACGATCCTGAGCGCGCCCAGCGCAACGAACGGCGTGGTGGGCAAACGGTCGGCCATAATGCTTCCTCCCCTTCAGAGGCTCGCTTCTTCGGGGGAGAGGGTTGGCGTCGTCAATCCCCGGAGCCGGGATTGGGGCTGAAAAATTTCTCGAACTTGCCCTCGACGCCTTTGTGCTCGTCCGCGTCCTCGGGGCTGTCCTTCTTGCGGGTGAGGTTCGGCCATTCCGCCGAATAGGTCGCGTTCAGCTCCAGCCATTGCTCCTGCCCGGCCTCGGTGTCCGGAAGGATCGCCTCGGCCGGGCATTCCGGCTCGCACACGCCGCAATCGATGCATTCGTTCGGATTGATGACGAGCATATTCTCGCCTTCGTAGAAACAATCGACCGGACAGACTTCGACGCAATCCATATATTTGCAGCGGATGCAGGCGTCGGTGACGACGTAGGTCATGGAAAAGCGTCCTCGGGCGGTAATTGCGGCTGTGCTATGCCTGCCGAAAATGCGCGTCAATCGTTGGGCGCTTCCTGCGAGACGTTCTTAGTTTCGGGAGGGTCGAGCAGGTCGTCGTAGCAGGCCCTGGCTTCGGAGGCCGGACCGCGCCGTTCGGGCAAGGCTATGATGCGAATGGCACGAACCTGGCCATCATGGGTGGCGAAGGTCAGCACCTGGCCGACGCGGACGGGCGCGGCGGCCTTGGCGACGGCGCGGCCGTCGATGCGCAGATGGCCTTTGGTGGCGAGCGCCTGCGCCCAGTCGCGCTTCTTGGCGATACGGGCAAACCACAGAAAGCGGTCGAGCCGCATCTCGTCAGCCACGCCGCAACTCCGCGAGCGCGGCCCAGTGCGGGGCGGCCTTGGCCGGGGCGGCGGTCTTGCGGCCGCGCCCGCGCCATTTCCAGGCGCGTCCGGCGCCGTCCGGGCGGAAACCGATGTCGCGCATCAGCCGGGTGACGGTATCGGGCAGTAGGCCGAGTGAGGTGACCAGAGCGGGATCGACCAATTCGCTTACCTTGGAGGCGTGGACCTCGTGCGCGTGGGCGGCGATCCGTTCGGCGATGTCGACGCGGATCAATTGCGGGCCGGCGGGGCGGAAGCCCAGGCTGGCGGCCTTGCTGTCTGCGGGAAGCACGACGGCGCCGGGATCGGGCAAGGCGGGCAGCGGCTGACCGGAGGCGGCGGCGCGAAGGGTGGCGCGCCAGCGCATCGCTTCGGGCTTGAGCACCGTTGGCATGAACAGGTCGAGTGCGCCGATGCGGATGCCGAGCTTGTGGAGCTGACGGCGCTGGTCGCGTTTGAGCTGAGCCAGAGGCGTGGCGACGGCGTCGCGGGCGACGATGCCGCCATCGTCGACCAGCATGGCGAGCACGGCGCGCAGCTCCGGCGGCGCGTCGGGCGCATGCGCGGCCATGCCGGCGCGGCGGAGCGGGGCGAGCATCCTTTCGACCTGGGCAGCCACCCAGGCTTTCAGGCGGGCGATGATGTCTTCGCGGCCCTTCGCGGAGACGCGGTCGATGCGGCGATCGAGCTGGACGCGGGGGCTGAGCAGGTTCTTGCCGGGGATGAGCGTGGCGACTTCGTGGCCGCGCCACAGGATGGCGGGCGGCTGGCCCGCATCGGTGCGCAGGGTGAAATGCGCGTCCTGGTCGGCGACCAAAGCGGCGGCGCGCTGCTCATATTCCCCGCCCAGCCGGCGCTCGGCCGCGGCGAGCAGCATCTTTCGGTCGGTATGGCGGGCGGCGGGATCGACCTGGAAATCGAAGCCGGTGAGGCGGCCGATCGGGTGACTGCCGACGGTGACCTCGCCTTCGGCATCGACGATGACGGGATGCTCGAGCGCGCCCTTCGCGCCGAGATCCTTCAGGAGAACAGAGGTGCGGCGATCGACAAAGCGCTGGGTTAGGCGCTCGTGCAGGGCGTCGGAAAGCTTCTCCTCGGTGGCGCGGGCGCGTTCGGCCATTTCGGCGGGAGCGTGAAGCCAGTCGTGGCGGTGGGCGATATAGGCCCAGGTGCGGACGCCGGCGAGGCGGTCGGCCAAGGCGTCGATATCGCCCTGGACATTGTCCAGGCGGGCGAGCTGTTCGGCATACCAGCCCTGCGGGATGCGGCCGTCGCCGCCGAGGAGGAATTCGAGCAGGCGCGCGACCAGGCGGGCATGGTGATCGGCGCCGGTCTTGCGGAAATCGGGCAGGCCGCAGGCGGCCCAGAGGCGGCGCACGGGCTGCTCGCCCTTGAGATTGGTGTAGGCCGGATCGGCGGCGAGGAATTTGAGGACGGCGAGATCGACCGCTTCGGGGGCGGGGCGAAGGCCGGGCCGATCAGGGCGGCGCTCCAGACTGCGGATCAAAGCCTCGACGCTGCGGACATCGGGGTCGCCGTCGCGCCAGTAGAGGAAGTCCAAAGGGGCGAAGCGATGCTCCTCGATCGCCTCCACTTCCTCGTCGGTGAATTGCGCGAGCTTTTCGCCTTCGAGGCTGAGCGTGCCGAAGGTGCCGTCGCGCTGGTGGCGGCCGGCGCGGCCGGCAATCTGCGCCATCTCGGCCGGGGTGAGGCGGCGGCGGCGCTGGCCATCATATTTGGTGAGGCCGGCGAAGGCGACATGGGCGACATCCATGTTCAGGCCCATGCCGATCGCGTCGGTGGCGACGAGATAATCGACTTCGCCCGCCTGATACATGGCGACCTGAGCGTTGCGGGTGCGGGGGGAGAGCGCGCCCATCACCACCGCCGCGCCGCCGCGCAGGCGCCGCAGCGCCTCGGCGACCGCATAGACCTGGTCGGCGGAGAAGGCGACGATGGCCGAGCGCGGGGGCAGGCGGGAGAGCTTGGTCGCGCCCGCGTAGGATAGGGTCGAGAAGCGGGGTCGGGTGACGATCTCGGTCTTGGGGAGGAGCGCCTGCACCATCGGTCGCAGACTCTCCGAGCCGAGGATCATCGTCTCCTCGCGGCCGCGGGCGTGGAGGAGGCGGTCGGTGAAGACGTGGCCGCGCTCCGGATCCACGCCGAGTTGCGCCTCATCCAGACCGACGAAGGCGAAGTCGCGGTCGAGATCGCCTTCCTCCTTGCCGCGGACGGGCATGGATTCGGCGGTGCAGCAGAACCAGCGGGCCTTGGCGGGAAGGATCTTTTCCTCGCCGGTGAGCAAGGCGACCTGATCCGCGCCCTTCAGCTTGACCACGCGGTCGTAAATCTCGCGGGCCAGCAGGCGCAGCGGAAAGCCCATCAGACCGGAGGAATGCGCGACCATCCGCTCGACCGCGAGGTGCGTCTTGCCGGTATTGGTGGGGCCGAGCACCGCCTTGACGGGCGCGCGGGCGGGATTGGTCATAAGGGGTAGATTGGCGGCTGGGCGGGGGAAAGCAACAGCTTAGCGGTGGTACGAATTTCGTAATGCCGCCTTAACCTTCTTGTCGCAGAAGCCTAAACGGATGCGATCCGCGAGAGGGGCGGGACGAATTTGTATCAGTTCGGAGACTTGAAGCCGGCAATGGCGGGCGGTGGCGGCAGCGCCGCGCGCTTCCGTGCGCCCCTGCGCGCGCCCGCCGCGCCGGTGAAGCCGGCGCCCGAGCCGTTCCGTCTGGTCGTGGACCTCGGCGCTAATATCGGCAGCCGCGACTGGTTTCGCGGGGCGGGGACCTGCTTCGCGCTCTGCTATGTCGCCACCTTGTTCTGGCCCGACATCGGCGCGATCGATGGGGCTGTCGCCGCGCCGATGAGCGCGATGCATTATGAGGAAGCCCAGGCGCTGGCGATCGCACCGGCGGCGCGGGACAGCGCGACCGGCCGCCGCATGGCGCCGACCGACGCGGTCCAGCCTCTGCTCGATGCGCCCGAGCGGCCGATGGTGGAATTGCGCGCGGCCCTCTCCGCGCCCGGCGACCTGACCGGCGCGCTGACCCGCTCCGGGGTATCGCAGACGGAGGCGGCGGAAGTCGCATCGCTGGTCGGCGGGGTGACGCCGGTCAACGAACTGGCTTCCGGCACGGTGCTGGAACTGAAGCTCGGCCGCCGCGCGCGGACGACCGATCCTAGGCCGATCGAGAAATTGAGCTTCCGCGCGACCTTCGCGCTGAAGCTGGACATTGCCCGTTCCGGCGACCGGCTGGCGCTGACCCGCGTGCCGATCGCGGTCGATACCACGCCTTTGCGCGTGCAGGGCATTGTCGGCACCAGCCTCTACCGCTCCGCCCGCGCCGCCGGCCTGCCGCCGCGCGTGGTCGAGGCCTATATCCGCATATTGTCGACCCAGGTCGGCATTCCGAACGGCCTGAGCGCCAACGATCGCTTCGATGTGGTGATCGAGCATCGCCGCGCCGCGACCGGCGAAAGCGAGACCGGGCAGCTCATGTATATCGGGCTGGAGCGCGCCAATGGCCGCGCCGTGCGCATGATGCCGTGGAATCTGGGCGGCGCGGTGCAATGGTTCGAGGCGTCGGGCGTCGGGCGGCAGACCAGCACCGGCTTCCGCATGCCGGTGAACGGCCGGCAGACCTCGCCTTTCGGTTATCGCATGCACCCTATCCTGCGTTACCGCCGCCTGCACACCGGCATCGATTTCGGCGCGCCTTCGGGATCGCCCATCTACGCGTCGGCAGACGGCCAGGTTTCGAGCGCGGGCTGGGATGGCGGCTATGGCAAGGCGGTGCGCCTGAACCATGGCGGCGGCATCCTGACCCTCTACGGCCATATGAGCCGGCTGGCGGTCTCGCCGGGGCAGCGCGTCGCGGCCGGGCAGGTGATCGGCTATGTCGGCTCGACCGGCATGTCGACCGGGCCGCATTTGCATTACGAAGTCCACCGCAACGGACAGCGCGTCGATCCGGCCGGTTTCCGCCACGTCTCGCAATCGGCGATCCAGGGGGCGGAGCTGGAAAGTTTCCGCGCGCGCATGCGGCAGATGCTGGCTTTGCCGCTGGGGCGGCCGGCGACGACTGTGCAGAGCGCGACGCCGTCGGTGCCCGCGCAGCCCGCGGTGCGTCAGGCCCCCGCGCCGGTTGTGGCGGCACCGCAGCCGCCCGCCCCGCCCCGTCCGGGCGAGTGGTGATCCGCTAGCCCATACCAAAGCCGCTCATGCTGAGCTTGTTGAAGCACTGTCCTTCTCCTCGGCGATCGCGAAGAAAGGGCAGGCCTTCGACAAGCTCAGGCTGAGCGGTGTTTTTGCTGGTTGGGAGAGGGGGCCTAGCGCCCCTGCGCGCGCCAGCGCTTCACCACGCGGCCGACGATGCCGTCTTCGTCGCCGGTGCGGCGCCACAGATCGGAGAAGGCCGGGTCTGACGAGGCCGGGCGGCGCTCGCGTTCCAGATCGTCGAACGAGACGCGGATCGGGATGGAGACGCCCTCGCCGCAGATGATGCATTCGCGGTTGCGGAGCGCCGGGATGACGTCGAGGAAACCGCGCGCGCCTTCCGGCATGGCGTTGCGGACGTACTGCTGGTCGCGATCGTTGTTGAGGCGCATCGCGATCAGGGTGCCGCATTGCGAGAGCACGCCCTCGGCGAGATCGGACGGGCGCTGCGTGATCAGGCCCAGGCTGATGCCATATTTGCGGCCTTCCTTGGCGATCCGCTCCAGCACCTTGCGTACCGCCTGGCCGGACGAGGTCTTGTCGGCGGGGACGTAGCGGTGCGCTTCCTCGCAGACGAGCAGGATCGGCCGCTGCACTTCGTTGCGCGACCAGATCGCATAGTCGAACACGAGGCGGCTCAGCACCGCGACGACGACCGAGACGATGTCGGACGGCACGCCTGAGACATCGACGATCGAGATCGGCTTGCCTTTGGCCGGCAGGCGGAAAATCTTCGAGACGAAGGCCGTCATCGTGTCCGCGATCAGCATGCCGTTGAACATGAACTGGTAGCGCGGATCGGACTTCAGCTCGTCGATCTTGGTCTTCAGCCGCATGTAGGGCGCGGTGTCGGTCGCCTTGTTCAGCAGCCCCATCTCGTTGCTGATCGCGCTCGTCAGATCGGACAAAGCGTAGGGAATGGGCGAATCGACGGTGAGCTTGTTGAGGCCCTCCGCCGCCCTGTTCTTCTGACGTGCGGTCAGCAGACACTTGGCGAGGATGTCGCTGTCCTGCTGGCGGTCGGCGCCCTGGCTGGTCACGAAGACTTCGCAATGCTCCTCGAAGTTCATCAGCCAGTAGGGCATGGCCAGATTGTCGACGTTGAACAATTCGCCATGGCCCTTGAAGGCGGCCGAATATTCGCCGTGGGGATCGATCATGACGATGTGCCCCTCGGGGCTCATGTCGCAAATCTTGTGCATGATGAGCGCGGTCGAGGTCGATTTGCCGGTGCCGGTGGAGCCCAAGAGGGCGAAATGCTTGCCGAGGAAGCTGTCCACCAGCAACGAGGCGCGCACGTCCTTGGTGGGATAGACGGTACCGATCTCGACATGGGCGCGGTCGTCGGCGGCGTAGATCTGCCCCAGGTCGGCGCGGGTGACCGGGAAGACGCGCGCGCCGGGGATCGGATAGCCGGTCACGCCGCGCTTGAAATTGGCCAGCTTGCCGGTGGTGGGATCCTCGTCGCCCTCACCGAGAAAATCGACCTTGGCGATCACCTTCTCACCGACCGCGTCCAGTTCGCGCACATTGGCGAGCAGCCAGCGGCGATTTGCCTGCAGCTTCACCTGGCTGCCGACCTGGCCGGACAGGGCGACGCTGGGATCGGGATGCGTGCCAAGCTCGGCGAGGCGGGCGGCGTCGATCTCGATCGTCGCGCCGCTGCCGTTGATCGCGCCGACCCGGCCGATCACCTCGTGACCGCTTTCCATCGCCACTACGGGCGGCCGCCCCAGCTCCGCAGGCGGCTGCACCTCCTGGAACGAGCAGGGCTGGCCGCGATTGGGTGCGTTCATCATGTCGGTCACAGGCCGGCTTTCGCAATGGTTCAACGCACCCTGTTAGCGCGGCCGGGTAAACAACTGCTTTTTGCGGCTGATATGTCCCGCTCACGCGGGGTGGGGGCCGGCGCCGCCTCCTACAAAGACCCTATTGGCGCGAGAAGATCGCGCTGGCGCCCCAGCCGAGCAGCAGGGAAACCATGACGGCGGCGATGCCGTAGCTGAGCGCGTGGCGATCCGCGGTATCGGCGACCCAGCCTTCGAAGCCGGACTTGTCGATCCTGATCTCGCGCTCCGCCACGGCGATGACGCGCTTGTCGCGGATCAGGAAGGTTTCGGCCGTGTAGGTGCCGACCGGCACACGCGCGGGAATGCCGATCCGCGCGGTGTAAAGGACGCCGTCGGTGATGCGGACCGCGCCCGGCTCCTCGGCATACAGGCCGGTGCGGCGCTTCAGGTCGATCAGGCCGGCTTCGAAACGCTGCGCCTCCTCGGTCGGATTGCCGCCGGCGGGAGAGAGCTGAAGATTGCCGACGCCGAGTTCGTAGATGGCCGCGGTCTGCTCATCGACGATCTGCGCGAGCGGGCGTGAGGAGGCGACGGCGTAGAAAGCGGGGGCGGAGCGGAAGCGGGTGCGGCCGACATTCATCCAGAGGCCGAACACGCGCTCCTTCTCGCGCACGACGATGCGCTCGAGCGGCCCCTTGATGACGACCGCAATGTCGCTGACGCCTTCCGGGGTGCGGCCGTCCGGATAGACGATCGCACCGTAGAGGAGCAGCTGTTCGCCGCTGAAGCTGTAGCGGATCTCGATCTGGTTGTTGGAGACTTCGGGGACCAGGCGCGGCTCGGCCTGTCCCAGCATCAACGGGGCGGCGAGCGCCAGTGCGAGGAAGCGCAGGCCCTTCACAGCAATTGTATCGTGTAGATTTCCTCCGGCTGCCAGGTCAGCTGGAGGAACATGCGGAGCGCCACCGCGAGCACGATCACGGCAAGGATCATGCGCAGCAATTCCGGCTTCATCTTCTGCGCGAAGCGGGCGCCATATTGGGCGCCGACGACCGAGCCGAGCAGCAGCAGGATCACCAGCACGATGTCGACCGCCTTGGTGGTGGTGGCGTGGACCAGGGTGGTGATGGCGGTGACGAACAATATCTGCAGCAGCGAGGTACCGACCACAACCTGCGCCGACATGCCGATCAGGTAGATCATCGCCGGCACCATCACGAAGCCGCCGCCGACGCCCAGCATCGCGGTCAGGATGCCGGAGAACATGCCGAGCAGGAAGGGCGCGAGCGGCGAGATGTAGAGGCCGGAGCGGTAGAAGCGCCAGCGGAAGGGAAGGGCGGCGACCAGGGGGTTGTGGCGGCGGGGCGGGCTCGTGCGCTCCTTCGCCTTGAGCATGCCCAAAGCGGTCGCGGCCTCCTTCGCCATCAGGATGCCGATGCTGCCGAGCATGACGACGTAGAGGATGAGGACGACGGTATCGATCTGGCCGAGATTCTGGAGCAGGCTGAACAGGAAACCGCCGACAAGCGCGCCGACAATGCCGCCGGCGATGATCACGGCGCCCATCCGGTAATCGACACCCTTGCGGCGCCGGTGGGCGAGCACGCCCGAAACGCTGGTGCCGGTGATCTGCGTGGTCGCGGACGCCACGGCGACCGAGGGGGGGATGCCGTAGAAGATCAGGATCGGCGTGGTCAGGAAGCCGCCGCCCACGCCCACCATGCCGGTCAGCAGCCCGACCACGCCGCCGAGGCCGACGATCATGAGCCAGTTCACCGACAGGCCGGCAATGGGCAGATAGAGGTCCATTGCCTTGTGCTGCTACAAGCTAAATCGGGCAGGCGGAAGGCGGGCTGGGCCTAGAATCCAGCCGAAATCGTCAGCGCCGGCCCCGAGCCGGGTGTGGCGTCCCCGGCGACGCGAAAGCGCCACTCGGCGGCGGCGCGGATCGTGGCGCGGCCGACGGGCAGACGGAAGCCTGCGTGCGGGCCGAGATCGAGTCGCGACACGCCTGGCTGCGCGCCGCCCCAGGCGCCACCGCCGACATCGACGGGGCCGATGCGGGCGGTGGCGGTGATCGCGCCGTCGGCGAACAGGTCGCGCCTTTCGATTCCGACGATCCCGGCCTGGCCATAGGCCTCAATCCGGATGCGGCCCCTGGCGATACGGGTCTCGGTGCCGCCATGCAGCATCAGGGCGAAATCGGAGCGGCCATCGCGGCCGACCGCCTGCCGCCGCTCGGCCAGGAGGTTGATCGGGAGCGCGGCGATGGGGCGCCAGTCGATGCCGAGCGCCGCCTCCGCGCCGCGCGGTGCGTCGAGAGGGGTGTAGAGGCGGGCGCTGAGGCTGAGCGGGCGGCGGCTGTCATTGTTGAGCCGGTAGGTGAGGCGCAGGCCCGCCTGACTGCCGCCCAGCGCGCCGCCGGGGGCGAGGGTGCCGCCATTGGTGTCGTCGCGGTGAAAGACCCAGGCCGAACCCGTCCAACGGGAAGCTGGTGACGCGTTCGGCAAGGCAAAGGCTGGCGGCGCAAACGTCCTGGCTTCGACGGGATGCGGGGTTGCCGGGCGGGGTGCCGGGACCGGCGACGATGCGAGCGGAGGCGAGACGGCGAGCGCCGCGGGCGATGGCGCGGTTCGAGGGATGCTGGATACCGGGAGATAGGCAAGCGCGAAGGTGGAGCGAGGCGGCCGTGCGCCCTGGCCTTGCGAAGGGGATGTGGCGCCGAGCGGCCCAGGTTGCCCGAACGACGTTCGGGCTTCGCTCGGCGCTGCAGCACTCGCGGTCCGCGCTTTGGCCGGGGCGGCGGCGATGATGTCGGCCGCATCCTGGGACGCGGGTCCGGAAAGGAGGGTTAGCGCGCGGACGCCGACCCAGCAGCCGACCACCAGCAGCAGGAAACGGATCGGTGCCGGTGGCGGCGTCACTCGGCGGGAACTTGATCAGGAAAGACGTGGGTCGTCTTGCCCCACTCCGCCGCGCCGGTGCGGCGGGCGCGGGCGTAGCGGGACAGGGCCTCGCGCGCGGCCATGATCGCGATGGCGTTGCTGACGATAACGCGCGGCACGGCACGCAGCCCTTCGATGAATCCATAGCCGCGCGCCACGAAGGCGAAACGCATGACGAGGCGCCAGACGAGCAGGACCGCTGCGACCGTCATGAGCGTGCCGAGCAATGGCGTCATGAGCACAATCGGATGCCTGGCTTGGTCTGCAGCGAAGGCCAGAAGCGGCATCGCGAGCAAGGTGAGGTAGGCTACAACGAGCAGCAAAGCGGCGAGCAGGGTCTGGCGGTCGCGCAGGCGCATCCAGCGTTCGGCGAGGCCGCCGCTCCAGCCGAGCCGGTCCCAGCCGGACAAAGCGATGCCGGCGATCCAGCGGGACTTCTGCGTGACCGCCGCGCGCCAGGTTGCGGGGAAATGCTCGCGCGTCGCGACCACGCCGCCGCTTTCGCCAGCGGGCAGGCGAACGAACGCGGCACGCCTGCCCAGCGCATGCAGTTTCAGCCCCATTTCATAGTCTTCGGTGATGCTTTCGGCATCGAACGGCGCGTCATTCGCGGCCGCGAGCAAGCCGATCGCTTCGCGTGAAATCGCGCAGCCGACGCCCGCGGAGGGAATGCCGGCGCCGAGTGCCTCGCGGACGACCAGTTCCTTGCCGTGACTTTCGGCGAACTCGTCCAGGTATGAGCCGGCGGTCAGGCGGGAACCCGGATCGGGCAGGGGCAGAACCGGTAATTGCACCAGATCGAAGCGTTCGATCATCCGGTCGAACAAAGCGAGTTCGGCGGAATGCACGACATCCTCGGCATCGTGCAGGATCACCGCCTTGAAGGCGTCGCCGCGCGCCTCGGCCACCCGCAACGCGCACCAGAGAGAATTGAGATTGTCCGCCTTCGTGGTCGGCCCCTCGCGTGCGCCGATCACCATTTGCACGCGCCGGTCATCAATCGCTTCGACTGCGGCGATGGTCGCCGCATCGTTCGGGTAGCAGCCGACGAAGATGCGGAAGTCCGCGCCGTTCCAAACCCGCAGTGCGCGGGCGAGCATCTTTCCGATGACCGCTTCCTCGCGCCAGGTCGGCACGAAGATCGCCAGGCGTCCCGGACTCTTCGGCGGCGGCAGGCTTTCCAGGCTCGCCGGGCGGACGCGCAGCAGGAGGCGCTTGAGCTTCAGCCCGATCCAGATGAAATCGACCAGCAGATCGCTGGCGCCGAGGACCAGAAAGCCGAACGCGGCGAACAGGGCCAGTTCGCGCACGAGCAGCGCCAATCCATCAAGCAGGACGCCCCCGTCCATCCGCTTCCCCCAAATCGGAGGAAGAAAGAACCATTTCGAACGAGTTCGTGGCAAGAAAGGAAAGCGCCATTCCGGAGCGAACGGAGCGGGCGCTCGCGCCGTCCGCCGGTGCCGACTGTATGATGGACCTCACACGCATTTGGGCTACAGACACGGCTTCGCCCGCTTCGGAGAGACGAAATTCGATGACCCGCAAGGCCCTGCTTTCTTTCCTGCTCGCCACCGCGCCGCTGACGGCTGCCGCGACCACCAACGATCAGGCGGCCCAGCCCGCTGCGCCCTCCGGCCCCGCGGCCGAGGATGCCCGGCTGAACGCTTTCCTCGATCGTGCCTATCAGGCGCAGGTCGCGCTGAGTCCGCAGCAGCAGACCGGGCTTGGCCTGAAGACCAATTACGACCGGCTGGACGATTATACCGATGCGGGCCGCGAGCGGCTCCTGGCGCTGCGCCGCACCCAACTCGCCGAGCTGCGCGCGCAATTCGATCCGGCGCGGCTGAGTCCGGCGGGACGGTTGAGCTTCCGGCTGGTCGAGAATCAGGTGCAGCGCGCCGAGGAAGCGCATCGCTGGCGCGGACACAGCTTCCCGGCGACCAACAATGGCAGCCCGCTCGGCGCGATCCCGGTCTTCCTGATCAACAATCACCGCATCGACAATGTGTCTGATGCCGAGGCCTATATCGCCCGCATCCGCGACAGCGAGCGCGCGATCGGCGAGATTGCGACCAATATCCGCGCCCAGGCCGAGCGCGGCATCGTGCCGCCCGCTTTCAACTTCGCGCCGGTGCGCGAGGACGGGCAGCGCGTGCTGAATGGGGCGCCGTTCAGCGAGGGCGCGGACACGCCGGTCTTCGCGGATTTCAAGGCGAAGGTCGGGCGGCTGGAAATCCCCCAGGCCGAGAAGGACCGGCTGATCGCGGCGGCGCGCGAGGCGCTGACCGGGCCGTTCAAGCGCGGCTATGATGCGATGTTCGCGACCTTGGCCGCGGTAGAGCCGCGCGCGACCGGCAACCGCGGCGCCTGGTCGCTGCCGGACGGGGCGGATTATTACCGGCACCGCCTGGCCAATCAGACCACGACCGATCTGGACGCCGACCGCATCCACCAGATCGGCCTCGACAATGTCGCGCGCATCCACCGCGAGATGGAGGTGATTAAGACCCAGGTCGGTTTCTCCGGGACGCTGCAGGATTTCTTCCGCCACATCACCAGCAGCGACGAATTCAAATATCCGAACAATGACGCCGGCCGGGAACAATATCTGGCCGACGCGCGGGCGTTTATCGCGCGGATGATGGAAGCGGCACCGCGTTACTTCCACCGCCTGCCGCGCGCGCCGCTGGAGGTCCGCGCGGTCGAGCCGTTCCGGCAGGCGACCGCGGCCGTCGCCTTCTACAGCCGCCCGTCGCTGGATGGCTCGCGGCCGGGCATCTATTACGTGAATCTGGCGGACATGACGCAGGTGCTCAAGCCGCAGATCGAGGCGATCTCCTACCATGAGGGTGCGCCGGGCCACCATTTCCAGAGCGCGCTGGCGCAGGAATTGCCGGACGTGCCGATGTTCCGGCGCCTCGGCGGCTATACCGCTTATGGCGAGGGCTGGGGCCTCTATGCCGAGCGGCTCGGCAAGGAAATGGGTTTCTACACGGACCCGATTTCCGACTTCGGCCGGCTGTCCACGGAGCTGTGGCGCGCGATCCGGCTGGTGACCGACACGGGCATCCATCACAAGAGATGGACCCGCGAGCAGGCGATCGACTATTTTCTGCAGAACGGCCTGCTTTCGCGCCTCGACGCGACCAAGGAGGTCGAGCGCTATTTCAACAATCCGGGGCAGGCGACCGCTTATTTGATCGGGCAGATCCGCATCATCGAACTGCGCGAACGGGCGCGGACCGCGCTTGGCGAGCGCTTCGACATTCGCGATTTCCACCGCGTGGTGCTTGAAAATGGCGCGGTGCCGCTCGACGTTCTGGGCGAACTGGTCGACGCCTATATTGCCGAAAGGAGAGCCCGCTAATGGCCGAGGAAATCGCACAGGAAGCCGCCGGGGACACGCCGCCGGACCGGCTGTCCAACAATCCGCGCAGTCCGCATTTCGACATGGCGGCGCTGCAGCGCGGCATCGGCGTTCGCTTCAAGGAGCGCGAGCGGACCGACGTCGAGGAATATTGCATTTCCGAGGGCTGGATTCGCGTTCAGGCGGGCAAGGCGGTCGATCGCCACGGCATTCCGGTGACGGTGAAGCTGTCCGGTCCCGTTCAGGTCTGGTTCGCCGACGCCGTGCCAGAAGCGGCGCAAGAGGCCTAGGCGACTCCGCTCCGGGCCTCGTTGGAAGGATATGAAGATGCTTCGTTTCGCCATCGCCGCCGCTTTGCTGGCCGTGCCGGCCGCTGCGATCGCGCAGGCGCCCCGCTATCAGGATAGCGGCGGCCGCGCCTGGGATGCGATCCCGAGCGAGAACGGGCTGGTGCTCGCGACGCGCGGCATCACCGTTCACCTGAGCCGCGACTGCAAGGCCGTGTCCGCGCGCTATGGCGAGGGCACCTGGCAATGGGCGAATGGCGGCTTCACCGTGCGCTTCGCCAATCAGGAAATCGGCTTTCCGAGCCAGCAGGTTGATGTGGGCCAGGGCCAGGCCTGCCGGGGCTGAGCCTCGGCGGATTTACCCGTTCAGCGTGTAATCCAGACTGATCTCGGCATTGAGCAGTTTCGAGATCGGGCAATTGGCCTTCGCGCCTTCGGCCACGGTTCGGAATCTGTCGGCGTCGATGCCGGGGACGGTCGCGGTCAGCACGAGGTCGGAGCGGCTGACCTTGAAGCCGTCGCCATCCTTGTCGAGCTTGACCTTCGCGGTCGTCTCCAGCGTCCCGTCCGTATGGCCTTCCTTCGCCAGCGCGAACGACAAGGCCATGGTGAAGCAGGAGGCGTGCGCGGCGGCGATCAATTCTTCGGGATTGGTGCCGGCGCCATCCTCGAACCGCGTGTTGAAGCCATAGGGATTGTCCTTCAGCACGCCCGACTGGGTCGAGACCTGGCCCTTGCCGTCCTTGCCGAAGCCTTCGTAGCGGGCGCTCGCGGTGCGGGTGATCATCGGCTTGGTCCTTTTCGAATGGAGGGCGAAATCAGGCCTTGGGCAATTGCGCCTTCGGAAAACCGCCCCAGGCGTCGTCATAATCGGGCTGGGCATGCTTCAGCGCATATTCGGTCGGCCGGTAGGGCCAGCAGGTCTCGACCATGAAGGCCATCGTGCCGTCGATCTTGTGCGGCTTCAGTTCGGCCTCGCTTGCCTTGCGCCAGCTTTCGACATCGGGGCCGTGTCCGGCCATGATATTGTGCAGGCTGAGCCCGCCGGGGGCGAAACCGCCGCCTTCCTTGGCGTCATATTCGCCGTGAATGAGGCCCATCGCCTCGCTCATCACATTGCGGTGGAACCAGGGCGGACGGAACGTATCCTCGGCAACCATCCAGCGCGGCGGGAAGATGACGAAATCGGCATTGGCGCGGCCGGGCACGTCGCTCGGCGAGGTGAGGACGGTGAAGATGCTCGGGTCCGGATGGTCGTAGCTCACCGTGCCGATCGTGTTGAAGCGGGCGAGATCATATTTCCACGGCGCGAGATTGCCGTGCCAGGCGACGACGTCGAGCGGCGAGTGGTCGAGCATCGTCGTCCATAGCGAGCCGAGCGATTTCTGGATCAGCTCGAACTCGCTTTCGACGTCCTCGAACCAGGCATGCGGCGTAAGGAAATCGCGGGGATTGGCGAGACCGTTGCTCCCGATCGGCCCGAGCTCGGGCAGGCGGAACAAAGCGCCGTGATTTTCCGCGACATAGCCGCGCGCCTCGCCATCCGGCAGCAACACGCGGAAGCGGACGCCGCGCGGGATGAGGGCGATCTCGCCGGGCTTCAGGTCGATGCGGCCCAGTTCGGTCAGCAGATCGAGCCGGCCGCGCTCCGGGATGATGAGCAATTCGCCGTCCGCGTTGAAGAAGGCGCGACGGTCCATGTCGGCATTGGCCCGGTAAATATGGACGGCGATGCCCTCCAGATCGGCGGGATCGCGGTTCGCCATCATGGTGACGAGGCCGTCGACGAAATCGGCGTCGGCGCTCGGCAGGTCGAGTGGGTCCCAGCGGAGGCGGTTTGGAGGAAGCGGCGCGTCCGACGTGCCGGGAGCGAAGAGCTTGGCGCCCTTGTAGCGCTCGTAGGGCGGATGCTCGGCGCTCGGCCGGAGGCGGTAGAGCCAGGAGCGGCGATTCTCGTGGCGCGGCGCGGTGAAGGCGGTGCCGGACAATTGCTCCGCATAAAGCCCGAACGCCGGCCGCTGCGGGGAATTGCGGCCTTGCGGCAGCGCACCGGCAATCGCCTCGCTCTCGAAATGTCCGCCGAAACCGGGGAAATAGCTGGTCATAGCACTTCCTAACCCTTCTCCCTGTCAGGGAGAAGGTGGCCCGAAGGGCCGGATGCGGGTCGCGAGCTTTGCTCGCGGCGGGTGACCCTCACCAAGCTACGCTAGCCAGCAAGCTGGCAAGCTCCGCTATCCTCTCCCCGCCGGGGAGAGGAGAAAACTCAGGCGTCCTTCGCCGCCGGGATCACGCCGCGGCGGATCTGGTCGAGTTCGATCGACTCGAACAGGGCTTTGAAATTGCCTTCGCCGAAGCCCTCATTGCCCTTGCGCTGGATGATCTCGAAGAAGATCGGGCCGACCATGTTCTCGGTGAAGATCTGCAGCAGCAGGCCCTCGCCCGTCTCCGGCGAGCCGTCGATCAGGATGCGGCGGGCGCGCATGGCCTGCACGTCGTGGGCGTGGCCGGGGATGCGCTGGTCGATCAGGTCGTAATAGGTTTCGGGGCTGTCCTGAAACTTCACGCCATTGGCCCGCAGCGCATCGACCGTCTTGAAGATGTCGTCGGTGGCGAAGGCGAGGTGCTGGATGCCTTCGCCTTTATATTCCTTCAGATATTCGGCGATCTGCGAGAAATCGTCCTGGCTCTCGTTCAGCGGGATGCGGATCTTGTCGTCCGGCGCGGTCATTGCGCGCGACAGCAAGCCGGTCTGCTGGCCCTCAATGTCGAAATAGCGGATCTCGCGGAAGTTGAAGATGCGCTCGTAAAATTCGGCCCAGTGATTCATCCGGCCGCGATTCACATTGTGGGTGAGGTGATCGAGCGTGTGGAGGCCGACGCTGTTCTGGTCGCGGCTGGCGCCGGGGACCGGCTCGAAATCCACGTCGTAAATCTGCTCGGCGCCATAGCGGTCGACCAAATAGAGGAAGGAGCCGCCAATCCCTTCGATCGAGGGGATTTCCAGTTCGCCGGGACCACGCGGACTCTGCACTTCGGTGGCGCCGCGTTCGACCGCGAGTTTCACCGCCTCCTTCGAGTCCTTCACGCGGAAGGCCATGCCGTTGGCGGACGGGCCGTGCGCCTCGCGGAAGTCGGCGGGCTGGCCCTCCGGCTCCATGTTCAGGATGAAGTTGATGTCGCCCTGCGCATAGTGGCGGACATTCTTGGAGCGGTGATTGCCGACATGGGTGAAGCCCAGCTGGGTAAACATCCGCGCCATCGCCTCGGGATCGGGGCTGGTCCATTCGACGAATTCGAAGCCGTCGAGGCCGATGACATTGTCGCGGTTGCCGCTTTGCGGACGGGCCTGGGTCTGGGTCGCCATCGGGCGCTTCCTCTTTTAAAGCCTGGGGGTGCGCGGCCCCTCTAGCTTCCGCGCGGCCTTCACGAAAGCCCCCGGCCTTGGCTCTGCTCGCTCCGCTCTTCTTCCTGACCGCCCTGATCTACGCGGCCGCAGGCTTTGGCGGGGGATCGACCTACACCGCCTTGCTGGCGCTGTGGACGGACGATGTGGCGGTGATCCCGGTGGTGGCGCTGGCCTGCAACATCGTGGTGGTGAGCGCGGGCGTGTGGCGGTTCGCGCGGGAAGGGCATGTTGACTGGCGCCGAATCTGGCCCTTCTTCGCCGCGTCCGTGCCGATGGCGTTCGTGGGCGGGCTGCTGCCGGTGCCGCGCGTGGTGTTTATCGGGCTGCTGTCCGCGTCGCTGTTCGTGGCCGGCCTGTTGCTGCTGTGGCAGCCGAAGGCGCGCGCCGGCCTGCCGCCGAAGCCCTATCCGCGCTGGCTGGAGCCGTTGGTGGGCGGCCTGCTGGGCCTGCTGGCCGGGATCGTCGGGATCGGGGGCGGCATCTATCTGGCGCCCGTCCTGCATCTGCTGCGCTGGGGCAGCCCGCATGCGATTGCGGGGACCAGCGCGGTTTTCATTCTGGCCAATTCGCTGTCGGGCCTGGGCGGGCAGCTGGCCAAGAGCGGGAGCGCGTTCGGCGAGGTGCTGGCGGCGCATTGGCTGCTGCTGCCGGCGGTGCTGGTGGGCGGGGCGATCGGGTCTTTGCTCGGCGCGAAGCGATTCGACCCGCATTGGCTGCGGGTGCTGACCGGACTGCTCATCCTGTTCGTCTCGGGCCAGCTCGCCGTGCGGTTCGTCGCCTTGCTCTGACGGGGTTCCGGCATCTGGAAAATTGATGCTATGCCGCAACGATGCTGACTCGACGCGAAGCGATCGGAGGGCTCGGTGCTGCCGCCGCCCTGATGTCAACGTCCGGCCTGGCGCTGGCGCAGCAAAGGGCGCGGAAGGGCGCGCGGCTGCGGCCCGGCGATACGGTCGGCGTGATCGCGCCTGCAGGCTGGCCGCCCAATCCCGCCGATTACGACCAGGCGTTGCAGCGTGTGCGGGACATGGGCCTAGTGCCCAGGGCCGGCAATCATCTGCGCGACCGCCACGGCTATCTCGCCGGCACGGACCAGAACCGCGCTGCCGACGTGAATGCGATGTTCGCCGATGACAATGTGAAGGCGGTGCTGGCGATCCGCGGCGGCTGGGGCTGCGCGCGGCTTTTGCCCTATCTCGACTGGGGCGTGATCCGCGCCAATCCGAAGATACTTGCCGGGTTCAGCGACATCACCGCGTTGCACCTGGCGATCGCGGCGCGGGGCGGTTTCCCGACCATTCACGGTCCCAATATCGGCAGCAATTGGGGATCGCGCAGCGCCGACACGTTCCGCCGTCTGGTCTTCGACGCCGCCTTGCCGGTGCTGGAGGAATGGCCGGGCGGGATCCCGCCCGTCGCGCCGCCGGTTCAGCCTGTGCCGTCGATTACCGTCGGCCCGCCGCCCGCCAATGTGCCGCCCGTGCCAGCGCCGCAGAGTCCTGCGCCTCGCGTCGGCGTGGACGGGCAGCCGCTGCCGAGCGTTACCGTGGACGGGGAACCCGTGGTGTCGCTCCCGGTCTCGCATCGCACCCGCACGATCCGGGGAGGCAAGGCGACCGGGCGTCTGCTTGGCGGCAATCTGACCGTGCTATCGGCGCTGGTCGGTACGCCTTATCTGCCCGATTTCGACGATGCGATCCTGTTCCTGGAAGATGTCGAGGAAGCCGAATATCGGGTCGACCGGATGCTGACCCAATTGGCGCTGGCGGGCATTCTCGGGCGGCTGAACGGGATCGTGTTCGGCCAGTGCACGCGCTGTGCTACCGCCAATCCGGGGCCGAACAGCGTGTCGCTGGACATGGTGCTGAACAACCATTTCTCGCGGTTCAACATTCCGTCCTTCACCGGCGCCTGGTTCGGGCACATTTCGAACCAGCTGAACATTCCGGTCGGCGTGCGGGCGGAGATCGACGCCGATGCAGGAACGATCCGGGTGCTGGAAGCGGCGGTGGCTTGAGCCCGATGTAGACGGCTCGCAGCATTGACTGCGGCCGGCCGGCGCTCCACCTTGCGGACATGAACTGTCTGGCGATCTTTCAGCGGCATCGCGCACATTCGGGCCAGCTGCTCGCAGGCATTTAGCCCCGGACCTTGCCGCCCGAGCGCGACGGTTCGGGGGTTCAGATCAATCGTCAGACGGCGCCCCGCCGGCCCGCGGGGCGGCCTGCGCGCGAACACAATTTTCATGGATGAACAGATCATGCCGAACCACGCAACGAATCCGTCCCCGGAGAAGCCGGCCATTCACCTGAGCGAAGAGGATTATGACATCATCGCCAATCTGGCGCTGAGCATCGAGCGGCGGTCGCCGGACCTTTCCGGCCTGCTGCTGGAGGAGATCGACCGCGCCGAGATTCACGCCGCAGGTGAATTGCCGGGCGATGTCGTGGCGTTGGGATCGGAGGTGGAGTTTCTCGATGTGGAATCGGGTGCGACGCGGCGGGTGCGTCTCGTCCTGCCGGTCGATGCCGATATTGAGGATGGCCGCATCTCGATCCTGACGTCGGTCGGCGCCGGCCTGATCGGCCTCAGAACGGGTCAGTCCATCGACTGGCCCACGCCGAACGGCATGCCGCGCGTGCTGCGCATCCTCCGGGTCGAGCGACCGGCAGGGTAAGCCGGGTGCGCCGGGGCCGGGGCCGATTCAGCGAAGCTGAAAACGACTCTAAGCGGATTCGCTGGTCCTGGATTCGCTCCCGTCGGTCGCATCCAGTTTGACCCGGCCGCGCTCCGCCGGGGGGACGCCCTCCACCCCCATCGTCCTGTCGCGATAAATGGCTGCTCGCGCCAGCAGCATGAGAGAGACGGGCGTGGTGAGGGTCACGAACAGGGCGATCAGCACTTCGTGCAGCAGCAGCCGCGACTGCAGGACGGAATAGCAGATCACCGAGCCGAGGATGATGAGCATGGTGCCGAGCGTGGTGCCGATCGTCGGCGGGTGGACGCGCTCGTAAAAGGTCTTGAAGCGGACCAGCCCGATCGCGCCGATCAGGGTGAAGGCCGCCCCGGCGAGGACGAGCAGGCCGACGAGGATCGCGGCCCAGAGCGGAAGATCGGGGGCCTGGATCATTCGATCACCTCGCCGCGCATCAGGAATTTGGCGAGCGCGATGGTGCCGACCGAGCCAAGCACCGCGATGATCAAAGCCGCTTCGAAATAGAGCGTCCGCCCGGTCTGGATGCCGAAGGTCAGCAGAAGGAGCATCGTGCTCACGTAGAGCGTGTCGAGGCCGAGCACCCGGTCCTGCGCGCGCGGACCCTGGAAGATGCGCCACGCCGCGCATCCCATCGCCAGCCCGAGCATGACCTGCGCCGCGGTGATCGCGAAGGCGAGAACGAGCATGGTCATGGGAAGATCACCATCAGCAGGCGTTCGTAACGATGCTTGATCAGCCGGATCCATGTCTCCTCGTCGACGAGATCGAGGACGTGGATCAGGAGCATATTGTCCGCCCGGTTGAACTGCACCCACAGGGTCCCAGGGGTGGCGGTGATGATACAGGCGAGCACCGCGAGGCCATTCACGTCGCGCATGTCCAGCGGCAAGCGGATGAAGCCGGACACCCTCTTCCTTCTGGAAATGACGATGCGGGCCACCGCCAGATTGGAGCGGACGATGTCGAACACCACGATGCCGGCCAGCCGCAATATCGCGGTCGTGGAGCCGATCCGCACCGGCTCGGGCCGCAATGCGGCGAGGGCGTGCGAGGCGGCGAACGCGATTACGGCGCCGACGACGATATGGCCGGGCGCCACCGACTGGTTGAGCAGCAGCCAGATCACCAGCAGGATAGCCGCCGTGATCGGATGAGGGAACCAGCGCTTCATCGCGCGCCCTCACCATTTGATTGCAGCCTAGGTGTGGACATGACCGAGCGGATATAGCCCTGCCGGTCCTCGAGCGACGCGCCCGTCCGCTCCATGTAATTCATGACCGGCCCGGCGAAGATGGTCAGGGCGAGACAGGCCGCGAGCAGGATGCCGACCGGCGCCGCTTCGGCCAGGCGCAGAACGGGTTGGGGCTTGTCGGAAGGCTCCCAGAGCAGATCGATGCCGGCGCGCGAGGTGGCAATAAGGGTCGCCAGGCCTGAAATGATGATCAGCCCGATCAACAGCCAGGTCGAAACCGGAATCTGGTCTTCCAGGCCGATCAGGCCGTCCAGGAGCGCGAATTTGCCGATGAAACCCGAGAGGGGGGGCAGTCCGGCGAGCAGCAGCGCGACGAAGATGAAGGCACCGCCCAGGATGGCGATCGTTCCGGGGATCTCGATGCCGACTTCGTCTTCCCCGGCCGCTTCGGGCGCCCAGACATATTCGTCGTCGAACACCGGTTCCGTCTGTGCGGTGGGCTTGTCGCCAAACTCCTGGCGCTCGACCAACTCGATCAGCATGAAGAAGGCACCGAGCGCGAGCGTCGAACTGACCAGATAAAAGAGCACCGCGCCGAGCACGGCGCCTTCGCCGGAACCCAAGGCCGCCAGCAGGGTGCCGGAGGAGATGAGCGCGCTGTAGCCCGCGATCCGGCTCAACGTCCGCGTGGCGAGCAGCCCGATCGTGCCGAAGATGATGGTCGCGATACCGCCATAAAGCAGCCAGTCGCCGCCGAATGTCGGTATCGGACTTTCCTCCGTGCCGAACAGAAGCAGGTAGACGCGCATCAGCGCATAGACGCCGACCTTGCTCAGGATTGCGAACAGCACCGCGACCGGGGGCGAGGCGGCGGCATAGGTCGAAGGCAGCCAGAAGCCCAGGGGCCACATCCCCGCCTTGATCAGGAAGGCGAGGCCGAGCACGGCCATGCCGGACTGGAACAGGGCAAGATCCGTACCGGCGATATCGGGAATGCGCGTCGCCAGGTCGGCCATGTTGAGCGTGCCGCAGACGCCGTAGATCAGCGCCGCGCCGATCAGGAAGAGCAGGGAGGCGGCGACGTTGATGGTCACATAATGCAGGCCGGCGGTCACCCGCGCCTTGCCCGAACCGTGCAGCATCAGGCCGTAGGAAGCAGCCAGCAGCACCTCGAAAAAGACGAACAGGTTGAAGATGTCGCCGGTCAGAAAGGCGCCGTTGAGGCCCATCAGCTGCAGCAGGAACAGGGCATGGAAGCGCGGCCCGGCCGTATCCCATCGCGCCATTGCGTAGATCAGGCCGGCCAGGCCGAGCAGGTTCGCCAGCGCCAGCATGATCGCCGACAGCCAGTCCGCGACCAGCACGATCCCGAAGGGCGCCGGCCAATTGCCGACGAGGTAGGTGCGCGTCACCGGCTGCCCGGCAAAGCCTGCCGCGCTGATGCCCTGCAGCAGCATGCCCGACACCACGATCAGGGTCAGGATGACGCCGATGCTGATCGCGCGCTTCGTGCGCAGGCGCTGCTCATCCAGGAGCAGCATCAACGCCGCCCCCGCCAGCGGGAGCAGGATGGGGAGCACGATCAGATGGTCGGTCCAGTTGCCCATCAATCGGGCTCCTTGCCATCGACATGATCGGTGCCCGTCAGGCCGCGCGAGGCGAGCAGGACGACGAGCAGCAAGGCGGTCATCGCGAAGGAGATGACGATGGCGGTGAGGACCAGTGCCTGCGGCAGCGGGTCGGTATATTGGGCGGGATCGGCGGGAACGCTGCCATCAACGATCGGCGGCGCGTCCACCCGGATCCGGCCCATCGCATAGATGAACAGATTGACGGCGTAGGACAGGAGCGAAAGCCCCAGTACCAGCTGAAAGGTGCGCGGACGCAGCACCAGCCAGATGCCGGATGCCGTCAGCACGCCGATCGCGAGGGAAAGCACGACCTCCATCAGCCTTCGCTCCCCACCGCATCCTCGGAAGGACGCTTGCGCGCGCGGGGCAGCCGCACCGACTGATGGGCGAGCGCGACCAGGATCAGGGCGGTCGCGCCGACGACGAGCAGGAAGACGCCGAGGTCGAACAACAGAGCGCTGGCCAGCGGCACTTTTCCGAAGACTTCCAGTTCGGCGTAACGGAACCAGGATGTCAGGAAGGGATAGCCGAACAGCAAGGAGGCGGTGCCGACCGTCAAGGCGATGCCGAGGCCGATGCCGATCCAGCGGATCGGGCGGATGCGCAGCCTGTCTTCAACCTTGCGGGTGCCAAGCGCCATATATTGGAGGATCAGGCCGGTGGAGAGCGTGATTCCGGCCGCGAAGCCGCCGCCGGGCATGTCGTGCCCGCGCAGGAAAAGGTACAGCGCGAGGGCGACGATCACCGGGAACAGCCAGTGCATGATGACACGCGGGATGAGCAGATAGTCCTTCAGCGTGTCGCCGACATTGCGGTCGTCATGCGCATCGTCGAACGCATTCTGGTTGCGCTGCTGCACCGGCGTCCGCACGCTTTCGATCGCTGGGCGGAATCGGCGCAGCAGGGCGAAGATGGTCAGCGCCACGATCGCCAGCACGGTGATTTCGCCCAGCGTGTCGAACGCGCGGAAATCGACCAGGATGACGTTGACCACATTGGTGCCGCCGCCTTCGGAATAGGAACGCTCGATGAATTCGCGCGAGACCGTATCGGGCAGCGGCCGCGACATGATCGCATAGCTTAGCAAGGCCATGCCGATTCCGGCCACGACCGCGATCGACAGGTCGCGCGCGCGGCGGACACGGGTCCGGGCCAAGGTTGCGACGGTATAGACCTCCTCCAGCCGGCGCGGCAGCCAGCGCAGCCCCAGCAGGAGCAGGACGGTGGTCACCGTTTCGACCAGCAATTGCGTGATGGCGAGGTCCGGCGCGGACAGCCAGACGAAGCTGATGCAGCTCGCCAGGCCGGCGGCCGCCATCAGGATGAGCGCGGTCAGGCGATGATATTTTGCCTGCCAGGCGGCGCCGATCGCGCAGGCGCCGCCGACCACCCAGATCACCGCGAAGCCGGGATCGATCAATGTGCCGGGATGGCTGCCCAGGCTGTAGCCGTTGCGCAGGAAAGGCAGCAGGGCCGCCAGGAAGGCGATCAGCACCAGCACCCGCAATTGCGGCTGCAGCCGCTGCGTGCCGACCAATTCCATCAGCTTTCGGGCGCTCTTGATGATCGCCGACAGCGTGCCTTCGAACGCGCGGCGGGCCTTGACGCGGCGGACGAGCGGCGCGCCCTCGATCCGGTTCAGCCGCTTCTTGAACAGCAGATAGCCGATCGTGCCCGCGACCAGCGCCACCAGGCTGAGGATCAGCGGTGCGTTGAAGCCGTGCCAGATCGCCAGGCTGTAATAAGGCGTGGCGTCGCCGAGCACCGAACGGGCGGCGCTGTCCAGGAAGGGTGCGATGGTCAGCGCCGGAACGATGCCCACGACCAGGCAGGTGAGGACGAGAATTTCGACCGGCCGCCGCATCCACACCGGCGCCTCATGCGGCTCGCGCGGCAGGTCCACGGGCGGGGGGCCGAAGAAGCTCTGGTGGATGAAGCGAACGGAATAGAGCACGCTGAAGGTCAAGGCGATGGTCGAGAGGACGGGCAACGCCACGTCGATGATCGTGCCGCGATGCTGCTCGAGCGCTTCGGCCAGGAACATCTCCTTGGACAGGAAGCCGTTGAGCAAGGGCACGCCGGCCATCGCCGCGGCCGCGACCATGGCGAGGGTCGCGGTAATCGGCATGAACCGGAAGAGGCCGCTCAGCTTCGTAAGATCGCGGGTCCCGGTTTCGTGATCGACGATCCCGGCGGCCATGAACAAAGACGCCTTGAAGGTCGCGTGGTTGACCGTGTGGAAGATCGCCGCCACCGCCGCCAGCGGGCTGCCCAGGCCGAGCAGCAGGACGATCAGACCGAGATGGCTGATCGTCGAATAAGCGAGCAGGCCCTTCAGATCGTTCTGGAACATCGCCGCCCAGGCGCCGAACACCAGGGTTGCGAGACCGGTCGTGGTGACAATGATGTACCACAGGTCGGTGCCGGCCAGCACCGGCCAGAGCCGGATCAGCACGAAGATGCCGGCCTTCACCAGGGTCGCGGAGTGGAGATAGGCCGACACCGGGGTTGGCGCCGCCATCGCGTGTGGCAACCAGAAGTGGAACGGGAATTGGGCGCTCTTGGTGAAGGCGCCGATCAGGATCAGGATCAAAGCCGGTACGTAGAGGTCGCTGGACTGGATCAGCTCCGCCGAGGCGAGGACCACGTCGAGATCGTAGCTGCCCACGATCTTGCCCAGCAGCAGCACGCCGAGCAACAGACACAGGCCGCCCGTCGCGGTAACGATCAGCGCCATGCGCGCCGCGTCGCGCGCGCGCTGATTGTGATGCCAATAGCCGATCAGCAGGAAGGAGAAGAGGCTGGTCAGTTCCCAGAAGAAAGCGAGCTGGACGAGGTTGCCCGACAGGACCAGCCCCAGCATCGAGCCCATGAAGGCGAGCAGGAAGGAGAAGAAGCGCGGAACCGGGTCTTCGGCCGACATGTAGTAGCGGGCATAGATGACGACGAGGAAGCCGACCGCCAGCACGAGGAAGGCGAAGATCCAGGACAGGCCGTCCAGCCGCAGCACGAGATTCAGCCCGAGCGACGGCAGCCATTCGATTTCGGCCCGCAGCGGCGTCCCGTCCGCCACCTGCGTATAGAGGATGCCGGCCAGCACCGCACCCGCGAGCGCCACCGCGCCGGCCAGGATACCGGCGGCGTTGCGGGCGCGTGCAGGGAGGAAGGCCGCTGCCAGGCTCCCCGCGAAGGGAAGCGCGAGCATCAGCCACAACATGGCATGTTCAGACACAGACCCTCCCTGAAGGCGTCAGGCCCGCGCTGCAACCCGGTTTGCCCAACTTCCGCTGATCCGCGGGTCGAATGCCGGCCGGACGACAGGGGGAGTCTTCTGGCACCGCACGACGCGCGGCCTGCGGCCGAAGCGCATTTCGCGAGCGGAGGAGCGCGACAATTCCCCCCGACGATCGTCCAGTTAACCCGACGTAGAAGTTTGCGCGCCAATGGAGTTGGTCAGCTGCAAATCCTCCAAAACTTCGACGTACGACTGTGACGACAAACGGCAGGCCTCCGGGAAATGCCGGATCATTGCAGGGCAGATTGGCATGAATGAACTCCAGGTTTCCAGCGATACGTCCGCATTTGAAGTGCCTGCTGCCCTGGGCGCGAACGGCAAGCTGACCGACCATTGCGTCCGGCAAGCCCTGTCGATGATGGATACGCACGGCCTGGTTGTTCTGACCGGCCTCCTGTCGGACGAGGAAGCGGGTATCGGCCTGGAATTGATGCGCCAGACCATCGACGATCCGGATCGCAGCCGCTGCTCCTTCGCCAGCGAGACGGACAATGTTTATGTGCGTCGCGACTTCTGCTCGCTTCCCTCAACGCCGCCCGTGACGCGTTTCGCTGCCACTCTGTGCCAGCGTCTCGAGGGCGTTCTCTCGGAATATTGCGGCCGGTCCCGTCCGCTTCTCGAAGTCATCACCTTGACGAGCTATCGCGGTTCTTCGCATCAATATATCCACCGCGACCCCGCCGGCGTGATCAGCCTTCTCGCGGCCGTGGAAGATGTATCGGAACAGCAGGGTGGGACGGTGTTCGTCCCGGGAACGCACAATTACGGCGGTTCCTATAACCGCCATGGCGGCGCGGTCTCCGAATTGATGGAGCTGTTCCGGATCAGGTGCAATTACCGCATCCTCCGTCACAATCTGAAAAAGCTATGGGGCATGCGCAGGGACAAAGAGACGCCTCTGGCGCCTGGCGAATTTCGTGATCGGGTGTTTTCGCGCAAATGGGATCAGCACCAGCCGAATCTGCTGCGCTTCCTGTTGGGGAAGAATTCCCAATTCAGTCTTCGCATGCTTGGCCCGCGCACCTTGTGGAAGCTTCGTCGCCACCGTGAGACGCTCAGCAGCCTGTTTCATCTGGTGCAAGCGGCGCCCAGGAAGGGGACGATCATCCTCTATCGGAGCGATATGCTCCATGCCGGACCCGACAACCGAGCGCCGCATCCTCGACGCTTCTTCGGTCTGAGCATCGCCCGGGACATCATCGAACCCAAATTCTGGCATGATGGCTATTCGCCACATCCCACACTGACGGCCCAGCCAATGTGTTTCGGCGATCTTCTGGATGCTCCCCCACTCCCTGCACAAGCCAGGGTGCCAGATCGCCGCCTGCGCGCGTCCGCAGGTTGATTCCAGCGATCGCATCGGCCGCATGGCAGACTGGGAGGGGTGGCCACGGCCTTCGGTGCGCCGAACGCCGGCGATTTTCCGCCAGTCTTGAAAATTGGTGCCCAGAAGAGGACTCGAACCTCCACGACCTTGCGATCGCCAGCACCTGAAGCTGGTGCGTCTACCAATTCCGCCATCTGGGCACGGGGTAGGCGGCGCGAACTAGGGGGCGGTTCGGGGCTTGTCAACGCCGCGCGCGCGCCGAACTTGCCTTCTTCCGCCCGAGCCGCTTAAGCGGCGGGCGATACCTTTTTCTCGGGATTGCGGCATGGCGGACGGCGACAACCGGCTTATCACCATTTTCGGCGCGGGCGGCTTTATCGGCCGTTACGCCGTGCAGAATCTGCTGAAGGCGGGGGTGCGGGTGCGCGGGGCGGAGCGCGAGCCGAAGCGCAGCTGGTTCCTCAAGCCGCTCGGCTTTCCCGGCCAGGTGCAATTGGTCCGTGCCGACATCAGCGACCCGGTCAGCGTGGGGCGCGCCGTTGCCGGGGCGGATGTCGTGATCAATCTCGTCGGCATATTGAAGGGCAAGTTCCAAGCCGTGCATGTCGAGGGCGCCGCCAATGTCGCGCGGGCGGCGGCGGATGCGGGCTGCCGGGGACTGGTCCACATTTCGGCGATCGGGGCGGATGCCGAGAGCGAGAGCGACTATGGCCGGTCGAAAGGACAGGGCGAGGAAGCCGTGCGTGCGGCCTTCCCGGACGCGATCATCCTGCGCCCGTCCGTCGTGTTCGGTCCCGAAGATAATTTCATCAGCCGCTTCGCCGCGATGGCACGGCAATTGCCGGTGCTGCCGGTGATGGCGGCCGGGGCAAAGTTTCAGCCGGTCTATGTCGGCGACCTGGGCCGGGCGATCGCGGCCGCGGCGCTCGATCCCGGCGCCTATGCCGGTCGGACGTTCGAGCTGGGCGGGCCGCGCGTTTACACGATGGCGGAGCTGAATGCGGCGGTGCTGAAGCTGACCGGACGCGAGGAAAAGTCCATCGCGACCATTCCGGACGCGATCGGGGGCCTGCTGGCAAAGCTGACTGGCTGGCTGCCCGGCGCGCCGATCACCGGCGATCAGTGGCGCATGCTGCAGGTGCCGAACGTCGCGGGTGCGGATGCGAAGGGCTTCGACGCCTTCGGCATCCGCCCGCAGCCGCTGGAGGCCATCGCCGGCACCTGGCTGACGCCCTATCGCAAGGGCGGCCGGTTCGGCGTGAAATCGCCCTCCTGACCGCGCCGCCCGCCGACCTCCCTCCTGCCGACGGATCGACAACGCCCTCATGGAAGCCATCATCACCGCCATTCTGCTCGGCATCGTCGAGGGGCTGACCGAGTTCATTCCGGTCTCGTCGACCGGCCACCTGATCCTCGCCTCCGAACTGATGGGCTATGACGCAGCGGCCTGGGCGCAGTTCAACGTGATCATCCAGCTGGGCGCGATCCTGGCGGTGATCGTGCTGTACTGGCGGACCTTCTGGGCGGTCGCGACAGGTCTGTTCAAGGCGGAGCCGACCTCCTTCTGCTTCGTCCGCAATCTGCTGATCGCCTTCCTGCCCTCGGCGGTGCTCGGCTTCCTGCTGATCGACCAGATCGAATTGCTGCTGGAGAACGCGCATGTCGTGGCGATCGCGCTGATTGTGGGCGGGATCGCCATCCTGATCATCGAGAAGGTGGTGAAGCCGCGCGCGGACATCCAGCCGGGCGTCGCGGCAATGCCGATGAAGACCGCGATGGGGATCGGCATCATCCAGTGCCTGTCGATGATCCCGGGCGTCAGCCGCTCCGGCGCGACGATCATGGGCGCGCTGACTTTGGGCGTGGAGCGGCGGACTGCGGCGGAGTTCAGTTTTTTCCTGGCCGTGCCCACGATGGTCGGCGCGACCGGCCTGTCGATCTTCAAGCATCGCGAGAGTCTGAGTTCGGGCGCGGTCGACTGGGGCCTGATCGGGATTGGCTTTGCGGTGTCGTTCATCGTCGCTCTGGTGGTGATCAAGGCGTTCATCGGCATCGTCTCGCGCTTCGGCTTCGCGCCTTTCGCCTGGTACCGGATCATCGCCGGCGTCGCCGCGTTGGTGTGGCTGGGAACGCGCTGAGCATAAGGCGACGAGACTCAACGGGCTTTTTCGGCTAGGGGCAACGCAAGCGACTGCGGAGCGCTTGTTGAGTTCAGCCAGCGACTCCGCGTGCGAGTAGCCGAGGAGTAAGCCATGCGTAAGTTCATCATCGTCGGCGCGGCCCTGTTCGCCGCCGCCCCCGCTCTGGCTCAGCCGCCCGCTTATGACGACGATTATGAAGTCCGTGACGAGCGTCCGCTCGACGCGCGCGACGTTGGCCGGATCGCCAATGCGATGGAGCGCATGGTCGGCGCGATTCTGGATTTGCCGGTCGGCGGGATTGCGGCGGCGGTTGACCCGCTCGGCCGCGGCGGTGTGCGCCCCGGCGATACGATGCGCGATCTGGCCGAGCGCGACGACCCCTATGCCGAGCGGCGCATCCGGGCCGGCATTCGCGGCACGGCGCGCGGGGTCGGTGCGATGAGCGATTCGCTCGCACGGATGGCGCCGGTGCTGCGCCGTTCGATCGACGAGATGCGCCGCAGCTTCGAAGACGCGATCGACGAAGCGGAGTATGGTGACCCCTATTGAGGGTCACGAGATTGTCACGGGGTGGACGCGCGGCGCGGCTGCGCTAAAGCCGCTATGACATGTGGCGCCTGTTTCATTTTCCGCTTTGCCCCTTTTCCCGGAAGCTTCGCCTGTTCCTCACGGAAAAGGGCGTGCCGTTCGAGCTGGAGCGCGTGTCTCCCTGGGAACGGAATGACGAATTCCTGGAGTTGAACCCGGCCGGCCAAACGCCGGTGATCGTCGACAAGGCGCGCGGCACCAAGCTGATCGATAGCCGCGCGATCTGCGCCTATTTCGAGGAGACGGTGGACGGCCCGCCGATGATCCCGGGCACCGCGATCGACCGCGCCGAAATCCGCCGCCTGCTGGGCTGGCTCGACGAGAAACTCTATGCCGATCTGGTCGCGCCGATGATCGAGGAGAGGATGCGCAAGCGCCTCGTCAGCCGCGAGCCGCCGGACACGCGCGTCTACCGGGAGGCGATGAAGGCCGGCAACGCCCATCTCGACTATCTCGACTATCTGGTGGATTCGCGCCGCTGGCTGGGCGGGCCGGTGCTGAGCCTGGTCGATCTGGCCGCCGCCGCGCATCTATCGGTGGTCGATTATCTCGGCGGCCTGGATTTCCGCGGGCATAAGGAAACGAAGACCTGGTATGCGGTGATGAAGTCGCGCCCCAGCTTCCGGCCCCTGCTCGCCGAGCGGATGGAGGTGATCATGCCGCCGGCGCATTACGACAAGGTCGATTTCGACTGAGAGTTCAGGCTTCCGGCGCGCCGGCTCGGTAGAGTTCCATTTCGACCCGGCCGCGCCGCGTCTGTCCGGCCGGATCGGGCTGAAACATTGGAACGCCCTGGCCTGCCTGCTGACAGAAAGAGGGCGTCCTCGCGCTGATCTGCCCGGACGAGGCGACGTCGTTGCAGGAGGCGATGGTGCCATCGGGCGCGACCGCGAACTCGCTGGCGATCATCGTGACGAGAATGCCGCGCACCGGCCGGCGTTCGACCGCAGGACTGCCCTCCGGGATCACGGTCGTGACGCTCATCGACGTGCCGTTTTCCTGCATCAACTCGGCGATCGGCACTCGCGCGTGCGGTGGACATGGGCGTGCCACCACGAACTCAAAGGCCGGGCCCCGCGTTTCCACGGCGCAACGCATGCCCATGCTGTCCTGCGCCATGGCCATGCGAATCTCCCCCGGCGCGAAGACCGGCAGACGCTGGGTGACATCGGCCTCCGGAACATCGGGCCCCGGCAGCACCCAGCGAACGCTTTGCGAATATGTCGAAGCGACGGGCCGGCCCTGAGCATTGCGGCCTGGATCGAACCTGAAGCGCTGGTGTGCCAATTGGCAGGCGGTCGCGTCGAGCACGGTGCTGCCCGACGAGCGATCGACAGTGCAAGCGGTGACGCCGCCGTCAGGCGAGATGTTCAGGATGATCCGCACCGAACCCTGCTCGCGACCGCGGATCGCTGCGGAGGGATAGTCGCTGTTGCTGATCGAGCCGCTGCGCAGCCGTGGTGGCGTGCCTTCCCCGGACGCGGTTTCAGGGGGAGCGAGGGACGCGAATGACGCGGCAAGGAGCAAGCCGAGCATCGATCGAGACTAGCAAAGGCACCAGGGCCGGCAATGGTCATTCGGCGCCGTTTCGGAGCGGTCGTGAAGCGGGATCAATGCGCTGTCTTCGGCGTCTCCATGATCTCGGTCAGCACGCCGCCCATGTCCTTGGGGTGGATGAAGAAGATCGGGGTGCCGTGGGCGCCGATGCGGGGTTCGCCGAGGATGCGGGCGCCCTTGCCTTCGAACCAGGCCTTGGCGGCGTGGATGTCGGGCACCTCGTAGCAAAGGTGGTGCTGGCCACCGAGCGGGTTCTTTTCGAGGAATCTCACGATCGGCGAGTTCGGACCAAGCGGCTCGATCAACTCGATCTGGCTGTTCGGCGTGTCGACGAAGCAGACGCGCACCCCCTGCGCGGGCAGATCGAACGGCGCGCCGATCACTTCCGCGCCGAGCAGGTCGCGATAGGTGGCGATGCTGTCGTCGATCGAGGGGGTGGCGACCCCGACATGGTTCAGGCGGCCGAGCTTCATGCAATCGTCTCCATCAGCCGGCGCATTCCGGCACGAGGCCCGTCTCCGCCTCGAAGCGGTTGTTCTGGAACAGGTACCGACGGGTGAATTCGCAGGTGCCGGTATAGACGATCTCCAGCGACCGGTCGCGCACGACGTTGCGGATTTCGCCCGCATATGACTGCGTTTCGCCTTCGCCGAGCGCGCCCGAATTGTCCGCGCCGAGGTCGAATTGGCTTAAGGAAGGACCTTCGGGGCGGAACTCCACAAGCAGGCCGGACGCCGTCGCATAGCCCTGTTCGTCGCGGCTGCCGGCCCGGTAGATGGCGGGATTCGAGGTGAAATTGTCGACCACCTGCCACCCCTCCGGCGCTTCGTCCCACTCCCATGAAGCGGCGGCGTGAGGGTAGCGGGCCGCGACTTCGAAGCCGGCGCCGGTATCGCGCAGATAGAAAGCGCTGACGGAACCCGAGGCGGCGTGGCGGGCATCGGGAATCGTACGCTCGGTCAGCAAAACGGGGCCGAAGCCGGTCCACAGCAGGCGCAGCGCGCGCTCGCTGCCGCCATGTTCGTCTTCGGCTCGCTCGACGGGGCTGGCCTGGCCGAAGACGGCGCGGAAGGCCGTGTCGAGTTGCTCCGCCTCCGGCCGGTCGCGCATGCTTGCGTCGCCCGGCGGGGCAGGGGAGGGCGTGGGGGTGCCGGCCTGTCCGGCGTTGGCGGCGGCGGCCGTGCTCTGCTGTCCTCGTCCCGCGAGCAGAAAATAGGCCGCGACCCCGATGGCGATGACCGCGAGCGGGGCGATCACCAGCCAGGGATTGAATCGGCGTGTCGAGGCTATGGGTGGCACCGCGGGCGGTGGTTCGACCGGTGGCGCCGCCGCCGCTAGGGGCTGGGAGGGCGGCTCGAGCCTGGCCTTCTCCTGCTCATATTCGGTCGCCGTCAGCGCGCCGCTGTCGCGCAGCGTTCGCAGCCGCTCGAGCTGCCTTTCCCGTTCGTCCACCCACGCCCCCCGGTCCTTACCCGAGCAGGAGCCTATCCGAGCCATTTGGCGGAGTCGATTGGCGGGTGCCGATCCTAGCCGCCTGGGCCGAAATGGGGCACCGCGATGATGAGGGCGACGGCGGAAATTGCGACGCAGCCGCCGATAATCGCCCAGAATTTCTGCGGGGTCTCGGCGCGCGTGACGTAGCTGTCGCGCTTCAGCTTGATCTTGCCGGTGGCGATGTAGAGCAATGCCGTGAAGAGCAGGATGATGCCGAGCGCGACCAGGAAGGTCGACCACATGGGCGCAGTTTCCGAACGCATCGCGAGTGCCTCCGTTTTTTGGTGCGTGCAATCTATCCGGGTGATGGAAGAGAGTCGATCAGACGTCCCTTCCACCACCCGTCAGTCCGACATGATGAAGACGGAATGCCCGGTGTTCAGTACTGGTCATGGCGCTCGCTGACCGGCGTTGGCGAACACCGCTTCGCCTCTGATCACCACCAGCATTGTCACAGGGAAAATGCGCCCATAGCTTTGCCAGTAGTAACCCCTGCTTTCTCCCGGTTCGTCCTGAAATATTCCCTCTTTGAACCCGGCTTCAAGAAACTCGTTTCGCAAGCCGTCAGGGTCAGCCAGCCGGTCCTCGGCAAAGCGCCTAAGTTCGTCCGCGGCTCGAGCGAAATTTCTAATACGAAGGATTTTCCCAAGTGAAGTCCCTGAGCCAGGGCGATTGCCTCGCACCCACCGAGATATGCGGGCAGAAAATCTCACGCGATCATGCCTACAAAGGAATGTTATCGTGTTTTTTCCATGGGTTCTCCAAGCGCTTGTTGCGCAGCTTGCGGAGTCCCAGCGCGATCCGCCGCCGGGTGGAATGCGGCATGATCACTTCGTCGATGAAGCCCTTGCTCGCGGCGACGAAGGGGTTGGCGAAACGCTGTTCATATTCAGCCGTCCGCGCCGCGATCGCGTCGGCGTCGCCGATGTCCTTGCGGAAGATGATCTCGACCGCGCCCTTGGCACCCATCACCGCGATTTCGGCGGTGGGCCAGGCGTAGTTTAGGTCGCCGCGCAGATGCTTGGACGCCATCACGTCGTAGGCGCCGCCATAGGCCTTGCGGGTGATGACGGTGATTTTCGGCACAGTCGCCTCGGCATAAGCGAAGAGCAGTTTGGCGCCGTGCTTGATGATGCCGTTATGCTCCTGCGCCGTGCCGGGGAGGAAGCCGGGGACATCGACGAACGTGAGAAGCGGGATGTCGAAGGCATCGCAGAAGCGCACGAAGCGCCCGGCCTTCTTGGCGCTGTTGATGTCGAGCACGCCCGCCAGCACCATCGGCTGGTTGGCGACGATGCCGACGGTACGGCCCTCGACGCGGCCGAAGCCGGTGATGATGTTGGCGGCGTGGGTCGGCTGGACCTCGAAGAAATCGCCCGCATCGACGACTTTCCGGATCAGCTCATGCATGTCGTAGGGCTTGTTGGCGCTGTCCGGAATCAACGTGTCCAGGCTGTCCTCCTGCCGGTCCCACGGATCCTCGCACGGCCGCTCGGGCAGATCGTGGCGATTGGAGAGCGGCAGGAAATCGACGAAGTCGCGGGTCGCCAGCAAGGCGTCCACGTCATTCTCGAATGCCACATCGGCGACGCCGGACTTAGTCGTGTGGGTGACCGCGCCGCCCAGTTCCTCCTGCGTGACCACCTCGTTGGTGACGGTCTTCACCACGTCCGGCCCGGTGACGAACATGTAGGACGAGTCCTTCACCATGAAGATGAAGTCGGTCATCGCCGGCGAATAGACCGCGCCGCCCGCGCAGGGGCCCATGATGAGGCTAATCTGAGGCACCACGCCCGAAGCCAGCACGTTGCGCTGGAACACCTCGGCATAGCCGGCGAGGCTGGCGACGCCTTCCTGGATGCGCGCACCGCCGCTGTCGTTGAGGCCGATCACTGGAGCGCCGACCTTCATCGCCATGTCCATGATCTTGCAGATCTTCTGCGCGTGGCGCTCCGATAGCGAGCCGCCGAATACGGTGAAATCCTGCGCGAAGACATAGACCAGCCGGCCGTTGATCGTGCCCGAGCCGGTGACGACACCGTCGCCCGGCACCTTCTGCGTCTCCATGCCGAAGTCGACGCAATTATGCTCGACATACATGTCATATTCTTCGAACGAGCCGGGATCGAGCAGCACTTTCAGCCGCTCGCGCGCGGTCAAACGGCCCTTCTTGTGCTGCGCGTCGATCCGCGCTTGTCCTCCGCCCAGCCGCGCCGCCGCGCGCCGGGATTCCAGCTCTTCGATCCGTGTCGCCATGCGCGGTTCCTATCCGCGCCGGCGGGCGGTGGCAAACGCGGTTACTTGTAGAACCCCTCGCGCAGATTGATGCCGTGCTCGACCCACATTTTGAGCGCCGACAGCATTTGCGCCCAGCCCTGGCAATTGCCGTAGCTCGCCTTGAGTCCCGTCGCGGTCTCGCGCCAGCCTTCCTCGGCGATCGTAACGAGCGTGCGATCGCCGTCCTGCGGTTCGAAGGTCATCGTGACCGTCGTGAAATAACCGGCATCGACAACGGGTGCGTCGCCCTCCGGCATACCCTCATTCGCTTCCCAGCGGAACACGATCCGCTGGTCGGGAACGACTTCGATGACTTCGACCGGGAAGGCGCCGGGGAAGTCCGCAAAATCCCAGGTGACGGTTGCGCCGGTCTCGAGCCGGCCCTGCGCGCCGCCGGTGGTGAAATAGCGGGAAAGCGTGTCGGGATTGGCGACCGCTTCGAACACGTCGTGGACCGGGCGGGCGATGAAGCCGGTGATCTTGAACTTCAGGTCCATGGCGATTCTCCTTGTGCGGCAGGACAATATGTTATAGATCTACAACATGTCAATCGAGGCCACGAATGATCGGATTTTCAAGGCGTTGTCGGCCGCGACGCGCCGTTCGATCCTGGACCTGCTGAAGGATGATCCGCAGACGACCGGGGCGTTGGTTGCGCAATTTCCCGATCTCGACCGCTGCACGGTGATGCAGCATCTGAAAGTGCTGGAGGAAGCGGAACTCGTGATCGTGCAGCGCAAGGGACGGGAACGGTGGAATCACCTCAACCCGCTGCCGATCAAGCATATCCACGACCGCTGGATCGGCCCCTATGCGGCGCGCGCGGTGGGTCTGCTGGACCGGCTCAAAAGCGATCTGGAGCGGGCAGCGCCCCGTTAGCAAATCGGTAGTCAGACCTGTGATATTTGCGAGGTCATGAGTGCGAAATTCTCCATCCACGCCGACCGCGCCTTCGGGCTGATCCGTATCACGATGACGGACCTGCTGACGCTGGATGACGTGGACGAATTTTACGAGGTGCGGCGGCGGGCGCATGAGGTGCTTGGCCTGCCGAAGAACATGCACCTCACGCTGAACGATGTGCGCGACCTGAAGATCTTGCCGCAGCCGACGCTCGCCGCCTTTTGCGAGATGCTGGCGGACCCGGACTTTCATTCCCGCCGGCTGGCGTTCGTGGTCGCGCCGACCCTGGTGCGCGGGCAGGTGGAGCGGGCGCTGGGCGGGCGGCCCAATGCCCGCTGCTTCACCGATATGGCCGAGGCCGAAGAATGGCTGCTGGCCGGCGAGATGTTCGGCGCGGCGCGCCGTTCGGCCGCAGCCTAGAGCCTATTTCCCTTCGAATACAGGCGGTTGCTTCTGCAGGAAGGCCATGACGGCCGCGCGGAAATCGTCCGTGCGACCGGCATCGCGCTGCGCATTGCGCTCGGCGCCAAGAGCGTCGGTCAGCGACAGCTGCTCCGCATTGCGCGCGAGACCACGGATCATGCCGAGCGTGCGGGTGGGGCCCGACGCGAGCTTGCCCGCAAGCGCCATCGCTTCCCCGGTCAGTACCTCATCGTCGCAGACGCGGGCGATCATGCCCCATTCGCGCGCCTGTTCCGCCGGAATGCGCTCGCCGAGCAGCATCATCTCCAGCGCACGGGCGCGCCCGGCGAGGCGGGGCAGGAGCCAGGTCGCGCCCGCATCCGGCACCAAGGCGATGTTGACGAAGGCCTGCAGGAAATAAGCGGAGCGCGCGGCGATCACGATATCGGCCATCAGCGCGAGGCTCGCCCCCGCGCCCGCCGCAGCGCCGTTGACCGCGGCGACGACCGGGACCGGGGCCGCGGCGATCGCCTCTACCAGCGGATTGAAATGCTGCTCGAGCGCCAGGCCGAGATCGTCCGGCAGGCCTTCCGGGCCGGCCGAGAGATGCGCGCCACTGGAGAACCCCCGGCCCGCGCCGGTCAGGAGCAGGGAACGCGCGCCTTCTTCCGGCAGGCGGATCACCGCGTCGCGCAGTTCGTCGAGCATCTGGGCGGTCAGCGCGTTCAGGCTGTCCGGGCGATTGAGGGTGATGACCCCCACATTGCCGGACGTGTGTTCGGCGCTGATCTGTTCGTAACTCACTTCACCCCCCAAATTCTCAGTCCGGCACGGATGCCGCGACCGGCGGCAGCAGGCGCAGGCGGGAGACGCGGCGCGTATCGGCGTCGGTCACTTCCAGCCGCCAGCCGCTCGGATGCTCCAGCACTTCGCCCGGTTGCGGTACCCGGCCGGCCAGCACGAAGGCCAGCCCGCCCAAAGTCTCCACATCCTCCTCGACCTCGCCGAGGCGGGGATCGACGGTCAAGGCGACTTCTTCCAGTTCCGCGCGGGCGTCCGCATCCCAGGCGCCGTCGCCGAGCGGATTGAGCGCGCCTTCCGGCTCCTCGTCATGCTCGTCCTCGATCTCGCCGACAATCTCCTCGACCACGTCCTCGATCGTCACCAGCCCCTCGGTGCCGCCGAATTCGTCGACAACGATGGCGAGGTGAACGCGGGCGGCGCGCATCTGGGCGAGCAGATCCGGCATGCCCATCGATTCCGGCACGTAGAGCGGCTCGCGCATCAATTCGGTGATGTCGGTGGGCGCGCCTTCGCCGGAAACCATGCGCGCGAACACGTCCTTCAGGTGGATCATGCCGATGATCCGGTCGAGGCTGCCCTCATAGACCGGCAAGCGGCTGTGGCCGGCATCCGCGAAGGCGGCGACCAGTTCGTCGAAGCCGATCGTGCAATCGACGGCGATGATGTCGCTGCGCGGCACCGCGGCGTGGCCGGCGCTCTTCTCGCCGAAATGCAGCATGTTGCGGAGCATCTGGCGCTCCACCTGGGTCAGATCGCCGACCTTGGGCGCTTCCTCCTCGGATTCATCGATCGCCTCCTCGATCTGGTCGCGGAGCGTCGCTTCCTCTTCCTCGCCGAACACGGCGGCGCGCAGCCCGCCCCAGAAGGTGCGGCGCGCAGGCTGGGCGGCATCGCCGCCGGTGCTACTTATGTCGGGGTCGTCCTGGTCGGTCATTTCAGTCCTGATCATGGGGAAGGGAATAGGGATCGGCAATAGAGAGGGAGGCGAGGGCGCGACGCTCGACCGCCTCCATTTCCTCCGCATCAGCCTCGCCGGTTTCGTGGTCGTAGCCGAGCAGATGAAGCGTACCGTGAACGATCAGATGGGTTGCGTGACTCTCGACCGCAATGCCGCGCTCCTCGGCCTCGCGGACGCAGATTCCGTGGGCGAGGACGATGTCGCCGAGCAGCAATTCGGGCTCACCGGCCTGTGCGGGCGCGGCGAGGAAGGCCGGATCGATCATCGGGAAGGAGAGCACGTTGGTCGGCTTGTCCTTCCCGCGCCAGTCGCGGTTGAGGACATGGACCTCGGCATCGTCGGTCAGCTTGACGCTGATCTCCGCATCCACCTCAGCCAGCGCGGCGTGGCGGCTGTGGCTGATCGCGGCACCGGCCGCACCCTCGATCAGGGCCGGCCAGTTGGTTCTACTGTCCCAGTCTTCGGAAATATCGGCTTCGACGAGGATCACCCGCCCGGTCCCTCATAGGCCTCGACGATCTTGCCGACGAGCGGGTGGCGGACGACATCGCCGGCGCCGAAGCGGATCATGGAGAGTTTCGGGATGCCCTCAAGCTTCTCGACCGCGTCATTGAGGCCGGATTTTATCCCCGGCGGCAAATCGGTCTGGTTCGGGTCGCCGCAGATCACCATGCGGCTGCGCATGCCGAAGCGGGTGAGGAACATCTTCATCTGCTGCGGCGTGGTGTTCTGCGCCTCGTCGAGGATGATGAAGGCGTCGCTGAGCGTGCGCCCGCGCATGAAGGCGATCGGTGCGATTTCGATCTCGCCGCTCGCCAGCCGCCGCTCGACCTGCTCCATCGGCAGCATGTCGTAGAGCGCGTCGTAGAGCGGGCGCAAATAGGGATCGACCTTGTCCTTCATGTCGCCGGGCAGGAAACCCAGCCGCTCGCCGGCCTCGACCGCGGGCCGCGACAGGATCAGCCGGTCGACGCTGCCGCCGATCAATTGCTGCACCGCCTGCGCGACGGCGACATAGGTCTTGCCGGTGCCGGCCGGCCCGAGCGCGAAGATCATCTCGTCGCGGGCGAGGGCCTCCATGTAATCGGCCTGGGTCTTGGAGCGCGGGACGATCGTCTTTTTGCGCGTCCGGATCATCACCTTTGGCGCCTGTGTCACCGCCTCGCTGACGATGCCGTCCAAGGTCGGCTGGTTCGACATGGCGATGATCGCCTCGACCACGCCCTGGTCGACGTCGTGGCCCTCATCGAGCCGGTTGTAGAGGCCGACCAGCACCTCGCGGGCGCGGGCCGCGGCTTCGGGCTCGCCCTCGATCTGCACCTTCGCGCCGCGGGCGGCGATGAACACGCCCAATTTGTCCTCGATCGCGACGAGGTTGCGGTCGAACTCGCCGAACAGGGGCCCGAGCAGATGCGACTGCTCGAACTCGATCTCGACACGGGCGCGGGGGGTGGCGACCTGACCGCCGGGGCGTTTCGGCTGGGCCATCAGCGGGCCAGCTTCTCAAGGGTAAGGCGCATGCGGCTCCTGATCCGGAAGGTTGCGAGAGTCACGAGAGTCACGAATGTCACATGGAATCGCGGGGGGTTTTGTGACTTTCGAGGGCTGAACGAGCGTGAGGCCAAAAAAGTCCCGGAGCGAGGTCATCGCGCAGAGTGTGACAGGTCCATAACCAGTAGGAAACCTGAAAATAAGGCATCGATCCGCCACCCGTTGCTGGGCTCGGTCCCGGATTTTCATCCAGCCAGCTGGAGCGCAGAAGGATCCAATTCAAGCGGATCGAAGCCTAACTCAAGATCGCCCGGGCGACCGAGGTGAGCGCATCCTTGCTGTTGACCGTCGCGGGCAGGCGCGTCGTCGTGAGCACCATCTGCCGGTTGTCGTCGAGCATGATGTAGAGATTGTTGCTGCCGGCGACCCAGAAGGCACGCTCGCCGAGCCCGGGCACGTCCTCGATCGTCTCGCTGCCATTCTTGCTCAGCAGCGAGCGCGTCCCGCTGAAGATCGACGCCATGTCCGACCCGGTCGGGAAACGCTCGAGATTGAGCGAGGCGAGGCCGTCGCCGAAATCATAGACGCAGCGCGACGAGGACATGCCGTTGCCGCTGTCGGTCATCACGTCGCGCAGTTCGGCCTTCACGAGCGGCAGGCCGATCGCCTGCGCCATCCGCTCGCCGGGAAGGACGGCGCAGGCGTCGGTCAGGTTCAGGCTGGAGCCGGTTGCAGGGGCGGCGGTACCGCCGCTGGCCGAAGCGCCATTGGCGGCCGCATTGCCACCCGCCTGCTGGCCGGAACAGGCCGCGAGCATCAGGACCGAACCGAGAATTACAGCACGCATACGCTTACCCCTTGTTGCTGGCGTTGAACTGATAGGGATCAGGCGGCTTGGGCCACCGTCTCCTCGCCGGCGACCGAGTTCGGGCCGGCGCTGACGATCTCGACCGGGACGATCGCGCCAATGGGGGCGTCGGTCAGCAGGTGCACCGATTGCAGCCAGGGCGATTTGCCGATCTTCTGGCCGGGTTTCTTGCCGGCGCGTTCGAGCAGGACGTCCGTGTTGCGGCCGACGGTCGCTTCGTTGAACGCGTGCTGGCACTTGGTGATCAGGGCCTGCAGGCGCTGGAGGCGTTCGTCGGCCAGCTCGGGCGCGACCTGATCGGCCATGCTCGCGGCGGGGGTGCCGGGGCGGGGGCTGTATTTGAAGCTGAAGGCGTGGCTGTAGCGGGTCGCCTCGACGATGCGCAGGGTGGCCTGGAAATCCTCTTCCGTCTCGCCGGGGAAACCGACGATGAACGTGGTCCGCAGCGCGATGGCCGGCACGCCGGCGCGGATGCGGGCGATCAAGTCCTCAATGTACTGGCGGCCCGTCTCTCGGCGCATGCGTTCGAGCATGACTTCGTGGATGTGTTGCAACGGCATGTCCACGTAGCGCGCGACCTTCTTTGATTCGGCGATGGTCTGGATGAGCTCGTCGGTCCAGTGCGCCGGGTGCGTGTAGAGCAGGCGGATCCAGAAGTCGCCCTTCAAGGCGTTCAACTCGCGGATCAACGTGCAAAGCGTGGTGGCGTCGGCGGGCAAAGCCTTTGCGCGCGCATTGAACTTCTCCGGCGACGAGATTGAGCGACGGTGATCCGGCTGGAGATCGAGGCCGTAATAGGTCGAGTCCTGCGAGATGAGGTTCAGTTCCTTGACCCCGTCTTTGATCAATGCCTTCGCCTCGGCCACGATGTCGGCCTGCGTGCGGCTGCGATGCGAGCCGCGCATCCGGGGAATGATGCAGAAGCTGCACGGATGATTGCAGCCCTCGGCGATCTTCACGTAGGCGAAGTGCCGCGGCGTGAGCCGGAAGCGCGGCGTGGCGTAATCGGGAATGTAGTTCGGGCGGCTCGCGACATCGACGATGGGAGCGTCCGAATGCGGTGTGTGGGGGGGGGGATGCGGAGTGGCGATGAGTTGCCGCGTCTGACCGAATTGGTCCGTGCCGCGAAGCGTTTGCTCGTCGTCGTGCGTGTGGGAGCCCTTCTTTTGGTCGAGTTCCGCCAGTTTCGACTTCACCTTTTGTCCGCGCCGTGCCGGAGGCCGGCGCTCCGGGGAGGCGAGTTTCGCGCGCCGATGTTCGACGGCCTGCTTGATGAGATCCGTGACGTTCGCCACCTGGTCGATGCCCATGATGACATCGACTTCGGGCAGCAGTTTCGGCAATTCATCCTTGAACCGTTGCGGCAGGCAACCGGAGACCACGAGCGCCTGGCCGGGATTGACCTGTTCGCGCAGGGCCGAGGATTCCAGAATGGTATCGACGCTCTCCTCTTGCGCCGAGTCGATGAACGAGCAGGTGTTCACGACGAGCACATCGGCGGCCTCGGCGTCGTTGGTAATCTCGACGCCGTCCTTGATTAGGGTGCCGAGCATGACCTCGGCATCGACGAGGTTCTTCGCGCAACCGAGCGAGATCATGCCCACGCGGATGGGCGCGGGCGCGGGTGCGGGCGTCTTGGGATTCTTTTTCACCGGGCGGGCAAGCTAGGCATGGGCGCGAGCCGGCGAAAGCGAAAACTTTGACTCCGGACGCGGAACCGGGAATTCTCCCGTCATGAACCCGCGCTTCGCATTCTCCCGTGCCTTTGCCCTCGTCACTCTTTCGACGTTCATCGGTGCCGCGTCCAGCTTCGCCGCCGATGACTACACGCTCGGTCCGGATTCGCAGCCGAAGGACGGCGTGCCGAAGGGCGCGGTGAAGGGGCCGTTCCAGTGGGAGAGCCAGATCTTCCCCGGCACCGTGCGCGATTACTGGATTTATTTGCCGGCGCAATACGATGCCGCCAAGCCGGCCGCGTTGATGGTTTTTCAGGACGGAGGCGGATTCGTCAGCACCAACGGCAGCTACCGCGCGCAGGTCGTGTTCGACAACCTGATCCATGCGAAGGAAATGCCGGTGACGATCGGGCTTTTCATCAATCCCGGCAACGTGCCGCCCGCCGAGGAAGGCCGGCGGCCGCGCAGCAATCGCAGCTTCGAATACGACTCGCTCGGTGATCAATACACGCGCTTCCTGCTGGAAGAAATCATCCCGGCGGTGCGCAAGGATTACGCGATCACCGACGACCGCGAAGGCTGGGCGATCTGCGGGAACAGTTCGGGCGGCATCTGTGCGTGGACGGTGGCCTGGGAGCGGCCGGACAAGTTCAGCAAGGTGCTCAGCCACATCGGCAGCTTCACCA
>DDTH01000015.1:0-659 GCA_002344055.1 Sphingomonadales bacterium UBA2369
GTGTGAACCTTCAGCACCTTTCGCCGGAAAGTGTCGCTGTTCATCCGCGTGTCGAGCCGAGGCCCGCGTGGCGCTAGACCTGCCCTATCCCGCCCTCCACGCCACCCATGGCGGGGTCTGGATCGCCCATCCGGACGGAAGCACCGAGGCGGTCGGCCGGGGGCAGGCGATTGCGCGGGCGGCCGAAACGCCGATGATTCTGCTGAACGCGCCTCTGGTCGCCAGCCGGCTCGGCTATCCGGATCTGTCCGGCCTCGACCTGCTCGAACTCTTCGCCTTCATGCTGCCCGCCCGCTTCGCCGTCCCCACCCCGCACGGCATCGCCGACGCGCTCGGCATCGAAGCCCCGGCGGACGAAGCCACCGCCGCCTCCTTCCTGCGCGCCGCCGCGGCTAACCTGCTCGGCATGCTGGAGACCAACTGGTTCCAGCGCGAAGGCGCCTGGACCAGTGCCCAGGCGCTCGCCCGGCTGCGCTGGCCGTGGGCGAGCGCGGTGCTGCAGCGCCTGCAAAAGCCGCAGCAGAATGAGCGCTGGCTCTTCTCCCGCCTACCCGAATGGTCGGAAACGGCCGAGCGCCCGGCGCCGCGCACGGTCCGCATCACCCCCGGCGAGGCCACCGCTCGCCTCGACCATCTCACCGGCGCCAATGCCGAAGCCC
>DDTH01000015.1:673-3992 GCA_002344055.1 Sphingomonadales bacterium UBA2369
AGGCACCGGCATCGGCAAGACCTTCGGCTATCTCGCGCCCGCGACGCTCTGGGCCGAGCAGGCGGACGGCCCGGTCTGGGTCTCGACCTACACCAAGGCGCTGCAACGCCAGCTCGGCGCCTTGGGCGAGACGCTCTATCCGGACGAGAATATCCGCCGCGAAAAGCTCGTCGTCCGCAAGGGTCGCGAAAATTATCTCTGCCTGCTCAACCTCGAGGACGCGCTCCAAGGCGGCTTTTCCGGTCGTGCCGCCATCCTCGCCCAGCTTGTCGCGCGCTGGGCTGCTTATTCCGCCGATGGCGACATGGTTGGCGGCGATCTGCCAGGCTGGCTGCCCAGCCTGTTCCGCCGCGCCGGCGCCACCGCGCTCACCGACCGGCGCGGCGAATGNNCGTCTATGCCGGCTGCCCGCATTATCGCCGCTGCTTCATCGAACGCTCGGTCCGCGCCTCCCGGGACGCCGACATCGTCGTCGCCAATCATGCCCTCGTCATGGTCAACGCCGCGCGCGGCCGGGAGACGGGCGAGGCACCCACCCGCATCGTGTTCGACGAGGGCCATCACCTCTTCGACGCCGCCGATTCCACCTTCGCCGCGGCGTTGACCGGGCAGGAAGCGATCGAATTGCGGCGCTGGGTGATCGGCCCGGAAAGCGGCAAGGCGCGCGGCCGCCGCAGGGGCCTCGCCGCCCGCTTGCTCGACGTCGCCAGTTACGACGAAGCCGGCGGCGACGCGATCAACGCCGCGCTAAATGCGGCGCAGGAACTGCCCAGCGACGGCTGGCTGGGCCGCCTCGCCGAGAATGCACCCTGGGGACCGCTCGAGGCACTGCTCGCCGCCGTCCGCGCTCAGGTCTATGCCCGTGCCACCGCGCAGGATGCCGGTTTCGGCATCGAGACCGAATTGGCCGAACCGAGCGGCGAGCTGGTCGCCGCCGCAGGTGCCGCCGCCGCCGCGCTGGAGCGCCTGCTTCGCGCCCTGATGGCGCTCGGCAAGCGCCTCGAAGCGGTGCTTGAGGACGCGCCCGACTGGCTTGACGCCCAGGCCCGCGCCCGCGTCGATGGCGCGCTTGGCGGCCTGTCCTGGCGCACGCAGACGCTCGGCGCCTGGGTCGCCTTGCTCACCCGCATCGGCGGCCCGGCCGATCCCGATTTCGTCGATTGGCTCGCGATCAACCGGGTCGAAGGCCGCGAGTTCGATATCGGCCTCCACCGCCACTGGCTCGATCCCACCCGGCCCCTTGCCGAAGCCGTGCTGAAGCCCGCCCACGGCGTCATCGTCACCTCCGCCACTTTGCGCGGGGGCGAGGATTGGGCCGTGGCCGAAGCCCGCACCGGCGCCTGCCACCTGCCCAACCCGGCCCAGCTCTTCGCCGCCCACAGCCCGTTCGACTATGCCGCAAACAGCGAGGTGCTGGTCGTCACCGATCTGAAGCGCGGCGACCTGCCCGCGCTGGCCGGCGCCTATGCCCGCCTGATCGAGGCCGCCGAAGGGGGTACGCTCGGTCTGTTCACCGCCATCCAGCGGCTCCGCGCCGTCCACGCCCGCATCGCCGATCGCCTCGCCCGTGCAGGCCTGCCGCTCTACGCCCAGCATGTCGATCCGATCGACANNCGACGCGCTGCGCGACGGCGTGGATGTGCCCGGCCATTCCCTCCGCCTCGTCGTCATGGAGGGCATCCCCTGGCCGCGCCCGACCGTGCTGCACGCCGCGCGCAAGGCGGCCGGCGGCGGCATGGCCTATGACGACCGCGTCGTCCGCGCCCGGCTGGCGCAGGCGTTCGGCCGCTTGATCCGCCGCCAGGGCGACCGCGGCCTCTTCGTCCTGCTCTCCGCCGCCGCGCCTTCGCGCCTGCTCACCGCCTTCCCGCCCGGCGTCGCGATCCGCCGCCTCCCCCTCATCGACGCTACGGCGCGGGTCTCGGAATGGCTTTCCTCCCGCGACCCGATCCGCCATGAGGAACGTGCTTTGGGGGAAATGGGCGCGTGAAAATCCTGACCTTGCTGCGCCACGCCAAGTCCGATTGGGACGACCCGCGCCAGCGCGATTTCGACCGCCCGCTGAACCGCCGCGGCCGCGCCGCCGCCCACGCGATCGGCCGGGCGATGCGCGATGAAGGCATGATCTTCGACACGATCTACGCCTCCCCCGCCGCCCGCGTCACCGAGACGCTCACGCTCGCCGGGGAAGGCTATGGCCAGCCGCTCGCGGCCGAGTTCGACCAGAGCCTCTATCTCGCCAGCCCGGTCCTGCTGCTGGAAAAGGTCCAGCACGCGATGGAGGCGGGTAACTCCATCCTCCTCGCCGGCCACAATCCCGGCATGGAGCAGCTCGCTCTGATGCTGTCCGGCAGCGGCGATCCCGCCGCATTGGCCGCGCTCGCCGAAAAATACCCCACCGGCACCCTCGCCGCGATCCGCTTCGATATGGATGATTGGGCCGATGTCCGCGAAGGCACCGGCACCCTCACCCGCTTCCTCCGCCCCCGCGATCTCGATGCGGCGCTGGGGCCGGAAAGCTAGCTCTTTCTCAGCCCCACCAACGTCCCTTTGCTGCCCGGGTGAAGCAGCTTGAAGGTGAAGTCGGTCCATTTCCGGCGCCAGCGCCGCGCCACGATCCGCTCCCCCGGCCGCGCCGCGTCGTCGAGCATGACCGTGCCGCCGGGCGCGATCTGGCCGAAGCTGGTTTCCGCCGCGCCGCGGGTGAACGGGTGGATCGCCCAATGCGGCCCGTCGATCAGCATCAGCTCGATCCCGTCGGGCAGCGGGTCATGCTGATACCAAAGCCCCGGCCACCCGCCCGGCGACACGCCCAGCGGCGCGCGGCGAATGTCGCAATCCAGCCCGAACTCCCGCACCCACGCCGCAGTCTTGTCGCAAAAGTCCTGATGCTGTTCGAAGCTGATGAAGACAGGCTTCTCCACTCCCGCGACCTGCAACGCCTTGGCGATGATCAAGGTCGAGGCACCGGCGCTGAACTCCACCACGACCTTCGGCTTATGTGCCAGGATATGGTCGGTCAGGAAGGTCAGCAGCCCGACATCCGCCTTCCAGCTTCCGGTGTGCGGCAAAGCGTCCATCGGTAGGCCGAGCCGCTTCAGCAACTTCTCCTTATTCTTCCTGCTGCCGCCATAAAGGCTCTTCGCGAGGAACGGCCCGTTGAGGACATAGAAGGCGCCCAGCACCAGCCGGTCCTTCAGCCCGCGCGGCGGCTTGGCCGATGCCTCGTCCGAACGGCCGCCCCAGCCTGTGCTCTCCCGCGACGTCATCTCAGCCCCCGAACGGATCGCGGACGAGGATCGTGTCGTCGCGCTCGGGG
>DDTH01000015.1:4028-4165 GCA_002344055.1 Sphingomonadales bacterium UBA2369
GGCATCGTCTCGTAGATCGGCTCGACCCGCGCCTGATCGGCGGCATGGGCCGGGAAATGGTCGATCGTCTCGCCCCCCAGCCGATAGCCGGTGCAGATGCGGATTTCCTCGAACCCGTCCAGCACGTCGAGCTTGGT
>DDTH01000015.1:4225-4693 GCA_002344055.1 Sphingomonadales bacterium UBA2369
GGTGACGGTGCCGAACTCATGCCCGCGCTCGCCAAGCCTCTGGCCCGTCTCATCCTCCAGCTCTGTCGGGAAAGGCCCGGAACCAACGCGGGTCGTATAGGCCTTCACGATGCCGAGCACGAAGCCCGCCGCGCCCGGACCCGCGCCGCTGCCGGAAGCGGCCGTCCCCGCGACCGTGTTGGACGAGGTCACGAACGGATAGGTGCCNNCACGCCCTGCGCGCCCTCGAACAGAATCCGGCTACCGGCCCGCTTCGCGTCGTTCATCGTCTTCCAGACCGGAACCGCGAATTGCAGGACGAAGCCGGCAATCTCGGCGAGGTCGGCCTGGAGCCTGGCCCGGTCGATCGGCGGCTGGCCGAAACCGGCGCGCAGCGCGTCATGATGGGCGCACAGCCGGTCGAGCCGAGGGCCGAGATCCTCGAGATGGGCCAGATCGCACACGCGGATCGCGCGGCGGCCGACCTTG
>DDTH01000011.1:0-125035 GCA_002344055.1 Sphingomonadales bacterium UBA2369
GTCGGCCGAGGTGTAGGCCCCGCCGAAATAGAAACCGTCATTGCCGCCGAGGCCGAACACAGTGTCGTTGCCGCCCTGGCTCAAGTCGAAAAGGTCGATGCCGGCGGTGCCGGTCAGGCTGTTGCTGCCGCCGTCACCATCGATCTGGCCGTCTGGCGCCAGGCTGATGGACACGCTGTCGCTGTCGGTGAGCGCTCCGCCATTGCCGGTTTCGCCATTGTCGCTGGTGTCGATGGTCAGCGTGTCGGGGCCGTTATAGTTCAGGGTGCCGCGATAGATCAGTCCCTGCAGCGCCGCGTTGATCGCGGCACCGGTGCCGCTGAACGTCATCATGGACGCGCCGTTCGCGCCGCCCGAGAAGCTGAGGCCGAGGACGCCGGACAAGGTCAGCGTGCCGTTGCTGACGGCGAGGGTGACGGTGAGCATGCTCGCGTCCGGATCGACGACGCTGATCGCATTGCCGTTCGCCGTCGAGAAGACGAGGTCGGTATCTTCGGTGCCGCCCTGAGCGCCTGGCACGGTGTGAACCGGGCCGTCATTGATCGCGGTGACGTTCTGGCTGAGCACGACCGTACCGCTGGAGAAAGCGGTGGTGCCGCCCGTCGCGCCGCCGCCGGACAGGTTCACCACCTGATTATTGACGATACCGAAGCCGAGGCTGTTGTCGATCAGTCGCACGGTGAGCGTCGGCGCCGGGCCATTGAAGTTGGGCGCCGGGTTGAACCGGATCAGGGTCGTGAACGGATCACCGAGCAGCTTCGCCGCCGCCGCCGACGCCGCCCCGATGTCGGTCCACACCCCGTCGCTGAAATACTGCCACTGGCCGGTGCCCGCCGATGAGCCGTTGGCGATTACGGCGATACCGGAGAACTGGCCGGGCGAGGAGCCGTTGACGTTGGCGCTCTGATTGTCGGCCGCGTCGGAATATTGGCCTCCGAACAGCGCCTGGATGGTCTGGCCAGCGCCGGGCGTGTCCTCGTCGATCGTGAGAGCGGTTTCGGTGCCGTCGCCGCTCACCACCGGCGCGTCGTTTACCGCGCTGATGTCGATCGTATAGGAATCCTGGTCCTGCTCGGACGTACCGGTACCGGTGAGTCCCGGATCGCTGCCGTTGAGGCCGCCATCATTGCTGGTGACGGTGAGCGTCGCCTGCCCGTTGAAATTGGCCGGCGGCGTGTAAGTCAGGCCGGTGGCGTTGCCGAGCGTGGCGTTGATCTGGTTCTGGGTGGCAGTAACAGTGATCGTGCCGGTGCCGTTGTTGGCGATCATGCCCGCCGTCAGGCCGCCCGCCACGTCGGTGCGCAGGCTGAGCGTACCGTGGCTGACGGTCAGGGTGACGGTGATGCTCTGGGTCGCAGGGTTCGCGTCCGGGTCGCTCACCGAATGACCGGTCAGCGCAAGGGCGGTCGCATCCTCGACGAAACCCGCACCCGTATGATTGCCGCCGGCATTCACCGGCGCATCGTTGATGCCGGTGACGGTGATGCTGTTGGTGATTTCGTCCGAATAGAGCAGGCCGTCGAACACCGAGGCGGCGACGGTGCGGCTGGTGTTGGTCCCGTAATTGGTCGGGTTGTCGCCACTGGCGTGAAAGGTCACCAGCGCCAGCGCGCTCTGATATTCGGAGACCGTACCGGGGCCGCTCAGCGTCATCACGCCGGTGGTGGCGTTGAAGCTGTAGCTGATCCCGGACGCGGCGATCGTGCCGCTGAGATTGTTCTGGATCCGGAGCTGGTCGACGCCGGCCAGGAAATTGCCGCTGATCCGGACTTGAGCGCCGGCCAGTTCGTCGGTGCCATTCACCGTGTCGAGATCGCCCGCGACGACGCTGCTGAACAGCAGGGCGCCACCGGTAACGCCGGAACCCGGCAGATTGCTGGCTTCGGTCACGCTCGCCGCGAGCGCGTTCGCAGTAACGGTCGGGGCGTTCTGGATCGTCAGGCCCCACGGCCCCGCGCTGTTCATGTCAGGCGTGTGGGCGAACACCGTGGGCGCGCCGACCGCGCCCATATTGCCGACCATGATCGTGCTGGTGTTGACCGCAGTACCCTGCGGTTCGCCGCCGGCGCCTTCGAACGAGATGTTGGTGACGTAGTAGCGGCCGCTGCCGGGATCGACGTCGATATATTTGAAGCCGTAATCGGTGGCGTTGCCCTCGGTGTAGAGCGTCTCCACCGCACCGGTGGCAAGATTGTAGCGATAGATGCCGCCGACCTCGCCGGCAGTGCCCAGGTTGAGCTGCTGACTGGTGAAATAGAGAAAGCCGCCGACTGGATCGATGTCGATGCTGGTGATCAGGCCATAAGCGTCGTTGAAATCGGTATTGCCGGCGATGCTCGGATCGTCATGCACGCCGCTGAAGGTCAGCGAGCCGACCGTCACCTGGCCGATGCCGGTGTCGGTGCGGTCGAGCCCGGTGATCGCATAGATCTGGTTGTTGGTCACGTTGGTGCCAATCAGATACCAGGTGCCGCTGTCCGGATCGAAGATCGCGCCCGGGGTTCCGGCCGGGACGGTATAAGGTTCGGTCGATGAGGCGGTGCTAAGGACCCAGGCGCGATTGTTGGCGATGTCGAGCGCGATCTCGTTGGCGAACTGGCCGGCGCCCAGATTTGCGAGCGTCACCGCCGTCTGGTTAGGCGTGCTGGTGCCGTCATGATCGTAAAGGATGCGGTTGAAGTTCGTCTGGTTGACGAAATAGAGAGCGCCTTGGGTCCCGTTATGATTGAGATCGATGGCGAGGCCGTTGACCTGCCCGCCCGCCGTCGTTGGGTCGTTGTTGCTCCACAACACGATCAGCGTCGGCGGCACCCCCGGATTGAACAGGTCCGCGATATTGCCCTGCAAAATGCGGCGATTGCCCTGATCCGTATCGGCCACGAAAAACAGACCGCGGACCGTGTCGAACACGATCTCGTTCGGGTGATTGAAGTGCGTCGCGGGATTATCGACCCATTGGAAGTAAGCGTGCTGCAGCGAGGCGAGGTTGCTGCCATCGCGCGAGGCGCTGAACAGGCCGGCGTCGCCGGAGATCGCGGCGAAGATCACCTGATCCGGTGCATTGAACAGATTGCCGGCTGGCGGAAGCTGCGACGTGCTGTTGTCCGCGCTCCAGTTGGTCGCGCTGCCGATCGAGGCGAGCAGGTCCGGCAACTGGATATTGTGTCCGCGGTCGCCGAAATGGGCGTTGTCGCCGGCCACCGCGACGGCGGTGGTGCCGTTGACCAGCCCGGTATTGACGAGGCTGCCGTTGAAGATCGTGTTCCCGTCGGCAATGTCGGCGGCATAGAGGAAGCTGGTCGGCGTGTTCGCGTTCGCGCCTTGGTAGGCGTAGATCGTCTCGCCGGCGTCCGAGAGGTTCATTCCCGCGCCCGAAAGCTGCGCCTGCGTGATCGTGATGATCGTCCCGGCGGGCAAATCCGCGCCGGCGGTGTAAGTGAAAGTACCTTCTCCGCCTCCCGAGGCACCGAACGACGTGCCGTTCCAACTACGGTCGGTGAAGTAGATGACCGTGCCCGAACCGATCGCGGTCAGCAACACGAACGTCAGCGTGTCCTGCGGCGTGCCGCCATCGTCGGTATTGTAGCCGATGATCGCGATCTGGCCGCCGGTCAGCGGCGTCGGTGCGAAGAGTATCGGATCGACCGGCTTTTGCGCATCGGGTTCGGAGACGTTCGCATCGACGAAGGGGAGCGCAGCTTCGCGCCGAGAGGCGGCGGAGAGCAAGTGCGACGGCTTGCTGACATCAGGATTGTGGGCGCCGCGATACCGGTAAGATGCGCCGGACGAGCCATGTTCGAAGAAATCCCGATAAGCCGCCATGATTGTAATCCCCTCCCTGGCGCAGAGCGGCGCATGCGGCGACGCTATGGGCGCTGGGGATTAGTTTCGCGAAACCGGGAAAGGTCACGCGCGCGGACGCGTGGGAGACGAATTTATTTTGCGATCGTCGGCCGGGACCGGTCAGACCTCGCGCTCTTCTGAATCCCATTCGGCCGCCATGGCCTGCAGCCGCCGGAGCCGGTCGCGCGCCTTGAGGATCGACTGGACGAAGAGCGCGTAGATTCCGGCGGCTCCGATGAAGAGCAGAGTGAGCTTCGCGCGGGACATGCCGAGCAATTGGTCGGGGATGAAATCGAAGCCCTCCACACCCTGGTTGGTTGCGATCAGGAAGAACCATAAGCCGGCGACGATCGTGAACAGGCAGACGCCGACAAAAAGAAAGCGGCGCTCTGCGCGCGCATTGTCAATCGCCGCCGCGAGGAAGGCGCGCGGATTGCTGCGGTCCAGCGCCAGCGCAGCCTTGTTGAGACGCTGTCGGCGCCAGATCCCCCAGGCAAGCGCGAGCAACGCCAGGACGGCGCCGAACCGGACCAGCGGCAGAGCGGGGAAAGCGATCACGACCAAGGCCGGCCCGATCGCGAGCAGGCCCAGCACGATATCGACGAGGCGCTGTCGCCGGGCGCGCACCTTGATCTGCTGGGCAAGTGCCTGCACCTGTCCCTGCTGGGCCGGGCCGGCCTGATCGCGCCAAAGTGCGCGAAGTGCGCGAAGTTCCGGAAATTCGTCGCGATTCATGCCTGCGTCCTCATCGCGACCGTGAGCGCCGCCTTGGCGCGATTGCAGCGCATCGCCGCGGCGTGCGCGGAGATGCCGAGCGCCTCCCCGATCTCAGCGAAGGTGAAATCCTCCAGATAGAGAATTATCGCCTGCCGCTGGGCGAGCGGCAGCGTCTGGATCGCGTCCAGCAGATGCTGCTGGCGCTGCTTCCGGTCGGCTGCTTCGTCGGGCAGGTCCGGCTCGGCGGGCAACGCGTCTGCCGCAGGCGACAGTCTGCGTCTTCGCACCACGCGCGCGACGTGAGCGATTGACTGATTGTAGGCGATGCTCGTCACGAAGGTCTTCAGCGAGGCGTCGCGGCGAAAGCGCGGCAGGCTGCCCCAGATGGCGAGCATAATGTCCTGGACGAGCTCGCCGCGGATCGCCGGGTCGGCCTCGTGCGCCAGAGCGATGCGGTAGATCAGGCCGGCATGGTCCTTGGCGACGATGTCGAACAGCGCCTCGACCGAGCCGCCGCCAGGGTCCGAACCGTCATGAGCGTGATCATCCATGGCTAAACGCGATTGCTTAACAGGAATCGCCGCGCCGGAAAGACGATCTATTGCTCGCGGAACGAGGCCCAGAAGGTGCCGAACAACGGTTCGACAATATAGCTCAGTGCCGAGCGCGGCCGCAGCGGGATGATGATCTCGGCGGGCATGCCGGGGCGAAGCTGGAACTCGCCGCGTATCTCGCGGACGATCGCGACCTGATCCTCCGGCACGTCGATCTCGGCGGTGAAATAGGTCTGGGCGGTGCGCTCGTCGGTGAAGCTGTCCGCGGACACGCTGACCACCCGGCCTTCGAGACTGGGCAGGCTGGTCTCGTGGAGGCCGACCATGCGGACCTGGGCTTCCTGGCCCGGCGCCAGATCGTCGGCGTCGCCGGGGGCGATGCGGGCGCTGATCCGCATTTCGCCGTCCGGGACGATCTCCATGAGCTTCTGCCCCGGCGTGATGACTCCGCCGACCGTCGCGGCATCGAGGCCGATCACGACGCCGGTCGCGGGCGCGCGGATCTCGATGCGGGCGAGCTGGTCGCGGGCCGCCTGGAGGCGCGGCTGCAATTCGCCGAGCTGGCGGACGGTCTCGCCCAATTCGGTCGCGGCACGGGCGCGGAAGGCGGTGACTGCGGCTTCGCGCTGCAGGCGCAGATCGTTGCCCTCCCGCGATGCCTGCCCCTGCGCCGCGGTGAACTGGCCCTGTTGACCACGCAGTTCGGCGGCGGCGCGTTCCAGCGAACGCAGCCGCGTCTGCGACACGAAGCCGCGCTCGGCGAGCGGGCGCAGCACCCGGATTTCCTCGTCGATCAGCCGCAATTGCTCGCGCGCCGAGGCGCTCATGCTGCTGGCGCCTTGCACCTGATTGCCCGCCCCCGCCGCGCGCTGCGACAGCGCCCCCGCCTCGGCCTGGAGTTGGGCGGTGCGCGCATTCAGCTCGGCGCGCTCCTGAATCAGTGCCAGCCGCGCCGTCTCGCGATCCGCCGGATGGATATCGGCGAACTCGGCAGGCGACGGCACATCGGCGCGGCCCTGTGCCTCCGCCTCCAGCCGGGAGCGGCGCGCGAGCAGGCGGGTGACCTGCGTGGCCAGCGCCCGCTCCTGCGCCTCCACGTCCGCGGCGGCGAGCCGCATCAGCACCTCGCCTTCACGCACGCGCTGGCCTTCGCGCACGTAAAGCGCGCCGACGACGCCGCCCTCACGATGCTGCACCGCCTTACGCTGGCCGGAGACCACGACCTGGCCCTGCGCATAAGCGGCGGCATCCATCCGCACGAAGGCGGCGAGCAGCAGGCCGGCGACGAGAACCGCGATGACGATCCGTCCAACGCGGCGCTCGCGGCCCGGGTTCGCGACGTCGTCCTCGTCCGCATATTCGTCGTGATAGGAGCTTGCCATCAGCTCTGCGCCTGCTGCTGCGGGTGAACCTGCCGCACGTTCGGCGCGGTGATCTTCGGCAGCACCTCGTCACGCGGGCCGAACATATGGACCTTGCCGCCATTCAGCACGAGCATCGCGTCGATCACGGGCAGCACCGACAGACGATGCGAGACGAGGATGATGGTGACACCCTCCTGCTTAAGCTTCTGCAGCGCGGCGAGCAGAGACGCATCGCCCTCAGTGTCCAAGTGCGCGTTCGGCTCGTCGAGCAGCAGGATGGAAGGCGCGCCATAGAGCGCCCGCGCCAGCGCGATGCGCTGCGCCTGCCCGCTCGACACATTGCCGCCGCGCGCGGCGAGCGGATAATCGTAGCCGCCGGGAAGTCGCAGGATGAAATCGTGCGCGCCGGCGCGCTGCGCGGCCTGCACCGCGGCTGCGTCGATCGCTTCCGGGTCGCCGCCAAGGGCGCCGTCAAAGCGGGAGATATTCTCCTTGATCGTGCCGGCGAAAAGCGACGGGTCCTGCGGCAGCAAGCCGACATGCCGGGCGAGCAGATCGGCGTCCCAATCCTGCCGGTCCGCACCGTCGAAACGCACGGTGCCCGATGTCGGCACGCCAATGCCCGCGATCAGCCGCAGCAAGCTGGTCTTGCCCGCGCCGGACGGCCCGACGACGCCGAGCGCCTGGCCCGCGCCGAGCGAAAAGCCGATATCTTCCAGAATCGTCGGCCCTTCGGCACCGAGTTGCAGGCCGACTTTCTCAACCTGCACCGCGCCGACCGGCGCCGGCAATGCGGTACGCTCTTCCGCAATGGCATCGGACTTCAGCAGTTCGACGATCGAACGATAACCGGCCCGCGCCTGCGAAATGCCGCGCCAGGCGCCGAGCAATTGTTCGACCGGGGCGAGCGCGCGCGAAATCAGGAAGGTGGAGGCGAAGATCGCGCCAGCAGAAATCTCCTGATGAATCGCCAGCCACGCGCCGAGGCCTAGGCCGAGCGACTGCAGCGACATCCGGGCGAACCGCGAATAGCCGCCGTAGCGACCGGCCGAGAAGCTCGCGCGCGTCTGCCGCTCCAGCATGCCGTCGCGCAGGCGCAGCTGCCGCTCGATCATCGCCGGCCCCATCCCAAGGGCGCGCACTGCATCCCTTTCGGCCAGCATCTGATCCTGCGCGACATAGGATTTGGCCGCGACTTCCTGCGCCTCCTGCAATTGCGGCCCGGCGGCCTTTTCGTGCAGCCAGATCAAGGACGGCAGCAGCACCAGGCCGAACAGCGCCAGCGCGCCGACCCAGGGATGCACCAGGAAGCAGACGAAGACATAGATCGGCGTCCAGGGCAGGTCGCACATCGCGGAGAAAGCCGGGCCGCTCACCAACTGCCGCAGCGAATCGAATTCGCGCATAGCCTGGCGGCTTTGCGGGCTGGCGCTGCCGCGTAGCGCGGCGCCGAGGATCAGCGGGCTGAGTTCGCGGTCCAGCCGGACACCGGCGCGGGTCAGCAGGCGGGCGCGCAGCTGGTCCAGCACGGCCATCATCGCGAGCGCGAAGACGACCAAAACGGTGAGGAAGGCGAGCGTGGTCATGCTCTGCGTCGGCACAGCGCGATCGTAGATCTGCAGCATGTAGATGGTCGGCGCGAGGAACAGGATGTTGATGATCGCGCTGAACAGGGCGACGGACGTGGCGTGCCGTCGGCACGCCGCGAGTGCGCGCCGAATCGGCTCGATCGTTGTTTCGCGCTGCCCGCCCATGGAATTGGCCTCTTAGCTCAAAGCCTTGCACCTTGCCATGGCATCGGTTCGTGGCGGGACAATGGCTGTGCCAGCGCATCCGCGAAGGCCATCGCGGCAAGCGCGCGGGGCAAGTCGACACGGTAGAGCCGCTCGTCGAGCAGCGTCGGCGCGGTCAGGGTCTCAAGCCGGTCGGCAGCGGCCACCACCGCATCGAGATCGAGCAGGCGCCGCAGGACATCATGGTCGCGCTGCCGCGCGATCGCTGCCTGCACCCGCGGGACATGACGGCGCAGGCGGTCGATCCAGTCGGCAGACTGATAGCCGCGCGCGCGATTGTTCACGAAAGCGGCGGGCAGCAGTCCGGCGGCCACCGGCCGACCGAGGCCCCGGTCGCCAAGCGCGACCAGCGTGCGGTCTGGAATGGTCAGCGAGAACTCCGCCAGTCGCCGGTCGGCGAAGGGATCGCGCACGGCCAGACCCCAATGCGCCGCCATACCCAGAAAGATCGCCCCCGGGTCGAGCCGGCGCAGAAAGTGCAACCGGCGCTCCGCTCCGCCCGAAGGGACGGTGTCGGTGCCCGCAACTGCCGCAGCCGCGGGGGCGAGAAGCGGAAACGCGGCCGGCCTGGCGCGAAGAGGGCGAAGCAGCGCCCTGAGGGCGCGCATCGCGCCGCCGCGCGGATCGCCCGCCATGCTGAAACTGTAATTGCCTGCCTGCCCCACCAGCAGCAGCTCTGCCCCCATCGCCCGCGCGGCGTCGTTGATCGCGGCACCCCAGGCATGATTGTGAGGATTGGGCAGCGGCTGCTGGTACAGCGCCGCCGAGGCGTCGAGATAGGCCAGCGGTTCGTCACCGGCCGTCACTCGATGATGCTCAACCCCGGCCAGCGCCGCCGCCGCGGTTGCGGCCTGCACGCCCTCATCCGCAAACCGCTGCTCGCCCCCCGGAATTTCCGAAGGCACGGCGGTGAAGGCGTGCAGCGAGGCGGCTTCCGGCTTCAGGCCTGCGGCAAGCGCCGTGACCACGCTGCTGTCGAGTCCGGCACTCAGATGGGTCGCAAGCACCGCTGGCGCATCAGCCAGCCGGTCACGGACCGAAGCTTCCAGCAGCGCGCGGCATTCGGCCACGCTGTCGGCGGGACCCCGGCTCCGGTCCGGCTGCATTGAGGGCCTCCACCATCGGCTCCGCTCCACACGTCCGCTCGAGATTGTCACCAGTTCGCCGGGCAAGACCTGCTCGACGTCGGTGTAAAAGCTCGCGCCGCTCGACGCGACGAAACCGAGATAGGCGGCAAGCGCGTTCTCGTCCGGTCGGCCGTGGCGCGCATCCAGGCAGTCGAACGCATCCGCATGCGAAGCAAAGGCCGAGCCATCGGGGAGGAAGAAGAGTGGCCGCTGTCCAAGCGCGTCGCGGACGAGAAAGAGCTTGGCTCCAGCAATGTCCCAGACCGCAAAGGCATAGTCACCGTAAAGATGCTGCGGCGCGCCGTCGCCCCATCGCTCCCACGCCGACAGGATCAGCGCTGCATCGGCGGTCTCGCGCGGCTGGTTCAGCGCGGCGCAAAGCCTGGCCCGATCGTCAAACCTCGCCTCTGCAGCAACAGCGAAGCGCGCATTGACGGCGACACCGTCCCGGCCAGTCGCGCCCAGCGACAGGTCGCGGGCATGGCGAACCATCGCCGACGCACCTCTGCCCGCAGCAGAGTGCTGGCGGGCCAGAAGCCGCCAGACCTGCTCGTCATTCTGTTCGGGGCCTGCCGCGCTGCGATAGCCGGCGAGCAGTCTCAAGGTATCGCGGAGACCGTCACCAGACCGGCGTCGGTCAACTCGCGCACCATACGCGCGACATCATCGCGGCATCCGCTCGCGGTCATGTCGAACTCGCGGCCCAGATCGCCGAGCAGGGCGTCCAGCGTCTTCGGCTGCACAAGGTGACGCCAGATTGCCGCGGCGGTCTCGTTAAAACCATAGCACAGACCGGTATCGACATTGAGGCCGACCAAGTCCCGCTCAAGCGGCGCTTCCATCAAATCCCGGGCACGCGAGATTGTCGCGCGCCCGTCAATCGCAGTCACGAACTGGCGATTGCGAAGATTCCTTCCGGGCTGACCGGGTTGGGACCTGCCTCCGCCGATCCAGCCTGCATCGTGCGCAATTCGGGCGCGATCCAGGGACGAAGGGTGGTTGCGGCGTGCGCCTGCCCCGCGGGCGCCGGGTGATTCTGTTCGCTCATGCGTGAAATCCTAGCACCGATTTTCAAATAAGGAAGTCGTTCGTGAGCAGTACGTCGCGAAGCTCCAATTCAGGCGCCAGATGCACCGCGTCCGGCAGCGACACCAGGGCCGCCGGGTGACCGTCATACAGATGCGACCGGATCGATGCGCCGGGGGCCGAGGGCGGCGCAACCCCCGTATCCGAAACCGCGCCCGAAAGCACCAGGTCAGGGCCAGTTGCAAACAGGATCAGACCCTGATCGTGGTTCGCCCCGGCGCCCTTGCCCGGCATCGTCAGACCGCTCTGCGCACCGCCGCTGGTCACGCCTGCAAAATCGGCCGCCGTCAGCAGATGGCCATCGATGACGGTCACATCGATGATCATGTCCGCGACGATATCGCCGTTGATAAAGATACTTACCGTCGCCTGGTTGCCGTTCTGGATAACCTGCACCTGTCCGGCCCCGGTGGGGGCAGCACCACCGATGAAGGTGAAGGCGGGAAGAGAATTGTTCGCGGCCAACTCGATAAGGTGAATGGTATCGCCGGTCGCGAAATCCAGAATGCGGTCGCGGGCGTCCGGAGCAGAGGCGCTGGCCAGAGCATAGCGGAACTGGTCGTTGCCGGCTCCGCCACGCAGAATATCGGCGCCGCCAAGCCCGTAGATGATGTCGTCGCCGGCACCACCCCAGATCTCGTCAGCCCCGGAGCCGCCGGTAATCGAATCATTGCCCGCGCCGGAATAGATGGCGAAAGAACCATCCGCCTCAGCGCCACCGAAGAAGTAAAGCCGCTCGCCGGCTTTCAGGGTCGTCGCAGAAACGATCAACCTCTCCCCGGCGGAAACGTTGCCGTCATGCATGTAGAGCGCATAATCGGCCAGCCCGCCGCCGGCCCCGAAGCGATTGTCGCTCGCCGACAGCAAAACGATAAACTCGACATCGATCAACTGGTTCGCGCCGAAAACCAAGCTGTCTGCCCCGTTGAACACGCCCTGGAAGCCGACCTGGTCCGACCCGCCGCCGCCGTTGACGATGTCGCCACTGCCGAACCGGCCCTGCCCGAAGAAGAAGCCGTCATTCCCGGCGCCGCCGGTGAAGTTGTTCGTGCCAAGCCCCCCATAGATCAGGAAGGAGCCATTGGTCTCGGCGGCGCCGTTGAAGGTGAAATCCTCCCCCGCGCGCAGCTTGTTGGCCTGAACGATCAGCATCTGACCGGCCGCGACCGTCGCATCCACTGTCGTGAGATTGTAGGACAGGTTCGTGCCCGTCGCGCCGCCGAAGCGATTGTCGTCGCCCGCAAGCAGCACCAGCATTTCGACGCCGGTCAATGCGCCCAAAGTCGTTCCCGAACTATAATCACCCTGCAGGCCGACCTGATCGAGCGAACCGGCCCCGCCATCGACGACATCGGCATTGGTATAAGCGGCACCGTAATAGAAACCGTCATTGCCCGCGCCGCCAAATGCCGTGTCATTGCCGCCGTCGCGCAGATCGAAGAGATCGTCGCCGACGCCGCCGACAATCTGGTTGTGCTGTGAATTGCCACGGAGGATTGCGGAATCGCTGCCGATGTAAGTTAGCTTGTCGATGTTGAGAGGCATGACATATTGGCTAAGCGTCGTGCGGACCTCGTCGAAACCGCTGCCCGGGGATTCGATGACCTCGGTCTGCTCGTTCCCGACAATGTAGATCGCGTTCGCGAACCCGCCCAGAATCTGCCCCATGTGCACGACGGTGTTCAATTCACCGAGCACACCGCTCCCATCGACGACATCCACTTCGATCAGCCGCGCACGGCTGCCGGGATCCTGCCCGCCGCTGGAATAGGCGACACTCTGTACCACGGCCGCGACGGCCGCGGCAGTCGCCCCGGCATTGAGCGAAATCACCAGATCGGTGCCGCCGCTTCCGCCGGAGAACGTGCCGATAACAACGCCCTGATAAAGCGCCTGGGTGTCGGTCACGCTGATCCCGGCGACCGATCCGGGAGCGATCGCGAGCGTGTCGGCCGCGTTCCAGTAAGCCCGGAAGCCGACGACGATCGATCCGCCGGCGAAGCTGCCGAAATCTGAAGCGGGCAAGGGGATCGTCGGGAACAGGAAAGTATCGGCATTGACGCCGTTAAAACCAACCCGCGTCATGTAGCCGGCGTTGATCAGGATGGTTTCGGGCGAAACCTCGCCGGAGCCGGTCGCCGGGAACATCAGGCCGCCCGTACCGCGCGCCTCGATCGTGCCACCGATCCAGACCAGGCCTTCGGTCCCGTCGAGTCCGGCAATGCCGAACTTCTTGTTGGGATCCACGACAGCGATGGCGTGGCTGTCGGTAACGGTGAAAATGTGCGGTACGGCGTCATCGTCATTGTCGACGGCAATGCCGAAAACGCCGCCCTGAAAGGTTGAGTTGACCGCCGACCCTTCGACCCTGAATGCGGAGAAACCGATATAATCGTGCGAGATGAAGGTCGAATTCTCGATCCGCAGATTGAATGTTGGCAGCGCACTGTGGTCGATCAGGCCATAGCCCGAATTCGGCAGGGTGACTTCCACATGGCTGTTGAGAATGCTGATATTCTCGAGCGCGCGAACCGATGAAATCAGGCTGAAGCCCAGCAGCGCATTCCCGAAACCCGATACACCTTCATAGGTGATGTTCCTGGATCCGAGCAGCGGATGGAAATAGGCCTCGGTCGCAATGTCGCCATCGCCGTCGCGGGCATGGACATTGGTGTAGGTGACACCGTCGCCGAACATCACCTCGAAATGAACCTGCGAATTGTAGGTCCTGATGTCGGCATAGCTGCCGGAAGTTCCCTTGGCGGCGGGATTGCCGGCATTCAGCGCGCTGACGTCGCCGGCGGCGAAATGTGCATATCCAGTCACATTGGCGACATCGACCCGTGTGACCTCGAACCCTTCAACCATGTTGAGGAACAGGCCGTGCGACCTGATGCCAGCCGGCAGGATCTTGTTGGCGTCGATCAGGAAATCGGAAAGTGTAATATCCGTGGCGCGAGGCTCGGACTCCACGATGCCGGCATTGCCCATCCGGCCGAAGAAATCCTCATTGGCCTTGATCGTCGTCGCATCCCGGCCGGCACCCGTCAGATGCGCGCCGGAGGGCAGGGAGATTGGCACGCTGACGGTAAACACGCCTTCGCCGAGCCTTACCTCGGTGACGCCGGGCTCACGCAATGCAGCATTGATGATCGGCGCGTAATCGGTGACGCCTTCGATCAGTTCGATCGTGATGACGCCGTCCGAAGAAGGTAAGAAAAAGTTTCCGGGCGGCCCGTCAAAAGAGCCTTCGTCGCGTGCAATCGCACTGAAACCCTTGGCGGAAACGGGTTCAAAAACCCTGTCAGAACCCGAAACTCCCCGCACGCTCACCTCAAATCGACACATTGATTTCAATCAACTGCCCTGAATCTAACGAGGAAATTCTCGTAAGTCACGGCTCAAACTTGTCGCAAATCGGCCTAAGAGATCATCCAATATGTTAAGCTGTTGTTCGATAGCATGGTTATCGCGCACGCAACCAATCGCACCACAGGATGCCATCTGCGGCGCGGCCTCCGCACGGCCCCCTTCGGACCGCCAGACCTTTACACACGCTTCGTGTCGAAAATGTGAGACAGCCCATCGGGCCCGGGGACTTCGCCCCGTGTCCGGTCAGGCCGAAACCACGCGCAAACCTGCGCCAGCCGGTAAGGCAGGCCGGCTGGCCTAAAGGATCAGCATGTCGCGGCCGAGCCCATGGACATCGGCATAGGCATCGTGCCGGGCACCCCAGACATGACTTTCAATGCCATTGTCTTGAGCCAGCAGGAACAGGTCGGCAACCGGCACCACCTCGTCAAACGGCGACAGCAGGTTGAAGTTCGCCGCCGATACGGTGTGGCCGCCGACGATGGTCAGGTTGATCACCATATCGGCCGTCGCATCCGCGTCGATGAAAACATTGACCGTCGCGGTGTTGCCGGTCTGGATCACCTGCACCTGCCGCGCGCCGCTCTGTGCCGCGCCGCCAATATAGTTGAAGGGCTGCCCGCCAGTGTTGAAGGCGAGGCCGCCAAGCTCGATGATGTCGCCGGAATCGAAATCGGCGATGTGATCGCGTGCCGCAGCAGTCGAGGCGCTGGCCGCATTGTAGACGAACCGGTCGTTGCCCGCGCCGCCGCGCAGCACGTCCGCGCCGCCCTGCCCCTCAATCTGGTCGTTGCCAGCCCGTCCCCAGATTTCGTCCGCGCCCTGACCGCCGGTCAACACGTCGTCTCCGGCACCGGAGAAGATACGGAAGGCACCATCCGTCTCCGCCACGCCCGTGAAATACAGCAATTCGCCCGTCCGCAAGGTCGTGGCGGAGATGACCATCGTCTGCCCGGCCGCGACATTGCCGTTGTTCATGGTCAACTGGTAGCTGAAGGACTGCCCCACCAGCGCACCGCCAAAGCGCGTGTCGCTTGCCGACATCAGCACGATGAACTCGACACTGGTCAGCTGTGTCGCACCGAAGCTGACCGCATTGCCGCCGAAGAAATTGCCCTGGAAACCGAGTTGGTCGCTGCCGCCCTGCCCGTCCACCCGGTCGCTGCTGCCGAACCGCCCAGTGCCGAAATAGAAGCCGTCATCCTGCTGGCCGCCAGTAATATTGTCCGTGCCCAGCCCGCCGAAGGTCAGGATCGACCCGTTCGTTTCCGCCGAGGCGTTCAGCGTGAAGCTCTCACCCGCGCGCAGGATGTTCGCCTGGAAGGTCAGCAGCTGACCCGCCGCCACGTTCGCATCCACCGTCGTGATGTTGTAGCTCAGGTTGGTCCCGGTCGCCCCGCCGAAGCGGTTGTCGTTGCCCGGCAGCAGAACGACCAACTCCACGTTGACGGTAGAGGCAGCCCCCAGCGTCAGGCCGGCATAATTGCCCTGGAGGCCGATCTGGTCGCGCCCCGCGCCGCCATCCACGCTGTCCAGTGCGTTGAACGCGGCGCCGAAATAGAAACCGTCATCGCCATCGCCGCCCGAGGCGGTATCATTGCCGCCATGCCGCAGGTCGATGAGGTTCGCGGCGCTGTTGCCGATGATCGTGTCGTTGCCGGAACCCCCGACCGCATTTTCGATCACCGTGCCGCGCGCGATCGTGACGTTGCCCACCCGGCCGCCGACGTTCGAGAAGGCCTCCTGGTTGAGATCAATGCGCTGGTTCTGGCTGAATCCCGAATAATCCAGCGTATCGTTGCCCCCATGATCGACCACCGTGTAGGTGACCGATGGATTGGCGCTGGCGTCGAATACGGCCCGGCCACTATTGTTGTTAAAGCCGTAGGTCGTGTCGCCAGTCCGTGTGGTCGTCGGCGTGCCGTAGAGGTGCGTTGTCGCCAGGATGTCCGCCACGACAGGCGTCACCACGAATTGCCGGGTGAAACCCTGCGCGGAGAAGTAGCTGTTCTCCGTCTGGTCGAAATACGACATCACCGTCGTCGCCCAGCTGTCGTTCAGATATTCGGCGTCGCTACTGTAATCGCCCGTGCCATTGTAGGCGCCGGCATGCCCGAGTCCGAGCGCGTGCCCGATTTCGTGGATATATGTCTGGAACGAATAGCTGTTCAGGCCGGTGCCATAGGTCGTCAGCCAGTTGACGCCGATATTGACGATTGAACTCTGGATGATGTTGCCGATCCGGCTGGACGAGGCGTAGGCGGAATCGTCGTCGCCCACGTTCGGGTTCGCATCATCGGACTGCTGGTCGATAAACCGCATTTGCGCCGTCCCGGCGATCTCCGAAAAATTGATCCCGGTCGCATCGGTCCACAGGGCCAGTGCCTCGCGCGCCAGATTCTGGCCCGCCGCGTTGAGCTGGGTGAGATTGACCGTAATCGTCCCGCCCGGTGCGACGTTGAAATGCCGCTCTGTGCCGCCCCAGAAGGTCGAATAGAGTTGCGTCGCGATCTGGTCGCTCGTGTAGACCGACAGCGGCGGCGCGAGCGCGGCTGACACGCGATAATTCCCCGCCTCCGCATCGTTCCAGGCGCCAACGCTGACATAAAAAGTGCCGGTGGTCGTCGCGGTAAAGCTCAACCGGGAATAAAGACTGCCGGCATCGTCATTCTGCGCAATGAGAGTCCCGGCGCTGTTGTGCAGGCGCAGGTAGGAATCCAGAATGTCCCCGCTGCCCGTCGGGCCGATCGAAAAGGTATAACGCTGTCCGGCGACCAGTTCGACGCGGAACCAGTCGCGATCGCCGACCGTATCCAGCATGCTATTGACCGAACCGCCAATCGCCAGCGTTGCGGTGGTCGAGGTGTTGTCGGGAATGGTATCGACGAACGGCGTCTCGACGGGGCCGAAGACGTCCCGTACCGGCTTGGCCTCGATATCGCGCGGCACCAGGACATCGACGATCACGTCCCCGGGGCGCTCGGAAGCGCTGTCCGGCGCCGAAGCGATAACGCCCATCGTATCGACGCCCGCGGTATATTTCGATCCGGCCAGACCGGCACGCGCATAGCCCTGCTCGCCACTTGCATCGTCGCGCTCAATGAAGGCCATGGCCGGACCGCCCGAAAAATGGCTCGCGGACATTGACAGTTTCGCGCTCATTTCATTCCCCTCCCACGGTCAGGCGGCCGTCAGTTCGATTGCGGCCCGGCCGACACAGCAGCTGCTATGGTGTCGGCGAGCCGGACAAGATCCTCACGTCGCAATGACCGGTCCATCACGTCGACCGCGATTTCCGGATAGGCATAAGCCACCCCGCCGCGGCTCTCCCGCACGTGGGCGATGGCAGATCCGGCACGCGACAAATCGAGCTCGATCGTCAGGGAGGCGGTCAGGGCAGCACCGTCGGCGGCCAGCAAAGCCGAGGCGCGCTCGCGAACCAGCGCGCAAGCCTCTTCCGCGTTCAATCCCGCAATCACCTTCGACTTGGCGAGGGCGCGGCATTCGACCGCGGCGGCACGGGCCGACTCCCCATGCGAACAGGCACTCGCGGCCAGCACCATCAGCAACGCCCTGCCATACATCGACCCACTCGCCACCTGTCCGGGCGCTGACGCCATGCACAGGCGTTACTCCGTCCCGCGGTATCTAGCAATCTTCACGGACGACGCCCCGCGCATGTGCAAGCAGCGCCCCTGCACCGGCGTCAAAGCAACGCCAATCCTTTGCACGATCCACCTCGAAGCAGGGCGCGCTCGCAGCAACCCGCACGCACGCCGCGAGATGCCCCGCGCTGCCACCCAATTCCTGCAGCGCGACGCCGCGATAGGTGTTGGCCATCAGCATCTCCACGGCTTCGATGTTCGCCAGGGGGCGGACGCAGACCGGGTCTCCGGATGCCGTGTCGGACAGCAGATAGCAGGCGCGCAGCGCGCTCGGCCGCATCGCTTCCTGGCGGGGGAGGCCGATCTCGTGCTTGCCCGACGATGAGCAGGAAGCACCCTCGGCGATGTCGACGCCGAGATGAACGGCCGCATCGTCCGCGAGGCGCAACCGGGTGAGGCCGGGCAGGACCGACAGGGCGCCATCCGCCGACACCTCAACCGCGCAAATGTCGTCAGTCAGCACCGGATAGCCTTGCGAGGCGAACCAGGCCGCCAGAGTGGATTTGCCAGCGCCCGACGGTCCCATGAACAGCATCGCCGCACCGTCGATCACGATCGCGTTGGCGTGCAGCACCAGCAGGCCGCGCTGATGCAACAGCACGCCGAGCGCCGAACCAAGCAGATAGAGGCGGATCGCCTCCTCGCTCGCGCCGGGAGCGCCATCGACGATGATCTCGCGCCCGCCGGTGATGCGGTAACACGCGACGTTCGGAACCTCGAACTGGAAGCCGCCCGCGCCGATGCCGTCCGGCGGCGCGCGCCGGATCTCGACATCGCCCGCCGCCAGAGTTTCCGTCTCCGGCGCCCAGGGGATGGCGAACTCGCTGACGATGGTCAGTCCGAACAGATCGTAGCGGAAGATCGTCATGTCAGGACCGGCCGTTGCCCCCGGAAGCGGCTGCGCCGCCCGCCGATCGCATCGGCCACCAATTCCACCGTCCCGCCACCTGCATCAGCGCCGGCCCCAGCACCGAACGGATCACCAGCGCATCGACGAGCACCGCGACGGCAAGCCCCAGGCCGATCATTTGCACGATAAATACGCGCGCGAAGGCAAAGGCGCCGAACACGACCACCATGATCAAAGCGGCGCTGCTGATCACCGATCCGGTATCGGCCAGCGCGTCGCGGATGCTGCGTCTGGTGTCGCCCGTCGCCAGGAAGATAGCGCGGACACGGGTGAGCAGAAAAATCTCGTAATCCATGCTCAGCCCGAACAGGATGCAGAAGATGATCAGCGGCACGGTGATGGGCACGACGCCCGTCCCTCCGGGCAGGCCGAACAGTTCGGCGCCGACCCCAAGCTGGAACACCAGCACGACCACGCCATAGCCGGCCGCGACCGACAGCAGGTTCAGCACCAGCGCCTTCGCAGCCGCCAGCGGCGCCCGGAAAAAGAGCAGCAACGCGATCGCCGAAAAGCCCAGCACAAGCGCGATGGTCAACGGATAGGAGGCGCCGACCACCGCTTCGAAATCCTCGAAATATTGCGCCTGCCCGCCCACTTGCGCGCTGAGGCCTTCGACCCGCAGCGACGCCGGTATGCTTGTCGCGAGACTCCTTAATTCCTCCAGCGAGGATTGGTCGTTGGGAATCACCCGGAACAGCAGGCGCGTCCGATCATCGCTGGTGAAAGCGTCGCGGTACAGAGAGCCGCTGACCGCCGCCGCCAGTGTCGGCGGGGGTTCATCCGCGTCGGCAGTGGGCGAGGCCCGGTCGCCCTCCACCGGCCCGAGCACGACGCGAACCCGCGGATCCTGCTCGAGCCGATCGACGAATGCGCCGAGTTGCGACATGCGTTCGGGCGTGAGGGCGGGCTGCTCGCTCTTGTCACTGACGACCACCAGCAGGGGGGAGGCAAGCCCCTCCAGATCCATCCCGCTGAGCATTTCCACGCCCCGGGCATATTCGATCTCCTGGGGAAGAAAGTCGCTGTCCGGAAAGCCGAAGCGCGTTTGCAGCGCCGGGGCGGCGAGCGCGAGCAGCAATGCGACGCTTCCCAGGATCGACAGCAGCGGGCGGCGCATGATCAGATCGGCCCAGCCATTCCACATCCGCCGGGAGGCCTGCCCATTCATCCGGCGGGACAGGCTGCGCGGCCATTCTAGGATGCGCGGCCCCAACAGCCGCAGGAAGGCGGGCACGAGAGTAAGCGAGGTCAGCAAAGCCAGCAGGACCGCAAATGCGCCGGCGATGCCGATCGACCGGGTTTCCATGAGCGGGGTGGCAAGCAGGGCCAGCATGCCGATGGCGACGGTGACGGCGCTGTAGACGACGGCCGTGCCGGATTCCGCCATGGCGTTGCGGATCGCCACCTCCTCCGAAGCCCCGGCGTCCAGCGGTTGGTCGGCAACCTGTGCCCGCTCCTGGCGATAGCGATGAATGAGGAAGAGGCTGTAATCGATGCCCAAAGCGAGCGCCAACATGGTCACCACGCTCAGCACGAGATTGGAAATCTCGAACGAGCCGGCAAGCAGGAAGATGATCCCGAGCGCGACCGTGCGGGTCAAAATCGCGAGCAGCAAAGGCAACATCGCCGAGACCAGCGAGCCGAAGGCGAGAATGAGCACGATTAACGTGATCGGCAGAGCGCGCAGCTCTGCCCGGGTCGCGTCCTCGACGTTGAAACGATTGATGTCGTAGGTCAGCGCGGCGCGCCCGGTCAGCGCCCAGTCGACCTCGCCGAAGCGCGCCTTTCCGGCGTCGATCATCGGCGCGATCGCCTCGCGCAGGCGCGGCACCTCCTGTTCGGTGGCGAGGGCGTCGGGGGTGCGAAGCTCGACCAGGATGAAATGGCCGGTTCCCGCTTTCGGCGTGAGCCGCGGATTCATCAGGTCCCGCTCGTTCACCACCGAGGCGACAACCGGCAGTTCCGTCAGTTCATTCGTCATCGCATCGACCAGACCGAGCAGTTCGTTGCCGTTGCCCGGTGCGGGGCGGAAGGTCAGGATGAGCGTCTGCGCATCGGTGCCGCGAAATTCGGTACGCAGTATCTCATCGACACGCAGCGACGCGCTGTCTGCAATGTCGCCGGAACCGCTCATCAGCCGTTCGGTCAGCGCGGGTGCCGTGGCCCCTGCGAGGGTCGCCGCGCCGATCCACACCAGGATGACCGCCCAGGCGCGCCGCCAGCAGAATCCGCCAAGCGCTGCGAGCCACGCTCCCAACGTCACGCCCCGCGCCGGGCGAATATCGTCAATGCCTTAAGTGGTTGTCGTTCCACGTTAGATTGCACAGCCCCTGTCCCTCTGCCTGTGGACCGGCGGCGGATCGGGATCAATAGCCTAGCGCGGGCGGATGCGCGGCGAAGCTGTCAGCCGGTCCGGCGCAGGCCGCTCGCCAGGCGGCGGCCCCATTCGATCGGGTTGCGCGCAGGAAGCTTCGCCGACGGCCAGATATCGTGCGTCCCCGAAATCGCCACCTGCACGAAGCGCCTGGGATGGCGGCAATCGGTGACCGCATCGACCGAATGCCATGAACGGTCCGAACAGGGGAACAACACCCCGCGGTTCGCCGCCGGAGAAATGCGCTTGCGGGGCGCGCCGCGCCCGTCGTGGAGGATCAGATCGCCGCCCCGGAACGTGTCCGGACCCGGCGTGTCGAAGTAGATCAGGATCGTACCCAGGCGACGGCGGTGATCGAGGTGCGGCCGGCGGACATAGGCGTCCATCCCCTGCATGAAATCGAAACGGACGAACATGGCCTCCGGAGGGAGTTGTGGCACGGCGATCCGGCCCTGCTCCTTCTCCACGCGCGTCTCGACATGATCCGCGAAGCGCAAATCCTCCCGCCCCACCGCACACGCTCGGTCGATCTCAGAGGCGAACAGCGTAGCCAGCGCGTTCACAAAAGCCTGCGAATGGCAGGTCTCGAACAATGCGCGCCAGGCGGGCTGCGCCGCCATGACTGCGTTGAATTCCGGATCGCCGCGGTGGATGGTGTGACCCGTAGGGCCGCTCGCGGGCGGGCAAAGGGGATAGCCGCGTTCGAGGGCCGCGAAGATGTCGGGCGCGAACAGATTGTCGATCACCGCATGCGGAAAAGGCATGTCGTCGACAGGCAGCGCGGACAAATCATGCTGGAACGGACTCATCGCCGGAAAATCCCCCCAGGGCGCCGCGCTTGATCGATGCGAGGCAGTTCGTTCAACGCGCCCGCTTCGGCCATGAAGCGCTCGCGCCATTCCTCGTTCAGCGCGTCCCGCTGCACATCGAGCGTCACCTTCCCGTGATCGGGTGGCGCGATGAGCGCTACGCCGAGAAAGTCCGCGATCCGCGCCACCGCATCCTCCGGATCGGCATGCAACGCCTCATAACTCAGCTCGAACGGCACGATGCCGTTGACGGCGAAATAGAGCCGGATGCGGGCCTCGTCGCGCGCATGTTTGCGCAGGGCCGCGTGGATTGCCCCGGCATCATAGGACGGCTCGCCGTCCCGTGCAGAGGTGGAGCGCCATTGCCCGGTCTGCTCGGCACGCACGTCGGAAATGGCTCGGGCAACACGGTCCAGCCGGTTGAGGTGGATGAAATGCGGCGGGGCGAGCGGTCCGGACCAGTCGAACCCGGCCAGTTCGTCCATCCGGGTAGCGGACATTTTGAGGCCCGCGACGTCATTGGCGCTCCGCCCTTCGCTCAGCGCCTTCGTCAGCTGCCCCTCGCGATCCAGCGGATAATCGGCAATGCCGCGCTTGCGATAGCCTTTGCCATTATACCAATCTTCAGGGCGGCCGAGGCAGCCCGTCGAGCCGAGCAATTGCGCCAGCCAGGTCGCGCCGCACCGCGCGTAGGTCATCACGACATAATTGGACCGGCTCATCGCGGGCGACTTAGCGGCTTCCCGCCACGGCCACAAACCGGCATGGCCCCCGCGATGAACGCGGTGCGCCATTCCCCACGCTACGGCCTGTTATCCTATCCCGGCGTCGCCAATCTGGGCGACGCGATCCAGTCGCTCGCCGCGAAGCGCTTTCTGCCCAGGGTCGATGTCCGGATCCCGCGCGAGCGGATCGCGGACGAACCCGGAGGCGAGGGGCAGGTTCGGCTGATCGCCAATGGCTGGTTCATGCACGACCCCCGGCAATGGCCGCCGCATCCGGCGATCGCGCCCCTGCTCATCTCTATGCATTTTGCCGAAACGGATTTCGGTCGCTTCCAGCGCTGGCGGGCGCGGCCGCTCGATCGGTTGCTGGTGGGAGCCGGGGCCGACTATCTTCGGCAACATGGTCCGGTCGGCGCGCGCGACGCCTTCACTGCGGAGGAATTGAGCAAGCGCGATATTCCCAATTATCTTTCCGGCTGTCTGACGCTCACACTGCCGGCAATAGCGTTGCCCCGCGAGGATTACGTGGTCGCCTGCGACCTACCCGCGGCACAGTTCGGCCACCTTCAGCGCGCGGCCCGGCGGCCGGTCATCGCGGTCAGCCACACCGGCAAACCCCATCGCGATCCAGATGCGCAGGAAGCGGAGGCGGAGGAGGTTCTGTCCCTCTACGCCCGCGCCGCCGCGGTCGTGACCACGCGCGTCCATGCCGCCTTGCCATGCCTTGCGCTGGGCACGCCGGTCTTGCTGGTCCAGCAGAACCGCCATGAGCGCCGGGTCAGCGACGTGGCCGGATTGGTCCATTCGGCCGAGGCTCGCCACTTCCTGTCCGACCGCCACGATTTCGACTTCGCCGACCCGCCCGCCAACCCCGAGCATTTCCGGCCTCTCGCCGTCGCGCTCGAAGAAAGGTGCCGCGCCTTCATCAGCGCTCCTTGACCAGCCTGCCCCCTTCGAGCCGGTAGATCGTGTCGCAGCAGGCGAAAGCCGCTGCCCGATGGCTGGCAACGATAATGGTCAGGTCGCGCGGCAGCGCCGCCACCGCAGCGACGATCGCCGCCTCGCTGTCGGGATCGAGCTGCCCGGTCGCCTCGTCCAGCACCAGCAGATCGCGCGCCCGGTAGAGCGCGTGGGCAAGCGCGAGCCGCTGGCGCTGCCCGCCGGACAGCAGGTTGCTGGCTTCGCCCACCGGCGTATCCAGGCCACGTGGAAAGGCGGCGACCATTTCGCTCACGCCGGCGCCCGCAAGCGCCGCGGCGAAGCGGCTGGCGTCGGCCGCGTCGGGATGATCGGGAAAGACCACCGCCTCGCGCAGGGTCGCGCCCAGCAGGACAGGGTTCTGCGACACCACGCCGATCCGTTCGCGCCAGGCGCGGCCATTGCGCGCATCGAGCGCGACCCCGTCGATCGCGATGCTTCCCCCATCGGGTGCTATCGCGCCGCAGATGATGTCGAGCAGGGACGATTTCCCGATCCCGCTTTCCCCGCGAATCCCGATCCGCTCGCCGCGCTGGATCGTCAGATCGAGTCCGTCGAGCGTTACCGGTCGATCCGACCGCGCAACCGCGATGCCACTCAATGCGATCGCGTGCTCGAATCCGACCGGAGACGCGGCGGCTGCGACTGCTTCCACCGTCTGCCATTCGAGCAGGTCGCGCACATCCTCGGCGACGTCCGCGTGTAGTGAAATCAACCTGAACGCGGAGCGCAACGCCGCCAATTGGGGAAGTAGCCGGAAGATCGCGAGCGCCATCACCGCAAGCAGGGGTACAAGCGTCGTCGCGGGCAGCGGATAGATGCTGGCGACGCCAAGCACGCACAAAGCGGCGAGAATGCCCGCAATCTCGATCGTGTGGCGGGAGGATTGGCCAGCGAGGGCCGCTCGCGCCTGTTCGCCGCGATAGCTCGCTTCCAGCCGGGCGAAATCGGCGCCCATCCGCTCCTGCCCGTTGGCGAGGAAGATATGGCGGAAGCCGGTGCGCGCCTCGAACAGGAGCAATGCCCTCTCGGCGGACAGCTCGGACAGGCCGGCTGTCTTGTTGCCCCTGCCACCGCGTACCGCCGCTTCGATGACAATTCCAACGAGCGGCACGGTCATGAGCGCCGCGGCGAGCGGATAGAGCAGGGCCAGGCCGAGCAGGATGACGACCGCGCCCAGCGCGGCCGCGGCGGCTGAGATGAGCTGATTGACACCGAAATAGGTAACAGTCTGCAACCGCTCGAAAGTGGCGAATCCCTCGGATGGCCCGCGCCGCACATAATCGGCATAGCTTTGCCCCTGCAGGTTGCGGAAGGCGCGGACGGCCAGGGCGTTGCCGACCGCGAACTGGGCACGAACCGTGCGCCCCTGCGCGACCAGACGCAGCACTGATCCGGCCAGGGCGGCCAACAAAAAGGCCATCGCCGCATATAATTCGCCGCCTTGCGTGGTCATGCCGGCCCCGAGCGTCCGGCGGAGCAAAGCCAAAGACGCCGCGTCGATGGCGGCCGCCAGCGCCGCGAGCGCGATACAGGTCAGCACGAGCCGCTTTCCGGACCCACCGGAATAGCCGATCAGCCTCGCCAAGTTGCGTATGGTGGCCGCAAGGTTTAGGCTGCGCTCGCGTGCTGGTTGCGCACTCACGATTGAAATTATGCCTCGCCGCCCCTTCGAATAGGAGCGGCTCTGGCACGAGACAGGGGCAGAGACAATGGGCGCACCGCGCCCGCTCGGCGCGGACCATGGTAACTTCGAAAGCTAAGCCATCTCCTTCACTGACGGTCGTCATGCCCGTCTACAATGCGCTTCCTTATCTGCACGAGGCGATCGCCAGCACTCTCGCGCAAAGCTTCCGTGATTTTCACCTCGCCATCTACGACGACCATTCGACCGACGGTTCCTATGAGGCCGCGCTGGAGTGGGCAGAGCGGGACGACCGCATCTCGGTGACGCGAGGAGGGCAACGACTCGGCCCGAGCGGCAGCTCCAACGCCGCCGCGGCACTCGCCAGAACCGATCTGGTGGCGCGCATGGACGCCGACGACATTATGGTGCCGGAACGGCTGGAAACCCAGCTCGCCGCGCTGGAGCGCTTCCCCGGCGCCGTGATGATCGGATCGACGTCCGACATGATCGACGGCAAGGGGCGGCTCATCTGGAAGGCGCGAAGGCCTCGCATTGGCGGCGGCCACCCGCCGATCGTGCATCCCAGCATTCTCTATCGCCGCACCGCGCTGGAGGCGATTGGCGGCTACCGCTCGGACAGCGACTATTTCGAGGATCGCGACCTATATCTGCGCATCGCGCATTACGGACAGGTCGTTGTCATCAACCGGCCACTGCTTAAGGTTCGCTTCGCCGGTCAGCATGCGCGCTTGCATGACGATCCTGAGGCTGTCCTCCTGAAGCTCAACCGCCTTTATGCGGACGGCGATAAGGCTGGAAAGCGGCTGTCGCCCATGCCGTTCTATTCCATCGCCCACCTGGCGATGATTGCCTCGAAGCGGCCGCGTATTTTCGGATTGATGTTGCGCCGGGCGAGCTTCGCGCGGCCGCACGTCGCTATCCCGGCAGCGGCGATCGTCGGGCTGGCCGAACTCTCGCCATGGCTCGCTCGCAAGACTTGGCAGGCCGCGACGACCGTGCGCGGCTGGTTCGGACCGACGGCCAAGCCGGGCGAAGACGTCTATGTCTGGAACCCGGCCGCCCCACCCGTGCAGACGGCGGAAAAAACAAAGGCCGCCCCCGCCGAGGCGGAAGCGGCCTGATTCATTAAGCCGAACGCGGATCAGCCCAGCGGGGTGACCGTCGGAGCATCGGTCGAAACCGTACCGAAGGCATTGTTGCCGAACGAATCCGCGACCCCGCCGGCGAGCAGTTCGAGCGCCTTGGGCGAGCCATAAAATGCATTGCCCGTGATCGTGGCGCTGTTGCCCGTACCGCTGACGCGAATGCTGGCGGCGCTGTTGTTCGCGAACATCGAATTTATTACCTTGGCGCTGCCCCGACCGCCGGCCGAGATCACCTGGATACCGGTCGTGTTGCCGACAAAGCTGGTGTTGTAGACGGTGACACGCACCCTCACCGCGCCGGAATCGACCGAGATCCCGCCAGATGCCGCAGAGTTGAAGCCGCGAATCTGGCTGTCGATGATGATTACGTCGCGTGCGCTCAGCACCCGTACGCCGCTCAGCGAAGTACCGTTGCTCAGACCGTCGATATCGAGACCTTGCAGCACGACGCGGGCATCCGCGGGCGCGTTGATGATGATGGCGTTCGTGCCGCTGGCCAGCACGCCGGCCTGCATCGGATCGCATTTGATCGTGATCGACTTGGTGATCGTCACCGGGCCGTAGCTTCCTGGATCGATGCAGTTGATCTGACCGCCCGCCGCAGTCTTGGAGATAGCGCCGGCAAAGGTCTTGCACGGCGCGGTGCGGCTGCAAGGATTCACGTCGTCCCCAACCCCGGATACCCAGGTGCGCGTAGCCTGCGCCTGCGCGGGCGCAGCCGTCAGCCCCAAAGTGAACATGACGCCGAACCCGGCGAACAGCGACAACATCGCTTTTCTGACAATCTTCATTTCTGAAATCCCCTTCCCTGGCCTGTGGCCGTGGAAATTATCGAGTGCGATCAGCCGAGCGGCGTCAGCGTGGCCGGATCTGAAGCGACGGTGCCGAAGGCGTTGTTGCCAGACGTGGTTGCGGTGCCCCCGGAAAGCAGTTCGAGCGCCTTGGGCGAGCCGAAGAAGGCATTGCCATCGATCGCCGCGCTGTTGCCCGCACCGCTCACGCGGATGCTCGCCGTCGTGTTGTTGGCGAAAAACGAGCCGGTCACCTTGGCGCTGCCCTGGCCACCGGCCGAAATGACCTGGATGCCCAGCGTGTTGCCGACGATCCGGCTGTTCGAAACCGTTACGCGCGCTTTCACCGCGCCGCTGTCGACCGTGACGCCGGCCGTACCGAAGCCGCGAATATCGCAATCCTCGATCACCACGTCGCGCGCACTGACCACACGAACGCCGCTGATCCCTGGCGTGGTCGGAGCCGTGTTCAGCCCCTCGAAGTCGAGACCACGGAGCACCACCCGGTCGTTCACGCCGGCATTGACAATCACCCCGTTCTGGCCGGCGACCAGAATACCGGCCTCGACGCCGGTGCAAGTGATCGTGATCGATTTGGTGATGGTCACGGCGCCGAAGCCGCCGCCGTCGAGGCAATTGATCTCGCCGCCGGCGGCGGTCTTCGAAATCGCGCCGGCAAACGTGCGACACGGCGCGGTTCGGCTGCACGGATTGGCATCGTCGCCGACTCCGGACACCCAGGTCCGAGTCGCCTGGGCCTGGGCGGGCGCTGCGGTGACTCCCATCGCAAACACGAATCCCAGCGCACCCATTGTCGAGAGCGCTGTCCTTCTCACGATTCTCATTGCTACCCCTCCTTGGAACACGATGCCGTCAGGAGGGAGCGCCGACAGCCGGGACCTTCGTCCCAGCTCAAAACCGCCCCCCACGAGCCAGCCGGACCGGCACGCAACTACAATGGCCGGGCATGGTCAACAAAAAAGGTTAACGCCTGGAAAGAAGTGCGCGAAGCGGCACTGTACCGGGATGGAGCGCTCTTCGCGCGGGCGCGGCACACGCACTTGGCAAGGCGCGGGCGAAAGCGCACTATTCCTTGACGAATCGCGCGGGCGCGCATGGGGAAGCAAGTTGATTAAACGAGTGAAACAGGCCGCGAATTGGGCGGCTGGATTAACCATGGCCTTCTGGCCCGCCATCGCGATGGCGCAGGACTCGCTGGCGGATCCGCAGGGTTCCGGCGTGATCGTCTCCGCCGTGCGCTGGCTGCAGGGCACGTTGCTCGGCACGATCGCCACCGTCGTGGCGGTGATCGCGGTCGCCGCGGTCGGCCTGATGATGCTGACCGGGCGGATCAACTGGCGCTACGGCGCGACGGTGATCCTGGGCGTCTTCATCCTGTTCGGCGCCGCCTCGATCGTCGCGGGGATTCAGGCCACCGCCACGTTGGGGCGCTGACGCATGAGCGGGCAAGAGTCATGAACGGGCTCGAGCGCGACACCTGTTTCGTGGCGCTGACGCGGCCCCAGATGTTCGCCGGCGTGACCTACAGCTTCTTCGTCCTGAACGCGATCATCGCGGTCGAACTGTTCCTGATCTTCCGCTCCTTCTGGGCGATTGCCGCCGCGCTCGTCATCCACCTGATCGGCATGCTCGCGTGCCTGCGCGAACCGCGCTTCCTGGACCTGTGGCTGACCCGCGCCAGCAAGACGCCGCGGGTGAAGAATTATTCGATCTGGCGATGCAACTCCTATCGCCCCTGACCCGCGACGAGCGCGCCATGGCCAAAGAGAAGCCGGCCGGCTTCCATTTGCCTTATGCGCGCCATGTCGATGACCACACGATCGAGACGCGCGACGGCCTGCTGATGCAGTTCATCCAGTTGCGCGGGCTGTTGTTCGAGACAGCCGACACGGATGAGATCAATTATCGCAAGCGGCTGCGCGACGCGATGCTGCAGTCGATCGGCTCGTCCCGCTTTGCGCTCTACCATCATATCGTCCGGCGCGAGGTCGAGGTCGGGCTGAGCGGCGACATGCCCGACGCTTTCTCGCAGCAGCTCGATGAAGCGTGGGCGGCGCGGCTCGCCAACCGGCGGCTCTATGTCAACGATCTGTTCCTGACGCTGATCCGCCGTCCGCTGCAGGGGCGTGCGGGGGGCCTCGACCGCATCCGCGAGATGCTGGGCCGCTCGGGCGGTGCGAACGAAGCCGCGGCGGGAGCCGCGCACGAGGCGCGCCAGCTGAATGTCGCCCGCGACGCCCTGCTCGCCGCCTTGGGCAGTTACGAGCCGCGCCTGCTCGGCGTCTATCAGACCCGCCAAGGACCCTGTTCGGAACCGCTCGAATTCCTCTCCTCGCTCTACAATGGCGAGATGCGGCCGGTGCTGCTGCCGATGCAGGATGCCGGCGCCTACATCCCCTATCGCCGGGTCAGCTTCGGCCAGGAGACGGTCGAGCTGGGCCAGGCGGGTCCCAGCCCGCGCAGCTTTACCGGCATCGTCTCGATCAAGGATTATCCCGGCCAGACCGCGCCCGGCATGCTCGACGAATTGCTGCGCCTGCCGTTCGAACTGACCATCTCGCAAAGCTTCGGCTTCGTCGAGCGGCGTGCGGCGCTGTCGAAGATGAACCTCGCGCTGCGCCGGATGCGTTCCGCCGAGGATGAGGCGGTGAGCCTGCGCAACGACCTCACCACCGCCAAGGATGAAGTCGCGGCGGGCCGCGCCGGCTTCGGCGAACATCACATGACCATCGCCATCCGCGCCGACACGCCGGAAGGGGTCGATGAAGGCGTCGCCGAGGCGCAGGCCGCTTTGGCCGATCTAGGCATCGTCGCAGTGCGCGAGGAGATCGGGCTGGAACCTGCCTTCTGGGCGCAATTTCCCGGCAATTTCAAATATATCGCCCGGCGCGGCTTGGTCTCGACCAGCAATTTCGCCGGGCTGGCCTCGGGGCATAATTTCCCGCTCGGCCAGGCTCAGGGCAATCATTGGGGCGAAGCGGTCACGCTTCTGGAGACCACCGCCGCCGGCCCTTATTATTTCAACTTCCACCAGGGCGACCTCGGCAATTTCACCGTCATCGGCCCATCCGGTTCGGGCAAGACGGTGGTGCTGAACTTCCTGCTCGCCCAGGCGCGCAAGTTCTCGCCGCGGATCATCTTCTTCGACAAGGATCGCGGCGCGGAGCTTTTCATTCGCGCGATCGGCGGCCGCTACGATCTGCTGCGTCCGGGGGTCGCCTCGGGTCTCAATCCGCTCCAGCTGCCCGACACACCGGTCAACCGCCAGTTCCTGATCGACTGGCTGGCTTTGCTCGCGGGCGGTGCGGATATCGACGAGCTGGCGCGCATCCGCGACGCGGTCGATGCCAATTTCGGTCAGCCGGCCGAGCATCGCCGCCTGCGCCATCTCGCCGAACTGTTCCGCGGCGGTCAGCGCCCGCACGGCGCGGACCTGTGGTCTCGGCTCCAGCCCTGGTGGGGCGAAGGCGAGCGCGCCTGGCTGTTCGACAATCCGGCGGATCTCACCGACCTGACCGCCGACGCGGTCGGTTTCGACATGACCTCGATCCTGGACGACGCGACTTTGCGCACGCCGGCGATGATGTATCTGTTCCACCGCGTCGAGGAGCGGCTGGACGGCAGCGCAGCGATCATCGTCGTCGATGAAGGCTGGAAGGCGCTGGACGACGAGGTGTTCGTCCGCCGGATCAAGGATTGGGAAAAGACGATCCGCAAACGGAACGGCATTGTCGGCTTCGCCACCCAGAGCGCGCAGGACGCGCTGGAAAGCCGCATCGCCAGCGCCATTATCGAGCAGGCGGCGACGCAGATCTTCATGGCCAATCCAAAGGCCAAGGCCGAGGATTATATCGACGGCTTCGGCCTGACCGCGCACGAATATGAGCTGGTCCGCGCTTTGCCCGACAATGCCCATTGCTTCCTGATCAAGCATGGCGCGGACAGTGTCGTGGCGCGGCTGAACCTTACCGGGGAGAAGGATCTGCTCACCATCCTGTCCGGCCGCGAGCGTACCGTTCGCCTGCTCGACCAGATCCGCGCGGAGGAAGGCGACGATCCGGCCGCGTGGCTGCCGCGACTGCTGGAGCGCGCCTGATGGCCTGTAACGCGCCTCCGCTCGAGGCCGGCTTCGTCGGCGGCCTGCTCAACTATGCCGATTGCCAGGCGCAGGCGATCGGCGCGGGCGGCTATCAGGCGCTGGCGGCACCGGGATCGAGCCTGTCGCTGACGCTGACCGGGCTGCTCACGCTGTTTGTCGCCCTGTTCGGCTACCGCATGCTGTTCGGCCAGGTGCCGAACATGCGTGACGGTGTGATGGCGCTCGTGAAGATCGGCATCGTGCTGGCGCTTGCCACCGGCTGGGCGGCCTATCGCACCCTCGTCTATGACGTCGCGTTCAAGGCGCCGGCCGAGATCGCCGCCGATATCGGCCGCCCCGCCGCTTTGCCGGGCGCAGGTGGTGGTCTCGCCGCACGGCTCGACAATGCGGACCGGCTGCTGGTCGTGCTCAGCGAATGGGGCACCGGCGCGCGGCCGACGACCGAAGGCGCCACCCCGCCCCCACCCTATCTCACCCCCGGCCCGGCCACCGGCGTGCCGCCACCCGGGGCGCAAAGCGCCGCAGATGCGGCGAGCTTCGACAGCCTCGCCTTCGGCGGCGCGCGCATCCTGTTCCTGACCGGCGCGGCGGGCGCGCTGGCAATCGTCCGCCTGATCGCCGGGCTTTTGCTCGCCGTCGCGCCCTTCTTCGTCGCCTTCCTGCTCTTCGACGCCACGCGCGGGCTGTTTGCGGGCTGGCTGCGCGTGCTGGGCGGAGCGGCGCTTGGTGCGCTCGGCGCCTCGATCCTGCTCGGGGTGCAACTCGCCTTCATCGAGCCTCGCATCGTGAATCTGATCGCGGTCCGTGCCGCCGGTTATTCCGTCCCCGGCGCGGCGGTCGAATTGTTCGCGATCATGCTGATCTTCGCGCTCGCGCTCGTCGCGATGCTGGTCGCCCTCGCCCGCGTGGTCTACGGTTTCCGTTTCCCGTCGATCCAGCAGCTATTGCCGAGCCAATGGAGCGAGCGGGCCGGGGGAGACAGGCCAATCAACACGAACCTGCAGCGCGACACCGCCACCGCTCCCGCGGCCGAACGGTCGCGCGCAGCCGCCGTGGCCGATGCCGTCGCCGCCAGCCAGCGCCGCGAAGCCCCGCTTCCCGCCGCCGCAATAGCCGCCACCGCCGGAGCGGGCGGGGGATCGAGCCGGACGACTGTCATCAACCCATCAGCCGCGCGTGACGCCGGCCCCGGTGCACGGCCCGCGCCGCAGCCGCTCGGCCAGTCCGGGCGCCGCACCCGCAACCGCACCTCGTCGGTCTCGAACCGCAGGGACAGCGCCTCATGAACAAGCAGAGCCGCGAAGCGCTCGACGCTTATTATGCCGAGGCGGACAGCTGGGCGACCGACCGGCGGGACCGCGACCGCTCGTCGCGCAAGCTGGCCTGGATCGTCGCCCTGGCCGCCGTCTTCATCGCGGTGGCCGAGGCGATCGCATTGATCATCCTGATGCCGCTGAAGACGGTCGAGCCGCACGTCCTCATGGTCGATCGCACCACCGGCTTTGTCCAGGAAGTCTCGCCTCTGGACCCGCAGCGGCTGACGGGCGACGCGGCGCTGACCCAGAGCTTCCTGGTCCAATATGTGACCGCGCGCGAAAGCTTCGACATTGCCGGACTGCAGGCCAACTACCGCAAGGTCGGACTGTGGTCCGCCGAAGCCGCCCGCTCCGGTTACATTGCCGGCATGCAGCCGTCGAACCCGGACGCGCCGCTGAACCTCTATCCACGCACCAGCGTCGTCGAAACGCGGGTGAAGAGCGTGTCCCCGATGGACGATGGCGGCGCTATGGTGCGGTTCGAGACGCAGCGCCGCGACGCCGGCGGGCAGACCGAACCGGCCCGCGCCTGGGTCGCGATCGTCCGCTATCGTTATTCCAGCGAGGCGATGAGTGCCGAGGACCGCTTCGTAAACCCGCTCGGTTTTCAGGTCGTTCATTATCGCCGCGACCCGGAAATGCTGCCCGCCGATCCCGACCCGCCGCGGGTCGCGCCGGGCACGCCACCGCCACCCCAGGCCGGGGTTCCCGCGCAGGCCCAGCCTGCGCCTCCCGCCGACGCCCAGCCTCGCGCGCCCGCGCCGGTCCGCCGCGTGCCGCAGCCCGATCCGGACCCGGTGTTGTGAAGCGCGCCCTGGCCGGCCTCGCCTTGCTCCTCGCCGCGAGCCCGCTCGCCGCGCAGGTCCGGCCGGAACCCGGCCCCGGCGATCCGCGCATCCAGACCGTGCTCTACGATCCCGATCAGGTCGTGCAGTTGCAGGCTGCGCCCGGCTATCAGGTCGGCGTCGAATTCGCCTCCGACGAGCAGATTGAAAGCGTCGCGGTCGGCGACAGCGCCGCCTGGCAGGTGACGCCGAACCGGCGCGGCGATCATCTGTTCGTCAAGCCGCTCTCGCACGGCGCGACGACCAACATGACGGTGGTGACCAGCGCCCGCGTCTATCTGTTCGAACTCGCGCCCCTGTTCGACCGCGCGCAAATGGCCTTCACCGTGCGCTTCCGCTATCCGGGCGCGGCGACGCAGGAAGCAGCTGGCACAGGCCCCGAGCGGGAATATCTCTATCGGGTCGGCGGCGACCGGGCGCTCCGCCCCAGCCGGATCAGCGATGACGGCACCCACACCTATATCGAATGGCCCGAGGATCGCGCCTTGCCGGCCGTCTATGCGGTGAACGAGCAGGGCCAGGAGACTCTCATCAACGGCGGCATGCGCGACGGCATCTGGGTGATTGACGGCATCGCCAACCGCCTCGTCTTCCGCATCGACCGCGCCGTCGCCACCGCCAGCCGCATCCAGCCACGGACTCAGCCCTGATGGCCGCGACCGGCGAAGATCCCCGCCTGCTGGCGCGGCTGGAACCGGACACTGGCGATGTCCGCCCAATCGTGGCGAAGCCAGGCAGCGGCCCGCCAATGTGGGTGCTGATCGCCGGCCTCGCCGCGCTTGCCGTCCTGCTGTTCGTCATTCTCGATTCCCGGCGACGGGCGCTGAATGCCCCCACGGTCGATCCGCGCATCGCCAACGGCCCGGTCCTGTCGGCGGCGCCCCCGCCGCTGGTCGTCCCGCCCGCCGAGCCGCCGCCCGCGCCGGTGCAGGCGATGATCGTCCCGCCCGCGGCGGTCGCACCGGAACCCGTGCGGCCGGCCCCTCCGGCGCAACCGCAGATCATCTACGTCCCGCAGCCAACCCCCGCGCCGGTCTTCGTCAATCCGCCGGAAGCGCCGGTCACGCCGCCTTCGACTGCGCCCGCTCTGGTGATTGACGTCGGCGCTGCCGCGAGCCCGGCCACCGCGAGCGGCGCGCCTGCCGCCGCAGCCGCCACCGCCGTGCCGGGCGCGTCGATCGCCGGCGCCTCACCTTATGGCGGCCGGGCGCGGGCGGGCATGCTCGCCAACCGCGCCACGACCATCCCGCAGGGCATGCTGATCCCGGCCGTGCTGGAGACGGCACTCGACACCAGCCGCCCCGGCATCGCCCGCGCCGTCGTCTCGCGCGATGTGCGCGGCTTTGACGGCACGCTGGTGCTGGTCCCGCGCGGCAGCCGCCTGGTCGGCGACTATCGCGCCGACGTGAATGCCGGGCAGCGCCGGGCGATGATCAACTGGACACGGCTTGTGCGCCCCGACGGCGTCACCATCGCGCTCGATTCCCCGGCCGGCGATCCGCTCGGCCGCGGCGGCGTGGGTGCGCAATCGCACAGCAATTTCTTCTCCCGCTTCTTCGGTTCGATGCTGCAGACCGCACTCGACGTCGGGGTCGCGCTGGCGGGCGGACGCAACCAGCAGACTGTGATCGTCGCGAACGGCGCAGATGCGGGGGTGCAGGCGATTCAGCCCGAACAGGTGACGCGGCGCCTCACCGTCCGCGCCGGCACCAGCATTTCGGTGCTCGTCGCCCGCGACCTGGATTTCACCGGCGTCGGAAGCGGGCGGTGAGCCAGGCCGCCGGTAACGCCGCCGCCAGTCCCGCCAACGACCAATATGGCGTCTACCTGCGCTCCTACCTCGCCCCGCTCACGGGCATGCTCGGGCGCGCCGACGTCACCGACATCTACGTCAACCGGCCGGGCGAAATCTGGGCCGAAACACTGGGCGGCGCGATCGAGCGGCACGACGCGCCTGCGCTCGACCCGGCCACGCTCGACCGCCTGTCCCGGCAGATCGCCGCCATCGCCCATCAGGGCATCAGCCGCGAACATCCTCTCCTGTCGGCCAGCCTGCCGGACGGCGCCCGGGTCCAGATCGTCGCGCCGCCCGCCACACGCGGCCCGATGGCGATCGCGATCCGCAAGCATGTCTCGCCCGATCTCTCGCTCGACGATTATGTCTCGTCGGGAGCATTTGACGAAACGAAACGCGCCGACGGCTCGGAACGCGCGGCAGAGGACCGGGCGCTGTCGGCCCTGCTCGACGCCGGTGACATAGCCGGCCTGCTGTCGCGCGCGGTGAAGGCCCGCCGCAACATTCTCGTCGCGGGCGGCACGTCGACCGGCAAGACCACCTTTTTGAACGCCTTGCTCCGCGAAATCCCGGCCGAAGAGCGGCTGATCCTGATCGAGGACACGCCGGAGCTTCACTTGAGACACGCCAATGCTGTCGGCCTCATCGCCGCCCGCAGCGCGCTCGGCGAGGCGCAGGTCGGCGCCAACGACCTGCTTTCCGCGTCGCTCCGCATGCGGCCCGACCGCATCATCCTCGGCGAGTTGCGCGGCCCGGAGGCCTTCGCGTTCCTGCGCGCGGTCAACACCGGCCATCCCGGCTCGATGACCAGCGTTCACGCCGACAGCCCCGAAGGCGCGATCGAGCAGATCGTGTTGCTCGCACTACAGGCCGGCACCCAGCTCAGCCGCGACGACGTGCGGCATTATGTCGCGAGCACGGTCGATGTGATCGTCCATCTGACCCGCGTGGCCGGGAAGCGCCGGATCAGCCAGGTACTGCTGAGCAACCGCGCGGGCTAGGCGCGACCGGGCGGCAAACGGGCTTCGGGCGAAATGTGTGGCGGAGAGGGAGGGATTCGAACCCTCGGAACCCTTGCGGGCTCAACGGTTTTCGAGACCGCCCCGTTCGACCACTCCGGCACCTCTCCGCGAGGGCTCATGTCGGCGCTTCCTGGCGGTAGAGCGAGGAGGGCCGGGCCGATGAGCGGCGCGCTCTAGACCATGGTTCGGCGCTTGCCAAGCATGTCCTGAACCGGCTGACACGCTCTACGGAGCCATGCTCGCTCTCCCGGTTCGCTTGTCGCACCGACCACCGCGCCCTAGATTGAGGCCATGACCGACCAACTGCCCGTCCAGTCCGAACTGCCCGTCGCCCCGCCGATCGCCCATGCGCGATTCGCGATCGGCGATGTCGTGCGCCACCGGCTGTTCGATTTTCGCGGTGTCGTGTTCGATGTCGATCCGGTCTTCGCCAACAGCGAGGAATGGTATCAGTCGATCCCCGAAGACGTCCGCCCTGCCAAGGACCAGCCTTTCTACCATTTGCTCGCGGAGAATGCCGAATCGTCCTACGTCGCCTATGTCAGCCAGCAGAATCTGGAAGGCGATGCGGGCGAAGGGCCGGTAGAGCATCCCGCGATCGGTGACCTGTTCGACCGCTTCGTCGATGGCCGCTACCGGCTGAAATATCAGCACCGGCACTGAGCGGAATTCCACCAGCCGGTGGAAAGTCTCCCGATCAGTTGACACCAGCGGCGCCCGCCTCTAGCAGCCCTTGCTTCCGCGCGAGGCCTCCGGCTTTTGCGCGCAAGCAGTTTTGATGATTGGATAAGAGCCATGTTCGCCATCGTGCGCACGGGCGGCAAGCAATATCGCGTCGCCGCCGGAGACAAGATTGCCGTCGAGAAGATTGCCGGCGAAGCGGGCGACAGCGTCACGCTGGACGACGTGCTGATGACCGGCGAAGGCGGCGACGTGAAGGGCGCCGGCTCGCTCACCGTCTCGGCCGAGATCGTCGCGCAGGCGAAGGGCGAGAAGGTCATCGTCTTCAAGAAGCGCCGCCGGCACAATTATCGCCGCAAGGCCGGCCATCGCCAGCAGTACACGATCCTCCAGATCGTCTCGATCGGCGGCAAGAAGGCGGAGACCAAGAAGGTCGAAACCAAGAAGGCTGACGCGAAGCCGGAAGCGGCTCCGGCCGCCGAGAAGCCCGCCAAGGCTGCGAAGACCGAAGCTGCGCCGAAGGCGGAGGCCAAGGCCGAGGCGCCGAAGAAGGCCGCCGCGACCAAGGCCGCTCCGGCCAAGAAGGCTGCTGAAAAGGCCGATGCTGCGCCTGCGAAGAAGGCCTCGACCAAAAAGGCTTCGCCTGCTAAGGGCGAATAAAGACATTTCGAGCTAGAGACGAAAAATGGCACATAAGAAAGCAGGCGGATCCTCACGCAACGGTCGCGACAGCGTCGGCCGGCGTCTGGGCGTCAAGAAGTTCGGTGGCGAGTCCGTGATTGCGGGCAATATCCTCGTGCGTCAGCGCGGCACCAAATTCTATCCGGGCGAAGGCGTGGGCATTGGCAAGGACCATACCCTCTTTGCGCTTAACGACGGTGCCGTCGCGTTCCGCGTCGGCCGCCTTGGGCGCAAATTTGTCTGTGTAACGCCGATTATGGCGGAAGCAGCGGAATAGGAGCAGCCGAGGACGGGTTGCTCCACGGAGGAGCGGCCCAGTTCCAGGTTTCTGGAATCTAAGAGGGAGAAGGGGCCGCCCCTTCTCCCTTTTTTTCTTCTCCCTCATCACAGTCGCGAGGCCGGTCAGGACCCGGCGAGCGGCGGAAGGGAGGAAGACCATGTTCGCCTTGACCGAACGTTTGTTGCTGCGGCCCGCCTGGGAAGAGGATGCGGAAGCCATTTTCCGCACGATTGCCGACGAAGGCATCGTCCGTAATCTCGCCTCGGCGCCCTGGCCCTACCTCCCGTGTCATGCCGAGAAATTCGTCGCGATCCCGCGAACGGCGCATCGTCCCGTCAGCCTGATCTTCCTGCGCACCGGTGGCACGCCGGAACTGGCCGGCTGCATCGGCATCGACGCCATGCCCGGCGGCGAGGTCGAGATGGGCTATTGGATCGCCCGCAAGCATTGGGGATCGGGCATCGCGACCGAGGCCGGCGCGGCGATGCTGCGCTTCGCCCGCGATACGTTGCGTCTGCCGCGGATCATCGCCGGCCATTTCCTGGACAATCCGGCGTCAGGCCGGGTGCTGCGGAAGCTGGGTTTTCAGCCGACTGGCGCGGTGCTGATGCGTTCCAGCCTGGCGCGCGATTGCGAAACGCCGATGGCGGAGTTCGTGATTGAGCTGAACCGCGAGGATGAGGCACCGGTTACGGCCTGTCCGAAACTCGCGGCCTGACAATCCTCCCTCGTTTTCGAGGGGAGGGGGGACCGCTCGCGGAGCGAGTGGTGGAGGGGCCGCGCTGAAGGCGCGGAACACTTCCGGCGAAGAACCGGCGCTGCGCGCCGGCCCCTCCACCGCTTCGCGGTCCCCCTCCCCTGCAAATGTAGGGGAGGATTTGGGCTAGGCTGCTGCCAGTACCGGTGCCGGGTTCGCACTGAGCTCGGTCTCCGCCTTCGCGATCAGCGCGCGGTCGTCATGATTCCACGGGTGGAAACGCGGCAGGAAGAAGCTGAGCCACGCGCCCAAAATCTTGCGCATCATGCCGGGGCGGATCCAGGCGAACCAGATCATCTTGCGGACCGCCTTGAAGCCGGTAATCCCGTCCTGCCGGAGCAGTTCGAGCACACCGGCGCTGCGGTCCACGACGAAATTCTTGGTGACAAGCAGCATCACCTTCGACTTCACCCGCCAGCGCTTCCCGCGCGGCCAGTCCTTCGTCGCGTGCAGCCAGGTGTCGTAGGCGACGCCCTTATGCTCGATCTCCTCGATCGCGTGCCAGCGCCACATCGCCGCTGATTCAGCATCGGCGCTTTCCAGGTGGCGTTTGTCCTTCAGCAATTCGTGGGCGAGAATCGCGGTGAAATGTTCCAGCGCCATCGTCGCGGCCAGCGCCGCGATCGGATGCTTCGAACGGATCAGCGCCAGCCGCTCATCGACCCGCTCCTTCAGCTTCGACAGATCATAGCCCGCATCGACCGCTTTCTTGTTGAACTGCACATGCTCGCGGCTGTGCATCACTTCCTGGGTGACGAAGGCCTTGATCTCCGCAGCCAGCTTCGGCTCGGCGCCCTCGCGGAAGGCGCGAACGCTCTCGACGAAGAAGCCCTCGCCCTTCGGAAAGGTCGCGCTCAGCGCATTGTAAAAAGCGGTGGCGACCGGATCGCCGCCCATCCACCAGCGCGTCGCGTCCATGCCGCGACCAAAGCGGCGGTCGCGCGGGGTGATGGTGAGATCGGCGGGTGTCGTTTCGCGGCGCATTGTTCTATCTCCACGTTCGTGACCGGATATCTGCTTTACTTACACGAATGTCAATAGTTCGCACCCGCCTGTCGCCGGCCGAAAGCCGCGCCGCCGCGCTCGAGGCCGCGCGCGCGATCCTGGTCGAGGAAGGCCCGCAGGCGGTGACGCTGAAAGCGGTCGCCGGGCGGATCGGACGGACGCATGCCAATCTGCTCCATCATTTCGGCTCGGCCGGGGACTTGCGCACCGAATTGGCCCGCTCGATGGCCGAACAGGTCACCGCCTCGATCGGCGAAGCGGTGCTGCGCGCCCGTGAGGGCAAGGCCGATCCGATCGAGATCGTCGACCAGACCTTCGACGCTTTCGGCGAAGGCGGCGCCGGTGCCCTCGCCGCCTGGATGATCCTGTCCGGCGAACATGACGCGCTCGAGCCGATCCTGGAGGCGATCCGCGCCCTCGTCGGCCGCCTGGCGGATGGCGTGGAAGAACGCGTCGTCGCCGAACTGACCCTCGCCCTCGTGCTCAGCGCGCTCGGCGATTCGCTGCTCGGCTCACCGATGGCGGCGAGCCTCGGCCTGCCCCGCGGCCGCGCCCGCGAACTCGCCCGGCAGCGCATCGCGCAAGCCATCGAGATCCACCGGCTGGCAGCCAGCGCGGGCGCGGCCTAGCGGTCCGCGGCCGCAACGCCTAAGTCCCGCCGATGCATTTTCTCGATCAGGCCAAGATTTACATTTCCTCCGGCGCGGGCGGTCCCGGCGCGGTGAGCTTTCGGCGTGAGAAGTTCATCGAGTTCGGCGGCCCCGACGGCGGCGAAGGCGGCAAGGGCGGCGACATCATCTTCGAGGCTGTCGAGGGCCTGAACACTTTGATCGACTTCCGCTACACTCAGCATTTCCGGGCGCCGCGCGGCAAGGGCGGCGCGGGTTCCAACCGCACCGGCGCGGGCGGCAACGATCTGGTCATCAAGGTCCCGATCGGCACACAGATCCTGGCCGATGACGAGGAACGCTCGCTGCTCGCCGACATCACCGAAGCGGGCCAGCGCCTGGTTTTCCTGCGCGGCGGCGATGGCGGGCGCGGCAATGCCAGCTACAAGACCAGCACCAATCGCGCCCCGCGCCAGCACGGCACCGGCTGGCCGGGCGAGGAGGCCTGGGTCTGGCTGCGGCTGAAGCTGCTCGCCGATGCGGGGCTGGTGGGCCTCCCCAATGCCGGCAAATCGACTTTCCTGAATGCGGTCAGCAACGCCAAGGCCAAGGTCGGCGATTATCCCTTCACCACGCTGGCGCCCAAGCTCGGCATGGTGCGGCACAAGGGGGTGGATTTCGTCCTCGCCGACATTCCCGGCCTGATCGAGGGTGCGGCGGAAGGCGCCGGGATCGGCGACCGTTTCCTGGGCCATGTCGAGCGCACCCGCGTGCTGATCCACCTGATCGACGCCAATAATGAGGATGTTGGCGAGGCCTATGCGATCGTCCGCGACGAGCTCGACGCCTACGGCGCGGGGCTTGAGGACAAGGTCGAGATCGTCGTGCTGAGCAAATCGGACACGATCGACGACGAACTGGCGGAAGCGCTGAGCGCGGAACTCGCCGAGGCTTCGGGGCAGAAGGTAATGACCGTCTCTGGCGCGACCGGCGACGGCGTGGATCCGGTTCTGGACGCCGTAGTCGAGGCGATCGGCAAGCGCGCCCGACAAGACAGCGAGGACACGCCGGAAAGTGGCTGGTCGCCGCTCTGATGGCCCGGCGCAGGAAGCAGCTTCCCACCCTCGCCGTCACCGGCGGCACCGGCTTCGTCGGCGCGCATCTGATCCGTTTGGCGCGCGAAGCCGGCTATCCGGTGCGCGCGCTGACCCGCAAATGGCAGCCGCCCGAGGAAGGCGTGGACTGGGTCGAGGGCACGCTCGATCGGCCTGAGAGCCTGCGCCGCCTGTGCGACGGCGCCGACGCGGTGATCCACATCGCGGGTGCGATCAATGCGCGCGACCGGGCGGGATTCGAGGCGGTCAATGCCGGCGGCACTGCCAACATGATCGACGCCGCCCGCGCCGCCGGAGTGCGACGCTTTGTGCACATCTCGTCACTCTCCGCGCGCGAGCCGGAGCTTTCCAACTATGGCTGGTCGAAGGCCAAGTCCGAGCGGATCGTCGCCGCCTCCGGCCTGGACTGGACTGCGATCCGCCCGCCCGCCGTCTACGGCCCCGGCGATCGCGAGACGCTGGAATTGTTCAAGATGGCGCGGCGCGGCCTCGTCCTGCTGCCGCCGGGCAATGGCCGCCTGTCCGTGATCCATGTCGAGGATCTGTGCCGCCTGATCCTCGCCGTGCTGGACGACGATGACAGTCGCGGCGCGTTGTACGAGCCGGACGACGGCACCGATGACGGCTGGAGCCACAAGGGTTTCGCCCAGGCGCTCGGGCTGGCGGTGGGCAAGCGCCCCGCGGCGATGGCGATGCCGCGCCCCTTCCTGGCCGGTGCCGCGCGCGCCGACCGCCTGTTTCGTGGCGGCAAGGCTAAGCTCACCAAGGACCGCGTCAGCTATTTCTGCCATCCCGACTGGGTCGCCACGCCGGAATTGCATCCGCCTGCGACATTGTGGCGGCCGGAAGTCGCCACGCCGGACGGCCTCGCCGCCACCGCCGCCTGGTATCGCGCCGAGCGCTGGCTCAAGTGAGCGTGGGCAGATCGACGAAATAGCTGAGAATGAAGGTCAGGAAGCTGAGGCAAAGCCCGACCAGGAAGGTACGATAGGCATAGCCCAGCAGCCGGTACTTCTTTCGCGCAAGCACCACGCCATTCTGATAGAGATCCCGCAGCATCAGGGTGAGGAAGCCCTCTTCAGACCGCAACTCGCCCAGCACCCGCTCCAGAAACTCATCCTCGCGCAGCGTCTCGAACGATCCGAAGAACAACACGTTCAGCCGCCCCCCGGTCTTGAAGCGTGTGGCCGGCATCACCGCCAGGATCGACAACACCGCCGAAAAGAAAGCGAAAACGCCCAGGATCAGCAGGGGCAAGGGCTCGGCCGACGCCCGCGCCTGTCCCAAAGCGATGGTGAAGACCAGGAAGGTCGCGGCCAGCAGCATATTCGCCTTCTGGTCCGCCATCGCCGACAGCTGGACATGGACCAGTTGCGCCGTGCGCACCGTATGAATGGAATTGGGCGGAAACGGCTTTGCTTCAGCCACGCTCTGTTCGGCCATGTAATCCCCTCTGCTGCCCGCCCTGCCCTCGCCGCGCTCTGGCCCTAATCGCTTGGCACATGCGCCAGCGAAACCTAAAGGGCCAGCATGACTGACCGTGACGAGACCTTCGACAAGGTCGCAGAGCTGATCGCGCCGTTCAACAAGAAGAATGCGCCGCTGACCGACACCACCACCTTCGCGGGCGATCTCGAATGGGACAGCCTGGTGGTGATGGACTTCGTCGCGACGATCGAGGACGAGTTCGATATATTGATCACAATGAATATGCAGGCCGAGATCGAGACCGTGGGGCAATTGGTCAATGCGATCGAGCAATTGAGGAATGAGGGGGAATGACGGACGCCACCATCGACAGCCTGGATCCGGCTGCGCACGCCGCGCCGGATGGCAGCGGCCAGGACCTGTTTTCGAAGTTCGACGCACTGATCGCGGAGCGGCAGGCGCTGCTTGACACCGGGGTCAAGGACCCGTTCGGACTCGTCATGGAAACGGTGCTCTCGCCCACAAGGGCGATCATCCAGGGCAAGGAGACGATCCTGCTCGGCACCTACAATTATATGGGCATGACCTTCGATCCGGACGTGATCGCGGCGGGCAAGAAGGCGCTCGACGAATATGGCTCCGGCACCACCGGCAGCCGCGTCCTGAACGGCACCTATCAGGGCCATGCCGAGTGCGAGCAGGCGCTGAAGGATTTTTACGGCACGAAGCACGCGATGGTCTTTTCGACCGGCTACCAGGCCAATCTGGGTCTGATGTCCACGATCGCGGGCAAGAAGGATTACATCATCCTCGACGCGGACAGCCACGCGTCCATCTATGACGGCTGCTTCCTGGGCGACGCGCAACTGGTCCGCTTCCGCCACAATAGCCTCGAGGACCTCGAGAAGAAATTGGGCCGCCTGCCGCCGGAAGCGGGCAAGCTGGTCGTGCTCGAAGGCGTCTATTCCATGCTCGGCGACATCGCGCCGCTGAAGGAAATGGTCGCCGTCGCCAAGAAATATGGCGCGATGATCGTCGTCGACGAAGCGCATGGCATGGGCTTTTTCGGCGAGAATGGCCGCGGCGTGTTCGAGGAAGCCGGGGTCGAGGCGGATGTCGATTTCGTCGTCGGCACTTTCTCCAAGAGCGTCGGCACGGTCGGCGGCTTCGTGGTTTCCAACCATCCGAAGTTCGAAGTGCTGCGGCTGGTCTGCCGTCCCTACGTCTTCACCGCCTCGCTGCCGCCGAGCGTCGTCGCCACCGCCGCGACCTCGATCCGCAAGCTGATGCATGCCGGCGACAAGCGCGCGCACCTTTGGAAAAACAGCAAGCGCCTGCACAAGGGCCTCACCGATCTGGGCTTCAAGCTGGCGACGGACGAGCCGCAATCCGCGATCATTGCCGTGCTGCTGCCCGATCAGCAGACCACTGTGGTGATGTGGCAGGCCCTGCTCGACAGCGGCCTATACGTGAACATGGCCCGTCCGCCCGCGACCCCGGCCGGCACCTATCTGCTGCGCTGCTCACTGTGCGCCGAGCATAGCGACGAGGAAGTCGGCCAGATCATCGCCATGTTCGAAGCGGCCGGCAGGGCGATCGGCGTCATCGCCTGACCGCCGCGCCGAAGCGCGTCCCCTGCGGGACGGGCCGCCTTTCCTCCCGGCATCGCATCCGGTAATCTGTCCATAATGGCGGAGGAAGCGAGCGTGGCGGCGTCGGAGGCGCCGGACCCGTCCATCTGGCGCGGGCGCTGGATCAGTGCGCTTGCGCTTGTCGCCGCCATCATCCTCGTCGGCCTGCTCGGCATGGTCACCACGTCGCGCGAGAATCGCGACGCCGCGCTCGAACTCGAACGCAATACTTACGAATCGATCCAGCTCGCGCGCAGCGTCGACGGCAGCATCGCCCGCGCCGAGGCGACGATGGGCCGCTACGTGCTCAATCCCGAAGGCGGTGGGGCGAGCCAATATGTGCTGGAATGGCGCGCTGCCTCGCGCCAGATTTCGCAGCTACACCAACTGGTGCGCAACGATGCAGCCCAGCTGCAACGCGTCGAGGAATTGCGCCGTCTGTTCAACCGGCGCGGTGAGGAGCTGAATGCCGCCGTGCGCGCCTCGGACCGGCGGACCGCCGACGATCTGACCGGCCTGGGCCTCTTCTACCGCGCCGCCCAGTCCGAAACGCTGGGGCAACTCGGCTCGCAACTGGACGCCATCGTCCGCGCCGGGCGGCAGACGCTGGGCGAGCGCGTCGCGGTCTCGCAGCAGGTCGCCGAAGCCACCGATCGTCTGACCCGCTGGCTTGGCTGGCTGGCTTTGTTCATCAGCGCGCTGGCCATCGCTTTGTCCTATTGGGCCTATCGCGCCTTCAACGAAGGCCGGATCGCGCGGCTGGAGGCCGATGTGCTGGAACAGGCGGTGCAGGCCCGCACCGGCGAACTGAGCGAAGCCTATCGGCAATTGCAGGCGGAATCGGCCGAACGGGAAGTTGCCGAGGAGAAGCTGCGCCAGGTGCAGAAAATGGAGGCGGTCGGCTCGCTGACCGGCGGCATCGCACATGATTTCAACAATATGCTGGCGGTCGTCGTCGGCGGCCTCGACCTCGCCAAGCGCAAGATCGACCGCGCCCCGGCCGAGGCGAGCCAGCATATCGACAATGCGATGGAGGGCGCAACGCGCGCCGCGGCGCTGACCCGCCGCCTGCTCGCCTTCGCCCGCGCGGAGCCTTTGCTGCCCGAGGCTTTGGCCCCGGCAACCTTGGTCGAGGGCATGCGCGAACTGATCGACCGCACGATCGGCGAGCGGATTCGCATCAGCACTCGCCGGCCGGGCGACGACTGGCTGGTCTGGGCCGATCCGACGGGCCTGGAAAATGCGGTTCTGAACCTGTGCGTCAACGCTCGCGACGCGATGCCGGAGGGCGGCGACCTCATCATCGCCGTCGACAATGTCCGCCTCCGGGCTGGCCAGGTCGGCGCGCTCGAGGCGGGCGATTATGCACGGATCAGCGTCAGCGACGAAGGCAGCGGCATCGCCCCGGAACATCTCGAGCGGGTGTTCGAGCCCTTCTTCACCACCAAGCCGGTGGGCAAGGGCACCGGCCTCGGCCTCAGCCAGATTTTCGGCTTCGCGCGTCAGTCCGGCGGCGATGTGACGATCGATTCCGCCGTCGGCGAGGGCACGACGGTCGCGATCCTGCTGCCGCGCGCGGCGGATGTCGCGGCGACTGCGCAGAGCATGGCGCCGGTATTGGCGGAGGATGCCGCCCCGCTGCCCAGCGCGCGCATTCTGGTCGTGGAGGACGATCCGCGAGTCAGCCGGTCTACGATGACCGCCCTCGCCGAACTGGGCCACGAACCGATCGCCGTGGCCAGCGGCCGCGAGGCGCTGGACCTGCTTGCGACCGATGCGGCCTTCGCGCTGGTCGTCACCGATGTCATGATGCCTGAAATGACCGGGATCGAACTCGCGCATGAACTGCGCGGCCTCTATCCGGCAATGCACATCCTGTTCGTGACCGGCTATGTCGGCGAAGCAGGCTCCATGGACGAACTGTCCGGCGCCGATATCCTGCGCAAGCCCTTCACCGTCGCCCAGCTTTCGGGCGCCATCGCCCGCGCGCTCCCCCAGGATCATTATCGCGCCGCGGCCGAATAGAGCACCGCCGCGCCTCCGGTTTTTCCGAATGACCGCGCGGGAGCGCCCCGCTATAGCCTGACCTCGGTTTTCCGGAGCCCAGCGACCCTTGCGCCTCGCCAACAGCATCGATTTCTACATCGCACGGAAGGTCTTCGTGCCCCTCGTCGCGACGCTCGTGCTCGCGGCGATGCTGCTGCTGCTCGAAAAAATGCTCGGCCTCTTCGACTTCGTGGTCACCGAAGGCGGACCGCTAAGCGTCGTGTTCCGCATGCTGGCCAACCTGATCCCGGAATATGCGGGTCTTGCCGTACCGCTCGGGCTGATGATGGGGACGCTTCTCGCCTTCCGGAATCTGGCTTTGTCGTCGGAGCTGGACGCGATGCGTTCGGTCGGGCTTGGCTATGGCCGCCTGCTGCGCGTGCCCTTCGTCTTCATGGCTGCTCTGATGGCGCTCAACTTCACCATCGTCGGCTTCATCCAGCCACGCGCGGAATATGAATATCAGCGCCTCGAATTCGAACTGCGCTCCGGTGCGCTCGGCGCCTCGATCCAGGTCGGCGAATTCACCAAGCTCGGCGAAGACCTCACCCTGCGCGTCGAGGATAGCGAGAATGGCGGGCGCAAGCTGCACGGCGTCTTCCTGCGGGTCGAAACGAGCGCCGGCCTGAAGGTCACCGCCACCGCGGACGAGGGCCAGTTCCTGCGCACCGACGATCCCGACGTCATCCTGCTGCGGCTGATCAATGGCCGGCTGGTGCACGAGGAACGCGACTTCGCCGTCCCCCGCGTGCTCAGCTTCGCTACCCACGATCTGCCGGTGAACCTCCCCGCGGTCGAAGCCTTTCGCGCCCGGGGCGTCAGCGAGGAGGAATTGAACTTCGTCGAATTGTTCAAGGCGAATGCGGACGCCACAACGCCGGAAGAAACGCGGCTCAAGACCGAAGCCAATTTCCACTACCGGCTGGCCGAAGTCCTGATCATGTTCTTCCTGCCCTTCCTGGCGGTCGCGCTGGCAGTGCCGCCCAAGCGGAGCACTTCCGGCCTCGGCATGTTCGTCGGCGTCGTGTTCGTCGTCGCGGTCCACAAACTGTTCCAATATGGCGAACGGACCAGTGCGATCGGCATCGGCAGCCCTTATCTCACCATCTGGGTGCCGTTCGTGATCGTGATCGCGGTGATCATGTGGATGTACTGGACACTGGCGCACAAGCCGGGCGGGCAGCCGATCGGCGCGCTCGAGCGCGTCTTCGCCAAGCTCGCCAAGACCGTGTCGAAGCTTACTGGCGCCGAGCGGCGCAAGAACAAGCGCATCCTCGCGGCGACGACACCGGCAGAGTGACGCGGCCCGCATGATCAGCCTCAACTTCCTGCCCTCGCGGCGCATCGCCTGGTATCTGGCGTGGAGCTTCCTGAAGGCCAGCTTCGCCGTGCTGATCGGCCTCGTCGTGATCCTGGCGATGCTCGATCTGCTGGGCAATTCGGGCCGTATTCTGGCCCAGCCCGGCAATGATCAGAGCCATTTATGGCTCTACGTGTCCCTGCGCGTGCCGCAGCTCATCCAGCAATTCCTGCCCTTCGCGCTCTTGCTCGGCACGCTCATCACCTTCGCGTCGATGAATCAGCATAGCGAGATCATCTCGATGAAGGCCGCGGGCATTTCCGCGCACCAGATCATCGCGCCTTTGATCCTCGCCAGCCTGGTCGTGGCCGGCGCGCATTTCGTCTTCAACGAGCGCATCGTCACCCGCGCCACCGCGACGTTGAACGCCTGGGCGGACGTGAAATATGCTGCCGTGCCTGAAGACAGCGGCGTGCAGACCAACATCTGGGTGCGGGTCGGCGACGATCTGATCCACGCCCGGCAGGTCAGCGGCACCGGCAATGACACCCGGCTGCAAGGCGTGACGATCTACGACCGCACCGGCGGCACGCTGACCGGCATCCTGGAGGCGCAGCATGGCCGCTTCGCCAATCCGGGCTGGGAGCTGACCGACACCAAGCGCTTCGACGTCGAGACCAACAATGTCGCCACTGCGCCTAGCCTGACGGTGGCGCCGGAGGTCGATCCGGTCCAGTTCACCCTGTCCGAGGTTGATGCTGACGAACAGGATTTCTGGCAGCTGCGTCGCTCGATCGACGAACTGGAAGCCGCCGGCCGGCCGGTTCGCTCGGCGGAATCCTCCTGGTGGCACAAGATTTCTGGCCCGCTGTCGAGCACGTTGATGCCCCTGCTCGCCGCGATCGCTGCCTTCGGCCTCGCCCGCTCGGGCCAGCTGTTCCTCCGCGCCGTCGTCGGCATGGGGCTCGGCTTCTCCTATTTCGTCGCCGATAATTTCGCACTCGCGATGGGCAATTTCGGCGCCTACCCGCCCTTCATGGCCGCGTGGGGACCCTTCTTCCTGTTCCTGCTGATCGGCGAAGCGGTGCTGGTCCGCAGCGAGGAGTAGAACGCTCTTAACGGCGCCCCATGGTGCTGGCGCTGAGCCGGGCGACCAGGACCGGCAGCCCCTTGTAATTGCCCTTGTGATAGGGCGAATCCGCATCCAGCGCAGCGGTGATACGGCGGTGGGCGGTGCCGAGCGCATGATAGGGCAGGCCCGGCAACAGATGGTGCAGCGCGTGATAGCGCAAGCCGACCGGCGCCCACAGCATCGGCAACAGGGCCGGCGGCGGCACGTTGACCGAGTCCAGATATTGCGCGGTCACGCTCATCGGCTCGCCCTCATTCTCCCACAGATGGGCGACGAGCGTCCGCACCTGGTTGGTGACCGCGAGCAATGAAGTGACGGCCAGGAAGATCAGGAACGCGTGCAGCGGGATGATCCCCGTCGCGGTCAGCGCAATCATCGCGATTGCATAGATGCTCGCTGCGGCCTCCAGCCGGTGCCACAGCCTGCGCTCCACGCCCTCGGGCGAGCGGCGGCGGAAGGACGGATTGATCTGCAACCCCGAATAGCGCTCGACCACGATCCTGCGCAGCCCCGGCACCACCACCGACAGCGGCGTCAGCACCGCATAGCGCAGCAGCAACGCGATCGGCGCCAGCGCGGCTACCAGGATGAACACCGGCAGGGTCCACCATTTCATCAGCGCCAGCGGCAGATATTCGGGGTCTTCGACCGTGCCGTAGCGGGTCTTGGCGTGGTGCAGATTGTGCACGCCCTCATACATGAAGCTAGGCGTCAGCAGCGGAATGCCGACCAACAAATTCCAGCCGAGCCGGAAGCCCGGCACCGCGGCATGCTTGATATGGGTGAGCTCGTGGATGAAGCTCTCCGCCCGATAGAGCGCCAGCGCGGACACCAGACCGGCGGCCAACGCCCAGCCGAGCGACGGCGCCAGGATCGCCGCCACCAGCGCGCCATAGCCGATCAATGCCGAAGCGATCATGTCCGACCAGTAAATTGCGGGCTTCGGCTTGTTCAGGTCGCGCGTCAGGTCGGCCGCCGCCTTCAGCATGGCCTTGTCCTCGGCCGCCCGCACCTTCGCGGGCGCAGCCGCCGGCGCGGCGCTGCCGCCGCGTTCCACTGTGATCACATTGTCCATCGGGGTGGCCATTGCCGGAATATAGTGGCGAGACGGGGGCAAACCAAATGCGCCGCGAAGTTTGGCGTTTGGAAGTCGGCTCTTCCCGGCTAGGAAATGCGCGATGTCCAACACCGCCCTGACGATCACCCCCGTGCGCACCAAGGCCGACAAGAAGGCCTTCGTCGAGCTGCAATACCGGCTGAATCGCGACGATCCGAACTGGGTGCCGCCTTTGTGGAGCGAGGCGGTAGCGTTGATCACGCCGGGCAAGAATCCCTGGTTCGAACATGCCGAGGCGGAGCTGTTCCTGGCCCGCCGCGACGGCCGCGTGGTCGGGCGCGTCTCCGGCCAGGTGGACCAGTTGGTGTTGGAGCATATGGGCGCGGGCACCGGCCAATGGGGCATGTTCGAGGCGGAGGACGAAGCCACCGGCCACGCTTTGATCGCCGCTGCCGAGGATTGGCTGCGCGGCAAGGGGATGACCCGGTCGCTCGGGCCCTTCTCGCTCGGCATCTGGGACGAGCCGGGCCTGCTCGTGCAGGGCCACGATCATCCGCCGATGGTGATGATGGGCCACAACCGGGCGCATTATCAGGGCTGGATCGAGGCCGCGGGCTATGCACAAGTCAAGGATCTCTACACCTATGACATGGCCGTGCAGGTCCCCTTCCCGCCGCTGGTGCAACGCATCGTCGAGAGCGGCCGAAAGAATGCCCGCATCACCATCCGCAACATCGACAAGAGCCGGTTCGACGAGGAAGCTGCGCTGATCCTGACGATCCTCAACGATGCCTGGGGCGACAATTGGGGCTTCATACCGCTCACCGACAGCGAGATCGCCTTCGCCGGCAAGAAATTGAAGCCGATCGTGATCGAGGACATGATCCGCATCGCCGAGCTGGATGGCGAACCGGTCGCCTTCATGATGGCACTGCCGAACCTCAATCTGCTGTTGAAGAAATTGAACGGTCGGCTGTTTCCGTTCGGCTGGGCGCGCCTGCTTTGGTGGCTGCGGGGCAAGAGATTCGACGAGGCCCGCGTGCCGCTGATGGGCGTGGTCCGCCGTCTGCAGGCCAGCCGCATTGCCAGCCAATTGGCCTTCATGCTGATCGGCACGATCCACGCCGAAGCAGGACCGAAATTTCACATCCGGCGCGGCGAAGTCGGCTGGGTGCTGGACGACAATGAAGGCATGAAGTCGATTGCCAAGGCGATCGACGCGAAGTTGAACCGGGTTTATCGCATCTACGAGAAGGAACTCTGAGCGATGCGCGTGGGATTGGTGCTGACCGCCGCGATACTGACGCTCGGCGCCTGCAATGCGGGCGATCCGCCGCCGGCCGACGGACCGGCGGTGTCAAACATTGCGGGCAAGACGACCGGCCCGCCGCAGACCGCGAATGGCCAGCAACCCACCCTGACCAGAGTCGATGAGGTCGAGTTCCAGTCTCCGGCAGAGCCTGTCGCGGCGGCGAATCCCAATGCCGTGACGCGAGCCTGGTTCGCCGGGCGCTGGACCGACACGGGCGATTGCGCCCAGGCGGGCGAATTCGGCGCGAACGGCATGTATCTGCTCGCCGACGGTACGCGCGGAATGTGGAACATCGTCGATGGCAGGCTGATCGTGCAGCATGCCGCCGGACGCGGTTCGGTCGCCGTCCGCAAGGTCGACGAGCACCATGTCGAAGTGGTGAATGACGACGGCTCGATCGGCCGCTCGGCGCGCTGCTGAATCTGGAAGGGAGTCAGCCGGAAGATCAAAGATCGGCGAGCGTGACCCAGGTCGGTGCATGATCGCTGGCCTTCTCCCGGCCGCGATAATCCTTGTCGACGCCGGCATCGAGCAGACGGTCGGCCGCTGACGGGCTGAGCAGCAGATGATCGATGCGGAAGCCCGCGTCGCGCCGCCAGGCACCCGCCTGATAGTCCCAGAACGTATATTGCGGCCCGTCCGGGTGCCGTGCGCGGATCGCGTCGGTCCAGCCCTGATAGAGCAGGGTGCGGAACGCCGCTTGGCTCTCCGGCTGCATCAAAGCGTCATCCGCCATCGCCCGAACGGAAAACACGTCTTCCGTCGTGTTGGTCGGAATAACATTGTAATCGCCCGCCAGCACGACCGGGATTTCCTCCGCGAGCAGACCGGCGGCATGCAAACGAAGACGCTCCAGCCAGGCGAGCTTGTACGCGAACTTCTCCGTCCCGACCGGATTGCCGTTGGGCAGATAGATGGACGCGACGACGACGCCGTTCACCTCGGCTTCGACATAGCGGCTCTGCACATCCTCAGGGTCGCCGGGCAGCCCGATGCGGCGCTCGACAGGTTCCACGCCCCGGGCAAGGATCGCGACGCCGTTGAAACCCTTTTGACCGTGCCAGAGCGCGCCATAGCCGGCCGCCTCGATCTCCTTGCGCGGCAGATTCTCCTCGGCGGACTTCAATTCCTGGCAACAGACCACGTCGGGCTGCTGCTCGCCCAGATATTCGAGCAGCCGCTCCAGCCGCGCACGGATGCCGTTCAGATTGTAGCTGACGATCTTCACCCGGACCGGATAGCGCCGCGCTCCGCTTCGGGCCAGCCTCCGCGTGACGGTCCCGCTTGCACCTCCGCAGGTTTGCGCACACGGTCCGCGCCGCCCGCAAATGGCGGCAAGCTGAAGGAAGGATTGAATGAAGAAGATCACGATGCCGGCCGCCCTTTCGGCCATCGCCTTGCTGGCGGCCTGCAACAGCGGCGCGGCAAACAATGCAGCCCCGGCGAATGCTGCGGGAGCAACGAACACCGCCGCCGCCGGCAACGCCAGCTCCGCGGCGCCCGCTCCGGCTGCGCCGCCGACGGCCACCGGCAGCGTCGATCAGGCCTTCGTCACCGGTCACTGGTCGCCCAGCCCGGCCTGCGACGAGACGATCAGCTTCGAAGCGGACGGCACCGCGCGCGTCAGCGACGATCCGCGTCCGGGCCGCTGGGCGCTGTCGGGCGATACTCTGACGGTGTCGCCGCCGGACGGGGCGCCGCAGCCCGCGCAGGTCGCGCGCGCCGGTGACAATCTGGTCGCCACGCAGGCCGGTGGGCGGCCGATGACGCTGAACCGCTGCGAGGCACCGGCCCCACAGCAGAATAAGGGCTGACATGAAACGGGCGCTGGGTGGAAACCCGGCGCCCGCCTTCTTTTCTTCGATGGTTCAGCGCATCCGGGCGCGAAGCGGAGCGGCGAATTCCGCGAGGTTGAGGCGCTGCGCCTCCCGGTCATAATGTTCCGCGAGTTTCCTGAGCTGCATGCTCGTCCACTCGTCCCGCGCCTCCGCCGCCCCGCGCCGCGCGCGTTCGGCGTTCAAATGCAGCAAGCGGCTTTCGTCCATCGCCCACCTGTGTGCTTGGGGCGTCCGGCCGCCTGAAGCCGAACGCCCCTCTGCCGTCCACGCGGCCCGTATAGAGCCGCGCACAACTGAACGCGGTTGATCCACATCAGTTCCGCGACGGTTTGCTCCTTGCGCGCCCGTAACGAGACCGGCATCGTCTGCCACGCCGTCTGCTGAGTCGGCGAAAAGGGGATATCGAACATGCATGCGAAAACCGCTCTGGTCGCCATGACGGCGATTGCTCTTCTCGCCGGCTGTAACCGCGGCGCCGCAAATAACAGCGCCAAGGCCGCCAACAGCTCGAACGCGACCGCCGCTGCCCCGGCAGCGCCTGCGCCCGCCGCGCCCGCAGCCGCACCCGCCGCCGGTCAGCCGGTCGACGCGGCCTTCCTGACTGCCAATCCCTGGGCGCCTGCCGGGATGTGCGAGGATGCGTTGACCTTCAATTCGGACGGCACGATCAGCGCCGGCAACGACACCGGCAATTGGGAATTGGCCGGCAGCACCCTCACGCTCACCAAGCAAGGCGAGCCCGCCGAGACCTGGACCGTCTCGCGCAGCGGCGACAGCCTGACCATGGCGATGGGCGCCAACGCGATGACGGTGGGCGCCTGCCCGGCCGGCTAAATCGAAAAGCTGGTCCCGCAGCCGCAGCCTGACGCGGCATGGGGGTTGGTGACCTGGAACGCGGCGCCGCCGAGCGACTCCACGAAGTCGACGGTCGCGCTGCGGACCGGATCCAGCAACACTTCGTCGGCAAGCAGGCTAAGCCGGATGGCGGTTCAATAGTCACGAACTGTTGCCGCGCCTCGGCTGGGCTGCGTCCAAAATGGACGATTGTCCAGCGAGGCGGCGAAGGGGAGGAGCGATGAAGCGAGCGAAGCGGATCCTGGTGGTCGCGGCGGGGGCGCTCGCCGCCGGCTGCAATAGCGCCCCGGCCAACAACAGCCAGGCGCTGGCGATCGGAAACACGCCGGAAGGTCCCTATGTGGAGGTGCTGACGGCGCAGCCGTGGAATTGTTATGCAGCAAGCACCTTCCACACCGATGGCACCATGACCGCGGGAGACGAGACCTGGGCCTGGTCGACTGCCGGAGACAGGCTGATCCTGCGGGGGCCGACCGGCAAGGATGAGAGCTACCGGCTGAGCCGAAGGGGGGCGGACCTCATCATGACTGCCGAGTCCGGATCGGCAATGACCCTATCGCCCTGCCCGCAACCCCAGGCCCGCTAGCGCCGGGCCAAGGATCGCGGAGCGGATCAGATCGAAAAGCTGGTTCCGCAGCCGCAGCCTGAGGCTGCGTTGGGGTTGGTTACCTGGAACGCGGCGCCGCCGAGCGACTCCACGAAGTCGACGGTCGCGCCGCGGACGAGGTCCAGCGACACTTCGTCCACGACCAGATGAACACCGTCCGTCTCGGCGATCGTGTCGCCATCTGCGGGGCTATCGGCCAGTTCAAACCGATATTGAAAGCCGGCGCAGCCGCCACCATCCACCGCCAGCCTTAGAATGGCCGCCTTGCCCTGCCGCTCGGCGATCTTCGCCACACGCGCGGCTGCCGCCGGACTCAATGCGATTTCGGGGGCGGTCTGGGTCTCGGCCATAATGGTGAGATAGGCGGCCCGCCTGCCCGCCACAACCGCCTCAGGCTTTCGCGCGATAGCCGCAGACAATGCCAAACAGGAAGGCCATGAACAGGCCCAGCTTCACCGACCCGCCAGGGTCGTTCCAACCGACCAGTTCGTGGCCGAAGCCGAATAGAGCGATGAACATCGCCAGAGCTAAACCGGTCATGAGCGCGACTCCTTGAGCGCCGATCCGGAGAGGGTCGCAGCCAGCGGTAAAGAGCCGGTAAATTCAGGGGCTTCCGGGAAGAGCTTGTGTGGCTGCGGCCCGCGCCATATGCGCATCGTCAAATCCGGGAGACCCCAGTGAAATACCGCATCCTCGTCACGCTGAAGCCCGGCGTCCTCGACCCGCAGGGCAAGGCGATCCATCACGCGCTCGAAGGGCTGGGCTTCGATGGTGTCGAGGATGTACGCGCCGGCAAATTGATCGAACTGGAGGTCGCGGACAGCGTCGGCCAGCCGGAGATCGAGGAGATGTGCCGCAAGCTGCTCGCCAACACGGTGATCGAGAATTTCCGGATCGAGGCGGCGGAGCCGGCGCGGGCCTGAACATGCAGAGCGCCGTCATCGTCTTCCCCGGCTCCAATTGCGATCGCGACCTCGCGACGGCGATTGAGCTGGTTACTGGCCGCGCCCCGACGATGGTCTGGCATCGGGAGAGCGAACTGCCCGCGGGCACTGGCCTGATCGCCGTTCCGGGCGGGTTTTCCTATGGCGACTATCTGCGCTCCGGCGCGATCGCGGCGCGCTCCCCCGTCATGCAGGCGGTAAAGGCGGCGGCGGAGCGCGGCGTGCCCGTGCTCGGCATCTGCAACGGCTTCCAGATCCTGACCGAGACCGGCTTGCTGCCCGGCGCGCTGATGCGCAACGCGGGGATCCGCTTCGTCGGCCGCGACGTCGCGCTGACGGTCGAGAACAGCCAGTCCATCTTCACTTCGCGCTATGAAGCGGCCGAGCAGGTCACCTTCCCGGTCGCGCATCATGACGGCAATTACAGCGCCGACGCCGATACGCTCGACAGGCTCGAGGGCGATGGCCGCGTCGCCTTCCGCTATGCCGAGGAGGTGAACGGCTCGGCGCGCAACATTGCCGGCATCCTCAATGCGGCCGGCAATGTGCTCGGCATGATGCCCCACCCGGAGCGCGCGGTGGAGGGTGCGCACGGCCGCACCGACGGGCGGCGGCTGTTCGAAGGGCTGCTGGAGGCGGTGGCGTAAGGCGATGCGCAGCCGCCCGGCCGACGCCTGCGCCGATTGCCCGGTCCGCGACCAGGCGATCTGCGCCGCGCTCGATCAGGACGAACTGAACGAATTGTCGCGGATCGGCGATCATCGCGATTATCGGCGCGGCGACACCATCTTTGCAGCCGGTGACGAGGGCATCGCCTGCGCGACCTTGATTTCGGGCGCGGTCAAATTGTCGGCGATGGATGCGGAAGGGGTCGAGCGGATCGTCGCTCTGGTCCATCCGTCCGGCTTCCTGGGCCAGCTCTTTGCCGCCACCACCGCGCTCGATGCGGTCGCGCTCACCGACGCGCGGCTGTGCGTCTTCCCGCGTCCGCAATTCGAACGGCTGATGGCCGATCATCCGAAGCTCACCCGCGCCATCCTGGAGCGCACGCAGACGGAATTGGAGGCTTCGCGCGGCCTCACCCGGCTGATCGGACGCCGCGACGTGAAGGCGCGTCTCTCCGGTCTGCTGCTGGCGCTGGCCCGCGCCGCCGCACCCACACCGTGCGGCCAAGCGATGGAATTCGACCTGATCCTCAGCCGCGAGGAAATGGCGAGCCTGATCGGCACGACGATCGAAAGCGTCAGCCGCCGCCTCACCGAGTTGGAGCGCGACGGCCTGATCGAACGCAGGGGCGCGCGCGGACTGGTGATCCGCGACGCGCTTGCGCTTGAGACGGGTGAGGCGGTCAGAGGCTGAACTTCAGCACCGCCATGAAGATGGCCAGGCCGACCAGCAGCAGCGGCAGGGTCATGATCTGAGCCAGCGCGTCCTTTGCGCCCAGACGGCCGGTATAGGTCTGCACGCCCTCTTCCATGAACTCGGCCCAGCTCTGGCGCGGCAGGCCGTCATCGCCCTTCACCCGCGCCCACAGGCCGGGAGTGATGAACAGGGAGGCCGCGCCCAGCACGCAGATCACCGCCGGGATCATCAGATGCGGCCCCATGAAGGCGGCGAGCAGGATGAAGATGAAGCTCATCCAGGCGCCGATCACCATCGCATGGACGCCGGGATGCAGATCGAACGCGCGCGCATGGCGCTTGCGAGGCCGAACGGGGGGAGGGACGATACGGGCCTGGCGCTCCAGGGCTTGCGGGGAATGATGCTGGCTCATGACGGGCTCCTTTCGTTGGAGCCCGTTCTACGCTGGCCGGATCAGCCCGCTTTGACCGTCGTCAAAATACCGCGCGTCACGCCGCCTTGAGCGGCACAACGTTCGATTTCGCGGGTTCGTGCGCGGCGATCCACTGCTCGACCACCGGAGCGATCTTGTCGCGCCACTTGCTGCCGTTGAAGATGCCGTAGTGGCCGACGCTCTTGGCCATGTAATAGCGCTTCTGGTCCTTGGGCAGGTTCTTCGCGATCGTCAGCGCCGCCTTGGTCTGGCCCAGGCCGGAAATGTCGTCGCGCTCGCCCTCGATCGCCAGCAGCGCGATGTCGGTGATTGCGCCGGGATCGACCTTGCGGCCCCGATGCATCATCTCACCCTTCGGCAAGGCATGACGCTGGAACACCACGTCGATCGTCTGCAGATAGAATTCCTCCGTCATGTCGCAGACCGAGCGATATTCCTCGTAGAATTTCATCGTCGCATCCGCGCTCTCGCCATCGCCTTCGACCAGGTGGCGGAACATGCCCCAATGGCTGGCCAGATGGTTGCCCAAATTCATCGCCATGAAGCCCGCCAGCTGCAGGAAGCCCGGATAAACCTTCCGCCCCGCGCCCGGATAAAGATAGGGCACGGTCGCGATCACGTTGCGCTGGAACCATTCGAACGGGCGCTGCGTGGCGACGGTGTTCACCTCGGTCGGCGCCTCGCGCGTATCGACCGGGCCGCCCATCATCGTGAGCGTCCTCGGACGCGCCGGATGTTGATCCGCGCTCATCATGCAGGCGGCGGCCAAAGCCGGTACCGACGGCTGACACACCGCCAGCATGTGCGCGCGCTTCTCGCCCGGCTGGCTGCCGATATGGTCCAGGAATTCGATCAGATAATCGACATAATCCTCGAGATCGAAACGCCCGTCCTCCAACGGCACGCACTTCGCGTCGCGCCAGTCGGTGATGTAGACGTCATGGCCGGGCAGCATCCGCTCGACCGTGCCGCGCAGCAGGGTCGCATAATGGCCCGACATGGGCGCAACGATCAGCAGCTTGGGGCCGCCTTTCACGCCCTCGCGGCGAAAGCGCTTCAGCTGGCCGAACGGCCGGCGGAGCACGATTTCCTCGGTCACAGCGACCTCGCGGCCGTTCACTTCGGTCGTGGTCAGGCCGAATTCCGGCTTGCCGCGCGGCGCCGAGGCATGCGCGAATACCTGCAGGGCCGAGGCCATAATCGGTCCCATGTGCGAATAGCCGAACGGGTTGATCGGATTGTTGAGCCAGCCAGCGCCGATATTGGCCATCGTGCTCGCCCCCGTCAGGAGCGAGCGCTGCATTTCATAAGCATCGTAGAGCAAGTCGGTCTCCGCCCCCGGAAAATCACGTTCGCCATGGGATAGCCGCGCGCCGGGATGAGTTCCATCTTAAAACGGTCTTCGGGGTGATCAGTTGCCGGCATTGAGCGCTTTGTCCCGCGCTGCTAGGCGGGCGCCATGGCGCGGCGAGCGAGACGGGGGCAGAGCGGCAGCGCCGCGGACGATGGCGCACAGCCGGGCAAGTTTGCGAATCTCAGAATTCTCTGGCGCTTCGTTGCGCGCTACAAAGGCCACGTCACCGGCGCCATCCTCGTGCTGCTGGTCACCGCCGCCGCAACTCTCGCTATTCCCAGCGCCCTGCGCCTGATCATCGATCGCGGCTTTCTGGGCCAGGGTGGCGATATCGGCCGCTGGTTCAGCTATCTGCTCGTCATCGTGCTGGTGCTCGCGCTGGCCAGCGGCATCCGCACCTACTTCGTCTGGTGGCTGGGCGAACGGGTCGTCGCGGACGTGCGCGCCGGGGTGCAGCGCAACCTGCTTCGGCTGGAGCCTGCTTTCTTCGAGGAGAACAGGCCGTCGGAAATCGCTTCGCGCCTGACCGCCGACACGACGATCATCAACCATGTGATCGGCAACACGATCACCAGCGCATTGCGCAACTCGCTGATCGCACTCGGCGGCATCATCTATCTGTTCGCGCTCGCCCCGGCGCTGACCGCCACCCTGCTCATCGGCATCCCGGTCATTCTCGCGCCGATCGTCCTGCTCGGGCGGCGCGTGCGCTCGGTCGCGCGGCGCGGCCAGGATCGCGTCGCCGAAATGGGTTCGATGGTCGACGAGACGCTGAGCGCGATGCGCACGGTCCAGAGCTACAATCAGGAAGGGCGGGAAGCGGAGCGCTTCGGCGTCGCGGTGGAGACCGCTTTCGGCACCGCGCGGCAGCGCATCATCACCCGCGCGATCATGACCACCCTGGTCATCGGGCTGGTTTTCGGGGCGATCGCGATCGTCATGTGGCGCGGCGCGCTGGACGTGCAGGCGGGACGGATGAGCGAAGGATCGATCGCCGCCTTCCTGATCAGCGGCGCTCTGGTGGCCTCATCGCTGGGTTCGCTGACCGAAGTCTATGGCGCGTTGCTACAAGGTGCCGGCGCCGCAGGCCGTCTCAACGAGCTGCTCACCCAGCAGCCCCGGATCAGCGCTCCGGCCCAGCCCCGCGCGCTGCCGGAGCCGGCCGTTGGCGCGCTCGTCTTCGAAGGCGTCAGCTTCCGTTATCCGGCCCGCCTCGAAGCGACGGCGCTCGAGGATTTCAGCTTGTCGGTGAAGCCTGGGGAGACCGTCGCCTTGGTCGGCCCGTCCGGCGCCGGCAAGTCCACCCTGTTTCAGCTCGCCCAGCGCTTTTACGATCCGCAGGCCGGCATAGTGTGCCTGGACGGCGTCGACCTGCGAGAGGCAGACCCTGCCGCCCTCCGAGCGCGCACCGCCCTGGTCCCGCAGGAGACAATGATCTTCGCCGCCTCCGCCCGAGACAATCTGCGCTACGGCGATTGGGAGGCGGGCGACGATCGGCTGTGGGCCGCTGCGGAAGCCGCCAATGCCGCCGATTTCCTGCGCGGCCTTCCCGACGGGCTCGACACCTTCGTAGGCGAGGGCGGTGCGCGCCTCTCCGGCGGGCAGCGCCAGCGCATCGCCCTCGCCCGCGCCTTGCTCCGCGACGCGCCCCTGTTGCTGCTTGATGAAGCCACCTCCGCGCTCGATGCGGAAAGCGAGCGGCTGGTGCAGCAGAGCCTGGAACGTCTTTTCGAGACCCGCACCACCCTCGTCATCGCACATCGCCTCGCCACCGTCCGCGCCGCGGACCGCATCATCGTGCTCAACGAGGGTCGCATCGTCGAGGAAGGCACGCACGATAGCCTGAGCGGACGCGGCGGCCTCTATGCCCGCCTCGCCCGGATGCAATTCGAAGGGCTGGCGGCCTGAGGGTCCGGGGATGACGCCTCTCGTCTATCTCGGCGCGGCGCTGGCGGAGATTGCGGGCTGCTTCGCCTTCTGGGCGTGGCTGCGCCTCGACAAGTCGATCTGGTGGCTGGTCCCGGGCGTCGCGGCGCTGGCGCTCTTCGCTTATCTGCTGACGCTCGTGGAGGCGGAACATGCCGGCCGCGCCTTCGCGGCTTATGGCGGCGTCTATATCGCCGCGTCGCTGGCCTGGCTGTGGCTCGCCGAGGGCGCGAGACCCGATCGCTGGGACCTGATCGGTGGCGCCGTCTGTCTGACCGGCGCGGCCATCATCCTGTTCGGCCCGCGCGGCTCCTGACCCGCAAAAAGAAAGGACCCGGCGTCTCCGCCGGGCCCTCCCGTTTGCGTCAATCCAATCAGGACTATTCGCGGCTGCCCATGAACTGGAGCAGGAACTGGAACATGTTGATGAAGTCCAGATAGAGGCTCAGCGCGCCCATGATCGCCGCCTTGCCGATGAAATCAGTGCCGGCGACCTGGAAGTAGATGCTCTTGATACGCTGCGTGTCGTAGACCGTGAGGCCCGCGAAGATCAGCACGCCGATGGCGCTGATCGCGTACATGAGGGCCGACGACTGCATGAACAGGTTCAGCAGCGAAGCCACGATCAGTCCAACCACGCCCATCAGCAGGAACGTGCCCATGCCGCTGAGGTCGCGCTTGGTGGTGTAGCCATACAGGCTCAGCGACGCGAAGGCCGCCGCGGTCGCGAAGAAGGTCATCGCGATCGAACCGCCGGTGTAGATCAGGAAGATGGTCGACATCGACAGGCCCATGACCACCGCGAACGCCCAGTAGAGCGCCTGCATCGCGCCGGTCGACAGCCGGTTGATACCGAAGCTCAGCACCAGGATGAACGCCAGCGGCGAGAGCATGATCACCCATTTCATGATGCCCGGGCCGAACATGATCTGCTGTGCCATGCCGCTCTGCGCGAACAGCAAGGCGACAATGCCGGTGAGCAGCACGCCGGAGGTCATGTAATTGTAGACGGACAGCATATGCTTGCGCAGGCCCGCGTCGAAGCCGGCTGCGTCGCGGCCGGCAACGTCGCGGCCGGCGACGTCCGGATACAGACGCTGCGGCTGGTCGTAACGAGTGTCGTACCGATCAGACATCTTCTCAAATCTCCTTTGGGCGGCCAGATGCCGTCCAGCCGCCAATATCGTTGAGACTCGGCTCAACTTCAAGCAAAACCGGGTCCTTCCCCTACGGCAGCGGAGCATCACGCACGCTGTTAACCGTCTAACCACGTGATCCGCTGGCGATTCCGCCCTAGAGCAGCAGGATGTACCGGCTGTTCGTGGCGGTCCGCCCGCCTCCCGAAATTCGCGATTTCCTTGCCGGTCTGATGGGCGGCATTTCCGGCGCGCGCTGGCAGGATGATGGCCAGCTCCACCTCACCTTGCGCTTCATCGGGGAAGTCGATCGCCACACGGCCGGCGACATTCACGCCGCTTTGGGGAGCATTCACCACCCGCGGTTCGAACTGGCCGTCAACGGACTCGGCATGTTCGACAAGAAGAATGTCGTGCACACAATCTGGGCAGGCGTCGCGCCGCAGCAGCCGATAACCGCACTGCATAAGAAGGTTGATCAAGCGATGGCCCGCGTCGGCATCCCTCCGGACGAACGTGCTTTCCACCCGCATGTGACGCTGGCGCGGCTGAACCGCAGCGCGGGTCCGGTGACCGACTTCCTGTCCCGTTCAGCAGGCGTAACCAGCCAGCCATTCCGGGTCGATCGGTTCGCCCTGTTCGAAAGCAGCCTCACGCCGGACGGCGCGGTCTACACCGAAGTCGAAACCTATCCGCTCGCCTGATCCCGCTGCGCGCTCTCGCGGCGCCAGGCGATGAAGGAATAGAGGACCGGCACCACGGCGGAGATCAGCACCACCGCCAGCGTCACGCCCGCCAGCATGCCCGGCGTCAGCGGCAGCAAGGCCGCGACCACCAGCGCCAGCCCGCCCAGCACCATCAGCTTGCCGCACAGCCGGTGGGTCTTGATCCACACCTCCTCGCTCGCCAGCGTCCAGGGTGTGCGCACGCCGATGAAATACATGCTGCGCGACTTGCCGAGCTGGTTGCCGATCAGGACCAGCATCACCCCGATCGCCCCGGCCATGAGCGGCGGCACTGGAATGCCCCAGCCGAAGCCGGCGGACAGCACCGCCAGTTCGATCGCCGCCGCGACCACCAGCACTGCGACCCAGCTCCACAGATACAGGCCCTGGCTGCGCGCCAGCCCTTCCCTGCGCGGCTCGATCGACGACAGGAAATAGAAGAGCAGGGACAGTGCCGCGACGAGCAAAGGCGGCATCATCAGCGCGACCCACTTGCCCGCAAAGCCGTCCGCCTCGCCGCTCAGCCCCCAATGGATCGGCAATTGCATATCGGCGGGAAGCATCGCCCCCGCGATCACGCTCGCTGTCAGCAGGGTCAGGGTCGCCAGCAAGGCCGCATAGCCAATCGTCCGCTTCGTCATGCCCTCTCTCCCTTCCCCTCTTTCTGCGTGCCGAAATTGCCCATGAAGCCCATCAGCACTTCTTCCAGCACGCTCATGTTGATCGAATAAGTGATCGTCGTTCCCTTCTGGTCCGCCTGGATCAGCCCCGCTTCCTTCAGCTTGGCGAAGTGACCGGACATGGTCGGCTTCGACACATCGAAGGCGTCGGCCAGCTCACCGGCCGTCTTGGATCCGCCTTTCAGCATCTCCAGGATCTGGCGCCGCGTCGGATGCGCCAGCGCCTCGAACACCTTGTTCATCGCCGCACGAACCCCGCAATCGCGTCCGCGACGCCATCCGCGAGCGGCAGATCGGGGTTAGTATATGTCGCCATGTTCGCCGCCCGGTCGTCGCTGGCGACGTGTTTCAGCACATGATTGACATCGGGCAGGATGACGAGCCGCGCGCCTGCATTGGCGGCGGCGAGCGCCCGCGCATCGACTTCGCTGACCTGAATGTCGCGCGCGCCGTGCACGATCAGTATCGGCCGCTCATAACCGCGCAGCAACGCCGCCGGATCATAGGAGAGCAGATCCATCAGGTAAGGCTGCACCTGCGGCGCGAACAGCGGATGAAGGGCCGGATGCAGGGTCGCGACATCGACCGGCTGTCGGGCCTCGATCCTGTCGAGCGCGGCCATCGCCTGGTCCAGCAGCGGCGCATTGGCCGGATTGGCGCGCAATTGCTCGCGGATCACGGTGCCGAGCGGCCGCCCCCCGCCCGCGACGAGGATCAGCCCACACACGCCTGCATCCTCGCGCGCGGCGGACGCCACCAATGCGCCCTCGCTATGCCCGAGCAGCCAGACGCATTGCGCGCCCGTCCGCGCGCGCAAGGTCGAGACCCACGAGCGCATATCCGCCGCATAGCCGGCGATCGTCGCCTCGTTCGCAGCACCCGCCGCAGCGCTCCCGAACGTCCCACGCTTGTCGACCCTGACTGTGGCCACGCCCTGCGCCGCCAGCGCCTCCGCGAGCAACCGGTAGCTTCCCGACGGCGCCATGGGGTTGTTGCCGTCACGGTCGGTCGGTCCGGAACCGGGAATGATCACGACCAGGGGCGCATTCGGGCTCGCCGGGGTCAGCATCGTGCCGCGCAGCGGACCACTGGGTCCCGGCGCTTCGACCTCGACGGATGTGGCTGCGGCCGGATTTGCGGCACCCAGCGCCAGCGCGGCGGTCCATGCGAAAATGCTCATCTCATTCCCCTTTCGTTATTTAGCTAAATAACGAAACAAAGGAACGGCGTCAAGCCCCGGCTTGCGCGAGGAGACGTTCGACGAGCGGCGCATAGCTCGCGCCGAAGAGCCGCAAATGCACCAATGCCGGGAACAATTGATAGACGCAGCGCCGCTCCCGCCAGCCCGATTCGGGCGGCCCATAGGCTTCCCAAAAGGCATCGTCCGGCGCGCCGAACAGACACAGCATGGCCAGGTCCACCTCGGCGTCGCCACGGTAGCAGGCCGGGTCGATCAACGCCGCCATCGCGCCATCCCGGACCAGGATGTTGCCGGTCCACAAATCGCCGTGCAGCAGCGCCGCCGCCGGCGCCGGGGGCAGAAGCCCGCTTAGCCGCCCCGCCAGCCGTTCCACCCGCTCCCGCCACGGCAGGTCCAGCGTGGCGGCCGCCGCGACCAGCCTCTGCTCCGCCCAGAATCCAGGCCAGTCCCGCCGCTGCCGGTTGTCGAGCCGCACCGACCCGAACGCATAGTCGCTCGGCCAGCCATAATGGTCGCCAACGCGGCTGTGCATCGCCCGCACCTGGCGGCCGATGTCCGACCATGCCCGCGGCGTGAAGGCCTCGTCATGCGCGACATGGGAAATCAGCAGGATTTCGCCGAACTCGCCCTCGACCGACGGCACCGGCACGCCCGCCTCGGCCAAAGTGCGCAGCATCAGCGCCTCGGCAGCGACATTGCCCCCGCTCTTGGCGACCACGGGCGGCAGACCCGGACGCGACACCAGCAGCACTTCGGAAAGATCCCCGCCCGCCAGCCGCTCGATTCCTTCCGGCGCGGCGCCGGTCAGCATCGCGACGCGCTCGCGCAAAATGCTCACCGCCGCTGCGGGAGTCGCCGCAGCCATTGCCGCATCGCCGCGAAGACTTCCGGGCGATGATCGACCCCGGCGGCGTCGGTCATGAAATGGTCGTAGCCCTCATATTCGCGGTAAGTGAAATTGGCCGCGCGCGCCTGCGTCATAAGATCGCGTGTCGCGCGCGCCGTTGCCACAGGTGCGGATTCGTCGCGGCTGCCATGGACGAGCAGGATCGGGGCGCGGGTCCGCAGCAGGCTCCGCGCAGGCACCTGATCGATCGCGTCGGCCCACCAGGCATGGCTTGCCCCGCCCCAGCGCCGCTCCGGATCAGGATTGCGCCGCGCCTCGGCGAACACGCGATCCGCCTCGGCCTGGGCGAATGCGGGGATTGCGCTCCGGACCAGAGCGCCGACCGACACGCCGACGCCCGAGGAATAGACGATCACCGCGCGCGTTTCCGGGACCAAGGGTGCCGCCATCGCCGCGACCGCACCACCCTCCGACCCGCCGAACAACACGATGTCGCCGTTCCACCAACCCTGCCTGCGCAAGGCACCGACCACAGCTACGGCATCGAGCACGCGCCGGCTGAGCGTATTGCCCCGCCAGAAATCCGGCGTGCATCCGTCCACCAGTGCCGCGGCGTCCGCTGCGCCGGCAGACCCGTATTTCTCGATCGTCACGATCACTCGGCCCGGAGCGAGCATCCGTCCATAACCAAGCACGCGCGTATCGCGCTCCACCGGTTCGCAGCCCGACCCCTGGAACAGCAGCAACACGCCCCGCCGCTGACGGCCGGGTGGTCGATCGACATGATAGGTAAGCTGGCTCCCGTCAGGCCGCTCGATCCGCTGCGTCCGGCTGTCGCCACCACCGGCCTGCATCAGCGCGGCGGCAGCGAGCAGGAACGCGGGCAGGCTCATTCACGAGCCTCCGCCGCAAGCTTCCTTGCAAGCCAACTCGCGCCGGCGGTCACGTCGGCCCAGGTCACATCGAAGCCGCTTTCCTCGCCATAATAAGGATCGGCGACCGCTTCCCCCTCGCGGCCCGGCACGTGATCGAGCAGCAGCGACAATTTCGCGCGGCTCCCAACAGGCCGCAACGCCTCCAGGTCCGAAAGATTCTTGGCATCGAGCGCGACGATATGATCGAAACGCGCGAAGTCCTCCGCCGTCACCAGCCGGGCGCGATAGCCGGAAATGTCGATATCGTTGCGCGCCGCCACTGCCACCGCGCGCGGATCGGGCGGATAGCCGAGGTGCCAGTCGCCCGTCCCGGCACTGTCCACGTCCACGTCGAGTCCGGCGCGTTCCGCCTCCGCCCGCAGCGCCGCCTCCGCCAGCGGCGACCGGCAGATATTGCCGAGGCAGACGAACAGCAGCGATCGGCTCAAGGCGCGGAAACTCCTATGCGGCTCCGCCCAAGCCTGTAAGAACAAGCGGACGGCTTGAAAAGCGAGGGGCGGCGTGAAGCAACGACTCTACCGATATTACGTGCTCGGCCTCCTGATGCTGATGTACGCGTTCAACTTCCTCGATCGCCAGGTCATCACCATCCTCGCGCCGTCGCTGAAGGCCGATTTGGGGCTCAGCGACGCCCAGCTGGGTCTGCTGTTCGGCACCGCCTTCGCACTCTTCTATGCCCTGTTCGGCATCCCGCTCGCCAAGCTGGCGGACGGCTGGCACCGGGTGAAGACCATCTCGCTCGGCCTCAGCTTCTGGTCGGCGATGACCGCCGTCAGCGGCTTCGCCAGCAATTTCGCGCAATTGGGCGCGGCCCGCGTCGGCGTCGGCATCGGCGAAGCCAGCGCCTCGCCGGCCGCTTATTCGCTGCTGCAGGATTATTTCCCGCGCCAGCACCGCGCCACTGCTTTGTCTTTTTACTCCGCCGGCATCTATCTGGGCGTGGGCGCCTCCCTGATCTTCGGCGGTGCCGTGATCGCCTATTGGGACGCCAATTATACCGAAGCCACCCGGCCCTTCGGCCTTGCGGGCTGGCAGGCGACCTTCCTCGCCTTCGGCATTCCCGGCCTGATCCTCGCCTTGCTCATGTATTTCACCGTGCGCGAGCCGGTGCGCGGCGCGATCGACGGCATGCCGAGCGCTGGCGAACCCAAGCCGTTCCGCGCGGTCGGGCGCGAACTGGCCGCAATGTTCCCGCCCTTCTCCATGGTCGGCCTTGCGCGCGAGAAAGCCAGGGCGCCGCTCAACCGGAACATCGTCGCCTTCCTGCTGATCTCGCTCGCCGCCATCGGTCTGGTGTGGTGGACGGATCAATTGCTCCCGGCCGCGAAGCGCGCGCCGATCGGCGAGATTTTCGGCTTCTCCATCACGACCAATGTCGTGCAATGGCTGGCCATCGCAATCGGCGCATATTGCAGCTTCAGCTGGCTACAATCGATCCGCCTGCGCGACCGCCCGAGCGCGGCTCTCGTCGGCAATTCGACCTTCGCCGCCCTGTCGATCGCCGGCGGACTCATGTCCTTCGCCAGCTACGGCATCTCGCCCTTCCTCTATCTCTACGCCGTGCAGAATTTCGGGGTGGGGCCGGAGGCGGGCTTCGTCCTCGGCTGCGTTCTCGCCATTGCCGGCGGCGTCGGCACCATCTTCGGCGGCGTGCTGGGCGATTTCGCGAAGCGCCTGCATCCCGGCGGGAGGCTCTATCTGGTCCTGTTCGCGGCGCTGTCCGGCTCGGCGTGCCTCGTGCTGATGATGACCACATCCAGCCTGACCATCTATTATACCGCGCTCGGCCTCACGAGCTTCCTCGGCATCATGTGGCTGGGTCCGGTCGCGGCGAGCTGCCAGGATCTCGTCCTGCCCAGGATGCGCGGCATGGCGACCGCGGTCTTCTTCCTCGGCACGAACATTATCGGCCTCGGCCTTGGCCCCTATGTCGTCGGCCTGGTCAGCGACGTGACCGGCGACATGCGCTTCGCCATGCTGTCGGTGCTGTTCGTACTGCCGGTGACGCTCGGTTTGCTCTTCTACGCGGCGCGGACGCTTCCGGCCCGCGAATCGAGCGCACTCGATCGCGCGCGGGAAGCTGGAGAACCGGTCTAGCCCGGACGCGCCAGCTGACCGCAGGCGATCCGCGCGCCGCTATTCCCGCTCGGATCGGTCCGGTAATCGTCCGGCTGGGCGTGGATGACCACCGCGGCGCCATCCTCGTCGAACAGGCGAGCGGCGCCTTCCGTCGTGCTTGCGCCGGCGATGCGAAAGTTCAACGTACCGCGCCCGGACGCGTCGACCGTCAGATTGGGAAGATCGCCATGATGCGGACCGGCGGGATTCTCCGAGCCGTGCGCCCGTTCGGTGGGGTTCCAGTGCGGGCCTGCGCTATCGAAGCCCGGCGCTTCGCAGTTGCCGATCGCGTGCAGATGCGCGCCATAGGTTCCGGGCGCCAGATCGCGCGCTTCGATCATCACCTTGATCGCATCGCCGTCTTGCCCGACCTCCGCATAGGCGGCCTGCCTGCCATCGGCGGTCATCAGCGTGGCGCGCGCTCCGGAATAGCCCGGCGCACCCCCGCATGCGGCCGTCAGGGCAGCCATTCCGGCCACCGTCGCGAACGTCTTCTTCATCAAAGGCTCCCTCTATCTGTCACCAAGCAACGCCATGGTGCCGATAGAGTTGCCGCGCGTCACCCCGCCGAAGGTACTTTCGCTTTCGCCAGGCCCGGCTTGCCGATGCCCTGCCACTCGAAACCGGCGGCGATGACGTCCTCGGGATTGTAGACATTGCGCAGGTCGATCAGCTGATTGCCCGCCATCTTCGCCTTCAACCGCTTGAGGTCGATCGCGCGCAGATCGTCCCACTCGGTGACCAGCACGACGGCGTCGGCGCCCTCGGCCGCGTCGAACGGATTGTCGAAAAAGGCCAGGCCCGGCATCAGCGGCCGCGCCTGTTCCGTGCCTTCGGGATCATAGCCGCGCACCTGTACGCCGGCATCCTCCAGCGCCTGGAAGATCGCGATGGACGGCGCGTCGCGCATATCGTCCGTGTTCGGCTTGAAGGTCAGGCCGAGCAAAGCGACGGTCTTGCCGCGCGGCTCCTCGCCCAGCGCGCGGATCACCTTGCGGCCCATGGCGCGCTTGCGACTGTCATTCACCTTCACCACCGCCTCGACGATGTGGATCGGCGACTGGTGATCCTCGGCCGTCTTGAGCAGCGCCAGCGTGTCCTTGGGGAAGCAGGAGCCGCCATAGCCCGGCCCGGCATGCAGGAACTTGCCGCCGATCCGGTTGTCGAGTCCGATCCCGGTCGAGACATCCTGCACATCCGCACCGACGATCTCGCACAAATCCGCGATCTCGTTGATGAAAGTGATCTTGGTGGCCAGGAAGGCGTTGGCCGCATATTTGATCAGCTCGGCGGTCCGGCGCGAGGTGAACAGCAAAGGCGCCTTGTTCAGCGACAGCGGACGATAAATGTCCTTCATCACTTCTTCGGCGCGCTCGTCCTCCACGCCAACGACGATTCGGTCCGGCCGTTTGAAATCCTCGATCGCCGCGCCCTCGCGCAGGAATTCGGGATTTGAGCAGACCGAGATGTCGAGATCGGCCCGCACTTCGTGCAGGATGCGCTCGACCTCGTCGCCGGTGCCGACCGGCACGGTCGATTTGGTCACCACCACCGCCGGCCCGGTCAGCGCCTCGCCAATCTCCCGCGCCGCGCCATAAACGTAGCTCAGATCAGCATGGCCGTCGCCGCGCCTCGACGGGGTGCCGACCGCGATGAACACGGCCTCCGCCCCCTTCACCCCCTCGGCGATGCTGGTGGTGAAGGACAGGCGCCCCTGCCGCACGTTGCGCGCGACCAGCTCGTCCAGGCCCGGCTCGTAGATCGGCATGACATTGCGCTCGAGCGCGTCGATCTTGCGCTCGTCCTTGTCCACGCAGACCACGTCGTGGCCGAAGTCCGAGAAACAGGCCCCCGAGACAAGGCCGACATAGCCGGTGCCGATAATCGCAATCCGCATGAAATGCTCCGCTGAAGGAAAGCCGCTGCCGAAAGAATGGCGCGGGTTAGCAAAGGCTAATGCGCAGGAACAGGGCCTGGATGAGGCAGGAAGGTGGCGCCTCGCGCCCGATCCGGCGACAGCCGGCATTCGGGCCAGCCCTCAGCCGGGGAGGCATTTCGCCCTGCGCCCGCGCAGTCAAACCGACCTTCGCGCACCGCCGTCGTGAAAAAGAAAGGGAGCCGGTCTCTTGCGAAACCGGCTCCCGAACTTTTCACCGTCGCCCGTACGGGCGGCGGAAACCCACTTACCAGCCGGAGCCGGGGCCGTAGGTGATTTCCACGCGGCGGTTGTCCGGCTCGCGGACGCCGTCGGCAGTGTCGACCGCCGGGCGGGATTCACCGAACGCCTGGCTGGTGATCGAACCACCGCCGATGCCGCCGGCCGTGAGGTAATCACGGACGCGGTTGGCGCGACGCTGCGACAGGCCGACATTGTAGCTCGCGGAACCCGAACGGTCGGCGTGACCGGCGAGAACAACCGCGGGCGAACCACCAGCGCGGTAGGAGGCGAGCACGCCGTCAAGCGTCTGGCGCGCACGGTCGGTGAGGGTGTCCTCATCCCAGCCGAAGTACACGATCGCCGGCGGAAGGTTGACGACCGGGCAGTTCTGCGACTCGAGGACGCGGCTGCCATCCGGGCAATCCTTGTAGCGCGGCGGCTCGGGGATCGCTTCGCACTGGTTCATCGCATTCATGCGAGTCCCCGGCGGGCAGGTCGGCGGCGGAGTCACCGGCGGCGTGCAGACACCGTTCGCGTCGAGATAGTTCGGCGCGTCGCACGGCGGCGGCGGAGTCGGCGCACCGAAGTTGAAGGTGATGCCGCCGAGCAGCGAGTGCGTGCGGAAGTCGGCCGAAACGGCACGACCGCCGAACCCGACGAAATCGAGCTCATCGACGTTGAAGAAACGATACTTCAGGTGGATGTCGACGTTGCGCGACAGGGCCTGACGCACGCCAGCGATGACCTGCCAGGCGAAACGGGTGTCCGAATCGTCGATGATGGCCCCGGTGTTGGTGAAGGCCGTGACATTGCCGACGTCAACGCGGGCCATGCCGACGCCGCCGCCGATGAAGCCGCTCAGGCCGTCTTCGTCACCGAAGTCGAGCACGGCGTTGACCATGCCGGACAGGATGCTGATGTCGCCATTACCGAACAGCCAGCGGCCATTGGCGCCAGACGTGCCCGGAGGCGTGATGCCGGTGCTGATCAGCTCCTCGACATCGGCCTGCTTGTAGGAGACTTCGGCTTCGACGCGGAACGCGCCGAAATCGTAACCGACGAACACGCCGCCGTCGAAACCTTCCTCAAAGCCGATATTGATTCCGCCCGTCGTTCCAGCACCGAGACCCGGCGTAAACGTGGTGTCGGAGTCTTCGACGAGCATCGCACCGAAGTCGCCACCGACATACCAGGCGCCATCACGCGCGAGAGCCGGGCCAGCAAGGACGGTGGTCGACAGCGCCACTGCAATGGCGAGCTTCCGCATAAATCTTCCCCTTTCATCAACGTCGATACAACGACGACTAGGTCTCATTACGGTACCGCAGGTGTCCGCGCAAGCGCGCTTCACCCCTGATCTGTTGCTATAGCGCATCAGCTTTGGGAAGAAGTGGCACCCCCGATATCCCGCGAACCTCTAACCCAGTCCGCGCCGGGCGGTTGCATCGGAATGGGTGAGCGAGTCAATCAATCAATCCATGTGACTTTAATGTCACGATAAGTGCTCCGATCGCGGCGCGGGCTTCGGCATCGACCGTCGTCCCGCCCGCAGGGGTGGGAATATCGGGTTCACGCGGGCCGACCACTTGCTCCCCGCCAACCTCGACAGCGGCAACGCTTATCGCGCCACCGGTCCAGGCACTCCCCGTCCAGCGGCGTTCCCATCCCGCCGCTTTGTCCCAGACTCCCATTCCCGCCACCGCCGCCACAAACCGCCAGCCGCCTGCGGTGAAGCAGGCCAGCCTGTGGTCCTGCCCGTCCCATGCCCCGCTGCCGCCGCTCGCCACCAGCCAGCTTTCGCCCGGCGCCGGATCGGAGGGCGGAGTCCCGGCCACGCCTTCGACCGCGGCGTGGACCAGCCCATCCAGTGCGGCCAGCGCTTCATTGTGGAACCATTCCTTCTGCGCCTGTCCCGGCAGAATGAACGGCAAGGCGAATCGCGCGCTGCGCTCGGTCATGGCGGCAAACTCCTTTAGTCGAAGGTGATGATGGCGGGCCGCGAGCGGGCGAAGGTGCCCAGCTGGACGATCGCCGCGTTGACCGGGCCCGGGCCATCCTCCGCGCGCATCGCGGCGTCATAGACAAAGGCGGGGACACTCACTTCGGCCGCGCGCACGAAACCCGCCCCGCTGAGCGTCACCACATAGCGCTCGCTTTCCTCGCCCAGCGGTGTGTCGGCGCCGCTGTGCCAGACCCAGCCGGCCCGGCTGCGTCGCACCCAGCTCAGCGCGATCCCGCCCGCTCCATCCGTCTCCGCGCGCACATGGACGGGCGGTGGCGGGCGCACCGATTCGCTGCTGGCCTCCCGCTCGGCCAGCACCGGCTCGACGTCGCCAATTCCGCTGGCGAGCAGCCGGATCGTCGCGCCGGCCGCAGCCGCAGCCGGCAGTTCGACCGCCCGCACGGCCGCCGTCTCGATCAGAACGAAACCCTCTCCGGTCGCATGATCTCCGGCCGCCCACTCCGTCCCCCGGCGCCCGCGCAGCAATCGCGACAGCCGCCATGTCCGGGGACCGGTCGGCTCCGCCGATCCAAACTGGACCAGCTCCTCCCCGATCAGCGCCAGATTCGCGCCCGCGGCCAGCGCATCCTCCCCGCAGCCGGTCAGCACCATCTCCTCGTGAAGCAACTCGACCTCGACAGAGCCATTGAGATCGAACAGCGCCGAACCGCCCGCCGGCAGCATGCCGATCGTCGCCCCGGCCACGGCCGGCGCCGCGGTCGGCCCGATATCCTGCCAGCTCGCGCCGCTGTCCGAACTCATCGACAATTCCGCCCTGCGCCATCCCGGCGCACTCCCCGCCGCCATTGCCGCCAGCACCGGCCTGCCGCCGGACGCCAGTTCCGCCAGCGGCAGGTCATGCAGCCGCAACTCGGTCGGCCCATGCGGCAAATCCGGTTCGCTGACCGGCCGCCCCGCGCCCGCGCCGTCAACCAGCGCGTCTCCCGCCGCAACCCGGACCAGGTCGAGCGTCACGATCATGTCGCCCAGAGTCCACCGCCGCACCCGCCAGGCCCCGGCTTCACCCGCGAGCGTCAGCACCGCGCCGGGCCGCACGTCCGCGCTGCGCCAGCCGTAGGATATTGTCGCCGTCACCCGTTCGGCCCAGGCCGCATCGAGTCGCCGTTCGGCCCGCTGCTTCGCCGCCTGCGCGCCCATCGCCGCGGCCACGCTGCGCCGCTCGTTCCGTCCGGCCCCGGCAGGACCTATCGCGGCGCGCTGCAGGCCCGGCTGATAATCCCGCTCGGGCTCGTAATAGGCCAGCGTGACTTCCCCCGGCACGCTCGCCGCGCTTTGCCGTACCAGCCTGCGCTTGCCGCTTTCGGAAGCCGGGACCGGCGCCGCCTCCGCTTCGCCGGGCGGACCCAGGACAAGGCCGGCATCATTCTCCACCAGGCTCAGCCCGTCGAGCGCCGCCAGTTCCTCGATCGCCCCGCGCACGCTGTCGCCGCTGGCCGCATAGCCGACGACGCTGCCCGAACCGTCGCCCGCAACGATCTCCCGGCTCAGCGCCGCACCGATCCGCGCCACCTCGACCGCGCCCGCATCCGCCACGATCTCAAAGCTCAACGACGGAATCCGGTTGCCGAACTCCGCAAGTTCCATTTCCTCGAACACCGCGTAGGCGATGCCGCGACAGGCAGGCGCCCCGCCCGCGCCTTCCGCCGCCGCGATCAATGGATCGACCGCCTGCTCCTCATCTCCCGGATGCAGCCGGAACCCCGTCCGTACCTTGAAGTCGCCGCCCGCGCCGCGCAGCAGCTTGCCGTCGGCCCAGATTCTCCCGACCGACATTATCTCCCGCGCCGACAAAGCCACCGCGAAATTGGCGACGTACGAATAATCGATCGTCTTCGCCCGCCCCTTGCCGTTGCTGCTCGTGGCCCGGCGCTCGATCAGGTCGGTCGCCCAGATCACCGTCCCCGCGACCCGCATCGTCCCGAACAGTTTCGGAATCGCGCTGCCATAGGATGATGTCTGCACCGCCAGTTCGCCCAGCCGCGGGCCGTGCCGCGCCTTGGGCGAAAACAATTCCGCGTCGATCGCCTGCCCCAGCACGGACCCGATCGCGCCGCCGATCGGCCCGCCAAGCGCATTGCCGGCGGCGGTCAGGATCAGGGTCGCCATCGCCTCAGGCCTTCCGCCAGATGCTCGCCACCGGCCAGGGCAACGCTCCCGGCCGCTCGACCACGCGCCGCAGCCCGGCATCGGCATGAACCAGGCCGACGCCGGTCCACACGCCCAGATGCAGCTGTCCCGGCCCGGAGCGCAGCACGATCACGTCCCCCGCTGCCTTGTTCTCGACCCGCACCAGCCCGGCCTCGGCCAATCCGGACTCAAGCGCCGCCAGATCGCCGCCGCGCAGCGCATAGTCCCGCCGCGCCTCGCTTAGTCCAAGCGCCTCTGCCGCCAGCCCGATGCAATCCAGCCCGCCTGGCCCGCGCCCCTGCGGCCGGAACCGCGTGCCGATCAACGCCCGCGCCCGCGTGGCCACCTCATTCAGGCGCATCTTTGGCCTCGCTCTCCGGCGCGGGCGCAGGTTCCGGTTCGGGTTCCGGGTCGGGCTCGGCCACCGGTTCCGGCGCGGGCGCGGGCGCGGGCTCCAGCTCCGGCTCGGGCACCGGCGGCTTCGCCAGCGCCTCCACGGGCAGCACCGGCCCGTCGGGCAGCGCGCAGCGGCACGGCCCTACCGACACCGACCGATTCTCCAGGTCGATCACCAATCCATCCGGCAGATGTTGGCACCCCGCCAGCATCAGGCACAACAAAGCCAGGCAAGCCCGCAGCCGCATCGTCTCTCTCCTTCACATGAAAATCCTCCCCTCGTTTTCGAGGGGAGGGGGACCGTCCGCCGAAGCCTTGGCGAAGGCGGATGGTGGAGGGGCCGCCGCGAAGCGGCGGTAACCTCAGTATCGCATCAGCAGATCATTCCCCGGCAGATGCGGCTCTCCCCGGAAGTTCACCGCATTGCCGAACCGCGCCACGCACGTCTCGAACCGCCGGTCGCAGCCTTCCGAAAGCTCGACCAGATCGCCCGCCACCGGCGCAAACACCGGCGGCTCCCGCAAGGTCACCACCGCCCCCTCCGATCCGCGCACCGCGCTCGCCAGCCCGCTATTCGCCCCGCCGATCCAGCGCAGCCGCCCGAAGCCGAACGCACCCGCCACCGGCTCCGCCAAATCTAGGGTCAAAGCCGAGCCATCAGTCTCCACCACGCGCGCCAGCCGCACCCGCCCGGCCATATCCACCCGGCACCTTTTGTCGCCCAGACTCGCCCGGCAGGTGGGCGAAGTCTGCTCCACCACCGCCGCATCCAGCGCCGCCGTCGGCCCGCGCAATTCCGCCTCGAACGCCTCGCCCTGTACGCTCACCTCGCCCAGCGTCCCGCGCGCGACATGCAGTATCTCGGCCCCGGGCGCTTCCCAGTCCGTCATGAAGATGGTCAAAGCCGCCCCGTCCCAGCGCCCCGCCTTCAGATCCGCGGCCGTGATCGCATCGCTCGACAGCGCGCCCTTCACATCGACAGTGTCCGCATCGAACCCGTCCGACACGCTCACCGCCGAGGGCAGCATCCCCGGCGCCGCCCGATAGACCAGCCCGTCGATGAGGAGATCGCGGTCATGCGTCGCAAACCCCAACGCCACGCCGTCCGCGCGCACCAGCCGCCAGCACAGGCAGGCGGTGGTCAGGTCGCGCTTGATGAAGTCGGGCATGCGCCACCTCCCGTCATGCCGGACTTGATCCGGCATCTACTTCTGTTGATCCGGAACCGAGGCTAAGCTCCAGCCGTGTCCGCGCCCGAATCCATGCCGCTCCGCCGAAAGGGCCTGGCCCTGTTCGCCGGAGGTTCACTCGTCATAGTGACGATCGTGGTCTGGACGGTCGCTGCCTGGCCGCGGCAGACACTCAGCGCCTTCTTGCCGGCCATGTTGGGCTCGGCGGCGGCAATGCTGGCGACTGCTCCGCTTCTTCTTGTGCCGAAAGTGCGCCTGCAACGCGATTTCACGCCACGATGGTATGTCGCCCGGCTCTACCTGCTGGGCGCGACCTGGCTCGCCCTCATCATTCTTTTGGCCTCGGCCTTGGCGGCGTGGATGGTAGGCTCGACTGCTGCGCCAATCCTGTTCGAAGCGATCCTGATCGTCATCGTCACGAGTGCGCTACTGTCGATATGGTCGAGTATCGGCTGGATGGTTCACGCGCTGATTCGCGACCCTACTCCCGAACCTCCACCAGCTTCACACTGACCGCCTCGCCCGCCAGGAAGGTCGCCCGGCTGACCTCCAACCGATCCTCCGCAAACCGCACCGGCACGTCGAAGCGATAGCCCGCCCGCACCGCCGCGCCCTCTCCCGGCGGCACCGCGAACGACACAATCCCGCCCGGCTCGAGCGTCCACCCGCTCACCTGCTCGACGCCGCCCACCGACACCCGCAATGTGCCGCCAACCGGCCGCGTGATCCGCCGCTCCTGCCCGTCATAATCCTTCACCAGCCCGAAATCGGTCCGCACCCCGTCGCCGTCGCCCAACGCCTGATCCGCCGCGCCCGGCAACCCGGTCATCCCGTTCGAACTGTCGTCGAAAGGATCGCGAAACCGGAACCCCGCCGCCGCCCCGCGCCGCGCCCGGAAGAAGGCGATCAACTCCTGCAGCTCTGCCTCGCTCCGTACGCCCGGCCCGGCATCGTAGCGCATCCGCGCGTCCGCCCAATCGGCATTGCGCTGCTCCGCTCCGCCCGCCGTCTCGACGATCGCGGTCGAGAAAGAAGGCTCCACGCTCGCCTCCCGCCCGATCGCGATCGGAAAGCTCACATCGTGAAACGCCTCCACCGCCGCACCTCCCATATCGAACCACACGAACCCGTCCCGCAGCACCTGCGGCAGCGCCCACACAAACACCTCCGCTGTCCCCCGCGCGAACGCCCGTTCCGCCGCCTCGCCAATCGCCTGCCACTGCCCGGCATCCTCACTATTCAGCACGAACCCCGCGAAATAATGCTGTTCGCTCACCGGATAGCCCAGCCGCGAAGTCGCCTCCGCGATCCCACGCGCCGTCGCGCCATGCGATCCGCGCGACGCCCAATCATAATCCTCCAGCTGCAGCACATCGAAGGCCGGCGCCGCCCAGCCGACCGGCAGGTTCGCCCGCTTCAGTTCCGGCGCCGCCGCGTCCAGCACGGCCGGCAGATAGGCGAGCAACAGCAACTCCGCCTCGGGCGCCACCGCCAGCACCGCCGCGCACAGATCGGTCGTCGATCCCGCCAGCATCTCCCCGGCCGCGTCCAAGGTCGCCTGCTGCGCCGCATCCAGCGGCCCGCGCACGTCGGCGATCGGCACCGGCGCAAACGCCGCCACCGCTTCATCGTCATACAGGCATATCCGCCCGTCCGCCGTCACCCACCACCACGGCTCGCCCACCTGGAACCGAACCGGCAATCCCGCCTCGACCGCAATCTGCGCGAACGCAGCCGCGACGCCTTGCAGCCACGCCATCGCCTCGCCATTGGCCGGCGACAGCAAGGCCGAAGGCGGCTCCCAACCGGTCAGCCCCGGCGATCCGTCCGCCGCCCTCTGCTTCCACGCCGCGGGCGTATGCTGATCCAGCAACTCATAGCTCAGCGAGAAGATCGGCTCGAATGCGAGCGCCTTCGCCCGCATCGCAAAGTCCCGATGCCACGCCGCGCAAGGGCCGTTCAGCGCCGCCCCGTCATCCACCAGCCCGTCGTCCCCAAGCCGGAAATAATGGCTCATCCCGACATAGTGGTTCAGCGCCCCGCGATAGCCGAGCGCCAAGGCCTGCCCCAACACCCGCTCCGGCGTCAGATGATAGAGATCGTCATAGCCCGTCGCGATCCGCAGCTTATGCTCCGGCACCAAGGCCTCGCCGCACGCCAGCACCGATCCCGACCCGCCGCAGGCAAGCTCCGAGACCTCGACCCACCCATCGGCCGGCGCCGCCAGCGCCGCATCGCTCCCGTCATAATCCGGCGCCACCAGCGACACGAATATCCGGTCCACATCGCCCGCGAACACCGCCTCCCCGCCCGGCGCGAACCCGGCCTGCAGCGCGGCAAAGTCCAGGCTCACCAAAGCATCCTCGGGATCGCCCACGGCATAATTCCACAGCCGCACCAGCCAGGACGCCGGAGCGCCCTCCGCATCCCGCCCCTCTATCGTCAGCGTCGGCCCATGCGCCTCGTCCAGCTTGCGAATGCCCGAAGACCGCCACCGGAAGCTGAGTCGGCACCGCCGGAAATCCCGGTCCGTCTCATAGCGCAGCAGCGGATGGTCCGCTGTGTCCTCGGAAGCCCAGATCAACCCGGCCAGATCGTCCCTGCGGTAAAACAGGCACTCCACACGCAAGGTGCTCGGCCCGATCGTGCAAACGCTCGCCATCATCGGCCGAGGAAAATCCACCGTCCAAAGCCGTGCCGCGAACCGCTTGACGAAGCCCGTCGATTTGATGCTCCCAATGAGCGCGAGCCAGTGCGGCATTTCCTAATCCTTGTTCCGAGGAGACCGCACTGGTCGAAAAGGGGAGGCGACCGGCGTGAGCGATTGTCCATTTTGCGATGGTGCCGTGGCACCGGAAACAGGCCGCTGCTCGGTTTGCGGGCGGCAGATCGAAAGCGACGCAGGATCGCTGGCGCGGTCCGCACCACGAGAACTTCGCCGTCCAGACGGTTCGATGCTGCTCGTTTTGGGGAGCGTGGCCTTGATCGTCTCGGCCGTACTGCTGGTCATCGCAATTTCATCAGCGAGCCATCCGACCTACACGGCCACGATAGGCTCACTGCTTCTAAACTGGGCCGCAAACGGGGTGTTCGCGATTGGCCTGGCGCTCATTCTTGCCGGCTGTATCGTCCGCGCAATCTGGTTTCTGCCAGGCGACGAAACAAAGGTGCCGCCCACTCCCTGATTCATCCGCAGCTTGACCGACAGACCCCAAGGATAGCCCCGTCATTGGATGAAACCGCAAAAGCGATGGCGCGGGAAACATCCGGCTTCCCGATGTATTCTTCGCCCGAATCCTCAGAAACGGAGCCCAGAATGTACCTGCCACTGTTAACCGCCGCCGCCTCGATCGCTCTCACTGCCTGCGGCAACGGTCAGCCCACTGCTACTCCGGCAGCCGGGACGGCAGCACCCGCGCCCGCGCCCGTGGCCGCCCAGACGACGAACATGGCCGAGCCGGTCCTTGCTCTGGGCCTCACTCGCCGGCAGCTTGAAGATGCCGAACTGCTCGACGCGACCGGCGCCGAAATCGGCGAGGTCGAGCGCGTCGTCACCGATGCCTCCGGCGCCGTCACCGGCCTGCTCGTCGAAATCGAGGACACCACGCCCGACCGCTACGTCACCATCCCGCTCGACGGCCTTACCGTCGTCACTCATGGCGACGACAACGATCTCCGCAGCACCCACACCCGCGCCGCCCTCGTGGCGATGCCCGAAACCCCGCGCTGACGGTTTCGGCCGGCGCCCATTGCCGAAGGCATGCGACGGACTAAAATCGTCGCATGCCTTACAAGATTACGGGCACGCTCAATGGCCGCATCAAGGTCCGCACGCGCAAGACCTTGGGCGAGGCAGCCGCGAAAGCGCGCAGCATGCAGATCGACGCCATCCGCGACGTGCGGGTGTTCCAGGATGATGGTCAGGAGGTCGACCCCGGCCTCATCGCCTCGATCACGCGCAACGCCGAGCACCTTGGCCGCGTGCAAAGCCTCCGAAAATGGGGCTGGTCGCTGATTTGGGCACCGTTCACTGCCTGCCTTCCGCTGACGCTCATTTTCCTGATCAAGCCGTCATTTATTTTCGACGCTTGGCAGCTGTTCCTATTCTGCATCGCGCTTCCGCTTGCTGCCGGGCCGCTCTTCCTGCGTGCCGCGAGAAAGGTCGAGCGCGCCGGCCCTAATCCACCCGCTGCAGCACTGCCTTCACCGCCCGCGCCACCTGCCGCGAACTCGCGCCCAGTGCCCGCGCCTCACCCCCCGCCGGGGCATTGATCGTCACATTCACCTGCACCGCGCGCCCGCCCGCCGACGCCAGCGTCTCGACACGCCCGCTCGCCGTCGGCACGAACAATTCCGGCCCGCGCTCGCCGACCAGATAGGCCCGCCCCGGCGCCACCGGGCCTCCCGTCGCCCGCCCCGGCGCGCCCAGCAGACTGCTGAACAGACTGCTCAGCAAGCCGCCTAGTCCCTGCCCGCCCGTCGCCGCGCCGATCCCGCCGCGGATCGCCGCCGCCGCGATATCGCCCATCATCGCCAGCACCGTCGCCTTCAATTCCTCGAAGCCGAACTTGCCGGTCCGCACTGCCCGCACCAGCGCGCTCTCGAGCCGCTGTCCGGCCCTCTCCACGCCGCTGGCGAAAGGCCCGTCCAGTTCGCTGCGCATCGCCGCCACGTCCCGGGCGAACGCACCCGTATCGGCCCGCACGCTGACGATCAGCCGCTCGATTTCCTCATCCATCGGGAAACATCTCCCTCAACCGCGCGAGGTCCGCCGCGCTCGCGCCATCGCCAGCGTCCCCCGCCATCGCCCGGACCACCGCGCCCAGTTCCGACGGCGTCGCCCGCCAGAATTCCTCCGGCCGCCACCCGAGCAGGGCCCCGGCAAGCCCCGCCAGCCGCCCCGCGCAATCGCTAAACCCGGGTTCCCGCGAAAGTACCACTTTCGCGGGGTTCAAATTGCACCTTGCAGGATCTGCCGCAGCAGCCCTTTCAGCACCGGCGCCACCTTCGCCAGCCCCGCCTCCGCCACCGCCGCGCCGACATGCTCGCGGGTCAGCCCCTCCGGCCGCTCCCGCACGCAATGCCAGAACAGCCCCACAGTCTCGGCCAGCGTCAACCGCCCTTCCGCCGCCCGCTCCACCAGCGCGAACAGCGATCCCAGGTCGCCCTCCGCCGCGACCAGAGCCTCGAAGCTCGGCCGCAGCACCAGCCGCGTCCCCCCGACGCAAAGCTCTTCCTCGCCCCGCACTGGATTGGCCATCAGACCGCGCTCACCGCGCCGCTGCTCTCCAGCGCCAGCGTGTAGGTCCGCTCGCCATTATAGTCGCCCGCATAGTCGAGCCGCGTCACCAGGAAGCGCCCGCGCATCCTTTCCCCGCCCTCGAAGCTCAGCTCGTAATCGTCCAGCATGCCGCCGAGCGCATTGCCCTTCAGCCGCGTTTCCGCCGCCGAGCCGGTGAAGATTCCGCTCCCCGCCACCGATACGGAGCGCACGCCCGCGCCCGACAGCAGCTCCCGCCAGCCGCCGCTATCCTTGGACGTGACGTTCACCGCCTCGCCATTCACGCTCAGCTGCGTGGTCCGCAGCCCCGCGACCGTCGCATAGACGATCGGCGAGCCGCCATCGCCGACCTTCAACAGGAATGCACTTCCCTTTTGCGCGCTCATGGCTCATTCTCCTCCACATTGGTTCGAGTCGTTCGGGGGAACGAAAAATGCTTATTTCTTCGCTACTTGGCTTTGCCGCGATGGCGGCGACGCAGCCCGATCCCACCCGTGCCTCGCGTGAGGCGTTCAGCCGCTGCCTGTTCAGCTATGCCGAGGCTCAGGCGCGGGAACGCACCGAACTCGCCGCGTTCGAGACGGCCCTGGCGCAGCAATGCATGAACGAGGAACGCGCCTTCCGCGAAGCGATCCGCGCCCAGCAGGCCTCGCTGCGCGTACCCGCGGCCGAGATACAGGAAATCACGACGATGGAAGTCGAGGACGCCCGCGCCAACACCAAGGCCCGGTTCGAGGACGCTACCACCCCGCGCTGAGGCGGCTCACGCGCGCAACATCCGCGCCCGGTAATCCAGGGATCCGCGCCAGCGCGGCCCATCCTCGCGCACCGAGCGCGACCGCACCATCGCCAGCGTCACCAGCCGCCAGCCGGACCCAGGCTCCGGCCCGATCGCCTCGAGCCGCGCCCGTGCCGCGGCAATCAGCCCGCGCACCCGCCCCGGCTGCTCGCCGCCGCACGCGATGGTGACCGCGAAGCGCAATTCCGCCCCGGCGCCGCTCTTGTGCCCCCAGTCGCTTTCCGGCCCGATCTCGATCGTCGCTGCCGCATCGCCAGCCTGGACCGGCCGCCCGTCCGCGACCTGGCTCAGCCCCGGCACCTCGCGCAGAGCCGCCAGCAAGGCCGCCGCCAGCGCGCCGGCCGCTCCCTCGTCACTCATCGCAAGCCTCCTTTATGCCCCAGCGCAAGGCGGCCGACCGGTCGTAACGCCGTGCCAGCCCGCGCCCGGAAATGTTCACCGCGTCGCCGTCGATGCCGACCGCGACTCCCGGCACCGCCGCCGCGATCCGCCGGGCGATCCGCTCCCGCCGCTCCCCGGCGCGCTCCCGCGCCAGCGCCTCACCGCTTTGCTCCAGCCGCTCGAACATCAGCCCAGCCGCAGCCGCCGCCACGGCCGCCACAGGGCCGCGACGCTCGCGGGCGGCGGCCCCTCATGCTCTCCGCGCGCCGCATAGAGATGCGCCGCCAACCGGGCGATGCCCTGCCGCAGCGGCTCCGGCACGCCGTTCCAGTCCTCCGCCAGCCCCGCGCTGAACGTCACCGCCGCCCGGCCGCTTGTGCCGCGCCAGGGCACCCGCACCCAGCCCTCGCCGGCCGCGTCCACGTCGATCGCATAGTCCGGGGCAGCCAGCGCCACCTCGCCGCCGTCCGCCGACAGCGCCGCAACCGTATCGATCGACCGCACCGGCGCCGCCGCCAGTCGCGTCCACGTGCCCGTAGCCGCGATCGTCTCGGCCACTTCCCGCACGATCAGCGCCCGCCCGATGAAGGCCTCGCACGATGCCGCCGCGCTGCGCACGAAACCGGCGATCAGGGCATCCTCCTCGCTCGTCGCGATCCGCAGCAGAGCCTTCACTTCCGCCACCGCGACCGGCGCGGGCGCCACCTCCGCCATCACCGTTCCTCCACGCGAATGATCAGCGACCGTTCGTCCACCCGCCCGTCGGACAAAGTGACGCGATTGCCGACGCTGTAGACATGTCCGGCGACCCCGCCGGTCAACGTCGCCGCGGTCCGCAGCAGGTCGAAGCTCGACCCGTCCACCGCGATCCCGCCAGGCTCGGCGGGCGTCACCGCCCAGCTGCTCGCGGCGATCGTCTGCCCGTCGAGATAGCCGCCGCCCCAGTCGATCGCATAATCGACCCGCGATTGCGGATCCTTCAGATAGAAGCTCATGTTTTCTCCTTTCCCCTCTCCCGTTCAAGGAGAGGGAGGGACCCGCCGCGAAGCGGTGGGAGGGTGAGGGTCCTAGGGCCGGGTCGCGCGGGTGGCGGCTTCGCGACCAGGCGCCGAGATCTGCTCACGCTCAGGCCCCGCACCCTCCACCGTTCCCGCCGGCCGCGGCCCGCCCAGCTCCGTCGCCAGCCGCCGCAGTCCGGTATCGCTCACCGCCCCGGCGGCGATCGCCCGCCCGTCCATGCTCATGCGCCGATCAGCCCGTGAGCGGTGAGATCGTCGATCAGCGCCTTCACCCGCTCCGCGAGTTCGGCCGTGGTCACGGTCGAGGTCGCGAACCCGGTCCGCGCCGCCGTCCCGCTCGCCGCGCTCCAGCCCGTGCGGCGCCCGCCGACCACCTGGTTCCCGGCATATTGGATCGGCACGATGAAATTGGCGGCGCTGGCATTGATCGTCAGGCGGTCGCCGCCGCTGATGTTGATCCCGACCTGCGATCCGCCGATGCTCAGCGGCATCGCGGCCCCGGCGACGGTGATCGGCAAGATGTAGCCGGTCCCGCCATAATATTGGAACGTGATGCCATCCACGTTGCGCGCCGCGATGATGCCGCCGAAGATGCCGCCGGCCGCGCCGGACACGCGCGCGCCGCAGATCACATGACCCGAGAAACTCTGCGCGGCGCTCCAGCTGTTGGCACCGTTCAGCAGCGGCACATTCGCCCCCGACGTCCCGGTCGCCTGCGTCGCCGCGCTCCCCAGGCCCAAGGTCGCCCGCTGGGCGGCCGCGTCGGCATCGTCGACCAGCGCCCGCCCCGCCGCGCTGAACGCCGCCAGCGCCGCCGTCCCGGCCCCGGTGAAATAAGGCAGCCGGTCCGCCGCCGAGCTCAGCCCCGCCAGCGCGCCCAGCTCCGCGTCCAGCGGCTGATAAGCGCCGTCATGATGATGCCCCGAAGGCGCATAGACGCCGGCATGATCGTGTCCGGCGGCGGCATAGTCCACATCATGATCGTGTCCGCTCGCCGCATAGGCAGCATCGTGGTGATGACCCGTCGCCGCCTTGCCGGCCAGCGCCGCCGCCAGCCCCTCGACATCCTCGACCTCGATCGGCCCGCCGCCGCTCGCTTCCTGCTGCGCGAACCAGTGCGCCGTGGCGGTCAGCGCCACCGTCTTCAGCCCCGGCGAGAAGGCCACCGCCGCCTCCCCGTCCGAAGACGCCGCCGCCGACCGCACCAGCAGCCCGTCTGCGATTGCGCCCTGGCCCGTCTCCCACTCGCCCGGATGCGTCACCCCGGCGATGCAATAGAGGAACGTCGCGCCCTCGGGCACCGCATCAGCAAAGCGCCGATGCCCCGGCAACGCCCCCGCCAGCGGCAGCGCCCCGGTCCCCGTCCCGTAAGACGCCTCCCGCACCAGATCGGCAAAGAATAGGGACATGATAATCTCCCCAAAATCCTCCCCTCGTTTTCGAGGGGAGGGCGACCATGCGAAGCATGGTGGAGGGGCCGCTCGCGCCCTTGCGCGAGCGGAACGGAGCTAGGCGCTGAACTTCAGCAGCTTGATCGCCTCGCTGTTCATCACCTGCCCGCCCACGCGCCGCGTCGCGTAGAAGTGGACGAACGGCTTGTTGGTGAACGGATCGCGCAGGATCTGCGTCTCCTGCCGCTCGGCGATCAGATAACCGGCGCGGAAATTGCCGAAGGCGATCGACAGCGCATCCGTCGCCACGTCCGGCATGTCCTCGGCCTCGATCAGCGGATAGCCCAGCAAAGTATCCGGCTGCCCCGAAACCAGACCCGGCTGCCACAGGAACGCACCGTCCGTCGTCTTGAACTTTCGGATCCGCGCCGCGGTCGCACTGTTCATCACGAAAACCGCCCCCTGCCGGTACGGCGCGCGCAGCGCCTGCACCAGGTCGATCAGCTTGTCCTGCGGATTGCTTCCCGGAAACGCCCCGGCCGCGCCCGTCTTGATGAATTGCAGCGACCCGAATGCCCGCACCCCGTCCACCTCGTCGGTCGACGTCGCCGCCAGGAAGCCCTTCGGCTTGTTCGTGCCATTTCCCGACACGAACGCCGCCCCCTCGGCCCGCGCGAATTCCCGCGCGATCTCGTCGGCCAGCCACGCCTCGACGTCGAACGCGGCATCGTCCAGCATCGCCTGGCTCGCCGCCGGATTGGCGAACAGATGCCCGCTCGGCGGCGCCACCTCATGGAAGACCGGCGTCGCAGTTTCCGCCCGCGCCCCGGTCTCGCTCGCCCAGCCGGACGGCGTCCCGCCGCTCGTCACCAGCTTGCGATAACCGGCGCTGCCCACCTTCACGACGCTCGCAATCGCCCGGATCGGCGAGATGGCGGTCAGCACCCGCTCGATCGCCGCATCGATCTCGTCCGGCACAGCATAGCCGCCCGCCGCGTCGCTGGCGCCCGACATCGCCTTCAGCTCGACGCCATGCTCCAGCCCGCGCCGCAAATAGCGCTCCACGAACGGCGAAGCCTCCGCTTTCGCACCCGACAGCAAGGGCCGCTCGCTCTCGGCGATCCGCGCCGTCAACGCCGCGACCTCCGCCCGCAACGCCTCCGCCTCGACATGGCTCTCCTCAAGCGCCTCGAACGAGCCTTCCAGATTCTCCGTCACTTCCACCATTACCCTCTCCTCTTCACCCAAAGAAAAAGGCGGCCGAAGCCGCCTTGTCGTCACACCCAAGCATCGCCATCCCGGACTTGATCCGCCGCCGGCCTTCCTTTCCTTCGGCTTTTCCCCTCTCTAATCGCGTCGCATGCGGTTCGATCACCAGCAGGCTTTCGCGCCCTACCTGTTACCCGGCGAGCGCTTGCTTTGGTCCGGTGCCCCGCATCAGGGTATCGTGTTGCGGTCGGACGATATGTGGCTGATCCCGGTCAGCCTGCTATTCTGCAGCGTCATCATTGTCTGGAACGTGGGCGTCTGGAGTACCGGAGCCCCTTCCGCATTCATCCTTTTCGGGACCGCATTCCTGGCGCTGGGTCTGTACGTCCTGCTCGGGCGTTTCCTGCATGACGCCATCATCCGGCGCCGCCACCTCTATGCCGTATCCAATCGCCGGATCTTGCGGCTGGATCGCAAGCCGTCCGCGCGCTTCTCAAGTCTCGACCTGGCCGCCTTGCCTGGTCTCGAACTGCAGGAACATGCGGATGGAGCCGCCTCGATCCTGTTCGACCCCCGGCACTCGCCGTTCGGCCTGTGGCTTCGACCCGGTTTCGAGTTTTGGGTGCCTTCCGTCGCCCGCGCGATCAATTTCTACCGGATCCCGGACGGTCGCGACGTCCACCGCATGGTCGCACGTCTCCGCACCGGCGAGAATGTCGATGCGCCCCCGGCCCGATCGTCCGCCTCGCCCTTCCCCCGCCTCTAGAGCGATTTCAAGCCGGGTGGCATCGCCCGGCGACTCGGGAAACGCGGAAAATCAAGAATCTAGAGCGACCGGGCCGCTCGCAGACGAGCCGAAAGACGCCCTAGTCCCGCAGCCGCCCGTCCCGCCGCGCCATTTCCTCGTCGCAGTCGTCGATCCAGCAACTCAGGCCGAGCATCTCGATGCGGGTGCGGACCTTGCCGGCCGGCCGGATCGAAACCAGTCGGTCGAGAATGATCAGGTGCCGGTAATAGCCGTTGTGGCCATATTCGCCCGGATCACGCGCCCGCCGGCCAATGAATTCGACCGCATAGACCGATGCGTCCCCCACCCCTTCCGGCTCGGGGACGCGCGCCAGCAGGCGCTGCTGTTCGGGCCATCCGGCATCGAGCCAGGTCGGCGCTTCCGAACCGAGCCTGTCGTCGGACAGGATCCGCACCGGCGGCGGCGCCTCGCCTTCCGGGACGAAGCCCGATTCCTCCAGGCCCACCAGCCAGAAACCGCGGATGCGCTCGCTTTCGAGCAGATCGACGCAATCCCGATAGCGCCGCTGAACGATGAAATCTCCCTCGCGCACGCCGCAGGCTTCGTCGGCAATTCGCGGCGGTCGCGGACCCTGCGGCGTGCCGAACATGGCCAGCACGGCCAGGATGGCGGCGATTGCCAGGATGCCGAAGATAGCCAGAATGCCCGACTTCATTCCCTCATCTTAATCCTCCGCCAGTTTCTGTCATCTCGCCGTCAAGCCAAAGCCGTCATCCGAGAAACCTCTGCACGGGCCGCGACGCTTCCGCACCTCGCCCCTTCCCATTTACGGCCCGCCCCGTCTAACTATCCCGATGATCGACACCGCCGCCGCGGATCGCGGGCAATTCCAGCCCTTCCTCCTTACCGGCGAGCGCTTGCTCTGGACTGGCCGGCCGACGCGTGGCGCCCCGTTCAACTGCAGCGGCCTTGCCTTCGGTCTCGTATTTCTCGGTTTCGCCTGCTTCTGGACCTTCTTCAGCTACGTGCTCGCTGGCGAGATCTGGTTTTCCGCTTTCGGCATCCCGTTCATCCTCGCTGGCCTGTTCATGGTCTTCGGCCGCCCCCTGCTCAATCTCTTCGTCCGCAAGCGCACCATCTACGCCGTCACCGACCGCCGCCTGCTCCGCCTCACCGGCCCGCGCCTGGACGCGACCGATCTGGACGACGTCGCTCCGCTCAACCTGACCGAAGGCGCCAACCGGGTCGGCTCGATCTTCTTCAACCTGCCGCAGGCCTGGCCGGCGCAGGGCGTCGATCTCCCCGTCCGCCGCCCGCAGGGGCTGATCGCCTCCTTCGACAACATTGCCAACGTCCGCACCGTCTACGAACTCATCCGCAAGGAAGCCGAACGCCTCCGCCGCGACCCCGCCTGAAACGGACCTGTCAGCCTTATGCGCCCCCGCCTCGATCGCCCGCACCGCCCGTTCCGGCCCCGCTGCCTGGTCCTCGGCATGCTGCTGGCCTGGATCGTCGCTTTCTATCTGCCCGCTTTCCTGATCGCCGCGACCGGCCATGCCGGTTCCGGCAGCGCTTTGTCGGCCATGTGGCTGATGACCGACCGGGTCGGCCTCGCCGTCAAGCTCGCGCTGGGCGTGTTGTTCATCATCCTGCTGCTCGGCCACCGCAGGGCCATCGCCCTGCCCACCCCCATCCGCGCCGCCGCCGACGCCTTGCTCGGCGCGCTGGCGATGTTCCTCCTGCTCGCCTTCCTGCCCGAAAGCTGGTCGCGCGGCTTCGGCATCGGCCTCACCGGCACCCGCTTCGATCCCGACACCTTGCCCTGGTACCTGCTCGGCGGGCTGGCCGCCGGGCTCGTCTTCACCCTCGCCGACGCCAAATGCGGCGAGCTCAGGACCCCGCCCACCGACACTTGATCCCCGCCGCGCCTTCCCCGAAGAGTCGGCCGTGGACGCCTTCGAATTCTTCTTCACCATCTACAGCCTGCTGCTCGGCTTCGCGCTGGCCGAGCTGATGCTCGGCTATGCGAACCTCCTGCGCGCGCCGGTCCGTCCAAGCTGGGGCTGGCTGACCCCGACGGTGGGCATGCTGATCTTCCTCGAGATCATCGTCACCTTCCTCGACGCCTGGATGAAGCTGCGCGGCGTGCCGCTCAACCTCTCCGGCCTGCTCGTCCCGACGCTGATCGCGGTCTCCTATTTCGTCGCCGCGGTCATGGCCGTCCCGCGCAGCGCGACCGAATGGAAATCGCTCGACGATTATTTCCACGACCGCAAGACATGGATCCTCGGCCTGCTCGCCGCGCCCTTCCTGCTCAACACCCTGCTGATCGAGCTTCCGGGTTTCCTAACCGGCGCTTTCGTCTGGGGCACGGCCTTCACCGAATGGGTGATCGCCAACCTGCTCTTCATCACCCTGTTCCTTGTGCCGATTTTCACCCGCAATTTCTGGGCGAGCCTGCTGCCCATGGTCGCGCTGATCGGCCTGCTTTTCTATTATTACGGCAATTACACCCTGCCCGATCTCAGCCAGCCGGCGGCGCAATCGCATGCACCCGCGCCAGCTGCTGCATCGGAAACGCCACCAGGCTCACCTCCACCAGCTCCAGCCCCGTCAAACGCCGCGGCCGCGACCCCTCCGCCGCAGTGACCCGATAGCCGAAGCTCAGCCCGTCCAGCGCCCCCGCGCGCAGCAGCCGCGCCGCCCGCGCATCGGTCACCCGTCCGATCACCCTCAGCCCGCGCCGATCCTCCGACACATGCTCGATCGCGCCGACCGGCACCCCAGCCCGATGCTCCCACAGCAGCGGCACCGCCGCCGGCAGCCGCCCGAACGCCCCCGCCCGCACCACATCGCCGCCGCTGTCCACCCGATCGAACACCGCCGCATAGCCGGCGAACCGCACCATCAGCCGGTCACCTGCCCGAACAGCCCCATCTTCACCGCCATCCCCAGCACCAGCAAGGCCAGCAGGATCCGCACCGCCCAGGTCACCACCGCCGTCCAGGCGCTCTTCTTCGCGTCGCGCCAGGCCTGCAGCAGCTCGCGCAATTCATCCATATCGCGCCGCGCCCGCGGATCGCTCAGCCCAAGCGTCGTCAGCGCCCGGTCCGCCCCCAATTCGCTCGCCTCCTCGACCAGCGCCCGCAGCGTCACCAGCCCCGCGCCTTCCGCCTCCGCCTGCCGCATCAACTGCGCCACCATCGCCTTGTCGGTCATCATTCCGCCTCCCGGGAGAAGCCGAGCATCTCCCTTTTCTCCGCCACGCTCAGAAAATCCGCCGCGCTCACCTGCGCCCACAATTCCGCCCGGTCCGCATGCAGCGCGCTCACCTGATCGGCATCCACCGCAAGCCTGAGTCCCAGCCGCTCCCCCACCGCGTCCAATATCTTCCCCGCCATCGGCAGCACCGTCAGCCGCCAAAGGCTCCGCACCGCCTCGCGATAATTGGCGTAAGCATTGTCCCCCGGCAGCCCGACCAGCATCGGCGGCACCCCGAAGGCCAGAGCGATCTCCCGCGCCGCCGCCGCCTTGATCTCCACAAAGTCCATGTCGGCGGGCGACAGACTCAAAGCCTGCCATTTCAGCCCGCCCTCCAGCAACATCGGCCGGCCCGCATTGCCCGATCCGGCAAATTCCGCCGCCATCTCCGCCTTCAGCCGCTCGTACTGCGCCGGCGCCAGCACGCTCCCGTCGCCCGGATCGTAGACCAAAGCCCCGCTCGGCCGCGCCGCATTGTCCAGCAGCGCCTTGTTCCACCGCGCCGCCGCATTGTGCACCGCCACCGCCGCGGCCGCCGCGCCCAGGCAGCCCAGCCCGTAATGATCGTCCAGCGGATGCACGCCCCGCACATGGATCACCGCCTCCGCCGCATAGCTCCGCTCGGCCCCTCCAGCCTTGTAGCGATACCCCGACGGCCACCCGCTTGCGTCGGCCACCACCTTCACCCGCTCCGGCCGCAACGCGAACAACCGCCCCGGCGCGCCCCGCGCATCCAGCCCGACATGCAGGAACGCATTGCCATGCAGCAGCAAATGCGTCGCGGCGGTTTCGAGCAGGCCACCGGACAACAGCAGACCCACTCTGCCTGAGCTTGTCGAAACGTAGTCGGCCGAAGGCCAACGCCTCTCCTTCGCTTCGGCGCCGGCTTCATCCACCGCCACCGACCCCACCGCCTCGCTCACCAGCCGCACGCACCTCTGCGCCACGGCATTGCCGAGATACGCCTCCCGCACCTGCGCCTCATAGGATCGCGGCCAAAGCTCCCCGCCCGAACCCCAAGCCGCACCCAGTAAAAAAGGCCGCCCCGGAGCCTCCGAAGCGGCCTTGCGACCGAACCACCGCATCCCTTACGCTCCTCTGATGTTCGCAATCACGATCGCCGCGGCCCTCGCCCTAAATCCTCCCCTGCATTTGCAGGGGAGGGGGACCGCTCGCGAAGCAAGTGGTGGAGTGGCCGCGCGCAGCGCGGAAACTTCAAAGCAACCCAACCCCTGGCGCTACGAAGAGCCCGGCAACAATTGCACCCTCACCGCCAGCCTCGCCGGCAGCTGGGTCCAGCTCCGCTTCACCCGCTGGCGCGACCTCAGCGATTCCATCCTCTTCCACCGCCCCGGCCTTGCCCCGCTCTGGCCGGAGGAGGGCTATCCCACCAACCGCACCGAGGCCGAGGACGCCGCCGACGCCGAAGCCGCGTACCGGCTCGAAGTCCGCATCGACGGCCGCCCGGTCGAAACCGTCGCCGCCTTCAACGCCATGATTCTCGATCATGCCGGCCGTCCCGGCCCCACCTACCGCTTCGGCATCCGCCAGCAGCCCTTCCTGCGCGCCCTGCAACGGGGGCGCACCCTCGAACTCTATCGCGCCGGCCAGCGCCTCGCCCGGATCCCGATCAATGGCCTCACCGCCGACGCCCGCCGCCTCGCCGCCTGCGCGGCCCGGCCGCTGCGATGAGCGTCGACAGCCATTGGGCGTTGGTCTTTTCGGCGCTCGCGGCCGCCTTCCTGCTCTGGCACCTCGTCTCGGGCCGGGTGCCGATCGGCGAGGCCCGGCTATATCGCCGCGACGCCCCGGTCCTTTACTGGTTCCAGCTGCTCGTCCTCGCGGCCTGCTGGACGCTCGTCGCGATCCTGCTCCATTTCGGCGATCGCCGCGCGCTGATCCTGTTCTTCACCCCGATCCTGATTTGCAACCTGCCGGGCTTCCTGCGCGAGACCCTGCCCAGGCTGGCGAAGGGCAATGTGCCGGACAGCGACGACCGTGTCGGCCGCGCCTTCTTCGGCTTCTTCCTGACCCTGTTCACCCTCGCCGGCCTTGGATTCTGTGCCTGGATACTCGTGGATGTCGCGCGAAACCCGCCCTGGTGACCCGGCCTGCAACCCACTCTTGCCCTCACACCCCACCCGTGTAGGCTGCCCCCCATGTGGATGAGCTACGAATTCTGGTTCAGCACCTTCATCTATGCCGGGACCGCCGGCATCGCCCTCTTCTCGCTCGTCTCCGGCCTCGCCCCCTTGTCGGGCCGCGACGCCATCCGCCGCGAGCGTCCGTTCAGCTACTGGCTCGAACTGCTCATCGTCCCGGCAATGTGGGCGCTGGCCGCCTTGCTGATCAGCTATGGCGACCCGCGCGCGACCGCGATCATCGTCGCCCCCGTCTTCCTCTTCAGCCTCGGCCACGGCGTCAGCGCCGTGCAGGAAGGCCGCGTGCTGGGCAGCGGCAAGACGCTCGGCCGCGCCCTGCTCCAATTGCTCCTTTTCGCCTTCTGGCTCGGCATGCTGGCGATCACCGCCTGGGTCCTCGCCGATGTGTGGCGCGATCCGCCCTGGCGCGGGCTGGTGCTGAGCTGATCCGCGCTCTCCGGATCGGGCCGGGCCTTATTCCGCACCGCGCCGCGCCCAACCGCCCGCCACGCCGGACAGGTTGACGCATGGCGCTGCCGCCCTCCCTGGTCTCCGCCGCCCTGCTGGCCCTGCTCATCCTCGCGCCCGCCGCCTTCTTCATCTCCGCGCGCAAGATCTGGCTGGCATGGTACGATCGGCCCTATTCCCCCGACGCCAATCCCGGCCTGTTCCGCGTCGATCTGGTCTTCATTATCGCCTTCTCGCTGGCCTTGATCGTGGCGATACCCAGCACCCGAACCGGGAGCGGCATTTCCGGCTCGACGATGCTGGTAAACGCCACCATCCTTGGCTGGATTTCCGGTCAGACCGCTTCGATGAGAGTCCTCAAACGCCAGCCGCTTCCACACGAATTCGCCCGCCGGAGCGACGGGCGCGGCTGGGTCCTCTTCGGCATGATCTCCTGGTGCCTCGGCCTCGCCTATGCGCTGTGGGCATTGAGCGTGATGAGCCGCTAGGCGACCGTCAAAGCCCGCAACACCGACTTTTGCTCTCCCACCCTCGCATGCCCCAACGGAACGCCGCGCCTCGTCGGCAGTTGGCCCATCATCCTGCCGTTAAAGGGGAATTTCGATGAAGCGTGGTTGCCTGCTCTGGCTGCTTGGCGTTCCCCTGCCGGTCGTTCTGATTCTCTACTTCCTGTTCTTCCGCTAAGGCCGCGGGGAACGAACCACTGCCGCACGCCCGTGGACGCGGCCATCGCCTTGCCGGTAAGCAGCACCATGTTCTCCGCGCTTCACGCCCCGACCATCGCCGAAGCGGCCCTGATTCTGCTCGCCGTCGTCATCCTCCTGATCTCGGCGGTGAAGGTTCGTCTCGCCTGGTTCGGTCCGCCCGTGTCCACCCGCGCGAACCGCACCTATTTTTGGGTCGTCGTGATCAGCTCGATCGCATTCTGGGCCATTATGCTGACATTGTTCTTTACGGCCGAGGAGGGGCGGCTCGAACGCAACGTCCTGATGCCAAGTGTATTGCTCGCCATGAACGCGCCTGGGCTCACGGGCGGCTGGCGCACCGCGATCCCGCCAGCAACCTACGACTTCGCCGCCGCGCGTGACGCCAGGCCCGGCACGTATCTCGCCAGCTTGTTCGTCCTGGTGCTGGCGCTCGCCGCCCTGATTTTGGGGGCCGGCGCTATCCTCGGCGCCTTCTAAGCCCGCCTCACAATCCCCGCACCTGCGGCTCGCCCTTCCCGCGCAGCATCAGCTCCGTCAGCGCCCAGACCATCGCGTCCGCCCGGTCCGGCGATCGTCCCGGCCCGGCATAGCCCCCGCCCATCTGCAGCCCGCACAATTGATCCTCCAGTTCCGGAAACGCGCCCGCAAACCACGCCCTGCCACTCTCGAACAGGGCCGCGACCGGCTCCGCCCGCGCCGCCTTGCCGCGCCGCGCATGGACCAGCCGCACTGGCAGCGCGCAATCCGCCGCGCGCAGCACGCTCTCCACCATCTCGCCGCCCTGATTGCCCTCCGCCACCACCCGGTCCGCGCCATGCGCCTCGGCCGCGGCCGACACCGCTCGCGCCCAGCCCTCCGGCGACAGCCCGGCCACCGAATGATCCGCGATCACATAAGCGAGGCCGTCATCGCCCAGCCCGCAAACCACGATCCCGCAAGCATCCCCGCCCGCCGAAACCGGCGGATCCACGCCGATGACGATTCTATTGAACCGCTCATCCTGAGGAGCGGACTGAGCGAAGTCGAAGGCCGCGTCTCGAAGGACACGGCACTCCTCCACCAAGTCCCGCGTCCAAAGCGCCCCCTCCACATCCTCCACAATCTGCCCCAGCAATTCCTGCCGCCCCAACCGCGTCCCACCGTAACGCGCCGTCACCTCATCCACGAACGCCGCCGGCAGATGCACATTGTCCGCCGTCGCCCCGCTCGTCACCGCCACGCGGGACCCCGCGGCCCCGGCATCCGCCGCCAGCCTCTTCACCAGCGCAATCGGCCGGGGCGTCGTCGTCACCAGCACCTTCGGCGCGGCCCCCAGCCGCAGCCCCAGCATCAGATTGTCCCACGTCTCCTGCGGCCAGGCGAACTTGGCCAGCTCGTCCACCCAGGCGACATGGTGCTCCGGCCCGCGCAACTTGTCCGGTTTCTCGCCCGAATAGAGATAGGCCCGCGCACCCCGCCCGAACTCCACCAGCCGCCGCGACGGATAATAGGTCACATCCTCGTCCCAGTCCGCCACTGCCATCAGCCCGCTTCGCCCGCGCACCATCACCTCGGCCGCTTCGTCGATCGTCGCGCCAACCAGTGCGATCCGCAGGCCCCGATACCGGCGTGCCAGATCGGTGATCCATTCCGCCCCCGCGCGCGTCTTGCCGAAGCCGCGCCCGGCCAGGATCATCCACACCCGCCAGTCATCATCCTCTGGCGGGCGCTGCCCCTCATGCGGCACCCACGGCGTTGGCGCGTTCACCTTGGCAAGGGCCGCATCCAGCCTGCGCTCGACCCCGTCATGCGTCGCGCCGTCAGCGGTCTCCAGCGCCGACCACAGGTTGCTCGTCGCCTTCGCCAGGTCCATTCCCGCGCCTCCCCGCCTGCGCGGCGTGCAGCTGCGCGACCTTGTCCATGATCGTCCTGATGCGCTTTTCGCGCGCGGCCCGGTCCGCCGCATTCTCCTCCACCGGCGCCAACGCCGCCCGCGCCGGCCGGCGCAGCTTCATCACCGCCTGCACCAAAGCCATGTCCGGCTTTTCCGCCGCCAGCGCCGTCGCCGCGACCCGCAGCAGGGCCGCCTCCAGCCGGTCGAAGCCCGCGACGATCACCTCGTCGATACGCGCCGCGAACTCGGGGTATCGCACCCGCAATTCGCACACTTCCGGCCAGCTCAGGTCCGCTGCCGCAAGCGCCGCATCGGTGTCGTAACTTTCCGCGAGCACACGCACGAACAGCTTCCGCCTCCTTTCCGTCCAGCGCAGGCACCGCCGCACCGGCCGCTTTGGCATGCCGCCGCCCCCGCCCTCATCGCCGCCGCCGTCCGCAGGCCCAGGATCACTCCGCGCCATCCCGTCTCTCCCGGCCATAGAAAAAGCCGGCCGCGGCAATGCCGCGCCGGCCTTTCGAAATCCCGATCCACCCGAACCCTGCGCTTCCTCACCGAAGCGAATCAGCTACACTTTCCGAGCTTCGTAATATTTACCGAATCAGCGTGACGCTGTCAAGAACTATTTTACCCTTTCGGTTATTTTGTTCGTATCGCTCTGGTCCGGATGCCGGCAAAGACAGGCTAGCCAACGAGCATCGCCGCCCGCGCCAGATCCTTCTCCCGCCCGAAGCTCATCAGCAGCGCCTTCAGCTCCGCCACCGAGGGGACAAACACCTGCCCCGCGTCCGCCGCAACCGCTTCGCGCGTGGCCAGGGCCGGCGCTCGCCACCCCTCCGCCGCTGCAAAGCTAAAGCCGCCCATCACATCCACCGGCACCGGCGGCGCGGTCCAGCTGGCCCGCACCCGCGAATGGAAAAGCGCGTCCGCCACGCCCGGCGCCGGTTCGACGCCCACCCGCCGCAGCAATGCCGCCGCGTCGCGCTCCGACATCAGCAAATCGACATCCTTCACCGGCCCGGTCGCACCGCCATGCAGGGCGACCGCGGCGCTGCCGATGATCCACCAATCGTCCTTGGCGTCCGCCGCCTCGGTCGCGATTTGCCGCAGCGTTTCGGTCAGTTCGGGACTCACCCGCGCGGCCGGTTCACCCGCGCCCGCAGCGCCGCCGTCCGTGTCTCCAGCTCGACGCGTTCCGGCCCGGAAAGCCCGTCGCGGCCATAGCGCAGGCTCAGCCGCCCGATCAGCCGCGCCTCCCGGTCCAGCGCCCTTGCCTCGCGCCGGCTGATCGTCCCGGCCTCCCGCGCGGCGGCGATCCGCTCGCGCGTCTCGCGCACCTCGGCGCGCGGACTCGGCCCGGGCAGCCGGCTGTCCGGCAGGAAGGGATTGGCGCGCGCCACCGGCTCGTAGGCCGGCCGCTGGACGATCTGCGCCTGCGCGGGCGCAGCCGTTCCCGCCAGCGCGATCAGGCTTCCAGTGACGATCATGATCCGGCGCATCGTCCGCTCCTCTGTCTCGCCCGCCCGGCATCCGCCGCGCAAGCTGAACCGGTGCCGAACGGCGGACTCAGGGTGCCGGGAACAGGAGCGTCATCAGCCCGAGCGCCAGTCCCGTCCCCGCCATCGCCTCCAGCGCGACGATCTTGCTGTTGCGGTTCCGCATCGCGCCCGCGATCGCGGCGGCGACGATGATGACGCCCAGTACGATCAGATTCACCGGGCTGCGAAACCCGGCCGAAAGCGCGGCCGCGAGGTAGAGCGCCGCCGCCGCGAAGGTCGCGCCCATGGTGATCGCCGTGTTCATATCCCGCCCTCCCGTCAGCCTCCATGGCGCGCGCGCGGCGGAAAACGGATCAGGCCCTAGATGAACGCCACCACCGCGAAGCCGCCAATCAGGGCAAGCAGGCAGATCCAGCCGATCAGGTTCAGCCTTTTCTCGATAAACTCCTGCACCGGCTCGCCGAAGCGCTTCAGCAGGAAGGCGATCAGGAAGAAGCGGAAGCCGCGGGTGATCAGCGACAGCAATACGAACAACGGAAAATCGAACGCGAACACGCCGCTGGCGATTGTCACCAGCTTGAACGGGATCGGCGTCAGCCCCTTGATCAGGATCACCGCCGCGCCCCACTCGGCATAGAGCAGGCGCAGATCCTCCATCTTGCCTTCAAGATGGTAGAGCTGCGAAATCCAGATGCCGATACTGTCCCACAGGAACATGCCGATCAGATAACCCAGTATGCCGCCCAGCACGGACGCGACCGTGCAGACCGTCGCGATCCAGTAGGCCCGCGCCCGGTTGGCGAGCACGACGGGGACCAGGATCACGTCCGGCGGGATCGGGAAGAAGCTCGACTCCGCGAACGACACCGCCGCCATGCTGCGCACCGCATGGCGATGATGCGCCAGGCGCAGGGTCCAATCGTACAGCTGACGAAACACGTGGAAAAACCGCCCCCGGAGAATGAACGCGCGGCCTTAGGGGATAATCGCCAACCTCGCCAGCGCGTTGCCGCGGAGCGGGCCGGGGAAGGCTATTTCAGCTCGCCGGCGAAGCCGTCGAGGTCAGCGAATTCGACGCCAACCTGGCCATATTCGCCGGGGATCAATTGTATGCCTGCCTCGGGTAACTGAACCAACAGGGCCAGCACCTCGTCGTATCGCGCCGCCGGCTCCGCCCGAATTTCAAGATAGGGAATAGGCCGCATCGCCCCCATGGTCCGAAGATGCGCGCTGATCTCTTGCGCAGTGGCTGCCCCGCCGTTCCACAGGAATATCCCGTTCGCCTGGATCACGATCCGGTTCGTATTGTCGGTCTCGCGCACCACTCCCTCATGGATCAGCGGCAGATCGTAGGCCAGCGGAAGAGCGGCCGGCCGGCTGAACCATAGCCGGAGGAAGCCGGCTCGCTGCATCTGATGGATCGCTCCGGCGACGCAGCGCCAAGGCAGATCCGGTGCACCGAGGACTAGGACGGCGGGGAATTCCCGTACGGTTCCATATTGCCGTTCCTGCATGCGGACGAAATCTTCCAGCTCGCGCACTGCCCGCGCCGACAGGGCGTCGCCGTCACCCCGCTCGCCATTCAGGGTGGCATGGCACTCGCCATTCCGGATGCTCAGGCTCACCTCGACCGGCGGGGCCTGATCCGAATTGTTCGAGACATTGTCCGCACCCGTACCGCAAGCGGCGGCCAAGGAGGCCAGCGCGGCTGTGATGCCGGCCCGGCGCATCAGGCGGTCGCCCGCACCTTGGCGAAGAAGGCCGTTTCCCTGTCCACCCACTCACCCAGGCTCGGCCGCGCCAGGATCGCGTCCAGCCAGGCCAAAGTGCGCGGGTGGCCGCTAATGTCGATGCCCAGGTGCCGGGTCAGGTTCGCCAGCGGACTCGCCACCGCCAGATCGGCCAAAGTGATGCGCTCCTCGACCAGGAAGCCGCCCGCGTCCGGCACCTGCCCCTCCAGATAGTCGAGCAAGGGCGGCAGCAATTCCCGCTCGGCCCGGTCGGCTGCGGCGGCGTCGCCCGGCCGCTTCAGAAACATCGGCGCGACGACGCGGTTGAAGAAAAGATGGCGGCCGCATTCCATCAGCATCGTGTCGGCGAATTCGTCCCACCACACGCAGCGCGCCCGGGCGCGGGCCTCGACGGGGATCAAATTCGGCTCCGGCTTCAGCGCGTCCAGATAGGCGATGATCGCGCTCGAATCCGCGATCGCGAAATCGCCATCCGTCAGCGCCGGCATCTTCCCGAACGGACTCGCCGCGCGGAAGTCGGGATTCTGGTCGCCGATCCCGACCGGCCGCAGCTCGAGCGCGATCCCTTTCTCGGCGGCGAAGGCCAGCACCTTGCGCACGAACGGCGACATGGACGAACCGTAGAGGATCATGCTGCGTCTCCCTTGCGAGGCAGGCTCTCCGGCCCGCCTTCGTTTTCTATCGCAACTGGTCTAGGGTCCGTACTCGATATCCGCAATGGTCGGACGGAGCGGATATCGAGTACGGACCCTCGCCCGCTTGCATGCCCATCACAACTGGCGCGCGGCACGCGGGGCCGCTACCGTCCGGCCCATGACGATCCCCCCGCCGATCGCCTCGCTGGCCGGACTCGTCGCGCCTCTTTCCACCGACGCATTCCGGGCCTTGCTCGAAGCGCACCGGCCGCATCTCGCGCAGACCGGGGACCCCGCCCGTCATGCCGGCCTGATCGATTGGGACACGGCCATGGCCGGCCTCTCCGACGGCACGTTCGAACCCGGCGATATCCGCCTCTACCGCAACCGCAGGAAGGTCCCGTCCCTCTTCGTCAAGGTCCCGCCGCCCGCCCGCGCCGAACTGGTCCGGCAGATGCAGGGCGAGGATGCCGGCTTCATCGTCAACCGGGTCGAGCGCCGCGTCCCCGCCATCGCCAGCCTCTGCGCGGCTTTGGCCGGCGAGACCGGCGACAACGTCACTGCCGGCCTGGTCGCCACTTGCGGCGCGGGCAGCGCGCTGGATCTGCATTTCGATCCCTACGACCTGGTCGTGCTCCAGCTCGATGGCGCGAAGCGCTGGGAAGTGTTCGCCGACCCGGTCGATCATCCGTTCGAGGGCATGAACGTCTTTCCCTCCGCGCCGCCGACCGAGAAAGTGCTGACCGCCGATCTCGGCCCCGGCGACTGGCTGTTCGTCCCGGCCGGCTATCATCATCGCTGCGACACCATTGGCGCGCGCTCGCTCCACCTCAGCCTGATGTTCTACCCGCTCAGCCTGCCGCGCATCGCCGATCTGCTGAAGCGCGAGCTGCTGGTCGACCCGGCCGACCGGGCGTCACTGCGCCGCGCAGGCGAAGCGGAGATCAAGCGCGCGCTGATCGGCCGGATCGAAGCCATGTCGCTCGACGATTTGCTGCGGCGTCACCGCGACCTGCCGGTGGCGGACGGCTGATGGCCCGGCGCCGGACCGGCTGACACCCTGCCGTCAGCCGGAGCGCCACTGCGCAAGCTGACGGCCGCTATGGCGGTTGACGATTTCGACCTGATCGAATCGCACCGACACGATGCAGACCGGTCCCTGTTCCGGGTTCGGCGCACGGCATTGTATCGCCCGGCCGTCGGCCAGCCTGGCCAGCCGCCCGGTCAGCACAAGTTCCCAATCCCCTGGTCCAGGCAGGCCGCCGCCCGCAAAATCCTGCCGCGCCTGATAGGGCCGCCCGTCGCGTCGGGCCGTCCGCGGCTCTTCGGCGGAAAAGAATTGGGCAATGCCGACCGGTACGGCGGCACTCGCGCCACTCCCGCAATGCGGCGTCAGCACCCAGGGATCGGCGACCCAGAAACCCTCGACCGCTTCATAACCGTCCGCGCCGATCGCGGCCGCCACCGGGCTTTCCGCAGTCAAATCCGGGACGATGTTCAATTCCACCCGTCGCGTCGCCGGATCGAAGCGCACCGGTGCATCCGGCGCCTGCGACAGGCCGCACCCCAGCCGGATGCGGAAGGCGAAGCGGCGGCCGTCCAGCGCCGCCTGCGCCGCCCGGTCGTCCGCCCCGGTCATGGCCGCGCTGCGCGCTCTGATCGCCGCGACCAGAATCGCCTCACGATCCAGCAACGGCTCGGGCGCTGCCGCCGTCGGCGCCGGCGCCGGCGTGGCGATGTTTGCGGGCGGCGGCTCCGCCTCGTTCTGGGGCGGCTGGAACGGCCGCATCTCGCACGCGGCCAGCAGCAGCAAGGCCGGAGGCACGGCATAGCGGGGAACGGTCAGACGCCAGGTCATGGCCCGACCACTAGCATAACCATCTATGCTTGCGGCGCTTTTCTCGGACCTGCTCTTGCGCCAGCCGGAAAACCCGTCGAATGCAGGGGCCATGCCGTTCGATCAGATCGTCACGCTCGTCGTGCTGGCGGCGGTCATTCTGGCCCTGGTGTTCGACAAGGGCAGGGCCGACGTCGTCGCGCTGACCGGGGCGGCCGTACTGCTCATCACCGGCGTCGTCCGGCCGGTCGAGGTGCAGGGCGCATTCGCCAGCCCGGCGATCATCGCCTTGGCGTCGCTCTTCGTCATCGCCTACGCGATGGAATTGTCGGGCCTGCTCGACAGCGCGATCCGGGGCATGGTGGGATTGTGCAGACGGATCGGCCAGGCTGGCATCTGGGTCCTGATCTCGGTTTGCGGCGCGGCCTCGGCCTTTCTGAACAACACGCCGATCGTCGTGTTGAGCGCGCCGCTGGTCCGGGAAGTCGCGCAGTCGATGAAGCTGCCGCCGCGGCGCTATCTGATCCCCTTGTCCTACGCTGCGGTGCTGGGCGGCTGCTGCACGCTCGTCGGCACTTCGACCAATTTGCTGGTGGACAATATGGCCAGCCTCGCCGGGCAGCCGCGCTTCGGCATTTTCGAGATCACGCCCGTCGGCCTGTCCGTCGCCCTCGCCGGCGGCGCCTATCTCATTCTGCTCAGCCCCCGTCTGCTCAGATCGGCCGAGATGCGCGCGGAGCCGGAAGATGACGGGCAACTCCGCCGCGTCGACGATCCGGGCCTGGCCGGGTCGCAGGTCGGCGATCCGGAGGCGTTCGCGGAGCAGCGGCCTCTCCGTCCGCTGCGCGCGCTCGTCTCGGCCGGCGTTTTCGTCGGCGTGATCGCCCTCGCCGCGCTCAACGTCGCGCCCATCGCCGCCTGCGCCTTCGCCGGTGCGATCCTGCTGATCCTGCTCAGGATCATCACCGCGGACGAGGCCTATTCCGGCCTGCGTCCCGACATATTGATGCTCATCGCGGGAATGATCGTTCTGGGCATCGCGGTCGAGGAAAGCGGCCTCGCCAGCCAGGCGACCCAACGGATGGTGGGTTCGCTGGAGGGCATGCACCCGCTGCTCGCTCTGGCGATCCTTTATGGCGCGACGCTTTTCCTGACGGAGTTGCTGAGCAACGCGACGGTCGCGGTGCTGATCACCCCCCTGGCGGTGGCGCTGGCCGAGACGCTGGCCGTCGATCCGCGGCCGTTCCTGGTGGCGGTGATGGTCGCCGCCAGTGCCGCCTTCGCCACGCCATTCGGCTACCAGACCAACGTGCTGGTCTACAAAATCGGCAATTACAGCTTCATGGATTTCGTCCGCGTCGGCCTGCCGCTGAACCTGATTACCTGGGTGGTCGGCGTGGCCGCGATCTGGTTCTTCTTCCCCTTCTAACCTTGCTTGCCAGGTGTCGGCGCCGGGTCCGCAGAAGCGGCACTCGCCCGCCGCATCGGCGGACGCTTCAGGTACGTCAGCCAGCGCCACAGCCACTCCACCGGCCCGAAACGGAAATGCCGCAGCCAGAGCGGGCTAAGGATCAGCTGCGCCACCCAGATCGCCAGTACGTAATAATAAAGCTGGTGCCGCTCCCATTGCCCGAACTGGGCGAAGAGGATGAACACGATCAGCGCGATCAGCGAATGCGCGAGATAGTTCGTCACCGCCATCTGCCCGACCGCGGCGAGGCTCCGCCTGAGCCAGCCCAGTATCCCGGAGCGGACGAACAGCAGCAACGCGCCGACATGGCCAAGCGTCATGGCCAGCCGCCCCAGATCGTAGCTCGGCGCGACCTGCACGAACGCGACCGCGCTGAACTGATGGTCGATCAGCCAGCGCACCTCGGCAATGTTCACCGTGAGCCCGATCGCATAGCCCACGATCATCATGGCCCAGTAGAGCCACACCGGCCGGGCGAGCGTCAGCACGCCTCCTTTGAACAGGGCCATGCCGATCAGCATCATCCCGAACACATCGAAGAAATAGCGGTACGTGCCCCAGCCGTGCCACCCGGAGCTTTCGTGCGCGAGCGAGAGGAAGGCCTCGCCATAGCCGCTGGTGTGATGCGCGATCGTCTCCGCGACCTCGCCCGGCGTCGAAACATAATCGCCGGCAAGACCCTCCCAGCCCGCGACCGCCTCTTCCTGAGCGGCGGTGCGTTCTTCGGGATCGGGCTGCTCCGCTACGGCCTGTTCGTAGGCCGCATAGGTTTCGAGATTCTGCCAGGTCTCCTTGCCGGTCCACGCCGCGCCCAGCAGCAACCCCGCGACCCCGATCGCCAGCAATGCGCGGGTCCCGAGCGTGCGGAACGGCACCACGACCAGGGCAATGATGCCGTACATGTAGAGGATGTCGCCGGACCACAGCAGGATGAAGGCGTTGACCATCCCGAAGGCGACCAGCCACAGATTGCGCCGCACATAGATGTCGCCGGCATCCCGCCGCCCCGACCCTTCCAGCCGCGTCATGAACAGTACGACGCTCGCCCCGAACAACATGGAGAACAAGGCGCGCTGCGTGCCTTCGAAGCCGACTTCCGTGACGATCCACGCCCACAAATTCGCGCCCTCCGCGCCGCCCGCATTGGCCGGGTTGGCGTAAGCGTCCGGCAGGCCCATGCCGGTGACGTTCATCAACAGGATGCCGAACAAAGCCACGCCGCGCAGCACGTCCAACGTCTCGATCCGGTCGGCGGTCGGTCCAGTCTCAACGATGCTCGTCATCCGCGTCCCCCCGGTCGCCAGATCATGCAGCTGCTACTGCAATTCTTCCGCTCCTGCGAGCTAGCGCAGATCGGGCACGAACCGCTCCAGCCCGATCAGCTCGAAACTGTCACCCGGCGGCGGGGTCACGGCCACGACCGAGGGCGGTGTGTCGAAGCCCGGCGGCGCGACCGGCTCTTCCGGCGGCGGCAGGTCGGCGCCCGGCCCGATCGGCACGCCTGCGCGGTTGATGATGTCCAGGACGTCGAACGCGGCCGCGAACGTCGTCTCCCCTCCGATCGTCACTTCGAGCCGCGGCAGCGGCACCACTCGCTGCGTGGCCGCCAGATAGGTGCGCAACGCGTCCGGCTGCGCCGGTGCGCCGTTCCACCGGGCGGCCCCGTCATTCGCCACCTCGATCCGGTTCGTGACCGGCTCAACCGGCGGTGGCGGCGCATCGATCGCGATCGGCAGATCGATGACAATGGCGGGCCGCGCCCGCTCGGTCGGGCTGCTCTCGAAGCCGACCACCAGCCGCGCATAGCCCGCGCGCCGGATCTGATGGATCGCGCCGCCGACGCAGCGCCAGGGCGCTTCCGGGTTCGCCGCGACCCCCACCGACAACATGGTCTCCGTGACCCCGGACGGTCCTCCCCCGCGCCGGATGACCGCCTCCAGTTCGCCGACCGCAGCGTCGAGCAGACCCTGGCCGTTCACCGCCCGGCCATTCCAGGACAGCCGGCACGCGCCATTCTCGAAGCCGACCAGCAGCTGCGCCGTCTGGCTCGCCGGCGGCGCGGCGGAAGCCGGCGGCGCCGATGCCTGGCCGCTCTGAACATTGTTGCCCGGCGTCCCCGATCCGCAAGCAGCCAGCGCAAGCGCCGCCCCGGCGCAAACCATCGTCCGCAAGCCCGTGCCAGTCATCTCCGCCGCCTCCTCTTCAGCCCGCCGGCGCCCTCCGCGCGATTGCGACGAGATAGTCGAACACCGCGTCAATCTCCGGATCGGTGAAGCGGTTGTATCGCCCGCGCGACACGTCGCTCATCAGCCGCAATTCGCGATTCCCCATCCCCTTGCCGGTGCGCATCAAAGTGTGGAACGCAGCGCGGTCATACGCGCCGGCGACGCTCAGCGGTGGCCGTGGTGGATCGATTTCCGGCGCCCCTTGCAGGTTCATGCCGTGGCATTCCGCGCAGGTCGCCCGCACGATCGCCCGGCCGCGCGCGAGCGGCGCGCCCGCATCCGGCGGCCAGGCCTGGCCCTCGCGCACCACATCGGCCGGCGCATAATGCAATTTGCCCTCCGCCAATTCCTGCCGACCGGCCGGTCCGAGCGCGGGCAAGGGATGGTCCACTCCCGAAGGCGGCACGCTGCGCAGGAAGGCGATCAGCGCCGCCATGTCCTCCGCGCCGATCTGCGTGAACAGGAAGGATGGCATGGCCAGCAAATCGCTGCCGTCGTGCCGCAGCCCGCCGCGGATCGCCCGTTCCAGCGCCGCATCGTCATAGCGGGCGAGCGCGCGCGACAGGTTCGACGTCCACAGGGTGCCGAATTCGGGATCGCCCCAATCCTCCCCGGTCAGGTCGGCCTGGTGGCAGCCGGTGCAGCCCAGCACATCGGCGATGCGGTGGCCGTGCTCGATCGGATTGCCCGCCAGCCGGTCATAGACAGGCGGCGGCGCGGCGGCGGCCTGATTGGCAGGCGTGGAGTCGCGCGGCTGCCCGCACGCTCCGGCCAGCATCGCCACCAATAGGAACCAGCGCCGCATCCGCTTCCCCCTCGCGCCGAACCTATCGCATCCCGTAATGATCGGCCAGCCGGTCGAGCGCGAGCGTCAGCACCAGCTTGCCCGATCGCGCAGGCCAGCCGAGCGCCGCTTCCGCGTCGCGCATCCCCTCGCCCGCGCAGACGATCCGCCAGAGGATGTCGCTGAGGCCAGCACCCACCGCCGCCACCGCCGTGTCGAACCGCGCCTTGGCCGCGATCTGCGCGCGTGTCGCCTCCGCGCGGCCCTCCGCCGATCCGGGCTGCTGCAACACGCCCGATGCGTCCCAGCGCATCGTCACCGACGGCGCCAGCTCCGCCACTTCCCAGTCCCGGCGCAATTGCTCGCCCGCATCATATTGCCGGGCCGAAACATGTCCGCGCGACCGCAGCCATCCCAGAGGAGATTCCGCCGCATTGACCGTCACCGACCGCCCGCTCCTGACCGGCCCCTTCCTTTTGCCCGCTTTCATCGCGGCCAAAGCGGGCACCATGCCCGACACGATGACCGACCGTTCCTCAAGCAACCTCTTCGCCACGTTCATTCTCCCGAATCACCGGAAGCCTCTTGCCATTCCCGCACATCTGTAGGAAAATGAAATAACCGTACGGGTTAGGAGATTCTCATGATCACGCGCATCCGCGAAGTCCGCCGCGCCCGCAAACTGACTCTTCAGGACGTCGCCGACCGCTGCGATCCGCCCACCACGCCGCAGACGATCGGCCGGCTCGAGACCGGCACGCGCACCGTCTCCATGGGCTGGCTGAACCGGATCGCCCGCGCGCTCGATGTCGCCGCCTCCGATCTGGTCACCCTGCCGGACCGCGAGGATGTGCCGGTCGCCGCGATCATCGGCGCGAACGGCGCCCACGCGCCGCGCCGCGAGAGCCTGGTCGTCGCGCCCCGCCCGGGCGCCGGCCAGGTCGCCGTGCTCGTCGAAAGCAGCGTCGGCGATTACCGCACCGGCGACGAACTCTGGCTCGACCGCTTCGGTCCGGACGAATTCGCCAACGCGATGAACCGCGATGTGCTCGTCCCCCGCCCCGCCGGACGCTACGTGTTCGGCCGCCTGATCGGCCGCGAACCCGGCAAGATCCAGCTCATCCCGCTCGCCAGCGGCGGCCGCCAGACCGTGCTGGCCGATCCCCCCTGGCTCGCCGCCGCCGCGAGCCTGATCCGCCGGCTGTGAAGCTCCCCGCGCCTGTTCGCGGCCTGCTCGACCGCTACCGGATCGATACCGGTATATTGATCGTCTTCGCTCTGCTCGCGGCGGCGGCCTTCGCCTTCGTGGCGATCGCCGACGAAGTATCCGAGGGCAGCACGCACGAACTCGACCGCTGGCTGATGCTCGGCCTGCGCGATCCCGCCGATCTGTCCGTTCCCGCCGGTCCCGACTGGCTCCGCGCGATGATGCTGGACGTGACCGCGCTTGGCGGCTGGGCGGTGCTGACCATCGTCGTCATCTTCGCCGCCGGCTATCTCGTCGCCGTCCGCCAATATGCCACCGCCGCCTTCGTCGTCGCGGCCAGCACCGGCGGCGCCCTCTTCGGCGGTCTGCTCAAGGCCCTGTTCGACCGCGCCCGCCCGGACATCGTGACCCATCTGGTCGAGGTGAACAGCGCCAGCTTCCCCAGCGGCCACGCCATGCATTCGGCGATCATCTATTTGACGCTGGGCGCCCTGCTCGCCGGGGCGCAAAAGGGCCGCGGCGTGAAGATCTACCTGATCGCCACCGCCATCCTGCTCACCCTCGCGATCGGCTTTTCGCGCGTCTATCTGGGCGTCCACTGGCCGAGCGACGTCATCGCCGGCTGGAGCATCGGCGCCGCCTGGGCCATCGCCTGCTCCCTGCTCGCTTACTTCCTGCGCCGGAACCGGACGATCGATCCGGCAAGCGAAGCCCCGGAGGATGGCCGGGCATAGCGGCAGCCTCCACGGCATGCCGCGCGCGGCGGGCGCATCGCCGCAGGCTCGCGCTTATCGATCCCTACGCTTCTCGCGATCGATCAGCACCGCCTGTTGCCATCTGCTCGGCGCCTTGTCGGGGCGGTGAATGCAGCCAACCCAGCAGCAAGGCCGCTTTTTCCCTTCTCGCAACTCCTCACAGGCGCGCTCGATGCGGCGCGCGCGCGTCTGCGGCTGCTTGGCGTCATCGATCCAGCAGATAAATTCGTTGCGCCCCAATGGCGTGAGCTTTTGCCACAGCGCGAAGGTGTCCGCAGCTGCCCGCACGGCCACCTGAATATCCTCGCGCGCCTCGTGCACTACACCATGAAGAAAATCGTTCGTCACATCGTTGAAACTAGCGACATCGCACGACCCGTTCAACGCGGCCTCCACGCCGCGACCGAGTCACTGAAAACGCATCCCCCGGAACCTAAAGCGAATAGCCCCCGTCGGTGATCAGCACCGATCCGGTGGTGAAGGCGCAATCGTCGGACAGCAGGAAGGCGATCTGAGCCGCAATCTCGTCCGGCCGGGCATAGCGGCCGAGCGGCGTCGCCAGCCCGGCGAGCGCGGCATAGGCCGCTTCCTCGCTGCCCTTTGCCGCGATCAGTTCCTGGAAGAAGGGCTGCTTGCCCCAGATCGGCGTCTCCACCCCGCCCGGCGCGATCGCGTTGACGCGGATGCGGGCGGCGGCGCCCTCCTTGGCGGCGACCTTCGCGAGCTGGATCACCGCGGCCTTGGAGGCGGCATAAGCGGCGATGCCGGGCTCCGGCTTCACCCCGGCGACCGAGGCGGTGACGACGATCGCGCCGCCCGGTTCGTCGCCGGCATAATCGGCGGCGCGGATCGCTCGCATCGCGGCCTGCAGCGACAGGAAGGCGCCGTCGAGATTGACGTTCATCACCTGCCGCCATTCACCGAGCGTCATATCCTCGATCGGCCCGCCCGCGCCGATCCCGGCATTGATCACGGCATTGGTCAGGCCGGTCAGCTCCGCCTCGATCCATAAGGCCGGATCGGCGACGTCGCCCACGATCCGGCGGCCCGCCGGCAGGGCCGCCAGCCCGTCAGCATCCTGATCCATCAGGATGAGTTCGTGACCCCTCGCGGCAAGCAAACGGGCGGTGGCGGCGCCGATGCCCGAGGCCGCGCCGGTGATGAGGGTGATAGGCATGCCCCTGAATTAGGGGCTGAGGCAGAAAGAAGGAAGGACCACCCCCGCCCCCTCCACGCTTTCGGGAAAGGGGCGGGCGCGGGGGCGGTGCTTTCCTACTTGCCTCCCTTCGTCGCCGGCGGCGGCGGATTGAAGTTCAGCGAAGCGATCACGGCATCGAGCGAGGCAGCGTCCGGCGCGCCCTCGCCTTCGGTCTGGCGGATCGACATCATCGTCTGCTGCTCGACCGGAATGGCGGTGAAGGTCGCGGGCTTGCCGCCGAACCGGCCGGTCCAGGTGATGCCCTGGCGCCCGGCAAAGGTGGCCGGGCTGGTGTTGCGGATCGCCGCGCTGAACTCGGCAAAAGGCTGATTCAGAATGGTCAGCGTCAGGCCGCCCTCGGCCTCCGCCCGGCAGACACTGGCTTCCTGGCCGGGGCAGTTCGGCTGATCCAGCACAGCCTCGCGCGCCGTGGCGATCAGCTTCATGCCGCGAATCTCGCGCTCGGCGTCATAAGGGAGCGGGATCGTCACCGACGTGACCACGAGCTTCGCGGTCTCATATTCCAGGGCCACATTGCCGATCCTTGCCTGGCGATAGCCTTCCTTCGTCGCGCTCTGATTGTTGGCGGCCTCGTTACCGCCGGAGCACGCCGCCAGCGCCGCGACGGCCAGGATTGCGATCCACCTCATGCTTCCCTCCCTGTTTGTTTGCGCGGACTATCCGGCGCTTGGAGGGCTGCGGTCAAGGGCTGGTCAGGCCGCGTTCTCGATCCCGAGTTCGCCGAGCTTGCGGTAGAGGGTCGAGCGGCCGATGCCCAGGCGCCGCGCGACTTCCGTCATGCGGCCGCGATAGTGACCGATGGCGAGGCGGATGACGTCGGCCTCGATCTCCTCGAGCTTCCTGAGATGCCCGTCGCCTTCATAGAGGGTGATGCCCGGGCCGTGCGCCATGGCGGCGCTCTGGCTGGCGCCGGTGAGGCGCTTGGCGTGATAATCGTCCTGGCGGCGGCCGTAAGTGGCCTCGGCGGCGATATGCGGGAAATCGGCGGCGGTCAGTGCGTCCCGCTCGCACAAGACGGCGGCGCGGAAGAGGGCGTTCTGCAGCTGGCGGACATTGCCCGGCCAGCCATAGGACATGAGCACCGCCAGCGCGTCGTCGGTGATCGAGAGGTAGCGCATGCCCGGCTGCTCGGCGATGCGCGCGAGCAGATGGCGGGCCAGTGCCGGCAGGTCGGTGATCCGCTCGCGCAAGGCCGGGATCGCGACGTTGACGACGTTGAGGCGGTAATAAAGGTCCTCGCGGAAGCGCTCGGCCGCCACCTCGTCGGTCAGGCGGCGATTGGTCGCGGCGATGATGCGCACGTCCACCGTGTTGGTGATGCGGCTGCCGAGCCGCTGGATCTCGCCGCTCTCGATCGCGCGGAGCAATTTGACCTGGGTCTCGAGCGGCAATTCGCCGACTTCGTCCAGAAAGAGCGTCGAACCGTCGGCATCCTCGAACCGGCCGATATGGCGGTCGAAGGCGCCGGTGAAGGCGCCCTTCTCATGGCCGAACAGCACGCTCTCGACGAGGTTGCCGGGGATCGCGCCGCAATTGACGACGTGGAGTTGCTTCTTGCCGCGCGGCGACGCGGCGTGGATCGCCTGCGCCAGGATTTCCTTGCCGGTGCCGCTCTCGCCTTCAATCAGGACCGGCACGCGCGCGCGCGCGGCCTTGGCGGCGACGGCGAGCGCCGAGCGGAAGGAGGGCGCGGAGCCGACAATCTCGTCAAAGCCCAATGGCTTGCTGATCTTCTCGCTCAGCGGCCGCAGCTCACCCGCCGACTTGCGCCGGTCGGTGGCCGCGTCGAGCGCGGCGAGCAGCCGGTCGGGCGCGATCGGCTTCACCAGGAAATCGTTGGCGCCTGCCCGCATCGCCTCGACCGCGGCGGCGGTGGAGGTCTGCGTGGTCAGCACCAGCAGGGGCGTGTTCGGCCGCACCGCGCGCATCTGCCGGATCAAAGCCGCGCCCGCTTCGCCTTCTTCCCATACGTCCATCAGGATCGCGTCGAAGGGCGGCTCCTGCGGATCGTTGAGCATGGCCTGCGCCGCGTCCACGTCGGACGCGCCGCGCACCCACCAGCCGGCGCGCGCGCCGATCGCGCTGACCAGGCGGCGCTGCGCCGGTTCCTCGTCGATCAGCAGCAGGCATCGTGTGGGATCGGGACGCAATCCGGGCTCCTCGGAAAATCGAGGAGAGGCTTAGCCCCCACTTGGTAAAGGCGGCCTTAAAGCAGCCGGGACGGGCCGAGGCGCGGCGCGCTTTTCTTGCCTTATGAGGCAATTGCGAGGCCGCCACCGGTGGCGGCCGCCCGGGGAATGGCGCCGCTGCTGACCGGCGTCGGCGGATCCGGGCTTTATCCCGGCCCGGCGCCATTCTACCAACGCCGGATATATCCGATCGGTGGAGAATGGGATGAACAGCGTCGGCCTGGTCAGTGCGCCGCAGGACGTAGGCGTCGCGGACTATCTGAGTAATGACCTTGCCAGGCAGGGTGTCCCGGTCTCGCGGGACCCTGTGCCGGATGGACCGCTGGTGCTGGTCGTCGGGCCGTCCTCGGCCGACGATCCGCGTCTGCAGGCCGCCGCCGAGGAGGCGGCGCGAAGAGGCCAGCCGATCCATGTCGTACGCCTGGGCGAGGGCCATTATGACTGGCCCGCATTGCGCCAGGCGGCCTCCTGGACGGACGCTCATGGCGCCGCAGCGCAGGCCAATGTCGCGGCGCTGGCGATGCGGCTGCGCGGGATTGCGCCGTCCGCGCCGCCCGCCTCGCCCTGGGGCGCGCCGCCCCCTCCGCCTTCGCCATGGGCCGGGTCGCCGCCCGCTGGAATGGGCCACCCTGCGCCTGCCCGCCCCCCGGCAACGCCCGCCGGCCGCACCGAACCGAGCGACCGGGGCAGCCTGATCGCGCTCGGCGTGATCAGCGGGCTGGGGCTGATCCTGCTCATCCTCTATCTGGCAGGCGCGCTGAATTTCGGCGCGCGCGCGCCGGTGGCCGGCACACCCGCCGCACCAACCTATGGCCCCCAGGCAACGCCCGCTCCCGCCGGGGGCGCCGTCACCGATCAGTGGCTGACCGGCACCTGGAAGGAAAATTGCGCGTCGAACGAGTTCATCCGCTTCGACATGGCGCGCGGCACCGCCACCCTCCACAATGGCGCTGGCCGGGTGACGCGCAGCGGCAACAGGCTGACCATCACCGGCGGCGGCGGATCGATCGCGATGACGGTCGCCTATCTCGCCCAGGACCGGATGAGCGCGACGGCGCAGGGCGGCACCCAGACGCTCTACCGTTGCGGTTGAGGCGCTTTTCTTAGCCGCCGGACGCGGCTAGGACCGTCGCCGAACGATCAAAGCCAAGAGGGTGTCATGGCCGCCGAAATCGACCACGTGAAAGAATATAAGGCGCACGAAGGGTCCTACGTCCGCTTCCTGGGCATCATGAAGTGGGGCACGATCCTGTCGGCGATCCTCGTCTTCATCGTGGTGATGCTGATCAGCTCATAAGCGCGCCGGATACCACGCCGATACACGGATAAGAGGGGAGCAGGCGGGGCATGAAGATCGCGGTTCTCAAGGAGAATGCGGACGGGGAGCGCCGCGTCGCCGCGACCCCCGAAACGGTGAAGAAATATATCGCGCTCGGCGCCGAGGTGCGGGTCGAGACCGGCGCGGGCGATCCGGCTTCCATTGCCGATGCGGACTATGAAGCGGCCGGGGCGCTGGTCGGCGAGCGGACCGCCGTTGTCGCCGGGGCGGATGCGATCCTCGCGGTACAGGGTCCCGACGCGAAAAGCCTGAAGGGCGCCGCGGACGGTGCCTGGGTGATCGGCGCGCTCGATCCCTTCCGCGAGGGCGCGCGGGTCAAATCCTATGCCGATGCCGGGCTCGAAGCGCTGGCGATGGAATGGATGCCGCGCATCACCCGCGCGCAGAGCATGGATATCCTCTCCAGCCAGGCGAACCTCGCCGGCTACAAGGCGGTGCTGGACGCCGCATCCGAATATGGCCGCGCCTTTCCGATGATGATGACGGCGGCGGGCACGGTCGCGGCGGCGAAACTGTTCGTGATGGGCGTCGGTGTCGCCGGGTTGCAGGCGATCGCGACCGGGCGGCGGCTGGGCGCGCAGGTTTCCGCCACCGACGTGCGCTCGGCGACCAAGGAGCAGATATTGTCCCTGGGCGCGAAGCCGATCTTCGTCGAGAATGTCGCGGGCATCGAGGGCGAGGGCGCGGGCGGCTACGCGACCGAGATGAGCGACGAATATAAAGCGGCGCAGGCGGCTCTGGTGTCGAGCCACATCGCCAAGCAGGACATCGTCATCACCACCGCGCTCATCCCCGGCAAGCCCGCGCCGCGGCTGATTTCGGACGCGCAGCTGCAGACGATGCGGCCGGGCAGCGTGATCGTCGATCTAGCGGTCGAGCAGGGCGGCAATGTCGAGGGCTCGGTGGCGGGCGAAGTGACGGTGATTCACGGCGTGAAGGTCGTAGGCCACCGCAACGTCGCCTCGCGGCTGGCGGCAGACAGTTCCGCGCTCTTCTCCCGCAACCTCTACAATTTCCTCTCCGCCTTCTGGGACAAGGAAGCCGGCAAGCCGGTGCTGGACGAGGAAATCGGCAATGCGGTGCGGCTGACACAGGGCGGGAAGGTCGTGCACGAGAGGTTGCTCTCTTGATCCTCCCCGGAACGGATTATCGGGTTGGCCATGCCCCGCATGGCCAAGGATCGTCCGGGGGACGATCCGACCCGATAATGGGGACCGCGCGCGAAGCGCGTGGTGGAGGGGCCTCGCCACGCCGTCAAATGCCGCCGATTGTTCACCGCGCCCGCAAGCTGCGGCGTGAAATGAGCTATCCGGAAGTGCTACTCTGGCAGCGGCTTCGGGGATCGCCGCTGGGGATCAAATGGCGGCACCAGCATCCGGTCGGGCAGGACTATGTTGCCGATTTCTATTGTGCGTCCGCCAAGCTCGTCGTCGAGATCGATGGCGAGGTGCATTCGGCAGAGGGAGCACCTCAGCGGGACCAATATCGCGACGATTACATGCGGTCGCGCGGGCTGACCGTTGTCCGGATTCCGGCGCGCGAGATACTCGGCGGCGCGGATGCGACCGCGTCCGCAATATTGAGGTTGGCTGAGGCGGAAAGGCCCCTCCACCACCGCGCTGCGCGCGGCGGTCCCCCTCCCCAGCAAGCTGGGGAGGATCAATAGTGGGCCTGTTCTCCGCCACCGAAATCTCCACCGACGAGGTGCAGCGCGATTATGCGCCGATCCTGACGCCGGGCGAGCGGGTGCTGGCCGCGTTCAAGACGATCCGGGACATCGTGTTCCTTACCGATCTGCGCTTCGCTCTGGTCGATATTCAGGGGCTGCGGGGCCGCAAGGTGGAGATTTTCACCATCCCCTATCGCTCCATCACCCGCTTCAGCGTCGAGACGGCGGGGACGTTCGATCTGGACGCGGACCTGAAGGTGTGGGTGACCGGCGACCCGGCGCCGGTCTCGGTCAAGATCGGGCGCAACAGTGACACCGCCAACATCCAGCGTATCCTGGCTTATCACGTGTTCGGACTGAAGGGCTGATCCCAAATGGACTTCATCGCGATCCTGTCGATCTTCGTGCTGGCCTGCTTCGTGGGCTATTTCGTCGTCTGGGGCGTGACACCCGCCCTGCACACGCCGCTGATGGCGGTGACCAACGCCATCTCCTCGGTGATCATCGTCGGCGCCTTGATCGCGGCGGCGGCGCCGGGATCGCCGACCGCCAAGTGGCTCGGCCTGGCCGCGGTGGTGATGGCGAGCATCAACATTTTCGGCGGCTTCGCGGTGACGGAGCGAATGCTCGCAATGTACAAGAAGAAGGAGCGCAAGTGATGCTGGCGCGGGGGGCGAAAGCGGCAGGCGCGCTCGCGCTGCTGACGATGGCGGGTCCGGCGCTCGCCGCGGGCGGGTCGGCTGACGCATCGCATCAATGGGTGCCGATCGCCTATCTGGTGGCGGGCGTCTTCTTCATTCTGGCGCTGCAGGGCCTGTCGAGTCCGGTGTCGAGCCGCGCGGGCAACCTCTTCGGCATGGCCGGCATGCTGATCGCCGTGGCGACCACCCTCGTCATGCTCGACGTGGCGAGCCTTCTGGAGATCGGCATCGCCATCGCGATCGGCGGCGTGATCGGCTATGTCACGGCGCAACGCATCCCGATGACGGCGATGCCGCAGCTGGTCGCGGCCTTCCACTCCCTGGTCGGCCTCGCCGCGGTCTGCGTGGCGGCGGCGGCCTATATGGCGCCGGTGCCGTTCGGGATCATCGACCCCGCCACCGGCCAGATCGCGGTCGCGAGCCGGATCGAAATGGGCCTCGGTATCGCCATCGGCGCGATCACCTTCTCCGGCTCCGTGATTGCGTTCCTGAAGCTGAACGGCAACATGTCGGGCAAGCCGATCATGCTGCCGATGCGGCACCTGATCAACCTGGGAACGCTCGTCGCGATCATCGCGCTGATCGCCTGGTGGGCGGTGGACCGCACGCCGGACAATTGGATGTTCTGGACGATCACGGCGCTGGCCTTCCTGATCGGCTTCCTGCTCATCATCCCGATCGGCGGGGCGGACATGCCGGTCGTGGTCAGCATGCTGAACAGCTATTCCGGCTGGGCGGCGGCGGCGATGGGCTTCACGCTCCACAATACCGCCATGATCATCACCGGCGCGCTGGTCGGCGCGTCGGGCGCGATCCTGAGCTACATCATGTGCCGGGCGATGAACCGCAGCTTCATCAGCGTGATCGCCGGTGGTTTCGGCGGCGAGGATGCCGGCGCGGCGGGCGGCACTGCGGTCGACAGGCCGTGGAAGCGGGGCAGCGCCGAGGATGCCGCCTTCCTGATGAAGCAGGCGGAGCAGGTGATCATCGTCCCCGGCTACGGCATGGCGGTGGCGCAGGCCCAGCATGCGCTGCGCGAGATGGCGGACATGCTGGAGGAGGAAGGCGTCACCGTGAAGTTCGCCATCCATCCGGTCGCAGGCCGCATGCCAGGCCATATGAACGTGCTACTGGCCGAGGCGAGCGTCGATTATGACAAGGTGTTCGAACTGGAGGACATCAACAGCGAATTCGCGCGCAGCGACGTCGCCTTCGTGATCGGCGCGAACGACGTGACCAATCCGGCGGCGAAGACGGACAAGAGTTCCCCCATCTACGGCATGCCGGTGCTCGACGTAGAAAGAGCCAAAACGGTGCTATTTGTGAAACGGAGCATGGGAGGCGTTGGCTATGCCGGCGTCAACAATGATGTTTTCTATATGGATAACACCATGATGTTGCTCGCGGATGCCAAGAAGATGGTCGAGGACATCGTCAAGGCGATGCACTGACGCCGTCGCGTAATTTGGTCGGAAACGGATCAAGTTAAGCGACAGGTTTCCCGCAAAGGCGAGACTGTATCGCCCTGCGCGGAGTACCCAGGCCTATGTTCCAGCGATAGGGCGGCCCTGTCCTATCCGGCGCGAGCCGATGCAGCCTGCCCGCCCAAGTCGCCACACGAACATTGTCGCGTCGGAAATGGACGCGATCAGTATCGCCGCCGCCTGTTCTTGCCTGCCAAGCTCCATTTCGGACCTTGATGGGGGCGGATGGTCGTGGATTTGGCGGATGACCTCTTTGGCGGGCTGGTCTATTCCAGCGCCCAGGTGCTGCTGTTGTTCGCCGATAGTGAGGAAGGACTCGACAAGGCGCGCGCGGCGGCGCTGCGCGCGGGCTGCCGCATTGCCGCCGAGGCGCCGGTGGAAGGCGGGACGGAACGGTTCGAGGCCCAGATCGCCGCCGACGCGGCTTTGCTGAGCGCAAGCGAGCCGTCCGCAGCGTTCGACGCTTTACTGGGGCGGATCGGCGACGCGGCGCGCAACGGCCGGATGACCGGCGTGGTGGTCGCGCCGTTCGCGATGATCGACGCGATCGTAGCCGCCGATCTGCCTGCCGAAGTGGACCATCTTTGCGACCCGACCGATGCGCAGCTGGAACGCGCGCTGGCCCGGGCGGTGGAACGCGCGCCCGCGCGGCTGCACGATATCGGCCGGGCGGAGGCCAGCCTGCTGCAGCAATTGAGCGAGGATGCTGCCCGGATCGCGAGCGTGCTCGCATCCCTGTCCGGCGATGACGGCATCAGCGACGGCGCGAACGACACGGACGAGCCGGAAGCGGTGGACGCCGCCTTCGTGCGCGGCATCATCCGCGCCCGGCGATTGCGCGACCAATTTTTCCGCGGCGAATTGTTCGCCGATCCGGCGTTCGACACATTGCTAGACCTCTATGCCGCGCGGCTGGAGGGCGGGCGCGTGGCCGTGTCGAGCCTGTGCATCGCCGCCTCCGTGCCCGCGACCACGGCGCTGCGCTGGATCCGCGCCCTGACGGAGAAGGGCCTGTTCGTCCGCACCGCCGATCCGCATGACGGCCGCCGCGTCTATATCGGCCTGTCGGACGAAGCGGCCCGCGCGATGGGGCGGTATCTGAGCGCGGTGCAGAAAAGCGGACTGCCGACGGTCTAGCCGCAGCCTTGCACCCGCGTCGTCACAATGCCACTTGGGGCGCGGGGACGCTTAGCTCAGTTGGTAGAGCATCTCGTTTACACCGAGAGGGTCGGCGGTTCGAGCCCGTCAGCGTCCACCAGATGCAATCACGTTCGTCGCCTTTCACGGCGATCCGCGAGCGCCGGCAGGCGGCAAGCTTGCATGTACCGCCTCGACCAGTTCGTCGGGCGTGATCCAGCCTTCGCCGGTCACATAGCGATCGGCCAGGCGCATCGCCTTGATCTGCGCGAGCGAACGGCCTTCTGCGACCGCCCCGGCGACGCGGCTGCGGACATCGGCCAGCATATCGCGATAGGCGATCAGGTCCGCGCGCCGGGCCGTGGGACCGTGGCCGGGGACGATGATGGTGCGCTCGTCGGCCAGAATCAGCGCCCTTTCCACAGCCGCGATCGTGCCGTCGATCGTTCCGCCAGCCGCGACATCGATGAAGGGCAGCATCCGGTTGAAGAAGATGTCGCCCATCGCCAGCACGTTCGCGCGCGGCAGGTGAACGATGGTATCACCATCGGTATGGGCGCGCTCCGGATGGAGCAGTTGCGCCGTGTCGCCGGGCAGATGAATGGTCAGACTGCCGTCATAGGTCAGCAGCGGCAGCATATTCTCCGGCGCGGGCGGGACCGGACGGCCGCGAATGACCTGCTCGCTCGTCATCCGCGCGCGGACGTTGCGATGCGCGACGGTCACCGCGCCGCGCCCGGCCAGCAAGGCGTTCGCGCCAATATGATCGCCATGCCAGTGCGTGTTGACGACATAGCGGACCGGGCCGCCGCCAAGCCCGTCGATCGCGTTGAGCAATTCGGGCGCGGCCCGGTCGAACTCGGCATCGACCAGCAGGCTGCCGGCGGGATCGTGGACGAGCAGGACATTGCCGCCCCGCGCGCGCATGATCGCGATTCCGCCAGCCGGCAGCTCGACGGTCAGGGCGACGGGCGGCGGCTGTTGTCCCGCGGCCGGAACGGGGGCGAACGCCAAAGCGAATGCGGCGAAAGCTGTCTGGCGCATATCTGTCCCCCGGCCTCGCTGCTTTCGTAGCCGCGCCCGCTTCACCCCGCCACCTTTCCGGCCTAGGATGCAGCGATGACGTGCAGACTTGCCTTCTCGCTCCTGGCCGCCGCGTCGCTCGCCGCGTGCGGATCCGGCAACAAGGCGAATGACGCGCAGGCGAAGACCGAGACCGGGGCCGCCAACACCTCCGCGCCCGCCGAAAGCGGCTCGGCCGAACTGTCCGCCGCCTGGCTGGCCGGGCGCTGGCAGAGCGAGGGCGCGGGCGATTGCGGCGGCGCGTCGGACAGCTACCTCGCCTTCGAACCGGACGGCCGCTACTCGTTCATGGAGGAAAGCGGCCGCTGGACGCTGGAGGGCGACCGGCTGACCATCGAGATCACCAACGCGGCGCCGGACGGCGAGGCCAAGGCAGGCGACCGTTCGACCACGCAGATCAAGGCGGTGAGCGCGGACGAGGCGGAGCTGACCGTCCCGGGCCAGCCGCCCAGCCGCATCCACCGCTGCCGGGGCTGAGCCATGCTGTCGATCGGCGCGCTTGTCCTCGCGGCCCTCTTCACCGGGGCGGCGCTCTACGTGCTGTTCGTCGAGCATCCGGCGCGGGCGCGGCTCGAACCGGCCGCGCAGCTGGCGCAGTGGAAGCCCGCTTATCTGCGCGGCACCCTCATGCAGGCCCCGCTCGCGGCGGTGTCCGGGCTGGCGGGGATCGCGGTCTGGTGGCGCTGGGGCGATATGCTGTTCCTGGCAGGCGGCGCGCTGATGCTGGCCGCGATCGCCTTCACCCTGATCGTGATGTTCCCGCTCAACAACCGGCTGAAGGCGACGCCGCCGGAAAGCGCGACGGCAGAGACGGCGGCGATGCTGTCGCGTTGGGCGGTGCTGCACGGGGTGCGGACATTGATCGGCCTCGCCGCGACGGCGGTTTATGCTGCCGCCCTCTATCGCGGCTGAATAGATATATTGCTCTAGACTTATATAAGTTTCCACCGATATAAGACACCCGAACCAATTCGGGAGCGCATCATGGAATTCGACGTTCAGCGCCACATCGGCGCGATCACCCGCGAGGTCGTCAGCGGCGAGCGCGACGGCCAGCCGACGCGGACCATTCGCGCCGGCCGCAGCTTCAAGACCGATATCACCGACGCGTGGGACGCCGTCACCAATGCCGAGCGCATCCCGCGCTGGTTCTCGCCCGTGACGGGCGATCTGCGGCTCGGCGGGCGCTTCCAGATCGAGGGCAATGCCGCCGGCACGGTGGAAGAATGCGAGCCGCCGCGGAGCCTTGCCATCACCTGGGAGTTTGGCGGCGGCGTTTCCTGGGTCCGGGTCAAGCTTAGCGAGGAGGCGGGCGGCACGACCCGGCTGGAGCTCGAGCATATCGGCATCGTGGAAGAGCATTTCGAGAAATTCTGGGACCAGTATGGCGCCGGTGCGGGCGGTGTCGGCTGGGACCTGTCGCTGCTTGGGCTTGCCGAGCATCTGGAGAGCGGTTGGGACAAGCCGCCCGAGACCGACACCGAGTGGGTGAAGTCCGACAATTACAAACAGTTCGTGCACGGCAGCAGCCATGGCTGGCGCGACGCCTCGATCGCGTTCGGCCTGGACGCCGAAGCATCGCGTGAGGCCGCGGACCGCACGACCGCATTTTACGGCGGCTGATGCACCCGTTCGACATCCTGGGCGATCCAGTCCGCCGCCGCATCCTGGAGCTTCTGGCCGGAGGTGAACAGGCGTCGGGCGAGGTCGTCGAGGTGATCGGTCAAGAGTTCGGGATCAGCCAGCCGGCCGTCTCGCAGCATCTCAAGGTGCTGCGGGAAGCTGGCTTCGCCACTGTTCGGGCCGAAGGGCAAAGGCGCATCTATGCGGTGGCGGCCGATCCGCTGCGCGAGGTCGATGCCTGGCTCGGCCAGTTCCGCATGTTCTGGGAAAGCAAGCTGGATGCGCTGGAGACCGAGATCGCGCGCGGCAAGCGGCAGCGGCGGCTGGAGGCTCAGGCCACGGTGAAGGCCGCGTCGCGCAAGCCGCGCCAGACGCGGAGCGCCTGAACCGTTTCGAACACGTCGTGGACGCGAACGATATGCGCGCCTTGTTCGACCGCCTTCAGCGCGAAGGCGATCGAGCCGCCGAGGCGCCTGTCGGCCGGGGCTTCGTTGGACAGCGCGCCGATCGTCCGCTTGCGGCTTGCGCCGAGCATGATCGCGCAGCCGAGGCCGTGGAACAGGCCGAGCTGGTTCATCAGCTCCAGATTGTGCTGTACATTCTTGCCGAAGCCGATGCCGGGATCGACGATGATGCGGTCGCGCGCGATGCCCGCCGCCTCCGCCGCCGCGATCCGTTCGGTGAGCCAGTCATAGACGGCCAGCGCGACCGGGCCGTCATAGCGCGGGTCGCGCTGCATGGTCTGCGGATCGCCCTGATGGTGCATCAGCACGACCGGGCAGCCGGCCTTGGCGACGATCGCCGCCATGCGCGGATCGGACAGCAGCGCCGACACGTCATTGACCATGGTCGCGCCCGCGCCGAGCGCGAGCGACGCGATCCCCGCCTTGCGCGTATCGATCGACACCGCCGTGCCGGAAGCCGCGAGCGGCCGGACCAGCGGCATGACGCGCTGTTCCTCATCGCCCTCGAACACCGCCTGCGCGCCCGGGCGAGTGGATTCACCGCCAATGTCGATGATCGCCGCGCCGTCCGCGGTCATGGCATGCGCGGCGGCAAGCGCGGCCTGCGGATCGGCATGCGCGCCGCCGTCGGAGAAACTGTCGGGCGTGGCATTCAGGATGCCCATCACCTGCGGCTGATCCAGCCGGATCGTGCGCGTACCGAGGATCAGCGGCGCGCGCTGGCCTGTGAGGTTCGCCCATTCCCGCTCGACGCCGAGCGACGCGACGTCATTTTCGAATTGAGAGACGGGACGCAATTCCCGAGAGAGCTGCGCCCCGTCCCTTCGTATGACCTCCACGGCGGAAAACCATTGGAGGCCTCCGGCCAGCCGCATGGCCGTTCCATCGAACCCGACGGGGGAATCGATGAATGCGGCCGGCCGAAGATAAATCTGTTCGCTCATCTTGCTTTTGGCCTAACGGACCCGCCTTTTTTCACTCCAGACCGGACTGCATCTGGAAACGCTGGCGCAGCGCATCGAGCGGCTCCAGTTTCTCGCCATCGACATGCCAGAAGGTCCAGCCGTTGCAGGACGGCGCATTCTGGAGGATCGCGCCAAGCTTGTGGATCGAGCCTTGCTCCGTGCCGCAGACGAGCGACGCGTCGGCGCCCACGGTCGCACGCCAGCGGCGCTTGCTGTCGGTCAGCACCGTGCCCGGCGCGATCATGCCGGTTTCGACCAGCGAGCCGAACGGCACCTTGGGCGCGGTCCGCTTGCTGGCCATGGTCTTCATCGCGCTTTCATCGAGCGGCAGCGCGGCAGCGATCCGCTCCTTCGCGACCTTCACGTAGCGCGTTTCGCGCTCGATCCCGATCCAGCGGCGGCCGAGGCGCTTGGCCACGGCACCGGTCGTGCCGGTGCCGAAGAAGGGATCGAGCACCACGTCGCCCGGCTTCGTGCAGGACAGCAAGACGCGATAGAGCAGGGCTTCCGGCTTCTGTGTCGGGTGGGCCTTGTGCCCCTCGTCGCCCTTGATCCGCTCCTGGCCGGCGCAGATCGGGATGACCCAGTCCGAGCGCATCTGCAGCTCGTCGTTCATCGCCTTCATCGCCTGATAATTGAAGGTGTAGCGGCTGTCCTCGGACCGGCTCGCCCAGATCATCGTCTCGTGCGCATTCGTGAAACGGGTGCCGCGGAAATTCGGCATCGGATTGGTCTTGCGCCAGACGATGTCGTTCAGGATCCAATAGCCCAGATCCTGCACCGCCGCGCCGACGCGGAAGATGTTGTGATAGCTGCCGATCACCCAGATCGTGCCGTTCGGCTTCAGGATGCGGCGCGCCTCGGCCAGCCATTCGCGGGTGAATTTGTCGTAAGCCGCGAAGCTGGAGAATTTGTCCCAGGCGTCGTCGACCGCATCGACCCGGCTTCCCTCGGGGCGGAACAGGTCGCCGCCGAGCTGAAGGTTGTAGGGCGGATCGGCGAAGATCATGTCCACGCTCGCGGTCGGCAGCGACTTCATCGCCGCGACGCAGTCGGACTGCATGATGCTGTCCAGCGGCAAATCCGCCGTCTGTTCCGGCGCGGTTGCGACCCGCCGTCGCTGCACGCCAAGCTTCGTCATCGCCGTCATGTCTTCCCCCCGCTCGGCCAAGAGCAAGTGTGTGAAGTCGTGGTGACTCCACGGTCAAGCCAGGGTCTGAAGGGAAATGGTTAATGAGGTGTAAACACTTTCAGAACACAAGGAGTCCGGCACAAAATCTTGTGACTGAGATCCCGCGCCAGCCTCCAGTGAGGGTGGTGTTGCGGCGAGGACTCACCCCTCGAAATTCGGCCGGACAATGTTGCATGGCGCAGCCCGATTTCGTCCAAATCACCCTTCCGGGCGATGGCGGCGCGTTCGGGGGCGGCGTAAAAACGGCGCGTCCATCAGGGGAGATACGACATGAAATTCCTGCACGGCCTTGCTTCCGGCATCGCCCTCTTCGCCGCCGTCCAGGCAGCGCCGCCCGCCGCGCCGGTAGCCGATTCCAGCCTCGGCAATTTCTCGGTCAGCCTGAACGTGCGCGACATCGCGGCGTCCAAGGCCTTTTACGAGAAGCTCGGCTTCATCCAGACGCACGGCAATGTCGCGCAGCGCTGGGTGATCCTGAAGAATGGCGACGTGAAGATCGGGCTGTTTCAGGGCATGTTCGACCGCAACATCCTGACCTTCAACCCCGGCTGGGACAGCGACGGCCGCAATGTCGATCCGTTCGAAGATGTGCGCGCGATCCAACGCCGCCTGCGCGCCGCGGGCGTTGAGGCGGGGACGGAGATCACCAGCGCGACCGGCCCGGCCAATTTCGTGCTGACCGATCCGGACGGCAACCCGATCCTGATCGACCAGCATCGGTAGGCTGACTCACTCCGCCGCGAGCAATTCCAGCTGCAATTGCTCGCGGACGCGGGCGAAGCTGCGGCGGTGGAGGGGGGTCGTGCCGAGTTCCTTCAGCGCATCGCAATGCTCGGGCGTCGGATAGCCCTTGTTGCGTTCCCAGCCATAGCCGGGCCAGGTGCGTGCTGCTTCGGCCATGATCGCGTCGCGGGTCACCTTGGCGACGATGGAGGCGGCGGCGATGGAGCGGCTCTTCGCGTCGCCTTTCACGATCGCCACCGAAGGGCGGTCCCATTTCGGCAATTTGTTGCCGTCGACCAGCACCATCTGCGGATCGACGCCGAGGGCATCCACCGCGCGCTGCATCGCCAGCATCCGCGCCCAGAAAATGTTGAGCGTGTCGATCTCCTCGACCGAGGCGATGCCGACGCCGACGCCCGCGACGTCGTAGAGCCTCGCGCAGATCGCCTCGCGGACCGGCGCGGGGAGCTTCTTGCTGTCGTCAATCCCGCTGGGGAAATTCGCCCGGTCCAGGATCACCGCCGCCGCGACCACCGGCCCGGCCAGCGGCGCGCACCCCGCCTCGTCCACGCCGGCAAGCGGCGAGGGATAGGGCTGCTCGATCTGGAAACAGGGGGGCATGGCGCGAGCCTAGCTTACCGCCGCCGCGCCACGCCAGCCCAGGCTGGCGACACGTTCAATCCTCTGTCAATCCTCTGTGGCTATCCGCCAGGGCGGGAAGCGGCGCATCGGGCCAGCTCGGTAGAGGCAGAGTTTGTTGCCGGTGGGGTCGGTCAGCCGCGCCTCACGCCAGCCATAGCTTTCGTCGCGCGGCTCCTGCGTAAGCGCGATCCCGGCCTGCTTCAGCGCCGCCACCCAATCGTCCAGATCGGCGGCTTCGAAATAGGTCACATTGTCGCCGGCCCGCGCATCCCCCGACGCGCTGACCGAAAAGGTCGCGCCGCCCGGACATTCGAACCGCGCATAACCCTTGGTGGGCGCATGGACGATCTGGGTGAGGCCCAGCCGGCGATAGAAATCCACCGCCTCGTCATAATCGCGGACGCGCAGAGTCACCTGGTTGAGGTTCATCCGCCCGTCATTCGCGGCCCAATGGCCCATCGGCCCGTGTCCGCTGCCGAAGCCGGGGGCGGCGAGCATCGCGCCACGGACGAATTCGCGAGCGGTTTCGACCGCGCGCGGCAATGGGGCGCCACGGCCCAGCTCGGTCGCGATGGCGCTGGCAAGCGTGCAGCCGGTGCCGTGATTGTGGCGCGTCTCGATGCGGCTGTCCCGCCAGCGCCACTCGGAATGGTCGCTGTCAAAGAGCCAATCCTCGACGTCGCCTTCCTGCTCGGCCCAGTCCGCGTCGCCCCCCTTGGCGAGGATGGCCCGGCAGCCGGTGCGATCCATGATGCGCTCGACCGCCTGATCCCGTCCGGAGGGGGTGGCGACAGGCATTGTCGCCAGAGCGGCCAGTTCGGCCGCATTTGGCGTCGCCACCGTGCAGAGCTTCAGCAGCCGCTCGAACGCCGTGATCGTGGCATCGTCGGCGAGCACCGAACCGCTGGTCGCGACCATGACGGGATCGAACACGATCGGCACGTCCAGTTGCTCCAGCCGCTCCGCGACCGCCTGCGCCGTCTCCGCCGAGCCGATCATGCCGATCTTCACCGCGTCGACGCCGATATCGGACAGGACCGCATCCATCTGCGCCATCACCATCTCGGTGGGGATCGGATGGACGCCGGTCACGCCCAAAGTGTTCTGCGCCGTGATCGCGGTGATCGCGGTCATGGCGTGGCCGCCGAGCATGGTGACGGTCTTGATGTCCGCCTGAATCCCCGCCCCGCCGCCGCTGTCGGAACCGGCGACGATCAGGATGCGGGGGGGCGTCACCACGAAAATCCTCCCCGGAACGGGGAGGGGGACCGCTCGC
>DDTH01000011.1:125053-303711 GCA_002344055.1 Sphingomonadales bacterium UBA2369
CCTCCCCGTTCCGGGGAGGATTTTTGGATGTCATCACCTCTTATAATGCCGCTTCGTGCTGGCCGGATATTTCTCCAGCGCCTCGCCGACCCGCATCGGGCGTTCCAGAAGGTCGCCGCCGCAATTGGGGCAGCGCTCGTCCAGCCGGTCCGCGCAGGCCGCGCAGAAGGTGCATTCCAGCGAGCAGATGAAGGCGTCATACTGGTCGGGCGGCAAATCACGGCCGCATTTTTCGCAATCGGGGCGCATCTCAAGCATCAATTCTTCTCCACAGCGGCGCAGATGTCGTCGACGACCTCACGCACCAGATTCTCGTCCTCGCCCTCGGCCATCACCCGCACGACCGGCTCGGTGCCGGATTTGCGGATGACCAGGCGGCCCGTTCCGGCCAGCCGTGCCTCGCCGGCGGCGATCGCGGCCTTCACGTCGTCGCGCTCCAGCGGCTTGCCCTTGAAGCGGACATTCTTCAGCAATTGCGGCAGCGGCTCGAAACGCCGCAGCAACTCGCTCGCCGGCTTGCCCGCCTCGACCAATTCGGCCAGCACCTGCAGGCCCGCGACCAGCCCGTCGCCGGTCGTGCCATAATCGCTCAGGATGATGTGGCCCGACTGCTCGCCGCCGACATTGAAGCCCTTGGCGCGCATCGCCTCCAGCACATAGCGGTCGCCGACCTTGGTGCGTTCGAGCGTCAGACCCTGCGCCTCGAAATGCCGCTCCAGCCCCAGGTTCGACATCACCGTCGCGACCACGCCGCCGCCGCGCAGCTGTCCGCGCCGGTGCCAGGACGAGCCGATCAGCGCCATCAGCTGGTCGCCGTCGATCTTCGTACCCTTCTCATCCACCACGATCAGCCGGTCGGCATCGCCGTCCAGCGCGAGGCCGATATGCGCGCCGCTGTCCACCACCGCGCGGCTGAGCGCCGCCGTGTCGGTCGAGCCGCAGCCTTCATTGATGTTGGTGCCGTTGGGCGCGATGCCGAGCGCCACCACCTCCGCGCCCAATTCCCACAAGGCCGAGGGCGCGACCTGATAGGCGGCGCCATTGGCGCAATCGACCACCACCTTCAGCCCGTCGAGCCGCAAATGCTCCGGGAAAGTGGTCTTGGCGGCATGGATGTAGCGGCCGCGCGCATCCTCGATCTTGCGCGAACGGCCGATCTGCTCGGCGGGGACCAGGCGCGGCTCCTCGTCCAGCAGCCGCTCGATCTCCGCCTCGTCCGCGTCGGACAATTTGTAGCCGTCGGGGCCGAACAATTTGATGCCATTGTCGGCGAACTTGTTGTGGCTGGCCGAGATCATCACGCCGATGTCGGCGCGCATCGAGCGGGTGAGCATCGCCACGGCGGGCGTGGGCACCGGCCCGACCATCACCACGTCCATGCCGACGCTGGTGAAGCCGGAAATGAGCGCCGTTTCCATCATGTAGCCGCTGAGCCGCGTATCCTTGCCGATCACCACCCGATGGCGGTGATCGCCACGCAGGAAATGCGCGCCCGCCGCCTGCCCGACCTTCTGGGCCATCGCCGCGGTCATCGGCATTTCGTTGGTGCGGCCGCGGATGCCATCCGTGCCGAAGAACTTACGCGACATGCTCACTCCCCATGTTCGGGGCGCGATAGCAAAGGGCCTTCAGCTTTACAAAGTGTCGCGGCGGCGCGGCCTGCTCACTCGCAGGTCATCGTCGGCCGATAGACCTGCATCGCATTGGTACCGGAATTGCCGCCCAGGGTAATGCCGCCGCCGGGCAGGAAGATGCGGCCGCCGATCACCGCGCTGCCCTTCAGACCGTGCATGGCGATCGGCAGGTCCGGCAATTGCGTCCAGCGGTCGGTGCGCGGATCGTAGCCGTAGGTGCTGGGCGTGAGGCCCAGCACGTGCGTCCGCTCGCCCTCGCCGCCGAAGACGAACATGCAGCCGGCGTGGGCCGCGCCGGTGACGCCGCCGCGCGGTGCGGGCAGGGAGGCGCCGCGGCTCCAGCGGCGAGTGGCCGGATCGTAGATTTCCAGAATGTCGGTCCGTTCGGCGCTGGCGCCCGGGCCGAAGCGGCCGCCCGCGACGTAAATCTTGCCGCCGATCGCGACCATGGCGAGGTGGTTGCGCTGGGTCGGCATGTCCGGCAGCCGCTCCCAGCTGTCGGTCGCCGGGTCATAGACCTCAAACGCCGCGCCGCCCGGCGGACGGCCGCCCGCGACGTAGATCTTGCCGTCGATCACCGCCTTGCCGCCGCCGCTGCGCGCGGTCGGCATCGGCGCGCGCGGCACCCAGCCGCCCACGGCGGGATCGTGCATCCAGACGTCCGCAATATAACGGTGCGGCCGCCCGCTGCTCGCGCCTTCAAGCTCGCCGCCGATCAGATAGACTTTGCCGCCGACCGCGGCGAGGTGGGTGTGGTGGATCGGCTGGGGCAGGGTCGGGCCGAGCGACCAGCGGCTGGCGACCGGATCGTAGATCTGCACGAGGTTGGAGGGCAGCCGCCCGGGCGGGTAGCCGCCGGCCACCCAGATCCTGCCTTCCACCTCGGCGACCGCATGCTCGGAGCGGGCCAACGGCATCGCCAGGCCGAGGCCCCAGCCGTCGAATTCGCGGATGGCGCTGACCGGCGCGCCCTGGCTGGCGCGGTCGTTCCAGGTCTCCCGAAGCTCGCCCGCCTCGACCGGTGTGGACTTGTTGGGTGGTGGAGGCGGAGCGTTGACGGAAGGTTGCTGCGCCACCGCCGCCGTCGCGATCAGCAGCCCCGCCGCTGCCGGCCATCCACGCTTCATACACGCCTCCCGGATCTGGATCTGACCGGGCCACTCTTACCGCGCCGTGCCGCGTCGCCAACGCTGGAAAGTGTCGCAAGACGTCGCCTTGGCATTGTCGCGGAACTGATCGCACCGCGCCGCACCGGATGGAATTTCGGATGCGCGGTTTCTCCACGACAGTTAAGCAGTGGCAGACAGAGGGAAAATCCATGCTGCACAGTCTGCTGATGACCGTTTCGCTGGCCAGCGCCATGCCCGCCTCGGGCGAGGCGCCGACCATGCGTCCAATACCGCCGGTCACGTCGGCCGCGGACGCGGCTGAAGAACGGGTCGCTATCCCGTTTAATCCGCCGCTCGGCCAGCCGATCGTCTACCGTCACCGGAAGGCGACCACGCGCAGCGGCCAGGAGATGAGCGTGTGGATGGACTATCGTTACACCTTCAGCCGCGACGGCGACGGCTTCCTGATGCTGGTCGAGCCGATCGATTTTGGCGTCGATGTGCCGCGTCTGCCGACGGCGGAGGCCCGCCAGGCGTTCCGGCGCATGCTCGACAGGGCGCTGCTGCCCTTCACGGTGCGCCTGTCGGCCGACGCGATCATCGACCATCTGATCGATGCGGAGGCGGTTTGGGAACGCGTGGTCGATCGGAGCATGGAACTCGTAGCCCAGACCGAGCGGGAGAGCGATTCCGAGGCTCTGGCTTTCGCGCGGCAGACGATGCTGGATCTGCCAACCGTTAGCCGCCTAACCCTGCTGATGCAGCAGACGTCCCCGATCCTCGAACTGGCCGCAACGGACTTCAGCCGGGAGCAGCCAGATGCAGTCGCCTTCACCTTCGACGCACCGTTCGGCGGGACGATCGAACAGCAGGCGACGGTAACGATCACCGACGTCCGTGCCGATACCGTCTTCTATGAGATTGCCGCGTCAGTGCCGGGCGAGCAAATGCTCGCCCAGATTTCAAACTTTATCGAACGCGTGCCGTTGAACGGCCGCGGCCAGAACACGCCGGAAGGCCGGGCCCAGGCGTTGCGCGAGTTCCGTGACGCCGAAATGCGGATGGAGGCCGAGAGCCGTTACGAGGTGGACCGGACCACCGGGCTGAGCCGCCGCTACACCGTCGAACAACGGGTCAGCATCCGCAGCGGAAGCAACAATGTGGTGCAACGGCAGACGCTGAGCGGGGAGCGCAGAAACTAGAGGTATCATTTTACCTCACGCGAAACCCGCGGATTTGTTGACTTTGCGGGCCTTCGCTGCCATTTGGCCGCCCGCAGCGCCGCTCCGCGCCCTTCCCGGCACGAGCGGCGTATCCGTTTATTCGAAAGGTCATGAGCCCATGAAGGCGCTCCTCAAGACCACCAAGTCGGCCAAGCCGGCCGAGGTGGAAAAGAAGTGGCATCTGATCGACGCCGACGGTCTCGTCGTCGGCCGTCTCGCCAGCATCGTCGCCAACATCCTGCGCGGCAAGCACAAGCCGAGCTTCACCCCGCATGTCGATTGCGGCGATCATGTCGTCATCATCAATGCCGACAAGGTGCGCTTCACCGGCAAGAAGCTGCAGGACAAGATCTACTACAAGCATACCGGTTATGCCGGTGGCCTGAAGGAGACTCCGGCCGGCAAGATCCTGGAAGGCCGCTTTCCGGAGCGCATCCTGGAGAAGGCCGTCGAGCGCATGATCCCGCGCGGGCCGCTGGGCCGCGACCAGATGCGCGCTCTGCACCTGTATAACGGCACCGAGCATCCGCACGGCGGCCAGAACCCCGAAGTCCTCGACGTCGCGTCGATGAACCGCAAGAACAAGGTGGGCGCATAATGGCCGACAATCGCCAGTCCCTTTCCGATCTGGGCGACCTGACCAAGGCCGCCGCCGCTGCTCCGGCGCCCGCCGCCGAGGCCGCTGCGCCTGCCGGTGACGCCGAAGCGAATGAGGGTGCGCCGGCCCGCCGTGGCCGCGAGGAAGATCCGAACCCGAACGGCGTCGCCACCCAGGGTCCGCAGATCGCCGCCGTGCTGCGCGAGCAGGAGCTGGACGCGCAGGGCCGCGCCTATGCCACCGGCCGCCGCAAGGACGCCGTCGCCCGCGTCTGGCTGAAGCCGGGCAGCGGCAAGATCACGGTCAATGGCCGGGATCAGGAAGTCTATTTCGCCCGCCCGACTTTGCGCCTGGTGATCAACCAGCCGTTCGGCATTTCCGAGCGCGAAGGCCAATATGACGTGATCGCGACCGTGCATGGCGGCGGTCTTTCGGGCCAGGCCGGCGCGGTGAAGCATGGCATCGCCCAGGCGCTGTCCAAGTACGAGCCGACCCTGCGCACCACGGTGAAGCAGGCCGGCTTCCTGACCCGCGATCCGCGCGTCGTCGAGCGCAAGAAATATGGCCGCGCCAAGGCGCGCCGTAGCTTCCAGTTCTCGAAGCGCTAAGCATTTCAGACCTCAAAGTGCGAAAGGGCGGTCCGGCAACGGGCCGCCCTTTTTCGTTGCGCGGGGTCAGTGCAGGAGGCGGGCGTCGGCCAGGCCGCGATGCCGGGGCTGGCGCTCGGCCGGCGGCGGCGCGCCGACGATGCACGCCAGCGCGCCTTCGATCCGGGGGTGATCGAAGCGGAAGCCGTGGAACACCGCCTTGACCGGCAGCACGCGCTGGCTGGCGAGGAACAATTCCTCCGCGAAGTCGCCCAGCGCGAGCCGCAGCGGCGCAGCCGGCAGAGGCATGAAGGCCGGGCGGCGGAGCGCGGCGCCGAGCGCGGCCGCGAAAGCGGCGTTGCGGACGGGGTTCGGCGCGGCCGCGTTGACCACGCCCTCAAGCTCCCGCTCCTCGATCGCGAAGGCGATCAGGCGGACCAGATCGTCCCGGTGAATCCAGCTGAGCCATTGCCGCCCGTTGCCGATGCGGCCGCCCAGCCCCGCCTCGAAGGGCAGCAGCAGATTGGCGAGGAAGCCGCCCGCGCTCGCCAGCACCAGGCCGATCCGCAGCCGCACGACGCGCAGGCCCAGTTCCGCATGCCGCACCGCCTCGGCCTCCCAGGCGGCGCAGATGCCGGCGCAAAAGCCATCGCCCTGTTCGCCCCCTTCATCCAGCACCGTGTCGCCGCCATTGCCGTAATAGCCGATCGCACTGGCGCTGATCAGCACCTTCGGCCGCTTGCTCAGCCGCTTGCACAAAGCGTGAAGCGCGCGGGTCGTGTCGATGCGGCTCGCGAGGATCGCTTCGCGGCGGCGGCGGGTCCACAGGCCGCTCGCAATCCCCTCCCCCGCCAGATTGACGATCGCGTCGATCCGGTCGCTGTTCGCGATCTGGCCAAGATCGGTGACGATGCGCAAAGGCGCGGGCAAATGGCGGGCATGGGCCGGGTCGCGCGTAAGGACAGTCACGTCATGGCCCGCGCCGGTCAGGGCGGCGATCAGACGAGTGCCGACCAGGCCGGTGCCCCCGGTCACCAGGATCGAGCGCCGGCCCGACAGCGCGGCGGCCAGCGGCGCGGCGTCGCGCTCCGCGATCCGGACGCTGCGGCCGGCCGCAACCAGATCGCGCAATCCGGCAATCGCGACGCCAATGGCCGCGAGGGTGAAGGCGATCGAGAAGAAGCCGTTCCACGCAGGGGGCAAGGCCGCCGGGCGGGAGGCCGCTTGCCACAGGATCGGCATGAGCAAAGCCAGAATCAGGCCGTAATTCAAGGCGAGCAAGGTGTGCGTCACCCGCTCGGTCGCGGGCAGGAGCCGGCTGCGATCCTCCTCCACGAAATCCCAAAGGGTGATCACGACCTCGATCGCGAGCAGGACGATCAGCAGAATTGCCCAGCCGCCCTGCGGGACGGTCCAGGCGAGCGCGAGGAAGACGATCGCATAGATGAAGTTCCGCACCCCGTGCAGCCGCAGTTCCGCCGCCTGGCTCGGGCGCCAGGCAAGCCGCTGGGTGAGCTCATGGTGATAGAGCGTGTCGAACGCGCCCATCGCGATCTGCGCGACGAGCAGCCAGCCGAGCCAGAGGTCGATCATGAAACGGCTCCTTCTTCGGGGTCCTGGAAGATCACGAGCTGGTGAATCAGCTCGCCCGCGAACCGGTGCGTGAGATCGAGCAGGAAGACGAAGCGGCCGCCGCCGCAGTCGATGTGGCCGATGGCGAGCCTGCCGGGCGCCAGCCAGCGCGGGAAGCGCAGCCGCAGCCGGCCGAGCCGCAGGAAATAATGGTCGCTGAGGAACCAGAGGATGCCGCTTTCGACCTCGGCGCGGAGGGCAATCCCGAAGCCGAGGCCCAGATATTCCTCCATGCCGGTCGGCCCGGCAAAGCGCTTGGCGCTGAAAATGACCTGCGGGAAGCCGCGCCGCCGGCCATATTGGCGAGTCCAGAATTGGCCGCCGCCGGCGACATCTTCGGTCACAGACACGCAGGCCGGGACGCCGGTATCGCGGTTGAGCGGCAAGGGCGCGCCGACCAGGCGGGCGAGATTGGCGAAGAGCCGGCCGAGCCGGCTCATGCGGCATTCGGTGACTTCGCCGACATAGGCCACACAGGCGCCCGCCTTCACGCGGCGGCGAAAACGCTCGCGGACCGCGACGGGCAGGGCCTGCCAGCCCTCATCGCTCAGCATGCGGCGGAGCGGCTCGGCCATTTGGTCCGAGGGCAATGCAAGCGCTCGCCGCCAGCGTCGATACTGCGTCCCTATCCCTCTCGCTGCCGTCATCTCCATCTTCTTGTTCTCCGGCTAGTTCTGTAAGGAGAGAAATTACTATTCGTGCCTGTGCGGAGTGCGGGTCTGCTTTCGCCTATTGCGGGGTCTTGGTCCGTCCCAGCGGCAGGAAACTCAGGACCTTCCGGCCCATCTTGATCAGCATCATCAGCCGCGCAGGCGGGATGGTGATCATCTCCTGGTGCCAGGCGTCCATCGTCGTCACGAAATCGTGCATCGCGTCGATCCGGCCGCGCGCGACCTTCGAAATACGCGGATCGCTTTCGGCCTCGGCCTTGCAGACCTTCAGCGCCGCCACGGCGGGATCGACTTCGCGCTCCTTGCGGCCCTGCGCGATGCGGGTGAGCATCTGCCACAGGTCTGTCTCCGCCTCGAAATGCTCGCGCCGGTCGCCCATCACCGGCACGCGCCGGATCAGCTTCCAGGTGAGCAATTCCTTCAGCGAGTTGGAAATGTTGCTGCGCGCGATGCCGAGCTTCTCACCAATCTCGTCGGCGTTCAGCGGCCGGTCCGACAGATAGAGCAAGGCATGGATCTGCGCGACCGAGCGGTTCACGCCCCATTGGCCGCCCATGTCGCCCCAATGCAGTACGAACTGCCGCACCGCGACCGGCAGCGAATCCTCTCTATCTGTTATTTCTGTCATAACAGAAATCTATGACGGCCGGACGCGTCCGTCAAGCGCCGACGCGCTCGACTCCGGTTTTTCGTTACGGCTCCGTCAGTTACGGCGATTCGGTTACCGGCGCGCTAGCCATTGCTTAACCGGTGCGCGTGTAGCCAAAATGGATGGAGTTCGCTCTGCAACGGCCAGTCTTGCGTCATGCGGGACTCGGCCTCGTCTATTTTCTGCTTGCCTCGCTCACCGTGGCCACCACCCGGTTGGGCGGCGGCGTCGCGATTCTGTTCGTCGCCAACGCCGTGCTGACCGCCTCCCTGCTCACCACGAAGCGGCGGGAGTGGCGCGGCGCGCTGACCGCCTGCGCGATCGGCAGCGCCGCCGCGACCGCTTTGTTCGGCTTCGGCGTGGCGGCGGCGCCGGTCTTCAGCGTCATCAACATGTGCGAGGCGTTCATCGCGGCGAGCCTCTATCGCCGCCTGCGCGGCCGCGCCTCGCCGCTTGAATCGCTGTCCGGCTTTTTCATCTTCCTGCTCGCCGCCGGGATCGTCGCGCCACTGCTGAGCGCGCTCGGCGGCGGCGCGGTCGCCGCGCTGCACGGCGCGGACTTCGCCGCGAATGCGTTTCGCTGGTTCGCCGGCCATGCTCTCGGCACGATCACCTTCGCGCCTGCCTGTTTGCTGGTGCTGGGCGGCGACATCGGCCGCTGGGCGCGCAGTTCGACGCGCCGCCAACTGGCTGAAATGGCGGTGCTGCTGCCGCTCGTCGGGCTGATCGCGCTGGCCGTCTTTCTGCAGCCGGTCGCACCCTTGCTGTTCCTGCCCTGGCTGCCGCTGATCGTCGCCACCTTCCGGCTCGGACGGCTCGGCGCGGCATCGTCGATCGGCATCCTGACTCTCGTGGCCGGAACCGCGACCTTGCTGGATCTCGGCCCGATCGTCGCCTTCGTCGGTTCCGGCGAGGCAGGGCTGCAATTCCTGCAATTCTATCTCGCCGCCAGCGTACTGGCCGTACTGCCCCCGGCGGCGGAACTGGCGCGGCGCAAGACTTTGTTCGAGCGGCTGCAGGCCAGCGAGCGGCGCTACCGCCTGCTCGCCGATTATTCGACCGACATCATCCTCGACATCGATCCGGACGGCCGCATCGCCTTCGCTTCCGCCGCGATCGAGCAGATGGGCGGCTACCGCCCCGACGACGTGGTCGGCCGGATGGCGTCCGAACTGGTCGATCCGGCCGATATCGACAAGATCCGCGCCGCCCATTTGCGGGCGCTCCGATCGCCGGGGGTGGTCGAGACGGTCGAATATCGCGCGATCCTGGGCGATGGCAGCCAGGCCTGGATGGAAACGCGCACCCAGGGCGTGTTCGACGAGGATGGCGTGGCGCTGGGCGCGGTCAGCGCGATCCGCAATGTCGAGGAACGCCGGGAGCGCGAGCGGGTATTGGCGACCGAGGCGCGCACCGACGGCCTCACCGGCGCGCTGAACCGCCGCGCCTTCATGCGCGAAATCGAAGCGGCCGCGGCGTCCCAGCGGCAGGCGGAACGCGGCTGCGTCGCCTTGTTCGACCTCGACCATTTCAAACATATCAACGACCGCCACGGCCACGCCGCGGGCGACGCGGTGCTGATCGCCTTCGTCAAGCTGGCGCGGCGGATCGTGCGTGACGGCGATTGCGTCGGCCGGCTCGGCGGCGAGGAATTCGCGGTGTTCATGAAGGGCGCGAGCTTCGATCAGGCGCTGCGGATCTGCGAACGGCTGCGCATCGGCTGCGCGGAGGAAATCACGCTGCGCGGCGAAGCCGGCCGCGTCACCGTAAGCGCCGGCATCGCGGCAATGGATGGCGCGCCCGCCTCTCTCGTCCTGGAACGGGCGGACAACGCGCTCTACCGGGCCAAGCGGGCCGGCCGAAACCGGCTGGAGCGCGCCGCCTGACGCAGGGCGCGCACGATTGATCAATTCGTTCAGCAAGCTTCAACGCCTTCGTGCTACAGGAGCGCTCATGCGCATGATCCTCCTCGCCTCTGCCGCGACCATTCTGCCTGGCTGCGTCGCCAAGACGGCCTTCGACATCGTCACCCTTCCCGTTCGCGCCGCGGTGACGGTCGTCGATCAGGGCATCGACGCTGTCACCACCAGCCAGAGCGAGCGCGACCGCGCCGCCGGGCGGCGGCTGCGCGAGGAAGACGAACGCCGCGGCCGCGAGTCGCGCGCCGAGGAACGCCGCGCACGCGAGGCGGCGCGTCGCGGCGAAACCGTGGAACCGGTCGAAACCGAGCCGAAATGATTGCACAGGGCGTTGCGGCGGACGCCCGCGCACCCTAGCTGTATCTCTCCTCAGTCAAGGAGAGTCGCATGCTCGAGCCCAAGCCCGGTGAACTTCCGACCGACGCCAACGCGCCGGCCCAGAAGGAATATAAGCCGACCCCCGCCGAGGAAGCGGACGGCTTCACGCCCGGAACGCAGAATCCGGACGACGCCAAGAAGGACGAATAGTTTCCACGCCCGGAGCGCCCCTAGGTGCTCCGGGCCTTTTCTTTTCTCGCTCTAGCGAGGAGCGGCACCGGCCCGCACCCCCACCCGGCCTCCCAACAGCATATTCTGGAATGGGAGGCCGGGTGAGGGTGCGGGCCGGTGCCGTATCTGACGAAGTGTCCTAAGCGCCCGGCATCCAGCGATGCTCCACGGCGATGGCGCCATCCGCGCCGATCCTGATGTCGTTGAACGAAGGCGCCGAATCCCGGACCCGCTCCGACAGGGTTCCCGCGCCGATCTTCTGGATCGTCCGCCCCCCGACTTCCACATCCAGCACGAACGGATCGTGGACATGGCCCGACAGGATCGCGTCCGCGCCGGCCCCGGCCAGCGCGATCAGCGCCTCGCGCCCGCGGATCGTCTTGCCCGCCGAATGCAGCCCCTTTTTGTCGATCAGGGGGTGGTGGCAGGCGACCAGCTTGACTTGCGTGCCGCGCGATCCCTCCAGCAAGGCGAGCGTCTTCGCCAGCGCCCGCCGCGTCACCACGCCCCACGACCAATTGTAACGAAACTGGAAGCGCGTCGTGGTCTTCAGCGGCACGATAACGACATTCTTCACATCCAGCGGCCGCTCGATCATCCGCTCCAGCCGGCCGTAGCGCCGATAGGGCCGCACGAAGCGCTCGTAGGGATTGAAGTAAGGCAGATCGTGATTGCCCGGCTCAACCGTCACCGGCACCGGGAGCGCCTCCAGCCAGGCGGTGGCAGCGGCGAATTCGTGGGCGCGCGCCTGCTGGGTCAGATCGCCGGTGCAGACCACGGCGTCGGGCCGTTCGTCCGCCACCGCCTGCGCGAACCAGTCGAGCGCCGCTCTGTCCTCGCGGCCGAAATGAAGATCCGAAACGTGGAAAAGCCGGGTCATTCCAGTCCAACGGTCGTGACGAACTTCAGGTTGCTTGTGCCCGAACTGATCGCGGCCGGACTCTGCAGCATCGCCTCCTCGCCATCGAACAAAGCGTGCAGCGCCTTGCGGCCGCTGACCGTGGCGTGGGCGGAACGTGTGTCGTCCACGCTCGGCGCGTTGCTGACATTGCCGAACAGCCATTCCCAGCCGAGCCGCGCCATGTCGCCGAAACTGGCCATCGAGAAAGCGGTGATCTTCAGCCAGCCATCTTCCGGAGCGATCAGCAAAGCCTTGTAATTACCGCGTTTGCGGGTGCCATCGAACAACGTGACGCCGCGCGACCAGGTCCGCGCCCACGCGACACCCAAAGCGCGCCAGAAGCGCCTGAAGCGGCGGTAGCGCACCGCCTCGCGCGCGCCGGCCCAGGCCGCGGCCGGGCCGACGATCAAGGCGCAGAAGGCGCGATGAGGGCCAGATTCGACAAAGGGCAATTGCCGCAGGACCGGGTTCTCATGCGCGGCGTGGACGATGTCGGCAGGTTCGGCATTGCCGTGCAGCCGCTTGGCGAGGATGTTCATCGTGCCGCCCGGCAGGATCAGCGCCTTGCCGTTCCAGCCATCATATTTGCAGGCAGCGCTGTTGACGGTACCGTCGCCCGCGAACAGCACCACGGTATCCGCCCCGGCCGCGTTCAATTCCTCGATCCCAGGCAGGGGTTCGTCAGGGAAGCGGGTACGCCCGGCCAGAATCATGCCCTTTTCCGCGAAGATCGCCTCCAGCGCCTCACACTTCGCCTCGGTGGCGGAACCGGAGGCGGTGTTGCTGATGAACCAGAGCTTTTCCATGCGATACGCGCTGCCTTCGAACCGGGTTGGGCTGGGCTAACGTCTATCATCTATGGAGGTTGCAAGCGCCCGTCGCGGCAAGGCCGCGCCGTCAGTCGGCTCTGGCCGAGCGTGACGCTGCTGGCGCGTAGCTCCCGCTCCGCTGCTGGGCGGCACGTTGGAGCGGGTGAAGGGAATCGAACCCTCGTCGTAAGCTTGGGAAGCTTCTGCTCTACCATTGAGCTACACCCGCCCGCGCCCCGACCTAGTGGCCGGGGCTGCGGCGGGCAAGCCCGCAAGCGCGGCGGAATTATTGCCGTGGCGGGTTGCCGTGGGGATCCGGCGGCGCGGGAGAGGCGCCCTCCGGCGGATGAGCGGGCTGGCCCGGCGCGGGGGGATAAGCCGGAGCCGGCGGATAGACCGGCTGCGAATAATCCTGTGGCGGATAAACGGGCTGACCCGGCTGACCGGGATATTGCGTGTGGGGCGGCGCGCCATAGCCGGGATAAGGCGGCTGCGCGGCGGGCCGTGGCGCGGGGATGATCGGCCCCAGCGCGAACCAAGCCTGCGATTCAGGTTGCAGCAGCAGGATCGTCGCGCCCATCAGCCCGGCCAGCGTCGCCATGTCGAGGATCAGGTAGAGCAGGGCCATGCCCTCCCCGCCCGCGCCGAGGCCGTTGATCCGGCTCACCAGCAGGATGGCGACGACCGTCGCGCAGACCACGAAGCCCCAGCGCCCCAGATCGTGCCGACGCCGCGAAGCATAATAGACCGCGAGCGCGAGCGCGCCGAACAGCAACAGGACGAAGATCATCAGGAAAAAGCCGGCGGCGCCGGTGACGCGCTGGCTGAGCGCCTGGATGAACATGACGAACACGGACACGCCGCCGAGCGCGGCCGCGCCCCAGCCAAGCTTTTCGAACTGATTGATCGTCTTCGGCCGCATGCCTGCCCCCTTTTTCCCGCGCGACTCAGCCGCGCCGGGCGCAGACTAGAGCATAGGCGGTTCGGCTCAAGCGGCGACAGCGAAGGTTAGAAGCCGAGGCGCAGCGACGCCACGATCGCGCCGTCGGCATTGGCCACGCCCGCGTCGGTATCGACATATTCGAGCATGAAGGTGGCCGGCCCGGTCTTATATTCGGCGCCGATCCGCCAATCCATATAATCGCTGAGGCCGGTGAAGCGGGCGGTGCCGTTGGTATAGCCGATCCGCGCGGTCGCGGTGATCGGCAGGATGATCAGCCCGGCGCTAAGATCGCCATAGACATAGAGGCTGTCACTGCCGCCGAATGCGTCCTGCTCGGGCGCGTAGGCCGCGCCGACCTCGGCGGTCGCCGGCCCGAGCGTGTGGCGCAGCGCCATATAGGGTTCGATATAATCCGCGCCGGCCAGCCCCTCATTGTTGGGAAAGGCATAATATTGAACGCCGACATCGAGTTCGGTCGCCGGCAGGATTTCGCGGGAATAGCCGGCATAAGCGCTCAGCTCGAGATTGCCGGGCCGCAGATTGTCGGTGAGGGTCGAGGCGAACACGCCGCCATAGAAGCCGCTATTGTGGCTCAGCGAGACGCTGCCCTGCAGCGCCGGATCGCCGTCCGACTGGGAGACGCCGCGATAGCGATAATCGGTGGTCGCCGTCGCCCGGCCAGTGACGGTAAGGCCGCCGACCGAGACCTGCGCCGCCGCCGGGGTCGCGGCCAGCGCCGCCATTCCCGCCACGATTCCCCAAGCCAAACGCGCCATCTTCCGTCTCCACACAGCTACTGATGCTCTTGCTGAACGGCGCCGGCCCGCCTTCGCCAGCGTCGGGAAATCGCCGTTCAACATGTCGGAAATTCGTCATCCTTAGGACCGCGTTAACCAATTGACGGCATTTCGGGGGCGGACACAGAGGGACGGCTGACCGAATATGACCGCGACCGAAATCTGCGAAAGCGTCGAAACTGCGACGGCGGGACTCCTGATCGGCGACAGCAACGCGATGATCGAGGTCCGCCGGCAGGTGGCGCAGGTCGGTCCCTCCGACGCTTCCGTGATCGTCACCGGCCCATCCGGTTCGGGCAAGGAAATGGTCGCCCGTGCGATCCACGCCGCCAGCAGCCGTGCTTCGGGCGCACACATTTCGGTCAATTGCGGCGCGATCCCGCGCGACCTGATCGAATCCGAATTGTTCGGCCACGAGAAAGGCAGCTTCACCGGCGCCCATGCCCAGCATCGCGGCCGGTTCGAGGAAGCCGATGGCGGCACGCTCTTTCTCGACGAAATTGGCGACATGCCGCACGACATGCAGGTGAAATTGCTGCGCGTGCTGGAGGACCGCCGCGTCACCCGCGTCGGCGGCCGCGGCGCGATGCCGGTGGACGTGCGCGTCGTCAGTGCCACCCACCGCTGCCTCGACACCGCGATCGACGAGCAGAAATTCCGCGAGGATCTGTTCTACCGCCTTGCCGTCTTCCCGATCGAACTGCCGGGTCTGGCCGAGCGGCGCGAGGACGTGCCGCAGCTGGTCCACCATTTCCTGAAGGCCCCCGGCGCCAAGCGCACCCGCGTGCTGTTCAATTCCAAGGCGCTGGACCGGCTGGCCATGCATGACTGGCCGGGCAATGTCCGCGAGTTGAAGAACCTCGTCGAGCGCGCCTGCATCCTGCACCCGGGCGAGACGATCGGCGCCGAACAGGTCGATCGCCTGCTGATGCGCCGCGGCAAGGTCGCCGCCGCCGAACGCGCCGCTCTGTGGGCCGCGACCGAGCCGATGCCGACCCCTGCCCCCGCGATGATCGAGGCCGAAGCGGACATGCCGAAGCTCAGCCGCGACAAGCCGGTCGCGCTGAAGACGATGATGGCCGAGATGGAGCGCAAATGGATCGAGGACGCGCTGGCTTTGTCCGGCGGCGTGGTCGCGGAGGCCGCGCGCCTGCTGACGCTGCAGCGCACCACCCTGATCGAGAAGATGCGCAAATACGGAATCGAGGCGGCTTAAGCCAAGTAGGCTCTTCGGCTAACCCATTGGGCCGACTCGAGAATATCTCGTCGCTATCTAAGTTAATGGAATCGAACGAAGAATCTTGATGTTGCGAACGGATTCCGCTAAAATCCATGACGGTAGGCTACGCCGGAACAAGCCCCGCGATCCGAGCAAAGAACGGTTCGCTACCTCTTCGACGGTCGCCCTTCGGATGGCGTCCTAACAGCGGATTGGGACAACGGGTCCGGGGCCTACCACCTTACAAAATCGTAGCCGTAGTGCTCAAAGATCACCTGCTGATCGCGGTTCAGCTTTGCCTTCCAAGCGGGCGTCGGATGTAGAGAAAGCCCAAAGTCACGATGCTTTCCATTCTCGCGCGCCATAATCGGAAATAGAGCCTTAGCGGGCTCGATGTCCCAATTTCCTGGACCCAAGGCATCTGCCGCCTGATAAAATGCGCTTGCCACTACGTCGGCCAATTGCAGTCCCGCCCGTGTCTGGTGCGGATGATCCTCCATGAAATCCGTACTCAGCACATCGGTGTCTGGAACGCGTTTCTCCAAGTAGACCGACCCGGCCAATTGTTGATGACGTAGGTAGAGCGCATAGGCTCTGGTTTGGCTGTATCGGTGCCCGCCTCGCCTCGAAAACTCGAGCTTTATCGTACGCTTCTCACCATAGTCGCGGTGTGAGCGTTCAGCGCAAAACGACGTCACGCGCTCTAGCAGCAATCGCAGGCACCAGTTGTAGAACCATTCTTGCGACGGGATCTTCGCCGCTCGCGGATTGTCATACCCTCGCATATTCTTCTTGTTTGAGCAGATCGCAAATCCTCGCAACGGCAGCGCGGCGACACGCTCAGCAGCCACTCTACGGCGCGTCGGGGATAGGGTTCTGTAGTGGAGGTCGCGGCGCTGTCTGACCCCCAAGCCGTTCCGAATATCGTCCACCCAACCGACGACATCCGACTCCCACTTTGCGCGTAGGACAACCGCGCTCAGCACGAGCCATTCCGACGATCCATTGGCGTCGATAGGGCGCACCTTCTTGAGGCCCGGGTCACCCGCTTCGTCAATGTAAGCTATGTATCCGTATGACATCGTGATGCGAAGTTATCACGGTCACAACTCAAACGAAACGGGAACAGATCGATAAGAGTCCACGCAAGCAGATCGTAGGCTCAGTTGCTCCTGATCTGCGCCCAAGCCTCTGCGATGCCCGCCAGCATCTCACGCGCCTGGTGGATCTTCGCCACGTCATTCTCGCGCGCCGCGGCGACGACCAGGCGGCGGCCTTCGCGGTAGATGCGGGCGAGGCCGAGGGCGATCTCGCCGCCGCTCTCGAAGTCCAGGCTGGTTTCCAGGCCGCTGAGCAGGCGCAGGGCGCGGGCCTGCTTGTCGCCGCGCTGGCCGAAATCCTTCTTCGCGGCGGCGGCGGCCATCGCGTCGAGCGCCTTCAGCAATTCGTCATAGAGGATGCCGACCAGAGCGTGCGGATCGGCGCCTTCCACGCGGCTGACCACGTCCACCGCCTGATAGCGCGCCCGCGCCGCTCCGAACTGGCCCTTTGCAACGTACATAAACAATCCCCGCCTTGAGCTTTTACAGTCGCGATCTTAGTCGCGCGAATTGGTCCACATCTTCACTTGCTGATCGAGATAGGACTGCGTCGCCTTGAAGGACGAGACCTGCCGCTCCATCGCGGTGAAGGTCTTCAGCAGCTGATTATAATAAGCGCTCGACCGGTCCTCCACGCTGGCGCGATCGTCCTCGATCTGGGTCCGCTCCTTCTGCAGCCGCTCCGAGGCGGCCGCGAACGGGCCGTTGCGGTCGCGCAGCATGTCGCGGATCGCGTTCAACGCGCCGCCGAGACCGGCTTCGATCGTGATCGTGACACTGCTCGCTGCGCCCTCGACCCGCAGGATCAGGCCGAGCGCGGCCGAGCCGGACGGCGCGACCAGATTGGTATCGACGCCAGTCATCGCGACGCCATTGACCATGCCTGAGGCGGGATTGCCGCCCGAAGCGGGAACGATATCGGTGATCGTGTAAGTGCCCGGCTTAACCCGGCCCATTGCGCTCTGGATGCTGACAGCGGCGCTGCTGCTCCACTGGCTCGGATTGAACAGAGCTTCGACCGCGTCCGGATGCGTGGTCAGCGCTTCCTGCAGGCGGAACGTGTCCAGGCTGAGCGTGCCGTCGCGATTGGTGCGAACGCCGACTTCGGCCAGCGAATGCGGGCCTTCACCGGCGACGGTCAGCATCGTGGTGCTGAGCGCGCCCAGCTGGCGCTGCATCGCGCGCATGCCGACATCGCCCTGCAGCGGCCCGCCCTCGCCGTTCACGCCCGCCTTGGTGGCTTCCTTCACCAAGGTCATCAGCTCGTTATAGGCGGCGACGAAATCGCTCAGCCCCTGCTCGATCTCCGCCTTCGGACGGCTGGCGCCCAGCGAGATGATCGCGCCGGGGAGCGCCTTCTTCAGATCGATCTGCACGCCGGGGACAAGATCGGTGAAGCTGTTATTGCCGCGCGTGACGGTGACGCCGTCCAGCTTCACTTCCGCATCCTGCGCGGCCTGCGCCTCGGTCATGCCACCGGTAACGCCGGGGCCGAAGGCGAAGCGCTCCAGGCCGCTGCTCGTGCCCCCCGGGACGGAGAGGGTGAAGGCGTTGGCGGTGCCGGTCTGGCCCTTCAGGACGAGGCGCGAGCCGTTGCTGTCGGTGACGATGCTGGCGGTGACGCCGCGATTGGCCGCATTGATCGCGCGGGCCATGCCGTCGAGGCTGTCGTTCGAGGAGTCGATCACGATATCGACCGGACCGGCGGCGGTGGTCAGGGTCAGCGTGCCCTGCCCCACCGGATCGGTACGGTTCGCCAGCGGGGTGGATTCCAGCGTCTGCGCCTTGGCGAGACGGATGACTTCCAGCTCCGCGGCCAGGCCGCCCAGGCGAGCGCCGGGCAGCGCCTTCGCGCTCACCAGATCGGGATCGGAGACGGTCGGCTGGGTGAACAGGGTGCCGCCCGCGATCAGGCCGGACAGAGCGGTCGCGAAGCTGTTGATGGCGCCGCTCACCTCGGCCAGTTTGGAAATGCGGGCGTCGTTCAGCGTCTGGCGCTGCTCCAGCCGCGCATCCTTCGGCGCGCGCTGCGCGTCAGCCAGGCTCTTCACGAGCGAGGCGATATCGAGGCCGGAGCCGATCCCGAGCTGAAATCCGATTGAACTGGTCATTGTGAGCGTCCCTTCTCAGATAGAAAGAACGGCAAAAGACGGCTGAACTTTAGCTCAAATCCTCCCCTGCATTTGCAGGGGAGGGGGACCGCCGAAGGCGGTGGAGGGGCCGGCGCGCAGCGCCGGTTCTTCAGGCAAAAGAATTCCGCGCTTTCAGCGCGACCCCTCCACCACTCGCTGCGCGAGCGGTCCCCCTCCCCTCGAAATCGAGGGGAGGAATTTTCAGGGGCGCAGCGCCCGCAGCGTTTCCGCCCTCAGCTTCCCTTGTGCGAGCAGGGACAGACGCGGATCGCCGGCAATGCGCTTGGCGATGCGGGCGGCGCCTTCGGCGTCCATGGCGGGGATGCTGGCGCGCAGTTCCTCAGCGAGTTCGGAGACCCAGGAATCCAGCCCCACCCCGGTCGCGGCGGCATCGGCGATCAGGCGCTCGATCTCCTCGAGCGCCCGGCGCGCCTGCTGTTCGTTCTGGATACCGTCAATGCGCGCGTTCATCCGCTCAATAACGGCGCACGAAAGGCCTTGTTAAGAGGTTCGGCGGCCATCCGTGTCGAACCGCGCCTCGGCCGGGACCTCGACCGGCGGCTGGGCATGGCCGTTGGCGCGGGCGGCGTCGAGGTTGAAGACGAAGGCGAGCACCGTCGCCACAGCCCGGTACAGATCCTCGCGCACGAACTGCCCGGCACGAGTGGTGTAGTAGATGGCGCGGGTCAGTTCCGGATAGCTCAGCATCGGCACGTTCAGCTCCGCCGCCAGCTCGCGGATCGCCTCTGCGGTCGCACCACGGCCCCGCGCGACGACGATCGGGGCGGCATCCTTGCTCGTGTCGTAGCGCAGGGCCACGGCGAAATGGGTCGGGTTGGTCAGCACCACCGTGGCCTCGCCCATCGCCTTGCGCACGCCGGCGCGGGCCATTTCGCGCTGCTTCATGCGGATATGGCCCTTCACTTCGGGCGAGCCTTCGGACTGCTTGTGCTCGTCCTTCACTTCCTGCTTGGTCATGCGCAATTTGCGGGTGCGCATGATCTTCTGCACCGGCACGTCGATCATCGCGATTACCGCGAGCGCACCGGCCATCAGCAGGACGGTGAAGATGAAGGTGGCGCCCAGTTCGTGAATGCCGGCCCGGGTATCGCGCGCGCCGAGGCCGATCAGTCGCGGCAGTTCGGACATGATGATCCACGCGCCGATCGAGCCGATCAACAACACCTTGGCGAGCGACTTGGCCAGCTCGATCAGCCCGTTCGGGCCGAATATCCGCTTCATTCCGGACAGCGGATTGAGTTTGCTCCCCTTGAAGCCGAGCGCCTGACCCCGGAAGCCCAGCGAGCCAAGCATCGCCGGTCCGGCAATCGCCGCCAGCATGGTGACGAGGAACAAGGCGGCCAGCGGCAGCGCAATGGTGGCGATCAGCCGGAACGCATGGCCGGCCGGATCGAACTCCCTGACGTCCGACGTGCCGACCGAAAGGCCCTGCGTCATCATCAGCTGCAGCGATTCGACCATGCCAGGCCCGGCCAGCGCCAGCCAGGCCGCGCCCGCGATCACGACCAGGGCGGTGCCCAGTTCGCGTGACTGAAGGACGTCGCCTTTCTTCGCCGCCTGCTCGAGCTTCTTCGGCGTCGGCTGTTCGGTTTTCTGGCTCTTGTCCTGTTCGGACATGTCAGCTTCCCAGCGCGATCATGCGGGCCTGCTCCAGCCCGGCCATCATCGCCGCGATTAGTCCCTCCCCGATCACCGGCGCCGCAATGGCGATAAGGACGAGACCGGCGAGAATGGCGGCGGGAAAGCCGACCGCGAAGAGGTTCAACGCGGGCGCGGTGCGCGACAGCACGCCCATCATGATCTGCACGAGCACGATCGAGAAGGCGACGGGCAGCGCGACCGAAACGCCGGCGGCGAACAGGACCGTGCCGAAATAGGCGAGCTGACGCAGCGCATCGGCGCCGAGCCAGGCATCGCCCGGCGGCAAGGCGCGATAGCTTTCCACCGTGATCGCGGCGAGCATCAGATGGCCGCCGATGGCGAGGAACAGGAAGGTGCCGAGGATCGAGAGGAACTGGCCGATCACCGGATTGGTGTTGCCGGTCGCCGGATCGACCATCGCCGAAAAGCCGAGACCCATCGCATTGCCGATCAGTTCGCCCGCGATCGTCGCGGCGGCGAAACCGATCTGGACGGCGAAGCCGATGGCCAGGCCGGCCAGCACTTCGCCGAGCACGAGCGCGAAACCGGCAAAGGAGACCAGGCCATCCGCGGGCAACACGAAGCCGGTCGTCTGCAGGCCCGGGATGCCGACCGCGAGCGCAATGACGAGGCGGAGTTGAACCGGCACATTGGAGGCGCCGAAAACGGGCGCGGCGATAAAGGCGGCGCCGGGGCGGATCAGCGCCACCAGCCACACCCAAAGCTGGGCTTCGACGCCTTCGAAACCCGCCGGAATCATTGCGCGCGCTTCATCGCGTCAGCTCAGGAATCTGCTGGAACATTTCCTGGGTGAAATCGACCAGCAGCATCAGGATCGTGCTGCCGAAGATGGCGAGCGCGATGCCGACCACGATCAGCTTCGGCACGAAGGTCAAAGTCTGCTCGTTGATCGAGGTCGCGGCCTGGACCATGCCGAGGATCAGACCCGCCACGAGCGCCGGAATCAGGATCGGCGCGGCGGCGAGGCTGACCACCCACAAGGCCTGCTGGGCGATGCCGATGAAATAATCGGGATTGTCGGCGATCATTTGCGGCCGCCTTTCCGGCCGTCGCGCGGCGCCGGGCGCACCGGAACCGCCGGCTGCATATGCGCCGGGAGTTTGGTGTAGAACAGCATCAGCCTGTCCCGAAGCTCTGGGCGAGCGAGCCCATGGTGAGCGCCCACCCATCGACCAGCACGAACAGCAAGAGCTTGAACGGCATGGAGACGATCGGTGGCGACAGCATCATCATGCCGAGCGCCATGAGGGTGGACGACACAACGATGTCGATGATCAGGAAGGGCAGGAAGATCAGGAAACCGATCTGGAACGCGGTCTTCAGCTCCGAAGTGACGAAGGCCGGGAGCAGGATCGAGAATGGAATGTCCTGCGGGTTCGCGAATTCCGGCTGGTTGGCGAGGTCCGCGAACAGGCGAAGATCGGTCTGGCGCGTCTGGTTCAGCATGAAGCCGTGCAAAGCGGTGCCGGAGCGGCTGACCGCTTCCTCGATGCTGATCTGGCCGTTGCCGTAAGGCGTGTAAGCGGTCTCGCCGATCTGCTCGATCACCGGCCGCATGATGAACAGCGACAGGAACAAAGCGAGGCCGATCAGGACCTGGTTCGGCGGGCTGTTCTGCAGGCCGATCGCCTGGCGGAGGATCGCCAGCACGATGATGATGCGGGTGAAGCTCGTCATCATCAGGATGATCGACGGCAGCACCGTCAGCAGGCTCATCAGGATGAGGATCTGCAAACTCAGCGAGAGCGGGCGGCCCTCACCTGCAACGGTTTCGAGCGCCTTGTCGAGCGCGCCGGGCTGGCCGCCGCCGACGGCGGGCGGGTTGGTCTGCGGCGCTGCCGGCGCGGGGGCTTGGGCAGTCTGCTGCGGCTGGTTCTGCGCGAAGGCCATGTCGCCCGCGGCACCCAGCAGGATGGCGAAGGCGAAAAAGCCGAGGCCGATCGCGATCGCCTTCAGGCAGATGCGGCGAAGAGCGACCACATCGATATTGGCCCGCGCCAGCATTTCGGCGCGGATCGAGAGCCGCTGCTCAGCCATCGATCATGCTCAGATTGGTGGGGCTTTCGTCCACCCGGGTCACGCCGTTGCGCGACACGGCCAGCAGAAGCCTTTTGCCCTCGAATTCCACCACCGCCAACCGGCCGGAAGCGCCGAGCGGCACCGCATCGACGACCTTCACCAGCCGCTCGCGGCTGGCGCCGCCGGCCATGCCGGGCTGCGCCTTGCGCCACAGCCACAGCGCGCCGAAGGCCAGCCCGCCAACCAGCGGGACGAGGAACAGAAGGCGGAGGAAATATTCGGTCATGTCAGTCGCTTACTTGCGACGCTCGAGGCCGGCGAGCCGCGCATCGGCGGCCACGACTTCGAGCACGCGGATGCCGAAACGGCCATTGACCGTCACCACCTCGCCCTTGGCGATCAGGGTACCATTGGCCATGATGTCGAGCAGCTCGTGGCTCTGGCGATCCAGTTCGACGATGCCGCCTTCGCTCAAATCCATCAGGTCCGAGAGCTTGATCGCGGTCGAGCCGACCTCAACCGAAAGCCGCACCGGAATGTCGGCGAGCAGGGCGTAGTTCCGCCCGCCGAGCGCCATCTCGTCGGCTGCCGCCGCGGGCAGCACTTCCCCCATCTCGCTCACGCCGCATTCCTCCGTGTTTCAATTCGTTCGATTTTGAGCGCGGCCTTGCCGTCCTGCTCGCCGATGCTGCCGGTCGCGACCGTGCGCCCTTCGACCAGCAGGGGCACGGAGGCCGGAATGCTGACCGGGATCACGTCGCCGACCTTGAGTTGAACCAATTCGCTGATGCTGAGCTCGGGCCGGGCCAGCACGGTCCGCGCCTCGATCCGCACGTCGCCGACGGCGGCGCCGAGCTCGGCGCGCCATTCGGCACCCTTGCCGCAGACCTCGTCATTGCGCGCCGCGAGCGCGGCTTCGACGGTACGAAGCGCGGCGGCGGGGAACAGGATGTCGATGGACGCCGGGCCACCCGTGGGCGGCGTGACGGTGAAGCGGCAGACGACCACCGCCTCGTCGCCGCTGGCGACACGGGCCAGAGCGACATTGGTCTCCCGCCCGCGCAATTGCGGCTGGATCGGCGCGAGGTCGCGCCAATAGTCCGCGAACTGCGCGACCAGATTGTCGGACAGCCGCGAGAACAGGCTTTCCTCGGTCGGCGTGAATTCCTTGGCTTCCGCCGCCGAACCCGCCCCCGCGCCGCCGTAAAAGGCGTCGACCAGGCGGCTGACGAAAGCGCTCGGCACCGAAATGCCGAGCGTGCCCTTGAGCGGCGCGAAGGAATAAAGGCTGATACCCTGGAAGACCGGCTGTTCGGCCTGCCAATCGCGATAGGTGCGCAGCACAGCCGGCTCGGCATCGACCTTGGGCTTCACCCGGATCATCGGTTCGAACATGTCGCGCAGCCGCCGGGCGAGCCGGTCGTGAATGCGGTCGAGCGCGGGCAAGGCCGCGCTCGGCGGCACATTGCCGCTGCCGAAGGTGAAGGAGCGTGGCTCGCCGGGTGACCCGCCTCGTCCGGACACGGAGCCGCCGCGGCCCATCAGGGCCTCGATCTCCTCGCCGGAAAGACTGGTCTGGTCGGTCATTGCGTTACGAAACTCGTAAAGAAGACCTCCTCTATCCCGCCAAATCCTTCCTTAATGGTTAACACGTTGTTCACCGCATCCTTTAGGGCCTTGCGGAGGTTCTCCCGGCCTTCCGAGGAGGCGAGCACCAGCGGGTCCTGTTCGGCCAGCGTCATCAGCACGGCGGAGCGGATCGCCATTTCGTGCTTTTCGACCCGTTTGATCACGACATCCTTGTCATAATAGGTCGACATGCCGAGGCCGATCTGGACGAAGGCCTGGCCGCCGCGCAGATTCGAGGTGAAGTTGTTCTCGATCTGATAATAGCTCGCCTGGAAGACGTGCGGGTCGGGCTTGCCGCCCTCGCGCACCTTCTGGGTCGCTTCCTCGATCGCCGCCGAGCTGGCGTCCGGGCGCGGCGAAAGGTCAGGGTTCGGCGTGGTGTGCGTGCCCGCCTCTGCCGGTGGCGACAGAAAGCCCATCGCCCACAGGCCGCCGGCAACGCCGCCGCCGCCCACGAGTACGGCGACGAGCATGATCATCAGGAACTTGCCCTTGCCCTTTTTCTTCGGCGCCTCGTCCGTTTCCGGCGCGTCCTTCTTGGTCTTGCTGCTCATCGCGTCGCTCCTCAGGCGTAACGGTCGGTCCGGCCCCGGCCCTCAGGCGCGGCGGCGGACGAAGTGAAACTGTTGGCGGAAGTGCCGCGCGGAGTGCGCGGCTGGTGATTGGCTTGGGCCTGCTGCTGGCCCTGCTCACGCGCGTGGGCCTGGGCACTGGCATCGCGGCTCTGGCCGCCGGTGAAGTTGATTTCGGTATCCGCGATGCGGACGCCCTGCGCCCGCGCCTCGGCGGTCAGTCTGTGTTCGGCGGCGGCGAGCGCCTGCTGCGCGGCTTCGCTGGACACGTTCAGGCGCACGTGCGCGCCGCGTTCGGAATGGGTGATTTCCACCTTCAGGTCGCCAAGCGTCTCGGGCGCGAGCCGGAAGCGCATCGTGCCGTCCTTGCCGGCAGTCTGGCTGATGTCGCGGGCGATCTGATCGATCCAGGCATCGCCGCCCGACATGTCGAGCACCTGCTGCGAGAGCGCGGCGGCGACATTCTGCACCGGCACGCCGGCCGGGGCGGCAAGCGGCTGGACGAGCGCCGGTGCGGCGTGGACCGGCTGCACCGCGGTGCGGGTTTCGGTGGCGGTGGCCGCGACGGGCGCGGTACCCGCCGTTTCGGAGCGGGTTTCGATGCTCGCCGGCGCGGTAGCACCAGCCGAGCGGGCCTTGGCGGCGACAGGCGCGGCCAGGGCCTCGGCAGCCGCAACCTGCGCCTCCGGAGCCGCGACCTTGGCGTCAGCGGCTTTCGGCTGCGGCGGTGCCGCCGGCTTCGGGGCCAAATCATGGACCTCCGGCTGAGAAACATCGGCCGCGACGGGGATGGCGCCCTTCGGCGCGGTACCGTCGATCGGACGCATCACGGGCGCGGGATCGGTCACGGCACCCGGCGCGGGCTTGGTGCCTTCGATCGGCCGCATCACCGGAGCCTTGTCGGCGACGGCCGCCGGAGCGGCTTTGCCTTCCGGCAGGGGCCGCATGACCGGCGTGGCGTCCGTGGCTGGCGCGGTCTTGCCGCCCTCGATGGGCCGCATGACCGGGGCGGGGTCGATTGCAGAAGTCGGCGCCGCCTTGCCGCCGTCGATGGGGCGCATGACCGGCGTCGCGTCCGCAACCGCGGATTTTGCCGGGGCGACCGGCATGGTTTCGGTGCCTTTGCCGTCGATCAGGGTGGGGCGGATGCCGCCGCGGCCCGCAATGTCGGTGACCTTCGGCTTGTCGGCGATGATCTCGGCGACAGGGATCGGATCGGCTGGGGCCTCGGGCGAGCCAGTCTTCGCCGATGTGACTACATTGATTTTCGCCGGGACAGGCGCGTCGACGGCAGCATCGACCAGCTTCGCGGCCGGGGTGGCGGCGCGCTGCTGATCGAGCATCGGCAGCAGGATCGACGCGTCGATCGCGCCGTCGGCCTCGTCTGTCTCGGGCGGCGTCACGGTCTCGGGCGGCGTTTCCTCGCCGGATGCCGCTTCCCCGCCGACGCCCGCGATCATCGCCGCGAACATATCGGCGCTGCCGGGCGCGGGGATCGGGCCGGTATCGACACCGGCCGGAGCCACGCTGATCGATTTCGCTGCGCTCGCCATCACTGCTGCACCATTCCCTTCCGCCCCGGACGGGCGATCTTCGTCATCCGATTGTCGGCCGCTTCGGCCGCCGCCCGCAGCGCCTTGGCGCGGAGCTTGTCCGCGCTTTCCTGGCTCTGCCGGGCCTCGATCCGTTCCTGCTCGCGCGCCGCCGCAATGTTGCGGGCTGCGTCGATGCTACCGGTCAGGCCAAGCCGCGCCTTGTCCAGCCGCATCGCCAGCTCGCCGGCGGAGGACAGCCAGGCGCCGTTGGTCATGCCGGTCTGGGCGGACAGGTCGCTCCGCATCTGCGTAAGCCGGTCGCGGCTCAGCTCGAGGTTGCGCAATTCGCCGACGGCCGCCGTCGCGGTGGACGCGGCGATGCCGTGCTGCAGCCGGCGCACCCGGGCGATCCGCCCGCGCTGTTTCAACGCCGCGCTCATGCCGCCATCATCGCATTGAGGATCGCGACGCTATCGTCGAAGCCGACGCGTTCGCCGGGCGCCTGGCGAAGGAAAGCGAGGATTTCCGGCCGCCGCACGATCGCTTCGTCGATGAGGGCGTCCGAACCGGGCGCATAGGCGCCCATCAGGATGAGGTCGCGATTATCCTCATAGGCCGACCACAAGCGCCGCAGCACCTGCGCCGAGGCGAGATGATCGGGGGTAGCGATGTCGCTCATCACGCGGCTCAGCGACTTGCCAACGTCGATCGCGGGATAGACGCCCTGCTCGGCCAGGCCGCGGGTCAGGATGATGTGCCCGTCGACGATGGCGCGGGCGGCATCGACGATCGGATCGTCCGTATCGTCGCCATCGGCGAGCACGGTGTAGAGGGCGGTGATCGAACCGCCGGTCTCGCTGTCGGCTCCCGCTCGTTCGCACAGGCGCGGGATCAGGCCGAGCGCGCTGGGCGGATAGCCCTTCACGGTCGGCGGCTCGCCGAGACTGAGGCCGATCTCGCGCTGCGCGTGGGCGACGCGGGTGAGGCTGTCGATGAGGAGGAGAACCTTCAGGCCGCGCGCGCGGAAATCCTCGGCAATGGCGGTGGCGCGCATCGCGGCGCGCAGCCTGAGCAAAGGCGCGTGATCGGCGGGCACTGCGACCACGACAGACTTCTGCCGGACCGGGCCGTTCAATTTGGTGGCGAGGAAATCGCTGACCTCGCGACTGCGCTCGCCGATCAGGCCGACGACGATCACGTCCGCCTCGGCGCCGTTCAGCATCTGGCCCATCAGCACCGATTTGCCGACGCCGGAGCCGGCGACGATCGCGATGCGCTGGCCGACGCCGGCAGTCAGCAAGGCGTTGACGCCACGCACGCCAATGTCGAACGGCTGGGTAACGCGGGCGCGGTTCAGGGGATTGCAGGGCTTGCCGGCGAGCGGCCATTTGTCGGTGGCGGGCACAGGGCCGAGGCCATCGAGCGGCTGGCCCAGCGCATCGACGACGCGGCCGAGCAGGCCGGGGCCGACCTCGACCATCGATCCGGCAGCGTCCGGCTCGACCCGTGCGCCGGCTGCGTGGGCCGCGTCGGCACCCAGGGCCATCAAGAGCGTGTTGTTACCGCGAAAGCCGACCACTTCGGCGCGCGCGACATGGCCGTCCGCATCGACGATCCGCGCCCCGGCGCCGACCGGCTTGTCCAGCCCGGTCGCCTCCAGCATCAGCCCGTCATAGGAGCGCAGCCGGCCGATCCGGCGCGCGCCGGTGTCGCCGGTCGAGACCGGATCGAGCAAGGCCCGCGCGCTTTCCGCGAGAGAGGAAGAGTAAGCGTTCATCGCGCCGCCGCGACCTTGTCGAGCTCGGCGCGCAGCCGCTCGAGACGGATGGCGGGGCCATCCTCTATCCAGCCGTCGGCGGTTTCGATCATGATCGCGCCGCGTTCGAGCGCGAGATCGCCCTCGACCGGGATGTCGAGATCGCAATCTTCGAACAGAACCAAATCGTCCGGATGCACCTTAAGCCGCGCCGGCTGCGTCGCTTCGCCGATCAAGGCGGCGGCGGCCTTGGCGCGCGTGAGCAGGGACAGGCCGTCAATCTCGACTTCGCCTGCGATCTGCCTGACCAGCCGGTCGACCGTTTCCGCCAGCAGCATGGCCAGCGGCAGGGTCGGTTCGGGCCGCAGGGATTGCAGCGTCTCGGCAAGACGCGCGATCGCGTCGCGTTCGGCGGCATATTCCGCCTCCACCGTCGCCCGCCCCTCGGCGACGCCGCGGGCATAAGCGATTTCCTCGACTCGCACGGCCATGTCGACCGGCACGCTGTCGTTGCTCGCCATCCCGTCCTGGCCCGCCCAGGGCCGGAACGACGTGTCGCCCGGGCGAACGAGAAAGCTCCCCAGGCTCGCCGCGCTCTGCGCGCGCTCGTCGCGCCAGAGCCTAGACATAATCGTCGCCTCCGCGCGCGCCGAGCATGATCGTGCCGGCATCGGCCAGGCGGCGGGCGATCGCGAGAATCTCCTTCTGCGCCTCCAGCACGTCGGCGAGCCGCATCGGGCCACGCTCCTCGATCTCGTCGCGGACCGTATCGGCGGCGCGGCTGGACATGCAGCCGAACATCTTGTCGCGCAAAGTCGGATCGGCGCCCTTCAGCGCCGGCGCGAGCACTTCGCCCGGAATGTTCTGCATCAGGGTGGCGAGGTTGCGGTCGTCCAGCTTCAGCAGATCGTCGAAGACGAACATCTCATCCTCGATCTTCTGCGCCAGCTGGCGGTCCAGCTTGGTCAGCGAGCGGATGATACGCTGATCCGTGCCGTTCTTGGTGTTGGTCATGATCTTGGCGGCTTCGCTCGCGCCGCCGCGCACCGGCGACGGGGCGGAGGCGACCTGCGTCACCTGATTGGCCAGGATGCGCTCCAGATCCTCGATCGCCTCGGCGGTCACGCTTTCGAGCCGCGCGAGGCGGAAGATGATGTCGGGCTGCCGGTCATTGGGCAGCAATTGCAGCACGTCGGCCGCGATCGGCGGCTCCAGATGCGCCATGATGAGCGCCGCAATCTGCGGATGCTCGGCCTCGCAGACGGCGGCGATCGTGCGCGCGTCCATCCAGCGCAAAGCCTCCAGCGCGCGGCTGCGCGTCGGCGGGGTGATGCGGGCGAGCACGGTCTCGGCCCGCTCCTGGCCCAAAGCATGTTCCATCACCGCCTTGATCTTCGGCGCGGCGCCGAAGCCGATGGAGGTGCGGGCCTTCGCCTTGGTCATGAACAGGTCGAAGACATTCTCCACCTGATCCTCGGACACGTCCGCGACATCGAACATCGCGCTGCCCAGATGCTGGACCTCGGTCGGATCGAGGTGCGACAGGATCTCCGCCGCCTCGTCGTCGCCCAGGGTCATCAGCAGGATGGCGGCGGCGGAGCTGCCGTCCGGAGCGGAGCGGCTCAGCGATTCCGCCAGCGCGACCGCGTCATTCTCGTCCATCACTCAGGCTCCCTTGGCCGTGTCGGCGCGGATCAGATCGCGCACCACCAGAGCGGCGCGGGCGGGATCCTGGCGGACGAAGCTGCGAATGAGGGTGGCGCGCGCCTCGTAGCTCGGCGCCGCTTCGATCATGTCGATGGTGACGTTGCCGTGCCGGTTGTTGTCGGCGAGGGCGGCGGCGATTTCCTTGCCCATCGCCTCGCTGCGCTGCTCGCTGCGCGCCTTGGCGGCGGCGGAGAGCTTCTTCAGCATCGGCCGACCGAGGCCGAAGAAGAAAGCGAGCGCGACGATCAGGCCGACGACGCTGCGCACGATCGGCGACAGCCAGGCCTGCTCGTACCAGCTGACTTCCGGTTCCTCGGCCGTGGCAAAGGTGCGGGCGGTGAGCGCCACGACGTCGCCGCGCTCCTGATTGGCGCCGACTGCGCCGCGGATCAGATTTTCCATCGACTGCAGTTCGTCGCGGGTCAGCGCGCGGCCGCCCTCGACATTGCGGATCGCGACCGCGACGGACAGGCGCTTCACCGTGCCGGTCTGATTGCGGGTGACGGAAATCTCGCGGCCGACCGCATAGTTGCGGGCATATTGTTCGTTGCGGCGCGATTCCTGCGTGGCCGGAGCAGCCGCTCCCGGAGGGGCGGTGGCCGGATCGGGATTGTTGGTGGTGGTCGGGGCAGCCGGCGGCTGATCGGCCAGCGCGCCCGGAATGCCACCGGCGGTCGCGCCACCCGCCGAGCTGCCGGATTCGGTCGTGACCGTGCCCTGCTCGCTGCGCAGCGAGCGGGTCGCTTCCGGATAGGCTTCGCGGCTCGCCTCGACCTGGCTGAAGTCCATCTCCGCGCTGACCTCGGCAGTGAAATTGCCGGCGCCCACGATGGGCGTCAGCAAGGTCGCGATGGCCTGACGATAGCGCTCCTCGACGCTCTGCTGGACCGCGATCTGACGCTCGGACTCGGCCGAGGCGCCAGCGGCACTGCCCCCGGCACCGGAGAGCAAGCGGCCATTCTGGTCGACGACCGAGACATTTTCCGGGCTGAGACCGGGGACGGACGAGGCGACCAGATGGACGATCGCCGAAACCTGACCCTCGCTCAGCGAACGGCCGCCTTCCAGCGTCAGCATGACCGAGGCGCCGGGGGCAGCGCGATCGCGCACGAACACGCTGCCGCCGCTGTCGGCGATGTGGACACGGGCGGTGCGGACCGCGTCGATCGCTTCGATCGTGCGGGCCAGATCGAGCTGGCGCGAGGCGCGAATGCGCTCGCCCTCGACCGCGCGGCTGGCGCCCAGCGGCAGATTTTCCATCGCCTGCGCCCCGTCGGGAGCGCCGCGCGGCAGGCCCTGGCCGGCAAGGATCATGCGCGCCTGGTGATAATCGTCCTCCGACACGGTCAGCGCACCGGTGGAACGATCGACCGAGTGGCTGATGCCGGCGGTCTGCAGCGCTTCAGCCACGGCCTGCTTGTCGGCATCCGGCAAGCCGGAAAAGAGCGTGCGCCCCGGCGCGGCCGAGAAGGTCATCCACAACAGGGCCGCGAGGCCGATCATGCCGATGAAGCCCACCAATGGCAGGCTCTTGGCCACCGCCGGCTGGGCGGTGAAATTGCGGATCTGCTGCATGATCCCGCCAGGGCGGCCGCCGGGAAGCGGACGGGCGGAGGCGAGATCGGCGGTGGCTGCGAGTTCGCTCATCTACATTACACCGGCATGTTCATGATGTCTTTGTAGGCGGTGAGCAGGCGGTTCCTGACCTGCATCGTCGCCTCGAAACCGATCGACGCCTGCTGGCGGGCCAGCATGACGGCGGCGATATCGGTGGTCTCGCCGCGCTCGTAGCTCTCGCTGATCGCGGAGGAGCGCGCCTGCATTTCGTTGACCTGGCGGATCGCGCCCTGCAGCGCGTCGCCGAAGCCGACGGCACCCGGGCCGCTGGTCGCGCCGTTGACCTGGCCGTCGAGGCCGAGGCCAGCAGCGCGCTGCAGCGCATCATTGCGCTCCATGATCTGGGCCCGCAGCGCCATCACGCGCGTGGGATCGATGCCGCTCATTCTCTAGTCTCTCCTCAGGCCGCCGCCGCCCGCATCTCTGCGAGCCGGTAACGGAGGGTGCGTTCGGAAATGCCGAGCTTCTCGGCGGCGCGGACGCGGTGCCCGCCGGTTTCGGCGAGCGCGGCGCGAATGGTGCGGGCTTCGGCGGCCTTGGCGACCTCGGTCAGCGAAGTGACGGTCGCCGGGGCGGCCTCGACGACCGGCATTGCATCGAGCGCGAGGTCATTCGCCTCGAGCCGCTCGCCGGCGCGCAGCAGCAAGGCGCGCTGCAGGACATTGTCCAGCTCGCGGGCATTGCCGGGCCAGGCATGATCGACCAGCCGGTCCAGAGCGGACGGGGTCGGGAAGGGGAAAGGCGAGCGCCCGTCCCAATGCCTGACCAGCATGGCGGCGGCGATCGCAGGAATATCGCGGGCGCGCTCGCGCAGGGGCGTCAGCTGCACCGGCACCACGTTCAGGCGCCAGTAGAGGTCGGCGCGGAAGCGGCCGGCGGCGACTTCCGCGGCCAGATCGCGATTGGCACAGGCGACGACGCGGACATCGACCGTCTCGGCGCGGGTGGCGCCGACCGGGAGCACTTCCTTCTCCTGCAGCGCGCGAAGCAATTTGGCCTGCAGCGCCAGCGGCACTTCGGCAATCTCGTCAAGCAGCAGAGTGCCGCCCTCGGCCGCGCGGAACAGGCCCTCGCCGTCGCCGGCCGCGCCGGTGAAGGCGCCGCGGCGGTGGCCGAACAGGATCGCCTCCAGCATGGTTTCGGGCAGAGCGGCGCAATTGACCGCGATGAAGCTCTCGCGCGCACGCGGGGAGCAGGCGTGGAGATAGCGGGCGATGCCTTCCTTGCCGGTGCCGGTTTCGCCGAGCACCAGGACGGAGGCGTCGCTGCCGGCGATCCGCTCGACGAAAGCGAGGGTGCGGGTGCTGGCCGGATCGGCGCTGGCCGGACGATCGGCCGGGCGGACCAGCTCGGCGGCGAGGGCGAGACCGAAATAGAGGTCGGTGCCCGGGAAGGTCAGGCGGGCGGGCTGGCCGGGAGTGACGATCAGGCTGGGCGCGCCGTTCTTCTCCGCGACGATCACATCGCCGGGGCGGGCATTGGCGGCTTCGGCGTCGGTCAGGATGGACGGGCCGATGCCACGCTCGCCGCCCGAGACGGGGACGCATTCGAGGCCGGCATCATTCAGCCACGCGGTCAGCGCAGGGTACGCCGCCATCGCCGTGCTGCTCAATCCGATCATGCAATGCCCCGCCCAAAAAGTTCGTGCGGCACGAAACCGCCCGCGCGATCATTAAGGCAAAGGCCGTGCCAATATCGTTAACCCGGGGTCGCGCTATGAGGGCCGGCACCCACGGGAAAGCGCGGCGTCAAATGGTTGACGGCACCTGCCCCGCACCCCCGTCGGAAAGCCGACGCGAAATTTCCCGATTAAAGATGATCCGCAACCCGCCGTTACTGGCTTTCGTGGCAGTTCCCGGACGGTGCCGGTCTGCCCAGCATTTGAGCGGGAAAGGAATACGAAATGAGCGTTATCAACACCAATACCGCCGCACTGCGGGCGCAGAACGGCAGCCGTATCGCCAATGCGTCCTTGCAGACGGCGATGGAGCGTTTGTCGAGCGGCAAGCGCATCAACAGTGCCAAGGACGACGCCGCTGGTCTCGCCATCGCGAGCAAGATGACGTCGCAGATCCGCGGCATGAACCAGGCGATCCGCAACAGCAATGACGGCATCTCCTTCGCCCAGACCGCCGAAGGCGCGCTGGGTGAGGTCACCAACATGCTGCAGCGTATCCGCGAGCTGGCGGTGCAGTCGGCCAACGGCACCTATTCGTCGTCCGACCGTACCAACCTCAATTCCGAGGTGACCGAACTCAAGGCCCAGATCACCAACATCCTGGCCACTGCCGAGTTCAACGGCACGCGTATCTTCAACAGCAACGCTTCGGGCAGCACCTATGCCGCGGCGTCGGGTGCGGTCGCCATTCAGACCGGCATCAACAGCGGCGACACGGTTTCGGTGAGCTTCAACTCGCTGGCCGATCTGGCCGCAGCCACCGCGGTCGACAGCGTCGCCAACGCCGGTACGGCGCTGGGCAACGTCGACACCGCGCTGACCAACGTCAACGCCACCCGGGCCAAGCTGGGCGCCGCCCAGAGCCGCCTGGAATCGACGGTCAACAATCTGACCAGCAACGTGACGAACCTCAGCGATGCGCGGTCGCGGATCGAGGATGCGGACTTCTCGCAGGAGACGTCGAACCTCGCCCGTGCCCAGATCCTGAGCCAGGCGTCCACGGCCATGCTGGCCCAGGCCAACCAGTCGCAGCAGAACGTTCTGTCTCTGCTTCGCTAAGCCACGGCACCGTCCGCACGTGGAGCCCCGGCGTGGAAACACGCCGGGGCTTTGGCGATTCCGGGGAGCTTCCACGCCGGTAAAGCCTCCCTTATAGCCCCTCCGCATGGAGCGCCTGGACGGGGGCGCGGCGGTCCCGGCCCATTTGCGCGGCGGCATCGTCGCACTCGGCAATTTCGACGGATTTCATCTGGGCCACCAGGCAGTGGTGGGCTGCGCGGTCGAGCGGGCGCGCGCGGAAGGACGCCCGGTCCTCGTCGCGACCTTCGATCCGCATCCGGTGCGGCATTTCCGGCCCGACACCCCGCCCTTCCGCCTGACCAGCCTGGACCAGCGCGCGCGGCTGTTCGCCGCCGCCGGGGCCGACGCCATGCTGGTCTTCCACTTCGGCGCGGAACTGGCGGCGGTGACGGCGGAGGATTTCGTCGCCGGCTGGCTGGCGGCGGGGATCGGCGCGGCCGGGATCGTCACCGGCGAGGATTTCACCTTCGGACATAGACGCGGCGGCAATGTCGCGGTGCTGCGCGATCTGGCCCCGGCGCATGGCATGAGCGTGGATGCGGTCGGCCCCGTCAGCGACGCAGGCGGGCCGATTTCGTCGAGCCGCATCCGCGATGCGCTGCGGGCCGGCGATTGCAACGAGGCGGCGCGGCTGCTGACCCGGCCGTTCGCGATCGAGAGCATCGTCGAGCATGGCGACAAAAGGGGCCGCGAACTGGGCTACCCCACCGCGAATATGAGCCTGGGCAGCTATTTGCGCCCGCGCTTCGGCATTTATGCGGTGCGGGGGCATCTGCCGGACGGGCGCGTGGTGGACGGAGTCGCCAATCTCGGCATCCGCCCGAGCTTCGACCCGCCCAAGGAGTTGCTGGAGCCCTATTTCTTCGACTGGTCCGGCGATCTGTACGGCCAGTGCATCGAGGTCGAACTGATCCGCCATCTGCGCGACGAGGCGCGGTTCGAGAGCATGGACGCGCTGGTCGCGCAGATGCAGCGCGACGAGGCGGAAGCGCGCGCCATATTAAAATCCTCCCCGGAACGGGGAGGTGGCAGGCCGAAGGCCTGACGGAGGGGTCGGCGGCGCAGCCGCCGCTTCGCGGCGGCCCCTCCACCACGCCGCTTCGCATCGCGGTCCCCCTCCCCGTTCCGGGGAGGATTGTTGTTGGCGCCCTTCCCCTCTAAGCGCTCCACCCAAATGTCAGAGAAACCAGACTGGCGGGACACCGTTTTCCTGCCCAAGACCGAATTCCCGATGAAAGCCGGCCTCGCGCAGAAGGAGCCGGCGATTCTCGCGCGCTGGGAGGAGAGCGACCTCTACGGCAAGCTGCGCGCCGCCCGCGCCGGGCGGGAGCGCTTCATCCTGCACGACGGCCCGCCTTACGCGAATGGCGACATTCACATGGGCCATGCGATGAACAAGGTGCTGAAGGACATCGTCGTCCGCTCGCAGAGCCTGCTCGGCAAGGACGCGCCCTACGTGCCCGGCTGGGACTGCCACGGCCTGCCGATCGAGTGGAAGGTCGAGGAGGCCTATCGCAAGCAGAAGCTCGACAAGGATCAGGTGCCGAAGGACCAGTTCCGGGCCGAATGCCGGGCCTATGCCGAGCGCTGGGTCGGCGTGCAGAAGGCGCAGTTCAAGCGGCTGGGCGTGATGGGCGAGTGGGACGATCCCTATCTCACCATGAATTACGGCGCCGAGGCCGCGATCGTCGGCGAATTGCTGAAGTTCGCCGAGAGCGGGCAGCTCTATCGCGGCGCCAAGCCGGTGATGTGGTCGCCGGTCGAGAAGACCGCTTTGGCCGAGGCCGAGGTGGAATATGAGGATGTGACATCGACCCAGATCGATGTCGGGTTCGAGATCGTGGAGAGTCCGATCCCGGAACTGGTCGGCGCGCACGCGGTGATCTGGACGACGACGCCGTGGACGATCCCGGTGAACCAGGCGATCGCTTATGGTGAAGAGGTTGAGTATTGCTTGATTGAACTCCAGCTGACCCTTCCCAAAGATTGGGAGGCCCGCTGGGATAATGAAGAAGATGTTCTTCGATCCAAACCCGCACTGAATTGGGTTGGTCGGAAAGTCATGATTGCAAAGTCACTTCAAGATGCCTTTGTCGAGCGCGTGGCGAAGTGGTTTGCCAACCTCGATCACGAGCAGCTCGATATTCCTCGCGGTCAGGTCGAGGTCGAGGAAGAGCCGATCATCGACGCGGACTTGGTGCATCGTGATCTGACCTTGAAAGGTTCCGACCTCGCTGGCACCGTAGCTCGCCACCCGATGCACCAGCTCGGTGGCTTCTTCGCGAAGCCCCGCCCCTTCCTTCCCGCCGCGCATGTCACGACGGATGCGGGCACCGGCCTCGTTCACATGGCGCCGGATCATGGCGAGGAGGATTTCGAGGTCTGCAAGGCGGCCGGGATCGGCCCGGTCTTCGCGGTCGAGGGCGACGGCAAGTATCGCGCCGACTGGGGCTGGCTCGGTGGGCAGGGCAGCGTGATCAACCAGAAGTTCAACGCGCCGGATGGGCCGATCTGCACCGATCTGCGCGAGGCCGGGGGACTGCTGTCGGCGAGCGCGGATTTCAAGCATAGCTATCCGCACAGCTGGCGCTCGAAGGCGCGGGTGATCCAGCGGGCGACGCCGCAATGGTTTATCGGCATGGATGAGCCGATCGGGACACCAGAAACCGCTCAGCCTGAGCTTGTCGAAGGCCTGTCCTTGTCTTCGGGCACTGCTGAAGAAGGAAGGGCAGTCCTTCGACAAGCTCAGGATGAGCGGAGTGGGGGTTCGAATGGCCCCACCCTCCGTAACCTCGCGCTCGATTCCATCGATCGCACCCGCTGGGTGCCGGAAAAAGCGCGCAACCGCATTCAGGCGATGGTGGAGGGGCGGCCCGACTGGGTGATCTCGCGCCAGCGCGCCTGGGGCGTGCCGATCGCGCTCTATCTGAACCGCACGACGGGCGAGTATCTGCGCGACCCGGAAGTGAACGCGCGGATTGTCGCGGCGTTCGCGGAGGGCGGCGCGGATGCCTGGTTCGCGGCGGACCATCAGGCGCTGCTCGGCGCGGCCTATGACGCGGCGGATTACGAGCCGCAGCAGGACATTCTCGACGTCTGGTTCGACAGCGGCTGCACCCACGTCTTCACCGTCGAGGCGCGCTACGGCAAGGATGCGCGGGCTGACCTGTATCTGGAAGGCTCCGACCAGCATCGCGGCTGGTTCCAGTCCTCGCTGCTGGAAAGCTGCGGGACGCGTGGGCGCGCCCCGTACGGGCAGGTGCTGACCCACGGCTTCGCGCTCGATCCCCAGGGCAAGAAGATGTCGAAGAGCGACGGCAATGTCGTCGATCCGCTGAAGATCATGGACGATAGCGGCGCGGACATATTGCGCCTGTGGGTCGCATCGACAGACTATTTCGAGGATGTGCGGATCGGGAAGGAAATCCTGTCCGGCACCACCGACGCCTATCGCAAATTGCGCAACACCTTCCGCTATCTGCTCGGCGCGCTGGACGGGTTTGGCGATGCGGAGAAGGTGCCCGTCGCGGAAATGCCGGAGTTGGAGCGCTGGGTGCTGCACCGGCTAGCGGTGCTGGACGCGGAGTTGAAGCAGGCGGCCAACGATTATGAGTTCAACCGCTACACGCGGGCGATCATGGCGTTCGCGAATGACGATCTCAGCGCCTTCTTCTTCGATGTGCGCAAGGACGTACTGTATTGCGATCAGGGGCCGGCCTTGCCCGGCGGGACCGCGAAGCGCCGCGCTTACCGGACCGTGCTGGACACCGTGTTCCACGCGCTCGTGCGGTGGATGAACCCGATCCTGGCCTTCACCACCGAGGAAGTGTGGGGGACGCGCTTCCCGCACGCGGATTCGGTGCATCTGCTGGAATGGCCGGAGGTCGATGCGGACTGGCGCGACGAGGCGCTCGGCGCGCGGTTCGATGCGCTCCTGGCGGTGCGGCAGAATGTCACCGAGGCAATCGAGCCGCTTCGGCGCGAGAAGATCGTCCGGTCGAGCAACGAGGCGCGCGTCCTGATTTCGGACGAGCAGCTTGACCTGCTTGCGGCCTCACGCACAGACCTCACCGAATTGTTCATCGTTGCCGAGGTCGCGGACAATGCGAGCGACCAGATCAATGTGAGCCGGACCGATTTCCACAAATGCGGGCGCTGCTGGCGGCATTTGCCGGAAGTGAAGGAAGACGACGCCCTGTGCGGGCGCTGCGAGAAGATGGTGCATGGCTGACGTGACCGAAACCGCCGATTACAAGCCGGCCCCGACGCCGCGCACTCCCAGGCAGATGGAAGCCGCGATCCAGCGCAACCGCGCCTATGGCTATGTGCTGGCGCTGCTGGTCTTCGTGTTCGATCAGGCGACCAAGTGGGTGGTGACCTATCCGCTGGAGCTGCAATTCCGCCGCCAGATCGAATTGCTGCCTTTCTTCGACCTCACCTGGGTCGAGAATCGCGGCGTTTCGATGGGCTTCCTCACCGCGTCCGATGAATTCATGCGCTGGGCGCTCGTGCTGATCACCAGCGCGATCGCTTTGTTCGTCGCAGTCTGGCTGTGGCGCGAGAAAAGGCGCGACGACGCCTGGGGGCTGGCCCTGGTGCTGGGCGGCGCGCTCGGGAACATCCTCGACCGCGTCCGCTTCGGCTATGTGGTCGACTTCATGGATCTGCATTTCGGCGACTGGCGGCCGTTTTTGGTGTTCAATATCGCCGATGCCGCTATTACCATCGGCGTCCTGCTCCTCCTTCTCCGGGCCTTGCTGACTCGCAAGGAAAAGCCGGCGAAGGCCAAAGCCGACTGAAGCCCGACGGGGCATGTGAAGGAAATGTCATGCGTTTGATTGCGATCGCCCTCCCTGTCGCCGCCCTGATCGTGACGGGCTGCACCTCCGGCGGGCCGTTCCAGCGTGCGCGGCCAGACGAATTCGCGGTGACCCGTTCGCCGGAACTGATCGTGCCGCCGGAATTCAGCCTGCAGCCGCCGCGGGCGGGCCAGGCCGATCCGGGCGCATCCGATCCGCGCGCGCAGGCGCTCCAGGCCCTGTTCGGCGGCCCGCAGCCGCGCAGCGCGGTCGAGCAGCGCCTGCTCCAATCGGCTGACGCGAATTCGGCGATTCTCGGCGCGCGCTCGCTCGCCGGCGACACGGAAACGCAGGTCGTGAATCGCGGCGCGCTGGTGCAGACGATCATCGCACTGCCCGAAGGCGACGGCCCCAGCGCGACGGTGCAAGTCCCGAACTAAGCCGGTCCTCCCCGAACGGGAGGATTTGTTTACCGCGCCGCGGATAGAATGCGGCGCATGACGCATCAGGCGCCTCCCACGCCCGCATTGCCCGGCGGCGACCCCGGCCGGCAGGTCGCATCCCTGCGCGAAATCCTGCTGCTGGTCCGCGATCTTTCGGGGATGGGCGGCAATGCCGATGCGGACGCTTTGCTCGACGAAGCGGCGACGATCAGCAGTCTCTACGAGCGCGCAAGTCCGGTGGCGCAACGGCGCTTCGACGGGCAGGCGGCGGAAATCGCGGCCTGGGCGGCGGCAGGAGTCGAGGCTCTGCTCGCGACGGGTGTGCCGCCTCGCCCTTCGGCGGCGCGGCGGCTGGCGGAGCGGCTCGACGAAAGCCTCGACCGCCTGACCAGGTCGCTGGTCTAGGGATAGGCCTCGAGCGCGGCTTCCAGATCGGCGATCAGATCGTCCGGTTCCTCCAGCCCGATCGACAGGCGCACGACGGGGCCGCTCGGCGGGCGCGGCAACGTGCGGCCGGTCGCGTCGGACGGCACGGCGAGGCTTTCGAAACCGCCCCAGCTCCAGCCGATGCCGAACAGGTCGAGGCTGTCGATCAGCCGGTCCCGGGCCGCGCCGTCACCCCCCCTCAGTTCGATCGCGAACAGGCCGGACGCGCCGAGGAAATCGCGCGCCCAATATTCGTGACCGGGACAGGACGGGAGCGCCGGGTGCAGCACTCGCGCGACTTTGGGATGGTCGGCGAGCCAGGTCGCGACCGTCAGCGCGCTTGTCCCGTGGCGGCGAAGGCGGACATCGAGCGTGCGCAGGCCGCGCAGCGCCAGCCAGGCATCGTCGGGCGCACCGGTCTGGCCCAGCACGCGGCTGGTCTGTTCCAGCTTCGGCACGAGTTCGGGGCGCACCGTCACGGAGCCGAGCATGACGTCCGAATGGCCGCCAATATATTTGGTGCAGGCGAGGATGGAGATGTCGCAGCCGCGCTCGAGCGCAGGGAAGAGCAAGGGCGTGGCCCAGGTGTTGTCGATCAGGGTGACGAGACCACGTTCGCGGGCGACGGCGCAGATGGCGGGAACATCCTGCACCTCGAAGCTCAATGAGCCGGGGCTTTCGAGGAAGATCGCCTTCGTCCGGTCGCCGATCAGGTCGGCGATGCCCGCGCCGATCAGCGGATCATAATAACGGGTGGTGACGCCGTAGCGCCTGAGCAATGTGTCGCACAGCATACGGGTCGGCGCATAGGCGCTGTCGACCATCAGCAGTTCGTCGCCCGCGTCCAGCACCATCAGCAAAGCCGCCGACACGGCCGCGGCGCCGGAGGGGAAGAGCCGCGTGCCGCCGGCGCCCGGTTCGATCTCGGTCAGCGCCTCGCACAAAGCCCAGGTGGTCGGCGTGCCGGCGCGGCCATAATAATAATTCCCGATCTGGGGCTTGGCGGCCTGCAATTCGGCGACGCTGTCGAACAGGATCGTCGAGGCGCGCGATACGGCGGGATTGACCAAGGGGCCGGTCCATTCCGCCCGGCGGCCAGCGGCGGCCAGACGGGTGGCGGGACCGAGATTCTTCTTCTTGCTCATCGCGTCGCCTTCGGCGTGCCCGGGTCGGCGCCCCATTCGGACCAGCTGCCATCATAAAGCCGGCCTTCGTGGCCGAGCAGATGGGCGGCGAAGAGGATCGCGGCGGCGGTGACGCCGGAGCCGCAGGTGGCGACGAAGGGACGCACGGGGTCGATCCCGGCCGCTTCGAACTCGGCCCGCAGCGCGTCGCCGCGTTTCCAGGTGCCGTCCGCGTCAAACAGACGGGCGTAAGGCAGGTTCGCGGAGCCGGGGATGTGGCCGCCGGGGACGCCATGCGCGTCGAGCGGGCCGCCGCCGTCGAACCGTTCGGCGGAGCGGGCGTCTGCGACCTGTACGGCGTGGCTGTCGAGATTGGCCCGCATGAAGGCCAGATTGACGATGCCTGCGGGTTGGGGCCGCGGAGTGAATTGCTTCTCGCGGGTCTGCTCGGGTCCGGTCTCGACCGGCCGCCCTTCCGCTCGCCATTTCGCGATACCGCCGTCGAGGATCGCCGCCTTCTTCGCTCCGAAGGCGCGCAGCATGAACCAGGCGCGGGCGGCATTGCGCAGCGGCGAATCGTCATAGAGGACGATCCGGTCGGCATGGCCGATGCCGAGCGCCTGCATCCGCGCCGCGAATATATCCGCGGGCGGGATCATGTTCGGGCGCGGGTCGCTCTCGTCGCGCAACGTCGCGAGATCGAGAAAGACGGCGTCAGGGATATGCCCGGCGAGATAGTCCTCTTTCGCGTCGCGGCCATGCACGGGGAGGAAATAGCTGGCGTCGGCGACGACCAGATCCGGCGCGCCGAGCTGCCCGGCCAGCCATTCGGTGGTGACGAGGCTTTCCACCTCACCGCCCCCGGATGAAGGCGCGGATGTCGCGGCTCAAGGCGGCGCGGTCCTGATCGCGCACGTACATCATGTGGCCGGACTGATAGTAAGCGTAGGTGATCCGGTCCTGCGGAATGCCGGTGCGGGAAAGCGCATATTCGGCGGCGTAGAAGGGCGTGGCGAAATCATAATAGCCCTGGCCGACGAAGACGCGCAGCCCCGAATTCTCCCGCATCGCGCGGCCGATATAGGGCGTGACGTTGAGATAGGCGTCACTGTCGCGGCCGGCGCCCAGCCGCCAGTCCCACGGCCCGACGCTGCCGATCGTCACGTAGGAGCGGTCGGTGCGCACCCCCAACGTCTCGCGCATATGCTGATTGATCGCGGCGGTGTAACCGGCGTCGATGCCGTAGAAGCTGGGATCATTGTCCGGCGTCTCGCCCGCATTGTCATAGTCGCGGCCGGTATAGCGGCTGTCCAGGCGGCCGACGGTCAGGCCGCGATCGCGCAGCAATTCCTTGTAGAAGCGGCTCGGCTCGACGCGCAGGTCGGCCTGCTCGAGATAGGCTTCGGACAGGCCGGTGAAGCGCGCCAGTTCGCGGCGGACGGCGGCGCGTTCGTCGGCGGGAAGCGCCTGCCCCTGCAGCAGCGCGTGCGCATAGGGACCGCGGGCATAGCGGCGGGCTTCCTCGACGAACGCCTCGACCGATTCCGCCTGCGCCTTGCCATGATAGAGGGCGGTCGCGGCCATGCTGGGCAGGTTGAGGATGTGCGTCATCTCATTGCCTTGCGTATCCGCCCCCGCGCCGAAATCCAGCACGGTGGAGATGAGCAAAACGCCGTTCAGCGACACGTCGTTATAGCTGCCCTCCAGCTGGTTCAGCACCGCGGCGCTGCGCGTCGTGCCATAGCTTTCGCCGCCCAGATATTTCGGGCTGTTCCAGCGGCCATTGTCGTTCAGCCACAGGCGGATGAACTGGGCGATCGACTGGGCGTCCTTCGTGACGCCCCAGAAATCGCTGGGTGGCGTATCGCCCAGCGCATGGCTGAAGCCGGTGCCGACCGGATCGATGAAGACGATGTCGGTGACGTCGAGCAAAGAATGGGGATTGTCGACGATCCGGTAGGGCGGGCCGCCATCGTCCGTGCCGTCGGACGGGATATCGACATAACGCGGACCGAACGCGCCCATGTGCAGCCAGACCGAGCCGGAACCGGGGCCGCCATTGAACAGGAAGGTGACCGGGCGGTTCGGATCGCGCGGCTCGCGGACGTAAGCGGTGGAGAAGATGGCGGCGCGCGGCGTGCCATTTTCGGCGCGCAGGAAGGTTTCCCCGGCCGTGGCAGTGTAGCGCATCGTCTGGCCGCCGAACGTGCCGCTGTGGCTGGTGACGAAGCGGAGCGGCTCGCGCGTCACCGGTTCGGCGCTTTTCTCCTTCGGCGCGGCGCCTTGCGGCTGGCTGGCCGCCTGCGATCCGGTGACCAGAATTCCGGCGAAGGCGGCGGCGGCGAGCAGGTGGCGCATGACGGCTCCTTGAGGCGATTGGCGCGATGCCTAGCGGACCGCAAGGCGAAGGGCTAGGGAGCGGGAAATCGCGCGAACCCCAGGAGCCTTTCCATGCCAAACCGCCCCGGACCAATGGCCTGCCCGGTCGATCAGACCACTCTCGTCATGTCCGACCGCTCCGGCATCGAAATCGACTATTGCCCGACCTGCCGCGGCGTGTGGCTGGACCGGGGCGAACTGGACAAGATCATCGAGCGCAGCGGCGTACCGGGTGGCGGCGCGGGCTCGGTCCCGCCGCAGCAGCCGCCACAGCAAGGCTATGGCCAGCCGCCGCAGGGCGGGCATTGGCAGCCGCAGGGCGGTCCGCACGGCCAGCCCGGGCGCGGCCATTATGGCGACGATTATTACAAGGGTCAGGGCTATGGCCGCCGCAAGAGCTGGCTGAGCGAGATTTTCGATTGAGCCAGACCAAGCTCGGCCAGAATACGCCCCTGCCCGCTTCCCCCGAGGAAGCGGTGCTGGACTATGTGCCCAATCCGCGCACCGGCCGGCCCTATCTGGTGCGCTTCACCGCGCCGGAATTCACCTCGCTCTGCCCGGTCACCGGCCAGCCCGATTTCGCGCACCTGGTGATCGACTATGCGCCGGGCGCGACGATCGTCGAATCCAAGTCGCTGAAATTGTTTCTCGGATCCTTCCGCAACCATGCCGGCTTTCACGAGGATGTGACGGTGGGCATTGGCGAGCGGCTGGTCGCGGAGATGAAGCCGCTGTGGTTGCGCATCGGCGGCTATTGGTATCCGCGCGGCGGCATCCCGATCGACGTCTTCTGGCAATCGGGCGCGCCGCCGGAAGGGCTGTGGCTGCCGGACCAGGGCGTACCCGCCTATCGCGGGCGGGGCTGAGCGCGGCGGCATGAAGATCTGCGTGTTTGGCACTGGGGCGGTCGGCGGCTGGATCGGCGGCGCCTGGGCTTCGGCGGGGCTGGACGTGGCGCTGGTGGCGCGCGCCGGGACGGCGGCCGAGATTGCCGAACATGGCGTGACCGTCGGCGACACCAGCGGCGAGGGTCCGGCGCAGGCCATCCACCTGCCCGCAGGGACGATCGCCTGCTCCGACGATCCGAAATTGTGCGCCGATGCGGACCTGATCCTCGTCTGCGTGAAGAGCATCGACACGGAAAAGGCGGGCAAGCTGATCGCGAAGCATGCGCGAGCCGACGCGGTGCTGCTGAGTTTCCAGAACGGGATCAGCAATCCCGAGCGGCTGCGCGCGGTGGTGCCGGGGCGGACGGTGCTGGCCGGGATGGTGCCGTTCAACGTCGTGCGGCAGGGCAATGGCCGCTTCACCAAAACGGTGGCGGGGAAGCTTTGGGCCGAGGAACATGACCTGACTCGCGCGGTGCGCGATGCGGTCGGCAAGCGGCCGGGGGCATTGCAGCTGACGGACGACATGGCCTCGGTCGCCTGGTCGAAGCTGCTGATCAATTTGAACAATGCCGTGAACGCGCTGTCGGGCAAGCCATTGCTGGAACAGCTCAAGGACCGCGATTACCGCCGCGTCGTGGCCGCGAGCATGGACGAGGCGCTGCTGGCGATGAAGCTGGCAGGGATCGCGCCCGCCAAGACGGGAATGGTCTCGCCGCAGCGTCTGCCGGGCATCATGCGGCTGCCCAATGCCCTGTTCGCCGCCTTCCTGAAGGCGCAGGGGATTGCGCCGGACGCGCGCTCCTCCATGGCCGACGATTTCGCCGCCGGGCGTGCGACCGAGATCGACTTCCTGAACGGCGAGGTCGTGACGCTCGCCCGCAAGCATGGCCGCAACCCGCGCGTGAATGCGGGCATCGTTCAGCTGGTGAAGGAGGCGGAGGCCGGAATCGAGCGGTGCTGGTCCGGCAAGGAACTGGCCGAGCGGCTGCTGACGGACAAAAAAGAGGGGGCCTGAGCCCCCTCTTCCTTAACGGTTTTCAGGCCGGATCAGCCGGCGCTGCCGACTTCGATGCCGACGAAGCCCGGCGGCGTGTTGCCGCGGCGGACGACCATCAGCACGCGCGAACGGCGGGCGGTGCGGGCGGCGGTCACCGCTTCCGCGACAGCAGCCGGATTGGGTGTGGCGCGGCGATCGACCGACATGATGATATCGCCAGCACGCAGCCCCTTCTGGGCCGCATCGCTGTTCGGGTCGATCTGCGTGATCACCACGCCGCTGACCTGACCGCGCAGGCCGCCCTGACGGGCAAGCTCGGGCGTCAGCGTCTGCAGCGTCATGCCGAGCGAGCGAGCATCGGCGGAACGGGTCGGTCCCGCACCCTCGCCGCCTTCATCGCCTTCCACCTCGATGCCGTTCAGCCGGGCCAGTTCCTGATCGCTCGGTCGCTCGGCGACCTGCACGGTCACGTCGCGGCGCTGGCCGTTGCGGATGATCTCCAGCGGAATGCGCGTCCCGATCGGCTGCTGCGAAACGAGATAGGCCAGGGTCTGGTCGGGCGTCACCGGCTGGCCGGCGACGGTGATCACCACATCGCCTTGCTCGACGCCGCCACGGGCCGCCGGGCCGCCCGGAGTCACGCTGGTGATCAGTTCGCCGCGATTGCGGTCGATGCCGAGCGTTTCGCCGACATCGCCGGTCGAGAGCGACTGCAGGCTCACGCCGATATAGCCGCGCCGGACGCGTTCGCCGCGGCGCAGCGCCTCGACGATCGGCTGGGCCTGATCGGCGGGAATGGCGAAACCGATGCCGATATTGCCGCCGGTAGGCGAATAAAGCGCGGTGTTGATGCCGACGACATTGCCCTGCAGGTCGAACAACGGCCCGCCCGAATTGCCCGAGTTGATCGAGGCGTCGGTCTGGATGAAACGGTCGTAATTGCCCGCGCCGATATTGCGGTGAAGCGCCGAGACGATGCCGGCCGTGACCGAGCCGCCGAGCGCATAGGGATTGCCGATCGCAACCACCCAGTCGCCCACCCGCACCCGCTCCGCATCCGCGAAACGGACGAAGGGCAGATTGCCGCGCGGCGTGATCTTCAGGACCGCGAGGTCCGAAGCCTCGTCACGGCCGACCAATTCGGCGCGATATTCGGTGCGGTCGGACAAAGTGACGGTGATCTCCTCGACCACCGCATTTGTCCGCGCCGGCGCGACGACGTGATTGTTGGTGACGATGTAGCCGTCGGCGGAGATGATGAAGCCCGAACCGAGCGAGCCGCCGCGCTGGGTGCTGCTCTCGCCGTCGCCCTGGCCCTGGCCCGGCACTTCCTGGCCGAAGCGGCGGAAGAATTCCTCCATGCCCTGCGGCAGGCGGCGGCGCTGCACGGTGATGCTTTGCCGGGTCGAGATGTTCACGACCGCGGGCTGCAGCCGCTCGGCCAGATCGGCGAAGCTCATCGGCGCGCCGGCGCGCGGCGGAGCGGCGTTGATTGCGCCGGGCTGGTTGACGGCGGTCTGCGCCCCGACCGGCCCGATCGCGACGTTCGTCAGACTGCCGCCGAGCAAAAGGGCGGCGGTGATGCCATAGACGTAACGCACTTTCCTCATCCTCCTAAAATCCTCTCACTCGCATCGGCCCCGGTTTGAACGACACGGCCAGTTCCGACCGTGTTACGCGCGTAGCACGCTAGGCCCGCCCGCTGAACGCAGATTGAACGGCGGCGGCCTATCGTTGCCCCTGGAACTGCCGCAGATAATCATTTTGCGGTGAGAGGATGATGTTGGTGGCCCCGCCTTCCTTGGAAAGGAAGCTGGTCCGGTAGGACTGCATGGCGCGGAAGAAATCGTAGAATTGCGGGTCCTGGCCATAAGCGCGGGCATAGGTTTCCGCCGCTTCGGCCTCCGCCTGGGCGCGGATGATCTGCGCCTGCTTCAGGCCCTGCGCCTGGATCGACCGCGCCTCCTGCTGGCGGGCAGTCCGCATCCGTTCATAAGCGGAATTGAGCGGCGTACCGCTCGGCAGATCGGCACGCTTGATCCGCACGTCGACGATCTCCGCGCCATATTGCGCGGCGACGCGGTTCAGCGCCTGCTGGATATTCTCCATCATCTGGCCGCGCTCGGGACTCAGCAGCGCCGCGAACGGCCGCCGGCCAAGCTCGTTGCGCAGCGACGAGGCGAGGATCGGACGCAGCGCCGAGATGACATTCTCCTCCGTGCGCGCGGACAAGAACATGCGGAGCGGATCAACCACCCGGAAGCGCGCGAAGGCATCGACCTGCAGGCGCAGCTGATCGGTTGAAAGGACCTGCTGATCCTCCATGTCGATCGACAGGATGCGCTTGTCGATCCGCTCGACCCGATCGATGAACGGCACCTTGAAGGCCATGCCCGGGCCGAAATCCCCGAATTGCTGGCCGCGCTCGTAGCGATTCACGACCCGCTGCGGCTCACCGAAGCGGGTGATCACGAGCTGCTCGGTCTCGCGCACGATGACGATCGAATTGCCGAGCAGAACCAGCACGACGAGCGCCGTGACGGCCAGAAAGATCGGATTCTTGAGGATAGCGGTCATCGTGCCTGCCCCTGATTGGCCTGCGGCTGGGCCTGCTGGCGTTGCGCGCGATTTCTGATCTCCGGCAGCGGCAGATAGGGCGTGACGCCCGGCGCCTCGATAATCGTCGTATCGACGGTGCGCAGGATTTCCTCCATCGTCTCGTAATACATACGTCGCCGCGTCACGTCCGGGGCAAGCCTGTATTGCTGATAGAGCTGCTCGAACTGGGCCGCGTCACCCTGTGCCTGAGCAGTGCGCTGCAGCGCATAGGCGCGGGCCTCGTTCTGTTTGCTCTGCGCCTCCTGCTGCGCCGCCGACACCTCGAGGAACGCGTCGTTGACCGCCGCGGGCGGCTGGGACTGGTTGATCGCGACGCCGCGAATCTCGATGCCCGAGCCATATTCGTCGAGCAGCTGCTGCATATTCTGCTGCACCCTTTGCTCGATCTCGCCGCGGCCGGCGCCGAGCGCATCCTCCAGGCTGACGCGCGCAACCACGGCGCGCATCGAGGTTTCGGCAACCTCGCGGATCGTCGCGTCGGGCTCGCGAATCTGGAACAGGTAAAGCTGCGGATCCTTGATGTTCCAGCGCACCGTATAGGCCAGATCGATCACGTTCTGGTCGCCGGTCAGGATCAGATTCTCGGCATTGCGATCGCCGCCGGGGATCGGGATTTCGCGAATCTCTTCGACCGGCACCATCTCGACGTTGGAAATGGGCGCAGGGAAGGTGAAGCCGACGCCGGGGTTCATGGTGCGGTCGTAGCGCCCGAACGTGGTGACGACGCCGCGTGACCCCGGCGGGACCGGATGGATGCTGGTGAAGGCGATCCAGATCAGGACGAAGGCGAGCAGGCCGTAAAGCCAGTAAGACCGCTTGATGCCGGTGCCGCCGCCACCGCCGCCGGGAAAGCCGCCGCGAATGCGATCGCGGCTGCGCTTCAGCCAATCGTCGAGCGAGGTGACATTCTCGTCATTGCCGGGGCGCCGCCGGCGCGGGCCGCCACCGCCGGGCCGGCCCCAGGGGCTGCGCGGGCCACCGCCACCTTCGCCGCCATCGGAGCCGCCGCCGTCAGAACCGCCACCGGCACCGCCGCTGCCGCCCGACCCGCCACTGGGGGGGCTGCCCCATGGGCCGCCATTGTTACCGCTCATGGCGACGATGCGCCGACCCCAACCCGAAAGCCATTTCATGCAGTCTTTATAGGGGCGCTCTGCCGCGAGGGAAGGGCGGCGCGGGAAAAACAGTGGCGGATCGTCCCCGATCCTCTATCGCCCGGCCCGATATGAGCGATCCGAACCAGAGCCTGAACGAGGCCCTTGCCCGCCTTGAGGACCCCAGTGGCAATAGCGATCTGATCGCCTCCGGCCGGGTGCAATTGGCCCGCGTCAAGGACGGGCTGGCCACGATCGTGATCGAGGCGAGCGGGCTGACGGCGGAGGAGCGGGCCGGTCTTGAGCGGCGGATCCGCGCGGCCCTGGTCGGCGTGCCGGGCATTTCGGATACCCGCATCGCGATGAGCGTCGAGAAGCGTGAGAAGACCATCATCGCGGTCGGCAGCGGCAAGGGTGGGGTCGGCAAATCGACCCTTTCCGCGAATCTCGCGATCGCGCTGGCGCGGCTCGGGCGCAAAGTGGGGCTGATCGACGCCGATATTTACGGCCCCTCGCAGCCGCGCATCATGGGCCATCATGGCCGCCCGGAACTGGTCGACCAGCAGATCGTGCCTGTGGACGTGCATGGCGTGAAGATGCTGTCGATCGGGCAGCTGATCGAGCCGGGCACCGCCGTCGCCTGGCGCGGACCGATGACGGGCAGCGCGCTCGGCAATCTGATGGATGGCGACTGGAGCGGCTGCGACCTGCTGATCGTCGATCTGCCGCCGGGGACGGGCGACGTGCAGATGACTTTGATCCAGAAGTGGAAGCCGGCCGGGGCGGTGATCGTCTCGACGCCGCAGGACCTGGCGCTGATCGACGCCACCCGCGCCATCGACCTGTTCCGCAAGATGGACGTGCCGGTGCTGGGCCTCGTGGAGAACATGTCCGGCTATCAATGCCCGTCCTGCGGCGAGACGAGCGATCCGTTCGGCGCGGGCGGCGCGGAAGCGGCGGCGCGGGTGATGGACATTCCGTTCCTGGGCCGCGTGCCGCTGACCCTTCGCATCCGCGAGGCGAGCGATGCCGGGGAACCGCCGGCGGCCGGTGACGATTACGAAGCCGGGATCTTCCGCAGCATCGCGGGGAAATTGCTGGAGCGCGTGCCCCGCTGAAGAGGAGCCAGAATATGCCGCTGACCCGCGACGAGGACATATCCGAATTGCTGCGCGAGACGCGAACAATCGCCATGATCGGCGCATCCGACCGGCCCGACCGGCCGAGCTACCGGGTGATGCAATATCTGCAGGAGCAGGGCTATCGCGTCTTCCCGGTCAATCCGCAGATCACCGGCGAGCATATTCACGGCGAATATGTCTGGCGCGAGTTGAGCCAGATCGGCGAGCCGATCGATCTGGTAGACATCTTCCGCCGCCCGATCGCGGCCGGGGAAGCGGTGGACGAGGCGATCGCGGCGGGAGCGAAAGCGGTCTGGCTGCAGATCGGCGTGATCAACGAGGAGGCCGCTGACCGGGCCGAGGCGGCGGGGCTGAAAGTGGTGATGGACCGCTGCCCGAAGATCGAAATCCCCCGGCTCGGCGTGGCGCCGGTCGCATGAGTCCCGATCCGGACGCGGTGCTGGCACGCGTGCGGGAGATCGCGCTGGCGCTGCCTGAGGCGGCGGAGCGGCTGTCGCACGGGTCGCCCGGCTTCCATATCGGCGCCAAGGGCAAATTCTTCGCATACTTCTGGCACGATCACCATGGCGACGGCGAGACGGCAGTGCATGTGAAGACCAGCGGCCTGGACGAGCAGGCGATGCTGATCGAGGCCGACCCGGATACTTATTACCGGCCACCTTATCTCGGCCCGTCCGGCTGGGTCGCGATTCGGCTGGACGCGGACGAGGTCGATTGGGTCCGGGTCGCCGACCGGCTGGCCTATAGCTGGGAACTGGTCGCGCCCAAGCGCCTGCTCGAGATGGGCGGGCGCTGACTCAATCCTCCCCTGCATTTGCAGGGGAGGGGGACCGCCGAAGGCGGTGGAGGGGCCGGCGCAGAGCGCCGGTTCTTTGCTTTCGGAAGAGTTCCGCGCCGATGGCGCGGCCCCTCCACCATGCTACGCATGGTCCCCCTCCCCTCGAAAACGTGGGGAGGAATTAGGTTACACCACCGCCATCGCACGTTCGTAGAGGCGATCGACCGCCGCGCTGTGGATCGCGGGTGTCGTCGCGACGACGCCGAAGCTCAGCGCCTCCGGGCTGTTGAAGGTGAGCGGTTGGCCAAGCGCGCCGGTGACGGTGGCGCCGGCTTCCTGCGCGATCAAGGCGGCGGCGGCGATGTCCCATTCGCGGCCCCAGCGCAGGGTGGCGAGCAGATCGGCCTCGCCCGCCGCGACCATGGCGATGCGCAGCGCGATGGAATTGGGCTTGGCGACCATGACGAGGTCCTGATCGACCTTGGGCAAGCTGTCGGCGGGGACGCGCGCGCCTGGAAAGAGGGTGCGGCCGCTGACCTGCAGCCGTTCGCCATTGCGCCAGGCGCCCTGCCCCGCCTCGGCGGTCCACAATTCGTCGCGCGCGGGGGCGGAAAGGACGCCGTAGCGGATCGCCCGGTCCTCGGCCAAGGCAACCGACACCGCCCAGCCGGGGCGGCCGCGCAGATAGTCGCGGGTGCCGTCGATCGGATCGACCACCCAGACACGGCTGCGCTCGATCCGGTCGGACTCGTCCGCGGTCTCTTCCGACAGCCAACCGGCTTCGGGATCGAGCGCGAACAATTGCTCGCGCAGGAAGGCATCGACCATCAGGTCGATCTCGCAGACCGGGTGGCCCGGCTCCTTCTCCCAGCGCTGATAGTCGGTGCCGCACTTGCTCAGCGCGATGCGGCCGGCCTCCGCGGCGATTTCGGCGATTTGCTCAAGCACCGGCGACGGTCATTCCTTCGATCCGCAAGGTGGGAACATTGAGCGCGCGGCGATGTTCCAGATCGTTCGCCGCGGTCAGCTTCGCGAACATGTCGATCAGATTGCCGGCGACGGTGATTTCCGCCACCGGGCGCGTGATCTGGCCATTCTCGATCAGAAAGCCCGAGGCGCCGCGGCTATAGTCGCCGGTCACCGGATTGACGCCCTGCCCGATCATTTCGGTCACGTAGACGCCCAGCGTTATGTCGGCGATCAGTTCGTCCGGCGAGAGGGTGCCCGGCTCCATATGAATGTTGGTCGCGCCGACGCCGGGCGCGCCGCCAACCCCGCGCACGGCATGGCCGTTGGTGGTCAGGCCAAGCTGGCGCGCCGCGGCGGCGTTAAGCAGCCAGCCGGTGACGCGGCCGCGCTCGACCAGGGCATGGCGCTGCGTCGCTACGCCTTCGCCATCGAACGGGCGCGAGCGCAGGCCGCGGATGCGGTGCGGATCGTCGATGATCGTGATCGCCTCGGGCAGGATCGCCTCATCCTCGTGGCCGAGCAGGAAGCTGGTGCGGCGCGCCACCGACGGGCCGCTCATCGCGCCCACGAGGTGCCCGACCAGATGACCGCCGATGCGCGGATCGAAGACGATCGGCATGGTGCCGCTGTCCATCTTCGCCGGGTTCAGCCGCTTGATCGTGCGCTCGCCGGCCAGACGCCCGATCGCCTCCGGGGCGTCGAGATCGGCATAGTGGCGGGCGCTGTGGCTGGCATAATCGCGCTGCATGTCCCCGCCCTCGCCCGCGATGACGCTGGCCGAGCCGCCATAATGGCTCGAGGAATAGCCGCTGCAGAAGCCGCCGGAGGTGGCGAGCGCGACGACGCTGCGCCCGGCGCTGGCGCTGGCGCCTTCGCTGTTGGTGATGCCGGCGACGGCGCGGGCGGCATCCTCTGTCGCCAGCGCGCGCTCCTTCAAGGCGGCGGGGGATGGATCGGCGCCATCATCGCCCTCGAAATCGGGGAGTTCGCCGCGGAAGAGCAATTCCTCCGGCGCGAGGCCGGCATGGGGATCTTCCGGCGCCTCGCGCGCCATCGCGACGGCGCGCTCGACCAGAGCGGCGAGCGCGGCATCGGACAGATCGGAAGAGGAGACGCTGGCGGAGCGCTGGCCGGCGAAGACGCGCAGGCCGATTTCCTCGCCTTCCGAGCGGCCGACATCCTCGAGTTCGCCCAGCCGGACGTTGATGCCCAGCGACGATTCGCCCACGTAGAGCGCGTCGGCGGCATCCGCTCCGGCCTTGCGCGCGGCATCGATCAGGGCGCCGGCGCGCGCCTCGGCTTCTCCGACTGTCAGCATGGTGGCGATCTAGGGACGCAAGGGTTCCGGGGCAAGCGTCACAGACTTGTGCCGACCACCAGGCAGGCGAGGAACATCAGCAAACCGGCGAAACGGTTGGAGCGGAAGGTGGCGAGGGCGGAGGCGCCGTCGTCCGGCTTCAGCCAGATCACCTGCCCGGCGAGATGGAGCGCCATCGGGATCAGCGGGATCAACGCAAGCCATTGCGGCCGGAGGCACCAGAAGGCGGTGGCCCAGAGCGCCACCGCGACCAGATAGCAGATCGCGATCCCCGTCCGCGCATGCCGCCCCAGCCGCCGCGCCGAGGATTTGACCCCGACCAAGGCGTCGTCCTCACGATCCTGCAGGGCGTAGGCGGTGTCGTAGCCGATCACCCAGGCGATCGCCCCGGCGTAGAGGAGCAGGCCGGGCATATCGAGATCGCCCTTGATCGCAGCCCAGCCGACCAAGGCCGCCCAGGAGAAGACCAGGCCGAGCCAGGCCTGCGGCCACCAGGTGATGCGTTTCATGAAGGGATAGGCGGCCACCAAAGCGAGGCTGCCCAGCGCGATCAGTTGCGCCAGCGGACGGAGCTGGAGCAGGACCACAAGGCCGATCAGGCTCATCGAGACGAGTAATGTCCACGCGCCCTTGAGGCTAACGCGCTTGCTGGCCAGCGGCCGCAGCCTGGTGCGCTCCACCTGCGCGTCCAGATCCTTATCGACGATATCGTTATAGACGCAGCCGGCGCTGCGCATCGCGAAAGCGCCGAGCGCGAACCAGGCGATCAGCGCCCAGCCGGTGGCGCTGGAAATGCCGCCGCCCATCCCGGCCAGCCCGATAGCCCAGGCGCCGGGCCAGAAGAGCAGCCACACGCCGATCGGCCGGTCCAGCCGGATCAGCGAGGCATAGGGTCGCGCCGCGGCTGGCAAAGCACCGATCAGCCCGCGCCGCTCGCTGTCGGGGACGATGTCGTCGGGATGCAAAAGTCGCTCTCCAGCGGAATCGAACTTGGTCGTCCCCGTGCGAGCACGAGACGCTTGAACGAGACTAGGCAGGTGTGGTTTCAACACAAGCTCATACCCTGCGCAGGAGCCTTCGATGCCGCCATCAGCTCTCTTCCTGTCCCTCGCGTGGGTCCTCTCGTTCGATGAGGTCCCACAGGCGGAAATGTTTCAGGCGCGCCCCGAGGCTATGACGGAATTGAGGCCGGACGGAGCCGTCGAGAGTCAGAGGGCGCGTGCCGGCGCGGCACGAAGGGTCGATGACGACGTGGCCCAACGGCTGGCAATCGCGGCGCAGGTCATCCGGGATCAGGCCCCCATACAACAAGGAGCAGCCACCATCACCGGCGCTCGCGCCGAAGGCGGCAGGCTCGTCACCACGATGACGATCGCAGCTGCACTGGACGAACCGATGATGAATGAAGTGCGGCAAGAATTCCAAATGCGGACGTGCGAGAATGCCTCCTTGCGCCAGCTGATCAACGCCGGGGCGGGCATCGCCTACGAAGTTACCGACTCGGACGGTCAGGTGCTCATCGCGAGTATCGATCACTGCGCAGCCGAATAGGCCTGATGCCCGCCACCCCCGCCTGGCCGCCGCACAGCCTGCCGCGCTTGTTCGTGGATCAGACGCTATCGGCTGGCATGAGCCTGACGCTCGATGGCGGGGCGGCCAATTATCTCGGCAATGTGCTGCGCCTGAAGGCTGGCGACGCGGTGAAATTGTTCGACGATTCAACCGGCGAGTGGCTGGCGCGGGTCGAAGCGGTGGATCGCAAGCGGGTGACGCTTGGCGTCGCCGACCATCTCCGCCCGCGCGAGGATGTGCCGGACCTGTGGCTGCTGTTCGCGCCGCTGAAGAAGCAGACGACCGACTGGCTCGTGGAGAAAGCGACAGAACTGGGCGCGAAGCGGCTGGTGCCGGTGCTGACCCGGCGAACGGTGGCGGAGCGGGTCAATCTGGAGCGGCTGCGGTCGATCGCGATCGAGGCGGCCGAGCAATGCGACCGAACCGCCCTTCCCGAGATCGCCGACCCGGTGAAGCTGGACGCTTTGCTGAAGAATTGGCCAGCCGACCGCGCCCTGCTGTTTGCAGACGAGACTGGCGGTGCGCCACTGGCCGAAGCCGCCAAGGCGGGTCCGTCCGCGCTGCTGATCGGACCCGAGGGTGGCTTCACGGATGAGGAGCGCGTTGCGATCCGCGCGGTCGGTACGCCAGTGGCGCTCGGCCCTCGTATCCTCCGCGCGGAAACGGCGGCGCTGGCCGCGCTCAGTCTGTGGATGGCGGCGGCGGGCGATTGGGGCCGCCCACCGCGCGCCTGACGCTTACTTCGAGTCGACCAGGACGATCTCCGCGTCTTCCTGCGCGGTGATCGTCACCGAAGGCACATCGCGGATCGCGACGCCGTCGCGGGCATTGGCGGCAACGCCATTCACCTCGATCGCGCCGGTGGCCGGCACGAGATAGAGGTGCCGCCCTTCCCCGAGCTCGTAGGTCACGCTCTCACCCGCCTTCACCGTCGCGCCGGCGACGCGGGCGCTGGTGCGGATCGGCAGGGCGTCCTCGTCGCCCGGCAGGCCGCTCGCCAACGTCACGAACTGGCCGGAGCGGGCGTCCTTCGGAAAGGGCTTGGTGCCCCAAGACGGTTCGCCGCCACTGCGATCCGGGATGATCCAGATCTGAAAGAGCGTCGTCGCCTCATCCTCCACATTATATTCGGCGTGGCGGATGCCGGTGCCGGCGCTCATCACCTGCACATCGCCAGCGGCCGTGCGGCCCTCATTGCCCAGGCTGTCCTTGTGGCTGATCGCGCCGGTGCGGACGTAGGTGATGATTTCCATGTTCGCATGCGGATGCGGCGGGAAGCCGGATTTCGGCGCGATCACGTCATCGTTCCAGACGCGCAGGTTGCCCCACTGCACCCGCGCCGGATCGTGATAATCGGCGAAGGAGAAATGATGCTTGGCGTCGAGCCAGCCGTGATTGGCGCCGCCGAGGCTGTCGAACGAGCGGACTTCGATCATGTCTTGTCTCCGGGTTGCGCCACTCCCTGCGGCGCTTCGTCACGAGCCATTTAGCCTCGCCCGCATCGTTGCAGAAGTGCGGTCACGAAACACAAGGCGTTGCGAGATTTGCAACGCGTGCTCGCTGGGTGATATCGCAATCGCTCATAATCCCGCCAAAATCGCTTCATCCGCATTCGCCAACGCCGGTCAGCCAGTCTTCGGCCAAACGGCGACTCTTCTGCTTGTCCGCCAAAAGTAAGCGAGGCGCAAAGACGCGGTGACGACGGACATTACAGCCGACGCGCCAGTTGCGGTGACGGGGTCCATGGCCGATACGGGCACCGGCTGGGACACTGCGGAGGCAGCATGACATCGACGCCGGGCGCGGACCGCGCCAACCAATTGCGGCACATGGAACCGCTGGTCGAAAACCGGCCGGAAGCGATGATCGCACTCGCTCGCCAATATGCCGCGATCGGCGACCAGCCGAAAGCGATCGGCCTGGCCCGGCGTGCCCGCGCCCTGCTGGCGGGAGACGGCGAGGCGATGACCCTTTCGTCCGAATTGCTGTGCGAGGGCGTGCCGACCTGGCATTTCTGGATGCTGCGGGACGAGGTTCGCAATCAGGCCTATGATGCCGCGCTGCGCCGTGCGGTGACACCGGACAGCCTGGTCCTGGAGATCGGCACCGGGTCCGGCATTCTGGCGATGATGGCCGCGCGGGCCGGCGCGCGCGTCGTGACGTGCGAAATGAATCTGTCGGTGGCGGCGGCGGCGCGGGAGGTGATCGCCGCCAACGGCCTGTCCGACCGGATCACGGTCATCGACAAGCCCTCGTTCGAACTCGACCTCGCCACCGACCTCGGCCGGCGTGCGGACATCCTGGTCTCCGAGATCGTCAGCAACGACCTTTTGAACGAAGGCGTGCTGCCCGCCCATGCCGACGCTGTGCGGCGCCTGCTCTTGCCCGCCGCAAAGGTGATCCCCGCAAGAGGCCGGATTCGTTTCGCCTTGGCCGAGCACCGGCACTGGTCGACCGCCGGCGTCGCCATGGCGGGCGGTTTCGACGTTTCGACCTTCCACGCTTTGGCACCTCCATTCTGGAGAGTCCGCCCGGACCAGGTGACATTCCGAAGCGAGGCTGACGATCTGTTTTCCTTCGATTTCGCCTCCCCTGGGCCATGGCCGGACGGACGCGCGCGCAAGACCGTCGCGTCGTCCGGAGGGCGCGCGAACGGCATCCTGCAATGGATCGCGATCGACCTCGATGAGGCCGGCAGCTATGAGAATCGCCCTGGCACCCTGGCCCAATCCTGCTGGTCGCCGCTATTCTGGCGATTTTCGGAGGCGCTCGAAACGCGCGCGGGCGAGGAGATCAATGTCGGCGCCTATCACACCGAAAATCGCCTCAGGCTCTGGCGAGACCCATCCTTGCCCTAAGCGCGTATACTCACTAGAAGCCGCCGTGCGTCGGCCTTTTCGCGAATAAGGGGACCATGCGATGAATGAAGCTGAGAATAATGACCCGGTCGTCGACGAGAAGACCGAAGTTACCTGGGTGAAGCCCGAGATCACATCTTTTTCGCCGGTCGCTGCCGCCGAGGGCATCAGCTACCGTCCGTTGGATGGGATCTACAATCTGACCGCCTGACGGCACTGGGGGGGCTTCACGGCCGCCGCATTGATACGGCTTTGCGTCGACCGGTAGGCCAACAATTGCTTGGCGATGCGGTGCTGCCGCATTGATCGGCGGCGTGCGGCTATCGGTTCGCCGGCTTTAATGGCCCGTCCCAAACGCAGCCCTTCCAGCCATTTCCTCAAAGACCGGCGGCGTTCCTGAGCCACAGGTCCGCGGCGTGCGCGAACCAGACCGGACCCAGTGGCCAGGGGGGCAACGGCCCTGAAGATCCCTCACGCTTCCAGGTCATGAAAGCCTGATGCTGCTCGGCGATCCGATCGCCATCCAGCCAACCGAACTTAACGGGCAGCAACTCGCTCACCGGCCGTTCGACGAACATCGCTTCATGCGCGTCGATCGAATGGTTGATGAACATGACCTTCGTCGTGCGCGTGCGCACCAGTTCGGGCAAGGTGCCGCGCATCGCCTCGCGCAACAGCCGCTTGCGCAAGCCGGACGATATGAGATGGACACCCGAAGCGCCCATCATGAAGCGGACGAGGCGGGCATCGTGAAACGGGTGACGAACCTCGATGCCATGGCCCTCTGCATAACCGAGCGTCGTCTCGGATGTCAGGTGACGGTTGCCGAAATTGAAAACGGAATAGCGGGAGCGCTGGGCAAAGCCTTTGAGTCCCTCGCGCGGCAATTGCTGCTGCCAGCGCTCGCCGAGACCGACTTTGCGCATCCAGTCCGATCGCAGCCAATCGGTCGGCGGGAGCCGCCAGTCGAGATGCGGCCGGAACATAATCTCCCGGTAGCGCGGCAGCAGGACCGGGCGCGCGGCGTTGGCGAAGGTCCGCGCCACGGCGGCGGGCCAGGACGCGTTCGGCCAGAACGAACGCCCATGTTTGATCAATGGTCCCCAGCGGCCGCGCAGCAGCAGATCGGGCCAGTGCGCGCCGGAACCGTTCATCCAGTCGTCGCCCCCTTCCCCGGTCAGCAGGACGCGGCGACCGTCCGCCTGCATCAGCGCCACGGTGCTCGCCATCGTGTCCAGCGCGTTCGGACGGACCGGCAAGTGATGGGTGCCGGCGACCCATGCCTTCGCACTTTCGAGCGTGAACGGGACCGAAGTGGCGACTTGCGCATCGAGGCCCAGATGCGCCTCAACCGCGCTGCTCCAAGGCGTTTCGTCATGCGGCTGGCCGGGAAAGCGCGCGGTGATGAAGCGGATCTGCCGGTCGATCCGCCCCTCCCGGTGCAGCTGCGTCGCGCGGCACACGATCGAGGAGGAATCCAGGCCGCCTGACAGTTGCGAGGTGACCTGGCCGTTGCTGCGTGTCGCCGAGACCAGAGCCTGGTCGAACAGGTGGCGGAATTCCTCGACATGCTCGTCCAGCGAGCGGCCCTGCCAATCCTCGAAGGGACCGCCATGCCAGGGCCAAAGCCGGGTCTCGCCATTTTCGAGGAACACCGCGCAGCCCTGCGGCACGCGCTGGACATCCTGCCAGAAGGTCTCCGCCTCCGTGGTGAAGCGGCCGGCGAGATATTCGGCGAACGCCCCCTCATTCAGCCGGCGCGGAAGATCCAGGCCGACGACCAGGGTGCGCGCGTCGGTCGCAAAGGCGAAAGTCTTTCCGTCGAACGTCCAGTGGAGCGGCCGCCAGCCGAGCGGCGAGGTGAAGAGCGACAGGCGGCGCGCGCCGGGCTCGCAGATCGCGATCGCATAATCGCCGGCCAGATGGCGGACGAAGTCCCGGCCGAGTTGCTCGTAAAGGGCCAGGGCCAGCAAGCCGTCCGGCGCGTCGGCCGGCATTTCCCGCTTCAGCAACGCGAACAGCTCGGCGCGATCATCCATCCGGCCGTCGAAGAAGGCCACGGCACCCGACGGGCCGATGAAAGGCTGCGTCTCGCCGGCCGCCTCGGCGGTGGTCACATGCGCGAAACGGATTCCGCCAAGGGGTCCGGAATACCATTTGACTGCGCCGTCCGACCCGCGCGGCGGGGCGGCGGCAATCATCCGGTCGAGCAGGTCCGGCGAAACGGGGCGGCCGTCCGTATGCAACAGCCCGGCGATGGCACTCAAAGCCGCTCTCCGGGAATGAAGGCGCTCGCCGCGCGATGATCGATGCCCGCCATTCGCTTGTTCCTATCTGCGCCGCGCGGCATCTGGCAATCGGTTGCGCGCGGTCTTTGGCTCTGCGATGGCACGAAGCCGCTTCCTGCCCATGAGCTTCGCTTGGTCTTCAACTATCATTTCGGCGGTATCGGCATCACGTCCGAGATCCCACTGACCGGATTGCGCGAGGCGCCCGCGGACGCCGCCTTCGCCGGCGCCATTCATGTTGCCGGTGGCCGCGGGCCAACCCCGGTCGAGGAGCGCAGTCATTTCGTCTGGCCAGGGCGTTTCGGCCTGCGGCTGGGCGAAGCCGGCGGGTACTGGCTGGTCAGCGTCCCGTGGGGCGCCTTCCTGTTCGACGCCGCTGCGGAACGCGTCCGCATTTTCGGCCTGGACGGTGCCGGGCAGACGGTCCTGAACGACATTCTCGTCCGCCGCCTGCTGCCGCGCCTGGTCAAGCTGAAGGGCGCCGCCACCTATCATGCCGCGTCGCTGGCCCGCGACGGGAAAGGCGTGCTGCTGATGGGACAATCGGGCGCGGGCAAATCCACCATGTCGATCGGTCTGGCAGGAACAGGCCGGTGGGAACTGCTGGGCGATGACATGGCGCTGTTGTGGCACAATGCGGGTGACATGATCGCCCCGGCGGGTGCCGAGGCGGGGGTTTGGGCGTCTTCTTGCGAAGGCCTGGGCCTGGCCGACAGCGACTACCGGCCCCTGTCCGGCTATGACGGCAAGCATCTCTACCGGCAGCGCGGCGTGCGGCATGCCACTTCGGCGCCGGCGGCAGGCCTCTTCTTCCTCGAACGCGCCGAATGCGCGGGACCTACGGCCGTGCGCTGCACCCCCGCCGAAGCCTTCAGGCAGGCACTGACCCAGATCATCTATTTCAATCCCAGCGGTGCCGCGGCGGAGGAACGCCTCACCTCCGTGCAGCATCTCAATGCGATGCTGGCGCGGATTCCGGCCTGGACGCTGACCTATCCCCCTTCTTTCGCGGCGGTGAGGGATGTTTCCGGCGTGATCGAGGCTGCGCTCGAGAGCCTGTGAGGGCTGGCTGGGGCGCCAGGATTCGAACCTGGGAATGGCGGCACCAAAAGCCGCTGCCTTACCACTTGGCGACGCCCCAACACCGGAGCGATTGCTTGCAATCGCGACCACGGAGAGGTGGAAGCGCGGCCTTATAGCGTTGCCTGCCCGCGCCTCAACCCTCCGCTTTGCCGATCTGGAAGTCGATACCCTGCGCCAGCGGCAGATCGCGGCCGTAATTGATCGTGTTCGTGGCGCGGCGCATGTAGGCGCGCCAGCTGTCGGAGCCGCTTTCGCGCCCGCCGCCCGTCTCCTTCTCGCCGCCGAACGCGCCGCCGATTTCCGCCCCGGAAGGCCCGATATTGACGTTGACGATACCGCAATCGGAGCCGGCGGCGGACATGAAGCGCTCGGCCTCGCGCAAATCGGTGGTGAAGATGGACGAGGACAGGCCGTGCGCTGAGGCGTTGTGACGCGCGATGGCGTCGTCCAGGTCGCTGTAGCGCATGACGTAGAGGATCGGCGCGAAGGTCTCGCGCAGGACGATGTCGCTCTGCTCGCTCATCTCCACGAGCGCTGGGCGGGCATACCAGGCGTCGGGGTGTTCGTCGGCGTGCAGATGCTCGCCGCCCTGAACCGTGCCGTGCATCGCCGCTTCGTCCAGCGCCCGGCGCATGGCGGCGAAGGATTCGCCGTCGATCAGCGGGCCGACAAGGGTGCCGGCGTCGAGCGGGTTGCCGACCGGAATCTGCGCCCAGATCGCGCGGAGGCGGGGAACGAGCGTGTCATAGACGCTGTCGTGGACGAACAGGCGGCGCAGGCTGGTGCAGCGCTGACCCGCTGTCCCGACGGCGGCGAAGGCGATGGCGCGCTCGGCCAGGTCGAGATCGGCCGAGGGGCAGACGATCATGCCATTGTTACCGCCAAGCTCGAGCAGGGTACGGCCGAAGCGCGCGGCGACGCGGGGGCCGAGCTCGCGGCCCATGCGAGTGGAGCCGGTGGCGGAGACGAGCGCAATGCGCGGGTCGTCGGCCAGCGCCTCACCCACGCCGCGGCCGCCCTGGACGATCTCGACCAATCCCTCCGGCGCATCGCCGAACTTCGCAGCGGCGCGGGCGAACAGGGCACCGACGGCATAAGCGGTGAGCGGGGTCTTTTCGGACGGTTTCCAGACCACTGAGTCGCCGCAGACCAAAGCCAGACAGGCATTCCAGGCCCAGACCGCGACCGGGAAATTGAAGGCGCTGATCACGCCGACCACGCCCAGCGGGTGCCAGGTTTCCATCATGCGATGGTCCGGGCGTTCGGTGGCGATGGTGAGGCCGTAAAGCTGGCGGGAGAGGCCGACGGCGAAGTCGCAGATGTCGACCATTTCCTGCACTTCGCCGAGGCCCTCGGGCAGGATCTTGCCGGCCTCCAGCGTCACCAGCCGGCCAAGCGCGTCCTTGTTGGCGCGCAATTCATCGCCGAACAGGCGGACCAGTTCCCCGCGGCGGGGAGGCGGGACGTTGCGCCAGATGCGGAAGGCAGCCTCGGCACGGCTCAGCACCGCTTCAAGCGAGGCGGCGTCGGATGCGCCGACGCGGCCCATCTCCTGCCCGTCGATCGGCGAGCGGGAGACGAGGTCGCCGTCGGTGGGGAGAGGGATGCCGAACGCCTCGAACGTGGCCCGGGCCTCTGTTGCGGTGGAAAAGCTCATGCCTTCACACCACCGTCTCCACCCAGCCGTACGGGTCTTCCGCCCGGCCGCGCTGGATATCGACCAGAGCGGCGCGGATGCGCTGGGTCAGCGGGCCGACGGACTGGCCGCCGATGGCGAAGCTGCCTTCCGTGGTCTTCACCTGACCGATCGCGGTGACGACGGCGGCGGTGCCGCAGGCGAAGGTCTCGGTGAGGCGGCCGCTCTGCGCATCCGCCTGCCATTGCTCGATCGAATAGGGCTCCTCGCGGACCGTGACGCCCAGATCGCGGGCGAGGCGAATGATGGAGTCGCGGGTGATACCGGGGAGGATGGTCCCGCCCAGCGGCGGCGTCTGCAGGCTGCCGTCGTCGAAGGCGAAGAAGATGTTCATGCCCCCCAGTTCCTCGATCCAGCGGCGCTCGATCGCGTCGAGGAAGACGACCTGGTCGCAGCCGTTACGGATCGCCTCGGCCTGCGCGATCAGGCTGGCGGCGTAATTGCCGCCGCACTTCGCCGCGCCCGTCCCGCCCGGCGCCGCCCGCGTATATTCGCGCGTCGCCCAGAGCGAGATGGCCGGGCTACCGCCCTTGAAATAGCCGCCCACCGAGGAGGCGATCACCGCGTAGAGATATTCGTCCGCCGGCTTCACGCCGAGGAAGACCTCGGACGCGAACATGAAGGGGCGCAGGTACAAAGCGCCGTCCTCGCCCGGCGGGATCCAGTCAATCTCGGTCCGCACCAAAGCCCGCACCGATTCGAGGAAAATCTCCTCCGGCAATTCCGGCATCGCCATGCGACGCGCGGACTCCTGGAAACGGCGGGCATTGGCCTGCGGGCGGAACAAAGCCGCGCCGCCGCCGGGGCGACCGTAAGCCTTCATCCCTTCGAAGATTTCCTGCGCATAATGGAGCACGGAGGTGGCGAGATCGGTCTGGATCGGGCGCCGCGCACCGATCTTCAGATCGTGCCAGCCCTTCTCGCTGGAATAGCGCACCGTCGCCATATGATCGGTGAAGACCCGGCCGAAGCCCGGGTCGGCGATAAGGGCGGCCCGCTCCTCGTCCGGCACGCGGGTCGTGCTGGACTCGAAGGCGAAGGCGGGAATCGGGGCGGTCATGCAAATCCTCTCAGTGCCGCGCCTGTACCGGCGCATGCGAACGGCGCGGCGTCATGTCCGGGCCGCGTGAAGCGGGCGGATTGGCCCGTGACCATGGCCCGGTCAAGCAATTGGCGGCGACTCGCTCGGACGGCGCGAATGTCACGACTGTCACGAATGTCACACGCAATCGCGGGGGGTTTTGGAACTTTCGGCGGGGTGCGAACGGAAAGCCGAAGGTCGGGAAAAACGATCATCGGGCGAACATAGCGAATGGCGGGCCTGTAGGAAAATCGCGGGCCGTCGCGCGTCAGCCACCCTCGCCGCGGGCGGCCGCGCGCATCTCCTGCTCGCGGCGGACGGCAGCGGCAAAAGTATCCTGAATCAGCCGGCGGAGGCGATCGTCCGCATCAAGCACGGCAAGACCGGCGCGGGTCGTGCCGCCGGGGCTGGCGACACGTTCGGCCAGCGCATCGGGGCTTTCGCCCGAAGCACCGGCAAGGACAGTGGCGCCCTCGACGGTGACGAGCGCGAGGCGCTGCGCGCGGGCCGGGTCCATGCCGAGCGCGACCGCGCCATCCGCCAGCGCGGCGATGAAGCGGAAAACGAAAGCCGGGCCGCTGCCGGTGAGCGTGGTGACGATATCGAACAAACGCTCGTCATCGACCCATTCGACCAGCCCCAGCGGGGTCATCAGGCGCTCAACCGCAGCCAGCATTTCGGGCGCGCCATCCGGGGCGAAGAGGATGGTGGCGCCCTTCCCGACCCGCGCCGGCGTATTCGGCATGACCCGGACAATGTTGCGCGGGGCGGGGAAGCGGGTGCGCAGGGAGGCAATTTCAGCGCCGGCGAGGATGGAAAGAAGGATGGTGTCCTCGCCCAGTGCCGGGGCCAGCGTGGGCGCGACCTGGTCCAGCTGGTGCGGCTTCATGCCGAGCATGACCATGGCGGGCGGGGGGTCGTCCGGAACGGTGGTCAGCACACGAACACCCTCGGCGACGGGCTTGCCGCTGGGGCGGATGACGGTGACGCAGGCGGGATCGAGGCCGGTGGCGAGCCAGCGGCTGAGCATCGCCCCGGCCATGTTGCCGCCGCCGATCAGCCACAGCGGGCCTGCCAGCTTCATGTCTACCGTTTTCACTCCGGTCATTGTCTCACATCCCGCAACGCGCCAGAGTCCGGCAACGGCCATTCCGGCCAGCCGTGGATACACGGCCCCCTCCAGCGGGCGATAGTCACTTGTCGAAGATCGTAAATGGATCGAGCCAGCAACCGGCTTCCGGTGGAGCGCCGAAGCAGATCGTGCTGCTGCTCCACGGCTATGGCTCCGACGGTGCCGACCTGATCGCGCTCGCGCCGCATCTCGGCCCGCAACTCCCCGACGCGCTGTTCCTCGCGCCCAATGCGCCGCAACGGTGCGACGCGGGCTTCGGCTATCAATGGTGGCCGCTGCACACGTTCAGCGACGCGGCGCTGGCGGCCGGAGCGGCATCGGCGGCGGGGGCGATCGACGCCTTCATCGACCGCAAGCTGGAGCAATACGGCCTGACCGAGAGCGACCTGGCATTGGTCGGGTTCAGCCAGGGGACGATGATGGCGCTGCACGTCGGCCTGCGGCGGCCGCGGCCGGTGGCGGGGATCGTGGGCTATTCGGGCGCGCTGACCGGCGCGGAGGAGCTTGCCGGAGCAGCGATCACCACGCCGCCGGTGCTGCTGATCCACGGCTCGGCGGACATGGTGGTGCCGGTGAGCGCGCTGCACGAGGCCGAGCGGGCGCTGAAGCCGCTGGGGGTGGAGGTGACGACGCATGTGTCGCCGGGGCTTGGGCACAGTGTCGACGAGACCGGGCTGCGGCTCGGTGCGGCGTTTTTGGTGAGGGTGTTGGCCGGGCGGCACTGAGCCTCACTGCCACTACTCCGCTAGGCCTGAGCTTGTCGAAGGCCTGCCTCTTCCTCCCTGCTCCGCATTGCAAACTGTGGTGCGAAGGAGAATGTGGGGCGGCAAACGGTAAGGGATACAACGGCCATGGCCATATCTGCACTCGTTGCGGCTGCTCTGGCATCTCTCGCCCCAGCGAACGCCGTTCCGGTTGGTAGCGCTCAGGAAGCGTGCACGCTGGTCAAAGCGCGCTTCACGGTGCGGAGCAACTTCCCGATGTCGCGCATCGGGTCGTGCGACTTCATCCCTACCACTGACAGCCCTCGCGGGTTTTACGTCCTCAGCCTACAAAGCACGCGCCAGTGCGAGGGCATTTGCAGTACCTTACTGGGCTGGTTCGCGGTGGAACTGCAAAGCGGACGGGTTTTCAACTGGAATGTCGGACAATGGGAACTGGGCGCCGAACTCAGCCCAGAACGATGACAGCCGTTTGCCGATTGGGAACGCCAAAAGAGTAGAAGGACAGTCCTTCGACAAGCTCAGGATCGACGGAGTTAGGTTGAGGCGAGGTGGCCTCAGGCCTCGCCTTGCGTCTCGATCAGGGCGGCGGCGATCGCTTCCTGGGGGGTCTTGTCGGCCCACAGGACGAACTGGAAAACCGGGTAGAAGCGTTCGCATTCCTCGATCGCGGCTTCGACCAGGGCTTCGGCCTGCTGCAGGGTCAGGCCGTTCTCGTTCTCCAGCAAGGCGGCGTGGCGGAAGAGGACGAGGCCGGAGCTGGACCAGAGTTCGAAATGGCCCAGCCAGAGCTGCTCGTTGATGATCCCGATCGTCTCGTAGATCGCGGCGCGCTTTTCGGCAGGGACGCGAATGTCGGGGAGCGCCAGGAATTGCAGGACATTGTCGTCCTCGCGCCAGATGCCGCGCAGTTCATACTGGCTCCAGCTGCCCTGGAAATTGGAGATGATCTCATCATCGCCGCCGCGCTCGCACGACCAGCCGAGCGCGGTGAAATAATGTTCCAGCATGTCGATCGGGGCACTTGCGTCGCGCTCCCCATCATATTCGTCAATGTTCATGGGACGCCCAGTCCTGCCCCGCTTTTGTTCCGTTCGGGATACACCCCGGCCTCCGGCGGACGCAAGCGGAGCGCCGACAAAGCTGTGGATAGGTGGCGCGCTCAGGCGCCCTTCGCGGCCTTCGGCGCTTTCGGCTTGGCGGTGCTGGCTTTCGCACCGCCGGCCTCCAGCGCATCGAGCCGGGCCTTCAGCGCCTCATTCTCGTCGCGGGCGGCGGCAGCCATCGCCTTCACCGCCTCGAACTCGTCGCGCGCCACGAAATCCATGCCGCCGATCCATTCCTTCACGCGCTCCTGAAAGCCCGCCTGCGCCTCGCGCGTCATCCCGGCGAAGGTGCCGGCGGCGCCGTTCATCATCTTCACCAGATCGTCGAAGATGCGGTTCTCGGTCTGCATTCGGGTGATCCTTACGAAATCAGTCGATCGCGATATCGGTGCTGGCCCCGGCTGGCGCAAGGCGCGCGGCATCGGGGTTGTCGACCATGATCCGGTAATTGAGCGCCGCCGCGAAGCAGAGCCAGCCGAGATAGGGCAGCATCAGCAGCGCCGCCGCGCCGCGTACCCGCCGCATCAGCACGATCAGGATGAGGGTCAGCACGATCATCGCGGCGATGAGGCCGAGCGCGAGCGTCACCTGATGCATGGCGAAGAAGACCGGCGACCAGGCATAATTGATGACGAGCTGGAGGATGAAGAGGCCCAGGATCAGCCCCCGCCCCGTCGCGCCGCGCGCGTGGATGATCATCGCCAGCGCGAGGCCGAGCAATATGTAGAGGATCGTCCAGGCGACGCCGAAGGCCCAGCCCGGCGGCATGAAGCTGGGCAGGTCCAGCGCCCGGAACCAGGCATTCGAGTAACCGGAATTGGAGAGCATGCCGGACGCGGTGCCGAGCAGGACGGTCGCCGGGACGGTGAACAAGGCGATGCGGAGGAAGGACATCATCAGCTGCGATCGGGAGGCGAGTTCGGTCACGCGATACCTCTGAACGGGGCAGGTCGGGACGTTGCCTAGAGCTTGTTACGGGGCAGGGAAAGATGTTCGCTTGCGTATCGCGGCGACGAGGAATTCGACATTGCCTTCGGGGCCGGTGATCGGGCTGGATTCGGTACCCTCGACCTGCCAGCCGCGGCTTTCGAGCCAGGCGGCGAAGGCGGCGGTGACGCGGGCGTGGACAGCCTCGTCGCGGACGACGCCGCCCTTGCCGATTTCGGCGCGCTCAGCCTCGAACTGGGGTTTGACGAGGGCGAGGAGGCGTCCGCCGGGCCTGGCGAAGTCGATCGCGGTGTCGAGCACCTTGGCGAGGGAGATGAAGCTGGCGTCGCAGACGATGAGGTCGATCAGTTCGGGGACGATCTCGGCGGTGAGGTAGCGAGCGTTGGTCTGTTCGTGGACGACGACGCGGGGGTCCTGGCGGAGTTTCCAGGCGAGCTGGTTGGTGCCGACGTCGACCGCGTAGACTTGTCGCGCGCCCTTCTGCAGCAGGACGTCGGTGAAGCCGCCGGTGGAGCTGCCGACGTCGAGCGCGACCATGCCGGTCACGTCCCAGCCGAAATGATCGAGGCCGTGGGCGAGCTTGATGCCGCCGCGCGAGACCCAGGGATGATCGCGGCCGCGCACTTCCAGCGGCGCATCCCCGGCGAGCGGCTGGCCGGCCTTGTCGATCTTCCTCTCGCCCGAGAAGACGGTGCCGGCGAGGATCAAAGCCTGCGCCTTGCTGCGGCTCTCGGCGAGGCCGCGATCGACGAGCAACTGATCTGCGCGGGTCTTCGCCATCAACGGCGCTGACTAGGCATGTCCGGCAGCTTTGTCAGGGTCTGTTTCGGCGCGGGCGTGAACCACCAGGCAGTGAGCGCGATGCCGCCCGTCAGCATGAGGGTGAGCGCGATCACGACGAAGGCGGCGCGGTAGCGGTCCGGCCGGGGCGCATGCGGCGGCGGCGCGTCCTGCCGGACCATGTGCCGGAAGGCGCGGTCGATCGCGCCCGCGCCCTGATTCAGGGGATATTCGCTGGCGCCGATCGCGATGGTGCGGCGGCCCCAATCCACTTCGACGCTCATCCCGCCGCCGTGATCGTAGCGGCGCAGGTAGAGGCTCAGCCGCGTCCCCTCCCCCCACGTGACGGCGCCGTCATAGAGGCTGTCGGACATGGCCAGCAAAGTCTCGCCGGTGGCGGCGAGGATCAGGCGCGGCACCCGGGTTTCGTGCGACATACGCTGCGGGTGGATGTCATATTCCACGATCAGCGCGCCGTCGGGCGATGTTTCGCGCTCGGTATAAGCGTCCACCTGCTCGCGCGCTCCCGGACTCACCGGTTGGGCAGACCGTTGGCGGTGCGCTGCTCGCGGATCTGCTCGACATTGGCGAGGATGTGGTCGCGCAATTCGGTCAGGCCAGTGCGTTGCCGCTCGCGCTCGGCCCGGCATTCTGCGCTGGCCGCATTGGGATCGGGATTGGCCACATCATAGGCCAAGGCCCGGTCGATCGCCGCCGCCCAGCCGGCGGGGCTGCCGCCCGCATATTCGTTCATCACCCGGCCGACGCTCTCGTTCAGCGAAGCCAGCAGCGCGGGATCGCGGTCGCGCGGCACGTTCCCGCACGCGGCGACGATCCGCCCGCGCAGCTGCCCGACATAGAAGAGCGTCACCGCCTCGTCGCGATTGCCGGCGGCATATTCCTCATTCGCCTTCTGGTAGAAAGCCGCCCAGGGCAAAGCCGCCATCGCCGCATCGGGCGTGGCGACATTGGCTGTGTTGGCCGTCGCATTGCCGCAAGCCGAAAGCGCGAGCGCCGCGCCGAATATCCAGATTTTCATTCCGTTCAGTCCCGTTGGTGCGTCGCGCGGGGCCATCGGCCCACGGGGAACCCAACGCACGGATCGCGCGACCGATGCCGCGCGCCGGGAGACGAAGCGGCCAATCGACCCTTCGGTCAGTGGGTGGCGAGCGCCTGCCCGTCCGCGATGGCGAGCGCATGGAAGCCCATCGGCTGGCCCGGCCTGCCGGCGGCAAAGGCGGCCATGTCCTGCCGTCCGGCAAGCTGGCCCTTGAGAACCGCCAGCTCGCCCTTCCGCACCGCGTCGAAACTGGCGAGGCCAACCTGCTCGCCCGCGGCGCCGTAGACCTGGATGAATGCGTGACCGAGGATCGCGGCGAGATAAAGCGTGTTGTTGAGATCGAGGCCGTGTTGCTCGATCACGCTCTCGCAAGCGCCGAGAATATAGCCCTGGGGCCTGCCAATGTCCGCTCTTTCGACCGCGGGGACAGAGCCGCCGGGCCGCTGCAGCCGCGCCAGTTGCGGGGCAATCGCCTGGTCGAAGCGGTCGCAGAGGGATTGTTCAACGCGTGGATCGATCCTGGTCATGGCGCTTCATATTCGGTGGTTTCCGGACGGCGCAAGCCGGGCAGCGGCGGATCAGATCCAGAGCGCAAGATAGGGGAGCCAGGTCAGCACCCCGATCGCGGCGGCGGCGATGGCGCTGACCAGCACCGCGCCCGCCGCAATGTCCTTGGCGAAACCGATGCGCGGCTCGCGCTCGGTGGTGACCGCGTCGCCCAAGCGCACAATCGCGGTATCGAAGGCCTCGGCGACCCAGACCAACGCGAACGCCAGCACGACCCAGCGCCAGTCTGCGGAGCTTATGCCGAGCAAGATCGAGAAAGCGGTGGCCACGATCGTCGCAGAGGCGTGGATCCAGGCATGGGCTGCGTGGCGAGGAGGCGCCGCCAGCCTGCCCGAGGGAAGGCGAAGCTGTACGTGCGGCCATGCCTGGCGCGTCAGATAAAGTCGCTATCCGCCCGTCTTGCAATACAATAGTGCTAAACAAGCAGAGATGGGGCATCACCATGGACAAAAATCCTGATAAAGAGCCTGGATTCTTGAGCCGTATAACAGCGAAGAGCGTTCATTTTTTCTACGGCTTGGTCGCATTTTCTGGGGCGGTAGTTGGAACGCAAATCCCTCGAACTCCACCGGAAACCGTCGTGATTATGCAGCCGGTGCAAGCCCCAACGAATGCTGGCGGAAGGCGTGAGGATCTAGACCCATACCCCGAAATTCTGTCTCGCTCGGTTAGCAGAAATCAGGTCGACCAGCGTCAATCATGTGAACGAGTCATCAGTGCCCGCTTCCTTCCAGAGCGTGTCACCCTTTCGATTGACCACGAAAGCTCAGGCTCGCATGGCCGTATCATACTCTATCGAGTAATTCGGGAGAATGGCGCGATAGATATTGTTCCGTGCCTCGTAGACGATCCAAGACAGACCGTTACCTCGGTCTATTTCACTACGCCCGCGCCCCCTCGATAACGCCCGCGCTGTTGTGGCGCAGCGCCTTCAGCACGGTTTCAACGATATGTTCGGCATTGAGGCCGGCTTCGTCATATTGCTTTTCGGGCTTGTCGTGGTCCTGGAACACGTCGGGCAGCCGCATGGTGCGGAGTTTCAGGCCGCCGTCGATCAGGCCTTCGTCGCTGGCGAGCGTCAGCACGTGCGCGCCGAGGCCGCCAATGCTGGCTTCCTCGATCGTCACCGCGACTTCGTGGCTCGTCAGCAGGCGGCGGATCAGCGCCTCGTCGAGCGGCTTGGCGAAGCGGAGGTCGGCGACGGTGGTGGATAGACCCTGCGCGTCGAGCCGGTCGGCGGCTTTAAGTGCCTCCGCCAGTCGGGTGCCGAGCGAAAGGATGGCGACCTTCTTGCCTTCGCGGACGATGCGGCCCTTGCCGATTTCCAGCGCCTGCGGCTCGGCCGGCATTTCAATGCCGATGCCGTTGCCGCGCGGGTAGCGTAGAGCGATCGGGCCGCTGTCATGCTCGGCCGCGGTCTTCGTCATGTGAGCCAGCTCGGCTTCGTCCGCCGCCGCCATCACCACGAAGTTGGGCAAGGTGGCGAGATAGGTCACGTCGAAGCTGCCCGCATGGGTGGCGCCGTCCGCGCCGACCAGACCGGCGCGGTCGATGGCGAAGCGCACCGGCAAATTCTGGATCGCGACGTCGTGGACGACCTGATCGTAGGCGCGCTGCAGGAAGGTGGAGTAGATGGCACAGAAGGGCCGCATGCCTTGGGCGGCCAGGCCGGCGGCGAAGGTCACCGCATGCTGTTCGGCAATGCCAACATCGAAGGCGCGATCCGGATGGGCCTGCGCGAATTTGTCGACGCCGGTGCCGCTGGGCATGGCGGCGGTGATGGCGACGATCCGATCGTCCGTTTCGGCCAGCTTCGCCAAAGTCTCGCCGAAGACGTTCTGGTAGGCGGGCGGACCGGGCGGCGCCTTGGCCTGCACGCCCGACACGACGTCGAACTTCTGCACGCCGTGATATTTGTCCGCCGCCTCTTCGGCCGGGCCATAGCCCTTGCCCTTCTTGGTCACGACATGGACGAGGATCGGGCCCTCCTCGGCATCGCGGACATTCTCGAGCACCTCGACCAAAGCCTCGATATTGTGGCCGTCGACCGGGCCGACATAATAAAAGCCCAGCTCCTCGAAGAGGGTGCCGCCGGTCAGCATGCCGCGGGCATATTCCTCCACCCGCCGGGCGGCATTGTGGATCGGCTCCGGCAGCTTGCGGGCGATGCGCTGGGCGAATTTGCGGGGCGTCAGATATTTGCCGGAGCTGACCAGCCGCGCGAGTGAATTGCGGAGCGAGCCGACCGGCGGCGCGATCGACATGTCATTGTCGTTGAGGATGACGATCAGCCGATTGCCCGCGCCTTCCGCATTGTTCATCGCCTCATAGGCCATGCCGGCGGTCATCGCGCCGTCGCCGATCACCGCGATCGCGCGGCCGGGCTGATCCTTCAGCTTGTTGGCGATGGCGAAGCCCAAAGCGGCGCTGATCGACGTCGAGCTGTGCGCGGCGCCGAACGGATCATATTCGCTCTCGCTGCGCTTGGTGAAACCGCTCAGGCCCCCGCCGGTGCGCAAGGTCCTGATCCGGTCGCGACGGCCGGTCATGATCTTGTGCGGATAGCATTGGTGGCCGACGTCCCAGACCAGTTTGTCGCGCGGCGTATCGAAGACATAATGGATCGCCGTGGTGAGCTCGACCACGCCAAGCCCCGCGCCCAGATGCCCGCCGGTGACGGAAACGGCGGCGATCGTCTCCGCCCGCAATTCGTCGGCGAACTGGCGCAGCTGGTTGGTCTCGAGCGCGCGCAGCTGCTCGGGCGCAGCAATCGTGTCGAGCAGAGGGGTTTCGGGGCGGTCCGTCATGGAAATGCCATGTAGTGCGTGGCGTTAGCCAAGTCGAACGCGAAACGCGGCCTCACGAATTGCTCAGGATCGCCTCATGAACCCACCGATCAGCGGCGGTTCAGCCTGAACGGGCGACAGTCCGAACGATGTTGACCGCTTTGCTCCTCGCCGCCGCGCAACCGGCCACGCTTGAGGCGGCATTGGCGCCGCCATCGGGCAGCTATGGCTGGATCGAAGAATTGGCGGGTTCCTGCTTCTCGCGGGAGAATGAGCATCGCTCCATCGTTCGGGCGCGCTGGACCGAATGTTTCGAGAAGCGGGACGGGCAGTTCGTGATGCGATCGATCAACTGGCATCCGCGCTACGAATATACGACGGAATGCGTTCTCGAATCGGCGCGTGAAGGCTTGCTGCGCTTCGTTTGCACCCGGCACGGCAGGCCGCACATCGATTTGGTCGCGGAATATGACGGCGACGCCTTCGTAATGCGGAACGCCTCCGACCGCGTAGCGGCGCACCAGCTTCTGAATCGTCAGCGCACGGCCTGGCGAAGGGTCGGCGAGGATGCGCTGTCGATGACGGTGGAAGAGCCTGATCCGCAGGGTGGCTGGCGCCCATTCGCCGGTTCCGAACCGCGCGTGCTGAGGCGGGTGAGGCGCTAGCGCCGGTTCAGACCTCCGCCTGCAGCGCGTCGAACGCTTCGTTCAGCAGCACGACCAGTGGCCTCTTGCCGTCTTCACGGCTCAGCGCCTCCAGCGCCAGCCGCATGGCGCCGACCGCCAGCATCGCGACCAACCGCAGCCCGGCTTCGCGCTCCGGCATAGGCCAGCGTTCACGCAGCACCGCGAGCAACGCCTGCTCCTGCGCGACATAGCTGGCCTGCTTGCGGGCCTGCACCGCTGGGCTGGCACGCATCAGCCGGTCGATCGCGATCATGTCGGCGGGCGGGATGGTCGCGCTGACCGCGATCACCGCCGCACGCACCGCATCGAGGGGGCGCAGACCGGCGGGCGTGTCGCGCAGCGCCTGCGACAGCATCGCCCCTATCCCGCTTTGCAGCGAGAGCAGGATGTCGTCCTTCGATTCGAAATAATGGAAGAAGGTGCGGCGCGAGATGCCTGCCGCCTCGGCAATGTCGTCGACCCGCGTCTCCGCATAGCCACGCGCGATGAACAGGCGCATGCCCGCATCGGTTATGCGCTGCAGCGTTTCCCGCCTTTTGCGCGCCCGCAGCCCTTCCCCGCTCACTTTCGTTTGCTCACGCCTCTTGTAATTTGCACCAAGTGCAATATTATTCTGCACTCAGTGCGAATTTAGCAAGGGATCGTGAAGATGGCAAAGTGGCGCGCAGCGGACATTCCCGCGCAGGCCGGACGGACGGCAATCGTTACCGGCACGGGCGGGCTGGGCTATGAGGATGCGCTGGCGCTGGCGCGGGCCGGAGCGGAGGTGATTCTGGCCGGGCGCAATGCCGACAAGGGCGGCGAGGCGGTGGCCCGGATCGTGAGCGAGGTGGCGAGCGCCAAAGTCCGCTTCGAGCAGCTCGATCTCGCCAGCCTCGCCTCCATCCGCGCCTTCGCCGACCGGATGGCCGGGAAACGTGAAAGCCTGGACCTGCTGATCAACAATGCCGGGGTGATGGTACCGCCCACGCGGCAGGAAACAGCGGACAGGTTCGAGCTGCAGCTCGGCACCAACCATCTGGGCCATTTCGCGCTGACCGGCCTGCTGCTGCCGCTGCTTCGCAAGGGCAAGGATCCACGCGTGATCAGCCTGTCGAGCGTCGCCGCGCGTGGCGGGGCGATCGACTTCGACGATCTGAATGCGGAGAAGAGCTACAAGCCGATGGCAGTCTACAGTCAGTCCAAGCTGGCCTGCCTGATGTTCGCGCTGGAATTGCAGCGGCGCAGCGACGCGGGCGGCTGGGGAGTGACCGGCATCGCATCGCACCCCGGCGTGTCGCGCACCGACCTGCTGCACAACGCACCCGGCAAGAGGAGCGGCGCGGGCATGGCGCGCAGCCTGCTCTGGTTTCTGTTCCAGCCCGCCTGGCAAGGCGCACTGCCGACGCTCTTCGCCGCAACGTCGCCGGACGCGAAGCCGGGCGGCTATTATGGCCCGAACCGGTTGCGCGAAACGCGCGGCTATCCGGCCAAGGCGGCGATCCCGCCCGCCGCGCTGGACGCAGCCGCCGCGGCCCGGCTGTGGGCGGTTTCGGAGCAGATGACGGGCACAAGCTTCGGCTAAACGCCATTGCCCGCGCGCCCGTCCTGACCCAGTGTCGCGGCCAGGCCCGGCGGCGCGGAGGAACAAGCGTGCGATCCTATGTCCAGCTGATGGCCTATCATCTGCGCGGCCTCACGCGCTTTTCGGGGCGGGATGCACGCCCGACTTTCTGGCCTTGGGCAATCACGTTGCTGGTGGCCAGCATGGCAACCTTCAGCGCGATCATGCTGCCGACAATGATGGGGGCGATCGGCGCGGCCTTCCGGCACCCCCGTACGGAAACTGGATCGAGCCAGGCGACCGCCACGGCACAGATTGAGGGCGGGAATCTCTTTTCTTCGATGATGACCACGCTCACGATCAGCACCGCCATCGTCGCGGTGATCGTCGTCGCGCTCCTGGCTGCATCCGTGACCCGCAGGCTGCACGATCATGGGAAGAGCGGCGCCTGGGGGCTGTTGCCGCTGCCCTTCCTGGCGACCGCGATGGTGCTCTTTCCGAAGATCCTTGCCTCGACCGGCCCAGGCGCAACGCCGGACGGCCTGTTCTTCGCGGGCTTCTTCAACAATCTGATATACCTCGCGTGCCTTGGCTATCTGGTCTTCCTTCTCGTCCGCGATGGGGATGCCGGGCCGAACCGCTTCGGCCCGCCACCGTCCGGGGGTTGAGTCGCGGCAGCCTTCGGGATCAGCCACGGTTCAGCCTGCGGACGCCATGACGGCCGGATGATCTGGCCGGTCGCCGCCGCAGCCATCGCATTCGCCCAGCCCGGGGTCGCTGGCGCGGCGACGCCCGACGCCCATGGCTGGCTCGCCGAGCTGTCGGGGCGCTGCTACCGGCAGGTGAATAGCAACCCGCGCTGGAATCCGAACCTGCTCGACCGGTTCTGCGTCGTGCGGCGCGGGGAGCAGCTGGTCCTGTGGGATTACAATCCGAACCCCCGCTACACCGTCGAGCGGACCTGCCCGATCGTTCCGGGCGGCGGACGCGGCGGGCAGATGCTGTTGCGCTGCGCCAGCTCCGGCCTGACCGACCATCGGCTGGAGGCGGATTATGAGGGCGAGCGGCTGACCTTCCGCATGCTCGGCCAGCGGGACGAGAGCTATCGGGTGGTGTGGAGGCAGCTGCCGGGAGACCGGATCGCGATCGGCCATGAATATCGAGTCGAGGGCCGTTGGCGGGCAGGCAGCGAACGGGAGACGATTTTGGAGCGAGACGACGCGCCGCCGCCGGAACTGGACTGAGCGCAGTCGGCCACGTTCAAGCGAAGTTCACCCGCCCGCCCCGACTTTGTTGCGGACACGAACCGAAAAGGAGCCATCACCATGCCCGTTTCGCCGCGCCTTCTGCCGTTTGCCTTGCTCGCATTCGTTGCCGCTCCCGCCGCTGCCCAGGACGACAAGGCGCTCGCACAAGCGCCCGATGCGGTCGCGGAAGCACGGGCGATGATCGATGCACACCGGGTCGACCGGCGCGTCGGCTGCGGGCTGCCGGTCCCCGCCACCTACAATGCGCCGGCCTGGCAGAGGCACTCGGCCGCGATCCGGCGGGATGCGTTCGAACAATGCCTGCGCGGCGTCATGGCTCGCGAGGAGAACCGGCTGCGCGGACTGGAAGCGCGGATCAGCGACCTGCACGATTCGTCGGAAGACGGGGACTGGGGTGAAGTCGCCAATGCGATGGCGGCGAAATGGGACGAACTGGAGGGCCTGAACGACCGGCTCAACAACCGGATGATGTGGGCGAATACCGCCGAGCGGGTACTGGACACCTTTACCGGGCCGGGCGCGCCGCTGGACAGCAACCGCCGCACCTTCAATCCGTCTCAGCCCTACCGGCCCTATTCGCCGCCGCCAATATCCCATCCGCAGCAGAGCCGGACCGTCTTCCTCCCGGGCGTCAACTGATCCGGCACTGACCGAAGCGGGGCAAGCGGCTCAGCCCGGCTCGCATTCCCCGCATTTGCCGCGCACCTCGATCACCGGCCGCTCGGGGGCGAAGCCTGCGGCCTTGGCCGCCGCGCGGACGCCGCCGGTGATGCGGTCGTCGTCGAGGTGCGTCGCCTGTCCGCAATTGTCGCAGATCAGGAAGATGCAATCATGCAGGCAATCGGGATGGTCGTTGGCGACATAGGCGTTGGCGCTTTCGACCTTGCGGGCGAGGTTCGCGCCGACGAACAGATCGAGGATGCGATAGACGCTGTTTGCCGCGACCCGTCGGCCCTGATCGGCCGAAACCTTGTCGGCAATGTCATAGGCCGAGGCGGGGCGATCGAAGCTGGCCAGGGCATCGAAGACGGCGGCCCGCATCGGCGTCCACTGCTCGCCCGATTTGACCATCGCGCCCGCGGCCGCTTCGGCCAGGTCCGTGCCCGAATGGCTGTGATGATGATGTGCGCCCATAAGCGGGAATGTAGGACTTTCCGCGATTCCGGACAAGCGGTCCGGGCGCGCGCGTCAGATCACCGCGCGGCGGTTGAGATCGTGACCGAGCGCGACGATCATCACGCCGAGGATCGAATAGAAGGTGCCGCCATCCTCGTGGCCGACCATCAGCGAGCCGGCCATCACGCCTAGCCCCAGGCCGCCGACCGCGCTGGGCAGCATGTAGCCGTGGCGGACGATGCCGCGGCCGAAGCCGAACACGCCGAGAAACAGAGCGATCGTCATGCCGACTTCGTGGAAGATCGGATCGAGCAGGAAGCTGCCGCCCGCCGCGAGGAAGGTGACGAACACCGCGCTGGCGACGCAATGGATGAGACACAGGCCCGACAGGCCAATGGCCAGCCGGTCGATCGTCTCTTCATTGCTACCGCGGGCGAACATCAGCGCCTCGATTCCCTCTGCTTGCGGGCATGAGATAACATCGACGATGCGGCGTGACAATATAACATTGGAAAGAAATCGTCGCCGGCTTTGTTGGCAGGGCGAAGGCCCGGCGGCATAATCGCGCGATGACGGACGCCGCTCCCCGCGCCGAGGATGAAGCCAATGCGGGCCTGATGCTGCTGATGCAGGGCGCGCTGGAGGCTGGCCTTGCCCATTATCTGGCGGGATTCAGCGTGGAGCATATCCAGCGCCTGCCGATCGGCCTGCACCTCCATCTACTGGAAAATGCCGGGCGCCGCGACGAGGCGAATGCGCTGCGCGTGCTGTCCGTGCGCAAGGGCGCGAATGTCGCCATCCGCCACGTCGCGCTGGGCGCTCCGCCCGCGGAAGCGATTCCGGAATATGAGGCGCTGTTCGCAAGCGGGATCGCCAATGCGCGGATGGTGGACGAATATCTCGGTCTGCTGAGCGCCGTGGGCCGCACGGACGATCTGCGGCGATGGCTGGCACCGGACCTGCTGTTCCGCACCATCCAGCTGGACGCGGATTTCGCGCAGAAGGTGGAAGCGGCGGTGCTGGCGCGCGAGGAGCAGGGTCTGCGCAAATCGCTGCGCGCGATCCAGGACATGCGGCGGGTGATGGACCTGCATCGCGATCCGGACCCGGTGCTGCGGCGCCTGTTCGCGACGCTCACTGCCGAGATGGAGGATTATTTCGCGGCCTGGCGCGCCAGCGCGCATCCGCTCGCGCCACTGGTGCCGGAGACGCTACGGATGAGCGGCTGGGGGCTGATCGCGCGCGGCAAGGGGATCGTCGCGCGGCACATCCACCCGCGCGGCTGGATGACCGGCGTCTATTATCCGAACGCGATCCCGCAAGGCGGCGGCGCGCTGTGCGTCAGCGGCAAGGACGAAGGCGACGGCGCGGCCCGGGGCTGGTTCGAGACGCAGGTGGAACCGCGGCCCGGGCTGCTGGTGCTGATGCCGTCTTTCTACACCCACTGGACGGAGCCGCCGGCCGAAGGCGGCCTGCGCCTGTCGGTCGCCTTCGACGTGCGCGGGCTGGGGGCGGACGAGGCGGCCGCGATGGCGGGCGTCGACGCGGCCCGCCTTCCGCTCTAGGAAGCCGGCGCACATGAACGCGACCGCTCCCCTTCTTCGCCCCCGCGCCATCGCCAACTGGCTGATGGCGATTGCCGGCCTTGTCTTCGTGATGATCGTCGTCGGCGGGATCACGCGCCTTACGGAATCGGGCCTGTCGATCACCCGCTGGGACCCGGTGTCCGGCGCGATCCCGCCGCTGAACGAGGCCGACTGGCAGCACGCTTTCGACCTGTATCGCGAGAGCCCGCAATATCAGCAGGTCAATCGCGGCATGACGCTGGACGATTTCAAGTTCATCTATTTCTGGGAATTCATCCACCGCCTGCTGGGGCGGCTGATCGGGGTGGCGTTCGCATTGCCGCTGATCTGGTTCGCGGTGAAGAAGGCGATCCCGAAAGGCTATGGCTGGAAGCTGGTCGCCTTGTTCGCGCTGGGCGGGCTGCAGGGGGCGATCGGCTGGTGGATGGTCGCGTCCGGGCTGGTCGATGTGCCGGAGGTCAGCCACATCCGCCTCGCCGTCCACCTGCTCACCGCCTTCCTGATCTTCGGCGCGCTGATCTGGGTCGCGTTCGATCTGTACCGGCTGGCGAAGGCGCCTGAGGCAAAGCCGGCGAAGATGCCGCTGGCGGCGATCTGGGCGCTGGCGATCCTGACCGTGCAGATGCTGTTCGGCGCCTATGTGGCGGGGCTGGAAGCGGGCTATGCCTTCAACACCTGGCCGCTGATGGGCGAGCAGCTCTATCCCGAACATGCGCCGTGGCTGGAGCCGGCCTTGCGCAACTTCGTCGACAATCCGGTGATGGTGCAGTTCGTCCACCGCTGGCTGGCCTTCGTGGCGGCGGCGGCGATCGGTTGGGTGGCGTGGCGGGCCTGGGCGGCGGGCGCGAAGAGCGCCGCGATCCACCTGGCCGGGGCGACCTTCCTGCAGATCTTCCTCGGCATCGCGACGATCCTCACGGGCGTGAAGCTGTGGATCGGCGTCGCGCATCAGGGGATGGCGGCCTTGCTGCTCGCCGCCTTGCTGATCGCCGCGCACCGGCTGGCGCTGCGGCGGACGTGACGGACATCGTTACCGTCTATGCGGTCTTCGCCGGCCGCGACGAGGCGGAGCGGATCGCGCGGATCGTGGTGGAGGAAAGACTGGCGGCGTGCGCGAACATTCTGGGCGCGTGCCGGTCCATCTACCGCTGGCAGGGCAAGATCGAGGAGGCCGACGAGGTGCCGGCCCTGTTCAAGACGCGCGCGGACGCGGCGGAGCGGCTGATCGCAAGGATCGCGGAGCTGCACAGCTATGACGTGCCCGCGGCGGTCGTCTGGCCTATCGCGGATGCGCTGGGAGACTATGCCCGTTGGGTGAAGGCGGAAACCGCTTAACCCGTCATTCCAGCGCAAGCTGGAATNNATTCCAGCTTGCGCTGGAATGACGTTGTGGGGTCAGTTTGACGCCGACCTTCCGGAGCGCCCCATGCTTGCAATCCTTCGTATCCTATTCAGCCCGTTTGTCGGGGCCTGGAAGGCGCTGTCCGCACCCACCCGAATCCTGCTCGCCCTCGTACTCGGCCTCGGCGTGGGCATCCTTACCGCCAGTGCCGGCGTTGCCTGGCAGGGCGATGCAATCGCTATCGGCGAGGCGGTCGGCGGCATGTGGCTGAATGCCCTGCGCATGACGATCGTGCCTTTGGTGGTCGCCCTGCTCGTCACCGGCATCGCCGCTTCGGCGACGGCGGCACGGGCGGGGAAGCTCTCGGGGCGAGCGCTTCTCCTCTACGTCGCCCTGCTCTGGACCTCCGCAATCATCGCGGCGCTGCTGACGCCATTGCTGCTCGATCTGTTCCCGCTGCCGCCCGAATCCGCAGCCTCGCTGCGCGCCTCGCTGGCCAGCGCGGAGCCGGTCGGCGAGGCACCGAGCTTCCTCGATTTCCTCAAATCGATCGTGCCCAACAACGCCATCGCGGCCGCGGCGCAGGACGCGATCCTGCCGCTGATCGTGTTCACGCTCATTTTCGCCTTCGCGGTGACGAAGCTGCCGGAGGAGCCGCGCGGCCGGATCGTCGATCTGTTCCAGGCGATCGGCGATGCGATGCTGATCGTGATCAACTGGGTGTTGTGGATCGCGCCGCTGGGCGTGTTCGCGCTCGCTTACGTCGTGGGCGCGCAGGCGGGCGGCAGCGCGTTCGGGGCCCTGCTCCACTATGTGCTGATCGTTTCGGGCGTCGGCCTCGTCATCCTGCTCGGCGCCTATCCGCTGGCGATGTTCGGGGCGCGCATTCCGCTTGGTAAGTTCGCGAAGGCCGTCGCGCCGGCGCAGGCGGTGGCGTTCAGCACGCAATCCTCCGCCGCCAGCCTGCCGGCGATGCTCAAGAGCGCGGAGCGGCTCGACGTGCCGGTGAAGGCAGCGGGCGTCACCCTGCCGATGGCCGTCGCGGTGTTCCGCGCGACCGGACCGGCGATGAACTTCGCGGTGGCGATCTACATCGCCTACTGGTTCGGGATCGAGATCACCTTCGGCATGCTGGCGATCGGCGTCGTCGCGGCCGCGACCACGACGATGGGCGCGCCGGGCATTCCGGGCCAGGCGAGCTTCGTCACCTCGATCGCGCCGATCTGCATCGCCATGGGGCTGCCGATCGAGCCGCTGGCGATATTGTTGGCGGTGGAGGTGCTGCCCGACATCGTTCGGACGGTGGGGAACGTCACCGCCGACGTGGCCGCCAGCGCGACGGCATCGCGGCGGTCAGGCTTCACGGCGGCGGAGGCGCATACCGCGCAGGATCGGCTGCTGGGGGATGAGGGGTGAGAGTTGAATCCGCCGAAAGGCGGTGTTCGCTACCGCAGCCTGAGTGCTTCGACTTCTGCCAGGAGCGCTAGCAATTCTTCACGGTCAGAGACGGACTTTGCTTCTCCCAACGCCCGGGCACGCGTCCGAATGTTCTCAAGTTCCGGATCTTCAATCGGTTCGCTTATGAAATAGTGCCAATGGACCGGATCTGAGGTCCCGTTCAGGAAATCAAAGATCGCTGTCCCGACTTGTTCATGCGTCCGATCGCGCGGCGCGCTTACCGAGCGATCTGGCCTATAAACCCGCGTTGACCCCTCTTCGGGTTGAAGGACCAGCACTACTCTTTCCGGACCCTCCCACGAGCGCGACAGAACAAACTCGGCAAAAGCGTCTTCGTCGGGCGCAAGGTAGTTAATCCCCCCGCACCACGCGCTGAACTGCGGATGCTTTGGTCCTACGGCATGGTCTGCGATCTCCGTCAAAGTTTGGCTGTGCCGCTCCACGAGCCAACTTCGCACCTCATCGGCAGCAGACTCGTAGCTGCCGCAGATCAACATGACGCCGGTCACGCAGCTCACGGGTCGAAGCTCTCAATCCCGCGGCGAATAGGCGTGTGGCAACACACCCGGCACCGGATTGCGGTAGCGGTCGCGGAGGCGGGTCTGGCGGTTTTCCAGGCTTTGCTGGACGCCGTCGATCCAGACCGCCTCGACGCCGGTGGCCAGCTCGAGCGGGTCGCCGTCCCAGATCACGACGTCGCCGCGCCGGCCAGGGCGGAGCGAGCCGAGTTCGCCGTCCAGGCCGACCGCCGCAGCCGGGCCGGAGCTGATCGCGGCGAAGGCCTGGCCCCAGGTCAGGCCGGTCGCGCCCGGAATACGGTTCAGGGCGACGAGATTGCCGGCGGCCTGGTTCATCACCCGCAGCTGGCGGGTCTCGTCCTCGCCCAGCTGGCCGATCGACACCTCAACGCCCGCCGCGCGGAGGCGGCCGACATTGGATTGCGTGGCGGCGAGCTGTTCGAAACTGCTGGGCAGATCGGTCAGGGCGTTGGCGATCACCGGCACGTTCGCGGCGCGGATGCGATCGGCGACGCGCCAGCCCTCCGCCGCACCGACGATGATCAGCTTCAGGCGGGGAAATTCCTCCTTCAGCGCAAGCGCCTGCAGGATATCGCTGGCCCGCTCGACATGGATCATCAGCGTCTGATCGCCCCGCACGACGGGGATGAGCGCGGTCGCATCGAAACGGGTGAGCAGGACGTCGCCGGCGCGCTCCTGGCTCGGTTCGGTCATGCGCGGGTCGCTGCGCGCGCCTGCGGGCATACGGACCTGCTCGGCCTCACGCAGCGCGTTGCGGAGCAAAGCATGGGCCGAAACGCGGCTGCCGCCCGCTTCGCCCGCGCCATTTTCGCCCAGCTCGACATATTGGAACAGGCGCCGGCGGGTGATCGCGTCGCTGTCGCCGCCGAGATCGATGACCGCGCCCTGCCCCGCGAAGATGCTGTTGCTGGTCGCGGGGGCGACCACGGCGCGGGTGACGCCGGCGGCACGATTGACCGCGATCGCGAAGGCCTGCGGATTGATCGCCGGGGCGATATCCAGCGCGGCGTTGAACGGCGCGGTCGCGGCGGAGGTGTCGTTGCTGCTGTTGTCGGCATCGACCTCGGCCAGGCCGACGCGGGAGAAACCGGACATGAGTCCGGGCGTCACCCACTTGCCGGTCGCGTCGATCACCGTCGCGCCGGGCGGAACGGCAACACCTGCACCGGCAGCGACCACGCGGCCATCGCGGATGACGACCGTGCCGCCGTCGATCGGATCGCCGCCGTCGCCGATGACCACGCGGCCATTGGTGATGGCGACAGTCTGTGCGGTGGCGGGGGTGGCGAAGGCCACAAGGGCTGCGGCCGCCAACAATCCTCCCCGGAACGGGGAGGTGGCTCGGCGCAGCCGAGACGGAGGGGTCGGGAGCGAGCGCGGAGGGGTCGCGACCCCACCACCATTCGCTTCGCGAACGGTCCCTCTCCCCGTTCCGGGGAGGATTTTGAGAAGACCCCTCATTTCACGTCTCCTTCGCCGGGCTGGCCGAGCTCGAAATCGGTCACCGGGCGCAGGCGCGGATTGTTCATGTCGTACATCAGGGCGCCGTCGATCCAGACCTGCTGCGGGCGGGTGTAGACGCTGAACGGATTACCGTTCCACAACACGACGTCGGCGCGCTTGCCGACCTTCAGACTGCCCGTCTCGTCGCCAATGCCGAGCGCGTTGGCCGGGTTGATCGCCAGCCAGCGCCAGGCGACCTCGTCCGAAATCTGGATGCCCATGCGGCGGCCGTCGGCGAGTGCCTTGGCGGCTTCCTGATTCAGCCGCTGGATGCCGTTGGCATCGTCCGAATGGACGATCGCGCAGGCGCCCGCATTGTGGACCATCGGGATATTCTCGTTGATCGCGTCATAGGCTTCCAGCTTGAAGCCCCACCAATCCGCCCACATCGAGGCGCAGGTGCCGCTGGCACGCAGCAGATCGGGGATCTTGTAGGCCTCGACCGCGTGATGGAAGCTGGCGATGCGGAAATTGAACTCGCGCGCCATGTCCAGCATGATCGCCATCTCGTCGGCGCGATAGCAATGGTTCTGGACGAGGATGTCGCCGTTCAGCACCTCGACCAAAGTCTCCAGCGCCATGTCGCGCGTGCCGTTCGGATCGCGGCGCATCCGGTCGCGATATTCGACCGCGCGCTGCCAGGTGGAGCGCATCAGGGCGACATTGCCCATGCGCGTGCCGGGCATCTGGTTGCGGCCGCCATAGACGCGCTTCGGATTCTCGCCGCAGGCCATTTTCAGGCTGCGCGGCGCGCCGGGGAAACGCATCGACTGATAGGTGCGGCCGGGGACGTTGCGCAACGTCACGCCGCGCCCGCCGAACAGGTTCGCGGAGCCAGGCAATACGTGCAGGGTCGTGATGCCGCCATTGGCCAAAGCGCGGGTGAAGCCCGGATCCTGCGGCCAGATGCTGTGTTCGGCCCAGACCTCGGGGCGGACCGGGCTGGTGACCTCATTGCCGTCCGAATGGGCATCGACACTCGGGCTGGGATAGTCGCCGAGATGGCTGTGAATATCGATCACGCCGGGGGTGACGTAGCGCCCCTGGCCGTCAATCCGCGTCGCGCCATCGGGAATCGCGGTGTCCGCGCCGCCGATCGCCTGGATGCGCCCCTCGGCCAGCACCACCACGCCATTGTCGATCCGCCCGCCTTCGCCATCGAAGATGGTTACGTTGGTGATCGCCGTCGGCACGCCCCGATAGGGACGGTAGGTGGAGGGGTAAGGATCGGCCGCCACGCGCCGCTCCGGCTGCGCCGGTGGCGTATTGGCCGCCGGCGCTTGCGAAGTCGGGGTGGTGGAACAGCCGGCGAGAAGGGCCGCCAGCGCGGCGGCCCCGAACCCCGCCCGCATCAGAGCCCGCCGCCCGGAATGTTCGGCGTGGTTCCCGGGCGGATGCCGGCAGCCTGCGGCTCGGCCAGTTCGGCCTGCCCGGCAACCTCCTCGTCATCCTTCAGCGTGCTGAGGTGCATCATCCGCTTCACCAGCGGGGAGATGAGGAGGACGGCGACGCCTACCCCGATCGCAACCCAGCCGACGGTCGAATAGACGCCCAGCACGACATCCTTGCCGGCGGTCTCGCCGACTTCCTCGGCACCGGTCGCGCCCGCGATCAGGCCGGCGGCGAAATTGCCGGTGGCCGAGGCGAAGAACCACATGCCCATGATCAGGCTGGCCATGTGATGCGGCGCGAGCCGGTTCATCGCGCTGAGGCCCACCGGCGACAGGCAGAGTTCGCCGGTCGTGTGCAGCAGGTAGATCAGGAAGATGAAGATGACCGGCGTCGGCACGTCGAGGCCGACCGAATTGGCACCCCAGACCAGGACCAGGAAGCCGAGGCCCACCTGCACGATGCCGAGGCCGAACTTGAAGGGCGCCGAAGGCTCCTTCCCGCGCCGGCCAAGGCCCGTCCAGATGCTGGCGAAGAGCGGCGCCAGCAGGATGATGTAGATGGCGTTGACCGACTGGAACATCGACGCCGGGACGCCCGCGCGATCGACATGTGTGTCGGTGAACAGGTTGAGCGAGGAGCCCGCCTGTTCGAACAGGGCCCAGAAGATGATCGACACGGTGATCATGAACATCGCGGCGAGGATGCGGTCGCGCACCTCGTCTGCCCGCGACAGGCACTGATGGATGATCACGGCGATCAAAGCGACGCCCGAACCGAGCGCGACCCAACGCGCGCCCGGGACCGACATGGCGGTCAGCGCCATGGAGACGGTGAGCGCCGCTGCGGTGAGCAGGAAGGCGTTGGCGGAGCCGGCCGGGGCCTGCTTGTAGCCGCCATAAGGAAGCGCATAGGTCGCGATGAACAGCACGTAGCTGACCAGGATCGCGCCGAAGGTGCCGAGCAGCACGCCTACCAGATCCTGATGCTGGACCATGAACCAGCACAAGGCGACCATGGCGAGGCCGATGCCGTAGAACAGCCATTCGCGCGGGATGCCGCCGGTCCGCTGACGCAGCGCCTCCGGATCGCGCGGCTCGCCGCGGCCGAGCAGCAAAGGCTTGCCGAGCACGAAGAAGATCAGGCCGACGAGCATGCCGATGCCGGCAAGGCCGAAGCCATAGCCCCAGCCGTAGGTCTGGCCGAGATAGCCGCAGATCAGCGACGCGGTCGCCGCGCCAACGTTAATGCCCATGTAGAAGATGGTGTAGGCGCCGTCGCGGCGCACGTCGGTGCGGGCATAGAGCTGCCCGACGATCACCGAGATGTTGGCCTTGAGGAAGCCGGAGCCGACGATGATCAAAGCCAGCGCCAGCCAGAAGATGTTGATCCCCGGATCGGTCTGGCCGCCGCTGCCTTCGAAGGCCATGAAGAAGTGGCCGAAGGTCAGCAGGATGGCGCCGAAGAGGACCGCCTTGCGCTGGCCGAGATAACGGTCGGCGAGATAGCCGCCGACGACCGGGGTGATGTACACCAGGGCCGTATAGGCACCGTAGATGACGCCGGCCTCGCTCTCCGAGAAGAGCCAATGCTGGACCAGGTAGAACATGAGCAGAGCGCGCATGCCGTAATAGGAGAAGCGCTCCCACATCTCGGCCATGAACAGCAGGAAGAGGCCCTTGGGATGACCGGCAAATTCGGGTTTCGGACGCGTGACGACATAGGTGCCGCCGAGCAGGAAGCCGCCAAGCACGATGACCGCGCCCCAAAAGAAAATCAGCTCAACCGACATTTTGCATCCCGCCCTGAAAATTCCTGGTCTGGCGGGGCAGAGTAGCGGCCTTCGCGCGCTTGCCAAGCATGTTTGTGGCCGCTTTGTGACGACCGGCGCGGGCGCGGCTTGTTGCCGGCACCCCCCTTTGTTAGGCGCGCGGCCATGCTGAACGACCGCACCACCCCCTTGTCCCTGCTCGAGACTCGCCGCTCCGGCCGCCCGCGCGACCTGATCGAACCCGGCCCGTCGCCGGACGAATTGCAGCGCATCCTGACGATCGCGGCGCGGACGCCGGATCATGGCAAGCTGACGCCCTGGCGGTTCGTGCATGTCCCGCGCGAGCGGCGCGAAGCCTTTTCCGATCTGCTGTTCGCCGCTTACCGGGCCGAGACGGGGGAGCCGACGGAAGCGACCGCCGAGGCGATCGGCCGACTCGCCTTTCAGGCACCCGACCTTGTGGTGGCGCTGTACAGCCCGAGGGAAAGCGCCAAGATTCCCGATTGGGAGCAGCTGCTGTCCTGCGGCGCGGCGGTGATGAATCTGGAGCATGGCGCCCATGCGCTCGGCTATGCGGCCGGGTGGATCACCGGCTGGGCGGCTTATTCGCCGATGGTGCTGGATGCGTTCGGGCAGGCGCCGGAGCGGATTGCGGGCTTCATTTATATCGGCACCCCCGGCATGGCGCTGGAGGAGCGGGCGCGGCCGGAGCTCGAGGCCGTCGTCAGCCGCTGGTGAGCGCCTCGCCTATCGGAAATTAATCTGGCGTTCAGGCTTGACCTGACGGGTGTGTTAGCGCACCATGACGGCCATGAGCGAAGAACGGCCCGTCTATTTGCGCCTGCGTGATCGCATCGGCGCGATGATCCTCGATGGCCGCGTGGGCGATGGCGATCCCTTGCCGTCCGTGCGCAGCCTGGCGGCCGAATGCGGCGCCAATCCCCTGACCGTGGCCAAGGCCTATCAGACCTTCCAGGAGGAAGGGCTGGTGATGGTGAAGCGCGGCGTCGGCATGTTCGTCGCCGCCGGCGCCGCGGACCGCCTCCGCGCCGCAGAGCGCAAGGCGTTCCTGGAGGATCGCTGGCCGGACATTTGCGCGCACATGAAGCGCCTGGGCCTCTCACCCGAGGATCTGGTCGAACGCGCTTTCGCCTGACCGGCCGCCTGACCGCTTGATCCCCTTTGCCGCCCGGCGCATGGTCGCGTCCGGGACAGGCAGCCGCAATGGGGGGACAAGCGAAGTGCGACCGGGATTCATCGCCGCCGGCGTCGCGTTTGCGCTACTCGCCGCCTGTGCCGGGTCGCCGCTGAAGACCAAGGCGCCGGACGGGCTGGCGTTCGAATGCGCCGATGGTGCCCCGGCGCAGATCATTTTCAACGACCATGGCTATCTGCCGGACAGCAATGCGCTGGGCCGCGACCGCGACGGCACACAGAGCCAGCAGCCGCGCTCCACCGCGACCGTGACCTACGCCGGGGCCACGCACCGGATGGTCGCCGAATGGGCGGAACTGGGCTTGCGCTATCGCGCCGTCTCCGCTGGCCCCGATGGAAAACACCTCATTCTGTCACTGCGCGGAGAGGAGGCGATGCTCGGCTGGCGGGCGGAAGTGCCGTCAGTCCACGCCGATCCGGCGGGCGATCAGATCATCGCCTGCCGCCGCGCCGGCCGGGGACCCGCGGCACCCGCCAGCCATGGCAGCGGGGACACACACCGGCGCTGACCGGCCCGCCGCAGCCACGGCTCAGCGGCTTAAGCATTGACGGCGCTGCGATTTCCTGCCTGTTGAAAGCGGCTTTGAATGGCGCGCAAACGGCGCGCGGGGTTGGGCTCGATTTGCATGAAATTTGGTGATTTCGCGGGCGTCGGACGCCGGTGGCGGCCTTTGCTGCTGGCCGGCAGCGCCCTGATGGTGCCGGCTGTGGCAGTGGCGCAGCAGGCCGAGCAGCCACAACCGACGCCGACGCCGCCCGCACAGATCGGGCCGGCCCAGTTGCGCGATTTCCAGCTGACGCCGCGCGAGCGGATCGTCACTCAGCCGCGTCCCGCGCCGCAGCCACAGCCGCAGGCCCAGCAGCCCGCCGCGACGCCGCCGCCCGCCGCGCAGCGCCCCGCCGAACGCCAGCCCGGCGCCGAGCCGCCACGCGCCACCGCGCCGGTGCAGCGCACGCCCGCGCCGGTCACGCAGCCAGGCACCGCGCCGCAGACCGCGCCAGTGGCACCGCCGCCCGCAGCCGGCCTCCCGCTCGAAACCGCGCCATTGCCGGCGCCGCAGGCCGATGCACCGGCGCCGCTCGAAAATGCCGGCCCGCCGGAAACCGCGCCGGAACCCTTGTCCGAAACCGGCCTGCCCTTGTGGCTGCTGCTGCTCGGCGGGCTGGGCCTAGGGGTCGGTGCTTATGCCCTGTTCCGCCGCTCACGCCGCCCGGCCGCCCTGGCCGCGCCGGAAGCCGGAACCGCAGCCGCCCCGGCGGGGCCGCGGGCGCCGCGCCCCGACCCGCTGCCGCGCGCCTGGATCGAGGTCGAACTGAAGCCCGAGCGGACGACCGCCGATCCGGCCGAATCCGTCGTCGAGTTCGAGATGACGATCCGCAACAGCGGCGGCAGCACGGCGAAGAACATCCAGATGCAGGCCAAGCTGATCTGCAGCACGCCGGATCAGGACACGGAAATCACCGCCTTCCAGCGCCTGAAGCCGGGCGAGCATCGTACGCTGGACGTCCCCGACATCCCCGCCGGCGGCGAACTGACGCTGAAGGGCCGCGTCGATGTGAAGCAGGGGGAAATGCGGGCGATGCGGGTCGACCAGCGGCTGCTGTTCGTGCCACTCGTCGCGATCAACGCCTTCTACGACTGGGGCACGGTGCGCAGGGGCCAGACATCGAAGTCGTTCCTGGTCGGCCGCGAACGTACGGACAGCCCGACAAAGATGGCGCCGTTCCGGCTCGATCTCGGCCCGCGTGTCTACCGCACGCTCGGCCAGCGCCCTTACAAGGTCGAGCGGCGGGTCTAGCGTCCGGACCGATTCACATCCGGAACAAAAAGTAGCCGAAATGACACGGCGCGCGTCGTGCAGCCGCTGTTAACAACGCCGACTCTAGCCACGAATCGCATCGTGGCTTAAGGGGGACCCATGCCCAAACTCGCTCGCACTTCGCTGCTCGCCGCCCTGGTCGCCGCTCCGTTCGCGGCCGGCTTCCTGCAAACGCCCGCCGTCGCCCAGCCGGAAACGGCCCCGGCGCAGAACGAGAGCCGCTGGTCCGCCGACCGCGCGTCGCAGCTGCTGGCCTATATCGAGGGCGTCGGTGCGGACGGCCTGACGCCGGCCGCCTACAGCCCCGATCGCCTCCGCGCGGCGATGGGCGACGAAGCGGCGCGCACCCGCATCGCCGACGAAATCTTCATGCGCCTGTCGGCCGATCTGAGCGGCGGCAGCGTTCGCGGGGCCGATCGCGTCAGCTGGTACATGGCGCCGAGCGGCCTGGGCGAGACCGAGCGCCGGCAGATGCTGCAGCGCGCCAAGAACGGCAATGTCGCCGCGGTGCTGAACGGCCTGCTGCCGACCCACCCGCAATATGCTTTGCTGAAGAATGCGCTGGCCAACCCGGCCAATGCCGAGCGCCGCGACCTGATCCGCACCAACATGGAGCGCTGGCGCTGGCTGCCGCGCAATCTGGGTGAGCGTCACGTGATCGTGAACGTCCCGGCTTTCACCGCCGCGATCATCGACAATGGCGAAGTGACCGCGCGTCACCGCACCGTGGTCGGCACCACCCGCACGCCCACGCCGTCGCTGAGCGCGATGGCAACGGCGGTGACCTTCAATCCGTGGTGGACGGTGCCGCAGAGCATCGTGCGCACGATGCGCGGCTTCGGCGGCTATCAGGTCAGCCAGGGCAATGGCTACCGCATCGTCCGCCAGCCGCCCGGTCCGCGCAACGCGCTCGGCCGGATCAAGATCGAGATGCCGAACGAGCATGCGATCTTCCTGCACGACACGCCGTCGCAGAATCTCTTCAACAATCCGGTGCGCGCCTACAGCCATGGCTGCGTGCGGACGCACAATATCCGCGACTTCGCCGCGCATCTGCTGGAGCCGACGGGGCGCTGGGAGCGCCCGGCGATCGACCGCGCGATCAACACCGGCCGCAACCAGACGCATCGTCTGGCCCGGCCGATCCCGGTCTACATCGCCTATTTCACCGCCGCCGCGACCGCGGACGGATCTTTGGTCACCTATGCGGACCTCTACGGCCGCGACGGCCGCGTTCGCCAGGCGCTGAACCGGGCGGGGAACAGCCAGACCGCCGCGAACTGAGCGCGCCGGCAGCACAAAGCAAAACGGCCTCCCGATCGGGAGGCCGTTTTCGTTTCAGGCTTGCGCCAAACGTTTAGGCGACACGGCCCGCGTACAGGAAATGGCCCGGGGCGAGGCGATCCAGCGTCTCGGACAGGCTGGCGCGCGACATGGCGAAGCAGCCTTCGCTGCGGCCGAGAATGCCGTGCATCGCGAGATGGGTCGGCTCGGCATACCAGGCCGGGTGGATCACGATCGCGCGGGAGTGCGCATTGCTGTTGCTCGCATCGAGTCCACGGACGCGCATCGAAAGGCCGTACTTGCCGTGATAGGTCTCGCTGGTGACGTAGCCGCCTTCCGAGGTGGCGTTCGAGCCGTGGCGGTTTGAGAAATTCTGCACGAACCCGCTGTGGCTGGGATCGGAGCCGCGGCCGTGCGAGACGTGATGCTCGGTGACGCGGCCGCTATTGGTGTCGAGGAGATAATAACGCGGCTCGCGCGAAATTTTCGAAAAATCGACAATTCCGACCACATCCGGCAGGCGGATCGAGCGGCGGTGCATGTCGAAGGAAGCGCGGGCGGCGGCGACGAGGCGCGGATTGACCGTGCGCTCCACCGGAACGCGCGGGCGCGCGGGCAGCGGCGCGGGGCGCGCGACGGCGAGCTGCTGCGGCTCCGGCTGGATGATGCGGGGACGGGCCGGCAGCGGCTGGCCCGGATGCGGCTGACGCAACGGCGCGGCGGAAGCCGTCTGATAGCGCGGCGCGGCGGCGGCATTGGTGGCCATCGCCTGATCCGGACGGCGCCGGACCGGAATGCTGGCGGGCTGGTCCTCCGTCACGGCGGCAAGCACCGGCTTTGCTGCAAGACCAAGGAAGCCGGCCACGAGACCGCCCTCGACCATCTGCCTGCGCGTAAACTTCATTCAAACCCTCCGCTTGCCGCCATTATCGCCGATTTCCTTTCCCATTCAATTACGCACGGAGGGGGATTGGGGCGGTTCATCCCGGTGAGAAAGCGGTTCACCGCACAAAATGGAACAATTTGTTCGCCGGCGAACGGATGGGTTAACCAGTCGGCCATCGTCGCGATGGCGGAGAATCGGCGGATTTCGGGTCTTTTGTGACCGCGTTCGCACCTTATCTTCCATGCAGATTCCAAGGAGATCGAGCGTGAGCGAACAGGCAATCCTGGCCGGTGGCTGCTTCTGGTGCACCGAGGCGGTGTTCAAGGATGTGATCGGCGTCAGCGCGGTGGAAAGCGGCTATATTGGCGGCCAGACCGCCAATCCCACCTACAAGGAAGTGTGCGGCGGCGGCACCGGCCACGCCGAGGCGATCCGCGTGACCTACGATCCGGCCGAAATCTCCTATGACGACATGCTGGACATCTTCTTCGCGACGCACGACCCGACCCAGCTGAACCGGCAGGGCAATGATGTCGGCACGCAATATCGGTCCGCCATCTTCCCCCTCGACGAAGGCCAGGAGAAAGCGGCGCGGTGCGGGATCGAACGGGCGCAGGCGGATCGCGCCGAGCCGATCGTGACGACGATCGAGCCTTTGTCGCAATGGTACCCGGCCGAGGATTATCACCAGGATTATTGGGAAGGCGAAGGCCAGCGTAACCCCTATTGCCTGGCCGTCATCCCGCCGAAAATCCAGAAATTGCGCAAGAGCTTCCAGAACAGGGTGAAGAAAGCGGAGGCGTGAATTCCTTGGTCCTCCCCTCGTTTTCGAGGGGAGGGGAACCATGCAAAGCATGGTGGAGGGGCCGCGCTGAAAGCGCGGAATTCTTTCAAATGAAGAACCGGCGCTGCGCGCCGGCCCCTCCACCGCCTTCGGCGGTCCCCCTCCCCTGGAAATGCAGGGGAGGATTTAGAAGGTGCGCGCCGCAACCGCCTGCTCGGGAAAATCGCTGAACACCGCGTCGATGCCGAGCGCGTAGAAAGCGCGATATTCCGCTTCGGCGTCGCCATGAGCGGCCGGATCGCCGCCGCGCCGTAACTCGGCGGGCAGGAACAGATTTTCCGAGCGGAAGGTCCAGGAGAAGACGCCGAGACCGGCCGCGTGCGCGTCCGCGATCAGGCTGGTCGGCGGCTGGCTCGCGCCGTCCGCGGCGCGCGGGACGATCAGCGCCTTGGCCGGGCCGATCGCGTCCGCATAGCTGGCGATGCCGGCCAGATCCGGCGCCGCATCCGCCTCGAGCAACTGGACGAGGCGAATGTCTGAAACCGCGCGGATGCGGCGCAGCACGCCGGCGTCGAACGAGGCGAAAAACAGCGGATCGTCACGGCCATAGCGCGCGAGCACCGGCGCGAGCGCGCGCTCGAACGGCAGGCCGACGGCGTCGAAATAGGCCGGATGTTTGAGTTCGGCGACGATGCCGACCGGCCGTCCTCGTATTGCGGCCTCTTCTTCTACCAGAGCAATCAGATCGTCGAAGCCCAGCACCGGGTAGCGCCCGTCATGCGCGGCGCTGTCCGGGCGTATCAGGGGCATGCGTTCGCGGGCGCGCAGGCTCTTGAGTTCGGCCAAGGTGAAATCGTCGGCGAACCAGCCTTCCAGTTCGTCGCCATCGAGGCTCTTCGCGGTGCGGCGATCGGCATATTCCGGCCGGTCGGCGACATCGGTGGTCTGCGACAATTCCAGATCGTGCCGGGCCACCAGCAGGCCATCCTTCGTCACGAGCAGGTCCGGCTCCACGAAATCGGCGCCCTGCGCGATGCCGAGGCGGAAGGCGGCTTCCGAATGTTCGGGCCGCAACCCGCTCGCGCCGCGATGGGCGATCACCCAGGGCCTGGCGGGCTCAGAGGGCGGCATGGTCGATCGGCCCTGACTTGGCGAGCCGGCGGGAGGCGTCCGGCATCGGATATTTGAGGCCGGTGGCGCAGTTGAACAGCACCACCTTGTCGCTGCCTGAAATCAGCCCGCGCTCGCGCGCGAGCTGCGCGGCGGCCAGCGTCGCGCCGCCTTCGGGGCAGAGCAAAAGCCCGTCCTGCCGCGCCGCTTCGTCCACCGCGGCGAGGATCGCATCGTCCGGCACCGCGATGGCGAAGCCGCCGCTTTCCCGCACCGCGCGCAGGATCAGGAAATCGCCGACCGCCTTCGGCACGCGGATGCCCGCCGCCACCGTATGCGCGCCCTCCCAGCGCTCGAAATGTTCGTCGCCATTCTCCCAGGCCTTCACCACCGGCGCACAACCTTCCGCCTGCACCGCGACCATGCGCGGCCGCTCCGGGCCGATCAGGCCGATCGCTTCCAACTCGGCAAAGGCCTTCCACATGCCGATCAGGCCGGTGCCGCCGCCGGTGGGGTAGAAGATCACGTCCGGCACGCGCCAGCCGAGTTGCTCGACCAGCTCCAGGCCCATCACCTTCTTGCCCTCGATCCGGTACGGCTCCTTCAACGTCGAGAAGTCGAACCAAAGGCCTTGTTTGGCCCCCTCCCCCACGATCGCGCCGCATTCGTCGATCAGACCATCGACGCGATAGACGCGCGCGCCCTGCGCCGCGATCTCGCGCACATTGATCTCCGGCGTGTCGTCCGGACACAGGATGATCGTCTCGATCCCGGCGCGGCTGGCGTAAGCAGCAAGCGCGGCGCCGGCATTGCCGTTGGTCGGCATCGCGATCTTGGCGACACCGAGCGCCTTGGCCATCGACACCGCCATGACAAGGCCGCGCGCCTTGAACGAGCCGGTCGGCAGGCGCCCTTCGTCCTTCACGAGCAGGTCGGCAAGGCCGAGCCGGGCGCCGGTGCGCGGGAGGGAGACGATCGGCGTCGCGGCCTCGCCGAGACTGACGATATTCGCCGCATCGCGAACCGGCAGCAGTTCGCGCCATTTCCACATATCGGCGGGACGCGCGGCCAGCGTCTCGCGGCTGAGTTCGGCGCGCACGCCGTCAAGGTCATAACGGACCAGCAAGGGCCGGCCGGCGGCGGAAAGGCCGTGCAGTTGATCGGCCTCATAATGCGCGCCGGTCAGCGAGCATTCCAGATGGCTGACGAAGCTGGAGCGGGCACCAGTTAAATTGTCTTGCCAGGCGAATGTCATGACACCCGCCTAGCCCCTCCGCCGCCCGGCGCAAACCGGCGTCAGATGTAGGCGAGCAGCCTGAGGATCAGGAGGATGATCAGCACGGTGACGACAAGGCCGAGGATACCACGGATCATGGTCATTCCCTTCGATGCAGAGAACGGGATCGCCCGCACGGGTTCGGACTCGAAACCGCGATGAGGCGCTGTGGTTCCCTGAGGGGGAGCGCCGGCTAGCGCGGTGCGGCAGCGCGGCGGAGGCGGTCGTTGATGGCGACACCGAGACCGTTCTCCGGAATCGGCGCGACGGCGATGCGGGCGAAGGGCTTGCGGTCAGCCTGGTGGAGCAGCTCGAACAGGTTCGCCGCTGCCTCCAGCAAGTCGCGGCCGGGGCTGAGCGAGACTTGGCCGGCGACCGGGCCGAAGCCAATCAGCCATTCGTCCGGATCGGCGTGGAGCACGTTGAGGCGAAGTGATTTTGCCGGGGCGTAGTGGCTGGCGAGCTGGCCGGGCGCCTCTATCTCTCCGGTACCGCAATCGATCACGGCGCCAAGCTCGTCGGCATTGAACGGACCGGGGCGGAGCAGTCGAACCTTTTCCTCTTCCACCGCCACGATGGTGGATTCCAGACCGTGCGCGGTCGCGCCGCCGTCGAGGATCAAAGGGATGCGTCCGCCGAGGCTGGCCAGTACATGCGCCGCGCGGGTAGGGCTGATCGCGCCGCTGGCATTGGCCGACGGCGCGGCGAGGGGAACGCCCGAGGCCGCAAGCACGGCGCGCATCACCGGATGGGCGGGAACCCGCAGCGCGACGGTTTCCAGCCCGGCCGTGACCAGACCGGACACGCGGCGGTCGTCGCGCAATGGCAGCACCATGGTCAGCGGTCCCGGCCAGTAGCGCTTCGCGAGCGCCCGCGCGCGATCGGTGAAGACAGCGATCTGCTCCGCCGCTGCAAGGTCAAGCACGTGCACGATCAGCGGATTGAAGCTCGGCCGCCCCTTGGCGGCATAGATGCGCGCGACCGCCCCGCCGTTCGTCGCGTCAGCGGCGAGACCATAGACCGTCTCGGTCGGCACGGCGACCGGCTGGCCCGCGCCGATCAGGCGCGCTGCCTCGGCGATGCCATCTGCGTCTGCCGGCAGGATGCGGGTCTCTGGCGCGCTCACCGCTCCGCGCTATAGCTGGGCAATATTTCACGCAACCGCAGGCGAGACCCCGATGCCCTACACGCCCCCGATCGAGGAACAGAAGTTCGTCCTGCGCCACGTGGTGGGGATCGAGGAACTGGGGGGCGGCAATGCCTTTCCGGACGCGACGCTGGATACGGTCGATGCGATCGTCGAGGGCGCGGGCGATTTCGCGGCCGGGGAATGGGCGCCGCTGAACCGGACCGGCGATACGGTCGGGGCGAAATGGTCGGCGGATGGCGTGACCATGCCGGAGGGGTTCCACGCCGCCTATCGCGCCTATGTGGAGGGCGGCTGGGGCGCGATCGCGGCGCCGGCCAGCCATGGCGGGATGGGCCTGCCGCAGGTGCTGGCGACGGTGGTGCTGGAGGATCTGGGCTCGGCGAATATGGGCTTTTCGCTCTGCCCGATGCTGAGCGCCGGGGCGATCGAGGCGCTGAAGCATCATGGCACGGCCGAACAGCAGGATCGCTGGCTGCCGAAGCTGATCAGCGGCGAATGGACCGGGACGATGAACCTGACCGAGCCGCAGGCGGGGTCGGACGTCGGCGCGCTGAAGAGCCGGGCCGAGCCGATCGGCAACGGGCTGTACCGGATCAAGGGCCAGAAGATCTTCATCACCTATGGCGATCATGACCTGACCGACAATATCGTCCATCTCGTGCTCGCCCGGCTGCCCGATGCGCCGCCGGGGACGAAGGGGATTTCGCTTTTTCTGGTGCCGAAGGTGCGCGCGGACGGCGCGGCCAACGACGCGCGCTGCGTGTCGATCGAGCATAAGCTCGGCATCCACGCCTCGCCGACCTGCGTGATGGCGTTCGGCGACAATGACGATTGCGAGGGTGAGCTGATCGGCCGTGAGGGCGGCGGCATGGCGGCGATGTTCACGATGATGAACAATGCGCGCATGAATGTCGGCCTGCAGGGCGTCTCCATCGCCGAGGCCGCGACCCAGCAGGCGGTGGATTATGCCCGCACCCGCATCCAGGGCAGCCGCGAGGGCAAGCCCGCCGCGATCATCGAATTCCCCGACCTGCGACGGATGCTGCTGCGGATGAAGGCGCTGACCCAGGGCGCGCGGGCGCTGACCTATTATATGGCCGGCCAGGTGGACCGGGCGAGCCTGGGCGACGAGACTGCCGCGGCGCGGGCGCAATTGCTGACGCCTTTGGTGAAGGCGTGGGGCACCGACGTGGGCTGCGAAGTCGCGAGCCTGGGCGTGCAGATTCACGGCGGCATGGGCTTCATCGAGGAGACCGGCGCGGCGCAATATTATCGCGATGCGCGGATCGCACCGATTTACGAAGGCACGAATGGCATTCAGGCGGCCGATCTGGTCGGGCGCAAGCTGGGATTGCAGGGCGGCGAGCCATTGCGCAGCCTGCTCGCCGACATCCGCGCAAAGGCGAGCATGGAGATCGGCGCGCTGGTCGATGTGATCGAAGAGGTGGCGGCGTGGATGGACGGTGCGAGCGGGGACGACCGGCTTGCCGGTTCCTATCCTTTGCTCACCATGTTGTCGGTGGCGACGGCCGGCTGGCTGCTGGACCGGCAGGCGGCGGCAATCGAAGCGAGCGATGCGAGTCCGGAATTTCGCGCCGCCAAGGTTGCGGCCGCAGCCTATCTGCGAACCGTGGTGGCAGGTGAGGCAGCGGGGCTGAAAGCCGCTGCGACGATGGGCGACGGCCTCGCGAGAGCGCTATCCGTCGAAACCTTCGCCGCCTAGAAGTTCGCCTGACCCGGCGCCGGTGCCGGCTGCGGCCTGGCGCGCTGGTAGAGCCAGCCGAACAGGAAGCTCAGGATCGCCAGCGGGCCGTGCAGCAGCAGGTTGTTGCCGTAGAGCGGCGCGGCGCCGAACAGTTCGTCGGTCAGCGGGATCGTGCCCATCGCGGTGAGCGCGAGGAAGATGAAGCCGGCGAAGCGGGCGAAGATCACCGCCCGGCCCAGCTTCGCGCCGGCGATCAGACCCCACAAGCCCATCGCCGCGTGAATGCCGGCGAGCACAGGGCTGGACGGAAACACGCCGAACAATTGCGGTCCGCCCACGCCCGCCGCCACGCGCAGAGGGTCGGTCTCGGCCGGGGTCAGGGGCGGCACGAAGCCGCATATGCCGAAGACCAGCAGGATGACGCTGACGATATAGGCGAAGGGGCGCGGGTCCATCGCCCTGCGTGATGCCCCGGTTGGGGCGCGGCGACAAGTCAGGCGGCGTCGCTGATCCGGGCCGCCTCGGTCTTGGCGAAAAAGGCGTCGAGCTGGTCGATCGGCATCGGCCAGGCATAATGATAGCCCTGCAGCGCGTCGCAGCCGGCTTCGAGCGCGATCTGCTCCTCATCCTCGGTCGAGATGCCTTCGGCCACCACTTCCAGATCCATGGCGTGGCCCAGGGTCACCGCGGCACGGACCATGGCGATGCTGCGGTCGCGCGCGGCCGCGTCGATGAAGCTGCGGTCGAGCTTGATCTTGTCGATGCCATTACCGCGCAGGCAGTTGAGCGACGAATAACCGGTGCCGAAATCGTCGAGGCAGAAGCGGAAGCCCGCCGCGCGCAATTGCTCGATCGCGGGCGCGCACAGCGTGCCATGGTCGATGAACAGGCTTTCGGTGATTTCCAGCTCGATCTGGCCGCAGGCGACGCCCTCGCCCTCGACCAGCGCCTTCAGGTTCGCGGCGAAATCCGGCGCGCGGAACTGGATCGGCGACAGATTGATCGCGACCGGGATGTCCGGCCAGCGCCGCGCCGCCGCGCAGGCATCGCGCACGACCATCGTGCCAAGTTCCTCCATCAGCCCGCATTCCTCGGCGATCGGAATGATTTCCATCGGCGGCACCGGACCGAGCGCCGGCTGGGTCCAGCGCATCAGCCCCTCGACGCCGACGACTTCGCCGCGCGCGCCGATCACCGGCTGGAAATGGAGGTGCGGACCCGTGCCGCGCTCGAGCTCGAGCCGCAGCCCCGCCTCGATCTGGTCGCGGCGCTTCACGTCGGCATCCATCGCCTCGGTGAACAGGCGGTAGCAATCGCGGCCGGCCGCCTTGGCACGGTACATGGTGATATCGGCCTGGCGGAGGAGTTCGGTGGTGGTGCTGCCGGTTTCGCTGGCGAAGACGGCGCCGATGCTGACGCCGATCCGCGCCTCGCGCTCGCCAAGCTGGAACGGCTCGCGGATCGTCTCGATGATCCGGTCGCACAGGCGCCGCACGTCGGCCTCGCCCTTGGGGTGCGCCTGCACGATCGCGAATTCGTCGCCGCCGATGCGCGCGACCGTATCGGTGTCGCGCAGCAGGGCCTGCAGGCGGGTGCCGACCTGGCGCACCAGTTCGTCGCCGGCCGGGTGGCCGAGCGTATCGTTGACCTGTTTGAAATGGTCGAGATCGAGCATCAGCAAGGCGACCTGCTCGTTCGAGCGGCGGTGGCGATGCAGGGCCTGCTCCAGCCGATCCTCCAGCAAGGCGCGATTCGCCAGGCCGGTGAGGCCGTCGTGGAGCGCCTGATGCTGGGCAAGCGCTTCGCGCGCTTCAAGCTCGGAGACCAGCTGCGCGATCGACCTGAACAGCAATGACATGACGAGGATGACCGCGACGGTGGAGGTCAGCGCGATCGGCCAGATCGAGGCGAACAAATGTCCCTCGGGCCCGCCGGCGCGATGCGCCAGCATGACCATGGCAAAGTTCGTCAGGACGAGGGTCGCCACCGCCGCGGAAACAATCGGCGGGCCAACCCGGCGCGAATAATCCAACCGATCCTCCAAATCGAAGACCGGCGTGTTTACGCGCGCGCGAGTTAAGAAATGTTCAGCGCCGACTTCATTTCGATGTTCTTGCAATCAAACCTATCGCCCCGGCGGGTGCGCGCACCTTCGCGCCATTGATGACGAACAGATAGACGGGACGTCCTCCCGCCGCCCATTGCCTCGCGCTGGCAGCCCAGGCATCGAGTTCCACCGGCGCATAGCCTTCCGGCTCCTCCTCGCGCGCCGCCTTCAGCCGGGCGTAGACGAAGGGCGCAGCAGGGTCGGGATCGCTGACGCCCTCGCCCTCATCGACGAGACAGACCGCCACGCCGGCATCGCGGCAGAGCGCGGCGAAGCGCTCGTCGCGGAAGCTCTCATGGCTCGCCTCGATCGCATGGCGCAGGACAATGCCGTCCTGCTCCTTCGGCAGAAGGGCCAGGAAGGCGGCAATCTCTTGCGCGTCGAATTTCTTGGTGGCGGCGAGCTGCCAGAGGAGCGGGCCGAGCTTGCCGCCGAGCCGCGTCAGCCCCTGACCGCAGAAGCGCTCGACCGACTCCCCCGCTTCGCCCAGATCCCTGCGGTTGGTGCAGAAGCGCGACCCTTTCAATGCGAAGACGAAGCCGTCCGGCACCTCCGCGGCCCAGCGCTCGAACAATTCCGGCCGCTGCAATTTGTAGAAGGTCGCGTTGATCTCGATCGCCGTCAGCTGGCGCGAGGCGAAGTGAAGCTGCTTCGTCTTGGCCAGGCCCTGCGGGTAGAAAGTGCCGCGCCAGGGATCATAGTCCCAGCCGCCAATGCCGATATGGATGGGACCGTTTTGCATCCGGCACATTTAGCCGCATAACGCCGCCATGACACCAAAGTCGTTCGACCTCGACCATCTGCGCGCGCTTGCCGCGACGGTGCGGCATGGCGATCTGGGCATGGCCTCGGTCGAGACGGGACTGCCGCAGAGCGGAATCATCCAGGCGATCGCGCGGCTGGAGGCGCTGACCGGGCACAATCTGATGTCGCGCGAGGCGGGCGTGACCGCGCCGAGCGATGCGGGCGTGCTGCTGGCGGCGCGGGCGGAGGCGGCGGTGGCGGCTTTGGCCGACGACCGCGAGGTGACGATGACGCATGTCGCGGCGCTGGTCGCACTCGCGGAAGGCGACATTCAGGCGCGCGGCGCGGTGGCGCAGCTTGAGCAACTGGTCGGCGTAAGCCTGGCCGACGGCGCGGCGCTCAACAAAGCGGGCGCGCGGCTGGCCGGGGCCTGCCGGTTGGCCATGGGGGAATTGCAGGCCGGGCTGGACGAACTGGCGGTGCTGGCCGGGCGCGATCAGGGGAGTGTGCGCGTCGCCGCCCATCCCTCGGCGCTGGCGCGGCTGCTGCCCGAGGCGATGACCCGCTTCATCGCCGAGCACCGGCCGGTGGTGCTGGACGCGCAACCGCTCGGCGCGGATGCAGCGGAACGGCTGGCCGACGGCCGTGTGGACATGATCGTCACGCTCGACGGACCACAACTCGGCGCGTTCGAGCGGACGGCGCTGACCGGCGACCCGCTCGTCATTGCGGGCCGCGCCGGTCACGCGCTCGCCGGGGGCGGCCTGCCCGGACTCGTGCGCCTGGCGTCGGAAAACTGGGTCCTGCCGCCGCCGGGCAGCGAGGAGCGGGCGGCATTCGAGGATATCTTCATCGCCGGCGGCATCTATCCGCCCACGCCCGGCATCACCTGCCCCGATGGCGCCAGCGCGCTCGACCTGGCCGAGCGCGCCAATCTGCTCACTCTGGTCAGCAAGGCACTTGTCGCCGCATCCGGCGGGCGGATGGCGGCGATCGGCGGGGCGCTGGCGGAGCGGCGCATGCTCGTGGTGGCCACAAGGCGCGACTGGGCGCCGACGCCGGCGCAGGCCACCTTCATCGACGAATTGCGGACGGCCGCCGCGGCGGAGTGGATGTCCTTCTGACGCGGCAAAAGGTTGCGTGTCGAAACCGGCTGGCGGGGCGTTCGCAGCGGGTCTAGAGGCCCGAGCCATGACCACGCGTACCGAGAGCGGCAAGGCCGATCCGACCATAGAGAGCCGCGACGATCTGCTCGCCGTCTTTGCCTCCGGCGAGAAGCCGGCGGAGCGCTGGCGGATCGGCACCGAGCATGAGAAATTCGTCTATCGCACCGCCGACTTCGCGGCGCCTTCTTATGACGAGCCGGGCGGCATCCGCGACCTGCTGGATGGCCTGACCCGCTTCGGCTGGACGCCTGTGGTCGAGGGCGGGAATGTGATCGCGCTGACCGGCAAGGACGGCGCGATCAGTCTGGAGCCGGCGGGGCAGCTCGAACTGTCCGGCGCGCCGCTCGACAATCTGCACGAGACCTGTTCGGAGGCGGCGCGGCACCTCGCGCAGGTGAAACAGGTCGGCGACGAACTCGGCCTGGGCTTCCTCGGCCTCGGCATGTGGCCGGACAAGACCCGCGCCGAGCTGCCGGTCATGCCCAAGGGCCGCTACAAGATCATGCTGAACTATATGCCGAAGGTCGGCTCGCTCGGCCTCGACATGATGCTGCGCACCTGCACGATCCAGGTGAATCTGGATTACGCATCCGAAGCCGACATGGCGCAGAAATTCCGCGTCGGCCTCGCGCTGCAGCCCCTCGCCACCGCCTTGTTCGCCAGTTCGCCCTTCACCGAAGGCAAGCCGAACGGCTTCAAGAGCTTCCGCAGCCATATCTGGTCCGACACCGACCCGGACCGCACCGGCATGCTGCCCTTCGTGTTCGAGGATGGCTTCGGCTACGAACGCTATCTCGATTATGCGCTCGACGTGCCGATGTATTTCGTCTTCCGCGACGGGAAGTATATCGACGTCGCCGGCCGCTCTTTCCGCGATTTCCTGGATGGGCGCCTGCCCGAACTGCCGGGCGAAAAGCCCCGCGTCGCGGATTTCACCGATCACCTGTCCACCATCTTCCCCGAAGTGCGGCTGAAGAGCTTCCTGGAGATGCGCGGCGCGGATGGCGGAAAATGGGCGCGGATCTGCGCCCTTCCCGCTCTTTGGGTCGGCCTGCTCTATGACGGCGCCACGCGCGACGCGGCGTGGGACGAAGTGAAAAATTGGTCCCTGGCCGAGCGGCAGGCGCTGCGCGATGCGGTGCCGCGCGAAGGGCTGGCGGCGAAGGTGCCCGGCGGCGAGGACCTTCGCACCTTCGGCAAGCGCATCATCGACCTGGCCGAAGCGGGCCTGGCCAAACGCGGCCGGCTGAACGGCGCGGGCGACAGCGAAGCGGGTTTTCTCGTACCGTTGCGCGAAGTCCTCACTTCCGGGGAATCCCCAGCGGACCGCATGCTGCGCCGCTATGCCGGCGAATGGTCGGGCGACGTGTCGGCGGTCTATGACGAGGAATCTTTCTGATGCATTTCATCGCTGCTCATGCACGGTTCATCGCATGAGTCGCTTATGCGGCGAACCAGACACCGCATCGCCTGGCGCGTGCCAAAGCGGTTGAGTTCGGTGAAACGGTGGGGAGGACATCATGCGTAATCTGAAAATCTTGAAGGCAGCCTTGCTTGCTGCACCCGTATTCCTGTTTGCGGCCCCGGCTTCGGCGCAGCCGGGCGATCATCATGGCGACATCGCGCAGGAGCATGCCGATCACGCCGAAGATCCGATGCCGATCGATCCGAACGCGGTTCGCGTGAATCTGCCGGAGCCGGCCGAGGCCTGGGCCGATCACCGCGTGCAGCTGGAGGCCGGGCGCCGTTACTCGATCCGCGTCCAGTCCGAGGCGTTCGACCCGGTCGCCCGTCTCGTCCGCGCCGGCTCGACCGACGTGCTGGTCGAGGATGACGATAGCGGCGGCGCGATGAGCCCGCTGATGGTGTTCACGCCGCAGACCTCGGGCGAATATATCGTGCAGGTGAAGAGCTTCGCGCCGGGCGGATCGGGCGAGTTCGCGGTGAGCGTCAACGCGATGGGGCCGCTGCCGGCCCTGATCACCACCGGCGCGCGCACCGAGCGCGGCAATTGGCGCGTCTATGCCGGCAATCTCAATGCCAGCAGCGCGACCGAGCGCGGCGCGAAATATGCCGATTACGAGCTGCGGCTCACCGACGGCCAGATCGCGATGCTGCACGTGCTCGGCACGGGCGATATCGACACCAAGCTGCAGGTCTTCCGGGCCTCCGAGCGCGGCCTGACCCCGCTGGCCGAAAGCGATGACGAGGGCGGCGGGCTGAACCCGTTCATCCTGTTCAACCCGGGCGAGGCCGGAACCTATGTCGTGCGCGTGATCGGCTATGACGAATCTGCGACCGGCGCCTACCGGCTGCGCATCGGACACTAAGGGGCAGCTTCGGCGGCGGCAGGGGAAACTGCCGCCGGAGCCTCTATTCCGCAGGGGCCGGCGAGGGCGACTTCGCCGGCTTTTGCGTGCCGATCAGAAAGCGGATGAAGCGCGGCACCGGCCCGTGCCTGTCCATCCAGGCGGCATATTCGCGATAGGCCGGGTCTTCTGACAGGTGCTTTTCCTCGGTCCGCGCGCGCCAGTAATAGACGCCGCTGACGGCCACCATGATCACCGTGTTGCGGACGGAATCGACCAGGCTGCCATTCACCGACAGGAAGGGCAGGACCCCGAACCACCAGAAGAGATTCTTCGACAGATAGGCCGGGTGCTTCGTCCAGGCATAGGGGCCGTGGGTGAGGATGCCGCGATGGGTGAGGTTGGAGAAGCGCAGGCCGAAGGCGATCGTCGCCCAGGCGTAGATGCCAGTCAGGATCGCCAGCCACGCCGCATTGAGCGTCAGCAGGATGTTCGACCCGTCCAGCCACTGGACCCAGCCCTCCGAACCGGCAGTGCCGGGGTGATAGTTGAGCGGCCCGCCATCGCCCATCAGGATGAAGGGCGGATAGCAGATGAGCGCCGCCATCCAGGCCGAGGCATAAGGATTGGCCGAGCGGATGTGCGCGTCCAGCACCTTGAAGGTCATGATGTAGCCGACGCTCGCCATCGTCACGTCGATCATGAACATGAGCGCGATCAGCCACAGGCCGAACTGGGCCGGATTGGCCAGAATCCAGTCGGTGCTGGCGCTGATCGCCGCCGACCAGTTGCCCGGCGTGATCGCGAGCATGAAGGCCAGGAAGAAGGCCTTGATCGCCCAGGACCGGAAGAAATCGAACATGATTTCGCGGTCGACATCCTCGGTGCGGCCAATGATCCACGAGCCGAAATGCCAGGCGCCGTCCCGCGGCTCCTTCAGCCGCCGGTCGAGCCAGAGCACATAGGGTACCGACAGGACGACCATCGGAATGGCCGCGTACATGAACAACTGCATCGAGAAGAGGTAGGGATCGTTCCAATACCAGCGGGCGACGCAATAGAGGCAGCCGATAATCCCCCAGATGCCCCACAGGCCGGCAATCTTGACGATGCTGACGTCCAACACGTCCTTGAGCGGACGCGGCGGCGAATCCCAGTCCAGCCCGGTGGAGGGATTGCGATGCACCTTGTCGACGAGCAGCGACCACAAAACCATCGGCACACCGCAAGCGGCAAGCGCGACCAGCGCCGAAAGCGGACCCGACATGCCGAAGGCTCGGGCGATGCCGGCCCAGACCAGAAGCCCGACGACTCCGGCCAGGCCGACGCCCCCGCTGACGGCGGAGGCGGGGCGCGGATCGGCCCGGGTTGCTGGATCGCTTGCAGCGGCGGTGGACATGGCCGCGACTTACGGGGGAAATGGTAAGGAAGCCGTGAAGGATCCGGATTGGCGTCATTTCACCGCAGAAAAACGGATAAATCCGCCTGCGTAAGCGCTTCGTAAACCAGTGGTCGGGCAAGGCCCCGGATCAGACGGGAAAACCCGCGCGACGACCCAAGTGGATATGACGATGCTGCCGCACGAATATGTGGAGGAGACGAGCTTATCGCTCTCGCCCGCCGCGCCCGCGCCGCCCGAGCGGCGCGAAGGGCAGCGGCACCTCACCATATTGCGCGTCGGCGCGCTGACCATCGACGGGGTGCGCGAACTCTGCCTGGTCCGCAACATCTCCGCCGGCGGCGTTATGGCGCATGTCTACCGCCAGATCGGCGTCGGCACCGAGGTTGAGATCGAAATCAAGAACGACCTGCCGATCAGGGGCAAGGTGGTCTGGGAGCGCGATTCCAACATCGGCGTCGCCTTCGACGAGAAAATCGACGTACCCGGCCTGCTCGCGGCCTCCAAATTGCTGGGCGACGGCCGCCGCGCCCGCAGCCCGCGCGTCGAGGTGGACCGCAAGGCCCGCCTGCGCTGCGGCGCGGACGTGTACGAAGTCCATGTCTGCGACGTCAGCCAGGGCGGCGTGAAGATCGAGACCGACGCCGAGCTTCCCATGAATGGCGATGTCGTCGTGACGCTGGAAGGATTCCGTCCCCTCCCCGGCATCGTCCGCTGGGCGCATGACGGCCAAGCCGGGATCAACTTCATCCAGGTGATCCCGATCGCCGAATTGTGCGAGTGGCTTCGGGCCGGAGACACACGCCCGGAACGCTGAAAGGCGGATCCGCCCCGTCCGGTCGCATCGGGACCGCGCCACGCCCATCGGGAACAGTTCTTCGCCCCCGCGAATTTGTCATGGATCAATTTCATGGGCCCGGGCCACTGCAATGATGGTCCGCAAGGGTCCGTGCCGGGCCTCGAGCGCCAGGAGATTCGCGATGAAATCGATTCTGATCCATGCCGACGGCGACAATGGGCTTGCCGCGCGACTGCAGTCCGGCTTCGATCTCGCCCGCGCTTTCGATGCGCACATCACCTGTGTTCAGGCGACCCCTTATGACAGTTTCGTCGTCGCCGACCCGTTCGGCAGCGTCTATGCCCTGCCCGAATTGCTGCGCGCCGCAGACGAGCGGAAGGGAACGAACCGCGCCGCGGTCGAAGCGAAGCTGCGCGGCGAAGGCCTGAGCTGGGACTGGCTGGAAGCAACGGGTGCGCCGGAGCAGGCCCTTGTCGCGGCGAGTCCCCTGGCCGACCTTATTCTCGTCAACCTGCCAGGCCGCGCCGGCGAAGCCGCCGGCCGGATGATGGGGATCGTCGGAGAGGTGATCGTCCATGGCCGGACGCCGCTTCTGGCGGTGCCGTCGAGCGCCGGGCGCTTCGATCCCTTTGCACCAGTGGTGGTGGCCTGGAATGGCGCGCCTGAAGCCTCGACCGCGCTGCGCGCCGCCATGCCTCTGCTGAAGAAGGCCCGCGAGATCCATATCGTGACCGTCGCGGAGGAAAGGCCGGATGGCTTCCCGGCCACGCAAGCGTGCCAATATCTGGGCTGGCACGGCCTCGAACCGGTCCTTCACGAACTGGAGGTTGATGCGGGCGGCATAGCCGAAACCCTGCACGGCGCGGCCCGCGCGCGCGGCGCATCCTGTCTCGTGATGGGGGCATACGGCCATTCGCGGTTCCGCGAGGCGATCTTCGGCGGCGTGACGAGGGAGTTGCTCCAGCAGGACGAACTTCCCCTGCTGCTCGGGCGCTGACCGCGAACGGCGAGATGTAGCGCGATGCGGTGCAAGGCCAAGCGTTGACACTGCCCGGCCCTTTCGCCAAGGGAGCGCCCTTCCTGATTAGGACGCTCCCACGGACAGGTGGCCGAGTGGTTAAAGGCAGCAGACTGTAAATCTGCCCGGGTTTCCCGTACGCTGGTTCGAATCCAGCCCTGTCCACCAGCCTTCGCCTGCCGAAGACAGGCTTCGGCTGGCAAGCCAGATCTTAGATGCTTGGCCCCAGCGCGGCGCGCGGCGGGTTGCAGGTGCGCTGCACATAATCGGTGAGTTCGCGCACGGCGTTGCCGCGATCCGTGTCGGTCAGCTGCCCGCGACGATCCAGCCCGGCATAGAGATCGAGCGTCTCGCGCCAGATGCGGCAGGCGCCCGCATAGTCGCCGCCATTATAATGATTGCCGCCATCGGTGCGCCTGGCCGCCGCCATGCTGCGCGCCGCACCGGCCGCACCGCCCGCTTTCTCGACAAGGGAGACATGCATGGCCCGGACCTGCTCGCCGACCGCATAGGATTCCGGAAAGCGGCGCAGGTCCGCCAGGATCTGGGCCTGCACCTCGGCGACGAGCGCGACCAGCTGCAGCGCGCCGGCATCGTTGGGGTCACGGGCGCGCAGCCGCTCCGCCTCCGCGCGCGATTCCTCGATCGATTGCCGGGCCAGTTCGTTGCGGTCGTTGCTGCGGTGGACGATGGCGCGATAACGCAGTGAGGTCGCGAGGCGGCGGCGGATCAAGGGATCGTCCGGCTGTTCGGCAACAAGGGCGCGGTTGATCTCGACTGCCTGATCGAGCGTCCGCCGCGCCGGTTCGACCTCCTGCAATTTGTGATGCGCCTCGCCCAGCAGCCGCAAATTGCCGGCCCGGATGCTGCGCATCTGCGGGTCGGCCTGAAACGGCGCCGGCAGACCCGCGATGAAGCTTTCGGCGGCATTGTGCAGTTCGCGCGCCTGGGGAAAGGCGTCGTCCCAATTGTGCGTGTCGCCCTCGGCCCGGAGCGCGTCGGCATAGAGCCGCGCCGCCTCCAGATCGCCCGCCGCGCCCGCCGCCATCAGTTCCTTCGCGCGGATCGCCTGCGCGCGGGCGCGCTCGACGTCGTTATTATTGTAGAGGTTGGAGCCGGATTGCTCGACCAGCAAAGCCGCCATCGCCCGGCGCACGTTCGCGTCGTCCGGGTGCCGATCCAGCAGGCCACCCAATATCTCTTCCGAGCGCGCCAGCAGCGCATCGGCATCCGCATAGCGCCCCAATTGGCTCGCCTGGCCGCCGCCCACCACCTGCGCCAGCCGCATATAGCCAAGACCCGCCTCGATCCGGACATCGAGCGGCGCATTCTCGTCCGCCGCCAGCGCCTCGAGATAGGTCAGGCCCGCACGGGCGAGATATTCGCGCGCCTGTGTCGAACCCGGCACGCGACTCACCTGGTCGAAGGCGTCGAACAGCAAGGTCTTGGCGATCGCGCGGGTTTCCCCGAAGCGCCGCTCGGACTCCGCCAGCGCGCGCTCCGCCCGCATGTTGGCGAACAGGGCCGCACCGAGCGCGCCGACCAGCAGCAGCAAGGCGATGGCCGCTCCCGCGACGCCGAGGCGATGCCGGCCGATGAACTTGCGCAGCACATAGCCGCGGCCGCCCCCCACGGCGCTGACCGGCATGCCGGCGCGCCACGCCGCCACATCCGCGCCGAGCGCATCGGCTGTCGGGTAGCGATCGGCGGGATCGAGCATCGTCGCCCTGGCGACAATCGCGCGCAGCTCGCGGTCGCCGGCCGCCGGCGGAAGCATTTTCGCCAGCAATTTGCCGAGCGAATAGATGTCGGCGGCGGTCGTCACCTGCGCGCTCGTCATCCGTTCCGGCGCGGCATAGCCGGGCGTGAGGCTGAGGCTGCCGAGCGACGTCCGCGCCGGTGCCGCGCCCGCGTCGACCGGCTTGGCGATGCCGAAGTCGATCAGCTTCACGCTCCCTTCCGCCGTCACCAGAACATTGGCCGGCGTCAGGTCGCGGTGGACGATCAGGTTGCGGTTGGCGAAGGCGACGGCGCCACAGATTTCGGCAAAGAGCCGGCAGCGCGTCTCCCGGTCCGGTGCGTGCGCCTCGATCCAGGCGAGCAGGGGCTCGCCGTCGACGAACTCCATGACGATGTAGGGCGAGCCGCTCTCGGTCTCGCCCCCGTCATAGAGCTGCGCGATATGGGGATGACGCAGGGCCGCGAGCGTTTGCCGCTCGCGCTCGAACCGCTCGACCAGCCCTTCCGACAGCAGTCCGGCCTTGATCACCTTGATCGCCGCGACGTGGGCGAAGTCGCCGGTCATCCGCTCGCCGCGATAGACCGCGCCCATCCCGCCGCGGCCGATCCGTTCGACGATGCGATAGGCGCCGATCCGTTCGGGCGGCGCCTCTTCCTCCAGCGCGTCCACCGCCGCGCCGGTCTGCAGGCCCGCGCGCCGGTCCGCCTCGCGCATCGCCGCGAGCCGCGCCGCCAGATCCGGCCGCCCCTCGGTCCGCTCGGCCAGAAAGGCATCGCGGTCCGCCTCGGGCAGTTCGAGCATCGCCTCGAACAGGAAGAGCGTCTCGCGCTCGAGCCGGTCGTCAGGCATCGTCCACCGGATTGGCCAGCGCGTCCATCAGCCAGGCCCGCGCCACCTGCCAGCGGCGCTTCACCGTCGGCTCGGACACGCCCGTCACCGCCGCCACGTCCGCAGTCGTCATGCCGCCGAAATAACGCATCTCCACGAGGTCGCTAAGTTCCGGGTTCAGCGCGCGCAGCCGGATCAATGCGGCTTCCAACTCCATCAGGTCGACCCGCTGGCCGCCGTCAATCTGGGTGTGCAGTTCGACCTTGCGGTGGCGGCGCTTGGACGAGGCCTTGGCGCGCGCATGATCGACCAGGATGTTGCGCATGATGTGCGACGCCAGCGCCACGAAATTCGCCCGGCCGCCGGGCGTCACGGAATCGGTGCGCATGATGCGCAGCACCGCGTCGTTGATCAGGTCGCCGGTCGACAGCGAGGAATCGCGTTCCTGCCGCAGCCGCGCGCCCGCAATCTTCAGCAATTCCGGGTGCAGCCGGGCGATCAGCGCGTTGCGCGCGCCGCCTTCGCCGCCCTGCCACTGGGCGAGCAGAACGTTGGTGTTCGCCTCTTCCCGCATCTGATCCACCCCGGAAACGCCATAGATTCCCGGAAATGCGTGACCTGGCAAGGGCGCCGGTGTGCCAAGGCGGGCTTGCCCGCCGCGCCGCGCACGATTAGGCGAGAGCGGCACGCGGGTGTAGCTCAATGGTAGAGCAGAAGCCTTCCAAGCTTACGACGAGGGTTCGATNNGATTCCCTTCACCCGCTCCAGGCTTTCCGCCTCCATCTTTTGTCCGGGAGACCATATTCGCATGCGCCTCGCCCCGCTGCTCCTGACCGCCTGTCTGGCCCTGCCGCTCGCTTCCCCCGCCGCCGCGCAGACCGAGCGGACCACGATCAACCGCATCCTCGACGAGGGGATGAACCGCAGCGAGGTGATGGAAACGGCGGCGCACATGACCGACCGGATTGGCGGGCGGCTGACCAACTCGCCGGCGATGCGCGAAGCCGAGCGCTGGTCGCAGCAGCGCTTCCGCGACTGGGGCCTGACCAATGTCCGCGCCGAAGGCTTCGAGTTCGGGCGCGGCTGGTCGATCATCTCGTCGACCGCGCGGATGACCGCGCCGCGTGTGCTGACGCTGCGCTCCATCCCGGTCGCCTGGACGCCGTCCACGAACGGGACGATCAACGCGCCGGTGATCGTCGCGCCGATGACCGAGGTCGAGGATTTCGCCCGCTGGCGCGGTCAGCTGCGCGGCAAGATCGTGATGATCAGCCGCCCGACCGCGCCGCGCGACGCGACCGAGGCGCCCTTCCGCCGCCTGACCAGCGAGCAGCTGGCCGAGCGCAACACCTATCAGCAGCCCAATTATTCGCCCCAGCAGATCGAGGAATCGCTGGACCGCGGCGATTTTGCCGAGCGGCTCGATGCCTTCCTGGCCGAGGAAGGGGCGCTCGCCTGGGCGCGCATGTCCTATCGCGACGGCGGGCTGGTGCATGGCGCGGGCTACACCTACCAGACCGGCCGCACGCCGCGTCTGCCGGGCGTCGAACTGGCCGCCGAGGATTATCGCCGCCTCGCCCGGCTCGCGCTGACCGACGCGCCGCCGAGCCTTGAGATCAATCACGACGTGCGTTTCCATGATGAGGACACGCAGGCCTACAACATTCTCGCCGACATTCGCGGGACCGATCCGAATGCCGGTTACGTCATGGCCGGGGCGCATCTGGATAGCTGGGTCGCGGCCGACGGCGCGGTGGACAATGCCGCCGGCAGCGCAGTGGTGATGGAAGCGGCGCGCATCCTCTCGCGGCTGGGCGTCCGGCCGAAGCGGACCATCCGTTTCGCGCTCTGGAATGGCGAGGAGCAGGGCCTGCTCGGCTCGCTCGCTTATGTGCAGCAGCATCTGGCGACGCGTCCGCCCGCCCCGGCGAACCGCGCGAACCTGCCCGACAACCGCACCTGGCGGCATCGTTATCCGATCACGCTGCGGCCCGGCCACCGCGAGATGACCGCTTATTTCAACATGGACAACGGCTCCGGCCGTTTCCGCGGCATTCACGCGGAGGGCAATCTGGCCGTCGTCCCGATCTTCCAGGAGTGGCTGGCGCCGTTCGCGACGATGGGCGCGACCCAGGTGGCGATCCGCTCCACCGGCGGCACCGACCATGTCTATATGCAGGCGGTCGGCCTGCCCGCTTACCAGTTCATCCAGGACCCGCTCGATTACGGGGCGCGGCTGCACCACACCAGCATCGACACGTATGAGCATATGCGCGCCGAGGATCTGCGGCAGGCGGCGGTGATCATGGCGACCTTCCTGCTGAACGCCGCCAATCGCGACGAGCCGCTGCCCCGCCAGCCGGTGCCGCAGCAGCCGCGCGCGTCCGACCCGTTCGAATATCCGGCGGACTGAACTTTGTTTTGCTCGCGCAAGACCGGCACCAGCCCGCTCCCCCGCCCGGCCTCCCATCTAGGATACGCTGTCTGGGAGGCCGGGCGGGGGAGCGGGCTGGTTCCGACTGAACCGGAGATGTGCTGATGCGCCGCAAGGCCCGCCAGGCGACCAAGGCCGAGAATCGCCCGCGTTTCTGGGGCAAGCATGCGGTCGCGGCCGCGCTCGACAACCCGGAACGGCGGGTCGTGCGGCTGTGGGTGACGCGCGAGGCCGCCGAATTCCTGCAGCCGCCGAAGGAGATCCAGGTCACCTTCGCGGAAGGCCCCGATCTGGGCCGGCTGGTGCCCGGCGACGCGCCGCATCAGGGCATGGTGGCGGAGGTCGAGCGGCTGGAGGACATATTGCTCGCCGATCTGCTCGATCAGGCCGAGGACGGGCGGCCCTTGCTGGTGCTCGACCAGGTGACCGATCCGCACAATGTCGGCGCGATCCTGCGCTCGGCGGCGGCGTTCGACGCTTTGGGGATTGTCACGCAGGACCGGCATGCGCCGCCCGAATCCGGGTCATTGGCCAAGGCGGCGAGCGGCGCGCTGGAGACGGTGCCGTGGGTGCGGGTCGTGAACCTCGCCCGCGCGCTCGATGAGATTGCGGAAGCGGGCTTCTGGCGGATCGGGCTGGCTGGCGACACGGAGATGACCCTATCCGAAGCGCTCGGCCCGCAGCGTGTGGCGCTCGTGCTCGGGGCGGAAGGCGAAGGTATGCGGCAGAATACTCTGGCCCATTGCGATGCCATCGCCCGGCTGCCGATCTCGGACCAGATGGAGAGCCTGAACGTGTCGAACGCGGCGGCAATCGCGCTTTATGCAGCGCGGACGGCGACTGACTAATTCCTCCCCTCGCTTTCGAGGGGAGGGGGACCATGCGCAGCATGGTGGAGGGGCCGCGCCAAAGGCGCGGAATTCTTGGAGCTGAAGAACCGGCGCTGTGCGCCGGCCCCTCCACCGCCTTCGGCGGTCCCCCTCCCCTGCAAATGCAGGGGAGGATTGATCAATCCTCCGGCGCGATGGTCACACGCAGGCCGTCGAGTTCCTCGGACATCAGCACCTGACAGGACAGACGGCTCGTCGGCTCGCGATGATCGGACGTTTCCAGCAGATCCTCCTCGTCCGGGCCGCGCGAACCCAGCCGGTCGAAATCCTCCGCATCGACATGGACGTGGCAGGTCGCGCAGGAGCAGCAGCCGCCGCACAGGGCCAGCAATTCGTCCATCCCGGCATCGCGGATCGCCTCCATCACGCTCCAGCCGGAGCGCGCCTCGATCGCATGTTCGTTGCCGGCGCGGTCGGTGACGATGAGGCGGGGCATGAGAATCCTTTGAACGCAAGAATGTGGAGGAGGCGGGCGCGGTCTATGCTAGCCGCGACCCGGAGGTGCAAGGAGCGCATATGGGGATCCAGGCCGATAAATTGCATGCGTCGATCGACGCGCTGGGCGAGATCGAGCCGGCCTTCGCTGCCGCGCTCGGGCGGATCGGCTATCCGGAGCCCAGGATCAGTGAGCGCGGCTACGTCACGCTCCTGCGCGCCATTGTCGGTCAGCAGGTGAGCATAAAGGCGGCGGCGGCGATCTGGGCGCGGGTCGATGCGGCAGCGCGCGGAGCGAGCGATCCGACAACGCGCGGCGCGGACGATCCGGCGCGGCTGCTGGCGGTGAGCGATCAGGCGTTGCGCGACGCCGGCCTGTCCTGGGGCAAGGTGTCCTATGCCAAGAGCCTGGCCGAGGAAGTGCTGTCCGGCCGCCTCGACCTCGAAAATCTCCCCCCGGATGACGAGGAAGCGATCGCGCAGATGGTGCGGGTGAAAGGCATCGGCCGCTGGTCGGCGGAAATCTATCTGCTGTTCGCGGAGGGGCGGCTCGACATCTGGCCGGCGGGCGACCTGGCCGTCCGCATCGAGATCGGCCGCATCCTCGGGCTGGACGAAAACCCGAACGAGAAACAGACTCGTGCGCTCGCCGAAGGCTGGAGTCCGCACCGCGGCGCCGCGGCGATCTTCGCCTGGCACCACCGGCATGTGGTGCCGATCTGAGCTGCGAATGTCCGCTTTTGCCCGGTCGCGGAATAACATGTTCGCGGGTTCACGCCGGAACCTGATACCCATATCGGGCTGCTTACTCTTTCGGTTCTTCCGGCTTTTCTTCGACCGGCTCGTCTTCCGCGTCCGCGTTGACCGGGATGCTTCCCAGCCCGTCCAGCATCCGTCGCGCCGCCGCGGCTGCGCCCTGATCGTGCGGGTCGGCGATGAGCGGGAGGAGAAGGTGCAGGGCTTCCTCGATCTGGCCGCGCTGGATCAGCACCTGGGCGGCGTTGAGGCGCAAGGCGGCGACCTGCGGCGCGAGTTCCTGGGCGCGAAGGATGGCGTCGAGGTCCGCATCGCTACCGCTCATCGCGCTCGCCGCGCTGGCGCGGGCGAGGTGGAACTGGGTCTGCCAGTGATTGGGATCGGCCTCCGCCGCGCGGCGCAGCCATGACGCGGCCGCCTGCATCTCGCCCTCCGCGCCGCCATCGTCGGCACGCGCGAGATGGAGGCGGCCGCGCAGATAGAGCAATTCCGGATCGGCGGTGGTTTCGGTGACCAGCGCCTCGAGGATGCGGCCCGCCGCCTCGCGGTCGCCGAACTGCAATTCGGCCTGGGCCAGCACGCGACTCGCGAACGGATCGTTCGGGTGCCGCGCCGCAGCCATGCGCACGGCCTGCAGCCGCGCGCCCTGCTCCTCCTCGGGAATGCCGACGCGCAGCGCCGCCTTATGCACGATCATGTCGCCGGTGGAGGCGGGCAGCATGGTGAAGCGCACCTCCGGCGGCGTCTCGCTGCTCTGCCGCGGCATGCGGCGGAACTCGATCGCGCCGTCACTGATGTAGCGCCTGAGCTCGCGCGTGAACTGCTCGCCGGTCATGCCGGTCGCCGCCTGCAGCGCCGCCGCCGGCTGCATCCGCCGCGACGCCGCCAGCAGCCGCGTCAGCGCTTGCTGGCGCTCGCGGTTGCTGAAGAAATAATGGGTCATCACCCAGGCCTGGACGTAGAATTGCCCGCGCGCATCGCCGCTCAATTGCTCGGCATTGACGCTCAGCATCGTCTCGATCGGCACCCACGCCCCCTGCAGGCCGTGCACGCGGCCCCGCGAGAAATTGCCGATGTCGATGTGCCGCTCCGCGAAGCGCACCGTCATGAAATATTCGGCGAAGCCTTCGATATACCAGCCGGGATAGCGGTTCGGCGCATATTGCCACATGAAATGATGGGCATATTCGTGGAGGAGGGTCTCCTCGCTGGAACCGGCGCCGCGATCAGTGCGAACGTAGGCGGCGATGCCTTCCGATCCGGCCATGTAATAGCCGACAATGCCCCGATCGACCGCGCGAATTTGGCGCAACGCTTCCGCGCCGCCCACGAAATAGACGTGCAGCTTGCTCTTGGCCGGCGGCGCGTTGACGTTGGTCGCGACCCGCATCAGCCGGTCGAAATCCTCCAGCCGCAACAACCTGTCGCGCAGCTCCCGCTCGCTCATGTCGCCATAGGCAATGAAATTGGGACTTTCGCCGCGACGCCATTGGGCGTGGGCGGCATGGCTCATCGTGACCATCAGCAGCACGAGCAGCAATCGAATCAACGACATAGTGAAGCCCCCTTCCCCGCCAGCTTAGCGCAAGCGCGGTTCCGGGCAATGGCGGCCGGGCGCCGACGATCCGGCTGTGCGTACCGCGATCGATCGCATCTCCGGGCTGGACGAAAGCCACTCCCAAAAGCAAACTCCGGTGCTGACGGAAGGTTGGTGCCGATCTGACTGGGAGATGCGTGCCGGCATGATGCGGAAAGGCAAAGACCGGCTGATCGAACGCCTGGTGGTGCCCATTCTGTTCGCCCTGTCCGCATTGATGGTGTGGCTGCTCATCGACGCGGTCGCGGCAGGAGAAGTGTTCGTCCGCCGCACCAATTGGCGGATCACGTCTGCCGATCAGCCGATCATGTACTGGGTCTGCGTGCTCGGCATGGCCGTCGGTGCGGGCTTGCTGGCGCTGGTTGCCCTGGCCTCGCTGCGCGGGCGCAAAGGCTAGACCAACACGGCAACGGCTCATCCTCATGCAGCCATTTCGGCGGCTTTTGCCCGAACGCCCGATTGCTTCCGGCCGCGGGCAGGCTAAGCTTGCCGGACAGGGGAGGCCCGTCATGCGTCTGATTTCACGCATTCTTTTGCTGTTGCTGGTGGTCCTGCCGGTCTCGGCGCAAGCGGCATGGCGGCGGGCCGAGAGCACGCATTTCGTCGTCTATAGCGAGGAGCCGGAGGCGCGGCTGCGCGGCCGGATCACGCAGCTGGAGGATTTCCACCAGCTGCTGGTGCGCCTGACCGACGCGACGACGGAGGATTCGCCCAACAAACTGCACGTCTATGTCGTGCGCAACAACCGCGCGCTCAGCACTGTTCGCAGAATGGGGCGGGACATTGGCGGTTTCTACGCGGCCGGGACCGAAGGCGTGCTGGCGGTGGTCGATGCCTCCGCCGACGGCCTGCGGAACAACGAAATCCTGTTTCACGAATATGCCCATCATTTCATGAAGCAGTATCTGACCGCCGCCTATCCGGGCTGGTATGTCGAGGGCTTCGCCGAATTCCTGATGACCGCGAAACTCGAGGCGGATCGCATCGACATCGGCCAATTTTCGGAAGGCCGCGTCTACACCGTCGCGCAAGGACGCTGGCTGCCGATCGAGCGCATCCTAACCGCCGGCCCCGCTGGTCTCGATGGCGAAGGCGGCGCCGCTTATTATGCCCAGGCCTGGCTGATCACCCATTATTTCTTCAGCAGTGCCGAGCGCCAGGCCGCGTTGCGCCGCTACCTGGCGCCCGTCCCCGGCGAGACGCAGGTGCAGGCGCTCACGCGGGCGACCGGCATGTCGATCGATCAGTTCACGCGCGAATTGCGGCGCTATATCGGGCGCGGCAGCATCAGCTTCCGCCGCATGCCGCGCGCCGCGCCGGTGAATGCCGGCACGATCCAGATCGCGACCTTGCCGGCCGCGGCCGACGATCTGCTGCTGCTCGACGCCGCCTTGCGGCTGGACCTCGAAGAAGCGGACGTGGCGCCGACCCTGCAGCGGGTCCGCACCGCCGCGGCCCGGCACCCGCGCGACGTGCTGGCCCGCCGCACCCTCGCCCGGGCGGAGATCTTCCACGGCAATCGCGCGGCGGCGCTGCCGCTGCTCGAGGCGCTGCTGACGGAACTGCCGAACGATGCCGACCTGATGTATCTGCGCGGCCGCCTGCACCTCGACAATGCCGAAGGGGATGACGCCGAAGCCGAGCTGCGGCTCGCCCGGACGTGGTTCTCGCGCGCGCACCGCGCCGACCCCAACCAGTTCCAGTCTCTCTACCGCTTTGCTTTGTCCTATATGAACGAGGGCGGGCGGCCGTCCGAGAACACCGCCAACGCCCTGCTGCTGGCCCAGCAACTGGCGCCGCAGGTGGTCGAGATCCGCCTCAACGCCGCGATGATGCAGATTGCACGCGGCGATGTGGATTATGCCGAAGCTTTGCTGCGCCCCGTGCTGACCGATCCGCATTATCCCGAACTGGCTGCGGAGGCCCGCCGGCTGATCGACGCGGCGCGCGCAACACCGACGATCACGCCCGCCAGCGAGGCGGACTGAGCGAACCTAGGCCGCAATTGCCTCCAGCGCCTCGTTCGCCTCGAGCCATTGCAACTCGGCGGCTTCGATCTGTCGTTCGACATCGGCGCGGCGTTTCATCAGGTCGGTCATCGTCAGCTTCGACAAAGCGGGTTCGGCGGCGGCGGGATCGAACATCGCGCGATCGAGGGCGCCGCGCAGGGCAGTCAACCGGGCGATCTCCGCCTCGGATGACTTGGCCTGCTTGCGAAGGACGGTCCCCTTCTCGCGCGCCTCCGCGGCAAGGCGACGCGCCTCCTTCTTGTTGACCTTCTCCGCCTTCGGAGCCGCCTGCGCGTCGCCAGCGAGGACGAAGGCGATATAATCATCGATGCTGCCGTCATAATCCTGCGCGGTCCCGTCATGGACCAGCACCAGCCGGTCGGCGGTCATTTCCAGCATGTGGCGATCGTGGCTGACGATCAGCACGGCGCCGGAATAGGCGTTGAGCGCCTGGATCAGGGCCTCGCGCGCATCTACGTCGAGATGGTTGGTCGGCTCGTCGAGGATCAGCATGTGCGGCGCGTCGCGGGTGATGAGCGCCAGCGCCAGGCGGGCGCGCTCGCCGCCTGACAGCTTGCCGACCTTGGTCGTGGCCTTGTCGCCGGAGAAGCCGAAGCGGCCCAATTGGCCGCGCACCGCCGACGGCTTCTCGCCGCTCATCAGCCGGGTCATATGCTCCAGCGGCGTATCGTCGCTGTGCAATTCCTCGACCTGATATTGAGTGAAATAGCCGACGCGCATCCTCCCGGAGGCGGCCATGTCGCCGTCCATCGGCTTCAGCTGCGCCGCCAGCAGGCGGGCGAGGGTGGTCTTGCCGTTGCCGTTGCGGCCGAGGAGGGCGATGCGGTCGTCCGGGTCAAGGCGCAGGTTCAGGCGGCTGAGCACCGGTGTATCGCCATAGCCGACGCTGGCCATGTCGAGCGTGATCAGCGGCGGGCGCAGCTCGTCCGGATTGGGGAAATCGAAGGACAGGCTGGGATCGTCGACCACCGCGGCGATCGGCTGCATCTTGGCGAGCGCCTTGGCGCGTGACTGGGCCTGCTTCGCGGTGGAAGCGCGGGCGCTGTTGCGGGCGACATAATCCTGCAGCTTGGCGCGCTCGGCGAGTTGCTTCTCGCGCGCCGCGGCCTGCTGCGCCTGACGCTCGGCGCGCTGGCGCTCGAACGCGTCATAGCCGCCCGGATAGAGGGCCAGCTTGCCGCGATCGAGATGCAGGATGTGATCGACGACATTGTTCAGGAAGTCGCGCTCGTGGCTGACGATGACGATGGTCGCCGGGTAGGATTGGAGGAAATCCTCCAGCCACAACACCGCTTCGAGATCGAGGTGGTTCGACGGTTCGTCGAGCAGCAGCAGATCGGGCTGGGAGAAGAGCAGGGATGCGAGCGCGACCCGCATCCGCCAGCCGCCGGAGAAGCTTTCGAGTTCGCGATGCTGGGCTTCCTCGTCGAAGCCCAAGCCGACGAGGATACGCGCGGCGCGGGCAGGAGCCGAGTGGGCGTCGATCGCGTTCAGCCGCTCGTGAATCTCGCCGAGCCGGTCGGGGTCATGGCTGTGCTCTGCTTCCTCGAGCAAGGCGGCGCGCTCGGTGTCGGCGGCGAGCACGGTTTCGAACGGAGTCGCGGAGCCGCCCGGCGCTTCCTGCGCGATATAGCCCAGCCGCGCGGCGCGCGGCATCTCCGCGCTGCCGGTGTCGGGGTCGAGCAGGCCGGCGATGACACGGACGAGCGTCGACTTGCCGGCGCCGTTGCGGCCGATCAGGCCGATGCGCCCGCGCGGCGGCAGCGACGCGGTGGCGCCGTCAAGGATGACGCGCCCGCCAAGGCGGACGGTAATGTCCTTCAGATTGAGCATGGGCGCCCTCTAACACCGGCGACGCGGCGACCCAAGTGCTCCGCCCCAAATACGTGTCCCCGCCGAAGCGGGGACCCGGGATCGTTCAGAAGGGGGGAGAGAAGGATCCCGGGTTCCCGCGCGGACGGGCAGCAGAAGGCCCGCGCGGGAACACGTTACCGGCGGCGTCAGGCCGCCAGATCGCGCCGCAGCAGACCGTTCAGACGGTCCTTCACGGCAAGCTTCAGTTTTTTGAGCCGCAGCAGGCGCAGGCTGTCGGGCAGCCGCGCCTTCAGTTCGCGGCCGATGGCCTCGTCCAGGCTCTTGTGGATCGAGGTCAGGCGATAGGTGGAAGCAGACATGTCCAATACTCCAGCTTGGTCACGCTCCCGCAGGGACGACCATGCAAGGGCGTCCGCGGAGCAGTGACGTTGATCTTGGGGAGCCGCCTTGAGGGCAGCGCTGGATCAGATGGCTGGTGGCGCGCGGGCGCGATAGGCGTTGAGACTCGGACGCGGCCCGGACGACCAGCCGGTGCTACACAGCGGCGCGGCCGGGCGGGCGCACAGGCTCTCGGTAACGATCGCCGGTGCCGGCGGCAGCACGACATTGTCGAGATCGCGATCGTCACCATGACTGCGGATGCTGGTCCGCAGCGGTGCGGCGTGCTTGACATGCTCGGCCGAGCCGAGCTGGGCGCGGCCCGTCGGGTTGGCTTGGGCGGCCGGGGTAGCGGCGAACAGGAAGCTGACGAGCAGCGCCAGCACCGTCACGGCCCCCGGCTTGCGCTTGTCCACCCTTCCGTCGATCACTTTCGTCCTCCGGCTGCCTTCAACCTAGGCACTGATCGGGCGCGGACAAGCGGCAATGCGACGAACCGAGCGGAGAAAATGTCCGCGGCGCTAGATCAGCTTGTCCTGCGTCTTCGTCTCGAAATCGGCAGCTTCGTGGCGCTCGTGCAATTGCTCGGACGGATCGCCCGTCACCTTGTTGACGATCCTCCCGCGCTGCACCGCCGGGCGGGCGGCGACCGCCTGCGCCCAGCGCTGGAGATGCGCATAGCCGGCAACATCCAGGAATTCGGCGGAGCCTTCGTAGAGCGCCCCGAGCGCCAGCTGCCCGTACCAGGGCCAGATCGCGATGTCGGCGATGCTGTAGTCCGGCCCGGCGATATATGCGCTTTCCGCCAGCCGTCGGTCGAGCACGTCGAGCTGGCGCTTGGCCTCCATCGCATAGCGGTTGATCGCATATTCGATCTTCACCGGCGCATAAGCGAAGAAGTGGCCGAAGCCACCGCCGAGGAAGGGCGCGCTGCCCATCTGCCACATCAGCCAGGACAGACACTCCGTCCGCGCTGGGCCGCTGGCGGGCAGGAAGGCACCGAACTTCTCGGCGAGGTGGATGAGGATCGCGCCGCTTTCAAACACGCGCACCGGCTCGGGTCCGCTGCGATCGACCAAAGCCGGAATCTTGGAATTGGGATTGGCGGCCACGAAGCCGCTGCCGAACTGATCGCCCTTCAGGATGCGGATCAGCCAGGCGTCATATTCGGCGCCCGTGTGACCGGCGGCGAGAAGCTCCTCGAGCAGGATCGTCACCTTCTGCCCATTGGGCGTGCCGAGCGAATAGAGTTGCAGCGGGTGCTTGCCGACCGGCAATTCCCTGTCGTGTGTCGGGCCGGCGATCGGGCGGTTGATCGACGCGAACTGACCGCCGCTCTCCGCATCCCACGTCCAGACCTTCGGGGGTGTATAGTCGCTCATCGGGCGCCTCCCGCGGCTTGCCGATCGCGGACCCGGCGGTTCAGGAAATCGGTGATCGTCCGCCACAGATGCAGTTGCCGTCCTTCGCCCGGTACGGCGTGGGTGGCGCCGGGATAGACCATCAATTCGAACGGCTGCCCGCGCGCCTGCAGCGCGCCGACCAGCACGGTCGTATTCTCGAACACCACATTGTCGTCCGCCATGCCGTGGATCAGCAGCAAGGGATCGCGGATACGGTCGCTGACCGGCACGACGTTGGAGGCGGTGTAGGGCGCGGGATCGATCGACGGGTTACCCAGATAGCGCTCGGTATAATGGGTGTCGTACAGCTCCCATCGCGTCACCGGCGCACCCGAGACGCCGGCCGCATACTGGCCGGGCGCGGCGGCGAGCAGGCGGTTCACCATGTAGCCGCCATAGGACCAGCCATAGACGGCGACGCGATCCGGATCGACGAAGGACTGCGCCTTCAGCCAGGCAAGGCCGGTAAGCTGATCGCGCACCTCCACGCCGCCCATGGCCAGATGCAGCGCTTCCTCGAACGCCTTGCCCCGGCCCGGCGAGCCGCGATTATCGATGGAGAAGACGATCCAGCCCTGGTCGACCAGATATTGATGGCGCGGATTCCCCCAGCGGCGGGTCGCCTGCCGACCGGTGCCAGGGCCGCCATAGACTTCCACGAAGACCGGGTAGCGGCGGCCCGGCTCCAGGTTCGGCGTGATCAACTTATAATGGAGCTCGGTGCCGTCCTCGGCCGGGATCGTGCCGAAGCGGGTTTCGGCGTGCCCGGCCCGGAAGGGTGCGTAGGGATGATTGCCGGCGACCGCATTCTCCTCGATCCAGGCGATGCGGCGGCCGTCCGCGCTGGCGAGATAGGATTGGCCCGGCTGGTTCGGATTGGAGCGGGCGATGAGCGCGCGGGTGCCGCGCGAATCCATTACCGCATCGTTCCACCAGCCCGCTTCGGTGAGGCGCTGCGGCGCGGCGGGCCGTTCGTAGCTGATCCAGTAGAGATGCTGTTCCAGCGGCCCGTCGGCATTGCCGGTGAAATAGATGCGGCGGTTCCGCTCGTCGATCGCGTCGATCTCGCCCACCATCCAATTGCCGCGCGTAAGCTGGGTCAGCCGCCCGCCTCGCCAGCGATAGAGATGTTGGAAGCCGCTGCGCTCCGACGACCAGATCAGGCTGCCGTCGGCCAGCGCCCGGAAATTGTCGTGGAGATTGACCCAGGCATCGTCCGTCTCGCTGAGCAGGAGGCGGGCGGCGCCGGTGGCCGGATCGACGGCGAGCAGATCGAGGCGCTTCTGGTCGCGGCTCTGGCGCTGGACATAGAGCGTGCGCCCGTCCGGCGCCCAATCGACGCGGGCGAGATAGATGTCGCTGTTCGTGCCGAGATCGACCTTCACGCGCGCGCCGGTCTCGGGATTGATCACATAGAGATCGACGACGGCATTGGGCGTGCCGGCGGCGGGGTAGCGCTGCTGGAACACGCGCGTGCCGTCCGCGCCGATCGCGGTGCGGGTGACGAGGCGGACCTGACTCTCGTCGACCCGGGCGACGGCGACATGGCGGTCGTCCGGCGACCACCAATGGCCGACATCGCGATCCATTTCCTCATTGGCGACGAATTCGGCCACGCCCCAGCTGACCGCCCCGCCGCCATCCTCGGTAAGCCGCCGTTCGGCGCCGGTGCTGTTGTCGATGACGAACAGATTCTGGTCGCGGACGAAGGAGACATATTTGCCGCCGCCGGAGATTTCCGCGTCAAGTTCGGTCTCGGCGGTCTCCGTCAGACGGCGGACATTGCCGTCCAGTCCGGCGACGTAGAGATCGCCGTCCAGCGGGACGAGCAGGGACCGCCCATCCGGCGCCCAGCGATAATCGACGATGCCGCGCACGCCGGAGATTCGCGCGCGCTCACGCCGCATCATCTCCTCTTCCGACAGCGGCCCGCCGCCGCCGAAGCGGGTGGAATCGACCAGCATCCGGGCCTGACCGGTGGCGGTGTCCACCGCCCACAGATCGTAGCGGTCGCGATCGTCGGCGCGATTGCGCAGCATCGTCACCAGCGCCCCGTCCGGCGACAATTTCGGCAGGCGCGGCGCAGCCCCGGAAATGGCGGGGCTGGCGAACAGCCGCTCGAGCGGGAGGCGGGTCGCCGCCTGTTCCGGCGGCGCGGTCTGGGCAACCGCGGAAAGGCTGAGGGCAAAGGGGGAGGCCGCGAGCAAGGCGGCGGCTAGAATGGTGCGCATCCGATCCGACTAGCGCGCCGGGGCCGGACTGAGAAGCGCCGCTCAACGGCGAAGCAGTCTTTCCTTCGCTTCGGCGAACTCGCGGTCGGTAAGCGCGCCCGAACTGTGCAGGGCGTTCAACCGCTCCAGTTCATCGACCATGTTGCCGCTTTCCGGGCGTGCGCCGGCGCTCTGCCGGACCAGATCGAACAGCTCGCGAACCTCTCGCGGCGCGCTGGCATCCATGTCGGTGCCGAACGCCCATTTCTCGTGGTCGGCCGGATCGTACCAGACCGGGTGCCGGTCGCCTGCGCGCGGCAGCGCCACCCGCGACACGATCACCTTCTTGCGCAGCTCCAGCGGCGGCGAACCGTCCACCGGCTCCACCCGCATCACGATCTCGACGCGCGGATTTTCGTTGATGGTCAGGCCCGTATCGTTGACCGCAAGGATGGTGCCGATGCCCTTGCGCCCGGTCTGGATCAGGCGCTGCGCTTCCACCTGGCGAGCGGCGACCTTGCCCTTCACCACCCCCGAAAGCAGCAACGGCAGGATGCCGAAGAAAGCGAACATGCCGCCGAACAGCCAGCCGAAGCTCTGCATTTCGCCCATGTCGGTGAAGGCGGAGGCGGCCATCGAGCCGAGTCCGATAGCGATGAACAGCCCGGAAAAGACGTAGAAGCCGCCGCCCATGAAAATGCCGACCATCGACAAGATGATGCCTGCCGGCAGGGCGATCATCCCCGGCGTCATCGCGGCTTCGCAGGGGCTGGGGTCGAGGCTGGTCGCGCAGCCCGCGCCGCCAAGCAAGGTGTAGAGAGCGTAGGCCATCAGGCCATTGCCGACGAGGCCGACGATCAGGCCGGCAATCTTGATCTTGCCCATCATGACGGAAGCCTAAACCGGCCACGCCCCCGTAACAACCGGGAGGGGATCAGCAGATCGGGCGGCCCTCGGCGATCTGGCGCTCCTGACCGGCGGCGCTCATCTGCACGAGCAGTTCGACCCGGCGGTTGCGCGGCTCGCGCACACCGGGCCGGGTCGCAACGCGCGGCAGGGTTTCACCCAAGGCGTGCATCACGATCCGCGCGCCCGGGACATTGTAGGAGACCAGCACGTCGCGCACCGCCTCCGCACGGCGTCGGGCGACGGCGCGGTTGGCGGCCGCGGAACCCGAGGCATCGGTGTAGCTGTTCAGCTGGATGCTTTCGAGTTCCGGCCCCTTCCAAGCCAGGGCCACCGCCAGCCGTTCCAGCGCCGCATGCGAATCCTCACTGACGCGCGCGCTGTTCCAGTCGAAATAGACCGTCACCGGCGCGCAGGCAGCCGCGGGAGAAGCCGCGAAAGGCGCGGCAGCGAGAATCGCAAGAGCAAGGAGTCGCCGGATCATGGTCACCGCATAGCGCAAACGAAAGAAAGATACTGCGTTAACCATCATGGCTTGCGCGCGATCCCGTCCCGGCGCGGGACGCCAGGCCGGATCAGGCATGCGGGAAATCGGCGGCGCCGTCATTGGGCCAGCGAAAGCGATCGTAGGTCAGCGATATGGACAGGTCGGTGGCCGTCGCCTGCCACCACCAGCCGACCGGAATGAACAATGTTTCGCCAGCCTCCAGATCCAGTTCGTGCAGCCGCGCGCCGCGGGCCGTGGGGTTGAGCACCACCTGCGCCTCATCCGTGATGTCGCGGACCGGACTCCAGTTTTCGCCGCGCGGGCCGAGCCGGCGCGATTCCGATGGCGGCGCGAGGATGAAGCGTTGAGACCCCGCGACCTGCGCGATCAACTGATTGCCGAGATCGAAATGGAGCGGGGCGAAGGTTCCGGCCGGGCCGATGGCAAGCTGACCCGGATCATTGTCCAGATAGGCGTCGAGCGGCAATGTCTCGGCCAGCAAGGGCGTCAGCGCGTCGCGGTTCGCCGCTTCGTTGGTCGCCGTGATCGCCATGGTGCTGGCAAAGGGCGCCGCCGCAATCTCGGCGATGAAACGGTCGAACGGCATCCGGCGGGAGCCATTCTCGTCCTGATATTCGATCTCCCGCGCGCCGATCAGCTGCGCCAGATAGTCGGGCGTCCAGCGGGCCAGAGCGGGCCAGTCCGTCAGCGCATTCTCGATCAGCACGGCGCGCGCCGGGGCATAATGGGACGCCAGGAAGGTGTCGCCGTCCATGCCGCTCACCCGCGCGACTTCGCCGCCCTCGGCCAGACGCTGCTGCCGCGCCAGTGCCTCGAGCAGCCAGTCGCGGCGCTTTATCGCAAGTTCGGCATCCTTGTCCGCGCGGGGCGGCACTTGCAGGGCGATCTGCGCCCCTTGCTGCTGCGGCTTCACGCCAAGGTCGAGCCGCCCCAGAGCGAGCGCGAGAGCGGGATTGGTCCCGGCCGCGCCACCGCCATAGTTCAGCAGCACATTGCCACCCGCCTGCGCGCCGGTCGTGGCCGAGATCGAACCCAGTTCGGTCATCGGCAAAGGCCGGGAGCGGATCGGCGAGGCGCGCATTTCCGGCGGGTTCATCACGCTGCCGTCCGGATGAACGAAATGCGGCAGGCGGATCTTCGACTGGTGATCGACCGGACAGGCCTTTCCGTCCTGATCGAGACCGCGGAAATAGAGCTTCTGCCATTTGTCGCCGGGGGCTTGCGGATTGGCCGTCTTCACCCATTCCTGAAAGGCATTGCGCGACGCGCTCCACTTCTCGAATGCCGCGCAGAGTTCGGTATGATCCTCCAGCCGCTCGAGCCGCGGCTTGAACCGTTCGACGCTGCCGCGCTCGACCGGGAAGAAGAAGGCGATCGGCTCATTCTCTTCGAAGCGGATCCATTGTTCGGCGCGCGTGAAGCGCCAGTTCATGGTGAAGGTGTAAGGCGACCAGTCGGTCTCGATGATCCCGCCCAGCGCCTGGATCGCATCCTTCTGCCGGTTGGGCGGGCCGCCGACATGGAGGTTCCAGCCCAACGGCGTGCGGAAGATCGCCTCGACGTGCCAGGTGATCGTGCCGTAGCCGAAAATGCTCACCGGCTTTAGATGTTCGGGATAGCCGGGATCCATGCGGATCTCGACCGATTCCATATCGTCTCCGCCGTCCCATTTGGCCTCGAACGCCATCGGGCAGAGCAGTTCCCAGCCATGCGAATTGGCGATGGTCAGCGGCAGGCAGCGATAAGCGTAGCGCTCGTTGGTCTCCTCCATCCACGGCCGGCGGGGCGTTCCGGGCCTTATGCGCGGCTGCCAGCCGTCATATTTGATGCAGAGCAAGTCGAGCGAATCGTCCGTCATGCAAAGCGGATTAGTGCAGTCCGGCCGCCGCGACGATAGGCCTCAATGCTCGCCGGCCGAGATTGCGGCTGGCGCCTTCGCCAAGGCCACCGCGACGGCGCCGAGCGACAGATAGAGGCGGTCACGCGCGTCTGAGTTCAGCATCTCCGCGCAGAGCAGGTCGAAACCCGGCCGGTCGGCACAGGCAGCCGCGCCGATCATCGCCGCGAGCAGCGTTTCATCATGGCTGGTCTGGCGGCAGCAGGGCGGGCCGAGGCAGAAGGGATCGGGCCAGGCATGGCCGATCTCCTCGACCAGCAATTGCAGATGCGCCGCCGCCCGCGCGCAACCGAGATGGTCCTGCAGCACCGACACCGGCCAGCGACCGAACCGGTGGGCGGAGGCCCAATGGCGCATCCCCGTGACCAGCCGGCGCGGGACCGGCGGCATCGCGGCGAGCGGAACGGTCCGGGCGAGCCAGGCAAGCGAAGTCGGAACGAGCGGCATGGGCACCTCCTTTCCGATTCGTATTGCGAACAGTTCGCATTAGCAAGTGTGTTGCGTCAGTCTGACCCTGGCGGAGGTTTTCCGGATTTGGGCATTCCCTCTTCCTCGGCCTGTGCTGGCAACCAACGCCGCTCGACCAGCCCTACGCCGACGAGAAGGACGAAGCCGAGCAGAAGGGAAATGCCGACTATGTCGAACTGCGCCGCACCCGCAGCGATACCGACGGCCGATGCCAGCCAGACATTCGCGGCGGTGGTGACGTTCCTCACCTTGCCGCCGGACGCGAAGATGATGCCAGCGGCGATGAAGCCGATCGCCTGCGCCAGTCCCTGGATTACGCGCAGCGGATCGAGTTCGCTGTTCCCCGCGCCGAACTGCTCCTGCAGCTTGAGGGCGGAAACGGTGATCGCAGCCGAACTCAGCGCGACAAGGGCATGGGTGCGCAAGCCCGCAGGACTGCCGCGCAGTTCACGGTCGAAGCCGAGGAACAGTCCGGCCGCGGTCGCGGTCCCCAGCCTGAGGGCGATCTCACTCGTGTCCATGCCGCTTCAATGACAAAGCGGCGCGCGCGGTTCCGTCGGGACGTCCGGCTCAGAGGACCTGCGTCAGGCTCAGGCCATTGCCGTCTGGGTCATTGAAGAAGACAACCTTGCAGCTGCTGTCTGGCGCGGTCCAGATGCCGTCCGCATCCTGGCCGAGGCCTTCATAGATGTTCATCGTCACACCCTTGCCCACCAGATCATCGACCGCCGCCTTGATGTCGTCCACTTCGAAACCGAGCACCGGATAGGCGCTCGCCTCGAAGCCCGGCACTTCGGTGAGGCGCAGCTTGCCGCCTTCGATTTCGTAGAGCGCCGCGAACCCGTCTCCCGGCGCCGGCTTAAGCCCCAGCGTCTCGCCATAGAAGGGTTCCGCGGCCTTGCGGTCGCGCGTCGTGATCATCGCCACCGGGCGGGCATTCTTGAGCGGCATGGCCGGCCTCCCTGTTGAGTTCGATGACGTGGTTTTCCGCTCGCGGCCCGGACAAGTCCATCGCCCTGATGGGTGATTGCGCCCCCTCGTCCGCATTTTGCAATCGCCGCGCGGCCCTTCCCCCTTGGCCGGGCACGAACCGACCGATACGGCGTTCGGCGAATATGCGCCTCTCCATCCGCTCATCGCTCGACTATCAGCTCCCGTTGCCGGTCTCGTTGCTTCTCCAGGTAGAGGCGGCGCACCTGCCAGAGCAATGCGTCGAGAGCGCGCAGCTCGACCTGTCCGACTGCGAGCATTTCGCCCGCGTGCCTGCGCATGACGGGATTGGCGAGCGGATCTGGCTGCGCGCCTCGGGCCGTGTCACTGCGCATTATGAGGCTGTGGTGCGGATCGAGCGCATTGTCGCGGATATCGCCACCCTGCCCGCCGCGCCGGTGCACGAATTGCCGGGCGAGACGGTGCAATATCTGCTGGACTCGCTCTATTGCCGGGGCAGCCGTTTCGAAAATCTGGTGCACAGCGAATTTGACGGTCTGACCGGCGGGGCGAAGATCGCGGCATTGCGCGACTTCATCCACGACCATTTCGAATATGTGCCCGGATCGAGCAACGCGGACACCGACGCGACGGAAAGCTTCGTCCAGCGCCAGGGCGTCTGCCGCGATTATGCCCATGTCATGATCGCGCTCGCCCGCGCCTCGGAAGTGCCGGCGCGGATGGCCAGCGTCTACGCGCCCGGCGTCGATCCGCCCGATTTCCACGCCGTCGCGGAAGTTTTCCTGGGCGGCGCCTGGCATCTGGTCGATCCGACCGGCATGGCGAGCGCAGGCGAGATGGCCAAGATCGGCGTCGGCCGCGACGCCGCCGACATCGCCTTCCTGACCGCCTTCGGCAAATGCGAGATGAACCGGCAGCAGGTTTCGGTCAGCGTCATCTGACCGCAGAAAGAGCCGTCCCGGATAAGCCAAGGGGCCGCCGGACCTGCGTCCGGCGACCCCTTTGTACATGGCCAGCGATCGGAAGCGATCGCCCGGAAGACCTTGGAAAGCCTAAGCTTTCGTCTCCCGAACGGACTTGACCGACCTCTCTGCTGAACCATGAGACATCGGATCACCTCCTTTCGCTAGTGGACGTTGAGGCAGTTATGATTCGCCGCGAGTCGCCGATCAAGACTTGAACTGAAAAATTTTCCGATTCATGATCCGCGGCCCGCGAGCGAAATCACGCTTCAGGCACCACCGTTACAGAACGACGATTGCGCGAATGGCTCGCTTCATCGCTGCCGAACGCCTCGGGCCGTTCTTTGCCATAGGTCACCGTCTGCAGCCGGCCCGACGCGACGCCGCGGCTTTCCAGATAGAGACGCACCGCGTTCGCGCGGCGTTCGCCAAGGGCGAGATTATATTCGCGCGTGCCGCGCTCGTCGGCATGGCCTTCGATCGTGACGTTCACGCGGGCATTGGTGTTCAGCCATTGCGCCTGCGCGTCGAGCACCGAGCGGCCCTCGGCAGTCAGCGTGTGGCTGTCGAGCGCGAAGAAGACGCGGTCGGACGGCACGCTCTGGATGAAGTCGGCGCGCGAACCCGGCACGGTCGTGCCGTTCCAGCCGTCCTGATTGCCGTTGGCGCCGTTCTGGCCGCCATCGACACCGCCCGGCGTGGGCGGCAGGGTCGGCGGACGGCGCGAGCCGCAGCCGGCGACCGCGATCAAGGCGGCGGTCAGCGCCACGCCCTTCAGGATCGGGTTCTTCATCTCTATTCTCCTTACTCTTTCACGATAATGTTCAATTGGGGCGCAAAGCCGACCAATTCGGGTCGGAACCTTCCAGCGGCGTGGGCACGCGCCGCGTCGCGCCGCTGGCGACATCGACATACCAGACCTGACCGCGACCCAGACCGCGCTGGTACATGATCGCCCGGCCGTTCGGCGCCCAGGTCGGCCCCTCGCCGGAATCACGGGTCAGCAGACGCGCGCCACCGCCGTCCGGCCGCATCACGCCGATCCGGAACGAGCCGGTCTGGGTGTAGGCGATCAGATCGCCGCGCGGGCTCCATTCCGGCGTCGCCGCGCCGCCGCCACCGAAGCTGATCCGGCGCTGGCCGGAGCCGTCCGCGTTCATCACATAGATTTGCTGGCTGCCACCGCGATCGCTTTCGAACACGATCTGGCGGCCGTCCGGCGAGAAAGAACCGCCCGTGTCGATGCCGGGCGCGTTGGTCAGCCGCCGCGGCGTCCCGCCCGCGACCGGCACAGTATAGACATCGGTATTGCCGTTCTGCGCCATCGAGAAGACGATCGTGCGGCTGTCCGGCGAGTAACGCGGCGCGAATGTCTGGTAGGGTCCCTCGACCAGCGGACGGACCCGGCCCGACGCCATGTCGAGAATGTACACGCGCGGCCGCTCATTCTCGTAGGACATGAAAGTGATGGTGCGCTGGTCCGGTGCGAAGCGCGGGGTGAGCACGGTCCACTGGCCCTGCGTCAGGAAGCGGTGATTGGCGCCGTCATAATCCATGATCGCCAGCTGCTTGCGGCGACGTCCCGGCGGGCCGCTCTCCGCGACATAGACGACGCGGGTGTCGAAGAAGCCGCTGTCGGCGGTGAGGCTGCCGTAGATGGTGTCCGCGCAGCGGTGCGCCGCGCGGCGCCATTCGCCGGGCTGGATCACGAAGCCCTGGCGCGCGCGCTGGCTCTGCCCGTCGACATCGAACAGATAGCAGCCGACGGTGAGCGTCCCGTCCGCATTGGCCTGCACATAGCCCTGGATCAGATTGTCGGCACCGAGGCCCTGCCAAGTGCCGTAATTGGGCGACTGGACGTTGCCGAAGCTGGGTGCGGGCAACCCGCCGGGTCCCGTCGGCTGGAAGCGCCGGGAATTGCGAAGATCGGTAACGATGACCTCGGCAATCTGCTGGGCCAGGTTCGTCGTGTTTCCGGCAGCAGTGGACGCCGCTTGAGGGGTCGCGAAGACAGGCACGGCGACCCGGAAGACGCTGTCCTCCGCCCCGGTCACGTCGGCGACGAACTCTTCGGGCTCCTGTGGCGGCTGGGTCTGCGCAAAGGCAGGCTGCGCGGCGAGAAAGGCGGCGGCCAGGGTCAGAAAAGTGCGCTTCATCTGGGAACGGGTCCTGCTCATGGAAAACGGAAACGATACATGTATGACTTCCAGCCACCCGGAACGTCGTAACGGTCAGCTGGAAGGGTCGAGACGCGAGACGCGCAGGCGCGTGCGGCCCCGAGCGCTATCGCAATGACATTGTCTACCTGCGCGCTGTTTGCGTCGGTCACGCCAGTTACCTGGACAACCTCGTGCGAGGTCGGGATGCCATCGCGGCTAACGTTCACACGGAGGGTTGTGACGATGGACCTTGCCGCCATCGAAGGCGGTCGCGTGCGCGCCGCGCATGGCTGGATCAAGCCGCCGATGTTGCGTGCAAGCTGCAGCCGAACCGGGTCGGGCGTGCCAGCTGCGGGCGTCGGGGAACTCGCGCCATCGACCGGTGGCTGCGCCGGCGCGAACAGGGTCCAGAGCCAAATTATGTGAAGGCTCACCGCTATCATCCTGGAAACCGGAAACGATAGCGGAAGGTGCGCCAGCCGCCGGCGACATCGTAATGCTCGTCGGGAAGGGTCGCGATGCGCGAGGCGCAGGATCGGACGGCCCGCATGGCGATGGCGGTGACGTCGTCGACATAATCGTCGTTCTGGACGTTCACGCCGCTGGAGCTCACCATGGTGTGGCCGGTCGGCACGCCATCGCGGGTGACCGTTACGCGCAGGTCCACCGAGATGCCGCGCGCAAAACCATTGGGCGGCTGCGCACGGGCGGCGCAGGGGGCGATCAGGCCGGAAATGTTGCGGGCGATCTGCTGCCGTTCGGCGCCCGACAATTGCGCGGGTGCGGCGGCAGGCGGACCGGCACGACGCGCGGGCGCCCCGCCACCGACATTACGGGCGACTTCGGCGAAGCTCGGACCCGCCGGGCCGGGGCGGGGTTGGGCCGGGCGCGGCTGGGCGGGCTGCCGCGCGGGGGGCGTAGGGCGCTGCGGCTGCGCGCGCGGCGGCTGGGTCTGCGCCTGGCGCTGGGGCTGGCGCGCGGGCGGTGTCGGAGTCGGCGCTGGCCGCACAGGAACGCGGTTCTGGGTCACGTCCGGGCGGCGGCGATCCGCGGTCTCGACCGGCGGGCGCACCGGCTCGGGCACGGGCGGCGTCACCGGAGCCGGGGTGGAGGCCTCAGCGCCGGAGGCCGCATCGGGCGACACTTCCTCGCCCATGACGGGCGCGGGCTCGGCAGAGGTGATGGGCGCGCTCGAGACCGGCCCGACCTCCTCGACGAACGACACTTCCATCGCCACCGGCTCGGGCGGTGGCGTCTCCTCGCGGTCGCGGGTGAGGATGTAGAGCAAGGCGGCGTGCGCCAGGATGGCGATCGCGAAACCGGTCGCGTCGAGCTTGAAGCCGGGTTTGATCGCCGCCGTCGCCATCAGTTCGCGCCGCCGCTGACGCTGACCATCGAAATGCGGCGCAGGCCGGCGGCGTTCAACTCGCCCATAACGTTCATCACGATGCCGTAGTTCAGGCTCTGATCGGCGCGCAGCATGACGCGCGGGCCGGCCTCTTCGCTCGACGCGGTGCGGATTTCACCGAGCCGCGCGGCCAGATCCTCCGGCGCCACCGGCACGTCCTGCACATAGATGATGCCCGACGGATCGATGGTGATGCCGACCGGTTCCTCCTCCTGCGTCAGCGCCTCCGCCTTGCTCTCCGGCAGATCGACCTGCACGCCGCTCTGCATCATCGGCGCCGTCACCATGAAGATGATCAGCAGCACCAGCATGACGTCGACGAGCGGCGTCACGTTGATCTCCGCCATCGGCGCGCGCCGCGACTTGCGGCCGGAGACGGGTCCGGGGCCGTTCATCGCCATGACGCGGCGTCCCTCATGCGTCATGCTCCAGTTCGCGGCTCAGCGTGCCGTGGAAGCCGTCGGCGAAGCGGCCGAGGCGCGCTTCCATGCGGTTGATGGCGTGGCTGAAGCGATTGTAGGCGATCACCGCCGGAATGGCGGCGAACAGGCCGATCGCGGTGGCGAAGAGCGCCTCCGCAATGCCCGGCGCGACCACGTCGAGCGAGGTGCTTTGCGCGCCGGCAATGTCGGTGAAGCTGCGCATGATGCCCCAGACCGTGCCGAACAGACCGACGAACGGCGCCACCGCGCCCACGGTGGCGAGGATGTTCAGGCGGTTGGAGAGCTTGTCGATCTCCGCCGCGACTGCCGCGCTGAGTGCCACGGCGAGGCGCGAGCGCGTGCCTTCCCGGTCGATCCTGCCCCGCCCCGCGGTCGAGCGCCGCCATTCCGCGATGCCGGCGGCGAGCACGCGCGCGCTGGGGAATTCCGCCTTGCCGCGCGCCTCGTGGAAGCGATCGATATCGTCGCTCTTCCAGAAATCGCGTTCGAACCGCTCATTCTCGCGAACGAGCGTACGCATCTTCCACCATTGGGCGACGATGATCGCCCAGGTCCATATGCTGGCGATGAGCAGCCCGATCATCACCGCCTTCACGACGATGTCGGCCTCGAGGAACAGGGCCACCGGCGACATGCGGTCTACCGCTTCACCGGGACTCACGATTGATTCTCCTCATTTTCCCCTTTCAGCAGCGGCTTGAACAGATCGAGCCATGCCTTCGGCTGCCGCTTCGGCCGCCCGTCCGGGGACAGGAATGCCGCGACGATTGTAGCATCGGCCAGCATTTCCTCCCCGCGCATGACTCGTTGATGAATGGTGGCGCTCGCCGCGCCCAGCGCTTCGAGATGGCTGACGATGACGAGACCGTCCTCCAGCTTGGCGGGGCGGCGATATTTGATCCGCGCCTCGGCGACGACATAGACGCCCTCGCCCGCATCGAGCGCGCCGCGCTGATCGATGCCGATGGCGCGCAGCATGTCGGAGCGCGCCCGCTCCATGAACTTCAGATAATTGGCATAATAGACGATACCGGCCGCGTCCGTGTCCTCGAAATAGACGCGGATCGCGAAGCGGTGCTCATTCCCGGCAAAGGCGCCGGCATAAGGCGTGTCGGTTGCCCCGTCGCTCATGCCGCCCTCCCCTAAAGCAGGCGGATTCGCCGGGGCAAGGAAAAGCGGACGAGGCGAGCCGGGCAGCGGATCAGCGCCGCCGGAAGGCCGCGATCTGCGTGCGGGCCAGGCGGATGAGGTCGCCCATCGCAATCGACATGTCAGCCGGATGCAGGCCCCAGCTGGGCGCGGGCTGGCCCATCAAGGCGATATCACCCGGAATGCGATCGGTGCGCGGGTCGGCGGGATCGGCATTCACGCGCACGGCGAGATAGCCGGACGGGCCGTCATTGACGCACCAGGCGGTGACGAGGCCGTAAGTGCGCACGAACGGCGCGGGCGGCGGGCCTTCCGACGACCATATGACCGCCGGACTGCCGCCCGCGGTGACGAAGGCGGAGGACCATGTCGAATCCATCAGCGCGGGGCCGCGCGCGAGCGTCGCCGGATTGACGCAGGCCGCGGTCATGCCGGGCACCGACCGGCCGTCGAGACCCGGTGAATCGCCGCGCCCGAACAGGCCGCCGGCGACGGGCGGCACCGCCTCACGGAAGGTCATGTAACTGACCACGCAGCCCGTCTGGCCCGCCTGCGTGCAGAGCGGGGTCGAGCGGAGCGAGCCGCCGACCACCTGACCTTCCGGCACCAGCACGTTCCAGCCGATCAGATAGGCCGCGACCATGTCGCGCGCCTCCGGCTTGCCTTCAATCTCCTCCTGCAGCAGCCGCAGCAGATGAATGCTGCCCTGGCTGTGGCCGATCAGCAGGAAGGGACGGCCGCGCGAACGGCGCCGGAAGTCGCGGAAGGCGGCGAGCACGTCATTGTAAGCCAGCTCGATCGGGGCGCGAATGTCGCCGCCGGTAAGCGCCGTGCCGAGGCCCATGCCCGTCACCTGCCGGTACATCGGCGCATAGACGCGGCACAGGCCGCTGAACCGCGCCGCCTGCGAGCGGGCGGCATTCTGCTCGGCCGGACCCACCACCATGTCCGAATTCATCGTCGGTTCCATGTTGACGGTGGGATAGACGTAAAAGCAGTCGACCCGCGCATTGGCGGCAGGCCGGCTGGTGCTCGTCGCGCCGTAGCCGGCACCGCGAAGTTCGACCGTCTGCAGCGGTTCCGAGCAGGGGTCGGTGCGGCCCGGCAGGCACAGCCACGCCGCATCCGGTGCATAATCCGGCGCGGCCGCCGGTGCGGGCTGGGCTTGCGCGGCGCCGGCGAGCGCGGCCAGAATCGTCAGGATCATCACTTTCCCCCTTGGGTATCGAACAGGCCGCTCTGCCCGCCTGCGGGCTGCGGCAAGCCGAGATGCGCCCAGCCCGGCCCGTTCAGGCAGCGGCCGCGCGCGGTGCGGGCGATCAGGCCGAGCTGGATCATGTAAGGCTCGATCACATCCTCGATCGTGTCGCGCGGCTCGCTGAGGCCCGCCGCGAGCGTCTCCACGCCGACCGGGCCGCCGCGATAGATATCGGCGATCATATGCAGATAGCGCCGGTCCATCGCGTCGAGGCCGAGACTGTCCACCTCCAGTCGGTTCAAAGCCGCATCGGCGACCTGGGCGGTCACCAAAGCCTCGCCCGCGACATTGGCGAAATCGCGGACCCGGCGGAGCAGCCGCCCGGCGATGCGCGGTGTCCCCCGGGCGCGGCGGGCGATCTCGGCGGCGCCGTCGGGGGCGATGTCGAGCCGGAGCAGGCTGGCGGCGCGGCGGACGACCAGTTCCAGTTCGTCCACGGTGTAGAAATTCAGCCGCACCGGAATGCCGAAGCGGTCGCGCAAGGGCGTGGTCAGCAGCCCCTGCCGCGTGGTCGCGCCGACGAGCGTGAATTTCGGCAGATCGATCCGCACCGAACGGGCCGACGGCCCCTCGCCGATCATGATATCGAGCGCGCGATCCTCCATCGCCGGATAGAGGATTTCCTCCACCGCGGGCGCGAGCCGGTGAATCTCGTCGATGAACAGGACGTCGCCATCCTCGAGATTGGTCAGGAGGGCCGCGAGGTCGCCCGATTTGGCGATCACCGGGCCGGACGTGGCGCGGAAGCCCACGCCCATTTCCCGCGCGACGATCTGCGCCAGCGTGGTCTTGCCCAGCCCCGGCGGGCCGAAGAAGAGGACATGGTCCAGCGCATCTTCGCGCGCTTTCGCGGCGGCAATGAACACCCGCAGATTCTCCCGCGCCGCCTTCTGCCCCACGAACTCGTCGAGCGACTTCGGGCGCAGCGCGGCGTCGATGTCTTCCGGCTGCCGGTCCGGCGTGGTGAGGCGGGCGGGGTCAGTCACAATGCTCAACCTTGTCGCCCAGGATCGCCACCCAATCGTGCTTGCGCTCCTCCCATACCGAGAACAGCGGCGCCGGGAAGGCGGGATCGGCGAACGTACCGATGGGAATGGCGATCAGATCGGGCAGACCACCGCCCTGATACCAGACTTCGGTGCCGCATTCGGGGCAGAAGTGGAACGCCGTGCATCCGCCGCTCTCGCCGACATGCGCCCATTCGCGCGATTGCCCTTCGAAGGTGACGTCGGCCTGGGCGAAGCGCGCCTGCGCGGCAAAGGCGCTGCCCGAGCGGCGCTTGCAGTCGAGGCAGTGGCAGACGGAGATGCGGACCGGATCGCCGGTCACGGTCGCGGACAATTGCCCGCAGCGGCATTCGGCGCGGCGATTCATGGAGCGATGCCCGCCTTGGAAAGCCTCAGTCGCGCTGCTTCGAGAACATTCGCTTCGAAGCGATCCGGATGTCTCAGAGCGACAGCCTCGAAGGTCAGCTGAGGCAACTCCCGCTCGACAAGCATGTGGAAGCCCTCGCTGGCGGAAGCTTTCAGAATCAGATCAGCTACCGCTCGGACCTCCTTATCACGGCCAATTTTCTGCCGAGTGCGCGCAAGGCGGATCGTCTTGCCGCGTTCGTCAGTCAAAGTGTCTTCGAGCGCGTGGATGCTCTGCCACACATCATACTCCAGCGTGCCGGGCGCTTCTGAAGGGAGGACCGAATAGAGCCGCCGCCTCGCCGCTTCGCGTACCTCGGCATTCTCTTGGCGACCCGCATTCGCGGCGATCTGCCGAAGCTTCTTCGGATCGTCGCACGTCGCTATGAATTCCAGAGAGCGTTTCGTCGCTGGATCGGTCATCGTTGCTCCCTCACTTCGCCGCCTTCCGCAGCGCCAGCCGGACCAGCGCATCCAGGCTCGCATCGCCGCCTAGCTCATCATTCGCCGCGTTGACGGCGGCGTTGGCTTCGGCGGGCCTGAAGCCGAGGCCGAGCAAGGCCGAGACGGCGTCGGCGCCGGTGCCGCGCGGGGCGGGGGTGCCGGCGGGGCCGAGGGCGACGCCGCCGGCCTTGTCCTTCAGTTCGTTGACGATGCGGGCGGCGAGCTTGGGGCCGACGCCGTTGGCGCGGGCGACCATCGCAGCGTCCGCCGACGCGACGGCGCGGTGGAGTTCGTCGGGCGGGAGGACGGAGAGGATGGCGAGAGCGACTTTGCCGCCGACGCCCTGCACGTTGGTGAGCAAGCGGAACCAGTCGCGCTCGCCTGCCGAGCTAAACGCGAAAAGCGTCCAGGCATCCTCGCGCACCTGCAATTCGGTGTAGAGCATCACCTGGCCGCCGACCGCGCCGATCGCCTCCAAAGTCCGGGCCGAGGCCTGCACCTGATAGCCCACACCGCCCACGTCGATCACCGCATGATCGGCGGCGGTTTCGGCGAGGAGTCCGGTGAGGCGGGCGATCATGGCGATTGCCTAGCAAAGATGCCGGGTGGCGGGGAGAGTCTGCGGAAGGTTCCCTGAGTCACGAATGTCACGAGAGTCACACGGAATCGCGGGGGGTTTCGGAACTTTCGGGGGATCAGGCGAGCGATGGCACGGGCGTTTCCGGGCGCAACCGGGGGTCGATTCGGGAGGCTCCAGCAGGGCATCGGCCGACTAGAACATATTTGGAACGAGTAGGAAAGTTTCCGCAATGTGCCGGGATTGAGAGCACATCAACACCGTCTTGGCTGAGCTTGTCGAAGCCCTGTCCTGCCTGCCCTTTACGAAAGAAGAAGGACAGCCGTTGACCTGCGGTCGCCTTCGGCTCGACAAGCTCAGGGAAGACGGGTCCTGGTCGCAAGATGATGGGCGTGGGTGATGGCGACGGCGAGGGCGTCGGCGGCATCCTCGCCATTGATCTTCACGCCGGGGAGCAGGCGCGAGACCATCGCCTGGATCTGCCCCTTGTCCGCATTGCCGGTGCCGACCACGGCCTTCTTCACGAGCCGCGCGGCATATTCGGCCGGGTCCAGCCCCGCCTTCGCGCAGGCCAGCAAGACGACGCCGCGGGCCTGGCCGAGCTTCAGCGTGGATTGCGGATTGGCGTTGACGAACACTTCCTCGACCGCCGCCGTGGCCGGGGCATGCGCGGCGATGATCTCGGCCAGCCCGGCATCCAGTGCGGCCAGCCGCGCCGGCAGCGCCATCTTCGCGTCGGTCGCGATGCGGCCATTGGCCAGATGCGAGAGCCGGTTCCCCTCCGCCCGGATTACGCCCCAGCCGGTCGTGCCGAGGCCGGGATCGAGGCCGAGGATGATCATGAGGAGGAGAAGTCTTTCACGCGAAAGCACAAAGGAAAAGAGTCGTTCACGCGGAGGCGCGGAGGAGAAGAAAGGAGAGGCGCTGAGGGCGGGGGCGGCGCCCATCGGGCGCGCTTGCAATCGAAGGCTTCAAAGCGCTTCGCGCAGCTACACCGAACCTCTCCGCGCCCCATCTTCTCCTCCGCGCCTCCGCGTGAACAATCCTTTTTCCCCTTAGCTAGGCGAGCCTCTCCATCACCTCGTCGGCGATGTCGTAATTGCCCCAGACGGTCTGGACGTCGTCGTCATCCTCGAGCGCGTCGATCAGCTTGAGGAGGGTCCCCGCCTCGCCTTCGCTGACCGACACTTCGGTCTGCGGGCGCCAGGCGAGCTTCACGCTTTCCGGCTCGCCGAGCGCGGCTTCCAGCGCCTTGGCGACGCCGTGCAACTCCTCGACGCTCGTCCAGATTTCGTGGCCATCCTCGCTGCTCGACACATCGTCCGCGCCGGCGTCGATCGCGGCTTCCAGCACATCGTCGGCCGAGCCGGCCTTGGCCGGGAACTCGATCAGGCCCATCCGGTCGAAGCCGTGGCTGACCGAGCCGGGCGCGCCCATATTGCCGCCATTCTTGGAGAAGGCGGTGCGTACGTTGGTGACGGTGCGGTTGCGATTGTCGGTCAGCGCCTCGACGATCAAGGACACGCCGCCGGGGCCGAAGCCCTCGTAGCGCAATTCCTCATAATCCTCGCCGCCCGCCGCCGAGGCCTTATCAATGGCGCGCTGGATATTGTCCTTCGGCATGGACTGCGCCTTGGCCGCGAGCACGGCGCCGCGCAGGCGGGCGTTCATGTCCGGATCGGGCGCGCCCATCTTGGCCGCGACGGTGATTTCGCGGCTGAGCTTGGAAAACATCGCCGAGCGCTTTTTGTCCTGCGCGCCCTTGCGATGCATGATGTTCTTGAATTTGCTGTGACCGGCCATCGCCGCCCGCTTCCTCTTCGATCTTTCGGGATTTCGGCCCCATTGGCCGCAGAGTCACAAGAACGCAACGCCAGGATGAGACAGTTTGTCGGTAACACGTGCTTAAGCCACAGCGTGTTTCATGCTAAGGTCCGAGTCGCTTGGGGGAGGAACAGCCGTATGGAGTCGGATTTCCGCTACTATTCGCGACGCGCGCAGGAGGAGAATCTGCGCGCCCGCAAGGCCGTCACCAATGCCGCGCGTGACCGACACCTCGAGCTTGCCAGCATTTTCGCCATGAAGGCCGAACAGCGCGCCGTCGATCTGGTCGCGCTCGCGCGTTAGGTCTGGCTCCGGCGGGGTGCTCGCCTTGCCGCGTTGCACGAACTGGCACTCCCCCTGAACGACTCGCCTTCGCTGTCCACCAATATGTAGGTGAAGGTTGCCCCGCGCTCCACGAGCGCGCGCAGCGGCCGATTGTTGCACACTTCCCGCGCGACAAAGTGTTGCATCCGGGCTTCGCCGGCAGCGCTGTCCAGATCGACCTCGACCTCCATCGTCGTGATGAATTCCGTGCCCCGGGCCTCCATGGCGGTGAAGGTGACCGGGCCGGTGTCGCTCGACTGCGTCATCGGCAAGCGGCTAGCCATCAGGCGCTCCACCGCGCGAAGTTCCTCGGCGACGCCCCGATCAGCGGCCGGCGGCGGCGCGACGGCGCCCTGCGCGGACAAAGACAGAAGCAGGCTGGCGACAATCCACATCGGCGCTTCCCCCCAAATCAGGCGCTGGACGACAAACCGCGGCGAGGGTGACAGCCAGGACGCTGTCGCGCCAGCGAAATCTCGCGCCTCCCGCCGGTTGTCAGGGGCGAATGGTGCTGCCGGTGAGGATTGAACTCACGACCTCAGCCTTACCAAGGATGCGCTCTACCACTGAGCTACGGCAGCATATTCGCTAGCGCTCGCGGCTTCGTCGTGAAGCCTCCGGGCGGCGGACGCGGCGCTATGGCCGCTGGTGGCGCTTTGTGTCAAGGCGCGGTGATGGCGAAGGACGAAGAGCGCGAGAAAAGGCTGGCCGAGGCGCTGCGCGAGAATCTGAAGCGGCGCAAGGCGCAGGCGCGCGGCGCGGGCGCATCAGGCGGCGCAGCTAGCGCGGACGATGCTCCGTCCCAAGACCGGCGGTGATGAACAGGGCGGCCGCCTCGCCCTCGACATCGGCGGTGTGCCAGGCGCCGGGCGGGTTGATCGCATAGTCGCCGGGGCCGAGCGTCACCGTCGCTTTGCCGCCGTCGGCAAATTCCTGATGGAGGACCATGCTGCCTTCGAGGCAGAGCACGACCTCGTCGCCGGCCGGGTGCATTTCCCACGAATCCCAGCTTTCGCTGAAGCGGTACATGCTGACCAGCCGGCCTTCCGCGCCGTCGGCATCGTGGCGTTCGCCATAGCCCTGATACCAGTCCATGCCGTTCATTTCCGGCTGGGCGATCGCGCGCGCGCCGGGGCCGAGATGGATCGGGTGGCGGTAGAGGTTCCCGCCCGCGTTCACAGCGGCGCGCACTGCGCCTTGAGCCAATCCAGCGCGGCGCCATCCAGCTGCGGGCCGACGATCGCCAGCACCTGGGCGTGATAGGCGTCGGTCCAGGCGCGCTCCGCCGGGCTGAGCATGTCCACATCGATCAGCTCGCGGGCGATCGGCGCGAAGGTCAGGGTCTCGAAGCCGAGCATGTCCTTTTCCGCGCCCTCGATCGCGACCGGCACGACCAGCACCAGATTTTCGATGCGGATGCCGTATTCGCCCGTCTTGTAATAGCCGGGCTCGTTGGAGAGGATCATCCCGGCCTTCAGCGGCTCGTCGCCCCCCGCCTGGCCGGAGCCGACCGGGGCGATGCGCTGCGGGCCTTCATGCACCGCCAGAAAGCTGCCGACGCCGTGGCCCGTGCCGTGGGCATAATCGACGCCAGCATCCCAAAGCGGGCGGCGGGCGAAGCTGTCCAGCTGGCCGCCGCGCGTGCCAGCCGGGAAGCGGGCCGCGGCGATGCCGATATGGCCCTGCAGCACCCGGGTGAAGCGGTCGCGCATCTCGGCTGTCGGCTCGCCGATCGCGAGCGTGCGGGTCACGTCGGTGGTGCCGTCCGCATATTGTCCGCCCGAATCGACCAGATAGAGCGAGTTCAGCTCCAGCGGGCGATTCGTGGCCTCGTTGACGCGATAATGGATGATCGCGCCGTTCGGACCCGCGCCGGAAATGGTGTCGAAGCTGAGATCCTTCAGCACGCCGCTCGCAAGACGGAATTCCTCGAGCTTCGCGACCGCCTTCAACTCGTCCACGCCACCCTTCGGCGCTTCGGTCACGATCCAGTGCAGGAATTTCACCAAGGCGGCGCCGTCGCGGGCCTGGGCGGCGCGATGGCCGGAAATCTCGGCTTCGTTTTTGATCGCCTTGGGCAGCACGGCCGGATCGCGCTTCGACACGATCTTCGCGCCCGCCGCATCGAGGGCATCGAACACGGCGGCGACCGAAAGCTGCGGATCGACCACGATGGTCTTGCCGGCGAGGCTCTTCAGATGCGGTTCGAACGCGTCGCGCTCGTGCAGGCGCACGCCGTTGCCGAGATGCTGGCGCACGTCGTCGCCCACTTTCTCACCGGCGACGAACAGGTCCGCCGTGCCGTCGGCCTGCACCAAAGCGAAGGCCAGAGCGACGGGGGTGCGCGACACGTCGGCGCCGCGCACGTTGAAGGTCCAGGCGATGCTGTCCAGCGCCGCCAGCACCGCCGCGTCGGCCTTCTGCTCGCCGAGCCATTCGGCCATCTCCTGACGCTTGGCGGCGGAGGATTTGCCGGCATATTGATCGCTCTGCACCACGAGCCGCGCGAGTGACGGCTCCGGCCGGTCCGCCCATACCGCGTCGATCGGGTTGCGGCGCACCGCGACCAGTTCGGCGCCCTTGTCGGCCAGGGCCGCCGTCGCCTTCTCCACCCAGTCGCGCGTGTGCAGCCAAGGATCGTAGCCGATGCGCCCGCCCTCCGGCGCATGTTCGGACAGATATTCGGCGATGCTGGTCTGCGGGACCGACTGGTAGGACCAATGCGCGGCGTCGACCTGATCGCGCACCTGCAAGGTGTAGCGCCCGTCGGTGAAGATCGCCGCTTCCTCCGGCAGCACCACGGCCGAGCCGGCCGAGCCTTCGAACCCGGTCAGCCAGGCGAGGCGCTGCGCATATTCGCCGACATATTCGCTCATATGCTCGTCGGTCAGCGGAACGACGAAGCCATCCAGACGGTCGGCTTTCAATTGTTCGCGGAGCGCCGCGAGACGATCGGCATAAGAAGACATAAGGCACCTTCACGAATGCGGGGGCGAAGGTCTAGTTAGGCGCTCTCACACCGCAGCGCCAGACCGGCGCGCCGCCCGCCGGGGGACGTCTATGCGCCTGTTGCCACTCGCCTTGCTCGCCGCTTTCGCCACCCCGCTTTTCGCCCAACCCGTGTCCCAAAGAGGCCCGATGACCAAGCCAGCCGATCTTCCCGCCGCGCCCCGCGCCGAGCAGCGCCCGCACAGCTATGAGCGCCACGGCGTTACCGTGCAGGACAATTATGCGTGGCTGCGCGATTCGTCCTACCCGGTCGTCGATGACGCGGACGTGCTGAACTATCTCAAGGCGGAGAATGCCTATTTCGAGGCGGCGATGGCGCCGCACCAGCCGCTGATCGAGACCCTGTTCCAGGAGATGCGCGGGCGGATCAAGGAGGACGACGCCTCCGTGCCCGTGAAGGACGGCGACTGGCTCTATTGGTGGGCGTTCGACACTGGCGCGCAGTACCGCAAATGGTTCCGGCGGCCGGCCGCGGGCGGCGAAGCCCGGGTGATCTATGACGAGCCGCGCGAGGCCGAGGGGAAGGAATATTTCCGGCTGGGCGCGATGACGATCAGCCCGGACGGCCGCCGCGCCGCGATCCTCGTGGACGATGACGGCTCCGAGCGGTTCGCGCTGAAGATCCGCGATCTCGCCACCGGCCAGGATGTGGAGACGGTGACCGAGGTGGGCATCGGCGAGCCGGTCTGGACCGCCGACAGCCAGGGCGTCGTCTATACCGAGGTGAACGAGAATTGGCGCAGCTATCGCGCCCGTTTGCACCGACTGGGCCGGCCGCCGGCCGAAGACCGGACCTTGTACGAGGAGACCGAGAATATCGCTTTCTCGGTCGGCGTCGGGAAGACGCAGGACCGGCGCTGGATCGTCATCCAGACCGGCGAGAACAGTTCGAACGAGACCCGGCTGGTCCCGGCGGACAATCCCGAGGCGGCGCCGATCCTGGTCGCGGCGCGGCGGCCGGATATCCAATATTCCATCGATTCAGCGCACGGGAAATTGTGGATCCTGACCAATGACGACCACATCAATTTCCGCATCGCCGAGGCCGATCCGGCGCGGCCGGGCGAGTGGCGCACCGTCATCGCTGGCTCGGATGAAGTCTATCTGCGCGGCATCTCCTCGTTCCGCGACCATCTGGTGATCAGCGAGCGAGTGAACGGCCTCGATCAGGTGCGGCTGCGCGCATATGATGGCAGCGAGGAGCGGGTGCCGTTCCGGGAGGCGAGCTACACCGCCAGCCCCGCCGGAAATGCGGAATATGCGCCGGCGGCTTACCGGCTGTCCTACAGCTCGATGGTCACGCCGCCGACCGTCTATGACTATCACCCGGCCGACGACCGGCTGGAGGTGCTGAAGGTCCAGGAAATCCCGTCGGGCTACGACCCGAGCCAGTACGTTACCGAGCGGCTGATGATCCCCTCGCGCGACGGCAAGCTGGTTCCGGTGTCGCTCGTCCATCGCCGCGGCTTCGAGCGCAACGGGCAGGCGCCGCTCTTCCTCTACGCTTATGGCGCCTATGGCTATGCCGTTCCGCCCGCCTTCAATGCCAACCGCCTGAGCCTGGTCGATCGCGGCTACACCGTCGCCATCGCCCACATAAGGGGCGGCGACGATCTGGGTTACGGCTGGTATCTGCAGGGCAAGCTGAACCAGCGCACCAACACGTTCAACGACTTCGTTGACGTGGCGAAGGGGCTGATCGAGCAGCGCTACACCAGCGCGGGCCGGATCGCGATCTCCGGCGGCTCGGCGGGCGGCGAATTAATGGGCGCGGTGGTCAATAGCGATCCGGAGCTGTGGGGCGCGGTGGTGGCCGATGTGCCGTTCGTGGATGTGGTCAACACCATGCTGGACGATACTTTGCCGCTGACCCCGGGCGAGTGGAACGAATGGGGCAATCCGATCACGGACGCGCAAGCCTTCCGCTACATGCTGAGCTACAGCCCCTACGACAATGTGCGGGCGCAGGCTTACCCGCCGATGTTCATCACCGGCGGCCTGAACGACCCGCGCGTCACCTATTGGGAGCCGGCCAAGTGGAATGCGCGGCTGCGCGAGCTGCGGACCGACAACAATCTGCAACTGATGAAGATCAATATGGGCGCGGGCCATGGCGGCCAGTCGGGGCGCTGGAGCGCGCTGCGCGAGGTGGCGGAATCCTACGCCTTCATGCTGACCCAGAATGCGGGCGGCACCGGCGCGCGCTAAGGCAGGAGAAACGACGATGCTGGTGAAATGGCTGGTTCCAGTCGCGGGCGCGGCGCTCGCCACGACGGCGGTCGCACAGGATTACACGCCTGCCCCGCCGCAGATTCAAGGCGAGATCACGATGAGCGACGATGCGGACGGCGAGGGCCGCCGCTATGACGATTATCCGGTCGAACTGGTGCGCGGGCAGCGCATCATGATCACCGCCGCGCCCGCCGCAGGCAGCCGGGTCGTGCCGCATATCGAATTGTTCGCGCATGGTGGGCCGACGCCGCTCTCCCGCCGGCCGGCCGAAGGCGATGCGCGCACCGCGCGGCTGGGCTTCACCGCGCCATCGACGGGTGTGTTCACCATCCGCGTCGTTTCGGGCAGCCCGGCGGCCGGGCGCTACACGCTCGCCATCCGGCACAATCCGGCCCCTTCCATCACGCGCAACCCGGTCACCGGGGGACCACGCGGCGCCGTCATCGGTTCGCCCGCGCCGCCGATCCCCACCGACCCCGTCGAACCGGTCGGCAGCGGCGTCGGCTCGGGTCCCCTGTCGCGCTTCATCATCTGCCCGGGCCACCCGCGCTGCCCGCGATGAACGGGTTCGCGCGCAGCTTCACGGCGGCACCGGAGCATATCGACGAGCTCGGACATGTGAACAATGCCGTGTGGGTGCAGTGGATCCAACGCCTCGCGACCGACCATTGGTATGCGCTTGCCGATCCGGCCGATGCGGAGCTCTATATCTGGGTGATCACCCGGCATGAGATCGACTATCTGCGGCCGTTGCTGGTCGGCGAGACGGCGCATGGCCGCACCTGGGTCGGCGACGAGCCGCGCGGGGCGCGGTTCGACCGGTTGATGGAATTCACCGGCGCGGACGGGAAGACGTTGCTGAAGGCGCGGACGACCTGGGCGATCATCGACAAGGCAAGCGGACGGCCGATCCGGGTGCCTCCCGCAATCGTCGAGCGGTTCCGGGGCTAACGCTCCAGCTGCTCGAGCACTTTGCGCAGCACATCCTTGTTGGTCATGTAGCCGATGTGGCTGCAATTGACCTGGATCTGGCGGTCGGACTCATTGGGCGCGCCGCGGGCGCAGACCGGGGCGACGATGCCGTCGCCGCGTGACCACAAAGCCGTGGTCGGCACTGGCGGCTTTTCGTTGAGTTTCACGTCGAACGGGGTCTGATCGACCGGATAGCCGGCGACCTTTTCATAGGTGCGCCACAGGTTGTTCGCGCGCGGATCGCCGGAGAAAGGCGTGCCCATGGTGATGACCTTGGCGATCTTTTCCGGCTTCAGCTTGGCGACCTCGCGCGCGTAGAGGCCACCGAAGCTCCAGCCGAGGATGATGATCTTGCCGTCGCCGGCAATCTGATCGACCAGCCGCTCCACCTCGGCCAGCATGTTGCGGCAGGCGCCCTTGTTGGTGCCGAGGCCCCAGCCATGCACTTCCCAGCCGCGCGCGGTGAGCGCCTCGCGGAACGGTTTGGTGCTGAGGTCGCTGGCCAGGAAACCGGGCAGGACCAGGACCGGCGGGCGGTCGCAGCCGGGCGCGCGGGTCGGCTGGATCGGCGGGGTGCGGATGGCCTTGAGGCGCATGTCGCACCAGGCGGCGACCTCGCGCAAAGCCAGCGCCTTGTTCGGCGGCTGCCGGTCGCGTTCGCGGCGGCGGGCAATATCGTCCAGGCTGGTGCCCCCGCGCAGCAGCGCAAGCTGGGCCAAGGCCACCGCCTTGGCACGCGCCGCCACGGGAAGGCCCGCCGGCTGCTTCACAGATATTCGCCGCCCATCAGGGACTGAAGCGCCGCCGGGAGACGGACGCGGCCGTCTTCGGTCTGGTGATTTTCGAGCAGGGGCACGAGGATGCGGGGCGACGCGAGCGCGGTATTGTTCAGCGTGTGGACGAAGCGGACCTTCCGCTCCTCATCCCGCCAGCGCAGGTTCGCCCGGCGCGCTTGCCAGTCGTGCAGCGTCGAGCAGCTGTGCGTCTCGCGATATTTGCCAAGGCTGGGCACCCAGCTCTCGATATCGTTCATCCGGAACTTGCCCGTCCCCATATCCCCGGTCGAAGTCTCGATCACTTGATAGGGAATTTCAAGCGCCTGCAGCATCGCTTCGGCGTGATGCAGCAGCTGCTGGTGCCACTTCGCGCTCTCGTCGGCGTCGTCGCGGCAGATGATGTACTGCTCCAGCTTGTAGAATTGGTGGACCCGCAGCAGGCCGCGCACGTCGCGCCCGGCGCTGCCCGCCTCGCGCCGGAAGCAGGGCGAATAGCCGGCATAGAGGATGGGGAGCTTGTCCGCTTCGATGATCTCGCCGCTGTGCAGGCCGGTCAAAGCGATCTCGCCGGTGCCCGCCAGATACAGATCGTCGGCGGGGACGTGATAGGCCTCTTCCTCATGGCCCGGAAAATGGCCGGTGCCGACAAAAGCCTGCGGGCGCGCCAGCGCCGGGACGGTCATCAAAGTGAAGCCCGCCGCTTCCAGCCGCTGCATCGCCCAGACCATCAGCATCTGTTCGAGCAGGGCCAGCCGGCCCTTCAGGCAATAAGTGCGCGAGCCGGAAACCTGGGTGATCCGGGCGAGATCGGCCCAGTCATTCTTCTCCATCAAGGCGACATGATCGAGCGGCTCGAAATCGAATTCGCGCACCGCGCCTTCGGTGCGGATCACGGTGTTGAACGACTCGTCCGGGCCGACCGGCGCGCCGTCCCAGGGGATGTTCGGCACGCGCAGCAACATCGCCTGCAACTCATCCTCGGCCGCCTTGGATGCCTCTTCCGCCGCCGCGATCTCGCCGGAAATCGCCTTGGAGCGGGCGCCGAGTCCGGCTTTCTCCTCGGGCGCGGCATCCTTGAAGCGGCTGCTGATCTCGTTGCGCTCGGTGCGCAGGCCGTCCGCGCGCGTCTTCGCCTCGCGCACCGCGCCGTCCACCGCGAGCAGCCGGTCGACGTCGAGCGTCACATTCTTCGCCGCCGCGGCCGCCTTCACGGCATCGGGATTGTCACGGATGAAGGCGAGGCTGAGCAAGGGAGCGGACTCCGGTCAAAGTTCAAAAGCGGGCCGCCTGATGCGACCGTAATCGCGAAAGATCAATCGCGCGCGAGGTGGAGCACTTCCTCGCGTACCTTCACGACACGGATCGCGATGCTGATCTCGGCGAGAAACAGCAGCAAACCGACGACCAGGGTCGCCATCGCCGTGATGAAGAGGGCCGACACCCAGTCCGCATGGCCCGCCGCGTTCAGGAATTCGACAAAGAGCAGGATGACCAGCAGGCAGATCAGGATGCCGCCCGCCGTAATGAAGCCGACCGAGGCGTGGCACAATTTCATCCGCCGCCCGAGCGAGCCGAGCTCCGTCACGGCGAGGCTGCGCTCCTCGCCCGGCTCGGCCGGAAAATTCTTCTCCAGGTCCCGCGCGCGGTCGATGATGCGCGCCAGCCGCACCGCGACCACGTTGAGCAGATTGCCGATCGCCACCAGAATCAGCGCCGGCGCAACGGCGAGCTGGATCGCCTGACCAATCTCCGAAGTCACTTGAGGCATCATTGCGGCGGCGTAGCATCCGCAATCCTATCGCGGAAGCGGCCAAGAATCCTTACTAGCGCAGGATCATCTCGCTGCCGCTCATGCGCACTTCCTCGAGCCGGGAGAGATAGGTCTGGCCGAGCAAAGAGACTTCCAGCCCTTCCAGCACCACCCCGTCCAGATTGCGGACCTCACGGCCATCGACGGCGATGCGGGAGATGGTGACGGGATGGCCGCGCACCGGGCCGCTCGCGCCCGTGCCGATCACCGCGAACCTTGCCGGGTCCACCATGATCCCGGCCCGCCGCGCATCCTCCTGGGTCAGCGCCACCGTGCTCGCGCCGGTATCGACCACCAGCCGGATCGGCTGCCCGTTCACCTGCGCCGCCGCGTAGAAATGGCCGTTCGCCTCGCGGGCCAGCCGCGTCTCCCCGCCCCAGCGCGCGGCCTGCTGCGGCGTGGCGGGTCTGGACGCAGGCTTCGCGGCCTTCTCTGCCTTGGGCGGCTCGACCGGCGCATCCGACACATGCTCGAACGGCGTGGCCAGGCCAATGGCCAGCCCGCCGGCGATCACGAGGAAAAGCGCGCCCTTCATGCCGTGGCCTTAGCGCGCGCGGGGCTTCGGCCCGGTGAAGGGCGATGGTTAACGGCCGTTCGGGTTGGCGCTCGTCGTCGGAGCAGGTTCGGAGATAAAGCCGATGCGATGAAACCCAAGCCGCTGAAGAGCAAAGATTACGCCACCAATGCAGCGATAAGGCGTGTTGCCGATACCTGTGATGTGGACCTCGCGCCGTCGGTCCACCCCAGCAAGCCGCGATTGTAGTTCCTCGACGGCTACGCGCTGGTCCGGATAGCTCTCGTGATCGATTGTAATGGGACACGACCGACCGTCATAATCGCCGATGGCCACAGCCAGCGGCCGCATCGCCGGTGAGGTGGTCGCGCAGCCTGCGATCACCAGCGCAATGATCAGCAGCACGCGCGATCGCATGTCGATCTCACTCCGCCGCCACCGGCACAGCTTCGCTCGCCGCCTCGATCTCCGCGGCCTTGGCTTCGACCAGCTTGACGATGTGGTCGATCATGCCGGCATCCTGGACATGATGGTCAGTGACGCCCGACAGATAGACCATATGCTTGCCGCCGCCGCCGCCGGTGATGCCGATGTCGGTTTCCCGCGCTTCGCCGGGGCCGTTGACGACGCAGCCGAGCACCGAGAGGCTCATCGGCGTGCGGATGTGCTGGAGCCGTTCCTCCAGCGCCTGCACGGTGCGGATCACGTCGAAGCCCTGCCGCGCGCAGCTGGGACAGGAGATCACGCGCACACCGCGATTGCGGATGCCGAGCGCCTTCAGGATTTCGAAGCCGACGCGGACTTCCTCCTCCGGCTCGGCCGAGAGGGAGACGCGGATCGTGTCGCCGATGCCGTACCAGAGCAGGCTGCCGATCCCGATCGAGGATTTGACCGTGCCGCCGACGAAGCCGCCCGCTTCGGTAATGCCGAGATGCAGCGGGCAATCGACCTGCTCGGCCAGCTGCTGATAAGCGGCGACGGCGAGGAAGAGGTCGCTGGCCTTCACCGCGACCTTGAATTCGTGAAAGTCGCGGTCCTGCAGCAGCTTGATATGGTCGAGCGCGGATTCCACGAGTGCCTCGGGGCAAGGCTCGCCATATTTCTCGAGAAGGTCCTTCTCCAGCGACCCGGCGTTCACGCCGATGCGGATCGCGCAGCCATTGGCCTTGGCGGCGTTGACGACCTCATTCACCCGCTCGGCGCTGCCGATATTGCCGGGATTGATGCGCAGGCAGGCCGCGCCTGCATCCGCCGCCTCGAGCGCGCGCTTATAGTGGAAATGGATGTCGGCGACGATCGGCACGCGGGCCGCGCGGACGATCTGCTTCAGCGCGGCGGTGCTGTCCGTGTCCGGGCAACTCACGCGGATGATGTCCACGCCCGCATCCTCGCAGCGGCGGATCTGGTCGATCGTCGCGCGCGGATCGCTGGTCGGCGTGTTGGTCATGGTCTGGACGGTCACGGGCGCATCGCCGCCGACCGGCACGTTGCCGACCATGATCTGCCGCGAGGCGCGGCGGTGAATGTCTCTCCAGGGGCGAACGGACATGGGGCCTCTATAGCATGGCGGCGACGCGATGGGAGCGGCAGCCGGCGCGCGGCCCACATAGGGGCTTCGCGTGACAATTGCAGCGCCCCGCATGCGGCCGGAAGGTTCCTGAGGTGCTGAAGGTTCACACCCCATGGCGAAAAAATCGCGGGAACCTTCCGCATCACCTTTGCGCGCGCGGCGGAGCGCGGCTTCCGCCCGCCGCAGCTCCGCCGCGAAGCCATAAGCGGCGCTGAGCGCGCGGGAGAAGGAAGCGCCATCCGGGCGGCGGGTGAGGCGCGCGGCGCTCTGGCGGGTGCGGCCGGCGAGCGCGGCGGCCTGGCTGGCATTGCCGGTCAGCGCGATCGCGGCGACGTAGCGGCGCTGGATGGCGGGGCTCCAGCCGTCTTTGCGGGCGCGGAGGCGAACGGGCGTGAAGCAGGTGGGCGAGGCGGGATCGCGGGTGGCGGCCTCGAGCAGAGCGAGGCGTTCGATGGTGTGCTGGTCCATCCACGAGGATAGATCAGCTGGAATCCTATCGGGCAAGCGCGTGTGTCTTGTCCGGCTAATACGGCTGCGTTAGCCTGCGCCCATGCTTCGCAAACTGCTCCTTGCGCTCGCCCTCGTCATGCCGGCCACCGTGGCCGCGCAGGCGCCCGCGCAGCCGCCTGCCCCGCCGCGCCCGGCCGCCCTCGAACGCCCGCATGCGATCGTCGCGATCGGCGGGGACACCAGCATCGAGGTGGCGAGCGGGGAGGCGGAGCCGGGGCGGGCGCTGACCATCGATACCCCGGTGCGGATCGCCAGCAACACCAAGACCTTCGTCGCCGCGACCCTGCTGCGGCTGTGGGAGCAAGGGCGGATCGATCTCGACGCGCCGATCGGGCCGCTGCTGACCCCGGCGCTCGATGCCCTGCTGCGCGCCGACGGCTTCGACACTGGCCGGATCAGTGTCCGGCAGGTGATGAGCCACAGCGCCGGTCTGTACGACCATGGCGGCGACCCGCGCTTCATCGCGATGGTGCAGGCCGATCCCACGCATGTCTTCACCCGCGAGGAGCTGGTGCGGCTGTCGATGCAATGGGCCGACCCGCAGAGCCCGCCGGGAACCGAGTTCCGCTATTCCGACACGGGCTACATATTGCTCGGCGACATTATCGAGCGGCTGACGGGCAAGAATCTGGCCGTGGCGGTGCGCGAGCAATTGCGGCTTGATCGGCTGGGGCTGCGATCGACCTGGTGGGAAAGGTTCGAGCAGGCGCGCGAAAGCGCACCGGCGCGGGCGCGGCAATATCTGGGCGACTTGGATGCGACCGGCTTCGATGTCAGCATGGATCTTTATGGCGGCGGCGGGCTGCTGATGTCCGCCCGCGATCTCGCCACTTTCTTCCAGGCATTGTTCGACGGGCGGGTGTTCGACCGGCCGGAGACGCTGCGCGAAATGCTGTGGCAGGGGCCGCACCGCAATGCCCACATCTACCGGCTCGGCATCTTTGTGAAGCGCGCGGGCGAGCGGGACTTTTACTGGCACAGCGGCTTCTGGGGGACGATGGCCTATTACGATCCGCAGAACCGGGTCGCGATTGCCGGGATCACCACCAATCAGGACGGCTATCGGGCCTTGCTCCGCGAGGTGGAGCGGATGATCGGGATGCCGCCCGCGCCTGCGCGCTGATCCGGCTGGAGCGGCTGACCGGCCTCAAGCGAAGCGACGCGCCGGTGCGGCAGCAGCGGGCGGTGCGGGTGCATAGGCGCCGCCGCCCGACAGCAGATATTGCTGCGCGGCGACCGGCGGCATCGGCTTTGAATAATGCCAGCCCTGCGCATAATCGACGCCGAGCTCGCGCAGGACCGCCGCCTCCTCCGCGCTCTCCACGCCCTCGGCGACGATCCGGCAGCATATGCCGCCGGCGAAATCCACCATCGCCGCGATCAGGGCGCGGCGCGCCGGATCGACATGCACGTCGCGGGTAAGGCCCATGTCCAGTTTCAGGATGTCGGGTTCCAGATCCAGGATGTGGCGCAGGCCCGCATAGCCAGCGCCGACATCGTCGACCGCCACCCGCACGCGGCTGCGCAAAGGCGCCAGCGCCTCGCGCAGGCTGGCATAGGATTCAACCTCCGCATGTTCCGTGACCTCGAGCACGATCCGTCCGGGGGGCGCATCGGCCAGGATCGCGGTCAGCGCGCCGGACAGGATGGTCGCGGGCGCGACGTTGATCGCGCAATAAATGTCGCCGGGCAGATAGGCGACGCCGAGCAGCGCCGCACGCACCGCCGCCAGCTCCAGCTCCAGCCCGACGCCGAGCGCCGCGGCCTCGTTGAACCAGTCGCAAGGCGGGCGTTCGTCGCGGTCGGGAAAGCGGGCGAGCGCCTCGACTCCCGCCGGGCCGCCGTCCGCCAGCCGGTGGATGGGCTGATAGACGATCGCCGGCTGGCCCGCGGCGATCGCCGCCTCGATCCGCGCCACCGCCGCCTCGCGCTCCCGGCGCTTGCCCATCGCCAGCTCGATCTGGTCGGAGGCCAGATCGGCGAAGGCCTTGACCGTGTTGACGTCGCGCTGGGTGAGGCTGTGATCGGCCTCGCGGCTGAGGCAGCAGAAGCTGCCGTAAAGGCTGCCATCCTTGAGCTTCAGCGGCACGCTGATGTGGCAGCCGACCGGCAATGCCTTGGTGATCGCCAGTTCGTGCGCGAAGGGAATGTCCTGCGCGTCGTGGATCAGTTCGGGCAGCCGCCCTTCCAATATGTGGTGGCAATAGCTTTGCTCGACCGGCTCGCAATCGCCCGGCCGCTGCGGCACCGGCAATTCGGTGCGGATATGGGTGAAGCGGCGCTGCTCGCCCTCGAACCGCGCGGCGAAGGCGATCTCCATGCCCAGATGGGCGCGCACCGCATCGAGGATCGCATCGACCTGAGCGTCATGGTCCGCGCTTTGATCCTCCTCGACGATGAGGAAGTCCCTGATCGGGTTGGCAGTCATGATGGGCCTCCTCAGCGCTGAAATCGCACCATAATGGAGGAATTCCTCGCAAAGGATGAACGCGCCCGCGTTCACACCAGCGGCATTCCGTGTGCCGGCGCGGGACACAGAATCCGTTAACCCTGTCTCTGCATCGGTCCGGCACCGCCCATCGCATATGGCGCGCGCGATGAACCCGCCGCCGCATCTGCTGTCGCCGATCGCCCGTCACTACGGGCTCGACTGGTTGCGGATCGGCGCGTTCATGTTGCTGATCCTCCACCATATCGGCCGCGCATTCTCGCCCGGCACATGGCTGGTGAAGCTCGACTCGCTGGAATGGCTGAACGCGCCGATGCTGTTCGTGACGCCCTGGCGGCTGGCCTTGCTGTTCCTGATCGCCGGCTTCGCTAGCCGGGCCCTGCTGGCGCGCACCGGGCTGGGCGGCTTTCTGCGCGAACGGTCGGCGCGGCTGCTGCTGCCGCTGATCGTCGCGATGATCCTGATCATTCCGCCGCAGAGCTGGATCAACCTGGTGCTGAACCACGACTATCCGCACGGCTTCTGGCATTTCATCGCGAATGACGAATTCGGCTTCCGCGCCGTGGACGGGGTGAGCCAGCCGGGCTGGGAACATCTGTGGTTCGTCGCTTATCTGTTCGCCTACACGCTCGTCCTGTGCGCGGGCATCGCCTTCGTGCCCGAGGCGTGGAAGGCGCGCGGGGCGGCGGCGATCGGCTGGCTGTTGGAGGGCCGGCGATTGCTCTGGGCGCCCTTGCTCTACTTCGTGCCGGTGCGCGTCGGCGTCGCGTTCACGCTGGGGGAATCGCACGGCCTGTTCGACGACTGGCTGAGCGATGCCATGTACCTGCCCTGCTTCCTGATCGGCTTCGCGCTGGCGGGGAATGAAGGGCTGTGGGGCGCGGTGGCGCGCTGCTGGCGGCTGTCGCTGGGCGTGGCGCTCGCGGCCTATGCGGTGCTGCTGGGGATCGAGCTGGCCTTCGCCGACAGTGCCAAGCTGCCGCATCTGTGGGCGATCATCGACCGGGCAGCGATGGGGGCGATGATGTGGGCGATGATCCTGCCGCTGCTGCGCCTCGCCGACACCTTGCTGAACCGCGACCATGTCTGGCGGGCGCGACTGAGCGAGGCGGTCTTCCCCTTCTACATCATTCACCAGACCCTGATCGTAGTGATCGCCTTCGCGCTTCTGCCGAAGGGGCTGTCCAGCGGCGCGGACTTCGTCATCCTGCTGTGCGGGACGGTGGCGGGCTGCTGGCTGTTCTACCGGCTCGGCGATCTGGTGCCGGCGATCCGGCCGCTGATCGGGCTGAAGGCGCGGCCCCGGCCCGTACACAGGACCGAGGCCGCGGCGGAGGCCTCCTGATCGCTACTGGCGGGCCAGCATCAGGATCACGCCGCCGAAGATCGCGGTCGCGCTGCCGATGATCAGGGCCAGCTTGTTCCTTTTGCTCATGTGACCGGGCATCATTCCTCATTCTCCTTCTTCGGCCGCCCGCGCTTGCGCTGTTCGGGCGGCGCCACCTTCACGCCCCGCCGCGCGAGCGCCTCGCGCAGCAGCACCTCGATCTCGGCATTCACGCTGCGGAACTCGGCCGCGGCACAGCGTTCCAGCTGTACCCACAAAGCCGGTTCGATCCGCAGCGCGAACGCCTTCCTATCGTCGGGCACGACACCTCTGCCTTACTGGTAGAGCGTTCCGGCGTTGACCACCGGCTGCGCCTCGCGCTCGCCGCACAGCACCACCATCAGGTTCGACACCATCGTCGCGCGGCGCTCGTCATCCAGCTCGACGACATTGTTCTCGGACAGCTTCGCCAGCGCCATCTGCACCATGCCAACCGCGCCTTCGACCAGCATCGCGCGGGCCGCGACCACCGCATGCGCCTGCTGGCGACGCAGCATCGCCCCGGCAATCTCCTGCGCGTAGGCAAGGTGCGTGAGGCCGCATTCGTCGACGGTGATGCCGGCCACCTTCAGCCGCTCGATCAGCTCCTCGCGCAGCGCCGCGTTGACGATGTCGTGGCTGCCGCGCAGCGTCACTTCCTCGTGATGATCGAGATCGTCATAGGCGTAGCGCGAACCGATCGAGCGCACCGCCGCCTCGGTCTGCACGATCACGAAGGCCTTGTAATCGTCGATGTCGAACAGAGCCTGGGCGGTATCGGTGACGCGCCAGACGATCTGGGCCGCGATCTCGATCGGGTTGCCGCGCAGATCGTTCACCTTCAGCCGCTCGGAGACGAAATTGTTGGAGCGGACCGAGACCTTGGTGCGGATCAGCCAGGGCAGGACCCAGCGCAGGCCGGTCGCGCGATCGGTGCCGCGATAGTCGCCGAACAAAGTGATCGCCGCGCCCTGATTGGGCTGCAGCATGTAGAAGCCGCACATGACGATCAAAGCGAACAGGCCGCTGCCGGCCGCGATCAATATGCCCGTCAGCTTCATCCCGCCGGCGGCGAGGCTGATCCCCCAGCCGGCGGCGCCGAGCGCGAGCAAAACGACGAGCAGCATCAGATAGCCGCTGCTGGTGACGGCACGCGTTTCACTGCTGGTGTTCAAATTCCCGCTTTGGGCAAGGCGTTCGGCCATATGTTCCTCCATCATTTAATTATGATATCATATTTATATGATTCACGGAGAAAGGCAAGAGGCGGCTTTCACCTGGGGCATCCACCCCTTATGAGCCGGCGGCGATGGAGATGCGCCGATGCTCGCCCGTTTGCTGCTCGCTTTGGCCGGAGTTTTGCTGATGACCGATCCCGCGAGTGCGCAACGATTCGTCGGAAACGAGCGCCCGGCCTGGCGGCTGGTGATTCATGGCGGCGCCGGGGTGATCCAGCGCGACCGGCTGACCCCCGAACAGGATGCGGCGATTCGCGCGGCGCTGGATCGCGCGCTGCAGGCGGGATCGGCGGTGCTGGAACGCGGTGGCAGCGCGCTGGACGCGGTCGAGGCGGCGGTGCAGCTGCTGGAGGACGACCCCAATTTCAACGCGGGGCGCGGCGCGGTCTTCACCTATGAAGGCAGTATCGAACATGACGCCGCGATCATGGACGGGCGCGACCGCCGCGCCGGGGCGGTCACTGGATCGACCCACACGCGCCACCCGGTGACGCTCGCCCGGCGGGTGATGGAGAACAGCCCCCACGTCTTCCTGCGCGGCCTGGGCGCCGATCAATTCTCCGTCGAGCAGGGGCTGGAGCAGGTGCCGAACGAATATTTCCACACGCCGGAGCGGCGGCGGCAATGGGAGGAGTTCCGCGCCCGTCCGTCGGCAGAAGCGTTCGACATCGACCTGAAATATGGGACGGTCGGCGCGGTGGCCCTCGACCGGGAAGGCAACGTGGCCGCAGCCACCTCGACCGGCGGCCTGACCGGCAAAAGATGGGGCCGGATCGGCGATTCGCCGATCATCGGCGCCGGCACCTATGCCGACAACCGCGCCTGCGCCGTCTCCGCGACGGGAGCAGGCGAATTCTTTATCCGCGAAGGCGTCGCGCACGAGATCTGCGCGCGGCTGCGCTTCACGCGGGACAGCGCGCAGCAGGCCGCCGACACGGTGATGGCCGAAATGCGCGCTCTGGGCGGCACGGGTGGCGTCATTGTCGTGACGCCGGGCGGCGATAGCATCTACAGCTTCAACACGCCCGGCATGTATCGCGGCCAGGCGAGCCCGGCCGGGCGCAGCGTGGCGATTTACGGAGACGAATGACGATGCGGCGTTTGCTGATCCTGCTTGTGGCGATGGTCGCCTTTGCCCCTGCCCCCGCCGCCGCCTGGTGGGATTACGGGCACAAGACCATCGCCAAGATCGCGATGCTGGAGGTCAGCCCCAGCACCCGCGCGCAGATCCTGCGCCTGCTCCGCAATTCCGCGCAGCTCGACACGCCGACCTGCCCGGCGGCGACGATCGAGGATGCGAGCGTCTGGCCGGACTGCATCCGCGCGATGACCGACCGGTTCAGCTACACCGCCACCTGGCATTATCAGAACGTCAACATCTGCCGCCCGTTCGACATGCGCACGCCCTGCCGCGACGGCAATTGCGTGTCGGCGCAGGTGGAGCGGCATTTGCGGCTGCTGAAGGACGATAATCTGCCGACGCGCGAGCGGCTCGCCTCTTTGGCCTTCCTGGTCCATTTCGTCGGCGACATGCACCAGCCGATGCACAGCGGCGACCGTAGCGACCGGGGCGGCAACGGCTTCGCGGCTTATTACAGCCGCATCCGCTCCAACCTCCATTCGATCTGGGACGGCTATCTGGCCGAGCGCGCGATCACGACGCCGCAGGCCGATGCGCGCGGCATCATGGCCGAGCATGGCGGCGACCGGGAGGCGATTCGCGCCGGGACGGTGGCCGATTGGGCGGAGGAAGCCTGGGGCGTCAGCCGCCAATTCGCCTACGGCACGATGCTGCAGGATCCGTGCGCGGAAGTGCCGAGCGAACCACCGGTGCTCAATCAGACGCAGATCGCGGAACTGATCCCGGTGGTGCGCACGCAGATCGCGCGCGGCGGCTACCGGCTGGCGCGGCTGCTGGACGAAGCGTTCGCGCCCCGGCCGCGCTCCGCGCCGCAACGGCCGTGGCGGCGGACGGCGCAATAGGCCCCACGCCCCGTCCATCCTGAGCTTGCCTAAGGGCTGCCCTGCTTTTGGGCAGAAGCGTTGAGAAGGACAGGCCTTCGACAGGCTCAGGCTGAGCGGGTTTGGGTGATCGGAGAGCGGTGAACCGCTAGCCGCGGCGGCAATCCTCGACGACGCGGGCTAGTTCGGGCCAGGCGGGGGCGACGATCGTGCCGACGCGCGGTGCTTCGATCGCATAGCGGCCGCGGCTGAACGCCATCGCGTCGAGGATCGCGTCATTGGCCTCGACCGAGACGGACAGGCCGGCGGACAGCGCATTGCCGGTCAGCGCCCGCATCGTCGCGCTGGTGCGGACGGTGATCGACCCGGCGCTCGCGCCGTGACGGAATAAAGCGATATTGCCCTGATTGGTGCAGGCGACTTCGAACAAAGGCGCGCCGCGCGGGCCGAAGGTGGCGCGGCTGCGGGCATTGCTCGCGCTGCGATGATAGACCCAGGCGCCGGGCGTGAGCGGCGCATTGGCCCAGTCTGCGACGCTGGCCGTACTGCCGGCGGCGGGCTGCACCGCGACCGCCTGCGGCGCCGCCAGCGCCAGCGCACCGGCCGCGATCAGGAAGGCGCCGCCCCTTGTCATTGCTTCGGCTGCGCGCTGTTGGCGGCCGGGGCGGGAGCGGGAGCCGCAGCTGGAGCGGCCGTGTTGCCGGCCGCCTCGGGCGCGGGCGCGGCGCTGTTGCCGGTCGCGGCACCGTCACCCACGCTGGTCGGCAGCGGCGACCCTGTCTGGCAGCTGCGCAGATAATCGGCGATCAGCGGGCTGGCCGGAAGGATCAGCGGCGCGGTGTCGCCGAGCCTGAACACCAGCACTTCGCCCTGCGCGGCAAGCGTCTGCGCGAGCGAACTGGACAGCTGCACTTCGGCGCGCAGCATCGGCACGGCGCCGGCGGTCACGGTGACCGGCAAACGCTCGCTCACCTCGCCACGCTCCACTTCCATATCCGGGAGCGGCCCGGCGGGAGCACCGCCATGACGCTGCAGATATACGGCGCGCGTGCCGGAGCAGAGCAGGCTGAACAACGGTTCCGTCCCCATCGGCCCGAATTCGAGCGCCTGGACATTTTCCTGCAGCGAGGCGCGCCACTGGCCGATGGCCGGGTCGCGGTCATCCTCTTCCGGCACGCCGACGCGGCCGACCTGATTATAGCCCGAATTGCTGTCCGGCGGGATCAGGCTGGCTTCTTCGGAACGGGCGCAACCGGCGACGGCCAGGGTGGCGAGAAGGGCGAAGGGAAGGATACGGGTCATGAGAAGGCTATGGCGCAAAGCCGCCCGGGAGGAAAGGCCGGGTCAGGCGGGCGGTGCGGCAAGCGCGGCTTGCAGCCAGTCCGGACGCAGCGCGTCGCCGAGATCGTCGATGCGGCGATGCTCCACCGCGAGACCGAGTTCGGGATAGAGAATGCGGGTGCGCGGGCCGGCTTCGGTGGCGGGCACGACGACGAGGCGGCGGTTGACCTTCTGCCGCCAGTTCATCCGCGCGGTATTCTCCTGCCCGACATAGCAGCCCTTGGCGAAGCTGACGCCATTCAGCTCGATGGCGTTGCATTCCAGCCAGAGAATCTTGTCCTGGCCCAGTTCCGCCGCGCCCTCGGTGACGCCGAGGCGGAGGCGGTGTTCGCGCCAGCCGGTCGCGGGATCGCTCGCCGGGCCGAGCCAGCGCCGACCGAGTTCGGGCAGGCGCGGGTCTGGCGGCCCTTCGCCGCTCGGCGCCCAATGGACGGCCAGAGCGGGTTCCAGCTCGATCGCGATCGCGCGGCGCAGCCGGTAGAGCTTCAGTCTTTTGGCCAGCGCCTCGGCCTGCTCGGCCTCGCAATCGACCAGCACATCCTCGCCATCCGCCCACAGCATGAAATCGAACAGAGCCTTGCCCTGCGCGCTGAGCAAAGCGGCCCAGACTGGCCGCTCCGGCGCGATGCCCGCCGTGTCGTTGGTGACCAGACCCTGCAGGAAGCCGCGCACATCCTCTCCGGAGAGACGGATGAGGGCACGATCGGCGAGGGTGGTGGTGGGCATATTCCCCAGTTAGGGAGGCGCGGTGACCGATCCAACCAGCATCACCATCCGCCGCCCCGACGACTGGCATGTTCATCTCCGCGACGGCGCGATGCTCGAGGCGGTGGCGGGCTATACGGCGCGGCAATTCGCGCGGGCGATCGTGATGCCGAACCTGGCGCCACCGGTGACGGCTGTCGCGGCGGCCGCGGCCTATCGCGACCGCATCATGGCGGCATTGCCGGCGGGCGCGGCCTTCACGCCGCTGATGACCTGCTACCTCACCGACGATGCCGATGCCGACGAGATTGCGCGCGGCCATGCCGAGGGTGTGTTCACGGCGGCCAAGCTCTATCCCGCCAACGCCACCACCAACAGCGCGCACGGCGTCACCGACATTCGCAACATCATGGCCGTGCTGGAGCGCATGCAGGCGATCGGCATGCCCTTGCTTGTGCATGGCGAGGTGACGGACCCCGAGGTGGACGTGTTCGACCGCGAGGCGGTATTTGTCGAGCGCATCCTTGCCCCGCTCGTGCGCGATCTGCCCGGGCTGAAGATCGTGTTCGAGCATATCACCACGGCAGAGGCGGTCGCGTTCGTGGAAGGCTCGGGACCGAACATCGCCGCGACGGTGACGCCGCAGCATGTGATCATCAACCGCAATGCCCTGTTCGCCGGGGGCCTCAGGCCGCACGCTTACTGCCTGCCGGTCGTGAAGCGCGAGCGGCACCGGCTGGCGGTGCGCAAGGCCGCGACTTCCGGCTCGCCGAAATTCTTCCTGGGCACCGACAGCGCGCCGCACGCCATCGGGAAGAAGGAACAGGATTGCGGCTGCGCCGGCATCTTCAACGCGCCTTATGCGCTGGAAACCTATGCCGAGGTGTTCGATGCGGACGGCGCGCTCGACCATTTCGAGGGTTTCGCCTCGATCCACGGCCCGGCTTTTTACGGCCTGAAGCTGAACGAGGATCGCGTCACCCTGCGCCGGGCGGAAACGAAAGTGCCGGACAGCCTTCCGGCCGCCGGCACGCAGGTTGTTCCGTTCAAGTCAGGCGAAACGCTCGCTTGGGCGTTCGGAGGCTGAGATCATTCCGCGCTCCGGCGAAGGCCGGAGCCGTGGAGGCATATCCCCAACGCTCCGGCCTTCGCCGGAGCACAGCTTCAGCTTACCTGGATCAATTTAGAAAGGCAGCCAACGATTGCGCTCGCTGAAGCGCAGATAGTTCGCGTTCACGCCCAGCCGCACGCCGACGCCCAGCCGGATCGGGATCAGCACCACGTCGCCGCGCCGCAAATAGGTCGCGGTGAAGCCGCCGACGAAATAGGCGCGCCCCTCGCCGCCGACATAGCGGCGGTAGATCTGCTGCGAATCGCGGAGGTTGTAGACGAGGATGAAGACCTTGCTGGCGTCCGCGCCGACGTCGAAGCCGACCGATGGCCCGCGCCAGTAGACGGTGCGGTCGCCATCCAGCCGGTGGCGCATCACCCCCGAACCCCAGCGGGCGCCGAGGATGAAGGCGCCGCTCGCCTCCTCGCCGGCGATATAGGCGATCGGCTCGCCCTGATCCTTCAAGATATCCTCGATGATCCCGGCCAACCCCTCGGCGCCGCTGCCGAACACGCCGGTGGCGGCGGAGAAGATGTCCTCACGCGGCACCGTCGCCGAAGCCTGGGTGGTCCCGGTGGTGGTCATCTCGCCGCTGAAGCCGGGGACGGCACTGCCTTGCGCGGGTGTGCGCGCCTCGGCCGGGGCCTCGATCGGCGCCCATTCCTGCTGCGGCTCATATTGCGGTTCGGAGCGGGGCGTTTCGACCGGCTGCCATTCGTCCGCTTCCTCCGGCTGCCAGGCGGAGCCGGTGTCGGGGTCCACGCTGGAAATCTGTGCGAAGGCAGCCGTCGGCGCGGCGAGCGCGAGAGCGGCGAAGGCGGCGAAACGGACGAGCGCCTGTCTCATGGCGTAGGGGACCCCCGGGAATTGGACACGTGAAACTCGGTCGCCGAGGGGAACATTTCTTTGCTTTCAAGTCGATGAACGAGCGCCGAGGCGAGTCGCTTTCGCGGCGAGGCGAGTCCGTGGGGCGGTAAACAACCGTCTTCGAGACAGTTGAACCGCGGCGAAGCCATGCCTATAGGCGTCCGTCCAAGCCGGCCCGGAGACGTGGGTGAGTGGCTGAAACCAACGCTTTGCTAAAGCGTCATACGGGAAACTGTATCGAGGGTTCGAATCCCTCCGTCTCCGCCACCTTTCGCCAGAGTCCGCCCGCGCGCCAATATCGCAGCGCGCTATGCCGGCTGATGCCCGAATATTATTGTTTCATTGACCGTTGCCGCGCACGATGCGAAAGTACCATCCAAGTAATCAAGGGTATTTTGCATGCGGAATGCGTCAGCCAAGGGAGTATTCAGCTTCCTCATTCACGATGTTTCGCGGATGCGCCGGACATTTTTCGATCAGGCACTGAAACCGTTGGGGATCACTCGCGCACAATGGTGGGCGCTGAGCAATATTGCCCGTCATGCCGAAGAAGGCATGATCCAGACTGAACTGGCGAACCTCCTGGAGACCGGGAAAGTCAGCGTCGGCGGCCTGATCGACCGGCTCGAGGATGCGGGCCTCGTCTATCGCCAGTCTGACAAGAAGGACCGCCGCGTCAAGCGCATCTGTATCACCGAAAAGGGTCGTGGCGCGCTCGATCATATCGCCGTCGTGACCGACGAGCTGGACGAACTTGTCTTTGCGGACATTCCAGAAGACGAATTGGCCGCCGCGTCGGACGTGATCTCGCGCGTGAAGCAGAATATCCGCGCGGCGCTGAGCGCGAAGGCGCCGGCCGCGAGACTTTCCGGCGGCGAATTCTCCCCTTCGCACTGACCGGGGCAATATCCCGATGGCGCGGCGCGGCCGCTCGCGGCTAGGGGCGGTTCATGCCGCCCGTTCGCAACGCCATCGCCATTCCCTTTGCCGCGGGCTGCCTGGGCATCGCGCTGTTTTCGGTCATGGACGCGGTGATGAAGCATCTGGTGCTGGAGATCGGCACCTATAACGCTTTGGCCTGGCGCAATGGCGCGGGGGCGCTAATCGCCGGCGCCTTCTTTCTCGGCACGCGCAACCGCTGGCCGGGCAAGGCGATCATGCGCATCCATATCACCCGCGGTCTGGTCGCGACGGTAATGGCGGTTTTGTTCTTCTGGGGCCTGGGCCGCGTGCCGATGGCCCAGGCGATCGCTCTGGCCTTCATCGCGCCGCTGATCGCCTTGTTTCTCGCCGCGATTCTGCTCGGCGAGAAGATCGAGCGGCGAGCGATCGGCGCGTCCCTGCTGGGCCTTGCGGGTGTCGTGGTGATTTTCGTCGGGCAGGCGGAGGCCGATCTGGGGCCGGAGGCGCTGGCGGGGTCGATCGCCATTCTCTGCTCGGCGGTGCTTTACGCCTACAACATCATCCTGATGCGGCGGCAGGCACAGGTCGCGAACCCGGTCGAGGTCGCCTTCTTCATGAGCGGCATCACGGCTTTGGTGCTGGCGCTCGCCGCGCCAGTGCTGGGCGAAGTGCCTGCCCTGGAACATTGGCCGCTGATCCTGCTGGGCGCGGTGCTTGCCTTCGGTTCGCTCGTGCTGCTCGCCTGGGCCTATGCTCGTGCAGAGGCGCAGCATCTGGCGCCGGTGGAATATACCAGCTTCATCTGGGCGGCTTTGCTCGGCTGGTTCATCTTCGCCGAGCCGGTCGGCTGGTTCACTTTGGCGGGCGCGGTCCTGATCGTGATCGCCTGCCTGATCGCCGCCAGCCGCCGCGTGCCGGACCCGGTGACGCAGGCGGAAACGGGCATTCCAGGCGGCTGAGCGGGTTGCGCCGCGCGGCTCTTGCCGGGATGATGGGAGGGGGGCCGAGGAGAGAAACGATGCCACGTTCCGACGACCTGGATCCCGAAGGCCAGCGCCTGCCGGTCAAGATCGACACGGCGAGCAATGGCGAGTTCATGCCGCGGCCGCTGAACCCGAAGCAACGGCTGGCCAACAGGCTCGCGCACGAGGCCGCGGACGAGGGCGCCAAGGCGCTCGGCCTGTCGCGGCGGGCCTTTCTGGTCTCGGCGGCTGGCGCGGCGTCGACGCTCGCCGCCTGCAACGCCGCCAACCCGAATGCCGGCGGCGCGTTCAATATCCCGAAGGAGGCGACGCGCGACAACCAGCTGGCGCAGGCCACGATCGGCGGCGACGAATTCATCTTCGACGTGCAGACCCATTGCGTCGAACCCTCCGGCCGCTGGGCGCAGGGCGCGGACGGGGAGCGCTGGCGCCGCACTTTGACCCAGGTGTTCGGGCAGGCGAGCAAATGCGTCGGCGGCAATTTCGACTGCTATTCTGCGCAGATGCTGGCGAAGGAAGTGTTCCTGGACGCCGACACCGATGTCGCCGTGGTCTCCGCGCTCTGGGGCCAGCCCAATCCGACCCCGATCGACTATGCCGCCGAGGCGCGCGAGATCATCGAGGCGACCGGCGGCGACGGCGCCCGCTGCCTGATCCACGGCGGCGTCTTCCCGCAGGAGCCGGGCGAGATCGAGGCGATGGACGAGAAGGTGCAGCGCTACCGCGCCAATGCCTGGAAGCTCTATCCGCAATATGGCTCGAATGGCCGCGGCATCTGGCTGCACGAGGACGATCATGCGAACCGCTTCTATGAGAAAGCGCGTTCGCTCGGGGTGACGACGGTCGCGGTGCACAAGGGGATTCCGCTCGGCAATCTGGAATATGAATATTCAAGCCCGCGCGACATGGGGCCGGCGGCGGTCGCCAATCCCGACATCAATTTCCTCGTCTATCATTCGGGGATGGAGGGGCGGTATCCGGAGGGCGCCTACAATCCGGACGCGCCGCAGGGCGTGGACCGGCTGATCAAGTCGCATCAGGATGCGGGCCTCAGGCCCAATCAGGGCAATCTCTATGCCGAGCTCGGCTCGGTCTGGCGGCATGTGATGAGCCGGCCAGACCAGGCCGTGCACCTGATGGGCAAATTGCTCAAATATTTCGGCGAGGAGCGGATCATGTGGGGCACCGATTCCATCTGGTACGGCTCGCCGCAGGACCAGATTCAGGCCTTCCGCACCTTCGAAATCTCCGAGGAATATCAGGAGCGCTACGGCTATCCGGCCCTCACCCCCGAAGCGAAGCGCAGGATTTTCGGCCTGAACGGCGCGCGGATTTACGGGATCGACGTCGCCGCCCTGCACGGCACGGGCGAGCTGGCGCGACGACGGGCGGAATATCGCGCCGCGCCCAATCCCAGCTTCGCCACGTTCGGCCCGAAGACCCGCCGCGAGTTCCTCGCGATTCGGGACGCACATCACGGCGTGCCGGGATGAGTGTGGACGAGGGCCTGATCGACTGGATCAGGGAGGCGCTGGAGCCGCTCGGCACGGTAACGAAGCGGCCGATGATGGGTGGCGCGACGCTCTATCTGGACGGCGTGACCTTCGCGATCATCGGCCTCGACCAATTCTGGCTGAAGGCGGACGCGGAAACGGATGCGGTCTGGGACGCGGCCGGATGCGAGAGGTTCAGCTACACCTTCAAGGACGGCCGCACCGGGACGATGAACTATCGCCGCGCCCCGGACGAGGTGCATGACGATGCCGGCGTCCTCCTGCAGTGGGCCGCGCTGGCGCTGGAGGCCGGCCGCCGCGCCGCCGCGAAGAAGAAGCCGAAGCGCAAGGCCGCGAAGACCTGAGCCACGGCTTGCCCTTGCCCGAACCCGCTGATAATGGCCCGGTCCTTCCGGAAGCGTGCCGCTTTAGCTCAGCCGGTAGAGCACATCATTCGTAATGATGGGGTCAGGTGTTCGAGTCACCTAAGCGGCACCACTCCCCTCAGATGGACGCTACGCCGCTTGCCTGCGGACAGCACTTGATCCTTGGTTTCGCGAGGGGCCTGGCGTGAGGCCGCTGTTACCTTCAATTCCTTGTGCTCGATTGCCCGGCTCGAATTCTCGCGATGGGGCCGCCTTGGGCGGACCGTGTTGGCCACTTCAGCCAGCTCGGAGTGGAACAGAACCCACCGTGACGCTAGTGATGAACAGATGATCGAATGTAGCATTTCCGGATGACCGGCGATTTCGGTCGCGCGATCACGCCATTCCATCAATCGGGCGAATTTCTCGACGCGCATGGCCACCGGGCCATGCTGGATTGGGCGATGGCCAACAGGGAGCGCTTTCAGCCAGCGCTGATCGCCGGCGGCATAGTCGATCCCACTCAGCGCCTTTGCGAGACGCTCCTGGACTTGGGTCCGATGGAAACCGTGCTGAAGCGCCGGTTCGAAGAAATGCTTCAAACAAGTTGGAAAAACACCCTGATCGGAGAGTTCCGCCTCGATTCGATCGAACTCAATCTCGCCGCCCATGGCGACGGCGCCCATTTCGCCGCCCACAGGGACACCTTCTCGGGCGAGGCTCGCCTCCATGCCCGCGAGGCTGGGCATATCCAGCACGACCGCATGCTCAGCGCCGTCTATTATTTCCATCGCGAGCCGAAGGGCTTTTCCGGCGGCGAGCTTCGGCTGCACCCCTTTTCCTCAGCCGGCGGGCAAGGCGGCCATGTGGATATCCAGCCCTTGCAGAACAGCGTCGTGGCCTTTCCATCCTTTATCTTCCACGAGGTCCGGCCGGTTCACTGTCCGAGCCAGGCGTTTGAAGACTACCGGTTCGCGGTGAATTGCTGGTTCTGCACCGACCTCGAGACTGGCAGCACTCAGTAGGCGCTGCCGCGGTGCTTATGTCGAGCGCAGCCTCAACGGTATGCCCGCACGCTCGGCAAAGCCGTGCGCCCAATCCAGAGCGGCTTCGATCTCGGCACCATAAGCGAATTTCGCGGCCGCCTCATTCATCCGCCGTGCCGCCGGGTCGAACTTCTCCCCAGGGACCTTGGCCTCCTGCGCGAAGGCCGGGCCTCCGACGATCTCTGAAAGCATGTCGTCATCAATGTGGAGACCGAACAGATCCCACACTTTGCGCAGTGTAGGGCCGGGAGCGTCGAGCAGGTCGCTCGCTTCCACGACGGCAAAGCGCTCCGCATAACGACCACCCAGCAAGCGCGCGAAGTGACCCTGCTGCTCGAGCCACAAATATGCCGCCGCCTCGAGGTCCGTGAGCAAGGAGAGGTCCGGCGCGGGACTCGCCACGCATTGCCCATGCCGCTTGAGGAGCCCGGCCGTTGATCGAACCCATTTGCGACGGGTTGTGCCCCCAAGCGCAATCTTCAGCAGGTAGAGCGGGAGAGGCGCATACATGATGATTGCGCTGGCCCGCGGCCGAAGCGCGAGCAAGGGTTCGATCAAACTGTTTGCGGAATTGCTGAGCTTCAGAATCGTGACCTCGCCGGGACGATGAGGCCGCTGCATCAGGGCGAGAACAGCATCCAATTCAGAGTGGCGATCCGAAGCTCCTTCGGCCGCCGCGAGCAGCACGGAAAAATCCGCCAATATCTGTGGCTCTTGCAGGACGGCGGCCACGCCCTCCCTCTCCAGCGCACGCCCCAACAGGGTCGAGCAGCAAAAAGCGGAATGGAAAATGAAATGGCAATCTCCGGCGGCAAGGGTCGCGGCAGGAGGAAGCGCGCTGATCGGCAGTTCCAGGCGAGGCACCCCGGGATCGACATATCTTGAGTCGATGAACGGAATTCGCCTCCGCGCGTCCCTCGACAGGCGCACGAACTCGACCATGGTACCGCGTTGCGTGATCCTGTGAGGGAGCCACTCGGGGCTTCCCATGACGATGGCCGGAGCATCAGGCCCCGGGGCTTGTGCTGACCTCATGGCGTCACCGCAGCGGACCCAGATGCTCGCCCGGGGGGATCGGCCCGCCAGCCCGGGCAAGTTCGGCGCCGATCATCGAGGCGCCGGGCCGCAACAACAGATCGAGCCGCCCACCGTCCGCAAACGCTGGCCGAAATCGAATTGGCGCAAACTGACCACAGCCGTCTCACTACGCGGGCGGATGGCGGCTCGCAACGGCATGCCGGCGCCGACCGGATCGCCCCGGACGACAGGCCGCTTGCTTTCCAGCCCTTCTCGCGTCTCTCAATAAATCCGCTGCGGCCCGAAATGGCCGCGGGGGGCGGCTTTGCGTTCGTTTTCGGTGAGCTGGTCGATCACCGCACGGTGGATCGGGGTCGAGAATTCGAAGCCGGCCTTGCCCTCTTCGACCCACACGACGCGGCTCTTCAGCGCCTCGATGCCGGGCAGTTTGAGGTACACGACCTGGCCCTGTTCGAGCGGCAGGTCGCACTTGGCGGCATAGCCATCGGTCGACAGGTTCAGCACTTCGGCATCGACGATCGCCGCGCCCGGCTCGCGCAGGCTCGCGGCAAGATTGACGATGCGCCGCTCCGCACGGCGGCCATCCGCGGGGGGGAGCATGGCGAGCTGGCCTTTGTGCATGGCTGTTCCGTTCAGACACCGGTGGACACGCCGCTTATCCGACATGTGCGTTAGGCATTGGTAAACAAGCAAAAGTCGCCGCGCCGGGGGCAAAGAGGGAGCAAAGCGGGGGAGACGCTCGTTGGCCCTGTTCAACCGTCTGTGCCGGAGTTGCGTCTTGTCCCTGCTGAACCGCCCGAAAGCCGCCGCCGCGGCGCTTGCCATCGCCCTGATCATGCCCGCCTGCTCCTCCGGCGGCGATGGCGGATTGCCGGCCGCGCAGGCAGACGGCGTCACGCCCGAAATGCTGCAGGCGGCGGTGCAGGACGACGATACGCGCCGCTTCTACGAGGCGCGGCAGTGGCAGTCGGCGTGGAGCGAGGAAGCGGCCGGGCAATTGCGCGCCGCCCTGAACAATGCCGTCCGGCACGGCCTGAACCCCGCCACCTTCGCAGAAGGGCTGGACGCGGCCGGATCGCCCGCCGAGCGCGACGTGGCGCTGACCAAGGCGGCAATGGCCTATGCCAATGCGCTCGCCCATGGCCGGGTCGATCCGGCGCGGCTGTTCAATGTCTATACCCTGCCGCGCAACCGGGTGGACATTCCCGCCGGTCTCGCCGAAGCGGTGGGCCGGGGCGATGCGAGCCGCTGGATCGAGAGCCTGGCACCGCAGGACGAAGAATATCTGGCTTTGTCCGATGCCTATGTCGGGCAATTGCAGGCGGCGCAGCAGCCGCAGCCCGCACCTGCCGAGACTGGCAATGCCGCCCAGCCCAAGGAGAAAGGCGCGCAGATCGCACCGCCGGAAGTGCCTCGCGACCGGGCGGTCGTGCTGGCCGCCAACCTGGAGCGCCGCCGCTGGCTGGAGCGCGACCCGGCCCGCACGCGGATCGACGTGAACACCGCCGCGACCTTCCTGCGCTACATTCGCGACGGCGCGGTGGCGGATCAGCGGGTGGTGGTGAATGGCGAGCCGGGCTGGGAAACGCCGCAGCTGCAATCGCCCTTGTTCCGGCTGTCGGCCAATCCCGACTGGACAGTGCCCGCTTCGATCGAGCGCGCCGAACTGGGCAATCTCAGCCCCGCCGCGCTCGCCCGCCGCAACATGGCGCGCGAAAATGGCCGGCTGGTGCAGCAGCCGGGGCCGAACAACGCGCTCGGCCTGGTCAAGTTCGACATGCGCAACGACCACGCCATCTATCTGCACGATACGCCCAGCAAGGCGGCATTCGGGCAGGAGGAACGCCACCTGAGTCACGGCTGCGTGCGGGTGAACGACGCGCTCGGCTTCGCCCGGATGATCGCCGATCACCATGGCAAACGCGCGGAACTGGACGCGGCGCTCGGCCAGCGGGAGCAGGAAACGACCTTCATCGATCTCGGCGCGGAGATTCCCGTGCGGCTGCTCTATCACACCGCCTATCTGGACGGCGGCGGGCTGGTCTTCGCCCCGGACATTTACGGCTGGGACGCGAAGATCGCGGAAGCGCTCGGCATGCCCGTGCCACCCGCCAGCGCCGATGCCGAGCGCCGGGCGGAGCAGCGCCGCCGCAATCGCGGCTCGGACGTCGGGCCGTAACCGCTCTTTAGCGGCGGCGGCGGGCGCGCTATGCCGGGCGCCATGACGCGCCCGCTGCTGCACGATTATTTCCGCTCCTCCGCCGCCTATCGCGTGCGGATCGCGCTCAAGCTGAAGGGCGTGGAATATGACAGCGTCAGCGTCGATCTGCGCACCGGCGAGCAGTCGAGCGACGCCTATCGCGCCCGCAATCCGCAGGGGCTGGTGCCGATGCTGGAAATTGACGGGCACAGCCTGACGCAGAGCCTGGCGATCATCGACTATCTCGACGCGACCCGGCCCGAGCCGCGACTGGTGCCTGCGGACGCGGCCGACCGCGCGCATGTGCTGGCCATGGCGCTGGTCATTGCCTGCGACATCCACCCGCTGAACAATCTGCGCGTGCTGCGCTACCTGCAGCACGAGCTGGGGCAGGACGAACCCGCGCGGAACAGCTGGTACGCACACTGGATCACCGAGGGCCTGACCGCGCTCGAAACGCTCGCCGCGCCGCGCGCCGGGCGCTTCCTGTTCGGCGACGCGCCGGGCCTCGCGGACATCTGCCTGGTGCCGCAACTCTACAATGCGCGCCGTTTCGACGTGCCGCTGGACGCCTATCCGGTCTTGCTTCGCGCCGAGCAGCAAGCCAACAAACTGGACGCCTTCATTGCGGCGCACCCCGACAGGGTGGCGGCGCTCGCGAACTGACTGGGGAGACTGACATGGGCCGCGTGGACGCCATCAACCGGGGCATGGACCAGGCCAGCCCGCTCGCCTCTGTCGAGATTCCGTCGCTGCAGGGCCGGGTCAGCGAGGAGGAATGGAAGGTCCGCGTCGATCTCGCCGCCGCTTACCGCATGGTCGCGCATTTCGGCTGGGACGATCTGATCTTCACGCACCTCTCGGCGCGCGTGCCGGGGCCGGACCATCATTTCCTGCTCAACCCCTATAATCTGATGTTCGAGGAAGTGACCGCCTCGTCGCTGGTGAAGGTCGATCAGCACGGCAATCCGGTCGAGCCGACGCCGTTCATCACCAATCCGGCCGGCTTCGTCATCCACTCAGCCCTGCACATGGGCCGCGAGGATGCGGGCGCGGTGATGCACCTCCATACGCCGCACGGACAGGCCGTGTCGGTGCACAGCGACGGCCTGCTACCGCTGACCCAGACGGCGATGCTCGTCCGGCACGAGATCGGCTTCCACGATTATGAGGGTGTCGCGGTCGACCTGGCCGAGCGCGAGCGGCTGGTCGAGGATCTGGGCGACAAGAATCTGATGCTGCTGCGCAATCACGGCACCCTCGCGATCGGCGCCAATGTCGGCGAATGCTTCATCAAGCTCTATTATTTCGAGCGCGCCTGCCAGGCCCAGGTGATGGCGCTGAGCGCCGGCACGGAGAATATCAACAACCCGCCCCAGGGCGCGCCGGAAGTGACGGCGCAACAGGGCGCGGCGGGGCTGAAAGTGGTGGCGAATCTGCTGGCCTGGCCGGCCTTGCTGCGCAAGGCGCACCGGCTGGATCCGGGGTTCGCGACCTAGCGCGGCTGGAGAGTCGCCCAGATCACGACCCGGCGGTTGTCCGCTTCACTCTCCCCGTGACGTTCGGCGGGCTGCGGCCGCGAGACTCCAGCCAGAAGGATGTTGATCGCGGCACGCGGCAACCCTTTGCTGAGCAGATATTGCCGGATCGCTGTCGCTCGCTGACGCGATAGGGGCAGGTCGTCAGCCTCAGCCTCTGACCGATCCGAGTGCGCCTCCAAAAGATAGATCGGCTCGCCGGCACCGCCGCCGCCCCTGTGATAGGCGTGCCAATTCGCCGCAAGGAAATCGAGTGCGCGCCGCGCGCGTTCGGTCAGTGCCGCGTCGTTGCCATCGAAATAGATGTAGGTTGGATGAGGCCCGATCGTCGGACAGGCCGTATCCACTCGATACTGCGCGCCGTTGGGGCATATTTTCCAGCCATCCGGAGCAGGCTGGCCTCCTGTCATGGTCGCGACCAGCAGGAGGGCTCCTCCCATCACGCCGCCCGCGCCCCGATCGCTTTCTGCCGCCGACGCTGCACGGACGAACCGATGCCGATCGCCTCGCGATATTTGGCCACCGTGCGGCGGGCGATGTCGAAACCCTCCGCTTTCAGCAGGTCGACCAGGCTGTCGTCGCTGAGGATCGCGTTGGGGCTTTCGGCGACACACAGGGCGCGGATGCGACTCTTGACCGCTTCGGCGGAGACGCCTTCGCCGCCGGCGCTGTCCTCGGTCGCGGCGGTGCGGATGCCGCTGGTGAAAAAATATTTCAGCTCGAACAGGCCGCGGTCGCAGCTGAGATATTTGTTCGAGGTGACGCGGCTGATCGTGCTCTCATGCAGCCCGACTTCCTCGGCGATCTGTCGGAGGGTCAGCGGTTTCAGGAAAGCGACACCGCCGCGGAAGAAGCCGTCCTGCTGCTTCACGATTTCGGTCGCGACCTTCACGATCGTGCGCGCGCGCTGGTCGAGCGCCTTCATCAGCCAGTTCGCGTCGGCCAGACATTCCTGCAGCCAGGCCTTGGACTTCTTGTCCTGAGCGCCGCCCGACAGCTCGGCATAATAGGTGCGGTTGACCAGCAATTTGGGCAGGCTGGCGCTGTTCAGCTCGACCGCCCAGCCCATGCCGCGGCGGGAGATGAACACGTCCGGCGCGACCGCATCGACACGGTCATCGCCGCTGTCGAACCGGAGGCCGGGCTTGGGATCGTAGGCGCGCAGCTCGCGGATCATGTCGGCCAGATCCTCGTCATCGACCTGGCAGATGCGCTTCAGCGCGGCGAAATTGCCCTTGGCGAGATAATCGAGATTGGCGATCAGCCGGACCATGCAGGGATCGTAGCGGTCCGCCTCCTTCGCCTGGATGGCCAGGCATTCGGCCAGGTTGCGCGCGGCGATGCCGGGCGGATCGAAGGTCTGGACGAGGCCCAGCACCCGCTCCACCTCCGCGAGCGGCACGCCGATCCGCTGCGCGAATTCGGGCAAGGCGCCGGATAGGTAGCCGGTCTCGTCGACCATCTCGATCAGCAATTCGGCGATGGCGAGATCGAGGCCGGACAATGTCTCGCCCGCCTGCCGCCGGAGGTGATCGTGCAACGTGTCGCCCGACGCGGCGAAGGCATCGAAATCCGGCCCGTCCTCCGGCGCGGCGCCATTGCCGGTGCCGCCCATGCCGAGGCCGCCATCGCCGCCCATGCCGATCCGGTCGGCGGCGCTGTCCTGATGGAAATCCTCGCCGCCGACATCGACGTCGAGCGCGCCGTCGCCGGCAGGCGCGTCGCTGGCGGCGATTTCCTCGGGAGGCGCGGCCGGTTCGAAATCCGGCTCCGGGGCCTGGGCGGCCGGGCCGTCCTCGGCCGGTCCGCCGGTGTCGAGCAAAGGATTGCGCTCGAGTTGTTCGGCGATGAAGCCCTCAATCTCCAGATTGGACAAAGCCAGCAGCTTGATCGCCTGCTGCAACTGCGGCGTCATCACCAGCGACTGGGACTGGCGCAGGTCGAGGCGTGGCGCGAGGCTCATCGCCGGCCCTTATTCCACGCGATTCTTACCTTGTCATTGCCGAACAAGCAGGAATCGTGCCCAGATCGGCTTTTTCCCGTCTTTACAGCGCGAAGCTCTCGCCCAGATACAGGCGGCGGACATTCTCGTCCTTGACGAGATCCTCGGGCGAGCCGGCGAACAGCACCTGGCCACCATAGATGATGCAGGCGCGATCGACGATGTCGAGCGTCTCGCGGACATTGTGATCGGTGATCAGCACACCGATGTCGCGCGTCTTCAGGTCTATGATCAGATCGCGAATGTCGCTGATCGAAATCGGGTCGATGCCAGCGAAGGGCTCGTCGAGCAGCATGATCGACGGGTTGGCCGCGAGCGCGCGGGCAATCTCGCAGCGTCTCCGCTCGCCGCCCGACAGCGCCGTCGCTGGTGCATCGCGCAGCCGCTCGATGTGGAACTCGCCGAGCAATTGCTCCAGCCGGTCGCGCCGCGCCTTCTTGTCCGGCTCCGCAATCTCCAGCACCGCCATGATGTTCTGGGCCACAGTGAGGCCGCGGAAGATCGAGGTTTCCTGCGGCAGATAGCCGAGGCCCAATATGGCGCGCCGGTACATTGGCAGACCGGTAATATCCTCCCCGTCCAGCAGCACGCGGCCGCTGTCCGGCTTCACCAGCCCCATGACCGAATAGAAGCAGGTGGTCTTGCCCGCGCCGTTCGGGCCGAGCAGGCCCAGCACTTCGCCGCGCTCCACGGAGAGCGAGACGTCCGACAGCACCACCTTCTTGTCGTACGACTTCGCGATCGAGACGACGGAAAGCCCGCGCACCGACGCGCTCGCCGCCGCGTTGACGCCCGCATTCTCGGCTTCGCGCTGGATCGATGTCGCTTCGTTCATAAGGCCCGGGTGGACTTAGGCGATGGAAGGGGCCGCCTCAAGCCGGGCGCTTGCATTTGCCGGCGCGTCGCCTCGCGACCCCGTTCAGGTCTGCGGAACGGTGAAGCGGCCGGTCACGCGGCCGGTCGGGCTGGTCGAACTGCCCGGCGCGCCGGGGGCGCCGCCGTCGAGCACGGCGCGGCCGGTATTGAGGTCATAGACCAGGCGCCCGCCATTCAGATTGCCATCCGGATTCCTGAGCGAGACATTGCCCATCAGAGTGATGATCTTCGCGCGCAGATCGTAAATGCCGGTATTGCCGCGGATCGTCTCGGTCGGGCTGGTCACCACCACGCCGCCGGTCGCGTCGACCCGCTCGATCGAGTTGGCGCCTTCTCCATACGCGACTGTCACCCGCTCCGCCTGAAGCCGCAACCGGCCTTGCCGAATATCGACATTGCCGGACGCAATCGCTCGGGCGGCGCGATCGTTCACCTCGATCCGGTCCGACGCGATATCGACCGGCGCGTTGGTGTCGTGATTCTTCAGGCCCGAGCCGACGCCCTGCTGCCCGATCGCGGGCACGGCCACCAGGATGGCGGCGACGGAAAGAGCAAGAGGAAGGCGGCGCATCATCTGTTCTTGATCGCTCCCTGTTCGATCCGCAAGCGGGCATTGCCTTCCAGCACTACTGTGCGTTCGGGCAGATCGCCCTGCAAGCGGTCCGCGCTGAAATTGCCGAGCGGGATCTGGCCCTCGACCGCGCCGCGGCTCCGCAGGCTGCGATCGCGCAGATCGACCAGCACGTCCGACGTCAGCAGCCGGTAGCCGTTCGCGCCGGTGATCAGCACCTCGCCGATCACGTCCACCTTGTTTTCGTCCGGATTGAAGCGGGCCCGGCCGGCAGTGATCTCCGCCGGGCCATCGGCCATTTCCAGCCGCGCCTTCATGTCGGCAATCTCCACCACCGGATCGGCGGAACTGGCCTGGATCGCCGAGCGCGCGTCCAGCACGAACGGACGGCCTTCCTCGTCCTGGCCGCGATATTGCGCCGCCTCGACCTTCAGCCGCTCGCCGGCCTGCTCGATCTTGCTCTTGTCGACCAGGAAGCTGACTTCCTTGCGTTCCTCCAGCGGCACGAGCGCGAGGAAGGCGAGCAGCAAGCCGGCCAGCACCGGCAGGCCGTATTTCAGCGTGCGGACGAGCTTGTCGTGCGACGATCCCGGCTTCGCCCAGCGGCGTTTGACTCTTCTGTCCTGCTCGGCGAGCTCAGACATGCGCGAAAATATCCTCCTCCGCCCAGCCGGCGAGGTCGAGCAAGGCGCGGTGCGGCAGGAAATCGAAGCAGGCCTGGGCCAGGGCGGTGCGGCCCTCGCGCGCCAGGCGGATGTCGAGAATGTCCTTCATGGCGTGGAGATAACGCACGTCGGTCGCCGCATATTCCTTCTGCGCGTCGCTTAAATTGTCACCGCCCCAGTCCGACGATTGCTGCTGCTTGGAAATCTCATGGCCGAGCAGTTCGCGCACCAATTCCTTCAGACCGTGACGGTCGGTGTAGGTGCGGATCAGCCGCGAGGCGGTCTTGGTGCAATAGACCGGTTCCGCCATCACGCCGAGATAGGCGCGGATCGAGGCCAGATCGAAGCGGGCGAAATGATAGAGTTTCAGCCGGTCCGGATCAGTCAGCACCGCCTTCAGATTGGGCGCGGCATAATCGCTGCCCGCCGAAAAGCGGATCAGATGCTCGTCGCCGCCGCCGTCCGACACCTGCACTAGGCACAATCGGTCGCGGCCCAGCTGCAACCCCATCGTTTCGGTATCGACCGCGATCGGCCCGGGTCCCAGCGCGCCGGCGGGGATGTCTTCCTCGTGAAAATGCACTGCCATCGGCATAACTTAGGCGTAACCGGTCACAGGCTCAATGATTGCCGCTCTTGATTGCCGCGCGCTGCCCCGGCAGAGGGCGGAAAATTCGATAGGGGTGCAGAAGATATGCCCGGTGGTCTCGCCGCTTTGCTCGACGATGTGGCGGCGATTGCCAAGCTGGCGGCCGCCTCGATCGACGATATCGGCGCCGCCGCCGGCCGCGCCGGACTGAAGGCCGCAGGCGTGGTGATCGACGATGCGGCGGTGACCCCGCGCTACGTCACCGGCTTCCAGCCCAATCGCGAGCTGCCGATCATCTGGCGGATCGCCAAGGGCAGCCTGTTCAACAAGCTCGTCATCATCCTGCCGGTGGCCTTGCTGCTAACCTGGCTGCTGCCATCCGCGATCACGCCGCTGCTGATGCTGGGCGGCGCCTATCTCTGCTACGAAGGCGCGGAGAAGATCTGGCATTCGCTGACCCACAAGAAAGAGACGCTGGCCGAGACCGCGGCAGAGCTGAACGATCCCGACCATGAGAAGAAGATGATCGCCGGTGCGATCCGCACCGATTTCATCCTGTCCGCAGAGATCATGGCGATCGCGCTCGCGGAACTGACCAAGCCGCCGGAAGAATCGGCTTTGGCGCAGGCCGCTCAGCGGGTCGCCGAGCTGAACTACTGGACGCTCGCTGCGAGTCTCGCGGTAGTGGGCGTCGCCATCACCGTTATCGTCTATGGCGCGGTCGGCCTGATCGTGAAGATGGACGATGTCGGGTTGAACCTGGCGGCGCGCAAGAATGGCGGCGTGCAGGCGCTCGGGCGCGGCCTGGTCAAGGCCATGCCGATCGTCATGAAGCTTCTGTCGGTGATCGGGATCGCGGCGATGATCTGGGTCGGCGGCCACATCGTCGTCGCCGGCATGAACAATCTGGGCGTGAGCGAGCCCTATCACATCTTCCACGTGATCGCGGACAATGTGGCGCACGCTTTGCCGGCCATTGCGGGCTTCGCGGGATGGCTGACGACGACCGTGCTGGACTTCTGTGCAGGCCTTTTGCTGGGGGCGATCCTGGTCGCGATCCACGGCCTGTTCGCCCGGCATTGAGCCAGAATGGTGAGTTCCATGCGTAAAAACGTCGAAACTAAGGCGAATCCTCTCGCCGCAGCGGGCGTTTTGCGCTAAACGACTCGGCAGAGTGCCCTCGGCCGGGCTCTCTGACCGCGCGTGCGTATCAGCCCTGCTCGGCGGTCTCGAACAGGGGTCAGGGCGCCGGGAAGCATTTAAGGCACATGAGTTTTGATAAAGGGCGTCGCGGCGATCGCGGCGGGCGCGGCAGAGACAAGCGCGATTCGTTCGGTGACGACAATTATGGTGGCGGCGGCTTCGGCGGCGG
>DDTH01000013.1:0-17837 GCA_002344055.1 Sphingomonadales bacterium UBA2369
GTGGTTGCAGCCCTCGGAAATCTTCAAATAGCTGTAGTGGCGCGGGGTGAGCTTGAGGCCGCTGTCCGGCACCAGGTTCAGGAAGGCGTTGGGCGGCATCGGCGCCGCGTCATGGACCGCGCCGACGACTTCTTCGTACTGATGCGCGCCGGTGACGGCGAGGACGTTGGGGAAGCGGGCGCGGATGACCTCCGCCTCCTTGCCCATGCAGCCGGTGACGATGACGCGGCCATTTTCCGCGATCGCCTCGCCGATCGCCTCCAGGCTCTCTTCCTTGGCGCTGTCGAGGAAGCCGCAAGTGTTGACCAGCACCACGTCGGCGCCGGCATAATCGGCCGACATGGCATAGCCGTCGGAACGGAGCTTGGTCAGGATACGCTCGGAGTCGACCAGATTCTTGGGACAGCCGAGCGACACCATGCCCACCTTCGGGGCCTCGGGGAGTCGCGTTGCCATGATTGCGGGCGCAGATAGGGATTTTGGTGTGCGGGCGCTAGAGTATGCTAAAGCTGCGCCTATGGATCAAAACCGCCAAGCCAGCTTCGTCGAAGGCCGGATGTATCGAGTTACTGAAGATGTGGTCGCTTCCACAGAACCAGCGTTTCATGCCGGCGAGACCTTCAAGTTTATTCGACAGGCATACAGCCCTTACGATGAGGCTTATACGCTAGAATTCGAGGACAAGGGCGGCTCGCTAAGGACGTTGTGGATTTCCCGTGATGAGAATCCGGACAAATTTCAGGGTTATTTCCGATTGGTCGATTAGATTCGACCGGGCAAATCACCACCGAAACACGACCCACGCTCCGCCCGCGATCAGGGCGAAGCCGATGGCGCGGTTCAGCGAGAATTTCTCTTCCGGATACAGGATGGAGAGGGTTGGGAGAAGCTCCGCGCCTCTCCTTCTTCTCCGCGTGCTCCGCGTGAAAAAGAAATCGTTCACGCGGAGGCGCGGAGGTAGAAAGGGAGGCGCGGAGGAAAAGGGGCGGGCCGCTTCGCGGCCGGCGAGGAGGCAGGACATTTGGCCTTCGCCGCGACTCGCGCTAGGCGGGGACATGACAAGTTCCTCCGCTGCCCTGATCGACGAACTGATCGATCGTTTCGACCGCTCAACGAACAATCTGCGCGAGGCGCTGCGGCGCTTTATCGAGCGTGGCGAGAAGCCTGATGCCGACGCGCGGGCGGCCGGGGCGTTCGTCTATCCGGAAATCCGCATCGGCTATGGCGGCGATACGGCGCGGTCGAAGACGGGGCGCGCCTGGGGGCGGCTGGCCGAGGCGGGCACCTATTCGGTCAGCGTGACGCAGCCACGCCTGTTCCGCGACTATCTGACCGAGCAGCTCGATTTCCTGATGAGCAATTACGACATCGAGGTGGAGGTCGGCGCGAGCAAGCAGGAGATACCGTTCGCGTACGTGCTCGGCGAAGGCGTCGATGTCGCGGACGTGATGGCGACCGATCTGGTCCGCCTCTTCCCCGCGCCGGACCTCGCCCATATCGGCGACGAGGTTGCGGACGGCATCTGGGAGCCGCGCGGCGGGGCGCATTATCCGCTGGCTCTGTTCGACGGCCTCAGGACCGATTTCAGCCTCGCCCGGCTGCGCCATTATACCGGCACCTCGCCGGAGCATTTCCAGCGCTACATCCTCTTCACCAACTATCAGCGCTACGTCGATCATTTCGTCCGCTGGGGCGTCGGCGAGGTGAACAATCCGGACAGCCGCTTTACCGCTTTGGCCGGAGCAGGCGGGATGCTGATCGAGCCGGGCAATGACGATGCCGAGGCCGCGGTCGCGGACGGCATGTTCAAGCGGTTCCAGATGCCGGCCTACCATCTGGTCGCCGAGGGCGGGGCGGGAATCACGCTCGTGAATATCGGCGTCGGCCCGGCCAATGCGAAGACGATCACCGATCATCTGGCCGTGCTGCGGCCCGAGGCGTGGCTGATGATCGGCCATTGCGGCGGCCTGAGAGGCAGTCAGAAGATTGGCGACTACGTCCTTGCCCACGCTTATCTTCGCGACGACCATGTGCTCGACGCGGTGATCCCGGCGGCAGTGCCGATCCCGGCCATTGCGGAGGTGCAGCAGGCGCTGCAGCAGGCCGCCCTGACCGTGTCCGGCGAGGATGAGGAGGCGCTGAAGGAGCGGCTGCGGACCGGGACGGTGGTGACCACCGACGACCGCAATTGGGAACTGCGCTATTCCTCGTCCGCCTTGCTGTTCAACCAGTCGCGCGCGGTAGCGATCGACATGGAGAGCGCGACCATCTCGGCGCAGGGCTATCGCTTCCGGGTACCGTACGGGACGTTGCTGTGCGTGTCGGACAAGCCGCTGCACGGCGAGATCAAGCTGCCCGGTCAGGCCAACCGCTTCTACGAACGGGCGATCGAGGAGCATGTGCGGATCGGCATACTGGCCTGCGACCTGATGCGGCAGAACAGCCGGCGGCTGCATAGCCGGAAGCTCAGGGCGTTTAACGAGCCGGCGTTCCGGTGACCCATCTCCCTCCCCCTTGTGGGGAGGGCTTTAGGCCGTCGCCGCCTCCGCGCGACAGGTCGGCACGATCTCCACGATCGTATCGCCCGCTCGCACCGCCTTCGCGCCTTCCTCCCAGAAGCCCACAGGCGCGCCGTCGCGATACAGGCGGACGCCCAGGCCGGTGGTGATCTTCGACAGGGGCTGGCCGATCTCGTCCGCCGCGGCAGGGCGCTCCACCAGCCGCACCCGGCCGGACATGCTGGCGAGATCGGAGATGTAATCGTGGACGCTGGGGCCGTCGGTGGAGCTGGCCATGAGCAGGCCGGAGAAGCTGACCGGGTTGATCACCGTGGTCGCCCCCGCCTGCCGCGCGAGCAATTCGTTGTCGGCGTTGCGGACGATCACCGTCACCTTCAGCTCGGGCGCGAGATGGCGGGCGGTGAGGGTGACGAGGATCGAGGTATCGTCGCTGCCGGCCGAGACGATCAGGGCGCGGGCACGATCGACCTTGACCGCACTGAGTGTCGTATCGCGAGTCGCGTCGGCTTGCAGAACGGCACAGCCCAGCTCCTCGGCCTGTTCCAGATTGCCGCCATTCCGGTCGATCACGACGATGCAGCCTGGCTTCGTGCCGCGCGCGATCAGCTCGCGCACGGCCTGGCTGCCGCTCACGCCGAAGCCGACGACGACGATGTGGTTGTGGAGGTCGTTCTGCAGCCGCCGCATGATCCATTTGCTCCAGACGCGCTTGATGACAAAGGTGTAGGCCGTGCCGGCCAGGATGAGGATGAAGAAGATGCGGATCGGCGTGACGATCAGGGCATCGAACAGACGCGCCTGATCGGTGACCGGGACGACATCGCCATAGCCGGTCGTCGTCGCGCTGATCATCGTGAAATAGATGATGTCGCTGAAGCTGACATGGCCGTCGAGATTGTCGCGCAGGCTCTCGCGCTCGATCCAGTGGAAGCCGACGATGAAGGCCAGCAGGGCGATCATCAGCAGGACGCGGATGGCGAACTGCGTCCATGGCCCCAGCGAGGATTGCCGCCGCAGCAGCAAATGGCCGATGTCGCGGCCGCGCCGTTTCATTCGTAGAGCGACCCCAGCGGCCCCAGCGAGGATTCGTGGGTGAGATCCAGGTGCAGCGGCGTCACGGAAACATAGCCGTCGGCGATCGCCTCCAGATCGGTCCGGTGGCCCGGCGTATGTTCGATCGCGGCCAGGCCGAACCAGTAATAGGAGTAGCCGCGCGGATCGGTGCGCTTGACCACCTGCGAGCGGCCATAATTGTGGAAGCCCTGCCGCACGACGCGGATGCCCTGGACATCTTCCGGCGCGCGGGGCGGGAAATTGATGTTGATCAGCGTGCGGTGATCCATGGGGCGGCCGATCAACGGGGCGAGAGTCCGCGCGGCCCATTCGCTGGCGGCCGAGAAAGGCGCGGCGTCGGCCAGGCCCTCGCGGCTGTGCGCCTGGCTGAGGGCGATCGAGGGAATACCGGCCAGCGCGCCCTCCATCGCGGCCGAGACGGTGCCGGAATAGGTGCAATCCTCGGCCAGGTTGGCGCCGCGATTGACGCCGGAGAGGATCAGGTCTGGCAGCCGATCCGGGATCACCTGCTGGATCGCCATCATCACCGAATCGGTCGGCGTGCCGGTGACGCAGAAGCGCCGCTCGCCCAGTTTGCGGAGGCGCACCGGTTGGGTCAGCGTGAGGCTGTGGCCCGCACCGGACTGCTCCTCGGCCGGGGCGACGATCCAGATATCGTCGGAAAATTGCCGGGCGACCTGTTCGAGGATCGCGAGGCCGGGCGCGTGGACGCCGTCGTCATTGGTCAGGAGGATGCGCATCGCGCCCGGCCATGCGCCTGCCGTCGGCGGCGCGCAAGACGAACCCGTGCTGGATGAACCTGCGCCGCTCGGGCGCGTTCACTTCGCATATCCAAATCATCAGGAGTCGAACGAGATGGACATTCCCCATGGCGCGCACGTGCTGGTCGCCGACGGCCGGAAACTGCTGTTCTTCCGCAACGAGGGAGATGCCGCGCATCCGCAGCTCGAGGTGGAAGTGCGGCGCGAGGAGGATAATCCCAAGGATGGCGAGCAATCCACCGACCGGCCGGGACGCGCCTTCACCGCCGCCGGCCGGCCGCCGAGCCAGGGTGGCTCACGGCCCGGCGCCAACAATCGCAGTGCCTATTCGGAAACGGATTTCCACCAGCTGCAAGAGGATCGGTTCGCGGCCGAAGCGGCGGAAATGCTGCGCAAGAAGGCGCTGGGCCAGGAATATGAGACTTTGATCGTGGTGGCGCCGCCGCAGACACTGGGCGAGCTGCGCAAACATTATCACAAGGAAGTGGAGGCGCGGCTGGCGGGGGAGGTCGCCAAGGATCTGACCAATATGCCGGTGCCCGAGATCGAAAAGGCTTTGCAGGCCGCCTAACGAAATGGGCCGCCCCGCTCTGCGCGGGACGGCCCATTTTCAGTCGATCGGCAATCAGGCTTGGGCGGTCGCTTCCGCGGGAGCCTTCTTCGCGAGCCGGCGACGGGCGACCAAAGCCGCGGCGGCCGCGCCGAACAGGATGATCATCGGCGGCGCGGGAACCGGCGTGCCGCCATTCGATCCGCCGCTGGAGCTGGGCGGATGCGGACCCGGACCCTTGCTGCTCGAACCGCTCGAGGTTGAGCTGCTGGTGCTGCTCGAAGTCGAGGACGACGTGCTGCTGGAGGTCGACGAACTGGTCGACGAGGACGAACTGGTCGACGAGCTGGTCGAAACATCGCCGCTCGACGAGCTGGTCGAGGAGACTTCGCCCGACGAGGTCGAGGTCGAACTGCCGCCCGTCGAGCTGGTCGAGGAAACCTCACCCGACGACGTCGATGTGGAGCTGCCACCGGTTGAAGTGGAGCTGCCACCGGTCGAGGTGGAACTGCCGCCCGTCGAGGTGGAGGTCGAGCTGCCGCCCGAGCCGCCGCTCGAGGTCGAGGTCGAGCCGCCGGTCGAGGTGGACGAGATGATGATGTTGCCGCCCGAGCCGCCGCTCGAACCGCTGGAGCCGAAGAAGCCGCCGGCGAAGAAGCCGCCGCCGAAGCCGCCGCCACCGCCGAAACCGCCGCCGCTGGTCGTGCTGCCACCGGCCAGCATGACCGGGATCAGCTGGCCGCCGCCGCCGCCGCCCATCGCATAGCCGCCGCCCATCGGCGGCATCGGCGCGGGGCCGTAGGGGATCGGGCCGGGCGCGGCCTGGGCGTAGGTGCGGGTCGTCACCGTCGCGGGCGCGGCGCAGGCCGTGCGGCGGATCGTCCGGCGCACGACGCGGCGCTGGCCGGTTGCTGCCGCGGTACGAACCTGCTGTCCCTTGGTGCTGTGCACGACCGCGGGCCGCTCGGGCGGATTCTCGCGGACATGGACCGCGCCGCCGCCAATGATGGCGCCACCGCACGTGCAGGCGCACAATTTCGCCATCGCCATACGAACAGACATACCCGACCTCTTTCTCCCGCCGCCTTCGGCTAAGGTTGGGGAATGACCTGCTGGTCTTCCCGCCCGCCGCGGCTGTAGCGATGGAGATGCAAACAGTTGGTTTAAGCGCAAGCGCGTTAACCCTGTTCTACCCCTCAGGAGGGGGTTCGGGCGCCGCTTCGTCCCATTCCCGGACGGTTGCCCGGGCAAGCGGTAAGGATTGGCCCGGGCGGCCGGGCGGCCCCGAACGGACAATGGGCGTTTGCCGGGCAAGTGATTCGCGGGGCGATGGCCACAACAGTGCAGCCGTTCCGCAACAGTTCATTTTAGATCGCTATTAGAGTGACTTGTTGAGCCTTGCGCACACGCGTATAGGCGCGGCCGGGCGGGAGGTAATGATGCAGATGAATTGCACGGATTTCCGTCCCTGGTTCGGACAGCCGGTACAGCCCGGCCGACGAGGAGTGGAGGGGTATGGCGACCGCACATAGTGACGTGCTGTTGGGCGAGTTCGGCGAGTATCGCCCGAGCGCCAACGAAGAGTTTATGAACCCCGAGCAGCTCGCCTATTTCAGGCAGAAACTGCTCGGCTGGAAAGACGGGATTTTGCGCGAGGCCGCGGAGACGATGGCCGAGCTCAAGGCCGGGCCGATCCAGGAAGCGGACCTGACCGACCGCGCATCGAGCGAGACGGATTGGGGCATCCACCTCAGAACCCGCGACCGCCAGCGCAAGCTGATCGCCAAGATCGATTCGGCGATGCGCCGGATCGAGACGGGCGAATATGGCTTTTGCGAAGTCAGCGGCGAGCCGATCTCGCTAGCGCGGCTGGAAGCCCGGCCGATCGCGACGATGACGGTCGAGGCGCAGGAGCGGCACGAGCGCAACGAGCGCGTCTCGCGCGACGATTAGGGTTTAAGCGAAAAGGGCGGCCGGGGGGCCGCCCTTTTTGTTGGACCAGTCGGTGTTAGTGACCGACGATTTCGTCCTTCAGCCGGAGCTTCTCTTTCTTGAGGCGGGCGAGGGTGGTCGCGTCGGGGAAGGGGCGGAGATTTTCTTCGCTGATGCGCGCGTCGAGATTGGCGTGCTTGCTGGTCAGTGCATCCATATGCGCATTCTGCATTCCCGTCTCCTCATGAGTGAAGGCCATTGGGACCTCCGAAGCTAGACTCCCGAACGCGCTCCTGTCTCCCCCGATCCGACCAACGTGCAAATTTGCGCGCCAGACCGTTTGGGAGCATGATATGCTTGGCCTGCGAGCCGGGGGATAGAGACGCGTGGAAGCAGCCAATCAGGACAGTGACGCGGCACGACTCGCGATCCTCAGGATCGAGCATCGCGATCTCGATACGGCGATCGAGGCGCTGCGCGCGTCGGTCGTGGCGGACCAGCTGCAGATCGCGCGGCTGAAAAAGCGCAAGCTGCGGCTGAAGGACGAAATCGCGCAGCTGGAAGACCTGGCGGTGCCGGACATCATCGCGTGAACGGGCGCGGCCTTTCCCAATATTGGTCAGTAAGGCTGCGCCTTAACCCTATTCAATGCTTCGGCGCGGCCGGCCGCTGTGGCAGTTTCGCGCGATGAGCGACGAAACGCGCCGCGCGATGCTGACGCCCAAGCTGGTCGATTCGCTTTATGTCGAGGCGATGGTGCTGGCCGACGAGGCGCGCTCCTATTTCGATGTCGAGGCGGAGGAGGACCGCGCGGCGATGGACCCGGCGATCCGGGTGCATTTCGCCTGCGAGTCGCTGCGCGTGACGACGCGGCTGATGCACGTCATCGCCTGGCTGCTGACCCAGCGTGCCGTCGCCAGCGGCGAGCTCAGCAAGGCGCAATCGCTGGAGCCGGACCGCCGGCTGGGCGATGCGCCTGAAGGCGACCCGCGGCTGGTGCGGGAATTCCCCGATGCGGCGCGTGCCTTGATCGCGGCGAGCCAGGAATTGTACGGCCGCGTGCGGCGTCTGGACCGGTTGAGCAGCGTGCCGCCGAACACGTTCAGCCCGGCGCGCAGCCTGATGAGCCGCCTCGAACGGGCGTTTTAGCCACCCATCCAAGCTTTGTGTGAAGGGCCGCTTTGGCTAAGGGGAAGCATGGCCTTCGCCTTCACTTATGGTCCGCGCGTGCTGTTCGGGGCGGGCAGCACATCGCAACTCGGGGCGCAGCTTCCGGCCGGGCGCTGCCTGTTCGTGACCGATGGGCAGGTGCGGGCGCTCGGGCTGGCGGATGCGGCGCTCGCCTCGCTCGACGCAGCCGGGATCGAGGCGGTCATTTTCGATGCGGTGGAGCAGGATCCTTCACTGGCGACGCTGAATGCGGCGCTGGCGGCGGGGCAGGGCTGCACCAGCGTCGTGGGGGTCGGCGGCGGCAGTCCGATGGATGTCGCCAAGCTGGCCGCTTACCTGCTCGGCACCGGCGAGGAGATCGACACGCTCTGGGGCGTCGGCAAGGCGACGGGGCGGCGGCTGCCGCTGGCGCAGGTGCCGACCACGGCGGGTACAGGCTCCGAGGCGACCGGCGTGTCGGTGATCACCGTCGGCGGCAGCGAGAAGAAGGCGGTGAACAGCCCGCCCTTGCTCGCGGACCTGGCCATTCTCGATCCGGAACTGACGCTGACAATGCCCGCGGGCGTCACCGCGGCGACCGGCATCGACGCGATGGTGCATGCGATCGAGGCCTATACTTCGGCGCGGCTGAAGAATCCGATGTCTGACCTGCTGGCGCGCGAGGCCCTGGTGCTGCTCGCCGGCAATCTGCTCGACGCGATTGCGCGGCCGGACGATCGCGAGGCGCGCGGGGCGATGCTGCTCGGGGCGCATCTGGCGGGGGTCGCCTTCGCCAATGCGCCTGTGGCGGGCGTGCATGCGCTGGCCTATCCGCTTGGCGGGCACTTTCACGTGCCGCACGGGGCGGCGAATGCGTTGATGCTGACCCATGTGCTGCGCCACAATCTGCACGCCGCGATGCCGCTTTATGCCGAGCTTGGACCGTTGCTCGATCCGTCGCTGGAAGGGCAGGGGCAGCAGGGGCGGGCGCAGGGCTTTATCGAGGCGATGGCGCGGCTGTCGGCGGCGTCCGGCGTGCCGCAGCGTCTGTCGGAACTCGGCATCGGGACCGAGCATCTCGATCTGCTCGCGGCCGAGGCGATGAAACAGGAGCGATTGCTGGTGAACAATCCCTGCCCGATCACGCAGGACGATGCGCGGCGCCTCTATGAGGCCGCGCTATGAGCAAGGCTCCGTTGAAAGGCCGCGACGCCTATAAGGTCTGGCGCGAGGTGGCGACGCGCTGGGCGGACAATGACGCCTACGGGCACGTCAACAATGTCGTCTATTACAGCTTCTTCGACACGGCCGTGAACCAGTGGCTGATCGAGCAGGGCCTGCTCGACATCGCCAAGGGCGACCCGATCGGCCTCGTGGTCGAAACGGGCTGCCGCTACGCGCGCTCGCTTACCTATCCGCAAGCCGTTGAGATCGGGCTGGCGGTGGAAGAACTCGGGCGGTCGAGCGTCCGCTACCGGATCGGCATTTTCGGCAAGGGCCAGGCGGAAGCCGCGGCCGAGGGGCATTTCACCCACGTCTATGTCGGCCGGGCGTCGCGGCGGCCGGTGGAGCTGCCCGCAGCCTGGCGCAAGATGTTCGAGACGATCCTGATGCCCGGCGAGCCCGCGCTGCCGCTGGAGAAAGAGGAGAAGCAGGATGAGCGACCGGATGGACGGCGGCTGCGCGTGCGGCCGCATTCGGTTCTCGGCACGGATTGACAGCGACGAGGCCTATCTGTGCCATTGCCGGATGTGCCAGCGCGCGACCGGCAGCCTGTCGATCGCCTTCAAGAATGTGAAACAGGCGGACGTGGACTGGGGCCACGCGCCGGACTGGTATGAAAGCTCGCCCATCGCGCGGCGGCCTTATTGCCGGGAGTGCGGCACCTCGCTCGGCTTCATGTTCCGCGAGGGCAGCGCGAACATGGATCTCACTGTCGCCGCCTTCGACGATCCGTCGCGCTTCAAGCCCGAATCCCATTTCGGCGCGGAGAGCATGCACCGCGCCTGGCTGAACACCGAAGGCCTGAAGGAGCAGCGCTCCGACGAATATCAGGCTTTGGTCGACAAATGGGTCGCGGCGACGGGGGCGATGCCGGATTGATCCGGGCCGTTCGGCATCCAGCAGCCGCTCACCCTGAGCTTGTCGAAGGGCTGTTCTTCTTCTTGGGTCTGAAAGAAAGGGCAGGGCTTCGACAAGCTCAGCCTGAGCGGGGCGGGGGTTGTTGCAGCGCGAGGATGCCGGCGATCGTCTCGTCGAGCGACTCCGATACCAGATAGCGCGGCTGGAAGGCGTCGCTTTTGTAGCCCGTTGCCATGGCCCGCTCGACCGAGAAGGGAAGACGCTCCACTCCATCGCTTTCGAGAGCGAAACGCGCCTCGCCGAAGCTGGAGGCCAGGCCGGCGCCGAGGATCTTCAGCGCGCCATGCTCGCGCGCCAGGCCGAATTCGACGCTGTGCCAGTAGAGGCGGGCGATCCGCTCGCCGTCGCCGCGCGCGATGGCGGCGAGGCCGAGGCGGCCGATCTGCCGGGTCATTTCCGCGAAGCCATGATTGGCGAGCATGGGGATATGGCCGAACAGATCGTGGAAGCAGTCCGGCTCCTCCAGATAATCCAGTTCGGCGCGCTTGCGGATGAAATTGCCGATCGGGAAAATGCGCGCGCCCAGCATCGCGAAGAAGGCGGCGTCGTGAACGAGGCCGCGCACCGCGACGGTCCGCCAGCCGGTGCGCGGCTCGAGGACGGCATTGAGTTCGTCGAGGTTCGGCACGCCGGGTCGGGACAGGTTCAGCAGGTCCAGCCCGTCGAGGAAAGGCGTCACCACGCGGGTGCCGAGTAGCTCAACTTGGCGGGCAAAGAGCAGGTCCCAGACCTCATGGTCTTCGGCGGTGAAGCGGCCCCATTGTTGGTCGACGATATGGCTGCGCCAGTCGGAGGCGGTGGTAGCGGTCGTGAAATCCTGGAACATCTGAAGAGCCTTTGCGGGAAACAAGAAAAAGCCCGCCGAGCGGATGCTGGGCGGGCGCGGGAGGCCGGGGAACTGAACGAATAGGTTCAGCCCGTTCGGGACTCCCGGCGGCGATAATAATAAAGGCCCGTGGCGGCCGGAGCGGCGCGGAGGCGGGCAGAGAGAGCGACCAGAGTCGTCATGGCGCCCATATATGGCACGCCGCAGATGAATGTCCATTGACCGGCGCGGCGTGCGGACCAAATGGTTGCGGCATGACCGAACCCGCCTACAGCTCGCATTCTTTCACTGCGCCCGACGGCGTGCAACTCGCCTGGCATGAAATGGGGGAGCCGGACGCGCGGCCCTTGCTGCTGATCCACGGCCTGTTCTCCAACGCCTTCACCAACTGGATCCGCTATGGCCATGCGGCGAAGATTGTCGCGACGGGCCGGCGGGTGATCATGCCGGATTTGCGCGCGCACGGGGAAAGCGGGAAGCCGCATGATGCGGCGAACTATCCGCCCGATATCCTGGTCGACGACATGTTCGCGCTGATCGGGGAATTGGGGCTGAGCGATTACGATCTGGGCGGCTATTCGCTGGGTGCGCGTACCTCGGTGCGGCTGGTGGCGCGCGGCGCGAAGCCGGGACGGCTGGCGATCTGCGGGGCGGGGCTGCAGGGGCTGCTCGGGCTGGAAGGGCGGGCCGGGCATTTCCGCAACATCCTGACCAATCTCGGCACGCATGAGCGGGGTTCGCCGGAATGGATGGCGGAGGCCTTCCTGAAGACGACGAAGGGCGATCCGCAGGCCTTGCTGCTGCTGCTCGACAGCTTCGTGAACATTGGCGAGGCGGAACTGGACGCGATCGACATGCCCACGCTCGTGCTGACCGGCGACGAGGATTTCGACAATGGCTCGGCGGCGGACCTCGCCGCGCGGCTGCCGACCTCGCGCTATGTCGCGATTCCGGGCGGGCATATGAGCGCGGTGGTGAAGCCGGAACTGGGCCAGGCGCTGGCTGACTTCTTCGGGAAATAGAAAGAAAGTGCCACCCCCAGCCCCTCCAGCAAGGGCTGGAGGGGAGTCGAGCTGTGGCTCCCCTCCACGATTTCGTGGAGGGGCTGGGGGTGGCCCTTCTTCCCGCTTGACCCTGTCCCGCCCCAGCGCGAGGAAAGCGCGGGGGCTGGTAACGAAAACAGGTCGAGGATGCGTCACATGAAAGCTCAGGTCTCCCTTCTCGCTCTCACCGTCTCGGCGCTCGCGCTGGCCGGGTGCGCCACGGCTTCGGCGGGCGACCGCGCGGATACGACCACGCCGGTTGCGGCCGAAGCGGGTCCCGATCAGGCCGCGTCGACCACGCCCGTCGCGCCGACCGCGGCTGAGGCCGACGCTTTCATCGCCCAGGTTGAGCGCGAGGCGCGGGAGTTCGCGACGATCAGCGCCCGCGCGCAATGGGTGAACGCGACCTACATCACGCAGGATACTGACGCGCTCGCCGCCTATTTCGGGACGATCGGCACTGAACGGGGTGTGCGCTATGCCAATGAGGCGGCGCGCTTCCAGGATGTGCCCGGCCTGTCTTACGACACGCAGCGCAAGCTCAACATCCTGCGCTCTTCTCTCACGCTGCCCGCGCCGAGCCGCGAGGGCGCCGCCGCCGAGTTGAATAATCTGTCCACCGAATTGCAGTCCCAATATGGCCGCGGCCGGGGGACGATGAACGGCGAGACGCTGACCGGCAACGAGATCGAGGCGCGGATGGGCACGGTCCGCAACCCGGCGCAGCTGCAGGAAATGTGGACGAGCTGGAACGACAATGTCGGCAGCCCGATGCGGGCGGGCTATCAGCGGCTGACCGCCATCGCCAATGAAGGTGCCGACGAGCTTGGCTTCGACGATGTCGGCGCGATGTGGCGCTCGCGCTACGATATGACGCCGGCGGAGTTCGAGGCGACCACCGAGCGGCTCTGGAACGAGGTGAAGCCGCTCTACGAGGCTTTGCATTGCTACACGCGCGCGGGCCTGAACCGGCAATATGGCGATGCGGTGCAGCCCGCCACCGGCCCGATCCGCGCCGATCTGCTCGGCAATTTGTGGGCGCAGGAATGGGGCAATATTTACGACGTGGTCGCGCCGCGCGGCGGCGGGCGGGAAGCCTATGACCTGACGCAATTGCTGACCCGCGCGAATTACACGCCGGAGCGGATCGTGCGGCAGGGCGAGGGCTTCTTCTCGTCGCTTGGCTTCGCGCCCTTGCCGCAGACCTTCTGGGAACGGTCGATGATCACCCAGCCGCGCGACCGCGAGGTGCAATGCCACGCCAGCGCCTGGGACGTCGACAATGTCGAGGATCTGCGCATCAAGATGTGCACGCGGGTGAATGGCGACGATTTCGTCACCGTCCATCACGAGCTGGGCCATAATTATTATCAGCGCGCCTACAACCAGCAGAGCTTCCTCTATCTCGACAGCGCCAATGACGGCTTTCACGAGGCGATCGGCGATATGATCGCCTTGTCGGTGACGCCGGAATATCTGGTGCAGGTCGGGCTGCTGCAGCAGAACCAGCTGCCGACCGCGGACCAGGACCGCCGCCTGCTGCTGCGCCAGGCGCTCGACAAGATCGCCTTCCTGCCCTTCGGCCTGCTGGTCGATCGCTATCGCTGGGGCATCTTCTCCGGCCGGATCGCGCCCGACCGCTATCAGGCGGCGTGGGACGAAATGCGGCTGCAATATCAGGGCATCCGCCCGCCCGTGGCGCGCACCGAGCGGAATTTCGACGCGGGCGCGAAATATCACGTGCCGGCGAGCGTCTCCTACACCCGCTATTTCCTCGCCCGCATCCTGCAATTCCAATTCTACAAGGCGGCGTGCGACCAGGCGGGCTGGACCGGCCCGCTGCACCGCTGCTCCTTCTACGGCAACCGCCAGGTCGGCGAGCGGCTGAACGCGATGCTGGCGATGGGCGCCTCGCGGCCCTGGCCGGAAGCGCTGGAAGCGTTCACCGGTAGCCGCGAGATGAGTGCGCAACCGATGGTGGAATATTTCCGGCCGCTGCTGGGCTGGCTCGAAGAGCAGAACAGGGGGCGGCAATGCGGCTGGTGAGTCAGGCGGTCATCGCGATCGCGCTTTTTGCCGGGAGCGCCGCGTCGGCGCAGGGCTGGTCCGGATCGGCGGCTTTGACCGCCCAGCCGGGTGTCTCCGCGCCGGCCGCAACCCAGCAGCTGGCGCCGAACGAGGTCCTGTTGGAATTGTCCGCCATTGGCGTCGGCCAGGCGCGGCCGGATACGGCCAGAATAGCAGTCAACTTCCGCGCTGAGGGCAGCACGCAAGCGGCGGCCCAGACGGCTCGGGACGCGGTCGAGCAGCGCATTCGCGAGGCGGCGCGTGTCGCTGGCGTCGCGACCGAGGATATTCGCCAAGACCCGATAACCAGGAACCTCGAAATCTTCGACATCGAAGAGCCGCCACCGCCCGAGGAAGAACCCGCTGCCCCGGGGGCGCCGCTTTCCGGTCAAGAGCGCCCAAGCAGTGTCGGCAACCTTCAGATCATTGTGCGGCAGACCGATCGGCTTGACGCGCTCCAGGCTGCCATCCGTCAGGCCGGTGGTGTCGTCGTTGGCCGCCCGACCATGACCGTTTCCGACGACAGCGTCGCCCGGCGGGCGGCGCGAGCGGAGGCGCTGGCGAAGGTACGCGCTGACGCGGAAGGCTATGCCGCCGCGATGAGCATGCGCGTCGCGCGTATCGTCCGTGTTACGGAGCGCGGCGGTTTCGACTTCATGGCGATGATTTTCGGGGCGATGACCGGCGGCGGCGAATCGGCGATGCTGCGCGAACGGTTCGAACCTGCCAACGGCCAGGTGCCGGTGCCGGTGTTTGTCGGGGTGGATTTTGTTCTGGTCCCGCGCTGAGCGGACGCCGGGACGAAAGCAGGAAAGCACCACCCCCGGCCCTTCCACGAAGGCGTGGAGGGGAGTCCAGCACGCGAACCTGACTCCCCTCCAGCTTTTGCTGGAGGGGCTGGGGGTGGCTCCTCTTTCCTACAGCTGACCCAGCATATGCTCGGCGCCCGACACGCCGTAGCCGCCGGGTTCCTCGACGTTCAGCGCCTTGACCACGCCGTCGTCGACGATTGCCGACCAGCGCTGCCCGCGAATGCCCATGCCGAACTTGCTGAAATCGGCGTCGAGGCCGAGCGCCTTGGCGAAATCGGCGCTGCCGTCGGCGAGCATGGTGATGTCGTCGCCGACTTCCGAAGCCTTCGCCCAGGCAGTCATAACGAAGGCGTCGTTGACGGCGGTGCAGGCGATTTCGTCGATCCCCTTGGCCTTCAGCTCCTCCGCTTTCTCGACGAAGCTCGGCAAATGGCGGGCGGAGCAGGTGGGGGTGAAGGCGCCGGGAACGGAGAAAAGCGCGATCTTGCGGCCGCGGAAAAATTCGGCGCTGTCGACCTGGCTCGGGCCTTCGGCGGTCACCTTGGTGAGTGTCTGACTGGGAATGCTGTCGCCTACGCTGATCGCCATAATGTCGCTCCTTGGTCGCGCGGCGCCGGTGCGGCGCCGGTGGTGAAGATCATCCGAACGGATGCCGGCGGATATAGAGTCGCAGGGCCGGGCCTGCCAGTGCGGGCACGACCCGGAATGCCGCCATCGCCAGCCGCCACTTGCGCGACCTTCGGGGCAGGTCGCTGTCGCGGATCATGGCGAGACCCTCGCGGGTCCGTCCGGCGGCGATCGCCTCCAGTCCCTCCTCGATATTGAGGGCATTGTCGCAGCGGGCCAGCATTGCGCGGGCCGCCTCCTGCTCCGGGCGTCCGGCCAGGGCCGCCACGGTCTTGGTATACATTTGCCGGTCGGCGCGGGCGAGGAGGAGGGTGTCGGCGGAAAGCGATCCCGCCCGCCGGCGATATTCCACCAGGGGCAGGGGGACGAGGGCGGCCTGCCAGCCCGCTGCGAGAATGCGGATCCACAGGTCGAGATCCTCGGCCGCGCGCAGTTGCGGGTCGTAGCCGCCGACTTGTGCCAGCGCCTCGCGGCGGACCAGACAGCTGCCGAACACATAGACCTCGCGGCGGATGACCCGTTCCAGCATGATCTCGCCCTGCTGCGGGTGGCTTTCGGAAAAGATCCGCCCCTCGAATTCAGGGATGCCGAACATGCGCGCGTCGCAGGTGACGAAGCCGATTTCCGGGGCCGCTTCGGCGGCGGCGAGCATGCGCTCCAGATAATCGGGCCTGTAGCGGTCATCGCCGTCGAGCATCGACACGAACGGCGTCTGTGCAGTCGCGATGCCACGGTTCCGCGCCGTCGAAGCGCCTGCATTGTCGGTGACGAGCAAGCGGATCCGCGGGTCGTCGCTGAAAGGTGCCACGGCGCCCGCCACCGCCGCGGCATCGCCATCGTCGACCACGATCGCCTGCCAATGTTCCATCGTCTGCCCCTGCAGCGAGGCGAGCGCTTCGCCGAGATGTTCGGCGACGCCCCAGGCGGGGACGATCACGGTGACGCGCGGCGCTTCGGGGTATTGCGGGATCATCTCTTCCCTGTCGAGAGCATCATGGTCGGGCATCGGGAAGGTGCGATTAGCATCCCGGCGGCACCTTCTGTATAGGCCCCGCGTGGAAGAAAAATCGTTCGTCACCGGGCAGTTCCTGCTCGCCATGCCGGGGATCGGCGACGCGCGCTTCGAGCGATCGGTGATCGCGATGTGCATGCATGATCAGGACGGCGCGCTCGGCATCGGGCTTGGCCGGATCGTGCCGCGGCTCGGCTTTCACGATCTGCTGGAGCAATGCGACATCGAACCGGGCGTGGCGCCGAATGCGCCGGTCCATCTGGGCGGGCCGGTCGATCCGTCGCGCGGCTTCATTCTCCACTCGCTCGACTGGAGCGGGCAGGAGAGTGTCGACGTGGCCGGCCGCTGGGCGATGAGTCCGACCATCGACATCCTGAAGGCGATCGCGGCGGGCAGGGGACCAAGCCGCTGGGTCGCGGCGCTCGGCTATGCCGGCTGGAGCGCCGGGCAACTGGACGGCGAATTGAGCCGGCATGGCTGGTTCGTCACCGAAGGCGACGAGGCCCTCTTGTTCGACCTGGACGCCGAGCATCGCTGGGCGAGCGCCTATCAGGGCGCGGGGATCGATCCGCGGCTGCTGACGGCGGATTACGGCACCGCCTAGGCTTACATATAAAGATATCTTTATATTTGAAATCCAGTGCGCGGTCGGCTAAGCGCGCGCCGAGCACAGACCTCATCCATCGATAACCCACCTCAGGAGCAGCCCGTGGCGACTCAGCCCAAGCCCGCGTTCGACGATTATGTGATTGCCGACCTCTCCCTCGCCGATTTCGGCCGCAAGGAGATCGAGATTGCCGAGACCGAAATGCCGGGCCTGATGGCGCTGCGCGAGGAATTCGGCGCGGCCAAGCCGTTGAAGGGCGCGCGGATCACCGGCTCGCTGCACATGACGATCCAGACCGCGGTGCTGATCGAGACTTTGGCCGAGCTGGGCGCCGAGCTGCGCTGGGCGACCTGCAACATCTTCTCGACGCAGGACCATGCCGCCGCCGCGATCGCCGCGTCGGGCGTGCCGGTCTTCGCCGTGAAGGGCGAGACGCTCGAGGAATATTGGGATTATGTGATCCGCATCTTCGATTGGGGTCAGGACCAGACCTGCAACCTCATCCTCGACGATGGCGGCGACGCCACCATGTTCGCGCTCTGGGGCGCGCGCGTCGAGGCGGGCGAGACCCTGTTCACGCCGTCCAACGAGGAAGAGGAAATCTTCGTCGCGACCTTGAACCGCTTCCTGAAGGAGCGTCCGGGCTACCTCACCAAGACGGTCGCCGCGATCAAGGGCGTTTCGGAAGAGACGACCACCGGCGTCCACCGCCTCTA
>DDTH01000013.1:17985-273739 GCA_002344055.1 Sphingomonadales bacterium UBA2369
CTGCAGGCGGCGATGGAGGGCTATGAGGTCGTGACGATGGAGGACGCGGCCACGCGCGCCGACATTTTCGTCACCGCGACCGGCAATATGGACGTGCTGACGCTCGACCATATGCGGGCGATGAAGAATATGGCGATCGTCTGCAACATCGGCCACTTCGACAGCGAGATCCAGATCGCGGCGCTGAACAATATGAAGTGGACCGAGATCAAGCCGCAGGTCGACGAGGTCGAGTTCCCGGACGGCAAGAAGATCATCGTGCTGGCCAAGGGGCGGCTCGTCAATCTTGGCTGCGCGACCGGCCACCCCTCCTTCGTGATGAGCTCGTCCTTCACCAACCAGGTGCTGGCGCAGATCGAGCTTTGGACCAAGGCGGAGACTTACGGAAATGACGTCTACGTCCTGCCGAAGCATCTCGACGAGAAGGTCGCGGCCCTGCACCTCGACAAGCTCGGTGTGAAGCTGACCACGCTCAGCCAGCACCAGGCCGATTATATCGGCGTGCCGGTGACCGGTCCGTTCAAGCCGGAACATTACCGCTACTAAGCGCTCGTTCCCGAGAACGGCTATTTTGAAGGGGCCGCCGGATCATTCCGGCGGCCCCTTCTTGTGTTCGGTCATATCGGCCGCCGCGCCCCGGCCGGAGAGGGTGGCCGGCGCCGAACGCGTGCTCTCGCGGGCGATCTGCTGGCTGGCACCACCCGGGCCGGACGGCCGCGTCGGCTGCGGCGGATTCGGCTTGAGCGTCGGGATTCGTGGATTTCCCGCGCCGGGACGCCTGCCCGCCACAGAGTGTGACATGGATGTAACACTTCCCAGAAAGCTGTGGCGAATTGGCCGCTTGCCGTTCCCTTTCCCTGAATGGCGGTTAATGTAGCACGGTCAGTTTCCAAAAAAGCGGGGCTTTTCAATATGCGTCATCTGTCATTTGCTTCGACATCCGCGCTCTCGATCGCGCTGAGCCTGGCAATCGCCTCGCCTGCGGTCGCGCAGACGTCGGGCGGGCAGCCGGATCCGGCGGCCGAGGATCAGGAGGAAGAGCAGCTTCCCGTCGCCGAGGCGGCCCAGGGCGATGGCACCATGGTCGTCACCGGTTCGCGTATCCGGCGTCCGACCCTCGATTCGGGCGTTCCGATCACCTCGGTCGGCCCGGGCGACCTCACCAGCCGCGGCGAAGTTTCGCTCGGCGACGCGCTGAACGACCTGCCGTCGCTCCGCTCCACCTTCTCGCAGGCCAACTCGACGACCTCGATCGGTACCGCGGGCCTCAGCCTTCTCGATCTTCGCGGCCTCGGCACGACGCGCACCCTGGTGCTCGTCAACGGCCGCCGTCACGTTTCCGCCGTCCCGGGTTCGTTCCAGGTCGACGTCAACACCATCCCGGTCGACCTGCTCGAGCGCGTCGACGTCGTCACGGGCGGCAGCTCGGCCGTCTACGGCTCGGAAGCCATCGCCGGTGTCGTCAACTTCGTGCTGCGCCGCGACTTCGAGGGCATCCGCCTTCGCGGCCAGGGTGGCATCTCCACCTATGGCGATCGCGGCAACTATTTTGCCAGCATCATCGCCGGTAAGAACTTTTTCGACAATCGCCTGAATATCGCGATCCACGCGGAATATTCGCAGGCCGAGGAAGTGTTCTACAGCGACCGTGGCTATCTCGGCGCTCTCACGGGTCCGTCGGGCTGGATCACGACGCAGAGCACTGCGGCGCCGAACCGCAACTTCGACGGCATTCCGAACACCGCTTTCTATGACAATCAGGGCGGCACGCGTCCGGGCATCACTTTCGGCAACGTCTCGACCGGCGGTTACATCTCGCTCGGTTGTAATACGTCGACGGCGCGCCGGCAGCAGCTGACCTGCGCCGGCGGCACCGGTCCGACGGGCATCAATCTTTCGCGCAACTATGCCTTCCTGCCGGACGGTTCGCTGGCGCCCGACATTCCCTTTACCGACAACCGTGCCATCGGCGGCGGTGTCATTGGCGGCCTGAGCGCGACCGGTCTTGAGGACGCGATGCTCTTGCCGGGCAACGAGCGTATCGTCGGCAACCTGCTGATGAGCGGCGATTTCTCGCCGGCGTTCCAGCCGTTCCTCGAGGCGAAGTTTGTCCGCGTGATCGCGACCCAGCAGTCCACGCAGCCGACCTTCCTGTCCGCCACCCTCAGCCCGACGTTCAGCACGGCCAACCCGTTCCTGAGCGATCAGGCCCGGTCGCTGCTGCGTGAAATCGCCGGCACGAACGGCGACTTCAACTTCACGATGGTCCGCTTCAACAACGACATCGGTACCCGCGCCGAAACTCACGAGCGCGAAACCTATCGCGTCGTCGTCGGCACCCGTGGTGAGCTTTCGGCTTCGTCTCCGAACCTGCGCTACGAAGTGTCGGCAAACTGGGGTCGGACCACCAACTATTATGAGACCGGCGGCAACGTGAACGTTGCGAACTTCAACCGCGCCTCGAATGCGGTGCGCAACGGTGCCGGCCAGATCGTCTGCGCCGTCAACGCCGATGCCAATCCGGCGAACGACGATCCGGCGTGCCGTCCGATCAACCTGTTCGGCTTCGGTGCGGCTGCCCGCGACCAGGCGGCGCTCGATTATGTGATGCACACCTCGTTCCGTAACCAGGAAGCCGAGCAGGTGAACCTGATCGGCTTCATCTCCGGCGATTCGACGGGGATGTTCGAGCTGCCGGGCGGCCCGATCGGCTTCGCTCTGGGTGCCGAGTATCGGCGCGAGACCGCATCGTCGATTTACGATCCGTTCACCGCCAATGGCGGCACCTTCCTGAACTCGGCTCCGGACTTCGTTCCGCCGGCGCTGACCGTGCTGGAAGGTTTCGGCGAAATTCGTATCCCGATCCTGCGTGACATGCCCTTCTTCCACGAGCTGACGATCGAGGGCGCGGCGCGCTACTCGGATTACAGCACGGCGTCGGAAGGCACCTGGTCCTACAACGTGCAGGGCATCTGGGCGCCGATCAGCAGCCTGAAGTTCCGCGTGGCTTATGCTCGCGCGGCTCGCACCCCGACGTTGAGCGATCTGTTCCTGCCGGGTCTGCAGACGTTCGCGAATGGTCTCACGGATCCGTGCGATCAGCCGGGTGTCGGCACCAACGCAGGCAACAACATCACCGCCAACCCGGCCCGCGCGGCAAACTGCCTCGCAGCCGGCGTCCCGACCACGATCACCTATGTGGACTCGGGCGGAAACACGGTGACCCGTCCGTGGCATAACGTGCCCGGAACCGGTGTTGCCGGTGTGAACTCGGGTAACCCCGCGCTGCGGCCGGAAATCAGCAACAGCTTCACCGCTGGCTTTGTCTTCCAGCCGGAGTTCATCCCCGGTCTCTCCCTCACCGTCGATTATTACAACATCGAGGTGCAGGACGTTATCGCGGGTCTGAGCGGTCAGGGCATCATCAACCGTTGCTATGACGACCCCACGGGCATCAACAACGAGTTCTGCGCGGTCGTCTTCCGCCGGACCAGCGCGAACCCGCTGGAAAATGGCACTTTCTTCGGTCAGACTTCGCGTCGCCTTGACGGTCGGACCCAGGATGCCATCCCGGCGGCCGGCAATGGCATCAGCTTCATCAACGCGCCGTTCAACTTCGCGTTGCTGAAGCGTGAGGGCATCGACTTCGACCTGGCGTATCGTACCCGCCTCGGCGGCGATACGACTCTGACCCTGCGGGCGATCGCCACCTACGTGCTGAAGTCGGAGAATTACAGCTACCTGACGCAGCCGGATCGTTCTGACCGGTTCCACGGCACGCTGGGCGACCCGATCTGGGCCGCGAACTTCTCCGCGAACCTCGACGTGGGCGATGTCGATTTCCAGTACAGCGCCAACTTCATCGGCCGTCAGAGCCTGTTGGCTTGGGAAACCCAGTTCGAGCATCAGGGCCGTGGCCCGACGAACCCGGACGCGCGTCCGTTCAAATATTATCCGGACGTGGTTTATCACAATGTTCGGGTGAATTTCGACGCTACGGAAGAGTTCAGCTTCTACCTGGGTGTGGACAACGTGCTGAATCAGCGTCCGCCCTACGAACTGACCGGTCTGGAAGGCGGCAACCCGTTCAACCCGATGGGTCGTTACTTCTATGCCGGTGCGCGCTTCCGCTTCTAAGCGAAGCTAACGTTCCACCTTTTCGGGCCGCCCCTCGGGGCGGCCCTTTTTTTGTGGCAGGAACGCGTGCCGGGATGCGGCATCCGGCATGAGACATGTGAATGATGTCGAGCAGAGCCTCGGCCGATGATTCCGTGGACCGAAGGATGGCATCTTAGCCAAAGCAGGCCCGAGATGCGGCCAGTGCCCGCTCGTCACGGGCACGTCCAACTAGGTCCCGTCCCTCGTAGGCCATCGGGAAGCGGTCGGATTTGCGACTCTCGTCCCGATGGGTTTTGCCTGTCGGCTGTTGTGAGTTCGGTTGCGGGCTGCGGGATGCAGCTTTGGTGAGGCCTGTTCACCGGTCGACTGCCCAACCAGATTGGAGAAGCGTGGTTCCACCTGCTATTCCCATGCTCGCTTTAGGGCGGGTCTTTGCAAACCATACTGGTGTCTTTCTTCCTCGGCGCCCCTACAGTTCCGCAAAGAAGGTACGGGCCGGATCGCGAGCCTCGGAGCCGCAGCCCGCGCCCGCGGCCTTGGCCGAGCAGGCGATCCGCGCGCGACGTCTGCAGGCGACGGCAGGACCCACATTGTTTTGCGGCGTGCGGCCTTTTCCAACCGGGTGAACCTCTCGTAGAAGGGCGGGAATGCTCACGCTGTCCCCGATCACCTTCGTGGCGCTCGCCCTCTTCGCAGGCGGTTGGCTGGCGGTCGCATTGTGGGTGGCCTGGCGGGGGCGCAGGGCGTCCGGCCTCGTCGCGGGTGCGAAACGGGAAGCGGCGCGGCTGAACGCCCTGGTGGCCTGTGGGCCAGCAGTGCCGGTGGTGGTGCGGCGCGGTGGCGCGGTTGAGGGCGGGGAGCGCGCCGCGGCCATGCTGGGGCTTTCTGCCTTGCCCGACAGGATCGAGGAACTGGCGGACGGCGCCTTGTCCGCGGACGACCGCTTGCTGCTGCGCGAGCGAGTCCGTGCGGCATCGCGCACGGGAGAAAGCGGCATCCTGGTGCTGCGGCCGACAGGGTCGCGCGCAATCGTGCGGATCGAGGTCGCGCCGGCGCCGTCAGGGTTCGGCAGCGGCACCGTTTTGCTGTGGCTGATCGACGTCACGGCCGAGGAGTCGCGCGCGGCGACGGCGGCTGCGGATGCGGAGCGGCGCGCCGATGCCCTCGACGCGCTGACCCGGCTGATCGAGGCGGCGCCGTTCCCGATCTGGCACCGCGGCCCGGATCTGGCGCTGGCGATGGTGAACAGCGCCTATGTCGCGGCGGTCGAGGCGGAGAGCGGCGCGCAGGTGGTGAGCGATGGCGTCGAACTGATCGACGAAGCAGACGGCCGCAATGCGGTCGAGGAAGCGGCGGATGTCCGTACCGGCGGCGCAGCCAGTCACCGCACCTTGCCCGCGACGATCGCCGGGGAACGGCGCATGCTGCGGATCGTGGAACTGCCGGTCGGTTCACGCGGCGTGGCGGGCTTCGCGATCGATATCGAGGATGAGGAGCAGGCGCGCGCCGAACTGGCGCGGTTTCAGGCGGCACAGCGCGATATGCTGGACCGGCTGTCGGCGGGCGTGGCGCAGTTCGGGCGCGACAGGGGGCTGATCTTCTTCAACCAGCCGTTCGCGCACCTGTTCGGGCTGAGCGCGGACTTCCTGTCCGACCGGCCGGAATTCGACCGGGTGATCGACGCCATGCGCGAGGCGCGCAAGCTGCCCGAGCCGCGCGATTTCCCCAGTTGGAAGGCCGAGAAGCGGGAGTGGTTCCTGGCCGGCACGGAGGCGGTCGAGGAAGATTGGGAACTGCCCGACCGGCGGCATCTGCGCGTCCTCGCCCAGCCGTTGCCCGATGGCGGTTTGCTCGCGATCTTCGAGGATCGCACCCGCCAGATCATGCTGGAGTCAGACCGCGAGCGGATGGTGCAGGTGCAGAACACCACCTTCGACAGCCTTGCCGAGGGCATCGCCGTGTTCGCCTCCAATCGGCGGCTGAAATTGTGGAACGACCGTTTCCGTACCCTTTGGGGGCTGGAGGCGGAGGCGCTGGACGAGCGCCCGCTGGTGGAGACGCTGGCGACGGAAATGGCGCCGCGCGCGAAAACCAAGCGGCAGGGGATGATGGTGCGCGATCTGGTGCGCGGCGCGATCGTCAGCCGGCGGACGCGCGCCGGGCGCATCACGCTGGCCGACGGGCGTGAATTCCAGCTGATGGCCATCCCGATCGCGGGCGAGGACGTCCTGTTCACGACCTTGGACGTCACCGACAGCGCGCGGGTGGAAACGGCCCTGCGTGAACGCACTGCGGCGCTGGAGGAAGCCGACCGGATCAAGACGGCGTTTGTGTCCAACATCAGCTACGAATTGCGCACGCCGCTAACCTCCATCGCGGGTTTCGCCGAGATGATGGAGGGCGGCTATGCCGGTCCGCTGGAGGACAGCGCGAAGGAATATGTGGCGGCGATCCTGGCCAGTGTCGGGCGGCTGTCTGCTTTGATCGACGATGTGCTCGACCTGACGCAGAGCGACACGGGCGGGCTGCTGCTCGCCGAGGAAGAAGTGGATGTCGCCGAAATGGTGGATGACCTCCTCGGCCAGGCGCGCGGGCTGGCGGAGGAGAAAGGCGTGGTCTTCTCGTCCGTTGTCGATCCTTCGGCGGGGATCACGACCGGCGACCGGCAGCGGCTGGGCCAGGCGGTGATCAACATATTGCGCAATGCGGTGCAGGCGACCCCGGCGGGCGGTGCGGTGCGGCTGACCTGCGATGGCGACGACAATGAGGCGCGGATCGCGATCACGGATACGGGTCCGGGCATCGCCGAAGCCGACCAGATGAAGATTTTCGACCGGTTCCAGCGCACCGGCGACGGCCAGAGCGGGGACAATGGCGCGCGCGGTGCCGGGCTGGGCCTGCCGCTGGCGCGCCAGTTTATCGAAGCGCATGGCGGCACGATCATGCTGAAGAGCGCGCCGGGCGAGGGTGCGGCTTTCACCATCACCTTGCCGCGCACTGCCGTGCAGCGCGCCGCACGCCGCGCCGCGCGAGGCGCCGCGGCGGAAGCATGAGCGCAATCCATCTGCCGGACGCGGCCGCGACCGAGGCGTTCGGCCGAGCGCTCGCGCCTCTGCTTCGCCCCGGCGATATCATTGCCCTGTTCGGGACGCTGGGGGCTGGGAAGACCAGCTTGTGCCGGGGCGTCCTGCACGGTCTGGGTTTTGCCGGAGACGTGCCGAGTCCAAGCTTTCCCATCGTTATCACCTACGACCCGCCGGAGGTGCGGCTGCCGGTATGGCATGTCGATCTCTATCGCGTGGAAGATCCGGGCGAGCTTGAGGAGTTAGGGCTGGACGATGCGCTGGGCGCGGCCGCCCTGCTGATCGAATGGCCGGAGCGGCTGCCCTTTCTGTGGCCGGAAACGCTCCGCCTGTCGCTGGAAGCCGATCCGCCAAGCGGGCGTCGCTTGACAGCAACCCCGCCGCCCGCTTGGGAGCGGCGATGGCCACCGCCCCAGCTCACGACACGATGATTCCGCCCGCGGAAGCCCCCGCTTTCCTCGCCGCAAATGGCTGGGAAGGAGCGGAAATACGTCCGCTCGCGGGCGATGCGAGTTTTCGCCGCTATTTCCGCGTCCATCGCGGTGACGAGACGGCGGTGCTGATGGACGCCCCCCCGGACAAGGAGGATGTCGGCCCGTTCCTGACCGTTGCGGGCTATCTGCTTGCCCGCGGCTTCGAGGCGCCGCGGCCGTTGGCGGTCGATCGCGCGCACGGACTGCTGTTGCTCTCGGATTTCGGCGACGACCGGGTCGCGCCTTTGCTCCAGCGCGAGCCGGGGCGGGAGCAGGCGATCTACGAAGAGGCGGTCGATATCGCCGTCAGGCTCGTCAGCCAGCCCGCGCCGGAGGGGCTGGCGCCCTATGACGCCCCGACCCTGCGCCGCGAAGCCGATCTGTTCGTGCAATGGTATACGCCGGCGCTTGGCCTTTCGGTCGACGTCGAGGGCTGGCACCATGCATGGGATACGGTGCTGGCACCCGTGCTGACGGAGACGGTGCGGCGGCCGGTCATGGTGCTGCGCGACTATCACGCTGACAATCTTATGGTCTCGCCGGAGCTCGGCCAACTCGGCCTGCTCGATTTCCAGGATGCCCTGGCCGGTCATCGCGCCTACGATCTTGTCTCGCTGCTGCAGGATGCGCGGCGCGACGTGTCGGCGGTGCTGGAGGCCACGATGCTCGGCCGCTTTCTGAATGGCACCTCGATTGCCGATCATGTCGCTTTTCGGGCCCATTACGAAGTGCTGGGTGCGCAAAGAAACGCAAAGATTCTCGGCATTTTCACGCGGCTTTGGAAACGCGATGGCAAGCCGGCCTATCCAGCGATGCACCCGCGCATCTGGGGCTATGTGGAGCGCAATCTTGCGCATCCCGCGCTGGCCCCCGTGAAGGCCTGGTTCGATGCCAATGTGCCCGCCGAAGCGCGTGGCAATGCGGTGGCGCGGCTGGCGCGATGAGCCGTTTTTCCAAGCCGCTGGCGCTGCGGCCGAACCTGGCCGCGGACGTACCCTCGACCGCGATGGTGATGGCGGCAGGGCTGGGCAAGCGCATGCGCCCGCTGACCGCGAGCCGGCCCAAGCCTCTGGTCGAGGTGGCGGGCAAGCCGCTGATCGATCACGCGCTGGACAGGCTGGAAGCGGCCGGCGTGACCAAGGCCGTCGTGAACGTCCATTATCTGGCGGACGCGCTCGAGGCGCATCTCGAGAAGAGGGAAGGCGGGCTGCAGACCGCCATTTCCGACGAGCGGGACATGCTGCTGGAGACGGGCGGCGGCCTCGTCCGGGCGATGCCGCAGATCGACGCCGATCCGTTTCTCGCGGTCAATTCCGACAATCTGTGGGTCGAAGGCCCCGTGGACAGCCTGCATCTGCTCGCGTCCCACTGGGATGACGAGAAGATGGATGCACTGCTCCTCCTCGTGCCGCTCGCAAAGGCCTATTGCCACCTCGGCAAGGGCGACTTTCACATGGATGCACTCGGCCGCCTGCGCCGCCGCCGCCCGCACGGCGTCGCCCCCTTCGTCTATATCGGCATCCAGATGCTGTCGAAGCGGCTGTTCGAGGGCGAGCTGCCCGGCGGCGCCTTCTCCACGAACCTGCTGTGGAACCGCGCGATCGAGAAGGGACGGCTGTACGGCACCGTCCATCAGGGCCTGTGGTTTGACATCGGCCGCCCGGAATCGATCCGGCGCGCCGAGGAGATGCTGGCCAATCTGTAGCCAGGCGTTAGGCTGAGCGGATGAGTTCGCCGCGCCCGAACCTGTACACCATTCCGTCCCACCGGTCGTTCGCGGATGCGCTGGCGGCGGGGCTGTTGGCGCGGCACGGCCGCGATCCGGTGGCGCTGGCGCGGGGTATTGTCCTGCTGCCGAACCAGCGCGCCGCGCGGGCAGTGCGCGACGCGTTCGTGCGGGCGTCGGGTGGCGGGCTGCTGTTGCCGCGGCTGGTGCCGTTGGGCGACCCGGAGCTGGACGAGAAAATCGGCGGCATGCTCGATCCGCTCGATGGCGATCCGATCCCGCCCGCGATCGAGCCGATCGAGCGGCAGATGCGGCTCGCACGGCTGATCGCCCGCGAACGCGGCGTGGATGCCGCCGAGGCGATGCGGCTGGCGGCCGATCTTGGACGGACGCTCGACCAGTTGATCGTTGAGGATGTGCCGCCCTCCCGGCTGAGTGCGATTTCGTTCGAGACGGGTGACCTGGCCGAGCATTGGCAGACCTCGCTCGGCGCGCTCGACGCGATCCTCACGCAATGGCCGAAGGCGTTGGAGCGGCTCGGGCGGATCGATCTGGCGACCCGGCGCAATCTGCTGCTGGGGGCGCTGGAGCGGCGCTGGCGGGAGCGGCCGCCGATGGACTTCGTCTGCGCGGCCGGGATTACGACCTCGGCGCCGTCAGCGGCCAAACTGCTGCGACGGGTGGCGCGGCTGGAAGCCGGGAGCGTGGTGTTCCCCGCACTCGATCTGCTCATGCCGCAAGCCGAATGGGATATGCTCGGCCCGCACGAGGCGGAGGCTGGTTTGCGGGCGCCGCGAAATCTGGAGACGCACCCGCAATTCCACCTGAAATTGCTGCTCACCAAGATGGGCTATGTCCGCGACGATGTGGCGCGCTGGCGGTGGGGCGGTAGCCATGCGGCGACGGCGGCACGCGGACGGGCGATCGGCAATGCGATGGCCCCGGCGGAAGCCACGGCGCGGTGGAACGACCTCAAGCCATCTGACCGGCGCCTGACCGGGGTGCGGGCGCTGGAACTCGCCGATCCGGCGGAGGAAGCGCAGGCGATTGCCTTGGCGCTGCGCGAGGCGATGGAGGAGCCGGGCAAGACGGCGGCTCTGGTCACGCCGGACCGGGCGTTGGCGCGAAGGGTCACGGCGCATCTGGCGCGGTGGGGGATCGAGGCGGACGACAGCGCCGGGCGGCCTCTGTCGCAGACGCCGCCGGGGACGTTGCTGCTCGCAGTGGCGAATGCGGCAGCGGAACGGTTCGCGCCGGTGGCGCTGCTGACCCTGCTGGGCCATCCGCTGGTGCGGGCAGGGGAGGCGCGGCTCGACTGGCTGGACGGCTTTCGCCTCCTCGACCGGGCGTTGCGCGGTCCGCGGCCGGCGCCGGGTCTGAGCGGTGTCGCCGCGCATCTCGACGAAGGCGATTTTCGCGAGAAGCCGATCCGCGAGGCGGCGACTTTCTTCTGGGACGAGGCATCGGCTTTGCTCGCGCCGTTGGAGGCCGCGTTCGACACCGGCGGCGGGCCGTGGGAGGCGCGGGGCGGCAATGGACTCGCCCGGCTGATCGCGGTGGTGCGCGAAACGGCGAGCGCGCTTTGCGGTGAGGAATTGTGGCGCGGGCCTGCCGGGCGAGCGGCGGCGGAGCTTGTCGCGGCGCTGGAGGAAGCGGCGGAGCATGGGCCGGAGGAAGTGCGGGCCGAAGCATTGCCAGCCTTGCTCGAGCAGGCAATGGCCGCCGTCGCGGTGCGGCCGCCTTACGGCAAGCATCCGCGCCTGTTCATCTGGGGCCTGATCGAGGCGCGTTTGCAGCAGGCCGATCTGATGGTGCTCGGCGGGCTGAACGAGGGTGTGTGGCCGGCCTTGCCCGCGCCCGATCCGTGGCTGGCGCCGCGCATCAGGGCCGAACTGGGGTTGCCATCGCTGGAGCGGCGGATCGGGCTGGCGGCGCATGATTTCGCGTGCGGCCTGGGCGCGCCGCGCGTGTTGGTGACACGCTCGCGGCGCGATGCACGGGCGCCTGCGGTGGCGTCGCGCCTGTGGCTGCGGATCGAGGCGATGACCGGCGGGGTGACGCGCGCGCTGCCGCTGGCGAAATGGGCGCGGGCGATCGACCGGCCGCAGACCGAGGAGTTCGTGCAGATCGCCCGGCCCGCCCCATCGCCGCCGGTCGAGGAACGGCCGCGCAAATTGTCGGTGACCGAGGTGGACCGGCTGAAGGCTGATCCCTTTGCCTTCTACGCGCGCCGCGTACTTGGGCTGAATCAGCTCGATCCGGTCGATGCCGATCCCTCGGCGGCCTGGCGCGGCAGCGCGGTGCACAAGGTGCTCGAGGATTGGCTCAATGAGGATGGCTGCGACCCGGCGAAGTTGACGCCGCGTGTCGAGCGGCTGCTGGACGATCCCGGCGTTCACCCGATGCTCCGCGCCTTGTGGCAGCCGCGCCTGATCGAGGCGATCCGCTTCGTCGAGGAGAAGATGGCGGAAGGGCGTATCGAAGGACGGGTGCCGCTGATCGCCGAATTGCGCGGCGAGGCGAAGGTGGCCGGTGTGACGCTCGGCGGCACGGTGGATCGGCTGGACCGCTGCGCCGACGGTCGGGTGGCCATCGTCGATTACAAGACCGGCAAGGCGCCGAGCCGCAAGGCGGTTGACGAGGGCTTTTCGCTACAGCTCGGCCTGCTCGGCCTGATCGCGCGCGCGGACGGGTTCGAGAAGGCGAAGGGGGAGGCGGGCCGCTTCGAATATTGGTCGCTGGCCAAGGACAAGGGCAAGTTCGGCCATGTCGTGAAGGCCGATGAACGCAGTGACATGGCGCCGGACGAATTCGTCGAAACGGCTGCACGGCATTTCATCGCGGCTGTCGAATTGTGGCTGACCGGCAGCGAGCCGTTCACCGCCAAGTTGCATCCGCAATATGCGCCTTATGGCGAGTTCGACCAGCTCATGCGGCTGGACGAATGGTATGGGCGCTGAGGCCTAGATTCCGGGCGTGCCGCCGGTGCGGGGGTGGGTTGCGACCGGGCGCGTGCCGGGGCGCTGGCGCTGCTGAACGGCTGCGGGACGCGGCGCGGCGCGGGCCGGGGCCTGCACGACGGCGCGGGTGACGCGAGCAGGGCGGGCCGGACGCGCGGCGGCTGCGCGCCGGACGGCCTGACGTTGCGCGGGCCGGGCATGCTGGACGCGGGCCGGCCGAGCGGCACGGGCGCGGCGGACGGACGCGGTCTGGCGGCAGCGATCGTCGCCACGGCCACGACAGGCGCGATAGGCGCGCTGACCGGCGCGGGGCGCGGCCGCGACCTGCTGACCACCCTGGCCGCGTTCGGCGAGCCAGCGCTGATAGGAGCGGCGCACACCGCGCTCGTACAACTGAATGCAGCGATCCTCGCGCACGCCGCGCACGCAGGGCGGATAGTCGCGGGCGGCGGCGGGCTGACCGCTGCCCCCGGTGATGCGAACGTCGGTAAAGGCGGCGCTGTCGTAGCGCAGACGCTCGTGAGTCGCTCCCGCGACGGCGAAGATCAGCGCGGACGCTATGACAATCAGGGACTTACGCATCCGCCCGGCTCCAGACTCACTCGCAATGGTTAACGAGTTGGCAACAAATCCTTGCGGCAAGCAAGGCTGTTGTGCCGGATCGGGACGGAATCGGACTCGATTGTTGCGGCCGGGCGCGACCGTTCCGCCTCAGCCGAAGGCGCGCCAGATACCGTAGGCGCTGGTCAGCGTCAGGACGATGCCGACCATGACCATCAGGATGCGGGGCGACAGGCGGCGCACCAGGATCGCGCCGAACGGGGCCGCGGCGATCCCGCCGATCAGCAGTCCAAGCGTGGCGGTGGTGAAATCCTCCCACCCCAGGGTGGTGATGAAGGTCGCAGAGATGGTCACCGTGACGAAGAATTCGGCGGTGTTGACCGTGCCGATCGTCTTGCGCGGGCTGGAACCCTGGACGAGCAGATTGCTGGTCACGACCGGCCCCCAGCCGCCGCCGCCCGCCGCATCGAGGAAACCGCCGGCCAGACCCAGCGGCTCGACCACGCGCGGCTCCCGCTCGCGGGCGCGGCGATGGTTGATTCCCCGCCAGAGCAGATAGAGGCCAATAAGGGCGAGATAGGCCAGGACGAGCGGCCGGGCGATGTCCTCATCGAGCACATCCGCCAGCAGATAGGCGCCGCAAATGCCGCCGATCATGCCGGGAATGGCCAGCCGCGCCAGCAGCCGCCAGTTCACGTTGCGCATGATCGCATGACTGATTCCGGAAATGCCGGTTGTGAAGCTTTCGACGATATGCACGCTGGCCGACGCCGCGGCGGGCGGCACGCCGGTGCTGACCAGCAGGGTCGTCGAGATCACGCCGAACGCCATGCCGAGCGCGCCATCCACCAGCTGCGCGGCAAAGCCGATCAGGATGAAAGGCAGGAGGTCGGCAAGGCTCATCGGGCGGTGCGGGTCGGGATCATGGCCCGATGCGCCCTATTGCAGTTCCAGCAAGGCGAAAAGAGCCATGGCCGCAAGCATTTGTTTACCATTTCGCCGGACAATCGCCGCTGAGGAACACGCCCGTGCGCGATGCGCGCGGGTGCGAGGGACGGAATGGACCGCGTCGATACAATCTACTCGCTCAGCGACGAGGCGCCGCGCGCGAACGGGCTGATCCAGCGCGAGGACCGGGCGCGGCTGCAGCCGGGTGCGATCGGCCGGGGCAGCCTTCGTGAAATCTGCTTCATCCGCAAGATCACGCCGATGGGCGCGGTGCTTTCCATCGAAGGCGACGTGAAGGCGGGCGAACGGCTCGACCTGGAATTGCTGACTGGCGACCGGCTGAGCGGGCTGGTGGACTGGGTCCAGGGCAATGATGTCGGCTTGCGCTTCGACGATGAAGCGGACCTGTTCGCGCTCATCACGCGCAACCTTGTGCAGCAGCCCGGCGATGCGCGCCGGATGCCGCGGGTCGAGTTGCATTGCTCCGCCTGGCTGGAGGCCGGCTCGCGGCGCGAGATCGTGACGATTGCGAACCTCTCCGACGGCGGCGCCCGGATCGAAGCACGCACGCCGCTCGTGGCGCAGGAGAAAGTGACGCTGACGCTCGACGGGTTCCGGCCCGCGCCGGCGACGGTGCGCTGGGTACAGGGCCGTTCGGCGGGTCTGGCGTTCGAGCCGGAGCTGCCGTGGCAGGAATTGATGCCGTGGTTGCGCCGCCGCCACCGGCCGAAATTGAAGAAGGGTGAAGCCGTGGTTGATCTTGATCTGCTCGAACGTGAGGCGCCGGCGAGCGGCGAGGAGATCGCGCTGAACCTGCCCGCGCGGGTCCGCGATGGCGCCCGGCGCTGGTCGATCGACGTGGAATCGATCGATACGCGGCAGATCCGCTTCATGTCCTATGGCGCGGTGGAGCCGGGGCGCTTGTTCTGGATCACCCTGCCGGGGCTGGAAGGCTGGCCGGCGCGGGTTGTCGATATCGACGGCTACCGCATTACCTGCGAATTCACCCAGCCGCTGCACCCGGCGGTGCTGGAACGCGTGCTCGCTTCGACGCGGCTGGGCTGACCGCTCAGTTCTTATCCTTGCGCGAGCGGTTCGCGTAGAGAAGGGCGGCCACCAGCGCCGCCGAACCCACACCCACCGCGGCACCGCGCACGAACGAGGCCTTGTTGCTGCGCGGCTTCGTCGCCTTGTCCTCGGCCTGCTTGGCATTGACCGCCGCTTCCAGCGTCTCGTTGCGCGGCGTCTCTTCGTCTGCGGCCTTTTTGGGATCGGCGGGCTTGGCGGTCATTGGGTGACAATCCTCATTTGCGTTTGGCCGAGCCTAAACGCTGACCATGGGGTACGCCAGCCCTGCTTGTCAGCACAGATTGGCGATCCTACCAACGCGGAACCCATGCGCGCGATCCTCACTTGAGCGGCCGGCTGAAGCCCCTCGACCGGCTCGAAGGTGCTCAGCGCGACGCTTCGTCGCCCGATCACCATGCCGCGCTCGCCGCGTCGGCGGGGACGGGCAAGACTCATGTGCTGACCGCGCGCGTGCTGCGCCTGCTGCTGCGTGGCGTCGCGCCCGAGACAATCCTGTGCCTGACCTTCACCAAGGCGGGCGCCGCCGAGATGGCGCAGCGCATTCACGGCCGGCTCGCGCGCTGGGTACGGCTGAAGCGGGCGGCGCTGGAACTCGATCTCGAAAATCTCGGCGAGGTGCCGGCGCCCCCTTTGCTCGAACTGGCGCGCAGCCTGTTCGCGCGGGTACTGGAGGCGCCCGGCGGCGGCCTGCGTATCCAGACCATCCACGCATTCGCGCAAAGCCTGCTGGGTTCCTTCCCCGCCGAGGCGGGCCTGACGCCCGGCTTCCGGCCGCTGGAGGATCGCGAGCAGCAGGTGCTGGCGCGCGCGACCCTGGCCGATCTGCTGGTGCGGGCGGAGGAAGGCGGCGACTTGCCGCTGATCCGCGACGTGCAGGCGCTGTCGCTGCGCTTCGGCGAGGCGGCGGCCGAAGGCCTGCTGCAGGCCGCGGCGCGGGTGCCGGCTGCGATGGCGGCGCTCGGCGCGGCGCAGGGGATCGAGCCTCGACTGCGCGACGCCTTCGGACTCGCGCAGGGCGAGATCGAGGATTTGATCGCTGCCGAATGCGGCGACGACCGGTTCGACATGGCGTCTCTGGCGCGTGCGGCAGAGGCGAATGCCGCGTGGGGTACCGCGACCGGACTGGGCTTTGCCGACCGGATAGCGGCGTGGCGGGCAGCCGATCCGGCGGCGCGGGCGGCATCGCTAGACGATCTGCTCGGCGTGTTCGTCACCGGCAAGGGTGAGCCGCGCAAGGCGAGTTCCGGGCTGCTGAAGGTCGCGCCCGATTATCCAGAATATGCCGCGCGGCTGGCGGAATCCTGCGGGCGGCTGCTGACCATGTGGCGGACGGCGGAGTGGGTCGCGCTCGCCGCAGCCGGGCTGCGGGCCGGGCAGGCCTTTGCCGGCGCCTATGCCGAGGCAAAGCGGGCGCAGGGGCTGGTCGATTTCGACGACCTGATCCGCGAGGCGGAGAAGTTGCTGGCGACGCCGGGCATGGGCGATTGGGTCCGCTACAAGCTCGACCAGCAGACGGATCACATCTTGGTCGATGAGGCGCAGGATACGAACCGCGCGCAATGGCGGATCGTGGAGGCGCTCGCCGGGGAGTTTTTCGCAAGCGAGGATTGGAGCCGGAGGCATCGCACGATCTTCACTGTCGGCGACTTCAAACAGGCGATCTTCAGCTTCCAGGGTACCGATCCTGCCGAATTCGAGCGAGCGCGAAGCAAATTCGCCGGAAGTGCCAACGCATTTCGGGAGGCAAAGAGAGACGAGATCCAGAAGTCTGGCGGGTTCCGGATTGCGCGCGCCGATGAGTTGCCGCCGGCCTTTCTTGACCTGTCGATGGACCGGAGCTTCCGTTCCGCCCCGCCTGTGCTGGAAGCGGTGGATAGCGTCATCGGCGAACTCGGGCACGAAACGATCGGTCTGCCGAGCCTGCCCAACCGGCATGAGAGCCACAATGCTAAGCTGCCCGGTTCCGTGACCCTGTGGCGGCCGTTTGTCGCCGAGGCCGAGGAAGAGGATGAAGGCGAGGAAGGCTGGCTGAGCGATTCCGTTCGCCTCTATGCGCGCAAACTCGCGCGGCAGGTTAAGGCCTGGATCGATCGGCCGTTCCCGGTCGGGAAGGAGCGCCGTCCGCTCCAGCCGCAGGATATATTGATCCTGCTCAGGAGCCGGGGCGAACTGGCCGGGCTGATCGTCGCGCGACTGCATGCCGAGGGCGTGCCGGTGGCGGGCGTCGACCGGATGACCCTGTCGGCGCCTTTGGTGGTGCAGGATCTGCTCGCGGCGGCGCGCTTCGCGATCCAGCCGCTGGACGACCTCAATCTCGCCGGTTTGCTCGTCTCGCCTTTGCTCGGCTGGAGCCAGGACGATCTGTATGCAGCGGCGAAAGGCCGCGAAGGGAAGGCGCTCTGGCCATGGCTGCGCGCGCAGAGCCAGCTGAACCTGCAACCGCTCTACGACATGCTCGGCCACGCTGACCTCGCCACCCCGCACGAATTTTTCGAGCGTCTGCTGTCGGGGCCGCTGGACGGACGGCGCAAATTGCAGGCGCGGCTGGGCGTCGAGGCGCGCGATCCGATCGAGGAATTGCTGACCAGCGCGCTGGAGTTCGAGAAGAATGGCGCGCCTTCGCTGGCGCGTTTCCTGGACTGGTTCGCGCGCGGCACGGTGGAGATCACGCGCGATCCCTCCGCGCCGCGCGATGCCGTGCGGGTGATGACCGTGCATGGCGCGAAGGGACTGGAGGCTCCGGTGGTGATCCTGGCCGATGCCTGCGCCGATCCCAAGCGGATGGGCGGCGGCGTGCGCTTCGCGGGCCTGCCGATGGGCGATGAGGGCGTCGTGCCAGTGCCGCGTCCGGCCAAGGGGCTGGAGATTGAGCGGCTCTCACCCATCATCGCCGCCAAGGATGAGCGCGACCGGCAGGAGCATTGGCGATTGCTCTACGTCGCGATGACCCGGGCGCGGGAGCGGCTGTATGTCGGCGGCGCGCTGGGCGCACGGGCGAAGGCCCCGCCGGAGGAGAGCTGGTATACGGCGGTCGAGCGGGGGCTGGCTGCTCTGGATGCCGGCTGGGAAGAGGATGCGGATTGGGGCGGGGCGATCGCGCATGGTGCTGTGACCAGGGACCACCCCCAACCCCTCCAAGGAGTCTTGGAGGGGAGTCAGGCTATCACTGGCCCAGACGCCCCTGACTCCCCTCCAGCCGTTGCTGGTGGGGCTGGTGGTGGTTCTTCCTTGCCAGCCTGGCTCAAACAAGCGGCCCCTGCCGAAGAGCGCCCCCCACGCCCGCTCGCACCGTCGTCCCTTGGTGAGGACGAAGCGCCTTACCCGCCTCCCGGACCGGAGCTTCGGCGCGAGGCGCTGCGTGGGAAACTCCTGCATCGCCTGTTCGAACGCCTGCCCGACGTGCCGGCGGAGGACCGGCGCGCGCGGGCCGAGGCCTGGCTGGAACGCTCCGGCGACGCGCCGGACCCCGCCTTCCGCGAGACCCTGATCGACGCCGCCTGTCGCGTCATCGACGATCCCCGCTTCGCCGACCTGTTCTCTGCAAACGCGCTGGCCGAAGCGCCGATCGCGGCGACGGTGGCGGGCGGGCAGGTGATTGCCGGCACCGCTGACCGCTTGCTGATCACCGGCACCCGCATTCTGGTCGCCGACTTTAAGACCGGTCGGCGGGTGCCGGAGCGGGCGGAGGAAGCGCCGGTCTCGCATCTGCGGCAGATGGCGGCCTATCGCGCCGCTCTCGCAATCATCTTTCCCGGGCGAAGAATCGACGCGGCCTTGCTCTACACTTCCGGGCCGCTGCTGCTGCCGCTCGCCGACGATCTGCTCGACGCGTACGCGCCCGTGCCCGCTTGAGGCGGGACAAGGCGCTGCCTACATTCCAACCCGAACCATCGCTCCGGAGATAAGAGAAAATGGCCACCAAGACCGTTACCGACGCCAGTTTCGAAGCCGACGTGCTGTCGGCGGAAGGCCCCGTCCTGGTCGATTTCTGGGCTGAATGGTGCACGCCGTGCAAGGCGATCGCCCCGGCGCTGGAGCAGATCAGCGAGGAACTGGGCGAGAAGGTGACGATCGCCAAGCTGGATATCGACGAGAATCCCGACACGGCCGGCAAATATGGCGTGATGAGCATCCCGACCATGATCCTGTTCAAGGGCGGCGAACGGGCCGCGACCAAGGTCGGCGCCGCGCCGAAGAGTCAGCTGCAGAGCTGGCTCGAAGGCGAACTCTAGGGCCAGCCCGCGGGTCGGCCGGTCTTCAGCGGCAAGGCCCGGCTTTCCGCGCTCATATTCTCGTGCGGCCAAGGCATGGACCTTGGCGGGCTGCGACACTATGTCGGCCGCGCATGCAGTTCCTGCTTCTCCTGTCCGCTCTGCTGAGCGCGGTCACCGGCGCCTTCGCCGGTACGCGTGCCGTGGAAGCGCCGGTGAGCCAGGCGGAGGCCCAGGCCCCCGCGGCGGAACGCGTCGCCGCGGTGGCGCAGGCCGCCGTCACGCTGCCCTTGCAGCGCCGTCCCGCGACGATCGAATCGCGGCCCATCATCTTCACGCCCGCCGCGTTGCCGGCTGCGGCGCCGCTGGCGGATATTCGCCTGAACGAGTGACGCGGGCGCGTTTGCGTCCCTTTTCCGTCCTATCTTCTTCGTGTCCCGCGCAACTGGCGCCGGGCGCCCCAAATTAAAAAGCAGGAATCCAGCCCATGTTCGGTGGCTTCGCCAAGAGAATCTTCGGTTCGTCGAATGATCGCTACGTTCGTTCGCTTCAGAAAATCGTCAAGCAGATCAACGACCTGGAAGCGGACATTTCCTCGCTGTCCGATGAGGAGCTGAAGGCGCAGACGGTCAAGCTGCGCGCCCGGCTCGCGGATGGCGAGAGCCTGAACGACGTGCTGCCGGAAGCCTTCGCTACCGTACGCGAAGCCTCGGTGCGTGTGCTGGGCATGCGCCATTTCGACGTGCAGCTGATCGGCGGCATGGTGCTCCACCGCGGCGAGATCGCCGAGATGCGGACCGGCGAAGGCAAGACGCTCGTCGCGACGCTGGCCACCTACCTGAACGCGCTCGACGAGAAGGGCGTCCACGTCATCACCGTGAACGACTATCTCGCCCGGCGCGACGCGGAATGGATGGGGCAGATTTACCGCTTCCTTGGCATGACCGTGGGCGTGATCGTGCCGAATCTGACGGACCAGGAACGGCGCGAAGCCTATGGCAGCGACATCACCTACGGTACGAACAACGAATTCGGCTTCGATTATCTGCGCGACAATATGAAATATGACCGCGCCTCCATGTCGCAGCGGCCGTTCAATTTCGCGATCGTCGACGAGGTGGACTCGATCCTGGTGGACGAGGCTCGCACGCCTTTGATCATCTCCGGCCCGACCGAGGACAAGAGCGAACTCTACATCGCCCTCGACGGTTTCGTGAAGGAACTGGACGCGGAAGATTACGAGCATGACGAGAAGACCAAGGCCGTCACGTTGACCGAGGAAGGCACGGAGCGGGTCGAGCGCGTGCTGGAGGCGGAGGGGCTGCTGGTCGGCTCCAACCTCTACGATTTCGAGAATACGCAGGTGGTTCATCACCTGAACCAGGCGCTGCGCGCCAACGTGGCCTACAAGAAGGACGTCGATTACATCGTGAAGGGCGGCAAGGTCGTCATCATCGATCCGTTCACGGGCCGTATGATGGACGGGCGGCGCTGGTCGGATGGTCTGCATCAGGCGGTGGAGGCCAAGGAAAAGGTCACGATCGAGCCGGAGAACCAGACGCTCGCGTCGATCACCTTCCAGAATTATTTCCGCATGTACCCGAAGCTCAGCGGCATGACCGGTACTGCCGCGACCGAGGCAGCGGAATTTTACGACATCTACAAGATGAACGTCGTCACCATCCCGACGAACAAGCCGGTGCAGCGCGAGGATGATGTCGATCAATTCTACAAGAATCAGGAAGACAAGTTCGCGGCCATCACCAAGACGGTGAAGGAAGCGTCCGACAAGGGCCAGCCGGTGCTGGTCGGCACCGTGTCGATCGAGAAATCGGAGCTTCTGTCGGACTATTTCACCAAGGTCGGGGTGAAGCATGAAGTGCTGAACGCCCGCCAGCACGAGCGCGAGGCGCATATCGTGGCGCAGGCAGGCCGGCTTGGCGCGGTGACCATCGCCACCAATATGGCGGGTCGCGGGACCGATATTCAGCTGGGCGGCAATATCGAGTTCCGGATCGAGGACGAACTGGGCGAGATGGAGCCCGGCCCGGCGCGCGACGCCGCCGAGCAGAAGATCAAGGACGAAGTGACGGCAGAGAAGGACCAGGTCCGCGCGGCCGGCGGTTTGTTCGTGCTCGGCACGGAGCGGCACGAAAGCCGCCGCATCGACAACCAGCTGCGCGGCCGTTCTGGCCGTCAGGGCGATCCGGGTTTCAGCCGTTTCTATCTGAGCCTCGACGATGATCTGCTGCGCATCTTCGGGCCGCAGACCATGTTCTCGAAGATGGTGCGCTCGAACCTGGAGGAAGGCGAGGCGATCATCTCGCCATGGATCGCCAAGGCCATCCAGACCGCGCAGAAGAAGGTCGAGGCCCGCAATTATGACATCCGCAAGCAGGTCGTCGAATATGATGACGTGATGAATGACCAGCGGAAGGTCATTTACGAGCAGCGCGCGGACATCATGGACGCGGACACGATCAACGAGGTCGTGATCGACATGCGCACCGACACGGTGAACCAGATCGTCGGCGAGGCGATTCCGCCCAACACCTATCCCGAGCAATGGGATCTCGAACTGCTGAAGACCCGCACCGCGGACGTGTTCGGGCTGGAGCCGCCCTATGAGGATTGGGTGAAGGAGGAAGCCGTCGATCCGGAGATGTTCGTCGAGCGGCTGCAGGCGCTGGCCGACAAGCAGATCGAGCAGAAGACGACCGAGATTCCGCCCGAAACCTGGGCGCAGATCGAGAAGAATTACATGCTGCAATTCCTCGATCATCACTGGAAGGAGCATCTGTCGATGCTCGATGCGCTCCGCCAGGTCGTGCACCTTCGCGCCTACGCCCAGCGCAAGCCGATCGACGAATATAAGCATGAGGCGTTCGCGATGTTCGAGCGGATGCTGGGCGTGATCCGCGAGGACGTGACCGGTTCGCTGGCCCGCGCCCAATTCAGCTTCGAGCCGCAGCCGCTGCCGCAGATGCCGGACATTTTCACGACCCACATCGATCCCTTCTCGGGCGATGACGACACGTATGATGTCGACGCGGGTACGGGCGCGATCCTCTCGCGCCTCCCGCCGCTGCAATCGCCGCAGCCGGACATGCCGGCGGGCGTGGAACCGGTAAGCCGCAATGCGCCGTGCCCGTGCGGGTCTGGCCGCAAGTACAAGCATTGCCACGGTGCGCTGGACTGAGTTCCGGCGCACCGCGCGCGGACGCAAAGGCAAACGGGCAGGTGCACCAGGGTGCGCCTGCCCGTTTTGCTATCTACCGGAGCTGAAAAGTGGCTCCCCGAGTTGGATTCGAACCAACGACCAAGTGATTAACAGTCACCTACTCTACCGCTGAGCTATCGGGGAGCAGCCTCACGGGCGAAGCGCGCCTATACCAGCCTGATCGGCGTCCGCAAGGCTTTAGGACGCGAATTGCTCCATCGTTATGCGTTCATCCAGCGCATGTTCCGGATCGAACATCAGAGTGAGCGCCCGCGTGCGGTCGATCACGACCTCCACCCGGTCGATGTCGCGCACCTCCAGCTGATCGGCCACGGCCGAGACCGGGCGCTTCTTCGGGTCGAGCACGCGAAAGGCGATGCGTGTTTCGTCGGGGATCAGGGCGCCACGCCACCGGCGGGGGCGGAACGGGCTGATCGGGGTCAAGGCCACCAGTTTGGAATTCAGCGGCAGGATCGGGCCGTGCGCGGAATAATTATAGGCGGTCGAGCCTGCCGGCGTCGCCACAAGCACGCCGTCGCAGACCAGTTGCGAGACGACGACGCGGCCGTTCACAGACACTTCGATCCAGGCCGTCTGACGCGTTTCGCGCAGCAGGCTCACTTCGTTGATCGCCGGGTGGCGGACTTCATCGCCATTGATTCGGTGCGCGACCATTTCCAGGGGCGCGACCGAGAATGCCTTGGCGCGTTCGATCCGCTCCAGCAGCCCGTCCAGCCGCCATTCGTTCATCAGAAAGCCGACCGTGCCGCGGTTGATGCCGAACACCGGGCACAATTTCTCCCGCGCGAGCATGTCGTGCAGCGTCTGCAGCATGAAGCCGTCGCCGCCCAGGGCGATGACCAGATCGGCCTCTTCCGGCGGCACGAAGTCGTAGCGTTCGCGCAGCAGCTTTTCGGCGACGCGCGCGGGTTTCGCCGGTGAGGCGACCAGCGCCATTTTCTCGCCAATGCGCGTCATGGCGACAGGCTAAAGCGCCGCGCGGGCGCTCGCAAGCGCGAGCTGTGCCGTGGCGGGCCGGCAGTTGGTACGGCGGCAGTTGGCGAGGCCGGGGGCGTTGGCTAGACAAGCCGCCATGGCCGCGCCGCTCTTCATCCTGTCCTTCCGGCAGCAAAGCGAGCTCGTGAAGGCGGCGGAGGCTTCGGGCTGGGCGCCAGTGACCGTGCGCCGTGCCGATCAGGCGGAGGCGCGCTTCGTGGCCTCCGGCGCGGCGGTGGCGGTGGTCGATGCGCGCGGCGCCGCCACGGATGGTATGGCGGCGGCCCGCGCGCTCGGCGAGACGGTCGAGGCCAATGCCGGGGCGTTGCTCGTCCTGCTGTCGCGGAATGACGAAGCTCTGCTCGACGATTTCCATAGGCTCGGCGCCACCCATTTTCTCGTCAGCCCGTTCAGCGATGCGCAGCTGGCGCAATCGGTGCGCTTTGCCGCGCGGCATGCGGCCCGGCTGTCGGGGGAGGGCCGTGAGCCGGACGCTGTGGAGGCGACCGGCGAAAGCCGCGACGCGCTCACCGGGGCGGGGGACAGGCAAGCGTTGCTGTCATGGGCGAACGACCGGCTGACGGGTGAGCGCGCGCAGGACCGGCCGGTAGCGCTTCTGCTCGTCGCGCTGAGCCGGTTCGATGCGATCAACCTGGCATTCGGGCGGACCAATGGGGATGCGGTGCTGCATGCCGCCGCACGGCGGATCGGGCGGCAGGCGGAGGCTTTCGGCCCGGCCAGCCGGGTCGCACGCATCGCCGGAGCGGAATTCGCGGTGCTGCTCGGCGCGCCCGCGCAGGCGGCCGACGCGCGCGTGCTGGCAGGACAGGTGGTCGAGGCGCTGGCCCGGCCATTCGTGTTCGGCGACCAGGCGATCACCATAGCCAGCCGTGCCGGGATCGCGGTGTCGCGGCCGGGCGATAACTCGGCGGGGCTGCTGCGGCGAGCGAGTGCGGCTCTGGCGGAGGCAAAGACACAGGAAAGCGGCGCGATCGCGCTCGCCGACGCGCAGGCTGAAGAGGAAGCGGCGCGGGACAACCGGCTGGAGGTTGATTTGCGCCGCGCGCTCGACGCGGGGGAGATCGAATTGCTGTTCCAGCCGCAGGTGGCGATGGCGACCGGCGAGATCGTCGGGGTCGAGGCGCTCGCCCGCTGGCAGCACCCGGCCTATGGCGAACTAGGTGCGGGAACATTATTCAGCGTCGCGGAGCGATCGGATTATCTCGTCCAGCTGTCCGAGCATGTGCAGCGCACCGCGCTGGCCCAGGCAGCCGTCTGGCCCGGCGAACTGGGGCATCTGCGGGTCGCGGTAAACGTGACCGCGCAGGACATCGCCCAGCCGGGCTTTGCCGAAAAATTCCTGGCGATGATCGCCGGGAGCAATGTCGCGGCGGAGCGGGTAACGGTCGAGGTCACCGAAAGCGGGCTGATCGAGGATCTGCCCACGGCTGCCTCCGTGCTCGCGGCATTGCGCGCGGGCGGGCTGAAGATCGCGATCGACGATTTCGGCACNNCGGCACCGGCTATTCCAGCCTCGCTTATCTGAAAGCGCTGCCGCTCGATTATCTGAAGCTCGACAAGAGTTTGTGCGAGGACATTGAGGGGTCGCCGCAGGGTCGCGTGGTGGTCCGCAGTGTCATCGACATGGCCGGCTCGCTCAACCTGATCGTGATTGCCGAAGGCGTCGAGACCGAAGAGCAGCGCGATCTGCTCGCCGCCGAAGGCTGTGCCATCTACCAGGGCTTCCTGTGCGCGCCGCCGCTTACCAGTGTGGCGCTGGCCGCTTTGATCGCGGGCGCGCGCCGCTAAGCAGATTTTAAGCGGGGCTGGGCAAAATGCGTGGCTCATCATCCCGGGGATTGAGATGAGCGCGCTTAACGATCTTGCCGAGCGGCTGCGCGCCGCCGGCGCCCTGACCGCCGACGAAGTGCTGGCGTTGCGCCGGCAGATGTGGCCGGACGGAAGGATTGGCGAAGACGAGGCCGATTTGCTGTTCGCGCTGAACGATGCGGCGAAGGACCCGTCGCGCGAGTGGGTCGATTTCTTCGTCGAGGCGCTGACCCATCACATTGTCGCGCAGACCGAACCACGCGGCTATATCGACGACGCCAAGGCTGCCTGGCTGTCCGAGCGCATCGCTCGCGACGGCAAGGTGGAATCGTCTGCCGAGCTGGAATTGCTGGTGAAGGTACTGGAAAGCGCGACCGCCGCGCCGCAGGGCCTCAAATCCTTTGCGCTGGCCGAGATCGAGCGCGCGGTGTTGACCGGAGCCGGGCCGACACGCTGCGGCGGTGCGCTGGAGCCGGGTCGCGTCAGCGAGGCGGAAGTGAATCTGCTGCGCCGTCTGATCTTCGCCCAGGCCGGCGACGGGCCGGGTGCGGTGAGCGCGGCGGAGGCCGAGGCATTGTTCCGGATCAAGGATGCCTCGCTCGGCGCGGACAATGCGGCGGGCTGGCAGCAATTGTTCGTGCAGGGTGTGGGCAATCATCTGATGGCCTATGCGAGCTACGAGCCGCTTGAGCGGGACGAGGCGGCGCGGCTGGAGGCGTTCATGGACGACACGTCGGTGCGCGTCGGTGGCTTCTTCTCCCGTGTCGCCGGAGCGGCATTTTCGGGCGCCGTCTTCCGGGGCCAGAGCAAGGTTCCGGCGGCAGATCATGACGCGGCCGTCGCGGCGGCGAATGCGGTAACCGCTACGGAAAATGCCTGGCTGAAAGCCCGGATCGACGCGGACGACGCGCTCGATCCGCTGGAACAGGCGCTGTTGGACTTTCTCGCCGCCGAAAGCGGCTCGGCCGACGATCCGCGCCAGACCCCGTGACGGCCGGAACGCCCCGCTCAGGCGGGCGGCCGGGGCCGGTTCCACGTCGGTGCATCGGATTCGCTAGACACCCCCGGGAATTGGCACACCCCGGCGATAGCGATTCCGGCGGCCGAGCAGCGTGAGCAGCGGCTTTTCGATCAGCAGATAGGCGGCGACCCCGCCCACCAGGCCGAGCACGAAGGCGAGCGGAGCCAGGCTCCCCGCCGGCAGGCCGAGCTTCCCGACGATGATCGGCGCCGCGATCAGCGCGAAGAATTGCCACAGATAGATGGAATAGCTCGCATCGCCCAGCAGACGCGGGATGCGCCAGTCCGGAATGCCCGCGCCGCGCCGCTCCAGCGTCAGTACGCCGGCGAGCAGAGCCAGCAGCGGTGGGATCGCCATGATCCGGCCATGCCACCAGCCTTCCGAGGTCGCGAGCAGGTAGAAAGCGGCGGCGGTTAGCGGGATGCTTGCCAGCACGAGCGGCCATAGGCGCCAGCCTTTCTGCCAGGCCATGCCAAGCCACGCGCCGGCCAGGAATTCGAGGAGGATCGGGTGGGTCCAGGCGCGCAGCATCGGCCCATCGGGCGGCACGAGCCGGCCGAGAATTACGGCCGAGAGCAGCAGGCCGGTCAGCGCCCGGATCTGCAGGCGGCGCGGCAGCGCCAGCAGCACCGCGAAGAGGGCATAGAAGAGCATCTCGTAGTTGAGCGACCAACCCGGCGGCACGAGCGGGAAAAGATATGACGAGGAGGGATGCTGGGCCGGGATGAACGCGAAGGAGGCGAAGACGTGCCAGGCGTCGGACTGGAGCGGCCCGAACTTGCCGGACAGGAACAGCAGCAGCGCGGCAAGGGTCACGATCCAATAGATCGGCACGACGCGCAGGACGCGATCACGCAGGAAGGGCAGAGGTCGGCTCGTCGCGTCGGTGATCGCCACCATCAGGAAGCCGCTCAGCACGAAGAAGAGATCGACGCCCAGCGCGAGAAAGCCCAGCGGCGCGCCTTGTGGCCGGATGGCGTGGAACGCCAGCACGCAGATCGCCGCGAGCGCGCGCAGATATTGAATGCCGTAAAGCCGCCGCAGCGTTGCTTGCCCGTCGCCCATCATCCCGTCGCTACGGCGGCGGCGCGATCCAGGCTAGGCCTGACGCGCCGCGCAGGCTCAGCGGACGATTCGCGCCAGTCCCTTCGACAATTGCAGCGCACCATGCAGCCGAGCGGAGGCGTCGGGCCAGTTGCGTGTGATCACCAATTTGCTGTCGGGGCGCAGCTTCGCCGTGCCCTGCAAGCGATCGACATAGGCGAGCAGCCCCGGCAGGTCCGGGAAAGTGTCGTTGAAGAAATGGACCAGCGCGCCCTTCGGGCCGGCATCCAGCTTCGCGACATTGGCCTTGCGGCAGTTCAGCTTGATCTGGATGACCTTCAGCAGGTTCTCCGTCTCTGGCGGCAGCTTGCCGAACCGGTCGATCAGTTCGGCGGCGAAGGCCTCTATCTCGTCGGCGGCCTCTAGCTCGTTCAGGCGACGATAGAGGCTCATGCGCAGGTCGAGATCGGGGACATATTCGTCCGGGATCAGGATCGGCGCATCGACATTGATCTGCGGTGAGAAATCGCGGGCGCGGGTCTCGGCGATGCCACCGGCCTTCGCCTCCAGGATCGCGTCCTCCAGCATTGACTGGTAGAGTTCGAACCCGACCTCCTTGATATGGCCGCTCTGCTCGTCGCCGAGCAGATTACCCGCGCCGCGAATGTCGAGGTCATGCGTGGCGAGCTGGAAGCCCGCGCCGAGGCTTTCGAGATTGGCGAGCACCTGCAGCCTTTTCTGCGCCGTCTCGGTGACGATGCGGTTCGCCTCGGTGGTGAAATAGGCATAGGCGCGGGTTTTCGCCCGGCCGACGCGACCGCGCAGCTGGTAGAGCTGGGCGAGGCCGAAACGGTCGGCGCGGTGGACGATCATCGTGTTGGCGGTGGGGATGTCTAGCCCGCTTTCGACGATGGTGGTCGATAGCAGCACTTCGTACTTGCGGTCGTAGAAAGCGGAGATGCGCTCCTCGACTTCGCCCGGCGCCATCTGGCCATGGGCGACGACGTAGCGGACCTCCGGCACTTCCTCGCGGATGAACTGCTCGATGTCGGGCAGGTCGGCGATGCGCGGTACGACGAAGAAGCTTTGCCCGCCGCGATAATGTTCACGCAGCAAGGCTTCGCGAACCACGACCGGATCCCAAGGCATGACGTAGGTACGCACCGCCAGACGATCGACCGGCGGCGTCTGGATGACGCTTAGCTCGCGTAGCCCGCTCATCGCCATCTGCAGCGTGCGCGGGATCGGCGTGGCGGTGAGGGTGAGGACGTGGACGTCGGCCCGGAGCGCCTTCAGGCGTTCCTTATGCGTGACACCGAAGCGCTGTTCCTCGTCGACGATCACCAGGCCCAGATTGCGGAACTCGATGCCCTTGGCGAGCAAGGCGTGGGTGCCGATAACGATATCGACCTTGCCGGCGGCGAGTTCGGCCTTGGTCTCCGCCGCTTCCTTGGCGGACACGAGGCGCGAGAGGCGGCCGATGCGGATCGGGAAGCCCTGAAAGCGGTCGCAGAAATTCTGGTAGTGCTGGCGTGCGAGCAAGGTCGTGGGCGCGATGATCGCGACCTGCAGCCCGGCCATCGCGGCGATATAGGCCGCCCGGAGCGCCACTTCGGTCTTGCCAAAGCCGACATCGCCGCAGACCAGCCGGTCCATCGGCTTGCCCTTGCCCAGATCCTCGACCACGTCGCCGATCGCGCGGTCCTGATCCTCGGTTTCCTCATAGGGGAAGCGGTCAGAGAAAGCGTCATAGCCCGTGTCCGGCTCCGCCACCGCGCCGGGGCGAAGGGCGCGCTCGGCCGCGACCTTCATCAGCTCACCCGCAATCGCGCGGATGCGCTCTTTCATCCGCGACTTGCGCCGCTGCCAGCCCTCGCCGCCCAGCCGGTCGAGCGCGACGCCCTCGCTCTCGCTGCCGTAGCGGGAGAGAATGTCGATATTCTCGACCGGGACGTAGAGCTTGTCGCCGCCGGCATAGGAGAGCGCGACGCAATCGTGCGGCGCCTTCTGCACCGGGATCTGGGTGAGCCCCTCGAAGCGGCCAATGCCATGCTCGGCGTGGACGACGAGATCGCCGGGGCTGAGCGTGGCGAGCTCGTTCAGGAAGGCGTCCTGGCTCTTCTTGCGCTTGCGGCGGCGAACGAGGCGGTCACCGAGCATGTCCTGCTCGGTCAGCAGGGCGATGTCGGGCGTGGTGAAGCCGTGATCGAGCGGGAGGACGACGAGGGCGGGGCCGGATGCGCCGAGCGCTTCCTGCCAGCTGTCCGGCGTTACAAGCTTGGTGACGCCATGATCGGCGAGCAGACTCTTCAGTCGCTCGCGTGAGCCGGCGGAATAGCTGGCAAGCACGACCTTATGGCTGGACCGCTTCAGCGCTGCGATGTGATCGGCGACCGCTTCATAGATGTTGGTGCCCTGCGCGCGCTCCGGTGCGAAATCGCGGGGTCCGTCGACGCCGAAATCCACGACACTCGCGCTTTCCGGTTCGTGGAAAGGCGTGGTCAAATGGATTGGCCGCGCCGCGATCAGCCCGTCCCATTCGTCGCGCGGCAGATAGAGTGAGGCGGGTTCCAGCGGCCGGTAGCTGCCGGCATCCTTGGTCTGGGCGCGCTGGCGGTTCTGATAATAATCCTCGATCGCCTCGAACCGCGCATCCGCCGCGCCGGTATCGTGCGCCTCGCGGACGATGATGTCGTCGTCATTGAGATGATCGAACAGCGTCTCCAGCCGCTCCTCGAACAAAGGCAGCCAGTGATCGAGACCCGCGATGCGGCGGCCGTCGGAAACCGACTGATACAGCGGATCGCCGGTCGCGTTCGCGCCGAACATCTCGCGGTAGCGCGACCGGAAGCGCTTGATGCTCTCCTCGTCTAGCAGGGTCTCGGAGGCGGGCAGGAGGGTGAAGCCTTTGGTGGTGCCGGTGGTGCGCTGGGTGGCGGGATCGAAGAGGCGGACGGTCTCGATCTCGTCGCCGAAGAAATCGAGGCGCAGGCCCTGTTCCTCGCCGGCGGGGAACAGATCGACGATGCCGCCGCGCACTGCGAACTCACCCGGATCGCGGACCGTGTCAGTGCGCATATAGCCATTGGCGGCGAGCAGGCCGGCCAGCCGCTCGATCTCGATCCGCTCGCCCGGCGCAAGGCTGGCGACCAGCTGGCGGATGCGGAACGGCGTCAGCGTGCGCTGCAGCGCGGCGTTGATCGTGGTGAGCAGCAGCTGCGGCTTGTCGCCCTTGCGCTGCAGCGCGTGCAGGGTTGCGAGCCGCTCGGATGTCGAACGCAGCGACGGCGAGGAGCGGTCGTAGGGCAGGCAGTCCCAGGCCGGGAAGGTCAGCACCTCCAGCTCCGGCGCGAAGAAGCTCGCCGCGTCGCCCACGGCGCGCATCGCCGCCTCGTCCGACGCGATCAGCACCGCGCGCTTGCCCTTGCCGGCCGCCCGCGCGAGATCGGCGGCCAGCCACGGCAGGAAGCCGCCCGGCACGCCCGCGAGGGTGAGCGGCCGCGCCGCCTTCAATATGGTCTGCAGGTCGGCACTCATGCGCCGTCCCTCGCCACGTCGATAAAGTCCGTCTTCCGCATCCGCTCCATCATCGGCCCCGCAAAGCGATCCGGAACGGGCAGGGTGCCGATCACCCAGGCGATGATGTCCGCATCCTGCTCGTCCAGCAAAGCCTCAAACCAGGCGAAATCGTCTTCGGACCAGCCCGCCGAGCAATGGTCGAAATAGCCGCCGACCAGGAAGTCGCTCTCCCGCGTGCCGCGATGCCAGGCGCGGTAGCGAATGCGGCGGAGGCGAGCGTCGCGGTCCAAGACGGGTCCAATGCAGAAATGGCCGCCCGGAGATTTCCGGGCGGCTTCACGAGCGGCGGATGTAGGCGGCGCCGGCCTAGGGCGCAACGCTGGCGGAGGGTCGCCGCGCCTTTGCTTCGGCAAGCAAATGCAGGCCGACCAGCGCACCCCACGTCACTTGCGCGGTGTAGAGGATGAATGCGCCGACGACGTTCATGCTCAACACGCCAGAGACCAGCAGGATGGTCGGCAGCAGGCCCGCAGCGAGACCCGCCACTCCGATCAGCCGCGCGGAGACGCCCGGGCGGCGCAGGAAGTCGAACGACCAGAACAGAAAAGCCGCGCCGACGGTTACCACGCCCAGCCAGGCCAGCGCCTGATTCGCGGCCCAGCACAATTGCAGAATGTCCTGGCCGATGGCCGCGTCGCCCTGTGCGAGGGCAGGGGCGATGAAGCCGTTGATCGTTCCCGCGCCGAGATTGGCAAAGGTCGAGACGGCGTAGGCGATGGTTCCGGCGAGGATCGAGGGGCGCTGGACTCCGCGGTCGAGCACGAAGGTCGCGAAGCCGAAGGCGGTGACGAGCAGGACCATGAGCATCGCACCATGCACGGCGGGGCCGATCGCGGCCTGATAGCTGGACGGGTGATGCGCCATGCCGAAGATCGTCGCGGCCGCCGATCCGATCAGGCACCAGCCACCGATTTGCTTCATATTCATTTTGCGCTCTCCCGCCCGCAATTGCCCTGCGCCGGGAGTTGCGCGAAAGTGAGTGCGATCGGGAAGGGGCGGCGTGGGGATGACGGACAGAGTGACGACATTGTCCGGAACAGCACCGCCCGAGCGTGTCGATCCACGCACCGCGCGGACACGGCGGGCGATCATCGACGCCTTCGGCCGGCTGGTGCTCCGCAGCCGAAAACCGCCGATCCGCGCGGCCGATGTCGTCGCCGAGGCGGGTGTCGGCCGCTCGACCTTCTACGAACATTTCGCCGGGGCGGAGCAGGTCCAACTCGCTGCGCTGGCCGAGCCATTCGCCATTCTGGCTGACGCGGCGATCGGGCGGGGAGATCCTGCAAGGACGGAGTGGCTGCTCCAGCATTTCTGGGAAAATCGCCAGCGCGCCCGCGACATGCTGCAAGGCCGCGCGGGCGAACAGGCGCAGCGCCTGCTTGCCGATCTGGTCGAGCGCCGGCTCGAAATGCCGGTCGCGACCGCGCCGGGTCTGGCTGCCCGCCAACTCGCCGCCGCGGCCTTCGCGCCCGTCCGTGCCTGGCTGCTCGGAGAAGTGACTGCGGACGCTGCCGCGCTAGCACAGGTCATCCGCAACGGCGGTACAGCGTTACTCGCTTCGATGCAGATGGGCAGGCCGGGCGAGTTCCCCGCATCCTGAATTCGCTCTAACAGTCGGCCATGCGCCCGGATGTCCTCAATCCCCTGTTCGCCGAAACGGAGGCGCTGAAAGGCGTAGGGCCGCAGCTGATGAAGCCGCTGAAGAAGCTCGGCCTGACGCGGGTGGTCGACCTGCTGTTCCACCTGCCGACCGGCTTCGTCGATCGCAAGCGCGTGGCCCGGCTCGACGAGGATGATGTCGGCCGGACCATCACCGTCCCGCTGACCGCCGTCGATTATCGCCAGAGCGGCGGGCCGAAGGCGCCGTTGCGGGTGCACGCGATGGATGCGGGCGGTGATTATGTAAGCCTGATCTATTTCCGCAATCCGGGCTGGGCGAGGCAGCAATTGCCGCTGGGCGAGGCGCGGCTCGTGTCCGGGCGGCTCGACCGCTACGGGCAGGAATTGCAGATTGTGCATCCGGACCATGTCGTCGGGCTGGACGAGGCGGACCAGTTGCCGGAGCGCGAGCCGATCTATGGCCTTTCGGAGGGCCTGACCAACAAGCGCCTCGGAGAACTGGCGCGGCAGGCGCTCGGCCGCGCGCCGGAACTTGCAGAGTGGATCGAGCCGAGCCTGAAGGCGAAGCATGGCTGGGCGGGCTGGTCCGCGGCGCTGGCGACCGCTCATGGTGATCCCGCCGACACCGCCGCCCGCGACCGGCTTGCTTATGACGAAATCTTCGCCAACCAGCTTGCGCTAAGCCTCGTCCGCGCCTCGTCGCGGCGGCGCAAGGGCGCGCCGCTGGCGGGCGATGGCAGCCTGCGCGGGCTGCTGAAACTGCCTTACGCGCCGACCGGAGCGCAGCTTCGTTCGACCGCCGAGATCGAGGGCGACATGGCGCAGGGCGTGCCGATGCTGCGCCTGCTGCAGGGGGATGTCGGTTCGGGCAAGACGCTCGTCGCGCTTAACGCGATGCTGATCGCGGCGGAGGCCGGGGCGCAGGCGGCCCTGCTCGCGCCGACCGAAATCCTTGCGCGCCAGCATTTTGAGACGATCTCGCGGCAACTCGCCGGGCTCCCGGTCAACGTCGCCATCCTCACCGGTCGCGACAAGGGCAAGGCGCGCGACTCCACGCTCATGGGCCTCGCCGACGGCTCCATCCAGATCCTGATCGGCACGCACGCCATCTTCCAGGACGCGGTCGGCTACAAGCAGCTCGGCCTCGTCGTGATCGACGAGCAGCATCGCTTCGGCGTCGCCCAGCGCCTGCTGCTCACCGCCAAGGCCGAGCGCCCGCCGCATCTGCTGGCGATGACCGCAACGCCGATCCCGAGGACGCTGACGCTCACCCATTACGGCGAGATGGACGTCAGCCGCCTCGACGAGATGCCGCCCGGCCGGCAGCCGATCGAAACGCGCGTGCTGAGCCAGGAGCGGCTCGACGAGGTGATCGACGCGCTCGGCCGGCACATCGGGCAGGACAAGCAGGCCTATTGGGTCTGCCCCCTGGTTGAGGAGAGCGAAGTCAGCGATCTCGCCGCGGCGGAGGAGCGCCATCGGGTGCTTCAGCTGCGTTTCGGCAATGTCGTCGGCCTCGTCCACGGCCGGATGAAGGGGCCGGAGAAGGATGCGGTCATGGCCGCCTTCCAGCGCGGCGAGCTGAAGGTGCTGGTCGCGACCGTGGTGATCGAGGTCGGCGTCGACGTGCCGAACGCGACCTTGATGATCATCGAGGGCGCCGACCGCTTCGGCCTCGCCCAGCTCCACCAATTGCGCGGCCGGGTGGGGCGGGGCGACCAGCAGAGCGTCTGCCTGCTGCTGCGCGGCAATGCGCTCAGCGAGACGACGCGCGCCCGGCTGGCGCTGATGCGCGAGACGAATGACGGCTTCCGCATCGCCGAAGAGGATCTGCGCCTGCGCGGCGGCGGCGAATTGTTGGGGACACGCCAGTCCGGGGAGGCCGGCTTCCGCCTCGCCAATGCCGAGCAGGTGCAGGCCCTCGCCCAGGCCGCCACCGACGACGCTCGCCTGCTCGTGGACCGCGACGGCGGCCTCGACGGCCCGCGCGGTCAGGCGGCGCGGCTGCTCCTGTACCTGATGGAGCGCGACGCCGCCGTCGCGACGCTGAGGAGCGGGTAGGGTAATGGCACCGCGGTACTGCTAGCTGGACCGGCATGACCCGAGGACGCCCGCCGCACGACGATCTGCTGACCCCGGCCGAATGGCGGGTGCTGGAGTTCGTGCGGCACGGCCTGACCAACCGGCAAATCGCCGCGCGGCATGGCTACAGTATCGACGCGGTCAAATATCATATCGCCAACATGCTGCAGAAGCTCGGCTTTTCGAGCCGGGTGGAGCTGAAGCGCTGGACCGGAATCCGGCGCGGCTCGGCCCTGCACACGGCGGCCAGCCAAGGGGAGTTCACCATGGGACCGATCGGGCAGATTTCACGGCAAGTGCGCGATGTCGCGGCGGCGCGGGCCTGGTATCAGGAGGTTCTGGGCCTCAAGCACCTCTATTCCTTCGGCGACCTCGCTTTCTTCGATTGCGACGGCGTCCGCCTGTTCCTGTCGGAGAGCGAGGGCGCCGGGGACGGCGAGTCCATCCTTTACTTCCGCGTTCAAGACATCGCGCTCGCCCAGACCATGCTGCAGTCACACGGCGTCGAGTTCATCAACGCGCCGCACATGATTCACCGCCATGACGACGGGACCGAGGAATGGATGGCCTTCTTCAACGACAATGAAGGCCGCCCGCTGGCGGTGATGAGCCAGGTCAGGGCCGAAAGCTAATTCCGTCATTCCAGCGAAAGCTGGAATCTCATTGCCCTGGCGCGGACTCGAGAAGCGAAATCCCAGCTTGTGCTGGGATGACGGTTATGAGGTGAGGAGTCCGTGCTTCTTCTTGCCCGAAGAGATGCGGACCTGACCGGCGATCGGCACCATCGCCTGCTCGTCCGTCACCGCCTCCCCATCCACGCGCGCGCCGCCTTGCGCGATCAGGCGGCGGGCTTCCTTCTTCGATGAAGCGAAACCCAGTCCCACCAGCGCATCGGCGAGCGCGATGCTCCCCTCCGGCACCGCAAGCGTCGGCAAAGCCTCGCCGCCCGCGCCTTCCTCGAACGTCCGCCGCGCCGTCTCGGCGGCGTCGCGCGCCGCATCCTCGCCGTGCAGCATTGCCGTGGCTGCATCGGCGAGCGCCTTCTTGGCGTCGTTGATTTCCGCGCCTTCCTTGCCTTCCCAAGCAGCAATCTCGTCCAGCGGCAGGTCGGTGAACAGGCGCATGAACTTGCCGACATCGGCGTCCTGCGTGTTCCGCCAGAATTGCCAATAATCATAGGGGCTGAGCTGATCGGCATTCAGCCAGACCGCGCCCTTCTCGGTCTTCCCCATCTTCCCGCCGTCGGCGAGCGTGATCAAAGGCGTGGTGAGTCCATAGACCTCGCGCCCGTCGGCGCGGCGGTTCAGCTCGACGCCGTTGACGATATTCCCCCACTGGTCGGAGCCGCCCATCTGCAGCCGGCACTCGAACCGCCGGCCGAGTTCCAGGAAGTCATAGGCCTGGGTGATCATGTAGTTGAACTCGAGGAACGAGAGCGACTGCTCCCGATCGAGCCGAAGCTTCACGCTGTCGAAGCTCAGCATCCGGTTGACGGAGAAATGCTGCCCCACCTCGCGCAGGAATTGCAGGTAATTCAGCCGGTCCAGCCATTCCGCATTGTCGAGCATGATCGCGTCGGTCGGCCCGTCGCCGAAGGTCAGGAAGCGCTCGAACACGCGCTTGATCGAGGCGACGTTGCTCGCGATGACCTCGTCGGTCATCAACTTGCGCGCTTCGTCCTTGAAGCTCGGATCGCCGATCTTCCCGGTGCCGCCGCCCATCAGCACGATCGGCTTGTGCCCCGCCTGCTGTAGCCGCCGCAGCATCATGATCTGCACCAGGCTGCCGACATGCAGCGACGGCGCGGTCGGATCGAAGCCGATATAGCCGGGCACCACCTGCTTCGCCGCGAGCGCATCGAGCGCCTCCGCGTCCGTCATCTGGTGGATATAGCCGCGCGACGCGAGCAGGGTTAGGAGGGAGGAACTGTATTCGGTCATGGTGCGGCCCGATTAGCCAAGGAGTCGGCCGCCGTCATCCCGTCAGCAAAGGTTATAGGCGGTGAATTTCGACTCCAGACTATATCCCCCTCGCTACCGGACACTGGTCTGCCATCGCGCCGCGCCCGCAAGCGAGATTGATCGGGTAAATGTAGTAATCAGCCGTGCGGGGAATGCGCTGTGGATCACTTACGTGGTCGAGGGCGACACGGCGTTGCTGGCGCTTCCGGAGCCCCAGAAGCCTTGCCGGACGGACGGACTCTGGCAATCGACCTGCTTCGAACTGTTCGCACGGTGCAGCGATGGCACTTATCTGGAGTTCAACTTCTCGCCGTCGGAGCAATGGGCGGCCTATCTTTTTTCATCCTATCGCGATGGCATGGAACCGTGGCCAGTCGATATGCCGCCGAGCATCTCGGCTTGTGACGAAGGCTATGCGCTGGTCGTCAGCGTGACGTTGGACGTCCCCACGGAAGCCACGATGTTTGGACTGTCCGCCGTAATCGTCGAGAAGAACGGCACCAAATCCTACTGGGCGCTCGCACATCCGCCATCCGGGCCGCCAGACTTCCACGATCCCGCCTGCTTCAAGCTCGAACTGCCGCCTGCGTCTCCCCAATCGTCACCCCGGACTTGATCCGGGGTCCACCTTCTTTACGGGCGCACGAAAGAAGATGGATGCCGGATCAAGCCCGGCATGACGGGACAAGGGTGTCGCATGATCCAGTTCGGTATCGATCGCCTGCTCGCCGATCCGGCGCTGCGCAAGCCGCTGGAGGGCAAGCGCGTCGCTTTGCTCGCCCATCCCGCGTCGGTGACCGCCGACCTCACGCACAGCCTCGACGCGCTTGTTGCGGCGGGCATCCAGGTCTCGGCCATGTTCGGGCCGCAGCATGGCGTGCGGGGCGACCTGCAGGACAATATGATGGAGTCGCCGGACTATACCGACCCGACCTACGACGTCCCCGTCTTCAGCCTCTATGGCGAGGTGCGGCGGCCGCGCGGGCAATGGATGGGCACGTTCGACGTGCTGCTGGTCGATCTGCAGGATGTCGGCTGCCGCATCTACACTTTCGTCACGACCCTGCTCTACGTCCTCGAAGCCGCCGCCGAGCATAAGAAGGAAGTGTGGGTACTCGATCGCCCAAATCCCGCCGGCCGCCCGGTCGAGGGGCTGACGCTTCTCCCCGGCTGGGAGAGCTTCGTCGGGGCGGGGCCGATGCCGATGCGGCACGGGCTGACGCTCGGCGAAATGGGCCGCTGGTTCATCGACCATTTCAAGCTCGACGTGGATTATCGCGTGATCGAGATGGCCGGCTGGCAACCGGACGCGGCGCCCGGCTCCGGCTGGCCGCCGGAGCGGGTCTGGATCAATCCCAGCCCCAATGCCGCGAACGTCAACATGGCCCGCGCCTATGCCGGCACGGTGATGCTGGAGGGCACGAAGCTCAGCGAGGGCAGGGGTACCACCCGCCCGCTCGAGTTATTCGGCGCCCCCGATCTCGACGCGAAGGCGGTGATCGCCGAAATGCAGCGGATCGCGCCGCGCTGGCTGCAGGGCTGCGTACTGCGCGACATCTGGTTCCAGCCGACCTTCCACAAGCATGCGGAGCAGCTTTGCGCGGGCGTGTTCATCCATGCCGAAGGCGCGGCCTACGACCATCAGGCGTTCCGGCCCTGGCGGTTGCAGGCGCTCGCCTTCAAGGCGATCCGCGCGCTGCAGCCCGATTACGATCTCTGGCGTGACTTCCCCTACGAATATGTCTTCGACAAGCTCGCCATCGACGTCATCAACGGCGGCCCTGCCTTGCGCGAATGGGTCGACGATGCGGGCGCGGAGCCGGGCGATCTCGACGCACTGACCGGGCCGGACGAAGCGCGCTGGACGGACGAGGGAGCAGGGTATCTGCTTTACTGAGCACGCCTCACGCGCCGTCTTTGCCTGCTTTCGTTGGCATGCTAACCGATTGCCGGTCTGAACCGCTATCGCCGCGCCGGTTGCCGTGCCTGGTCCGGGCCGCTGCGCCTGCATGAACGAAAGGGCCTGTCTATGCTCAAGCGTGCCTCAATTCTGTTCGCGATTGGCGCCGCCGCGGCCAGCGCCGCGCCTGCCTCCGCCCAGCGCCAGCCCGATTATAGCGGTCGCCCGACCTTCGAGACGATCGACCTGCGGGCCGGCTTTCGCAACGATCCGCGTACCGTCAACGTCACCGCCGGCGGCCGCCTCTCGGCGACCAGTGTCGGTTCGGACTGTCGCGGTTCGATCGGCAATGCGCCGGACGTGCGGGTGAATTATTCGGCCGGTTCGTTGCCGCTGAGCTTCTACGTGAATTCGGGCGAGGACACGACGCTGGTCATCAACGGCCCGGACGGCCGCTGGTATTGCAATGACGATGATGACGGCCTGAATCCGCGCGTCACCTTCCGTCAGCCGCAATCGGGCCAGTATGACATCTATGTCGGCCATTTCGGTGGCGGCCGCCGAATTCCGGCCCGCCTGTTCATCTCGGAAGTGAACACCGGCAACAGCAGTGGCGGTGATGAAGGCGCAGGCAGCGGCGGGCGTCCCGATCTCGGCCAGCGGCCGATCTATTCGACCTTGCCGTTGCGCGATGGCTTCGGTTCCCGCGAAGTCAATCTGACCGCGGGTGGTCCGCTGTCTGCCGATCAGCTTGGCGACGAATGCCGGGGCGTGATCGCGAGCCAGACCGACGTGCGGGTGAATTACACCGCCGGACGATCCAATCGCCCGCTCGTGTTCAACGTCGATTCGCGCGACGACACCACGCTCGTCATCAACGGCCCGGACGGCCGCTGGTACTGCAATGACGATACAGACGGCCGTAATCCGCAAGTGCGTTTCGACCGGCCCCGGTCGGGTCAGTATGACGTGTTCGTCGGCCACTATCAGCGCGGCCAGACCGCACCGGCGAGGCTGACGGTTTCGGAAGGCCGCCGCGGCCGCCGCTGACGACGGAGGCGGATCGCTCGTAACTTCGGGCGATCCGTTTCGCCGCTAACGAAGGCGGCCCTGCGCTCGGTACAGCGCCGCCCCCTGGTCGATTAGCGCCTGCAATTCGGCGAGAAGCGGTTCATCCAGTTTCTTGAAATTGAAGCAGGATTTGCCCTGCATCCTTTTCTTCAGCTCCGGGCTCGCGGAATCGAGCAGCGCGGGATCGGTATAGACCGGGAAGAGATGCGCGGAGACGAAGTTCTTGTTGATCTCCGCTCCGCCGAAATAGGTGCGGTAGCCGTCCTTCGCGCGCGTCTCGTGCGTGTCGAGATGATAACTTCCCGGCTGGTCGCTCTTGGCGACGGCCGAGTCCGAATGGGCAGCCAGCATGGCGCGGATGCGCGCGAAGATCGACTCGAACTCGGCGCTCATCGCCCCGCCTAGTCCCGCACGCGGCAATGTCCGGACGACACACGCTCGCGAATGCCGTCGTCGAAGCGGACGTCGAACTCGGACCCGTCGGGGCTGACCTCGGTGATATAGGCGTCGTACCAGCCGCCATTGCCGGACCAGACCGCCTCGATCCGCGATCCCGTAGCCCAGTCGAGCGGGCGGACATCGTCAACCGGCCTGATCTCGCTCGTGCCATCATCATATTGGATCGCGACGCTGTCGCCGGCGAAGCTGTGCACAATGCCCGCAAACCAGAAGGGGCCGCCTTCCCAGCGGCCCAATATCCTGTCGCCCTGCTTGAACTGCATGATCGCCATGTCCGCCTCCTCCCCGATTCGGAAGGGCAAGGCTATGGCAGCATTGGCGGCATCGCAAATCCGCCGCGTCGTACCCTCGGGCGCGCCGCAGAACGCTGGCGGAGGCTCGCTCGACAAGCCGCCAAGCCGCTTCTACCCAAGGTGGCCATGGATTTCGCCACCTTCATCGCGCCCCTGCCGGTCGAGAACTTCCGCGCCGATTATTTCGGGCAACGGCCGCTGCACATCCCGGCCGATCCGGCGCACGATGGCCCGCGCCGCGCTTTGCTCGATTGGGAGCGGCTGAACCATCTGCTGGCGCAGCGCCCGCACTGGACGCCGTCCAATCTCAAGCTGGTCATGAACAGCCGTCCGGTCGCTGCCGAACATTATGCCGAGGAGAAGCCGGGCGCGGACGGCCCGGCCCGCCGCGCCGATCCTGCCAAGGTGCACCAGTTTCTGTCTATGGGCGCGAGCCTGGTCGCCGATGCGCTGGAGGAGGTCGATCCGGTGGTCGGCGATGCGGTCGGGATGCTGGGCCGCACCTTCGCGGCCACGAGCGGCGCGAACGCTTATTGCTCCTTCCAGGGCGTCAGCGCCTTCGCCAGCCATTGCGACACGCACGACGTCTTTGCCGTCCATCTCGATGGCGAGAAGCTCTGGCGCGTCTATGCCAACCGCGCCGACGCCCCGGTGCGGACGCTGACCGGCGACGGCGCGCAGGAGATGATCGATCGCGCCAAGGGGCCGGTGATGATGGAAGTCCGGATGAAGCCGGGCGATCTCCTCTATCTGCCGCGGGGCTTCTACCATGACGCGATCGCCGTCTCCGGCGTGTCGCTGCACCTGACCTTCGCCGTCCATCCGATGACCGGCATCGCGGCTCTGCGGATGCTGCTGGACCGCGCGGAGGAAGACCCCGCCTTGCGCGCCTATCTGCCCGATGCGCGCGAGCATGGCGGTGCGGCGCTGGACGCGCATCTCGCGATGCTGGCGGAAAGGCTCGCCGCGTCGCTGTCCAGCCCGCTGTTCCGCGACGATCTGACCGTCCGGCAGCGCTCGCTGGCCAGCCCCGCTTACCGTCCGGACCTGCCGCATCGCCCGGCGCTGGATTTCTATGCGTCGAAGGGGATTGCGGCGGAAGTCGTGCGCCGCCCGGAAGGAGCGATGCTCCGCCATCCCGGCGGCGAGGCGCCGCTCGGGCCGCTGTCGGAACCGGCGCAATGGATGCTCGAACAACGCGCCTTCTCGCGCCAGCAACTCGCCGCCCGCTTCGTCTGGCTCGATGCGGAGGAGGCCGGCGAGCTGATCCGCCTGTTCGAGCAGGCTGGCCTGATCTTCTCCTACAAGCCGGACCTGTAAACGGCGCGGCTGAACTGACGTCGATCGTTCACCCGCCAGCAATCTTCGCGCGACCAGACCGGCCCGACGCCAATAGGGGAGGATGCCATGTCGCGCGCGTTGCTTCGCTTTGTCACTGCCACGACTTTGTCCGCAGGCTTTTTGACAGCGGCGGCATATGCGCAGAATCCCGGCATTGAGGCCTATCGCACCCCGCCTCAGGTCGCGGCCTACGTGCCGCTCGAAGCGAACAATGCGGGGCTGGGTACTCCTGTCGGCCCGCGCGATCTGGTCCGGGCGCAAGCCGCGCTGGATCGTGGCGATTTCAGGCACGCGGCACGCTTGCTCGCTTCACGCTCGCCGCAGGCCAACGGTCCGGAAGGGCGTTACCTGTCTGCCGTCGCTCATAACGGCCTCGGCCGCTATGGGCGCGCGCGCACGTTGTTCCGCGATGCTCTGACACAGGCGCCGGGCCATGTGGGCGCTCGGGTGGGGCTGGCGCTCACCGACCTGCGGCTCGGGCGCCGCGCCGAAGCCGCGGAAGGGCTGGCGGTCCTGGAGCAACGCCGGGCGGCATGCGCCGGCGACTGCGCGGACGCGATCGCGCTGGATCGTGGTACGCAAATGATCCGGCACTTCTTGGAGCAAGCGCCGGCGAGCTAATCGGTTTCAGGTCTTGCGGGTCAGCGTCCGCATCGCGTCGTCCAGACCCGCGAGCGTCAGCGGATACATGCGGTCGGTCAGCAATTGCTGCATGATCCGGGTCGATTGGGTGTGGCCCCAATAGCGTTCCTCGACCGGGTTCAGCCACACGGTCGCGGGATAGGTGTTGGTCAGCCGCTGCAGCCAGGTCGCGCCGGCTTCCTCATTATAATGCTCCACCGATCCGCCCGCATGGGTGATCTCGTACGGACTCATTGAGGCGTCGCCGACGATCACGACCTTGTAATCGTGGCCATATTTGTGGAGCACGTCCCAGGTCGGCGTACGCTCCGAAAAGCGGCGGCGATTGTCCTTCCACACGCTCTCGTAGAGGCAATTGTGGAAGTAGAAGAATTCGAGATTCTTGAATTCGGCGGTCGCCGCGCTGAACAATTCCTCGACCAGCTTGATGTGCGGATCCATCGACCCGCCGACGTCCAGGAACAGCAATAATTTCACCGCATTGTGCCGCTCCGGGCGCATGCGGATATCCAGCCAGCCCTGCCGCGCCGTGCCCTCGATCGTCGCGTCGAGATCCAGCTCGTCCGCCGCGCCCTCGCGGGCGAAACGGCGCAGGCGGCGGAGCGCCACCTTGATGTTGCGCGTGCCCAGTTCCTTGCTGTTGTCGAGATTGGCGAAGGCACGCTGCTCCCACACCTTCACCGCGCGCTTGTGCGTGCTCTGCCCGCCGATCCGCACGCCCTCGGGATTGTAGCCGCCATTGCCGAACGGCGAGGTGCCGCCCGTGCCGATCCACTTGCTGCCGCCCTGGTGCCGGCCCTTCTGTTCCTCCAGCCGCTTCTTCAGCGTCTCCATAATCTCTTCCCAGGATCCAAGCGCCTTCACCGCCTCCATCTCCTCGGGACTGAGATATTTCTCCGCGATCGCCTTCAGCCATTCCTCCGGCAGCTCGGGCTGGTCGGTGGCGTAGCTCGTCTCCAATCCCTTGAAGACCTTGCCGAACACCTGGTCGAACCGGTCCAGCAGCCCCTCATCCTTCACGAAGGTGGCGCGGGCGAGATAATAGAATTCCTCCGGCGCGGCGCGGATCACCTCGGCGTCCAGCGCCTCCAGCAAGGTCAGATGTTCCTTGATCGAGGCGGGAATGCCCGCGGCGCGCAATTCGTCGATGAAGGAGAAGAACATGGGCGGACCCTAATGCGTCCGGCGCATGAGGGAAACCGCGGCGCACACTGGTTAACCCGCCTTCAACCACTTCCTCCTAACCTGCGGCCGGACAAACGAAAAAGACGGGGACAGAACCTTGGCGAGTTCGCTGACGGAACGGGCTGACGGCGAGGCGATCAGCCAGGTCGCGCGCAATTGCGGGCGGCTGGCGATCGAATGCAGCGACGTGTCGGGCTATGTCGCCGGGGTTTCCGGGCGGATTTCCGCCAATCTCAAGACTTTGGACGCGCTCGAGCAGGTGACCGGGCGGCTGCTTGGCGATCAGGCGCAGGTCGCCGATTCGACCGACGAAGCGCATATGCTTGCCGAACAGGCGCGCGAGAAACTCGAGCAGGGCCGCGCGGCGATCGAGGACACGATTGGCGTGTTCAAGGGGCTGACCGGTCTGGTGGTCCAACTGGGCGAGCGCATGGCCGGGTTCGCCGAAGCCATGAACGGCGTGCAGCGCGTTTCCGCCAGCATCGAGACGATCGCCAAGAAGACCAACATGCTCGCGCTCAACGCGACGATCGAGGCTGCCCGCGCCGGCGAGGCCGGGCGCTCCTTCGCGGTCGTCGCGGCGGAAGTGAAGAAGCTGGCGCACGACACCCGCGCCGCGACCAGCGAGATCGCCTCCACCGTCGCCTCGCTCACCCGCGAGGCCGAGGCGGTGACGACCGAGATCAAGGCCGGCGTCGAGAAGAGCCACGCCGCGCAGAGCTCGTTCACCCGAATCGACGAAACCGTGCGAGACGTGTCCGATCTGGTCGGCATGGTCGATCGGCAGACCAGCGGCATCGCCCAGTCGACCAGCCTCATCCAGCAGAGCGTCGACCGGATGAAGAGCGGCCTGGAGGCCTTCGCCGCCGACGCGCGCGCCAATGGCGGCCAGTTGACCGAGGCGCATGAGCGGCTCGGAAGGCTTGAGCTCCTTTCCAACGAGATGCTCGACCGGCTGGCCAGTTCCGGTGTGGCGATCGACGATACGCCCTTCATTCATTTCGCCCAAAGCGCGATGCGCGAGATCAAGGCGGCGATCGACGCGGGCATTTCGCGCGGCGAGGTCAGCGAAGCCGATATTTTCGACACCGACTATCGCGAGATGCCGGGCACCAACCCGGTCCAGTTCGAAGTCCGCTTCTGCGATTTCGCCGACCGGCACGTGCGGCCGATCCTCGACCGGCTGATGGCCGATCAGCCGCGCCTGATCGCGACCGCGATCACCGACAATAACGGCTATCTGCCCACGCACATCAGCGCGCGCTCGCAGCCGCAGGGGCCGGATCCGGTCTGGAATGCCGAACATTGCCGCAACCGCCGCAATTTCATCGACGACATCACCCGCCGCGCGCTGGCCAGCACGAAGGAAGCGATGCTCGCGACCTACGGCATGGATCTGGGCAGCGGCCGCTATCTGCCGGTGAAGAACGTCTTCGTGCCCCTCTTCGTCGCCGGCCGCCGCTACGGCAATTTCGAGCTGGCCTATCGGGACGAAGTGGCGGGCTGAACGATCAGGTGCCCGGCGCCGCCGCCGGCGGTTCGGGCAGGGTGAGTTCCGTGTCGCCATTGGCCCGCAGGTTGACCCGCGCGCGCGCCTGGGTCGCCGGGTTGTTCCGTTCCGTGAACAGCGCGATGATCTGCCGGTCCGAGGGCATCGCGTCGAAACTGCCCAGCACGGTGGTCGATCCGATCTCGTGATGCAGCAGGACGTAATGGGCTGTCGTCAGACTTCGGGCGATCTCGATCAGCGTCCCGGCATCCGAAATGATCACGACGGCGCCGGTGCGGCCGCTCTGGTCGCCGGAAACATCCCCCGTCGCGCGAAGGATCGGCAGATTCGCCTGGCCGATCCGGCTGGACACGCACATGCTTGCGGGGATCCGTGACGCAATCGAGATTCGCCTTCCGTCCTCTCCTTGTCCTTCCACTCCGGCGCCGTCGGTCAAGGCGAGGAGGCCGTGAGCCGTAAGCTGTTCGAAACCCTCATTCGCGATCAGATTTGCATCCGGCCTTGCCGGGCCTGACGGGCAATCCGTCACCGCCACCGGCGCAGCCGCTCTTGCGGGGCTGTCGGGATTGAATCGGATACCCGCCAGCAGCGCGTCCATTGCCGTCATCACCTCGGCGCGGCGAGCTTCCGGGCCGGTGACGCGAATCTTGATCATCCAGCGGCCCGCCTTGATGAAGCCGGCCGAAGAGGCGTTGGCCCCCATATAATTGCTATAGTCGATCCGGATCGCGGCGCTGGCGACTCCGCCCGCATCGGCCAGACGCGGCGGCGCGCTCTCGAGCGGCGTGCGGGAATTGAGGCGAATGCCCCGATCCGTCGCGTAGGCCGCGAGGCCCGGATGCGCGAGGCCCGGATAGTAGAGATAGACGGTCGCGATGACTGCCCCGTCCGCCGAACGGTACATCAGGTTGCTGTCCGTGCCGTCCGGCCGGCCGTCGCGCGCCTGGACCATCGAAAGCGTGCCCGCCGTTCGCGGCAGCGAGGTGCGGGCGGGAACCAGTTCGTGCCGATCCCCGGCGACGGACCAGAGCGGCTGGCCGTGTTGCGCGGGCTGGGCCTGGAGATTCGCCGGAAGCAATGCGGCGAGCGCAACAAACAGCTTTCGAATCATTGGCTTGACCCCCTCTGCTTGGGGGGACGCTAGGGCCGCGCCCCGCACCGTGCAATCCGCCGCTTTGCGTGGCGGGCGGCGGGGCGGTAACGCGAAGCCGATGCCGCGCCTGATCCTGTTCAACAAGCCCTGGGGCGTGCTCTCGCAATTCACCGACGAGGGCAGCGGGCATCCGACGCTGGCGGACTATATCGACGTGCCGGGCGTCTATCCCGCCGGACGGCTGGACCGCGACAGCGAGGGGCTGCTGCTGCTGACCGATGATGGCCGGCTGCAGGCGCGCATCGCCGATCCGAAGTATAAGCTGGCCAAGATCTATCTGGTGCAGGTCGAGGGCATTCCGGACGAAGCGGCGCTCGACCGGCTGCGCACAGGCGTGGACCTGAAGGACGGCCGCACCCGCCCGGCCGAAGCGGAACTGATCGACGCGCCCGATCTGTGGCCCCGCGACCCGCCCGTCCGCTATCGCAAAAGCGTCGCCGATTGCTGGCTGAAGCTCACCATAAAAGAAGGCCGCAACCGCCAGGTCCGCAGGATGACGGCGGCGGTGGGGTTTCCGACGCTGCGACTCGTTCGTTGGAGTGTGGGGGAGTGGACGGTGGAAGGGCTGGCCACTGGTGTCTGGCGCGAGGGTCAGTTCCCCCAAAAGCCGAGCAGATAACCGAGGGCGTAGAAGGCGATCACGAACAGCACGATCTTGATGAGGGCCAACGATACCGTCGGCCCCAGACAGCCGAGCATCACAGTATCGCCATCGTCCATCAGTTGACCCCGGAGATCAGTTCCCCCGCCGGCTCATGAAGGCCAGCCGCTCGAACAGCATCACGTCCTGTTCGTTCTTCAGCAAAGCGCCGTGCAGCGGCGGGATCGCCTTGCTGGGATCGCGCGACTGGAGGACCTCCAGTGGCATGTCCTCGTGCAGGATCAGCTTCAGCCAGTCGATCAGTTCGCTGGTACTCGGCTTCTTCTTCAGCCCCGGCACGTCGCGGACCTGGTAGAAGACGTCCATCGCCTTGCTGACCAGCAATTGCTGGATGCCGGGGAAGTGCACGTCGATGATCCGCTGCATCGTCTCGCGGTCGGGGAAGGCGATGTAATGGAAGAAGCAGCGGCGCAGGAAGGCGTCCGGCAGCTCCTTCTCGTTGTTCGAGGTGATGACGACGATCGGCCGCTCCACCGCCGCCACCGTCTCATGCGTCTCGTAGACGTCGAAGCTCATCCGATCGAGCTCCTGCAGGAGGTCGTTCGGGAACTCGATGTCGGCCTTGTCGATCTCGTCGATCAGCAGGACGGGCAGCTGCGGGGAGGTGAAGGCCTCCCACAATTTCCCGCGCTTGATGTAGTTGCCGATGTCGTGGACTCGCTCGTCGCCAAGCTGGCCGTCGCGCAGCCGGGCCACCGCGTCATATTCGTACAGGCCCTGATGCGCCTTGGTGGTCGACTTGATGTGCCACTCGATCAAAGGCGCGCCGACCGCGGCCGCGATCTCGTGCGCGAGCACGGTCTTGCCGGTGCCGGGCTCGCCCTTGACGAGCAAGGGCCGCCGCAATTTCACGGCGGCATTGACCGCGACCTTCAGGTCATCGGTGGCGACATAATTTGAGGTGCCTTCGAAACGCATCCCCGCCGCATAAGCGGGGGAGGGGATAGCGGCAAGCTAGGCGCGGCGGGTCAGCCCCGGGCCTGCGCGCGGGCGTGGAGCAATTCCCACATGCCGCGATGTTGCACCGCGACCTGTTCCGCGCCGAACAGCATGGCGCGGCGGAAAGCAAAGCCTTCGCCGAGCGCGTCGGCGACGGCGGCCAGCGCTTCAGGCTTGCCGGCTGTCCAGGGCGGCGGAATGTCCGCGCCGAACTTGGCGGCGGCGGCATCCAATATCGTGCGGATCGCCGCCCAGTCGCCCGCCACGCCCATCGCCGCGCCCAGGGCGCAGCCGCGCCGTTCGGACTGGGCGAGGGTGAGCACCGCATTGCGCTGCATCGACACCGCCGATTCGCTGCCGGCGCCGGGCGTGGCCGGAACCGGACCCGCGCGGACCGAAAGATTGGCGAGATAGGTACGTTCGCGGGCGAAGGCATCGGATGCCTCGGCCAGCCAGACGCGTGCCTCCGGCTCGACATTGCGTGCCGCGACCAGCTCTATCACGCCCGGATAACGGCCATGCAGCGCACAGAGGAAATGCAGGGCGTCGGCAAGGTTGCGTCCGGCGGCTGGCCCTTCGGTCAGTTCCGCGCTGCCCGCATAGCGATGCCCCGCGCTGCCATGGTCGCGAATCGCGGCGACGAGCAAAGTACCGGCCTGCGGTACGCTCATGTCCTCCAGCGGTACCGAAGCCATAAAGAAATCTCCCGGCAACCGACGTGGCGCCATCGCCCGTCTTTATCGCCGGGACCGTAAAAGGGAGGTAAAGCCCGTTTAGGGGTTTTCGGGCTGCAGGCAGGCTGTTCCCGCCGGAACACCGCTCCTGATCCGCGAGAGCAAGGCGCGCGACACTGCGTGGCTTGTCCCGTTGGGAAAGCGCACCGTCACCGCCTTGATCGTTTCGTTGCCCGGAATGGTCAGCGAGAAGCCATCACTGCCGTGCGAGCGAAAGGTCGTCGCCCCTGCGCGGTAGGTGAGCGAGCGGCCCGTCAGCCGCGTGCGCGCGCCATTCTCCGTGATCACCACCTCACCGCCGGGCGTCGTCACGCGATAGGTGCCGAACACATCGTTGATGAAAACCTCGCCAGGCCAGTCGGCGCGGATGCTCTCATTCTCCATCAGCGCTAGCCGAAAGGTGCGTCCGCAAAAGGTGCCCGGTCCGCTCGCCCGCGGCGGCGTCCAGTCCGGCGGCGGCGGTATCAAGGCGGCGATCGTCAGCAGCAGCATCGTCTATTCCCCCAAACAGGTCGATGTGACACTATGTCGGGCCGCGAAATTGCCCGGGGCTGAACGGATCAGCCCAGCTTCGCGATCACATCCCCGAACAATGCCTCGTCGCTCGGCAATTCCTTCGGCACCGCCAGCGGCTTCGACACCCAGGTCTCGTTGATCAGATCGCGCCAGTTGATGTTGTTGCTGGTGCCGGTGCCGCCCCACGAGCCGCAGCCCAAAGAGAAGGTCTGGCGCATGCCGTTCCACAAATTACCGCTGTTCGACGCGGCCTGCGGCTGGTTGACCATGACGCGCGAGGTCTTGGTCGCCTCGGCCAGCTTCATGATATTTTCCGTCGAGCGCGAATAGATGCCGCAGCTATGGCCCTGGCCCTGATAGGCCTGGATGCGGTTGGTCAGTGCGATCGCCTCGTCAATGTCCTTCACCCGGTAGAGCGCCATGGTGACGGTGAGCTTCTCCCCGGAGAAGGGGTGATCCGGTCCGACGCCGGTCTCCGGCACGATGAAGAATTTCGTATCTTCCGGAATCTCGAACCCGGCGATCGATGCGATGTTCGCCGCCGGCTGCGCGACGACCTTCGCGTTCAGCGTTCCGTCGATCCACAGCACCGCCTGGAGCTTGGCTTTCTGCTCGGCGTTCAGGATCAGCCCGCCCTTCGCCTGCAGCTTGGCCAGCATCTCGTCATGGATCGCGTCAACCAGCACGACGGCATTGTCCGACGAGCAGGACGCGGCCTCGTCCAGCGTCTTGGAAATGCGGATCTTCTCGGCGGCCTCGTCCAGATCCGCCGTCTCGTCCACCGTAATCACCGCATTGCCCGCGCCGACGCCGAGCGCCGGGGTGCCGCTCGAATAGGCCGCCTTCACCATCGGGTTGCCGCCGGTGGCGAGGATGCGGTCGCACTGGCGCATCAATTCGTTGGTCTTGTCCAGGCTCGGCGTCTCGATCGCGATCACCAGATCGGCGGGCGCGCCCATCGCCTCCAGCGCCGCCCGCATCTTGTCCACGACCAGCTTGTTGGTCAGCTTCGCGCGCGGATGCGGCGCGATGATGATGGCGTTGCGGCCCTTCACCGCATTGATCGCCTTGATCACCGGCGTCGCTTCCGGATTGGTGGAGGGGGACAGCGCCCCGATCACGCCCACCGGCTTGGCCAGCACGACGATCTCGCGCTCCGGATATGCCGCGATCACGCCCACGGAAACATCGTCGATAATGTCCATCAAGGCCGCGCGCGTCTTGCGGAAGATCTTCAGATATTTGCCGTCATAATTGCCGAGCTGCGTCTCCTCGACCGTATGCCGGGCAATCTCCTCCGCGACGCCGGGGCGGGCCACGGCCCACACCATGGCGCGGATCAGTTCGTCCACGCGCGCCTGGCTGGAATGCTCGATGGTCGCCTGCGCCGCCCGGCTGCGCTCGATCAGCGCCCCAATCTCCGCCGCCGCCTGCGCCTGCTCGTCGCTCGCGAAAATCCGTTCCTGCACGCCCATGTCATCACCCTCGATCAAGCAATTCTTGCCGCTGCACCTAGTCAACGGGCGGGCGAAATGCCAGTCAGCCGACAAGACTTATCGAAGGGAAGCGCATGAAACTGGGTTCGCTCAAATATGGCCGCGATGGCCGCCTCGTGGTGGTCAGCGACGATCTCGCCTGGTGTGCGGATGCGGGCCATATCGCGCCAAGCCTGCAGGCCGCGCTCGACGATTGGGACGCGGTCGCGCCGCAGCTGGAACTGCTCGCCACCGATCTCGCGCACGGCGTCATCCCCCGTATGCGCTTCCACGAGCGGCAGGCCGACGCGCCCTTGCCCCGCGCCTACCAATGGGCGGACGGCTCGGCCTATGTGAACCACGTCGCCCTCGTGCGGCAGGCGCGCGGCGCGGAAATGCCGGAAAGCTTCTGGACCGACCCGTTGATGTATCAGGGCGCGTCCGACGAGATGCTCGGCCCCCGCGACCCGATCCCGCTCGCCGACGAAGCCTGGGGCTGCGACCTCGAGGCGGAAGTGGTGGTCGTCACCGGCGATGTTCCGCAGGGCGTCTCACGCGAAGAAGCGCTCGGCCACATCAAGCTGATCGGCCTCGTCAACGACGTGAGCCTCCGCAACCTCATCCCCGCCGAGCTCGCCAAGGGCTTCGGCTTCGTCCAGTCCAAACCCGCCTCGGCCCTGTCGCCGGTGCTGGTGAGTCCCGACACGCTCGGCGATGCCTGGAAGGACGGCAAGCTGCACGGCGTGCTGAAGGTCGATCTGAACGGCCAGCCCTTCGGCCGCGCGGATGCGGGCGAGGACATGACCTTCGATTTCGGCACCCTGGTCGCCCACCTCGCCAAGACCCGCAACCTGAGCGCCGGTACGATCATCGGCTCCGGCACCGTCTCCAATCGAGATGCGGACGGCGGCCCCGGCAAGCCGGTGGATCGCGGCGGCCGCGGCTATTCCTGCCTCGCGGAAATCCGCACCGTCGAAACCATCCTCGACGGCAAGGCCGCTACACCCTTCCTGAAAAGCGGCGACACCGTCCGCATCTGGATGGAGGATGCCACCGGCCACTCCATCTTCGGCGCCATCGAGCAGGTGGTGGAGGGATGAAGCGCCTCCTGTTCGCGGGCCTCGTCCTCGTCCTCGCCATCGCCGCTCCCGCCACCGCCCAGCGCCGCGCCGCGCCGGAACCGCCCCCTGCTAGCCTCACCGCGATCGCCGATCAGGTCAGCGAGCAACGCCTGCGCGCCGACATCGAGCGCCTCGTCGGGTTCGGCACTCGGCACACCCTCTCGTCGCAGGACCACCCGACTCGCGGCATCGGCGCGTCCCTGCGCTGGACCCGCGCCGAGTTCGAGCGGATCGGCCGGGAATGCGGCAACTGCCTCACCTTCGCCGAGCCGGAGGAGATGGTCACCGCCCCGCCGCGCGTGCCGACGCCCACCCGCATCCGCAACGTCATCGCCATCCAGCGCGGCACGACCGATCCCAACCGCGTCATCATCATCACCGGCCATATCGACAGCCGCGTTACCGACGTGATGGACGCGACCAGCGACGCGCCCGGCGCCAATGACGACGGCTCCGGCACCGTCGCGGTGATCGAGGCGGCACGGGTGCTCTCGAAGCATCGCTTCCCCGCCACCATCGTCTATGCGGCGCTGTCGGGCGAGGAGCAGGGCCTCCACGGCGGCCGCATCCTGACCAACTATGCCAAGGCGCAAGGCTGGCAGGTCGAGGCCAACCTCAACAATGACATCATCGGCAACAGCTGCGGCTCGGACGGCGTCTGCGACGCCGCGAACGTCCGCGTCTTTTCCGAAGGCCTGCGCTGGCAGGGCGGCACCGACATTCGCGGCCAGGTCCGCAGCCTTGGCGGCGAGAACGATTCGCCCGGCCGCAACCTCTCCCGCTTCCTCGCCACCCTCGCGGGCAATCTCGGCCTCGGCCTGGAGGTCCGCCAGATCTGGCGCAACGACCGCTTCGGCCGCGGCGGCGACCACACCGAATTCCTGAACGCCGGGTTCCCTGCCATCCGCTTCTCGGTCGCGGTCGAGGATTACGACCACCAGCATCAGGATCTGCGGACGGAAAACGGCACCGTCTATGGCGATACGATCGACGAGATGGACTTCGCCTATCTGCGCAAGGTGACGGCCCTGAACGTCGCCGCGCTGGCCGCGCTCGCCCGCGCGCCGATGCCGCCGGAGCCACGGGTGGAGGGCGCGTTGAGCACCGATACCAAGTTGCAGTGGCGCTCGGTTGAAGGAGCAAACCACTATGTTGTCCGCTGGCGACGAACAGACTCAAATCAGTGGGAACATATAGTGCGGATCACCGGACGTCGGTTCACCGGCCCACCTGCTCGCACTGAGGATGGGCAAGGGACGCAGGTCTGCGAAACATTCACGACTAGTAGCGATGGGCAGCGGGGAGGGGGCTGCTATTGGGAGGTCACGCTCCCCGGCATCCGCGTCGACGATTGGGTGTTCGGCGTCTCCTCGGTCGCGGCGGACGGCTCGGAAAGCCCGGTCGCCTCGGCAGTGCCGGGCGGCGCCTTCCGCCCCTGGACCCCGCCGCCGCCTGCGCCGGCACGGCAGTAACTCGCTTCGTCATGCCGGACTTGATCCGGCATCCACCTTCTTCAACTGCGCCGCAAATGAGGTGGACCCCGGATCAAGTCCGGGGTGACGAATGCCGGAAGGCTGCGCTGTCCTACACGCCTCCCACTCCCTATATCCCTCGCATGATCGACGCCCGACGCGCCCTCTCCGCACGCCCGAAAAGCCCTAAAGGTTCAGCCAATTTTTTTGCCCGTGGGGGTGTGAACCTTCAGCACCTTTCGCGCCGAAACCGCGCCCGGACCCTCTCCGGCCCGAGTCGGTTCTGACCCCATGGCGCGCAAACCCAAGAGGGGCGAACTCCCCACCCGCGAACAGGTCATGGACTTCATCCAGTCGTCCGATCAGGCGGCGGGCAAGCGCGAGATCGCCAAGGCGTTCGGACTGCACGGCGCGGAAAAGATCGCGCTCAAGAAATTGCTCAAGGATATGGGCGACGAGGGGCTGATCGACGCCGGCCCCGGCCGCGCCTTTCACAAGATGGGCGGGGTGCCGAAAGTGACGGTGCTGCGCGTCGTCCATATCGACGATGCCGGCCGCGCCGTCGCGGTGCCGGAGCGTTGGGAAGGCGAGGGGGAGCCGCCGCGCCTGCGGGTGATGGAACGCCGGGGGAAGGGGGCCGCCCTGGGCATCGGCGACCGCATTCTGGCGCGGAACGAGGAGCGGGATGGCGCTTGGACTGCCTTCCCGATGAAGAAATTGCTGAAGGGCAGCGAATTGCTGCTCGGCGTCGTCCACAAGGAAGGCGACGCGCACTGGCTGCGTCCGGTCGAGAAGAAGGAACGCCGTGAGCTTCCCATCTCCGATCTGGGCGAGGCGCAGCCCGGCGACCTCGTGCTGGCCGAGAAGACCGGCCGCCCGCCGCGCCTCACCGCCCGCGTCGATGCGGTGCTCGGCGATCCCTTCGCCCCCCGCAGCTTCAGCCTGATCGCGATCCACAAGCACAATATCCCGCACACTTTTCCGGATGAGGTGCTCGGTGAGGCGGAGCGGGTGGCGAAGCTCTCTCTTGATCCTCCCCGGAACGGAGAGGGGGACCGCTCGCCGAAGGCGAGGGGTGGAGGGGGCCCACCACGCACGCCGGACTCGCGTCCCGCCCCCTCCACCGTCTTCGACGGTCCCCCTCCCCGCGAGCGTGGAGGATCGGAAAGGGAAGACCTCACCCACATCCCCATCCTCGCCATCGACCCTGCCGATGCCCGCGATCACGACGATGCGGTCTGGGCCGCGCCGGACGACGATCCCGCCAATCCCGGCGGGTGGAAGGCGATCGTCGCCATCGCCGACGTCAGCTTCTACGTCCGCCCGAACAGCGCGCTCGACCGCGAAGCGCGCAAGCGCGGCAACAGCGTCTATTTCCCCGATCGGGTCGTGCCGATGCTGCCGGAAATCCTCTCCGCGGATGTGTGCTCGCTGAAGGCGGGCGAGGACCGCGCCGCGATGGTCTGCCACCTGCAGATCACGAAGGACGGCGCGCTCAAATCCTGGCGCTTCAGCCGGGGCCGCGTCCGCATCCGCGCCAATATCGCCTATGAGGATGCGCAGGCGATGATCGACGGAGCCGGGGGTGTCGAGACTGCTTCTCCCGCCTGCGCCATGCCCGAGATCGAAGGCACGATCCTCGATCAGCTGAAGCCGCTCTGGGCCTGCTGGCGCGCGCTCGCCAAGGCGCGGGACAAGCGCAATCCGCTGGAGCTGGACCTGCCCGAGCGGCGAGTCGTCCTTGACGAGAAAGGCCGTATCGCCTCGGTCGCCCCGCGTGAGCGCTTGGACGCACACCGGCTGATCGAGGAATATATGATCGCCGCCAACGTCGCCGCCGCCAAGGCGCTGGAGGCGAAGAAACTGCCGGTCATGTACCGCGTCCACGAGCCGCCGAGCCGCGAGAAGCTCGTCGCCCTGAAGGATTATCTGAAGACGTTCGAGATCGAGTTCGCGCTGGGGCAGGTGGTTCGCCCAGCGACCTTCAATCTCATCATCGAGCGCGTGGGCGAGGACGACAACAAGCCGCAGATCATGGAGCAGATCCTGCGCACCCAGACGCAGGCCTATTACGGCCCCGACAATCACGGCCATTTCGGCCTCGCGCTGGGCAGCTACGCCCATTTCACCTCGCCGATCCGCCGCTATGCCGATCTGGTCGTCCACCGCGCTTTGGTCCGCGCCTACCGGCTGGAGCCGGAGGTAAAGGAAACGCAGCTCACCGAGCAGGAAGCCGCCGCGATGGACGTGACCGGCGAGCTCATCTCCCAGCACGAACGCCGCGCGATGGTCGCAGAGCGAGAGACGATGGACCGCTACGTCGCCGCTTACCTGTCGGAACAGGTCGGCGCCCTGGTCGATTGCCGCATCACCGGCGTCCAGTCTTTCGGTTTTTTCGCGACGGTGGAAGGGCTTGGCGGCGATGGCCTGGTCCCGGTCTCGACCCTGGGCCAGGAATATTTCCGCTATGAGGAAGCCCGCCAGGCCCTGGTCGGCGAGAATAGCGGCGAGACCTACGAATCCGGCCAGCGCCTGAAACTGCGCCTCGCCGAGGCCGATCCGGTCAGCGGCTCGCTCCGCTTCGAGCTGCCCGACGCGCCATCCCCGCTCCAGCGCGAGCGCGGTGGCCCGGTCCGCGACGGTCGCCGCAGCGGACCGCAACAGGGCCGCCGCGGCCGCCCCTCCAACATCCGCCACCAGGGGCGGAAGCGCTGATGTTGGCTTCGGCGCCGGCAGCCACCATGTTGGTGCGATGCTGTTCCTGACCCTTATCGGCCTCGCCGCCGCCCAGCCGCCGGCCGGCGCCCCGATCATCACGCCCGAGACCATCGCCACGGCGATCCAGCCGCGCCTGCCGCAACGCTTCGCGCCCGATGTCGCGATGGTCGGTGCGAGGGGGGAAGGCGACGCTTTGGTGCTGAGCTATGAGATCAGCGACGCCGCGCTCGCCGCCGCCACGCCGGAAGCGCTGAGCCTGCGCTTCGCCACCGCCTTCTGCGCCGCGCCGGGCGGCGCCGAATTGCTGTCAGGACCGATGAACTTCCGCGCCGAAGCGCGCAGCCCGAACGGCCGAACTTTGCAGGGCGTCGTGGTGGAAAATTGCCCTTTGCTGCCGCCTCCGCCGCGGCGCTGAAGCCGCTAGAGCTTCGGCAGCGTCACCCCGCGCTGGCCCATATATTTGCCGGCCCGGTCGGCATAGCTGGTCTCGCACGGCTGGTCGCCGGCCAGGAACAGGAACTGGCAGGCGCCCTCATTGGCGTAGACCTTGGCGGGCAAGGGCGTGGTGTTGCTGAACTCCAGCGTCACATGGCCTTCCCAGCCCGGCTCCAGCGGTGTCACGTTCACGATGATGCCGCAGCGCGCATAGGTGGATTTGCCCAGGCAGATGACGAGGAGATCGCGGGGAATGCGGAAATATTCCACCGTCCGCGCCAGCGCGAAGCTGTTCGGCGGGATCACGCAGACGTCGGTCTTGCGATCGACGAAGCTGTTGGCATCGAAATTCTTGGGGTCCACCACCGCGCTGTCGACATTGGTGAAGATCTTGAACTCGTCCGCCACCCGCGCGTCATAGCCATAGGAGGACAGGCCGTAGCTGATGCATCCCTCGCGACGCTGCGCCTCGACGAACGGCTCGATCATGCCCTGCGTCCGGGCGCGCTCGCGGATCGAGATATCGGACAGGATCATCGGGACTCCATGCTTCTTTGTTCGACCGCACCCGGGCCGGCCTTGATATGCAGCACGCAGATCAGGGTGAACAGCCGGCGCGCCGTGTCGAAATCCAGCGTGACGCGGTCGGCCAGGCAATCCTTCAGCAGCTCGGCGGCCTCGTCATGAATGCCGCGCCGCGCCATGTCGATCGTCTCGATCGCGCGCGGGTCGCTGCCGCGCACCGCCTTGAAATAGCTTTCGCAGATATGGAAATAATCGCGGATCGGCCGGCGGAAGCGGGCGAGACCCAGCCGGATCGTCTCCAGCGGCGTCCCTTGCGCGTCGTTCACCGCGATCGCCAGCCGCCCGTCCTGCACGCCCATTTCCAGCCGGAACGGGCCGGTCTGTCCGGCGACGTCGAAATGATTGGCCGCGAGCATGTCGTCGATCGCGATCCGCCGCTCCTGTTCGATATCGTCGCTGCGGCGCACGATCGAGCGCTCGTCCAGGTCGATGCGGATGATGCGCGGAAAGCCCATGGCCGATTGTTAGCGGGTGCAGCAAAGGGGGCAAGCGAAACCGCTCCCATTATCCACATGCCGACGTGCTTGCCCGGCGCGTCACTTGGCCTAAGGCGTTAACGATCATGCCACCCAGCCTCTCAATCGTCGAACCGCCCCAGGGCGCGGCCACCACTCTGCCGCAGAATGAGGAGGCGGAGGCCGCCCTGCTGGGCGCGCTGATGATCGACAATCGCCTGATCGAGGACGTGCAGCTGAAATTGCGCGCGGATCATTTCTACAATCCGATGCACGGCCGCATCTACGAGCAGATCCGGCGGCTCGTGGACAAGAATATGCTGGCGACGCCCGTCACCTTGCGACCCGTGTTCGAGGCGGACGAGGAGATGAAGCAGGTCGGCGGCCCGGCCTATCTCGCCCAGCTGACCGGCAGCGGCGCCACGATCATCGGCGCCCGCGATTTTGCCGAGCAGATTTACGACCTCGCCCAGCTGCGCGCTTTGATCGGCGTCGGCCGCAACATGGTGGAAAAGGCGCTCGACACCAGCGAGGAAGTCGAGCCCAAGAAGCAGATCGAGGAGGCCGAGGCGGCGCTCTACCGAGTCGCGGAAGAAGGCGGCACCGAAGGCGGCGTCCGCACCTTCGCCTCGGCTGCGGTCGAAGCGATCCAGATGGTCGAAAAGGCTTTCCTTTCGGGCGGCAGCCTGTCCGGGATGACGACCGGCATCAACGCGATCAACGCTAAGACCGGCGGCATGCACAAATCGGATCTGCTCATTCTCGCCGGCCGGCCGGGCATGGGGAAGTCGTCGCTGGCCACGAACGTCGCCTTCAACATGGCGCGCAAATATGTGGAGGAACTGGCGGAAGGCGTCGCGCCGGAGAAGATGTCGGGTGCGCCCGTCGCCTTGTTCAGCCTCGAAATGTCTGCCGATCAGCTCGCCACCCGCATCCTGGCGGAGCAATCGGAGGTCAGTTCCGAGAATCTGCGCATGGGCAAGATCAGCAAGGAGGAGTTTCGCAGCCTCGCCCGCGCCTCGCAGCAATTGCAGGATCTGCCGCTCTATATCGACGACACGCCGGGCCTCACCATCGCGGCCCTGCGGACCCGCGCCCGCCGGCTGAAGCGGCAGCGGCAGATCGGCATGGTCGTGGTCGATTATCTCCAATTGCTGCAGGGCACGGGCAAGGGCGGCGGCGATCAGAATCGCGTGCAGGAGATTTCCGAGATCAGCCGCGGCCTGAAGACACTGGCGAAGGAATTGCAGGTCCCGGTGCTGGCTTTGTCCCAGCTCAGCCGTCAGGTCGAAAGCCGCGAGGACAAGCGTCCGCAACTCTCGGACCTGCGTGAATCCGGCTCGATTGAGCAGGACGCCGACGTCGTCATGTTCATCTACCGCGAGGATTATTATCTGGCCAACAAGGAGCCGCGCGAAGGCGGCGACGACGCGAAGTCGCAGGACGCTTACCAGGAATGGCAGCGGCAGATGCAGGAAGTGTACGGCCAGGCCGAACTCATCATCGCCAAGCAACGCCACGGCGCGACCGGCAAGGTGCGCCTGCGCTTCGACGCCCGGATCACCAAATTCTCCGACCTCGCGGACACCCATTATCTGCCGGAGGCGCGGGGGTAGGGCAGGTGGCGAGCGGTCTTGCCGTGTTGCCTCGCTCAATCACCCGCGCTAGCCCTGCGACAATATGACAGGAGGAATTCGATGCGTGGAGCGAAGGCGCTTTTGGCTGCGGCCGTGGCGGGGATTGCGATGACGGCGGCGGTGGCGCAGCCGGCGGGCCAGACTGCGGAGTCCTATGAATTCTCCTTCCTCGACGAGATCGAGGGCGCAAAGGCGCTGGAATGGGCGCGCAAGGAAAATGATCGCACCCTCGGCGAACTGACCGCCGATCCGCGCTACCAGCAATTTCACGACCGCGCGTTGCAGATATTGCAGGCGCGCGACCGTATCCCGGGCGTCAGCTTCCGCCCCGACGGCCTGCACAATTTCTGGCAGGACGAGAATCACGTGCGCGGCATCTGGCGGCGGACGACGATGGCCTCCTATCGCACCGCGAATCCGACCTGGGAGACGATCCTGGACGTCGACGCGCTCGCTGCGGCGGAAAATGCCAACTGGGTCTATCGCGGTGCTTCGTGCCTGCCGCCGGAAGATACGCGCTGCCTGGTCATCCTGTCCGACGGCGGCCGTGACGCGGCGGAGTATCGCGAGTTCGACACGGTGAATAAGCGCTTCGTCGAGGGTGGCTTCCGCATCCCCGTCGGCAAGCAGAGCGTCACCTGGCTCGACCGCGACACGTTGCTGATCGCCCGCGACTGGGGTCCTGGCACGATGACCGAATCGAGCTATCCGTTCGTCATCAAGAAGCTGCGCCGCGGCCAGAGCCTGGAGCAGGCCGAGGAAGTGTATCGCGCCAATGCCAGCGATACGCGCGCCGATCCGTTCGTCATGCGCGATGCGGCCGGGACGGTGCATGGCGTCGGCTTCGTCCGCTCGATCGACTTCTTCAACCGTGAATATCATATGCTGGTCGGCGACCGGACGGTGAAGCTGAACCTCCCGACCAAGGCGAGCCCGTCCGGGATCATCGACGGCCGTGTGCTGGTGACCTCGGACGAAGCCTGGGAGGCGCACGGCACCCGCTTCGCCGCCGACGCGATCGTCAGCTACGATCTCAACGAGTGGAAACGCGAACCCAATGCGGCGCGCCCGAGCCTGGTCTGGACGCCCGGCGCGCGCCAGACGCTGAGCGGGATGACGACGACCAAGGACTCGCTGATCGTCACCATCCTCGACAATGTGCGCGGCCGCGCCGTGGCGATGAACTACGCGAATGGCCGCTGGACGACGCGGCCGATTGCGCTGCCGGCCAATTCGAGCATCGGGATTTCCGCGGCCTCGGACGAGAGCGACGAGGCGATGTTCAGCGTCACCGACTATCTGACCCCCTCGACGCTCTGGTATTATAATGGCGCAACCGGCGCGCTGGAGACGATCAAGTCGACGCCGGCCCGCTTCAACGCCGCCAACCACGTCGTCGAACAGCATGAGGCGACGTCGCGCGACGGGACGAAAATTCCCTATTTCCTCGTCCGCCCGCGCAACATGCGCAATGACGGCTCCACGCCGACCTTGCTCTATGGCTATGGCGGCTTCCAGGTCAGCCAGATCCCGGCGTACAATGCCAATATGGGCGCGCTCTGGCTGGAGCAGGGCAATGCCTATGTGGTCGCGAACCTGCGCGGCGGCGGTGAGTTCGGGCCGGAATGGCACCAGAGCGCGCAGCGCGCCAACAAGCAGCGCACCTGGGACGATTATATCGCGGTGGCCGAGGATCTGATCCGTCGCCGCATCACCAGCCCGCGCCATCTCGGCGTGGTCGGCGGCAGCCAGGGCGGGCTTCTCGTCGGCACCGCGATCACGCAGCGGCCTGAGCTGTTCAACGCCGCGATCATCCAGGTGCCTTTGTTCGACATGCTGCGCTATCACACGATGAGCGCCGGCGCGTCCTGGATCGGCGAATATGGCGATCCGCGCATCCCCGAGCAGCGCGCCTGGATCGAAGGCTATTCACCCTATCAGCGGCTGGTCCCGAACGTGACCTATCCGACGCCGTTCATCCTGACCTCGACCAAGGATGACCGCGTCCATCCGGGTCACGGCCGCCGCGCCGCGGCGCGGCTAGGGCAACTCGGCCAGCCTTATTATTACTATGAGAATATCGACGGCGGGCACTCCGCGGCGGCGAACCTGCGCGAAAGCGCGCGGCGGCTGGCGCTGGAATATACCTATGCCAGCAAGCGGCTAGTCGGCGGAGGCGTGGGTGCGCCGCCGGCTGGTGAACGCGGCAGGTAAGGATGGCGCGTCACCCCGGTCGCCGCCGGGGTGACGTTCGTCACTTCGTCTGGGCCGGGGTCTCGGCCGGAGCGGGCAGTGCCGGCTGCTGCTGCGCCGGGGCGGGCAAGGGGGTCGCGGCCGTGCCCTTGAACAGGGTGCTGTTCTGGTCCTCCGCAAGGTTCTGCCCGCGCTGAAGCACGATGCGGCACGGCGCGGTCGCGCTGCAAGCGATCAGTGTGCCGCTGTCGGTGTTCAGCCTGAACACCTCTCCGTCCGTGGCAAAGGCCTGATAGGTCGGCGCTTCGATTTCCGTGCTGCTCCCGCCGCCCGCATAGACACCGAGCGCGATCATCGCGCCCGCGCCCAGGATCGCACCGCTCAGCCGCCGCCCGAGCATGTCCATCAAGTCGGTCGAACCCGAACCGCTCCCGCCGCTGCGCGCGCTTGCACTCCGGCTCGCATAGCGTTCATTCTCTTCGTCTTCGTCGTAGCGTCCGGGCATGGGCTTTCTCAATTCACGCTATGGTTCGGATCTCGCAAGCCGACACCGATCGTCGCGCGAAGGCCTTCTGCCTCGCTGCTGGTGACCGGATAGGCGCAATAGTCGGCGGCGTAATAGGCGCTGGGGCGGTGATTGCCGCTGAGGCCGATGCCACCGAACGGGGCGGTGGAGGGCGCACCGTTGGTCGGCTTGTTCCAGTTGATCACACCTGCGCGAATGTTCGCCCAGAAGCGGTCGTAAAGTTCGGGGGAACCGCCGACGAGCGAAGCGGCGAGTCCGTAGCGGGTGGCGTTCGCCTCGGCGATCGCGCTCTCGAAATCGGGGACGCGGATGATCTGCAGAACGGGACCGAACAGCTCCGCATCGGGGCGGCGCTGCACGTCTGTGACATCGATCAGGGCCGGGGTGAGGAAGGGAAGCTTCTCGTCGGGACGGTCGAGGCGTCGGATCGCCCGGCCACCGCGGCCGAGCATTTCCAGGAAGCTCTCCTGCAGGTGGTCGGCCGACTGGTTGTCGATCACCGGCCCCATGAAGGGTGCCGGATTGTCGTGCGGCGCGCCGACGATGATGCGATCAATCAGCCGCGCGATCGTCTCCACCAGTTGCTCTTGCGTGCCATCCTTGACGATCAGGCGGCGGGCGGCAGTGCAACGTTGCCCCGCCGACAGATAGGCCGACTGGACGGCAGTGGCGGCCGCCGCATGTACATCGGCAGCGTCCCAGACGACGAGCGGGTTGTTGCCACCCATCTCCAGCGCCAGGATCTTGTTCGGCGTATCGGCGAACTGGCGGTGCAAAGCGACGCCTGCCCGGGCTGAGCCGGTAAACAGCAGACCGTCTATGCCCCCCGCCGCCGCCAGGCCCTTGCCAACGTCGGGACCGCCTTGAACGCAAATCACTACGTCTTCCGGAACGCCAGCCTCGTGATAGAGTCTGGTCAGGAACTCACCGACCGCCGGAGTCTTCTCGCTGGGCTTGAAGACGATGGCATTGCCCGCGATCAGGGCCGGGACGATGTGGCCGTTCGGCAGGTGGGCCGGAAAGTTGTAGGGGCCGAGCACCGCCAGCACGCCATGCGGCTTGTGCCGGACGGCGATCTTCGTGCCCATGTCGCCTTCGCGGCTGCGCTTCGGCGTGCGGTCGCCATAAGCGGAGATGGAAATCTCGACCTTGTTGATTGTCGCCTCGACTTCGGTGCGCGCTTCCCACAGCGGCTTGCCGGTCTCGCGGGCGATCAGATCGGCGAAATCGTCGATCTTGCCGCGCGCGACATTGGCGAAGCGGCGCATCGTTTCGACGCGGAAGGCCAGGGACTTTGAGCCCCAGCCGGGCCATGCGGCGCGGGCGCGCTCGACGGCCTCGACCGGGTCGCCGGCGGTGCCGGTCCACAGTGACGCGCCGGTCGCGGGTTCATATGAAGTGAGGGTCGTCATTTCCGGAATGCGATCAGCACCTTCGCTATCTCAGGTCAAGCGCGCGGCCCATACGGCGGATCGCCGCGACCTTATTGTGAAGCGCGGGCCAGTCATCCGCTTCGTCGATCCGCGCCCAGATCGCCTCCACCTCCTCGATATGCATTGAGCAGGGATCGGCTTCCGCCCAATAGGAGTGATCGGTCGCGCCCGGCAGCGCTTTCCGCCGGGCGAACAGGTCCGCGAGCGGGGCGAATTCGGGCGCGGCATAGGCGTCGTCAGCGGGCGAAGGGCCGCGCCGCCGGCCGCCGCGCCAGTCGAAGAAGAAACGGTCGATGGGGACGGTCTTCAGCGACAGGGCCGTTTCCAGCGCGACGAGCAACGCCGTCTCGTCGCCCTCGGCCGCGATGCCCAGCCGCCAGCACAGACGCTCGGCCAGCGCGGCCCGGAACAAGGCGGGAAAGGGTTCGAGCGCCTCGGTCAGCACCTCCGGCGATGCGATCAGCGCGAGCGACTGGGCGAGCTGGACGACGTCCCAATGGATCGCCTCGGGCTGGCGGGCGAAGGCGTAGAGGCCGGTCTGATCAAAATAGGCGGCGGTGAAGGCACCGTCCCAGTAGGGCGTGAACCGCCAGGGGCCGTAATCGAAGCTTTCGCCGGTGATGTTGATATTGTCGCTGTTCAGCACGCCGTGAACGAAGCCCGCCGCGATGAAGGATGCGGCCAGCCGGGCGGTGCGTTCGACGACGCGCGACAGCAGCGTAACCGCATCGCCCTCCTGACCGAAATAGTGGCGCAGGCAGTAAGCGGTGAGCTTTTCCAGGTTATCGCGCTGGTCGAGGAAGGCGAGGCGCTGGAAAGTGCCGATGCGGATGTGGCCCTGGCTGAGGCGAACGAGCACCGCCGAGCGGGTGGGGGACGGCTCGTCGCCGCGGTGCAGAGCCTCTCCCGTTTCGATCAGGCTGAAGGTGCGGCTGGTGTCGACGCCGAGCGCTTCCAGCATCTCGGTCGCGAGAATTTCGCGGACCCCGCCCTTCAGCGTTAGCCGCCCGTCGCCGAAACGGCTGTAGGGCGTCTGGCCTGAGCCCTTCGTGCCGAGGTCCATCAGCCGCCCGCCTTCATCGCGCAGTTGCGCGAACAGGAAGCCACGGCCATCGCCGATATCGGGATTGTAGGACCGGAATTGGTGCCCGTGATAGCGCAGGGCGAGCGGTTCGGAGAGATTGTCCGGCAACGGTTTGAACCGGCCGAAATGGCGCTGCCATTCCTCGTCGGTCAGCCTGTCGAGTCCGACCCCCGCCGCCGCGTGGTCATTGCGGTAGCGCAGGATCGTCTTCGGGAAATCCGCGGCCGACACCGGGTCGCAAAAGTCCGGCCCGAGCTGGAGAATTGCAGGATCGGGGCGGTAGCTCATGGCACGCTATGTGGCCGCTGCTCGGGACGGTTCCAAGAGAGTCGTTGCCGCTGTTGAATCCGCATCCTAGGGAGCTTCATGGCCTATACGGACGGCTATTACTGGTCGAATGACGGGCTTCGGCTCCACTACCGCGATTATGCGGGGGGCGACGCGGCGCGGCCGCCTATCCTGTGCATTCCCGGCCTGACCCGCAATGCGCGCGATTTCGAAGGTCTGGCGGCGCGGCTGACAGGCGAATGGCGGGTGATCGCGGTCGATCTGCGCGGGCGGGGTGAGAGCGCCTATGCCAAGGATCCGCTGACCTACGCGCCCTTGTCCTACATTCAGGACCTGGAGGCTCTGGTTGCCGACCTCGCGCTCGACCGCTTCGTGCTTGCGGGCACGTCAATGGGCGGACTGCTGGCAATGCATCTGGGCGCGGCGGCGCCGGAGCGGGTGGCGGGGCTGATCGTGAACGATGTCGGGCCAGAGCTGGACGAGATCGGCATGGCACGCATCCGTTCGACCATCGGGCGGACCTCGACCTGGCCGACCTGGGTCCACGCGGCGCGCGACTTCGCGGAGTTGCACAAGGCGGCGTTCCCGAAGTGGAAGCTGGAGGACTGGCTGGCCTTCGCCAAACGGATGGCGAAGATTGGCAGCGCGGGGCGGATCGTGCCGGACTATGACATGCGGATCGCTGAGGCGCTGCGGGGCGCGTCGCCGGTCGCGGGTATGGATTTGTGGGGTGCCTGGCAAGCACTACGGGGCGTCCCGACTCTGATCGTGCGCGGTGAGCGGAGCGACATCCTTTCGGCCGAAACGCTGGTGCCGATGCTGGACGCTAATGCGCAGGCGACTGCGGTGACCGTGCCCGGCATAGGCCACGCGCCGACGCTGGACGAACCCGAAGTCGCGGCGGCTATCGACGGGTTGCTGAGGCTCGTCCAGGAGCGCCTCGCCCTTGCCTGACCGGCCGGTCCGCATTCTCCACGCCCATTCGACGTTCGATCTGGGCGGCAAGGAAGCGCGCGCCGTGCGCCTTATGAACGCGTGGGGCGAGCGCGCCGAGCATGTCGTGCTGAGCGCGACTGATCGGTTCGGCGCCCGCGAGGCGATCGACGCCGGGATTAAGGTCGACTTCCCCACCGACGCACCGTCTCTGGTCGGCAAGCCGGCACCGGGACGGTATCGCCGCCTGTCGCGCTACATGCGTCAATTCGATCTCGTCCTCACCTACAATTGGGGAGCGATGGATGCGGTCGGAGCGCGGCGGTTGTTCGGCGGTCCGCCGCTGATCCATGCCGAGGACGGTTTCAACGAGGATGAGGCTGTCCGCCTCAACCCCAAGCGCAACCTCTTCCGCCGCCTGATGTTGCCCGCCGCTCACAGGGTGGTGGTGCCGTCGCAGACGCTGGAGACGGTTGCCCTGAACGTGTGGCGGCAACCTGAGCGGCGCGTGGCGCGCATTTCCAACGGCATCGATCTGTCGCAGATCGATCCAGCGCACCCGCTGCCTCCGCCAGGCTTTCAGCGCGTGCAAGGCGACGTGACGATCGTCACCGTCGCGGGTTTGCGCAAGGTCAAGGACCTCCCGTTCCTGGTCGAGCGCGTCGCCATTCTCAACCGCAGCCGGCCGGCGCGCCTGTTCATTTTCGGCGAGGGACCGGAGCGGGACGCCATCGCGGCGAAGGCCGCCGAACATGGCATCGCCGATCGTGTCCACTTGCCCGGCTTTGTCGCTGAACCTTCCCGCTACCTTGCCGCGTTCGATATCTTCGCGCTCAGTTCCGTGAGTGAGCAATTCCCCATCTCCCTGGTCGAAGCGATGGCGGCAGGGCTGCCTGCCATTTCCACCGATGTCGGGGACGTCGCGGGAATGGTGGATACGGACAATCGCTCGTTCGTCGCCTCCCAGCCGGGACTCTACGATAGCAACTTGTCCGCACTGGCCGCCAATGAAGCGCTCCGGCTGCAGCTTGGCTCCGCCAATCGCCGCAAGGCCTTAGCGATATATGACGAACGCGTTATGATTTCCCGCTACGCCGCCCTATATGGTGAGGCGATCGGGCGCCCTGATGCGTTTGTGGGGGCGGCCGCGGCCGTGAATTCGGAGGTTTGATGTTCAAGGGTATCGGTTCGATCCGGTATGGCGGCCGCGAAGTGCTGCCGCTGGTCGAGGGCGGCAAGGGTGTGGCCGCGACCAATCATATGAGTTCCGGCGCCTGGGCGGCCGCGGGCGGCATCGGCACCGTGTCGGCGGTCAATGCCGACAGCTATGACGCGGACGGCAAGATCATCCCGCAAATCTACCACGCGTTGACGCGGCGCGAGCGGCACGAGGAACTGATCCGCTACGCGATCGACGGCGCCGTCGAGCAGGTGAAGCGCGCCTTCGAGATTGCCGGCGGCAAAGGTGCGATCAACATCAACGTGCTGTGGGAAATGGGCGGCGCGCAGCGCGTGCTCGAAGGCGTGCTGGAGCGGACCAAGGGCATGGTTGCGGGCGTCACCTGCGGCGCCGGCATGCCGTACAAGCTGAGCGAGATCGCGGCCTCGCATGGCGTCAGCTATCTCCCGATCATCAGTTCGGCCCGCGCCTTCCGCGCGCTTTGGAAGCGGGCCTATTCGAAGGCGGCGGAATGGCTCGCGGCCGTGGTCTATGAGGATCCGTGGCTGGCGGGCGGCCACAACGGTCTGTCCAATGCCGAAGACCCGCTGAAGCCCGAGGATCCCTATCCCCGCGTGAAAGCGCTGCGCGACACGATGCGCGAGGGCGGCATTCCGGATTCCGTGCCGATCGTGATGGCGGGCGGCGTGTGGAACCTGCGGGAATGGGAGCATTGGATCGACAATCCCGAGCTCGGCCAGATCGTCTTCCAGTTCGGCACGCGGCCGTTGCTGACCAAGGAAAGCCCGATCCCGGACGCGTGGAAGCAAAGGCTGATGACGCTGGAGGAAGGCGATGTCCTGCTCCACCGCTTCTCCCCAACGGGTTTCTATTCGTCCGCCGTCCGTAACCCGTTCCTGCGGGAGCTGGAGGCGCGTTCGCACCGGCAGATTGCCTTCACCAAGGAGGAATTGGGCGATCATCGCTTCCAGCTCGACGTCGGGGTCATGGGCAAGAAGAATTATTGGGTGACCAAGGGCGATTTGCTGCACGCGCGGCAATGGTTCGCGCAGGGTTTTACCGATGCCCTCAAGACGCCCGACGAGACGCTCGTCTTCGTCACGCCGGACGAGAAGAAGGTGATCCGAAAGGATCAGGCGGATTGCATGGGCTGCCTCAGCCAGTGCGCCTTCTCGTCCTGGGCGGACAATGAGAAGAATTCGAGCGGGCGGCTCGCCGATCCACGCAGCTTCTGTATCCAGAAGACATTGCAGGACATCGCCCATGGCGGGCCGACCGAAGAGAACCTCATGTTCGCCGGCCATGCGGCCTTCCGCTTCAAGAAAGACCCCTTCTATTCGAACGGCTTCGTGCCGACGGTGAAGCAATTGGTCGATCGGATCGCGAGCGGCGACTGAGCGCCGGCGAGTCCATATTTCGGACGCCCGCGCCGACTTGCCTTGAACAACGCGAGGCTCGGGCGTTAAGTCGCCTTGTGACCGTTTAAGGACTTGGGCTCCATGCGCCGCTATCTGGCTTTGATTGTGTTCACGGCATGGGCCGGCGTGATCGGTGTCGCGGAGGCGCAGCGGCAGCCGCCTTATTGGGCGTCGATCAGTTCGGGCCGCGCGATGATGCGGACCGGTCCCGGCCAGAATTATCCCGGCACCTGGCTCTATGTCCGGCCCGATCTGCCGATCAAGGTGATCGGCACGCGGGGCGACTGGCGGCGCGTCGAGGATCCCGACGGGACTGTCGGCTGGATGCTGGTGCGCCTGTTGAGCGATCAGCGCAGCGGCATCGTGAGAGGGCAGGAGCGGCAGCCGATGCACGAATCGGCCAATGCGCAGAGCCGTGTGCTGTATCTGGCCGAACCGGGGGTGGTCGGGCGTCTGTCCGCCTGCGCCGACGGCTGGTGCGCGTTCAATGTGGGCGGCAAGCGGGGGCATATCCGCGTCGAGGCCTTGTGGGGCGTGGACGCGAGCGAGCGGATCAACTGAGCCGGTTTGAGCAGACGGCCGGCCCTTCTGCCGCCGTTCATGCGTAGCTAAGGCAGCAAGGCGCTCCTTTCGCCGCGGGGAGGGAGCGCTTTCATGCTCGAGTTGACGATGGCCCTGGCGCTTGAAGTGCAACGGCCGATGCCGGTGGACCGGAGCGATTGCCGCCCGCGCCCGCATCTGCTCCGCAGCGCGCCGCCGCCGCCTGCTTTCTCGGTCGAGCGTATCGCCTCTCCCGGGCGCGAACGGATGAGCCTGGCGGCCTATCGTTGTCCGGATAGGGTCAATTGGCGAGTCATGCGGCATGCCGGCGAAGCGGGGCAGGGCGATTATGTGCTCGGTGCCGCCTGCCCCGAAGCGGTGCGCTGGATCGAGGCGGTGGCGCGGCTGCCGCTGCCCAACCCCGTGCTCGCGTCGTTTGGGGAGACGCCGCGTGGCGCCACCTGGTTCGTGTTGCGGGCGCACCACGTCACCGGCGGGGGCTATCGCCGGGACATGGAGCTGACTCTTATCGAGCGCGACGGCCCGTCGCAGGAGCCGATTGCCCTCTGGGCGCGTGAGGGGGAGGCGGTGTTCCAACGCTGCCACGCGGAGCAGGCGGAACGGGTGGAATGAAGGCGCTCCCGTCGCTGCTGGCTGCGGTGCTGGCGCTTTGTCCTGCGACTGGGGTCGCCCAAGATGCGGAGCCGCCGCAGCGGCGTGGGCAGTTGTTCATGCTCAGTGTCCGGGGCGGCTCGGACGCGGACATCAATTATGCGGCTTACCATGCGAATGCGAGCGATCCGGGCAGTCTGGTCGTGCAGCGGAGCCTTGCTGCCCGGCCGGACAGCAGCCGCGCCGAGGTCTCGGCCGCGACCTGCCCGGGGCTGCGCGCGGCGGTCGAGTCGCTGGAGCGGACGCCCTGGCCCGCCATCAGCCTGAGCGACGAGCCGCGTCTGCCTTATCTCGAACGGGGGCAATTCACTGCTTACACCTTCTACGGCGCACTCGCCTATGCGCATGCCACGAGCTGGGAGGCGCGGCTCTTCGCCCTCGATCTGCCCGGCCAGCCGCGCGGTGCGTTCGTGACCTGGGCCGATATGCTGGTGCGGACGGTCGATACCTGCCTGGCCAATCGCGGCTGAGGCTCCGCCGAAGCGGCGGTTTCTGTCGGCTGCGATCGCCCGTTTCCTGCTATACCGGGCTTGCGGAGGGCGGGCATGAAACGGCTGATCTTTTGCTTCGACGGCACCTGGAACCGGATCGACGGGGAATATCCCACCAACGTCGCCAAGCTCGCCCAGTCGGTGGCGCATCGCGACGGGCAGACGGCGCAACTCATCTACTATGACGAGGGTGTCGGCACCGAGGATACCAGCCAGTGGACCGGCGGCATTCTGGGTCACGGCCTGTTCGACAACATCCTTTCGGCCTATCATTTCCTCGTCCTGAACCATGAGGCGGGAGACGAGATCTACGTCTTCGGCTTCTCGCGCGGCGCCTATACGGCGCGCTCGTTCACCGGCCTGATCCGCAATGCCGGGATAATCTCGCGCCGGTCGCTGCGGCGGATCGGCGAGGCGGTGGAACTGTACCAGAATCGCGAGACGCGGACGAAGCCGGGGGCGGAGGCGATCCGTGAGTTCCGTTACCGGCACCGGCCCGAATTGCTGCTGCCGGGTGACCGGGCCTGGCGCGAGCGGCGCTACCCCGACGACGAAAGGCCGGCGACCGATTTGCGGGTCCGCTATCTCGGTATCTGGGACACGGTGGGGGCGCTCGGCATCCCCGCCCAGATCGCGCCGGACGAGATATTCCGCCGCAAATACCAGTTTCACGATTGCGAACTGAGCAGCTTCGTCGAGGCGGCGCGGCATGCGGTCGCGGCGGACGAGCGAAGGCGGACGTTCGATGCCGCCTTATGGACCAACCTCGACATTCTGAACGGCGATACGGGTCCGCATCCTTACCGGCAGGAGATCTTTCCCGGTACGCACGGCTCGGTCGGCGGCGGGGGACTGGTCACGGGTCTGTCCGACGAGGCGCTCGCCTGGGTGATGCAGGGCGCGCAGGCGCAGGGTCTGGCCTTCGACACCGATGCGGAATCGCCGATCCACACGCTGCGGCCCGATCACCGGGCGGCTCTGATCAACAACGATCAGTCGTGGATGGACAAGGTGAAGGAGTTCCTGATGGGGATCGGCTTCGACGATCGCAGCTTCCCCGGGATCGACATCACCCAAGTGCATGAGAGCCTGATCCGCCGCTTCCACGAGCCTGCCGCCAGCCTTCCGGAAGGGGAGGAGTATCGGCCCCGATCGCTGGAGCCGCTGTGGAATGCGATCGGGGGCGAGGGGCCGAAATTCCTTGCCACGGGCAAGAAGGCGATGCCGGACGCGGCGCTCAGGACGCCGGTGCGGGTGGAGAGCCATGTCGTCGAGGCGGGCGATACGCTGGGCGCGCTCGCCGCCCGGTTCATGGGCGACAAGCGCTTTGCCAGCCTGCTGTTCCGGCACAATCAACTGCTCGGCCACTTGCACGATCCCGACCGGCTGTATGTCGGCCAGACGATCGAGATCCCGGTGTTCGAGGCCGAGCCGCCGGCCAAGCCCTAGCGGGCGGCGACCAGCACCAGCGGGCGGGCGCTGCCGGCGGCGGCGTAGACCGCGTCCAGGCGCTCGGCCAGGCCGCGGGTCAGATCGGCGCGGCAATCGGCCGCCCGGTTCTGGCCGCGCAGGTCCGCCGGCGAGGGATCGCCGCAGGCGGTGCGGACGGCCTGGCGCAGGCGGCTGTCGAGCGTGGCGCGACCTTCCGCCGAAGCGAGATCGAGGTCGCCATAATGGACGGCCACGCTGTGGGTCGAACCTTGAGAAAGAGCGGGCGTCGCGCTGGCGAGCAGGGCGGCGGCGATGGTCAAGATGGTCTTCATCGGACTTCCTTCGGTTGAAACGAGGGTCGTCCAGCGCTGGATGTCTTTCAAATATTCAGTTGCGATAAGCAACGCAATCGGCGATATTGCCCGCACGTTCTGCATGAATGCAGATGAGGGCGTGATGCTCGGATGGGATGACCTGCGCTATTTCCTGACCGTTGGGCGGACCGGCAGCACGCTGGCCGCGGCGAAAATGCTGCGCGTGAACCAGACCACGGTCGCGCGCCGGATCTCCGGGCTGGAAGAGGCGACGGGCCTTGTCCTGTTCGAGCGGCGGCGGGCCGGCTACGCGCTGACCCCGGCGGGAGCGGCCCTGGTCGACCAGGCGGAGGCGGTGGAACGGGCCGCCGATGGCTTCGCGGATGCGGCGGCGGCGCAGACGCGCGAGGCGCATGGCGTGGTACGGCTGTCCACGGTGGAGATTTACGCCGCGACCCTGCTGACGCCTTTGCTCGGAGAATTGCGGGCGGCGCATCCGGGGGTGCGGATCGAACTCGATACCAGCGAGGTGAAGCGCGATCTGGCGGCGGGGGAGGCGGATGTCGCGCTGCGCGCCGGGCAGCCGCCCGAGGATGGCGGACTGGCGGGCCGCCGGATCGGGCCCGATCCATGGACGCTCTATTGCAGCCGGTCCTATGCCGAGGCGCATGGCGTGCCGCGGACGATGACGGAGCTGGCGAAGCATCCGATCGTCGGCGGCGGTGGCGACTATGTGTGGCCGATGTACCGGCGCTGGCTGCAGCGGCTGGGGCTGGAGGATGCGGTAGTATTCGAACATGGCTCCGCGACCGGGCTGCTGGCGGCCGTGCGAGCCGGGGTGGGGATGGCGGTGCTGCCGAGCCTGGTGGCGGACCGCGATCCGGAACTGGTGCAGGTCGTGGCGGCGCCGGACACGGACCGGATGGAATTGTGGCTGCTGACTCACGAACGGGTCCGCCACGCCCCCCGGGTGCGGGCGGTGATGGATTTCCTGGGCGAGCGGCTGCAAGCGCAGGCACGCGAGCGAGTGGCCGCGCCCGCGCCCGCGATCGCCATTTAGCGGCGCCCTTGCCGTCCGGCTTCCCGCCCCGGGATGCCCGGTCAATTCTCTTTTAACTCCCGTCATTTAGGTGCGGCTCCACCAGAGGACGGAGCCAAGACCATGCGTTTGATGCGTTTGAAAGCAGACAAGAAGGGCGCCACGGCCATCGAATATGGCCTGATTGCCGCTTTGATCGCGGTTGCCGCGATCACTGCCATGTCGAACCTGGGCGGACAGCTCGGCAACACGTTCAACCGCGTCAAAGGCAATATGGCGTCGAACAAGTAAGCCGGTGAACGGCGGCGGGTCATGACCGCGCCGCCGGATTGCCAAGCTGGCGGTTGAGCGCAACCGCCTCGCGTGCCAGCGCAGCCGCGACCTCAGGGTCGAGCAAAGTGTCTTCGCGCAGGTCCAGGCTGGCCATTTCATATTTGCTGGTGCCGGTGAGGCGCGGATCGAGGTGCAGCAGCCGCTTGCCGCGCCAGAAGCCGTAGAGCACGCGATGCTCCTCGGCGCGGATCAGCAGCAGCGGGCCGTTCGCCATCATCACGATATGGCCCCATTTGATCACTTCCGAATCCGGCCCGGCGGCGAGCGCGGCGGCGCGGAGCATCTCCACCCGCTCGCGGCGCCAGCCGGCGAGGGCGGCGACATAGGCGTCGGGGCTGGCGGCGGGCGGGGTGCGCTTCATCATGGCCTTGTCATAGCATCGGGGAGATGCAGAAGTCCGGTCAGTGTGGCGGGAGCGTATTTCCGGCCGGGAGACGAACGATGTCGAAGCGCGTAATCATGGCCTGCCTTGTCCTTGCGGGCTGTTCGCAACAGCCGCAGCCGCAAGGCCAGCAGGACGCCGCCACCAACAACCCGCTGGGGCTGAAGATGGACGAACGATCCGCCGTCGGCGCGTGCATGACGCCGGAAGAAGAACGCACGCCCATCGAGCAGATCGCGCCCGAACGGCAGCGAGCGATGATCGGCTGCATCCAGAATCAGGCCGCGGCGCAGATCCAACCGCAACTGCCGCAGCAGGTGGACCCGATGACTCGCCTGACCGACGTGACGGCGGAGGACACCATGCTGACCTACCACCAGACCGTGGATGTCGATGCCGCAACGGTCACGCCGGCCATGACCAGCCAGCTCGAGACGCGGGTGCGGACCGCGGTCTGCGGCCAGCCGCAGATGCGCGGGACGATCGATCTGGGCGGCGGCTATGGCTATCGCTGGTCCGACAAGAACGGGCAGCCGATCCATGCGGTGCAGATCGCCAGTTGCTCGGGGGCTGGTGCGGCGCCGGCGCCGGGGGCGGTCAGGCCTTAGCAGGGCGGCGGGTCTCCTTCTTCCGGGGTGGTTGGGGTGGCTGGAGTGTCGGGGTTTTGGGCCGTCCCGGCAAAGCCGTGACGTCGATCGGGTTCGCTTGGCAGCGACCCGTCGGCCGCGCTTGGTCGGCTCTCGCCGCAAGCCGAATCCGCTTCGCTTGCTTCGTCTTGCGGCTCGGCGACCGGGGCCGTCCCGGCAAAGCCGTGACGTCGATCAGGTTCGTCTGGCGACGACCCGTCGGCCGATCCGGGCCGGCTCTCGCCGGAAGATTCGCTCGCTCCGCTCCGCTCTGCTTCCGGCTCGGCGGCCTCGGAAGGTGCTGAAGGTTCACACCCCCAGGGGAAGAAAGTCGGGCGGCCCAAAAACCATTCCGTACCCAGCCGGTCATTCTGTTCGTATGCGGCTTCGCGGCCTTCGGCTTCCCAATAATCCTGCTCGGCGCCGGTAAGGATGCGCTGGTAGAGGGCGTCGCCGGGCGTGCCCTCCTGATGAAGGTCGAAGCCGGCGGGCGGGGGTGCGTCGGTGAAGTGGTCGCCATCATCCTCCCAGACGCGCGCTTCGGTGGGCGGGGCCGGAGATTCCACGGCGGAGCCGAGCGCCGATTCGGGCGCGGGAGGGGGCGCCTCCGGGTCGCGGCCTTCGGCGAGCGCGTCCATCCAGTCGTCCCAGTTGCGCTCGACGCGATCGGCCTCCTGGTCCTCGACCGGGTCGGGCGGCAGGCGGTTGAGCAAAGCCATCAGCAGACGGTCGTTGAAGACGCGCTCTTCCGACTTCAGCTCTCCGTGGAAATAATGGCGCCGGATCGTGCCTTCGATCGCCCGCTCCCAGGCGACCGAAACGATGGCGCGGCGGCCGATCTGCTCGGCGGTGCGGCAGGCGAGATCGAAGGCGCGCGCATCCTTGCGGCGGCGCAGGCGCGAGACGCTTTGCGGTGTCATCTTCACCCGTGCGGCGGCGGCGCGGATGATGCCGGTGTCCGCGAGCGCCTCGACGAAGGCGACCTGCTTTTCCGGCGTCCAGCCGTCGTGGCGGGCGCGGAGGGTGGCGGGAGTGAAGGCGAGGATGTCGTCGGGATCTTGCGTGGTTGCGGGTTCTTCGTGGGTGGGGACAAGGAGGTTGCCCGGCGCGGCGCGGGCGGCGAGCCGGGGCGGGACGATGCCGCCGACCTGGCGGATGCCGTCTGCGACGCCCTGCCAATAGGCATTGGCCTGTTCTTCGGTGACGAAGTCCGGGTCGCCGCCGGGCGGATTGTCCGCTGGAGCGCCCGGCGGCGCGGTCCAGCTTGCGCGGGGAAGGTGGGGAAGGGCAGCGGGCTCGTGCGAGCCGGCCGCGGCGGATGCGCCATGCGCTGGTTGGTTCTGGTCCATCTGACAGGATGAACCATATCGGTTTCGTGTAGGAAAGTGTTTTGTGGCGATCCATGTGATGCCGCCGCCATGCGGAGCAACGCAATCGCTGCCCTCGGCCGGTCCATGGATGACGCCGTCTACCTCTGGCGATATCAGGGCGAGCTGAAGCCGGGAGCGGGAAGGGCGGAAATGGGGGAGCCTGTGGAAAATCGAGGGCCGGTATACCGGGCGATCCTGCACCCGAGCGCCGATATCCGCAGCCGTCCTTCAGCGGACGCGAAGCTGGTGTTCCGGACCACGCAATCCATTTCGATGGCCGGCCGGTTCGTTCCCGACACGGATCATGGCGACAAACGCGTGTGGTTCGAGGTCGCGCTCGATCGCGGCGCTGTCGGCTACATCCATCAGATGTTTCTGAAGTCGGCCAGCGAAGATCAGGGCGGCGCGACGGCGAACGGGATTGTCGCCACCATCAAGAGGGAGCGGCGGCAGGCGAGGGAGTTGCGCCTGTTCGCGATCGGCGCATTCGGGCTGCTCGCGGCCTTCTCGCTGCTCGCCTGGTACATTTCCGGTCGATAGACGGCCCCGGCGGCTCAGCAGCGCCGCACCAAGGTCGGGCTGCCGCCATTCACCGGCCGCACCAAAGCCGAGCCGTCGGCCTGGATTTCCCAGCGGGCGGCGCGGGTGACGCCGTTGCTGCTGACGGTGACGGTCGAACCCTCGTCGATCGTCCAGCTGCCGGCTGTGCCGTTCGGGTCGATCGAGGTGCCGTCGCCGTTCAGTACCGCGCTGTTATTCTGCGAGCCGGGGCAGTTCGGACCCCAGCGGCCGACCAGATACTGGCCGTTGGGCGGGATCGTCATCGGCCCCTGGCCCGCGACCGGGGTCGGGCCGGAAATGGCTGGCGGGGCGGGAGCGGGTGCGGTGGCGGTCGCCGTCGCAGGGGCGTTGCCGAACCAGCGTTCGAACATGCCGGTGAAATAGAGCGTCGCGCCGGTGGCGATCAACAGGACCAGAAAGACGATCGCGACGATCAGACCGGTGCGGGCGCCATTCTTCGGCGGCGGCGTCCAGCCGGCATGGCCGCCGGGCACGTCGGGGTAACCGGGCGGCGGCGGGGTGTGCGGGCGATGCGGCGGAGGCGGGTAGTGGCCGGGATCGTTCGGGTTGTTCATGGCTATGCTCCCCTCGCGCGGCGACTCGCGCCGCCCGTGGGGCAGTCGAACATTCCGGGGAGGCTTGCGCAATAGGCGGATGCGTCGCCGGGGGACTAGCCGACCAGTTCCACCGCCACCGCGGTCGCTTCGCCGCCGCCGATGCAGAGGCTGGCGACGCCTTTCTTGCCGCCGTGGGTTTCCAGCGCCGACAGGAGGGTGGCCATGACGCGGGCGCCGCTGGCGCCGATCGGGTGGCCGAGGGCGGTGGCGCCGCCGTGGACGTTGATCTTGTCGTGCGGGATGCCGAGGTCGCGCATGGCGATCATGGCGACGCAGGCGAAGGCTTCGTTCACTTCGTAGAGATCGACGTCGGCCGCGTCCCAGCCGGCTTTGTCCAGCGCCTTGGTCATGGCGGTGACGGGGGCGGTGGTGAATTTGGCGGGTTCGTGCGCATGGGCGGCGTGGGCGACGATGCGGGCGACGGGCTTCAGGCCGAGCTTGTCGGCGACCGACTGGCGGGTGATGACCATGGCGGCGGCGCCGTCGCTGATGGAGCTGGCGTTGGCGGCGGTGATCGTGCCGTCTTTCGCGAATGCGGGCTTGAGACTGGGGATTTTGCTGGCGTCGCCCTTGCCGGGCTGTTCGTCCTCGCCGACCGTCGTCGGACCCTTGCGGCCGGGGATTTCGACGGCGACGATCTCGCGGTCGAACCAGCCGTTTGCCTGCGCGGTCTGGGCGCGGGTCAGGGAGGCGATGGCATAATCGTCCTGCGCCTCGCGGGTGAATTGATAGTCCTGCGCGGCTTCCTCGGCGAAGCTGCCCATCAGGCGGCCCTGCTCATAGGCGTCCTCGAGGCCGTCGAAGAACATGTGGTCGACGATCCGGTCGTGGCCGATGCGGGCGCCGCCGCGATGCTTGGGGAGGAAATAGGGGGCGTTGGTCATGCTCTCCATGCCGCCGGCGATGACGATGTCGGCGCTGCCGGCGGCGATCGCGTCGGCGGCCATGATCGCGGCCTGCATGCCGCTGCCGCACATCTTGTTGACCGTGGTCGCCTCGATGTGGCGGGGGAGGCCCGCCTTCAGCGCCGCCTGGCGGGCCGGGGCCTGGCCGAGGCCGGCGGGGAGGACGCAGCCCATGTAGATCTTCTCGATCGCCTCGTGCGGGACGCCGGCGCGTTCCACCGCCGCGCCGACGGCGGCGGCGCCGAGTTCGGTGGCCGACGCGCCGGAGAGGCTGCCCTGGAAACTGCCCATCGGCGTGCGGGCGTAGGAGAGGATGACGATGGGGTCTTGCGCGGACATTGCTGGCTCCAGCGGGAGAGGATTGGGCTGCACATAGGCGGACAGGCGGGCGTGTTCAAACCGCGCCCGCGATGTTAGGCTGGCGGCATGAAATCGACCTTCACGCTCGCCGCCGCGACTCTGGTTTTCGCGGCATCCGTCGCCTTCGCGCAGCCGCCGTCGGGGACGCCCGCCGTGCCGCCGGTGAAGGGGGAAGGGCAGCCGTCGCCGCCAGCACCGGCAGGGCGCAATCTGCAGGTCTTCCCGGCCGATGTGCCGCAGCGCAATCTGATGAACGCGATGCAGGCCTTCACCGCCGCTCTGGGGGTGAATTGCAGCCATTGCCACGTGCCGGGCAATTTCGCGTCGGACGACAATCCCAGGAAGAATATCGCGCGCGGGATGATGCGGATGACCTGGCAGCTGAACAACCAGACCTTGCCGGCGATCGAGGGGCTGGGCGAGACAAGGGTGAGCTGCGCGACCTGCCATCGCGGCGCGGCGGTGCCGGCGCTGGAGCCGCGGCCGACGCCGCCCGGGGCGCTGCCGAAGCAATAGGCGGCGCCTTGTCCGTCCCTCCGGCGCTCTGCTAGGGGCGCGCCAAAAGGAGAGACGGATGTCCGAAATGGGCCTCGATTTTTCGCTTGGCGAGATGGCGGATACGATCCGCGAGACGACGCAGCGCTTCGCCGCCGACAAGATCGCGCCGCTGGCCGCGCGGATCGACGAGGAGGACTGGTTTCCGGTCGAGCTCTGGCCGCAGATCGGCGAGCTTGGGCTGCACGGCATCACGGTGGCGGAGGAAGATGGCGGGCTGGGACTCGGCTATCTGGAGCATGTCGTCGCGCAGGAGGAGATTGCGCGGGCCTCGGCCTCGATCGGGCTGAGCTATGGCGCGCATTCGAACCTGTGCGTCAATCAGATCCGCCGCTGGGCCAATCCGGAGCAGAAGGCCAAGTATCTGCCGGGGCTGATCTCGGGCGAGCATGTCGGCTCGCTGGCGATGAGCGAGGCCGGGGCGGGGTCGGATGTGGTGTCGATGAAGCTGAAGGCGGACAAGGTCGATGGCGGCTACCGGCTGAACGGCACGAAATTCTGGATCACCAACGCGGCCTATGCGGAGACGCTCGTCGTCTATGCGAAGACCGGCGAGGGATCGAAGGGCATCACCACCTTCATCATCGAAAAGGGGATGGCGGGGTTCAGCATCGGCCAGAAGATCCCGAAAATGGGCATGCGCGGCTCGCCCACAGCGGAGCTGGTGTTCGACGATTGCTTCGTGCCGGACGAGAATGTGATGGGGCCGGTCAATGGCGGCGTCGGGGTGCTGATGAGCGGCCTCGATTACGAACGCACGGTGCTCGCGGGCATCCAGCTCGGGATCATGCAGGCGTGCCTCGATGTGGTCCTGCCCTACGTTCGTGAGCGCAAGCAGTTCGGCAAGCCGATCGGGGCGTTCCAGCTGATCCAGGCGAAGGTGGCGGACATGTATGTCGCGCTGAATTCGGCGCGGGCCTATGTCTACACCGTCGCGCGCAATTGCGATGCGGGCAAGACGACCCGGTTCGACGCTGCGGGCGCGATCCTGCTGGCAAGCGAGAGCGCGGTGAAGGTCAGCATGGAGGCGATCCAGGCGCTGGGCGGCGCGGGTTATACGAAGGATTGGCCGGTGGAGCGGTTCGCGCGGGATGCCAAGCTGCTCGATATCGGCGCGGGGACGAATGAGATCAGGCGGATGCTGATCGGGCGGGAACTGATCGGGGCGTGAGCGACCCGACGATTGAGGCCTATCTGGCCCGGCTGGAGCCGGATGTGCGGGAAGCGATCGACGCATTGCGGGCGATCGTGATCGAGGCCGATCCCGGGCTGAGCGAGCGCATCAAGTGGAACGCGCCGAGCTTTGCGGTCGGAGACGTGGATCGCATCACGCTCGGGATCGAGCGCAAAAGCGGCGTGCGGGCGGTGCTGCATCGCGGTGCGAAGGCGAAGGACAGCCAGGACTTTGTGTTCGCCGATCCGACGAAGCTGGCGAAATGGCCGGCTTCGGACCGGGGTGTGCTGACCTTCGCCGATGCCGCGGAAGTCGAGGCGAAGCGGGAAGCATTGCGCGATCTGTTTGCGCGGTGGATCGCGGCGACGGACACCAGGTGAGAAAAGAGCCGTCACGCGAGTGAATCGCGTGACGTCAGTCCTGTCGCCTTGCAGGCGCAGGCTGGCCGGCTTTTGCTGGCGCTTCGCGCTGTTCCGGCGGCGCTGCGCGCCGGCGGAACTACGCTCGGCAGCTCAAGCTTACCAAATCCGTACGCGCTGCTCCGGCGTCAGATACAGACGCTGGCCCTGCTGCACATTGAACGCCTGATACCATCCATCCAGATTGCGCAGCGTCAGCGCGCGGAACTGGCCTGGGGCGTGGCTGCCGGTGGCGATGCGCTGGCGCAGGCTCTCGTCGCGGGTCTTGGTGGCCCAGGCCTGGGCGAAAGCGAGGAAGAAGCGCTGGTCGCCGGTCAGGCCGTCGATGACCGGCGCTTCCTGGCCGTTCAGCGAGGCGCGGTAGGCGTCGTAGGCGGCGGCGAGGCCGGCGACATCGGAGATGTTCTCGCCCAAGGTGAGCGTGCCGTTGACGTTGAGGCCGGGCAGCGCCTCATAGGCGTCATATTGCGCGGCGAGGGCGCGGCCGGCCTGCTGGAAACGCTCGAAATCTGCCGGGGTCCACCAGTTGCGCAGGCGTCCGGTGGAATCGAACAAGGCCCCATTATTGTCGAAGCTGTGGCTGATCTCGTGGCCGATGACGGCGCCGATCGCGCCATAATTGTAGGCGGCGTCGGCATTGGGATCGAAGAAGGGCCGCTGCAGGATCGCGGCGGGGAAGTTCAGCGCGTTCTGGACCGGCAGGTTGACGGCATTGACCAGTTGCGGCGGCATCCACCATTCGTTGCGGTCCATCGGCCGGCCGATCTTCGCGATCTGGTGGCGATATTCGTAAAGCCCCGCGGCGTGCTGGTTGGCATAGGGATTGTCCGCCGCGATCTGCAGGCTGGCATAATCGCGCCATGTATCGGGATAGCCGACGCCGACGACGATGCCGCGCACCTTGCGCAGCGCTTCCTCCTTGGTGGAGGGCGCCATCCAGTCGAGCGCCTCGACGCGGCTGGCGAAAGCGGTCTTGATATTCTCGACCATCGCCTGGACCTGGGTCTTGGCGGCGGCGGGGAAATAGCGCTCGACATAGGCGCGGCCGACCGCGTCCTGCAGCGCGGCGCTGGTGGCGTTCAAGGCGAGCTGGTCGCGCGGGCGCTGCTGAGGGGTACCGGCCAGAGCGGTGCCGTAGAAAGCGAAGGCCGCGTCGCGGATCGGCGCGGGCAGAACGTTCGCCTGCTGATTGAGGGTGTGGAAGGTGAGCCAGTCCTTCCAGGCCTGGAGCGGCTCGGAGCCGACCAGAGCCGAGAGGCCGGGAATGGCGGTGGCGTGATAGGCCTGGAACTTGGGCGCGCCAGCGAGGCCGGCGGCGTCGAGCAGGGCCGCCCAGTCGATGCCGGGGGCGCGCTGCTCCAGTTCGGCGCGGGTCCAGACGGTCGCGCCCTTGGCGAAATCCTCGCTGTCCGCGCGGGTGGCGTGGGCGCGGGCGATCTTCGTTTCGAGCTCCATCACCCGCCCGGCGGCGGCCTGGGCGTCGGGGATGCCGGCATTTTGCAGCACAGTGGCGATATAGGCGCGATACTGGTCGCGGATGGCGGCCATGCTGGCGTCGCCGGAGAGATAATATTCGCGCTCGGGCAGGCCGATGCCGCCCTGCATCAGATAGGGCAGGGTCTCGCCGGGCGTGCTGAGGCCCTGCGTGACGAAGATGCCGAACAGATTCTCGGTCTGGAAATTGGTGGCGTTGAGCGGATCGGTGTCGGCGCGAAGAGTGCGGCCGATCGCGGCGCTGAGCGCGCGCTTGTCCTGGATGCCGGCGATCGCGGCGAGATCGGCCTGGGCCGGGGCCATGCCGGCGCGGTCGATCGCTTCGGTATCGAGATAGGCGCGGTAATAATTGGCGATCAGCGCGTCATTGCCTTGCGGAGGGTTGGCGGCGAGGATCTGGTCCAGCATCTCGCGGGTCTGCCGCTCGCGCAGCTGATCGGCGATGTAGAAGCCGCCAATGCTCGAGCGGTCGGCGGGGATTTCGGTATTCTTCATCCACGCGCCATTGGCATAATTGTAGAAATCGTCGCCGGGCGTGACCGACTTGTCCATCGCGGCGAGGACGATGCCTGCGTCGCTGCCTTTCGCGGCCTGCGCATTATTCTCGGTCGGGGCCTGCGAGCAGGCGACGGCGGTGACGGCGAGCGCGGAGGCGACGAGCAGAAGGCGGGGATATTTCATGGCGGGACTCCATTGGCTCCAGTGGTCGATTCCGGCCCAGGCCCAGCCGTTGCCGGTGTATTAGGCGCATAATGCGCGCGGTGCCAGCCGCTCTTTCCAAGGCCGGAGCGGGCCGTTACGCGTCGGGCGGCATGACGCCGGTCCAGTTCCTCGAATATTATGGTGCGATCGCCGGGGCGCTTGCGGCGTTGATCGTCAGCCTGGACCTGGGGCGGCGCGCGACCGGAATCGGCTTCGTCATTTTCGTGACCAGTTCGCTGGCTTTGGTGGCCTGGGGGCTGCTCGGCGCGGAAAGCGCGGGGATCGGCTGGCAGAATGTGGTTCTGTTCGTCATCAACTGCATCGGCGTCTATCGTTACCTGATCCGCAAGAAACGTCCCGGTGTTGAGGGGCGGGAGGCAATGGCTTGAGCGTACCCAGCGATCCCGACCCGGAGACTCCGGAGACCGCCGAAACGCTTCCGGCAGGCGGCGCCGCCGCAAGGCAGAAGGGCTTTCTGGGCTTCGTCGAGAAGGCCGGCAATCTGCTGCCCGAGCCGACAATGATCTTCGTCTATCTGATCATCGTGCTGATGATGCTGTCGGCGCTGGGGGCGGGGCTCGGCTGGTCCGCGTCGCTGGATTATGCGGGCGAGAAGGCGCCGGAATATGGCGTCCTGAAGGACGGCGTGCTGACCTATCAGGCGACCAGCCTGTTCTCCGAGGAGAATGTCGCGCGGCTGCTGGGCGAGATGCCGCGGACGATGGCGGGCTTCGCGCCCTTGGGGCTGATCCTGGTGATCATGCTGGGCGCGGCGGTGGCGGAACGGTCGGGCATGTTCTCGGCGCTCATTCGCGCGTCATTGGCCAAGGCGCCGTCCTACATGCTGACGCCGATCGTGGCCGTGATCGGCATGGTGTCGCACCATGCGTCGGACGCGGCCTATGTCGTGTTCATCCCGCTGGCGGCGATTACCTATGCAGCGGTCGGGCGGCATCCGCTGGCCGGGCTGGCGGCGGCGTTCGGCGCCGTCTCGGGCGGCTATGCGGGCAATCTAATGCCCGGGCAGATCGACGTCCTGCTGTTCGGCTTCACGCAGGAAGCGGCGCGGATCATCGATCCGAACTGGACGATGAATCCGCTCGGAAACTGGTGGTTCATTCTGGGCATCGTGATCCTGTTCACGCCGGCCGTGTGGTTCATCACCGACAAGGTGATCGAGCCGCGGCTGGGCAAATGGGACGGTGAGGCGGATGAGGAGACGAAGGCGGAACTGGCGCGCTCGGAGCTGACCCAGGCGGAGCGCAAGGGGCTGCGGCGGGCCGGGCTGGCGGCGCTGGCCGTGGTCGGGCTTTACGTGGCGCTGACGATGACGCCGGGCTACACGCCCCTGATCAACGAGAAAGCGAGCGGGACGGCGCAATTGCAGCCGCTCTACGCCGCGCTGATCGCCGGTTTCTTCCTGCTGTTCGTCAGCTGCGGCATCGCCTTCGGCACGGCGACGGGGACGGTGAAGGGCTCCAGCGACGTCACCAACATGATGCGCGAGGGGATCAAGACGATCGCGCCTTACATCGTCTTCGTCTTCTTCGCGGCGCATTTCGTGGCGATGTTCAACTGGTCTCGCATCGGCCCGATCATCGCCATCAACGGCGCGGAGACGCTGCAGGCCTGGGCGCTGCCGGCGCCGATGCTGCTGGTGGCGGTGCTGCTGCTGTCGAGCTTCCTCGACCTGTTCATCGGTTCGGCCAGCGCCAAGTGGAGCGCGCTGGCGCCGGTGGTGGTGCCGATGTTCATGCTGGTCGGGATCAGCCCGGAAATGACCACGGCGGCCTATCGGATGGGCGACAGCTACACGAACATCATGACGCCTTTGATGAGCTATTTTCCTTTGATCCTCGCCTTCGCGCGACGATGGGACAAGAGTTTCGGGGTCGGCTCGCTGCTGGCGCTGATGTTGCCCTTCGCGCTGACCTTCATGGTGCTGGGGATCAGCATGACCGTGGCCTGGGTGGCGTTCGACATGCCGCTGGGGCCGGGCGCGCAGGTCTATTACACGATGCCGGGGGCCGGGCCGTAAGGGCTGGGAGCCGGGTCGGATTCCTTTGGCGCGCGAACGCGCGCACCCACCCCCGGCCCCTCCCTGCAAGCAGGGAGGGGAGTTTGCCGTCTTACCCGACGAAGGCGCGTTCGATCACGTAGGTGCCCGGCTGGGTGTTGGAGCCTTCGACGAAGCCGCGCGCGTCGAGCCATTCGGCCATGTCGCGGATCATCGCCATGGATCCGCACAGCATCAGCCGGTCGTCCACCGGACCGAAGCCGCGCGGGCCGTCCAGCGCGACCGGGAAGAGCGCGCCGCTGTCGATCAGGCCGTGGATGCGGCTGGTGGTGTGGAACGGCTCGCGGGTGACGGTCGGGACATAGTGAAAGCGCAGCATTGCCTGATCGCCGACCAGCGGATCGCCGGCCCAGAGCGCTTCCTGTTCCTGGCGATAGGCGAGGTCGCTGACCCGGCGCACGGAATGGACGAGGACGATCTGGTCGAAGCGATCGTAAATGTCCGGATCGCGGGCGAGGCTGAGGAAGGGGGCGAGGCCGGTGCCGGTCGAGAGCAGGAACAGCCTCTTGCCGCCGATCAGGGCGTCGGCGACCAATGTGCCGGTGGGTTTGCGGCCCAGATAGAGCTGATCGCCCTTGTGGATGCGCTGCAGCCGGGAGGTGAGGGGGCCGTCGGGCACCTTGATCGAGAGGAATTCCAGTTCCTCGGCCCAGGCGGGGCTGGCGACCGAATAAGCGCGCATCAGCGGCTTGCCGTTATCGCCGGGCAGGCCGATCATCACGAACTCGCCGGAGCGGAAGCGGAAGCTCGGCGGCCGTTCGACCGCGAAGCTGAAGAGATGATCGTTCCAGTGGCGGACCCAGCGCACGGCCACGGTCGGGAAAGCCGGAGCATCGGGGATCAGAGCGGGCATGCGGGCAAGCTGGTTCACGCCGCTGTCTCCTCCAGGATTGTCCGCACGGCGTCGATCGCGCCGAGCAGGGGCGCGATGGCTTCGTCATGGACGAGGGCGGCGGCGGCCCGACCGGCATGCGGGCCGCTGCCGAGCGCGAACAGGCTGAGCAGGCGGGCCTCGCCATCGGTGACTTTCGGCCAGACGATCGGCGCGACGCGGACCGGCTCCAGCCCGCGCCGGTCCAGCATCGCCATCGCGGTGATGAAATCGGCCATCGCGTCGGGCGCCTGACGGGCGGCGAAACCCGACGACAAAGCGCGGCAGACGCAGCGGCCGGTGCGGGCGGCGGCAACCCAGGTCCGCATGGCGGCGAGCAGGAAGGCGTCGCGTTCGGCGAGGGCGCAGACCGGCCGGTCGAGATAGAGATACATTGCGGCTCCCTCCGGCGGACGATGCCGGGAAGCGGCTGCTAACCGGATGCGGATCATATTGCAAATGCGAATCAGTCGCATTTATGTTGGAGCCGGTTCAGGCGCGGAGGGTGCGCGGGGGCGCGCGCGACTGCCACTTTCTATTCGCGTGCGGCGATCCTATGCCAGCCCGGATGTTCGACCATTTGAGGCCCCGCGCATGACCCTGATCGCCAGCAAGATCGATATGGCGGGCGACGCTTTCGCGCGAAATGCTGCGCACAATAAGAAACTGGCGGCGGAGCTGCGCGAGCGGGTGGCGGCGAGCGCGCTGGGCGGGAATGAAAGGTCGCGGGAGCGGCACACGGCGCGCGGGAAATTGCTGCCGAGGGAGCGGGTAGAGCGGCTGCTCGATCCCGGCTCGCCCTTTCTGGAGATCGGCCAGCTGGCGGCGTGCGACCTGTATGACGGCGAGGTGCCGGGGGCGGGGATGATCGCCGGGATCGGCCGGGTGTCGGGGCGCGAGGCGATGATCGTGTGCAACGACGCGACAGTTAAAGGCGGCACTTATTATCCGATGACGGTGAAGAAGCATCTGCGCGCGCAGGAGATCGCGCTGCAGAACCGGCTGCCGTGCGTTTATCTGGTGGATTCGGGCGGGGCGAATTTGCCGCATCAGGCCGAGGTGTTTCCGGACCGCGAGCATTTCGGGCGGATCTTCTACAATCAGGCCAACCTCAGCGCCGAGGGGATCGCGCAGATCGCCTGCGTGATGGGTTCCTGCACGGCGGGCGGGGCCTATGTGCCGGCGATGAGCGACGAGACCGTGATCGTGCGCAATCAGGGCACGATCTTCCTGGCCGGGCCGCCGCTGGTGAAGGCGGCGACGGGCGAGGTGATCAGCGCCGAGGATCTGGGCGGCGGCGACCTGCACGCGCGCACTTCCGGCGTGGTCGATCATCTCGCCGAGAATGACGAGCATGCGCTGACCATCGTGCGCGACATCATGGCGCGGCTGAACACGGTCAAGGACGTGGACATCGACCTGGCCGAGCCGCGGCCGCCGAAATTCGATCCGGACGAGCTTTACGGCGTAATCCCGGACGATGTGCGCACACCCTATGACGTGCACGAGGTGATCGCGCGGATCGTGGACGGCAGCGAGCTGCACGAGTTCAAGCCGCTCTACGGCACGACTTTGGTGTGCGGCTTCGCGCGCATCTGGGGGATGCCGGTCGGGATCATCGCCAACAATGGCATCCTGTTTTCCGAGAGCGCGCTGAAGGGGGCGCATTTCATCGAACTGGCTTGCCAGCGGCGCGTGCCCTTGCTGTTCCTGCAGAACATTTCCGGCTTCATGGTCGGCGGGAAGTACGAGGCGGAAGGGATCGCCAAGAATGGCGCGAAGCTGGTGACGGCGGTGGCGACGGCGAGCGTGCCGAAGATCACGGTGCTGATCGGCGGGTCGTTCGGCGCGGGCAATTACGGTATGTGCGGGCGGGCTTATTCGCCGCGTTTCCTGTTCACCTGGCCGAACTCGCGCATCTCGGTGATGGGCGGGGAACAGGCGGCGAGCGTGCTGGCGACGGTGCATCGCGACGCGGACTCATGGACGCCGGAGCAGGCGGAGGCCTTCAAGCAGCCGATCCGCGACGATTATGAGGCGCAGGGCAATCCGTACCACGCCACGGCGCGGCTGTGGGACGACGGGGTGATCGACCCCGCGCAGACGCGCGATGTGCTGGGGCTGGCGTTTGCCGCGACGTTGAACGCGCCGATTCCGGAGCGGGCGAAGTTCGGGGTGTTCCGGATGTGATTGGGATGTGGCTTCTTCCCCTGGCAGCGGTCGTGCTTGCGCAAGCGAGCGTAAGTGACGGACGCGAGGAAGCGGTGCTTGGAGAGGAACCTGCGCGATCAGCGGCAATCGATGTTTTCCCAGTAGCAGGCGGCGATGCGCGGACCTGTCATTCCAGCAGGGGCCAGACAATGGATTTTGACAGCCTCGTTGCGTTGCTTCCGGAGAGCGATGAGGCTGCGGGAATCGAAGGCTTTGAGACCAGAGCCGGATACGTCCTGCCGGCAGATTATCGTAATTTCCTAGCCAGGCGGAACGGGGGTCTCCTCGCAGGCACGGTCGAGGCACGTTGGCTAAGTTCGCTTTATCGGGGCGGATACGGTGTTGTTCAGGTTGAACGATTCTTCTCAATGGGCGGTGACGAGGCCGGTGAAGTGCGCTCCATCGGGATTGAACTTGCCGACATGGAACATGATCCGGCTGGCATCCCCGACGGAATTTTCGCGATCGGTGCCGATGTGTTTGGAAACTTGGTGACCATCGACCTGCGCGCTGCAAGCTACGGTCAGGTCGCGGTGGTGGATCACGAGGTTATCGGCGAGTCCTTCCCAGACGCAGAATCCTATCAGATTGTCGCAGGGTCATTTTCAGAGTTTGTCTCGCTCCTCCGCCGATCGGAGGATTGCTGATGCGGCGTGACCCGATCGAGGCGGCGGATGCGCCGTCCACGTCCGGCGGCTATGCGCAGGCGGTGCGGCTTGTCGATGCGCGGGAGTTGCTGTTCGTTTCCGGGCAGATTCCCGTCGAGATCGACGGGACGGTTCCGGGAACGTTCGGCGCGCAGTGCCGGCTGGTCTGGCGCAATGTTGAGGCACAGCTTCGCGCGGCCGGGATGGGGATTGGCGACATCGTGAAGGTGACGACCTTTCTTTCGGACCGCGCTTATGCCGACGAGAATAGCGCGATCCGGCGGGAGGTGCTGGCTGGGCTGACTCCGGCGCTGACCATCATCATCGCGGGCATTTACGACCCTGCCTGGCTGCTGGAAATCGAAGTGGTGGCGGCACGATGATGCGCCGGGTCCTGCTGGCGATCTTCGCCCTCATCATCGCCGGCTATTTTGCCTTGCGCTTCCTGTCCGGCGTCACCGTCGATCAGCCCGTCGAGAGTAAGGAGGGGCTGATCCAGCGCGCTGCGGCGGCGCAGAAGCTGATCCGTTACAATGCTTGGCGGACCGGGTGGATCGGGGGCAGTGTGCTGGGACCCGTCATCCTCTGGCCGATCGCGCCCACCGACGGCGAAACGGCGGCGGCGGGGGAGTTCGCCTCGGCGGTGGTCGGCGCGCAGCGGACGCTCAGGGGCGCGGGGTTCCTCTGCGGCGTGTTTCCGGAGGGGCGGGACGGGCTGCTGAGCGACGAGGAGAAGGCGCTGATCGGCGAGGTTGCGGCCTATCTGCGCGCAGGCGATACGATATGGGCGGAGCCGGCGACGGTGACGTTGATGGTGCCGATCCGGGCGAAATTTCCGTGTGGGGAAGGGGAGCAGAGATGAGGATATTGGCGATTGCGGCGGCGGCATTGCTGGCCGCGGCTCCGGCGGCGGCGCAGCATCAGGGGCATGGGCAGCCGCCCGTGCCGACGCCCCCGCCGCCGCACGGGCATCGTCCGCCTCCGCCGCCGGCTGCGCCCGCAGCCGAAGAGCATGCCCATGCCGGGGCCGAGGACCGGCGTGCGGTGCTGGCGGTGGCGGACCGGATGTTCGCGGCTCTGGCGGCCAAGAACGGCGCGGCTTTGCTCGCCGAAGTGGTGCCGGAGGGGCGGGCAACGGCGAACGACCTTGGACCGCGCCGCGTCGTACGAAGCATGGGCTGGGCGGAGTTTGCCGGCGGATTGTCGCGCATCCCGGGGCGGCCGATGGAACGGCTGATCGAGCCGCACGTCCATGTCGAGGGCGATATCGCGATGATCTGGAGCCGCTACGAGTTCGAGCTGGACGGGCGGTTCAGCCATTGCGGGGTCAACCATTTCGACCTCATCCGGCAGGATGGGCGCTGGCGGGTGCTGAACATCACCTGGACCCAGCAATATGAGAATTGCCCCGGCCGCCCGCGCGGTCCGGCGGGTGAGCGGGGCTGAAGGAGACGATGATTATGCGGCGTACGGGATTGATGCTTGGGGCGGTGTTGCTGGCGGGCGCGGCGCAGGGCCAGCCCGCGCCGAGCGCTTCCGCGCCTCCCCCGCAATCCTGCAGGCTGACCTTGCAGGGCGCGAACGTGTGGACCGGCGCGGGGTTCGAGCGGCGGGATGTGCATATCGACGGCGCGACTTTGTCGGCCAGCGCGTCCGAGGGGGCGGTGCCGTTTCCGGCGCAGTGGATGTTCCTGATCCCGCCTCTGGTCGACACGCACAATCACGGGCCGGACCAGCCGGCTGCGGCGAACGATCCGATCCATCGCGCTTTGCTCGATCAGGGCATTTTCTACGTCCTGAACCCCAACAATATTCGCCGCGACACGCCGGGGGCGCCGTTCGGGCCGGATCAGGTCGAGGCGATCTATTCCGGGGGCGGGATCACCGGCATGGGCGGCCATCCCCGGCCGCTTTACGAGATGCTGGCGGGGATGGCTCGGATGCAGGGCCGCGACCTGGGTACGCTGCCCGGCCGCGCCTTCCACGAGGTTTCGACCGAAGCCGAGGCGCGGGCGGCGGTGGAACGGGTGCAGACGCAGGGCGCCAGCGTGGTGAAGCTGTATCTGCTCGACCATGAGGATGCGGCGCACAAGGGGCTGAGCCCGGCGCTGTTCCGCGCGGCGGCCGCGCATGCGGTGCGGCGGGGACTGCGGCCGATCGTCCATATCGAGACGGCGGCGGATTTCCGGCTGGCGGCGGGGACGCGCGGCGTCGCGCTGATCGTCCACATTCCGGGGACGTTTCCGCAAAAGGCCGAGGACGCGCCGTATCTGATCACCGCCGAGGATGCTGCGGTCGCGGCGCGCAACAATGTCAGCGTATCGACAACGGTTTCGGTGGCGTTCAACCATGTGACCGGCGAGCGGCTGGCGCGGGCACAGCGCGTCCATGCGCACAATTTGCGGGCGCTGCGCGACGCGAACGTGAACCTGACCGCGGGCGCGGACCGGCCGGGGGCGAGCGCGATCGAGGAACTGAATTTGCTGCGCGCGACCACTTTGTTCGACGGCACGCAATTGCTGAACATCGCCACGCGCAACGGGCTGAAGCTGCTCTATCCGGACCGGCGGATCGGGACGTTCGAGCCGGGCAGCGAGGCGAGTTTCCTGATCATGTTCGCCGATCCGCGCGAAAACTGGTTCTGGATCGACGAGGCGCTGGCGGGCCTGCGCGCCGGGAGGGTGATTTTCGACCGGGCCGGCTTCGTGCGGGGGTTTTGCGAGGGTGGGGCAGCAGCGGGAGCGCCGGCACAGTGATTAAGTCCCTCCTCATCGCCAACCGGGGCGAGATTGCTTGCCGGATCATCCGCACGGCGCGGCGGATGGGGATACGGACGGTCGCGGTCTATTCCGATGCCGACGCGAAGGCGCTGCATGTTCGCGAGGCGGACGAGGCGGTGCATATCGGGCCGTCGCCGGCGCGGGAAAGCTATCTGGTGGGCGAGAAGATCATCGCGGCGGCGAAGCAGACCGGGGCGGAGGCGATCCATCCGGGTTATGGCTTTCTGTCGGAGAATGCCGGCTTTGCGCAGGCGGTGATGGATGCGGGGCTGGTGTGGGTCGGGCCGAACCCGGATTCGATCACGGCGATGGGGCTGAAGGATGCGGCCAAGGAAAGGATGATCGCGGCCGGGGTGCCGGTGACGCCGGGTTATCTCGGCGAGGATCAGGATCCGGAGCGGTTGAAACGCGAAGCCGACGGAATCGGCTATCCGGTGCTGATCAAGGCGGTCGCGGGCGGCGGCGGCAAGGGGATGCGGCGCGTCAACGCGGCGGAGGAATTCGCCGAGATGCTGCTCTCCTGCCAGCGCGAGGCCGCGTCGAGCTTCGGCGATGATCGGGTGCTGATCGAGAAATATGTGGAACGGCCGCGGCATATCGAAGTGCAGGTTTTCGGCGACAAGCATAGTAATGTCGTGCACCTGTTCGAGCGCGATTGCTCGTTGCAGCGGCGGCACCAGAAGGTGATCGAGGAAGCGCCGGCGCCGGGCATGGACGAGGCGACCCGCGCTTCGGTGTGCGCGGCGGCGGTGAAGGCGGCGCAGGCGGTCGATTATGTCGGCGCCGGGACGATCGAGTTCATCGCGGACGCGAGCGAAGGACTGAAGGCCGACCGCATCTGGTTCATGGAAATGAACACGCGCCTGCAGGTCGAGCATCCGGTGACCGAGGAGATTACCGGGGTCGATCTGGTCGAATGGCAGCTGCGCGTCGCGTCGGGCGAGGCATTGCCGAAGCGGCAGGATGAACTGAGCATCAACGGCTGGGCGATGGAGGCCCGGCTGTATGCGGAGGATCCGAGCACGGGGTTCCTTCCGAGTATCGGTCGTTTGGAGACGTTCGAGCTGGGTGGGGCCCGGATCGATACCGGCGTCGGTGAAGGCGCGGAGATTTCGCCATTCTACGATCCCATGATCGCCAAACTTATCGTGCATGGTGAGGACAGGGCCGACGCGCTGCGCCAACTCGCGGATGCGTGCGGCAGTGCGCGCGTCAGGCCGGTGCGGACCAATGCGGAATTTCTGACTCGCTGTCTGCGCGACCAGACATTTGCTTCAGGTGACGTCGATACGGGCTTCATCGCCCGCAACCTCGACGAGTTGACGACCACAAAACCCGTGAGCGACAGCATTCTTGCCGCCGGCGCGCTGCTGCTGCTCAGCGATCCTGCGAAGGACCTGAGCGAACAGCCATTCCTTTCCGGGAGTGGTCACAAAGAATGGGTGGCAGGGCCGAGCACGACCTGGAACCCGCTCTTCGGGTTCCGACTCAATGCGTCCGCAAAGCGAAGGGTCGATCTGGAAGTCGACGAGAAGCTCACGACAATCGATCTGGATGCAACCGGCATTCACGAGCCTGAGCTCTATGACGTCGAAGATCGCGGCGTTTGGGTCGCCGATCAGGACGGCGCTCGCTATCATTTCTTTGCGCTGCCCAGCGCCGAGCATCGTGCCGCGGGTCTAGGCGGCGCAGCAGGCGATGGCGCACTCGTCTCGCCCATGCCGGGCAAGATCATCGCGGTGGCGGTGGCGCAGGGGGAGGCGGTCACCAAGGGGCAGAAATTGCTGACGCTCGAGGCGATGAAGATGGAGCATAGCCTGGTCGCGCCGTTCGACGGGGTGGTGGCGGAACTGTCGGCCGAGGAAGGCGGGCAGGTGAGCGAAGGCGCGGTGCTGGCGCGGATCGAGAAGGGGGAGGGAGCGTGAGCGTGTTCCAAATCCTCCCCTCGTTTTCGAGGGGAGGGGGACCAGCGAAGCTGGTGGAGGGGCCGAGCCGAAGGCTCGGAATGCCTGGACGAGAAGAACCGCGCTGCGCGCGGCCCCTCCACCATCCTTCGGATGGTCCCCCTCCCCTGCAAAAGCAGGGGAGGATTTAAGATGACCGGCCGCTTTTTCGATGAATGGTCCGTCGGCGACCGGCTGGAGCATCAGCCGCATCGCACCGTCACCGAGACGGACAATCTGCTGATCTCCACTTTGACCCACAATCCGCAGCCGCTGCATCTGGACGCCGAATATGCGGCGGGAACTGAGTTCGGGCGGATCGTGGTGAACGGGACGTTCACCTTCTCATTGCTCGTGGGGCTGAGCGTTGGCGACACGACGCTCGGCACGCTCGTGGCGAACCTTGGCTATGACAAGGTTCGGATGCCCAAGCCCGTCTTCGTCGGCGATACTTTGCGCGCCTCGACCGAGGTGATCGCGGTGAAGGAAAGCAAGTCGCGGCCCGATGCGGGGATCGTGACGTTCAGGCATCTGATGCACAATCAGCGGGGCGAACTGGTCTGCGAGATGGAGCGCGCGGCGCTCATGCGGAGGAAACCGGCATGAAATTGCGCAGCATGTTGTTCGTGCCCGGGGACCGGCCGGACCGGATGGGCAAGGCGTTCGCGGCGGGCGCCGATGCCTTGATCCTGGATCTGGAGGATGCGGTCGCGGCGAGCGCCAAGCCGGAGGCGCGGCGGCATATCGCGGAATTCATCCACGGCGTCGGCGGCAGCCAGATCTGGGTGCGGGTCAATCCGCTCGACAGCCCGGAGAATGAGCTGGACCTGGACGCGATCGCCGGCGCGCGGCCGCACGGCATCGTCCTGCCCAAGTCGGAAGGGGGCGAATATGTCGACGAGCTGGCGCGGCGGCTGACCGAGCGCGGCAACATCTCCGCGCAGATCATGCCGATCGCGACCGAGACGCCGGGCGCGATCTTCGGGCTGGGTTCCTATGGCGGCGCGAAGCGGCTGGCGGCCCTGACCTGGGGGGCGGAGGATTTGCCGGCCGCGATCGGTGCGGTGACGAGCCGCGAAACGGACGGCAGCTATACCGCGCCCTATGAGATCGCCCGCGCATTGACCCTGTTCGGCGCGGCGGCGGCGGGGGTGGCGCCGATCGAGACCGTCTATCCCAATTTCCGCGACGAGGCGGGGCTGGCCGAATATGCGGCGCGGGCGCGTCGCGACGGCTTTACCGGGATGATGGCGATCCACCCGGCGCAGGTCGAGACGATCAACAACGCCTTCACGCCGAGCGAGGATGAAGTGGCCCACGCGCGCGATGTGGTCGCGGCGTTCGAGGCCAATCCGGGGGTGGGCGCGCTGTCGCTGGACGGGCGGATGATCGACCGGCCGCATCTGGTGCAGGCACAGCGGATTCTCGCCTCAGCGAGTTAGCGTAATGGCATGATGTGACTCTTTTGTTGCGGTGGAGTCACCGGAATGTCATTCTGCCGTCTCTTGATTGTCACGGGAGACGGGCGATGCGCGGACTTTGGCTCATCGGGGCGGCGGCGACCCTGTTCGCGGGCGGCGCGGCGCAGGCACAATCGGTGGAAAGCGGCGTGCCACGCGGCGCGCTGGCGGTGGCGGCGATCGAGCGCGGCGATCTCGACCGGGCGGAGACCCTGCTCCGGCGCAGCGCGCTGGACAGCGCCGATCCGGCGCGGCTGATCAACCTGGGTTACGTCTATCAGCGGCAGGGGCGGCGCGCGGAGGCGGTGGCGGCCTGGCGGGCAGCGCTGGATGCGCCCCGGCACCGCTGGATCGAGACGATGAGCGGCCGTGAGGTGCGGACCGACGATCTCGCGCGCGAGATATTGGCGCGCCACGAAGCGGTGATCGCTTCGCGCTGAGGCGCCTGCGGGTCTCCACATGACCCGCTCAGCCTGAGCTTGTCGAAGGCGTGTCTTTTCTTTTCCCGGTTTGCGGAAGACAAGGACAGCCCTTCGACAAGCTCAGGGTGAGCGGTGTTCTTTCAGCTTCATCTCCTCCTCCCCATCGCCGGTTTCCTCCTCGGCGCGATCATCGGGTCGTTCCTGGCGACCATCCTCGTGCGCTGGCCGCGGGGAGAGAGCGTGCTCGGCGGCCGGTCGCGGTGCGACGGGTGCGGGCGGACATTGCGGGCGCTGGACCTGGTGCCGATCCTGTCCTGGCTGGTTCTGCGGGGCAGGTGCCGGACGTGCGGGGCGCGGGTGGATGGGCGGCATGTGACGGTCGAGATCGCCGCAGCGGCAATCGGGCTGGTGGCCGCGCTCGCCTTTCCCTGGCCGATGGCGCTGGCGACGGCCTTGTTCGGCTGGTGGCTGCTGATCCTCGCGGCGCTGGATGTGGAGCATCACTGGCTGCCGGATGCGTTGACCCTGCCCTTGATCCCGGCGGGGCTGATCGTGGCATGGCTCGGTCTGGGGCCGCCGCTTGCGGACCGGGTGGCCGGCGCGGTGGCGGGCGGCTCGGTCTTGTGGCTGATCGCCCTGGCCTACCGGGCCGCGCGGGGACGCGAGGGGATGGGCGGCGGCGATCCGAAGCTGATGGCCGGGATCGGCGCCTGGCTGGGGCTGTTCAGCCTGCCGTTCGTGCTGCTGGGGGCGAGCCTGCTCGGGCTGCTGTCCATCGCGGCGATGGCGTCGCGGGGCGTGGCGGTGAATGCGGCGACTCGGCTGCCGCTGGGCGCGTTGCTGGCGGTGGCGGCCTGGGCAGCGTGGCTGGCGGGCGACGCTTTGCCGACTGTCACAATCGAGTCATGGCTGGGCTGGTAGCTGCGCGCGCTTTGCAGCTTGCGTATCGACACGGAAACTGTTGAGTCGGTGAGGATTGCGGCCGCGCATTGGCCGGGTAGGGGAAGCAAGGTTTCATGGCGGTGAGCTTGAACCCGCGTGCCGAGCGGTTGCTTGCCCGTTTGCGGACGGTTTCCGTCTATTCGCTCGCCGAATTGCTGCTGATCGTGCTGATCGCGATCCAGTGCGCGCGGCTGTTCTGGGGCGTGCTGACGCCATTGGGGCCGATCGGGGATTATCGGGCGCTGACCGGCGCGCACGCCACCGCGTCCACGCCGGTGCTCGGCGCGTTCGATCCTTTCTTCCGGCAGGCGCCGGGCGCGGAGGGGCCGGCGACGGTGACAGCGCTCGACATCCGCCTGCATGGCATCAGCGGCAATCAGGCGACCGGCGGCGGCAGCGCGATCATCTCGGCCGGCAATGGCGAGCAGCGCAGCATATTGGTCGGCGAGGAGATCATGCCCGGTGTGACCCTGGTCTCGATCGGCTTCGATTTCGTCACGATCAGCCGGGGCGGCGCAACCGAGCAATTGTTCCTCGACCAGACGCCAGCCGCAACGCCCGGAGCCGTGCCCGGCCAGGTGCAGCCGCAGCCGGCGCCGCAACCCGTTCCGACCGTCGTCGCGCCGCCGCCACCGCCCGCGCCGCCGGCGGCCCAACCTCAGGTGAAACAGTGAAGACGTTCGTCCCCAAGAAGTTCATTCTGGCGCTCGCGCTCGCCGCCGCGCCGATCGCCTATGCGGCGCCCGCACAGGCGCAATATGTGCTGAACCTGCGCGAGGCGGACATCCGCGCCTTCATCCAGGATGCCGCGCGCGTGACCGGGCGCACGATGATCATCGATCCCGCGGTGCAGGGCCGGGTGTCGGTGGTGACCGACCGGCCGCTGTCGCGCTCCGAATATTTTGAACTCTTCCTGTCGACGCTGCGCAGCAACGGCTTCGTCGCCATCCCCACGGCGAACGGCGCCTTGCGGGTGCAGCCGATCGCGGGCGCCGCGGCTTCCGCGCCGATCGGCAGCAGCGCGCGCCGCTCCGCGAGCAGCTTCGTGACCGAAATCCTGCGGACGCGGAGCATCGAGCCGGCGCAGGCGGTGGAGACGCTGCGGCCTCTGGTCAGCCAGAACGGATCGATCACGGCCAGCCGCAACCGCATCATCGTGTCCGATTTCGCCGACAATGTGCGGCGCATCCGCACCCTCCTGAACGAGATCGACGTGGCGGTGGACCGCAGTTCCACGCGCGTCGTGGGCGTCGAGAATATCGGGCCGCGCGAACTGGCGCAGGCGCTGCAGGGGCTGGCGCCGGAGGGCGTGTCCGTGGTGCCGATCGACAGTGCCAATTCGGTGGCATTGCGCGGCGACGCGGCGACGATCGCGCGGCTGGCCGACATCGCCGCCGAACTGGACACGCGCGCGGCGCGGGGATCGGACGTGCGGGTCGTGTTCCTGGAGCATGCCGACGCGGCGCAATTGCTGCCGGTGCTGCAGACCGTGCTGGGTCAGCAACCGACTTATTCGCAGCCGCTGCAGGACAGCCGCGTGGCGGCGCCGCAATCGTCCAATCGGGGCGGAAGCCTTGCCGGCAATACGACGGTCACCACCGAACGGCAGCCGCTGGGCCAGCAGGCGAGCGCCACGCCGCAGGCCAGCGCGCCGCGCGATCCGGAGAGCCTGCCGCCCGCCTATCGCGACGCGGTCGTGACGCGGTTTGAAGGCGCCAACGCCATCGTGATTTCCGCCAATCAGGACGTGCAGCGGACATTGGGGGAAGTGATCCGGCAGCTGGACGTGCGCCGCGAGCAGGTGCTGATCGAGGCGATCATCGTCGAGCTTTCCGACCGCGCCGCGCAGCAGCTCGGCGTGCGGCTGTTCCTGGCGGGGCTGAACGGTTCGACCATCCCGTTCGGCATCACCAACTATTCCGGCCTCAGCCCCAATCTCGGCCAGATCGCCGGCATAGCCGGGGCCAGCGAACTCGCCGGCACGACCGTGATCCGCAATCCGGACGGAACGACCACGACCACCACCGGCGTCAGCAACGATCTGATCGAGCAGGGCGCCGCGGCCTTGGCCGGCATTACCGGCGGCGTGGGCGGGATCGGCGCGCGGGTGGGCGACGCCATTTTCGGCGCGATCATCAATGCGGTGCGGTCCGACAACACCTCCAATTTGCTGTCCATTCCGTCGACCATGACTTTGGACAATCAGGAAGCGCGCTTCCTGGTCGGTCAGGAAATTCCGATCACCACCGGCGAGGCCCTGTCGTCCAATTTCGACAATGCCTTCCGCACCGTGCAGCGGCAGAATGTCGGCATCACGCTGCAGGCGCGGCCGCAGATCAATGCGGGCGGCGCGATCAAGCTGGACCTGCGGGTGGAGGTCAGTTCGATCGCCGGGCCGGTCTCGGCGAGCTTCTCCGACCTGATCCTGAACAAGCGCGAGACCGAGAATACGATCGTCGTCGATGACGGGCAGATCGTGGTGATCGGCGGGCTGCTGGATGCGAACGAGCGGCGGACGATCGAGAAGATTCCGATCCTGGGGGATCTGCCTTTGATCGGGAATCTGTTCCGGTCACGCGGGCGGGAGCGCAATCGCACGAACCTGATGATCTTCATTCGCCCGACCATCCTGCGCACGGCGGCGGATGCGCGGGCAGTGGCGGCGCGGCGCTACGATTATATCCGTGACCAGCAACTGGCGCAGAACCCGCTGCGCGAGCCGACGATCGACGAACTGGTGCGCGATTATATGGGCACGGTGCCGCCGACGACGCCGGTGGAATTGCGGCCCGACGACGTGCTGGTCGATCCGACGCAGCTGCCCGGCATTGGCGGCGAGATCGAGGCGCCGGAGCCTTCGGGCGCGACGCCTGCTCCGGTCCAGGTGCCGATGCCGACCGACAGCCGGCCGCGGGAGCCGCGCCGGTGAGGATCGCCAAGGGCGGGGACGAGGTGGCCGAGGCCGCTTCGCCCGCCCCCGTCGCCATCCCCTACGCCTTTGCCCGGCGGCACGGCTTCGTGCTGGCCGGGGAGGGGGAGAATGGCCTTCGCGTGGCGATGCGGGAGGGGGCCGATCCGCACGCCCTCATCGAATTGCGCCGGCATCTGGCCCGGCCGTTCGGGGTGGAGCCGGTCGCGGCGGACGCGTTCGACCGGCTGCTGGGCGATCAATATGCTATGAGCGGTGAAATCGCCGCCGCGCGCGCGGGCGAACTCGGGATCGGCGAGGATCTGGGCCATCTGGCGGAGAATCTGGCGGCGGAGGATCTGCTCGACACGTCCGACGATGCGCCGGCCATCCGGCTGATCAACGGGCTGATCGCCGATGCGGCGCGGCAGGGCGTGAGCGACATCCATATCGAGCCGTATGAGACCGGCCTGGTCGTGCGGATGCGGATGGACGGGGTGCTGACCGAGACGCTCCGCCTCCCGCCGCATGTCGCGCCGGTGGTCGTGAGCCGGATCAAGGTGATGGCCCGCCTCGACATTGCCGAGCGGCGGCTGCCGCAGGACGGGCGGATCGGGCTGACCCTGGGCGGCAAGTTGATCGATGTGCGCGTCTCGACGCTGCCGAGCCGGGCGGGGGAACGCGTTGTGCTGCGTATTCTCGACAAGGAGAATGCGGGGATCGACCTGGATTCGCTCGGCATGAATGCGGGGATGCACGATGCGTTCGCGGCGGCTTTGGCCGAGCCGAACGGGATCGTGCTGGTCACCGGGCCGACCGGGTCGGGCAAGACGACTTCGCTCTATGCCGGGTTGAAATTGCTGAACGACGGCAGCCGGAATGTGCTGACGGTCGAGGACCCGGTCGAATATGCGGTGGATGGCGTCGGCCAGACGCAGATCAATCCGCAGGTGGGACTGACCTTCGCCGCCGGGCTGCGCGCGATCCTGCGGCAGGACCCGGACGTGGTGATGGTCGGCGAAATCCGCGACCGCGAGACGGCGGAGATTGCGGTGCAGGCGGCGCTGACCGGGCATCTCGTGCTGTCGACCGTCCACACCAATGACGCGGTCGGTGCGATCACGCGGCTGCGCGACATGCGGGTGGAGCCGTTCCTGATCGCCTCGACGCTTAGGATGGTGATCGCCCAGCGGCTGGTGCGGCGGCTGTGCGCGGAATGCCGCAAGCCGGTGGAGGCGAGCGGATCGCTGGCCGGATTGCTGGGGGTGAAGGCCGGGACGCGCGTCTACGAGGCGACCGGCTGCGGTTCGTGCGGGCAGACCGGTTATAAGGGCCGGATCGGTTTGTTCGAGGCGGTGAAGGTGGACGAGAATATCCGCCGCCTGATCAATGCCGGCGGCGACGAAGGGGCGATTGCGGCGCACGCCTTCCGCAGCGGCCCGAATCTCACGGCGGCGGCGCGGCAGCTGGTGCTGGACGGCGTGACGACGCCCGAGGAAGCGGTTCGCGTCGCGCGGCAGGATGCCGAGAGCGACGATGCTTAGCGCCTTCGTTCATCCTGGCGTGATACTGCAAAGCCATTCCCCCTTGTGGGGAGGGGTTTGGGGTGGGGGCGCGAGCCGGTCAGGCTCGCAGAAGATTCCCGTTCGGCCGCAGACGCGGCCGAGCCCCCCATCCGGCCTCCCCCACAAGGGGGGAGGAGACGATCATGCCTGATTTCGCCTGGCACGGCATCGACCCGGCCGGTCGCGAGCAGCGCGGGCGGGTGAGCGCCGACAGCGCGGATGCGGCGCGGGCGTCGCTGACCGCACGCAAGCTGTATGTGGTGAAGGTTGAACCCGCGGTGGTAGGGGCTGTGGCGGACGCGGGGGGCGAGGCCTTGCTGTCGCGCAGCCTGTTCGCGCGCAACAAGCTGAACCAGAAGCAATTGACCCTGTTCACCCGGCAGCTGGCGACTCTGGTCACCGTCTCGCCGCTGGAGGAGGCGCTGCGCACCGTCTCGCGCCAGTCGGAGCGGGAGGAAGTGCGTCGCGTGCTCGGGCGGGTGCACGGCCATGTTGTCGAGGGGCAGGCTTTGTCCGAGGCGATGGCGCGGGAGAAAGCGAGCTTCCCGCCGCTCTACCGCGCGATGGTGTCGGCGGGCGAGGGATCGGGGACTTTGGCGTCGATCCTGGAGCGGCTCGCGGCCCTGCTGGAACGGCAGGCGCAGGTGCGCGGCAAGGTGATGTCCGCGCTGGCCTATCCGATCGTGCTGAGCATCGTTGCGGCCTTCGTGGTGTTCGCGCTGATGATCTTCGTCGTGCCGAAGGTGGTCGAGCAGTTTCAGGACGTGGGCCAGGAACTGCCCTTCCTCACCCGCGCGGTGATCGCCGTGTCTGGTTTTCTCGCGAGCTGGTGGTGGGCCTTGCTGCTCGGCTTGGGGCTGGCCCTGTTCCTGTGGACGCGGGCGCTGCGGGAAGAGAATCTGCGCATGGGGTTCGACCGTTTCCTGCTGCGGCTGCCGATCGTCGGGAAATTGCAGCGCGATCTGCATGCGGCGCGGATGGCGCGGACGCTGTCGACGATGGTGGCCAGCCGGTTGCCGTTGCTGGAAGGGCTGAGGCTGACCACGCAGACGGTGCACAATCGGGTGCTGCGCAAGGCCAGCGAGGACATATCGGAAAGCGTGCGGACGGGCGGGAGCCTGTCGGGTGCGTTGAAGCGGGCAGGGGTGTTTCCGCCCTTGCTGGTCTATCTGGCCGCGTCGGGCGAGGCTTCGGGCAAGCTGGACCTGATGCTGGAGCGGGCGGCGGATTATCTGGAGCGCGAATTCGACGGCTTCACCGCGACCGCTTTGGCTCTATTGGAGCCGGCAATCATCATCGTGATGGGCGCGGTGGTGGCCGTGATCGTGCTGTCGATCCTGCTGCCGATCCTGCAGCTGGATGCGCTGGCCGGGGATATGGGTGCGAGATGAGTAAGGACAGGATTGTGCATTTGCGCAGGAAAAGGGCGACGCGGCGGCGGCGCGAGCAGGGCTTCACGCTCGTCGAGATGATGGTGGTTCTGGTCATCATCGGGCTGCTGGCGACCGTCGTGATCATAAACGTCATGCCGGCGACGGAGAAAGCGGCGCGGACGCGGGTGCAGGCGGATCTGAGCACGATCGAAAGCGCGCTCGAGCAATGGCGGCTGGAGAATAATCTGCGCTACCCGACCACGCAGGAGGGGTTGGCGGTGCTCTCGCCGCGCTTCATCCGGCGGCTGCCGAACGATCCGTGGGATACGCCCTACGTCTATGTGACGCCCGGGCCGAACGGCGCGCCGTTCCGCATCGCTTCGCTCGGCGCCGACAAGCGTGAGGGCGGCGAAGGCGAAAATGCCGACATCACGAACTAGAAGACGGTGACCGAAGCCGCCGCCATCTCCCGCAACGAAGCGGTGCCGGGCGCGGGCGGAGCGATTCTGCTCGCCTTTGCCGGGGCGGATGGCGTGCCCGCCGAATGGCGGCTGCTGTCCGGCGGGGCGGTGATCGGCAAGGGCGACGACCTGACCGAATTGCCGGAGCAACGCCCCTGGGTGCGCGTCGTGCTGGCGGTGCCGGGCAGCGATGTGGCGATGCACTGGCTGGACCTTGATGGCGATCCGACGCCCGCGCAGGCCGCGGCGGCGGCACGGCTGCGTCTCGCCGGCGAGATTGCCGGGCCGATCGAGCAGATGCATGTCGCGGCCGGCCGCAGGGAGAATGGGCTGACCGCCATCGCGCTGGTACCCACGGCGCGGATGGAGGCGTGGCTGGACGCGGCCCGCGCGATGGCGCTGGAGCCGGATCTGGTGATCCCAGCGCCGTTGCTGCTGCTGGCGCCGGGCGAGGGGCTGGTGCGCTTTGCCGGGCTTGCCCCGGCGGCGGATTATCGCGGCGTGGCGCAGGCCTTCTCGATCGAGGACGAACTGGCCGGGCTGCTGACCGGCGGCGCGAAGGTAGCCGAGATCGGCGAGGATCTGCGCGAATCCGGGTTCGGGCCGGCATTGGCCGCGCCGGCGGTGAATCTGCGGCAGGGGCTGTTCGCGAAGCGGCGGGAGCGGGCCGTGGACCGGACAAGCCTGCGGCGGCTGTTTCTGCTCGGGCTGATCCTGCTGCTGGTGTCGCTGGCCATCGAGATTGCCGCGATCGTCCGCACCAGCCAGGCGGCGGACCGGATCGAGGCCGAGGCGAACGAACTGCGCGCCGCGATCGGCAGCGCGCCCGCGACAATTGGGGGCTTCGGCCGGGTCGCGGGTGCCTTGTTCGACGCGGTGCGCGACACGCCGAACGTCGAGCTGACGCGGATCGTCTATCAGCCGGACGGAACGCTGCGCGCCTCGCTGCTTGCCGACAGCCAGGCGACGCTGGACGGCCTGCGCGCGCGGATCGAGACGCGCGGCGTGCAGGTGTCGGGTGGCCTGCCGACGACTGTCGGCGGACGGGCAGCGGCGGATCTCACGATGAGGGCGCGGTGATGAGCTGGTGGGCCGCAAGGAGCGAGCGGGAGCGGCGGATGCTGGCCGTGATGGCAACGCTGATCGCGCTCGTGCTGATCTGGTTCGCGGCGATCCGGCCACTGATGAATGCGCGGGCGACGGCGGAGGCGCGGCTGCAGGCGGCATCGACGGCATTGGGGCAGGCGCGTGCCGACGCGGCCACGTTCAATCGCGGCGCTGAATCGCAGGCGCAGGCACCGCGGCCGCTCGCGCCCTTCGTCACGACTTCGGCGACGGAGCAGGGCTTTACCAACATGATCGTGACCGGCGACCGCGACGACGCGGCGGCGATCACCAGCGCGCAGGTGCGGCCGGCGCCCTTCTTCGGCTGGATCGGGCAATTGGAGGCGCGCGGCGTCACCGTCCGCTCGCTCACCGCCACGGCCAATGCGGATCAGACCATTTCCGTTCAAGCGATGCTCGGCGCGGGGGAGGAATGATGCGGATCAGGCTGCCCTTCGGCCGGACCTTGCTGTTCCTCGGCACCTTATTCCTGTCGCTGCTCGCCTTGCTGCCATTGCGGTTCGGGATCGAGTGGTTCGGGCTGGCCGACCATGGCCTGGCGGCACGCGAGGCGCAGGGTTCGATCTGGCGCGGGGCGCTGCGGGAAACGCAATTCGGCGCGGTCGGGATCGGCGATGTCAATGCGGGCCTGCATGCCTTTCCGCTGCTGGCCGGGCGGGTGCGGGTCGCGCTGACGCGGGGCGACAGCGAGGCAGGGGGTGACGGCTTTTCCGGCGCAATCCTCCGCGCGGGCGGGACGTCCGGCGTGGACAATGTGACCGGGCCGCTGATGCTGACGCCGGCGCTGCTGGGACGGTTGCCGGTAACGCAGGTCAATCTGGAGGACGTCACCGCGCGCTTCGTGGACGGACAATGCGTCGAAGCGGCGGGTACGGTGCGCGCGACCGTGGCCGGGGATTTCGGCGGGGTCGCGCTGCCGCAGGGGTTGAGCGGCAATGTGCGCTGTGATGCGGGCGCGTTGGTGCTCGCTTTGGCCAGCCAGTCGAGCATGGAGACGCTGGAACTGCGCCTGTCCGGAGACGGGCGCTACACGGCGAGCGGGCTGATCCGTTCGACCGATACGGCGCTGCAGCAGCGCATGGCGGCGGCCGGCTTCACGCTGACCGGCCAGGGCTATGCCATGACCGTCAACGGCAGCTTCTAGCTACGGCCCCGGCGTGATCACCACGGGCGCCTCGCGGCCCGGCTCGTTGCGGGCGGTGAGATCGAGATATTCCACGCGGGCGACGCCGGAGCGCGCGGCAAGGCGGCTGCCGGTGCGCGTGCCGATCGACGCGGTGAAGGTGTAGCGTTCCAGCCGGTAGCTGGGGGCGGGGTCGTTGCTGGCGGCGTAGCGGCGGCCGCGGATCGAGGCGAGGACAGGGTTCGCCCAGCCCGCGCTTGCGCCCTGCCGGACGATCTCGGCGCCTTCGACCGTCCCGTCCGGCCTGATCCAGTGGGCGACGTCGATCCAGGTGTCGTGGAAATTGGCGCGATCGAGGCTGGGCAGCACGCCGGAGGAATGATCGGCAAGCGCCGCGGTGAGCTGGATCGGCGGCGCATAAAGCAGGGTCCGCGTGTCGCTGTCGCTGCGCGGGATGCTGGCGAGCATCTCGTCCGCGCGCGCGATATCGCCGCGTTCGCGATACTCGCGGGACAGGAAGAGCCGGGCAGCGACGGATTCATAGAGCTGGGCGGGATCGTTCGAGCGGGCCAGCTGCTCCAGCTGCCGGCCGGCGGCACCGCGCGGCTGAATAAGATAGGCCAGATGAAGCTCGCGCATCCGGGCGCGACGGACGACGTCGGTGCGGCCGGCCCGCTCGGCTTCGCGGATCAATTCGTTCAATTCGCGCCGCGCGCCGTCGGCATCGCGATTGCGCATTTCCATCGCGACGATCTCGAACCGCGCGGTGAAATGACGATGATCCTCGACCGGGATACCGGCACGCAGGCTCCGCAAGATTTCGTAGGTGGAGCGCCGGGCATCGTTGTCGCGGCCGCGGTGCGACTGGACCAGAGCCTGCGACCGGTAAAGATCGGACACCGGCTCGGGATAGGCACGGCGGTGCTGGCGGTTGCGGCCGACGGAGCGGTTGATCCATTCCTCGGCGCGGTCGTAATCCCCGTTCAGGAATTCGCCTTCCGCCAGCGCGAGGCTTGCGTCGATATCCTCATTGGGCGGGCAATTGCGGCGCAGGCACGCCTCGAGATTGGCGCGCAGATCGCTGATCCGTGCGCCGGTGACGACCATTTCCCTTTCGTCACCCGGCTGCGGTTGCGGCTGGACGGTCGCGGCCTGGATCGAAAGGGCGAGGAGAAAGAAGGCATTCATTGCGGCGCACCTTTGCGGATCAGCATTTCGGACCGGGGCGTGGACAGAGTGCCGCTCGCTTCGGCGGCCTCCGGGCCGGATTCGTAAGCCTGCTCGGGCGGCGGTTCGCCCATGCTGCGTTCGATCTTGCGCCTCAGCTCCGGATTTGCGCTCAGATAAGGCTCCAGCCGCTCATGCGGCGCGACCCAGAAACGCGCCTGCGAGGACAGGACGACAGTGGCGGCGGAAGTCTCGCCGCTGAAGAAACCGAGGCCGCCAATGATGTCGCCATCGCGGCAGAAACCGATCGCGCGCCCGGCCATCATCACCCGCGCCTCGCCCGAACCGAGATAGCAGAATTGCTTCACCGGCTCGCCTTCGCGCAGCAGCACTTCGCCGGGGCTGCCGTTCAGCCAATAGCCCTGATCGATGAAATGGCGCGCGCGGGCGCGGCCAACGCCCTTCAGCATTTGATTGCTCATCGCCTGCTCTTCGGCATTGAGCCGCGCCATCCCGCCCGCGATCACACTGATCACCAGCATCAGGATGGCGAGGCCCAGGATGCTCGCGGTCCAGATGATCGCGGTGCGATCCTCCCCCGCAACGATCGCATTGGCCAGTTCGAAGCCGGCGAGCAGGGCGATCACCAGCCGCACGAAGCGGCCGCGCACGACCAGCAGCAACAGGCTCAGGAAGCCGTAGCGCACATAGTCAGCGTGTTCGATCAGGGTGTCGAAACTGAACGATTCCACGCATTTGCTCCCGTCGGTCCGGCGGGGGCCGGCCTTTCAACCTGTCGCATGTGCGGCGGCACGGCGGCCGCCGCAAGCGCTATTGCAAACCGGTCGTGCCCGCCGCCGCCGGCCGGTCCAGGTCATTGGCGGCGATCAGCGCATCGAGCTGCCCACGGCACTGATTGTCGAGCAAGGCCGTGGCAAGCGCCGCCGTGTTTCCGGCCGCAACCGGTTGCACGGACTTGGCGGTCAGCCGGGTCGGGCTGGCGCCGCCGGTCCAGTTCAGCTGATAGCTGGCGCCATCGACGATCGGCACGGACGCGGGCCAGGCGAGAGTGGTCTGCCCCTGCGCCCAGGTGATCGTCTGCGCCGCCCCGGTCTGCGGGGTGATGGTCAGCTCAACGGCGCGCTCGGCGCTCGGGCGCCACAAAACCGGGCTGCCGCCAGTCGCGACGCAGGCCCGGCCGCTCTGGGTGACGTTGACCTGCCAGGGATCGGCGGGGTGAGGCACGGGCGCGGGCGGATCGCCGCGCGTCGCACCGGTGCCGACCCGGACCTGCCCCGAAGCGAGGCGGCCGGTGCAGCCGGCGCCGCTGGCGTTGCAGGTGCCGGGCCCCATGAGCGTGCGCGTACCGGCGGGAGACAGGATGGAAATCCGGTCGCCGGGGCGAAGCGTGAAGGTCGCGCTGTCCGGCAGGCGCTGCCCGGCCGGGTAGCGGCGCGCGGACGGGCCGACGGAGCGCAGAACCAGGACTTCGGCGGCCACGTACGAGACTTCACCGGCCATCAGGGCCAGCACCGCGAACTGGGCGAAACGTTTGGATTTGGACAAAGCGGTCATCGCGACCTCCCCTCACTAAACCTGCCGGATCCGCACTTCGGACCCCGGCGTCGCGCCTTCCATAGCGCGGAAAAGCTGAACAGGGGAGAACGAACGCGCCGTCTTTGCCGCAGCAGCGGGCGGCTTGGTCGACCGGCCTGCATTTTCGTCGTGCTTTCTACTTGGAACCCAGCACATATTGCCCGCCCGGCCCGGCTTCCCGGATGCGGAAGACGAAATTGGCGAGCGCGGCATCGTCCTTGTGCGCCGCGGCGACGGCCTGGATCTCGGCCAAAGCCGCCTTGTCGCCGCCATCGTAGCGCGCCCACAGGTCCGCCAGCTGCGCGCGGAGCGCCGCGTCCATCGCCGGAGCCGGCTCCCACACCTCGATCGGCGTGGCCCGGCCGCTGAGCACGATCCGGCCCATCGGGCGGAAGATGTCGAGTCCGCTGGCGTCGCGGGCCTCGCGGCTGACCAGGGCCGTGGTGGCGAGCGCCTTGTTCGCCGATTCCAGCCGCGCGGCGGTGTTCATGCCGTCGCCGAGCGCGGTATATTGAATGCGCTTCTCGCCGCCGAAATTGCCCACGACCGCCTCACCCTTGTGCAGGCCGACGCGGGTGCGGCCGATGGGCGGGACATCGTCGCCCGCCGCGCGGCGGAAGGCCTCGCCGGCCTCGTACAGCGCAACCGCTGCCCTGGCCGCGCGCTCGCCATCGTCGTCCCGCGCGATCGGCGCGCCCCAGAAGGCAACCACGGCATCGCCGACAAACTTGTCGATCGTGCCGCCATGATCGAGGACGATGTCGCTCATCGTGTCGAGATAGGTGTTGAGCAGGCCGGAAAGCCGCTCCGGCGTGATCGCGTGGCTCAGCTTGGTGAAGCCTTCCAGATCGGTGAAGAGCGCGTAGATTTCGGTTTTCTCTCCGGTCAGGGTCAGCCGGTCGGGGTCGCGCATGATCTCGTTGGCGACATCGACGGGCAGATATTTGCCGAGCGCCGAATGGGCGAATTTGCGCTGTTCGGCGCCGACAGCACGCGCGGCGATGCCGATGCCGATGAAGGCGAGCAGCCAGCCCGCCCCCCAGCCCGCAGCCGGGAGATTGAGCGTGCCCACGTCCTGACTCTCCAGCAGGAATGGCAGGAAGGCGATCAAAGCGAGTTGGACAAGCAGGGCGAGCACAAGAAACAGGCCGCGAAGTTCCAGCATGCCCGTCGCCGCGCCGGCCAGCACGACCAAAGCAGCGGCGACCCACAGCATGAAGGGCGACAAGCCACCGGGGGCATGATTGTCCAGCAATTGCCGCAGGATATGGGCGTGAACCTCCAGTCCGATCATCGTCTGGCCGAATTGCCGCGTCATCGGCGTTTCTTTCTGGTCGACGTCCAGAATGTTGCCGCCGATCAATATGTAGCGGCCCTCGAACTGGCTACGCAGCATCGCGGTCGCCTCGCCGAGGACTTCCGGCGGCAGCTCAGCCAGGTCGCGGAACGTGTCGATCGGGATTTCGGAGAAGACAGGCTCGCCGTCGTTGGCGGGCAGGCGATACTCGACCGGCCCGACATACTCCTCCATGCCGGTGCGATCGGGCGCCATTGCCCGTGATAAGACGGGCGGCAGGCCAGGCGGCGCCTGGCTCCAGCGACGCACGACCCCGTCCTGCACATCGGCGTCCATGCGAACGCTGGCGGGCTTCACCTTGTCGGTGCCTGCGCGTGCCATGAACGCGTTCAGGAATTCCTGCTGATTGTGCTGGATCTGATTCTCGTTTGACTCTGTGGTGACGTACCCGAGATAGGTCGGCGTTCGCATCGCCCGCAGGGTGGCGATCAGTTCCTCATCCTCCGCCTGCGGCTGATCGAACAATATGTCGATGCCGATCGCACGCGGGTTCATGCTGTCGATCACGCGCAGTGCCTGCGCCAGCATGCGGCGGTCGAGCGGGGAGCGCTTCTCCAGCTGGATCAAGGTATCGTCGGTGTAGGTGACGAGGGTGATGTCCTTGTCCTGCCCGACATGCTCGGCCGAGCGGACGAAACGCACATCGTAGAGCGCGCGCTCGCCGTCGCCGAGCAGAGGCACGGACCAGCTGTAGCGGGCGACATAAAGCGACGAAGCGAGCAGCAGCAAAGCGACGAGCAGGCGCACCGGGCCGATCTGGCGCAGCACCCGCCGCACGGTGCCTGTCCGCCGCTCGGTCGCCGTTTCCGTCATCGTCTCGCCCCGCTTGCCGCCCGAGCGTGGAGCCTAGCCAAGCCCTCGGAGGATGAACAGACCGGAATCGGAAGCGGAACGATGCCCGGAAAAGTGCGGAAATTGAGTCTTTCGAGTCACAGTCGGGCCAAAACGGCTACGATAATTGCCGCGCGCATTTCCCGATGAGTCCGAACGGTTTATAACCCGAAGCCATGACAGGCGGCCTATCATGCAAGCCGATGCTCGCGGATTGACCGACGAAACGCCCCTGCGTTTCGCGTTCGAGGAGCGGCAGGCCGGCGCGGCGGGAACGGCCGGCCGGCGCAAGGACGCCCTGTTCTCCGAAGTCAGCAATGTTCATTCCGGCCTGATCACCCGGATCGCCTTGTCCTATGAGGCGGATCCGGCGCTGCGCCGCGATCTGGTGCAGGACATCCTGCTGGCGGTCTGGATGGCGCTCGATGCCTATCGCGGGGATTCGTCGCTCAAGACCTTCGTCGCCGCGATCGCGCAGAAGCGGTCCATTTCCCACGTCACCCGCCGCTCGCGCGAGCCGAAGCAGGAGCTGCTGACCGACCATTATGTGTCTGCCGCGCTCTCACCGGACGAGATTGCGGTGCAAAACGATCTTAAGAAGCATCTGATACGGTCGATCCAGAAGCTGCCCATTCCGCAGCGGGAGGCGATCGTGCTTTGCTTTGAAGGGTTCAGCTACAGCGAGATGAGCGAGGTGCTGGGGATCAGCGCCAATGCCGTCATGCTGCGCTGCCAACGGGCCAAGGCGACGCTGAAGGCGATGATGGACGCCCGGTGACGGGGGACGAATATCGCGATCTCGCGGCGCTGTGGAACGCATCGGCCGCCGATGGCGACCGGCGCGATTTCGAGCGAGCGGCGCAGCGTACGCCGCGCTGGGCCCGCACGACGATGTGGATCGAGCTGGGTGCGGTCGCCGTGCTGGCCGTCACGATCGTCATGGCGATCGTCTGGCGGCTCGGCCCTTCGACCCTGCTGGTCGGCAGCCTGATCCTCGTGATCCTCGGCTGGTCGGCCTGGAAACGCCATCATCTCGGCAATATCGCGCTGCTGATCGACACGCGCGACCGCCTGTCCTTCCTCGCCAGCAGCGTGGAGGCCAAGCAAGCGGAACTGAACCGCTCGGCGCTCGGGCTGGCCCTGATCCTGCCGGGGACCCTGCTGACCATGTTGCTGGGCTTCACCCTGCGCGGCGAGCAGGGGGAGGGGGAGCTGGCTGCCTTCCTGGCCGCCGTGCTGACGACGCCGCGCGGCCTCATCTCGCTCGGCTTTCTCGCCTGCGCCTTGATGGTGTACAGCGTGTCGCACATGCGGTTGACGGGCGAGGTCAGACGCCTGCGCGAATTGCGCGACGATTATGCCAATGAGGCCGAACTGGACCGCTTCCTCGGACCCTGACCGATCGGCCGCACGCCTGTCCGGGCGCTAAGTTCCGGATCATGGTAAATTATTTTTTAACCATAGCGACAGATTTCCCTTTTGCCGGAGACTAACGGCTTTGGGGAACGTGTGTTCTGTTCACGCGCGCCTTCGTTGCGAGGGGCTTCCGGCTTGCCGGCGCCCGGTCGCGCGAGGGGGTGTACGGCGGTTTGGCCAAGCCGGAACGGAGCGTGTTTTCCCCTTGTCGGACCGACTAATGTTGAGGGGAATATTATGAAGAAGAAGATCGACGTTCGGGCTCTTCCGGAGCTCGGCACGAGCGTCGGCATGCAAGGCTCGATGAAGCAGAAAGAGGTCGGCGGTCCGCTGTGCCTCGGCATCATCGTTGGCATTGTCATCGCCTTCTGACGTTCTGGGGGAGGGGCGGTTCGCCGCCTCTCCCCTTTTCCATTCTCCAATTTATGCGTAGCGTCGCCCGATGATTGCCAGCGAGCAATTGGCCTCTTGGCTCGGCGACCGCGACCGGCAGGTGCGCTCGCACGCCGGTGTCCAGACCTTCGTCGAAACCTGGAGCGGTTCGCCGCTGATGGGCGAATTGCATCGCGACCTTGAGGCGATGGATGATCCGTCGCCGCAGCAGGTGCTCGCGGCCGCGCGGACTTTCCTGGATCGCGCTGGCGACCTCGATGCGCTCATGCAGGCGCTGATCGCCCGGGCGAAGGCCGACCCGTTCTTCATTCCGCCCATGCATCCGCTGACCAGCGAGATTCACAACGGGCTTTTGCTCTTCCATCACAAGCATCTGTCGATCGGCATGGGCGTCACCGGCGTCGACATGCTGGCGGCGAAGAAATCGAAGCGGCGCGGTCCGGCCTCGATCGGCTTTACCGGCGTGTGGAACCTGTTCCGCTACGTGAAAGCGGGCGGGGCGACCGTATCCTTCTGGGAGACCGACAAGATCGGCCCCGATTTTTCTGCCGAGACGGCCGGGGAGTTGCGCCTGACCGGACGGCGGAAGATCGCCGATGGCGAGGAGATCGTGATCGACGGCAGCTACCAGAGCTTCATCGTCGATCATGCGACGAGCGACATGCTGTATATGCAGGCGATGGTGCGCGCGGGCGCGGCGCCGCTGACGGCCGAATATGACAGCGACAGCCGCGCCTTCATCGGCGCGACCAGCACCGACGAGGCCAGTTCGCGGGTGCAGATGATGGCGACCTTGCTGCGCGAAATGGGGCGAGAGGATGCGGTCCCCGTGCTGCGGGAATCGATGAACAGCCCGCATTTCTACACGCGCTGGCACATCATGCGCGAATTGCTGGCGCTGGATGCGGAGGCGGTGTTGCCGGACCTGAAGCGCATGGCGGCGAACGACCCGCATCCCGAAGTGCGCGCCGCCGCGACGCAGACGCTGTCCATGTTCTTCGACGAGGACGAGCAGGCGCAGGAGGCCGTCCCATGCCCCGCCTGATCGACGCGCCCACGCAGGAAAAGATCGAGCTGGCCGACCTGATCGACATGCTCGAGACGGAGGGCTTCGATCCGCGCGACGAGGATGATTTCGCGCGCTGGGGTCCGGCGCTCAAGCAGCTCGGCAACAATCGTGACTTTCTCGCCGACCTGATGATCGACGAATTGAAGCAGCGCTGCGACGGCCAGGTCGAGGGCAATCAGTATAGCGCCCAGGTCGTGATGCTGCATGTCGGGCCGCGCTATTTCATGCGCGCGAACCTGTGGCCGGCGGAAGCCGATACGGTCGTGCGGCAGAGCGGGACCGACCCGTTCTTCTACCACGTTCCGCACGACCACAATTTCTCGTTCCTGACGGTGGGCTATCTCGGCCCCGGCTATTGGAGCGACTATTACGAATATGATTATGGCGTGGTCACCGGCTTCCCCGGCGAGCAGGTCGACCTGAAATTCATCGAGAAGACGCGGCTCGAGCAGGGCAAGGTGATGCTCTACCGCGCCCACAAGGACATTCATCTGCAGCTGCCGGCGGACGCGCTTTCCGTGTCGCTCAACATCGTCGAGGCGAGCCACACGACCAGCTTCCGCGATCAATATCGTTTCGACCTGAAGACCAACAGCATCGCCGGGATCATGACCCGCACCTCGCTGGAACCCTTGCTGATGGTCGCGGCCCATCATGGCGGCGGCAACGGCATCGATCTGCTGGACGATTTCGCCGCGCGCCACCCGAGCGACCGGGTGCGCTGGGCGGCGCTGCTGGCCCGTGCCGGGGCGACGGCGGATCTGGATGAGCGCCAGGCCCTGCTGGAGCGCGGCACGCGCGACCCCAACAGGCTGGTCGCGTCGATGGCGCGGGCGGCGGTGGACAAGCTCGCGGCCGGGCGGGAATGGATTGAAACGGCGCCGCTGGCGGATACGCAGACCGCCTGATAGCGTGCGCGCGATGATGCGCCGCCTGTTTCTTCTCGCTTTCTGGGCCGCGCTGCTGCTGGCATTGGTCATGGCGCTGCTGCCGACGCCGCCGAAGGTTCCCGGCGCGCCGTCGGACAAGTTTCAGCATATGCTGGCCTTCGCCGTGCTGACCGCGCTCGCGCTGGGCGCCTATGTTCGCGCTCACCCCGTCGACATCGCCGCCGGCCTCTTCGCCTTCGGAGCCTTCATCGAACTGGCGCAGATGCTGCCGATGATCGGCCGGGAGGGATCATGGCTCGATTTCGCGACCGATTGCGGCGCGGTGCTGGCGGTGCTGATCGTCGGGGTGCCGCTGCGGCGCCTGATGCTCAGCCGCGGTGTGCGGCGACATAGTCGATAATGTCTTCCGGCGTACGGAACAGCGCGTCGGGCTTCATCTCGACAAGCAAAGCCTCGCCGGCATAGCCCCACAGCACCGAACCGCAGCGCATCCCGACCTCGCGGGCGGAGTCCACGTCGCGCGTCTCATCGCCGATCGCCAGCGCCTCGCCCGGCGACATCTTCATTTTCTTCAGCACTCGACGGAACTTGGCCGCCTTGCCGAACAATGACGAGCCGCAGACGAACAGGTCGATTCGGGCGGCATTCTCCGGACCCAGGATGATCTTCGCATTGCTCTTCGCATTGGACGTGACGAGCGCGATCTTCACCCCGGTGTCGGCGAGCTGCTGCAGCAGGTCCGGCGTGCCGGGGAACAGCTCGAACTGCATCACATGCTCGTTGACGAGCTTGCGCACGTAGCGGGCGATGCGTGGCAGCTTCCATTTCGGAATGCGCAGATGCTCGATCACCTCGCGCGAACTCTTGTGACGCAGCATCTCCACCTCGCCGGGATCGACGGAGCGGAACTTGAAGCGCTCGGAAAGGTGGTCGACGACGGACAGGAACCAGTCGCCGCTGTCGGACAGCGTTCCGTCGAAATCGAAAATGACGAGCCGAATTGGCTGGGTCTCAGCCATCGGTCCGCCTGTCACCGGTAAACAAGCAGTCCATCCATTGCTGTATAACGTTGGCTAGCATCTATGGGCGATCCGGGCGCGATGCGCCAGCGCTGACAATTCCGACGAACGACGTATCGCCTCGACCAACGGAGGAGGCCGCATATTCCGCACTTTGGCGGGACATGCTATTATCCCTGGCGGTGGGCTCCTGACTGAAGAGGAGATTCGATCATGTCACTACGTGGTCTTTGTCTCGCTGGCGCGCTTGTCGCACTCCCCCTTCCCGCTGCGGCAGGCGTTGTCGTGCTTGGCTCCGGCAATGCCCGGATGTGCTATCTCGCTGCCGAAGAACCCGGCACCGCATCGTCCGCGGAGATGCAGCGCTGCGACGACGCGATCATCGAGGAACGGTCGGACAACGTCCGTCTGGCCTCGACGCACGTCAATCGTGGCATCTTGCGTCTGCGCCGCGGCGACACGGCGGGCGCGATGCGCGATTTCAACGATGCGACGCGGCTGAATCCGGCCGAGCCGGAAGCCTATCTGAATCGCGGCAACGTGATGCTGCGCGACGATCAGATTGCCGGCGCGATCGCGCAGTTCGATTCGGCCATCGAAAGGCAGACGCGCCGCCCCGCGCTCGCCCATTACGGCCGTGCGATCGCTTATGAGGAATCGGGCAATCTGCGCGCGGCCTACAATGATTATCGCCGCGCCAGCCAGCTCGCGCCGTCCTGGGACGAGCCGCGGGTCGAGCTGACCCGCTTCCGGGTGGTCAGGAACTGAACCGCTCGCGAGTCTCCGCGCAGTTCAGGAGCCTGGAACGAAAATAGGGCCTGCCGCTTTCGGGCGGGGTGGGAAGGGCCTGCATCCCAGTCCCGCAACGGTCGTGACGGAGCGGATTTTGCCGTCTGGCAAGGCGCAAGGAGGGAGCGATGCTGACGCATCGTGACCGACGCGCAACGCAGCCAGATGGCAAAAGCCGCCCGCCGCTTCGCGGTCGTCCGGACAAGAGTGCTGGCTACGTTGTTTGCTTGCGCGTAGCCCCGCTACGCGCTGCGCCGCGCGCCTCGCCAGCACTCTTGTCCGGACGATCCCGACCATTGCGGGACTGGGATGCAGGCCCTAGGCGGTTCGCCTGCAACGCCCCGTTCGAAGGAGGAAATCATGGCCTACACGCTTCCCGATCTGCCCTACGCCAAGGACGCGCTCGGCGAATATATGTCGGCCGAGACGCTGACCTATCATCATGACAAGCATCACAATGCCTATGTCGTGAAGACCAATGAGCTGGTCGAGCAGAAGGGCCTGGGCGGCCGCTCGCTGAGCGACCTCATCCGCCATGCCAACAGCAAGGGCGACAAGGGCCTCTACAACCAGTCCGCGCAGATCTGGAACCACAGCTTCTTCTGGCTCTGCCTCGCGCCGCCGGAAGGGCAGAAGCCGACCGGCCGCCTGGCCGAGATGATCGACGCCGATTTCGGTTCGACCGATAATCTGCTGGCCGAGCTGAAGAAGGAAGCGGTCGGCCATTTCGCCAGCGGCTGGGCCTGGCTGGTGCTTGACGGCGACAAATTGAAGGTCACCTCGCTGCACGACGCCGACACGCCCGTGGCCTATGACGAGATGAAGCCTTTGCTCACCCTCGATGTGTGGGAGCATGCCTATTACATCGACTATCGCAACGCCCGCCCGGACTTCGCCGAAAAGGTGCTTGGCAATATCGTGAACTGGGATTTCGTCGCGCAGAATCTCGACGGCAATGGCGTGAGCCGGGCCGATCAGGACGGGTAAGCGGTCTTACAACCCTCTCCCCTGAAGGGGAGAGGGAAAGAAAAGGGTCAGGCCTTCAACCGGTACCCCGTCCGGAAGATCAGACCGACCAGCGCGATACACACGACCAGCAGTCCGCCGGTGATCGCAAGGCTGATGCCGAACGACACGTCGGAGGTGCCGAAGAAGGTCCAGCGGAAGCCGTTGATCAGGTAGACGAAGGGATTGAAGAAGGTGATCGTCCGCCACGGCTCGTCCAGCGCCGCCACGGAGTAGAAAGCGCCGCCGAGGAAGGTGAGGGGAGTCACCACCAGCATCGGGATGATCTGCAGCTGTTCGAAGCCCTTGGCCCAGACGCCGATGATGAAGCCGAACAGGCAGAAGGTGATGGCGATCAGCGCGAGGAAGAGCAGCATCAGCAAGGGGTGCGCGATCTGTACCTCCACGAAAATGTGCGCGGTGGCGAGGATCACGAGCGCCACGGTCATCGCCTTGGTCGCGGCGGCGCCGACATAGCCGATCACCGTCTCCGTCGGTGAGAGCGGCGCGGAGAGGATCTCGTAGATGGTGCCGGTGAAGCGCGGCATGTGGATGCCGAAGCTGGCGTTGAAGATGCTCTCCATCAGCAGGGAAAGCATCATCAAACCGGGCACGATGAAGGCGCCGTAGCTGGCCGCGCCCTGGATATCGCCGCTGAAATTCCGCCCGATCGCCGAACCGAAGACGATGAAATAGAGCGAGGTGGTGATCACCGGCACGACCAGCCCGGTCCACAAAGTCCGCGCGAAGCGGTGCATCTCGAACCGGTAGATCGAGCCGATACCGCGCCAGTTCATGCCGCCCTCCGCTCGTGGACCAGCTGGACGAAGATGTCCTCCAGCGAGCTTTGCTTGGTCGACAGATCCTTGAAGGCGATGCCGAGGTCGCTGATCTTGCGCATCAGCGACGGCACGCCGGTCCGCTCCGCGGTGGCGTCGAAGACGTAATGCAGTTCGTGGCCGTCATCCTCGAGCGTGACTTTCCACTCGGCCAGCTCCGGCGGCACTGCGCTCAGCGGCTCGGCCAGCACCAGGGTCAGCTCCTTCTTGCCGAGCTTGCGCATCAGCGCCTTCTTTTCCTCGACCAGGATCAGGTCGCCGCCGGTGATCACGCCGACCCGGTCGGCCATTTCCTCGGCTTCCTCGATATAATGGGTGGTCAGGATGATGGTGACGCCGCTCTCACGAAGGCGGCGGACCATGTCCCACATGTCGCGGCGCAGCTCGACATCGACGCCCGCCGTCGGCTCGTCGAGGAACAGGATTTCCGGATCGTGGCTCAGCGCCTTGGCGATCATCACGCGGCGCTTCATGCCGCCGGAAAGCTCTTTCAATTTCTCGTTGCGCTTGTCCCAGAGCGACAGGTCGCGGAGCAATTGTTCGATCCGCGCCGGGTCCTTGGGTTTGCCGAACAAAGTGCGGCTGAAGTTCACCGTGTCGATCACCCGCTCGAAAATGTCGATGCTCATCTCCTGCGGGACGAGGCCGATCTCGCGGCGGGCGGCGCGGTAATCGCGGATGATGTCGTGGCCCATCGCCGAGGCGCTGCCGCCGCTGGGCGTGACGAGGCCGCAGAGCATGGAGATGAGCGTCGTCTTCCCCGCGCCGTTGGGGCCGAGCAGAGCGAAAATCTCGCCGCGCGCGATCTCCAGATCGGTCGGCTTCAGCGCGACCGTGCCGGACGCATAGGTCTTGCTGAGGCCGCTTATGGAAAGGACCGGTTCGCTCATTGCGTCGGCGGTGCGGGCGGGTCCTTCTCCGCCTCTTCCATCTGCAGCCCATGCTTCATCAGCATCGGCACGTTGGCGATGGCGAAGACGAAGGTGGCCGGCAGGAAGAACCACAGTTTGAACAGCACCCAGAAATCGGTGCTCTGCGTGCGCCAGACCGCTTCGTTGATAACGGCCATGACGATGAAATAGAGGACCCAGTTGCGCGTGAGCAGCATCCAGCCGCGTTCGGACAGGCCGGGATAGACGGTTTCCAGCACCAGTTTCAGCAGATTGCGGCCGGTGGCGAGGCCGAAGCCCAGCAGACCCGCGACCAGCAGGTAATAGATGGTCGGCTTCATCTTGATGAAGGTTTCGTCGTGCAGCCAGATCGTGATCCCGCCGAGGATGACCACCATCGCGCCCGAGAAGAGCAGCAAGGGCGAGATATGCTTGTAGCGGACCTGGCTGAAGATCATCGCCGCGATCATCGCGATCATGAAGGCGCCGGTAGCGTAGAAGATCTTGAACACGTCCGGCACCGGGGCGAATGCATTGGTGACGAAGAAGACCACGAGCGGCCCGAGGTCGATGGCGAGGCGGGCGAGGGCGCCCGGGCCGGCCGGCTTGGCGGGGGTGGGGCTCGGCGGATTGGAGGCTGGTTCGGTCATGGGCTCGCTCATGCCGCGCCTCCGCTCGTCCCGGCAATTGCGGCGGCGACTTCCGCAGCATCGAACGGGCGCAGATCGTCCATCCCTTCTCCGACGCCGATCGCGTGGATGGGCAGGCCGTAGCGGTCCGCCGCTGCCACCATGACGCCACCGCGCGCGGTGCCGTCCAGTTTCGTCATCACCAAACCCGTCACCCCAGCCACCTCTTTGAACACGTCGATCTGTGCGAGCGCGTTCTGCCCCGTCGTCGCGTCCAAGACCAGCACAACATCGTGCGGCGCGGCGGGGTTCAGCCGGCCGAGCACTTTCCGGATCTTGGCCAGCTCGTCCATCAGATGCTTCTTGTTGTGCAGCCGCCCGGCCGTATCGACGATCAGCACGTCGATCCCTTCCTGCGTGGCCTTCTTCACCCCGTCGAACACGATCGCGCTGCTGTCGCCGCCTTCGGGGCCGGTTATGATCGGCACGCCGATCCGCTCGGCCCAGATCTTCAATTGCTCGATCGCGGCGGCGCGGAAGGTGTCGCCGGCGGCGAGCAGCACGGAATAATCCTCTTCCAGGAAGCGCTTTGCCAGCTTGGCGATGGTGGTCGTCTTGCCGGAGCCGTTGACGCCGACGACCAGGATCACCTGCGGGCGGGGAAAGGCGTCGATTTCCAGTGGTTCGGCCACCGGCGCCAGGATCGCGGCCAGTTCCTGCGCGATCACGCGACGGACCTGTTCCTCGGTCACGCCGCGCTCGAACATTTCGCCGGCAAGCCGGTCGCGGATCTTGGCGGCCGTGGTGGGGCCGAGATCAGACGCGATCAGCCCTTCCTCCAGCGCGTCGAGCGACGCATCGTCGAGCGCCGCCTTGCCCCAGATGCCGGTAATATTGTCGCCGACCCGGTCCGACGTGCGGCGAAAGCCGGAGCGGAGGCGGTCGAGCCAGGAAGACTCGCTCATGCAGGGATTCCGATCAGGGTGTCATGTTCGAAGGCGGTGATGCGCAGGTCGGTCACCGTGCCGATGCCGTTGCCGGAACGGCGCTCGGACGCAAGCCTCACCGGCGCGAAATTCTCGGCATGGCCGTTGCGGCCGTCAAGTTCGATGAGCGTCCTCTGGGTGGTGCCGACGAGGCTTTCGAGCCAGTTCGCGCGTCGCCGTACGCTGGCGGCGCGCAGAGCCTTGGCGCGCGCCTTGATCGCATCGGCGGGAACCTGCGGCATCCGGGCGGCGGGGGTGCCGCGCTTCGGCGAATAGGGGAAGATATGGCCCATCACGATGTCGCAATCGTCGATCAGTTTCAGGCTGTTGGCGGCCATGTCCTCAGCCTCGGTGGGAAAGCCTGCGATCAAATCCGCGCCGATCGCGATGTCCGGACGCTTCGCCTTCAGCCGCTCGACCAGGGCAACCGCCTCCGCGCGGCTGTGGCGGCGCTTCATCCGCTTCAGCACCATGTCGTCCCCCGCCTGCAGCGAGAGGTGGAGATGCGGCATGACGCGCGGCTCGCCGGTGACGAGATCGAACAGGCGATCATCCATCTCGATGCAATCCAGCGATGACAGGCGCAGGCGGGGCAAAGCGGGGACGTGCCTCAGGATGCGCTCGACCAGACTGCCGAGAGTCGGCGCGCCGGGGAGATCGGGGCCGTAGCTGGTCACGTCCACGCCGGTCAGCACCACTTCCTGATAGCCCTGATCGACCAGCCGCTTCACCTGATCGACGACCAGCCCGGCCGGCACCGAGCGGCTGTTTCCCCGGCCATAAGGGATGATGCAGAAGGTACAGCGATGGTCGCAGCCATTCTGCACCTCCACGAACGCCCGCGCCCGCTCGGCAAAAGCGGCGGCGAGGTGCGGCGCGGTCTCGCGCACGGCGAAGATGTCGGAGATGCGCGCCTTTTCGGTTGACCAGCCGAACGCCTCTGCGCTCAGCTTTTCCGCATTGCCGACCACCCGGCTCACCTCGGGCATCGCCGCGAACGTCTCCGGCTCCACCTGTGCCGCGCAGCCGGTCACCAGCACGCGCGCATCGGGCCGGGCGCGCTTGGCGCGGCGGATGGCCTGGCGGGTCTGGCGCACCGCTTCGTTGGTGACGGCGCAGCTGTTGACGATGACCAGATCGCCCTGATCCCCGGCCAGCGCCCGCATCGCGGCGCTCTCGGCCGCGTTCAGGCGGCAGCCGAGGGTGATCACCTCGACGCTCAAAGGTCAATCTCGCCGGTGAAAACCTCCGCCGCCGGACCGGTCATGCGGACGCTCCCGCCCGGCGCCCAGTCGATCGTCACCGAACCGCCCGCCTGCCGGACTTCGACCGGGGAGGGCAGCAATCTGCGTGCAATCGCCGCGACCGCCGTCGCGCAGGCCCCGGTTCCGCAGGCCGGGGTCAGGCCCGCGCCGCGCTCCCATGTCCGCAGCCGCACCGCGCCATGCTCGATCGTCGCGATATTGACGTTGATCCGCTCGGGAAAAAGCGGGTCATGCTCGATCAGCGGACCGAGCCGGGCGAGATCGACCGCATCCGTGTCCGCCACGAAGAAGACCAGGTGCGGATTGCCGACATTGACCGCGAACGGCTCGTCCAGTTCCTCCCAGCCGACCGGCATTGCGGCCGTATCCATCGCATAGGCGAGCGGGATGTCCTCGCTGCCGAAACGCAGCGGGCCGAGATTGACGGTCGCGCCGCCTGCCGTCGCCTCACCCGCCAGCATGCCGCCCGACGTCTCGATCCTCGGGCTGCCGCCGAGCAGCATGGCGATGCAGCGCGAGGCATTGCCGCACGCGCCGACCTCGCCGCCATCGGCGTTGAAGATGCGCATCTTCACGTCGGCGGCTTCGGAGGACTCCAGCACGATCAATTGATCGCAGCCGACGCCCAGCCGCCGGTCGGCGATGCGGCGGACCTGGTCCGGACTCAGCTCGAGCGGATCGACCCGCGCGTCGAAGACAACGAAATCGTTGCCCAGACCCTGCATCTTGTGAAACCGCCTGCCCATCGTGGCGGCGGATTTAGGTGGCGGCCGGTGCCAAGTCCACCGTCAGACCATTCTTGCAACCCGCTGATCCTGAGCTTGCCGAAGGACTGCCTTTTCCTTGGCGCGGTTCTTGAGAGGAAGGGCAGGCCTTCGACAAGCTCAGGCAGAGCGGGTGAGGGGTTGCCTGGCTTCGTTGCGGACGGGCAGTGGCACCGCCGCGCCCGGCCCGGGCAGCAGGCCGCGCGGCGCGAGCATCGAACGCACGTCGCTCGCCGGCATCGGACGGCCGAACAGATAGCCCTGGCCGGTATAGCGGCCGATCCCGCGCAGCCGTCCCTCGACGCGGTCGTCCTCGATTCCCTCGGCGGTGATCGCCAGCTTCAGGCTTTCCGCCAGCCGCGTGATGGCGGTGACGATGGCGGCGCTGTCGGCGCTGTCGTTGATCGAGCCGACGAAGCTGCGGTCGATCTTGATCCGCTCGAACGGCAAGGCGCGCAAATGGGCCAGCGAGGAATAGCCGGTGCCGAAATCGTCGAGCGCGAGGCGGATGCCCTGATTGCGCAGGGACGAAACGATCGCCTGCGCCAGGCCCAGATTCTCGAACAGCGAGCTTTCGGTGATCTCGATCTCAAGCCGCTCGGCCGGAAAGCCGGTCTCGACCAGCAATTTCGTGATCTTCTGCGCGAGCCACGGATCCTTGAGCTGTACGGGCGAGATGTTCACCGACAGCGACAGGCCCGCATCCCAGCCGCGCGCTTCCTCGAACGCCCGGCGCAGCACCGCCAGCGACAGATCGCCGATCAGGCCGGATTCCTCGGCTACCGGAATGAACTCTTCTGGGCTGACCATGCCGCGATCCGGATGATCCCAGCGCGCCAGCATCTCGAAGCCGTGCAGGCTCTGCGTGACCAGATCGACCTGCGGCTCGAAATAGGGGACGATCTCGCCCTTCGGGATGCCGATGCGCAGCCCTTCCTCGATCGCGTTGCGGGCTTCCAGCTCGCGCTCCATGCTGGCGTCGAACCAGACGAAGCGGCCGCGCCCGGCTTTCTTCGCCGCGCTCATCGCGATGTCCGCCCGGCGCATCAGCGCGCCGACCGTGTGGCAATCGCCGCCGGAGCGGGCGACGCCGACCGAGGCGCTGACATGGGTGTGGACGCCGCCCAGATTGAATGGCGAACCCAGCCGGTCCACCAGCCCGTCGGCGATCCGTCCCGCTTCGGAGACTTCGTCCGGTTCACAGGTGAAGGCGATGGCGAACTCGTCACCGCCCAGCCGCGCCACCACCGCGCCGTGTGGCGCGACTCTCGCGACCGTCTCCGCCGCGCAGCGCAGCAGATTGTCGCCGGTCACATGGCCGTGCACCTCGTTGACATGCTTGAAGCCGTCGACATCGACGATCAGCATCGCGACAGCGCGCCGCTGCCGCTGGGCGAAAGAGAGCGTCTCGCCGACCGCCTGCACGAAGGCGCGGCGGTTGTAGAGGCCGGTCAGGGGATCGGTGGACGCCGCCTCATAGGCGCGGCTCTCCGCCGCCGTGCGCTCGATCAGCTCGCGCGCCGTATCCCGGTAGCGCCGCCAGCCGTAGATGGTGATGGCCAGATTGATGAGCAGTAGGCCGACGATGATCGCGCTGTTGTCCGCGCCCATCTGCGTCAGCCACGAGCCGAAGCCTTCGAACCGGGCGGCGTTGAAGCTGAGGAACAGCGCGAGCAGGGCGAGCGCCAGCAGCAGGACGATCAGGTCCCGCACCGCCGACGTACGCCGGCTCGACTGGCCATTGGGAATCAGTCCCGGCTTGGACACCTGCTCTCCGTCCCTTCGGGCGAGAGATACGCGCGGGCAGGTGAAGAACGGGTAAATCCGGGCGGAGGCGCCTATTGCCGGGCGATCGCGCGTTCCGCCGCCGCGCAGTCGCCGGAATATGGCATGATCCGCGCCGCCGCATCGCTGTCGAAGATCGAGCGCCACCAGGCGACACTATAGCCGCGGAGTCGGCCCATATCGGCCGGATGAGGCCGGGTCGGACCGCCGCCGATCAGCAGTTGATCGGTCCATGTCTCCAGATTGCCGTCGCCGTCGATCAGGATGAAGCCGAGGCTGGATTCGCCCCGCGCCGCTTCCGGCCGCGCCCGGCTCATCTGGAACACGCGCGTGCCGCGCACCCGGCGGGCGGCTTCGGCGTCGAAGGCCTGTTCGCTCGCGCCATCGGCCAGCACCGGCTCGCCGTTCAGATAGATTTGCCGAAGCTCGCCGCCCTGCCCGAAGTCGGCGCTGATGTTCCAGCGCCAGACATAATAGCCGCACAGATCGATGTCGTAGAGATACTTTTCGGTGGTCGCCCGGCCCGGTCGCGGCACCAGGGTCGCGCCGCCTTCGTCGATGAACAGCCGCCGCAGTTCGGCGCGGGGCGAACCGACCCGGACCATGCGGCGCAGCGTCTCCTGCATCTGCGCAAGGGAATCGATCCGCTCGAAACGGAACGGTTCCGGGGCAGGGGCGGCGGGTTGCGCGGCGGCGGCCGGCAGCGGGCCGCAGATCGCCAGAAGGGTCGCTACAGCGAAGAGACGGAGCCCCGGCATGGCGCGAGGCTAGCGTCTTGCTCCCGCGCGGCCAAGCACCTCCGCGTCTTGACCCGTCGCGCCTGGCCGCCTAGATGCCCGCCCCTGAGATGAGCGTCCCGCGAGGGATGCGCGCTGGCCGGCGAGTTTTCGCCCGCCGGCGTTTTTTGCTTGTTTGGGACCGGAACGCGCATGTTTGACACTCTGAGCGAACGGCTGAGCACAGTCTTCGATCGCCTCCGCGGCCGCGGTGCGCTGAGCGAGGACGACGTGCGCGGCGCGATGCGCGAGGTCCGGATCGCCCTGCTCGAGGCGGATGTGGCGCTGCCGGTGGTCCGCGAGTTCGTCGACAGGGCGACGGAGCACGCGGTCGGCCAGCAGGTGCTCCGCTCGGTCACGCCGGGCCAGCAGGTCGTCAAGATCGTCAATGACGCGCTGGTGGAGATGCTGGGCGCCGAGGAAGCGGACCTCGCGCTCGACGTCACCCCGCCCGCAATCATCATGGTGGTCGGCCTGCAGGGTTCGGGCAAGACGACCAGTACCGCCAAGCTCGCCAAAAGGCTGAAGGGCAAGGAGGGCAAGAAGGTCCTGATGGCCTCGCTCGACGTGCAGCGGCCGGCGGCGCAGGAGCAGCTCGCCGTGCTGGGCCGCCAGGCCGATGTCGCGACCCTGCCGATCGTTCCCGGCCAGCAGCCGGTCGATATCACCCGCCGCGCCATGCAGGCCGCCCGCCTGCAGGGCTATGACGTGCTGATGCTCGACACGGCCGGTCGCCTGTCGGTCGATCAGGCGCTGATGGACGAGATGAAGGCGGTCGCCGCCGAAGCCTCGCCGCACGAAATCCTGCTCGTCGCCGACGCGATGACCGGCCAGGACGCGGTCAACACCGCCCGCATCTTCTCGGAAGAAGTGCCGCTGACCGGCGTCGTGCTCACCCGCATGGACGGCGATGCGCGCGGCGGTGCGGCTTTGTCGATGCGCGCCGTCACCGGGCGGCCGATCAAGTTTGCCGGCGTCGGCGAAGGGCTCGACGCGATCGAGCCGTTCAGCCCGTCACGGGTCGCCGGCCGCATTCTCGGCATGGGCGACATCGTCAGCCTGGTCGAAAAGGCGCAGGAAAATATTCAGGCCGAGGAGGCCGAGGCGCTCGCGGCCAAGATGGCCAAGGGCAAGTTCGACCTCAACGACCTGCGTATGCAGCTGCAGCAGATGCAGCGCATGGGCGGCCTTGGCGCGCTCGCCGGGATGATGCCCGGCATGGGCAAATTGAAGGGCCAGGTCGATCAGGTCGATGGCTCGGGCAAGTTGCTCAACCGCATGGACGCGATCGTCGGCTCGATGACGGTGAAGGAGCGGGCCAAGCCCGAATTGCTCAACGCCAAGCGCAAGATCCGCGTCGCCAAGGGTTCCGGCACCACGGTGCAGGAGGTCAACAAGCTCCTGAAAATGCATCAGGAAATGGCGAACGCGATGAAGAAGATCCGCAAGATGGGCGGCCTCGGCAAGCTCGCCGCGATGTTCGGCGGTGGCGGCATGAAGGACGCGATGGGCGCCTTGCCCGCGGATTTCGCCAAGGGTCTGCCCGGCCCCGGCGGTTCCGGCGGCGGTCTTCCCGGCCTTGGCGGCCAGCCGCCCTTCATCAAGCCCAAGAAACGCAAATAACAGAATTCAGATAATCATATTTAGTCTCAGAAAGGACTTTTAAATGGCTGTTGCAATTCGTCTTTCTCGCGGTGGTGCGAAGAAGCGTCCCTATTACAAGATCGTCGTCATCGACAGCCGCACGGCGCGTGACGGCAAGTTCATCGAGCGGATCGGCAGCTATGATCCGATGCAGCCGAAGGACAGCCCGGACCGGGTGAAGATCGACGCCGACCGCGCCAAGCATTGGCTGAGCGTCGGCGCCCAGCCGAGCGACCGCGTCGCCCGCTTCCTGGATGCCGCCGGCGTCCGCGAGCGCGCCGCCAGGAACAACCCGAAGAAGGGCGAAGCCGGCGAGAAGGCCAAGGAGCGCGCCGAGGAGCGTGCGGGCAAGGAAGCCGCCGCCGCCGAGGCTGCTGCCGAAGCCGCCGCCGCCCCCGCGCCTGAGCCGGAAGCCGTCGAGGAAGCGCCTGCGGTCGAAGCCGAGGCTCCCGCGGTCGAGGAGGCGCCCGCCGCTGAGGCCCCTGCCGCCGAGGAAGCGCCTGCCGCTGAAGCTGAAGCCAGCAACGAAGGTGAATCGGCCACGGCTCCGGCCGAGGGTGCCGACGAGCCGGCCGCCGAAGCCGCCAATGACGGCGAGTCCGCCACGGACGCCGCCGAAGGCGAAGACGAGAAGGCCAAGGCCTGACCTTGGCTGACGACCGCCGCGTCGCGCTCGCCGCCATTGCCGGCGCGCACGGCGTCGGCGGCGAGGTGCGCCTGAAGCTCTTCGCCGAGAGCATCGACAGCCTGAAGCGCCATAAACAGGTGCTGGTGGGGGAGCGCATGCTCTCCTTGCTGTCGGTGCGCGGCGGCGGGCAGCCGGTCGCCCGCTTCGCCGGGATCGACGACCGCAATGCCGCCGAGGCGCTGCGCGGTTCGCTGGTCACGGTGGAGCGCGAGGCGCTGCCCGCGCTGGCGGACGGCGAATATTATCACGCCGACCTGATCGGACTCCCCTGCGTCGATTCGGCAGGGGAGCCTATCGGCACGGTCTTCGCGGTCGAGAATTTCGGCGCGGGCGACCTGCTGGAAATCGAACGCCCGGACGGCAAGCGCGGCCTGGTGCCGTTCAAGCCCGGCATCGCCGAGCTGGCCGGCGGCAAAGTGGTCGTGGATCCAATTTTCCTGGCCTGAGCCATTTTCCTACTCGAGTTCGGCGCACTATCTTGCGTTCGGCTCTTTCAACCGTCCCGATCTCTGATCGACCCGATCGATCGAAGCCGCTCAATTCATCGGGCGGATTTTTCCTCTTGGGGTGTGAACCTTCAGCACCTTTGGCGGATCAGCGAATCGAATTGCCGCGCAGATTTTCGCGCAGGATTGGCCGGATCGCCGCCAGATCGTTGCGGATCGCGGTCGCGGCGACCCCGCCTTCGCCCATGGCGTGGCTGATCTGGTCCAGGCCCAGCACGACATCGCCCGCCGCGTAGAGTCCGGGAACCGAGGTGCGCTGGCGGCTGTCGACCAGGATGCAGTTATGCTCCGGCATGATGTTCGCGCCCAATTGCTCGGCCAGCTCGGTGTGCGTGTCGGAGCCGAGCGCCGGATAGACGCTGTCGAAGACATGCCGCCCGTGCGGCGTGGCGATGACGATGCAATTCTCTTCGATCGTCACCTGCTCGCACGGCCCGTCCACCGCCGCGATGCGATATTCGGCCAGCCTGTCGCGATCCTCCGCCTCCAGAGCGTGCGCCATATCCGGCGCGATCAGGGTCACATCCTCGCTATAGCCGCGCAGGAACACCGCCTCCGCCACGCCGCTGCGCCCGCTGCCGATCACGCCGACCCTTTTGTCGGTCACCTCGAAGCCGTCGCAGATCGGGCAATAGCGGATCAGGCCGCGAGCGAGGGCGTCGTCGTGCAGCGCCTCGTCCATCGGCGGGCGGCGATTGGTGACGCCGGTCGCCAGCAGCAATGTGCGCGCCCGGGCGCGCCCCGATCCCCATTCCGCCGCGAAGCCGCCGTCCACCTTGTCCAGCCGCGTGACCCGGCCGGTCTCGATCGACGCGCCGTAACGCTGCGCCTGCTCGCGCATCAGCCGCAGCAATTCCTTGCCGCTGATCCCGTCCGGGAAACCGGCATGATTGTGCGTGCAGGGGATCCAGCCCGCGCGACTCTTGCCCGCGTCGATCACCTTCAGCCTGAGGTGGAAACGGCTGAGATAGATCGCCGCCGTCAGCCCCGCCGGACCGCCGCCGACAATCAGGCAATCCAGGTCGAAATCATCCGGGGCTTCAACTGCGCTCATGGATGCGATTCCTTGAACGCGCCGCGCGGGTCGGGCAAGCCGCAGCGACACGGGAGGTGCCGCGAATGAAGACCAAATTTGCTCTGCTGCTGGGCTTGACGATCCTCGGTGCAGTGCCGGCCGCCGCCGCTGCTCAGCCTGCGCCTGCGGCCCAGCCAGCATGGGCGCGCGTATCGGATGCAGCCCCCGATCTCGACCGCGTCTTCGAGACCTTCCAGCGCGAGCAGCCGACGCCGGGTCTGGTGTGGGGGATCGTGAAGGACGGGGAACTGGTCTTCGTCCGGGGCCACGGCGTGCAGGATCTCGACCAGCGGCGGCCGGTGACCGCCGACAGCCTGTTCCGCATCGCCTCCATGTCGAAGGCCTTCACCGCGCTCGCCATCCTGAAGCTGCGCGACGAGGGCAGATTGCGCCTCGACGACCTGGCCGAAGTCCATATCCCGGAGATGCGGGGCTGGCGCTATCCGACCAGCGATTCCCCGCGCATCCGCGTCCGCGACCTGCTGGCGCACAGTGGCGGCCTGGTCACCGATGACCCTTGGGGCGACCGCCAGCAGGTGCTGACCCCGGCCGAATTCACCGCGATCATCGCCAACCAGCCGCCGATGACCCGCACCCCGCAGCTGTCGATGGAATATTCGAACTACGGCTACGCCCTGCTCGGCCGTATCGTCACCAACGTCTCGGGCCGCCCTTATCAGCGTTATATCACCGAGGAGATCATGCGGCCCATCGGCATGAATTCCACCGGCTATGACGTCATGGCCTCGCCGCAGGAGCGCCGCGCCATCGGCTATCGCTGGGAAAATGATGCCTGGACGGTCGAGCCGACGATGCGCGACGGTGAGTTCGGCGCGATGGGTGGGGTCGAGACCAGCGCCAACGACTATGCCAGATGGATGGCCTTCCTGCTCTCCGCCTGGCCGGCGCGCGACGGGCCGGAGACCGGTCCGGTTCGGCGCTCGACCGTGCGCGAGATGGCGCAGGGGCTGAACTATGCCGGTCTCGGCGGGCGCCAGGGCGCAAATGGCCAGCCATGCCCGACCGCGGTCGCATACGGCATGGGCCTGCGCGCGGTGCAGGATTGCGAGATCGGCTCCTATCTCACCCATAGCGGCGGCTATCCCGGCTACGGCTCCTACATGATGTTCATGCCGGAGCGCGGGGTGGGCGTCTTCGCCTTCACCAACCGCACCTACACCTCGCCGTCCGCCCATGTGAATGCGGCGGCCAGCAGCATGGTCCGCGCCGGCCTGATCGACACGCGCCCGGTGCCGGTCAGCAGCCAGCTCGCCGCCAATTATCGCGCCGCCGGGCAAGCCTATGCCGCAGGCAGCGTCGCGGCGCTCCGCCCGTCACTGGCAATGAACTTCCTGCTCGACCGCTCCGTCGAAACCTGGGCAAGCGTGCTCGGCCAGATCAGGACCCAGGTCGGTGAATGCCGTACCGACAGCGCGATCGTCCCCAACGGCGCGCTGAATGGCTATTTCGACTGGGAATGCGATCGCGGGCGCCTGCAGGGGCAGGTGTTGCTCGCCCCGACCAACCCCGCGACCATTCAGGCGCTGCGCTTCCGCCCGGTGCCGAACCCGCCCGCGCAATGAGCTGGGCCGCGACCGTCCTGACGCTCTATCCGGAGATGTTTCCCGGGCCGCTCGGCCTGAGCCTGGCAGGCCGGGCGCGCGGGGAGGGGCGTTGGTCGCTCGAGACGGTGCAGATCCGCGACTTCGCCAACGACAGGCATCGTTCGGTCGATGACACGCCGGCCGGGGGCGGGGCGGGGATGGTGATGCGGGCGGACGTGCTCGCTTCGGCGCTGGACAGCGTGGCCGACGACCGGCCGAAGCTGGCCATGACGCCGCGCGGGGAGCCGCTGACGCAGGCACTGGTGCGCGAACTGGCGGCGGGGCCGGGCGTCACCATATTGTGCGGCCGGTTCGAGGGGATGGACGAGCGTTTGTTTGAGGCGCGGGACATCCGCCCGGTATCGATCGGCGACTACATATTGTCCGGCGGCGAGATGGGCGCGCTCACTCTGCTGGATGCTTGCATTCGGCTGCTTCCCGGCGTAATGGGCGCGCCTTCCAGCGGAGATGACGAGAGCTTCGAAACGGGGCTGCTCGAATATCCGCATTATACCCGACCTGTTGAATGGGAAGGGCGCACGATCCCCGAAGTGCTGCGATCGGGGGATCATGCGAAGATCGCCGCCTGGCGCCATGCGCGCTCGGTGGAGGATACACGGCTAAGGCGGCCGGACCTGATCGAGCGCCACGGTGGCGATCGAAGGCAACCGCCCTCTGGCGCGCGGCAACGAAAACAGGACGATTAAGTCATGAACCTGATCCAGCAGCTCGAAGCCGAGCAGATCGAAAAGCTGACCGCCAGCCGCGCCATTCCCGAATTCCGCCCCGGCGACACCCTGCGCGTCGGCGTGAAGGTGGTCGAAGGCGAGCGCACCCGCGTCCAGGCGTTCGAAGGCGTCTGCATCGCCCGCGCCAACAAGGGCATGGGCAGCTGCTTCACCGTCCGCAAGATCAGCTTCGGCGAAGGCGTGGAGCGCGTCTTCCCGCTCTACGGCCCGAACGTCGATTCGATCGAGGTCGTCCGCCGCGGCGCCGTCCGTCGCGCGAAGCTCTATTATCTGCGTGGTCGCACCGGCAAGTCGGCCCGTATCGCCGAGCGCCGCGACACCCGTCCGGCCAAGGGCGCTGCCCCGGCCGAGACGACCGAAGCCTAAAAGCGCACCGGCACCAGCGCGTAGCTGGCGTCGGGGACATATTGGGGCCGCGCGTTCTCAGGGCGCGCGGCCACCAATGGCGCGGCCGCGTCCGGCAGGCGCGGCACATTGCCGGTCAGGGTGGCATCCACCGGCTGCCCTGATCCCACCAGCAGATCGAAAGTGAAGCCGTCGCAAGCGCGGCCGGTGCAGCGCACCGAATAGTCGCTGTCGCCCGCGCCAAACGCACGTTCCCCATTCGCATTGAGCGTCCGCAGATCCGCCGAAGCGGGAACCTGCAAAGCAGCGCCGTCCCAGCCGTTCAGCGCCAGCCGGAGTGTGACGATCCTGCCGTCCGGAGCAGGGCGTTCACCCACTTTCACGATCTCCGGCACCGCCGTCTGGCTTTGCGGGGCGGCGGTGACCCAGCGCTGGCGACGGGCATAGTCGACAGGGCCGCGCTGCCATTCGCCCCATTGGCCGTAGGCCTCCGGCAGCAGCGCGGCGTCGCTGTAAATGCCCCAGCGCGCGCTATTGTCGCGGCGGTCGGTGACATGCTCGACGGTGAAAATCTGCTGGCGGTCGGCGGAGTAGGCCGGGACCAGCAGGACGGCCAGCCACGACGCGGCGGTCGCGCCCAGAGCGGCGAACAAGGGTGTGCGTCTGGTCTCCCCCTCGGGCCGCAGCTCGACCAGCAGAGGCATGGCCGCGAGCACCGCGAGCGGGGCGCCGATCCAGCCGGGGCTGGTGCTGAGCAGCAGATCGACCAGGGCCATGATCGGGAGCAGGGTGAGCAGTTGCACGATGGCCGCCACCCACGCCGCGATCCGCTCCGCGCCGGGCCGCCAGCGTTCGATCAGGATTCCGGCGAGCAGGATCAGGGGCGCGAGCAGGAAGTAGATTGCGGCGCCCGGCGCGATCAGCGAAATGCCGCCGCCGGCGAGGGCGATGAGCAGCCAGACCGCCACCCGCAACTGGGAGCGTGTGGCGGTGCGCGCGAGGCGCAGGCAAAGCACCGCGGCGGCGAGCGAGGTCGCGGCGGTCGCGATGTGCATGGCGACCGGGAAGGCGCGCCAGAATTCGCCGGGGCGCAATTCCTGCACGATGATCGTCAGCACGAAGGCGACAAGGGTGCCGCCGATCGCGCTACTCAGCCCGGCGAGCAGGCCGCCCCAGGCGCGGCGGCGGAACGTGGCGTAACCGAAGCCGAGGAAGATCAGGCCGAGCAGGATCAGGCCGGCGACTAGGGGCAGGGTGATCAGATGGCGGGTCAGGATGTCGGCATAGAGCAGGTCGCCCGGCGCGGTCGCCTCGACGCCATCCGTGTGGGCGAGCGTCAGTTGCAGCGCCTGTCCGCCCATATGATTGAGGCTGCGTTGGTCGAGCGCGGCGAGATCGTCGCCCTGGCTGTGATAGCGGGTCTCGTTGCCGATGATGGCGATGTTGAGGATATTCCAGGGCCGTTCCTCGAACACCGCGACATCGGTACTGTTGGGCAGCATCCGGTAGAAATCGGTGCTGAGCGAATTGGCGAGCGGGCGGCCGACTGCGCCGCCATAGAGCGCGACCGGGGCGGCGTTCGGCACGCTGGTTTCGAACATGATCGCCGGGCCTTCGGTGCCGCGGGCTTCCAGATTGACCAAAGTGGTCACGCGGGCAGCTGCGGGATCGCTGTCGAGGAACTGGCGGGCGCCGAGCAGGCCATTCTCCTCGCCCTCGTTGAACAGGAAGGTGACGGGGCGCTGCAGATTGCGGCCGCGCAATTGCTCGGCGACCTCCAGCAAAGTGGCGATGGCGATGCCGGCGTCGGCCGCGCCGGGACCCGCCGACGTGCCGTCATAATGGGCGACGAGCAGCAGATGCTCGCCCTCCGCCGGGCCGATCGTAGCGGCGAGATTGCGGACGCGGGCGCAATTGATGCTGCGGTTGCGGGCGAACGCATTACAGGTCATCGCGTCGCTGAGCCGGGGTTCGAGACCGGCGGCGCGCATTTCGGCCGCGAGGCGGTCGCGGACGCCGTCGCTCGCCGGACTGTCGACCGGGTGAGCCTGCTGGTCGCCGAGGATGCGCTCAAGCCGTGCGAAGGCGCGGCCGGTGTCGAACTGACCGGCTTCGACCTGCGCCGGGACCTCCGGCGGGGCGATCAGCACATGCTTGAACGCGAAAGCGGCGAGCAGGGCCAGGAGGCCGCCCACATACAGGATCGTGCCGCGCGTCATGCTTCCCCCTCCCGGTGACGCGCCGAGGCTAGCGGGCGGGCGTCCGCAACACTAGATGCGAAGCAATTCCTCAGGAGAATATGAAATGGGCTACCGGGTGGTCGTGGTTGGCGCGACCGGCAATGTCGGGCGCGAGATGCTGAACATCCTCGCCGAGCGCGAATTCCCGCTGGACGAGATCGCGGCGGTGGCGAGTTCCCGCTCGACCGGCGACATCATCGATTTCGGCGATAGCGGGCGGGAATTGCGCGTCGCCAATCTCGAACATTTCGACTTTTCCGGCTGGGACATGGCGCTGTTCGCGGCGGGTTCGGCGGCGTCGAAAACCTATGCGCCCAAGGCCGCTGCGGCGGGCTGCACGGTGATCGACAATAGCTCACTGTTCCGGATGGACCCGGACGTGCCTTTGATCGTGCCCGAAGTGAATGCGGCGGCGATCGACGGCTACCGGCGCAAGAACATCATCGCCAATCCGAATTGCTCGACCGCGCAGATGGTGGTGGCGCTGAAGCCGCTGCACGACGCGGCCAGGATCAAGCGCGTGGTGGTCGCGACCTACCAGTCCGTCTCCGGCACCGGGAAGGCGGGGATGGACGAATTGTTCGAGCAGAGCCGCAACATCTTCGTCGGCGATACGGCCGAGCCGAACGTCTATCCGAAGCAGATCGCGTTCAACGTGATCCCGCACGCCGGCGACTTCCTGGAGGACGGATCGACCACCGAGGAATGGAAATTGATGGTCGAGACCAAGAAGATCCTCGATCCGAAGATCAAGGTGAGCGCCACCTGCGTGCGCGTGCCGGTGTTCGTCGGCCATAGCGAGGCGATCAACATCGAGTTCGAGAATGAGATTTCGGCCGAGGAGGCGCAGCGTATATTGCGCGAGGCGCCCGGCGTGATGCTGGTCGATAAGCGCGAGGATGGCGGCTACGTGACGCCGGTCGAGGCGGTGGGCGAATATGCCACCTATGTCAGCCGCGTGCGCGAGGACCCGACCGTCGAGAACGGGCTGAGCCTGTGGTGCGTCAGCGACAACCTCCGCAAAGGCGCGGCGCTGAACGCGGTGCAGATCGCCGAACTGCTCGGCCGCAAGCATCTGCAGAAGGCGGCCTGAGCGACTCGTTTCCTTCGGCGGATAGGGAAGATCCTTTCGCGGAAAGCCACAAATGTCACGACTTTCGCACGGAATCGCGGGGGGTATTCCCCCGCGAAAATCGCCCATTTCGCAAGATTCTTTCCTACTATGTCAAAGACGGCGCTTTGCGGCGCGCAGTCGGAACATTATCAGAACATCGAGCCGGTAGGAAAGCTCTATTCTCAGCCGGAAGGGATGTTCGCGAAGGCGGGGTGCCGCAGCAGGATCGCGCCGACATAGGCGGCACCGGGCTGGGTGAGGTGCCAGCGGTCCTGGCTGATGAATTTGCGGTCGGGGGTGAACACCGGGACACGGCCGTCCCCCGTGTCGAGCAAGGCGAGCAGATCGACATAGTCCGCGCCGAGCAGCGCGCGCCCGGCTTCGTTGGCGGCGAGAGTGTTGGCGAGCGGCAGGGCACGGTAGGCGTAGCGCTCGCCGGCCGGCAGACGCACCACCGCATTATTGTTCCAGCCGAAGCTTTTCGTGCCGATGATGACGATGCGCGCCCGGGTTAGCGGCCGCAAATGATCGCGCAGCGCGGCGAGGCAGGCGACGTCCTCCGCCCGGAAATGGTAGGCGATGACGATCAGGTCGGCGCGCGGCGCGTTGCCGAGCGCCTCCTGCCTGGGCGCGCCGCAAATGGGCGTGCTCGCGAGGCTGGCGACCCGCGGCGCCAGCCAGCCAGTCTCCTGGGCCATATTCAGAAAGTCGCTACCGAAGGAGTCGCCGACGACCAGCAGGCGGGGCCGGTCGGTCCGCTCCGGCAGGGAGACGCGCCGGAAAATGCGCGTGCGCTCGACATAGACGCGATTCTGGTCCGGACCGTAGGTCGGGTCCCCAACCGCGAATTCCGGCCAGTCGCGATAGAAGCCCGAGGTGAGGTGGAAGGCCGCGCCCGCGCCGGCCGCAAGCGTCGTCGTCGCGCCGACCATGATCAGGACGTGCGAGACGGGGCGGTTTCTGTCGCGGAAGGGGCGTTCGACCCAGCGCCACGACAGATAGGCCAGGCCGAGGATCAGAGGAAGGAAGGCCAGCAGCAGCCAAGGGGACGGCTCCTCCAGGCTGGCGATGCGGACGAAGGCGAAGATCGGCTGGTGATAGAGATAGAGGCTGAAGCTGATCAGTCCCAGGCCGACGAGCGGGCGAACAGAGAGCAGACGCCCGGTAACACCGTTCGAACGGGCGAAGAGGAGCAGGAGTGACACGCCGGCGACCGGGGCCAGGGTGCGCGCGTCGGGCATCCCGGTTCCGTCCGCGATCAGCACCAGCGGCGCGAGGGCGAGGATCAAACCGACTGCCGAAAGCGCGTCCGCTATACCGGGTTGGGCGCGAATCCGCGTTCGCAGCCCCGGTTCGGCCAGAGCGACGAGCCCGCCCACGCCCAGCGCCCAGATGCGCGACCAGGGCATGTAGAAATTGGCGACGGGCGAGCGGGCGGAAAGATAGAGGCAGAAAGCGAAGCTGAGCACAGTCGCGAGGGCGATGGTGAGCGCGGGCATGCGCCGGCCGATTCTATATGCCCCCCACAGCACGAGCGGGATGACCAGATAATATTGCTCCTCCACCCCGAGCGACCAGGTATGAACCAATGGCTTGAACTCGGCGGTCAGCCCGAAATAATCGGCCGTGTAGTAGAGCAGGACATTGTTGGCGAAGGCCGCCGTCGCGATCAGCGACTGGCCGAAATTCTCCAGATCGTCCGGCAGCATCAGATACCAGGCCGGCAGGATGCACAGCAGCATCATGACGTTGAGCGCGGGCAGAATGCGGCGGATGCGCCGCTCGTAGAAATATCGAAGGCTGAACCGGCCCGCGGCGAGATCGCTGCAGATGATGCCGGTGATCAGATAGCCGCTGATCACGAAGAAGATATCGACGCCGAGAAAGCCGCCCTCGAATCCAGGCACACGCGCATGGAACAGGATCACGGCGATGACCGCGATCGCGCGCAGCCCGTCTATTTCGGGCCGGTAATGGTCCAGCGTGGCGGTGGGCGCCGGCCCCGCACTCATCGCGCCGTGGCGAGAAGCGCTGTCTTGGCCGCCTGATATTCCTCCGCGAGCCGGGCAATATAATCGCCGGCGCCCTCGACCGCCTTCACCGCGCCGATGCCCTGGCCGGAGCCCCAGATGTCGCGCCACGCCTTGGCGCCGGTGGCGCTTTCGAAGTTCATCGTGCTGACGTCGCCCGGCGGCAGATTGTCCGGGTCCATGCCCGCCGCGACGATCGAGCCGCGCAGGTAATTGCCGTGAATGCCGGTGAAAAGATTGGAATAGACGATGTCGGCGGCGCGCCCGTCGACGATGCCCTGCTTATAGGCCTCGCTGGCATTGGCCTCGCGCGTGGCGACGAAGGGCGAGCCGATATAGGCCAGGTCCGCGCCCATCGCCTGCGCGGCGAGGATCGAGCGGCCGTTGGCGATCGAGCCCGACAGCAGCAACGGTCCGTCGAACCATTCGCGGATTTCCTGAACCAGGGCGAAGGGCGAAAGCGGGCCGGCATGGCCGCCGGCGCCGCTGGCGACCGCGATCAGGCCGTCGGCGCCCTTGTCGATCGCCTTGCGGGCGAAGCGATCGTGGATGATGTCGTGCAGGACGATGCCGCCCCAGCTGTGGGCGCCGTCATTCACCTCGGCGATCGCGCCCAGGGACGTGATCACGATCGGCACCTTCCATTTCTGGCAGGTCGCCATGTCCTGCATCAGCCGGTCATTGGATTTGTGGACGATCTGATTGACCGCGAAGGGCGCAGACGGCCGGTCGGGATTGGCGCGGTCCCAGGCGGCCAGTTCCTCGGTGATCTGGTGCAGCCATTCGTCGACCATCGATTGCGGCCGGGCGTTCAGCGCCGGAAAGCTGCCGACGATCCCCGCCTTGCACTGGGCAATGACGAGGTCGGGATTGGAGACGATGAAGAGGGGCGCGCCGACGACGGGCAGCCTCAGGCGATCGAACAAAGGCGGCAGGCTCATATCGGCTGCGTAGCGAAACGAAACGGGCGGGGGAAGGGTGCGGAGAGCCTCAGCCCGCCGCGCAATAAGCGAAGAAGGATTCGATCGCGGTGCGGCCGGTGCCCGGTTTGGCGGCGAGGTCGCGCTCGGTCGCGCCGGCGACGACGCGGAGGCTGCCCTCGGCCGCGAAGGCGCGCAGGACCGGGTGATCGGTGGGCAGAGTGCCGCCATTGGTGATCGCCGCGCTTTCATCGTTGACGATCAGCTGCGCGGGCATGTCCGGCGGGCCTTGCAGCGACATGCCGGTGCGGCCCGAGCCGGGCAGGCAGGTGAAGGAGAGGATGAATTCCTCGTTCGACCAGTCGCCGTCGCCGAAGAACAGATCGCCCGAGCCGCCATGGGCGTAGAAGCTCCAGTCGAAGGAGACCGGCACCGGGGTCTGGACTGGCGGGGTTGGCGGCGCGGCGGGCGGCGGCGGCGCTTTTTCCGCAGTAACATTGGCGGCGCTGTCGTTCTGGGCGGATTGCCCGCAGGCAGCGAGGGTGAGGCAGGCGAGAGCAAAAGGGAGGCGGATCATAGGGCTTCCTGGGGAGAGGAGGTCGGTGGGCTGTGCATCACATCTTGGCGCATGTGTCGAGCGCGGCGGCTCTTTCCCGAATGATTTGGGGGAGCTAGGCGTGGCGCGGACAGGGGGCTTGCGATGACCGATCAGATTTTCGTGCGGCGTGTGCTGATCGTGCTGGGCATCGGCATCATGACCGTCATCCTGTTCCGCACGATGAGCCTGCTGCTGCTCATTTTCGCGGCTTTGGTGTTCGCCACCATTTTGGGGGCGGCCCGGGCGCTGATCACGCGGCTGACACGGCTGGAGGGGCCGCTGGCGCTGGCCGCGGCGGTGTTCCTTGTGCTGGGCGTGCTGGTCGGCGTGTTCGCCTTCTTCGGGCGGCAGGTCGCGAACGAATTCGCCACCATCCAGGAGCGGCTGCCCGCCGCCTTGGCCTCGGTGGAGGCGCAGCTCGACGAATGGGGCATGGGCGAGAGCGCGCGGCAATTGTTCGATCAGGGCGCGGGCGATGTCGGCGCGGTGCTGAGCCAGGCGGGGGGTTATGCGATCGCCGCCGGCAGCGGCCTGACCGATTTCCTTTTGGTGTTCGTCGGCGCGATCTTCCTCGCCGCGCAGCCGCAATTGTACCGGCGCGGGGTGATCGCGCTGGTGCCGAAGAAGCGGGAGGAACTGGCCGGGCAGGCGATGGAGGATGGCAGCCGGGCGCTGAAAGGCTGGCTGCGCGGGCAGATATTGTCGATGATCGCGGTGACGATCCTGACCTTCGCGGGGCTTTGGGCGCTGGGCGTTCCGGCGGCTCTGGGGCTGGCGCTGATCGCGGGGTTGCTCGATTTCATTCCGTTCGTCGGCCCGATCATCGCGGCGGTGCCGGCGATCCTGCTGGCCTTCCTGCAGGGACCGACGGTCGCTTTGTGGACGCTCGGCCTCTATCTGCTGGTGCAGCAGATCCAGGGCAATCTGCTGCAGCCTCTGGTGCAGCGTTATGCGGTCGATGTGCCGCCCGCCGTCCTGCTGTTCGCGGTGGCGGCGGCGGGAGCCCTGTTCGGCTTCCTCGGCATATTGCTGTCCGCGCCGCTCACCGTGGTCGCCTATGTGATGATCCAGCGGCTCTATGTGGCGGGTGTGCTGGGCAAGGAGCTCAAGGTGGCCACCGACAGCAAGGACGGCGGAAGCTAGAGAAAATATTGCATATTGACCGTCATCCGGCTCGAGCCCGGGATGATGTTGATCCGCACCGCATCGAAGCTGGGCGGGCCGAAGCGTATGGTCGGGTTGCGCGAGAAACCGAACCCCTCGCGCGGGATGCCGAGGAAAGTGTCGAGTTCGTTGTTACGATTCTGGTCGTGGAACAGCGAGACCGCATAGGCGCCGGGCGAGACCGTGACGCGGACGCTGCGGGTCGAGGCGGGGACCGTGCGCTTCACCGCCGAGGGATCGTCGCCGCAATCCGGGAAATGGTTCGAATTGCGTGTCATACAGATGTGGATGACGCCGCGGCTGTTGCGCGCGCCCTCGATGTTGATTTCGACATCTGCACCACTGCCCTGGGCGTTGCCGGCGAGGAGAAGAAGCGGCATGGCCGCGAGATGTTTGAAGCGGTTCATATGTTTAGCACTAATGCGGGCAGCGCGGCGGCGCCAGCGTGGTGAAGCGCGCGCTCGTGATCGCCGGGGGCGGGCTGGCCGGGTCGCTGATCGCGCTGTCGCTGGCGACGCGGCGGCCGGAGGTGGACTTCCTGCTGGTGGAGCCGGGCGAGCGGCTGGGCGGGAATCACATCTGGTCGTTCTTCGACGGGGATGTGGATGAGACGGGCCGGGCGCTGGTGGCGCCTTTGATCAGCAAGAGCTGGCCCGCGCATGAGGTGATCTTCCCGAAGCGGCGGCGGGTGCTGGGCTTTGGCTATAACAGCGTGAAATCGGCGCAGCTGGACGCGGTGGTGCGGGCGAAGATACCGGCCGAACGGATCAGGCGGGGCGCGGTGGCGGCGCTGGGGGCCGATTTCGCGGTGCTTGAGGATGGCGAGCGGATCGAGGCGGAGGGCGTTATCGACGCGCGCGGGCCAGGGGATTTTGCCGGGATCGAGCTCGCCTGGCAGAAGTTCGTGGGACGGACGTATCGGACGATTGCCCCACACGGCTGCGAGTTGCCGGTGATCATGGACGGGACGGTCGAGCAGGCGGACGGCTATCGCTTCGTCTACACCCTGCCGTTCGCGGCGGATGAGTTGATGATCGAGGACACCTATTATTCCGATGCGCCGGATCTCGACGTACCTTTGCTGCGGGCGCGGATCGATGAATATGCCAAGGGCATAGGCGAGGTGACCGGCGAGGAAACCGGGGTGCTGCCGGTCGCGCTGGGCGGGTCGATCGAGAGCTTGTGGACCGGGGAGGCTGCGCTTCTGGGTCTGCGCGGCGGCTTCTTCCACCCGACGACCGGCTATTCGCTGCCGGACGCGGTGGCCAATGCGCTGCTGGTGGCGGAGCAGAGGGACTTTTCAGGCGCGGCCTTGTTCGAGTTGTTTCGAGATCGCGCGTTCAAACTATGGAAAGAGCGGGCTTTCTTCCGGCTGCTCAACCGGATGATGTTCCGCGCCGCCGCACCGGAGCAACGCTATCGGGTGCTGGAGCATTTCTACCGCCTGCCGGAGCCTGTGATCGCCCGGTTCTATGCGGCGAAACTGACGCGGCTGGACAAGGTCCGGATTTTGACGGGGAAGCCGCCTGTGCCCGTGCTCAAGGCTTTGAAGGCGATGGCGGCATGAGCAAGCGTGCGGCCGTGATCGGATCGGGCTTTGGCGGGCTGGCGCTCGCGATCCGGCTGCAATCCGCCGGGATCGCGACGACGATCATCGAGGCGCGCGACAAGCCCGGCGGGCGGGCTTATGTTTGGGAGAAAGACGGGCACGTGTTCGATGCCGGGCCGACGGTGATCACCGATCCGGCCTGCCTGCAGGAATTGTGGGGGCTGACCGGGGCGGACATGGCGGCGGATGTCGAACTGCTGCCCATCTCGCCTTTCTACCGCCTGTCCTGGCCCGACGGGACAAGCTTCGACTACGTCAATGACGATGCGCGGCTGACGGAGCAGATCGAAGCGCTCGAGCCGGGCGATGTCGAAGGTTACGCCAAATTCCTGCGCTATGCGGCCGGGGTTTACACCGAGGGCTATGAGAAACTCGGCCATGTCGCCTTTCTCGATTTCAAATCGATGCTGGCGGCGGCGCCGAACCTGGCGCGCTATCAGGCCTGGCGGTCGGTCTATTCGGTCGTCTCGGGTTTCGTGAAGAATGACAAGTTGCGGCAGGCTTTGTCGTTCCACACCCTGCTCGTCGGCGGCAATCCGATGACGACGAGTTCCATCTACGCGCTGATCCACAAATTGGAGCGCGACGGCGGGGTCTGGTTCGCGAAGGGCGGCACCAATGCGCTGGTGAGCGCGATGGTGCGGCAGTTCGAGCGGCTGGGCGGCGAATTGCGGCTCGGCGATCCGGTCGAGAGGATCGAGACCCAAGGCGGCCTGACGAAAGCGGTGAGCACCAAGAGCGGCTGGAGCGGGCGCTTCGATGCCGTCGCGTCCAACGCCGACGTGGTGCGGACCTATGACATGCTTGATGCCCCGCGCGGCGCGAAGGCGGCGGCGCGGCTGCGGCGCAAGCGTTTCTCGCCTTCCCTGTTCGTGGTGCATATCGGCGCGCGCGGGCGTTGGGAGGATGTGCCGCACCACAATATCCTCTTCGGGCCGCGCTATCGGGGGCTGCTGAACGACATCTACAAAGGGTCGAGCCTGGCGGACGATCCTTCCCTGTATGTGCACCATCCGACCGCGACCGATCCGGGCATGGCGCCGGCGGGTAAGTCCACTTTCTACGCGCTCGCGCCGGTGCCGCATCTGGGGAAGGCGCCGCTCGACTGGGAAACCGAGGGGCTGCGTTATCGCGAGCGGATCGTGGACATTCTGGAGCAGCGATTGCTGCCCGGCCTGCGGGACCGGATCGAGACGATCTTCCACTACAGCCCGCAGGATTTCGAGAGCGATCTGAACTCGCATCTCGGCTCCGCCTTCAGCCTGGAGCCGTTGCTGACGCAGAGTGCCTGGTTCCGGGTGCACAATCGCGACGCGAAGATCCCGAACCTCTATTTCGTCGGCGCGGGGACGCATCCGGGCGCGGGGATTCCGGGCGTGGTCGGCAGCGCCAAGGCGACGGCGCGGCTGATGATCGACGATCTTTGTTCGATGCCGTCCGCGACAAGCGCGGACTTGAGCGCCGCCTGATGCCGCGCGCGCAGAGCCCCGAGCGGATCGCTTTGGTCGCGGCGGCGAGCGACACGATCCGGCTGGGTTCGCGATCCTTTCACGCCGCGAGCCAGGTGTTCGACCGCGAGACGCGCGAGCGGGCATGGCTGCTCTACACCTGGTGCCGGCACTGCGACGACGTCGCGGACGGTCAGGTGCTTGGGGCTGCGGGGGGCGAGGGTGGCGATGTTGCCGAGGTGGAGAAGCTGACGCGGCGGGTGCTGGCCGGGGAGAGGGTCGAAGGCCTGCCCTATGAAGCGCTGGCGGCGGTGCTGGCTGAGGTTTCGATCCCGCACGATTTCCTGCTCGACCATATTGAGGGCTTCGCGCTCGACGCGGCGGACTGGCGTCCGCAGAGCGAGGCCGACCTGGTCCGTTATTGCTATCATGTTGCGGGCGCGGTCGGCTGCATGATGGCGGTGGTGATGGGCGTCGATCCGGAGGACCGCGAGACGCTGAATGGCGCGTCGGCGCTCGGCATCGCCTTCCAGCTTTCCAATATCGCCCGCGACATTGCCGACGATGCGGCGGCCGGGCGTTGTTATGTCCCGGCCGAATGGCTGGCCGAGGCGGGGCTCAGCGAGGCCAATTTGCTGGACGATGCCAACCGGGATGCCCTGGTCGGCCTGGTCAAACGGCTGACCGATCTGTCCGCGGCCTATGAGGCGCAGGCGCGCGATCAGGTCCATGCCTTGCCCTTCCGCGCCCGCTGGGCCGTGCTGGCGGCGGCGCGCATCTATGGCAAGATCGGGCGGCGGGTGGCGGCGCTGGGGCCGGATGCGTGGACCCAGCGCGTCGTCGTGCGGCGGCGGCGCAAGCTGGCCTATCTGTTCGTGAGCTTGTGGGAGACGCTGCGCGCCCGCAAAGGGAGGCATGGCGCATTTCGCGATCATCGCCCCGCCGCTGAAGGGGCATTACCGGCCGCTCTCCTTCCTCGCGGCTGAACTGATCGGGCGCGGGCACCGGGTTTCCTTCGTCCACCATCCTGATGCGGGTTCGCTGGTCGAGGCGACGGGCGCGGGCTTCGAGGCGATCGGTGCAAGCGAGCCGCCGGTGGCGGGCTGGACGCGGCCGATGGCGAGGATCCGGGGCCTTTCGGGCATGAGTGGGGCGTTCGGCGGGATGGTCCGCTTCACCGACATGTTCTGCCGCGAGGGGCCGGAGGCTTTGCGCCGGATCGGCGCGGATGCGGTGCTGGCGGATCAGATGGAGGCGGGTGGGGCTTTGGTGGCAGAGCATCTGGGCCTGCCCTTCGCCAGCGTCGCGGTGACTTTGCCGATCAATCGCGAACTAAGCGTGCCGCCGCCTTATGTCGGCTGGGCTTTCCAGGCGGGCGAGAAGGGGCGCAAGCGCAATGCGGGCGGCTGGCGGGTGACCGACCTGCTGCTGCGCGGGGTCGGCAAGGCGATCGCGCGCAATGCGGCGATGCTGGGCCTGCCCGAGCGGCACCGGCTGGAGGATTGCCTGTCGCCCACTTTGCAGATCACGCAGTTGGTGGCGGGCATCGACTTTCACCGGCGGGAATTGCCGGCGCATTTTCACTATTGCGGGCCGTTTCGCGCGGCAGGCTTACCGGAGCCGTTCGACCTGCCGCCGGGCGACGACCGGCCGCTCGTCTATTGCTCGCTCGGCACCCTGCAGGGATCACGCATTGGTCTGTTCCGCAAGGTCGCCGCCGCCTGTCACGCGCTTGACCTGCGACTGCTCATCACCACGGGCGGGCAGGGGCGCTTGCGGCCGGAAGACCTGCCCGGCCGGCCGATCGTATGCGACTGGGTGCCCCAGGAAGCGGTCTTGGCGCAGGCCGACATGGCCGTCTGCCATGCGGGCATGAACAGCGTGCTCGATCCGCTCGCGGCTGGGCTACCGATGGTGCTGATGCCGCTGGCCTTCGAACAGGGTGCGGTCGCGGCCCGCGCCGCGCATGCCGGGGTGGCGAGAGTGGTCGGTGCGCGCTGTTCGGTGCGGGCGCTGACAGAGGCGATTGCAGAGGTGAGGCGCGAACCGCTTTATAGGCAGCGGGCGGCGATTTTGCGAACCGAGATCGAGGCGTCGGGCGGGGCCGTTCGCGCGGCGGACCTGATCGAGGCGGCGCTGACCTAAAGCACGCCGGTGTCGCGCAATCGCGCACGCAGCTTTGCGACGGGCGGGGCGTAGAGGAAGCCGAAGGACACACAGCCCTCGCGACCGCGCACGGCATGGTGCAGCCGGTGCGCCTGAACGAGGCGCTTCAAATATCTGTTGCGTGGCACGCCGAGCGGCAGGCGGCGATGCACGAGGCCGTCGTGCAGCAGCACGTAAAGCAGGCCGTAAACCACCATGCCGAGTCCGATCCAGGTGAAGCCCGGCCAGACCAGATAGGATAGCGGGCCGAAGCAGGCGATGCTGATCGCGGCGAAGCACAGGGCGTAAAGATCGTTGCGTTCGAACCGGCCGGTGCGCGGCTCGTGATGCGATCTGTGCCAGCCCCAGCCCCAGCCGTGCATGATGTAGCGATGAGTCACCGCCGCCACGGCTTCCATCCCCGCCACGGTGGCGAGGACGATCAGGGTCGCGGCGAGCCAGTCGGACATGGCCGCCTCCATACGCCTCGCCGTGTCTTGCCGCCAATGTTTCCGCCGCAAGGCATCGCAAGATTGGCGGAATCGGCCCGCTTCGCTATGGGGGCCGCAGAGGCCGGCGCATCGCCGGTCCCGATCCCCTGGAGTGACAATGGCAGGTTACAAGAGTCCCGACTTCAATGAGCGCAACGCAGCGGCCCGTGCCGCAAAGCAGGCGGCGCTCGAAAAATTGCGCAACAAGCCCGCGATCGACCCGGCCATTGTCGCCGAGCGGCAGGCCGCGCGCGAGGCGAAGGAAGCTGCGGCGGCCGAGAAGCGCGCGGCGCGCCTGAAGGCGATCGAAGACGAAAAGGCCGCCAAGGCGGAAGCGAAGGCTGAGGCGGAGCGGGTCGCGGCATTGGGCGGGCTGAAGAAGCCGCTGCCGAGCGCGGAGGAACTGAAAGCCGCCCGCGACGCCCGCTACGCGGCCCGCAAAGCCAGGCAGCGTTGATCCCACGCGAACTGATCGGCGAGGCGGCGGTGCCGGGCGGCCCGCCGCTCCGCTTGATCCGCCACGGCCGCGATTTCATCATCATGCTCGACCGCAACGAGCTGATGAGCAGCCGGATGAGCGGGTCGGAAGTCGCGCTGGCGACGATGACGTGCGCCCGGCTGCGCGACCCCAAGACGGCCCGCATGCTTGTGGGTGGCTATGGCATGGGCTTCACCCTGCGGGCCGCGTTGGGGGCGCTTGGGTCCAAGGCGCGGGTTGTTGTCGCGGAACTGGTGCCCGGCATCCTCGAATGGGCGCGCGGGCCGATGGCGGCGATGACCGGCGATTGCCTGGACGATCCGCGCGTCGAGGTGCGGATCGAGGATGTGGGCGCGGCGATCGAGGCGGGCAGGGGAAGCTATGACGCGATCCTGCTCGACGTCGATAACGGTCCCGACGGGCTGACGCGGCCGGGCAATGACGGCCTCTATTCCGCACGCGGCCTCGACAGCGCGCGGGCGGCGCTACGGCCCGGCGGCGTGCTGGCCATCTGGTCGGCCAGTGCCGACGCGGCGTTCACGAAGCGGCTGAAACAGGCCGGTTTCGCGGTGGACGAACAACGCGTCCGGGCGCGGGAGAATGGCAAGGGCCCGATCCACACCATCTGGTTCGCGACGAAAGCAGCCGGGCGCTGAGAGATAAATCTTCTCCGGGCGTCCGCCTTTCCGCGAAATTATGATCGCGCCGGCGCCAAGCGAGGCACTGCCGCTGCTTTCTAGAACCACGGTCCCGGAAACCGTTGTGCGCCGCACAAAGGCCCGCATATTGTTGATGTACAGAAGCGGTCCAAGGAGCCTTCGATGCCTTATTCCCTGTCCCGGATCGGCTCCGCGTTGCGGCTGACTTTCCCCGGCTGTTGACGCTCGCGGCCAGTTTGCCGGGCGACCGCCGCACCTGAGATCGCGGCGAGCAGCGGCCAACTCATTCCCATCAATTCGGCCCGATAGACCGTCTCCCGGGCCCAAAATCCGGCGCACACCTGGCTGCGGGGCACGCTCCGCAGCGCGTGAGCGGTCGCGCCGATTGCCGAAAGGATCGACTATGAAAGCAATTCTTCTCGCTGGCGTCGCCGCGCTTGTTCACGTGGCTCCCGCTGCGGCCCAGGACGCCGTGGCGCCCGAGCCGGACGTCGCGCAAGGTGCGGGCAGCCAGGATGGCGAAATCGTCGTCACGGGTTCGCGCGCGCCGGGCCGCTCCCGTCTCGACAGCGTGTCGCCGGTGGACGTGCTGACCAGCGAAACGCTCGCCCGCCAGGGCACGACGGAGGTCGCCGAAGCGCTCGCTTCCACGGCGCCGTCGGTCGTCTTCCCCCGCCCGGCGGTGGTCGACGGCACCGATTCGATCCGGCCCGCCACGTTGCGGGGTCTTTCGCCCGACCAGACCCTGGTGCTGATCAATGGCGTTCGCGGCCATGCTTCCGCGCTGGTCAACGTCAACGGCTCGGTCGGACGCGGATCGGCGGCCGTCGATCTCAACACCATTCCCGGCGTCGCGCTCGGCCAGATCGAGGTGCTGCGCGACGGCGCCTCGGCGCAATATGGCTCGGATGCGATTGCGGGTGTGATCAACCTGCGCCTGCGCGAGGCCCGCGAGGGCGGCGGACTCAACGTCACCTACGGCCAATATGTCAGCGACGTGGACACGGCGCGCGACAGCCGCTCCGCGCGCGACGGCGAAACCGCCACCGTCTCGGGCTGGGCCGGCTTCGGCCTTGGCGCCGAGGGCTTCCTGACGCTGAGCGCGGAATATCTCAGCCGCAACCCGACCAGCCGGGGCGATCTCGATCCCCGCGCGACGCCGGCGCGCGTGCGCTCGCGTTTCGGCGATCCCGAGGTCGAGCAGGCGACGGTGTTCGCCAATGTCGCCGTGCCGATCGGCGAGACCTGGCAGCTCTATGGCTGGGCCGGCTATCAAGAGCGCGACAGCGAGAGCGCGGCCTTCCCGCGCGTGCCGTCCAACGTCAACAATATCGCTTCGCTCTATCCGGACGGCTTCCTGCCGCTGATCGCGGTGCAATCGCGCGACCTCAACAGCGCGCTGGGCGTGCGCGGCGAGCTTGGCGGCTGGCGGGCGGACCTGAACCTTTCCTACGGCCGCAACCGCCTCGATTTCCGCACGCTCGATTCGCTGAACTCGACCTATGGCGCGGCCTCGCCGACCGATTTCGACGACGGCGCGCTGATCTACGACCAGCTTCGCGCCGGGCTCGACCTGGCGCGCGAGCTGCCGTTGGGCGCCGGCACGGTCAATCTTGCCGGCGGCCTGGAATATCGCCGTGAAGGCTATCGCATCATCGCCGGCCAGCCCGAATCCTACAATCGCGGCCCGCTCGGCGGGAATACGGCTCTCACCAGCGGCGCGCAGGGCTTCATCGGCTTCCAGCCCGGCAATGCGCTCGAGGTCAGCCGGGACAGCGTCGCGGCCTATGTCGACCTCGAATTCCGGCCGGTCGAAGGGTTCGCGATCGGCGTGGCCGGCCGCGCTGAACATTATTCCGATTTCGGCGAGACGGTGAACGGCAAGCTTTCCGCCCGCTACGACTTCTCGCCCGCCTTTGCGCTGCGCGGCGCCGTCTCGAGCGGCTTCCGCGCGCCCTCGCTGCAGCAATCCTATTTCACCTCGACGGCATCGGTGGTGCAGGCGCCGCTGATCCTCGAGACCGGCACTTATCCGGCGAACAGCGCGATCGCGCGGGCGCTGGGCGCCCGGGACCTGGAGCCGGAAAGCTCGCTGAACCTCTCGCTCGGCGCCGTCTTCCGCTCGGGCGATTTCAGCCTGACGGTCGATGCCTATCAGATCGAGATCGACAACCAGCTGGGCCTGTCCGAGAATATCGCGGCCTCGTTCAGTCCGCAGGTTGCGGCGATCCTCGCCCCGTTCGGGGTGCAGGCCGCGCGTTTCTTCATCAACGGCATCGAGACCCGCACCCGCGGCCTCGACTTGGTCGCCAGCTACCGCCTGCGCAGCGAGGGTGCCGGCATTTTCAACCTGACCCTGGCCGGCAACATCAACGAGATCGACGTGCTGTCGGTGCCGACCACGACCGCCACGCTCAACCCGGCCCCGACTTTGTTCGCCCGCACCCGCATCCTGACGCTGGAGCAGGGCACGCCGGACACCAAGGTCATCGCCGCCGTCGACTGGTCGCTGGACCGGGTCGGTGCGACGGTGCGCGGCACCTATCATGCGTCGGTGCTGCAGCCGGGCGCGACGGCGGCGGCGGACCTTAACACCGGCGACAGAGTGCTCGTCGATCTGGAACTGCGCTATGAAGTGCTCGATGGTGTGCGGCTGGCGGTCGGCGCCGACAATCTGTTCGATGTCTATCCCAACCATGTGCCCGCGGCACTCAACACGACCGGGGTGACGGCCTTCCCATTCTATTCGCCGTTCGGGTTCAACGGCCGCTATCTCTACGCCAGGCTGAGCCTCGATCTTTAGGCAGTTTCTCCCGGGTAGCCCACCCGGAACGGCCGCCGCCGCAGCCGTTGTTCGGGCGCTGCGTAGCACTCGTCAGTCGATGGGATGGGAAGGTGGTGGACGCACTAGGGCTCGAACCTAGGACCCGCTGATTAAGAGTCAGCTGCTCTACCAACTGAGCTATGCGTCCATCCGGGAGGGCGCGACATAGGCAAGGGGATCGGGTTTGGCAACAGCCTCGCGCCGCTAGAATTTCAACGCTGGGCGTCGCGCCAATTCTGCCGCTCGATGCCCATCAAGAGGCCGAGGCAGATCATTACCGTCATCATCGCCGATCCGCCCCAGGAAACGAGCGGCAGCGGGATGCCGACGACGGGGGCCAGCCCCATCACCATCATCAGATTGATCGAAGCATAGAAGAAGATGATCGAGGTGAGCCCGCCGGCGAGCAATTTCTCGTAGCGGCCCTTGGCGCGCATCGCGACGCGCATGCCCCACCAGAGCAGCAGTCCCAGGCAGACCAGCAGGAACAGGCCGCCGACCAGGCCCCATTCCTCGGCCAGTGCCGAGAAGATGAAATCGGTATGCTGCTCAGGCAGGAATTGCAGGTGGCTCTGCGTGCCGTTCAGATAGCCCTGGCCGGTGATGCCGCCGGAGCCGATCGCGATCTTCGACTGGGTGATGTGATAGCCGGAGCCGAGCGGATCCTGGCTGGGATCCAGGAGGATCATGATCCGCTCCTGCTGATGCTGCATCAGGAAGGGGAAGATGGCCGGGATCGCCAGGCCGACAAAGAGCGCGCCGCCGATGAACCACATCAATGGCAACCCGGCGAGGAACATGGTCGTGATGCCCGAGAGGGTGAGAAGCATCGATGTGCCGAGATCCGGCTGCAACAGAATCACGCCGACGGGAATGCTGATCATCAATCCGGCGGGCCAGAGCGCGCCGAAGGTGCGGATGTTGCTGGGCGGCATGTGCGTGTAGAACGTCGCCAGCGCGATCACGAGGACGGGCTTGATCAGTTCCGAAGGCTGCAGCCGGATCGGGCCGAAATCGAGCCAGGAGCGTGCCCCGCCGCCGACCACGCCCATGCCGAGCACGACGACCAGCAGCAGCATCACGCCCAGATAGGCGTAGACCACTGTTTCCTTCCACCAGCCCGGGCGGACATAGGACAAGGCCAAAGCCAGCACGAAGAAGACGCCGAAGCGCATGCCGTGCGGCAGCGCCCAAGGGGTGAGCTTGCCGCCCGCGGCCGAATAGAGGGTGAGGAAGCCGAGCCCGGCGAGGATCGACGAGACGATCATCGGCAGCCAGGGCTGATTGGCGATCGCGCGGGGAACGAGGGGAAGGGCCATGTCCCTATCCGCCGTTCTGTGTCGCTGCGGCGCGTCCCGCGGCCCAGGCTTCGGCCCGGCGCGCCGTCCGCTCGGCGATGTTGCCGCCCCAGCTTTGCTCCAGCGGCAGCAGGGCCTGCATCGCCAGTTCCTTGTCGAACAAATAGGTCATCACGTCCTTGGCGACCGGCGCGGCCGCGCGGGCGCCGCCCAGACCATGCTCGATCACCACTGCGCCGGCATAGATCGGATTGTCCGTCGGCGCGAAGAAGATGAAGAGGCCGTGGTCGCGGAAGCGCCATTCGCCGCTCTGTCCGCGCTGAGTGCCGGTGATCCGCCGGACCTGTGCCGTGCCGGTCTTGCCGGCCATCTGGATGTCGCGAAACGGCAGCCGGCTGCGCACCGCGGTGCCGGCGCCGTTGACCACTTCCCACATGCCGCCGCGCACGGCGGCGAAAGCTTCGTCGCTGTAGGGCAAAGCCGGGCCGGGCGGCGCGTCGGTCAGCAGCAGGCGCGGCTGCAGGTCGCGGCCCGAGGCGATCCGGGCCGACGAGATGGCCAATTGCAGCGGGTTCACGCTGACATAGCCCTGGCCGATCGAGGTATTCAGCGTATCGGCCTGGCCCCATTGCTGGTCGAACCGGCGGACTTTCCAGCCGGCGTCCGGCACGGTGCCATAATGTTGCGAGACGACCGGCAGGTCGAAGCGCGTGCCGAAGCCCATTTCGCGGCAGACCGGCGCGAGCGCATCGATGCCGACACGGCGACCCATCGAATAGAAATAGGTGTTGCACGAGCGGGCGATCGCCTGATGCATGTTCATCGGCCCGTGGCGGCCGAGACAGCGGAAGGTGCGATTGCCCAGGCTGTAGCCGCCACCGCAGAAGACGCGCTCATTGGGATCGACCCCGGCCCGCAGCAGCGCCATCGCCACCGTCGGCTTGAAAGTGGAGCCGGGCGGGTAGAGGCCGTTCAGCGCCTTGTTCAGCAGGGGCTTGCGCTGGTCCTCGGCCAGAAAGGCCCATTCATTGCGGCTGATCCCGTCGGCGAAGGCGTTGGGATCGTAAGCGGGCATGGAGGCCAGGCACAGAATGTCGCCGCTGCGGCAATCGATCACCACGCACGCGCCCGATTCGTCGCCCAGGCGGCGGGCGGCATAGGATTGCAGGCCGATGTCGATGGTGGTGCGAACCTGTTGGCCCGGCGTGTCGTCCAGCGAGTCGAGTTCGCGGACGATACGGCCGCGCGCAGTCATCTCGACGCGGGCGGCGCCGGGGCGGCCTTCCAGCGTCGCTTCCATCGTCTTTTCCAACCCCTCCTTGCCGATCTTGAAGCCCGGCGTGACGAAAAGCGGATTGCGGTTGGCGGCGAGAAACTCCTCGCGATTGGGGGTGCCGACATAGCCGATCAGATGGCCGACCGCGGCGCCCTCGGGATATTGGCGGGAAAAGCCACGCAAAGGCGATACGCCCGGCATTTCCTGCTGGCGGAGGACGACGGCGGCATATTGGTCGTAACGGTCGCCGGGCAGCTCCTTGACTTGCACCGGCTGCGAACCGGCGCGGGCGAGTTCCGTCTTCACCCGCTCGATATCGTCCGGGGTGAGATCGAGCAGGGGCTGAAGCTGGGCGAGCAATTGATCCTCGTCATCCACCCGGTCGGGCAGCAGGTCGATGCGGAAATTGCTGCGATTCTGGGCAATGGGGAGCCCGTTGCGATCGACGATCCAGCCGCGGCGGGGCGGGATCAGGCGCAGGTGGACGCGGTTCTCCTCCGCCTGCAACTGCGAGCGTTCATTCTCGGCGATGGCGATATAGGCCATGCGCCCGGCCAGCAGCAGCCCGACCGCGCCCTGCAGCCCGCCGACCACCAGCGCGCGGCGCGTGAAGGTCAGCTGCTGGGTCTGTTCAGTCAGGAGCGGGGCGTGCCGCCGCCTCTTTCTCATCGCAATCGTTTCCGCCGGGCCGTTCTGGAGGGCGGTGTCACGCCAGACGCCAGCGGTCCAGACCGTAAATCATCCGCGCGACAATTGGGTAGGCGAGGATGGTGATGCCGAGCTGGGGCAGGAGCTGGACGAACGCTGTCGGGCTGCCCATCAGCACGGCGATATACCAGGCGGCGGCGATGTGAAAGGCGATCGCCACGACGGCGTACAGCCAGTCGAACCAGAAATCGCGATAAGCGACGCGCGTCTCGATCAGATCCAGCGCCAGGAAGATCGAGGTCCACAGCGCCATCGACTGGCCGATCGGATTGCCCGAGACGAGATCGTCGAACAGGCCGAAGGCGAGCGCGGCCGTCGGCGGCCAGATTTCCGGGCGCAGCAGCCGCCAGCCGAGCAGAAAGAGGAAGCCGATATCCGGCCCGAGCGGCATGGTCACGACGACCGGAAACAGGCCCAGCAGGACCGCGAGAATGGTCGTGACGGCGGGGACCAGCTTGCGCTTGTAATCGTGATAGAGGATCGCCCCGGTCGAGCCGGCAATGCGGTTCATCGCGGCGCCTCCGCCGGAGCGCTGCCGCCTTCGGACGGCGGCACGGCGGCCGGCTGATAGAGCGGCTGGACGATGGCGTAATCGACCCGCGAGGGCGCCGCGAGCGGGCGGGCGATGGCGAAATCGCCCTCGATCCGCACGATCTCGGCAACGGGAATGTCGGGCGGATAGATGCCGCCGACGCCGGAGGTGACAATCATGTCGCCGGGCCGAAAGGGGTTCGTGCCGACTTCGATCAGTTCCACCCGCAATTCGCTGTCGCCGGTGCCGACGGCGAGAGCGGGCGTGCCGTCGCGGGCCGAGCGGACCGGCACGGTACTGGCGCCGTCGATGATCATCAGCACGCGCGCGCCCCAATTGCCGACGGTGACGACACGGCCGACCAGGCCTTCCGGGGCGCGGACCGGCATATTGTAGGCGACGCCCTGCTCGCTGCCGGCCGAAAGGATGGCGTAACGCCGCGCAGAATCCCAGGACGAGTTGACCAGCCGCCCGATCGCGACCTCGTCCGCGGTGGTGTCGCGCAGCTGCAGCAGGGCGCGCAGGCGATCATTCTCGAGCTGGGCGGCCTGCGCCTGGGTCAATTGCCCCTCGAGTTCGCGCACGCGGTCGCGCAGTTCGCCATTCTGGCGTCCGGCCTCGAAATAGTCGCCGACCGACTGGCTGAAGGAGGTCACTTCGCTGACCACGAAGCTGCCGGCGCGGCTGATCGGCGCGGTCACGTCGATGGCGAGATTCCGGACTGCCTGAAACGCGCGTGGATCGAGCACCGAAAGCGCCAGCAGGAACAGCGAGATGACGACGCCGCCAACCGCGACGACGTAAGTGGCGAACCGGCCATATTGGGCGCGGCGCGACTGGCCGGTGCGGCGGCGTCGGGGAGGCGCCATCGCTATGGCCTCCTAGCCGGGATCAGGCGGTCTGCAGCACGCCGCGGAAGACTTCTTCCTCCAGCGCGCGTCCGGTGCCGAGCGCGACGCAGGTCAGCGGATCGTCCGCGACCGTAACCGGCAGGCCGGTTTCGTCGCGCAGCACTTCGTCCAGGCCCTTCAGCAGCGCGCCGCCGCCGGTGAGCACGATGCCCTGATCGACGATGTCGGCGGCCAGTTCCGGCGCGGTGTTCTCAAGCGCGATTCTGACGCCCTCGACGATCGTGCCGACCGGCTCGCTCAGCGCTTCGGCGATCTGCCGCTGGTTGATGATGATTTCCTTCGGCACGCCATTCACCAGGTCGCGGCCCTTAATGTGGACGATCTCGCCGTCGCCGCCATCCGCCGGCGGCTTGGCAACACCGACCTGCTTCTTGATCCGCTCGGCAGTGGATTCACCGATCAGTAGATTGTGGTTGCGGCGGACATAGGAGGCGATCGCCTCGTCCATCTTGTCGCCGCCGACGCGGACGCTGGTGCTGTAGGCGATGCCGCGCAGCGAGAGCACCGCGACTTCGGTCGTGCCGCCGCCGATATCGACGACCATCGAGCCGATCGGCTCGGTCACCGGCATGTCGGCGCCGATCGCGGCCGCCATCGGCTCCTCGATCAGCCACACCTGGCGCGCGCCGGCGTTGGAGGCGGCGTCGCGGATGGCGCGGCGCTCGACGCTGGTCGAACCCGACGGCACGCAGATCACGATTTCCGGAAAGCGCGGAAAGCGGCGCTTGCCGTGCACCTTCTGGATGAAATGCTTGATCATCTGTTCGGCGACATCGATGTCCGCGATGACGCCGTCACGCAGCGGGCGGATCGCCTCGATCTGGTCCGGGGTCTTGCCCATCATCAGCTTGGCGTCGTCGCCGACCGCCTTCACGCGCTTCACGCCGTTGATCGTTTCGATCGCCACGACACTCGGCTCGTTCAGCACCACGCCCCGGTCGCGCACGTAGACGACGGTATTGGCGGTGCCGAGATCGATCGCCATGTCCTGGCTCGGAAATCGCAGGAAGTTGAAGATGCCCATCTCTGCCAGTCACTCGCTATATGGTGCCGCGGGCGAGCCTTGGCCCGCCATGCACCCGCTCTATCTTGTTGGATGCCCCGCCGCCCTTAGTCCAATCACGTCTTCAAGTCTCGCGGGAAGGCCGCGCTTCCTATAGAGATTGTCCCATGTCAATACGCCGCCTCCCCGACGATTTGATCAACCGCATCGCCGCCGGCGAGGTGGTGGAGCGGCCGGCGAGCGCGCTGAAGGAACTGATCGAGAATGCGCTGGACGCCGGCGCAACCCGGATCGACGTCGCTCTCGGTGGGGGCGGGCTCGACCGGATCGAGGTGAGCGACGACGGCTGCGGCATGACGCCGGAGGAAATGGCGCTCGCGCTGGAGCGTCACGCGACCTCGAAGCTGCCGGACGGCGATCTGGAGAGCGTTGGAACGCTCGGTTTTCGCGGCGAAGCGCTGCCGAGCATCGCCAGCGTCGCGCGGCTGACGCTGCAAAGCCGGGTCCGGGGCAGCGATGGCTGGGAAATCGTCCGCGATCACGGCGTTGCGAGCGGGGAGGGGCCTGCCGGTCTGCCGCCGGGCACGCGCGTGCTGGTCGAGCAATTGTTCGGCAAGGTGCCGGCGCGGCGCAAGTTCCTGCGCTCCGCCCGAGCCGAATATGGCGCCTGCCTGGACGTGACGCGGCGGCTGGCGATGGCGCGGCCGGATGTCGGCTTCACGCTCACGCATGACGGCCGCCGGGTGTTTTCGCTCGCGCCGGGCGAGGACCGGATGGCACGGGTAGCGGCGCTGACCGATCCGGGTTTCGCGGCCAACGCCATTCCGGTCGATCACCAGCGCGGCAATGTGCGGCTGGGCGGTGTGGCTGGCGTGCCGACCTTCAATCGCGGGGTCGCCGATCACCAATATCTGTTCGTAAACGGCCGCCCGGTGAAGGACAGGCTGCTGATCGGCGCGATCCGGGGCGCCTATGCCGATCTGCTCGCGCGCGACCGGCATCCGTTGCTGGCCTTGTTCATCGATCTGCCGGGCGACGAGGTGGATGTGAATGTCCATCCGGCCAAGACCGAAGTGCGCTTCCGCGACCCGGCGTTGGTGCGCGGGCTGATCGTCGGAGGGTTGAAGCAGGCGCTGGACGCGGAAGGCTTCCGCAGCGTGCAGGCGGCCGATGCGGGCGCGATGGCCAATTGGCAGAGCGAGCCGCTCGCACCGTCACCGGCCTTTACCAGCCTGTTCCAGCCGGACCGGCCGCAATGGACGCCGACCCCGCTGGCGGGCGAGATGCTGCACGAACGGCGGCAGGATTTCGCGCCGCAGGGGCGGGCCGAGACGGCCGTGGCGCCGGTCGATCATGATTATCCGCTCGGCGTGGCGCGCGGGCAAGTGGCGGCGACCTATATCGTCGCCGAGGCGGCGGACGGGCTGGTGCTGGTCGATCAGCATGCGGCGCACGAGCGGCTGGTGCTGGAGCGCATGCGCCGGGCGCTCGGCGATGGCGGCGTGGCGCGGCAGGCCCTGCTGCTGCCGGAAGTGGTCGAACTGGACGAAGCGGCCTGCGACCGCCTGGAGGAAAGGTTCGGGGAACTGGCTGAACTGGGGCTGGAGCTGGAGAGGTTCGGGCCGCGCGCGATCCTGGTGCGGGCGGTGCCGGCTTTGCTGAAGACCGGCTCGGCGCATGGCCTGGTCACCGATCTGGCCGACGAACTGGCGGCTTTCGATACGGCGCTGAGCCTGAAGGAACGGCTCGATCTGGTCGCCGCCACCATGGCCTGCCACGGCTCGGTCCGCGCCGGGCGGCACCTGTCGGTCGCCGAGATGAACGCCTTGCTGCGCGAAATGGAGGTCACACCCCATAGCGGCCAATGCAACCACGGCCGCCCGACCTGGGTGAAGCTGGCCCATGGCGATATCGAGAAATTGTTCGGGCGGAAGTAGCGCGCTCGTTGGCGCTGGCCTAAACGGATCGAATGAACGCCCGAGTCCTGATCGCCGCCATCGTGGCCATCGCCCTGATCGCCTGGCTGCTGCTGGTCGTGCTCGATATCTTCGCGCTCTGGTAGGGGTTCAGGCACTCGTCCGGGCGCGGACGAAGGCGGCGAAGCCCTGCATGTAGCTCTGGAGCCGCGACGCGACCTTTTCGTCGGCCAGTTTGCCGTCGGCGTCGAACGCCTTGCCGGCCTGCGGGACGATCAGCCGTCCGGCCGTCCAGAAATCGCAGCCCAGGGTGCGCAGCACCGGCAGCCAGGCGGCCTGGCCCAGGGTGGTACCGAAATTGCCGGGCGATGCGCCGATCAGGCCGGTCGGCTTGCCCGAAAAGACGCGCGCGGCGTCGGCGGGCGGGCGGGAGGCCCAGTCGATCGCATTCTTGAACGCGCCGGGGATCGAATTGTTATATTCCGGCGACACGAGCAGCAGCGCGTCAGCCTCGGCGATGGCATCCTTCAGCGCCGTGACTGCGGCGGGGAAATCCGCCGCTTCCAGATCCGCGTCATAGACGGGGATATCGGCGATGGTCAGTTGCCGGACCGTCACCCCCTCCGGCGCCTGTTCCGCCGCGGCGGCGAGCAAAGCGGTGTTGAACGAGCCCCGGCGGAGGCTTCCCGAAAGTCCGGCGATGATCATGCCCCTCGCGCTGTCGTTGTTCTCGGGTAAAAGCAAGAGCGGGATTTGAGGGAAGAGGCGCGTCTGGACGAACAGCTGGAACTGGTCGCGATCGTTTACCGGCAGGACGAACTGGCGATGATCCGGTCGCGGCTGGAATGGGCGGGCATCTGGTCATTCCGCCACAGCGAGTTGCAGATCGCGATTGAAGTGCCGATCACCCTGGGGCTGGGCGGGGTCCGGATTTACGTCCATCGCGAAGAAGCCGGGGATGCGCGCGCCGTGCTGGCCGAAGGCGGGCCGTGGGACCGGATCGGCGGCGTTTACGACAATTCGCCCTGGGCGGACTGGATCATGATGCTGATGCTGCTCTTCCTGGCTGCGACGCCGCCGCCCGCGCGCATCCCGAGCGTTATCGTCGGAGCGGCTGCGGCAGTGCGGTCCGAGGATTAGAGTTTTCGCAGCTTCTCGCCGACCGCCTCGATCGGATGTGTCGCGCCTTTTGCGCTCCAGGCCGTCATGCGCGGGTGGCCCTGTTCGGCCTGGCCGATGAAATTGCGGGTGAAGCGGCCGTCACGGACCTCGGCCAGAATGCGGCGCATTTCGGCGCGGGTTTCGTCCGTGACGATGCGCGGTCCCCCCTCCATCGCGCCGAAGCGGGCGGTGGTGGAGATCGCCTCGCGCATGCCGGCGATGCCGCGCTCGTAGATCAGGTCGGCGATGAGCTTTACCTCGGTAAGGCATTCGAAATAGGCGACTTCGGGTGAGAATCCAGCCTCGACCAGGGTCTCGAACCCGGCCTGGATCAGCTCGGGGATGGCACCCCAGAGCACGGCCTGCTCGTTGAACAGGTCGGCCTCGCATTCTTCGGCGAAGCTCGTGGGCAATATGCCCGCGCGGCCGCTCCCGAGGGCGGCGGCGTAGGACAACGCGAGTGCTTCGGCCTTGCCCGAGGCGTCGTGCTCCACCGCGAACAAGGCGATCATGCCGCGCCCCTCGGTATAGAGCTGGCGCAAGGCCGTGCCGGGGCCCTTGGGGGCGACGAGGAAGATGTCGAGGTCGGGACGCGGCGCGATCAGCCCGAAGCGGATGGCGAAACCGTGGGAGAAGCCGATCGCGGCACCCTGCGGGAGGTTCGGGGCGAGATCGTTCGCGTAGATCGCACCCTGCGCCTCGTCGGGCGCGAGCATCATGACGAGATCGGCCTCGCGCGCGGCTTCGGCGGGGGGGCGCACGGTGAAGCCGTCCGCTGCCGCCTCGGGGCGCCGCCGGGCGTTCCCGGGCAATGCGATCACGATGTCCGCCACGCCGCTGTCGCGCAAATTCAGCGCCTGCACGCGGCCCTGATTGCCATAGCCGACGATCGCCACCCGGCGGTTGCGGATCAGTTCCAGGTCGGCATCTTCGTCGCGATAAACCTTCGTCATGCGAGCAGCGCTAGGGCATCGCCGATATGGTCGCAATCGAGCGGGGCGGCGAAGCGTGGCCAATCCTCCGGCGGTTGGCGGCGGAACCAGGTATATTGACGCTTGGCGTAATTGCGGGTGGCCTGCTGGCCTGCGGCGAGCGCTTCGGCGTAATCCATGCGGCTGTCGAGCAAAGCGCCGAGTTCGCGCACGCCGATGGCGCGCATGACGGGTAGCGCGGGGTCGAGCCTGCGGGCGAGCAGAGCCTCGACCTCCGCGATGCCGGCGTCGCCCAGCATCGCCTCGAAGCGCTGGTCGCAGCGGGCGTAGAGCCAGTCGCGGGGCGGGAGCAGCACGAGCGGGCGGAGGGCGATCCGGTCGCCGATCCCGCCGACGCGCTCGGCCTGCCAGGCGGCAAGTGGGCGGCCGGTGGATCGGACCACTTCCAGCGCGCGCGCTATGCGGGTGGTGTCGGACGGGCGGAGGCGCTCGGCGGCTTCTGAATCTTCCACGCTGAGCAGTTCGTAAGCGGTCACCGTCTCTAGGCTGCGAACCGCGGCGCGAATCTCGGGATCGATCTCCGGCACCGGCGCAATGCCGTCGAGCAGGGTGCGGATGTAAAGGCCCGTGCCGCCGACGAGAATGGGCAATCGTTCGCTCGCATGCGCTTCGGCGATGGCGGCACGGGCGTCGGTGGCCCAATCGACGGCGGAACAGGCGAACGCACCGTCGCGATAGCCGTAGAGACGATGCGGCGCCCGCGCTTCATCCGCTGCCGAGGGTCGCGCGGAGAGGATGTCGAGATCGCGATAGACCTGCGCGCTGTCGGCATTGATCACCACGCCGCCGGTGCGCTCGGCCAGCGCAAGGGCGAGCGCCGACTTGCCGCTCGCGGTCGGCCCCGCAATAAGCGCGAGCGGCGGTTCTTCGGGGGTGGATTTGGACTTCATCGCGACCTTGATAGCAAAGGAACGGCTGGGCGAGAGCGACATTCGCACGGCCTGCGCCCTGCTGGCCAACGCGGGTCTGCCGGTGTTGGATCAGACCTGGATCGAGCCGGGCAGCGCGTGCGACCTCCGTGTGGACGGAGAACCTCGTGCGGTGCGGATCGTGGTTCAGGGGATCGATCTGGTGACGCAGCCGGCGACCGGCCGCGAAAAGCGCCTGCTCGTCGCCGACATGGATTCCACCATGATCACCGTCGAGTGCATCGACGAACTGGCCGATTATGCCGGGCTGAAGGCCGAGGTGGCGGCGATCACCGAGCGGGCGATGCTGGGAGAGCTTGATTTCGAGGCGGCGCTGAACGAGCGCGTGGCCTTGCTGGCTGGAATGGATGAGGCGGTGTTGGCACGATGCCGCGAGGAGCGCGTGCGCTACACGCCCGGCGCCAAGACCCTTGTGCAAACGATGAAGGCGCGCGGCGCGACGACGATCCTGGTTTCAGGAGGCTTCACCCACTTTGCGGACGCCGTCGGGGCGGACCTGGGCTTCGACCGTGTGATCGCCAATCGGCTGGAGGTTTCGGGCGGCAAGCTGACCGGGAGAGTGATCCCGCCCATCGTCGGGGCGGAGGCGAAGCGGCGGGTGCTGCTCGACGCCTGCGCAGAACTCGATATCCCGATCGCGGCGACGCTCGCGGTGGGGGACGGGGCGAACGACATCCCGATGCTGAAAGCCGCTGGGCTGGGCGTGGCCTATCACGCCAAGCCGGCCGCCAGAGACACGGCGGATGCGACGATCGATCACAATGACCTGACGGCCTTGCTCTATGCGCAGGCAATCCCGCGCAACGAGTGGGTTGAAGGCTGATCTCAGACGGTTAGGGCGGCCAGCGCAAAGCCCAGGGCGCGCGGTTCTGGGCCGAAAATGACGGCGACGCCGTCCTTGCCGGTCGAAACCACCTCGGCGCGGATCGCACCGGCATGGGGGTGGCGCAGGGTTATCATGCTGCCGGGTTCCGGACGGGCATTGGTCTCCAGGAAGGCGCCGCGTGCGGAGACGGTGCGAATGCCGGCGGGTGCGGGACTGTCGGCCTCCAGAATGCACATGTGGCGCGGGCGCTCCATGCGCGCGGATGACAGCTGATGCCTTACGTCCTGAGCCACGTCGCGCCCCCGCGAAAACAAATCGACCGGCGGGCACCTTAGCGTCCGCCGGTCGATAAAGGGTTAAGCGCGGGGAGCGCGTGCGATCAGTTGACCGGGATGCAATCCCCGCCCGCCGCGCGGACGCTCGAGCAGACGCGGTTGGCGGCGTCGCGGCTGGCGAAGGCACCGGCGCGCACGCGCACGACATTGCCGGCGCGCGGGAACGCGACGCTGAGACTCGAAAGGGCGCTGACGCGGCTGCGGAGCTGTGCCCATTGCCGGCGGGCATTCGCCTCATTGCTGAAGGCGCCGAGCTGGACGCGCCAGCTGCCGCCGGTCGCGGCGGGACGCGACGCGGGCGTCGCGGGGCGCGGACGGGGCCGTTCGGCGGTCTGCACCGGGCGCGGGCGCGGTTCCACGCGCGGTGGACGCGGCTGCGCGGCCGGGCGGCCATCTTCCGGCGGATGTTCGTAGCTGACACCGGGTCCGCCCTGGCGCGGCGGCGTGTGCTGGACCGGCGGCCGCGATGGCGGCGCGGCGCGGTCGGGATCGATCTCCGCCATCCGCGTCGGGGCGTTCGGCGCGGGCACATTCATCTCCGCGGCGAGTTGCTCGCCGCGGCGGCGATCCTCGGGCGTGAGCTGTTGTTCCATTGCCGCCAGTTGTGACTGCGCCTGCGGGAAACCCTGCGCGGCGGCTGCGCGCATCAGGCCGTAGGCGCGCGGCAGGTCGCGGCGGACAACGTCGCCGTTGAAGAGTGCGGTGCCGAAGACATATTGCGCGCGCGGATCGCCGCGGCCTGCGGCGGCCTGCAGCCAGGGCATTGCCTCGCGCGCTCGGCCGTTCTGGAAAAGGAGCAGCCCGAGGCTGGCACCTGCCTGTTCGTGGCGCTGGCGCGCGGCGCGCTCGAACCATTGTTCGGCCAGGTTGAGGTTTTGCGCGACACCGCGGCCGAGCCGGTAGGCCTGTGCCAGATTGAACTGCGCGTCGGCATTCCCCGCGTCGGCGAGCGGACGCCATTGCTGGACGGCGGCATTATAATCGCCGGCCTGCCAGGCGGCGATGCCGGACTGGACGTCCTGCGCTGCGGCCGGCGCCGCGAAAGCTACGAGCGCCGCGGCGCACAGCCAAAGCTTGCGAGGTTGAATGATCGGCACGAAACGCCCTCCCGACGAAATCAATGCGTAACGATTTATGCGGCAATGGTTAACGCGGTCTTAGCATAGATTGCCCGCTTCCGCAGCGGGGCCGGGCTACGTCAATCATTTCGCATGATTTCTTGGCCCGGGGTTAACCGGATTTTAGGGCAGGACCGCCAAATCCCTTAGCAGAACACACGCTGCCGAGGGACTTTATGCGCGTTCTGGCACTATCATCGCAGAAGGGCGGATCGGGGAAAACGACCCTGTCCGGCCATCTCGCCGTCCAGGCGGAGCGCGCCGGTTGCGGCCCCGTCTGCCTGATCGATATCGACCCGCAAGGCTCGCTCGCCGACTGGTGGAACGAGCGCGAGGACGAAGCACCCGCTTTCGCCCAGACCACGGTCGCGCGTCTCGCGGCGGATCTGGAGGTGCTGCGTCAGCAGGGCTTCAAGCTTGCCGTGATCGATACGCCGCCGGCCATCACCATGGCGATCCAGAGCGTGATCCAGGTGGCCGAACTCGTCGTCATCCCGACCCGCCCCAGCCCGCACGATCTGCGCGCCGTCGGCGCCACCGTCGATATTTGCGAGCGCGCGGGCAAGCCTTTGCTGTTCGTCGTCAACGGCGCGACGCCCAAGGCGAAGATCACTTACGAGGCCGCCGTGGCGCTGTCGCAGCATGGCACGGTCGCGCCGGTCACGCTCCATCACCGCACCGATTTCGCCGCGTCGATGATCGACGGGCGGACGGTCATGGAAATCGATCCGAACTGCAAATCGGCCAAGGAGGTCGAGGAGCTGTGGACTTACATTAACGACCGGCTCGAGCGGAATTTCCGCCGCACCGTCTTTTCCGCGCCAAGCGGCCTCGCCGCCGCGGCTTCCCAGCGTCCCGCCGCCGGTGGCTTCGGCCGCCGCGTGGTCGGCCAGTGAGGGAGGCGATGATGAACGAAGCCCGCCCCTTCGCCTCGCTGTCCGGCAGCCTGCTCGCCCGCAAGGGCGGCGCCAAGCCCGCCATGCGCCCGCGCCCCTTGTCGACGGAATCGATGCTCGACGATCTCGGCTGGGACGACATGGGCGACGCTTTCGACGCGCCGGCCCAGCATGTGCCCAGCTCGATTTCGGCACTGACGCCGGCACCCAAGGCGTCGCGCGAGGATGTCACGCCGGTTCACGTGCAACAGCGCAGTCTGGCCGATCATTTCGAGCCGGAAGATCCGGCCGAAGTGGAAGCTGAGGCCGAAGTCGAAGAGGCGCCCCAGCCGGTCGTCGTGAAGGCGCAGGCTCCGGCGAAGGTCCGCCGCGCCGCCGCGCCCGTCGCGGCCGGCAAGAAGGCCGCCTTCACCTTGCGGCTCGATGCCGAGCGCCATCTGCGCCTGCGTCTCGCCAATGCCCTGACCGGCAAGTCGTCGCAGCAATTGGTCACGGCGGCGCTCGACGCATTTCTCGAATCGCTTCCCGAAGTCGGCACCCTGGCGCGGCAAGTTCCCGCGCGGGCCGGATCGGGCGACTGAACGGATTGGAGTGGGGACGATGAACGGGATTGCCTGGAAATTCGCCGCGTCCGGCCTTGTGCTTGGTGCCGCCAGCCTCACCGGCTTTGTGGACGGCATGGGCGTCGCCCCAGCCGCGGCGCAGTCGCAACGCGCCGGCAATGATGAGGCTGGGCGCCTGCACGAACGCGCCGCGCGCGCGGTCGCCGACGGGTTGCTGACCGAAGCGGTGGGCTACTTGGAGCAGGCCGTGGCGCTCGCGCCGCGCGATGCCGGCTACCGCCTCCTGCTCGCCGACACCTATATGAAGAGCGGCCGCTTTCAGTCAGCCGAGACCACGTATCGCGACGTGACGGAGATCGATCCGAGCCAGAGCCGGGCGGGGGTCGCCCTGGCGCTGATGCAGGTCGCCAATGGTCGCGCCGAAGCGGCGATGGCGCAGCTCGAGCGGATCGAGCGCGATGCTCCCGCCGCCGACGTCGGACTGGCCTATGCCTTGGCCGGAGCGCCGCAGCGGGCAATCGAATTGCTCGAGCCGGCGGCTCGCGCCCTTGGCGCCACACCGCGCGTCCGCCAGAATCTCGCCCTCGCTTATGCCCTTGGCGGCGATTGGCAGCGGGCCCGCACGGTCGCCGCGCAGGACGTGGCGCCGGACGAACTCAGTGGCCGCATGGCGCAATGGGCGAGCTTCAGCCACCGGGCCGGCAGCGCCGAACCGGTGCAGGCCTTGCTGGGCGTGAATGCGGTCGCCGACAGCGGCCAGCCGGTGCGAATTGCGCTGAATGTTCCGGCGGACGGTGAAACCCGTTCGGTGGCGTTCGCGGCCGCCGAGCCGGTTCAGGTTCAGCCGGCTTACGAGCCGGTGACGGTGCGTACAGCGTCGGTCGATATTTCCGCGCCGGTGCAGAATGCCGAGGTCATTCCGATGCCGACCGACGCGCCGGTCGCGTCCGCGCCGGTCGTGTTCGCCCAGGCCGAGCCCGTTGGCGAAGCGATTGCTGTGGCGGCTCCGGCCCCGGTCACGGTGGAATCCGCCCCGGTCCCGGTCGATTATGCCAGCGCCGAAGCGTCCGATTGGGGTGTCGACGAGCAGGGCAGTGTTGCCCTCCCGAGCCAGGAACCGGAGGAAGTCCAGGTTCCGGTTCGTGTCCGCTATGCTGCCGCAGCCGAAGATCTGGTGCGCGGTGACGCCACCGTCATGCGCGTTGCCAACCGCACTGCCAGTGTCGCGGCTCCGGCTGCGGTGCGCGCCTTCGCTGCGGGCCGTCTGCCCGGCAAGCGCGCTTCTGGCGGTGAATTCGTGGTGCAGATCGGTTCGTTCAGCTCGTCCGAAAATGCCGACCGCGCCTGGCAGCATTATCAGGAAAGCTACGGCCTGAACGCCGAGCGCCCCGTCACGATGACGATCGATCATAATGGCCGCCTGATGCACCGGGTCGCCGTGTCCGGCTTCGAGAAGCGCGCCGATGCGACTCAGGCCTGCCGCGCGATCAAGGCGCGCGGCGGTCAGTGCTTCGTCCGCAACAATGCGGGCGATGCCTCGATCAACTGGGCCGCGCGCTACGCGGGCGAAGACCGGGCCTGAACTCTTTCAACGAACCCCTTGACGGGCGGTCGGCGAGCCAAACGCCGGCCGCCCTTTTTTTGGTCGCGCGCCGCCGGCCAACCCGCGCGAGGTTGCCTGTTGTCGCGCGCCGCCGGCCAACCCGCGCGACGGTCAGCCGCGGCGGGCGCGCGTCAGCAGATCTAGGCAAGCCATGCGGATCGCGACGCCATTGGCGACCTGATCCAGGATCGCCGAACGGGCCGAATCGTCGGCAAGGCCGCTGTCTATCTCGATGCCGCGATTCATCGGGCCGGGATGCATTACCAGCGCATCCGGCGCGGCGCGGGCCAGGCGCGCCGGGGTGAGGCCGTAGGCTCCATAATAATCGCCGAGCAGGCCGGTCAGCGCATCGTCCATCCGCTCGCGCTGGTAGCGCAGCATCATCACGACATCCGCGCCCTCAATTCCCTCGTCGAACGAGGCGAATGTGGCGAGACCGCCGCTATCGTCCGGCATCAGATTGCGCGGGCCGACCAGCCGCACTTCGGCGCCGAGCCGGGGCAAGAGACGGCGGTTTGAGCTGGCGACGCGGCTGTGGCGGATGTCGCCGCAGATCGCGACCTTCAGCCCCGCGATCCGCCCCTTGCGGCGGCGGATGGTGAGGGCGTCGAGCAAAGCCTGGGTCGGATGCTCGTTCGCGCCATCGCCGCCATTGATCACCGCGCAGCCGACGACGTCCGCCACTGCCGCGGCCGCACCCGCCGTGGCGTGCCGCATGACGAGCAAATCCGCCCCCATCGCGTCGATCGTGCGGGCGGTGTCGAGCAGGGTCTCGCCCTTGCTCACGCTCGACTGGCCGACCGGGACGGTCGAGACCTGCGCGCCGAGCCTGCGCCCAGCAATTTCGAACGAGAGCAGGGTACGGGTCGAATTCTCGAAGAAAAGATTCACCTGCGTCAGCCCGCGCAGCCGTTCGTCCTGCCGCCGGGCGTTCCGGTTGAATTCGGCCCAGCCATCCGCTTCATCGAGAATCAGCGCGATATCGGCATCGGCGAGTTGATCGACGCTGAGTAGATGGCGGTGCGGGAACATCGCCGTGCCGATTATCCACCCGCCGCCGCGCGCACAAGCGGGCGCCGCCTTGACCTTGGCCGGGCGAGCACCCTATGTGCGCGCACCCTTTCATGGCGACCGTAGCTCAGTTGGTTAGAGCATCGGTTTGTGGTACCGAGGGTCGCGGGTTCAAGTCCCGTCGGTCGCCCCAGAATACAAAGACTTAGGATAGGATCATGTCGCTCTGGGAGCTGCCCGATTTCGACGGGCACGAGGCCGTGCATTTCGTCTGCGATCGTGACAGCGGCCTTCGAGCGATCATCGGCATCCATTCCACGCATCGCGGCCCGGCCGGCGGCGGCACGCGCTTCTGGCATTATGTCGATCCCGATCAGGCGGTGAACGATGTGCTGCGCCTGTCGCGCGGCATGAGCTACAAGAATGCCATGGCGGGTCTCGCCATGGGCGGCGGTAAGGCGGTGATTCTCGCCGACGCGGATCGCACCAAGACGCCGGACATGCTGGCGGCGTTCGGCCGCGCGGTCGACCGGCTGGGCGGCCATTATGTCACGGCCGAGGATGTCGGCATCAGCGTCGCTGACATGGTCGCAGTGCGCGAGCAGACCCGCCATGTCTCCGGCCTCCCCGTGGCGGAAGGTGCGGTCGGCGGCGATCCGGGGCCGCACACCAGCCTCGGCGTCTATCTCGGCGTCCGCGCCGCGGCGAAAAGGGCGCTGGGCAAGGACAGTCTGGCCGGTCTGCATCTCGCCATTCAGGGCGCGGGCAGCGTGGCGTCCGGGCTGGCCCGCCTGGCCGCGAAAGACGGGGCGCGGATCAGCGTGGCGGATATCGACGCGGGCCGCGTCGAGAGGCTGGCGAACGAGGTCGGCGCAACGGTCGTGGCGGCGGACGACATCATGACGTTGCCGGCGGACATCTTCAGCCCGAACGCGCTCGGCGCGGTCCTTTCCGAGCAGAGCATCGCCGCCTTGCAGGTACCGGTGGTCGCGGGCGGCGCGAACAATCAGCTTGCGCGGCCGGAGGATGGCGACCGTCTGCAGGCGCGGGGCATCCTATATGCGCCGGATTACGTGATCAATGCGGGCGGCATCATCAACGTCGCCACCGAATATCTGGCCGATGGCGACCAGGCCGAAGTGCGCCGCAAGATAGAGCAGATCCCGGTCCGGCTCGAGGAAATCTGGGCCGAAAGCGCGGCGTCGGGCCAGAATCCGGCGGCGGTGGCCGACCTGATGGCGCAAAGGCTGATCGGCCGCGCCTAAACCTCCTCGGTCGAGGAAATCGGACCGACTTCCTCCTTCTTCCGCTTCGGCAGTGTCGAAAGCACGCTCACGATGATCAGCCCGGCGCCGAGCCAGGTGGTGAGCGCCGGGTGCATGTCGAACAGCAGCCAGCCGAAGGCGACGGCGTAGACGAGCTGCAGATAGTCGATCGGCGCCAGCGTGGCGATCGGCGCGAATCGCAGGGAGGAGGTGAGGGCGATCTGCCCGATACCGCCACTCAGTCCTATGCCGATCAAAACCAGAGTCGTGAGCAGATCATGCGCCTGCCCGAACCAGGGCAGCATCGCGCCGGTGACGGCGGTGACCAGCAAGGTGAACCACAGCACAGTCGTTTGCGTGCTCTCGGTCCGCGAGATCGAGCGCAAGGTGACGTTGACCAGCGAGACGCCGAAGGCCGCGCCCAGCGCCACGATCGTGCCGAGCAACGGCAATTCGCCGCCCGGCTGCGCGACGATGATCACGCCGGTGAAGCCGATCGCCACCGCCAGCCACTGCCGCCCTCCGACGCGCTCGCCGAGCAAAGGCGCCGACAAAGCGAGGGCGAACAAGGGCGCGGCGAAGGAGATGGTCGTCGCCTCCGCCAGCGGCAGCAGCGCGATGGCGGAAAAGGCCAGGGACATGGAGACGATGCCGATCAGCCCGCGCGCCGCATGTGCGCCGGGGCGGGACGTGCGCCACGCCCCCCAGTTTCGCTGCCAGGCGATCCAGACCAGCAAGGGCGGCAAGCCGAGCGCCGAGCGGTAGAACATCACCTCCGGCGTCGATGCCTCGGCTTCGAAGGCGAGCTTGATCAGGGCCGCCATGATCGAGAAGCAACTAATCGCCGCCAGCCGCATGACGATACCGCGCATGCGGTCGTGGCGCAGCGGCGGCAGATCGGCGGCGGGGCGGGGGAGACGCATCGCGAGCGCCCATGCGGCGCGCCGCTTAGGCTTTCAAGCCGTGGATTGTCTCGCTAAGCATGAGCCTCCGCCATGCACGTCTATCTCGCGAATCCCGCCCGCTTCCTTCGTGTCGCCCGCCGCCTGACACCCTGGCTGTTCTGGCCGGGTCTGGTGCTGGCGTTCGGCGCGGCCTTTTACGGCCTGCTGCTGGGGCCGGCCGAGCAATATCAGGGCGACGCCGCGCGGATCATCTATCTGCACGTCCCCGCCGCCTGGCTGGGCGTCGGCGCGTGGATCGGCATCGCGGTGGCGAGCTTCATTCAGTTGGTCTGGCGCCATCCCTTGTCGGCGGTGACCGGACGCGCGCTGGCGCTGCCGGGGGCGGTGTTCAGCGCCATCTGCCTCGCGACCGGTTCGCTATGGGGCCGGCCCACCTGGGGCACCTATTGGCAGTGGGACGGGCGGATGACGTCCATGCTCGTCCTGCTCTTCCTCTATTTCGGTTACATGGCGTTGTCCTCGTCCGAGAAAGAGAAAGGCGGGGAGGGGCGGCTGACCGCGATTTTCGGCTTGGCCGGGGCGATCAACATCCCGATCATCCGCTATTCGGTCGATTGGTGGGAAAGCCTGCATCAGAAAGCCAGCATCAGCATTTTGCAGGGCCGGTTCGCGATGGACATGGGCATCGGTGGGCCACTGCTGATCGCCGCCTTCGGCTTCACTCTCCTGTTCGCCGCGATCGTGCTGATGCGGATGCGGGGCGAACTGGCCCGCAACAAGGTCGAGGCGCGGATGCGCCGGATGGCGACCACATGAACGAGTCTTTCAAGTGAATCCCTGGCCCTTCATCATCGCCTCCTATGTGGTCGGCGTCGGCGGCACCCTGGCGCTCGCAGCCTGGTCGTGGGTATCGATGCGCAAGGCCGAGCGCGCCGCCGAGAAGCTGCGGGAAGGCGAATGACGCGGGCGAAGGCCAAGACGCAGCGGCTGGTGCTGCTGAGCCTGGCGGTCGGCGCCGTGCTGGTCGCCGTCTTCCTCGGCATGTCGGCGATGAGCAGCCAGGCGTCGCTTTTCTACGCGCCGGGCGATGTGCAGAAAATGGGCCTGCCGCTCGATCGCGCGGTGCGGATCGGCGGGATGGTGAAGACCGGCTCGCTGGAGCGGCTGCCCGATGGCGTGACGATCAAGTTCATCGTCCATGACGAGACGACGAGCACGATTCCCGTGCGCTTCACCGGCATCGTGCCGAACCTGTTCCGCGAAGGCAGCGGCATGGTGGCGGAGGGGCGGTTCGAGCCGGACGGGACCTTCGTCGCCACCGAAATCCTTGCCAAGCATGACGAGAATTACATGACGCCTCAGCTTGCCGGGCAAAATATGCACAAATCGGAAAGTCTGGAATGATCGCCGAAGCCGGGCTGGCCGCGCTCTGGTTCGCGGCGGCATTGTCCTTGCTGCAAATGGGGCTGGGCTGGGCTGCGGTCCGGCCGGGCAATGACAATCTGCTGCGCCTCGTCCGGCCGTTGGCGGTGGCGCAGGGATTGTTGGCCGGAATCTCGTTCCTTGCGCTGATCTGGCTGTTTCTGGAGACCGACCTCAGCGTGAAGCTGGTCGTCGCGAACAGCCATTCGGACAAGCCCTGGCTGTACAAATTCGCCGGCGCCTGGGGCAATCATGAAGGCTCGATGCTGCTCTGGGTGACGGTGCTGGCGGTGGCCGGCGGCGCGGTGGCACTGCTGGAGCGCAAGCTGCGCAAGGATACGTTGATCGGCACGCTGGCGGCGCAGGCGACGATTTCGCTCGGCTTCTACGCCTTCCTGCTCTTCGCCTCGAACCCGTTCGAACGCAGCCCGGTCATTCCGATCGACGGGCAGGGGCTGAACCCGTTGCTGCAGGACCCAGGCTTGGCCTTCCACCCGCCGACTCTCTATTTCGGCTATGTCGGCATCTCCGTCGCTTTTTCGTTCGCGGTGGGCGCTTTGGTCACCCGCGATGTCGGCCGCGATTTCGCGCAGGCGATGCGGCCCTGGGTGCTGGGCGCGTGGATCTTCCTGACGCTGGGCATTACCGCCGGCTCCTATTGGGCCTATTATGAGCTCGGCTGGGGCGGCTGGTGGTTCTGGGACCCGGTCGAAAATGCCTCGCTTATGCCCTGGCTGGCGGCGACCGCCTTGCTGCACAGCGTGACGGTGCTCGCGACCCGCGATGCGCTCCGCGCCTGGACGGTGATGCTGGCCGTGGTCGCTTTCTCCATGTCGATGATCGGCACTTTCCTGGTTCGATCGGGCATTCTCACCAGTGTCCACGCCTTCGCCGTCGACCCGCAGCGCGGCTCGTTCATCCTGATGTTGCTCTGCCTCTATATCGGCGGCGCCCTGGCCCTGTTCGCGCTCAGGGTTTCAACCGTGAGGGAGGGTGCGCCCTTCCGCGTCGTCAGCCGCGAGGGCAGTCTCGTGCTCAACAATCTGCTGCTGACCATCATCCTGTGCCTGGTCATGCTCGGCACGCTCTACCCGTTGCTGACCGAGGCGTTCGGGACGAAAATTTCGGTCGGCCCGCCCTGGTTCAATACCGTCTCCGCGCCCTTCGCCTTGTTGCTGGTGATCTTCATGGGGATGGGGCCGCTGCTGAAATGGCGGAAGGATGACGGCAACAAATTGCTGAAGCGCGTCGCCGTTCCGCTGCTGCTTGGCGCGGCGACGGCCTTGCTGATCGTGATCGTCGCGCCCGACGTGCATCTGCTGCCCATGCTCGGCCTCGCCGTCGCGGTGCCGGTGGCGCTGATGAGCCTGATGCCGCTGGTCGGCCGCAACCTGCGCCGCACGCCACTCATCATCTGGGGCATGGTCGCCGCGCATTTCGGCATCGCCATGAGTCTGGCCGGCATGGCCTCGGAAAGCGCCTTTTCGAAAGAGGTGCTGGTCTCGGCGCGACCGGGGCAGGTGTCGGAGATCGGGCCGTTCACGGTACGCTTCGACGGCGCCGAGCCGGTCGCCGGGCAGAACTGGACCGCGATCGCCGGCCGTATGACTGTGCGCCGGGGCGAGGGCGAGGAGTTCGTCATGCTGCCCGAGGCGCGGATGTTCTCCGATCCCGTCACGGCGACCAGCGAGGCAGCGATCGAGACGCATTGGGACGGCCAGCTCTACACCGTGATCGGCGAACCTGACGGGCAGGGCGCCTGGCAATTGCGCCTGTGGTGGAAGCCGGCGGTGACGTTGATCTGGTTCGGCGGCTCGCTGGTCGCGATCGGCGGGCTGCTGGCGCTGCTAGGGCGGGTGATGCGGCGCCGCAGCGCGCGCAAGAGCGTGACTGACGAGGCTGAGGGCGTCCCCGGCCGTGAGGCGCTGGCATGAAATTGCTCATCATCGCCTCGATCCTGCTGGTGGTCGTGCTGGTCGGAGGGTTCGCGGCGCTGCGCCGCCTCTATCCCGACAGCAAGGCCGTCGCCTGGCTGGCGGAAAGCAAGACGCGGCCGATCCTGTTCGTGCCGCTCGCCTTGTTTCTGCTGATCGGTGGCTTCGCCGCCTACAAATTGAGCAATCCCGGCGACACCTTCATCCGCTCGCGGCTGATCGGCAAGGAATTGCCCGCCTTCACCCTGCCGGAAGCGCTGCCGAACCGGCTGCCGGTCCGTCGCGCCGATTTCGGACGGGGCGAGCCGCGGATGATCAACATCTTCGCCAGCTGGTGCGTGCCGTGCATCGCCGAAGCGCCGCAACTGATGGAGCTGGCGCGCCGCGGCATTCCGATCGACGCGGTGGCGATCCGCGACCGGCCCGAGGATATTGCCCGCTTTCTCGGCCAATGGGGCGATCCTTATCGTAATATCGGCGCCGACCGTGACGCGAGCCTGCAATTGGCCATCGGCTCCTCGGGTGTGCCGGAAACCTATATCGTCGATGGCGGCGGCATCATTCGCTACCAGCATATTGGCGCGATCAACCCCAGCGACATGACGCGCCTGACCGAAGAATTCGAAAAGGCGCGGCGATGAGGCCGGGCCGGATCATCGCGGCGGCTCTCGCGCTGGCCATCGCCGCTCCGGCCGCGGCCGATTCGCTGCTTCCCCCGGCGGAATGGGCGAACAAGCAGCTGCCCGATCCGCGCCAGGAAGCGCAGGCGCGCGACCTGATGGAGGAAGTGCGCTGCCTCGTCTGTCAGGGCCAATCGGTCGCCGACAGCGATGCGGACATGGCGAGCGACATGCGTTCCCACATCCGTCGCAGGATCGCGGAGGGCGAAACGCCCGCACAGATCCGCGCCTGGCTGGTGGAACGCTATGGCAATTGGGTCACCTACGCGCCGCCGGTGGACGGCATGACCTGGCCGCTGTTCGTCGCGCCGGTCATCCTGCTGGGCGGCGGACTCTGGCTGGCGCGCGGCCGGTTCCGGCGAAGGAAGAAGATGTAATGGGCTGGGTGATCGTCGCCTTGCTGGCCGTGGCCATCCTGCTCGGCCTGTGGCGCTGGATGGGGCGCGACATGGGATCGTGGCAGTTCGTTGCCGCGGCTCTGCTGGTCGGCTGTGCCGGCTATGCCTGGCAGGGGCGGCCCAGCATGGCGGGCGCGCCGAAAGCAGCGGAAGCCGACCAGCGCCAGGACAGCGAGTTCACGCTGCTGCGCCCGCAATTGCTCAATCAGTTCGACCGGGCCGGAGCCTATATCACCACCGCCGAAGCGATGATGCGAAGCGGCAATACGCTGAGCGCGGCGAAGATGCTGCACGGCCAGCTGGAGCGCAGTCCGCGGGATATGGGGCTGTGGCTGGGCTATGCCGATGCCCTGCTCCAGCATGCCAATGGTCAGTTGACCCCGGCGTCGGAAATGGCGTTCAACCGCGCCGCTCAGGTCGCCCCGAATCATCCCGCGCCGCGCTTCTTCTACGCGCTCGCGCTCGCCCGGATCGGTCAGTTCGACCCGGCCGACCAATATCTGCAGCAGGTGCTCGCCATGCCGGAAGCCACCGAGCAGTGGCGCACCGTGGTCGGCCGCGCCCGTGAGGGCATCGCCCGGATGCGGGCCCAGGGACCCAGACCCGCTCCGGCGATGCAATAATGAAGGCTATGCCGGCTCGTACGGCAGCCCCAGCGCTTCGGCGACCGCCTCGTGCCGGATCTTGCCACCCGACACGTTCAGACCCGCTGCGAGGTGCGGATCGGAAAGCATAGCGGCTTCAGCGCCCTGGTTCGCGAGCTTGAGAACGAATGGCAAGGTCGCATTGTTGAGCGCGAAGGCCGAGGTGCGGGCGACCGCGCCCGGCATGTTCGCCACGCAATAATGGATGACGCCATCGACTTCGTAGACCGGATCGCTGTGCGTGGTCGCGCGCGAGGTTTCGAAGCAGCCGCCCTGATCGATCGAGATGTCGACCAGCACCGAGCCGCGCTTCATCGTCTTCAGCATCTCGCGCGTGACCAGCTTCGGCGCGGCCGCGCCCGGAATCAGCACCGCGCCGATCACCACTTCGGCCTGCTTCACCGCATCCGCGATCGCAGCCTTGGATGCATAGGCGGTCTTGATCTGGCTGCCGAAATGCATGTCCAGCTCGGCCAGCCGGTCATTGCTGATGTCATAGATGGTGACGTCGGCGCGAAGGCCCGTCGCCATCTGCGCCGCATTGATGCCGGACACGCCGCCGCCCAGAATCGCGATCTTCGCCGGGGCCACGCCCGGAACGCCGCCCAGCAGCACGCCGCGGCCACCTTGCTCCTTCTCGAGATAATGCGCCGCGACCTGGATGGACATGCGGCCGGCCACTTCGCTCATCGGCTTCAGCAGCGGCAATTGCCCCGACCGCGAGGTCACCGTCTCATAAGCGATGCAGGTCGCACCCGATTCCATCAGGCCCTTCGCCTGATCGGGATCGGGGGCGAGGTGGAGATAAGTGAAAAGCAGGTGATGCGGGCGCAGCCGGGCGATCTCCACCGCCTGCGGTTCCTTCACCTTCACGATCATGTCCGCAGCGGCAAACACCGCGTCCGCGTCGGGGGCGATGGTCGCGCCCGCGTCGATATAGGCCTTGTCGCTGAAATCGATGCCCATTCCCGCCTTGGTTTCGACGATCACTTCATGTCCGGCCGCGGTCAGTTCGGCGACCGAAGCGGGCGTCAGGCCGACGCGATATTCGTGAACCTTGATCTCCTTGGGCACGCCGACGCGCATCGCATTCTCTCCCGAATCTTCTTGTGGCCGCGGCTATAGCGGCGCAGCACCTGCTTGTCGCCGTTGCGTGGGGTCAGGGCCGGTGCTAAGCGCCCGCGCCGCTCCCCGTCGGGGGCAGGGCATTGAAAGTCCGCACGCATGAGCGACACGGGTTCCAGCGAAGATATATCCGGGCAACATCACGAGCAGGGGCCGACGTCCCTGGTCGCGCTCGGCGCGCTCGGCATTGTCTTCGGAGACATCGGCACCAGCCCGCTCTACGCGCTGAAGGAGACGTTCGTCGGCCACCATCCGCTGGCGGTGGACGAAGCCCACATCTTCGGTGTCATTTCGCTGATGTTCTGGTCGATGATCATCATCGTCACGATCAAATATGTGCTGCTGGTGATGCGCGCCGACAATCGCGGCGAAGGCGGCAGCCTGGCCTTGCTGGCGCTGATCACCCGCTCCTGGACCGGGAAGCGAACCGCTGGCCTGATCCTGCTGGGCGTCCTCGCCACCGCTCTGTTCTACGGCGATTCGATGGTGACGCCGGCCATTTCGGTGCTGTCGGCGGTCGAGGGGCTTTCCCTTGTGGACGAGCGCTTTTCCGATTTCGTGCTGCCGATCGCGATCGTCATCATCGTCGGCCTGTTCGCCGTGCAATCGCGCGGGACGGCCCGGATCGGCAACCTCTTCGGGCCGGTGATGCTGATCTATTTCAGCACGCTGGCAGGCCTGGGCATCTACAACGCCATCGCTGCGCCGGGCATCTTCCAGGCGCTGAACCCGTGGTGGGGCGTCAATTTCTTCTTCATCGACGGCTGGCTGGCCTTCCTGGCGCTGGGTTCGGTCGTGCTGGCGATTACCGGCACGGAGGCGCTCTACGCGGACATGGGCCATTATGGCCGCAAGCCGATCGCCGTCGCCTGGCTGTTCGTCGCGCTCCCGGCTTTGATGCTGAACTATATGGGCCAGGGCGCGCTGCTGCTCACCGATCCGTCGGCTGCCAGCAATCCCTTCTACAGCCTTGCGCCCGAAGCCTGGCGGCTTCCGCTCGTCATCCTCGCCACCGTCGCCACCATCATTGCCAGCCAGGCGATGATCACCGGCGCCTTTTCGGTCACCCAGCAGGCGGTCCAGCTCGGCTTCCTGCCGCGCATCAAGGTGCTGCACACCAGCGCGAAGGCGCAGGGCCAGATCTACATCCCGGTGATCAACTGGTCGCTGATGATCCTGTGCCTCGCGCTCGTGGTCAGCTTCCAGAGCTCGTCCAATCTCGCCGCGGCCTATGGCATCGCGGTGACCGGGACGATGTTCATCACCACCTGCATGCTCGGCGTCCTGCTGTTCAAGGTGTGGAAGTGGAACCCGATCCTGGCCGGCTTCACCTTCGGGGTCTTCCTGCTGATCGATCTGGCCTATTTCACCTCGAACCTGACCAAGATCCCGGACGGCGGCTGGTTCCCGCTCGCGGTCGGTGTGGTGATCTTCACCTGCCTCACCACCTGGGCCAAGGGCCGCCAGCTGATGATCAAGCGGATGAACGAGGCGGCGATGCCGATCCAGGTGTTCATCAAGTCCGCCGCGACGAGCGCCGCGCGCGTGCCCGGCACCGCCATCTTCATGACCACGGCGGCGGACGGCGTACCCCATGCGCTGCTCCACAACCTCAAGCACAACAAGGTGCTGCACGAGCGGATCATCCTGCTGACCATCAAGATCGAGAACGTGCCGGCGGTCGATCCGGAGAAACGCTACGAACTGAAGGTGATGGACGCGGGCTTCTTCCGGCTGATCCTGCGCTACGGCTTCATGCAGGAGATCGACGTGCCGGCGGCGCTGCGCGGCTATGACGGCTGCGGACCCAAGTTCAACATGATGGACACCAGCTTCTTCCTCGCCCGTCAGACCCTGATCACCGCCGAGCGTCCCGGCATGGCGATCTGGCGCGAAAAGCTCTTCGCCTGGATGATGCGCAACGCCGAAAGCGCGATGGAATTCTTCAAGCTGCCCACGAACCGCGTGGTCGAGCTGGGCAGCCAGGTGGAGATTTGACTCAGCCGCTGATCGTCACCGCGACTTTCGGCGCGGACGATCATAGCTGGCTGGAAGGGCTGCGGCGCAAACATTTCCCGGTGGAGCGCAATCAGGTGCCGGTGCATCTGACGCTGTTTCACCACTTGCCGCCGTCGCTCGATGCCGAATTGCGCGACCGCCTGGCCGATGCCGCCGCTTTCGCTCCACCCCGCGCGGCGATCACTGGCGTGATGGATCTGGGGCAGGGGACCGCCTTCCGCGTCGCGAGCGAGGAGCTGGAAGATCTCCGCGCCGAACTGGCCGTCGCCTTTCGCGGCCTGCTGACGCCGCAGGATCAGGCTGGGTGGCGGCCGCACATCACCGTCCAGAACAAGGTGCAGCGCGCCGAGGCGATCGCCTTGCAGACGGAGCTGTACACTGGCGACTTTCCGCGGCCGCTTGCCATAAGCGGACTGACGTCATGGCGTTATCTGGGCGGCCCGTGGGAGAAAGTCCGGGCCTATCCCTTCCGGGGCTGAGCCTCACTCCAGCTGACCGATGCCGTCGCAGCTATAGTCGAACGCGGCCAGCCCGGATTCCAGGTTTGCTGCGAGCGTGCCGGTGTTCATCAACTCCTCGACCCGCTCGTCCTCGCTGAGGTCGTTCGCCTCGGCCATGGCGTCTTCCCACTCGCTGACATCGAACGTGCCGCCACCGACCCACACGAGGGCGACGCATTCGGCCAGCTGATCGTCGGCCAGATCCTCGAGCAGGCTTTTCACTTCCTCCTCGACGTCGTTCAACTCGTCGGCGAGGGCGGACAGGGCCACATTGCCGTCCTCGTCGTCGCCGCTATCGTCGATATTGTCGGCATCCTCATCCGGATCCTCCATCGGGACCTGCGCTTCCATTTCCCGCGCCCGGATGACGAGCCGGCAATAGGTTTCGAGCGGTGTCAGCAGGTCCATCGGCCATTCTCCGGTCTGTCTCGTTGGCTCGGAAACGACAGGGTGCGCCTGCGGTTCCGGTCTCGCAACGGCGCCTCGCCGTCGCCAGTTGACCCGCTGACGGCCGCTTCCTATAGCGCGCGCCTTGCCCGAGCATTTGCCTTTGTCATGGCAGCCTTGGCCTGGGGCGGAGTAGCTCAGCTGGTTAGAGCAGCGGAATCATAATCCGCGTGTCGGGGGTTCAAGTCCCTCCTCCGCTACCACCGATATCGCCAAGGGCGACCCTCTCCTTGGGAGTCGTTTGTTTGTGGCCAATGCTACTGCAGCCTCCAGAGAGCCGATCACCTGAATGTCATGTCCGCCACTTGCGCGCGGGGTGACCGTGACCTGCTCGACGAGGCTGCGGATGTCTGCCTTGATTTCGTCGGATGATTCGCCGCCGGCCGACAGGTGTTCGACCAGGGTGTGAACGCGGGCGCGGTAGCGCTCGACGATGTTGGGGAACAGGGCGATCACCGGGACAGCCTCTTCTTCGCCCAGCTCGGCGCGCGCCCGATCGCGTTCCTCGATCTTTCGGCCGAGGGCCTGGCGCAGATCCGCGAAGTCGCCGCCGCCGTCGGCGATCGCCGCAACAAGGCGATCGACTGCCGCCTGGGCGGAGCGTAGCTTCGACGCCGCCGCACGGCGCGCCCTGGCGGTATCTCGGCCGCGGCGCTCCCGCTCCAGATGAAACTCCCGCACCAGCAGAGACAGCGCCTCGGGGGCGAGCAGCTCGGCATCGAGGCCGGCGACTACGCGGGCCTGCACCTCGGCGCGCTGGATTCGCGCGATATGACTGCAGCTGCCGGCTTCGCGAGCGCGCGAGCAGCCGAGGCGCGTATCCGAGATCGAGGTCATATTGCCGCCGCAGACGCCGCAGCGGACGAGGCCAGACAGGAGATGACGCGGCCGGCGGCGGTGTGTTAACGGCTGCGCGGAACCGCGACTGCGCAGATCCTGCACAGCCTGCCACAGCTCGTCCGTGACGATCTGCAATTCGGGAAGATCGATCGCCTCACGGTCAGCTGCCGCGTTCGGCCGGGAGACGCGGTTGCGGCTCTCCGGGTCGATCTTCATCGTTACGCGGTTGTAGACGAAGCGGCCCACATAGATCGGATTGTGAAGGATGCCGCTCTGGCGGGCGCGGTTGCCGACGATCGCGCTCGCCCGCCATTCGCCGCCGCGAGCAGAGCGGATGCCATCAGCATTGAGTCCGGCCGCGATCGCCCGCGGACTGCGGCCGGCGACATATTCGGTCATGATCCGGCGAACGACGTCGGCCTGACCGGGATCGATGCGGCGGCGCCCGGCCTCGATCTGACCATCGACGCCGAGTTCGCGAACGACCTGATAGCCGTAGCACAGGCCGCCGGGAATGCGGCCGCGGGCGAGCGCGCCGCGTTGGCCGCGCCGAATCTTGTCGGCCAGATCCTTCAGGAACAGCGCGCCCATCGTGCCTTTAAGGCCGATGTGAAGCTCGTTGACGGCACCTTCGGTCAGGGTTTCGATGCGCACGCCGGCGAAGGTCAGCCGCTTGTAATAAGTCGCAACGTCAGCCTGGTCGCGGGCGATGCGATCGAGCGCTTCGGCCAGGACGATTTCAAAGGAACCAGCCGCCGCGGCCGAAAGCATTGCCGTCATGCCGGGCCGCCGGTTGGATGCGCCGGTAATGGCGAGGTCGGTGTAGATATCGACGACTTGCCAGCCTTCCTGTTCGGCACGGCGGCGGCATTCCCTGACCTGATCCTCGGCCGAGGTTTCGGACTGACGGTCGGTTGAGAAGCGGGCGTAGATTGCGCAGCGGGCAGACATGTGTTGCGACTCCGGTCGTTCGTTGCGCACGCACCATCCTCTGCCGCCATTTCGCGGGCAATGGTGCGGACCAGATTGGCGAGGCGGGGATCGAGCGCGATCACGCTCGCATCTCCTGATAGTCCAGCCAGGCGGCGTAGAGATGCTGCAGGTCGCCGCGGCCCCATCCAGGGACCAGCCAAATCGTCCCGAGATCGGCATCTTCCTCGACTGCAATTGCGCGCAAGCCCGCAACAGCGGCGTCACGTGCCGATAGCATTGCCGCCTGGCGGTCCGCCTCCGATTGGTCGTGCGCGCGAAGGGCTGCCGCGCGCCGATGGGCGAGATCCTGAATGTGGCGGTCCAGACGCGCCTTGGCGACCGGATCTAGGCCGCTCGTCTTACCTAGTTTGGCACGCAGGGCCGCTGCCCGGCCGAGGGCAGTTTCCCGTTCGGCCGGGAAAGTCGTGCTGGCCGCCAGCGCCTCGAGCTGGGCGATCTTCCGTTCCAGCTTCATCGCAAGATCAGATCCGCGACATATTCGAGCGCCGCGAGGACAAGCGCGATCACGACTGCGGCGATCACCAAAGTGATGAGCACCGGCACGGGGATGCCTATGAAGTAGGCTACAACGCCCATTCCGATCGCGGCGCCGAGAGACACCGCCGCGCGAATCTTCAGGCGGGGCGTGCTGCTCATCGGTAAATTTCCGCCAAGGCGACGACGCCCTTATCCGGGTACGTGACCAAGCCGATGGTGCGCATCGCGCCCAGGTCCTTTTCGAACGTAGAGGAATCAGCCGACACGCCTGCAGCCTCGGCCAAATCGGCGCGGGAAAGCTCCACGCGATCGAACAGTATTCGCAGGAGACGGTCGCGCCGCGGCGGGAGCTGAGCGCAAATGGCCTCGCGCAGCTCGCCGAACGACCGCTTCTTGGGCACCGGACCGGCGATCGCTTCCCCCGCCGGCGTTGGCGAGATCGTGCCGACGATCGGATAGGTGACCAAGCCAGCGGTGCGAAGCGCGCCGCAATCCTTTTCAAAGGTGGACGAGCTGGGCGAAGTGCCGGCCAGCCAAGCGATAACCGGCCGGTGCGGTGCATCTGTTTTGAACAGCGCCCTCGCGAGCTGCAGTTTTTGCAAAAGTTTGATACGGCGGGGCGGAAGCCCGCCAACCGCAGCTGCGGCACCGGAAGGGGAGGCGGCCGGCGTCGTAACGGCCGCCTCCCCGCCACCGAGGGTCACAGGGACGGAGGGGGAGCGGTCCTTCGCCTCGGCGGGTTTGGCTTTGCCCGTGGCACGCGGCGTGGCGAGTATCCGGGCGGTTTCGGCCGCTGTGGCGGCGAGAGTTGCGATCGCGTCGAAGTCACCGGCAGCACGCTCGCGATAGGCGCGCTCAACCATAAGTTCGGCTTTGGCATCGCCAAGCTCTGTTTCGAGCTGACGGATGCGATCGTCGCGCTTCTTCAGGGCAGCGCCGGCGTCAGCGCCGCGTTCAAAGGCGGCGGCAGGATCGGCGGGAATGGTGTCGGCAACCGGCGGCGCGGGTGCGGTGAGGCCGGTAAGGATTGCGCGCAACGCTTCCGGCGCCGGCGGGGTGGGGAGCTTCGCCTGGCCTGGGCGGACGGGCGTGGTTTCGACGTCCGCGACGATCATTTGGATCGGCACCGGCGCGATCGCCGGGCCGAAGCCCCAGAAGGTGCGCGGCGCCAAGCCCTGCAGACCGCGCGCCTCGGCCGAGCTTGGCGAGAAGCCGAGCGTGTCGGCAGCCTTGCGGCGATCGAGCGACTGGCCGACGCGGCCGAGCAGCCAGTTGTTCACGTCGCCGCGAACATTGGCGTCGATCTTGGCGAGGCGCTGCGTCGCGAGGATCGCGGTAAAGCCGCGTTTGCGCCCCTGGGCGGTCAGAGCGTGGACACCATGACTGGCGGCGGTAGAGCCTTCCTGGGGCGCGAAACGGTGCGCCTCGTCCAGTACGACAAGCAGCGGCCGCCAAAGATCGCGCGGCGCGGCTATGAGCGATTCCAAGAAATCGCCGACGAAGGCCGGCGCGCCTTCGGGGCCTAGATCGTTCAATTGAACGACCATGTTGAAATTATGCTCGAGCGCGGCGCGGGCGAGCGCGGCCGCATTCGCCACGCCGGCCGGAGCATCGGCGCCGTCGCCACCAGCGATCACGAAGTCCAGCTTTTCGCGGAGTGTGTAGAACTCATCCTCGACGTCCAGGACGATCTGCTGGATCCGGCCGTGAGTGGTTTCGATCAGCCGGCGCAGCAGGCCCGACTTGCCCGCGCCCGCGTTGGCAATCACGCAAGCGTGGCTGCCGATGAGCCGGTCCAGGTCCAGTTCGATCGGCACGCCGTCTGCGGTGCCGAAGGCGAGCGGGCCGCTCATTCGCCGGCGTCCGCTTTGGTGGCGCGCGCGCGCTTTTGATGGCGGCGCCACTCAACGTGGCGGCCTGCAAAGTAGCAGGCCGCCATCATCGAGAGCGCCACGGGCAGGGCGAGAAGGGCCGCTGTCGCGACTTGATCGTTCACGCGCCTTCGCCTTCCGGATCGGCCTCGGCATCTGTCTTGGCGTCCGCCTCGGCGTCGAGGGCCGCTTGTTCCTCGGCGGCCTCGGCAAGTTCACGGTCGTAGCGGGCCTCTGCCTCGGCGAGCGCCGCATCGACGTCGGCCTTGTCCACCTGCACCATCAGCGCGACGAGGATCGTTCCGTCGTCCCGTTCGACAAACGGCGAGACGTGGTAGAGGTCGGACGGCCAGAATGCGCGGCCCTCCCAAGCGCTGCCGGTTAACGGTGGTGCTGCGATGCGCATCGCGCGCCAGCGGATCTGCGCGGCGCGATAATCGGCCTCGTGACGGGCCGCCCAATCTATCGCTGGGGCTGTCGGCGGCACCGGCTTCGGCTCGATCTTCACCCACGCCGGGTCGTATTCGACCGGACTTAGTATGACGGTGTCGTCCTCGCCGTCGGCGAGCTGGTACGCTACGAGTGCCGCGCCGCGCTTTTCCTCGGGCATTGACGTCTTGGCGCTGAATTGCCGGACGTATCCTTCTGGCGCCTTCGGCTCGGCGTAGCTCGGCCCTGACCAGGGCTTCACCAGCCCGTCGAGAAAGCCTTCCTCCTGCGCGAGACGGTGCGCTTGTTCAGCCGCCTTGGTGGCGACGAGCCGGTCCACGATCGACGGATCGAGCAGGACGAGGCCGTCTTCCGCCCCGAAGAACAGATCCGGTTCGACACGGCCGCCAGCCTCCTCGTACGCCTCGACGCCGATGTAGCGGACCGCGCGATGATCGGTGGTGTAGATCCGTCCGGCCAGCTTATCGCGGACCGTCTTCGCGTCATTGCCGCCCCGCTGCTTCTCTTGCTTCCACACCTGCAGCTGCATCGACCGGTCGCTGACACTCGCATATGCGCGCGCGACGTCGAGGGAGATCAGGTTCTCGCGGAGGGCGGTGAGGATCTCGGGCGCCAGGTCGGCGAGGCGAAGGCGCTGGCGAACATGGCGCTCGGTTACGCCGAACCGGCGGGCGCAATGGGCGATACGCTCATTCTCCGCGCCGCGGGCGTCGAGGTCGCCGCCGACCCATTGTTCGGCATAGCGGGCGACGATCGTGGCGTAGGCCTCCGCTTCGTCGGCCGGATTCATCATGATCCGGTCGATATTCTCGGCCAGGCTGGTCTCCGTGGCCTGATCGCGTTCCTCGACCTTGCACGCGATCGGCATGTTACGTGCGATCTTCCGCTGCATGACGAGCAGCTGCAGCGCGCGCCAGCGGCGGCCGCCGGCATCGACCTCATACAAGCCGGCCTGACCGCCCGGGGCCGCAGTCACGACCAGGTTGTGAATGAGGCCGCGGGCATGGATCGACGCGGCCAGGCTTTCGATATCTTCGTCGCCGCCTGTTTTGCGGACGTTGCCCGGCGACAGCAGAAGCTTGTTCAGCGGGATGTAGATGATGCCGGCCGGGACTTCGGCCGGTTCTGGCTGCTTGCGTGCAGCTGCGCTTTTGCTACCCATCTTTCAGGTCTCCGATGCTGGTGGAATCAGCCTCGGTGGCACCGCGGTTCGGTGCGGCCGAGGTCGCCCTTTCAAGGGGCTGGCCAGGCCCGCCGGGGTCACGTTCCGGCGAACTGGATTGCGGGGGTACGGCGCCGGCTTCGGCCGGCGCCGGCTCTTGCAGTTGCACGCCCATGTAGCTGGCCGGGGCAGGGCGGATCCGGACGTATGCCCCTCCGCCCGAGAAATGCCCCTTAGCGAAGCCGAGAGCGCGAAGCAGATGGCTTGCTGCCATCCCGTCGATGCGATCGGCCAGATCCGGTCGAGCCGCCGCGAAACGCTTGCGCGCCCATGACAGCTCGAGTCGCTTCAGATCCTGCAGCTCTGGCGCGACAGCACGCGCGAGCGCGCCTTTGTCGGAGGCCGAGAGGTATCCCATCAGCCCAGCCCCAACGCCGCTTTGTAGGTTTCGAGCAGCGCCTCCGCTTCGTCGCGGGCGTTTTTCTCCATCCTTCGCAGGCGGACGATCGTGCGCATCGTCTTGGGGTCGTAGCCGCGGGCCTTGGCCTCGCCGTAGACGTCCTTCACGTCGTCGCCGAGGCCCTTCTTTTCTTCCTCGAGACGCTCGATGCGCTCGATCAGCAGCCGCAGTTCGTCTGCGGACACATTGCCTTCAGCCATTGGCCGAATCCTTTCCATAAAGCCGGACGAAGTTCTGGATGGCGGGGTCGCCGCTCCGCACCGACCCGTTGAGCCAGGCCTGCATGCGAGCAGGCCAGGCGCGGGCGAAGGCGGCGCCGGCGGCGGCCATCGCGCGACGCCTCTCGATCGAGACGGCCGTGCCGCGCCGCTGGCCGGCGCGCATCCTGTCTCGTGCCTGATCGGTCATGCCGCACCTGCCCGCACGAGGAAGGGGATCGCAAAGACGAGCGCCGCGAACAGGCAGACGATCAAACACCAGAATGTCGAGGCAGCCTCGATCGGCGTCTCTGCATCGACCAGATCGAAATGCACCTCGACTTGTTCGTGGCGCGCGGCCCGCGCGAGATCCGGATCGTGCATCATGCCGGCACCGCCTCTCCTGCCGCTCTGACGTCGGCAGAGGGGAGGTCGCGGCAGGCGGTGCAGAGCGTCGCCTCCTGGTTCGCCCAGGCGCAGCCGCCCTTGCAGGGGTCGTTCCAGCTGCAGCCGCAAGAACGGCAATGAAACGGCACCACGACGCCGCCGTCGTCGTTCAGGAAATAGGCCACCCCAACCAAGGCAAAGAAAGTGTCCTGGTCGAAGGATATCTGGCGGCGGATCATATCGATCAGCGTCCAGTCGATCTCGAACGGGCGGGGCCGTGACGCAGTTTCCAGTGGAGTACCGGTCGCCGGCCGGTTGAGGCCACCCTCCAGCTTCTCCAGCTTCGTCTCGAACGACCCGCGATCGGCGGGGTGCGCTGGACGCGCCAACTCGGTCGCCAGCAGCAGGGCGAGATCCGCGCGGGACAGCCCGGCAGCTTCGCGCCGCTTGGCGAGGTAGACGCCGGGCAGCATGTTCGGGGGGGAGTCCGGAGGGGGCAATGTCTCGGTTTCGGTGGTCACTGGCAGTCCTTTCTTCACGCAGCAGAAAGGCCATCCCGCACCCGGTGGATCGGGGCAGAAGGGCGGGTGATCGGGGAAGGGTGGTCAGGGCCGATGCCGGCCCGGATGGTCAGGCGCCGCCGGTCGCGACCGCGCAGGCGAAGGCGTCGTCATCGTTGGCCGCCTTGACCGCCGGCACCTCCGGGCCGGCAATCGGCGCTCGGCCGGGCAGATCGTCGTTCGCCGCGATCGGCACGGCGCGAGGCGGCGCGATGCGCAGCGTCACCGAAGGATCGGGACAGGCGCTCGGCCGGACCGTGTGCAAGATGTCGAGCGCGGCGACGAAGGCATGGCCGCAGTCGAAATTCGTGCATTCCAGGCTAAGCCGCTTGGAGAGGCTGGTCTCCTCACGGCTGGTCCGCACGACCGCTTTCGAGCGGCAATGCGGGCAGTTCATTGTCAGGCGCGTCATCTGCAGACGCGCTCCTCTCTCCGTCATCAACCAGCCCCCCCGGGCTGTGGCGCCGCGGCCGTCACGACGGCGGTCACCATTTGCACCTCGCCCCTCCGCCCGGCGCGGAGAGTAGCAAGCGTGTTCGATTGGGCGGCGATCGATTCCTCGAGTTCCCGCTCTGCGATCAGAAAGTCGGCCTCGCCGGCGTCTTGCCTTGTGGCCAGAAAGACGGCGGCATGCGCTTCGCCCGATTCCCTCGCCGACTTTGCCGCCGCACGCGCGATGCGATCGAGGCAAAGCAAAACCTCGGCTGCGTCGATATGAACGCGGGCGGCGTAGCAGGCTAGAAACGGGACGCCGGCGCCGCCGGCATCGATATAGGCTAGATCCAGCGCTTCGCCTTTGTCGAAGGTGACGCCTCCGGACACGTCCGGATCTGACCAGTTTCGCAAGGTGCTTTCCGGCGTGCCGGTAATCTGTGCGCAGCGCGGCCAGCCAAGCACGCCGGCGACCGTCGTCAACGCCTTTTCGAACGACAGAGGATCGCGCACCTTGGTCATGCCGAGGGAGAGGCCTCGGCTGCGGCTGCCTGGTGGGCGATGCGGGCGCCGTTCGGACCCGGCGGCAGGTCACCGGATTCGAGCAACTCGGCCATGTCGGCGTGCGCCTGCTCGAACGGAAGGACCGCGACGGCCAGCTGCAGGAGCGCCGAATATTTGGCCGGTGGAAGCTGACCCCCGTCGAGATCGGCGCGGAAGGCGGCGACAACATTGATCGCCGCGTTCTCTAGCTCGAGCCGCTGTGTGTCTTCGAACAGGGGCGCGCCCGGGACGGCGCGAGCTGCTGCCAATGGCGCACCGTCGCCGCTCAACGGACCGGCTCCCCGACTGGCAAAAAGCCCCCCCGATTGCCTTGGGCGATCGGGGGGGCACCCGCTACGGTGCGCCCAGCGGGAGTGGAAATGTTCGCGGGGGCCGCAGCATGAGGATCTGGACGGAGGCCGAGGGCAACAGCGATCTGGAAGGACGCGCCGCGTATCGCTTTCCTCCGCCCACTCAGCACGTCGTAGACGATGCGCGCGTCAAAGCCGTTCTCGGTCGACCATGCCTGCACCGTCTGCCCGAGCAGCGCCAACCGGGCGCGCGCTTTTCTTATCGCATCGGTTGAAATTGGCTGAGAGAGTGACTCGGCAGGCATGCGACTTTCCCGTAAAGTGCGGAATGTCACGGCAAACTTCTGGAAAAAGACAGAAGAGTCAAGGGACCTTCTGGAATATTGCCGAATTTTCTGCTCGTTTACGGGCCGAGAGGGGCCGTCTGGGCCTCAACCAGGCTGAATTCGGCGCGCTTGCGGGCGCGACTCTGGACAGCCAAAGCCGCTACGAGCTTGCCAAAAACCAGCCGAATGCGGAGTACCTCGCCGGTTTGGCTGCGAAGGGGGTCGATATTCTCTTCCTGCTCACGGGTTTGCATACCGATTCGGGACAGCTGGATGCCGACGCCTCCGCACTGCTCGATGACTTTTTCGCCCTCGATCGGATTGGGCGACGGCTAGCCGGCGACATCATGCGCACCATCCGCGCAAACGGCGACGACGTGCAGGTAAACGGGTCCGCAGAGCCGTCCGGACCCGGCAATCTCCAGCCTGACAATCGCTGAGGCGGCGAGCAATGATCGGCCTTTCCCTGGCGCTGCAGGCGGCGTTCCTGTGCGGGTCGCCCTATCTGCATGACGGGGACAATATCCGCTGCGCTGGGGGACCGACGATGCGGCTCGCGCGCATCCAGGCTCCGGAGCTGCTCGGCTCGCCTCGATGCGGCCGGGGTTGCGATGGGCAGGCGGGCCTTCGGTCCCGCGATCATCTGCGCCGGCTCGTGGCGGGACGCCGTGTGACCTGCGAAGTGGTCGATGCGTCGCCCTCGATTCCCGGCTTCCAAAGCGCAGACCAGTACGGGCGTCCGGTCGTGCGCTGCTCGGCCGACGGCGTCGGCGATCTAAGCGAGGCGCAAGTTCGCGCGGGTCATGCCCGGCGCTGGCCGTCCAGCCAGCGATGAAGCGCAAGTTCGGCTATCTTGGCGACGCGGCGCTAACGGGGCTAGGATGCCTCGCATTGGCGGCGATCATTTTTGTCGTCGCTCTGCTTAGCCGGTGAAGACATGACTTCGATTAGAGCACGGGTCCTCACGCTCGGCCTCGCCATACCGGCGCTCGCGCTGGCCGCCTGCAGTGGCCCGGCGGAGTTGGCTTCCGGTCCTTCCGTCGATGCCGGGACCAACCGCGATGTGGAGTTCATGCCGATCGTGCACAGCAGCAATCCGCGTGGCCACCACGCAATGCTGATCGGCGCCGCAGCCGACCCGCAAGCATTGCCGAGCGCCGCGCGCGCGCGCTGTGCCGGCATCCAGATCTGTTCCGTCTCGGGCTGGCGTGACCCGGCGCTGCGCATCCGCAATGGCGACTTCCGCGCCGACCAGGCTGAAGCGGTCGTGTTCGAGTTCAGTTCGAGTGGTGGCCGGGAAAGCTGGCGATGGCGCTGCGACTATCACGCGGCCGACAATTGCAAGGAGCCGGCTGATCTCGACGGCAACGGCATCATCGGCGGCCATCCGATCGCGCCATCGGCCTAGCGCGTCTCCAGCTTAAGCGACGTGATAAGCCCGCTCGACGGGGTAAGCGTGTGATCGACCTCGGCGACGATCCAGCGCCAGGCGTCGATCTCGGCCTTGAAGCCCTGCAGCGTGACGGGACGTTCCGGAATCAGATCCGGCCGGCCGAGCGCGAGAGTCAGGCCGAACTCCGCCTGTGTGCGGCGCAGCCGGTTCTGCTCGGCCGACGCGGCCGCGCGTGCGTCACCCTCATTGGCATAGATCCGGCGCAAGCGGCGGACGCCGGCGCCGCGCCCGCCCGAGCCTTCCAGCCGCACCGTCTGCCGGCGTGCGCCCTCCCGGTCGTGCCAGACCGCCTCGACAGCGCGATACTGCCCGCGATCGGCGCGCTTGTAGCTGTAGCGATCACCGGAGCGGCGGGTGAGGGGCGCCTCCGGCATGCGTTGGCCAGTGACCGTCATCGCCTGCCCGTTCGGCATGAACAGCAATCGGCCGCTGCGGACCGTGGCAACGGCGTCCAGGCGCTCGCCCAGGCGACGCACAACGGCCATATCGCTTGCCGCGTCCTGGGCGAGCGCCTCGATGCGCAAGCCGGCCAGGTCATCCGACACGACTGCCCTCAGGCCGTTGGCGGCCGCCACGCGTCGCACGATCTCGCCGACCGTCGTGTTGCGGTGCGTCCGCTCCCTGCGTTGACGGAAGCCGGCGGTGAGATCGGCGGATCGGGCGGTGATCTTGATCCGGTCGGGCGGCCCCGCCCATTCGGCCTGATCGACCTTGAAGCTGCCCTTGTCGATCATGCCGACGCGAACGTCCGGACCAGACAGCCAGCCAAGCTCGAGCGTCAGGACGGCGCTCTTGGCCGGTATCGCCATGCGGCCGTCCGTATCCTGGATCTCGATGTCGAGCTGGTCGGCTTCGCCGCCGCGCTTTTCGGTGAGCTTCAGCGACATGAGCCGCGGGGCAAACCGATCGGTCAGATCCTGCCCTTCCAAGACTACGCGGAAGCCGGGCTGATTGTGTCCCGGCATTATCGTGCGCCGCCGGTTGCGGCCGACCAGCCAACCCCTTCGCCGGCGGCGAGGCAAAATGCACCAAGTTCATGCATTTTGCATCAATCGACCCGCGTGAGATCGATCGCGAAATCGACACGGCGGGGAACGCCGTTGCCGAGGTGGAAGCCACCGCGTTCGTCGATCGTGTCGATGCGGTACAGGCCGAAGACCCGGCCGGCGCCGTCGAGCAGGGGATGCGCCTCGCCGACGTCGGCCATGTCGCGCAGCGTTTCGATGCCGCTATAAGCGCCAAGACCCGGCAGCAGCGTGCCGGAGATCGTGATCTTTTCCGCGGCCGGGCCGAGGAACTGCATTGCCGGCCGATCGCCGACGCGCTGTGCTTCGCCGAACGACCATTCCTGACTGCGCGTCACTTCGTTGAACGGAAGGGTCGCCGCCTCGAAAGCGAACATACCGAGCGACATCAGGGCGCTAGTCGTCATTGTAGCTGCCCCCGGCGGCGCTCGCTTGCATATCGGCCAGGGCGCGCAGAACTTCGTCCGCCACAGCGCGCGGATCGCCGGCGCCGCTTATGTTGAAGGTTGCGCTGACAGAGGCGGGGGCAGGACGGCCGCGGTCGCCGGCTCCTTTCGATTGGCCGCCGGACTTGTTCTGATTGTTCGCGCCGCCGCGATCTGCAGGCGTGACCAAGTTAGAGATCCAGGACGTGCGTCGCTCGGCCATGGCGCGAAGGGCGGACGTCGTCCCTCCGCCAATGCTCAGAGACCCGCTCAGACCGCGCGCGATCGCGTCGAAGATCGCCCTGGCCGCCCGGTAGAACTTTTCGGGCTGGATACCGAGCCACTGAAGGATCGAGTCGAACACGGCCTTTATGCCATCGAGAAGCTCCCCCAGCTTCCTGCCGATCCAGCCAACCGCCGCGCCAAAGATGTTCTTGATGTCTTCCCATCGGGCGTGGAGCCAGCGGCCTACGGCCGCGAAGACCTCTTTTATCTCGTCCCAGTAGGTATAGATCGCGTAGGCGAGTGCTGCGATAGCGGCGATCACCGCCACGATCGCGAGCACGACCGGGTTTGCGAGCATCATCAGGCCGGCACGCAAGAACGTCGTGGCCAGGAACAGCACCGCCCTGCCCAACCACTTCAGCACAGATCCGACCCTCTTCAGGACCGGCAACGCGCCGATCAGGGCGAAGCGCATTATCGCGATGGGAACGAGCACGGTCCCGACCGCGAAGGCTATGGCGCCGAGAATGATCAGCAGCCCGCCCAGGATCGCCACGATCTTGACGAGCGTCTCGAACAGGATCGGATTTTCAGCCGCCCAGTTGCTGATCCCTTGGGCGATCGAGGCCAGCCAGCCCATCAGTTCCTTCGCGATCGGCAGCACCACGCGGCCCACGGCATGGCCGAAGGCTTCCGCGTGCGCCTTCAGCTGCTGCCATTGAGTCGCCGCGTCGCCGAGGCGTTCCTGGAATGCCGCCTCGACAGTGCCCTGGGCACGCAGCGCTTCGCTGCGGATTTCGCGGTAGAGATCGAGGTTCTGGACCAGCGGCCGCAGAGCGGCCTGGACTTGGGCGTCCGCGAACAGCTGGCTGAGCTTCGACAGGTCGCCGCCAGTGGCGCGCCTGGTCTGCTCCGTGATGATCTCGATCGGGCTTTTCCCCTGGCGCATGCCCTCGGCCAAGGCCGCCTGCAGGTCGATGCCCATCTTCCTGAAGTTGCGGATCGCGTCCTGGGACGTGATCTTGTTCAGCAGGTTCAGCAGATTGTTGGCGGCGGTCGAGGAATCGCCTGCGCCCTTGCGCGCGATCTGCAGGGCCGCGGCGAGGTCCGCCACGGCCGGCGCGCCGCGCTGCCCGAGCGCGCTCGATGCGGCGGTCAGGGCCGGAAAATACTGGGCCATGTCGCGCAATTCGAAGCTGCCGCGATTGCCCGCGACGGCCATCATGTCGAGCGCCCGGCCGACATCGCCGATCGGCAATTTGAGATTGTCCAGCGATGACCAGACCGCATTCGACACGTCGGCGATCTCCGCGCGGTACGCGGTTGAGGCGCGTGCAATCGCCTCGATCGAGCCGAGCGCCTGATCCGCCGAGGCGCCCATACCCATCAGGACATCGACACCACCGGCCAAGGCAGAGGGCAATTGCGCGAGCCGCGGCCCCATGCGGTCGAACGTGCGGCCGAGTTCCGCGACCTGCTCGCGGGTCATCTCGGCCTTCTGGCCGATGTCGGTCAGCTGCGTTTCGAAATTCGCCGTGACGATGCCGGCGGCGACCAGCGGCGCCAGCATGGCGGCGCCGTAGCCCATCATTCGCTTGCCCGTCTCGCGCAGCTGCTGGCCGCGCTCCCGCGCCGCCTCGAGCTTTTCGAGCCGATCGGCCTGTTCCTTCAGCTCCTTATTCGCCTTGTCGGTCGCGTCCTTCAGCTCGCGCTCCGCGCGCTCGAGATCGGACACGTCGTGGCCGGCGGCGCGTAGCTTCTCGCGAAGCTCCTGCAGTTCCTTTTGCTGGCGATCGTGCGCGCGGGTGAGCTTCTCTTCCTCGCGCTCGGCCTGCTCGAACTTCCGCCGCATCGCATCGGTGGCGGTGCCGGCCTGCGCCATTTCGCGGCGCAGACGCTCGGTTTCGGCGCGCTGCGCCTGCAGCTTCTGTCGCGTCGAATCGAGCCGCTGCTCCATGCCCCGCGCGGACGCGATCTGCGTCTGGCTGCGGCGCAAGCCGTCCAGCTGGGTCCGGAGTTCCTTGATCTTCTTCGACGTGCCGCCGGCGCCGGCGAAGATCCGCTTCAGCGGTCCCGACACCTTGTCGAGCGCGTCGAAGATGATCTGCAGGCGCATCCGGTCATCCGCCACGGATCTAGTCCTCTTGCGCGTTCAGGTGATTGTGAATGCGGACCGCCTCCTCGCGCCACATGACGAGTTCGGCGATACCGAGGCGGTCCAGCGTGTCCGGAGTCCAGCTGAAGAAATAAGCCAGCTCCGCCATTATCGGCTCTACCCTTTCAGGGAGGCCGGCCGATCCGCCTTCTTCAAGAAAAAAAGCGCCAGTTCTCCGCCCATGTGAAGCAGATCGGCGGGGTCGAGCTGGTCGATCTCGTGCGCGGTGAGCGACGGCACGGTCACACGCGGAAGCGCCTTGCGGACCTGGTCGACGTCCTGGTCGATCAGCTCGCGCAGATTGAGGCCCCGAAGCTCGCCGGCTTGCGGCTTGCGGATCCGCACCTTTTCGATCTTCTCCGTACCGCGTTCGACGGGGACGTCGAGCGTGATTTCTTCGGAGAGCTGCGGGCCGTCTTTTCTGGTTTCCATGTTCTGCCTTTCAGAACCGCCCGCGCGGGCGGCGTGCTGCGTTAGATGTCGATGGTGAAGCCGAAGCCGTTGCCGCCGACGCCGATTCTGCCGAGGCCCGGAATGGAGACGCCGCCGGAGACGCCGCCGAGCAGACCGCCGGAGCCGCCGGACGGCGTCGCGCCGGTCGCGCCGATGATCTCCCGGATCTCGGCCGTACGATCGACGCCGCCGACCACGTACAGGCCGGTCAGCATGTCGATCTCCATTTCGACCGTGCCGGCCACCGTCCACTTCAGGTAACTGAGTGTGGACTTGACCTTCCATTCGGTATCGTCGCCCGCCTTCACGTTGCCGGTGTCCATTTCCATGTGACGGCCGCGCACCAGCATCTCGGCCGCGGTGACGCCGCCGGTCTGGTCGCTCTGATAGGCGCCGACGAAGCGCAGCTGGACGCCATCGACCCGGACCATCCCCATTTGACGCATGACGCCGACGACGAGGCCGCCGTACGTCGCCTCCATCTCCAGCTTTTCCAGGCCAAGGTCGTAATCGACCTCGCCCAGCCCGCCGGCGCCGCGATAGGCTTCGCCCTTTACGGCGATCTTGGGCGGCGTGAGCGCGCTGCAGACGCCCAGATAAGACTGCGCGTCATTGAAGAGGTTGAAGTTCTTGAGCTTGCTCGGGAGCATGGCGGCAGCCTTTCAGGTCGGTTCGGTCAGGGCGGAATCAGTCGCGGGTCACCGGGAAGGGGAGATGCCGGCGTAGAAGCGGTCGGTGATCCGCTGGTTGAGGATGATGTTCTCGGCCGGGGCGCACGGCGTGTAATCGTAGTCGATCGTCACGCGGCCCGCGGCGAGACTGGCAGCATCGTTCTGCGACCCGTCGAACCAGGCGCTCGCGCCGACCAGCCGGCCGGTCGAGGCGAGCAGCCGGAAGTTCGCGTTGATCGATTCCAGGATGTCGCGGATCAGGCCGGGAGTGACCGGCTTGTCCACCGCCCACATCAGGCCCGCGGCGATCGTGTCCTGCAGGACCTGGCCGGTGCGGACCGCGCTTTCGAATTCGAACTTCGGTTCGTCCGAGCAGGTGCGGTTGCCCCAGAAGCGATAGCCGCTCTTCCGGACGATCGTGGTGACGTTGGCGGCGTTCAGGACGCCAGCGTCGTTATCGGCGCTCTGCAGATCGAAATGCCGATCGAACAGCAGACCGGTCGCGCCGGCGACGGCGACGTTGCTGAGCGTTTTGTGGAAGCCCGTCTCCTGGTCGATCCTGGCGCGCGTGCCGAGCGCGGTCGCGATCTGCTCCCCGGCGAAGCCGGTAAAGTCATTGTCGATCAGCATCAGCTCGCGCGCCGAGAATTCGGCGCGGTAGAGTACGGCCTCGGCAACGCTGTCGGCGCCGCCGGCGATGCAGCTGGCATAGGCCATGCCGCGCAGCTGGCGGGCGACGGTGGCAAGCGCCTCGGCCACTTCCTGGGTATCGAGGCCGGGGGCGCCGATGATGCGCGGGCGGACGCCCAGCTGGGCTTCGGCCGCGAGCAATGCCTGCAGGCCGGTGAAGTTACCGCCGGCCGTGCCGCCGATCACGTTGATCGCGGTCGCTTCCTCGACCGTCACGCCTTCGGACGCGACACCCGGGGCGACGCGCACCACGACCAGGATGGGCGAGCATTGCTGCGCGATCGTGGTCAGCACCTTGGCCAGAGTGCCGGCGGTCCCGGCCTCGCCGATCGCGGCGCGCACATCGGTGATCAGCACCGGCTTGTCGAGCGGGAACACCTCCGCGTCGGCATCGGCCGCGGTCGCGACCAGGCCGATGACGGCGGTCGCGATCGGCGCCATCGGGCGCGCGCCGGTGGTGATCTCGTTGATGGTGATGCCGTGAGCCATGGCGAGTTCCTTAAGCGGTGGGCGCGCCGACCAGGCGCAGCGGGAGGGAAAGGCGGGCGATGGAATTCGGGCCGGGGACGTCGGTGCGCCGTCCCTGCAGCGACAGGGTCACCTCGCCGGGGACGGCGCCGGGGGCGATATCGACGCGATCGAGCTTCAGCCGAGGTTCCCAACGGGCGAGGGCGACGGCCGTCGCCGCGTGCATCAGCAGGCGGGTTGCCGCGTTGAACGGGGCGTCGATCAGTTCGAACAGCAGCGAGCCGTAATCGCGGCGCATGACGCGCGAGCCGATCGGCGTCGTCAGGATGTCGCCGATCGATTGGGCGAGGTGTGCCTCGCCGGCGAGCGGCGCGCCGGTTTCGCGGTCCATGCCGTTCATGCCAGCAGACTCAGCAGCCCGAGGATGGCCGCGGCGCCGGCGGCGACCGCCGCGATGACGAGCAGCACGAGGCCGGTCATGGCGCGCGCGCCGTGCTGGTCGAGCGACGCCCGATCGGGGATGGTGAAGATGCAGACCATGGCAGCGACGAAGGCCACGACTGCAGTCATGCTGAGGCCGGGAATCATTGCGGCACCCCCGTGACTCCGCCGCCCGCTTGAACGCCGATATGCTTGTGGGTTTTCAGGCTGATCGCGCCGGCCTTCACGTCGCCGGTCGCCTCGGCGCTGCCCTGGATGGAGACGTCGCCCTCGATCGAGACCGGCCCCTTGATCGTGACGCCGGCGCTTGCCTCGATCTCCACGCCGCCGGCGGCCAGGATGCGCAGCTTGCCGCCTTCAGGCAGCAGTAGCTCCATCTCGCCTGCCTCGGGATCGTAGGCGGCGATCGCGCCGTCGGAGAAGATCATCAACTCGCGCAGAGAATTGCCTGCAGGCGGATTGGCTTCGGACGCGATCGCGCCGAAACAGAAAGCGGCCGCGAGATCACCGTGCGGCGCGACCAGGACAACCTGCTCGCCTGCGGACGGCGGCGACCAGATGCGCGTCGCGCCGGCGCGGCCGCTCGACCAGCGGATCCAGCTGGTCTCGACGTCGCCCATCTTCACGCGCACCAGACCACGCGCCAGATCGACCTCGGCGATGGTGCCGAGGTTGATCAGGTCGCCCATGTCGCCTTCGAAAATGTCAGGTGCACCGCGCATCGCGCAGCATGGTGGCGAAAGCGGACGCGCGATGCGCGCCCGCTATGTTGTAGAAACCGCGTCTACAACAATCGTCAGCCGTCGTTGGCCGCCTGCGGTTCCAGCGCGGCCACGTTTGTGATGATAAGCTCGCCGGCACTCCGGGCTTTGCTGCCGCCGCCGACGGTGTAGGTGGTCCGCGCCTCAATCTGGTGAAAGGCACCGAAGATCTCGCGGATCTGCGGGACATCGTTGATCGAGACGATGAAGCGGCCTTTGATTCTGGTCAGCGCCGCCGCGATCGCGGCGAAGTCGTCGGGTGAGAAGACATCGTTGCCATAATCATCTTCGCAGCCCCAATACGGCGGGTCGAAGTAGAACAGCGTCTCCGGTCGATCGTAGCGCGGAATGAATGCGGACCAGCTGAGCTGCTCGATCGTGACGCCGGCAAGGCGCTCGTGAATGTCTGCCAGCATCGGCTCGAGCGTCGTGACGTTGAAGCGAGCGCTCTGCCCGGGGCTGACGCCGAAGGTCCGGCCCGACACCTGGCCGCCGAAGCCAAGCTTCTGCAGATAAAGGAAGCGGGCGGCCCGCTGCAGGTCGGTGAGGCGTTCGCCCGGGATCGCGATAAGACGCTGGAATTCGGCGCGGCTCGCGACGCGAAAACGCAGCATGTCGATCAGGTAGGCATAATGCTCTTGCAGCACGCGAAACAGCGTCGCGACGTCGCCAGAGATGTCGTTGATCACCTCGACTTTCGGACGTCGGCGGCGACGAAAGAAGATGCCGCCCATGCCGACGCAAGGCTCGGCGTAGAGACCGTGCGGGATCCGGTCGATCATGGCGACGAGGCGACGAGATAGGTTACGCTTGCCGCCGATATAGCCGGCGGCGGGTTGAACGGGGGTGACGGGCGACAGAAGGGCAGTAGACTCCATTGTAAATGCTCTATTTATGGCCCCGCCGGTGCGCCCGGTGGGGAGACTTAGCGCGGCCCGGGCCGCGCGAGGTGCGGGTGCCAGCCCGCGGCTAGAGCTGTCGACGCAGCTCTGCCCTCCCCGATCTCCTCGGGGTGGATCCCAAATTCAGTTAAACGCCGCTCGGCTAGAGATTCCCGCCGTAGCCATCGGTCAGCGTGCCGGTGCCGGCCAGCTGCTTGCGGATCGGGCCGTCATGCCGGAACTCGGCCGCGACGATCTTCGCCGCGCCCTCCAGGTAGAAGGTCTTGCCGTACGGCCGCGCCCAGCCCGCGCAGTCGATCAAGAACAACTCGGTCGGATCGGCGGGCGCGAATGCGGCGTGGCCGGCGGCGAGATAGGCGGCGGAGTAAACCTCGGCCGACGGCACGACCTGCTTGGGATCGTGCGTGTCGACGCCGATCAGCAGGCCCTTCGACCCGCCGACGAAGGCCACGACCGCGCCGTTGGACGCGCCGCCGCGGGAATCGCCGATCGTGCTCCAGGCGCGGTCGTGTTCGGTGAAGGCATTGGCGCTGCTGTTCACCGCTGGCTTATGCCGGAAATAGGGGTTCGGCCCGTGATGCAGGCTCAAATGCCACCAGATCAAAGTATGCTGCCAGCTGCCCTCCAGCGGCGAGTTGCTATTCGTCGAGGTGTAGAGGCTGTGCGGGTTCGGGCCGTCGAGCCAGCTGTGGCCGTCCTTGCTGTTCCAGACCACCCAGCGCCGAACCGACTGCATGCCGAACGCATTGCCGCTCGAGCCGTAGGATTCGATATCCTCGAACACCAGTTCGTTGTCGTGCTCGACGTTCGGCTGTGACGGACCGAGCGCGTAGACTGCCGGCCGCGCAAAGAGCGGCGTTTGCGTCACGACGCCCGCGTTGGTGATGATTCGGAAGTTCGATATCTTGACCCGGCTGCCCTCACCGAGGGCCAGCGCGAATGCGCCGCTCAGTTCGACATAGGCGTAGTTGATGCCGGGATCCGGTTCGGCGCCGCTGGCCAGCTTCACGTACAGGGCGTTGGCGGCCGAAGTGTGGAAGGCGGAGGTGCGCCCGGCCATGGCGGTCACGACAGCATCGTCGTCGGCGAACGGCCCGGCGAGCCACTCGCCGAAGATCGGCATGCCGTTCTCGTCGTTGATCGACAGATCGCAGACGATGTTGGTGTTGCGCGCGCCGACACTGATCGCGCCGGCCGTGCTTTTGTAGACGCCGCCGCCGAGATGCTGCCAGGCGAACATCGCCTTGGAGAAATTGTTGCGGACCTGCGGCATCAGCACCGGCCTGGTCGCGCCAACGCCGTGGATATGGACCTTCTTCCCGGCCGCGATCGTGTGCGTACCCAACGACCAGCCGGCGGAATTGCCGCCGATGAAACTTGTCGTGCGGACGCGGACATCCCAGACTTTGGCGAGGTCCGGATCCGCGTTCAGAACCGCGATCGCCTTTTCGACCGTTCTGTAGGGTGCGACCAGGGAGCCGGTGCCGGTCGTGTCATTCCCGGTGATATTGTGGACGTTGATGATTGTCGCCGCGACGCCCTGCAGCAGCGGGTCCCGCACCCTGGCCATATTGACCGCGACGTAGGACAGGCCATCGTCAGGGCAGGTGATATGGATGCCGGCTATCCGCCAATCGTCTCGCGTCGTGTAGTCGTCGCGCCGCATGGTGTAGCGGCGCATGCCGTTGTCGAAGAACTTGACCCCGTAATCGTTGCGATAGCTGATGCCGACATAGTCGTCGGGGTTGATCCAGCCGATCCGCCGGCGCCGCTGCCCGAGCATGGCGGTCTGCAGATAGGTGGAGGCTAGAAGCGCGGACGCTTCGATGAGCGCGCTTAATTGAGCCTGCCTGGTCTCTTCGGCCTGGACCAGGACAACGGTCTCCTCGCCCGCGAAAGCGGTGGCGTGGGGCAGTTCGGTGATCTTAGCCATCGGCGCGGGTCCAGACCTGATCGATGCCGACGTCGAGCGCGGCCAATTCTTCCGCCGGCATGTCGGCGATCGCCGCCTCGAGCGCGGCCGCGCGGGCGCGCACGGTGTCGATCGCGCGGCCGCGATCGAGCGCCGGCGCGACGTCGATCGTGGTCGCGCCCTCGAGCGCGATCTGGATCGCGGCCCGGGCGATGTCGGCATTGTCGTCGGCGCGCTGCGCCAGATCGGCGATGGCGTTGCTCCGCCGGCGGGCCTCGATGCGGACCAGGCCGACCGCCTGGGCACGCCGTGCTTCGATTGAGCTGGACGGCCATCGAAGGGCAGGGCGGCCCTTGTCGCCGGCAACGATCTCCGCGCCCTGTGCCTGCCCGTCCAGCAGCTCGGCGTGGCGCGCAATCGTGATCGCGACGGCGCGGGCGGGGATCGGCTGCATGCCGCGCTCGAGGAAGCCGCGCGTGGCGGGATCGAAGTAGATTTTGCGGGCGGCCATGCTCAATTCCCTACGGCGATGAAGGAGCCGCCCAGGCTGGCCGGGCAGCTGTTGTTGACGCTGAAGCCGGCCGTCGTGATGGTGCTGGTCAGAACCTCGACCGAATTGTTGTCGATCGAGGCCGACTGGCCACCGCCGCCGGTGACGGCGAAGCAGGCGTTCGGAAAGCTGGTCGGGAAGCTGACCGCGGTGTTGGTGTTCGACGCGGCCGTGAAGCGGCCCCACTGGAACATCGTGCCGTCATAGAGGCGCGCCCAGCCATTCTGCGCCAGGCTGCGCGCTGCGGTCGCGAACGCCGCGGGGGTCAACGCCTTGCCGGCTTCGGTGCCGGCGAGCAGTTCGGCCGTGTTCGCGGCGGTGACGGTCAGCGTCCGATTGGCGCTGAGATCGCCACCGCCGGTCACCAGACCCCCGCCCAGGATCGTACGGACCTTGTCGGCCTTGGCGGCGAGCGACGTGGTGACGCCGGCGAGCAGAGCGGCGAGGCGGGCCGCCAGCTTCAGTGGCGTGATGAAGCGCGTGTCGTCTACGCCGGCATCCGTCTCCTCCTGTGTCGCGATTTCCGCGACGCCCTTCACCGTTTCGCTGGCCGGCGGATAGTTGAATGAGGAATCGCCGAAGGTGATCTCGCTGACCAGCTGCGGCAGCATCAGGATATCGAGCGACAGCAACATCGTCGCCTTGGCGCTTTTCTGGACGATGGGATCATTCTGGCCGTAGACGGCGAACAGAGTCCCGTCGGCCAGGAAGAGGCCGAAGCCGCGCACCGTGTAGCTGTCGCTGCTCGCGTCGGTGCAGGTCAGGTGAATCGTGTCGGCGCCGGCGACCATGCCGGACAGATTGTCGATCCGCTTCACCTCGGCCGGGATGGCGGTCAGCGTGGGGGCCATGACGAAGGTCGAGGCGGTGATGCCGATCTCCGCCACGTTGAGATCGATCTCGGGTTCGAGCTGCGCCTCGAGGAACTTTTCCCAGCCCAGATTCGTGATGAGAAGCGGGAGTGCTGTCATCACTCGGTCTCCAGCAGGATGTTTTCAGGCCCGCTGATCGGCTCGCCATATTCAGTCTGAAAATAGGCGAGCCACATCGGGTCGGTGTCCTCGGCCGCGACGGCGTCCAGGCGATCGAACAGGGCAATCTGGGCGCCGACCGCGGCGCCGATGAAGCCGCTGACGCGCATGCGCTGAACCATCCGCATGTGCTCGCGCAGCGGCTTCACACGGTAGATGTCGCGGATGATGCGCTCGGCGAAGTCGGCCGTCGCGCGCTCGCCGCCAGGCGCGACCCCTTCGCCAGTCACCAGCTCGAGCACGACATCGAAGGTGTGGGGGTCACCCGGCGGGCTGGTCTCGTGCCATTCGACGATCGAGAGCAGAGCGTCGAAGCGGGCGAGCACGGCATCGACAACGGCGGGTGTGCCCTTCAGCCGGTGTTCGGCGAGGGACGCGGCGACGGCCGCGCGCTTCGTCGCCTCGCTCCAGCCGGGCTGCCAGACATCGACGCTGAAGCCCCAGGCGAGCCAGGGCAGCAACTCGGCCGGGCAGGTGGCGGGGTCCCACAGCGGCGCGAGTGGCGCCGGCACCGCGCCGACGCGGTCCAGGAGCGATGCGACAGCGCGCTCGACCTTGGTGCTGCCGGGCGGGAGCAGACGTTCAGTTGCCATAGCCGCCATGCTCGATCGCGACCGCGGTGCAGCGCGCCGCCTGGGTGGCGCCGCAGACCACGTCGGCTGGCGGGGAGACCATGACCACCTTCTGCACGCCAGGCACCGTCAGAGCGGCGTGCAGGCTCGAAATAGGGATGTCGCGGCCGAGGCGACGACTGTCGGCCAGAAACGCCTGCAGGCTGGCTTCAGCGGCGCTCAGCACCAGGTCGTGATCCGGGCCGCTGAAGGTGTGAACAATGGCCGCGACCTCGAACTCGACAAGCTCGGCCGCCTGGACGGTGACGGCGTCGCCGAGCGGTCGCACCGGGCGGCCGTTGACGATCGCCTCCACGGCGGCGATCACCTCGGGGGAAGGGGTGCCGTCGCCTTCGGTGCTCAGGATCGTGATCAGCACCTCGCCGGGCAGCGGCGACGTCGCGCTCGCATCGGCGACGCGGCCATCGGCCGAACGGGCGTGGAAGACGTAGGCCAGTTCCGGCCCGGCGACCGACCAGCTTTCCGGCGCAAGCACGATCCGGCGCCGCAAGCTGCCGTCATCCTCCATGACGGGAGCGATGCCATCGCCGGGATTGCCGGGATCGACCACCAGGCGCTCGACGCTCAGCAGAGCGGCGAGGTGATCGAGATTGCTGCCCGTGGCATAGGCCACGAGCAGCTGCTGGGCGCGATCGTTGAACTGCTGCCGCAGCATGAGTTCGCGATAGGCGGCGACCTGCAGCAGCTTTACGACGGGATCGGATTCGACATTGGCGTCGAAGATCGGAAGCCGCTCCTGCAGGTCCGCGATATAGGCCGAGAAGATCGTCTCGTAATCCAGCAATTCGACGATCGCCGGCGCAGGAAGGCGCGACAAATCGACGGCGGTAGAGCTGGCGGCGAGATCGGTCATGGCGGCAGACCGGTTTCGGCGGAGGGGCGCGCAGCGGCTAGGCGGTGACTGTTGTAGAGGCGGCGTCTACAACAGGGGCGCCGGGACCGCGGGGAGGGGCATTGGATGCAGATTCAACGGATCACCGAAGGGGTCAGCTTCAACGACGACGACGCGGTTGCGAAGGCGATGCGCGAGATGCGCCGGGTACCGGAGCACGAACTTCACTTCTACCTGGTCCAGCGCGACACGCTGAATTCGACCTCGCATCAGACCCGGCAGGCAATCGCGTTCGCCCAGGCAGAGTTCGATCGCCGCACGACGGCCCGGGCGCGAAAGCATGCTTATGCCACGACCGTGCTATCCAGCGCCCTGGCGCTCGCCGGCGTGGTCCTGGGCGCCTTCCTGGCCTGGTTATTCAGGCAGCCGCCAATCTAGCGCAGGTCACTTCCCCCGGACCATGTCGAGCGCGATCGTGCGGATCGCGTCCATGTCGGCGTCGGTCATCCCCAGCACCTGCCGGCGCGGATAGGTATATTCCGGGCCGGTGCCATCGGCGTTGACCTTGCCGCGAAGACCGAGCTGGTGAGGGCGGGCAATGCGTTCGGCGCCGCCGGCGAAGCTGATCGAGAGCCGGTCCTGATCGACCTGCTTGCGCAGGAAGCGCGCCATTCGCAGCCGCCGAAACATCGGTCCGCTCTTCGGCTGGCCGGTCCGGCGCGGCTTGCCCTTTTTGCGCGGCACGAAGGCGCTGCCGTCCGGGTTTTGCTGCGCGGCGATGCGGCGCCCCGTCGAGGTGCCCAATGCCCCGCCCATACGCCGGAGCGCGCGCATGCGCTCGCCGGGGGTGAGGTTCTGCACCATCTGCGCAAGCCAGCGCTCGAGTTCGCGCAGATCCTCAGCCATCAACCAAGGTCACGGGGATGCCGTCCGGCCCGATCGCGACGCCGGCGACGATCGCATCGACGATCGCCTGTTCGCTGATGGCAGGTTCGCGCGGATAGGAGAGGGCGAGGCCGCCGCCTTGCCCGGGTGCCACCATCACCGCTTCCGAGAGGCGGAGTTCCACCTGCCAATCGACCGTCTTTTCGTCGATGATATCGACGTCGAAACGGAAAGCCTCGTTGCCCTTGGCATGGTTGAGCAGCAGATCCGGCTGATGGACGTGCAACCATTGCACGATCACCAGCGCGACCTCGTCGGGCCGATCGGAAGGAAAGTCGGTAAGGGTCAGGGACAGGCGGTAGCGCCATTCGTAGGACGGCGGATCGCCGGCGCGGACGGCGAGCGTCCCCTGGTCGATCCACATCAGAAGCGCCTCGGGATCGCGCGCGAGGATCTTCGCGCCCTCCCCGTCGCGGATAGCCTCGACCAAGGCCGCCCGAAGGCTGTCGGGCTTCTTCACTCGGGCGCGCTTTCGCAGGGCGCATAGCCATGGAACACGCCGAGCCAGCACAGCTTGCGATTGGCGCGATCGAGCGCGGCGACCAGGCTGCGGATGAATTCGGCCGTGTCGGCGTCGGTTACGCATCGACGCGAAGGATCCTCGGCGCAGGCGACGGACGCCGCCGGGACCAACGGCGTCCCCTCGGGCGCGACGCGCGAACGTTCGGGATGGCTGACCGCCGGGTTGATCCGCGGCTTATCGGCCGCGCAACTCGTCAAGGACGCCGCCGACAGCAGGGCCAGCAGGGCGGCGCACCGCGTCAGGATGGTCTTTGACCGCATTGTCGATCCTTTCCTTCAGTCGCTCATCGCGCCGGCGGGCCAGCAGTTCGGCCGAGGCGTTGGCCGCGTCGGCCGCGGCGCGCGCGCCGGCGACGGCAATCGCTTCGGCGAGTGACTGGCGAAGCTCATGATCGGCGACGACGCGCCGATCGTGGGCGCCGATCGCGCACCGGGCCAGGCCGAGCAGGGCGGCGGCGACCAGCAGCGCGCCGGCGGCGATCACCAGCGGCCGCGCCAGGCGGGCGCTGACGCCACGGGCGATCAGCCAGGCTGCAGCCGTGGCGATCATTGCCTCGCCTCGATCTCGGCGGAGCCGCTACCGTCGGCGTTCGCCTCGAAGCGGACGCCGGCGGCTCCGACGTCGGCGCGGAAGTTGCGCAGACCGACGACGATCGCGAAGCTCAACGGCGTGATGGCCAGCACGACCAGGACGCCGAAGGCGAAATAGGCGAGGGGCCAGACTTCGCTCGTCATAGCGGCCAGTTCGGCAAGGCGATCGAGCGCGTTGTAGGCGAGGAACCACGCGCCGGCACCCGCAATGGCAAGCATGACCAGGGCGAAGGCGATGCGCCATTCGAGCGGTGTCCAGTTCTTGAAATTCACCGGCTTAGCTCCCGTTCTTCATCATCAGGGAGAGACGGCGCGCCCGATCGCCGACCTGCCGCGCCCACAAGCTGGCCAGCATGTTCGACGCGGCCGCGCTGTAACTGCCGGCTTCGACCAGGCGCAGCGTGTTGTTGAATTTCAGCAGGCCGGCGGTACCGAGGTTGAACCACATGTTCAGCAGCACGCGCTGGCGGGTGTCATTCAGCCGTCGCCACCAGGGCAAATGCTGGTCGAGCGCGCGCTCGCCTTTCTCCACTTCCCGCGCCTTCAGCCAGAAAGCCTGCTCGCGCGTGATGCCGGTGCGGATCACCTGCAGCTGCGTTTTGCCGAGGTGCCGCTCTTCCTCGGCCGTCAGGGGATTGTCATCGAGGTTGCGGCCGATGCCGATCGTCAGCTTGTTGGCGGTGCAGCGATAGACCTGCAGGCGCAGGCCCTCGTCGCGGATCAGTTCGGCGTAGAGCTTCTCCCGATCGTAGGTGTCGTTCGCCGCCGCCGGCGGCGTTTCCGGCGCGGGCGCGAGGCCGATACGATCGCAAAAGCCGTCCAGCGCCGAGATCCGCGCCGGCGTGAAGCTGTCTCGATCGAGCCAGGGCCGGATCAACGCGAAGAGGGACGAACGGTCGGTCATGACGGCAGCACTCCGGGCAGGGTGTCGAGCTGCGCGAGCAGCTGATCGAGATCGGGGTCATCGGGGCAATCGAAACAGCGGCGCAGCGCGGCGCCGACGCCGGCGTTCGCGGCGGGCAGCTGCACGATCTTCACGGCGCGCACGCGCTGGCACGCGCCGAGCAGCCGATCGGCGGCACGGCCCAGGCTGTCAGCCGCGGGGGGCATCGTCGCCTCCCGGCAGGTTCGGTTGCCCGGTGATGCGCATGGTGAGCGCGGTCAGGGCGGACGCGAGGGTGTTGCGCGACACCGATTCCAGATTGCGGCTGTCGCGATCAAGCTTCTCACGCTCCAGCCGATCCTGACGATCGCGCTCCTCCCGCCGCAGCAGGATCCAGATCGTCACGCCCAGGGGGCCGAGCGGGGCCAGCGTCTGCAGGATCAACGGGTCCATGCGATCAATCCCAGAGCTGAAGAAGCGGGACCGCGGCGGGCGCGGCCGTTGCGACCGTGGGAATCAGGACGATGGTCCCTTCGGGCAGGAAGGGGCCGAGTTCGGCCAGGCCCGGATTGGCGAGCAACACCGGCTCGACCGCGCTGCGGCCGACCGTGCGCCACAGCAGCTCATCGAGCGGCTCGCCGGCGTGCGCGGTGACTCGGATCATATCAGCTCGACCGACGTGCGGGTCCTGCCGAGCAGGTCCCGGACTGCGTGAATGCCGTTTCGGCGGTGCTCGGCCGCGGTAATGGTGCGGACGTCGTCACGATCGCGGCTGTCGGCCGTCGCGGAGATCTCGCCATGCGTTTCGGCCAGGTCGGCCGCGGCGAAGGCGAAAACGGCGCGCGCGTAGAGCAGCTCGCCGGCGTTCTGGCCGTCGACTTCCTCAGCATCGATCGCGGCCAGCGTCGCGGCGCCGGCGGCGACGTGGCCGGCTTTCCAGCTGCGCAGCTCGCGCCGAACGGTCAGCATGCCGCCGCGCAGCGCATCCCGAACGCGGGTTGCGGTCACCACTTCAGGAACGCGCATCGCATCGCGAAACGCGGTGATCGAGAGACCAGGGTAGAAGGCGTCGCCCGCGACCAGGTCGGCCGCGACCGTTTCCGGCTGATCCGGATCGACGACGGCCGAAGGTGGCGCGGACACGAAGCCGGACATGGTCGGCCAAGCCTTTCCTGGTCAAATGCAGGGAGTGGGGAGAAGTCCCGGGCAAGTGGGCATGACACCCGTTGTCCGTGCTTTCTCCGCTCCCTGGCGCCGGGGCGCAGCTGGTGACGGCCGATCGGCCGTGAAGGGTCAGGCGACGCGATAGGAGCGCGGCGTGCCCGGAATCAGATGGTCGTGGTGCCGGCGCTGCAGCCAGAGCATCCCCGGCGCGAAGAACCACGGCGTGCCGATCGCGGCGGCGGCGACGGCGATGAGAGGCAGAATGTAGAACAGGGCGGCGGTCATGCTCGATTCCTTCGCTTGGCTGGTGCCTTCACTTCCACGGCCTCCGGCGGGGCCTGCTCCGGGGCGGGTTCTGCCGCAGCCGTAGCCGCGTCGATCTGCCCGGGATTTTCGGGGACACCCGAAACCTGATTCCCGGCGTCCGGACCAGGCGTCCCCTCCGGATCCCCCGACCCATGCTTCGGCCCGGCCGGAGCGGAGTCTTGGTCGGCCGCCGCCGCGAACTGGGCAACGGCGCGCTCGAGGCGTTCGACCTGCTTCTTGACGCCGCTGCGGGCGTCCAGCTCATAGGCGCGGCGCAGCCTGGCCAGGGCGGCCTCGGCCGCGGCGCGCTTGCCGCCGGCGGGTCCGCCCGTGGTTTCGCCTTCAGCCGGCTCATCCTCGGCCTGCTGTGCGAGCAAGAGGCCGATCGCCTTTGCGAGCTTGGCGCGGATTTCGTCGTGCATGTCCGCGTGGTCGGTTGCCTCCTCGGCCTCAAGCAGCAGCTCGCGGTCGAAGGTCTCGCCGCAGCCGATCGCCTTCAGCGCGGAATCGGCGACGGATTCGAGGACGAACGCCTCGACGCCGCGATCGAACCGATCCGGCATCGGCAGGGCGTAGCGGATCATGTGACGGGCGAGATGGAGCGCCGACGCGTAGGAGCCGACGTCGATCGACCAGATCATCACCTGTGTGACGATATCGTCGGGACCGGCCTTGCCCGATTCCTCTGCCGCGCGCAGCGCGCCCTCGACCCAGGGAAAATATTTGGGCGCGAGTTCGCGCTTCAGCTCGATCTTCTTCTCGATCGACTGGATGTCCTTCAGGCGGCGCAGGTCCTCGCCCAGCTGCGCGCGCAGCAGCTCGTACTCCGTGGCCTCCGGGCCCGGAGTGGGGCGCTGCTCAGGCGGCAGCGTCCCGATCGCCGCGGCAGCGGCGGCGAGCATCAGGGAACGATGGCGGCGGGCGAGGCTCATGGTGCGGTCTGCTCCTATCGCGTGAGGTTAAGGGGCGGGCCGCGCCGGCGCCTTGCCGATCACGATGTTCTCGACGAATGCGCAGCGGCCATATTCCTCGACCACATAGCATTCGTTGACGCTCTCGTAGTTGGCGATCTGGTCGAGCTCCGGCTCGTCCTTCACCATCTTGCGACGCGTCCCCTCCTGGAAATAGATGGAGAGGTTATCGAGGCTGGTGATCAGCAGCGCATTCGGCGGGAAGAACGGAACGCGGACCGCCGGCTTGCCGCCGATCTGCTTCGCCGACTGCAGGATGCGGTCGCGCGCCTCGACTTCCGATGCGGTGTTCGCGGCCTTGTTGATGATCGGGAAATACTTGTCATCGACAAGATCGCGGCCGACGATCACGACCAGGTCGGTATCGTCGCGGTGCCATTCGTCCAGCAGATTGACGGCGTCATAGGCCAGCGCGTCGAGATTGACATAGTCCGCCTCGGCCGTGGTGGAATTCGCGCCCGAGAACAGCGTCCCCTCGGCGACATAGATCGCCTTCAGGCCGGGATTGTTCGTACCGTTGTTGTAGACGGTCAGGGCGCCGTCCTGCAGATGGCGCGCCGGCGCGAAGGTGCGGATCTTAAAGAGCCAGCCCTTGTTGACGTCCTGCAGCAGCGGATTGGCGACCGGATCGGTGGTGGCGGCGACCGAAATGCCATTCCAGCCGATCATGATCCGGTCGCGGCCCTGCTGCGCCAGGATCGCCGAGCTGATCAGCTGCGGGAATTCCGGCTTGTGACGCCAGGCGTCGAGCTTTGCATAGCGCAGGGCATGATCCATGTTGGTCTGCTCGCAGCGGTAGCGGCCGAGATCCCCGGTGTCGGTCGGATCGGTAGGAGTGCGGCGCGTGCCGCCGGCGGTGTTGGTCCGGCCCGCGATCGGGCGGGTGACCGAGATGCCGACCTTGTCGCCTTCCTGCTGGACGACGCCGAAGATGTTGATGCTGCCGAGGAACTCGCTCGACTGCTGCATCCGCTCCTCGAGCTTCTGCTCGACGCTGGGCGCGACCGTGAACTTGGTCGTGACGACTTCACCCGCCTCGACGTCGTTGAGCGCGGCCACCTGGCCGACGTAATTGTTGAAGGCGATACGGGTTTCGCGGAGCATCGTGCTTGGTTCCTGTCAGCGTTCGGATGGGCGAGGGCGGGCGATCAGCAGTCGATCGTGGCGAACTTCGACGCGCCGCCGCCGGTCCCCGGCGGGCGCCGGTCTTTCGAGCCGTCGGTGCCTTCGACCGCGAGCTTCAGCGCGTCATGCTCGCCGCGAAGCTTGGCGATATCGCCCTTCGTCTCGGTGCCGAGGGCGCCGATCGCAGAGGTCAGCTTGTCGAAGCCTTCGGTGAAGCGGGCGGTGAGCGCGGACAGATCGACCGTAGCGGCATCCTGCTTGAGCTCCGGTGGCGCCGGCGGCTTCGGTTTTTCCCCTTCCCGGGAAAAAAAGGCGCGAGCCGATTCCATCAGCGCGGCGAAGCCGGTCTTGTCGTCGGCCGGGTCCTCGAGCTCGATCGCCGCTTCGACCGCTTCGGAGAAGTGGTTGGCGGCGTCCTTCTTGCGCGCGTTGAAGGGATTGCGCTCGCCAAGAGTGGCGGCGAAGGTCAGCATCTCGGTGCCGAGGCTGGCCGGGTTGTCGGTGATCGCGAGGCCGACCAGGCCAGCCTTGCCGGTGTTGGCGAAGTTCGGCGCGATCTCGACCGAGGTGAAGAGCTTCTGGCCCTTCCCGGTCGTTGCGACCAGCTGATCGTTCGGCTCGAGCTGGGCGAGCAGCGCCAGCTTCTTCACTGGCTTGCCGTCCAGCTGGATCGTGACCTCTTCGGCCTTCAGGGCATGGACCGAGCCATAAGCGTTGAAGGGAGGTTCGGGCGAGAAGCCGGCCAGGTGCTCGCAATTGATCCGCGCGGTGTAGGTGTCCCGGTTGTAGCCGGCGGCCATCTGCTCGATCCAGGCGCGATCGATGGTGCGGCCATCGACAGTGCCGCCTTCAAGGGCGACGCGGAAGAATTTGCTGAGCTTCAAGACGCGCTCCGGAGCTGAGTTTCGTGGTGGCGACGCCCCGGCCAGGGGGAAGGAACCAGGGCGCCGCCGATACGCGCATAAGAGCCGGATTTGAGGCCGCTCGCTCAAGCGAGGGCTGTTGTAGAGGCGGCGTCTACAACAGCCGCCACAGGCCGCGGCGGCGGCGTCGGGGTTAGCGTGCGCGCTGACCTGTCCTCGCCGGAACGCTGCATGCTGCTCCATCCGATCGATCGCCCCGAAGCACGGGATCTGCGCCGCTGGGCGCGGAGCCTGTACTGGCGCGGGTGGGGCGTCACCCAGGCGGTTGAGGAGATCAACCGCGTCGGCGAGGTGTTTCCGGACTGGCGGCCGCTGAAGCGATCGACGGTCGAATCCTGGAAGCAGCGCGACAAGTGGGACGAGGAAGCGCCGATCCGCGCGGCCGAGGAATGCCTGATCGTGCGCTTCCAGCAGCTGGTCGCGAAGGAATCGAAGACCGGGGGCGACTTCAAGGAGATCGACCTGCTCGGCCGCCAGATCGAGCGGATGGAGCGGTGCCGCAAATATCGCCAGACCGGCAACGAGGCGGATCTCAATCCGAACGTGGAGCGGCGCAATGCCGGGCCGAAAAAGCCGAAGCGCCCGAACCTGATCGACGCCGAGATGGCGGCGCAGCTGATCGAGGCATTCGAAGACGAATGTTTCGAGTACCAGCTGACCTGGTGGGAGGCGCGCAATCAGCGCACCCGCTTCATCCTGAAGAGCCGGCAGATCGGCGCGACCTGGTATTTCGCGCGCGAGGCGCTGATCGACGCGCTGCAGACCGGCCGCAACCAGATCTTCCTGTCCGCCTCGAGGCGCCAGGCGGACATCTTCCGCCGCTACATCGTTGAGTTCGTTTTCCGCGTCACCGGCGTGATGCTGAAGGGCGAGCATCTGCTGATCGACCGCGGCGACGATCCGGAGACGGGCCAGCCGCTCGAGCGGCCGACCTTGTTCTTCCTGGGCGCGAACTATCGCACCGCCCAGGGCGAGCATGGCAATTTCTATTACGACGAATGCTTCTGGGCGCAGGACTTCGAAACGACCGACGACGTCGCCAGCGGCATGGCGTCGCAGAAGCGCTACCGCGAAACCTATTTTTCGACCCCGTCCACGATCGCGCACGAGGCCTACAAGAAATGGTCCGGCGAGAAGGCCAACGAGGGCAAGCCGAAGGCCGACTGGACGAAGATCGATCTCTACGCGGAAGGGCTGCGCGCCGGCACCCTGGGCGCCGACGGGATCTGGCGCCACAAGGTGACGATCGAGGATGCGGCCGCCGGCGGCTGCGACCTGTTCGACATTGACGAGCTGCGCCGGCGCAAGTCGCCGGACGTCTTCGACAATCTCTTCATGTGCGAGTTCGTCGACGACACCCAGTCGGCTTTCCCGCTCGCGCTGATGAACCGCTGCCGGGTCGATACCTTTGAAAGCTGGCGGGACTTCGACGCCTTCGCGCTGCGGCCGTTCGGCAATGGCGAGGTGGCGATCGGCTACGATCCGCAGGAGAGCGCCCAGGGCGACGATGCCGCCCTGGTCGTGGTGGCGTTGCCGACCGCGAAAGGCGGCCGATATCGGGTGCTCGAGAAGCTCCGGCTGAAGGGCGGCTACGAAGTCCAGGCCGAAGCGATCTTCCGCATGATGGCCCGGTACAACGTCGTCGATATCGCGATCGACAAGACGGGAGCCGGCTCAGCGGTCTACCAGCTCGTCGTGCCGCGCTTCCCGATGGTGCGGGGCTTCGAATATTCCGCGCCGCTGAAATCGTTGATGGTGCTGAAGGCGAAGCACATCATCACCGCCGGCCGGCTGCAGTACGATGCCGGCGACAAGGACATTTCCGCCAGCTTCATGTCGATCCGGCCGGAGCTGACCAAGTCAGGGCGCCAGCTGACCTACGTTGCGAGCCGATCGGGCGATACCGGCCATGCCGACGTCGCCTGGGCGATCATGCACGTGCTCTACAATGAGAGCTTCGACGGCGAGCTTGGCGGCCAGAAATCCACCGTGGAGATTTACTGAAATGACCGAGACATCAGCGATGGCCGCCGGGCCGCGCGAGACGGACGCCGCAGACGAAGCCGCGGCGCAGCGCAGCAACGCGATCCAGGCATTCGCCTTCGGCGACCCGGAAGGCGTGCTCGATCGGCGCGAGCTGCTTCAGCATGTCGAATGCTGGCATAACGGCCGCTGGTACCACCCGCCTGTATCGACGGACGGATTGGCTCGCGCCTTCGATATCGCGCCGCACCATGCGAGCGCGATCCGGCTGAAGGTGAACCTGCTGGCGAAGCACTTCCGGCCGTCGCGCTGGCTCGACCGTGCCAATTTCCGGAAATTCGCGCTCGACTTCCTCGTGATGGGGCATGCCTATCTGGAGCGCCGCGACAATATGATCCGTCAGCCTCTCCGGCTTGTGCACAGCCTGGCGCGTTACACCCGCCGCGGCGTCGAGGAAGGTCGCTATTTCTTCGTTCCAGGCTGGCGCCAGGAGCATGAGTTCGCTCCCGGCAGCGTCTTCCAGCTCAACCAGGAGCATGTCGGCCAGGAGATTTACGGCGTGCCGGAATATATGTCGGCCCTGCAGTCGGGATTCCTCAACGAGGCCGCGACGCTTTTCCGCCGGCGCTACTATCTGAACGGCAGCCATGCCGGCTTCGTCTTCTACCTCAATGAGGAGACCGTCACCAACGAGGATGCCGACGCGATCCGCAAGGCGCTGAAGGAATCGAAGGGCGTCGGGAACTTCAAAAACCTGTTCCTGCACGCGCCGAAGGGGAAGAAGGACGGTGTGCAGATCATCCCGATCAGCGAGGTGGCCGCCAAGGACGAGTTCCTCGGGATCAAATCGACCACGCGCGACGACATGCTGGCCGCGCACCGGACGCCGCCGCAGCTGATCGGTGTCATTCCCCAGAACGCCGCGCTAGGTCCGGTCGATAAGGCGAGCGAGATCTTCCATCTCAATGAGATCGAGCCGCTGCAGGCGCGCTTTATTGAGCTGAACGACTGGCTGGGCTATGAGGCGGTCGCGTTCGACCCGTATAAGGGACCGGTGGTGGCCGTGGCGGCGGCGGCTTAAGCGCCGTCGATCCTTTAGCTCCGAAGCGGCTAGAGCGCCGACGTCTCCCGCACGATCACCTTGCTTTCCGGCACGTCATAAAGCCGCGAGGCGAACAGGACGGCGGCGGCGGAGCTGTCGAACCGATCCGGCAGCACGGTGCTTGCGGGGACGGCTCGGCCGCCGCGCTGCTCGGTCCAGTGCGGGCAGACCCGCCAACGATTGCCCTTCGCGAGCATCACGTAAACCTGCCGCGGCTTCACCGTATAGAAGGGTGACTGCGCCAGGCGTGCGAGCCGCTCCCGGATCGCCTCGGCGATAAAGGCGGAACGGTTGCTGGCAACCGCATCGACCGCAGCAACGACGCCTTCGTCCATTGACAACAGGACGCGAGTAACGCGGCCGGGCAGTTCGGCGCGCACCAAGATGTGCGCGACGTCGTCGCCGCCCTCGATCGGCTCAATGTCGTCAAGCGAGGATGGCGCGGGGATAGGATCCTTGTCGCCGATCATACCCTCAAGGTGCAGAGCGAGCGCCGCTTCCGCGTTGATCGCGGCTGCCTGGATAGTGTCGCCCGCTGCGATGCAGCCGGGGAAATCGGGGAAGCTGACGCCGAAGCCGTCTGCGCTGCGGTCGATGATCGCGGGGAAGTATTGGAGGGGCATCGTTCTTATCCTTTGTTATACGGAATATATCTAGCTTGGCGGGGGTCTTCAATTCACAATCGTCGGGAGACCCGGCCCTAAGGCCGGAGTTTCAAGCCGCTTTGCTTCTCGATGCTGATGATGTTGCGAAGGGAGAGGTCTTTCACCGGATGCTGGACCGTGACCTTGCCGGGCTTAGTGGCGTGCTTCAGCTGGACGTGATCGCCTTTCGTCGCGACATCATACCAGCCATCTTTCTTAAGCGACTTCAGAATTTCCCGGCTGCTAATCATCTTCGTTCCCCGTCGTGATATATGTAATATATCAGTCAGGACGGGGTGACGCAAGCTAAAAGATATACGAAATATATCATATTTTGCTGGACCGGGTCGACCCGAAGAGATATACCCCGTATATCATAACAGGGAACGCGAAATGACCAGCACCAGCATCGATGGCATCCACTTCCTCCTCGGCCGCGATATCCGCGGCAATGAGTGGGTCAGCCAATATACCACCAGCGAAATGGCCGAACTCTTCACCGAAGAGCAGCTGGTAGGCCTGGCCCGCGGCGACGTTGCCATCTGCTACCATCAACCGCGCCTGCCGACCGAGGCCACGCTCTTCCAGGACATGGTCGCCGCCACCCGCGCCGCGCGCGACTGATCGCACTAGCGCGCCGGCCGGTCACCTCGATGTCGCGCGCCGGACTGTGCACCCCGCCCCACCTACTGGCTTTTGGGGCATGTTTTGACGCTCTCGGCCGACCGTTGACGGCCGAGGGCAATTTCGCCCTTAGCGCGGCGCGAACGCAGATGCGGATTGATGCATGCCGGCGCGCCTCAGCTTAGCCGCCGAGGCAGGCCGCGGCGGCGGATTTTCAGGCTCGAGATCGCAAGGCAGCTGGCCGTCTAGGCCGAGCGGATTGGTGTCAGGTTCCACCAGTGTCTGCAGCGGCTTGTCCATGTCGAAGGCCGCAAGGAAATAGGCTTCGCCGCGACAGCGTGTGACTTTGCACGCCGGGCGAGCATTGATCAGCGAGGCGTGTCCGCCCCGCGTGCGCTCGACGGCCTTTAGATCGACATCGAACACCGTGCTGCATTTGGCGCAGCCAACTCGAACAACGACGCCCGCCGCGAGCATCGCGGCGACAGTCCGATACTGCGTTGGCCAGATCCTCGATCGCCGATTCATCGCCGAAACGTATGCGGAACGGACGTTATAGAAAAGGGGCAAAGTTCCATTCGATTTGAGTGCTTTGCAGACATGCCATCGAAGTGCAGGGGCGTTCGCGATTGGCCCGAAACTTGCCCCGCGCGGCCATTGCCGAGCCATGCGCCGGCGCAAGCCGGCGCCCCCGCCCTCGGTGCAAGGTCGGGTGATTCCTATTTAGCAGGACGATGGTGTGAAGGTTCAGATAAAATTGCGTCGAGCGAAGCTCGTCATCATCTCCTTTAGATCCTTGAGGGGGTACAGTGGCACTAATCTGAACTCGCGCTCGGGATCATGGCGCCGAGGCGGCCAAGGATCGCTTCCAGTTCGGGATCGAGGGGCGGTCCCTCCACAGGGCGCCCGCTGACGGACGTGGCGGCGGCATTGCCGAGGCGCCGGTGCCGGCGCTCCCTCAGGTCGCGGAAGCGCTGCAGGACGCGCGCTGGCAGCTTCCCGATGTCGAAGAAGTACGCGTTTGTGACCTGCTCGCGTTGTGGGCCTTCATCGTTTCCGGTGCGTTGGCTGCGCCGAACCCAGTCGAGAAAGCCGTGCCGCTTCAGGCGTGCCAAGGCGTCGACCACCGTTTTGCGGGCGAATCCCGTTACCGTTTCGATCCAGGCAATTGCAGGCTCGAGGCGCCCGGTCTTGAAGTCTAGCACATTGCCGGTCAGCAGCGCCTCCAGCACCGTTATGCCGTAGGGCGTTATCGGGCCTCTTCCGCCGTCGCGGTGGCGCGTGACCTGGTCAAACTCCTTGGCGGCTTTCAGCAGGTCCTCGATCCAGCCTAGCGCGCCCCGGACTGTCCCGTCGCCAATCGGCGAAAACACGCGCGCGCGCGCGTCGTCAACGTCGTAGCTGTTGCGCCGGACGCGTTGGTCCGGCCCGCGGACTTTTCCAGTGAGTTGCGCTGCGGCGCGCCTGATTACCTGCTTTGTATCGCGCGCGATCATGACGCGCGCTTCTGCGAACAGGGGAAAGAGAGGGTGGAAGCAGCCCTGTCGAGCGTGCGGTCGAGCAATATCATTTCGGCCCCCGGATGCGGAGTCGATGGACGCACGAAACCGCCGGCTGCGACGGGGTCGCGGCCGTGCGGTGCGTGAATGATCCTGCGCGGGTGAGGCGCAGGTTTAAGGGTGGTGCGGCCCTCGGGATTGTAGCGCGGCTACAGGGGCGCCCAGTTCGCCTCCCGAGCGGCCTGGGCAGGCGGCGCGCGCGCCCCGAGAGCGCGGCGACACGCGCCGGATATCAAGCCTTAAAGGATCGCCTCTGGCGATGTCGGTGGGAGCGGTCCTCCGCTACCATCCCCACCAGACATGCAGGCCGATGAAGGTTCCGCCTCCGTAAGGACTCGCTCGCCCGTCTAAACTGCGTTAACCATCCACCGCCGCGCGGGGACGAGTCGTTCGCCGTGCCGGGGTCATGTCCCCGGCCTCCGACCGCCTTGGCGCGATATGATGGGTTCCTTCCCTGCGCGACGCGCAGCCGGTTCAATCCGGCGCGGATCGGGAAGGACGCATCATGAAGCAGCTTCCGAAAGTCAGCCGCCGCTCATTCCTAGCCACCGTCGCGGGCGTGCCGGTGGGCGTCGTGCTCGCCGGCAGCGGCGATGCTCAGGCGCAGCCGAGTTGCACCGATCGCGATCCGGCCCCGCCGCGCGGCGATCCCGGCGGGCGCGGGCGCAATTGCCAGAACCGGCCGCCGCCTCCTCCGCCGACGGGCTGTAGCGACACGGATTCCGGCTCCAGCGCCGATCCGGGCGGACGCGGCCGGCGCTGTACGCCGCAGCCGCCTGTTTCAGGCTGCAGCGATCGCGATCCCTCCGATCCGGGAGGCCGCGGGCGCAATTGCAGCGGCCGGCGCGATGGCGACGCTTATCCGACGGGCCGCCGCGAGCGAACCTATCAAGTCTGCTGGGTCGACCATCCGAGCCGCTCCAACGACGAGTGCAACATGCAGACCTACACCGAATGGGCGACGACCTATTCGGACGGCCGGACGGTGTACGACACGGCGGAAGCGGACGCTCGCAAGGCCGAGATGACGCGGCGCGGTTACACGGCCCGCTGGCACCAGATATTGCAGAATTGGTGACGGTTCAGTCTTGCTCGACCCGTTCGAGATAGCCGTTCGCCCATAATTTGCGGATTACGTAATGCGGATCGGCGGCGGTCGACAGGTCGTCACGCCCAAACGCATCGCCCGAAAGTGCAAGTTCGAGCGCGGGCAAATCGCCCGTGCCGAAGAAGATGTCGCCGCCCGGGCCGATCAGCGCGATGCGGCCGTCATCGTCGGCAAGCTGGAACGGCACCAGGGGACGGCGGCGGAAGCGGCTTGCGTCGACCGGCGCTTCCGGCCCGGCGGCAAGGACGCCGGTGACCTCGGGGCGCCGCGAGCGCAGGAATTCATGCGCCATCAGGTCGAAGGCATTGTCCATGACTGCTTTGTCGGCGATCAACCTGGCCAGATCGCGGAAATGCGCCTCTGCGGCCGTGCGGTCGAAACCGGGGCGGGCAAAGCCGGGCGGCAGGGAGCGGCGGAAGGCCGGTTCGCCGATCGCCAGTTCCGACACCGCTTCCAGCATCAGGTCCGCCCAGGTCCGGGTGATCAGGCCGACGGTGATGTGCAGCGAGGGTTCGTTCCCCGCATTGGGCGCATCGTGCATCACGCCGCGCGGCAGATAGAGGCAGTCGCCCGCCCGCAGCGTCAGGCTGTCAGTGACCTCGCCGGGGTCGTGCTGGCCAAGCGTGAAGCCCTCGCCGCGATAGGGGATGCTGATCGGCGTTCCGTATATCCGCCAATGCTTTGCGCCGGAAAGCTGCAACACGAACACATCATGATTGTCGTAATGCGTGGCGAAGCCCTGATGTCCCGGCGGGGTGAGATAGATGTTTGTCTGGGTATGGCAGGACAGGATTCGCTCCAGCGCGCGGCATAAAGCGCCCAGCCGCGGCATCGATTCGTGCAGCTGCGGCAGAATGACCGTCGCGCCGTTCAGATATTGCTCGGTCACCGCCGATGCGATCACGCGGCCGTCCGTGCTGAGATAGAGCGACGGGTCGATCCGGTCGGGATGGCGGACCAGCTCCAGCATGCCCTGCCGCAGATCGCCGCCATTGATGAAGGCGTCGATCGCCTCGACGCTCAGCAGATCGTCGAAGCGGCGCGGGTCGGCGGACGAGGCCAGCACATGCTTGCGTTCGAAACAGTCGGCGAAGAAGGAGTCGGCCGAACTCGCATTGAGCATAAAAGCGATTGGATCTGCCATCCATCCCGGTTCGCCTTCGCCCTGGGCCAGCCATTGCGTCATGTGGCGTCCCTCCCGTCCGCCACAAGGCGCTCGCGGGGATCGCGCGTCAAGCCTGTCCCGCTGGCTTGCGCGGGTCGTATGGCACACCTAATTCGGGGCCTCGCGAAAGGCAGTTTATGACCGACACCATCTCCTCCAAAATGCTTATCCTGGGTTCCGGCCCGGCGGGACTCACCGCCGCCATTTATGCCGCGCGCGCCGGGCTGGAGCCGATCGTGATCCAGGGCATGCAGCCGGGCGGGCAGCTGACCATCACCACCGACGTCGAAAATTATCCGGGCTTCCGCGACACCATCCAGGGCCCGTGGCTGATGGAGGAGATGCAGGCGCAGGCGGAGCATGTCGGCGCGAAGATGGTCTGGGACCAGATCGTCGATGTGGACCTGTCGCAGCGGCCGTTCCGGCTGAAGGGCGATGGCGGCACCACCTATGTCGGCGAGACGCTCGTGATCGCCACTGGCGCGCAGGCCAAATGGCTGAACATGCCGAGCGAGGAGCATCTGAAGGGCAGGGGCGTCAGCGCCTGCGCGACCTGCGATGGCTTTTTCTATCGCGGCAAGAAGGTCGTGGTGATCGGCGGCGGCAACACCGCGGTCGAAGAAGCGCTCTACATGACCAATCACAGCCCGGAGGTGATCCTGATCCACCGCCGCGATCATCTGCGGGCGGAGAAGATCCTGCAGAAGCGCCTGTTCGCGCATCCGAACATCAAGGTGATGTGGAATCGCGCGGTCGGCAGCTTCGTCGCCGGCGGGGAGCCGGAGAAACTGGTTGCGCTGGAACTGGTCGACGCCAGTGGCGCGCCCGCCGAGCGGATCGAAGTGGACGGCGCCTTCGTCGCGATCGGCCACGCGCCCGCGACCGAACTGTTCCGCGGCCATCTGGAGCTGGATTCGGACAATTATCTCCGTGTGGACGTGGGTTCCACCCGCACCAGCGTCCCCGGCGTATTCGCCTGCGGTGACGTGATGGACAAGACCTACCGCCAGGCCGTGACCGCCGCCGGCACCGGCTGCATGGCCGCGCTCGATGCGGAGAAATTTCTGGCCGAGGCTGAGTTCGAGGAAGCCCAGCACGCGCCGGAGCCGGAGACGGTGGCGGGCTAAGCTGTCAGGGCCTTCAGCGCATCCAGCACGGCGGCGTTCAGCGCTTCCTGATCTCCGGGCCGGGCGAACGTGTGGGAATCGCTGTCAATCTCCCGCCGCCAGCCGATCAGGCCGTCGAACCTGCTTTTCTTCACCTCCGCCGCCGCGGCGATGGCGGTGTTGTCGCTCGTGGACAGGATCAATGCCGCCGGCATCCCGCGCAGGCCCTGCGCCGCCTCGTCGGCGAGGCTTCCGTCGGTGGCACTGCCCGCTTTCTTAAGGCTCCCCGCCAGCTTGCCGAGATTCACACCGCCGCTCAGCAATTTCTTCCACGCCGACAGGCTGAACAGACGCTGCCGGTAATGCGAGCGCATCGCGGCGGGGGCCATGTCGCCCGCTTCGGCCTCGACCAGCCAGGGATTGACCAGGATCGTGCCGTGGATGCCCGCCGCCGCGCCATGCAGCGCGAGCGTGGTCGCGCCGTCGCACAGCCCGAAGCCGATGATCCGCTCCACCTTTGTTTCCGCACGGAGCGTGTTCGCAGCCGCGTTGAGATCGTCCGCGCTCCCCCGAAAATCGGGATCGTCGCCGCTGCTCTCCCCGACGCCCCGCCGATCGAAGCGCAGGCACGGAAAGCCAGCCTCGGCCAGATGCTTGGCGAGTCGTTCGTACATCCGGTGCGAACCGACGCGCGTCTGCGTGCCCCCGGTCACGAACAACATACCGATCGACCCCGCTGCCTCATCCAGGCTGCCCGCCAGAATGTCCTCGCCACAGGAAAAGGTCAGGAGGCGGCGCAAGTCTGCCTCCATTCCGCAATGTCCCTTGCCAGCGCCGCAGCCACCTCAGACGAATTGCCCGGTTCGGAGCGCCGCCAGAGGGCGGGACCCTCAAGCTTTGCATCCGCCGCCCCGGCATCGGTCGACAGGCGCACGGTGCGCAGAAGCTCGACCCCGGCAGGCACGGCCGCGGCCAGAGCCTGGCGGAGCACCGCGCTCGCATCGTGATAACCCGCCCATTCCGCTCCGCCACCCAATGAGGCGCGGTCGAGATCGCGGGCCAGCGACGCGCCCGGCACCGGCGCGAACCGCCAATGGCCTGAACCCGTCGCCGCATCATCGAGCAGGCAGCCGCCACGGATCGCGGCGATCAGAGGGGCTTGGCCGTGAGCCACCGCCACATGCTTGGAGGCATTTGTGACGTCATGCCGCCAATCGTCCCACTTCGCTTCCGGGAGAGACGTGAGGCTTTCGCCCGTCCCACTCAGGTCCGGCAGCCAGCAGCAATGGCCGTCCGCCGCCAGCCCGCGCATCGTCGCCACGAGCAACGCCCGCGTGCGGTTCATTTCTTCGAAGAGCGGCGGCACGAACAGGATCGGCGCCGCTTCCGGATCGCCGATCCGCAGCAGCCATTCGGGGCCGTTGGCAGCCTGATATTGCGCGTAGGACTGCGCGGGGACGCTCACCGCAGCGTCTTGGCTCTCGCGAAGGTGAGCAGGGAGCCGAAGCTCGCCATCATCTCGGCATCGACCTCATGATCCTCGATCAGGATGCCCAGCCGTTCCTCCAGCTCCGTCAGGAGTCCGGCAACGGCCAGCGAATCGAATTCGGGCAAGGCGCCGAACAATTCGGTGCTTTCGTCGAAGCGCGCGACGCGGGCCGGATCGAGGCCGAGCACGTCGGCCAGCACGGCACGCAAGGTCGCTTCCACTTCGCCGGCATCGGTCAGCGCCAAGGCAAATCCTCCCCCTTCAACGTGGGATCGCGCCCTAACGGCTCCTCAGACGACCGACAAGATGCCCCACGCCAGCACGCGCGGCACCTGCAAGGCCGCGCAAGGTGCCGGGATTGAAGGCGGTGACGCGCCAAAGCTGCCGCCGCTCGTCCATCCAGTCGCGCTTGTAGGCATCGTCGCCGGTGCCATAGTCGATGACGTCAACGCGATCCTCGTCGATCGCGCGGCGGAACATCGCCATGCCCAGGATCGTGCCGGGCGAGAGCGGCTTGGCCGCTTCGGTATAAGCGAGCTTGTGGATGATCGCTTTGCCATTCTCCACGGTCCACAGCTGCACCGCGACGGGCTGCCCGTCCTTTCTGGCGATGCCGAGCCGCAGCGCACCGGCGGCGCCTTCCTGCTCGGCGAGGGCGCGCAGGAAGGGGAAGGAGCCTTCCTCGGGCTTCCAACTCGCACGATAGACGGCTTCGTAAGCGTCCCAGGCTTCGGGATCGAACTCGCTGTGAATCTCGATTTCGAGTCCGGCTGCTTTGGCCTTGCGCTTGACGGTGCTGCGGAGTTGGCCGGGGCGCGCGGCCCAATAATCGTCGAAGCTGAGACCCGAGGTGTAGGCGACCCAGCTGCCGGTTGCGGGGCTGGCTTCGGCCTTCCAGCCCGCCTCGCGCAACCCTGCCACGAGCGGGTCCGGGTCCGCGACCGGCGCCAGACTCAGCGACGCCAGCTTTGATCGCCGCAACTCCCCGGCGATCGCGGGCACCAAGGCCGCATCCCCGATCGCGCCGACGCGCAGGCTGTACCAGGCGGCATAGGCTTCGGCGCCGTGCCCGCCATTGGCCAGGAAGAGCCACGCCTTGGCGTCGCCTTCCGCGGCGCGGCCAACCTTTAGCGAACCCTTGGGCGGCACATGTGTCTGCAGCAGCTGGAACCAGCTCAGGCGCGAGAACAGGCATGGCTGCGCGGCACGGTCGAGCGCGCCCGCCGCATCATGTTCGACCTGTCGCAAGTCGTCGAACAGTTCCACCTTAACCATTGCCGCGCTAATCGCCTCCTTATGCCCGTTCTATCAGCGGCGCTTTAAGCAGGAGTGAAGGTGGGTCCCGATCCCAAGCCCAGACCGCTCGATCATCTCCCCGGCTGCGGCGATCCCGCGGCCGTGGCGCTGATCGATCGCGACGGCCTGCTCGACTTTGCCGGGCTGGAAGCGGCGGCCGGCGCGCTCGCGGCGGGGCTGGCCGCGCGGGGCCTCGCGCAAGGTTCGCGGGTCGCCAGCTGGCTGCCCAAGACCCGGATGACCAGCCTGCTGCCTCTGGCCTGCGCCCGCGCCGGCCTGGTGCATGTCCCGATCAACCCTTTGCTGAAGCGGCTACAGGTCGCGCACATCCTCGCCGATAGCGGCGCGGAACTGCTGATTTCCGGCGAAGCGCGTCTCGCCTCGCTGGAAGAGCGCGACGTGCCAGACGGTTGCACGCCGGTCGATGACGCGCAGGGCAGGGACTTGCTGGCTTTTGCCGACCGCTTGCCGCCATCTTCGGCGAACACGGACGATCTCGCTGCCTTGCTCTACACCTCCGGCTCCACCGGAAGGCCCAAGGGCGTCATGCTCAGCCACGCCAATATGTGGCTCGGCGCGATCAGCGTGGCGCATTATCTGCGCCTCACCACCGCGGATCGCGTCCTGGCGGTGCTGCCCTACAGTTTCGACTATGGACAAAACCAGTTGCTCTCGACCTGGGCCGCGGGCGCCAGCGTTGTGCCGTTGGATTTCCTCGCGCCACGTGACGTCATCCGCAGCGTCGGCGAACATAAGATCACCACGCTAGCGGGCGTACCGCCGCTCTGGGTGCAGCTGATCGAGGCGCCCTGGCCGCCGGAAGCTGCTTTGACGCTTCGGCGTCTCACCAACAGTGGCGGCAAGCTGCCACCCTCGGTGATCCGGCGGATGCGCGAGCTGTTTCCGGCCGCCGACATCTATTCGATGTACGGCCTGACCGAAGCCTTCCGTTCGACCTTCCTGGAGCCGGCTTTGCTCGATACCCACATGGAATCGATGGGCACGGCCATTCCCTTCGCCGAGATCATGGTCGTCCGCCCCGATGGCAGCGTGACCGATCCGGGCGAGGAGGGCGAACTGGTCCACACCGGCCCGCTCGTGGCCAAAGGCTATTGGCAGGATCCCGTCCGCACCGCCGAACGCTTCAAGCCGGCACCGCCATCGTCGCGCTACGGCGGCATCGCCGTCTGGTCCGGCGACGCGGTGAAGCGCGATGCGGACGGTCTGCTCTATTTCGTCGGTCGCGCCGACGGTATGATCAAGAGCGCCGGCAACCGGATCAGCCCGACCGAGATCGAGGAGGCGGCGATCGCCACGGGCCTGGTCGCAGAAGCCGTTGCGCTCGGCGCGCCGGACCCTTTGCTGGGGCAGGCCATCGCCTTGATCGTCCGCGCCGTGGGCGAACCCGACGAAGCCGAGTTGCGCGCGAAGCTGCGTCGCACGCTGCCCAATTTCATGCAGCCGCAGGCGATCCTGTGGCGCGACGAACTGCCGCGCAGCCCGAACGGCAAGATCGACCGCAACCGCCTCGAACAGGAATTGACGGCATGACCAAGCCGATCGGCCCGATCCCCGCCGGTTTCTCGGCCGATTCTGACGGGATGCTGTTGATCGGCGGCCGCCGTGCCGATGCGCTGGTCGCAGAGGCGGGCACGCCGCTCTTCGCATATGATCTGAAGTCGGTTGCCGCCAAGGCCGCTTTGTTCAGGGAACACTTCGACGACGTCGATCTGCATTTTGCTGTAAAAGCAAATCCTTATACCGCTATTCTTCAGCGCATGCTGAAGCTGGTCGACGGCTTCGATCTCGCCTCGGGTGGCGAATTGGAGACCGCAATCGCCGCCGGTGCCGCGCCACGGACGATGAGCATCGCCGGCCCCGGCAAGCGCGATGCGGAGCTTGAGGCGGCGATCCGCCACGGCGTCACCATCAATCTCGAATCCGAAGGCGAAGCGGGCCGCGCGCTGGCTATTGCCGAGCGTCTGGACGTCACGCCGCGCCTTGCGGTCCGCGTGAATCCCGATTTCGAGATCAAGGGTTCCGGCATGCGCATGGGCGGTGGGGCCAAGCCGTTCGGCGTCGATGCCGAGCGCGTCCCCGCTCTGGTGCGCACGATCCTCGATGCCAGTGCCGACTGGCAGGGTTTCCACATTTTCGCCGGCTCGCAGGCGCTTTCGGCCGATGCGCTGATCGAGGCCCAGCAGGCCACGCTCGACCTCGCCGAGACCCTGAGCGAAGCGGTGGGCGCGGACCTCCCGAAGCTCAATTTGGGCGGCGGCTTCGGCATCCCCTACGTCCATGGCGACCAGTCGCTCGACATCGTCCCGATCGGCTCGGCCCTGCGCGCCCGCATCGCCGCGCGCGGCCCACGCTTGCGGGGCACCAGATTTGCCATCGAGCTCGGCCGCTGGCTGGTGGGCGAGTGCGGCATCTATCTGACCCGGATCGTCGACCGGAAGGTCAGCAAGGGCAAGACCTTCCTGATCACCGATGGCGGCATGCAGCACCAGCTCGCCGCCTCGGGCAATTTCGGTCAGGTGATCCGCCGCAACTATCCGGTCGCCATCGCCAGCGCCTTCGGCAGCGACACCGTGGAGGAGGTCTCCATCGTCGGCTGCCTCTGCACCCCGCTCGATATCCTCGCCGATGACGTCATGATGCCACGCGCAGACGTCGGCGATCTCGTCGCAATGTTCCTTGCCGGCGCCTACGGCCTCACCGCCAGCCCGCAGGCCTTCCTGAGCCAGGCGCCGGCCCGGGAGATGGTCGTCGGCGGCGATTAACCTGCTGACGTCAACACGTCCCTGTGCGGGACGCCCAAATCGCCGTCTTCGTTCCTAACCTGAATTTTACCTCTGCCCTTCATAGCTCTCCCAAAGCCTGTCGTGCGTCCGGCGCAGATGGGCCTGTGTGTTGAAGGGATACGAGTGATGAAGCGGAACCTCGCACTTGCGCTGACGGGCCTCGCGCTGGTCGTTACCGGCTGCGCCACGGGACGCTCCGGCAATGCCCTGCCGCCGGCCAGCTTCGTCGGCAGTTCCGAGGAAGTATCCGAAAATTACCAGATCGGCCCGGCCGACGAACTCAGCATCTTCGTCTGGCGCAATCCCGAGCTGTCGACCCGCATTTCCGTGCGTCCCGATGGCCGCATCACCACGCCTTTGATCACCGACATGATCGCGGTCGGCAAGACGCCGGCTCAGCTCGCCGACGACATCCGCGTCGTGCTCAGCCAGTACATCCAGGAACCGATCGTCTCGGTGATGGTCGAGCGGCCGCAGGGCACGTTCGCGCAGCAGATCCGCATCGTCGGCGCCACCGCGCGGCCGGCGGCCTTGCCGTACCGCGCCAACATGACGCTGCTCGACGCCATGATCGCGGTCGGCGGCCTCAACGAATATGCCGCCGGCAACCGCGCCCGCCTCGTCCGCTTCGACCGGGCGACGGGTCAGCAGCGCGAATATGATCTGCGCATCGGCAGCCTGCTCCGCCGCGGCGACATCAGCGCCAATGTGAAGCTCGAGCCGGGTGACGTCATCATCATCCCGGAAAGCATGTTCTGAGCCGGCCCCAGCCCTCACGCAGTCAAGGACGCACGCCGGCATGAACGGTCTTTTCGAAAATATCAGGATCGCCCTGCACCAGGTGTGGCAGCGCCGCTGGCTGGCGCTTGCCGTCGCCTGGGTGATCGCCGCGTCCGGCTGGCTGGCGATCAGCTTCATTCCGAACAGCTTCGAATCGAAGGCGAAGGTCTTCGCGCAGATCACGCAGGTCCTGCCGAGCGAGAGCGCCACCGGCGGCGTCGATCAGGCGGCGAGCCTATTGCGGCTGAAGCAGACCCTGACGTCGAACGAGAACCTCACCCGGGTCGTGCGCAGGACCGAGCTGAACACGCTCGCCGCGGACGAGGCCGGCCTGAACAGCGTGATGGGCGCTCTGCGCGAGAAGATCAAAATCACGGCGATGCCGGACAATATCTTCGAAATCACCGCGACCACCAGCTTCGGCAGCCTCAGCAATGCGCAGAATGCGCGCGCCTCAGCCGCGGTGGTGCAGCAGCTGATCGAATTGTTCGTCAGCGGCGGCGCCAACACCGAACAGACCGGCCAGTCCATCGCCTTCCTCGACACCGAATTGCAGCGTCGCGAGGCGCAATTGCGCGAGGCCGAGCAGCGCCGCGTGGAGTTCGAGCAGCGCTTTCTGGGCGTGCTGCCCGGCGGCGGTTCGGTCGGCGACCGGATGGGCGCGGCGCGGGCCGAACTGGCGCAGCTCGACCAGACCATCGTCACGGCGCGCGCGGCGATCGGCGCGATGCAGAACCAGTTGCAGCAGACCCCGGCCACCACGCCGATTCCAGGCATGGAAGGTGCGTTTGGCGGCCCGGCGGGCAGCCAGCTCGCCGCGTTGGAGACACAGCTGTCGCAATATCTGGGCCGCGGCTTCACCGATGCGCACCCGGACATCATCTCGATCCGCGCCCAGATCGCACGTCTGAGGCCGCAAGCGGCCGCCGAGCGTACCAATGGCCGGGCAGGTTCGGGCGGCATTCCCAATCCCAGCCACGTCTCGCTCCAGTCGATGCTGGCGGAGCGTCAGGCGCAGCTGACCGGCGCGGAATCGCGCAAGGCGCAGCTGCAGGCCGATCTCGCCCAGCTGACCCAGCGCCAGACGACCGAGCCCGGCGTCGCCGCCGAACAGGCGCGCCTGACCCGCGACTATGACGTGCTGCGTCAGCAATATGATCGCCTGCTCGCCGACCGCGAACAGCTTCGCCTGCGCAGCGACATGTCGGGCCAGGCAAGCCCGCTCACCGTGCGTGTCGTCTCGCCGCCGTCGGTGCCTGGCGCGCCGACCAGCCCGAACCGGCCGCTTTTCCTGAGCCTCGTGCTTGTGGTGGCGATCGGCGGCGGCCTCGCGGCGGCCTTCCTGAAAGGGCAGCTGCAAACGACTTTCCCGACCCAGAACCGCCTCGCCGCGGCCACCGGCCTGCCGGTGCTCGGCTCGGTCGGTGAACTGGTCGGCAAGGCGGAGCGCGCCCACCGCCGCAAGCGGCTGGTGTGGCTGCTCGGTGGCGGCGGCGCGCTGGCGGCGAGCTACGCGGCGCTGATCGCATTCGAATTCTGGCAGAACAGCAATGTCGCGTGAGGGCGCTATGAGCAAACGACCATCGCTGCTGGAGCGCGCCGCTGAAGTCTATGACTTCGCGTCCGGCCTGCCCATGGCCGACGCGCCCGCGCCGATCGCGGCCGAGCCTGCGGCTGCGCCTGTGCTGGCGCCAGAGCGGCCTCGTCCTGTGGCAGCCCGCCCGGCTCCGGCCGCACCGCCGGTTCGGCGTCATGTCCCTGTGTCCGCCCCGGCGCGCAGCATTGAGGTCGATCCCGACGCGATGGCGGCGGCCGGCCTGCTCGTGCCGGATGCGCCGGGCGGCAGCCTTGCCGAGGAATTGCGGCTGGTGAAGCGCCGCCTGCTGGCGTCGGTTGATGCCCGCATCGCCCGTGGCGACGATCGCGCCCGCGTCGTCCTGATCGCCTCCGGCCAGCCGGGCGAGGGCAAGACCTTCATGGCGCTGAATCTCGCGCTCTCGATTGCCGCCGAACAGGAGCGCAGCGTGCTGCTGATCGACGGCGACAATGCCAAACCGGAATTGCTGGCGCGGATGGGCGTGGCGGAGGAAGGTCCGGGCTTTCTGGACAGTCTCGCCGATCCCCGGCTCGACCCGGAATCGCTCGTGCTCGGCACCGATATTCCGCGGCTTTCCGTGCTCCCGGCCGGGCGCAAGGACCGCAACATCCCGGAATATTTCGCTTCCGCGCGGATGCCGGAGCTGATCACGCGGCTGTGCGAGGCGGATCCGTCGCGCATCATCCTGATCGATTCCTCGCCCGCGCTGGCGGCGTCCGCGACCGGCGTGCTGGCCCAGCATGCGGGGCAAACCCTGGTCGTCGTCAAGGCGGACACCACCGCCGAGGCGGACCTCAAGGAAACGCTCGATCTCCTGTCCGGCTGCGACGAGCTCGCTCTGGTGCTGAACAGCACGGCCTTCCAGGTGGGTGGCCGGCGTTTCGGCAAATATGAGGAATATCGCTGATGCGCCTCATTTCACGTCACTTTCTGGCCGGAGCCGTCGCGCTTTGCGCGTTCGCCGCGCCCGCTTATGCGCAGCCGGACGCCTATGCGCCGCCGCCCGTCGATTTCGTCGAGCCTGGCGAGGCGCCCGCCTCTGCGCCGTCATCCGGCGGCAACGCCTTGCTCGAACCGGTGCAGAATGCTGCGCCGGAAGCCGCCCCGCGCCGCCTGCGCGTCGATCTCGGCGGCTATGTCGAAACGCATGCGGGCATCAGCGCGGAACTCGCCGACGGTGGCGGGATCGGTTCCGAGGATACTTTGACCTACACTGCGGTCGCCGCCGGCGTGGATGGCCAGATCGTCACCCGCCGCGTCGCCGCCAGCTTCGGCTATCGCTACGAGCGCCGCTTCGAACTGAATGGCGATCTGCCTGACAGCGACGTGCACAGCGGCATTGGCCAGGTGCGCGCGCAGCTTGTCCCGAATACGGTGATGGTCGAGGCCGGGGGTATGGCCACGCGCACCGGCGGCACCGGAGGCGCATTCGGCGTCACCGAGCGCGATGCGGGATCGCAGGTCTATGCGGGCTATGCGGGGCCGACCGTTTCGACCCGCGCCGGCAATGTCGCGATCAACGCCTTTTACCGGCTCGGCTACATCAACGTCGATGACGACAGCCTCGCCGGCGTCGCCTCGCTGGATGGCGGCTTCGATTCCACCGTCCACATGGCGGGGGTCAGCGCGGGGGTCGCGCCGGGGCAGGGCAGCCCCGTTGGCATCACGGTCAGCGCCGGCCATATGAGCGCCTCGACCAGCGTCTTCGATACCGAATTCGAGAGCCAGTTCGTCCGCGGCGACGTGCTGCTGCCGGTCAATCCGGCGCTCGCGCTGAGTGCGGGCGTGGGCTATTCGCGCGGCAAGGTGACGCAGCAGGATGTGCTGCGTGACGGCAATGGCGTCCCGGTCTTCGACGGCAACGGCAATCTCTTCGCCGATCCGGCCGCGCCGCGCGTTACCGCTTACGACGTCGAGGGCGTCTATGCCGATGCCGGCTTCGTCTGGCGCCCGACGCCGCGTTCCGAACTGCAGTTCCGCGCCGGAATCAACGACGATGGCGATCCCATCGTCGCCGGTTCGGCCGCTTTTCAGGTCGGCCGCAATTTCGGTTTCAGCTTCACTTTGTATGATAACGACGAGACTTACGGCACGAACCTGATCCGTAATCTCCGGAATTTGCCTGACGAGTTCAAGGTCGAGCGCGATCCGCTCAGCGGTGGCCTGGCCGCCGGCTGCACCTTCGACGAGGCCAATCCCGGCCGCGGCGTCTGCCTCAGCCCGGCTCTCCAGTCGATCACCGGCGCGTCCTACCGGATGCGCGGGGGAAGCGTGCTGTTCTCGGGCAATGGCCGTTTCTGGAACTGGGGCGGTGGCATCGCTTATTCCCGCCGCGACTTCCATCTGCCGGACGATCCGATCTTCGCCAACGCCTATGCGCCGAGCGACCAGGACGTTGCCGTTTTCGTCTCGGGCGGGCGCCGCCTGGGCCGCTACGCCGGCATCGGCTTCGACACCTATGTCAGCGTCTTCGACAGCGAGGACAATGATCGTGACGTCACCACCATCGGCGGCCGCGTCAATTTCGATCGCGGCTTCCTGATGGGGCGGCTGGAGCTGATCGTCGCTGCGGGCCTCAGTCACCGGTCGATGTTCACTGCGGATTCGCTGGTCGCCGACGGCATTATCGGCATTCGTTACAATTTCTGAACCCGGCGCGGGTACGGAGAGGTTTATGTATATCGAGCATTACGGCCTTGGCGGTCCGCCTTTCCAGCTGACGCCGGACGCGCGCTTCTGGTTCGACAGCCGCACGCATCGCAAGGCGATGGCCTATCTGGGCTATGGCCTGGCGCAGGCCGAGGGCTTCGTGGTCGTGACCGGCGAGATCGGGGCGGGCAAATCGACGCTGGCCGCGCACCTACTCGCGAAGATCGACCGCGCCCGGCTGAACGCGCTGGAGATCGTCTCGACCCAGGTCGAAGGCGACGACATGCTGCGGCTGGTCGCACAGCGTCTCGGCGTCGCGTTCGACGGTGCCGCCAAGGCCGCTCTGCTGGAGCGGGTCGAAGTCGCGCTCGAGGACGAATATCGCGGCGGCAAGCGCACCCTCATCGTGGTCGATGAGGCGCAAAATCTCACCGTCTCCGCGCTCGAAGAATTGCGGATGCTCTCCAATTTCCAGCTTGGCGGACGCGCCCTTGTCCAGATCCTGCTGCTTGGCCAGCCCGAATTCCGCGACCGGCTCGCAGGGCCGGGGCTGGAGCAGCTCCGCCAGCGGGTGATTGCCACCCATCACCTCGATGCGATGGAGCGGGACGAGGTCGAGGCCTATGTCCGCCACCGGCTCACCGTTTGCGGCTGGGCGGGGCGGCCGGATTTCGCGCCCGCCGCCTGGGACGCGCTCTATCGCTGCACCGGCGGCCTGCCGCGGCGGCTGAACCAGTTGATGAACCGGCTGCTGCTGCATGCGGCGGTCGAGGATCTGGACGTGATCGGCCGCGAGGCGATCGACGCCGTCGCCGACGATCTCGAGATCGAACGGTCGCGCGACGACAATGAGCCGGCCCTGCCGCTGAACGCCGCGCCAGAAGTCGTGGAGCCAGTTCGCCACGAACCGGCGCCTGCCGCGCCATTCTTCGCTCCGACCGGGCCGGTGGACGACGCCAGGATCGAAGCGCTGGAAGCGCGACTGGCCGAGCAGGAGGCGATCCTGCGCCGCGTTCTCACCCTGCTGATCGATCAGGCCGAATATGCCAATGCGCCATGGGATCAGACGAGCGAGCGCCGCGCCGGCATGGAACGCCGCTTCCACGCGGTCTAAAGGAGGCGGCGTGCAGCCTCCCGTCATCAACGCACTCTCGGTCGACGTCGAAGACTGGTTCCAGGTCGGCGCGTTCGAGAAAGTGATCGACCGCTCCGATTGGGACCGGCTGCCGCACCGCGTCGAGCGCAACGGCCAGGCGGTGATCGACCTGTTCGAGCGGGCAGGGGTAAAGGCGACCTTCTTCACGCTGGGCTGGGTGGCGGAACGCTTCCCGGCATTGATCCGCCGCGCGGCGGAGGCAGGCCATGAAATCGCCAGCCACGGCTGGGATCACAAGCGCGTCTTTACGATGGACGCGGCGGAATTCCGCGCCGACATCGGCCGCGCCCGCGCCGCGATCGAGGATGCTTCGGGCGTGAAGGTCACAGGCTATCGCGCGCCGAGCTTCTCGATCGACGCCCGCACCCCCTGGGCGCACGAAGTGCTGGCCGAGGAAGGCTATGCCTACAGCTCCTCGGTCGCGCCGATCGTCCACGATCATTATGGCTGGCGGGAGGCGCCGCGCTTCGCCTTCCGGCCGCTGGCGGGCTCGGACCTGCTGGAATTGCCGGTGACGACCGTCGAATGGGGCGGACGCCGCGCTGCGGCCGGCGGGGGCGGCTTCTTCCGGCTGCTGCCCTATCGTTTCTCCAGCTGGGCGATCGAGCGGGTCAACCGCAAGGATGACCGCCCGGCCATCTTCTATTTCCACCCGTGGGAAATCGATCCCGATCAGCCGCGCGTATCGAACGCGCCGCTGAAATCGCGCGTGCGCCACTACACCAATCTCGGGAAAATGGAGCGCAAGCTGTTCCGTTTGTTCCGTTCCCATGCCTGGGACCGCACCGACCGGGTCGCCGCGCGCGAGCAAGCGAGGCTCGCATGAACGCCCCGTCCCGGCTCGGCGCCGCGCGGGTCGCCGCCGCCGATCTCGCCGACGGCAAGGTCGCGGCGCGGATCGACGCCTTTGTGCGCGAACACCCGGAATCGACGCCCTTTCACCGCCCGGCCTGGAGCCGCGCGGTCGCGGCGGGCACCGGCAACCACCCGCATTACCTGATCTGCGAGCAGGGCGGCACGCTGACCGGGATATTGCCGCTGACCGAGATTCGCTCGGCTCTGTTCGGGCGGTCTTTGGTGTCGGCGGGCTTTGCGGTCGATGGCGGCATCCTCGCCCATGGCGCGGAAAGCGTCGCGGCGCTGACCGACGCGGCCGTGATGCTGGCCGAGAAGCTGGCCTGCCCGACGATCGAACTGCGCGGCGGCCCCTTGCCGCCCTTCTGGCGGGCGAGCGAAGGCACTTATGCGGGCTTCGTCCGCGATCTTCCGAGCGGCGAGGAAGCGATCCTGAAGTCGATCCCCCGCAAGCAGCGTGCGGAGGTCCGCAAGGGACTGGAGCGTGGCCTTGATGTCTCGATCGGCCGGAACCTCAAGGGCCATTTCAGGGCCTATTCCGACAGCGTCCGCAATCTCGGTACGCCGGTTTTCCCGCGTGGCCTGTTCCGGGCCATGCTCGAAACCTTCGGGGAGGATGCGAACATCGTCCTGATCTCGAAGAACAATGCGCCGGTCTCGGCCGTTTTGAGCCTCTATCACGAAGGTACTGTCTATCCCTATTGGGGTGGCGGCACCGCGGCGGCGCGGGGCGAGCGGGCGAACGAACTGCTCTATTTCGCGCTGATGAAGCATGCCGCCGAACGCGGCTGCACCCGCTTCGATTTCGGCCGCTCGAAATTCGGCACCGGCGCGTTCGCCTTCAAGAAGAATTGGGGCTTCGAGCCGCGGCCGCTTGTCTACGCCAGTTGGGGCGCGCATCGCGAGATCAACCCGCTCAGCCCGAAATACCGGCTGCAGGTCGCGGCCTGGAAGAGGCTGCCGCTCTGGGCCGCCAACCGCATGGGGCCGTTCCTGTCGCGCGGGCTCGGCTGATGCCGGAGATCCTGTTCCTGGCCCACCGCATCCCGTTTCCGCCGGACCGGGGCGACAAGATCCGCTCGTGGCAAGTGCTGCGGGCGTTGACGAAGCTCGGCCGGGTCCATCTTGCCTGCTTCGCGGACGACGATGCCGACGCGGCGCACCTCGCCGCCTTGCGCGAGGCGCTGCCGGAACTGGGCGAGGCCTATGTCGAGGTCCGGCGCACCGGCAAGGCGAAAGCGGGGCTTGCCGCTTTGTCTTCCGGCAAGCCGCTCTCGCTCACGCTATTCGATAGTGCCGAGATGCGCCGGTTCGTGGTGTCGAAGCTGCCCGGCATCGACGCGGTCTACATCTTCTCCAGCCAGATGGCGCAGTTCGTCCCGGCCAGCGCCAGCGCGCGGGTGGTCATGGACTTCGTCGACATGGATTCGGAGAAATTCGCCTCCTACGCCGCCGAGGGTCGCGGTCCCATGCGCGCCGTCTACGCCCGCGAAGCGACGAAGCTGTTCGCCTATGAGCGTGAGGTGGCCGCGCGGGCCGATGCGAGCCTGTTTGTCAGCCAGGCCGAAGCAAACCTGTTCCGCCGCCGCACGGGAAATTTGGAAGTTCAGGGTGCGCGCATCCACGCGCTCGGCAACGGCATCGACAGCGACCTGTTCGACCCCGCCGCCACCTTCCCGACGCTGACGGCCGAGGAAAGAGGGCAGGGGCCATTGCTGCTCTTCACCGGCCAGATGGATTACCGGCCGAACATTGATGCGGTCGCCTGGTTCGCGGGCGAAGTCTTGCCGCAGCTGCCGGACGCGCACTTCGTCATCGCCGGACGCAATCCCGATGCCGAGGTGCAGGCGCTCGCCGGGCCGCGCGTCACCGTAACCGGCGGTGTCGCCGACATGCGCAGTTGGCTGGCGGCGGCGGACGTCGTCGTCGCGCCGCTGCGGATCGCGCGCGGGGTGCAGAACAAGGTTCTGGAAGCGATGGCGATGGCCAAGCCCGTCGTCGCCACCCCGGCCGCATTTGAAGGGATCGAAGCCGATCCGGGCCGAGACCTGATCGTCGCCGATGGCCCCACCGCCTTTGCCGATGCGATCAAGGCCCTGCTCACGGACCCGGCCCGCGCCGCGCGCCTTGGCGCCGATGCGCGCGCCTTGGTGGTCGGCGACTATCGCTGGGAAGCCCGGCTCGCGCCGCTGGCGGACCTGCTCTTCTCCGCCACAGAGGCGCAGGCGGCATGAGCGCGAGCATCGCCGGCACGATCGCCACGCCGTCGCCCGCCAGCACGATCTGGCAGCGGCAGCTGACCATCCTCGGCGTCGCCGCCGCGGCAATCCTGGCCCTGTTCTGGCGCGACGCGGCGGACATGGTGGGCATCTGGTGGAACAGCTCCACCTACAATCATTGCATTCTGATCCCGCCGCTGGTCGGCTGGCTCGCCTGGCAGCGCCGCGCCGAACTGGCGCAGCTGACACCCAAAGTCTGGCTGCCCGGTCTCCTGCTCGTCGCCGCCGGCGCGTTCGGCTGGCTGCTCGGCTATGCCGGCGGCATTTCCTTCGCCCGCCACGCCGGCCTGGTGCTGATGCTGCAGGGCGCGGCGATCACGCTGCTCGGCAAAGCGGTCTCGCGCGGCCTGGCCTTCCCGATCTTCTTCGCGCTTTTCGCCATTCCCTTTGGCGACGAATTTGTCCCCTTCATGCAGACCGTGACGGCCGAGCTGGCGATGGGCCTGCTCAACATGTCCGGCGTTCCCGCCCACCTCGAAGGTGTCTTCATCACCACGCCAATCGGCTATTTCGAGGTCGCGGAGGCCTGCGCCGGGGTGAAGTTCCTGGTGGCGATGGCCGCGCTCGGCGCGCTTGTCGCCAATGTCTGCTTCCGGTCGTGGAAGCGCCGCATTCTCTTCCTCGCCGCCTGTGCCATCGTGCCGGTGCTCGCCAACGGCATCCGCGCCTTCGCCACCATCTACATTGCCGAGGGCAGCAGCGTCGAATTCGCGAGCGGCATGGATCACGTCATCTATGGCGGCATCTTCTTCGCAGTCGTCATCGCGCTCATCATGGGCGCCGCCTGGCGCTTCTTCGATCGCAAGGTGAGCGACCCCTGGTTCGATCCGCGCCGGCTACAGCCGCAGCCGGTTGCCCCTGACGCCGAGCCGCGCCTCTGGCGAAACGCTGGCCTTGTGGTCACCATCGCCGCCGCGCCGATGCTCTGGGCCGGCGCGATCGCCGCGACTGGGCAGGGGGAGGCGCCTGCCGCGCTGCAGATGCCGGCGGTGCAGGGTTGGCAACAGACCGAAACCGTGTCCGGCCGCCCGTGGGCACCGCATTTCGCCGGCGCCGACCGCATGGAAACTGTGCACTACCGCGACGCGCAGGGCCGTGAGGTCACCCTCGTCATCGCCTGGTTCGCGTCGCAGGATGAGCAGCGCAAGCTCACCGGCTTCGGCCAGGGCGCGGTCGCGCCGGGTTCGGACTGGGCGTGGACCGCCGACGCGCCCGCTCCGCCGGACGGACGGGCCGAGCGGCTGGCGAGCCACGGCGAGTCGCGCGAGGTTGTCAGCTTCTACCGCGTCGGCGATACCCTGACCGGGAGCGCGGCACGGGTGAAACTGGAGACGATGAAGGTGAGGCTGATCGGCGGACCGCAGCGCGCGGTGGCGGTGCTCGTGTCTGCGGGCGCGCAGCCGGGCGGATCGAGTCCGCGCGAGGCGATCGACGCCTTCCTGACCGCGCTCGGCCCCGTCGACGCTTTCGTCGACCGCATCGGCAACTGAACCATGTGCGGCATCGCCGGCATCTTCCACCTCGATGTCCCGAAGCCCGTCGATCCCGATCGGGTCGTCGCGATGGCGGACACGCTCGCCCATCGCGGCCCGGACGGCAGCGGCGTATGGACCGCGCCCGGCGTCGGCTTGGGGCACCGGCGCCTGTCGATCATCGATCTGGAAGGCGGCGCCCAGCCTATGGCCACCGCCGACCGGCGCGCTGTCATCACCTACAATGGCGAAGTCTATAATTATCAGGAGGTTCGGGACGAGCTGGCCGGCAAGGGCCACATCTTCCAGACCGCCGGCGATACCGAGACGATCCTCGCGGCGTATCGTGAATGGGGCCCCGCCTGCCTCGACCGGCTGAACGGCATGTTCGCCTTCGCCATCTACGATGCATCGCGCGACGCTTTGTTCATCGCACGCGACCGGCTTGGCGTGAAACCGCTCTTCTATTGCGAGCTCGGCGATGGCGCCCTGCTTTTCGCCTCCGAACTCAAGGCCTTACGCGCCCACCCCCGCTTCCGCGCCGACATCAGCCCGCAGGCGATCGAGGATTACCTCGCTTACGGCTACGTCCCCGATGACACCTCGATCCTCGAAGGCGTGAAGAAGTTGCCCGCCGGGCATTATCTCATGCTCGAACGCGGCAAGCCGATGCCGCGGCCGGTGCAATGGTGGGACGTCGATTTCACTCCCGGCGAAGCGCGTTCCGAAGCCGGCCTGCGCGAGGAGCTGGTCGACCGCCTGCGCGATGCGGTCCGCTCCCGGATGGTGGCGGATGTGCCCTTGGGCGCATTCCTCTCCGGCGGCGTGGACAGTTCCGCCGTGGTCGCCTTCATGGCCGACGCCAGCAAGCAGGCGGTGAGGACCTGCTCGATCGGCTTCGACGAGGCCGATCATGACGAGACCCGCTACGCGCAGATGGTCGCCGACCGCTTCCACACCGATCACCGCACCCGCATCGTCGCCTCCGACGATTTTCCGCTGATCGACACGCTCGCCGACGCCTTCGACGAACCCTTCGCCGATGCCTCCGCGCTCGCCACCTATCAGGTCTGTGCGCTCGCCCGCGAGCAGGTCACCGTTGCCCTCTCCGGCGACGGCGCGGACGAGGCGTTCGCCGGCTATCGCCGCTACCGCCTGTTCATGGCCGAGGAGCGCGCCCGCTCCCGCCTGCCTCGTGCAATCCGGCGCGGCCTGGGCAAGGCGGGTGACCTCTACCCCAAGCTCGACTGGGCGCCGCAGCCCTTGCGCGCCAAGACCACCCTGCAGGCGCTCGGCAAGTCCAGCGGCGAGGCCTATGCCGAAGCGGTCGGCGCGACTGCGCCTCATGTCCGCGCAAGCATTTACAATGCGGACTTCAAACGTCTGCTGAGCGGACATCGCGCCGAGGACCGCTACGTCAAGGCGATGGAGCAGGCCCCGGCGTCCGACGCCCTCAGCCGCGCCCAATATGCCGATCTCAAGATTTGGCTCCCCGGCGACATCCTGACCAAGGTCGACCGCACCAGCATGGCCGTCAGCCTGGAGGCGCGCGAGCCCTTGCTCGATCACCGCCTCGTCCAGTTCGCCGCCTCGCTCCCCACCAATCTCCGCCTGCGCCGGGGCGAGGGGAAATACCTCCTCAAGAAGTCGCTCGAAGGCCGGCTGCCCGACGACATTCTCTATCGCAAGAAGATGGGCTTCGTGACCCCGGTCAGCGCCTGGTTCCGCGGTCCGCTGGCGGACGAGGCGGCCGGGATCGCGCAGGGCTCGGCGCTCTCCACGCTCGGCTGGTTCGATCCCGCCGCCATCGCCCGCCTCGCCGAGGATCATCGCCGCGGCCGCAGCGATCATGGCCGCCTGCTGTGGCAGCTCCTCATGCTAGAGCGCTCGCTCCGCCGGCTCACAGGTTCCGCGGCCGCTCCGAATAACGCGCCTCGACAAAATAAAGTCCGTCTGGCGGCGCATTGAAGCCCAGAGCGGCGCGGTCCTGCGCCTCCAGCGCGCGTTTCAGATCCTTCGCGCTCCACTTGCCGCGCCCCACCAGTTCCAGGCAGCCGACCATCGACCGCACCTGATGGTGCAGGAAGCTGCGCGCTGCCACCTCAACCTCGATGATCGCGCCGACGCGCCGGACCACCATCATGTCGATCGTCTTTACCGGACTCTGCGCCTGGCAATGGACCGAGCGGAAGGTGGTGAAATCATGTTGCCCGACAAGATATTGCGCGGCCTTGTTCATATCGTCTGCGTAGAGCGTCACCGGCACCCGCCAGGCCCGCCCCCGCTCCAGCGCCAGCGGCGCACGGCGATTGGCGATGCGATAGAGATAGCGCCGCCCGATGCAGCTGAACCGTGCGTGGAACTCCTCGTCCACTTCCTCGGAGCCCAGGATCGCGATCGGCTGCGGCCGCAACTTGGCGTTGGTGCCCTCCATCAGCCGGTGCGCGCTGATCGGCCGCTCGACATCGACATGCGCGGTCATCGCATAGGCATGCACGCCCGCATCGGTGCGCCCCGCCGCGTGCAGCGTCACCGGGTGGCGAACGATCTCCGCGATCGCCGTCTCGATCGCCTGCTGGATCGACGGGCCGTGATCCTGCCGCTGCCAGCCCATATAGTCGCGGCCGTCATATTCGATGGTCAGGCGGAAACGGGTCACGCGAGGACCGTGCCGCGTGGAATCGGAAAACCCCGCAGTAGTTCGTCAACCGTCATTGGGCCCTTGCCGGCGCGCTGGACGATTATGGGCAGGATGAGGCCAGTGCGGCCACAGGCGATGACGAGCGGTCCATCCACGACCTGTCCCGGTTCGGCGCCGGCACCTTGCGAACCCAGTTTGAACACTGTGGCGTGCAGCACTTTCACGCGCTCTCCGTCATGCTCGAACCAGGCGCCGGGCAGGGGTGTGAAGGCGCGGACCTGCCGCTCGACCGCCTCAGCCGATTGCGTGAAGTCGAGTCGCGCTTCGGCCTTTTCAATCTTGTGAGCATAGGTCACGCCGTCCTCGGGCTGCGGCACGGCCGTCATGACGTCAAACCGCTCCAGCACCTCGACCATCAGCGCGCCGCCGATCCCGGCCAGTTCGACGGTCAATTCGCCGGCGGTCTTGCGGCCAATCTCCGTCTCCCGGCAGGCAAAGACTGGCCCGGTATCCAGCCCTTTCTCCATCTGCATGATGCAGACGCCGGTCTTATCGTCCCCGGCCAATATCGCGCGCTGGATCGGCGCTGCCCCTCGCCAGCGCGGCAACAGGGAGGCGTGGACATTCAGGCAGCCGTGTCGCGGCGCATTCAGGATCGGCTCCGGTAGGATCAGCCCGTAAGCCGCGACCACCGCGACATCGAGGTCGAGCGCCGCGAACGCCGCCTGCTCCTCCGCCCCGCGCAGCCGCTCCGGCGTCCGCACCTCGATCCCCGCCGCTTCGGCACGCTTGTGCACGGGGGAGGGGGTCAGTTCCTTGCCGCGCCGCCCGCCCGGCCGCGGCGGCTGCGTATACACCGCCACGACCTCGTGCCCCGCGGCCAGCAAGGCGTCGAGCGTCGGCACCGCGAAGTCCGGCGTTCCCATGAAGGCGAGGCGCATGCAGGGGCTGTAGCGGAGCCGCAGCGAGCCTGTCATCCATTGCTGTCCTACCGGGGTTCACTATGTCAGAAGGACGCATGATCCGGTCCGAAAAGCCCACCCTGTTTTTTGCTCCTGGGGGTGTGAACCTTCAGCACCTTTCGCATGCCGCGCGGCGCGAATCGGCTCATCCGCGGATCTGATCCAGCCCATGTCCTCCCCCGAACTCGATGCGCTCACTCAGGCGCTCTCCCGCCTCCCCGGTCTCGGCCCGCGCTCGGCCCGGCGGGCGGTCCTGCACCTGATCAAGAAGCGCGAGACGGCGCTGCGGCCACTCGTGGCGGCGCTGCAGGCGGTGACCGAGCGGCTCTCTGTCTGCTCCACCTGCGGCAACGTCGATACCCGCGATCCCTGCGGCGTCTGCGCCGATCCGCGCCGCGACGACAAATTGCTGTGCGTGGTGGAGGAAGTGTCGGACCTCTGGGCGCTCGACCGCTCACGGCTCTTCCCCGGACGTTTCCATGTGCTGGGCGGGCGCTTGTCCGCGCTCGAAGGCATCCGGCCGGAGGACCTCGCCATCGACCGCCTCGTCAACCGCGTCGCGGCCGGCGGGATCGACGAGATCGTGCTGGCGATGAACGCCACGCTGGAGGGCCAGACCACCGCCCATTATCTCACTGACCGGCTCGAATCCTATCCCGTCCGCCTGACCCAGCTTGCCCACGGCCTCCCTGTGGGTGGCGAGCTCGACTATCTCGACGAGGGCACTCTCGCCCAGGCGCTGCGCGCACGAAGGCCGGTCAGTTAGAAAAAGCTTGTTCACGCGGAGGCGCGGAGAAGAAGGCGAGGCGCGGATTTTGAGAGGCGCTTCGCGCCGCAGGCGCAATTTCCTTCTCCGCGCCTCCCTTTCTTCCTTCGCGCCTCCGCGTGAACGTACTTCTCTTGCTCCAGGCCGCATGACAGGCAGCCGCCCTTGCCGGAAAACCCTGCAAAGCTTATCTTCCACCCATGGCCATTCTCCCCATCGTCGAAGTTCCGGACCCGCGCCTGCGGCAGATTTCCCAGCCCGTCGAAGGGGTTGATGACGATCTGCGCCGCCTGATCGACGACATGTTCGAAACGATGTACGCCGCCCCCGGCATCGGCCTCGCCGCCATTCAGGTGGGCGTGCCGAAGCGCGTGCTGGTAATCGATCTGCAGGAGCCGGAGGAGGAAGGCGGCGACCCGGTCCGCGACCCGCGTGTGTTCGTCAATCCGGAGATCGTCGCCGAATCCGACAATGAAGTGCCCTATAATGAGGGCTGTCTGTCGGTGCCGGACCAATATGCCGAGGTCGACCGCCCCGACCGCATCCGCGCCCGCTGGCTCGACCGCGACGGCGTGGCGCATGACGAGGAGATCGACGGCCTGCTCGCAGTCTGCCTGCAGCACGAGATGGACCATCTCAACGGCATCCTCTTCATCGACCACCTCTCCCGCCTGAAGCGCGAGATGCTGCTGAAGAAGCTGACCAAGCAACGCCGCGAGCAGGGCAAGCGGGCGGCCTGATTCCGTTTCAGGGATTCAGCTTTCCTACTGAGGCTTATTGGCGTAGGTTCCCGCTTCGTTCCCAAGTGGAGTGGGCATGGACCCGATTGTCGCCGTCATCCTGATCATCGTCGCCGTGGTGGCGGGCGTCGCCGCCGGCTGGCTGCTGGGCGGCCGTTCGGCAGCACCTTTGAGGGATGAATTGGAAAAGGCCCGCGCTGACGGGGAGAGCCTGCGCGGCGACGCGGCCACCTGGCGTGACAAGTTCAATCAGGCGATCGTCGATCTCGCCGGCACGGCCGAGCAGGCCAAGCGCTTGCCGCAACTGGAGGCCCAGCTTGAGCAGGAGCGCCGGAGCGCGACCGAAGCGCTCACCGAGGCGGCGAATCTGCGTCCGCATGCCGAGCGCGCGCCCCTGCTGGACCGCGAACTGCACGAGCTTCGTGCCGAGAAGGAGGCGCTTGCCCGGGCCAAGGCGGCCTATGAGCGCGGCGAGTCCGAGCGGCAGCAAGCGCATGAGGCGCAACTCGGCCAGCTTCGGGATCTGGAGACCAAGGTAGAGGGCCGTTTTGCCGAGCTGGCTTCGAAAGCGGTGGACGGCGCACATGACAAGTTTCTGAAACAGGCCGCGGAACGCTTCGGCCATGCCGAGAAGCAGAGCGAGGAAAAACTGAAGTCGCTGCTGCAACCGGTCGAAAGCACGCTGAAGCGCTATGACGAGAAGCTCGACCAGATCGAGAAGGCCCGCAACTCCTCCTATGGCGAATTGCAGGCGGCAGTGCAGCTTCTTCACCAGGGCCACACCCAGGTCCGCGACGAGGCCCGCAATCTGATCAGCGTGCTGCGCGGCAATTCGAAATCACGCGGCAATTGGGGCGAGCGCAGTCTCAAAAATGTGCTGGAGCAGGCCGGGTTATCGCCCTTCGCTGATTTTCAGACTGAGGTCTCGGTCGATACCGAGGATGGCCGCCTGCGCCCCGACGTGATCATCCGCCTGCCCGGCGGACGTCGGCTCGTGATCGACGCCAAATGTTCGCTCAACGCCTATCTCGACGCCAATGAGGCGGAGGATGAGGAGACGCGCCGCACGCATCTGAAGCGCCACGCCGCCTCCGTCCGCAATCACGTCCAGCAACTCGGCGCTAAAAGCTATTGGGAGCGGTTCGGCGACGCGGCGGATTTTGTCGTCATGTATATTCCGGGCGAGCATTTCCTCCACGCCGCGCTGGAGAATGACGATGGCGATCTGTGGAGCTGGGCCTTCGAGCGGCGCGTCCTGCTAGCCAGCCCGATCAATCTGATCGGCCTCGCGCGCACCGTCGCGATGGAATGGCGCAAGGAAAATCTCGCCGAACAGGCCGCGGAGATCGCCAAGCTGGGCAAGGAACTCCACTCGCGCATCGCCACGATGGGCGCGCATGTCGAACGGGTCGGCCGCAACCTCGGCCAGGCAACCAATGCCTATAACGCCTTCGTCGGCAGCCTGGAGACGCAGGTGATGACGCAAGCCAAGCGCTTTGAGTCGCTGGAGGTGGCGAGCGGCGCAAAGGAAATCGAGCCGTTGCCGGTGATCGAAACCTCACCCCGCACCCTCGCCAAGCTGACCGGCTCTACCGCTGATGACCTGGCCGACGCTGCCGAGTGAATCAGATCACGCGCCGCAGCCTGATCTCGCCGCCCGCCACACCGCGCATCAGCAGGGTCTCGCCGTCCGGATAATAGAGCCGGACGCGGCCGCGCAATATATCGGCGACCGCGCGCTCGTGCGCCATGGCCGGGCCGGGGCAGGCCATGCGGGTCATCGCCAGCGCGCCGGCCTGGAAGCCGTCGGCGCCGACGCTGTAGGAGCCGTTGAAGCTGTTGCAGCCCGCGCGGCCGCTCACCCGGTTCGCCTCGAACTGCATCTGGTAGCGGTTGCCCGACACCGCCGCGCCGTTGATCGCGACGATCTGCCAGCTGGTGCCGGCCAGCGTCTCCGGCGCCAGCGACGGCCCGCCGCAGCCTTCCAGCCGCCGCCCATCGACCGTCGCGCGCACCGTGTCGCGGTAGCGCCGGTCGCTCATCCCGTCGCTGCATTCCTGCAGCGAGGTCTGCAGGATGATCCGCCGGCCCCGGTAGATCCGCCCATCTCCGGTCTCCTCCTCGCTCAGCAAGGTGTCGCTGAAATCGCCATCCGGCGTTGCGTAGCCCATCCGCCCGGCACTGATATTGACCGACCAGAAGGGCTCGGTGCCCAGCGCGCGATAGCTCTCGCCGCCGCCCGGCGCGCTCATCGTCGCGCAACCGGCCAGGAGGAGGGGAAGGGTGATAAGGGTCAGCTTCGCCATTGGTTGATCACCTCATATGCCATGACCGCAGTCGCCACGGCCGCATTCAGGCTGTCGGCCTTGCCCAGCATCGGGATCTTCACGAGCAGGTCGCATTCTTGCTCATACGCCTCCGGCAGGCCCGCCTGCTCGTTCCCGACCAGGATGAAGACCGGCTTCTCATAACATGGATCGCGATAATCATGCGACGTCTGCAAACTGGTCCCGACCAGCTGAGCCGGCCCTGAACGCAGCCATGGCTGGAATGCCTCCCAGCGGGCGGCGGCAATGCGCTGGGTAAAGATCGCCCCCATCGAAGCGCGCACGGCCTCGAACGAAAACGGGTCGGCGCAATCGTCGATCAGGATCAGCCCGCCCGCACCCACTGCGTCGCCGGTACGCAGGATCGTGCCGATATTGCCGGGATCGCGCAGCGCCTGCGCGACGATCCACAGCGGCGCGGCGTCCCGGTCGATCGCGGCCAGATCGGTGGCGGGCAGGGGATAGACGCCGACCGCGGTCTGCGGATTGTCCTTCGAGGTGAGCTTGCCCAGGATATCGGCATTGGTCTCGACCACATCGCCGCCCGCCGCCTCGGTCGTCGCGATCAGCGCGTCCAGCAAAGGATGGCGCGTGCCTTCGGCGAAGAACAGGATCTGCGGCAGCCGCCCCATCTCCCGCGCCTCGGTCAGGATCCGCAGCCCTTCGGCGACGAACTGCCCGTCCGCCCGCCGGTTCTTCTTCTCGCGCAGACCGCGGACCTGCTTGACCAGCGGGTTGGAAAAAGCGGTGATTTGCCGCGGCACGGCCGCCCTATTCCTCGTGGAAGCGGGCTTCGACCAGTTCGGCGAGCGCCGTCACCGCCGCTTCCGCGCCGTCGCCGGACGCGCTGATCACGATCGTGTCGCCCATTGCGGCGCCCAGCATCATCAGGCCCATGATCGAGGTGCCGACGACCTTCGCGCCGTCTTTCTCGACCTCGACCGCCACCGGCAGGGAGGCTGCGAGCGTCACGAACTTCGCGCTGGCCCGCGCATGCAGCCCGCGCTTGTTAGTGACCGGGACGGTCCTGCTGACCTCACTCAAGCCGCCGACTCCCCGAGCACCTCGGAAGCGACGGAGATATATTTCCGCCCCGCTTCCCGCGCGGCGGCGGCGGCGGCGCGCACATCCATCGTCTTGCGCGCGCCCTCCAGGCGAATGAGCATCGGCAGGTTGATGCCGGCGATCACCTCGATATTCTCGCTCTTCATCAGGCTGATGGCGAGGTTGGAGGGGGTGCCGCCGAACAGATCGGTCAGGATGATGACGCCATTGCCGTCATCGACCTGCGCGATCGCCTTGGCGATATCCTCGCGCTTCTCTTCCATATCATCGTCGGGGCCGATGCAGACCGGCGCGACCCGCTCCTGCGGGCCGACCACATGCTCCATCGCCACGATGAACTCCCGCGCGAGCGCGCCGTGGGTCACCAATACCAAGCCGATCATTCAAACACCCTGGATTGCCGCGCCGGCCGTTTCCCCCGCCGGCTGCACCGATCCGCCCTCGACATCATCGCGCGATGGAAGGGCAAGATCGCGATGCTCGACCGTGGGCGAAAAACCCTCGTCGCGCAACCGGGACGCGACGCGTTGCGCGACGTGGACCGAGCGATGCCGTCCGCCGGTGCAGCCGAAGGCGACCGTCACATAGGATTTTCCCTCTGCGCGATAACGGGGCAGCAGGGTGATCAGCAATTCCTCGATCCGGGCGATCGCATCGGCATAAGCCGGATCCGCCGCGACATGCCGCGCGACCGCCTCGTCCAGCCCGGTCAGCGGGCGCAAATCGGTCCGCCAGTGCGGATTCTGAAGGAAGCGCATGTCGAAGACCAGGTCGGCGTTGCGCGGCAGCCCACGCGCGAAGCCGAACGACTGGATGCTGAGCGTCGGCGAATCCTCTCCCTCGCCGAAGCGCATGCGGATCTGCTGGCGCAGCGCATTGGCGTCCGTGTCGGTGGTGTCGATGACATGATCGGCCCAGCGCCGCAGCGGGGCCATCATCTCCCGCTCGGCGGCGATGCCGTCTATGGCGGGGCGGTCCGTGGCCAGCGGGTGGCGGCGGCGCGTCTCGGAATAGCGGCGCTGCAGCTCGGACCCCGAACAATCGAGGAAAACCGTCTCGATCGGATAGCCCCGGTCCCTGGCCAGGCTCTCGATCTGACCGACAATCTCCTGCGCATCGAAGCCGCGGGTGCGGCTGTCGAGGCCGATGGCGAGCGGCCGATCGTCCGCGCTGCCGGCCGAGGGCGGCGTCGCGAGCAGGCGGTTAAGCAGGGAAAGCGGCAGATTCTCGACAACCTCCCAGCCGAGATCCTCCAGCGTGTTCAGCACCGTCGACTTTCCCGCTCCGGACAGGCCGGTGACAAGCAAAAGGCGCTTCGGTTCGGCTAGGATCGGCAAGACGATGTCAGTCCGTGCAAGGCGAGCGCGGCTTCTACCTTGATCGGCGCGGAAGGCTCAAGGCCGTTGAGCGCCACGACCGGAATGGATTGTCCCAGCCAGATGCGCGTCGCCGGCTCCGGCATACGCTCCGGCGGCTGGCCAAGCTCGACCGCCAGCGCGATCGGCGCTTCGGCGCGGAACGGCCGTTCGACGATGCCGACCCCGCGCAGTTCGATCTGGCCGGCAATGGTGCTGGGCGCCGAGCCGGTCAGCAGGCTGTCCGCGACCGCCAGCCGGGTATAATCGTCGCTGACCAGCATCGCGCCGCGATCGATCAGGCGGATGGCCAGGTCGGATTTGCCTGAACCGGAGGGGCCGCACAGCAAGATTCCGCGATCGCCAATGGCAATGCAAGTCGCGTGAATGGTCTCGCTTTCGCTCACGCCTGGACCAGGGGAATGCGCGCCTCGAACCACGCCCCGGCCTTCCCGTCGGGCCGGTCGCCGACGCTGATGCTGCCGCCATGCCCCTCCGCAATGGCGCGGGCGATGGCGAGGCCGAGGCCGGAATGGCGCCCGAACTCCTCGTCGGGACGGTCGCTGTGGAAACGGTTGAAGATCGCCACCCGCATGTGCTCGGGCACGCCGGGACCCTCGTCCTCGACGGTCACCACCGCCTCCCGTTCCTCACGCACCGCGCGCACGCGAACCGCACTGCCGGACGCCGAAAAGGAAATGGCATTGTCGACGAGATTGCCGATCATCCGCGCCAGCCGCGATTCCTCTCCGGCCGCGATCACGGCCTCGCGGGGTGGAGCATAGTCGATCCGTACCTCGTCTGCGCTTTGCCCCTGCCAGGCGGGGACCATGCTGGCGATCAGGCTTCCTATGTTCACCGGCTCAAAGCGGGCGCGCGACAGCTCGGCATCGACCCGCGACGTCTCGGCGATCTCGACCACCAGCCGGTCGAGCCGGTTGACGTCATGGCGGACGATATCGAGCAACTGCTTCTGCGTTTCCGGGTCCTTGGTCCGTTCCAGGCTGTCGACCGCGGAACGGAGCGAGGCGAGGGGGTTCTTCAACTCGTGCGTGACATCGGCCGCGAAAGCCTCCGTCGCGTCGATCCGGCCCCGAAGGGAATGGGTCATGTCGTGCAAGGCGCGGGCCAGCAGGCCGATCTCGTCGCGGCGGCCGGGCAGGCGGGGCACGTCGACCTCGCGCGAGCGTCCGAGCCGAACGCGATGCGCTGCCATCGCCAGGCGCCGGAGCGGTCGCGCGATGGTGCGCGCCAGATAGCGCGAGACCAGCACAGAGAGGATCAGGGTAACGAGGAAGATGATCGCCAGGGTCAGCCGCTCGGAGCGCACCACTCGCCGGATCTCGCGCGCATTGACGGTAAGCAGCAGGACGTCGTTGCTGCCCTCAATGCGCGCTGCGGCGGAAACGAATGGCGTGCCTTCCGGCGCGCGGCGAAGCTCCGTGACCGTCCGGCCCTCGGCGAGCGCGCTCTGCGCTTCGGGCCATGCCGGCAGCTGATCCTCCGCCGTCACATCGAGTGGCGGCGGCTGCGAGCGCCCGACGATCGTGTCGAAGATATTGTCGATCACGAGGCCGACCTGACGCAGGAACGGCTCTTCCTCAGGGTCGCGCATCTCGTAGGTCGGGGCGGCGCCGTCCCAGCTGTCGGCGATGCGTGTGCCGTCCGCGCGGTAGATGCGAAGCCTGGCGCCGGCGTCCTTGCCCATGGCGAGGAGCAGCGCGTTGCGGCGCTCCGCCGGCGCGGCCGCAACCGCGCGGGCGATCATCGTCGCTTCGGTTCCGGCCTGGGCGACCTGCGCCTGGGTGAGGCGGCTGCGGAAACCGTCGAGATAGAAAATGAGCCCGGCGAGGATCAGCAGGGCGAAGATGTTGACCGCGAGGATGCGGTGCCGGATCGCGACCCGGCGGGTCCAGCCCAGCGAGAAATCGCGCTCGTCACTCTTCGCCAAAGCGATATCCGATGCCGTAGAGCGTCTCGATACCCTTGAACTCGGCATCGGCCACGCGGAACTTGCGGCGCATGCGTTTGATGTGGCTGTCGATCGTCCGGTCGTCGACATAGATGTCGTCCGAATAAGCGACATCCATCAGCTGGTTGCGATTCTTCACCATGCCCGGGCGCTGCGCCAGCGCCTCCAGGATCATGAACTCGGTCACGGTCAGCGCCACTTCCTTGCCGTCCCAGCGCACGCGGTGGCGGGCCGGGTCCATCGACAGGCGACCGCGAATGATCTCCTCCGCCTCACCCGCCGCCTCCTCGCCGACCGGCACCGCGCGCATCTCCGCTCGCCGCAGCACGGCCCGGATGCGGGCGATCAGCAGTCGCTGGGAAAACGGCTTGGCGATATAATCGTCGGCGCCCATCGCCAGGCCGAGCGCTTCGTCCAGCTCGTCGTCCTTGGAGGTGAGGAAGATGACCGGGATGGCGCTGCGTTCGCGCAGGCGGCGGAGCAATTCCATGCCGTCCATGCGCGGCATTTTCACGTCGAGCACGGCCAGATCGGCGGGATTTTCGGTCAACGCCTTCAGCGCCGTTTCGCCGTCCGTATAGACGCGGGTCGCGAAACCCTCGGACTGCAGAGCCACCGACAGCGACGTCAGGATGTTGCGGTCATCGTCAACCAGCGCAATCGTGATCGCCATTCGCGCGCTCTTTACCCTCTTCTTGGAGGGCGGGATGTAGCCAAGCGGCGGGTTTTGCGCTACTCCTTTGACCGCGCTGGATCGCTGCCTATATGCGGCCGCGTTATCGGGGCGCGGGCGGCAACGCTTCGCGCCTCCTCATCTTTTGGAGAATGATTGTGGTGGCGACTCGCGAGCCGGCCTCCGGCCTTACCGATCAGGGCATCTCGACCGGGGCGAAGCTCAACTGGAATCTGGGCACCGCCCAGCTGGTCGAGCAGGCCGTGACCCGCGGCGAAGGCATTCTGGCCAAGGACGGCCCGCTGGTGGTCAAGACCGGCAAGCATACCGGCCGCTCCGCCAAGGACAAATATATCGTCCGCGATGCCACGACCGAGGGCAATGTCTGGTGGGACAATAATGCCTCCATGTCGCCCGATCATTTCGCCGCGCTGAAGGCCGATTTCCTGGCCGCCGTCGCCGAAAAGCCGGAATTGTTCGTCGCCGACCTTTACGGTGGCTCGCAGCCCGAGCATCGCGTGAGGGTGCGCGTGGTGAACGAATTGGCTTGGCACAATCTGTTCATCCGCACCCTGCTGGTCCGGCCCGAGGCGAGCGAGCTGGCTGGCTTCGCGCCCGAATATACGATCATCGATCTGCCCAGCTTCCGCGCCGATCCGGCCCGTCACGGCTGCCGCAGCGAAACGGTGATCGCGGTGAACTTCACCGAAAAGCTGATCCTGATCGGCGGCACGATGTATGCGGGCGAGATGAAGAAGTCGGTCTTCGGCCTGCTCAACTATCTGCTCCCGGCCGACGGCATCATGCCGATGCATTGCTCGGCCAATATCGGCCCGAACGGCGACACCGCTGTCTTCTTCGGCCTGTCGGGCACCGGCAAGACGACGCTGAGCGCCGACGCCAGCCGCACCCTGATCGGCGATGACGAGCATGGCTGGTCGGATACGGCGGTCTTCAATTTCGAGGGCGGCTGCTACGCCAAGATGATCCGTTTGTCGGCGGACAGCGAGCCGGAAATCTACGCGACCACTAAGCGCTTCGGCACGGTGCTCGAGAATGTCGTGATCGATCCTGTCACGCGCGAGCTCGACCTGGACGACGCCACGCTCGCGGAGAATAGCCGCGGCGCTTACCCGATCGAGTTCATCCCCAATTCGAGCGAGAAGAACCTCGGCCCGGTGCCGAAGAACATCATCTTTCTCACCGCCGACGCCTTCGGCGTGATGCCGCCGATCGCGCGGCTGACGCCCGATCAGGCGATGTACCACTTCCTCAGCGGCTACACCGCCAAGGTCGCGGGCACGGAGATCGGCGTGACCGAGCCGGAAGCGACCTTCTCGACCTGCTTCGGCGCCGCGTTCATGCCGCGCCACCCGTCGGTCTACGGCAACCTCCTCAAGGAACGGATCGCCAAAGGCAATGTAACCTGCTGGCTGGTCAATACCGGCTGGACCGGCGGCAAATATGGCGTCGGCAGCCGCATGCCGATCAAGGCGACCCGCGCGCTGCTGAACGCCGCGCTCGATGGCAGCCTGAACAATGCTGAATTCGTGAAGGACCCTTATTTCGGCTTCGAAGTGCCGCAGGCGGTGGCGGGGGTCGACAGCGGCATCCTGAACCCGCGCGACACGTGGGCCGACAAGGGCGACTATGACGCGACCGCCGAGAAACTGGTCGGGCTGTTCAACGACAATTTCGCCAAGTTCCTTGCGCATGTTGATCAGAGCGTCCGCGATTCCGCGCCGGCGGCCAGCCAACAAGTGGAAGCCGAAAACCGGCCGGTGATGCCGGCCGCCTGACGCCGGCCATTTGCCCGAAACAGGGGCGTGCCGGGCGGTCGGCGCGCCCCTTTTTCTATGCCTGAAAGAATGTCGACCATGACCGATCATCCCACCCGCCTGTTCGACAGTGACGCGGCCGTGCGCCATGTCGGCGAGGGCCTGCTTGCTCGGACCCTGCCGCGCGCGGAATGGACGCATGAAGCGCATCTGGTCGCCTGCGCCTGGATCATACTCGAACGGCCCGACATCGTGCCGGAGCGCGACCTGCCGGAGATCATCCGCCGCTACAATGAGAGCGTCGGCGGCGTGAACAGTGACAGCGAAGGCTATCACGAAACGATCACGCAATTGTCCATTCGCGCCGTCCGCGCGGCGCTGGCGCGGAGCGAAGGGCAGGGATTGTGCGAACGGGTCAATGCGCTGCTGCAGGCGGAGGAGGGGCGGCGCGAATGGCCGCTGCGCTTTTATTCGCGGGACAGGCTGTTCTCGCGTGAGGCGCGGCTGGGATGGGTGGAGCCGGACCTGGTCTGAGCTGCCGCCGGGCAAGCCGAAGGCAAGGGTTTCATGCCAAGGCGCCAGGCAGCAAAGGTCGCGGCTTGAATGTCAGCCGTATTATTCCTATAACACACCTGCCCGAAATGAGGAGGTTGGCATGCTCGACAATCCCGTGGCCAAACGTACCGCGATCGCGGCCGGCATCGGCGCCCTGATCGCGATCCCGGTCCCGTTCGTGGGTCCGGTATTCGGCGCCCTGGCCGGCGCCGCCTACGGCTTCGCGAGGGCGGGTCGGCGGGGGTAGCTCCTATTTGAAGTCAGCAAGGTCGGATAGACGGAGCGCCAGCTTAGAATCGGCGACAGCGAGTCTATTAGACCGGACTTTAGGTAACGGGTGCAACCGAGGCCCCAGCCCATTCCCGAATTGTCATATTGTGAAACTCAACGGGCCAGCCGACCATTTCCTCGATCCGCTTGCCGATAGCTGGATCGCGATCCACCACGGTTACCTCCGCACGCCCGGTGGGCGATTCACGCCTACCGTCCGACGTTAGCCGCCCGTGCTCTTGGTTATGGAAACCGCATCGCAGAATAAAACGAGCGTGAAAGTCTGCCTCCGCGAGGGAATAGCCGAGGAAACGGACATGCGATGCCGAGCTCAAAATCGAGACGGCTTCGCGCCACAGGTTCTGGAATACGGGACCGTCAAATTGCTTGTTGAACACAGGCGGGACAATCAAAGGCATGTAGGTCCGTTTGCTGGATGCGGGTGCCCGGTATGGTTTAAAGGCGTAGACCGCGTCAGCCCCAGAGCCATGCAGAATCAGCTTCTTGCTGTCGTGCAGGTGTTTCCCTGTAGAAACTTCGTACCAGTTGAGCGATCCGTGCGGCTTTATCAAACGGGGGCCATCGCGCGCATGTGTCAGCCCGTAGGCGGCTGGTGAAAGAGAGTCCCCGAATAGAAGTTCATCCAGCACAAGGTCCCAATTAAAGGAAATAACCTGGGCTCGCTCCCGCCGCATCTTATCAACGAGGCCGGTCAGCCACGCCGGGGTGGTGTCCAGCGCCTTGCGTTGAAGTTCATGAAACCACTTGGCGAGTGAAAGCAAGAGTTTCTGGCGGCGTTCTGTGAGTTCGTCGATGGTGAATCGGCCGGTCGCCGGCCGGCTTGATTCGAAGAGTTCTTCGTTTGCGCGCATCTCAGAAAGCAGGCGTTCAACATTGACAAACGTGTGTGGGAGGGACGGGTTAAAAGAAGGGTGGTGAAAGCGGACAATTTCCGCGATCTCGTCGGCGATCCCCTCCACGTCGAAGCGCGGCCACATTTCCTGCAGCAGGCTACTAATTGTTGGAAAGCCAAGGCCAGCCGAGAAACCAGCGCCAACTACATAGATGATTTGGCTTTTGTCGGAAGGCATAGGCAGGCGGGCCAATTCCCCAGTGAAGTTGCGGGGCAATTCTGACTCGAACTCTTTCAATAAGAAAAGCGGACCCCGGATCAAGTCCGAGGTGACGGAGAGGGAATGCCCTGCGCCCCTTCCTAGAGCCGAGCGAACCTCGGCCCCCTCGCACCCCGCGCGAACAATTCGGTCATCGCCCAGACCATCGCGTCGGCGCGGTCGGGGCTGCCCGGGCCTTGATAGCCCGCCCAGGTAAGGGCGCAGAGCTGGTCTTCAAGCTCCGGGAAATGACCGGCAAGGCGGGCCTGGCCGGTTTCGAAGCGCAGCGCGACCGGCTCGGCGCGGACGGCCTTGCTCTTGACCGCCGGGACGAGGCGGATGGGCAGGTTCGCATCCACGCCGCGCAGCACGCTTTCGATCATCTCGCCGCCCTGATTGCTTTCCGCGACGATGAGGCTCGCGCCGTACAGGCTGGCGGCTTCGGCGACGCGGCGGGCCCAGGCTTCGGGCGACAGGCCGCCCCGTGTGAGATCTGCCAGAACGTGGGCAGTGCCGGCTTCGTCCATGCCGCAGACGACGATGCCGCAGGAATCGCCGTGGGTCGAAGCGGGGGGATCGAGGCCGATGACGATGCGGTTGAAGGGAAGAGCCGCCCCTGGGTCCTCCAGTAAGGGCTGGAGGGGAGCCATATCGTGAAAGGGGCCACGTTCCGACTCCCCTCCACGCCTTCGTGGAGGGGCTGGGAGTTGACCTTCCAACCGCGCCTTTTCGAGCAATTCGCGGGTCCAAAGGGCGCCTTCGAAATCATCCAGCAGGAGGCCTCCCAGTTCCTGCCGGCCGAGGCGCGTGCCGCCGTACATCGCATCGACGGCGTCGCGATAATCGGCGGGGAGGTGGGGATTGTCATGCGTTCGGCCGTGCGTCGCGGCGCAGCTCTCGAGGGCCAGTATCCGTTTTAGCAGCGGGACCGGTCGCGGCGTGGTGGTGACGATGGTGCGGGGCCGGTCGCCCAGCCGCAGCCCGAGCATCAGATTGTCCCACACGGCGTCGGCGCGCCCGGAGCCCGGGCGCCCGCCAAAGGGCCACTTGGCCAATTCGTCGCACCAGGCATGATGATGTTGCGGGCCGCGCAATTTGTCCGGTTTTTCGGCGGTGAAGGCATAAGCCTGCGCTCCCGAAGGAAAGAGCAGCAGGCCGCGGCTGGCGATCCAGCGCGGCGCCTCGTCGCAGCGGGCGAGCGCGAGCAGGCCGCTTTCGCCCTCCACCATCACCCGCGCCACTTCGTCCAGGCTGGCGCCGACGAGCGCGATGCGGGCGTCCGGCTCCGCCCTGGCCCGCGCCCAGACCCATTCGGCCCCGGCGCGGGTCTTGCCGAAACCGCGCCCGGCGACGATCGCCCAGACCCGCCAATCGCCGCCCGGCTCGATCTGCCCGCCATGGGCCTGCCACCACCATTCCTCCACCAGCGCACGCACGGCAGGCTCCGGCAGGGCGCGGAGGACGGCGCGGCGCTGCGCGGGGGGCAGGGCGCGCAGATCTTCGAGCGTGGCGAGCATGCGGGCGCGGTTCATGGCGGTTCAGGCGGGGAGGAGAACGAAAGGGTTTCACGCCAAGGCGCCAAGGCGCGAAGAGAATGTTGGTCCGCGCGCAGCGCATTCGCTCCAATCGAAAGAACATATGGGCGCTGCGCGCCGAGACGGGTTGTTGGGCTTTGCGCCTTGGCGCCTTGGCGTGAAATCATTCTTCGGTCTGCTCCTCCGGCGGAGGCAGAGGGCGGCGGGCGCCGAGGGCGGCGAGTTTCCGGTCGAGGGCGGCGATGGCTTCCTCGAAGGTCCAGCTTTTCTGGTGGCCGGGGGCGACGGCGCGCTGCCCGATCGCGCCGTTGCGTCGTTCGTAGCGGGCGAGCAATTGCATGACGCGTTCGAATTCCCGGGCGATCTCGCCAGTGGGGCAGAGGCCCTCGCGCATGAGGCGTTGCGCCTCCAGCCGCTGGCGCACTGCTTCGGCCTCCAGCAGCGCATAGGCATGGGCGAGCGCTTCGTCCCAGGCGGCGGCGAAGGCGGCGTCCTTGCGGCGATGCGTGGTAACGGTGCCGTAGCCCACGCCGGCAGCCTGTGCGGCGGCATGTGCATCGGCGGTGCCGGCGAAATGATCGAGGAAGATGCGTTTGCGCCCTTCATGAAAGCGCGGGCGGCGGACGATGCGGCGCTGCAGGATGCGATTGCGATTGGGGGCGATGGACGCATCCGGATTGTCCGCGAGATGTCTGGAAGCGGCATTGAAGGCGGCGCGTTGCTCCGCCGCGGACAGATCGACCGCCCAGCACCAGGCCAGATCGAACAGCGGATCGCGGCGGCGGGCGTAATAGAAGCCGTTGGCGGTGAAGCCCGCGCGGGCGGCGGCGTCATCCCGCCGGAGGCCTTCACGCAAAGCGTGGAGGAAGGCGGCCTTCGCCTCCTCATCGATGCGGTGCTGCTTCCGCCCGTTCGACTCGCCCAAGCTCACTTCACAGCATGGAACATAAAACGAACGAGTAGGAAAGTTCCTATTCACGACAGTGTGTGGGCGGAAGGTGAGACGAAAAGAACAAGGTCGTCCGGCGGACCGTGCATCCATTCCGCCACCGGCACGTTTGGTCAGGGCAATTTCAATCGAGGAGATTTCCCATGGCCGACCTGAGCCGCGTGAAGGAACATATGGAAGTGATCGGCGCCGATGGCGTCCATGTCGGCACGGTCGACAAGGTAGACGGCAACCGCATCAAGCTGACCAAGAAGGACAGCGGATCGCACGGCCATCATCATTATATTTCCGGCGGACTGGTCGCGACGGTGGAGGGCGACAGGGTGCGCCTGTCGGCCAATGGCGACAATGCCGTGCTGCTCGAGGAGGAGGCCGATGGCCGGGCCATTTCGGACAGCAGCGGCACGCTGAAGAAAGTCGCGATCGGTGTCGCGGCGGCCGGTGCGGTCGCCGCCGCGGGCGCGGTCATCTACAACAAAGTGAAGGGCAAGGGTGAAAAGGAAGAGGCCGCAGCCGCCGCCTGACCCGCGCGGAAAAGCCGAGCTTTCAGGCCCGCCGCAGCCATGCTAGCGGCGGGCCTTCTTCTTTGGGGAGGGTGCCGTCATGGCCATGCTTGATTCTTTGCTCGCGCAGGCGGGAAATATCGATCTGAACGGTCTCGCGGCGAAGGTCGGCCTGAATGGCGACCAGCTGCGCACCGGAGCGGAATCGATCATCGGCCGCATCACCGGCAATGGCGAGACGCCGGATCAGGCCGCGGAAGGCGCGGCGGCGGAAACCGGGCTGCCGCTCGGCAATCTGCAGGCGCTGGCGCCGATGCTGGGCGGCCTGCTGTCGCAGATCGACGTGTCGAGCCTGCTCAGCAATCCCTCCGCTTTGCTCTCCGGCCTCGACCGCGATGGCGACGGCGCGGTGATGGATGATCTCACCGACATGGCGAAGGGCCTGTTCGGCGGGCGGAGCTAGCCCCGCCGCCGCGCCGCGATCATCTGATCCACTTCGCGCTCGACGATGGTGAGCGGTCGTGAACCGCCGCCGACGACCAGATCGTTGAACGCGCGCAGATCGAAGCGGCGGCCGAGCGCCGCGCGGGCGCGGTCGCGCTGGCGGTTGATCTCGGTATGGCCGACCTTGTAGCCGCAGGCCTGGCCGGGCCAGACGGAATAGCGGTCGATCTCGTTGGTGACGCTGTCCACGGTGCCGCCGGTCGCCTCGGCGAACCAGCTGCGGGCATGATCGCGGGTCCAGCGCTTGGAATGGATGCCGGTATCGACCACCAGCCGCGCGGCGCGGAAGGCCATCGACTGGTAATAGCCCAATTGCCCTTCGGGATTGTCCTCATAGACGCCGAGTTCGCCGGCGAGTTGCTCGCCATAGAGCGCCCAGCCTTCTGAAAAGGCGCTGAAGCCGTAAACGGTGACGGCGCGGGCGAGCGGCAGGCGATTGGCATATTCGCCGGCCCAGACATGGCCGGGAATCGCCTCGTGATAGGTCAGGCTCGGCAGGTCGATGCGGCTGTGCATATCGGTGCTTCTGAGGTTGATCCAGAAGCGGCCGGGGACGCTGCCGTCGATCGAGCCGGCCCCGCCATAGGCGCCGGGGGCGCCCATTTCCTCGGCCGGGGCGATGCGGCGGACCTCGACATTGCCGGCGACGAGGGTGCCGAACGCCTGCGAAAGGCGCGGGCGCAGTTCGGCGAGCTGGGCCTGGATGAAGGCGATGATCTCGGCGCGGCCGGGATCTCCCTCGGCGAAGGTGTAGCGGCGATCGCGGAGCATGGCGCGGTAACGGTCGCTGACGCTGCCCGAGGTGAAGCCCAGCTGGCGCATCAGCCGGTCCATCTCGGCCGTGTAGTGGCGCAATTCCTCCAGGCCCTGTTCGTGGACCTGATCCGGCGTCCGGCGGGTGGTGGTCGCGGCGGCGAGGGTCCAGGCATAATATTCGGCGCCGCGCGGCAGCTTCCCGACGCCGAAATCGGCGGTGGCGCGGCGGCGATGCTGCTCGATCTCCTCGATCTGGCGGCCGAGCGCGGGGGCGACGTCGCGGCGGGCGATCTGCGCGGCCCGCGCGCGCCAGTCGCCGGGAATGGCGGCGGCCCGGGTGGCGAGCGAGGTGACGATCAGCCATTCGCCGGGATCGCCCTCACGCGTGCGGCGCAGCGCCGCCAGCGTCTTGTCGAGCACAGCGTCGGGCGCGATCACGCCCTGCTCGCGCTGGGCGCGCAGGCGGTCGGTCTCGTCGTCCAGCTGCTTGGCATGCTGCGACAGGCGGGCTAGGTAGGTTTCGGCGTCGTCGCGGCTTTCGATCGTATGGTCGGCGTCGAGGAATTTGGGCAGGTCGATGTACGAGCCCATATTCTGCGCGACCGGATAAGGCCCGTTGCGCCAGCTCGACACGCCGACATCGCCATAGGGAAAGGCATAGCCGTCAATGCCGGTCTGATAGGAGGCACGGACGGTATCGACGTTGGACCGGGTCTGTGGGGAGAGGCCGGCAGCGGGGAGGGCGCTCAGCCGCTGCACCGCCGAACGCAACCAGGCCAGTTCCGCCTGCTGTCCGGCTTGCGACTTGTCGCCGATCTTCGCGCGCAGATCGGCGCGGCTGCGCTTGTCGATACCGAGCGTGGTGGCGGTTTCGGGGAACATCCGCAGATGCTCCTCCGCCAGTTCGCCGAGGAGAATGTTCGCCCGCGCGTCCCGGTTCGACTGCGCGGCGAGCGGGGCGGGAATGCCGCTCGCCAGGGCGAGCGCACCCGCGCCGCCTATGATCTCACGCCGGTTGAACGCCATGGCGGTTACTCTCCGTTCGGACGGGTCAGGAAATCGCCGGTGTCGCGGCGGCCGGGACCACGAGCAGCGAGCCGCCCTCGATGCCGACGATTTGGACGCGCGCCCCGGCGGGGACATCCTCGCCCCGCGCCGACCAGACGCTGTCGCCCACTTTCACCCGTCCTTGCCCATTCTCGATCGCGTCCAGCACCGTGACCGATTGCCCGATCAGGCGAGCGGCGCGATCGTTCAGCAGCGGATCGCTGCTGACGAGCGCCTTGGCCGCCTGTGACCGCCGCGCGATCAGCACCATGACGATCGACGAGATGCCGAACACGACAAGCTGCGCCTCCACGCCCACCCCGGTGGCGAAGGCGACCACGCCGGCGATCACCGCCGCGGCGGCGATCCAGACCAGGAAGATCCCCGGCACCGCCAGCTCGGTCAAGGCGAGCAAGGCGGCGGCGGCGACCCAATACCAGCCCGCGTCGATTTCCCCCCAGTTCATCAATTGCTCCCCGGATCGCGGTCGCGCCGCGTGTTGGGAACGCCGGTAGAGGCGGCGGGCATCAGGCCGACGCCGCCCTTATTGTTGCTGAGCGCGTCGCGGGCGATCTCGCCAATGCCGCCCAGCGTGCCGATGAGCTGCGTCGCCTCGACCGGGAACAATATGGTCTTGGCATTGGGCGAGGTGGCGAAGCTCCCGACCGCATCGGTATATTTCTGCGCGATGAAGTAATTGAGCGCTTGCGGATTGCCGTTGGCGATGGCGTCGCTGACCATCTGCGTTGCCTTCGCCTCGGCCTCCGCCTCACGCTCGCGCGCCTCGGCGTCGCGGAAGGCGGCTTCGCGGCGGCCCTCGGCCTCCAGGATCTGCGATTGCTTCTCGCCCTCCGCCTTCAGGATGGCGGCGGCGCGGAAGCCCTCGGCGTCCAGGATGTTGGCGCGCTTCTCACGCTCGGCCTTCATCTGCCGCGCCATGGCGTTGACGATGTCGTGCGGCGGACGGATGTCCTTGATCTCGACGCGGGTGATCTTCACCCCCCACGCTTCGGTCGCGTGATCGATGACGTTCAGCAGCCGGGCATTGATCTCGTCGCGCTTGGACAATGTCTCGTCCAGGTCCATCGAGCCCATGACGGTGCGCAAATTCGTCGTCACGAGGTTCAGGATGGCATTGTAGAGGTCCGACACCTCGTAGGCGGCCTTGGCGGCATCCAGCACCTGAAAGAAGACCACGCCATCGGTCGAAACCATGGCATTGTCCTTGGTGATGATCTCCTGGCCCGGAATATCGAGCACCTGCTCCATCATGTTGATGCGCCGCCCGACCCGGTAGAAAAAGGCCGGCACGAAGATCAGCCCCGGCCGCGCCACGTCGGTGAAGCGGCCGAAATGCTCGATCGTGTACTGAAAGCCCTGCCGGACCTGCTTCACGCTGGCGAAGAGATAGAGGACGACCGTCGCCACGACGACGAGGATGATGGTTTCAATCACGATTCCCGGCTCCCGCTGTGTACCGGGGCATCATGGGGGGAAGTGGGGTTTGGGGGAAGGGGGAATGCG
>DDTH01000008.1:0-199726 GCA_002344055.1 Sphingomonadales bacterium UBA2369
CCCCAGCCCGCCGCCGAACCCCCGCCCCCGCTCGCCAAAGCGCCGCCGGCCGTCGAGAAGCCCGCCGGGTCGCTGCTGTAGCGCAATCTGGACTTGGGCCTTTGCGGGGCCTAATCGCTCGCGGCCATGAGCTGGTTCAACCGCGTCCGCAACAAGATCCCCTTCCTCCCCAAGCGTGAGACCACGCCGGAGACGCTCTGGCATTCCTGCCCGGACTGCGGGGCCATGGTTTTCCTCAAGGAATATGAGGAGAATGACCTCGTCTGCCCGCGCTGCGACCGGCACGGCCGGATCGGCGCGAAGACGCGTTTCGACCTCCTCCTCGATCCCGGCTACACGATCCTCCCAGCCCCGCAGGTGCGCGAGGACCCGCTGAAGTTCCGCGACACGAAGCGCTATACCGACCGGATCAAAGCCGCCCGTACCGCGACCGGCGAGCAGGACGCGCTCCAGAATGCCAAGGGCATGATCGCCGCCCGCCCGGCCGTGGTCGGCGTGCAGGATTTCGCCTTCATGGGCGGCTCGCTGGGCATGGCGGCTGGCGAGGCCTTCATCGCCGGCGCCCGCGCCGCCCTGGAACGCCAAGCGCCCTATGTCGCCTTCACCGCCGCCGGCGGCGCGCGCATGCAGGAGGGCATTCTCAGCCTGATGCAGATGCCGCGCACAACCGTCGCGATCGCGCAACTGAAGGAAGCAGGCCTTCCCTACATCGTAATCCTGACCGATCCGACCACCGGCGGCGTCACCGCTTCCTACGCGATGCTCGGCGACATCCACATTGCCGAACCCGGCGCCCTGATCGGTTTCGCCGGCCAGCGCGTGATCGAACAGACCATCCGCGAGACCTTGCCCGAAGGCTTCCAGCGCTCCGAATATCTGCTGGAACATGGCATGGTCGACATGGTCGTCCACCGCCGCGACCTGCGCGAGCGGCTGGCGCTGCTGCTGGATTATCTGAACCCGGTGCGAGAGGCGGCCTAATGCACAATTCCTCCCCTGCTTTTGCAGGGGAGGGGGACCATGCGAAGCGTGGTGGAGGGGCCGCTCGCGCCCTTGCGCGAGCGGAACGGGAAGAACCTCGCTTCGCTCGGCCCCTCCACCGCCTTCGGCGGTCCCCCTCCCCGAGAAATCTCGGGGAGGATTAAGGTGGACTTCGCCCGTTCCTCCCACCCCGGCGTGCAGGCCCAGCTCGACCGGCTCGCCCGCCTCGGCCCCGGTGCCGACATTCTCGGCCTGGAGCGGATCCGCGCCCTGCTCGCCCGCATCGCCAATCCCGAAGCCGCGCTGCCGCCCGTCTTCCATGTCGCCGGGACCAACGGCAAAGGCTCCACCTGCGCCTTCCTCCGCGCCGGTATCGAAGCTGCGGGTCACACGGTCCATGTTTACACCAGCCCCCATCTCGTCCGCTTCAACGAGCGCATCCGCCTCGCCGGCCGGTTGATCGACGACGACGCGCTCGCGACCCTCCTCTCCGAAGTCCTCGACGCCGCCGACGGCCTGACGATCAGCTTCTTCGAGGCGACCACCGCCGCAGCCTTCCTCGCTTTCGCCCGCACTCCCGCCGACGCCTGCGTGATTGAGGTTGGCCTTGGCGGTCGCCTCGACGCGACCAACGCCATCCCGGCCAGCCTCGTCGGCGGCATCGCCCAGCTCGGCCTCGACCATCAGCAATTTCTCGGCGGCACGATCGAGGAAGTCGCCGTCGAGAAGGCCGGGATCGCCCGCCAAGGCGTCCCCCTGCTCACCCAGCTCTACGCCCGCCGCGCCGCCGATCGCGTCCGCGACATTGCCCGAGAGGCAGGGGCGACCTGGCTCCCGCGCGGCGGCGCGTGGGACGCCATCGCCAACAATGACCGCCTGCTCTATCGCGACGCCCAAGGGGAAATCGCCCTCCCCCTGCCCCGGCTGCCCGGCAACCATCAGGCGATGAATGCAGGTCTCGCGCTGGCCATGTTGCGGCACCAGGACCGGATCGACCTCCCGCCCGCGTCGCTCCGCGCTCTCACCGGCTGGGCGGAATGGCCCGCGCGCCTGCAGCGGCTCGCTCCCGGCCCGCTCGCCGCCCTGCTGCCCGAAGGCGCGCAGCTCTGGCTCGACGGCGCCCACAATCCCGCCGCCGCGCGCAGCATCGCCGCCTGGCTCGATAGCGGCGCGCTCGGTTCCAGCGTGGTCCACCTCGTCATGGGCATCCTCGCCAACAAGGATCTGCCAGGGATCCTCCGCCCCTTCGGCGGCTCAGGGGCAATGATCCACGCCGTCCCGGTGCCCGGCCACGCCCATCATGCGCCCGAAGCAATCGCCGCCGAAGCCCGCAAGCTCGGCCTCTCCGCTCTCCCCAGCGAAAATGTCGAAACCGCGCTCGCCGCCATCGCCCGCCTTAGCAGCGGCAAGCCGCCCGCAGTGCTGATCATGGGGTCGCTCTACCTGGCGGGTGAAGTGCTCAGCGCGAACGGACAGGCGCCCGAATAAGCGGCCTACTTCTCGCCGACGAGCTTCGGCCCGCGCAGCCCCGCCAGCTCCCGCATCGCCCAATCATACATGTCGCGCTGCTTCGCCCGCTCGCGCTTGTCGACCAGCTTCAGCCGCCGCTCGACCTCTTCCAACGCAACGACCGCCTCACCCGGCCGCCCCAGCCGGATCAGCACGGCGGCCGCCCGGCACTGCGCCTCCCCGCCCGGAAGGCGCTCGCCCGCCTCGGCATAGAGTTCCAGCGCCTCCGCATCCTCGCCCAATTCCTCGAGGATTTTCGCGCGGAGCAATTTGGCCCGGTCGCCCTCGCTCGGAGACAAAGTCTCGGGCAGCCCGTCCAGCACGTCCAGCGCCTCCGCCGCGCGGCCTCCCTCGTAGAGAACGATAGCCAGCCGCGTCCCCGGCCCGCGCTCCGGAGCCGGCGACTTGGCGATGCCGGTGCGGAAATGCTCCGCCGCCTCGTTCCATCGTTCGAGTTCGGCCAGCCGGTCCGCCACCGCAATCTGGTTCGATGCGGTATCCGCCAGTTCCAGCCGCTCGCGCGCCGCGCGCAGCTCCCGCTCCGGATCGATCGCCTTGACCGCCGCCTCCTTGGCCGCACGGACCTCGCGCCGCTGGCTCAGGCCCGGCAGCACCTCCATCAGGAAATAGGCCACACTGCCGAGGAAGGGCAGCAGGATGATCAGCATGAGCCAGTTCTGCCGCCCGGTCCGAACGCAATGCACCGCGCACAATATCTGGATCAGGATGACCGCCAGCCCGCCGAGGATCAGCATTGCCCGCGTCCCCGCATCAAGCCGTATCGCCTTCCGCCGCCCGCATATCGTCGGCACTCTGCAGCTGCGGCGATCCCTTGCGCCGCCGCGCCTCGAAGCTGGTGCGGATCCATTCGGCGATCACGGCCGCCACCGCGATCAGGCCGATCAAAGCGGTGAAGATGAAGACGGGCGCATAACCGATCTCGTCAATCGCCTGCCCGAGCGGCGCCCGGCCCAGCGCCCCGATCAGCAAAGTGAGCGACGACAGCAAGGCATATTGCACCGCGCTGAACTCGCGCGAGACGATGGAGGATAGATAGCCGACATAGGCCGCCCCCGCGAGGCCGCCCGCCAGATTCTCGCCCGATATCGCGATCATCAGCCGCACCATGCGCGGGTCCGCGCCCAATTGGTCCAGCCCGAAGGTCGCCGCGAAGGAATCGATCCACGGTCCGCCCATGGCCAGATCGGCATAGAGCAGGTTCGTCACCGCCGCCGTGATCGCGCCCAGCAGCAAGGTCGGCATCCGCCCGATCAGCACGAACAGCAGGGCGCCCAGCGCAATCCCCGCCATCGTCATCAGCACGCCGAATATCTTGGACGCGAAGGCGACCTCGTCGCCCGTATATTGCAGCTCCTTCAGGTAGAAGGGATTGGCGAACGAACCCCAGACGCTGTCCGTGATCCGGTAGCTGAGGATCAGCAGCAGCACGATGATCACGCCCCAGCCGAGCCGCCTGATCAACTCCGCGAGCGGCGTGATCAAAGCCTGATAGGCATGGTCGGCCGCGCGCGCGCTGCCGGAGCGCGGGGGCAGCGCATCGGTCACGACATGCGTCCCGGCCGCGCGCCAATAGTTGAACAGAACCGCCACGAGCGCCGGTACGACGATCGTCGCCAGAACGATCAGCGGCCCCTGATAGCGGGTGAAGTCGAACGCGCTCGGCGGCGTCTGACCGTCCGGCGTCGTCACCGATGCGACGATGAACGACCCGATCATCCACAGCGCCCATGCCCAGGAAATGCCGACCACCGCCAGCCCGATCGCGCGCCATTTCGGGTCGATCGCGCCCGGCGAGCGGAAGGCCAGATCGTCGGCGGCACGATCGGGGCGCGGCGTATCCGGCGCGATCAGGGTCGCGACGACCGCGATCAGCATGAAGCCAGCCATCATCTGGAAGACGATTGGCCATTCGTAATAGACCGAGAGATACAGCGCGAGCGCGCCGCCCACGAGTGACGCGGTGCGGTAACCCAGCTGGTAGACGGACGACAGCACCTCCACCGTCGCCCGTTCGTCGGCAATGTCGATGCGCCAGGCGTCGACCACGATGTCCTGCGTTGCCGAGGCGATGGCGGCGATGAAGGCGAGCAAGGCGAACAGGCCGATGCTGATGCGCGGGTCGATCAGCGACAGCGCGAACAGCGCCCCGACGATCAGCACCTGACACAGCAACAGCCAGCTCCGCCGCCGCCCGAGCCTGCCGAGCAAAGGCAATTCGACGCGGTCCACGACGGGCGACCAGAGGAATTTGAATGCATAGGCCAGGAACAGCATCGAAATGATGCCGATCATCGTCAGGCTCACGCCCCATTCGCCCAGCCAGGCCGGGACCGTCCCGATCAGCACCGCGTTCGGCAGGCCCGCGCCGAAGCCGAACAGCACCATCAAAGCCGTCTTCTTGCTCGTGAATGCCGCCCCGAGGAGTTTGAGCCCCTTGGGCGGTTCAGGCCGATCCGCCGCCGCCGATGCCGTCATGCAAACCCCTCCCGGAAACCTTTGCCCCTGCTTGCGGGGTTAACGCGCCGCTCGCAACGATCTTCTTGTCACCATGCGCCGAAGCGCGCACTTATCGCGCCGTGGATATGCCCGAACGCCCCCACCCGACCGAAGGCCAGCTTGCCCTCGCTGCGCGCCTCGCCGATGGCGAGCGCGAAGGGGAAGGCGCGAGCGTCGCCACCGTCCCGGCCAGCACCTACACCGACCCGGCCCGCTTCGAACTGGAGCGGGAGCGCCTCTTCCGTCGCCTCCCGCAGGTGATCGCGCCCTCGGCCCTGCTGCAACCCGGCATGGCTGTGCCGCATGACGGCTTCGGCACGCCTTTGCTGCTCACCCGAGACAAAGCGGGCCGCGCCCACGTCTTCCACAATGTCTGCCGCCATCGCGGCACGCGGCTGGTCGAAGGTTGCGCCGCGCTGAAGGCGCCGCGCCTCGTCTGCCCCTATCATGCCTGGGCCTACACACTCGACGGCGCGCTCGCCGGTCTCCCCCGCGCCGACACCTTCCCGGGCCTCGACAAGGGCGAGTACGGCCTGAAGGAATTGCCGAGCGCCGAAGCGGGCGGCCTGATCTGGTTCGCTTTCGACGCGGAAGCGGATTTCTCCGAAGCAACTGCGCTCACCCCCGAATTCGACGCCTTCAACCTCGCCGGCCACCATCTCTACCAGCGCCGCGTCCATGACGTGCCGGCGAACTGGAAGCTGATCATGGACGCTTTCTTCGAAAGCTATCACGTCCAGCGGCTGCACAGCGGCACGATCGCGCGTTTCTTCGTGGACGGCGTGAGCGCCGCCGACACGCTCGGCATTCACCAGCGCAGCCTCGTCGCCCGCTCCGAATATAAGGATGTGAACCTGACCGACTGGGCCGCGGTCCGCCGGGTAATGACCTACACCTACCAGCTCTTCCCCGCGACGGTGATGATCGTCTCACCCGATTATGTGAACCTGATGGTGCTGATGCCGCAGGCGGTGGACCGCGTGCTGGTCGAGGATTTCATGCTCATCCCCTCCCCGCCGCAGACGCCGGAGGAGGAACATCACTGGGCCAAGAGCTGGGCGCTCCTGGATCAGGGCGTGTTCGGCGCCGAGGATTTCCACGCGGCGGCGCTCGGCCAGCAGGGCCTCGCCACCGGCACGCTCGACCAATTGACGCTCGGCACGCTGGAAACCGGCATCGCCGCCTTCCACGCGCAAGTGGATGCGGCACTCAGCGCCTGATTACCCCCAACCCGTCTTGGCTGAGCTTGTCGAAGCCCTGCCCTTCTTTCCGCCTCAGGAAAAAGACAGGCCTTCGACAAGCTCAGGCAAGACGGAGCGGGACTCAGACCGCCTCGGCGAACAGGGTGAACCCGTCCGGTGCCTTTTTCACCGGCTCGCCGCGCACCACCGCGTCCACGGCCTCGATCGCCTGCTTCAGCACCTTGTCCGAATAAGGTTTGGCCAGGCAGCCGACGGCCAGATGCCGATGCTCGCCCGGACAGGCCCCCGTTACAAACAGAACCGCAACGCCCCGCTCGCCCGCCGCTTGCGCCACCTCGATCCCGCTGCCGTCAGACAGCGAAATGTCCGCAAGCACCAGGTCGAGCTCCGCGGCAGTCCCGATCACGGCCTTTGCTTCCTCAACCGTATCGACCGTCGCGACGACCTCGTAACCGGCATCCTTCAGCATCTGCTCGTTGGCGAACGCCACCAGCGGCTCATCCTCGACAATGAGGATATGCTTGATCGCACGCTGCTTCCTGAAAATCATGCCCGCTCCTTGCCTCACCAACAGGGACCGCATTGGGTCGATCCGAAGGCGAAACGAGGCAGATTCATTTCGGTGCCGCGCCGCGACGCCGTCCGCCGTAAAATCCTGTCCCTCTGCCCGCCATCTCGCTAGGCACGCCGCATGGCAAAGCCTTCCGAACCCGCCCCGAAACCAGACGGCCAGCGCATCGCCAAGCTGCTTGCCCGCGCCGGCATCGCCTCGCGCCGCGATGTCGAACGGATGATCGCCGATGGCCGCGTCGCGTTCGACGGCAAGGTGCTGACCACCCCCGCCACGATCCTGACCTCGCTGCAAGGCGTCACCGTCGACGGCAAGCCCGTCCGCGCGCCCGAAGCCGCCCGCCTGTTCCGCTATCACAAGCCGCCGGGGCTATTGACCGCCGCACGCGACCCAGCCGGGCGACCCACGATTTACGACCGCCTGCCGTCCGGCCTGCCCCGGCTCATGCCCGTCGGCCGCCTCGACATGAACACCGAGGGGCTCCTCCTGCTGACCACCGACGGCGAGTTGAAACGCCAGCTCGAACTGCCCTTGACCGGCGTGCGCCGCACCTATCGCGCCCGCGCCTTCGGGACGATCAGCCAGGAGCAATTGGAAGACCTCATCAACGGCATCACCATCGAGGGCGTCCGCTATGGCAGCATCGACGCCAATCTGGAGCGCCGCACCGGCCGCAACCAGTGGATCGAGATGAGCCTGACAGAGGGCAAGAATCGCGAAGTCCGCCGCGTGCTGGAGCATTTCGAGCTGCAGGTCAGCCGCCTGATCCGCACCGCCTACGGCCCCTTCATCCTCGGGGATCTGCCTCCCGGCGGCGTCTCTGAAGTCCGCCCGCAGGACGTCGCCGAATTCCGCCGCAAGCCGGGCACGGTCGAGATCATGCCGCAAACCGCCGGACGGACGATCACCGTCGGCCGCCCTGCCCGTCCAAAATCTCCCTCTCCCCTTGCGGGAGAGGGCAGGGAGAGGGGTCGCACCGCGTCTGCGGCGCAAAAAGCTCAGGTCCGTCCGGCCAAACCGAAACCAGCCCCGCAGCCCGAACCTGCAGTCGAAAAGCCCGCGCGGCCCAAGCGCGGCGCCGGCTGGGCCAAGGCCAAGCCGAGACCCTCCTCGCGCCCCACCCGTCGCGGCATGAGCAAGGGCCAGACCACGCGCGGCCGCCCCGGCGGTAACAAGCGATGAGGATCATCGCCGGCGCCTGGCGCGGCCGAAAGCTCGAGACACCGGCGGGCCAGGCCACCCGCCCGACCAGCGATCGCGCCCGTGAAGGGCTCTTCTCCATGCTGCAATCCCGCCTCGGCAGCTTCGAGGATCTGGCCGTCGCCGATCTGTTTGCGGGTACCGGCGCGCTCGGCCTTGAGGCCCTGTCGCGCGGCGCCGCGCATTGCACCTTCTACGAGACGGACCGCGACGCCGTCGCCGTCCTGAAGCGCAACGCCGCCGCGCTCGGCGCTGCCGACCGCGCCGACATCCGCCCCCAGGACGCGGCGCGCGTCACCGGCGGCCCCTGGCACCTCGTCCTGCTCGATCCCCCTTATGCCTCCGGCAGGGCGATGGCCGCGCTCGCGAACCTCGCCGCTGGCGGCACGCTGGCGCCCGGTGCCCTTGTCAGTGTCGAAACGGCGCGCGACGAAGTCATCGCCGTGTCCGGCCTCGAGACCGACGCCGAGCGGATCTACGGCAAGGCGAAAATCACCCTGCTGCGCAAAGGCTGAGTTCCAGCGCTGAGCGCCCGGCATCGCGCGGGCAAGCCGCCATTCAGACGAAACCTGCTGATGCGCCGGTCGTTTGGTTGGCGTTCGGACGCGCAATGTATCTCGACAGCAAAGCGACAGACGAAAGGCTCCGCGCCGCGCTCCCCGTGCTGGCAGTCCACGCCTTGCTGGCGCTCGTGCTGATCCGCGGCCTGCACGGCGATCCGCCCGCCCCCGAGCCGGACCCGCTCCGGCTGACCCCTGTTCCGCCTGTGACGGTCATCGAGCCGGAGCCGCCCCCGCCGTCGCTGGCAGACGAGACCGCCGCCAATCCGCTGCGCCCGGCCGACCCACGCCCGGAAGGCGCCGCCTCGCCGCCCAATCTGAAGGCCGAACTTTCACCCTTCGTCGCGCCAGAACCGATTGTCCGCCCGCCGGTCCCGCCGCCACCCACGGTGACGCCCTCCCCCATCGCCGGCGCTGGCTCGGCACCCAGCGCAGGCGCCGCTCCGGTTCGCGGTCCCGGCACGGGCAGCGGCGGTCTGGGCGACGGGCTTGGCAGCGGGGCCGGCGGCGCGGGGCCCGGCGGTGGCGGCGGCGGTGACGGAGATGGCAGCAGGATTGTCGCCCGCCCGCCGCGCTGGGTCTGCTGCGGCCTTTCGATCGGCGACGTGCCCGTCGCGGTGCAGGAGCGCACCCACCCCGGAATATCGGTCGTGTCCGTCATCTATGCGGTCGAGGCCGATGGCCGCGTCACCGGCTGCCGCGTGTCCCGCTCCAGCGGCAATCGCGAGCTCGATTTGCTCACCTGCCGCCTGGTCGAACGCAATTACCGTTTTCAGCCGGCGCGCAATCCGGCCGGCCGCCCCATCCGCGTCGAGGATGTGGGCGACGACCATGAATGGCTGTTCGAGGACGAAGCAACCCGGCGCCCGCCTCGCCGGTGATCGCCTTCACCCTGTGCGGCCGAACAGCCTTTTCGTGAGCGGTGCGGGGGCGAACTGGCCCTGCGCATCGATAATCAGCGGGAAGCGCCGGCCCGCCACGCGCAGATAATACCAGGGTGCCCGGACGCGCGCTTGATACATGACCAGATCACCCGGACTATAGTCCGACCCGGTGATGCTCGACACCGGGAAACTCGCCAGCCGATCCCCGAACAGGTCAAGCGTCCGGACGTACAGCCGGTCCGCCGCTTCGTCATAGCCGATCGCCCAGACGTACAGCCGCCCGTACAGCCACATGCCGAGCGCGAAGGCGATGCCCAGCCCGGCCACGCCCAGCCCCCAGGCCAGCCGAACACCCAAAGGCGCGAGCACGCCACCGTCCGCCGGCCGCGATCCATAGGTCTGAAACAGGTCCCAGCCGAACCAGATCGCCCCGGCTGCCGCCGCCAGCGACAGCCACATGATGAACCGCACTCGCCGCACCCGCGGCCCCGCGCTGAAAATATCGATCATCGGATCGCTCCGGTCTTCAGCAACTGACTGAACAGGGCCTCGTCAGGAATCTCGCCACGCAGATCGACGAACAACGGCAGGGGTCTCCCTTTCAGGCGCAGAAGCAAGGCACGGCCAGCCAGGATGGGCCGCTCGATGTCGGCGGCGACGTCATCCGATCCGCCGCCCCCCGCCGCAAGGACGGGCACCAGGATCCGGCGGCCGTTCCAAACCCCATGAACCACAATCTCGAGCCGCCCGGCTTGCGGCGCATAATGGATCGTATGAACATATCGCCGCTGAAGCAGGATGATCAGCGCCGCGATCGGGATCCAGACGACACCGGAGGAGATCGCCACACCCAACCGGTATTCGAGCGGCGCCGATGCGTGGCTCAGGAAAATCGCCGCACCCAGCCCGATACCCGCAAGCGCGATCGCAAGGATGATCCATCGCGTCCAGCGCCCCCAATTGTGGGCGCTGCCCTGGTGATAGAGCAGAACCGAATCCCGGCTTTCAACCGCGCTCATCCACATCCCCCGCGCCCGATTGGCAAAACATGGCCGAGCCGGCAACGGGGTCAGGATGAAGGATAGCGCTCGAACCCCGGCAACTCGCCGATCCCATTCATCCAGTTCAACCGGTCCGCGGTCTGCACCTGGATCATCGGCGGCAGCGCTTCGGGATCATCCAGCGTGCCGGTCTGCAGGTCGATCAGGCCGGGCAGCACGACTTCATTCGTATAGGCGAAGCCGGTGCCGCATGACGGGCAGAATTGCCGCCGCGCATGTTCGGACGAAGCGAAGGTCGCTGTCTCACCCGTGATCGTCACCTGGTCCTGCTTGAAGGCCGACCAGCAGACCATCGGCGCGCCGCTATGCTTGCGGCAATCCGTGCAATTGCAGATCGCGACATAGACCGGGTCGCCCTCGATCGCATAACGCACCTTGCCGCAATAACAGCCGCCTTCCAGCATCTCTCGATCCCCTTTTGTTCTCAACGGCCCTTCTGGCACAGCCGCTCCGCGCCCGCAAGAGAAGACGGCTTCGTCGCGCAGTGCGCCGCCCCGGTCGCTTGCCCCGCGACTTTCCTCACACAATCCTCACTCTGCGCGCCATGCCCCCCGTTCGTACCAGCGAAGCCGAGATCGACCGCCTTGCCCGCACCATGGCCGCGAGCGCCGGCGTGGTCTGGGACCGGCTCGATCATTATCCCGGCTATATCCGCACCTATTGGCGCGGCGAGGCGCGCGCCCTGCTCGACCGGCTCGCCACCGGCGACCTGTCAAAAGTCGCCTGACCCCCGCCCTTCCCGCCACGCGAGCAGCCCCGCGGCGACAAGCCCCAGAGCGCCGAACACCAGCACCGCCCAACCATAGGAATAGCTGCTGTTGACGCGGACATAATCCTGCAGCTGCCCGATCGGATCGTCGCCGATCCCGCCGCCAAGCCGCAGCCGCGCGCGCTCGATCTCGGTGCTTACCCGGATGAAGGCATAGGCCGCCACCCCCAAAGCCGCGATGCCCGGCAGCATCGTCCAGCGCGTTCGGCCGAGCAGGGCCAGCGCCGCCCCCGCCGCCGCGAGCGCCAGGATCGCATAGCCACCCCAGCCGCCATCGGTCGCGATCAACGTCACCCCGCCCCGCTTCGGCACGTGCACCAAGGGCAGAAACGCGCCCAACGCCAGTAGCGCTGCGCCGCCCAGCGCCGTCAGTTTCGCCACTGTCCAGGTCATCGCCATCTCCGCATTCACATCCCCACAATGACGCGCCCGCCGCCGCGTTCCGCCCCAACCGGTCGTGCCATAGCTGAAAAGCCGCACGTCGCCTCCTATCTCCCTGTCCATGTTCGAAACCGTCATCGTCGCCGCCCGGGATCGCAAGCGGCTCGCGGAGATAGCGGGAGTCGTGTCCCGCTTCGGTCTGGGTTCGCTGACCGCGCGGCTCGGTTTCGGCGGCAATGGCGGCGGCGAACCCGACCCGGTCCGTGCGCGCGAGGCGATCGAGACGCTTGGCCCGACCTTCGTGAAGCTCGGCCAGATCCTCGCCACCCGCACCGATCTGCTCCCGCCCGCCTGGACCTCCGAGCTGGAGAAACTGCACAGCACCGCGCCAACGATTCCGTTCGCGGACTTGCGCCCGGCGGTCGAAGCCGCCCTCGGCGCGGCGCCCGAGGACATCTTCGCCACCTTCGACGAGACCCCGCTCGCCGCCGCCTCCATCGCCCAGGTCCACCGCGCCACCACGCAGGACGGTCGCGACGTCGCGGTGAAGATCCGCCGCCCCGGCATACGCCCCGCGATGGAAGCGGACCTGCGCCTCATCGCGCATCTTGCCAAAGTCGCCGAGGCAGCGCCCGCATTGGCCCGTTACAGCCCGCGTGAGATGGTCCGCCTGCTGGCGGAAGCGGTGCTGGAGGAACTGGATTTCACCAGCGAAGCCCGCAACGCGGAACGGATGGCGCAGTGCTTCGCCCGTGACCGGCGCGTCGTCATCCCCGCAGTGCATTGGGACTGGACCAGCGAAACCGTCCTCGTCACGGACTTCATTTCCGGCATCCCGCCGCTCAGCGCGGAGGCGTTGCGGGAGGAAGGCATCGATCCCGACGCCATCGCCACATTGGGCGCCGACATGGTGCTCGACATGCTGCTGATCCACGGCCTGTTCCACGGCGATCCGCATCCCGGCAACCTCCTCTGCCAGCCCGGCGACCGCATCGCTTTGCTCGATTTCGGCATGGTCGGCCGCGTCTCGCCGCGCCGCCGCGAGGAGATGCTGGGCTTCGTCCAGGCGATCGAGCGGGGCGACACCGCCCGCCTCGCCGAGGTCACCGGCCAATGGATCGAGGGCGGCGACCCGGTCCGCATCGCCGCCAGCGCCGAGCGGCTGGTCAACCGCCACAGCGGCCGCCCCCTCGTCCTCGCTCGCCTGATCCAGGACATGATGGGCGAAATCCGCGCGCTCGAAGGCGCCCTTCCCGCCGATCTGATCCTGATCTTCAAGGCAATGGTGACGATCGACGGCGTGCTCAGCCGCATCGCGCCGGGCTTCGACCTCAACGCCGCCGCCGCCCGCGTCGGCACCCGTGTCCTCGCCGCCCGGCTCGATCCCGGCGCGATGCAGGACAAGGTCGGCGCCCTGCTGACCGAGGCGGTCATGGCCTCCGATCAGCTTCCCGAACTGCTCCGCGCCGCCCGCCAGCGCCTGCTCGCCCCGCCGCCCGACAATCGTCGCGCCGATTTCGCCGCCGGCGCCCGCCCGATCGCCTTCGCCTTGCTCGCAGGCCTGCTCGCCATCGCCGCCGCAATCGCCTGGGCCTGAGCGCAGGCGGTTGCCCCGGCCCGCTCCGTTCCCTAATCGTTCACCCGCAATGGACCTCTCCCCCGCCCCCGACGCGCCCTATCTTCGCGGCCTGAACGAGCCGCAGCGCGAGGCGGTGCTCACCACCGAAGGCCCGGTCCTCGTCCTCGCCGGCGCCGGCACCGGCAAGACCGCCGCGCTCACCGCCCGCCTCGCCCATCTGCTCTTCACCCGCCGCGCCTGGCCGAGCGAAATTCTCTCCGTCACCTTCACCAACAAGGCCGCCCGCGAAATGCGCGAGCGGGTCGGGCGGCTGGTCGGTCAGGCGGTCGAGGGCATGCCCTGGCTCGGCACCTTCCACGCGATCGGCGCGAAAATGCTGCGCCGCCACGCCGAGCTGGTCGGGCTGCAGAGCAATTTCACCATCCTCGACACGGACGATCAGCTCCGCCTGCTGAAACAGCTGATCCAGGCCAACGACCTGGACGAGAAACGCTGGACCCCGCGCGCGCTCGCCGCCCTGATCGACCGCTGGAAGAATAAGGGCTGGACCCCGGCCGAGGTCGACAAGGGCGAGGCGGAGGCCTTCGCGCACGGCAAGGGCGCCGCGCTCTACAAGCAATATCAGGACCGGCTGAAGACCCTCAACGCCTGCGATTTCGGCGATCTGCTGCTGCACATGCTCGTCATCCTGCGCACCCATCGCGACGTGCTGGAGACGTACCAACAGCGCTTCAAATACGTGATGGTCGACGAATATCAGGACACGAACAGCGTCCAGTATCTCTGGCTCCGCCTCCTCGCGCAGGAGCGCAAGAATCTCTGCTGCGTCGGCGACGACGACCAGTCCATCTATTCCTGGCGCGGCGCGCAGGTCGAAAACATCCTGAAGTTCGACCGCGACTTTCCCGGCGCGAAGATCATCAAGCTGGAGCAGAACTACCGCTCCACCCCTCACATCCTCGCCGCCGCCTCCGCCGTCATCGCCAACAATGCCGGCCGCCTCGGCAAGACGCTCTGGACCGAGGAGGCGGAAGGCGAAAAGGTCAAGGTGATCGGCGTCTGGGACGGGCCGGAGGAAGCCCGCCGCGTCGGCGAGGAACTGGAGAGCATGCAGCGCGACGGCCGCGCCTTGGCCTCAGCCGCCATCCTCGTCCGCGCCCAGTTCCAGACCCGCGAGTTCGAGGAACGCTTCATCGCCATCGGGCTCCCCTACCGCATCGTCGGCGGCTTCCGCTTCTACGAGCGCGCCGAAATCCGCGACGCGCTCGCCTACCTGCGCGTCATCGCCCAGCCCGCAGACGACCTCGCCTTCGAACGCATCGTCAACACCCCCAAGCGCGGACTCGGCGACAAGGCGGTCGCCAAAATCCACCAGCACGCCCGCGCCACCGGCACCTCCCTTTTCCAGGCCGCCGCCGGCATCCTCGACACCGACGAACTCACCGGCGCCGCGCGTAAATCGTTGGGCAACCTCGTCGCCGATTTCGCGAGATGGCGCAAAATGCTCCCATCCTCCCTGTCGCCGCTAGGCGATGGGGAGGGGGACCGCTCGCCGCAGGCGAGTGGTGGAGGGGCAAATACCCCGGCAGATCGCACCCTCCCCCACGCCGAACTCGCCCGCCTCATGCTCGACGAATCCGGCTACACTGCCATGCTGCAGGCCGAGCGCAGCGCCGAATCCGCCGGCCGCCTCGAAAACCTCGCCGAGCTCGCCCGCGCGATGGAGGAATATGAAACGCTCGGCGCCTTCCTCGAACATGTCAGCCTCGTCATGGACAATGACGCGAATGCCGATGACGACAAGGTCACGATCATGACCGTCCACGCCGCCAAGGGGCTGGAGTTCGACACGACTTTCCTGGTCGGCTGGGAGGAAGGCGTCTTTCCGTCGCAGCGCGCGCTCGACGAAGGCGGCAATGCCGCGCTCGAGGAGGAACGCCGCCTCGCCTACGTCGCGATCACGCGGGCGCGGCGCAAATGCTTCATCCTCCACGCCGCCAACCGCCGCATCTACGGCCAGTGGACGAGCAGCATCCCGTCCCGCTTCGTCAACGAATTGCCCGGCGAGCATCTCGAGATGGAAACCACCATGACCGGCGGTGAAAGCCTGTGGCGCGCGAACTGGAGCGAGCATGCCGATCCGTTCGCGAACGCAGGACGCGCCGGCCAGCGCGGTCCCGGCTTCCAGCGCGCCGCCGGCTACGGCCAGGGCAGCTACACCAACTTCGCCGACCGCGTCGCCGAAAGCACGAACGCCTTCCGCGCCGCTTTGCCCCGCCCCGCCGGCACCCTGCCCCGCGAAGTAAAAGCCAGCGCCGTCAGCCTCGGCAATCCCGGCAGGTCGGACCTGGCGCTGGGCCAACGCGTCTTCCACCAGAAATTCGGCTACGGCACGATCGCGGAGATCGAAGGCAACAAACTGGAGATCGACTTCGAGCAGGCGGGCAGGAAGCGGGTGCTGGATAGCTTTGTGAGTTTGGGGTGAATTCGTGTCCCAGTTAGGCGTCTGCAACGGGCGCTCGGCCGGGAAACGTATGATGAACGATTTGACGAATCTTGTCTCCTGCCACCTCGGACTTCAACGAACCTGCGGTCTCGCCGGTGAAGGGTAGCCCCAAAATAAGCGCGTGAGCAGGGTTAGCTAGTAAAGCGCCTTCAGCGGGAAGCGGATCTTCAACGACATCAATGGGTTGCTCGAATTCCTCGAGAGCTGTCACTAAAGCGCCCACGTTGAACTGCGCAAACACCGACGTAGCGCCGATTGTTAGTCGTGACCCGACAGCCCTCCGGATCGCCTCCTCGTCGAGAAGACCAACTCGGCCGAGCATTCCAGTCCGAGTGACTGAAAGTCCGTCAACGTCCTTCGGGGAGCGATCGAATGCGGCACCGTTGATCTGGCCGGTGGCCGGATCAAAATTCAGCCCACCGACGTATCGCACTACATCCTCATCTCTAGCTACAGCCCCCAGCGCCGATCCCCTAACTTTTCAACATCAGGCGAGACAACCCTAGGGCTCGAACGGTTTCAACACATCCAGCATGGGTATCAGTACCCATAACGTGAACTAGTTTCCCTTGGCGGCTCTTAAACAAGACATATTGGATTTCATCCGCTCCACGAAACTGCAAACCTACTTGCTCGCCGCTCGCGGCCACCCAGACCAACCGGACATTTCCATTCCCTACAAGGAACGCGCTAGGACGAATCGACGGCTTGAATTCTGTTACAAATTTTAGCGCCTGCTCGGCCGATTCTGCTGAAAATGGCGCGCCTTCTGCTTCAGCAATTGTCCGCAAATCTTCAATTCGCTCGGCCAACGAGTCGAGCCAATCTGAGGCCAACTCAGTTGTCTTGGGTTCAACAAGCCAGTCGAGCATCATTGAGCCCGCGAGCCGGATGTCCACAACGGTTCCGAAACTTGCATTCGTGGAACCGCGGGGCACAACTTCTAAGCCATAATCGCGAAGCTGGTCATCAGTCAGCCGGGTCAGAAGGGTCCGAGGCTGTCTATGCCTAGCGTGCCAATGCTCTCCAGATGGAGCAAAATCGAAGAGGTCCGCAGAGTCACGCTCGTGGACAAGGTTGGTATACTTAGCCGCCACTGGCTTCACCCCCACTCTGCCCGGACTCTCCCGACTCCGGTGAAATGCTCGATATCGCGCTAATCACAGCCGTCGCGTTAACGCGCTCAGTCGCGATTCCCCGCTCCAAAATATGCATCGCCGACGCGACCGCATCCCGCCATTCCATTCGCAAGCGAACTACCTCGGTCATCTTCGGAGAGAGGTCGAGCTTCTCCTGAGACCCCATATCATGAAGGCGCACCAGCTCGGGACCCAGTTGGACGCAGGCGAGTTCAACGTCACGTCCTAGGTCGAGAACAAACATTCGATCTATAATAGCTCGTGAAAAGGTAGAATCGCGAACAAACTCGACCGCAACGTTGCTCTGAGATTCTTCAGCGTTTTCCAATGTGAAATCCGTCATGATGATTAGCCAAATTAGCTATCCAACCACATAGTGAGAATGTCCGCAGCCGCCAATGCCCTGACATCAATCTGCGAAATCGAACAAAAATGCTCACCATCACCCCCCTCTCCCCCGCGCCATCGAGATCGTCGCGTCCGGCCATTTCACCGCGGCGGAGGTCGCCCCGGCGCTCGATCGCATGGGTGAATTGCTCAACGAGATGCCACGGCTCGACATCCTCGCCGACGTGCGCGGCTCGCCCTCCATCGCTTTGTCGGTGATTGGCGAGGAGCTGAAGCGCCTCCCTGTTGTCTTCCGCCTGATCCGGCAGGTCGAACGCGTCGCGATCGTCGCGGACGCGCAGTGGGTCCGCGTCGCCAGCCGCATCGAAGGCGCGCTCATCCCCGGTCTGCATTACGAAGTCTATGAGCGCAGCGAGGAAGCCCACGCCCGCGCCTGGGCTTTGCGCCAGACCGACCAGCCCCGCCCCGCCTGATCCCAGGCCAGAGCCGAACCGAAGTCCTCAAGCCGACTTGCGGCCCTTCTTCGCGTCCGCCGGTCCCGCCTTCAGCGCCGCCAGCCGCGCCTCGATCTCCTCGTCGCGGCGGGCCGCGCGGATTTCCTGCACCTCGGCATCCGATGCCGCCTCGACCAGCCCCGGCGACACGCCGGAGGCCTGCACCGCCCGGTCGAACGCCGCCTCGGCGCGCTGCACCTTGCGGTCGTCATAGCCCTTCGCCGGTGCCGCCGGCCGCGCAGCATCCACCGCTTTCTGCTCGCGCACCATGTCGGCATGGCGCGCCTTCAATTCGTCGATGCTGGTCTGCAGCTGCTTGGCCTCATCGTCGGCCGCGGCCTGCTCCGCCGCCAGCCGCTTGCGCTCTTCCTCCAGATCCATCTGCCGGACCACAGCCGCCCGGCCCAGATCGTCGCGGCCCTTGTCCAGGGCATAACGCGCATCGCGGACCAGTTCGTTCACCTGATCGCGGATCGCCGCCTGCTGCAGGCCGGACTGGACCGACCGCGCCTTCGCCGCATCCTGGCGCTTCTGGAGCTTGTCGACCGCCTGCTCGACCTCGCGCACCGCGCGGCGCATCATGCCGCTGCTGTTCAGCCGCTCGGCCGCGCCGGTCGCGCTTTCCAGCCCGGCCGAAACCACCCTTTGCATGCGCTTGAAGATCGGCTCGGACATTATACGCTCCCCCAACAGGCTGTCGGCACCATGTTACTCGGATATTGCCAAATGGTAAGGAAATTTGTTCGCGGAGATGGATAAATCTGATCCGGGCTAACCTGTTGCCTTTCCGGCAATTCGGATCATCCGTCGGAAAAGCTCTTGACCAATATTCGCGCACTTCTGCGCCCTGCGCGATTAGCCTGAACGTCGGCCGCGCACCAGGTCGCGCAATCCATGCTATGCTCATTCCGCCCGCATCACGCACGGCCGCAAAGGAGCAACGCCCTGATCTGGTGGAGCCGCGGCGATCGCAAGGCAATGCTGCTTGAGCGCGCGCACGGCTCCAGCGACGACCGCCTCCTCGCCACCTGCACCTCCTCCGGCTCAGCCCGCCGACCCGCCTAAGCGGCCTCAGGTGAACAACGGCGAGATCGCGATCAGCGCCAGCAACGCCGCGACATAAGCCACGAAGGCGATCCCGAACGCGCGCCACCATCTCGTCGGCAGCCGCCGGGCCAGCCAGCGCGTCTGCACCACCAGATACCAGATGATCGTCGCCAGGATCATCGGCATCACCAGCAGCGGCATCCACGTCCACGCCGTGGTCGAAAGCGTCGCGCCCAGGCTGAACAGCAAGGCGAAAGGCGCGGTCGCATAACATTGCGCGAAGAAGGGCCGGCGCAGATTGTCGCGGTCCAGCTTGCGTCGCTGCGCCACCAGCACCGCCACCGCCATGGTCAGCGGGAAGATGGCGAAGCAGATCAGCCGCAGGATGATCAAATTCGTGTCGCTGTCGATCAGGATGGCAAGGCCATGCCGGTCCGCAATCATCGGGCTGTCGCCGATCAGCGCCAGCTCCACCCCATGCGCCAGCAACACGCTCAGCAGCAGGAAGAGCGGCGGCCCCAGCACATCCGTATATTGCTGGTCAGCGCGATCTTTCAGCTCGCTTTCGGCATAGTCCATCATCGTCACCGGACGCCGGACCGCGCGCCACAGGGTGACCGGATAAAAGATCACCCAGCTCATGACTTCGTAGAGAAGTTCGTCGAGCTGCTTGAACAGTTGCACCGGGTTCATTTCACCACCCTACGCCCCGCTCGCCGGGTGTCGAGACGCCACAGCCTGGCTTCGGCCTAATGCCCATTGCGAACCAGTTGTGACGTATCGCCTCTCCAGGCGCTTGCAGCAACTCGCCTCGCCCTTCGCATGGGTCCCGCCGGCCGCCATTTTTCTTGGTTTTGCGCCAGTTTTTATGTGCCCGGTTCATTTCACGGACAGTCGATGGCGGCTAGTCCGAACCCACCGGCGCAGTCCATGCGCAAGGAAAAATGGGGTTCACATGCTTAGCAAACTTCGCCGCTTCGCGGCCACGGCAACTCTTGCATCCATCGCCTGGGCCGCCCCGGCGCTCGCGCAGGCGCCGCATTACCGGTTCAGCAATTTCCAGCTCGGCCTGAACGCGTCGATGGATGTCGGCGACATTGCCGGTCAGGCGCACAAGGTCGGCATGATGCTGCCCACCAGCCAGGCGAGCGGACAATATTGGACGATCACGCCCGTCGGCGGCGGCTTCGTCCGCCTGTCCAACACCTTCACCGGTCCCAATCAATGCCTGGACGTGGCGGGCGACGGCGCGGTCTATATGGATGGCTGCGGCCGCCAGATCGGCCAGCGCTGGCGCATCGAGGGCGTGGTCGGCGGCGTCCGTCTGACCAATGCCTTCGCGGCCGGCCGCTGCCTCGATCTGTTCGCCGGTCCGAACCTGACCGTGCCGGCGCTCCTGCCCTGCGCGGGCACGCCCAGCCAGACCTGGATCGTGGCGCTGACCGGCACGCAATAAGCCGCTTTCCGCCGGGGCCGGTCGAAAGCCGGCCCCGGCACGCCGTCGATCCGTCAGCCACGCGGCATTTTCCTACAGGATCGCAAGCTGATAAAAGGCGCGAATGACATCGCCCGTGCGCCTTTCCCGATTTCCCTGCGCCCCTGGCGTGCGCCCGATCCACCGAGCGTCCGCCGCGCGTCGCGTCGCGTCGCCATTGAAATTCCGCCGCACAGGGTGTCAACTTTGTCAGCTTCCGCGGGCGCGGCCATGAGCGTCGCCTTCCGCCGCGAATCCGATGACGAGCATCTGGAACCGAAGTTCGAACTGCCGATCCCGCCCGGCCCGAACCTCGTCACGCTGCGCGGTCTCGCGCTGATCACGGCAAAGGTGGAGACTCTGGAGGCGGACCTGGCCGCGATGGGCGACGTTCCCGCCGGTCCCCAGGTAGCGAAGACACAGGAAGGCGCCAGGGCCGAGGCACTGCGCCGCGACCTGCGCTACTGGCGCACCCGCCACGCCACGGCCATACTGGCCGCGCCCCCGCCCGACGACGAAGCCGGCTTCGGCACTGCGGTAGCCTTCCGCCTCGGCGGCGCGGAACGGCGGATCGAGATTGTCGGCCATGACGAGGCCGATCCGGACGCCGGCCGCATCGCCTTCACCGCCCCTCTCGCCCGCGCCTTGACCGGCGCCGCGGCCGGGGAGAGCGTCGATTTCAACAATGTCGCCGACGCGATCGAACTGCTTTCGGTCGCACCGCTCGAACCCGGGGGAGAATGATCATGGCCGAACGCTTCGAACGCCACCGCCAGCCCTGGAAATCCGAGGAGATCCAGAAACTCCACCTCCTCGCCGGCAAGGGCCAGTCGGTGAAGGCCATCGCCAAGGCCCTCACTCGCAGTGAGGAATCGGTCAAGGACCGCGCCAAGGCCGACGGGCTGAAGCTGGCGAAATTGCGGTGAGGTTTAGACACCTGCCCTCTCCCAACCCCGTCCAGGCTGAGCTTGTCGAAGCCCTGCCCTTCTTAGTGCGGCACGAAGAAGGGACAGTCCTTCGACAAGCTCAGGACAAGCGGGACTTGTTTGGCGAGGCAGTTTGATGCCCAAAATCCTCGTCGATGCCGATGCCTGCCCGGTGAAGGACGAAATCTACAAGGTCGCCTGGCGGCACGAGGTGCCGGTCGCGGTGGTGAGCAATCAGCGCATCCGCATCCCCGATCACCCGTTGATCGAGCGCGTCACCGTCTCCGACGCCTTCGACGCCGCCGACGACTGGATCGCCGAAGCCTCCGGCCCCGCCACCATCGTCATCACCGCCGACATCCTCCTCGCCGACCGCGCGCTGAAAGCCGGCGCCACCGTCATCGCCCCGACCGGCAAGCCCTTCACCACCGCCTCGATCGGCGGCGCGATCGCCACCCGCGCGATCATGGCCGATCTGCGCGCCGGCATCGGCAACACCGGCGGCCCCGCCCCATTCTCGAAAGCCGACCGCTCCCGCTTTCTCTCCGCGCTCGACGACGCGCTCGTCCGCCTGAAGCGCGCTCGATGATCGCCCGCCATTGTCTTTTCGGCCCTCTTCGCCTATATCCCTCTCGCTGACGTCGCTGGCGACGGGTCCCGATGCCTCCATTTCGCGAGGCCGCTTGTTTCCCCTTTCTTGGCTGACCGGCTCCGCGCCGCAAATTGTTGCGCGGGCGCATTCGGCGCGCTTTTGAAATGGCCGCGCCGCAGACAGGGAGCCAAATATGGCCAAGGAAGAGCTTCTCACCATCGAGGGCGAGATCGACGAGATCTACCCCGACGGCCGCTTCGGCGTGATGCTGGACAACCAGCATCGCATCATCGCCTACACTGCCGGCAAGATGCGGCGGTTCCGCATCCGCTCGGTGGTCGGCGACCGCGTCCATGTCGAGATGACGCCTTACGACCTCAGCAAGGGCCGCATCATTTTCCGCGAACGCACGCCGGGCGTAGGCCCGAGCCAGCGTCGCGCGTTCAAGCGATGACGCTCTTTTCGACGACAATATCGGGCGCGGAGGTTCCGCGTCCCAAGGACTGACATGAAACTGAATACCAATAGACGACCCAAATTGTTTCCGCCTCTCGCCCTCGTGAATTCGGCTCCGGCCGCCGGGCGTTCCTCTCCTTCCGCTCAGCATGGCGGCCTTTCGCCGCTGGAACTGCGCCGCATCGTCGCCGATCTGCTCGGCTGACCTCCAACCGACCCTCGCTCCGGCGGGGGTCTTTTTTTGGCGCGAACATTTCTTTGCCGCGCCGCAACATTGTTCGTCCTGAGCGGTTATCGCCAGGCCGCTTCTTCCAAGCTGCTGTTCAGGAGACCACCATGCCCTACGCCACCGCCCGCGACGGGACGAAACTCTACGTCAAGGAAATGGGCCAGGGCCGCCCGGTCGTCCTGATCCATGGCTGGCCGCTCAATGCCGACAGCTGGGATGCGGTCGCGGTACCGCTGGCCGAGGCCGGCAATCGCGTCATCGCCTATGACCGCCGCGGCTTCGGCCGCTCCGATCAGCCGTGGGACGGCTATGATTACGATACTTTCGCCGACGATCTTCGTACGGTGCTCGAGGAGTTCGACCTCCGTGACAATGTGGCTCTGGTCGGCTTTTCGATGGGCGGCGGTGAAGTCGCCCGCTATCTCTCCCGCCATGGCGCGGACGGCATCGACCGGGTCGCCCTGATCGGGTCCATCGTCCCCTACATGCTCAAGACGGACGACAATCCGGACGGCGTGCCGCAGGACGTGTTCGACGGCATGGAGAAGCAGATGCGCGATGATCGCGCCGCCTTCTTCCAGACCTTCTTCCGCTCCTTCTACGGCGTGGGCATGATCTCACAGCCGGTCAGCAATGCGGTGATCGAGCACAGCTTCCAGATGGCGATGCTGGCGGGCCTGCGTCCGACGCTCGCCGCCGCCGGAGCCTTCGCCTCGACCGACTTCCGCTCCGATCTCGCCGCGTTCAGCGTGCCGACTTTGATCATCCATGGCACGGCCGACCAGACCGTGCCGATCGACACGTCCGCTCGCGCGGCTGCGCGCGGCATCCCGGGATCGACCTTGATCGAATATGACGGCTCGGCCCACGGCCTGATCGAATCCGACCGCGAGCGGCTGACCAGCGATCTCCTCGCTTTCCTCGGCGGCGGCTCGGCCATGCCGCAGTTGGGCGCGACCCGCGAAACCGCCTATTGATTGCATGCCGGGGAGCGTTGCGGCCCGTCACGCCGCGTCCTAAGCGCCGCTGATGCCGCCGCGCTCCCCCCTCCAGATCCGCGACTATCGCCTCTACTGGCTGGCGCGGCTCTTCTCGACCATCGCCCAGATGGCGATGGTGATTGTGATCGGCTGGCAGGTATATGACATCGCCCGCCAGACGATGGACATTCCAGCGGCGGCCTTCCAGCTCGGCCTGGTCGGCCTCGTCCAGTTCGCCCCGCTCTTCCTGCTCACCCTGATCAGCGGCTGGACCGCCGACCGGATCGACCGCCGCTACATCGCCCGGCTCGTGCTGGCGCTGGAGATGCTCTGCGCCGCGATCCTGTGGTGGACGACGTGGCACGGCACCATCAACCTGCCGACTTTGTTCTCCGTCGCCGCTCTGCTCGGCGTCGCCCGCGCCTTCGCCGGGCCGGCACTCGGCGCGCTCGCCCCCAATCTCGTCCCGACGGAATTGCTGCCCAAGGCGATCGCACTCAGTTCGATGGTCTGGCAGGTCGGTACCATCGCTGGACCGGCAATCGGCGGCATCCTCTATGACGTGACGCCGCACTACCCCTATGCGCTGAGCACCATCCTGTTCGGCGTCTCAACGGCGCTCATGTTCATGATCCGCCCGATCCCGCGCACCTCGATCCGCGGCAGCGGCAGTCCCTGGCGGCAGATGGTCGACGGCCTGTCCTACGTCGGCCGCAACCGCCTCGTGCTCGGCGCGATTACCCTGGATCTGTTCGCCGTATTGCTCGGCGGTGTCACCGCGGTTCTGCCCATCTATGCCCGCGACATTTTGGTTATCGGCCCCGAGGGACTTGGGCCACTCCGCGCCGCGCCAGCGATCGGCGCGACCCTCACCGCGCTCTATTTCTCCTTCCGCCCGATCAAGAATGATGTCGGCGCAAAGATGCTGGCTGCCGTCGTCGTCTTCGGCATCGCCACCGCCATCTTCGGGATTTCGCGCTGGCTACCGCTGTCGCTGGCGATGCTGGCCTTGCTCGGCGCGGCGGACATGTTCTCCGTCTATATCCGCCAGTCGCTGATCCAGTTGCACACGCCGGATGCGATGCGCGGCCGGGTCAGCGCCGCCTCGACCCTCGCCATCTCCGCGTCGAACGAGTTGGGCGAGGCCCGCGCCGGTTTCTCCGCCGCCGGCATCGGGCCGGTCACCGCCGTGGTCGCGGGCGGGATCGGTGCGGTGGTCGTCACCCTGTTGTGGGCAAGATGGTTCCCCGAATTGCGCCGTGCGCGCACATTCGATCCTCCGAAGGACCTGGAGCCGGAAAAGCCTCCCATTGCGGCCGGCGGCGCCTGACCGGCCCTTCAAGCATGGGCTTTGCGGCCCTATAGTTCCACCGCAAGATACAGGAGACGAATGATGCGGGCCGCCAACATTCTCGAGACGATCGGCAACACGCCACACATCCGCATCAACCGTCTGTTCGGCGACGCCGAGGTCTGGGTGAAGTCCGAACGCTCGAATCCCGGCGGCTCGATCAAGGACCGGATCGGCCTCGCCATGATCGAGGATGCGGAACGTTCCGGCGCGCTGCAGCCCGGCGGCACGATCATCGAACCGACCAGTGGCAATACCGGCATCGGCCTGGCGATGGTCGCGGCGGTGAAGGGCTACAAGCTCATCCTCGTCATGCCCGAAAGCATGAGCATTGAGCGGCGGCGTCTGATGCTGGCTTATGGCGCGACCTTCGACCTCACCCCGCGCGAGGGCGGGATGAAGGCCGCCATCGCCCGCGCGAAAGAACTGACCGAGCAGACCCCCGGCGGCTGGATGCCGCAGCAATTCGAGAATCCTGCCAACCTCGAAGTTCACCGGCGCACGACCGCCCCCGAAATCCTGGCCGACTTCAGCGATGCGCCGATCGACGTGTTGATCACCGGTGTCGGCACCGGCGGCCACATCACGGCCTGCGCCGAATTGCTGAAGAAGGAATGGCCCAGCTTGCAGGTCTTCGCGGTCGAGCCGACCCTCTCGCCGGTCCTCTCCGGCGGCCAGCCTGGCCCGCACCCGATCCAGGGCATCGGCGCCGGCTTCGTTCCGGCGATCATGGACACCAGCCTGCTGGACGGCGTGATCCAGGTCGATCCCGCCGATGCCAAGGATATGGCCCGCCGCGCCGCGCGCGAGGAAGGCTTGCTCGTTGGCATCAGTTCCGGCGCCACCCTCGCCGCGATCCGGCAGAAGCTGGCGGAGATCGGCCCCGGCAAGCGCGTCCTGGGCTTCAGCTACGACACGGGCGAGCGCTATCTGTCGGTGCCCGACTTCCTGCCGGAATAGCCCGCTTGGCGCGGCGCCACGACGCGGCGTAAGCTGCGGCGATGATCTAACGCGAGATCGCCCTGCCCGCCCAGTGCTAGACAAAGGGGGCGATCGGGACGGTCTGCTCTCCCTGCTCCTGCAGCAGAGCGAGCAACCGGAAGAGGCGACCGGCCTCAGCGGGGGGCAATTGGCTGAGCCGGCGCATCAGATTGCCGGTTACCCGGCACGTTTCCAGCGGTGGGCCGATGCCATCCAGCGCATCGAGCATCTGTGGTTCCGACAGGCCCAATGCGCTTTGCGCCTCGGTGAGGAACGCTTCGCGAAACACCTCCAGTTCGTCCTCCGTCGCCATCGGCAAATCGCGGCGAGCGGGCGTGGTGAGCAACGCCTGATAAAAGCGCCTTTCCCGGGCGACCGCATGGGGCGCCTCATACTCCCGAATGTCGCCCGCGGTGCCGAGCAGAATAGCCGCGCAAATATCGGGGTGAGGCTCGAGCCGCTGCGATTCATCGGCGACCAGCCGCAGATATTCCAGCACCAGTTGATCGGGCGCGGCCTTCATCCGTCGCATGACCATCCTGGACATGACCAGCCGGATGCCGCGGGCAAGCGAATGCTTGTCGCCGGGCGGCTCGCTCAATTGCCGCACGATAAAGCTTCGCAACTCGGCATGGGTCTGTGGCTCGAAGTGGCGCACCAGGGCGTAAGTCGGCTCATATGATTCCATCGCGCGCAAGGCACGGTCCGCGCTCTCTTCGGGGCTGATATTGCACCCCGCCAAGGCGAGCAGCGCCGCCGCGCCCATCGCCCGAAGCGCTCCGCTGCAGCGGCCAAGCCAATTCACCTGTATCGCCCCTCCCCCTAGTTTCGCGCCGCCGTCCGCCGGTAGCTCAGCGCCTCGGCGACATGGACCCGGCCGACCGTCTCGCTGCCGGCCAGATCCGCGATGGTGCGGGCGACGCGCAGGACACGGTGATAGCCGCGGGCGGACAGACGCATTGCCTCGGCGGCCTGGGCCAGCAACTGGCGGCCCGGTTCGTCGGGGGTGGCGACGGCGTTGAGCAATTCACCATCCGCCTCTGCATTCGAGCGAACGCCCGCGCCCTCATAGCGCGCGGTCTGTATCGCGCGGGCGTCGGCAACGCGGGCGGCGACTTCCGCCGAGCCCTCGCTGGGCGGCGGCAGGACCAGATCGGCGGCGGCGACCGCCTGCACTTCGACATGCAGGTCGATGCGGTCGAGCAGCGGACCGGACACGCGCGCCTGATAGTCGGCGGCGCAGCGCGGCGCGCGCGAGCAGGCCAAGGCCGCATCGCCGAGATGGCCGCAGCGGCAGGGGTTCATCGCCGCCACGAGCTGAACGCGAGCCGGGAAGGTGACGTGGGCGTTGGCGCGGGCAATCTGGACATTGCCGGTCTCCAGCGGCTGGCGGAGGCTATCGAGGACGTTGCGCTGGAATTCGGGCAGCTCGTCTAAAAAGAGCACGCCGAGATGGGCGAGGCTGACTTCACCGGGACGGGCCTTCAGGCCGCCGCCGACCAGAGCGGGCATGGAGGCACTGTGGTGCGGCGCGCGGAACGGGCGGGTGCGGACGAGGCGGCCGCCTTCGAGCTGGCCGGCAACGCTGGCGACCATCGAGACTTCCAGCGCTTCGGCGGGGGTCAGGTCCGGCAGGATGCCGGGCAGGCAGGCGGCGAGCAGGGATTTGCCGGCGCCCGGCGGGCCGACCATGATCATGTTGTGACCGCCCGCCGCGGCGATCTCCAGCGCGCGCTTGGCGGTTTCCTGCCCTTTGACCTGGCCGAGGTCGACGGCGCTGCGGACCGGCTCCACCGCGCCCGGCGTCGGAGGCGACAGCACCGCACCGCCGCGCAGATGATTGAGCAGAGTGATGAGGTCGGGCGCGGCGACGACTTCCACATCGCCCGCCCAGGCCGCTTCGCCGCCCTGCTCCGCCGGGCAGATCAGGCCGAGCTTCTTCTCCGACGCATGGAGCGCGGCGAGGAGGACGCCCGGCGACGAGGCGATGCGGCCGTCCAGGCTCAATTCCCCGACCGCCAAATAGCCCGCGAGCATTTCCCGATCGATCGCACCCATTGCCGCCAGCAGGCCGAGGGCGATCGGCAGGTCGTAGTGCGACCCCTCCTTCGGCAGATCGGCGGGGGAGAGGTTGACGGTGATGCGCTTGGGCGGGAGCGACAGGCCGATGGCCGACAGAGCCGCATAGACGCGCTCGCGGCCCTCGGCCGCGGCCTTGTCCGGCAGGCCGACCACCAGGAATTTCGGCAGGCCCGGCGCGAGGTGGACCTGGCATTCGACCGCCCGCGCCTCCAGGCCAAGAAATGCGACCGTGGCGACATGCGCGACCATGTATTCAGCACTCCCCCCGCAAGTCGCCGAATGTGGCGGGAGTCGCGCGCCAAGTCGAGCGGCTTATCCAACCGCACCTTTAATGACCCGCTTGTAGATGCGCGTGAGTGTGCGGATGTCCTCGATTGCCGCCGCTTCGTCGAGTTTGTGCATCGTCGCATTGGGCAGGCCGAAATCGACGACCGGGCAGACGGCGATCAGGAAGCGGCCGTCAGAGGTGCCGCCGTGGGTGGATAGGCGAGGCTCCACGCCGGTTTCTTCGGCGATCGCCGCGCGGACGATCTCGTAGATCGGGCCCGGCGGCGTGAGGAAAGCCTCGCCGGAAATGAGCGCTTTCACGGTCGATCCCGGCGCGGCTTGCTCCGCGGTGCGCTCCACCATGGCGACCAGATCGGCCCCGCGCTGGAGGTTGTTGAAGCGGATGTTGAGTTGGACGATGCCGTTGCCGGGAATCACGTTGGTCGCGCTGCCGGGGCTACGGACGTCGGTGATTTCCAGGTTGGACGGCTGGAATTGCTCATTGCCGTCGTCGAGGTGGAGCGCATCCAGCGCCGTCACCACCGCCGCCAGCTTGGGGATCGGATTGTCGGCGCGGTGCGGATAGGCGACATGGCCCTGCACGCCGGGGACAGTGATCCACATGTTCACCGAGCCGCGCCGCCCGATCTTCACGATATCGCCGAGCCGGTCTTCGGAGGTCGGCTCGCCGATGAGGATCATGTCCGGCTTGATCCCGCGCCCGGCCATCCATTCGATGAGCTTCGGCGTGCCGTAGGTGGCCGGCCCTTCCTCGTCGCCGGTGATGATCAGGCTGATCGTGCCCTCATGCTCCGGCATCTCCGCGCAGGCCGCGACGAAGCAGGCGATCGAGCTTTTCATGTCGACCGCGCCACGGCCGTAGAGCAGGCCGCTTTCTTCGGTCGGAACGAACGGATCGGTGCGCCAGCCGCCGCCGGGGGGCACCACATCGAGATGGCCGGCAAAGCCGAAATGCGGCCCGCCGCTGCCGCGCGTGGCGAAGAGGTTCTCTACCGGCCCATCCGGCGCCTCGCCCTCGACCATGCGATGCACGGTAAAGCCGAGCGGAACGAGCGCCTGTTCCAGCACGTCGAACACCTCGCCGGTGGCGGGCGTGATGCTGTGGCAGGCGATCAGGCGGGAGGCCAAAGCGACGGGATCGACACTCATGCCCCGTACCCCCGGCTCAACTCTGGAGAGTTACAAGAGTCACGAATGTCATGACTGTCGCACGGAATCGCGGGGGGTTTTGTAACTTTCGGAAGCGAAAACGGCTGCTTCGACAAAAAGGAAGCGCGGTGCTTTTGCGGGGCGATCATGCCCGCCACAAGATCAGCCGAAATCCTATCTTGCAAGCCCGGCGTGATCGGCCGCTACCTTCCCATCCCGTTCAGCCTGAGCTTGTCGAGACGAAGTCGGCCGAAGGCCAACGCCTGCCCTTCTTACTTGCTTGAGGATTGAAGAAAGGACAGTCCTTCGACAAGCTCAGGATGAGCGGTGTTGGGAGACTCACCGGTGCCCAAGCTCGATCTCGGCGCGATCCCGCAGACCAATGCGACCGGCTATCCGCCGCCGTACGACGCGCCAATGGCGAAGCGGCACTATCGCCGCCTTGCACCTGCGTCGGGCCTGATCGATTTCGGCGTGAGCCATGTCGTGCTCGAACCCGGCGGCATCTCCAGCCAGCGCCACTGGCATGAGGGGGAGGATGAATTCCTGGTCATGCTCTCCGGCACAGCGGTGCTGATCGAGAATGACGGCGAAACCCCGCTCGCCCCCGGCGATTGCGCCGCCTGGGCGAAAGGCGTTGCCAACGGGCATCAACTGGTGAACCGGTCGGATGAGTCCTGCACGTTCATCGTCGTCGGCAGGCCCGCGGCGAGCGATTGCCACTATCCCGATATCGATCTGCATCTGCCGGCGGGCGGGCCTTATACCAGCAAGCGTGGACAGGAACCTTCCGACTCCGGTGTCCGCTGAGGGTCGAAAGCCGACTTCAGGAGCGATCGAGCGCCTGCCGATCGTAGGGACCGCGACAGAATGTCATGTCGTTCCTGTAGCAACTACTGGCCTTCAGCGCCTCCGCTCGCGACCCCGTCTTCGGCTTGACCGATCAGCCGACAGGTTTTCGCAGTTTTGACCGCCATGACCCCAGCAATGACAGCGAACAGGCCACCAAAAATCAAACAGAGCCAGACCAGGCGCAGATACCCATCTCTCGATCCGTCTTCACCGACTTGGACCACGTAATGGCGCGCGGCGATCGAGACGCCCTTGGCCTCAAGGGCCGCATAGGCGTCACTCGGCAAACCGTTCTCAATCAAGATGCCTGTCACCGTCTCTGAAGCGGGCCGGTGAGCAATTGTGTCCGCGAGCGTTCCCCACCAGATCGCGGTGAACAGGACGATCGGCGCTGTGTCCGATACCGCATCGGCTCGACTGTCGCGCCTCTCGCCGACGCGGAATCCGGTATAGGTCCATCGTACCGACCCGGTCCTTTGTCGCCGCCGAACCTGCGTGCGCGCCGTTTCCACCGAAACCCCGCGCAGCACGACTTCGCGACCCGTTGGCGCTGTGCCCTCGATCAACATCGCCGCAGTGACCTCGACCGGGGCCTGGCTTTTGTCCGGCCCCAAGCCGATCCAAACCCACACAGCCGCCGCGACCAGCAAGAGTGCGGCCGATACCGCGAAGAGCACGGCAGGAAGGCGCCGCAACCGCCGGCGTACTTGCGCGCTGGTCTCCGCTCGGATTTGTTGTTTATCGCTGCGGTAAATCCAGCGTGACAAGGACCTTCGCCAGCCGTCTTTCGCCATCCAACTTGCCTTGCCCCGCCGTCCGCCGTCCGGCTGACTTATAACAAGCAGCCGAACATCTGCTAAGGTCGAAAGAGCCTCCCTCCTAACCCACCGGCGGACCGAATAGCCGTCGCATGAGACAGGCTTGCGGGCCATAAACGCCGACCTTAGCCGCCAGAGCAGCTGAGCAATGCGCAGATTCGAAGCCGAGCGAGGCCCAGTACGGTGCGGCGCCTTCCACCGCGATCAGTTCCGCCCTGTCGAGACCGTCGCGCCCCGCCAGTTCGAAGGCGCGGCGGACGAGGTCGCGGCCGATGCCCGAACCCCTCCCCTGCGGTGAGACGGCGAGGTCGTGGATGAACAGCACCTCGCTGGGTGCCTCGACGGGCAGGATGGTGCCGACCGGCGGCGGCGCGAGGCTGGCCCAGCCGTGCGCGAGCAGATAGGCGACGAGCGCGCCTTCGCGGGTCGCGGCGAAGCAATAGCTGGCTTTTGTGGCGATGCGGCTTGCAAAGGCCGGCTCATCCTCGCGCAGGAAGGCGGGATAGGCCTGCGCCTGGATGGCGAGCGCGGCGGGAACATCGCCCGGCTCGAGCGGGCGGATCGTAAGGCTGGGCTTGATGTCGGTCATCTTCGGAAAGGCGGCGGGATGCCTAAGCCGCCGGCTGCTCGAAATTCTCGACCACCCACGGTTCCTCCTGCGCCGCGGTCACCCATTCCATCAGCCAGGGATGGTTGAGGATCGCGCCGACATAGGCCTGGGCGAAATTGGGGACGCCGATGCTGTGGGTGACGAAGCGCGTCACCACCGGCGCGAACATGATATCCGCCGCGCCGAACGTGCCGAACAGATAAGGCCCGCCGCTGCCGTGGACGGCGCGGGCCTGCGCCCAGAGTTCGAGGATGCGCTTGATCTCCTCGATCGTGTCTTCCGACAATTCGCGCGGCTCGAACACCTTGCGGACGTTCATCGGGCATTCGCGGCGGAGGTTCGCGTAGCTTGAGTGCATTTCCGCCGCCATCGATCGGGCCATGCCGCGCGCGCCGTCATCGTCCGGCCAGAAGCGGGCGCGGTCGGTCTTCTCCGCGAGATATTCGACGATGGCCAGGCTGTCCCAGATCACCGTCTCTTCGTCCCACAGGATCGGGACCTTGCCGCCGGATGGGGCGAATTCATTGCCTTCCTGGCTGCGGTCCCACTCCTCACCGAACATCGGCACGGTGATTTCCTCGAACGGCAGGCCCGATTGCTTGACCGCGAGCCAGCCGCGCAGCGACCATGAGGAATAGGCCTTGTTGCCGATGAAGAGCTTGAGCATGCGGCGACCTTCCTAAGCTAGGCCGGACGGGTCAAGCGAAAGCGGCTTCCAGCACCGCGGCGCGCAGACGCTCCAGGCCCAGGCCTCCTTCGCTGGAGGTCGCGATCACTTCCGGATGCGCGGCTGCATGCTTGCGGGCTTCCGCCTCGGTCGCGGCCTGGACCTCGGCCAGAGCGGTCGCCTTGATCTTGTCGGCCTTGGTGAGGACAAGCCGGTAGCTGACCGCCGCCGCGTCGAGCATGGCGATGATCTCGCGGTCGATCTCCTTGATGCCGTGTCGGCTGTCGATCAGCACCAAGGCGCGCTTCAGCACCTGGCGGCCGCGCAGATAATCGTTCACCAGGAAGCGCCAGCGCTTCGCCACGTCCTTGGGCGCCTTGGCAAAGCCGTAGCCCGGCATATCGACCAGCCGCAGCACCGCCGGATCGCCGACGTCGAAGAAGTTCAGCTCCTGCGTGCGGCCGGGCGTGTTGGAGGTGCGCGCGAGGCCGTTGCGGTTGGTCAGCCGGTTCAGCAGCGAGGATTTGCCCACGTTGGAGCGTCCGGCGAAGGCGATTTCCGGCACCGTCGCATCGGGCAGGAATTTCAACTCCGGCGCCGATTTCAGGAAAGAGACCGGCCCGGAAAAGAGCTTCCGGGCCGTCTCCGTCAGGTCGTCCTCAGCTCCGGTCACGACGCGTCGGCTTGCTGCCGAGCCGCTTTGCGCCGGGCTTGGCGAGTTGCGGCTTGGGAACCGGCGCCGGTGGCGGCGGCGGCTCGTCCGGCGGTGGCGACGCACCGCCCTTGCCCGCTGCGGGCGGTGCCAGCTTCATCTCCGGATGGCGCGCGTAGAGCAGCCGCTGCTGCGCGATGGAGAGGATATTGTTGGTGACCCAGTAAAGCTGCAGGCCCGCCGCGAACGGCGCCATGATGAACATCAGCACCCAGGGCAGGAAGCCGAAAATCTTGCGCTGCACGGGATCCGGAATGGGCGGATTGAGCTTCTGCTGCAGCCACATGGTGACGCCGACCAGGATCGGCAGCACGCCGACGGCCAGGATAGCGGGGGGATCGAAGGGCAGCAGGCCGAAGGCGTTGACCGGGGTCAGCGGATCGGGCGCGGACAGATCCTTGATCCACGCCACGAACGGCTGGTGCCGCATCTCCACCGAGATGATGAGCACGCGATACAGCGCATAGAAGATCGGAATCTGGATCAGGATCGGCAGGCAGCCCGCCGCCGGATTGACCTTCTCCTCCTTGTACAGCTTCATCATCTCCTGCTGCATGCGCGGTTTGTCGTCCTTGAACCGCTCCTGCAGCGCCTGCACCTTCGGCTGGATGGCGCGCATCTGCCCGAACGAGCGGAACTGCTTCTGCGCGATCGGATACATGAGCAGGCGGACGATCAGGGTGAGGCAGATGATCGCCACGCCGAAATTGCCGAGCACGCCGAACAGCCAGACGAGCAGGCTGAAGATCGGCCGCATGAACCAGACGTACCAGCCCCAGTCGATCGCCTTGTCGAGCGTGGTGCCGAGCGAGGCGGTATAGGCCTCCAGCACCGTCACTTCCTTCGCGCCGGCGAAGATGTGGCTGGTGGTGGTGGTGGTCTGGCCGGGGGAGACGACCGCCGGGGCGACCGTCACGTCCGCCTGAAAGCTGTCCCGGTCGCCGGTGTGCCGCAGCCTGGCCTGCACGGCCGCGTCCTGGCCCGGAATGATCGCCGCGAGCCAATATTTGTCGGAGAAGCCGAGCCAGCCGCCATTGCTGGTGAAGCTGCGCTCCCGCTCGGCCGAAATGTCTTCGTAATTGTTGGCGTAATCGGCGGCATCGTTGAACACGCCGACCGGGCCAATATGCATCGTCCAGTCGTCGCGCTCGACCGCCTCGCCATCGCGATGGCGCACGCCGCCGATCCGGTTGATCAGCGAATAGGGGCGGATCGCCACCGGCCCGGTGCCGCGATTGATGACTTTCTGCTGGACCGTGAACAGGTAATTCTCGTCGACGGTCAGTACGATCTCGAAGGTCAGCCCCTGTCCGTTGTCCCAGCTGAGCGTGACGGGTGCGCCGGGAACGAGGCGCGGCGCGCTGGCCGTCCAGACGGTGTCCGCATTCGGCACCGCGACGCCCTGCGTATCGCTGGTCCACCCGATGCTCGCGAAATAAGCGTGCGCCGTGCCGCCCGGCGAGAACAGCCGGATCGGCGGCGAATCCCGGTCGATCGTCAAGGTGTGGCGGAGCAGCAGCAGATCGTCGATCCGCGCGCCCTTCAGATTGATCGAACCGCGCAAAGCCGGCGTATCCACCGCCAGCCGCTCGCCGGCGGTCTCGCGCAGGACCTCATCGACGTTGCGGACCGCGGCCGGTGCGCCGGTCGCGTCGGCTGGCGCGTTGCCCTGCTGCTGTTCAGCCGGCTGCTTGCCGGCCTCGACCTTCGCCGTCTCCGGGGGCGGGAACATCCAACTCGACAGCGCGCTCCAGCCGAGAATGACCAGCAGCGACAAGGCGATCGCCAGGATGAGGTTGCGCGTATCGTTCACGGAGAATCCTTGGAGAAATCAGTGTTGAGGCTCAGGGCACCGGGTCATGCCCGCACCCGCCCCAGGGATGGCAGCGGCCCAGCCGTTTGAGCGTGAGCCAGCCCCCCTTCAGCGCCCCATAGCGCCGAAGCGCGGTGATTGCATAGGCCGAGCATGAAGGCTGGAAGCGGCACGATGGCGGCAGGATGCGCGACGGCCCCTTCTGCCAGGCCAAAGCGATGAGGATGAAGAGGCGAGCGATCACGGCCGGTCACGGCGTTGCGGCTTGCCGACACGAACCAATGCCTGCTCGAAATCAGACCGCAGCAACGCATAGTCGCGCTCGATCCCGCTCTGCCGGCCGATCAAAATGTGGTCCGCCCCCGCAATGCCGCGTTCGGGGAGGACCAGCCTGGCGAGTTCGCGGAAGCGGCGCTTCATGCGGTTGCGAATCACCGCATTGCCGACCTTGCCGGACACGGTGATGCCGATGCCCATTGCAGGATCATCGTCGCCGCGCGGGCGGACGAGCAGGACGAAGCCGGGCGTGGGCGCACGCCGGCCGCGATTCGCCGCGAGATAATCGGCGCGGCGGGTGACCCGCCGCAGCTGGACTGGAGTTAGGCCGACAGCTTCTTGCGGCCGCGGGCGCGGCGCGCATTCAGGACCTTGCGGCCCCCGACGGTCGCCATCCGCGAGCGGAAACCGTGACGGCGCGCCCGAACGAGATTGCTCGGCTGAAAGGTGCGCTTCATCACTCATTCCTCAAAATATCTGATCTAAAGAAAAAGGCCGCCACAAAAGGGCGGCTGTGCCGGGGCGCGTTAGCTGAACGCCCCTGCCAAGTCAACGATGGCGCTGGCCAAGCAGCCGGTCGCGGATGCGACGGCGCGAGCGGCGCTCCCTGTGCGCGGCGATCGCCGGGTCGTCGTCGAAGCATTTGGGCGAGGAGGGGGCGGCATCGAACGGGATGCCCTCGACCGCATCCTGCGCCCGGGCCCGCTCCAGCCGGCGCTTGTAGCTCAGCCGCCTGAGGCCGAAATCGACCCAGTCGCCTTTCTTCGGATGAGATTTCTTGAAGCGGGCATATTTCTTCTTCACCCAGGTCGAGCCGCGCAGCATCAGGCCGAAGCCGAGCGCGAAGACGACGATGCCGCCCGGCCCCGGAATCGCGCCGACGAGCGGCGAGATGATCACCAGCAGCAAGCCGCCCCAGAACATGCAGGCGCGGGCGAACAGGCCGCGCTTCAGCGGGCGTTTGATCGTGTCTGGCGCGTCAGCGGTCATGGGCCGAATGTGGGGCATGCCCCCTTAAGGCGCAATTGCCGGCACTTCCGGCTCAGCGTTTGCGGCGCAGGATGATGTAGAGCGCGCCGCTGCCGCCATGGCGCGGATGGGCACCGCGCACCGCCGCGATCGACCCGGCGTGGCGCGAGGCACCGAGCCAGTCGCCGACCGCCGCGCGGATCGCGCCCCGGCCAGAGGGCTTGCGCGCCTCACTGGGTGGCTTGCCCGTGATGAGGAGGAGCAGGCGCGCGCCGTCGGCGATGCCCTGTTCGAGCCGGCGGTCGAGCAGGTCGTAGGCGGTGGCGAGGTTGTGACCGTGCAGATCGACCGTCGCGTCGGGCTGGACCAGGCCCCGCGACAGACGGCGGTCCCAGCTGCCGTCCAAAGTCTCGCCCGGTTTGGGTGCGGAAACGGTCTGACGAGGTGGCGGCGTGGCGCGGACAGGTCTCGGCGAGACGGGAACTGGCTCTGGCGCGGCGACGGGTGCCGCCGCCAGCGACGCCGTATCCGGGTGAAGCGGGGTCACGCTCGCCACCACCCGGTTCCACAGGGCCTGCTCGGCGGCGCTGAGCCGGCGCATTACCTCTGACCGGACAGGCGCTCCAGCGTGCCGCGCGGCAGCAACACGAACGCCCTGCCCCGCGCCTGCAGCGGCCCGGAAATGCGCACCGCTTCCTCGCCCGCGCCCCAGAAGGTGTCGAAGCGGTTGGCGCCGCGGATCGCGCCGCCCGTATCCTGCGCCACCCACAGGCCGTCGGCATTCTGGTTGTCCATGTTGAACAGCAGAACCGGCGCGCCATAGGTGATGAAGGTTGGATCGACCGCGACCGAGCCGCGCGGCGTGACGGGCACGCCCAGCGAACCGATCGGGCCGGGACCCGTCAGTTCCCTGAAGAAGACGTAGCTGGGATTCTCGCGCATCAGCGCCGCGCCGCCGTCGGGCTGGCGGCGCATCCAGTCCTGAATGGTCTGCAGGGTGATCGGCGGCTGCAATTGCCCGCGCTCGCGCAGGATGCGACCGATCGGGACATAGCCCCTGCCGTTCTGCTCGGCATAGCCCAGCCGCAGCACGCCGCCCTCGCGCAGATTCATCCGGCCCGAGCCCTGAATCTCCATGAAGAACAGATCGATCGCGTCGGCCGCCCAGGCGATTTCCAGGCCGCGGCCGGCCAGCGCGCCGTCCATGATCTGGCCGCGCGTCAGATAGGGCTTCGTCATGCCTGGCGGGCGGCCATAGACCGGCACTTCGCAACCCGGCTGACGGGTGCGGCAACCGTTGATCGTCGCTTCGTAATAGCCGGTGGCGAAAGCGGCGCCGTCGCCGACCTCGACACTTTCGAAATGGGTGGTGAAGAAACGGATCGCGTCGCGCTCGGGCCAACCGCGCGCAGCGGCGCAGGCCTCGGTCCAGTCGCTGGGCCGGGTCAGGCCGGAGCGGTCGTTGCGGCGGATCGTCCCGGCGCAGCTGACCCGGAAGGTCTCAAGCCCGCGCGCCGCGGCTTCGGGCGACAGGTTCAGATTGGCGATCGTCGGCCCCGGGCGCAGGCCGGCATCGGCGGCGCGGGTCGAGCCGCGAGCGGCAACCGACGGCAGCAAGGCGCGCTCGGCCGAGGGGCGCGACGGCGCGGACGGACGGGCGACGATCGGCGGCGGGATCAGCGGCCTGTCGACCACCGGCGGCTGCGGCTGCGGGCGCGGCTGGACAACCGGCGGCTGCGACGGGGGAATGACGCGCGAGGCGCAGCCGGCGAGGATCAGGCCGGCCGCGAGAGGGAGAAAGCGAAGCATGAGGCTGCACTAAGGCATCGCGGGACGCGATAACACCCTAGTTTGTCACGCCGAACTTCATTCGGCATCCATCTTCCAGAGTTGGAAAGAAGGCAGGTACACTCCGGATCAAGCCCGGGGTGACGATTTCTCGATGACGGAGAGCCTCAGTCCTCGATGTCGTCGGTTTCGACCAGCACCCAGTTCGGGTCGATGCTCGAAAGGTCGCGGCGGAAGGTCCACAGGTTGCGGGCGGGGACCGCGTCGGACATTGAACCGGCGACGACATTGCCGTCACTGTCGCGCGTCACCGCGGCGATGAAGGCGTCGAAACGCACGTCGATCGTCGCCACCTTGCGCACGACCTCCGCATTCTCGATGGCGGCGCGCTCGATCGCAATCAGGCGATTGTCGAGCGTGTGCCCCGCGGCTTCGCGCTCGGCGATCGAGGCGGCGAAGGCGGCGCGCACGTCGTCGCCGACATAAGGCGTCAGCGCCGCGACATCGCCGCGCCACAGCGCCTCGAGGATCATCCGGTAGGCGCCCTGCGCGCCGTCGAGGAAGCGATTGGTATCAAAGCCGGGATCGGCCGCAATCAGCGAACGCAAGGCGGCCGCCGAGCCCTTGTCGAGCGTCACGGTGACGGAATCGGGGATAGCCGACGGCTCGTTCGCCTTCGCATTCGGTTCCGGCGCCGCATTCGGCTTCGGCCGCGCGACAGGCTGCTGCTGCTCGTGGCCCGTGCGCTGCCCGAGCACCGAATACAGGCGCAGCCCCACGAACAGGGCAACCATGGCAAGCAACACGATCTCGACGGTCAAAAGACACACTCCCGGCAGGCGAAACACCTACATAGGCTTTTCGGGACCCGGTTTCAAACGATTGCACCGACGCGGGAGTTGCGGGCGGGCCGATTGCGTCCCGTCAGCGCTCCTGCTAGTCGCGCGCATCGCGTCGCCGTGGCACCTCGCCTGGCGCACTTTCTGACACGAAATATCTGAAAAGGTTCTGAACAGATGGCCGACGAACAGGGCAATGACGCGCTTGTCGATCTCCCGCCGCTTGACGCCAACAGCAACAACAATGCGCCGCAGGTCGGCGTGATCGCCCAATATGTGAAGGACCTGTCGTTCGAGAATCCGGGCGCGCCGGCCGTGTACCAGTGGCAGGGCCAGCCGCAGATGGACGTGCAGGTGAATATCGGCGCGGCCAATGTCGGCGAGAATCTGCATGAAGTGCAGCTGAAGATCGACGTCACCGCCAAGGCGCCGGAAGGCACCGCCTTCCGCGTCGAACTGCTCTATGCCGGCCTGTTCACGCTGGCGAACATTCCGGACGAGCAGTTGCAGCCCTTCCTGCTCGCCGAGGCCCCGCGCCTGCTCTTCCCGTTCGCCCGCCAGATCGTGTCGGACACGGTGCTGCATGGCGGCTTCCCGCCCTTCCTGCTCGATCCGATCGATTTCGGCGGCCTCTACATGCAGCGCGCGGCGCAGGTGCAGGCCGGTGCGACCGGCGGCCAGGCCGGCGAGACCGGGCTGGCCTAAGCGCTAAACCCAATTCCCGCCTTGCCCGAGCCAGTCGAGCCGCAGGCGACCGAAGGTCAACGGCTGCCTTTCCTTTCTTCGTAAAAAGAAGGACAGGCCTTCGACAAGCTCAGGCAGGGCGGTTCGTTTTTATGGCAGCCAGCGCATGAACCTCGTCAAAGCCATTGGCACCATCGGCGGGCTGACCATGGTCAGCCGCGTGCTCGGCTTCGCGCGCGACATGATCGGCAGTCGCATCCTCGGCGCCAGCCACGCCAACGATGCGTTCAACGTCGCCTTCACTTTGCCGAACATCTTCCGCCGCCTGTTCGGCGAGGGCGCGTTCGCCTCCGGTTTCGTGCCTTTGTTCAGCCGCCGGCTTGCCTCGGGCGGGCCGGAGGACGCGCAGAAATTCTCCAACGAGATTCTCGCCGTCTTCATGCCCACTTTGTTGATCGTCACCGCGATCTTCATGGTCGCGATGCCGGGTTTCCTGTGGCTGATCGTCTCCGATTATGCCGAGACGCCGGGCAAGTTCGAACTGGCGGTCGAACTCACCCGCTGGACCTTCCCCTATCTGATCTTCATCAGCCTGGTGGCACTGCTGTCGGGGGTGCTGAACTCGCTGACCCGCTTCGCGATCGCGGCCTTCGCCCCCGCCTTGCTGAACATCGCCCTCATCGTCGGCCTGCTCGTCTCGCCGGGCGGGAGCAGCGAGGCGGAGCTGACCCAGACCGTCCGCAACATGGCGATCGCGGTGCTGGCGGGCGGCGTGGCGCAATTCGCCTTGTGCTGGTGGGCCGTGCGCAAGGCAGGGATCAGGCTGCATTTCGGCCGGCCCAAGCTGACGCCGGCGGTGAAGGAATTGCTGATCCTGATCCTGCCCGCGACCGTGGCGGCGGGCGTCTATCAGATCAGCCAGCTCTTCTACACCTTCTTCGCCTCCGGCCTCGGCGAGGGCGCGCTGACCAATCTGGGCTATGCCGACCGGCTGAACCAGCTGCCTTTGTCGATCATCGGCACGGCGCTCGGCACCGCGATCCTGCCGTCGATCAGCCGGGCGATCGAGAAGCAGAATGAGGCGGGCGCGGCCGACATTCAGGCGCGCGCCTTCGATCTCGCCATGCTGCTGACCTTGCCGGCGACGATCGCCCTTTCAGTCACCGCCATCCCGATCATCGGTGCTCTCTTCCAGGGCGGCAATTATACGCAGGAGAATGCCGTCATCACCGGCAACATCCTGTCGATCCTCGTGCTCGGCCTTCCCGCTTACGTGCTGGTCAAGGTGCTGACCCCCGGCTTCTACGCCCGCAAGGACGTGAAGACGCCGGTGCGGATCGCGATGGCGATCCTCGGCGGCAGCATCGTGGCGAACTTCGCTCTGATCCCGTTCATCGGCATTTACAGCCTCGCGACCGTCACCTCGGTCGGGGCGTGGCTGAACTTCCTGTTGCTGTTCGTGATCCTTGCCGCGCGCGGCCACTTCAAGATGCCCGGCTGGCTGGTCTCTCGCGTCGCGCGGCAGCTGATCGCCGCCGCCGTGATGGGCGTCGTGCTGTTCTTCCTGCAAAACTATCTCGGCGACATCTTCACCGGTTCTACCGGAAGGCGGATCATCGGCATCGGGATGATCGTCGGCACCGGCGGCATCCTCTATTTCGGCATCGCCTGGGTGATCGGCGGCATCGACAAGGATGATTTCAAGACGCTCTTCAAGCGCGCCAAGCCCGAAGAAGCCCCGCTGAGCGAAGGGATTTGATGTCCAGCATAGCTCGCCTCGCCCCCAACCCCTCCCCCTTGTGGGGAGGGGNNGGGTTGGGGTGGGGGCGCGAGCCGATTAGGCTCGCAGAAGAATCTTTTCAGCCGCAGACGCGGCTGGCCCCCACCCAACCCTCCCCACAAGGGGGAGGGCTAGAAAGCAGGACCTGAACATGCGCGTCGTCTCCGGCATCCAGCCGACCGGCAACCTCCACCTCGGCAATTATCTCGGCGCGATCAAACGCTGGGCGAAGATGCAGGATGAGGCGGAATGCTTCTTCTTCCTTGCCGATCTGCATTCGCTGTCGACCTACATTCCGGCTGAAGAGCGGATGGGCAACGTCCGCGACATGGCGGCAGCTTTGATCGCCTGCGGAATCGATACCGACCGCTCCGTGCTGTTCAATCAGGCCCGCGTTCCTGCCCATGCGGAGCTGTGCTGGCTGCTGAACGGCACCGCCCGGATGGGCTGGCTGAACCGCATGACGCAGTGGAAGGACAAGGCCGGCAAGAATCGCGAAGGCGCGTCGGTCGCCCTGTTCGACTATCCGGTGCTGCAGGCGGCGGATGTCCTGCTCTATCAGGCGACGCACGTGCCGGTGGGCGACGACCAGAAACAGCATCTGGAACTGGCTCGCGATATCGCCACCAAGTTCAACACCGACATGGGTGTGGAACTGTTCACCCTGCCCGAACCGCATATCGGCGAGACGGCGGCGCGGATCATGTCGCTGCGCGACGGCAATGCGAAGATGAGCAAGTCCGACCCGTCCGACATGAGCCGGATCAATCTGATCGACGATGCCGACACGATCGCGGCCAAGATCCGCAAGGCGAAGACCGACGCCGAGCCGCTGCCGGACAGCTACGATGCGCTGGAGGGCCGGGCGGAGGCGAAGAATCTGGTCACCATCTACGCCGCGCTGGCGGACCGGACGCAGCAATCGGTGGTCGAGGAGTTTGCCGGACAGGGTTTCGGCGCGTTCAAGCCGAAGCTGGCCGACCTGCTGGTCGCGACGCTCGGTCCGATCGCGGCGCGGCTGGCGGACTTCCGCGAGGACCCGGATACGCTGGACGCGGTCCTGGAAAAAGGCGCCGCGCGTGCGTCGGCGGTTGCCGCGCCGACCCTCAAGGGCGCATATCAGGCTTTAGGGCTCCATGCCCGGGCTTAAGCGTTGATTCACATACAGGCGGCGTTCAGCCGCGCTGGACTAGGTAAGCCGTTATAAAAGAACGGCGAATCGGTGAAAGGCTGATCCCCATGTCCACAAATCGCTCCATCAGGCTCACACTCACGGCGCTCGCGGCCCCTGCGGCGTTGCTCACACTCGGCGGCTGTGCGACCGGCTTTCCGGCACAGGTTTCGCGCTTTTCCGCCATGCCCGCGCCGTCCGGCGAGAGCTTCGTCATCGAGGCGGCCGAAGCGGAGAATCGCGGCGGGCTGGAATTCTCCCGCTATGCTGAAATCGTGCGGCAGCACATGATCGCGCAGGGCTATCGCGAAGCCTCCGGACGCGGCGATGCGACCCTGGTGGTCAGCCTCGATTATGGCGTCGACGACGGGCGCGAGCGCGTGCAGGTCACGCCCGATCCGTTCTGCTCGGGTCTGCGCTGCCACGGCTTTGGTCGCTTCGGCTTCGGCGGACGGCCCTTCTACTCGCGCTTCGGCCGTTATCGCAGCCCATTCTATTATGGCTGGAACGACAATTTCTGGGGCGGCGACCGGATCGATACCTACACCGTCTATCAGAGCTTCGTGGACCTCGACATCCGCCGCGCTTCCGACGGCCAGGCGGTGTTCGAAGGGCTGGCGCAGGCGCGCTCGCGGACCAACGAATTGCCGCGGCTGGTGCCCAATCTGGTCGAGGCGATGTTCACCAACTTCCCCGGCAACAATGGCGAAACGGTGCGCATCACGGTGGATGACGACAGCCGCCGCCGCTGACCGGTCGGCCGGATCGTTCCGGCCCTGAATTGATCCAGATCAAACAAAGTCGCCGCCGGTCGCAACCAGCGGGGGCTTTGTTCGTTCTTTGGTCCAACACGTGCCTGGAGGAGGATTGTCATGAACGGCAACGCCACCCGGCGCTACATCATCGTCGTCCCGCCCAGCGGTACGGCAGGCATTGGAGACGCGCTCCGCAGGGCTTACGCGCCGGAACGGAGCCAGCCGGTTACGATGTTCGAGCAACTGATCGCGCGATTGGACAAGCTCGGATGATGCAACGACCGGGTTGAAGGAAGGGAGCGAGGCGAGAGCCTCCTCCCTTTTTCTTTTTATTACCTGCATTTTAGCCAATTCTTGAAGATTGCGCGGTTATCGGCCTGCCAAGACATCGCGCCGGATCAACCGGCGGATGGCCCCGGGAGCGGATTGGTTGATCGACGCGTCACTTGATCCTGCGCCCATCAGCCCGGCTTTGGCGGCCGCATGACGGCACAGTTCAAGCCCGAAAAGCTGAGCGAAGGCGCGCTCCCCGAGGTCGGCGAGGAGATCGTCTGGGTCGCGGTCGAGCAATTGCGGCTGGGCATGTTCGTCCATCCGCTGTCGCGCGCCAGCTTCCTGCTGCGCCACGCCCGCGATCTCGAGGCAATCCGCGCGAGCAATGTCGGCGGGATGTTCGTCGATCTGAAGCGCTCGACCGGCGAGAAGCCGGAGCGCGGCATGTCGCGCCCGATCAAGCAGCCGAAGCCAATCCCGCCCCAACCGGCGAGCAGCGTATCCACCGCCCCCGCCATCGTCCGTAGCGCCGCCAGCCGCAGGGCCGCGCAGTTCGATCGCGCCGCGGCGACGCTGGCGCGCCTGCGCGTGCCGGTCCGCGCCCTGCTCGACGACGTCAGGCTGGGCAAGGCGATTGGCGGCGGCGCGGTCGCCGGTATCGTCGAGGAAATCAACGCCTCGGTCGCCGACAATGCCGCCGCGATCATCAGCCTGGCCCGCATTCGCGACAGCGACAGCTTCACCTACGCTCATTCGGTCGCGGTCTGCGCGCTCATGGCCAATCTCGCCCGGCGCATGGACCTGGACGCCGGGTCGCAGCAGGAGCTCGGTATCGCCGGCCTGTTACACGATGTCGGCAAAATGCTGATTCCCAAGACGATCCTGAACAAGCCGGGCAAGCTCAGCATCGCCGAGATGGAAGTCATGCGCAGCCATGTGACGCGCGGGCACGAACTGCTGAAGAAGGGCGGCAATCTGCCGCAGGCGGCCTTGGAAGTATGCCTCAGCCATCACGAGAAGATGGACGGGACCGGTTATCCCGAACGCCTTTTCGGCGATCGGATCGGCCTCGCCGCGCGGATGGGCGCGGTGTGCGACGTCTATGACGCCGTGACCTCGAACCGGCCCTACAAGGAAGCCTGGTCGCCGGCGGAATGCCTGGCCAGCATGTTCAGCTGGCGGGGCCATTTCGACGAGGACATCCTGTCGCTCTTCATCCGCAGCGTAGGCATCTATCCGGTCGGCAGTCTGGTCCGGATGGAATCGGACCATCTCGGCGTCGTGGTGGAGCAATATGAGGCCGACCTGACCCGGCCGACGGTGCGCATCTTCCACGACATTGCCGCCGACACGCGAATCGCGCCACGCGATCTGGCGCTCGCCGGCGATGCGGGCGATACGATCGTAACCCGCGAGCAACCCCGCAAATGGGGTTTCGACGATTGGGACAGCTTCTGGCCGCAACTGGTCGCGGCCTGAATTCCTACCCTTCCAGCTGACGGGTGAGCAGCCGGATATCGTTGTCCAGATCGTTATCCTCGGTCCGCAATTGCTCGATCCGGCGCACGGCGTGGATCACCGTGGTGTGATCGCGCCCGCCGAAACGGCGCCCGATCTCCGGCAGCGAGCGCGGCGTCAGCTGCTTGGACAGATACATCGCCACCTGACGCGGCCGGGCGACCTCGCGGGCGCGGCGCGCGCTGGTCATCTCGGCCTTGCGGATGCGGTAATGTTCCGAGACCTTGGTCTGGATCTCGTCGATCGAAATGCGGCGCTGATTGGCGCGCAATATGTTGGCGAGCACCTCGGAAACGAATTCCAGGCTGATCTCGCGATTCTGCATCACGGAATAAGCCGCGATCCGGTTCAGCGCCCCTTCCAGCTCGCGCACGTTCGAACTGATCCGCCGGGCGAGGAAGCCGACCACATCGTCCGGCACCTTCACATCCGGAAGCGATTCGAGCTTCTTGTGGATGATGTTCAGGCGAAGCTCGAGATCGGCGGCATTGATGTCCGCGACCAGGCCCCAGGACAGGCGCGACAGGATGCGCGGCTCGATCCCGTCCAGATCCTGCGGGGCGCGGTCCGACGAGATGACCAGCCGGCGGCCGGCCGAGATGATCTCGTTCATCGTGTGGAAGAATTCTTCCTGGGTCGATTCCTTGCCGGCGATGAACTGCACGTCGTCGATCATCAGCAGGTCGGCGGACCGCAGCTGCTGCTTGAACGAGATGGTGTCGTTGCCGCGCAGGGCCGCGACGAATTCGACCATGAACTTTTCGGCCGACATGTAGATGATCTTCGCGCGCGGCCGCAGGCGGTGGAATTCGTGGCCGATGGCGTGCAGCAAGTGGGTCTTGCCGCGGCCGGTGCCGCCGTGGAGGAAGAGCGGGTTGAAGGCGACCTTGTCGGCGGTGGCGAGCGTCCGGGCGGCGTTGAACGCGACCTCATTGGCCTTGCCGATGACGAAATTCTCGAACCGGTAGCGGGGCTCCAGCGCGACCGAATAAGCGCAATCCTGACGCGGCTCATCGGCGGGTTCGGGGGCCGGTATCTGAACCGCGGCGGCGGTCAGCGGCGCGGCGGGGCCGACGCCGATGCGGATCTGGCGCACGTCGCTGCCCTTGGCCTTCCAGGCCAAAGCCAGCCGCTCGGCATGGTGGCTCTGCACCCAGTCGGCCATGAATTTGGAGGGCAGGTTCAGCATCAGGGTGCCGCTCGACGGATCGAAGCCGCCAAGCGCGATCGGACGGAGCCAGGCATCGAACATGCGCGCGCCGCAATCGCGGCGCAGGTTGGCGCGAATCGCCTCCCATGCCTGCTCGATCGCTTCGCCGCCTTGCATCATCGCATCCGATGCCGCTTCGCTGGCCGGTCTTACCGCCACCCTAAAACCCCCATCTCTCTTTGCCGCTCTCAGGCGGCTTCAGGCACGCACTTCCCCCTGCGGAGAAGCATGCGCTGCTCCGCCCTCGAACCCGTGGATTTTTCGCTTCTCGCCGGCCGGAATGCGTCCGGCGAAAGTCCGTTTAGGAACGCGGAATGAGTCGGCGCAAGCAACAAATTTGCACCACGCAAACATTCTTCGATTGACAGCGCATTTCTGCCATTTCTTCGTAACAATCGCATTTTTGCGTTATATTACAGAGCATTGGCTCCTAACCGCGATTGTGACACTTTAACGAATCGCGCATTTCCGCCATTTTCTGCCGAACAGCAAAAAACCCGCCGGTTTTCACCGGCGGGTTTGCGAAGCCCTGAACGGGAGAAGGCGGCTCAGGCGAGCGCGGCAACCCGCTTGGTCAGGCGCGACAGCTTGCGCGACGCCGTATTCTTGTGAAGCACGCCCTTGGCCACGCCGCGCGCCAGTTCCGGCTGCACCTTGGTCAGCGCCGCCTTGGCATCATCCTTGTTGCCGCTCGCCAGCGCCGTCTCCAGCTGCTTGATGAAGGTGCGGATGCGGCTGACGCGCGCGCCGTTGATGACGGCGCGGCGATCGTTGCGGCGGATGCGTTTGCGTGCCTGTGGCGTGTTCGCCATTGGTGAAGTGCCTCGTGATGAAGAAATGAAAAGGGCGCGGCAAAACCGCACCCGCTCGGCGCGCTCCTTAGGCGCGAAGGGGCCGCGAGGTCAAGGCTCCGCGCATTACTTCTGACAGCGCCCGCAGTAGAAGGTCGAGCGGCCCGAATCGACGCGGCGCTTCACCACCCCGTCACAGGCCGGGCACGGCAGGTCTTCGCGGCCATAGACCCTCCAGTCACTGGAGAAATAACCAAGCTCGCCATTGGGCTGGACATAGTCGCGCAGGGACGAGCCGCCGGCCGCGATCGCCCTGGTCAGCACCTCCTTCACCGCGTCCGCGAGCCGGTCGAGCCGCGGCCTCGTGATTCGGCCAGCTTCGCGGGAAGGCGATATGCCGGCCAGATTGAGCCCGTCGCAGACATAGATGTTGCCCAGGCCCGCGACGATCTTCTGGTCGAGCAGCATCGCCTTGATCGGCGCCACACGCCCGGCCAGCGCGCGTTTCAGATACGCCCCGTCGAAATCGTCGCCCAGCGGCTCCGGCCCCATCTTCACAAATGGCGGATAGGCCGCGATCTCGTCCGTGCGCACGATGTCGAGCGAGCCGAAGCGGCGATGATCGTTCAGCGCCAGCGTCCGGCCATCCTCCGTTTCGAGCACGACATGGTCATGCTTGCCGATCGCGTCGGGATCGATCCGCCAATGGCCCGACATGCCTAGGTGGAAGATGAGCGTATCGTCGCGGTCCGTCCCGATCAGCCCATATTTGGCCCGGCGGCCGAGGCTCATCACCCGCGCCCCGGTCAGCCGCTGGCGCAGGTCCGGCGGGAAAGGCCAGCGCAGATCGGCGCGGTTGAGCTGGAAGGAGGTGATGCGCCGTCCCTCCAGCACCGGCCGCAAACCGCGCACGGTCGTCTCGACTTCAGGCAGTTCAGGCATATTGGCACGTGCACTTCATCGCCCTCCCCTGCTAGAGCGCCGCGCCATGAGCAAGGTTTCGTTCGGTCACGAGGATGTGGAACCCGCGGAGAAGACCGCGCGGGTGCATGGCGTATTCTCGTCCGTGGCCTCCAGCTACGATGTGATGAACGATCTGATGTCGGGCGGCATGCACCGGCTGTGGAAGGATGATTTCGTCCGCCGGGTGAAGCCGCGCGCGGGCCAGGCGATTCTCGACATGGCCGGTGGAACGGGCGACATCGCCTTCCGCATGGCCGCGCGCGGCGCGGCGGTGACGGTGGCGGACATCAACGCCGACATGCTCGACGTCGGCCAGGAACGCGCGCGAAAGCGCGGGATCGAAGGGCTGGCCTGGGCGGTGGAGAATGCGGAAGTCCTGAGCTTCGGCGACCGTGCCTTTGACGCATATACGATCGCCTTCGGGATCAGGAACGTCACCAACATTCCGGCGGCGCTCGCCGAGGCGCATCGCGTGCTGAAGCGCGGCGGCCGCTTCTTCTGTCTGGAATTCTCGACCACGACCTGGCCCGGCTTTTCCGAGCTTTACCGCACCTATTCGCGCAAGATCGTACCGAAGATCGGCGAAGCGGTGGCAAAGGATGCGGACAGCTACCGCTATCTGATCGAATCGATCGAACGCTTCCCTGACATGCAGGCTTTCGCCGCGATGATCCGCGCCGCCGGCTTCACGCAAGTGAAGGCCGAGCCGATCCTGGGCGGCCTCGTCGCCATCCATAGCGGCTGGAAAATCTGACCCTGTGACCAGCTCCGTCACCCACGTTTTCCGCCTGCTCCGCTGGGGCCGCACGCTCGCCCGCCACGGCGCGCTGACCGGGATCGAGCGCGACCGGGCGACCCCGCCCCCGGTGCGTCGTCTGGCGCGCATCGCCCGCTTCGGCGCGCGCGTGCCGAAGAAGCCGCGCTACACCGAGGCGTTCGTCGCTATCGGCCCGGCGGCGATCAAGCTGGGCCAGGCGCTCGCCACCCGCGCCGATCTGGTCGGCGACGAGGCCGCGGTCGAACTGCAGACCCTGCAGGACCGCCTGCCCGCCGCCCCGTTCGCAGCGATCAAGGCACAGGTCGAAACCGAACTGGGCAGGCCGCTCGAGCAGCTCTTCACCGAATTCGATCCCGTTCCGGTCGGCGCCGCCTCCATCGCGCAGGTCCATCGCGCCATCACCACCGACGGCCGGCTGGTCGCGGTGAAGGTGCTCCGCCCCGGCATTGAGGCGGAGTTGGAGCGCGCGATCGAGACCTATGAATGGGCTGCGGCGCGGGTCGAGGGAATGGGCGGCGAGGCGGCGCGGCTGCGCCCCCGCGCGACCATCGCGATGTTCAAGCAGTGGACGGCGCGCGAGCTGGACCTGCGCCGCGAGGCCGCCTCCGCCTCCGAACTGCGCGAGAATATGGTCGCCGAGGCCGATTTCCATGTGCCCGAAATCGACTGGAGCCGCACGGCGCAGCGGGTGATGACGCTGGAGTGGATCGAGGGCATCAAGCTCACCGACCGCGAAGGCCTGATCGCCGCCGGCCACGATCTGCCCAATCTGTCCAAGATTCTCGTCCGCGCTTTCCTCCGCCAGGCGGTGGTGGACGGCTTCTTCCACGCCGATCTACATCAGGGCAATCTGTTCGCGCTCGCCGACGGCCGCCTCGCCGCGGTGGATTTCGGTATCATGGGACGGATCAACCGCCAGGCGCGGCTGTGGCTGGCGGAAATCCTGCACGGCCTGATCACCGGCAATTACCGCCGCGTCGCGGAGATCCATTTCGAGGCGCAATATGTGCCGGGCCACCACAATATCGACGAGTTCGTAACGGCGCTGCGCGCGGTCGGCGAACCGATCCGCGGTCTGCCGGTGAAGGAGATTTCGATCGGGCACATGCTGGAAGGCCTGTTCAAGATCACCCGCGATTTCGACATGCCCGTGCAGCCGCATCTGCTGCTGCTGCAAAAGACGATGGTGATGGAGGAAGGTGTGGCCACCTCGCTCGATCCCGACATCAACATGTGGGAGACGGCGCGGCCGTTCATCGAGGAATGGGTGCGCAGCGAGCTCGGCCCCGAAGCGCGCGCAGCCGACTGGCTGATCGAGAATTTCCGCAACCTCGCCCGCCTGCCCGAGCTGATCCGCCGCATCGACCATTATTACCCCCAGCCCGGCGCCGCCCCGCCCGGCCCGCCGCTACCGGAGGTGGTCGTGGTCAAGCCGTTCGGCTGGTGGCGCTATGCGCTTACGGGCCTGATCGCAGGCGGGATTGGCGTCGCGGCGACATTGCTCCTAACTTAGGGTCATGCACGGCAAGCGCATTCTCCTGATCGTCGGCGGCGGGATCGCCGCCTACAAAGCCTGCGAGCTGACCCGCTGGCTGCGCAAGGCAGGCGCTAGCGTGCGCTGCGTGCTGACCGATGGCGGCGCGCAGTTCGTGACGCCGATGACGCTGGCGGCCTTGTCCGAGCAGCCGGTGCACACTTCGCTCTGGGATTTGAAGGATGAGGCCGAGATGGGCCATATCCAGCTCAGCCGGCAGGCGGATCTGGTCGTGGTCTGCCCGGCGACGGCGGATCTGCTCTCGGCGATGGCCACAGGACGTGCGGACAGCCTCGCTGCCACGCTCCTGCTGGCCACGGACAAGAAGGTGCTGGCCTGTCCGGCGATGAATGTGCGGATGTGGCTGCACGCCGCGACCCAGCGAAATGTCGAGCGGCTGCGCGCGGACGGCGTGACCATCCTGGATCCCGACGAGGGCGAGATGGCCTGCGGCGAGTTTGGCCCCGGCCGCCTGCCCGAGATCGAGCGGATTGGCGCCGCGATCCGGGCTGCATTGTCAGGACCGGGAGGACTCGCAGGCAAGCATGTGCTGGTGACCGCCGGGCCGACGCACGAGCCGATCGACCCGGTGCGGGTGCTGGCCAATCGTTCCTCCGGCAAGCAGGGCTTCGCGATCGCCGAGGCGCTGGCCGGGCTCGGCGCGCGGGTGACGTTGGTGGCCGGGCCGGTCGCTCTGGCGACGCCGCGTGGGGTCGAGCGGATCGATGTCGAGACCGCCGCGCAGATGCTGGAAGCGGTCGAAGCGGCGCTGCCTGCGGACGCCGCGGTGATGACGGCGGCTGTGGCCGACTGGCGGGTTGAAGCTGCGACCGAGAAACTGAAGAAGAGCGCCGGGCCGCCTGCCCTCACTTTCTCCCCGAATCCGGACATTCTGGCGACGCTCGGCGGCCACGCACAACGGCCAGAACTTCTGGTCGGCTTCGCCGCCGAAACCGGCGATGCCGAGGCCGAGGCGCGCGCGAAGCTGACCCGCAAGGGCGCGGACTGGATCGTCGCCAATAATGTCGCGGCCGACCCGATGGGCGGCGACCGCAATCAGGTGACGATCGTGACCGCCTCGGGCGCGGAGCGCTGGGAGCGGCTGCCAAAGGACGAGATCGGCCGCCGGCTGGCCGCGCGCATCGCCAATGCGCTGGAGAGCGACCAAGCATGATCGAGATCGCGCTGAAGCGCCTGCCGCATGGCAAGGGCCTGCCTTTGCCCGCTTATGCCAGCGAGAATGCCGCCGGCATGGACGTGGTCGCGGCCGAGGACCTGACGCTCGCGCCGGGTCAGCGCCACGCGGTCGCGACCGGCTTCGCCATCGCCATCCCGCATGGCTACGAAGTGCAGGTCCGCCCCCGCTCCGGCCTCGCGCTGAAGCATGGCATCACTTGCCTCAACACACCCGGCACGATCGACAGCGACTATCGCGGCGAGGTGAAAGTGATCCTCGCGAACCTCGGCAGCGAGCCGTTCGCGGTCGTGCGCGGCGAGCGGATAGCACAGCTCGTCCCCGCGCCGGTGTTGCGGGCCGCGTTCACTCTGGTAGACTCGCTGGATGAAACCGCGCGCGGCAGCGGCGGTTTCGGTTCGACAGGGAGATGAACATGGCCATGACCCTCATCCTCGCCACCCTTTTCGCACAGGCCCAGCCGGTGCCCGCCCAAGGCCTGCCGGTCGATGCCGGACGCGCGGAGTGGAGCAGCTTCCAACGGATGGAATCGCGGCTCCTCCTGCCTAATCCGGACCTTGTCGAACGGATCGAGTTGATCCTGGCGAACGGCGGCTGCAGCCTTGCGGGGCAACGGCCGCAGCGTTTCGATTTCACGGTGAATTACGCCGTGCGGTTCGACCGGCGCAACCAGGCGGAGCGCGTCTTCGTCGAGGATATCGGCTGCGAGCAGATCGAATTGCTGGTCGGCGACGTCGTCAACTCCATGCTGCGTGACGGCTATTTCGATCTGCCGAGAGGGCGCGCGGAGCGCTGGTACACCAATTCGATCAACTTCAATCTTGACGCTTAGCGACGACCAGCTCGACCGCTACGCGCGGCACATCGTCCTGAAGGAAATTGGCGGCGCCGGACAGGCGCGGCTGCTGACGTCGCACGTTACGGTGATCGGCGCGGGCGGGATCGGCTCGCCGGCCATCCTCTATCTCGTCGCCGCCGGGATCGGGCGGCTGCGGGTGATCGACGACGATGTGGTGTCGCTCGCCAATCTGCAGCGGCAAGTGCTGTTCGGCACCATTGATGTCGGCACGCGCAAGGTGGATGCGGCGGGCGCGCAAACCGCGCGGCTCAATCCGGACGTGTCGTTCGAGGGCGTGACCGAACGCCTCACCACTGGCAATGCCGCCGGCCTGATCGGCGAAACCGACCTCATACTCGACGGCAGCGACAATTTCGCCACCCGCCTCGCCGTGTCGGACCATAGCGTCCGCGCCCGCATTCCCCTCGTCTCCGCGGCGATCGGCCAGTTTCAGGCCCAGATCGCCACCTATCGCGGCTGGGAGGCAGGCAAGCCCTGCTATCGCTGCTTCGTTGGCGACGCCTTCGACGCGGAGGATTGCGACACCTGCTCGGAGTTGGGCGTCCTCGGCGCCTTTGCCGGCCTCGCTGGCAGCTGGGCGGCGATGGAGGCGATCCGCGCCCTCACCGGCTTCGGCGACGATCAAGCGGGCAAGCTGCACCTGTTCGACGGCCTGAAACCCGGCCTGCGCACGCTCAGAATTGCCAAGGACCCGTCGTGCAGGGGCTGCGCCCACGCGGGCTGAGCCTACCCGCCGATGCCGAGCAGTTCGATCTTGAAATAGAGCGTCGCGTTGGGCGGGATCGGGCCGGCGCCGCGGGGGCCATAACCGATTTCCGGCGGCACCAGGAATTCGTATGTGTCGCCGACGCTCATCAACGGCACGCCTTCCTGCCAGCCCACGATCAGGTCGGGCAGCGGGAAGGTCACCGGTGTGCCGCGCGAGCTGTCGAATTCCGTGCCGTCGGTCAGCTGCCCGACATAGTTCAGCGTGACGATATCGGTCGGGCTCGGCTTCGGGCCGGTACCGGTGCCACTGATCTTGCGGTAGCGCAGCCCGCTCGCCGTGGTCAGCCAGTCGCCCTGCGCAGCCGGAGCAGCCGGCGCGGTCGCATTTGCCGGCGCAGCAGGCGCTGCCGGCGCGGCGGCCGAAATCGTGTTCACCGCAACGCTGCCGTTCGCCGCTTTCTGGCCGCCACAGGCGGCGAGCGCCAAGGCAAAAGCTGGAATGGTGAGAATTCGAACCTGCATCACTTCTTCTTTCCTTTGGCCGGAGCCTTTTTGGCCGGGGCCTTTTTGGGTGCAGCCTTGCGGGCCGTTTTCTTCTTCGCGGAAGGCCCCTTGGCGGCACGCTCGTCGAGCAGTTGCGCGGCCTCTTCCAGCGTCAGCGCGTCGGGCGCAACCGATTTCGGCAGAGTGGCATTGGTCGTACCGTCGGTGACGTAGGGGCCGAACCGGCCTTCCATCAGCTTGATCTCGAGTTCGGTGCGCGGGTGGGCGCCCAGGACCTTGAGCGGCTCGCGGCTGCCGCGCCCCCGGCCGCCGCCGGCCGCGGCCTCCGCTAGCTTGACCACCGCCGCATTCATGCCGGTCTCGAACACTTCGGCGGTGGAACCCAATTTCGCATATTTGCCGTCATGGGCGAGATAGGGGCCATAGCGGCCGATGCTTGCGGTGATCGGCTTGCCCGTCTCCGGATGGTCCCCGACGGTGCGCGGCAACGACAGGAATTTCAGCGCGATCTCAAGGGTCGCCTCTGCCGCCGGCACGTCCTTGGGCAATGAAGACCGCTTCGCCTCCTTGCCGTCGCCGAGTTGGAAATAGGGCCCGAAACGTCCCGAGCGCAGCGACACTTCGGCGCCATGTTCGTCGACGCCGAGCATTTGCGGCCCGGTATCCTCCGCACCCGCCTCGCCGCCTTGGGCGAAGCGGCGGGTGAACTTGCATTCCGGATAGTTGGAGCAGGCCACGAATGCGCCGAAGCGACCGCCGCGCAGCGCCAGCCGCCCCTCGCCGCAGGCCGGGCACAGGCGCGGATCGCTGCCGTCGCCCTTGTCCGGGAACAGGAAGGGTTCGAGGAAGGCGTCCAGCGCGAGCGTGATATCGCTCGGCTTCTGCTCCATCACCTCGGCTGTCTTTGGCTTGAAGTCGCGCCAGAAGGCATCGAGCACCGCCTGCCAGTCCGCCCGGCCGCCGGAAATATCGTCCAGCTCGTCCTCGAGCCCTGCGGTGAAATCGAAGCTCACATAGCGTTCGAAGAAGCGTTCCAGGAACGCCGTCAGCAGCCGCCCGCTCTCCTCCGGCCACAGCCGGTTCTTTTCCGCGCGGACGTAATTCCGGTCCTTAAGGGTCTGAATAACCGAGGCATAAGTGGATGGCCGGCCGATGCCGAGCTCCTCCATCTTCTTGACCAGGCTGGCCTCGGAATAACGCGGCGGCGGCTGGGTGAAATGCTGCTCGGCGGCGACCTTCTTCTTGTCCGGGGTATCGCCCTGAGACAGCGCGGGCAGCTTCTTCTCGTCCTCGCCCTTCTCGTCGTCCGTCCCCTCCTCATAAAGCGCGAGAAAACCGGCGAAGCGCACCACCTGCCCGGTCGCGCGCAGGCCGTGCCTGCCGCTTTTCTCGGCCAGTTCGACCGTCGTCCGTTCCAGCCGGGCGCTCTCCATCTGGCTCGCCATGGCGCGCTTCCAGATCAGTTCGTACAGCCGCGCCTGATCGCCCGAGCCGGCATGGTCGCGGCCGAAATCGGTGGGCCGGATCGCCTCGTGCGCTTCCTGCGCATTCTTGGCCTTGGTCTCGTAGACGCGCGGCTTGCCGGGGACATTCTGCGGGCCGAAGCGATGCTCGATCGCGACGCGGGCGAGATGCACCGCCTCTGTCGCCATCTGCACGCCGTCGGTCCGCATGTAGGTGATCGCGCCGCTCTCATAGAGATCCTGCGCCACCCGCATCGTCTGCGCCGGCGACATGCCGAGCTTGCGCGACGCCTCCTGCTGGAGAGTCGAGGTGGTGAAGGGCGCGGGCGGATTGCGCATGAACGGCTTGGTCTCGACCGAGGCGACGGTGAAATTGCCGCCCTCGACCGCCGCCTTGGCGCGCATCGCACTGCCTTCGTCGCCTATGGTGAGACGGTCGATCTTCTCGCCATCGAACCGCACCAGCCGCGCCGCGAATTCGGTGCCGTCAGCGGCGAGCGTCGCGGTAACGCTCCAATATTCCTGCGGCTTGAACAGCTCGATCTCGCGCTCGCGGTCGACGATCAGCCGCAGCGACACGGACTGCACCCGGCCCGCGGATTTCGCTCCCGGCAGCTTGCGCCACAGCACCGGCGAGAGGGTGAAGCCGACCAGATAATCCAGCGCGCGGCGGGCGCGATAGGCGTCGATCAGATCCTCGTCGAGTTGCCGCGGCTTCGCCATCGCCTCGGTCACCGCCGCCTTGGTGATGGCGTTGAAGGTGACGCGCTGCACGTCCGCCGGCAGCGCCTTCTTGTTGCGGAGGATTTCCTGCACGTGCCAGCTGATCGCCTCGCCTTCGCGATCCGGATCGGTGGCGAGGATCAGGGTGTCGGCCTTCTTCGCCTCGTCGGCGATGGCGCGCACCTGCTTCGACTTGTCGGCGTAAGTCTCCCACTGCATCGCGAAGCCGTGATCGGGATCGACCGATCCGTCCTTCGGCGGCAGATCGCGGACGTGACCGTAGGAGGCGAGCACGCGATAGCCCCCGCCCAGATACTTCTCGATGGTTTTCGCCTTGGCGGGCGATTCGACGACGACCAGCTTCAATGCTTCACCCTTACGTGTGCGTACGCGTACGAGGGTGGCGAGCGGTCCGCCCTGTCGTCAAGCGGCTGCCGAAAAGTTCAGCGGCACTGCACCCGGTAGCCGCTGACCCGGTCGTTCCATTGCGGTCCGACATAGCCGATCCGGTCGCGCCACTGCACCGAGCGGCCCTGCCAGTTCACATGCTCGTAGGCGGTGAAGGTACAGCCGGGCCGGCATTCCAGCGACGAGATGCGGTCATTCCATTCCCGCCCGATCGACGGGACGATGGCGCCATCGCGTATCTCCTCCCGGCGGCCGGAGAAATTGGCATTCTCGTAGATGGTGCAGGCCGGCTCGCGGCTACCCCAGCCGGGACCGCCAGAGCCTCCCGGCCCGCCCGGCCGGCCGGGACGGTCACCGCCCCAATTGCCGCCCCGGCATTCGACTCGCAGCGCGCTGATCCGGTCGTTCCACTGCGGCCCGACGAAGCGGGTCTGTCCCTCGTAGCGCGCCTGACGCCCGCGGAAATTCACGTCCTCATGCGCGACCAGCACGCAGCCCGGCCGGCACTCGACCGACGAAATCCGGTCGTTCCAGCGCCGCCCGACGGACGCGTGCGATTCGTTGCGCCCCAGCGCCCAACGCTCCCCGCCATAATTGGCATGCTCATAGACGGTGCAGGCCGCATCCTGCTGTCCGCCACCCCAATTGCCGCGCTGTTCGCCCGTGCCGCTGGCGGCAAAGGCCCCGCCCGCGAGCAGACCCGCTGCAAAGATCCCGCTGACGCCGAACCGAACCATTGCCGTCCTCCCCAGATCGTTGCGGCCACAAAACCAAAACGCGGCCCGGAGCGCAAGACGATGGCGGCTAGCTCAGGCTGACCCGTCCGCCCGCATGCCGTTCCAGCCGGCCGGCCAGTTCCAGTTCGAGCAACACGGTCTGCACGATGGCGGGTGGGAGGCCGCTCTGGCGGATCAGTTCATCCACCGGCACGGCGACCGGGCCGAGCAGGTTCATCACGACATTCCGCTCGCCATCGCCGGCATCCGGCGGGACCGGATCGTTGGCATAGCCATCGCGCCGCGCGGACACCGCTCCCGGATGGATCGGCGCCAGCGCCTCCAGCACGTCGTCGGCATTCTGCACGAGCGTGGCGCCGTCGCGGATCAGCTGGTTGCAGCCCTGCGCGCGCGGATCGAGCGGGGAGCCGGGTACGGCCATCACCTCCCTGCCCTGCTCCGCCGCCAGTCGTGCGGTGATCAGCGAGCCGGATTTCGGCGCGGCCTCCACCACCACCGTCCCGGCCGCCAGCCCGGCAATGATGCGGTTGCGATAGGGGAAATGGCGGGCGCGCGGCTCGGTCCCGTGCGGCTGCTCGGCGATCAGCAGGCCGCGTTCCGCCACCGCCGCCTGCCGCTCCGCATTTTCCGGCGGATAGACCACGTCGATCCCGCCCGCGATCACGCCGATCGTGCCGGTGGCGAGCGCGCCATCATGCGCGGCGCTGTCGATGCCGCGGGCGAGGCCGGACACCACCACCGCGTCCCGTTCACCCAAGGCCTGCGCCAGCTGGCGGGCGAAGCGGCATGCGGCGGCCGATGCGTTGCGCGCCCCGACCATCGCGACGCACTGGCGCTTCAGAAGACTGGTATCGCCCTTCACGATCAAAGCTGGCGGCGCGGATTCCACCTCGGCGAGCAGGGCCGGATAATCACCGTCGCCGAGGAACAGATAGGTCGCGCCAAACTTCGCGACCTGCGCCATTTCCCGCTCCACCGCCGCGCGCTCAGCCAACCGTGGCGCTCGCCCGCCGCCGCGCGCGGCAAGGTCGGGAATCGCCGCCAGCGCCCGTTCCGCCGAGCCGAAGCGGGCGATCAGATGAGTGTAGGTAACAGGCCCGATATTCTCCGAACGGATCAGCCGCAGCCGATGCACCGCGTCGGCGGGCAGGCTCATGCCGGATCCGGCTCCGGATCGCTGTCGTCTTTCTTCGCACCGATCTTCGGTTCGGTGCCGGCAATCAGCCGCTGGATGTTGCCGCGATGCTTCCAGTCGATCAGCAAAGCGATGCCGAGGAACAGCCAGGCCAGATCGAACTGATCGAGAAAATAGGCCGCGATCGGCGTGCCGTTCACCGCCGCCAGCGCCCCGGCTGATGAGTAGCGCGTCATGAAGGCGACACTCAGCCAGAACATCGCGGCCAGGATGCCGAGCGGCCACCAGATAGCGAAGGCGATGCCCAAAAAGGTCGCGACGCCCTTCCCGCCCTTGAAGCCGAGCCAGACCGGGTAGCAATGGCCGATCAGCACCGCGGCAGCCGCGACATGCTCCAGCCACCAGGGGTTTCCCGCCAGCCAGCGGACCAGCAGGACCGCCGCGACCCCCTTGCCCGCGTCGAGCAGCAAAGTCGCGGCCGCCAGCCCCTTGTTACCGGTCCTGAGCACATTGGTCGCGCCGATATTGCCCGAGCCGATCGCGCGGACATCACCCAGCCCGGCGGCGCGAGTCAGCAGCAGGCCGAATGGAATCGAGCCGAGCAAATAAGCGAGCACAGCCACGATCGCGGCCAGTGCGTATGGCGATTCCAGAAGCTGCCCCATCCGCGCCTGCCTAGCCGATACGCGGATGCGGCGCTACGTCACACGTCATGGCCGCGCCCCGCCCGATCCTGATCTTCGATTCCGGTGTCGGTGGCCTGTCCGTGGCGGGGGCGATCCGCGCGCTCCTGCCGACTGCGCCCTTGGTCTATGCCGCCGACAGCGCCGGCTTTCCTTACGGCACCAAGCCGCCGGACCTGATCGCGGCGCGCGTTCCCGCTTTGCTCGGTCGTCTCGCCGAACGCTACGATCCGGCGCTGATCGTCATCGCCTGCAACACCGCCTCGACCATAGCGCTGGACGGGGTCCGCGCCGCGCTCGACCTGCCGGTCGTCGGCACCGTCCCGGCGATCAAGCCCGCCGCCTCGCTCTCGAAGACCCGAGCCTTCGCCGTGCTCGGCACCGATGCGACCGTGGTGCAGCCCTATGTCGACAATCTCGCCGCCCAATTCGCCAGCGACTGCCTCGTCATCCGCCACGGTTCTGCCGAACTGGTGGACCTCGCCGAGGCGAAATTGCGCGGCGAGGCGATCGCACCGGAGCGCTACGCCACGATCATGGCCGCGATGCTGGCGCGGCCCGGCGGCGAACGCGTCGATACCGTCGTGCTGGCCTGCACCCACTTCCCGCTCGTCCAGGAAGAACTCGCCGCGGCGGCGCCGCGCGAGCTGATGTTCGTGGATGGCAAGGAGGGCATTGCCCGCCGCGTCGCTTACCTCGCGAGCGACGTAAGCTGGCCCGATCGACCCAGCGACGGCATCGCCATCTTCACCGGCGGCGGGGCCGATTCCGACGCCCTCCGCCCCGCTCTCGCCAGCTACGGACTCACCCGGATCGAGACGCTCTGATCAATTGAGAATCGTTCTCACTCGCCTTCTTGGCGAGACATCCGCTAAAGGGCGTGGGGGTAAAGGGACTTCACCGCTTTGGACTATCAGCGCATTTTCGCGGACGCGATCGACCGGCTGCATGCCGAGGGCCGCTACCGCGTCTTCATCGACATCCTGCGCAACAAGGGCGCTTTCCCGAACGCCCGCTGCTTCGCCGGGCATAACGGGCCGAAGCCGATCACCGTCTGGTGTTCGAACGATTATCTGGCGATGGGCCAGCATCCCAAGGTGATCGCGGCGATGGAGGAGGCCCTCCACGATGTCGGCGCCGGCTCCGGCGGTACCCGCAACATCAGCGGCAACAGCCATTATCATATCGAGCTGGAGGCCGAGCTCGCCGACCTGCACGGCAAGGATGCGGCCCTGCTCTTCACCTCCGGCTATGTCTCGAACGAGGCGACGCTTTCGACGCTCGCCAAATTGCTCCCCGGCTGCATCGTATTTTCCGACGCGCTGAACCACGCATCGATGATCGCGGGGATCAAGAATTCGGGCTGCGAGAAGAAGGTTTTCCGGCATAACGACCTCGAACATCTCGAGGAATTGCTGGCCGAGGCGCCGGCGGATTCGCCCAAGCTGATCGCCTTCGAAAGCGTCTATTCGATGGACGGCGACGTCGCCCCGATCGCGGAAATCTGCGACCTGGCCGAAAAATATGGCGCGCTGACCTATCTGGACGAAGTCCATGCCGTCGGCATGTACGGCCCCCGCGGCGGCGGCATTTCGGAGCGTGACGACGTCGCCCGCCGGGTCGACATCATCGAAGGCACGCTCGGCAAGGCGTTCGGCGTGATGGGCGGCTATATCGCCACCGATCGCAACATCATCGACGTGATCCGCAGCTATGCGCCGGGCTTCATCTTCACCACCAGCCTGTCGCCCGTGCTCGTCGCCGGCGCGCTCGCCAGCGTGAAGCATCTGAAGGCGTCAAGCGTCGAGCGGGAGGGCCAGCAGGCCTCCGCCGCGAAGCTGAAGGCGATCATGGCGGAGGCCGGCCTGCCCGTAATGCCGTCCGAAACGCACATCGTGCCGCTGATGGTCGGCGATCCGGTGCTGGCGAAGCGGATCAGCGATATCCTGCTCGCCGAATATGGTGTCTATGTGCAGCCGATCAATTATCCCACCGTCCCGCGCGGCACGGAGCGGCTCCGCTTCACCCCCGGTCCCGCCCATGACGAGGCGATGATGCGCGAGCTGGCCGACGCCCTCGTCGAGATCTGGGACCGGCTGGAAGTTCGGCAGGCCGCTTGAGCCGCTTGCCGGCTGTTCCCGCAGCGATGGATGATGAGCCGGCCGAGTCCCGGCTAACGACAATTCCTGCGTGGCTGCGGCCAATCCTCACCGGCGTCTGGCTGCTCTGGTTCCTGCTCGCTCTTCTCGCCCAGGGGTTTGGGATCTGGCTCGCCGCGAGCGAACTCGCGCCGCTCGATCTGCTGATGCTCAACGGCACCGGGCTAATCTCCGCGACGATCCTGTTCGTTGCCGCAGCGTTGCTGGTTCGGCGCAATCCGGGCGATCCGGTCGCTTTTCTGCTGTCCTGCAGTTTCCTCTCCGCGGCCTCTTATGTCGGCACGACGCCCTATACCTATGGCTGGCTTGGCGCGGACTTTCTCGGAACCTTGCTGCCGGCGCTCTGGCTGGGATTTCTGGTCGCCGCTTTGCCGGTCTTTCCCGATGGGCGGTTCGTGCCGCGCTGGAGCCGCTGGCTGACCCTGCTCGCCTTTCCGTTCACCCTCGCCATCTCCGCCGACGTCTTCTTCGAGAATGAGGCGGTGGTGCTGTCCACCACCCTGCTCGGCTTCGCGATCGGCATCGCGGCGGTTGCTGCGTCCGTGATCCGCTTCCTGCGCACACCGCTGGGCCTAGAGCGGCAACAGCTGAAATGGGCATCGCTCGGTTTCGCCATCGGCATGCTGCTGCTGATCTGTTCCGTGCTGGTCGCCTATGCTGCCGAGGCGGAGTATTTCCCGGAAGAGTGGCTGGACTGGCTCGGCATCGTTTATTTCGCCCTGCACGATTTCGGCTTCGCCTTCGCCGCGCTCGGCTTTCTGATCGCGCAGTTGCGCCTGCGCCTGTGGGACGCGGACCGCATCATCGGCCGTTCCGCCGCATACTTCCTCCTCACCCTGATCCTTGCCTGCGTCTGGGCGGTCAGCTCGGCGCTGGTGAACGATTTCGTGTCGTCGCAGGTCGGCGGCTCGAACAAGGGGATGGTCGCCGCGATCAGCACCATCATCGCCGCCCTGGTCTTCGGCCCGGCGCGCGAGAAGGTCGGCAAATGGGTCGAGAAGCGCCTGCAGCGCGGCGTCGTGCAGTTGCGCGGCCTGCCGGGCAAGCTGGCCATCTGGCAACATCTGGAAGATCCCGAGGCCTTCGGCACCCGCGTTGCCAGTGCGATCGGCGACAGTCTCCATGCCGGCCGCTGCGCGGTGCTTTTGTTCGAGCAGGATGAATTCCGTCCCCTCGCCTGCGTAGGTATCGCGCCTGACGAAGTGCGGACCTGGATCGAGCAGGCGGGTTCGTTCGGCGATCTGGACTATGAAGAGCCGGCCGACGATACCTTCCCCTTGCGCCTGATCCTGACCGACGAGGATGTGCTGATCGGCGCGTTGCTGGTGGGCCGCCGCAGCGACGGCAGCTTCTTCGCGAAGGAGGAGCGCAAGACCCTGCACGACCTCGAGCCTGCGCTCGCCGCCGCGCTCAATCGCGTCCACACGAAGGTCACGACCAACCGCGCTTTGGCCGGCATCGACGAGCGGCTGGAGCGCGTCGAGGAAAAGGTCGGCGCGGCAAGCTGAAGGCATCTTGGCCAACCGCCTCCGCCTCCATTAGACCGGTGCCGTGACGGAGCCGATCTCAGAGACGGTGACGGCCGCGCCGGGGCCGGGGGAGGAAGCGGAGGAGCGCCTCCGCCCCGTCTCGCCGCGCACGCAATCCTGGCTCGCCGGTTTCTGGTTCCTGTTCTTCGGCTTCGTCCTGGCCTCACAGGTGCTGGGCTTCATGCTCGGCCTGGATCTCGCCTCGTTCGGCGCCCTGCTGTCGATCACGGGCCTCGGCCTCGTCACCTCCTTCCTGCTGCTCGGCGTCGCCATTTTCCTGTTCCGCCGCCATCCGGGCGAGCCGGTCGGGCTGATGCTGTCGGCGAGCTTCATCGGCGCTGCCGGTTTTCTCGGCCCCGCGGGCATCTTCTTCGCATGGATCGACAGCGAAGAACTCACCTCGCTGATGGCCGTGACATGGATCGCCTTCCTGGTCGCCGTACTGCCGGCTTTCCCGGACGGCCGCTTCGTCCCCGCCTGGGGGCGCTGGCTCACCCGCCTGGCTTTCCCTTTCGCCTTGTTCCTTTCGATCGAGGCCTATGCGCAGAGCGACGTGGTCGAGACGATGGCCGATCTGCTGGGCCTCACCGGTGGCGCGCTGGCGGTCGCGACTTTGGTCATTCGCTACAAAAGGACGGAGCCGGGCCTGCTCGCGCAGCAGCTGAAATGGGCAGCGCTCGCCTGCGGCGGCGGCATCCTCCTGCTCTCGCTGGCGATGACGATCTCCTATCTCCTCTATTTCGGCCTCATCGCTCCGGCCTGGGCCGACGAAGTCTCCTTCCTGTTCATCATCCTGCGCGACCTCAGCTTCATCACCCTGGGCGCCGGCATGCTCGCGTCGCTGCTGGGGCTGCGGCTGTGGGACGCGGATCGCGCCATCGCCCGCTCGGCCGCATACTTCCTGATGACCCTGATCATCGGCGTCATCTGGGCAGCGAGCGCGGCGGTGATCAACGATTTCGTTACCCGCCAGCTGGGCGCGACCGGCAAGGGCACGGTCGCGGCGATCAGCACCGGCATCGCCCTGATCTTCGTCGGCCCGGCGCGCGAACGGGTAACGAAGATGGTCGAGAAGCGCCTGCAAAGCGGGGTGATGCGCCTGAAGCGGCTGCCGGACCGGCTGGCCCTTTGGCAGCATCTGGAGACGCCGGAAGCCTTCGCCGAACGGGTCGTCCAGTCCGTCTCCGAATGCCTGCACGCGGCGAGTTGCGCCTTGCTGTCGTTCGAGGAGGATCGCTACCGCACCCTCGCCGCGACCGGGATCGCGCCGGAGGCGATCGACGCCTGGGTCGCGCGCAACCAGCCGCTGGCGGACGTCGAAAAGCGCGATCGCGACGATCACGTCTTCACGTTGCGCGTGGTGCTGAAGGATGAGGACCTGCTGATCGGCGTGCTGCTGCTGGGCAAACGCACGGACGGCAGCACCTATGCTGGCGGCGAGCGGCGTGCGCTCTTTGGCATCGAAGCCCCGCTTGCCGCATCGCTGCAACGCGTCCGCCAGCGCACCGCCCTGAACCGCGCCACCGACGACGCCATCACCGCGATTTCGGACCGGCTCGCGCAGCTCGAGCAGGCAAAAGGAATTCCCGGCCAGGCCACCGCCTGACCGCAATCGGCTGTGGTCTTTCCCTATCGCCTCCACTAGGGGCTGTGGCCTGTCACCATTGGGAGCTTTCGAGTGAGCGAGCGCATCGCCATCGCTTCGGATCATGCCGCCGTCGAGCTGAAATCATTGCTCGTCGAGCATCTGCGCGCCGGGGGATATGACGTGCTCGATCTTGGCCCCGAGACTGCCGATTCCGTCGATTATCCCCTGTTCGGCTACAAACTGGCCGAAGCCATCGCCTCCGGCGCGGCGGACAAGGGCGTGGCCCTTTGCGGCTCCGGCATCGGCATTTCGATCGCGGTCAACCGCAACCCAGCCTGCCGCTGCGCCCGCGTGGACGAGCCGCTGTCCGCCACGCTCGCCCGGCAGCACAATGACGCGAACGTCATCGCCATGGGGGCGCGGCTGACCGGCCCGGAAATGGCCAAGGCGTGCCTCGACGCCTTCCTGACCACCGATTTCCTCGGCGACCGCCACCAGCGCCGCGTCGACCAGCTTTCCAACCCCAAGGATCCCGCATGACCGCCAACGGCTTCTTCACCAGCACCCTTGCAGATGCCGACCCGGCGGTTTTCGCCGGCGTCCAGCACGAGATTGCGCGCGAGAAGAACCAGATCGAGCTGATCGCGTCGGAGAATATCGTCTCCAAGGCGGTGCTGGAGGCGCAAGGGTCGGTCTTCACCAACAAATATGCCGAGGGCTATCCGGGCCGGCGTTACTATCAGGGCTGCCATCCGTCGGATGAGGTGGAGCAGCTGGCGATCGACCGCGCCAAGGAACTGTTCGGCTGCGGCTTCGCGAACGTGCAGCCGCATTCGGGCGCGCAGGCCAATGGCGCGGTGATGCTGGCGCTGACCAAGCCCGGCGACACGATCATGGGCCTCAGCCTCGACGCCGGCGGCCATCTCACCCACGGCGCCAGGCCGGCGATGAGCGGCAAATGGTTCAACGCCGTGCAATATGGCGTGCGCCGCGACGACCATCTGATCGACTTCGATCAGGTCGAGGCGCTGGCGAGGGAGCACAAGCCCACCCTGCTGATCGCCGGCGGCTCCGCCTATCCGCGCCACATCGATTTCGCCCGCTTCCGCGCCATCGCGGATGAGGTCGGCGCGATCTTCATGGTCGACATGGCGCATTTCGCCGGCCTGGTCGCGGGCGGCGTCCATCCGAGCCCGTTCGGCCACGCCCATGTCGTCACCACCACCACCCACAAGACTTTGCGCGGCCCGCGCGGCGGCGCGGTCTTCACCGATGACGAGGCGATCGCCAAGAAGATCAATTCCGCCGTCTTCCCCGGCCTGCAGGGCGGCCCCCTGATGCATGTCATCGCCGCCAAGGCGGTCGCCTTCGGCGAGGCACTGCGGCCGGACTTCAAGGCCTATGCGAAGGCGACAGTCGAGAATGCCCAGGCGCTTGCCGCCCAGCTCAAGGCGCGTGGCGCGGAGATCGTCTCGGGCGGGACCGATACGCATCTGGCCCTGGTCGATCTCACCCCGTTGGGCGTCACGGGCAAGGATGCCGACGAAGCGCTGGAGCGCGCCTCGATCACCTGCAACAAAAACGGCATTCCGTTCGATCCCCTGCCCCCGGTCAAGACCAGCGGCATCCGCGTGGGTTCGCCCGCCGGCACCACGCGAGGCTTCGGCACCGCCGAATTCCACGAGATCGCCGACATGATCGCCGACGTGCTCGACGGCCTGCGCAAGAATGGCGAGCAGGGCGACGGCCAGGTCGAAGCCGCGGTCAAGGCGCGCGTCGAAGCCCTGTGCGCCCGCTTCCCCATCTACCCGGAGCTTTGATTGCGCTGCCCCTTCTGCGGACATGAAGACAGCCAGGTGAAGGACAGCCGTCCGACCGAGGACGGCTCCGCCATTCGCCGCCGCCGCCAGTGCGAGGATTGTGGCGCGCGCTTCACCACCTTCGAACGCGCCCAGCTGCGCGAACTCACAGTCACCAAATCCGGCGGCCGCCGCGAGCCGTTCGAACGCGCCAAGCTGGAGCGCTCGCTCGAGCTCGCCTGCCGCAAGCGCGCCGTGCCGGCCGAGCGGATCGAGCGGCTGGTCAGTTCCGTGCAGCGGCAGCTGGAAACAGGCGGCGACAGCGAGGTCACTACACAGCGGATCGGCGAACTGGTGATGGAAGGGCTCAAGGGTCTCGATCCCGTCGCCTACATCCGCTTCGCCTCGGTCTATAAGGAATTCAGCGAAGCCCGCGACTTCGAGGAATTTGCCGGCCGCGTCCACAAGGCCGCCAAACGCGCGACGGCGGACGATCTGTCCTTGCCCTTCCCCAAGGACCGGAAGTGAGCGCAGAAGCCCCCGCCATCATCCTCGTCCGCCCACAACTCGGGGAGAATATCGGCAAGGCGGCGCGGGCCATGCTGAATTTCGGGCTGACGGACCTGCGCCTCGTCAATCCGCGCGATGGCTGGCCGAACCCGAGCGCCGGCCCCGCCGCATCCGGCGCCGACATCGTGCTCGAGCACGCGCAGCTGTTCGAGACTGTCGCGGACGCAGTTGCCGATATCCCGAACGTCTACGCCACCACCGTGCGCAAGCGCGACCTCGTTCTTCCCGTCGTCACGCCAGAACAGGCCGCGCGGCAGATCACCGGCACCCCCGGCCGCTCCGCCATCCTGTTCGGCGCCGAACGCTCCGGCCTGGAAACCGAGGAAGCCGCGCTCGCGCAGGCTATTCTCACCGTACCGATCAACCCTGAATTCCGCTCGCTCAACCTCGCCCAGGCGGTCATCCTCGTCGCCTACGAATGGTCGAAGCATCAGACGCTCGCCATCCCCACCGAGGGTGAGGAACCGGAACCCCGCGCCCCGCACGCCCATCTGGAAGGCCTGATCGGGCATATGGACGAGGCGCTCGACGAGGCCGGCTATTTCTTCCCGCCCGACCGCACGCCCGCGACCAGAAACACCATCCGCACCATTCTGACCAAGCCCGGCTGGTCCACGCGCGAGATTCAGGCGCTGCGCGGCATGATCCGGGCGTTGACCGCAATTCGGAACCGAAACAGGCCGTGACTGCGCGGCCACTCGGCCTGCCAGCATCTAAGGCTTTATCTTTCGGCTTTTTTTTGAGACAGTGTCCCGGCAGCCGACAATTAAGGGGGCAGGCATGATTACAGCACTTCTGCTGACTGCGACCATCGCGACTGGCTTGGAAACGCCAATCACAATCCAGACCACCCCGAATCCGAATCGCCGGATTTGCCGCACGCAGGAGCGCCCTGCCTCGCGCATGAGCGCCGAGCGGGTCTGCAAGACGGCTGCGGAATGGGAAGCCGAACGTCTCGCCGCACAGCGTTATGTGCAGGGTCGGCAGAATCTCTATGACGAGACCCAGCAGCGCCGCACGCCGTCCGGCGGAAACTGATCGCGGCAGGCACGCGCTTCGCGCCCGGACCAGGATCGTGAGTTGAAGGCCCACGCGCTCCGGCGCGGCCGGTTTTGCGCGCCCGCTCGAAGGACGAGCCTTGCCGGCGGTTGACTTTTCCGCCGCTCACCGCCAAACGCCCGCCTTCGCAATTGGCCCCGCACCCCTGGTGAAGCGGTGGCCCTGCCCTCCTAACAGAGACGTAGCGCGGTCCCGGGGACGAACGAAACGCAATTGGAGTGCCATCATGTCTAAGCGCAGCAGCGCCAAGTATAAGCTCGACCGCCGCATGGGCGAAAACGTCTTCGGTCGCCCGAAGTCGCCCGTCAACAAGCGCGAATATGGCCCCGGCCAGCACGGCCAGCGCCGCAAGAGCAAGGTTTCCGACTTCGGTCTGCAGCTTCGCGCCAAGCAGAAGCTGAAGGGCTATTATGGCGACGTGACCGAGAAGCAGTTCAAGGCCACCTACAAGGCCGCGAGCAGCATGAAGGGCGACACCGGCCAGAATCTGGTCGGCCTGATGGAGCGCCGCCTCGACGCCGTCGTCTATCGCGCCAAGTTCGCACCGACCATCTGGGCCGCGCGCCAGATCGTGAACCACGGCCACATCCGGGTGAACGGCAAGAAGCTGAACATCGCTTCCGCCAAGGTCAATGTCGGCGACGTGATCGAACTGGGTCCGAAGGCGCAGGAAATGGCTTTGGTGCTCGAGGCGCAGAGCCTCGCCGAACGCGATATCCCCGATTATATCGTCCAGGACGGCACCACCAAGGTCACCTTCAACCGCGTTCCGACGCTGGACGAAGTGCCGTACCCGGTCCGCATGGAGCCGAATCTGGTCGTCGAGTTCTATTCGCGCTGATTTTCGTCAGACGTCGAACAACGAGGGCGGTCCCGCGGGGCCGCCCTTTTTGTTTCAGCGGATGCCGAGGCTGCTCCGCAGAAACGCATCCGTCCGCCGGAGCATGTCGGCCCGGGCCGCCGAATCCTCGAGCTGGTGGTCGAGACCCCGATAGACGATCAACTCGGACCGCCCGCCGACATCGCGCAGCCTCGCATCCATCTGGGTGGAATGGCGGACCGGGACATTGGCATCGGTATCGCCGTGGAACATCAGCACCGGCGCGCGGATCGATCGCGCCCGGTTCGACGGGGAGCCGTCGCGCACATGCGGCCCGCTGCCGATGAACTCGCGCATCACGCGGAAATCGGACCAGCCGCGTGCTTCCTCGCGCAGATATTCCAGATCGGTAACCGGCGCCACCGCGACCACCGCCTTGAACAGGTCGGGGCTGACCGCCGCCGCCTGCAGCGCCGCATAGCCGCCATAGGACCAGCCAAGGATGGACAGTTTGGCCGGGTCCGCACCCTGCGCGACCAGCCAGCGGCCGGCATCGCTCACATCCCCGACCGCGACCGGCCAAGAGCGGAAGCCGTTCTCCATGAACCAGGCATCACCATAACCGCCGCCGCCGCGGAAATTGGGCTGCAGCACGGCATAGCCGCGATGGGCGAGATATTGCGCGAACCAGTCGAAGCCCCATTCGTCCCGCGCGTCCGGCCCGCCATGCGGCATGACGATGGCGGGCAGCCCGCGAGCGTCGGTCGCGCCGGGCGGCAGGGTCAGATAGCCGGGGATCATCGTCCCGTCCGCCGCCGGGAAGCGGACCGGCCGCATCTCCGCCAGCGGGACATTCTCCAGCTGCGGCCGGGCCAGCATGATCTCGCTCAGATTCTGCGCGCGTTTGTCGTAGGTGAAATAGCGGCCGGGGTCCCGGTCACTGCCCGCCCAGATCAGCAGGATATTCTCGTCGTCCGACGCGCCGACGAAGCGGATCAGCGGCAGATTGGGCAGGTTGCGCGCGACGTTGGCCGCCAGCTGCCGCATCTCGGGGTCGAAATAGACCGCCTGGCGCGTATCCTCCGCATAGGTCGCACCGATCACGCGCCCGTGCCGTCCGATCCGCAGCACACCATCGACGTCGGCCGTGTCGCTGTCGACGAGCATCTCCTTGCGCAGCGAGCCATCGAGCGAAACGCGATACAGCGCCAGCCGCCCGTTCAGTTTCTCCAGCGCATAAGCGACGTTCAGCGCGCCATCGACCGCTAGCGGCTGCATGCCTTCGCGCGTGGCATCGTTGAACGTGCTGAACGGGCGCCAGTCGCCGCTGTCGCTCGGGCGATAGCGATACTCGATCTCGCCCGTCCGCATCCAGGTTTCGCCGGCAAACTTGACCGCGGAATAGAGCCGGACCCGCCCTTGCCCGTCGGCGAAATAGCGCGAGGCGCGCTGGATCGGCTGCTCGGCCAGGCTCGAGCGGCCGGTGCGCGTGTCCATGCGCAGCACGCCAAGCCCCGGCAGCCGGCCCACCACTCCGGTGAAGCCGCTCATCAGCACCACGCCATCACTGCCCGGCAGCCAGCTGACGAGGCCGCGCACGTCGCGCACGCGCATCACGCCCGAGCCGTCGGCGTTGAGCGCCGCGAAACCGCTGCCGCCCGCGACATCATTCTGCACCCGCCGCAGCGCGAACAATTCGCACAACAGCCGCTCGTTGCTCACCCAGGTGCAGCCGCTGAAGCGCTGGCTTACCCCGTCAACCGCCGTCGCCTGCACGGACTGGCCGCTCGCCAGGTCCACGGTGAACAGACGCGCGCCCTGTCCGGCCGGAAGCGGCGCGACATAAGCGATGCGGCGGCCATCGGGCGACAGGCTGATGCTCTCGATACTCTCCCGCGCGCCGAACGCTTCGGCGGGATCGACTGGCTGCGCGACCGCAGGCGGAGCGACGAGACACGCCAGCCAGCCGGCCACTGCGAGCCGCATTGCCGCTGCCGTCCTCACCTTATGCCGAGCGCGCCGCGCAGGAATTCGTCGGCGCGGCGCAGCATCGTCGCGCGCGCGGTCGAATCGTCGATCTGGTGATCGAGGCCGGGGAAGACGACCAGTTCCGAACGTCCGCCCGCGCCACGCAGCCGCTCATCCATCACGCGCGACTGACGGACGCCGACATTGCGATCATTGTCGCCATGGAACATCAGCACCGGCACACGGATCGCGGCGGCATTCTGCGCCGGGGATCCTTGCTGGATGTGAGGGCCTTCGCCGAAATAGTCGCGCATGTTCGCGGCGCTGCTGAAATTGCGCCATTCGTCGCGGGCGATGGCCAGATCGGTGACGGGCGCGATCGCGACCACCGCCTTGTAGAGGTTCGGATCGATCACCCCGGCCTGCAGCGCCGCATAACCGCCATAGGACCAGCCGACGATCGCCAGCTTGGCCGGATCGGCAATCCCTTCCGATACCAGCCAGCGGCCAGCATCGCTCACGTCGCCGATCGCGGTGCGCCAGGAGCGGAAGCCATTGTCCATGAACCAGGCGTCGCCATAGCCGGACGAGCCACGGAAATTGGGTTGCAATACGGCATAGCCGCGATGCGCGAAATATTGCGACAGCCAGTCGAAGCCCCATTCGTCGCGGGCGCCGGGACCGCCGTGCGGCATGACGATGGCGGGCAGGCCGCGCGCATTCTCCACCCCCGGCGGCAGCGTGAGGTAGCCCGGAATCTGGGTGCCGTCGCTCGCCCGGTAGGTCACCGGCCGCACGGTCGCGAGCGTCACATTTTCCAGCTGCGGCCGCGCCAGCATGATTTCGGTCAGGTTCCGCGCAGCCTTGTCGTAGATGAAATAGCGGCCGGGATCGTTATCGCTGCCCGCCCAGATCAGCAGGCGGCTCTCATCCTCGGACGCGTCCGCGAAATGGACCTGCGGCAGGTTCGGCTGCGCGCGCCGGAACATCGCCGCGATCCGCTGCAACTCCGCGTCGAAATAGACGCCCTCGCGCCGTTCATTGGCGTAGCTCGCGCCGACAACGCGATTGCCGCGGCCGATCCGCAGCAGGCTGTCGACGTCGACCGTTTCGTTCTGGACAACGACCTCTTGCCGGCCGGAGCCGTCGAGCGACATGCGATAGAGCGCGTCGCGGCCGTTGGCGCCGCGCTGGAAGACGTAGGCCACGTTCAGCGTCGGATCGACCGCGGCCGGGTAGATACCGGTGCGCGCCAGCGTGTCGTAGCGGCCGAGCGGCGCCCAGTCGCCGCCATTGGCCGGCCGGTACTGGAACTCGATGACCGGCGAATCCATGCCCGTAGCGCCGCGCGTCCCGCGGGTCGCGCGCAGCCGGACCTGCCCGCGGCCATCGGTCAGATAGTTCACATTGTTGATGTGCGGCTGCTCGACGATCGTGTTTCTGAGGTCGTTGGTGTTGACCCGCACGACGCCCAGCCCTTCGCGCGTGCGATTGAGCCGGGTCGGACCAGCATCGCCGCTTTCGGGGATGAAGGTCTGCGTCATCAGCACATGGTCCTGGCTGCCCGGCAGGAAATCGATGACGCTGCCACTGTAGAGCCGCGCATACATCTGATCGATCCGGTCCCGCTCGCCCAGCACCTTCACATTGCTGCCGTCGGCATTCACCGCGACGACACGCGAGATCGAGACGAGGGTCGTGCCCAGCTGCGACATGCCGAAAAGGTTGCAGACCAGCCGCCGGTTCGAGACGAAATCGCAAGCGCTGATCTGCTGGCTGTTGCCGCTGTGGATGACCGCCTGGCTCGCCTGGCCGCCATCGACCGGTGCGAGATAGAGCGCGCTGCCCTGCCCTGTCGTCGGCGCGACATAAGCGATGGTGCGGCCATCCGGGGAAAGCGAGATCGACTGCACCGACTCGCGCGCGCCGAAGGCGGCGGCGGGATCGGACAGGGTCTGCGGCTGGGGCTGCAACTGCGCCTGGGCAGCGGCCGGACCGGCCGCAAGCACCCATGCGGTCGTGGCGAAAAAGAGCGTTTTCTTAAGCATTTGCTTCCCCCTGATCGGGCCAAGTCAAGCACAGGGACCCCGGGGCGGCAAGGGGGGAAAGCCACCATTGCGGTGCTTGCGGCAGGGCGGCGGCTTTGCCATGACACCCCCAATACGTTCTCCACAGGAAGGCCGCCTCGTGATGAAGTTGCTCGCGCTCGCTCCCCTCGCCTTGCTCGCCGGCTGCGCCGCGACCACCGGAGACGGGAGCGCATCGACGACGCCGGTCGCGCCGTCCGCCGCGCCGAACATCTCGGAAGAAACGCTTAAGCGCGTGACCCGCCAGCTGTCGGACGACAGCTTTCTCGGCCGCGCTCCGGCAACCGAGGGCGAGACGCTGACGGTCAACTACCTCACCCAGGAATTCCAGCGCGCGGGGCTGCAGCCGGGCAACAATGGCAGCTGGACGCAGGACGTGCCGCTGGTGGAGATCAATGCGACCAACAATCCGTCGCTCACCGTCACCGGCGGCGCGCAGCCGATGACCTTCAACTACCGCGCCGACATGGTCGCCGCTTCCTATCGCGCCCAGCCTCGGGTCAGCTTCGCCGATAGCGACATCGTCTTCGTCGGCTATGGCATCAACGCGCCCGAGCGCGGCTGGAACGATTATGAGGGCATCGACGTCCGGGGCAAGACCGTGATCATCCTGGTCAACGATCCCGACTGGCAGAGCCAGGGCACCACCGGCACCTTCAACGGCCGGGCAATGACCTATTATGGCCGCTGGACCTACAAATATGAGGAAGCCGCCCGGCAGGGCGCCGCCGCCGCCTTCATCGTCCACGACACCGAGCCGACTTCCTATGGCTGGATGACGGTGGAGAATAGCTGGACCGGCCCGCAACTCTATATGGACGACGGCCGGGGCGGCGCGAACCAGACCGCCGCCAACGGCTGGTTGCAGAACGCCTCGGCCCGCCGCCTGCTCGCCAGCGCCGGCCAGGATCTGGACGAGCTCACCCGGCGCGCGCAGCGCCCCGGCTTCCGCGCCGTGCCGCTGACCGGCCTGAAGGCCTCGATGACGGTCGAAAATGCGATCCGCCGCCAGGCGTCGAAGAACGTGATCGGCATCATCCCCGGCGCGACCCGGCCGGACGAATATGTGCTCTACACCGCCCATTGGGATCATCTGGGCGAATGCGCGCAGACCGGCGAGGACCGGATCTGCAACGGCGCGGTCGATAACGCCACCGGCACCGCCGCCCTCGTCGCGCTGGCCGAGGCGCATCGCAACACGCGCCCAGACCGCACCATCGTCTTCCTGGCGGTAACCGCCGAGGAATCGGGCCTGATCGGCTCGGCTTATTATGCCGCCAATCCGGTCTTCCCGCTGGCGAAGACGGCTGGCGGGATCAACATCGATGGGCTGCAACTGAACGGCCTCAGCCGCGACTTCATCGCGATCGGCGCGGGCAAATCGCAGCTGGACGATTACCTGCGCCGCGCGATCGATCCGCTCGGCCTCACGCTCGTCCCCGAGCCCGCGCCCGAGGCCGGCTATTATTACCGCTCCGATCATTTCAGCTTCGCCAAGCAGGGCGTGCCGATGCTCTATGCCGAAGGGGGCGAGGATCTGGTCGAGGGCGGCCGCGCGGCCGGCGAGGCGGCGTCGCGCGACTATCGCGCCAACCGCTATCACGGCGTGAACGACGAATATGACGAGAATTGGAACTGGGCCGGCGCGATCCGTGACCTGCGTGTCTATTTCGCGATCATGCAGGAATTGTCGCGCGCCGGTCAGTGGCCGGAATGGCTGCCCGGCGACGAATTCCGCGCCATCCGCGACCGCAGCGCGGCGGAGCGGCGCTAGGCTCATTCACTCCCCTTCCTGGAAGGGAGGGGCCGGGGGTGGGTCGAGCGGCAAGCGAGGCTCGATGCCTCGCTGGCCGCTGTTTGCGGCGCCTGTCGGAGTCTTTTGTGCGCGCAGACGCGCGCACCCACCTCCTGCCCCTCCCTGCAAGCAGGGGAGGGACTAAGCTAAGAATTGATCTTGCGACCGAACACCGGACGGGGTGCTGGGGTCTCCGGCGCCGCCTCGGCGGGCGCAGGGCGATCGCCGCGGTTGGCCATATAGCGCTTGATCGCCGCATCGGCGTCGAATTCCGGCTCGCTTTCGACCGCGATCTCGCGCTTTGCCTTGGGCGAACTGTGCTTGAGCAGCGCGCGGATGATGATCGAGACGGCGCCGATCCCGCACAGGAACGCCAGGGCGGCCGGACCGAACCAGTCCACCTCCCGCCCCCCATTGCCGCGCACGATATAGGCCATCGCCCCGAACAGGATCGCCAGGCCGATCGCCGGGATCGCGCGGGCGACGCCGAGCAGCATGGCGGAGGTCGAGGGCTGGGCAGCGGCCATGGCACCCGGATAGCGCACAAGCCTTAACAAGCCGCTGATCGCGCCCGGCCCTTCCGCGCGGCGCGCGGGCCTCTATATGCCGCCGCATGACGATGCGCTTCCCCGCCGAATGGGTCCCTCACCAGGCCGTCTGGATCGGTTTCCCGAGCCACCCCGATTTGTGGGAGGACGATCTGGAACCCGCCCGCGCCGAGGTCGCCGCTTTCGCGCTCGCCGTCCATGCCGAGGGACGCGGCGAGGAAGTGCGCCTGGTCGCGGCCGATGCGACAAGCGCCCGCGCCGCCGCCGTCCGCTGCCCGTTTGCCACGATCGTCGAGCAACCGTTCGGCGACATCTGGCTCCGCGACACCGGCCCGCTGTTGCTGAGCGACGGTAAGACGCTTTCAGCGCGCAGTTTCCTGTTCAACGGCTGGGGCGGAAAGTACGACCTGCCCGGCGACGACACGATCGGCCTGCGCCTTGCCGGCACAATGGGGCTGGAAGCCGATCGGCTGGACTGGATTCTCGAGGGCGGCGCGATCGACCTCGATGGTAGCGGCCTCGCCGTCACCACCGAACAATGCCTGCTCAATCCGAACCGCAATCCGGGCCTGTCCCGCGACGAGATCGAGCGGCGCCTGCGCGACCAGCTCGGCGTCGACCGCCTGCTTTGGCTCGGCGACGGCCTGCTCAACGATCATACCGATGGCCATGTCGACAATCTCGCCCGCTTCGTGGCCGAAGGCACGCTGGCGCTGCCGGTCGCGGCCGCGGATGACCCCAATGCTGCAATATACGAGGACGCCCGCCGCCGCGCCGCCGCCTTCGGCCTGCGGATCGCGGACATCCCCTCCCCCGGCGCGGTCGAGCGGGACGGCGAGATCATCCCGGCCTCCCACATGAACTTCTACATCGGCAACGCTAGCGTGGTCGTTCCGCTGTACGGCACGGCCAGCGACGAGCCGGCGGTCGCCGCCGTACAGGCGCTCTTCCCCGACCGCACGGCGGTGGGCCTGCGCGCCGACCATATCCTGACCGGCGGCGGCAGCTTCCACTGCATCAGCCAGCAGATCCCGCTCTTGCAGGCTGACACCCATAGTCTCCCCTCCCTGTAAGGGAGGGGATCAAGGGGTGGGTAAGCGCTCGCAAGAGCGCTGCGAAACGTGCAGGCTGGGGGTATCGCAGCGGGCTATCGCCCGCTCACCCACCCCCATCCCCTCCCTTGCAGGGAGGGGTCAAAATTGCATCAAAGCCGCTCCATCAGCCTGGCGATGGAGCGCTGATGCTCTGGCGTCTCCCCGCCGCTCTGCCGCTCCAGCACCCGTTTCACCTGCTCCAGTTCGTCACTGGTCAGATGCTCGAGGCCGATAAACTCGTCCCGCGCGCCGTGGATTGCCCGCACCAGTTCGTCCAGCTTCGCCTGGATCGCGCTCGCGTCGCGATTCTGGGCGTTCTGGATCAGGAACACCATCAGGAAGGTGACGATCGTCGTGCCGGTGTTGATAACCAGCTGCCAGGTGTCGGAAAAGCCGAAGACCGGCCCGGTCACGCCCCAGATCAGCACCACCGCCAGCGCCAGCGCGAAGGCCGGTGGCCGCCCGGCCCAGCTCGCGACACCCTGCGCCATCGTCTCGAACAGCCGGCTCATCCCGCTTCTCCCTTGCAACCGCCCGAGAACCTGCCACCTATCCCGCAATTCCGCCAAGGAGTTTGAAGCTTCGTGTCAGCGCTCAAGGTCGCCGCTCTCCAACTCGCTTTCAGCGACGATGTTCAGGAAAATATCGCCGCCGTGGCCGACCTCGTCCGCGAGGCGGCGGGCAAGGGCGCGCGGCTGATTCTGCCGCCGGAGCTGTTCGAGGGCCATTATTTCTGCCGCACGCAGGACGAGGCGCATTTTGCCCGCGCCCTCCCCGCCGATCGCCACCCGGCGGTGCTGGCGATGCAGCGGCTGGCGGCGGAATTGAACGTCTACATCCCGACCAGCTTCTTCGAGGCGGACGGGCATCATCATTATAACAGCCTCGCGATGATCGACGACAAAGGCGCGATCATGGGCGTCTATCGCAAGAGCCACATCCCCGACGGCCCGGGCTATTCCGAGAAATTCTATTTCCGCCCCGGCAATACCGGCTTCCAGACCTACCGGACACCGCTCGGCACGCTCGGCCCGGCGGTGTGCTGGGACCAATGGTATCCCGAGACGGCGCGCAGCCTGACCCTGCAAGGCGCGGAAATCCTGCTCTATCCGACCGCGATCGGCACCGAGCCGCACGATCCCGATCTCGACACGAGCCGGCTGTGGCGGCGGGCGATGATCGGTCACGCCGTGTCCAACGTCGTCCCCGTCGTCGCCGCCAACCGCATCGGCACCGAGCACGGCCAGCGTTTCTACGGCCACTCCTTCATCTGCGACGAACGCGGCGACATCCTCGCCGAACTCGGCGCGACCGAGACCGGCGTCATCGTCGCGGACCTCGACCTCGACCAGGCCCGCCGCCACCGCGCCGCCTTCGGCTTCTTCCGCGACCGCCGGCCGGACCTCTACGGCCGGATCACGCAGGATATTTGACAACGCCCGGCCGCGGCATCAGTCCTCAAGGCCAAGGGTGGGAGAAAGGCGTTGCTCAAACTACTCGTCTTCATGGCAATGCTCGGCGCGCCTTTCACGTCGTCGGCACAGTCGCTTGAAGCGCTTCAAGCAGGGATGCGGCAGGAGTTGAATTGCCTCGTGAACGGAGCGCTGGAAGCGCCGGCAAATGTCACACAGGCGCAGTCGAACCAGGTGCTTGAGGATTGCAGGCAGCGCTACGGATGGGACGATCCCGAGACGGTCCACGCCATGCTCGCCGCGCGCTTGTCGATCGAAGTCATGTCGGAGCGGCAGCAGCTTGGTGAGGCCGGCGTCGACTTTGCACCGATCCTGCGGATCTGGCGGTCGCTGACGCCGGAGGAGTCCGCCTCGATCAGGGACGCCACGGCGCGACCGGACGATGCGAGGCAGACCTCACAGGCCATCGTCCGCAGATTGCTCGAAGCCGGCGTGGCGCCCGCACATACGGTCAGCGCCGGAGGGACTATCGTCAAGATGGTGCAGGCCGGGTCGACCGCCGGCGAGTTTATCCGCCTGCGCGTGACTCGCGCCGGAGGCACTCGGCAGCTCAACGAGCAGCCGCCCGCCCAATAGTCAGCGCGCAGGGCGAAGGCTCGCGCTGAGTTTTCCTACTCGGTGCGGATGTGAGAGAATGCAGCCGCTCTTTCTCATCGCCGCATTCACCGGAAGGTTCGAAGCGTTCAAAAGGCGAGAAAGTTTTTTGTCCCTAGGGGTGTGAACCTTCAGCACCTTTGGCGCGCAATTCGATCGCCCGCGCAAACACCGCTTCGAACATTTCGGCCGTCAGCCGCCCGGTATTCTGGTTGTAGCGCGAGCAGTGATAGCTATCGATCAGGATGCGGCTGTCGGGCAGAAGATGCTCGGCCAGGTGACCGAATTTGTATGCCGATTGCTTCCCGCCCGCCGTCCGTACCGCCGCCGTGTGCGCGATCTGGCCCAAAGCGACGAGCACCCGGATCGTCGGGATCGCATCCAGCGCCGCTTGATAGAAAGGGCGGCAGGTCGCGCTCTCCGCGGGGGTGGGCTTGTTCTGCGGCGGCAGACACTTCACCGAATTGAGCACGACCACGCCATTCAGGCGCAGCCCGTCGTTCGGCCTTTCCTCATAACGCCCCTCGGCCAGTCCGAACTTGCCGAGCGTCTGGTAGAAAAGCGGCCCCGATTGGTCGCCGGTGAAGGGCCGCCCCGTCCGGTTCGCGCCCCATTTGCCCGGCGCCAGCCCGACGATGCCGAGCCACGCTTGCGGGTCACCGAAATGCGGCACCGGCGCGTTCCACCAATCGGGATGCTCGACCCGCAATTGCTCCCGGAACGCCACCAGCCGCGGGCAGAGCGGGCAATCGCGCGGCGGCTCGACTTGGGGCACGGGGCTGAAGGTCAGAGACATCCCTATCCCTACCCCGCTCAGGCTGAGCTTGTCGAAGCCCCGTCTTTCCTTTCTTAGTCGGAGAAAGACGAAGGGCAGTCCTTCGACAAGCTCAGGATGAGCGGTTCATTGGTTGCCTTGCACGAATATGCCATCGCTCTCGGCTCCAACCGCCCGCACGGCCGCCACGGCGCACCGGAGCAAGTGCTGCGCGCCGCGATCCGCGAACTTGGCGTGCTGGGCGAGGTCGGGCGGGTATCGCGCATTCATCGCACTGCCGCCCTCGGCCCCGCCGGGCGCGGCTTCGCCAACGCGGCCGTTTTGCTGACGACGGACCTCGATCCGCCCGCTCTGCTCGCCGCGCTGAAGGCCATCGAGCGCCGCTTCGGCCGCCGGGCTGGGCGTCGCTGGGGACCGCGTGTACTCGATCTCGACCTATTGCTCTGGTCGGGCGGCCGCTTCGCCGCGCGCGGCCTCGCCATCCCCCACAAGCAGCTCACCCGCCGCCGCTTCGTCCTCGCCCCGCTCGCCGAAATCGCGCCTGACCATATCATCCCGCGCGCCGGCCACGCCGTCCGCCACGCAGCGCACCGGCTCGGACGCGGTTGACCGCCGCCCCGCCCGCTCCTAGGTCGCGTGCCGGTGAGGGCCGTTAGCTCAGTCGGTAGAGCAACTGACTTTTAATCAGTAGGTCGCTGGTTCGAACCCAGCACGGCTCACCATCCCTATTTGGCGAACAGGTTGGCCGGATCGGCCATCGCCTTGATCTCCAGCGCGTTGCCCGAGGGGTCGAGGAAGAACATCGTCGCCTGCTCGCCCGGCTGGCCGGCGAAGCGCACGGCCGGCGCGATCACGAACTCGGCGCCCTCCGCCTCCAGCCGCTCAGCCAAAGCGCGCCACTCCGCCATGCCGAGCACCGCGCCGAAATGCGGCACCGGCACATGCGCGCCATCCACCTCATTATGATGCGGCCGCGCCTGCATCGCGGGATCGAGATGGGCGACGATCTGGTGGCCGAAGAAATCGAAGTCGATCCACTGCTCGCTGCTCCGCCCCTCCGGACAGCCGAGCAGGCCGCCATAGAAGCGGCGCGCCGCGTCGAGGTCGTGGACCGGGAAAGCGAGGTGAAAGGGCGGCAGCGTCACGCCGCGAAGAACAGGCTCTGCGCGATCGCGAAGATGATGAGTGCCGCCGCCAGCGTCAGTGACAGAGCGGTCATCGCCCAGCCGGCCGCGACCAGCACCCTCTCCTCGCCCGCGCGCAACTCATTGCTCTTGCCGAGCCGGAACATCAGGAAGCCGGCAAAGACGCCGTACAGAAACACCACGAATGGCAAGAAGTCGCCCATCGATATCGTCCCGCTCTCGCCCGTCTGCGCGGGACCGTCGCGCTCTTCGCGCCCGGCGGGATGCCCATCCCCTTGAGCCTGCTTACTTCTTTTGGCGGGCCGGGCCAAGCAGGCTCGCCGCGCCCGCGCCCCGCTTCGCCGCGACAATTTGCGACGTTTCCGGCATAAACTCGCGTAGAGCCAGGCCTAAGGAGTGTCCCATGCCCGACGAAGCCCGCCTCCTCCTGGTCGATGACGAACGCGACATCCGCGAGCCGCTGGCCGCCTATCTGGCGCGCAATGGCTACAAGGTCAGCAAGGCCGCCAATGCCGAAGCGGCGCGAGCGCTGCTCGCGGGCAAGGAATTCGACCTCGTCCTGCTCGACATCATGATGCCGGGCGAGGATGGCCTGGCGCTGACCGGTTTCATCCGCGCAACCACCAATCTGCCGGTGATCCTGCTCACCGCCCGCGCCGAGGAGACGGACCGGATCGTCGGGCTGGAGCTGGGCGCGGACGATTATGTCACCAAACCCTTCTCGCCCCGCGAACTGATGGCCCGGATCAAGGCGGTGCTCCGCCGCAGCAGTGGCGAGAGCAATCAGCGTGTACGCGCCCCCGATGCGGAGAGTTTCTCGTTCGGGCCATGGATCCTGAAGACCGGCGAACGCGAGCTGGTTGACCGCGACGGCGTGGCGATCCCGCTCTCCACCGGCGAGTATAACATCCTGCACGCCTTCGTGACGCATCCGCGGCGGGTGCTCAGCCGTGACCAATTGCTCGACCTCACCCAGGGCCGCGAACTGGCCGCGTTCGAGCGCAGCATCGACAATCACATCTCCCGCCTCAGGAAGAAGATCGAAGAGAATGCGGCGGATCCCAAGCTTGTGAAAACCGTCTGGGGCGGCGGCTACATGCTGGCGTCGGAAGTCACGAGACTCTGACGGCCAAGCAATGAAGCGCTTCCTGCCCAAGAGCCTGATCGGCCAGATCGCGCTGGCCATGGCGCTCGTCCTGCTCGTGCTGCAGGCGGTGAATTTCATCTCCATCCGCAACGAGCGGCAGCGGTTCGCGCAGGCGCAGCTCGAGGGACCCGTCATGTCCCGCTTCGTCGCGTCGGCCGACCGGCTGCTTACCCGCGAGCGCGACGGGACAGTGGAGGGGCGGCGCGGCCGGGTGACGTTCGGCGCGGCGAGCAATGTCGCTCCGGACGCCAGCGACGCAGAGCTGGTCGAACGGCTGCGGGCCACCGCTACGGCGAACGGGCTGGAGTTGCGTGACGCGCGCGCCGCCCTGTCCGACGATGTGCCGGCGATGCCCGAACGGATGCGCGAGCGCGGAGCGGACGGCGAGGAGTGGCGCGCCGATCGCTTCCGCTCCCTGCTGCTGTCGGCGCAATTGGCTGACGGCCGCTGGATCAACGGTCAGATGCTGATTCCCCGTCCGGGCCTGGGGTTGTTCTGGCGGCCGGCGCTCGGGACGTTGCTCCTCTATTTCGTGCTGCTCGGCGCCGTGATCCTCGTCATCCGCCGGCTGGTTTCGCCGCTGCGCGATCTGACCGGCGCAGCCCAGCGCTTCCGGGGCGGCGGGGAAATCCCGCAGGTCACCGCACGCGGCCCAGCCGACATTCGCCGCGCGATCGAGGCGTTCAACGCGATGGGCGCGCGCGTCGGCGGCCTGCTGGAGGAAAAGGACCGCATGCTCGGCGCGATCGGCCACGATCTGCGCACGCCCCTCGCCTCGCTCCGTATCCGCGCAGAATCCGTCGAGCCGGACGAGGAACGCGAACGGATGATCGCGACGATCGAGGAGATGGCGGGCCTGCTCGAGGACGCATTGTCGCTCGCCCGCTCCGGCCGTTCGCAGGAGAAGCCGCGCGTGCTCGACATCTCCGCGCTCGCCGATGCTCTGGTCGAGGAGGTGCGCGAACTCGGCCAGGACGTGACCTTGCTGGACAGCCAGCGCGCCGTCGCCCGGGTTCGGCCGAACCTGCTGAGGGGGGCAATCCGCAACCTCATCGAAAATGCGGTCAAATATGCCGGCGCGGCCGAGGTCAGGGTCTCCGAAGACGGCGCGCGCGTAGCGATCGAGATTCTCGATCGTGGACCCGGCATCCCGGAAAGCCATCTCGCCAGCGTGCAGGAAGCCTTCGTCCGCCTGGAGGAGTCGCGCAGCCGCGAAACGGGCGGCAGCGGCCTCGGCATCACCCTGGCCCGCGCCGCGGCGCAATTGCATGGCGGCGATCTGGTGCTGACCAACCGGGAAGGCGGCGGCCTGAGCGCCCGGCTCTGGCTCCCGCGCGAGGAAAAGGGCGCCTAAGCCGCCGGTCTGGCGTTGAAGCTGCGGATCTTGCGGGAGCCGCACCACAATTCCAGCGGACGCTCGCCAATATATTGCTCGGCCTTGCGGGCGGCCGCGACGTCATCCTCGGCCTCGATCTCCTCGAAGCCCACAAACCGGCCTTCCGGCGCGCTCAGCACGTATAGCCGATAGTAATTCACACCTGTCCCCCGCGACGCGAGCGTCACGGCAGGTGTGAAGCAACTCCGCAAACCCGGCCATATACTGCATCAACATTGAGGCCGGGAACGCATGCGTCAAAAAGGGCGGACCCTTCCGGATCCGCCCTTCCATTTCACAGAGTGTTGATCGTCAGTTCTGCGGCGGGGGCGGGGGCGCACCGCGATGGCCCGGTCCGCCGCGACGGCCGCGACGCTCTTCCGGGCCGATCCGGCCGTCGCGATTGGCATCCATCCGGTCGAAGCGCTGCAGCGCGCGGTCGCGGAACTCCTGCGCGGTGATCGCGCCATTCTGGCCGAGCACAGCCATGCCCATGCGGGCGCCCGGACCGGCCTGACCGCGCGGTCCGCGCATGCCCCGCATCCCGCGCCGCTCGCCTTGCCCGCGCATCGCCATGCGCTGGCCGAACTCCTCGCGCGAAATCTGGCCGTCGCGATTGGTGTCGAGCCGGTCGAATGCCTGGTCGTGCCGCTCCGTACGGCGCTGCTGCATCGTCGCGCGGCGCTGCTCGGCAAGCTGGCGCAGTTCTTCGGCGGTCACCCGCCCATCGCGATTGGCGTCGAGCCGCTGGAAGCGCTGGTCGGCATTCGCCGCCACCTGATCGCGCGTCAGTTCGGCGCGCGGCGCGGGTGGAGCAGCCGGCTGGGCGATGGCGACACCGGCCGCGGCGACGGCCGCTCCGGCGAACAAGATCGTCTTGATGGCTTTCATCGTCTGATACTCTTCCTTCTCGAGGTGGAAACAGACCGCAGGAACGCGGCGGTGCCACATCCCTGCGCCTGTTCTGTCACACTCCGTTGTCGAAGGGCGGGAAAATTTGTCCCGCTTTGTATCCCTTCGCTCTCCTCAGAAGCTTACTCTCAGCGTCGCGCGGATGTCCCGCCCGGCCAGCGGCACGAAATCCTTGGTGAAGCTGGCATGCCGCCGCGCCTCAACGTCGAACAGATTATTCGCGCTCAGCGTCAGGCTGGTCGGATTGTCGCGACCCAGCGGCCGCCAGGTGATCGCGGCATTGACCATGGTGAAGCCGTCGGTCCGCGTCTCGAAGGCCGCGACGCGGTCCTGCTCGAAGACATGCTCCGCTTCGATCCGGCCTTCCAGCGCATCGGTGCGCGCCTGCACACCCCCTCGCACACGCAACGGCGGGATACGTGGCGCGGCGCCGTCATTGTCGATCGTGACCTCGACATAATCGGCCGCGCCTTCGACGCCGAAGCGGAAATCGCCCACCCGCGCGACATCGGCCTCAACGCCCAGCTCGAAACCCCAATGTTCGGCGTCATTCTGGGCATATTGGAAGACGGGCAGGTCATCCTCTTCCGCGCCGGTCGCGGTCGAATAAATGAAATTGTCGAAGCGATTGTAGAATAATGTGCCGCTGAGCGAGAAATTGGGGCGGCCGATGCGGACAAAGGCTTCGCCGCCGATACTGCGTTCGGTGCCGAAGGTCGGATCGCCGATCTCGAATGCCTGCGTCGCGATATGCGGCCCGTCCGAATAAAGCTCCTCCGCCGACGGCGCCCGCTCGGACCGTGACAGGTTCACACCGGCGCGGACGAACGGCGCCAGTTCGAGCGACATTCCCGCCGCGACCGAAATGGCATCGAACGAACGGTCTACGTTCAGCAGATCCGAATTGACATCGGTCTTCTCGTAGCGGCCTGCCAGTTCGATCTGCGCACCCCCGCCCAGCTCGATCTCCTGCAGCGCGAAGATGCCGATCTGCGACGTGGTGTTGGCACCCAAGAAAGCCTCGGCGCCGGTCGCGTCGAAATCCCGGCGGAAGAACTGGCCGCCGAACGCGCCGCGCCAGCCGCTGCGATCAGCCTGGACCAATTCGAACCGGCCTTCCATGCCTTTCGTTTCGAACAGGGTACCGACCTCGTCGCCCTCATATTCGATATGGCTGTAATCGGCCGCGGCGAAGCGCACGCGCAATTGCTCGAGAAAACCGGAGCCGAGGTTGATCTCCGCCCGGAAATCGCCGCGCACCTGCTCCATCGCGATCGAGACCGGCACGTCGCCATGCTCGTGATCGTGCTCCTCTTCCTCGCCCTCTTCCTCGTGATGATGACCCGCGCCCGGCCGCGTCGGCACACCATAGCGGCTGTCGTAGAAGCTGAGCGAGGCGCCGATGCTGCCCCAGGGCCGGATCAGCGCTAGGCCGACGCCGCCCGTGCTCTGCCGGGTCGCACTGTTCGTCAATCTGCCGCGCTGATCCGCCAATTCGCGCAGTTCCGCCGCCTCATCGGCATGGCCTTCCTCATCTTCCTCAGCCGCATTCGCCAAAGTCTCGGCGCGCAACTGCGGCGACAGGATGAAGCCGCCCGTGCGCAAATCGTTGGTGTCGCGCCAGCTGCCGTCGAGATGCAGCACCAGCCCGCCGCCAAGCGACAGATCGACGCCGCCGCCCAGGCTGATCTCGTCCGCCGCCGAGCCGTAGGCAGCGATACCGTCGACATGGACGATGCTGTCGTCCGGCACACGGCGCGGGATGCGGCGGTCGAACACGTTGACCGCACCGCCGATCGCCTGCCCGCCGAACAAAAGGACGGCGGGGCCATGCAGCACCTCGATCCGGTCGGCGGTGAGCGGATCGATCGTCACGGCGTGATCGGCGGAGGTGTTGGACACGTCGATAGATCCGATCCCGTCGACGAGTACCCGCACCCGTTCGCCGCCGAAGCCACGCAGGATCGGTCGCGAGGCGCCGGGACTGAAAGAGGTCGCCGACACGCCCGGCAGCCGCGCCAGCGTGTCGCCGAGCTGCGGCTGCAGGTTGCGGGCAAGCGCGGTGCCCGAAAGGGTCGCGGTGCCGCCGAGCAGATCTAGCTGCCGCACGAACGGCGCGGTGACGACGATCTCCGCACTTTCCTGTTCGTGGACATGGTCCTGCGGCTCCGGCCGCTGGGCGCGGGTGGTGGGCGCCGGTTCGGCGGGAGCGGTCGGGGTCTGGGCGGCCGCCTGGCTGGAGACGAAGGCGGCGGACATCAGGAGCGCGATACGAATATTCATGGGGATATTCCGAAATATGGAGCGCCGCCTCGGGGGGCAGGCGCGCGGGCAGCAGGACAGTGCGGCAGCCGCGCCATGCGGATTCGGGCCGGCATGTGGCCCGTGAAGCTGGCGCGGATGAGACCCCCGCGGTGCGCGGGAGCGGACCGTCAGGCGGCCGGAGGCTCCAACAAGGGCGCGACTGTTCTGCTTAAGCGCGAAAAATCGTCGCCGCGCGCCGTGGGCACGGCATCGCGTACCGGCGCGCGCAGCTCATTCGACATTGGCGGCAGCACGAAGGCGGGCAGCATCATCGACCCGGCATCGGCCAGCGTGCCGCGCTTGGACGCGGCCGAGCCGGCGGCATCCTCCATATGCGCGACCGCCGCTTCGCCTTCATCGTCGGCATGCAAAGCGGCAGCGTGCGCCGCCGCATCCTGATGGACGCACATGGCGGCCGCCAAAGCTGTGCCGTTCACCAGCATCAGGGTCGCCATCATCAGCAGGGTCAGCACGCGCTTCACGCGAATGAGATAACATCGCCAGTCACTGTTTTGCAAGGCCATGACACCCGGTCACCGCATTTCCTCGCGGCAATGCCACGGTTCGTCGGAGCCGAGTCCGCCGCCCGTGACTTTGCTAAGCTCCTGTTTATCAGCGGGAAGGCAAAGGTCGGTGGTGCCGATGCGGGAGGGACTATGTTTGTACGCCATGTGAAACTGGCCGGGCTGCGGCTCGCACTTGCCGCCGCCATGATCGCGCCTTCGGGCCTCGCATCCGCCCCGGTCTCGGCCCAGCGTCCGGCAATTTCCCAGACTGAACGCGCTGCTCGCGCCGCACTGGAGGAGCGCCTCAACGCGCTCGGCCGCGCCTTTAACGGCGAGGTCGGCCTGGCCGTGCGCGACGTCGATACCGGCTATGTCGCCGCCTGGAACGGCACCCGCCTGTTTCCGCAGCAGAGCGTGAGCAAATTCTGGGTTCAGCTGACCGCCCTCGACGCAGTTGACCGCGGCCGGCTCAGCCTCGACCGGCAGGTGACCTTGCGCTCTCAAGACCTCACCCTCTTCTCGCAGCCCATCGCCGCGCAGGTCGGCGCCAACGGCTACAGCACGACCATTCGCGACCTGATGCACCGCGCCATCACCCGCAGCGACAACACCGCCAACGATTTTATCCTGTGGCAGGCGGGCGGCCCGGAGGCGGTGCGCGCCTTCATCGCCCGCAACAATATCGAGGGCGTGCGCTTCGGCCCCGGCGAGCGGCTGCTGCAGAGCGGGATTGGCGGCGTCACCTGGAACCAGACCATGTCCCGCCGCGGCGCCTTCGAAGCCGCGCGCGGCCAGGTCCCCGCCGCCACGCGCCGCCGCTTGTTCAACGATTACATCGCCGACCCGGTCGACGGCGCCTCTCCGCACGGCCTGACCTACGGCCTCGCCAGGCTGCAGCGCGGCGAATTGCTCTCACCCGCCTCGACGCGGCATATGCTCAGCACACTGGCCCAGACTCGCACCGGCCCGAACCGCCTCGGCGGCGGCCTCGCACCCGGCTGGGTGCTCGGCCACAAGACCGGCACCGGCCAGGTCTGGGGCGGCGAGCAGGCCGGCTATAACGATATCGGCATCATCACGTCGCCCGACGGCAAACATTATGCGCTGGCGGCGATGATCGGCCGCACCGGCGTGCCGCTGGCGACCCGGATGCGGCTGATGAACGAGGTGACCCGCGCCGCGATCGAATATCACAACACGCGGCGCTGATCGGCGCGTTCAGGCGGGTACGTAAAAGCCCCAGACCCCGTTGGACAATTCGCCCGCCGCGAAACGCAGGGGCGGGTTGCCGGGCAGGTTGAATACCCAATAGGTGTGAAGCTGCTGCGGATGGGCCGGGTGCGGCAGTTGGACCGTTTCCTGCTCGGCTTGTCCCCAATCCGCCTGCCAGATCGGGAAGCCGGCGAGCGTCAGACCATCATTTTCGAAGCCGAGATGCGCGACGCGCCAGCCCGCCACGTCAAACCCGTTCGATCACGAGCGCGATGCCTTGGCCGACGCCGATGCACATCGTGCACAAAGCATAGCGCCCGCCCGTCCGCTGCAATTCCTCGGTCGCGGTCAGCGCCAGCCGCGCACCCGACATGCCGAGCGGGTGGCCGAGCGCGATCGCGCCGCCATTGGGATTCACATGGGCCGCATCGTCCGGCAGCCCGAGCCGCCGCAGCACCGGCAAGGCCTGCGCGGCGAAGGCCTCGTTGAGTTCGATCACATCCATGTCGGCGATGGCGACGCCGAGCTTCGCGAGCAATTTCTCCGATGCCGGCGCCGGGCCGATGCCCATGATCCGCGGCGGCACGCCCGCCACGGCCGCGCCCAGGATGCGCGCGCGCGGCGTCAGGCCATTGCGCTTCGCCGCTTCCTCGGACGCTATGATGAGCGCGGCCGCGCCATCATTCACGCCGCTGGCATTGCCGGCGGTAACAGTCCCGTCGCCGCGCACGATCGGCTTCAATCTGCCGAGTTGCTCGACGCTGGTGACGCGCGGATGCTCGTCCGTATCGACCACGACCGGATCGCCCTTGCGCTGCGGGATCGACACCGCGGCGATCTCCGCCGCTAGCCGGCCATTGGTCTGCGCCGCCGCCGCCTTGGCCTGGCTGCGCACCGCGAAAGCGTCCTGATCCGCGCGGCTTATGCCGAATTCCTGCGCAACATTTTCACCTGTCGAGGGCATCGTGTCGTCGCCATAGGCACTCTTCATCTTCGGGTTCACGAAGCGCCAGCCGATNNCATCACGAACGGCGCGCGGCTCATACTCTCCGATCCGCCCGCGATCAGCAGGTCCGATTCCCCTCCCCGGATCGTCCGCGCCGCCATCGCCACCGCGTCGAGGCCCGAGCCGCAAAGCCGGTTCAGCGTCACGCCGCCCGACGTATCCGGCAGCCCGGCCAGCAAACCCGCCATCCGCGCCAGATTGCGATTGTCCTCGCCCGCCTGANNCTGATTGGCGCAGCCGAGGATCACATCGTCCAGTTCGCCCCAATCGACGTTCGGGTTACGCTCGATCAGCGCCCGGATCGGGATGGCAGCCAGATCGTCGGCGCGGACAGAGGACAATGCGCCGCCATAGCGTCCGATCGGGGTTCGGATGGCGTCACAGATGAAGGCGTCGGTGCGTTGGGTCATGGCTCCCCATAACCATTGGCTTCGCGCGAAGTCGAGAAGCGCGTGCTCACCCGGGAAGCGTGTCTCGACTTCGCTCGACACGAACGGCTAGGGAGCGAGGATGAGCTACGAGACCATCGAGTTCGCCCAGGAAGGCGGCGTCGCCCGCCTCACTCTCAACCGCCCTGACAGGCTGAACAGCTTCACCGTACGGATGCATGAAGAGGTTGCCGACGCGCTCGGCAAGCTCAGCGATGCGCGCTGCCTGGTGCTGACCGGCGCCGGGCGCGGTTTCTGTGCCGGGCAGGATCTGGGCGACCGCGCGGTCGCGCCGGGCGGCACGGCAGTCGATCTGGGCGATTCGGTTGAGCGTTACTGGAACCCCTTGGTCACCCGCCTAACGACTTTGCCCTTCCCGGTCATCGGCCGGATCAACGGCGTCGCCGCGGGCGCGGGCGCGAACATCGCGCTGGCCTGCGACATCGTCGTCGCCGCCAAGGCCGCCAAGTTCATCCAGAGCTTCGCCGCGATCGGCCTGATCCCCGACAGCGGCGGCACCTGGGCGCTTCCCCGCCTGGTCGGGCAGGCCCGCGCGCTCGGCCTCGCGCTGACTGGCGAGCCGCTGCCCGCCGAAACGGCCGCCGAGTGGGGCCTGATCTGGAAAGCGGTCGAAGACGACGCGCTCGATGCGGAGGTCGATGCCCTCGCCGCCCGCTTCGCCGCCGGCCCGACAAGAGGCCTCGCCGCGATCAAAAGGATGATCCGCGAGAGCTGGAGCCAGACTTTGCCGCAGGAGCTTGAGCGCCAGCGCGACGCGATGCGCGAACTCGGCTTCTCCGATGATTATCGCGAAGGTGTCGCCGCCTTCATGAAAAAGCGCAAACCCATATTCACTGGAAAGTGACGTCATGAAGCCGTTGAAACTGTTGAATTTCGCCGAGAGTCAGTGGGTCCAGGGCCAGGGCAATCTGGTCGATCTGCCGAGCGCGCTCACCGGTGAAACAATTGCCAGCACCGGCTCCGGCGGACTCGATTTCAAGGCCATGCTGGATCACGCCCGCAAGGTTGGAGGCCCGGCGCTCCGCAAGCTTACCTTCCACGAGCGTGCCCACATGTTGAAGGCGCTCGCCAACGCGATCATGGCGCGCAAGGAAGAATTGTACGCGCTCAATTACGACACCGGCGCGACCCGCAATGACGGCTGGATCGACATCGAGGGCGGCGCGGGCACGCTCTTCTCCTTCTCCTCCAAGGGCCGCCGCGAGCTACCGAACGGCCGCGTGCTGATCGACGGCGCGATGGAGCCGCTCAGCCGTGGCGGCACCTTCGTCGGCCAACACGTCTTCACCCCGCTGCAGGGCGTCGCGGTGCATATCAACGCTTTCAACTTCCCGGTCTGGGGCATGCTGGAGAAGCTCGGGCCGACCTTGCTCGCCGGCGTCCCCGCCATCGTGAAGCCCGCCTCGGCGACCGCCTGGCTGGCCGAAGCCGCCTTCCGCATCATGATCGAAGCGGACGTGCTCCCGCCCGGCGCGCTGCAATTCATTGCGGGTTCGACCGGCGATCTGATGGACCATCTCACCTGCCAGGACGTGGTCAGCTTCACCGGCTCCGCCGCGACCGCAATGAAGCTGCAATCCCACCCGGTCATCGCCCGCGAAAGCGTCCGCTTCATCGCCGAGCGCGACAGTTTGAACGCCTCCATCCTCGGCCCCGATGCCGGCCCCGGCACGCCCGAATTCGATCTGTTCGTGAAGGAAGTCGCGCGCGAAATGACGGTGAAGGCGGGCCAGAAATGCACCGCCATCCGCCGCGCCATGGCCCCCGCCGAACATCTCGACGCCGTGCAGGCCGCCCTCGCCGCCCGCCTCGCCAAGGTGACGATCGGCGATCCGCGCGAGGAAGGCGTCACCATGGGTGCGCTGGCCAGCATCGACCAACGGAACTCGGTCCGCGAGGCCGTCGCCGAGCTCGCCAAATCCGCCCGTATCGTCGCGGGCGACCCGGACCGCGATTTCGGCACCGGCAGCTTCCTCGAACCGATCCTGCTCCGCTCCGACGATCCCTGGGGTTCTCCGGCCATCCACGATGTCGAGCCGTTCGGCCCTGTCGCCACCATCATGCCCTATCGCGACCTCGACGACGCCATCGCGCTGGCCAATCGCGGCATGGGCAGCCTGGCGCTCTCGCTCTTCACCTACGACACCGACGCCGCGCGCGATTTCGTCCTCGGCGCGGGCGCCTACCATGGCCGCATGGTGATCCTGGACCGCACCAGCGCGAAGGAAAGCACCGGCCACGGCTCGCCGCTTCCGGTGCTCGTCCATGGCGGCCCCGGCCGCGCCGGCGGCGGCGAGGAGATGGGCGGCGTCCGCGGCGTCGCGCATTACATGCAGCGCACCGCCTTGCAGAGCGCCCCGGAAATGCTCGCGAAGGTTATCGGGCAATGGCTGCCCGGCGCGGACAAGCCCACGGGCGATACCCATCCCTTCCGCCTGCGCATCGCCGAGCTGGACGTCGGCTACACGCTGAAGACCGCCAGCCGCACCGTGACGCTCGAGGATGTCGAGCATTTCGCCCATTTCACCGGCGACACCTTTTACGCCCACATGGACGACGAGGCCGCCAAGGCCAGCCCGATCTTCGAGGGCCGCGTCGCGCACGGCTATCTGATCCTGAGCTTCGCCGCAGGCCTGTTCGTGGAACCCGCCCCCGGTCCGGTGCTCGCCAATACGGGCCTCGAGAATCTGCGCTTCCAGACGCCACTCTATCCGGGCGATGCCATGCGGGTGGAACTGACCGTCAAATCCAAGTCCGTCCGCGACGAGGAAAAGGGTGAAGTGCGCTGGGCGGTTGCGATCTACAACCAGAAGGACGAAGTGGTCGCCACTTACGATCTGCTGACGATGAACCGGCCATAGGATTTTCGACGATGCGCGTACTCATCGCTTTCGCCCTGCTTGCCACCGGCTGCCAGGCCGCGCCGAGCCAGCCCAAGTCGACCACCGCCGCCACGCTCGGGCAGGTGGCGCAGCGTTATTCCTACCGCGTCGTGAACACTTACCCGCACGATCCGGGCGCCTTCACGCAGGGCCTCTTCTGGCTCGACGGCCATCTGTACGAGACCACGGGCCAGGAAGGCGCCTCCAACCTGCGCCGGGTCAATCTCGAGGACGGCCGCGTGTTGCAGCAGGCGGACATGCCCGCCAACGTGTTCGGCGAAGGCAGCACGCCGTGGGGCGACCAGATCCTCTCCATCACCTGGCAGAACGGCATCGGTTATCGCTGGAACCGCCAGACGTTCCAGCAGGTCGGCACCTGGCGCTACGAAGGCGAAGGCTGGGGCCTGGCCAATAATGGCCGCGAGATCATCATGAGCGACGGCAGCGAAACGCTGAAGTTCCTCAATCCTGATACGCTGCAGGAAGTCCGCCGCGTCCGCGTCACCGTCAACGGCCAGCCGCTGCCGCGCCTGAACGAGCTTGAATATATCAAGGGCGAGGTCTGGGCGAACGTGTGGAATGCGAGCGAGATCGTCCGCATCGATCCGGCCACCGGCAACGTCACCGGCGTGATCGACCTGAGCGGTCTGGTGCGGGAAAATCGCGGCCCCAATCAGGATGTGCTGAACGGTATCGCCTATGATGCCGAGCGCGACCGCATCTTCGTCACCGGCAAATATTGGCCCCGTCTCTACGAGATCGCGATCACGCCCGCCAATTAGGACTCGGTGGCCGCTCGCTTCCGCATGATCGCGCCCGCAATGGTCGCGCAGACCAGCAATTGCAGCGTGTGGTAGAGCATCACCGGCGCCAGCACGAGCGCGAGGGTCGAGTTCGAGAACATCACCTTCGCCATCGGCGCGCCGCTCGCGATGCTCTTCACCGATCCGCAGAACAGGATCGCCATCCGGCTGCCCCGGTCGAACCCCGCTGATTTCCCGATCATCCATGACGAGCCGAGGATGAAGGCGAGCAGCACCAGACAGAAAGCGATCAGCACGAAAATCTGCCCGCCCGGCACCCGGTCGAACACCCGATCAACCATTGCCGCGGAAAAGGCGCCATACACGGCTAGCAGGATCGTCCCCTTGTCCACGATCGTGGTCAGTGCCGGCCAGCGTGTGATCCACGGCAGGATCCACGGCCGCAGGAGGTGCCCGATAGCGAAGGGCAGGAACAGAAGCGCGAAGATCCGCCCGATCCCCGACGCCGATATCTCGATATTCTGCACATCGAGCAGCAGGCTCGCCAGCAAGGGCGTCAGCACCACCCCCGCCATGTTCGAGAAAGCCGCCGCCGCGACCGCACCCGCCACGTTCCCGCCTGCCATCGAGGTATAGGCGATCGAACTCTGTACCGTCGACGGCACGACGCAGAGAAACAGGATACCGGTCCACAGCAAAGGATCGAACAGACCGGGCATCAGCCACATCGCGGTCAGGCCGAAGACCGGAAACAGGCCGAAAGTGACGAACAGGATCGTGCCGTGCAGTTTCACGTCGCTGAACCCGGCGATCAGCGCCTCGCGCGGCAGCCGCGCGCCGTGCAGGAAGAACAAGGCAAAGATTGCCGTATAGGTCACCACGTCCACCGCCGCGGCGGGCGCGGCCGAAACCGGCGCGAAGACCGCGAGCAGGATCGCCCCGATGAGCCACAGTACGAACTTGTCCGGGATCAGGCGGCGGAGCATGATCCCCGCGCTAGGGCGTGACCGAAGGCATGACAATGACGGGATCGAGGGAATGAGCGAGACAGTGACGCTCTGGCGTCCGGTGGGTCCGGAGGAACTTCGCCTGATCGAGGAAAGCAGGATGACCGCCTTCCCGCCGCGGCTGCCCGAGCAGCCGATCTTCTACCCCGTCACGACCGAGGATTATGCCGTGAAGATCGCCCGCGACTGGAACGTGTCCGCCAGCGGCTCGGGCTTTGTCACGCGGTTCGAGGTTCGCAAGGATTTTCTGGACGGTTACAAGGTCGAGGAAGCGGGCGGCCGCGCGCACCGCGAATATTGGATTCCGGCAGACGAACTGGGCACCTTCAATCGCGCCATCGTCGGCAAGATCGAGGTGGTTCATGAGTTCCGCTGATCGGATAGACGCGGCCCAGGCCGAAGGCGGCTGCCATTGCGGCCAGATCCGCTACGCGGTGACGGGCGCGCCTTTGCGCCATTCCATCTGCCACTGCGTCGATTGCCGGCGTCATTCCGGCTCGCCCTGCGTGGCTTGGGCGATCTTCCCGCGTGAACGCTTCAGGATCGTGCAGGGAGATGCGGTCGCTTACGCCTCTTCGGCTGATGCCCAACGCCATTTCTGCGGCCTGTGCGGCACCGGCCTTTTCTACACCAGCGACACCATCTTTCCGGGCAAAATCGACGTGCAATCGGCCACGCTGGACAACCCGGACCTGTCCCCCCCGACCGAGCATATCCAGACCGCCGACCGGATCGGCTGGCTGCGCGACGCGCACCTATTACCGGAGCATGCCCGATATCCGGACGACGGAGACTGACGGTCCGCTCTCTCGGCATGGTGATCGCGCGGGTGCTGGCGCCAGGCCCTTCGCAGCGTCATGATAGTCGCATGCGCCTCATGCTCCCCCTCCTTCTGCTGCTTGGCGCTTGCGGCAGCGGCGGCCCGCAGCATCCCCGGCAGGAACAGGAGCCGCAGCCGCCACGGCCAGAGCCGCAAGTCTCCCGGGAGCAGGACCTGATCGCGGTCGAAGCCCGTTACGATCCACGGCTGTTCGAAGGGCTGGTGGCGCTAACCCTTCACAATCGCACGGACGAGCTTGTCTGCCTCGAATCCAACGACCTTCGCCCCGGCGCCGGCTCCACCTTTGTCGGCGACGCTCGTGGTGAAGTCCTCAACAATTCCGGCAATCAGGCGCTTGCATTCCACCGCGACGTCAATTTGGCATCGCCCCTGGTCGTCATCCGTCCCAGGCGGGAATATCTTCACTTCGTGGGACTTGGCGAATTCGCCGGGCAAGCCCGCCAGCTTCAGGTCGGGATCCGGGCGTTCAAATGCAGCGAACTGTTCGGGCCAGGCGATGCCGCACCGCACTTCAACTATGTCGTATACACCTACCGGCTGGAGGGCCACCAGGCCATTCCGGTAGAACCGTTCGTGCGAGACGGACCGCCACCGGCAGACAATCCCCGCTGAGGGTGGGCAGGGAGGAGCACTGCGGCCCCTCCCCGCTCACATCAGAAGCGGAACGTGCCCTTCACGTGCCAGGTCATCGGCGCGCCGTAATAGACGGTGCGGATGCTGCCGATCGACGAGAAGTCCTGGCCCTCGGTCTTGTACACCTCGTCGAAGAGGTTCTGGCCGTAGAGGCCGAGCGCGAAGTTGCGGTCCCGCGTCTCCCACACGATGCGGGCATCGGCGATCCAGTAAGCATCGGAGAACAGGCCATCGATCCGGGTGGTCGTGCCGACCGCGCCGTTGATGAAGGTATTATCGACCGCCAGCGCCATTTCCGACCGATAGCGGGCCTGGCCGCCGAAGGTCAGGAAGCCGGCACTGCCCAAATTCGCCTCATATTGGCCACCGATGCGGATCGTCCATTCCGGCGCGAAGGCCGGGGTCTGGAAGGCGCGGCTGCCGCCCGGGAAGCGAATGTCGTTGAATTCCTCATATTGGGCGTCGAGATAGCCGATCTGGGTGTCGATCAGCAGGCCGGGAACGGGCGTCCAGGCCGCCTCGACCTCGAAGCCCTTCATGCTCAGTTCGCCGGCATTGAGCACGGACAGTTGCGGCGACGGCAAATTGGTCACCGGATCCAGGCCGGTGCCCGAAACGCGCGCCTGGAAATTACGGTAATCGTTGTAGAAGCCGGTGACGTTCAGCCGCAGCTGATCGCCGATTGTCGAGCGGATGCCGGCCTCGAACGAATTCATCGTCTCCGGCTCATACTGCGTGCGTTCGGCAACGCTGTTGGCGCGGCCGTTGAAGCCGCCCGATTTGAAGCCGCGCGCATAGCGGGCGTAGATCATCACCGCATCGCTGAACCGGTAATCGATCGACGCCATGGGCGAGAAATCGTCCCACGTATTTTCCGCAACGAACTCGAACGGCGCGACGCTGGTGAGCAGCGGACTGGTCGAGAAAGTCGAGGTGGTGCGGAAATAATCCTTGTTCTCGCTGGTGTAGCGGATGCCGCCGGACAGGCGCAGGTTCGGCACGATCTCGTAGGACAGGTTCGCATAAGCGGCATAGCTCGTCGTCTCGAGTTCGTCGTCGATCGTGCGCAGGAAGGTCGGGTTGCCCAACAGCGGCCCGATCAGATCGTCCGCATAGGCCTCCTGATGCGATTCGACCCGCTCGCGCATGAAATACAGGCCCGCGACGGCGGTGAGCGGACCGCTGTTCACATTGACCTGGAATTCCTGGCTGACCTGATTCTGGTTCACGCCGACGAAGACGTCGCCCATTTCCAGCTGGGTCGCGTCGATATCGACATAATCGTCGGTATCGAGCTGACGATACGAGCTGATCGAGCGCAACGTCACCGCATCAGACACGTCATAGGCGATGTTCATCGCCAGGCCCCAATGCTTCAGCTCCGTCGAATTGGGCAGGCTGGCGGTCGTGCGGACGGTGAAGTCGTAGGTCGTCGGGTTGCTGGGCAATGCCAGCGCGACGCCGCCGCCGATCAGATAGGTCAGCGAGTTGAGCGGCTGGCCGGTGCTCAGCGACGCATCGTCTTCCGAATAATCGGCGGTGAAGTCGATCCGCAGCCGCTCGGTCGGGGTGAAAGCCAGCGAGCCGCGCACCGCGCGGGTGTTGCGGTCGTTATAGTCGCGGTCGAGCACGCGATCCGCGACATAGCCGTCGCGCTGCGCATGCATCACCGCGATCCCGGCCGCCACCGTGCTGCTGAGCGGCCCGGAGATCGAGAAGCGCGCTTCATTCTGATCGTAGCTGCCGAGCGTCAGCGACGCCTGGCCGCGCAATTCCTGCCCCGGACGCCGCGTGATCAGGCTCAGCGCGCCGCCGATCGTGTTCTTGCCGTACAGCGTGCCTTGCGGGCCGCGCAGTACTTCGACGCGCTGCAGGTCGAGCAGGTCCAGCTGCGTGCCGCGAATACGGCTGTAATAGACGCCGTCGATATAGACACCGACCGCCGGATCGAAGGTCTGCAGCGCGTCCGGCTGGCCGACGCCGCGAATGTAGATGTTGGTGGCGTTGGACGAGCCGCGGCCCTGCACGATGTTGAGGTTCGGCACCGCACCCTGCAGGCCAGTCGTGTCCTGCGCCTGGATGCGCTCAAGGGCGCGCTCGCCAAAGGCGCTGACCGATCCCGGCACAGTCTGCAGGGTTTCCTCGGTGCGGCGAGCAGTGACGACCATCTCGCCTTCCTCGACATTGCCGGCCGGCTGCGCCTCGGCGGCCTGCGCGTCTTCGTCGGCCTCCGGCTGGAACGCCGCCGCGCTCGCGGGCGATGCGATCAACGCCGCCGCGGCAACGCCAAGTGCAAAGAAAGTCCGGATCTTCGTCCGCTGGATCATGTCAGCCTCCCCTAAATTCCTAAGGTAATACACCAGATGATGAATATTCTAACTGTACTATTCTAACAAGACGGCAGCTTTATGGCGCGGCCGCCAGGAAGCGTCCGATCGCCGCCACCGCCTCGGGCTCGTCGAGCATCGGCGCGTGGCCGACATCCGGCACGGCCGTCAGGTCGAGATGCGGCGCGGCCGCCTGCATCCGCGCGGCGATATCGGCGGTGATCAGATCGGAAATGCCGCCCCGCACCAGCGAGATCACGCGCCCGGCAGAAAAGGCCGCGAACAGGGGCCACATGTCCGGGATCGCGCCCGGCGCAACCGCCGACGCGATGGCGGGGTCGTAGTCGAGAGCGGGCTTGCCGCCCTCGTCCCGCATCACGCGGCGCGCGAAGGCGTCCCAGAAGGTGGGCGGACGGCCGGGAAATGCCGCACCGTTGGTGCGCTCCGCATAAGCTGCCGCTTCGCCCCAATCGCCGATCGCGGCTGCCTTGCCCGCATAGCCGGCGATGCGAGCAATCCCCGCGGGATCGAGTTCAGGCCCGACATCGTTCAGCAATCCGGCAGCAACCCGGTCCGGCGCGATCAGCGTGAGCGTCATGGTGATCAGGCCGCCCATCGACGTGCCGACGAACGCCGCCCGGGCGATGCCCAGCGCATCCATCAGCGCGATCACATCTGCCGCGTAGGTGCCGACATTGTAGTTGCCCGGAACGGCATCCCGGTCCGACCGTCCTCGCCCCCGCACGTCGAGCACCAGCACCCGCCGTCCGGCCGCGGCAATCCCGGGCGCGACGTCCTCGAAATCCTTCGAATTGCGGGTAAGGCCGTGAATGCAGATGACCGGCAGGCGCGCGTCGCCGTCCGCGCCCGGATAATCGCGCGCGTAGAGCCGCAACCCGTCCGCAGACGTCCACCAGCGATCGGAGAAACCGCCCACCCGCATCCTCATTCTATTATCTTGTCGTTTCGGCTGCGCTGCGCGCTCCGGGCCGCGAAGTCAATGAAATTCATCACTTGAAGAAGTTGACAAACGATGCCGGTATGGGCTGGATTGAGGCGGCTCAATCGAACGGGGGCAGGGTTGGCAAAGGGTATCACCGCGAAGCTGCAGGATCAGGACGCGGCGCCGCGCGTGCCGAAGCCCGCCGGCAATCGCGGCCGGCGGCCGAAGCTCGCCGTGGCCAGCAACACGCCCGAAGCGATCCTCGATGCCGCCGAATCGCTCTTCGCGCGCAACGGCCTGCACGGCGTCACGATGCGCCAGGTCGCCAGTGCCGCCTCGGTCGATCCGGCGCTGCTCCATTATTATTTCAACACCAAACGCGGCCTGTTCGACGCTGCATTCCTGCGTCGGGCGCAGGTCCTGAACGAGGAACGGATCGCCTCGCTGGAAGCCTATGAACGGGCCTCTGGCGGGCAGATGACCGTGGAGGGCTGCGTCGTCGCCTTCTTCGCGCCGATGATGCAGTTATGGGCCAATGGCGGCGAAGGCTGGAAGAATTACTTCCGTTTGGTCGCGGTCGTGAACAACACGCCCGATTGGGGCGGCGAGACGATGAACCGCTATTTCAACCCGGCGATCCAGCGGCTGATCGCGACCCTGGGCAAGGTCCTTCCCGATGCCCGGCCGGAGGATCTCTATTGGGCATGGAGCTTCATGTCCGGCGCCCTGACACTCGCCTTTGCCGATACAGGCCGTGTCGATCGTCTTTCCGGCGGCCTTTGCCGATCGAGCGACATCGCCGCGATCCGGCTGCGCCTCGCCCCCTTCCTGGCCGCGGGCGTCGAGCAGATGTGCCGGTCCAGAAAGACCTGAGGCCAGGCCCCCCGGTGGCGCGAGCCGCCCCGAGCGGCTATCGCCGCAACCATGATCCTCAACGACACGCAGCAGGCCATTCGCGACGCGGTCCGCGATTTCGCGCAGGCCGAAATCCGTCCCCGCTCGCAGGCTTTCGAAGCGGCGGGCGCCTATCCCGACGGCCTGTTCGAGCAGCTCGCTGGCCTCGGCCTGATGGGCATGACGGCCCCGGAGGAGTTTGGCGGCGCGGGCGCAGACTATGTCTCCTATGCCCTCGCCCTGATCGAGATCGCCGCCGCGGACGGCGCGCTATCCACCATCGTCAGCATCCAGAACAGCCTGATCGTCGCTGCGATCCTGAAGGACGGCACCCCGGAGCAGCAAACGCGCTTCCTGCCCGAACTCGTCGCTGGCCGCATGATCGGCGCGTTCGCCTTGACCGAAACGGACGCTGGCTCGGACGCTGCGGCCCTGCGCACCCGCGCCACCGCCGCCGAGGGCGGCTACGTCCTAAATGGCGCCAAGCAATTCATCACGTCCGGCAAGATTGCGGGCGTCACGCTCATCGTCGCGATCACCGATCCGGAGGCTGGTAAGCGCGGCATGTCCGCCTTCCTCGTGCCGACGGACAGCCTCGGCTATGCGATCGATAAGGTCGAGCACAAGCTCGGCCAGGCCGCTTCAGACACTTGCGCGATCCGCTTCACCGATCTGTTCGTGCCCGAGGACCTGCGCCTGGGCGCGGAGGGCCAGGGCTATCGCATCGCGCTGGGCAATCTGGAGACCGGCCGGATCGGCATCGCCGCGCAGAGCATCGGCATGGCCCAGGCCGCGCTGGAGATCGCGATCGGCTATGCCAAGGAGCGGACCAGCTTCGGCAAGGCCATCATCGAGCACCAGGCCGTCGGCTTCCGCCTCGCCGATCTCGCCGCCCGCCTCGAAGCGGCGCGCCAGCTCGTCCTCTCCGCCGCCGCAATGAAGGATGCCGGCCAGCCCTGCCTCACTCAGGCGAGCATGGCCAAACTGGTCGCGAGCGAAACGGCGGAGGCGGTGGTCTCCGGCGCCATCCAGACCCTCGGCGGCTACGGCTATCTCGAGGAATTCGGCCTCGCGAAAATCTACCGCGACGTCCGCGTCTGCCAGATTTACGAAGGCACGTCAGACATCCAGCGCATGGTCATCGCGCGCGCCCTTTAGGGTGCGCGCGCACCAAAGCGCGCGGGCGCTGTAGTCCGCGCCAGGAATTGTTCTATCTCGGCTGTCGCCACGTCGCCCTGCGCACCGATCTCACGGTTCAGGCGGCCATGGTCGGTGTTCGCCACCCCAACGACATCGACCGACGCGCGCGCGTTCAGCAGCGCCTGCCCCAGCAGCCGCGATTGCTCCGCCGATGCCGGCCGGTCGGCGACGTGCAGGATCAGCCAGTTCGGCGCGTTCGGCGCAGCGGCATGAGTGACGGGTGACAGCGCGCGCTGCCGGGCAGGATCGTCGCCGAAGGCATTGCGGTAGAGCATCGCTGCCTCGACCCGGTCCCCGGCCATATTGCGCGCCACGTCATAACCCGCACCGTCCAGCAGGATCACACCCCTGATCGCAGGCAGATTGGCGATGCCATAGGCCGGATCGGTCGCGACCAAAGCCGCGAGATGCGCTCCTGCGCTATGTCCCATCAGCACGATCCGGTCGGGATCGAAGCCCAGCCGCGCCGCGTCGGCACGCATCGCCTGGATCGCCGCCGCAACGTCACGCGCCTGCTCTTCCACCGGCGCATCCGGAAGCACCCGGTATCCCGCCGAGGCGAAGGAATAGCCGTGCGCGGTGAACCATCCCGGCTTGGCACCCGCCCCCTGCCCGCGATTCCCGAACGCCCAGCCGCCGCCATGCACGAACAGGACGAGCGGCGGGCGCTGCGCATTGGCAGCGGGATAATAGTCGACGCCCTGCCGCTGGTGCGATCCGTAGCTTACGACCTGCCCCGGCTCGGCACGCGGCCCCTCCGGCCTCGCCCCGGCGCCGCGCTGGCGCATCCGCTCGAGCAATTGTTCGCGGCATTCGGCGCTCAGTTCGCCGATCCGCGACTGCAGGCACACGCGCAGGCCGGCCATTCCGCCGGCGCCGCACAGGCGGCGGATTTCCTCGAAGCACGGTCCGGCCTGCCGTGGCGGTTGTGCCGCCGCGAGGCCGATCCCGGAAACGCTCATAAAAAGGGTGATACCGGCAACAGCGCGCATTGCAGCCTCCCGCACGATCGCATCCAGACTTGGACGCTATGCGCCATCCGGTCCAACCGAAAGCTGTCGCCGATTGTATCGCCAGGACTCAGCGGTCCGAGCGCAGCCGTTCGTCCTCGCCATAGCGGCTGTCGATGAAGCGGCGCTCGGTCTCAAAGCCCATGCGCTTTTCGTGCGCGGCCCGGTCGCACAATTCGTCCATCCGGTCGGCGACGATGCGCAGGCTTTCCGCCAGATCGGCGCTGCTGCGGTCCTGAAAGCCCGGCTCCCGGGGTGGTAGGCTGATATAGGTGGTGACCAGGCTCGGCAGATGCTGGCCAATCAGGCGCTGTGCTTCGCCGCCCAGCTGCGTTTCCGCTTTCACCCCGGCGAGCGACACCTGCAGATCGCGCAGGCGGCCAACGATACGGTCGAGCGAGCCTGCGGCCTGGCTGGGCAAAGCGCGGCAGCGCGCCAGCAGCCATGCTTCGGTGTCACGGGCAAGCCGATCGAGCCGGATGTTGGTCGTACCCTCAATCACGGGTCCTTCACCGCTTACAGGTTCCCGGCTGCGGTCGCGCACCGGTAGGAACATCACCGCGATCGACGCCATCACGATCAGCACCAAAGCGCCGAGCAGGTTGAGGAACCCCATCCAGCCCGAGGCCATATTGTAGACGATCAAAGCCGCGATCAGGCCGAAGAAGGTTCCCGTCGCGCGGACGAGCCGGGTGACGACCGAGCGCAAGCCGCGTTCCAGCCGGCGCTGCATCGATTCGGCGGAACTGCCGCCACCGCTCCCGATCGGCCGCCAGGGCTCGAGCACCATCAGCCGCCGCTCCGGAGGTCAGGGTCCTGGTAACGGCTCTCCAGGAAGCGCCCCTGCGTCTCGAATTCGTCCATTTCCTGCCGGGACATGCGCCGGCCCAGATCGTCGATCGCCACTTTCGCCGCCTCAAGTCCAGCCACCAGCCGGTCGTCCACGCTCAGCCCATCGCCCTCGCGCTCGCGGCGATATTGCGGCGGCACGCGCTCATAGCGTTCGATCAACTCGGGCAGATGCTGCCCCGCCAGCCGCCGCACATCCTGCGCCAGCGGGTCGAGCAGCGGCATGTCCGCCAGCTGCGCCTCCAGCATCGGCAATTGCGCCTGGATAGCGCTCACCTTCTGTCCGGCCGCGGCGGGAAGCTGCCCGCGGTGTCGGCCCAGGAAGGTGCCGAGCCGCTGCACCACCGCCTTGTTCGACATGTCCTCGCTGAACGCCGGCACCGGCTTCACCGCCGGTTCCGGCCGGAAGCCGATGAACAGGATCGCGGCCAACATCACGGCCGCCGCAATGAACAGCCCGGTCAACCCGATCCCGTCGATCACCAGACCGACGACGATCATCACCGCCAGGATCACCGCAATTGCGATGCCGCCATGAGTCAGCTTGCGCGCCAGCCGCGCAGTGCCGGTTCTCGACCGGCTCTGGGTCCACTTGCCGAGCTGACGCGTGTCGTCGCGATGCTTGAACGACGCGAGACGGTCGGAATGAGCGAGGATTTTCTCGCTAGGGTCCATGTCAGCCTTCCAGCGCGGTCAGCGGCGAAGCCGAGGTGCCGCCGCTCAGCCGGTTCTGCTCCACCCCCTCGGCACGTGCGATATAGCCCTTGCTCTTCTCGACCTCGGTCGAAAGCACATCGACCGTCTGCTTCATGCTGCCGAGCGCCTGCAGCTTGAACTGATCGACCGCGTCCATCGTGTCGTAGATGTTCTGGAATGCGCGCTGCAGCGTCTCAAGCGGGATGGTCGATTCCGCCGCCTGCTTGTGGATCTCGGCGGTCTGCGACTTCAGCAGTTCGCCGGTGCGGTCGATGATGTTCGCGGTCGTGGTGTTGAGCGCGGTGATCTGGTCGAGCACCAGTTTCTGGTTGGTCAGCGCCTGCGCCACCGTCACCGCGGTCCGCAAAGCCGCCACGGTGGTGGTCGAGGCGCGATCGACGCCCTTCACCAGCTCGACATTGTTCTTCTTGACCAAATCGAGCGCCAGATAGCCCTGCACCGTCACCGCCATCTGGGTCAGCAGATCCTGCGTCCGCTGGCGGGTGTAGAACAAAGCCGTCTCGCGCAGCGTCTTCGCCTTGGCCGGATCGGTCGCGTCCAGCTCGTTTGCCTTCTGCTCGATCCGCGCATCCAGCGTCTTGGAGATGTGGATCATCTGCTCGAGCCGGCCCATCGTCTTCCAAAGATTGGCCCGCTCGACGTCGATCGCCGCATTGTCCTTCAGCAGCTCATCCTTGCCCGAGGCGAGATGACCCAGCACTTTCGAAATGTGGGTCTGCGAGGACTGATATTTGCGGAAATAGTCGGTCAGCTTGCCGCCCCAGGGGATCAGGCCGAACAATTTCTTGCGCTTCGACAGAGCGCCGTTCCTGCCCGGATCCAGTTCCTCGACCGTACGCCGCAACTCGGTCAGGTTGGAGCCGATGCCATTATCCTTGTCGATCGCATTGACTGGCCGGTCGAGAAAACGGTTGGACGCGCCGGCCGCTTCCATGATTTCCTTGCGGCCCATGTTTGTGAGCTGATCGACCTTGCGGCCGAAATCGGGCGAATTGGCATCCATCGCGACCAATTCGTCGATGAACTGGTCCGCTTTCGCCTCCAGCTGCGTCTTCTGCGCATCCTCCAGCGGCACCAGCCCAGCGGCGTCTTTCGCAAGCACGGGCGCGAGCGGCGCGGGCGGATCGAGCGTCAGCTTGGTTTCGGTCGCCGTCGCGGTCTGGGTGGCCATGTTCGTCTCCCCACTGGAATCTTCTCGCCGAAATAGGAGAGCGCCTAGGGGATGTGCAAGGGTAGAAGCGTATTATTCCACTAACACGCCAAGCAATTTCTTCCTGAACACAGGCTGCCAAGCCAATTCAGGATCGCGACAACGCGAATCGGACATAAGGGCTTCAACGAGCGGCGTGTGCCAATCGTCGTTACGAAACAGGAGTTCAGAGCCATGCGTAAGATCATTCTCAGCGTCGTGGCGGCCGGTACCGCCCTCACCGCCCTTCCCGCCGTCGCGTCGGCCGAAACAGCCGCGCAGCCCGGCTATTATGGTGACCGTTATGACGGCCGGGATCGCTACGAGAACCGCCGGGACGACCGGCGTTACGACCGTCGCGACAATCGCCGCGACAGCCGGCGCTACAACCGCCAGGGCGAGCGCTACGGTTACAACGGCTATTACGGTAACAACTACAATTACGGACAGTATTACAACAGCCGCGGCTATTATAACGGCCCGACCTGGCGCGGGAATGACGGCCGCTACCATTGCCGCCGTTCGGACGGCACCACCGGCACCATCATCGGTGGCGCCGCCGGCGCCCTGATCGGGAGCGAGATTGCCGGCCGTGGCGACCGCACTCTCGGCGCAGTGCTCGGCGGCGTGCTCGGCGCGGTCATCGGCAACAGCGTGGACCGCGACGATGGCGGCCGCCGCTGCCGCTAGACGCTCACCAGTTCGGTCCGGCGGCGTATTTGCCGGACCGTGAGTAGGAGAAGCCCCGGCGGGAAACCGCCGGGGCTTCTTTCTTTTCAGCGATCAGGAAATGCGCAGATATTTTTCGCGGCGATCGGTGCGGACTTCCTTCGCGCTCATCGGCGCCAGCGCATCCAGTTCCTCGCCCAGGGCCGCGCCCAGCGCCTTCACCGCCTCGGCCGGATGGCGATGCGCGCCGCCCATCGGCTCGGCGACGACCCGGTCGACCACGCCCAGCTGCGCCAGATCGGCGGCGGTCATCCGCATCGCCTCTGCCGCGTCGGGAGCCTTCTCGTTCGTCCGCCACAAGATTGAGGCACAGCCTTCCGGCGAGATCACCGAATAGACGCTATGCTCGAGCATCAGCACGCGGTTCGCCGCCGCGATGGCGATTGCCCCGCCGGAGCCGCCCTCGCCCACGATCGCCGCGACCATCGGCACGCCCAGCGCCAGGCAGGCCTCGGTCGAGCGCGCAATCGCCTCCGCCTGACCACGCTCCTCCGCCTGGATGCCGGGAAAGGCGCCGGACGTGTCGACCAGGCTGACCACCGGCAGGCCGAACCGGTCGGCCAGCTCCATCAGGCGAATGGCCTTCCGGTAGCCTTCCGGCTTGGCCATGCCGAAATTGTGCCGCAGACGGCTCGCCGTATCGTCGCCTTTCTCGTGCCCGATCAGCAGGATGCGCCGCCCGCCCAATTTGCCGAGCCCGCCGACGATCGCCTCGTCCTCGGCGAAATTGCGGTCGCCGGCCAGCGGCACGAAATCCTCGATCAGGCCCGCGACATAATGTTTGAAATGCGGCCGCTCCGGATGGCGCGCCACCTGCACCTTCTGGATCGGGGTCAGGCCGGCATAGGTTTCGTGCAGCAGCCGCTCGGCCCGCTCCCCCAGCTTCGCCACCTCGCTGTCGATGTTGATCGCGCCCGAGCTCGCCGTCTCGCGCAACTCCGCCACGCGCGCTTCGAGCTCCGCGATCGGCTTTTCGAAATCCAGGAAGGTCGCCATGATTGGAGGCGCGGTTAAGACTGTGGGACCCGTCCGTCAATCGAACCGGCGTCGGCAAGCGGATGCCGGCTGTTCACCAATTCCACCAACCGCCGCGAATCGACATGGGTGTAAATCTGCGTCGTGGCGATATCGGCATGGCCCAGCAGCATCTGCACGGCGCGCAGGTCGGCGCCACCCTCCAGCAGATGGGTGGCGAAGGCGTGACGCAGCACGTGCGGGCTGATCCGCTCCGGCGGAATGCCTGACGCCGCGCCCAGTTCGCGCACCAGCTGATACAGCCGCACGCGGCTCAGATGCTTCTTGCCCGATGGAAACAGCCACAAGGCATCCTTCGGCACCTCTGCGCCCCAGGCCGCCACTGCCGCCTGCGCCCGCTCGGAGATCGGTACGAGCCGCTCCCGCCCACCCTTGCCGCTCAGGATCAGATAGGGCCGCCCTGGGGCTAGCGCGTGGCGTGGCAGCGACACCAGTTCCGTTGCCCGCAGCCCCGATCCGTAGAGCAATTCGATCAGCGCCGAGAGCCGCCGCGCATAAGGCAATTCCGCCGCCATCCGCCGCTCGATCTCCGCGAACAGGGCATCGACATCTCTATGCCCCAACACCTTCGGCAAGGGTCGATCTCGGCCCGGCCGCGGCAAGGCGGAGGACGGGTCGTCGTCGCGCATCTGCTCTGCGTGCAGGAACCCGTAGAAACGCCGCAATGCCGCAGCCTTGCGCGCCACGCTCGACCGCGCCAGCGGCATCCACTCGGCTGCCAGCCGGTGCATGTCCGCATCCCCCGCGGCCGCCAGCCTGCCTTCGAGCAAGGCCGAAGCCCCCTCCAGATCGCGCCGATACGCCAGCAAGGTGTTGCGCGCCGCCCCTGCCTCGGCCGCCATCATTTCCAGGAATGCCTCGATTGCCTGGCGGTCGCTCGGCGTCACAGCCGGGTCAGCGCCTCGGCGGCGATCATCCGCGCCTCATATTCCAGGCCGGCCCGCCTGAGCGCGCGGGTGATGTGATAGAGATGCTCGGGCGGCACGCCGCGCCAGTCGGGCACCTGCATGCCGACCGCCGCCAGCAGCACGACCGTACCACCCTGCCCGGCCGATGCCGACCGGTCGAGCGCCTCGGTCCATGCATCGGTGCGCGCCACGTCGATCCCCTGCGCGATCGCCGCACTGTCGTCCATCCGCCCCAGCCCGGCCAATGCCGCCGCCAGCATCCGCGCGCGCAGATCGCCATCCGCGCCGGCAAAACCGCGAATGCGCGAGCCGTCGACCTCGACCGTCAGGCGCGGCGCCCCGACCGCGAGCAATGCCCAAGCCAGGCTCGATCCGCCTTCGCCTTCGACGATGTCGGTCCAGGCCGCCGCCTCGCCGTCCATCCCGGCGGTGAAGAGCGACGCGACGATCTGGTCCACGTCGCCGGCATAGTCACCGTCCACCGCCAGCTGCGCCACTGCGCCCGCCGTCAGGATCAGCCTGGGATAGATATCGCCCGCATCCGCCTGGTCTCGGCCCCAGATACCGCGCAGCGCGACCAGGCGATCGGCCGGTTCGCCGTTGAAGGCAGAAGCGAGCCGACCGGTGAGCGATCCCTGCGCCTCGGCTTCGCCCGCCGCAGCGCGCATGTCGAAGGCCAGGGCATGCGCGTTCATCAGCGAGACGGACGAAAACACCCCCAGCGTCGCCGCCGCATCGGCTGCGTCCAGCCGGTCGCCGGCCGGCACCATCGGCGCCCGTGCCAGCCAGGCCTGCATCCGCGCCCCGGCCGGGCCGATCAGCCGTTCCGGCAGCGTGACGCCGGCCGCGCTCGCAAGCCCGAAGCGCCAGACATTCAGCTCCGGTACTTCGTTCCAGTCAATCTCGACCGATCGACCGGTGCCGCTGCCGGCACCCACAATCTTTTCAGCCAGCAACAGGTCGATGCCGCGCGCGCCCTTGCGCCGCGCCTCGTCGAGCAGGGCGCCGGCTCGCCCCGGCTCGCCTTCCATTGCCGCGCACATCGCGTCGGCCATTGGCCACGCCGGATCGTCGAACGATTCGCGGCCCTTCTGAATCAGCGGGCAAAGCCCCGCCGGGTCCGAACTGGCCAGCGACGCCTCATAGGCCGCGCCCACCATCATCGGCGTATAGCTGACCACGTCGATCGCTTGCGCCAGCATCCGCGCGCCATCCGCCTCGCCCATCCGAACCAGCAACCGGACGCGCGCGGCGACGAAATCCGCCGGATCGATCATTCGCGGCGCGGTGACGCGCGACATCAAGGCGCGGCGCAACGTTATCTGGGCCCAGCGCGACGGGATGGGCGCATCCAGCCGCTGCATCAACGTGGCAAGGAACGGCCCGCTCGCATCGCCGAACGCGTCGATCGGCAAGCCGCGATTGGTGACGTTGATGACGCCGACAATGTCCGTCGGCCGCTCGGTCCCCGCCGGAATGTCATAGAGCGGTGGCGGCGGAGGCGGCGGCAGCATCTCCAGGTCGGCCAGCGCCGAATCGGTCGTTTCCTGCACCTGCGGCTCCGGCCGGGCCGGGCGCACCGGCACGACCGGCGTCTCATCCTCCGGCCGGATTGTCGTCGGAGTGGGAGTCGGCGCGGGCGGCGGCGCCTTGGGTTGTGCGCCCGGATCGCCAAAGCCCGGCGGCAGTGTGCCGCTCGCATTGACCGCGACCGCGGGCAGGATCGCCGCGCAGACGCCGCATGCGAGCAGTAAGGACTTAGCTCTTCGGGAGAGCATCGGTGACGTCCTGCTCCATCCGGCTGGTCGGCTTTTCGGTGTCGAGCGTGGACATGAAGAAGAGGAAGCCGGCGATCAAGACGAGCACGATCAGGGCAATGATGCCCGGCGAAACGCCACGGCGGCGACGATCAGTGGAAAGCGACTGGAAACGGCTGGGAGGCATGGCCGGGCTTTTGCCCCAAGCGGCGCCCCTCTGTACAGCCCCGGCGCGCATGAAGGGTTCGGTTTCCACCGGCGATCCGCCTTCCCTTGTCAGGGACGGGAGCACTCCCGATACGGACCAGATGCCGCCCGCCGCCCCCATTGCGCTCGTCGGCCTGCCAGGCGCAGGCAAGACCACCATCGGGGCGCTGCTGGCACGGCGACTCGCTTTGCCCTTCTATGACTCGGACGCGGACATCGAACGCGAGACCGGCGAGACCATCGCTCGCCTCTTTGCCACGCACGGAGAACCGCATTTCCGCGCCTTGGAGCGCCGGACCATCGACCGCCTGCTCGAACCCGCCCCGCTCATTCTCGCCACCGGCGGCGGGGCGATGACGCATGCCGCAACGCGCCGCATCCTCCTCGCCCGCGCCACCACCATCTGGCTCGACGCGCCGCCGCACATTCTCGCCGCACGCCTGCGAGGGGCGCCGAACCGCCCGCTCCTGGCCGGCGCGGACCTGCTCGTTACGCTGACCACGCTCGCCGCTCGCCGCAGGCCTCATTATCGCAAGGCCAACCACCGGGTCGATGCCGACGCGACCCCGGAAAGCGTCACCGCGCGCGTCCTCGCCCTGATCCGCCCTTGACCCCGCCCGCCCGCGCCGCGACTGCGGAACCGGGAGGACGGACATGGCGGCGGAAGCGGGCGGACTGGAACTGGGCCATGCGGTCGCCCTCCTGGGCGCGGGCGTCATCGCGGTGCCCTTGTTCCGCAAGCTCGGCCTCGGCGCGATCCTCGGTTACCTCATCGCCGGCCTCGTCATCGGCCCCTGGGGGTTCGGCGTCGTCACCCATCCAGTGACCCTGCTGCACGTCGCCGAGATCGGCGTCGTCATGTTCCTCTTCCTCATCGGCCTCGAGATGCGGCCGCAGCGCCTGTGGCGCATGCGCGGCGAGATTTTCGGCCTGGGCGCGGCGCAGGTGCTCGCCTGCATCTTCATCCTGACCCTGGCCGGCATGGGCTTCGGCTTCAGCCTGATCGTATCCTTCATCGCCGCTTCCGGCTTCGTCCTGTCCTCCACCGCGGTGATCATGCGGATGGTCGAGGAAGGCGAAGGCACCGGCTCGGAAAGCGGCCGGCGCGCGGTCGCGATCCTGCTGTTCGAGGATCTGATGATCGTGCCCTTGCTGGCGATCGTCGCCTTGCTCGGCGCGCTCGCGGCCGGTCCCGATGCGCAGGCCACTCCCGCCTGGCAGGCCGCGCTGACCGCGGTGGGTGCGATCCTCGCCTTGATCTTCGCCGGCCGCTATCTGCTCGATCCGCTCTTCTCGATCCTGGCGCGCACCGGCGCGCGGGAAGTGATGACCGCCGCCGGACTGCTGGTCGTGCTCGGCGCGGCGCTGGCGATGCAATGGGGCGGGCTGTCGATGGCGATGGGTGCCTTCCTCGCGGGCGTATTGCTGTCCGATTCGACCTATCGCCACCAGCTCGCCGCGGACATCGAGCCGTTCCGCGGCATATTGCTCGGTCTCTTCTTCCTCAGCGTCGGCATGTCGCTCGACGTCTCTTTGGTGATTGACCAATGGGCATTCGTGCTCGCGGCGGTCGCCGCCGCGATGGCGGCCAAGGGCGCCGGCATCTATGTCATCGCCCGCCTGTTCAGGGCGAGCCGGAGCGAAGCGGTGCGCCGCGCCGCCCTGTTCGCGCAGGGCGGCGAGTTCGCCTTCGTCCTCTATTCCGCCGGCATCGCCGCCGGTTTGCTGAGCGCGCAGGAGAACGCCTTGTTCACCGCCGTGGTGATCATCTCGATGGTGCTGACGCCTTTGGTCGTGATCATCGTCGACCGGCTGATCCCGGAAGCGACGGTATCGCGCGAAGGCACCGAAGATGCCGACGGCCTCCTGGGCGATGTCCTGTTCATCGGTTTCGGCAGGTTCTCGCAGGTTGTCGCCCAGGCGCTCCTCGCGCGCGATGTCAGCCTGTCGGTGATCGAGAAGGACGTGGACATGATCCGTGCCGCCGGCCGCTTCGGCTTCAAGGTCTATTATGGCGACGGCACGCGGCTGGACGTCCTGCACGCCTCCGGCGCGGCGGAGGCGGAGGCGATCATGATCTGCGTCGACGATGCCGAGGAGGCGGACCGGATCGTCGAGCTTTGCCAGGCCGAATTCTCGGCGGCGAAGCTCTTCGTCCGCTCCTACGATCGTGGCCATTCCATGCGCCTGATCCGCACCGGCGTCGACTATGAGATTCGCGAGACGCTGGAATCGGCGATGGCGATGGGGCACGCCGCCCTGGTCGGACTCGGCTACAGCAAGCAGGACGCGGACGAGGCGATCGCCGACGTGCGCCGGCGCGATGCGGAACGGCTCGCTTTGCAGGTCGCGGGGGACATCACGTCCGGCCGCTCGCTGTTCCGCAAGAATGTCCCGACGCCGGAGCCGGAGCCGCTGAGCAAGCCCCGCTCGGAAGGCAAAGGCATCAATATCGACGCCGCCGACTATCTGTCGGAAGATGACGAGGAAGAGGTCAGCGAAACCGCGCGGTCCTGACCGGCGGCCCGCAGCGCCGCTTCCGTCACCGCCTCGAACGGCAGCAGGATCGACGGATGCCGCGCCGGATAGGCCCGCGCCGCAGCCAGCGCCTCCAGCCCCGGCCAATCGCCCGCATCCTCGCGCGCACCCTCCAGAAATTCCGCCAGCGCATCGCGTGCTGCCGCCAGTTCCTTCGCACTCCGGCCGATCGCGTTCCGTCCCATCAGCGCCGCCGAAGCCTGCCCGAGCGCGCACGCCCGAACCTCTTGCCCCAGCCCCGACACGCGCCCCATTTCATCCACCGTGACGGTCACCGTCACCCGGCTCCCGCAAACCGCCGAAGCCCGCTCCGAGCGTGCGTCGGCTTCGTCCAGCAACCCGAGGTAGGGGATGCTCGCGGCCAGCCGGAGAATGTCGCGCGTGTAGAGAGGAGTAGCCACGGGCGAGATATAGGCACGATCGACGAAAATTCCTCCCCTCGAAGCGACGGGAGGATTGGCTAGGGTCGCCGCCAGATCGTGCCCTGCGGCCCGTCCTCGAGCAATATGCCCTCCGCCGCCAGTTCGTCGCGAATGCGATCCGCCTCCGCGAAGTCGCGCCGCTGCTTGGCGTCCGTGCGCGCGGCGACACGCGCGTCCACATCGGCATCGCCCTCGCCGCGGAACCAGGCGTCAGCCGTATCGGACAACAGCCCCAGCACCATCGCGGAACCCCGCAAGACCGCAGGATCATCCACCGCTGCCAGCCGCGACAAAGCCAGCGGCGTATTCAGATCGTCCGCCAGCGCGTCGATCACACCCGCATCCGCCACCCCCGGCGTCACATCGCCCGCAACCCGGTACAGCCGATCCAAAGTCGCCTTGCTCTGCGCGATCAGCACCTCGCTCCACTCCAGCGGCTGGCGGTAGTGGGCCGACAGCAGGCAGAGCCGCAGCGTCTCGCCGCGATGGCCCTGCGCGAGCAGATCGCCGACCGTCACGACATTGCCGAGGCTCTTCGACATCTTCTCGGCGCCGCCCATCGACAGGAAGCCATTGTGCACCCAGTGCCGCGCCAGCGCAGCGCCACCATGGGCGCAGCGGCTCTGCGCGATCTCATTCTCGTGGTGCGGGAAGATCAGGTCGAGCCCGCCGCCATGAATGTCGATCGTCGTGCCCAGATGCTTCTCGATCATCGCGGAGCATTCGATGTGCCAGCCCGGCCGTCCCCGCCCCCAGGGCGAATCCCAGCCGATCACTTCCGGCGCCGAAGGCTTCCACAATACGAAATCCGCCGGGTCCTTCTTGTAGGACGCGACCTCGACCCGCGCCCCGGCAACCATCGCGTCGCGATCCCGCCGCCCGAGCGCGCCATAATCCGGGTCGCTCGGCACGTGGAACAGCACGTGGCCGTCCGCCGCATAAGCATTGCCAGTCTCGATCAGCCGCGCGATCATCGCGATCATCTCGCCGACATGCTCAGTCGCCTTGGGCGCAATGTCCGGCGGGCGAACGCCCAGCGCGCCCATGTCGGCCAGGTAGAAATCCTCGTAGCGCCGGGTGATCACGTCGGGATCGACGCCCTCGGCGCGCGCCGCGTCGATGATCTTGTCGTCCACATCGGTGACGTTGCGCGCATAGGTGAGGCTGTCCGGCCCGTGCGCATGCCGGATAAGCCGCGCGAGCGTATCGAACACCACCGCTGGCCGCGCATTGCCGATATGGGCGCGATTATAGACGGTCGGCCCGCACACATACATGGTGATGCGCGACGGATCCCCCGGCTGGAACGGCCTCTTTTCCCGCGCCAGCGTGTCGTAGAGCCTGATCTGCGTCATTTCGTCTTCGTCGCGGCCTTCTCGCTGCCCGTCGTCGCCGCACCGCCGCCGCGCTGCCGCGCCTCGACCAGGTCGACGAACGTGTTCGCGGTGCCGTGCACCAGCGGATAGGTCACCGCGTTCGCGATCCATTGCGGCCGCGCCGCCGCGCGTCCCCAGATCGTGTCATAGGCGAAGCTGAACGCCATGTAGAACAGGGTCGCGTAAACGAGGCCCTTCAGCGCCCCGAAGCCCGCGCCCAGCAGCCGGTCCAGGCCGCCGACGAACGACTTGCGAACGCCCCGCGACATCCGCGCCGCGATCACCTTCCCGCCCACGAACATGATCGCGAAGATCGCCACGAAGGCCAGCACATAGGCGCCCGATTGCGCGATGATGCTTTCCAGCCCCCGGCTGATCGGCCCGTGCAGCAGCCATAGCGCCAGCACGATCAGCACCCACACGCCCAGCGACAGGATGGTGTAGGCCAGCCCCTTCCGGAAGCCGGAGAACACACCCAGGCCGATCAGCAGGATGACGATGATATCGAGCGCGGTCATGGGCTCTGGTTAGAGGAGGCCGCCGCGAAGGGAAAGCTGGACATTCCCGGCAATCCATTCTGGGCAATATGCGCTCCCGCGCCCGCTGCGACCCATCGCGATGACCAAGGCCGCTTCGCCGCCGCATCGATGCTGCGCCTGCCGCGAGGCGACCGCCGACAGAAGCGTGCTACAATTCCCAGCTGGACTGTTGTAATCGCGCCGGGCATGTTGCCAATACCACGGGCGATAAGCTGCCGATCAAGCCATAGACATGAGTCAGCGACAACTTCTGAAGGGTCGAGGGTGACTTGCTGGATTTGAAGCGGCTTCCGGCCGGAATCGGCCTAGTCAACTGGAACAGTGAGTTGCCGTCGTCCGGTACGGGCGACCCGCTCGGAATGACTCTTCGCGTCGGCGCGCGGCTGGGCGCCGAACTGCTCCATTGTATAACCTCGATCACACCACGCGCTCGTTACTACTCCTTCTTTCCCTGGGCCTTTCAACGCGCTCATGAAAGAATGGGAGGGACAGCCAGCTTCGATCAGGCCATCCGACTTGTACTCATTGATGAGCGCGCAATGACGTTGGGTGCGGTTCTCCACCACGAGGGCCGCCCGTGCGACGGAGGAGCTTTACAAGGGTCCAACCAGGCCGTGGACTTCGCCAGGGTTCACACTAGAGGATTGATCGATCTTAGCAATTGGAGCCATCTGCGCGATAGCACCAGCGGATTCGGCGCATACAAAGGATCGTTGATCAATCTCGGCCTGTTTGAGGAGAGCCTGGGTACCGAGGAGGCAGAAAGCGAGGACGAAGAGCAGCAATCAGCGGCGCTAGAGTCGGGGAAACTTTCTGCAGGGGGTCGCCAATTGGCCGATGCTTTCGGCCGTGCCGTCGCGGAAACGAGATTCGTTGATCTGGAGCCTCAAAATCCGGTCAAACTCAAGGTTCTCCAGGAGTTCGGCAGCGCGGCTGGATTGTGCGAGTTGAGGGCAGCGGACGATTTCGACCTCCTGCCGCTGCGGGATTTGTTCTTTGCGGTCAACAATGGCGATCGGCTCAATTCCCATTTTCGAAGACGTATGAGCTTAATGCTATTGCTATGGTCAGTAGATATCACGAGTGAAGTAGGACTTGAGCTAGATACTAAATCATTCGATGATTTGACCTATTATCGGATCATGTGCGAGGCAGACAGCGATATTATTCCTGTGGAAACGCCGCGCGCGCTGGTCGATATATCTGAGCGTTGGCGAATTTTTCATTTCCACAACTATCTTACTATTGCGCTCGAATCGCTTCTGGCTGGCCTCGTGCGCGCGATCCGTTATCGTTCAGCGGGCCTTACGGTAGGAGAGGTTGTCGAGGCGTTTGATAGTTCGGAAGCGAGATCGACCCTGAGCGAGTATCTCTCGGAAGACTTGCCAATCTCCTTCATTGACCTCACGCCGGTGGAATCGCTGGCTCTGCTTGGGATCCATATTGCCGGCGTGATGGAAGGGGCTGCGGACGCGGCGAAGATTTTCGAAGCCAATCCGCTGGTCGAAAAGTCCCTGCGTACGGCGTTGATCGAAGAGGATTTCGTTTCTGGGCCTGCCGGCCCCGCAATAGCCACCCTGCTACTCTTTGCCTTACTGCTTCGATACGATCTTACTGTCGATGAGGCCCATAGGGGCTGGAACATAAAAAAGGTCTTCGATCCGTTCGCTGACGTTTCCATGCCTACGGTCGCACAGGCGCTCGTCAAAGATCACGGTGAAGATTGGTGGAACATGCCGAACCGTGATGTCATGTCGCGGCTGCTGAGCCGGTTCATCGTTCGCCAGCATGAAACTATGAGCTATGAAAAAGGCTTCGGTGGGAGTCCGCCACTGTTCCGTGTCGACGGTACAAAGATCATAGGCACGGACCTGGCCCGAGACGACGTAAACCCCGGGAACCCGCGTTTTCCGAGCGCAATGCAAGTGCTCAGAGACTTGCGGCTGATTGTCAGCGATCCGGAACAAGGACAGAGCCTGACCAGTGACGGTCTGGACTTGCTCGACTCCCTTCTGGAAGGCGTCGGTTCATGATCACCGACTTCATGGAATTTCTGAAGAAATCCAGGGGCAGGTTCGCATTTGTCGCGACCTACGAATTCGATCCGCTCTTTTTCGAACGGCGGATACTTGCGACACCCGCATTCGAAAGTGCGGCGGTCGTCATATTCGTCGATAACGACCGCTACAGCGACATCCTAGCGGCCGGAAAGCAAGGCCAAGGTTTCGATCGAAACTATTTCGTGATCCCTATGATCAGGGCCGAGGGAGTTTTCCACCCAAAGCTGTATCTGGCAATCGGCGACAAAAAGGCCATGGCATCGGTCGGGAGCAACAACTGCACCGCAGCCGGCACAGGGCATAATTTCGAACTCATCTCAACGACGGAATCGTCAAGCGGCGACGATAGGAATGCCAATGCGCACCTTATCTCGTCGATATTCCAGCAATTCTGGCGGTATGCGGACGAGGCAGGCCCAATAGCCGAATGGCTGAAGAGGGACATTTTCGATCAGGCAAGAGCGGCTTTTCCTTGGTTGACCGATACACCTGGCGCTAGCCAGAGCGTCGAGTTGTTGTCCAGCCACGATAGCGGATTGTGGCCGCAGATTGTGGCTCGATTGACCGACAGGACGGTTAGCAAGGTCACGCTGCTGGCTCCGTTCTTCGGCAAGAAACTTCGCATGGTCGAACGAATAAGGGATCGTTGGCCAGACGCCGCGATCGAGATCGTTAGCCAATCAGGCTATAGCAATCTGCCGATGGAGCGCTTCGCCGTGCTGCGCGACACGCTGGGCAATATCGAACTGATTTCGGCGGTGCCGCAGAAGACCGGCCGCAACATGCACGCAAAAGCACTGGCCTTTGAGACACCGGAATGCACCTATTGGCTCGCCGGAAGTGCAAACATGTCCGATGCAGCGCTCACCGGCGGGAACAGCGAAGCATGCCTCTGGTTTGCTACCCGGCAGACTGTAACGAAAGCGTTGAAACATGAAGAATTGACCTTCTCGCGCGTTGATCCGAAAGATTTTAAAGCGGTCGCTATTGAGGAGCCGAAGCCACGGGCAGGTGAGGCCTTCGAGTTGAAAATCCGCTCATTGATCCTCACCGACGAAGGGCAGCTTTTGGTCGCTACGGCCATTTCCGCGGAGGTCACCGACATCGCACTTCGAATATTCAAGCGCGACGAGACGCTCCCGACATTCTCGTGGAAGATCGATCCCACAAATCACACTTTCACTTTTTCGCTCAAGGACGACGATCAGGCCAAGTTCGACCGGCCAGCCGTGGGCCAACTGCAAGGGTGGATCGATGGCCAGGAGGTGAAGGGTCCGCTCTGTTCGGTGAAACAGCTTGAGCGCCTGCTACGCGACCGGGCCGGAGGGAACATCGCCGGCAACCGATTGCAGCGAGTCATGGAAAGCGGCGACGGGCTGATCGAATATGTCGATGCGCTCGACGGGATCGATGCCGCGATCGATTTCATGAACAACACGACGATCCGTTTCAACGATGGCACGCCTTCGGGCAGCGGTGGCGGAGGGCGCTGGCGTTCGCGCGATCCTTTTTCGGGCGACGTTCCCGACCATTGGAAAATCGGATCGAGTGGCGGAACGGTGACCGAATTGCGCGAGGCGATCTGGGCCTTCGTGCAACGCCACGTTCAAACGCGACTTGAGCGTCATGCGGATCGAGGAAATTTGGGCGGGCTGGGGAATTTTCTCGATATCTATCGCACCATCAGTGGGGTGCTATTCGCTTGGCACAGCAGGCGCATCCTCGACGATGTCGTTATTCCTGCCCCTTTTGTTACCAGAGGCATTCAGGATGTATTGGCCACGCTGATCGGCTCACGCGGAGAAGAATCGGCTGAGGCGCCAGGATATGTGAAAGCCATACTCGCCAACCTGGAGGCGGACGACGAGTTGGTCAGAGCAGAATTGGACCGTCATCGGGTTCCCGCGATCATCCGCGCCACCGTCGAAGAAATGATCCGGGTGCGCTCGATATCACTGGGACGGCCGATCGATGACGCATGGTCGCGAGACAAGCGCGATTGGATATCAAGCTGGATTGAGGAAATGCAGCTGCGCGTCCCCAGTGAAGGGGATCTTCAAGAGATTGAGCCTGAATTCAGACTGGCGGCCTAGGCACGGCGCGCGGCTGGACCAGACGTCGGACGCTACAGGCGCTGTTATTTCGCCGATCTTCCCAGATCCGCCACCCCCGGCAGCGCCAGATAGTGCAGCCGCCGTACCTCGCGCCGGCCGCGCACGACCGTGTCGAGGATCAGTCCGCACATGAAGCTCATGAAGGCGACGATCATTAGGCCGGTCGCCAGGATCGCGGTCGGGAAGCGCGGGACCAGACCGGTCTGGAAATAGGTGACGATGATCGGCACCATCAGGATCGCGGCGAGAATGGCCAGGAACAGGCCGAAGCCGCCGTAGAAAAGCACCGGCCGCTCGATCCGGAACAGATGCAGGATCGTCTTCATGATCCGCCAGCCGTCGCGATAGGTGCTGAGCTTGGAGACCGATCCTTCGGGCCGCGCCGCATAAGCGGTGACCACTTCGCCGACCGGCATCGCCAGTTCCAGCGCATGCACGCTGATCTCGGTCTCGGTCTCGAAGCCGCGCGCCAGGGCCGGGAAGCTCTTGGCGAACCGCCGCGAAAAGATGCGGTAGCCGGAGAAGATGTCGCTGAACGTCCGACCGAACAGGAAGGAGAGAATGCCGGTGAACACCTTGTTGCCGAGCACATGGCCGCGGCGATAGGCTTCCTCCACCTCGTTCTTCCGCGCGCCGACGACCATGTCGAGCTGCTCGTCGATCAGCTTCGCGACCAGCTGCGGCGCGGCGCTGGCGTCATAGGTCGCGTCGCCATCGGCCATCACATAGATGTCGGCCTCGACGTCGGCGAACATGCGGCGGACGACATGGCCCTTGCCCTGCATCCGCTCGGTGCGGACGATCGCGCCAGCCTCGGCCGCGACCTCGCGGGTGCGGTCGGACGAATTGTTGTCGTAGACGTAGATCTCCGCCAGCGGCAGCGCGGCGCGGAACGCCGCCACCGTCTGCCGGATCGCGGCTTCCTCGTTATAGCAGGGCAGCAGGACGGCGATGCGGGGGCCTGAGCCCGCCACGTTCACGATCTGCTTCTCAAACGATGCGTCCACGTCGGCCATTCACCCCAACCCGTTCAGCCTGAGCCTGTCGAAGGCCTGTCCTTACTTCCCTCAGGTTAAAAGAAGAAGGACAGTGCTTCGACAATGAGCGGGTGTGGATTGCCTCAGGCCTTTTTGGCAGCAGGCTTCTTCGCCGCAGGCTTCTTGGCTGGAGCGGCCTTCTCCTCGGCGGGAGCAGCCTCGGCCTTGGCCTTCTTCGCCGGCGCCTTCTTGGCCTCGGCGGGCTTGGCTTCAGCATCCGCCTTCTTGGCAGCAGCCTTCTTCGCCGCAGGCTTCTTGGCCGGCGCATGATCGTGATCATGCCCGCAGCCCGGGCCGTGGACATGGCCTTCCTCGGCCTCGATCGCGGCTTCCAGCTCCTCGCGGGTCGCGGCGCGGTCGCTGGTCGAAGCCTTGCCGAACAGGAAGTCGACGACCTTGTCCTCATAGAGCGGCGCCCGCAGCTGCGCGGCGGCCATCGGCTCCTGACGGATATAGTCGATGAACTTCTGCCGGTCGTCGGGGCGATATTGCTGCGCCGCCTGCATGATCAGCTGGTTCATTTCCTGCTGGCTGACCTCGACGCCATTCTTCTGGCCCAGATCGCTGAGCAGCAGGCCGAGGCGCACGCGGCGCTCGGCGATCGCGTGATAATCGTCGCGCTCCTTCTCCATCTCGGCGCGCGCCGCTTCCGGATCGGCCTCGTGGCTGGCTTCATGCTCCAGCTGCTTCCAGATCTGGTCGAATTCGGCCTCGACCATCGACTGCGGCACCGGGAAATCGTGCGCGGCGGCGAGCTGGTCGAGCAATTGCCGCTTCATGTGGGTGCGGGTCAGGCCGTTCAGCTCCTGCTCGACCTGGCCCTTCAGCAGGCCGCGGAGCTGCTCCAGGCTCTCCAGACCCATCGACTTGGCGAAATCGTCGTCGGCCTTGGCTTCCTTCGGCGTCTGCACCTCGTTGACGGTCACGTCGAAGGTCGCGGCGCGGCCCTTGAGGTAATCGACCGGATAATCGGCCGGGAAGGTGACGTTCAGCACCTTCTCGTCATTCGCCTTGGCGCCGACGAGCTGGTCCTCGAAGCCCGGGATCAGCCGGCCCGAGCCGAGTTCGACCGCCATGCCTTCGCCCGTGCCGCCCTCGAACGGCTCGCCATCGACCTTGCCGATGAAGTCGATCAGCACCGAATCGCCCTGCCGCGCCTTGTGCGCCTTGGGCGCGCTTTCGAAGCTCTTCTGGCCCTCGGTCATGCGCGCGACCTGATCGTCGATCATCGCATCGGTCGGCTCGACCTGCAGCCGCTCCAGCACCAGCGCGTCGATCTTCGCTTCCGGCACGTCCGGCAGCGTCTCGACCTCGACCTCGACCACCGCGTCGCCGGCCGGCTTGTAGCCATCGTCCAGCCGCACGCTCGGCTGCATCGCCGGGCGCAGCTTGTTGTCGTTCAGCAGCTTCTGCACGCTTTCCTGGATCGCCGTTTCCAGCGCCTGCTGCTGCAGCTGCGCGCCATGCATCTTGCGGACCAGATTGGCGGGGACCTTGCCGGGGCGGAAGCCGGGCATGCGGACCTGCGGCGCGATCGACTTCAGCTCCGCGTCGATGCGGGCGTCGATATCCTTGGCCGCGATGGTGATGCGGTAGCCGCGCTTGAGGCCTTCGTTCAACGTCTCAACGGTCTGCATGGGTAGGGCTCGAACTTTCTAACGGATCAGGAAAAGGCGATAGCGGCCCGGCTCGGGGCGGAGACTGGTGCGGGCGAAGGGACTCGAACCCCCACATCTTGCGATACTGGAACCTAAATCCAGCGCGTCTACCAGTTCCGCCACGCCCGCTTGGACCGCCAGCAGGCGGCGCTCTATAGCAGGCGCCGGGAACAGGGCAAGGCCGCTCCCCCGTCGATCCGGCGAGGTGGTTGGCGGAAAGGGCGATTGATCGGGGCGCCTACGCGCACTATGCCGACAACACACTTCCAGTCGAGCGGGATTCTCCAAACCTATGCGCATCAAGATTCTGCTGGCGGTTTCCGCCGCCGCCTTCGCTTTCGCCACGCCTGCAGCCGCGCAATATCATATGGGCCATGGCGGCCACGACCATTCGGAGCATGCCGAACAGCAGGGCCAGACGCCCCCGCCCCCGCCGCAGCCGACCCCGGCGGCACCGGCGCAGCTTTCCGCCGAAGACCTGGCCTTCAAGACCGAACTCGGCTTCACCCCGAGCGCCTTCCGCAGCCATGTGCAATTCCTGTCCGACGATCTGCTCGGCGGCCGCGACCCCGGCACGCCCGGCCATGAAATCGCCGCGCGCTACGTCGCGTCGCAATTTGCCGGCCTGGGCGTCATGCCGGGCAATGGCGACAGCTGGTACCAGCAGGTCCGCCTTGCCCGTCACCGCACCCAGCCGGGCGGTACGTTGCGCGTCGGCACGCAAAGCTTCAACTCGGGCCAGGGCTTCGTTTTCACGCCGGGCTACACCGCGCAGCCGGTCGCGGTGGATGCTGGTCTGGTCTTCGTCGGCTACGGCCTCGATGCGCCGACCCAGGGTCATGACAATTATCGCGGCCTCGACGTGCGCGGCAAAGTGGTGGTGATGCTTGCCGGCCTGCCGCAGGGCCTGGCCAGCGACGTCTCCGCTCACCTCGGCCAGGGCCGTGCGCAGATGGCGGCAGCCCGTGGCGCGGTCGGCATCATCATGCTGCGGCCCGAAGCCGCCGCAACCTCGGCGCCGCTGGAGAGGCTCCAGACCGCCTTCACCAGCCGTCCGTCGATGACCTGGCTGAATGCCGAGGGCAATCCGGGCGCGCCGCACCAGCAGCTGAAGTTCATCGCCGCCGCCGACGCGCCGGTCGCGACCGCTCTGTTCGCCGGTTCCCGCCGTACCTGGGCGCAGGTCTCGGCCGATATCGCCGCGAACCGCGTGCCGGCCAGCTTCGCGCTTCGCCAGACCATCCGCGCGGAAAAAAGCGCGACGGCTGAAACGTTCGACAGCCCCAACGTGGTCGGCATCATTCCGGGCACCGATCCCACGGTCGCCAATGAATATGTGGTGCTGATGGCGCATCTGGATCACGTCGGCACGATCAACCCGAACGGCCAGGGCCAGCGCCCGCCGGCGAGCGGCAACCCCGACACCATCTATAATGGCGCCATGGACAATGCGACCGGCATCTCGACGCTGATCGAGGTCGCCCGCCAGTTCAACGATCCGGCCAACCGCCCGCGCCGCCCGATCCTGCTCGCCGCCGTGACGGCCGAAGAGAAGGGGCTGCTCGGCGCCAGCTTCCTCGCCAACAATCCGGTCGGCAATGGCCGGGTCGTCGGCGTCGTCAATCTCGACATGCCGATCCTGCTGTACGATTTTCAGGACGTGATCGCCTTCGGCTCGGAGCATTCGGACATGGGGCCGATGGTACGCCGCGCCGCCGAGGCGATGAATGTGCAGCTGTCCGACGATCCGCTACCCGAAGAGGGCTTGTTCACCCGCTCGGATCACTATCCGTTCGTGCAGGCGGGCGTGCCGTCGGTCTTCCTGATGACCGGCTTCCAGAATGGCGGCGAGGCGATGTTCCGCGGTTTCCTGGCCGGCAATTATCATGGCGTCGAGGACGAGCTGGGTCAGCCGTTCAACTGGCGGGCCGGCGCCCGCTTCGCCGAGCTGAATTACCGGATCGCCCGTGAGGTCGCGAATGCGCCGACCGCGCCGCGCTGGTATCGCGGCAGCTTCTTCGGCGACACGCTCGGCGGCAACCAGCCCCGTGCGCCGCGCCCGGCTGCTGCTCCGGCCGCGCCCGCGGCCAGCGCCAACTAGGCTGCCAGTCTGCGAGCCGCAGCCGGCTGCTCCCCAGCGGCCGGCTGCGCGCTCATCCGCGCGTGAATCTTGCGCAACGTGGTGAAGCGCCCGCCGATCACGTCGCGGAAATAGGTCAGCACCTGCGCGATCGCGGCGACGAACTCCGCCACCTCGACATCATCGTCCGTATAGGGGGTGTAACCGGGCGCCAGGCTCGGGCTGTGATAGACCAGACTGAAAGTCTGCCGGCCCTGCCGCACCAGCGCGTCCAGCAGGCGGCATTGTTCGGCCGCGCTGATTCCTTCAGGCGTCAGCCGCGAGCGTGACACCAGGCCACTGCGCGCCAGCATACCCGGGACGCGCAGGCCGATCGCCTTCCTGTTGTCGAACAGGCGCGAGAAAATCCAGCCGGCAGCCGGCACCGCGCCGAAATAGCCGGTGGTCACCGGCACTTCGAGCAGCCCCGCCGCGCGATCCAGCCAGACCGGCTCGTCCGGCGCACGGCGAAAATCAGGGCCGCCATCGCCGCGCAGATCGCTGCGCGGCAGCATGCTGCAATCCACCTTGTAGCCATGCTCGGCAAGGATCCGCGCGGTGTTCCTGCCGAAGCCGTAGCGGCCTGCCTTGAAGACGGCGGGCTTGCGCCCGAACGCCGCTTCCAGCGCGTCGGTCAGCGCACCGATCTTCGCATATTCCAGCTCTTCGGGAAGATTGCACTCATAGCTGTTGAAAACACAGACTTCTTCGCGATGCGGCGGCGTCACCCATGAATGCAGATGGGCGCCAATTTCTGCCCGCCCCTCATCCTGCAGGCGCTTCAGATACGAAACCGCGATCGGGTCGCAGGCGACCGGATAGGTGCAGACATAGGTCGGGACGATGCCCATCTCATCATAGATGGCCTGCGCCCGCGCCTGCGCGGGGATCGACCGTGTCGCGGTGGCAATCCGGTCGAACGGCTTGGTCCAGTCGAACTCCTCCTCGGTATCGACCACGACCAGCAATTCGGGCTGGCGGGCGGTCAAGAAATGCGTCCGATCCGGCCAGCCTTGGCGATCGCGCGATAGCCGATCGACTTCAGCCGATTATTATCGGGAAAGCGCCCCGGCGCGCGCGGCTTCATGCCCGCGCGGCGCAGGATATGGTTCATCCGCCGGGCATATTCCTCGTCATAGCTCCATTCGGAGCGCCAGGTGATGGAAAGCGAGATCGAGACTTCCGGCCCGTTCTGCACCCAGTGCGGCGCCTTTACCGGCACATAGACGGCCTTCCCCGGCGTCAGCGCGAACGGCCGCCCCTCCGGCGCCAGATCCTCGCGCCAGGGCAAATTGCGGTGGCCGCCATTGTGAAAGCGCTCATGTTCGACGCCCGGGACAACCTTCTCGTCGTCGGCGGCGAAGATCGTCATGGTCTTGCTGCCCAGGATCTGCAGCAGGATGTTGTGCTCCGGGTCGAAGTGAAACGGCGTCACCGATCTGGGCGAGGAGATGAAGATGAAGCCCTCGCGCTTCAGCATCTCGCCCGTCGCGTCGCGGACGGCCGGAGCGACATCGGCGAGCACATCGTGCAGCAAGCCGCGATAGGTCTCGTCCTGCTCGATAAACTTGAGCACCATCCACGAGCCGCAGTCCTCGATGCTGCGGATCGTGTCGGCGATCGACAGGCCATTGGACGGCGTATCGGCCGGGTCGAGGCCCACGGGTACGTCGCCGCGATTATATTCGGCATCGACCGGGCGGATTCGCCCCGCCAGCGCCGCCAGCGCATCCAGCTTCAGCAAAGGATGATCGACCAGATCATGGTCGAGCAGGATCGGCTGCTCGGGATAAGCGGCGCGGAGCGCGGCCAGCGTCGGATCGGGGAATGCGCTCACGCAGTCTCTCCCTCGGGTCTTTGCGAACGGCGGCCGCGGGCAACGGCAGCCAGATCTTCCAGCTTGCGGGCGGCGAAATGGGACAGCCGGCGGCGGCGGCCGGCGAGCGGGACCGTCACGCGGACCAATGTCCGCCGCTCGGTCCAGAAACTGTCGATCATCGGATGATTTTCCGACGCGCAACTGTCCATCCAGGCGACATCGTCGCGGTCGAGGATCGCCAGATTGTCGCGTTGCACCAGCACGCCCGGCGAGAAGCGCGCATAACGCTCGTCGAAGGCGGTCTTGAACGAGAAGCTGCCCGGCGGCGTGATGAAGTTGACCAGCATCGCGATCGGCGCACCGTCCAGCTCCAGCGCGACGATCTGCAACCGGCCTTCGGCCTCGGCGCCCGTCAACGCTTCGCGGAAGAAGGCCTCGGTTTCGACCGTCGCATTCAGCGCGGAGCCTTCCCTGCCCTTCCAGCCCGATCCTTCGAGCCGCAGGAAGGCGTCGCACCACAGAGCAAGATCGTCGCCTGGGGCAAAGCAGCGTGAGCTGAGCTGCCCTTCCTCGGCCAGCCGATTTCCCAGCCGCGCCAATTCCTTGCGCTTCTTCTTTCGCACGGCCTGTTCATAATAAGCGTCCGGCGACAGTTCGCTCTGCAGCAGCGCGCGCGTCTCGCGATAGGCGATGTGCGTCGGCCGCCAGAGTTCCGCCGCGACCGCGTTCAACGCCATGTGCAACGGACCGTCTTCGGTCAGATCGCGAAGATGGAGAAAGCCGGGCGCCCAGCCCTCGCCGTCGAGTCCGGTCAGCAGTGCCCGCCAGAAATCCTGTTCGCGCCCGGCCGCGACCAAAGGCGCGCCAAAGAAATGATGGTGGTGGCGCCAGTTCTGCACGAAGCGGACCGGCACACGGCCATAGCCCTGCTCGACCACCAAAGGCAGCACGCCGATCAGAGCGGCGCCGTCGCGCACCTCCGCCAGCCGAATCGGCGCCTCGGCCAGGTGGCGCAGAGACGCCGCGACGAACCAGGGTTCGGCAAAGGCATTGGGTTCGCTCGCGTGGGTCGCCAGTGCGGCCCATTCCCCGCTCAGGGCGTCGATCCGTTCTGCGGCAAGCGGGAAGCACGCACAGGGGCCGACGTCCGCCGCACGCGACCCATCGCCCGCAGACTCAACACGAATCGCCGCTGTGGCAGCCTGCATGCGCCCGTTTCTCTCTCTACCCCGAGCACGCCTTAAGCTCGGATCGGTAAAGGAAGTGTGGGTGACAAATCCTCCCCGAGATTTCTCGAGGAGGGGGACCAGCGAAGCTGGTGGAGGGGCCGCCGAAGGCGGTTCTTTCTTCTGGAACAACCTCGCTTCGCTCGGCCCCTCCACCACTCGCTGCGCGAGCGGTCCCCCTCCCCTCGAAATCGAGGGGAGGAATGAGGGATCAGGCGACCTGCAACTGGTAGGTGCGATATTCCTCGCGCAGGGCGGTCTTCAGCAGCTTCCCGGTCGCGGTGTGGGGCAGGCTTTCGACGAAAAGGATTTCGTCCGGAAGCCACCAGCGCGCGACATGCCCGGCGAGATGCGCCTGGATCGCGTCCGCGGTAACCGCGTCCTCCGCCGTCCTGACTACCAGCAGCAGCGGCCGTTCGTCCCACTTCGGATGCGGCACGCCCACCGCCGCCGCCTCGGCGACGCCCGGGCAGAGCATCGCCGCATTTTCCAGGTCGATCGAGCTGATCCACTCGCCACCCGATTTGATCACGTCCTTCGCCCGGTCGGTGATCTGCATCACCCCGTCCGGATGGATCACCGCGACGTCGCCCGTGTCGAACCAGCCCTGCGCGTCGACCGCCGGCGCATCCTCCTTGAAATAACGCTGCACGATCCACGGCCCGCGTACCTGGAGGCGTCCGGAACTGGTCCCGTCGCGCGGCTGCGGCACATCCTCGTCATTGACGATGCGCATCTCGACGCCGAACGGCGCCCTGCCCTGCTTGGCGATGATGTCGATCTTCTCGTCGAACGCCAGCGCATCCCAATTGTGCGGCCGCGCGCCGGTCGTGCCGATCGGCGACATTTCGGTCATGCCCCAGGCGTGGCCGACCTCGATGCCCCGGCTCTGGAAGAATTCGATCATGTTGCGCGGCGCGGCGGAGCCGCCGATCGTCACCAGTTGCAGCTTGCCGAGGCCGCTTCCAGTCTGCGCGACATATTGCATCAGGCCGAGCCAAACCGTCGGCACCGCGGCGGTATGGGTGACGCCCTCGTCGTTCAGAACCTCGCAGACCGCCGACGGCGTATAATCGGCCGTGAACACGATCTTCGGCCCGGCGATCGGCGCCGCGAACGGCAGGCCCCAGGCCGCCGCATGGAACATCGGCACGATCGGCAGCACCACGGCGCGCGCCGACAGGTTGAAGATGTCCGGGCAAACCTCCGCCATCGCATGGATTACAGTCGAGCGATGCTCGTACAGCACGCCCTTCGGATTGCCGGTGGTGCCGGAGGTGTAGCAGAGCATGGCCGGTTCGCGCTCGTCGCCCTCGACCCAGGCATAGTCACCGCTCTCGGGCGCGATCAAAGCCTCGAAATCCCCGTTCGGCCCGTCATAGACGATATAATGCTCGATCGTCGTCAGATGCGGCCGCAGCGCGTCGATCAGTGGCTGGAACGCCGCGTCGTAGCAAAGCACACGGTCTTCGGCGTGATTGAGGATGTAGACCAATTGCTCGGCGAACAGGCGCGGATTCACCGTGTGGATGATCCCGCCCATGCCGATCGTGCCGTACCAGGTGACCATGTGGCGGCTGTGGTTCATCGCCAGGGTCGCGACCCGGTCGCCCTTCTTCAGCCCCAGCCGCTCCAGCGCCTGCGCGAGCTTGCGGGAATCGCGGGCGACGCCGGCATAGTCGGTGCGCGCCGTCGTTCCATCGGCCCAGCGCGAGACGATCTCGCGGCCGCCATGCTCCCGCTCGGCATGGTCGAGAAGCCGCATGATCCGCAGCGGCCAATCCTGCATCGCGCCCAGCATCGTCACTCTCCCGTCTTCTTATTGACGGGAGTGTAAGCGAAACGGGCGGCGCCTGTGAAGGCACCGCCCGAAATTTCAACAAGTGGTGATTTGATCAGCGCGCGAAGCAGGTCACGCCGGAAAACAGGTTGGTGACCGTGGCGTCAGCGCCCGCTCCGCTGAGCAAGGCGCCGATGCCGTTGACGGTGACTTCCGTGCCCAGCGTGCTGTTCGCCACCGCTTCGGCCGCGAGTTCGTCCGCCAATGCGCTGCGCCGCACGCCGATGGCCAGGCCGTGATAGCTTTCAAGCGCCGGGCTCGGTCCATCCAGCACCCAGCCGGCGAAACGGCCGCCCTCGAAATGCAGATCGAGCGAACCGTAGCTCACGAAATCCACGGCGCCGCTGGGGCAATCCGCATTGCGGCCGGTCGCGGACGGCTGACCGAGGATTGCGCTGACCTGTTCCACGACCTGCGCCTGCGGCTGGCCGAAACTGATCATATTGCTGTGGTGCAGGCCGGCGGCGCCTGAGCTGAAGCCTTCACCGGTCAGCTCGATCTGCTGACTTCCGGCGGCAGGAGCCGCCTGCGCCTGGGCATTGTTGCCCGCATTCGCCGCCGGGGCGGCTGCATTCGTCGTCACATTGGCCGCGGCATTGTTTGCCGCCTTGGAAGCATTCGAGCCCTGCCCGCAGGCACCGATCAAAGCGCAGCTCAGCGCGACCGACACGATCAAACTGGTTTTCATCTTACCCCCCTGTTTCCCGTCACGACCTTAAGCGGGCGGACGGGCCATCGCAACGTGCGGCTCCCGGCCTGAACATGGCCCGAAGCAATTGTTCATTCGGCAGAAAATCGGCGCATCCGGTTCCGGCCCCGCAACCATCTCCGCGCCGTAACGTTTGCAAAATTACATCATTGGAACAGGGAGTTCGCACTCATGCTCGGCACCATTTTGATCGTCGTTTTGATCCTCCTCCTGATCGGCGCGCTGCCGACCTGGGGGCATAGCCGCGGCTGGGGTCCGGGACCGTCCGGAATTCTCGGGACGATCCTGATCGTGGTGGTGATTCTCGTCCTGCTGCAGAAGCTCTGATCGATCGGGCCGGCGCTCAGCCCACCAAGGCGAGCGCCGGCTTCAATTCCGCCGTTAGCCTGGCAGCGGCGATGCCCGGCAATTTCTCGATCCGCGCGACCAGTTCGGCATCGACCAGATAGTCGCGGCCGACCACGAGTTCGGCCTGCCCCCCGCCATGATCGACCTTCAGCCGCGCCGCGGAACTGCCGCCGCGATGGGCGTCGAGCAAAGCGGCAAGCGCGGGGAGCGCAGACGGGTCAGACGCCTCGATCTCCAGCTGCAGCCGGGTCCGCCGTGACAGTGAATCGAAATCCGTCACGCTGCGGACGGTCACCCTCGGTGTCTCTTCGCCTGGGCGCCGGTCCAGTTCGACGCCCAGCAACACGCATTGACCGGCCTTGGCCGCCGCCTCCACCTGTTCCGCCGCTGCATCGTCGAACACAGTGGCGTCGAACTGGCCGGAGGGATCGGACATGCGCGCCATCAGGAAACGCCGCCCGCGCTGAGACGTCCGCCAGCGCGCATCCTCGACCAGCACCGCCATCGTCGCCCGCGCACGTTCGCCGTCCTGCGGGGTGATTTCAGCCAAGGCGGTAAAGGTGCGCGCACCCTGCGCGTCGCACAGCGCCCGATAGCGGTCCACCGGATGGGCGGAGAAATAGAAGCCGAACGCCTCCTTCTCTTGCGTCATCCGCTCGGCCATCGACCAGTCCGGCGCCTTGGCCGGGCGCATTGGCACCACATTCGCTGCACCCTCGCCGAACAGGCCGCCCTGTCCGCTCACCCTTGAATCGGCCGCGCTGTTGGCCGCGGCCAGGATCGTCTCGGCCGCCGCATACGCTTCCGGCCGCTCGGCCAGATCGTCGAACGCTCCCGCCGCCGCCAGGCTTTCCAGCTGGCGCCGGTTCAGCGCACGCGGGTCGATCCGCGCCGCCAGATCGTCCAGGCTCTTGAAGCTGCCCTGGGCCACGCGCTCGGCGACCAATTGCTCCATCGCCTTCTCGCCAACGCCTTTCAGCGCCCCGAGCGCGTAGCGAACCGCGAAACCATCGCCATGCGGCTCCACCTCGAAATCCGCGCCGCTCGCATTCACCGCGGGCGGAAGACAGACATGGCCGCCGCGCCTGAGATCGTCGATGAAGATGGCGAGCTTGTCGGTCTGGTGGATGTCGAAGCTCATCGACGCGGCGTAGAATTCGACCGGATAATGCGCCTTCAGCCAGGCCGTCTGATAGGCGACGAGGGCATAGGCGGCGGCGTGGCTCTTGTTGAAGCCGTAGCCGGCGAATTTGTCGATCAAGTCGAACAATTCGTTCGCCTTGGCGGCCGGAATGTCGTTCGCAGTCTTGCAGCCTTCGACGAACGTCGCACGCTGGGCGTCCATCTCCGCCTGAATCTTCTTGCCCATCGCGCGGCGCAGCAGGTCGGCGCCGCCCAGGCTGTAGCCGGCCAGAATCTGGGCGGCCTGCATCACCTGCTCCTGATAGACGAAGATGCCGTAGGTCTCGGCGAGCACCTCCTCGAGCAGAGGATGCGGATATTCGATTTCGGCGCGGCCATTCTTGCGGTCGCCGAACATCGGAATATTGTCCATCGGCCCCGGGCGGTAGAGCGAAACGAGCGCGATGATGTCGCCAAAATTGCTCGGGCGAACCGCCGCCAGCGTGCGCCGCATGCCGTCCGATTCCAGCTGGAACACGCCGACCGTGTCGCCACGCTGGAGCAAGGCATAGACGGCCGGATCGTCCCAGGAGAGCGCGTCCAGATCGACATGGACGCCGCGCTGCTCAAGCAATTCGGTCGCCCGGCGGAGGACCGAGAGCGTCTTCAGACCCAGGAAGTCGAACTTCACCAGCCCCGCAGCCTCGACATATTTCATATCGAACTGCGTCACCGGCATGTCGGACCGCGGATCGCGGTACATCGGCACCAATTCGCTCAGCGGCCGATCGCCGATCACCACGCCTGCCGCGTGGGTCGAGCTGTGCCTCGGGAGCCCTTCCAGCTTCATTGCCAGATCGAACAGGCGGCGCACCTGCACGTCATCCTTGAACTCGGCGGCAAGCTCGGAAACACCGTTCAGCGCGCGCTTCAGATCCCAGGGATCGGTCGGATGGTTCGGCACCAATTTGGCCAGCCGATCGACCTGGCCATAGGGCATTTGCAGCACGCGGCCGGTATCCTTCAACACCGCGCGCGCCTTCAGCTTTCCGAAGGTGATGATCTGCGCGACCTTGTCATTGCCGTAGCGGCCCTGGACGTAACGGATCACCTCGCCACGCCGGGTTTCGCAGAAATCGATGTCGAAGTCCGGCATCGACACACGTTCGGGATTGAGGAAGCGTTCGAACAGCAGGCCCAATTTGATCGGGTCGAGATCGGTGATGGTCAGCGACCAGGCGACGACCGAACCGGCGCCGGAACCGCGCCCCGGCCCCACCGGAATGCCCTGCTCCTTCGCCCATTTGATGAAATCGGCGACGATCAGAAAATAGCCGGGGAAACCCATGCCGGCGATGACATCGACCTCGAACTCCAGCCGTTCGAAATAGCCGCGCCTCTCCTCGTCGCTCAGCTCCGTCCGCCCGGCCAGCCGCGCCTCCAGCCCCTCGTGCGCGTCGCGGCGGAGCTGCTCCGCCTCGCTCGCCGTGTCGCCGGCGACGCTGGGCAGGATCGGCTTGCGCGCCGGCGCACCGAACGCGCTCCGTTGCGCGATGACCCGGCTATTGTCGATCGCATCCGGCAAATCGGCGAACAGGCGTCGCATCTCGTCCGCCGGCTTGATCCACGCTTCGGGAGAGGAACGCTCCCGGTCGTCGCGGTCGATCTGGCTCGACTGGGCGATGCACAGCATCGCGTCATGCGCGCCGTGAAACTCCGCTTCGGCGAAGCAGGCCGGGTTGGTCGCCACTAGAGGCAGCCCCCGCGCATCGGCCAGGGTCACCAACGCCGCCTCGGCCGCAGTCTCGACCGGGTCGCCGCGCCGGCTGATCTCGACATAGAGCCGGTTCGGAAAGAGCGCCTGCAGCCGGTCCAGCATTGCCTCGGCGTCCGCATTCTGCTCCGCCGCCAGCAACCGCGTGACCGCCCCCTCGCGGCCGCCGGTCAGAGCGATCAGGCCGCCCGTGCGCCCCTCCAGCGCCGCGAACGATACATGCGCTTCCTGTTCGATCGGGCGGTCGAGATGCGCCGCCGAGACCAAAGCACACAGATTCTCGTAACCGGCCTGGTCCTGCGCCAGCAAAGCGAGCCAGTCGATCTGCCCTTCACGATCCGGCCGCGCCACGCCGAGCAGCGCCCCGACAATCGGTTGTACCCCAGCCTTGTAACAGGCCTCGGTGAACGGCATCGCCGCGTAGAGTCCGTTCCGATCCACCAAGGCCGCCGCCGGCAAGCCCAGCGCCTTGGCCCGCGTGGCAATCGCCTTCGGATCGATCGCGCCTTCCAGCATTGAATAGCAGGAGAAGACGCGAAGCGGGACGTAGGGAGCGACCATGCCCTTTTATGTGGGGATCACGCCGCGATGGGAACAGCCGGGACCGGCTTGTCCACAGCTTATCCGAGCAATTTCTCGATATCCCGCTCCAGCGCTTCCGGCTTGGTGGTCGGGGCGTAGCGATCAACGACCTTGCCGTCCCGACCAACGAGGAATTTGGTGAAGTTCCACTTGATTGCTTCGCTGCCGAGCAGGCCCTTGGCCTCGCTCTTCAGGTGGCGGAACACAGGCGCAGCGTCGGGGCCGTTGACGTCGATTTTGCCGAAGACCGGGAAGGTCACGTCGTAGCTCAGCTTGCAGAAATTCGCGATTTCCACCGCGTTGCCGGGTTCCTGCGCGCCGAACTGGTTGCAGGGGAAAGCCAGCACCGTGAAGCCGCGATCCTTATACTTGCGGTAGAGCGCCTCCAGCCCCTCATATTGCGGCGTGAACCCGCATTTCGATGCCGTGTTGACGATCAGCAGCACCTGCCCGGCATAACCCGACAGGTCAGCCTCGCTGCCATCGGCCGCGCGCACGGACAGGCTGGTCAGGTCGGTCATGGATTGCCTTCCGGTTGGGGAGCGGGACGATAGGTGAAGTCGAACGAAGGCGTCCAGCTTCGGCCGCCGTCAATCGACACCTGCCCATGCTGGCGCACAATGCCGCCGGCGCCGCGTTCGTAGCGCATTTTCACGATGCCGTTCTGGCCCTGCGGTCCGCTGCCCGCCCAGGGGCCGGTCAGTTCCATCGCCCCGTCGACCATGCCGCCGCTAAACTCCGCCCACAGACCGCTGGAATCGACCCAGGTCTGCCGCCAGTTGCGGCTCTCCGGGCGCCAGGCGCTGAAGCTGCCGCCGCCCTGCCCTTGCAGCGGCATCCAATTCTCGCGGATCGCGCAGCCATTATAGCGCCGCTCGATCAGGCTGCGCGCGACGAGCGTATCGGTGCCGGTGCGGTAGACGTCCCAGGCGCCGACCCAATAGTCGAACTGGCGGTGCTCGGCGGTGGCGCAAGCGGGCGGCGGCGATGGCTGCGGCGGCTGCGGCAGCTGGCCGGCCGTTTGCAGCAGGGCGAAAAGAGCGGGCGCGGCGACGAAGCTCATCGAAACCTCCGGATCGATCGGCCCGCCGCGATCCTGCTACGTCAGCACCCCGTCGTGCAAGCGCAAAACCCGGTCCATGCGCGCCGCCAGCCGTTCGTTGTGGGTCGCGACCAGGGCCGCGCCCGCTTCCTCGCGGACCAGGCGGAGGAATTCGTCGAGCACCAGATCGGCGGTCGCTTCGTCCAGATTTCCGGTCGGCTCGTCGGCCAGCACCAGGGCAGGCCGGATCGCCAGCGCGCGTGCCACCGCGACGCGCTGCTGCTCGCCGCCGGACAATTTGGACGGGCGGTGAGTCAGCCGCTGGTCGAGTCCCAGCGCGCCGAGCAGGCTTTCCGCCCGCGCCTGCGCGTCGGCCCGGGTCGCGCCGTTGATCAATTGCGGCAGCACCACATTCTCGGCCGCGGAGAAATCGGGCAGCAGGTGATGGAATTGATAGACGAAGCCGAGCCGTTCCCGACGCAGCCGGGTCCGCTCCTTGTCGTCCGCCGATGCCGCCGGCTGGCCTTCGATCCGGATATCGCCCTCGAAGCCGCCCTCGAGCAGCCCGACCGCCTGCAGCAGGGTCGATTTGCCCGATCCCGACGGCCCCAGCAACGCCACGATCTCGCCCTGCTTCACCGCGAAATCGACGCCGCGCAGCACGTCGATCCGCACCCCGCCCTGTTCGAACGACCTTTTGAGGCCAGTGACGGCCAGCACGTCACTCATAACGCAGCACCTGCACCGGATCGGTCCGCGACGCGCGCCAGGCGGGGAAGAGGGTGAAGATGAAGCAGAGCGTCAGCGCCATCACCACGATCGCCACAACCTCGACCGGATCGGTTCGCGCCGGCAATTCGGTGAGGAAGCGGACCGTCGGGTCCCACAGATTCTTGCCCGATACGAGCTGGAAGAATTCCACCACCGGCTGGCGGTAGTGCAGGCCGAGCAGGCCGAGCAGCAGCCCGAAGACGATCCCCAGCATGCCGATGCTGAGGCCGACGGTCATGAAGATCTTCATGATCCCCGCCCGCGTCGCGCCCATCGTGCGCAGGATGGCGATGTCGCGATGCTTGGCACGCACCAGCATGATCAAAGACGACAGGATGTTGAACGCCGCCACGAGCACGATGATCGACAGCACGACGAACATCACCACGCGCTCCACCTGCAGCGCGTCGAAGATTTCGGCGTTCAGCCGCCGCCAGTCGGACACGACGGCGCCGGGCGGCGCGGCCTCGACGATCGGCGCGACGATCTGCCCGACCCTGTCCGGGTCGCTGGTCTGCACCTCGATCATGCTGATCGCATTGTCCATCAGGAGGAAGCTCTGCGCATCCTCCATCGGCATGATGATGTAGGCCTTGTCGAAATCGTACAGCCCGACCTCGAAGGTCGCGACGATGTTGTAGGAGACGATCCGCGGCACCGTGCCGAAGGGCGTGCTGCGTCCTTCCGGGATGATCAGGCTGACGGTCGAACCGACATTCACGCCCAGCAATTCGGCGAGCCGCGAGCCCATCGCGACATTGTCCGTCCCGGGCCGCACCTCGGCCAGGTCACCAGCCATGACATTGTCGCGGATCAGCGCGTTGGCCTGCAGATCCTCAACCCGCATGCCGCGCAGCAAGGCGCCTTCCACCCGCCCCTCATTGCTCGCCATCAGCGGCTGGGTGATCAGCGGCGTTGCCTCGGTGACGCCCGGCGTGCGCCGCGCCGTTTCCAGGATCGGCTGCCAATTCTCCAGCCGCCCGCCATAGGCCTGAATAACCGCATGGCCGTTCAGCCCCACGACCTTGTCGAACAGCTCGGCGCGGAAGCCGTTCATCACGCTCATCACGATGACGAGCGCGGCCACGCCGAGCATCACCGCGAACAGCGAGATGCCGGCGACAAGGAAAATGAACCCCTCGCCCTTGCCCGGCAGCAGATAGCGCCGGGTGATCATCCGCTCGTAGCGCGAAAGGATCACGCAGCCAGCCTCGCCAGCGCTGCCTCGACCGGCAATTCCTCGCGTTCCCCGGTCCTGCGATTCTTCAGCTCGACCACACCGCGCGCGATCCCCTTCGGCCCGACAATGAGCTGCCAGGGCAGGCCGATCAGGTCCATCGTCGCGAACTTCGCCCCGCCCCTCTCGTCGCGGTCGTCGTACAGCGTCTCGATCCCGGCGGCATTCAGCTTGCCATAGAGATCGTCCGCCGCCGCCGCGCAGCTTTCGTCATCGGCGCGCATGTTGATCAGGCCGACGCGATAGGGCGCGACGCTTTCCGGCCAGATGATGCCCGCATCGTCATGGCTCGCCTCGATCATCGCGCCGACCAGACGCGACACGCCGATGCCGTAACTGCCCATCTTCGGGTGAACCTGCCCGCCATCGGCGGTCTGGACATTCATGTTCATCGCGTCCGGGCCGGTATAGCGCGTGTCGAAATAGAAGATGTGGCCGACCTCGATGCCGCGCGATTGCCTCAGGTCCGCGCCCGCTTCCGACTCGCGCTTCTCGTCGCGCTTCTCGTCGGTCGCCGCATAGTCGTTGGTGAGCCCCGACACGAAAGCCTGCAGCGCGGCGGGATCGTTCGCATCGACGCCCTCCGCGGCCGCCGAGCGGTCCTGCTCCCACGCCTTGTGATAAAAGACCTCGCTCTCGCCGGACGGGGCCAGGATGATGAATTCGTGGCTGAGGTCCCCGCCGATCGGGCCGGTGTCCGCCTGCATCGGGATCGCCGTCAGTCCCATCCGCGCGAAGGTGCGCAGATAGGCGATGAACATACGATTATAGCTGTGCCGCGCCCCGGCCTCGTCGAGATCGAAGCTGTAGGCGTCCTTCATCAGGAATTCGCGGCCGCGCATGACGCCGAAGCGGGGGCGGACCTCGTCGCGGAACTTCCACTGAATGTGGTAGAGGATGCGCGGCAGATCGCGATAGGACTTCACATTGTCGCGGAAGAGCGCGGTGATCATGTCCTCGTTGGTCGGCCCGTAGAGCATTTCCCGCTCGTGCCGGTCCCTGATCCGCAGCATTTCCGGCCCGTAGGCATCGTAGCGGCCGGTCTCGCGCCACAGATCGGCCGACTGGATGGTCGGCATCAGCATCTCGACCGCGCCGGCCCGATCCTGCTCCTCGCGGACGATCTGCTCGATCTTCCGCAACACCCGCAGGCCCAGCGGCAGCCAGGCATAGATGCCGGCCGCGGTCTGGCGGACCAGGCCGGCGCGGAGCATCAACTGATGGCTGACGATCTGGGCGTCCGAAGGAGTCTCCTTCATGACGGGCAGGAAATGGCGGGACAGGCGCATTTGCGTTGCAGTCTCTACTTTAAGTTGAGAGCGCGCTCCTAAGGATCGACCATTGCGCTGGCAACCGCGCCGCACTGTGGCAGGACTGTGGCGGCTCCGCCACACGGGCGCGGCAATCGGGCAACGGCCGCCTGAAAACACATGACATTCGCCGGACGCAATTCTAGCCCCGCCTCACGAACTTAGGTCGATTGGTCAGGTTCGGGGAGGCTTCGGCTTGCCGTCTCTTGCGAGGTGAGGCGGTTTGAGCGGGAGCAATTCCAAGGGGGTGAGACGGATGCGAATCCGTCTCGTAGGTGCCCGGCTTCAGCGATGGAGCCGGGCACTTTCACGTTTGGCGCGGATCAGACCGTCCATACTTGGCGGCGCCCCTCGCTTTCGGCATGAATGGGGCGATGGACCCCGACGCCCCTCAGGACGCCGAAGAGGCCCCGCCCCTTCCCCCGCTGCAGCCGCATCCGCTGGAGCCTGGCCGCAATTGCTGGCGGATCGAGCGAGCCGATCAGGCCCGGCTGATCGTCGACGCGGCGGATTACTTCGCGATCGTCCGTCAGGCGATGATGACGGCCGAGAAACGCATCATGCTGATCGGCTGGGATTTCGACGCCCGCGCGCGGATCGGCCCGGCCTGGCACCCGCAATTCATCCCCGCCAATATCGGCCGCTTCGTGCTGTGGCTGGTGCGGCAGCGGCCGGAACTCGAAGTCTATTTGCTACGCTGGGATTTCGGCGCGTTGAAGGCCCTGTTTCGCGGCACCACGCCGATCACGGTCGCACGCTGGGCGCTGAACAAGCGCATCCATGTGAAGCTGGACGGCGTCCATCCATTCGGCGCCTCGCATCATCAGAAGATCGTCGTGATCGACGGCAATCTGGCTTTCTGCGGCGGCATCGACATCACCGGCAACCGCTGGGACACGCGCGCCCACGAGGATGACGATCCCCGCAGGGTCAGCACCTATGGCGCGCCTTACCCGCCCTGGCACGATTCGACGATGGCGCTGACCGGTCCAGCGGCGCGCGCGCTCGATGAACTGGCGCGCACCCGCTGGCTTCTCGCCGGCGGCGGCGAATTGCCGGAGCTGCCCGACCGGCCAGCGGTCTGGCCGGACGGGCTGAAACCGCATTTCACCGGCGTGGACGTCGCCATCTCCCGCACCCAGCCGCTCTATGGCGCGATGGAGGAAGCGCACGAGATCGAGGCGCTCTATCTCGACATGATCGCCCGGGCGAAGCGCACCGTCTATATAGAGGGCCAATATTTCGCTTCCGGCCTGATCGCCGAGGCGATCGCGCGGCGTCTGGGCGAACCGGACGGCCCGGAATTCGTGCTGGTCACCCCCCAATGGGCGCATGGCTGGCTGGAACAGGTGGCGATGGACACGGCCCGCTCACGCCTGTTCGAGGCGGTGAAGCAATATGACAAATATGACCGCTTCCGCATCTACATGCCCTTCACCGCGAAGGGCGAGGCGATCTACGTCCACGCCAAGATCATGATCGTCGATGACGAATTGTTCCGACAGGGTTCGTCCAACCTGAACAATCGTTCGATGCGGCTCGACACCGAATGCGATGTGACGCTCGACGCCTCGCTGCCCGGGCACGACCGCATCCGCCCGCAAATCACCGCCCTGCGCGACGACCTCGTCGCCGAACATCTCGGCGTGAAGCCGGCCGAAGTCACAAAAGCATCGGAAGAGACCGGCTCATTGATCCAGGCGGTCGAACGGCTGCGCGGCGGCGGCCGCAGCCTACATGTCTACGAGCCGCCGCCCCTCACTCTCGGTGGCAAGTTCGTCGCGGAGAACCAGCTGCTGGATCCCGAAGGTCCCGGGAGCGCCTTCGAGCCGCTGACGAAGCGCAACCTGTTCCGGCGGCTGCGCAAGCCGAAAGACAGTTAGCGCGCAAAAGAACCCTAGCGAGGGAGCGGGAAAGCGTGGCCGTTCGAATCGAGCGCGGCCTGCCTGCCGGCGGCATGCGCATCCGCATCGGTCCACCAGCTGTGCAGATCGGAACCGGCGCGCATCGCCGGCGACCAGGCGGCGCCCGCGGCGTGGCGCTCGGCGATCCGGGCCAGATGCGTCAGCGGCACAGGCGAGACGAAAGCGAAGCCCGCCGCGCCGTCCTGCGCCCAGATCACCAGAGCCTCGGGCATCAGCATTTCTTCGAGCTGGACGAGGATCGAATCGCCGAGCCTCAACTCCGCATCGATCAGGCCGGAAACGCCGAGGTCGGACAGATCGCAGACCTGGAGGCGCAGCCGTGCGCCATCGTCACGAAACAGGAACAGCTCGGCGCCGGCCAGACGCGCACGCGGCGCGCGCCGCCGTTCGCTGGCATCCGCCACGGCTGTCCCCGCTCCATCCAAGTCGCGCCACTCCCCACGCCCAACAGTCGGCGAAGGTCATAGGGTGGCGGGCCTGAAGGCAAGGTTGCCGGTCATGGTTTACGAATGAAGAAGCGGACACTGTCCGCTTCCGCACACCATTTCACGCCGCCTTGGCCAGCTCCACCTCCTCGACCACAGGTGCGGGCTGGGAGATTGTTGTTACGCTTGCCTGCTTCGCCGAGCCGCGACGGCGATTCGGGAAGATGAAGCGGATCGAGGCGATCACGACGCCCACGGCAAGATAGCCTATAAAGGTCACGACAGGGTTCCAGATGAGCAAGGGCGCCATCCCGAGCCGCAGCAGATTCGACGGAATATGCAGATCCTCGCCGAGCGCCTCGCAGACGCCGAAGAAGGTGTCGTCCCGCAGGAACAAATTTTCGCGCGTCTGAATGGTCATCGCATCGTCCTTCGCAAGGGCCTCGGTGGCCGCTACGAGGGACAACGCAGGCGCTGTGCCAGTTTAGAAAAAACCGTGGTTTATCAGGGCTATTCGCGCTAGATGGAAACGCGCGGCATCGTCACAGACTAGCCACGTTGCTACGCATTGGCATTTCGCGCCATCTTTTGGGCTTGGCATCCCAGGCAAACCAGCGGCGTACGCCTCGGTATTCGCTACGCCCCAATCAGCAAAAGCAGGGATACAAAGGTATCAAAGTTCCGACTCTCGATGATTAACTACGGATGGAGGAAACTGATCTTCACCCTTCGTAGTTATCGACCTCTGAGTGCTTCTCGAAGTGCATCCATATTGGCGCTAGTTAGCCCTAGGCTCCGCCATAGGCCTTTATGCACCATCAAGTTCCACTTAGTACTAAACTTTCCTCCTCCCATATAGCTGTATGTCGCCCTCAGCCTCTCGTGGTGTCTTCCAACGACATTATAATAATAAAGTGTGTCCAGCATGTATGATAGGGCGAATTTAGCACGAATTCCTTCTGATGTTCGATTCTTGATCGCCTCAAGAAGATCGGCCTGAGAAGGGAACATCTTTCCTACATCAGTTATCGCTCTAATTGCGAGCAAGAACTCAGGTTCCAGGCCACCGATAGCATCCTCTACTTCTCGCCGAAGATAGTCAGAGTACTCTGTCTCTGCATCCAAAAGATCGCGCAATCGTATTCCTTCAAAGGAATTATTGTTTAGAGCTGCTTTAGCGGCATATTTGATAAAAGCGACAAAGTCCCTTGGCCTCATAAACGTTCTATCATTGATATATGTGAATATTGCAGATGGAGTAGTTCCCTCTCGACGCAATGACGAAATGTTAAATAGAGCTGGCCATGCCACTTGGAAAAGAAGGATATCGTTTCCTTCTGCATCAGGAACAAGAGCTCTAGAAATGCGATAAGCTAGGAGATTCTTAATTCTATTTTCAGTCCAGCTTATATCGAGCGTCTTATCACGAAATTTGTTCCTGTCTCCCGAAGTCAGTAGATCATATATATCTGTACGCAACATCATAACAGGATACAATTGCTGACGCTTCTCTTTCATATCACTGTGAAATTGTACTATAGCCTTTTCTAGGCCAATCAAACCATCGTGATATCTTCTCTCCAGTTTTCCGTGAGCTACAGCATATCGGTATTCCTCGTCTAACTCATCGAATATCACATAGTAAGGCTTATCGTACGGAAGCTTGTCAGCCACATTAAGGAATGATCCTCTCATTCTCTCTCCTAAAGTAAATCCTGTTCCTAGAATATTAATTGCGCCGCCACGAGTAAAAATCTCTCTTATCCGAGATAGTCCACGTCGTGCATTTGGTTTGAATTTCCATTTCAAATAGAATTTTAGTCGTCGGGAAACATTCGGATCTGCGATAGTTAGTCTGATAAATGACAACACTATTACATGATACCATAGGCGCTTGTACTGATCTTGCGCGTCATCGGGATTGGTAATGAGGCCGTGGATCGGAGAGTCCTTGAAGTCTCTGAATGAGAGCTTTGCGCATCGACCTACTCTTTGAGGGTCGTTTACGTCGGCAAGCCATTGAGCAACGGCACTCTTCCCGGCGCCTTTATGACCTACGAGCGAGAGGACAGCGCCCGACTCGATCTTCGTGACGTCATTATAGTGATAGAAATAGCGACGGATGTCGTCAGATTCCGCCGCTATATCCCAGTTGGCTAGAGCTTCGAGGAGAGGCTGGTTCGAACAATTGCCGCTACCTCGATATGCCTGATCCATCGCGCTATCCCCCCCCAGGCACCAGTTTAAATTCCGGGAGTTTGGCCTTGTCAAGTGAGACCCAAGGCGAAGATGGTGGAAAGTAATCGATTAGCTAGACTAGCCTACTCTGCTTCACTGCGGCCTCGATGAAGCTCGCGAACAGGGGATGCGGGTCGAACGGCTTGCTCTTCAGCTCCGGATGGAATTGCACGCCGATGAACCAGGGATGGTCCGGCCGCTCGACGATCTCCGGCAGCGCGCCATCCGGGCTCGTGCCGCTGAACACCAGCCCGCCTTGCTCCAGCGCGTCGCGATAATGGGTGTTCACCTCGTAGCGATGCCGGTGGCGCTCGCTGATCTCGGTGGCGCCATAGATGCTCGCGACGCGGCTATTGCCACCGAGCTTCGCGGGATAGGCGCCAAGCCGCATCGTGCCGCCAAGATCACCGCCGGCGGCACGCTGCTGCAGGCCGTCCTCGGTCATCCATTCGGTGATCAGGCCGACGACCGGATCGCTTGTCTCGCCGAATTCGGTCGAACTGGCCTCCGCAAAGCCCTCCGCCCGCGCCGCGTCGATGCAGGCCATCTGCATGCCCAGGCAAATGCCGAAGAACGGCACCTTCCGCTCGCGCGCGAAAGCCACAGAAGCGATCTTTCCTTCCGACCCGCGCTCCCCGAAGCCCCCGGGAACGAGGATTGCGTGCATCGGCTCCAGCCGCCCGGCAATGTCGGTCTCGGGATGCTCGAACATCTCGGCATCCAGCCACTTGATGTTGACCTTCACCCGGTTGGCGATGCCGCCATGCACCAGCGCCTCGGTCAGGCTCTTATAGGCGTCCGCGAGGCCGACATATTTGCCGACCACGCCGATCGTCACCTCGCCCTCGGGATGGAGCAGCCGGTCCATCACATCGTCCCAGCGCACCAGATTGGGCGGTGGCGCATCGTCGATGCCGAAGGCGTCCAGCACCTCCGCGTCCAGACCCGCTTCGTGATATTGCGCTGGCACCGCATAGATGGACTTCGCGTCGAGCGCGGGGATAACAGCTTCCTTGCGGACGTTGCAGAACAGGGCGATCTTCGCCCGGTCACTCTCCGGCAGCGGATGCTCGCAGCGGCAGACGATCACTTCGGGCTGGATGCCGAGGCTGGTCAGTTCGCGCACGCTATGCTGGGTCGGCTTGGTCTTCAGTTCGCCCGCGGCGGCAATGAATGGGACCAAAGTCGTGTGGATCGACAGCGTCTGCCCCCTGCCCGCCTCGTTGCGGAACTGCCGGATCGCCTCGATGAACGGCAGCGATTCGATGTCGCCCACGGTGCCGCCAACCTCGCAGATCATGAAATCGAGACCGGGATCGACATCGCCGCCGATGAACTCCTTGATCGCGTTGGTGACGTGCGGGACGACCTGCACGGTCGCGCCGAGATAATCGCCCCGCCGCTCCTTCGCGATGATGTCGCGATAAATGCGCCCGGTCGTGATGTTGTCCGACTGCCGCGCCGCGACACCGCTGAAGCGCTCATAGTGGCCGAGGTCGAGATCGGTCTCCGCCCCGTCATCGGTCACATAGACTTCGCCATGCTGATAGGGACTCATCGTTCCCGGATCGACGTTCAGATAAGGATCGAGCTTACGCAGGCGCACGGTGTAGCCGCGCGCCTGCAGGAGGGCGGCGAGCGATGCCGCCATGAGACCTTTGCCGAGCGAGGAGACCACGCCGCCGGTAATGAAAATGAACCGCGCCATGGGAGTTGAGGCTTAAGCGGGGATCGGGCTGCGGGGCAAGGGCGGGAATCGGGCGCCCGCGAAAAATCCTGTGCCCAAGCGGCTTATTGAGCGATCGGCACGCCGCCCTGCTGGTTCGCCGGTGCCGCCGGGGCGGGTGCCGGGGTTGCGGGGGCAGGCTGGGCCGGAGCGGGCTGGGCGCCGGACGCCGGGTCCGCCTGCTTGACCGCGTTCGCGTCGATCACGCGCGGTCCGCCCTGCTGCGCGGCGAGCGCCGCCAGCACGATCGACAGCACGATGAAGATCGTCGCCAGGATCGTGGTCGCGCGGGTCAGAAAGTCCGCCGCGCCACGCGCGCTCATCATTCCCGACGGGCTGCCGCCACCGGCAAGCCCGCCGCCTTCGGAACGCTGCATCAGGATGACGGCGATCAGAGCAATGGCGACGAGCGTCTGGACGATCAGGATGAAGAGGAACATGTGCGGCTTTCGAAGGCGGGAGGTGCGCGCGGGTCGCCGCGCGCCGTGCCGGGCGACTTAGTGGATGAGGGCGCGCCGTGCAACCAGTCGGCTGTTCAGCTCTTCCCTGCGGCCTCGATGATCGGCACGAACAGTTCGGCCGTGAGGCTCGCGCCCCCGACCAGCGCGCCGTCGACGTCCGGCACGGCGAACAATTCGGCGGCATTGTCGGCCTTCACCGAGCCGCCGTAGAGGATGCGGACCTGCTCGCCGCCCACACCAGGCCCAGCCGAACCGTCGGTCAGCGCGCGCCGGATCGCGGCATGCATTTCAGCCACGTCCGCGGGCGTCGCGGTCTTGCCAGTGCCGATCGCCCAGATCGGCTCATAAGCGACGACCAGTTCACCCTCGCCGGTTCCCGCCGGCAGCGATTCGGCCAGCTGGCGCGTCACCACCTCGATATGCCGGCCTGCCTCGCGCTCCGCCTCGCTCTCGCCGACGCACACGATCGCGGTCAGGCCCGCGGCCAGCGCCGCTTCCGCCTTCGCGCGCACCTCCGCGCTGGTCTCGTGCTGGTCCGCCCGCCGCTCGGAATGGCCGACGATGGCCAGCCGCCCGCCCGCTTCCCTGATCATTCCGGCCGACACATTGCCGGTATGCGCGCCGCTTGCGGCCGCGTGGCAATCCTGCGCGCCGATTCTCAGGCCGGCGCCCCGCGCGACCGCTGCCGACAGCAAGGTGAAGGGCGGGCACACCGCCACGTCCACCCCCGGCGCCGCGCGCGCCGCCTCCGCCATCGCCAGCAACTCCTTCAGGGCGGCGAGGCTGCCATTCATCTTCCAGTTTCCGGCAACCAGTTTTCGGCGCAGATGCACGCTTGTTTCTCCCGCGGAGCAAAGTCCCGCGCCGGGTAGCAAGCCGGGTGCGGCCCGCCAAGCGGCCGCTTGCAGCCGGACGGTCGAAACTTGCCGCGAGCGGACGCCCCCCTTATGGGTCGCCCGCCGGCCGTCGCGCCGCCACCTTCAATCCCCTCGATCGGATAAAAAGTCTCGTCCATGGCCCAGAAGAGCAAAGTTCGTTCCGCCATTCTCTTCGGGGCCCTCGGCCTCGCGCTGGTTGCAATGGTCGTCACCGGCTTCGGCACCGACGGCATGGGCGGCATGGGCAGTGCCGGCGGCAGCCAACAGGGCCAGACGATCGTCGAGGTCGATGGCGAAGGCATCACCGACCAGCAGGTCCGCGAGCGGCTGAACGAGGTCTTTTCCCGGGCCTCGCGCGAAGACCCCACGCTGACGCGAGAGCAATTTTACGAGCGCTATTATGACGATCTGCTTGCACAGCTGATCGAGGAGCGGCGGGTGCTGATTTCCGCGCGCAAGCTCGGCTTCGTCGTGCCGGACGTGCTGGTCGATCGGGCAATCGTGGAGAATCCGGCCTTCCTCAACGTCGCCGGACAATTTGACGACGCCACCTTCCGCAGCGCGCTGCAGGCGCAGAATTATACCGAAGCCAGGTATCGGAACGACATCACCTCCGGGCTGCTCGCCCGCATGCTGCTGGGACCGGTCAGCGGCGGTGCCCGCCTGCCCGAGGACAGCATCCGCAGCTATGCGAACCTGCAACTCGAGACGCGTACGGGCCAGTTCGGCGTCGTCCCGACCCAGGCGCTGACCGCCGGGATCAACCCGAGCGATCAGGACGTCGCCAATTTCTACCAGCAGAATCAGCGTCAATTCTTCCTGCCCGAGCGCCGGGTGCTGCGCTTCGCGCTGATCGGCCGCGAGCAATTGGGCGACGCCGTCCGCGCGACCGATCAGGAAATCGCGGCTCATTATCAGGAGAATCAGGCGCAATACGGCCCGACCGAGACGCGCAGCGTCCAGATCTTCACCGCGCAGGACGAGGCAGCCGCCCGCCGCTTCGCCGATTCGGTCCGAGGCGGAACAAGCTTTGCCGATGCCGCCGGTGCCGCCGGTTTCGCCGCAGCCGACATCAACTTCCCGAACCAGCGCCGCGAGCAGTTGGCCAGCGCGACCAGCCCGGAAGTCGCCGAAGCCACTTTCAGCGCGACGCAGGGCGGGCTGGTGGGCCCGACCCGCACCCCGACCGGCTTCAAGGTCGTTCGCGTCGAGAGCATCACGCGCACCGACGGCCGCCCGCTCGAGGCGGTGCGCGCCGAGATCGTGGCCGCGGTCGAGCAGCGCAAACTGGTCGAAGCACTGACCACCAAGATCGAGCAGATCGAGGAACAGGTCTCCGATGGCGCGAGCTTCGAGGAAGTCGCGCGCGAGGCCGGGCTACAGATGCAGACCACGCCCGCGATGACGGCGGCCGGCGCAGCGCCGAATTTCCAGCTGCCGCAGCCACTCGCGCCTTTGCTGGCCGAAGCCTTCCAGCTCGAACCCAACGAGCGCCCGGTCGTCGCCACGGTCACGGCCGACCAGCAATTCGCGCTGATCCAGGTCGGCAATGTCATCGCCCCTGCCGCGCCGCCGCTCGACCAGATCAGGGACGACGTCCGCAACCGCTTGATCCGCCGGACCGCAGCGGAGCGGGGCCGCCAGATCGCGGAGGCCATCGTCACCAAGATCAATGGCGGCATGGCCCCGGCCCAGGCTTATGCCCAGGCAGGCGTCGCCCTGCCGCCGCCGGAAACGGTGACGCGGCGTCGCAGCGAGATTTCGCAGGCGGGCCAGCAGGTGCCGCCGCCCTTCGCCATCCTGTTCGCCATCCCCGAGGGCCGGACCCGGGCGATCCGCCTGCAGGACGATGAGGGCTGGTTCGTGATCCATCATCAGCGCCGCGTCGCCGGCAATGTCGATACGGACCGCGAGGCCAGCGCCGCTCTCTCGACCCTGCGGGAACGGCTGGCTGAAACTGTCCGCAGCGAGCTCCAGGCGCAATTCGCGCGCGGGTTCGGGGCCAGCGTCACCGTGGAGCGCAACGAGGAAGCGATTGCCGCGCTGAAGGCCGCGCTCATCGCCGGCCGTTGATCCTGGTCGTCGACAATTACGACAGTTTCACCTGGAATCTCGTTCACTATCTGGCCGAACTGGGCGCACAGGTCATGGTCGTCCGCAATGACGAGCTGACAGCCGCCGAGGCGCTGGCCAGCGGCGCGGACGCGATCCTGATCTCTCCCGGCCCCGGCACCCCGGACGAAGCTGGAATCAGTCTGGCACTCGTCGCCGCCTGCGCGGAGACGAAGCGGCCGCTCCTTGGCGTCTGTCTTGGTCATCAGGCGATCGGCCAGTGCTTCGGCGGGCGGGTCGTGCGCGCGCCACGGGTGATGCATGCCAAGACATCGGCGGTCACGCATGACGGCGCAGGCATCTTCGAAGGACTGCCCTGCCCCTTCGCCGCGGCGCGCTATCATTCTCTGGTCGTTGAGGAACCCGGCCTGCCGGCTGCCCTTGCCGTCACGGCGCGGGCCGAGGACGGCACCATTCAGGGTCTCCGTCACCTTGCCCTGCCGATTCACGGCGTCCAGTTTCACCCCGAAAGCATCGCCTCCGAGCATGGCCATGCGCTGCTGCGCAACTTCGTCACCCTCGCCGCCGCTTGACAGCGTCCGGGACGTTCCATACACGTTCCGCAAACGTTCCTGGGGAGGTCCTCCATGCTGACGCGCAAGCAACACGAACTGCTCGTTTATATCGACAAGCATCTGCGCGAGACCTGCGTGTCTCCCTCGTTCGAGGAGATGAAGGATGCGCTCGATCTCAAGTCCAAGAGCGGCGTCCACCGCCTGATCTCGGCGCTTGAGGAACGCGGTTTCATCCGTCGCCTCGCCAACCGGGCGCGCGCGCTGGAAGTGCTGAAGATGCCGGATGCTGTCGGCGGTCCGGCGCCGACGCCCGCCAATGATAGCGGCCGCCGGGGCCGGATTCCCGAACCGGCCAACGATGTGCTCGATATCCCGCTGCACGGCCGCATCGCCGCCGGTACGCCGATCGAGGCGCTGCAGGGCAGCGATACCCTCCCCGTCCCCGCCGCCCTGCTCGGCCCGGGCGAACATTATGCGCTTGAAGTTGCCGGTGACTCGATGGTGGATGTCGGCATTCTGGACGGCGATTACGCCCTCGTCCGGAAGACCGACACCGCCCGCGACGGCGAGATCGTGGTGGCCCTGATCAACGAGGAGGAAGCCACGCTCAAGACCTACCGCCGCGAAGGCCAGATGATCCGCCTGGACCCGGCCAACCGGCAATATGATCCGCAGCGTTATCCTGAAGGCTCGGTACGCATCCAGGGGCGCCTGGCCGGGCTGCTACGGCGTTACTGACACCGTGCCGGCCCGCCTGAATTATGTCGAACTGACCGCGTTCGACGTTGGTACCGCCAAGCGCTTTTACGAGCGCGCATTTGGCTGGACGCTGACCGATTACGGCACCAGCTACGCCGCGACCACGACCGGCGACACCGATATCGGGATTCAGGCCGATAGTGCGGAAGCGGTCGGTGCGCCGTTGCCGGTGATCGAAGTGGACGATCTTGAGATGGCACTGGCGACGGTGCTCGACGCGGGCGGCACGCTTGCGAAGCCGATCTTCGCCTTTCCCGGTGGCCGCCGCTTCCACTTTCTCGATCCCGGCGGCAATGAACTCGCCTGCGTGAAGGCGGATTAGCGGCACATCGCTCTCATCCGGCTTTTGCGCCTCCGCAAGAGCCTGATCCGAAATCCACGCTGTTTCCGCCAAGGCGTCTATCAGCAATGATCGGCTCCCAGAGTGTCCATGAGCGTCTCGGGTGGCCGTCCGGAATGGAGAGACGCGCATGGCCTTCATGACCCTGGCAATCCTGAGCCTCACCGCATCGACACTGCAGCCACAGACGCCTGTGCGCCTGCGCAGCGGCTCGATTTCCAATGCCGACTATCCTGCGGCGGCGGCCGGCGCTTCCGGGACCACGCGCGTAAGTCTGGTGATCGATACGAATGGCCGTGTCGCCCACTGCTCTGTCGCGCAATCTTCCGGCAATTCGGTACTCGACGGCATCAGCTGCCCGTTGGTCGCGCAGCGCTACCGTTTCACGCCGGCGACGCGCGACGGGCAGGCGGTGACGGGAAACTACCAGCAGTCGATCCGCTGGACTCCACCGCGCTGATTGGTGCTCAATAGGCCCAGGGATGCCGGCCGATCTGGTCGCGCACGCTGATCACTTTCGGGTTCGCTCGCAGCGAGAAGGCGAGGCCGCCCGTTTCCCGCAGCATATTGCGGTCCGCCTTTAGCCAGCGGGGACGGCAGGCATCGGGCAACGCCCGGTCGCTGACCACGATATCGGCCGCGGCACAGGCAGCGATCATCTGATCCCATTGCACGAAGTCGCGGCTACGTGTCGCAAGGATGCGATAGCGGCGTGAGCCGGCGAGTTCGTAGACGCATAGGGCATCGCTGCACGCCGCTTCGCGCACCGTGTCGAGCTCCAGAAAATCAGGTTCGACACCGGACAATTCCGCCAGCACGTCGCGGACATATTCGCCGGCGCGTGGACGCAGCAGCGCGAGCTGGCCCTCCGGGGTCCGTACAGCAAGATGCTTGCCGTCGCTGGTAACGAGCAGATCCGGCGGCGTCGCCGTCACGATCGCCACGATCCCGAATGCCAGCGGCACCCCGCCCCACCAGCGCCAGCGTTGCCGCCACAGGCCGATCCAGAGCAACCCGCCAATCACCAGCAGGAACACACCCGCCGGCACCGCGGGGACCAGCGCCACCGCGCCCGGCGCCGCCGCGACGCCGTGCGCCAGCCCGACCAGCAGCCACAAGGCCTGCTCCGTCAGCCACCAAAAGGGCGCGCCGAGCCCGGCCAGATCGAACAGCAACGCCATTGCTTCCAGCGGCATGATGATGAACGTCGTGAGCGGGATTGCGAGAATGTTGGCGACCGCGCCGTAAACGCCAGCCTGGTGAAAGTGGAAAAGGGCGATGGGGGAGATGGCCAGTTCCACCGCCAGCCCGGTCAGCAGCAGGCCCAGCAGGCCCCGGCCGAAGCGCTTCAGCCAGCTTTCCTCGCGCCGGGTCAGCAAGGCCCGAACGCGCGGATGCTCGTGCAGCGCGACGATCGCGGTGATCGCCGCGAAGCTGAGCTGGAAGCTCGGTCCCGCCGCCGCTTCGGGCCAGAAGAGCAGGACGATCACCGCTCCGGTCGCAACCAGCCGCAGCGTGATCGCTTCGCGCCCCATCGCAATGCCGATCAGGACCAGAATGGCCGCGACGCAGGATCGCACCGTCGGCACCTCAGCGCCGGTGAACAAAGTGTAGGCGATGGCGACCAGCCCGGCGATCCCGGCGGCGACCAGCACCAGGTTGAAACGCAGTGCCAGAAAAGGACTTAGCGCCAGCAAGCGCAACGCCAGCAACATCACTGCGCCCACAACGGCGGTGATATGCAGCCCGCTGACTGAAAGCAGATGCGCCAGCCCAGACGCGCGCATCGCCTCGGCATCCTCCTTGCTGATCGCGCCCTGATCGCCAGTCGCCAGCGCCGCCGCGATCGCGCCCGGGCTGTCCGGCATTTGCGCCTGGATGTGCGCGGACGTTCGCTGGCGTGATGCGTTCAGCCAGGCGCTCCAGCCCTCTTCCGTCGGCCGCTCGACAATCTCCACTTGCCCGAGCACGCGCCCCGTCGCCCCGATCCGCGCGAACCAGGCCGTCCGCGCGAAATCGTACGCGCCCGGCAACGCCATTGGCGGCGGCGGCAGAAGATAGGCGCGCAATCGCACCGCCACGCCCGGCTCCAGCCCCTCCGGCGCCTCGTCGATCGGCACGGATACCCGCACTTGCGGTGGCAAAGCGGGCGCGTCGCGCGGCGCCAGCAGCAGCCGGACCTGATCCCGCGCCGCCAGACGGTCGGCCCTGATGACATCGGCGGTGAAGACGGACGCCCCCGGCCGCTCCAGCCGCGGCGCCGCTACGCTTTCCGCCCGCGCCCAGATCAGGGCGCAGCCTATCCCCGCGAACAAGGCGAACCAGGCCAAAGCCGCCAGCGTGCGGGTCCCCCGCCCCAGCGCCAAAGCCCCGAGCAGGACCGCCCCGCAGCCGGCGATGAACGCCGTCCACCCCATCGGCTCCGGCAGCCAGAACCAGGCGGCGATACCGGCAAGCAGCCCGACCGGGATCCACAGCGGCAATTGCTCGCGCTCGACTTCCAGCAGCCTCTCGAGCCGCCCGAAGGCGGCGCCGGTCGCGCCACCGAGCCGTGCCAAGACCACCCCTTCCTCGCCCCCTCCGCGCTATGCTACGGCCCCGCGTCCGCCCGACGGACCCGACATTCTTGGAGAACAGGCGCGTGAGCGCAACCAACCCCACCAATATGGCGCAAATCGTCACGCGCTTCGCCCCGTCACCGACCGGCTTCCTGCACATTGGCGGCGCCCGCACCGCTCTGTTCAACTGGCTCTATGCCCGCCGCCATGGCGGCCGCTTCGTGCTCAGGATCGAGGATACCGACAAGGCGCGCTCGACCGACGCGGCGATCGAGGCGATTCTGGATGGCATGCGCTGGCTCGGTCTCGATTGGGACGGCCACGAATATTATCAGTCGCAATTCTGGGCGCGGCATGCCGAGGTCGCTAACGCGATGCTCGCCTCCGGCCATGCCTATCGCTGCTACCTGACCGCAGAGGAGCTGGCCGCCGCCCGCGAGGCCGCGCAGCGCGAGCGCCGCCCCTTCCGCATCGACAGCAAGTGGCGCGACTCCGCCGATCCCGCCCCCGATCTGCCCTTTGTCGTCCGCCTGAAAGCGCCGCGCGATGGCGAAACGGTGATCGAGGATCAGGTCCAGGGCCGTGTCACCGTCCAGAACCAGGAAATCGACGACTTCGTCCTGCTCCGCTCCGACGGCTCGCCCACCTACATGCTCGCGGTGGTCGTGGACGACCACGACATGGGCGTCACCCACGTGATTCGTGGCGATGACCACCTCAACAATGCCTTCCGTCAGCTCGCGATCATCCGCGCGATGGGGTGGCCGGAGCCGGTCTATGCGCACGTCCCCCTGATCCACGGGCCGGACGGCGCGAAGATGTCGAAGCGGCACGGCGCGGTCGGCGTCGATGCGTATCGCGACGAGCTCGGAATGCTGCCGGAAGCGGTGTTCAACTATCTGCTGCGGCTCGGCTGGGGGCATGGCGATGACGAGATCATCAGCCGCGAACAAGCGATGGAATGGTTCGATCTCGACCATGTCGGCAAGTCGCCATCGCGCTTCGACATGAAGAAGCTGGAGAATCTCAACGGGCATTATCTGCGCGAGGCCGACGACACGCGCCTCGCCGCTCTGGTTGCCGCGCAGCTGGGCCGCGAGGATGACGGACTTCTCGCCCGCGCCATGCCCAGCCTGAAAATGCGTGCGAAAAGCCTCCACGAACTGGCCGAAGGCGCGCACTTCCTGTTCGCATCCCGCCCACTGGTAATGGACGAGAAGGCCGCCGGCTTGCTACAAGGCGACGCGCCGGACCTGCTGGCAGCGATCCATGCCGAGCTTTCCAGGCTCGATACGTGGAGCGCGGAAACGACCGAGCAGGCGGTGCGAGAGGTTGCCGAGGCAAAGGGAGTGAAGCTTGGCCAGGTCGCGCAGCCTTTGCGCGCCGCTCTCACTGGCCGTGGGACATCCCCGGGTATTTTTGATGTGCTGGCGTTGCTCGGGCGGGACGAAAGCCTCGCGCGCATCGCCGATCAGGCAAAGAAGGACTAAGCATGGCGGAAGACAAGGCGACCCTCAGCATCGGCGGCAAGAGCTACGAACACCCTCTGCGCTCCGGCAGCGTCGGCCCCCAGGTCGTCGATATCCGCAAGCTGTACGGGGAAGCCGACGTCTTCACCTACGATCCCGGCTTTACCTCCACGGCGAGCTGCCAGTCGGAAATCACCTATATCGACGGTGACGCGGGCATCCTTCTGCACCGCGGCTATCCGATCGATCAGCTGGCCGAACAATCGACCTTCATGGAGGTCTGCTATCTGCTGCTGGAGGGCGAGCTGCCGAACAAGAGCGAGCTTGACGGCTTTACGCATACGATCATGCGCCACACGATGCTGCACGAGCAGCTGGCGACCTTCTATCGCGGCTTCCGCCGCGACGCGCACCCGATGGCGATCATGTGCGGCGTGGTCGGCGCACTCTCCGCTTTCTATCACGACAGCACCGACATCACCGATCCGGTGCAGCGCAAGATCGCCTCGCACCGGCTGATCGCGAAAATGCCGACGATCGCGGCGATGGCGTACAAATATTCCATCGGCCAGCCGTTCATGTATCCGCAGAACAGCCTGACCTACACCGGCAACTTCCTGCGCATGACTTTCGGCGTCCCGGCCGAGCCTTATGAGGTCAATCCGGTCATCGAGAATGCGATGCGCCGCATCTTCATTCTCCATGCGGACCATGAGCAGAATGCCTCGACCTCGACCGTGCGTCTCGCCGGTTCGTCGGGCGCCAACCCGTTCGCCTGTATCGCCGCCGGCATCGCCTGCCTTTGGGGTCCGGCCCATGGCGGCGCTAACGAGGCCGCTTTGAACATGCTGCGCGAGATCGGGCGTCCTGAAAGGATTCCGGAATATATCGCCCGCGCCAAGGACAAGGACGATCCCTTCCGGCTGATGGGCTTCGGCCACCGCGTGTACAAGAATTTCGATCCGCGCGCGAAGGTGATGCAGAAGACCGCGCAGGAGGTGCTGAAGGAGCTCGGTATTTCCGATCCAGTGCTCGACACCGCGCAGGAACTGGAGCGGGTCGCGCTCAGCGACGATTATTTCATCGAGAAGAAGCTGTATCCGAACGTCGATTTCTATTCGGGCGTGATCCTGAACGCGATCGGCTTCCCGACCTCGATGTTCACCGCTCTGTTCGCGCTCGCCCGCACCGTCGGCTGGGTCGCGCAGTGGAACGAGATGATCTCCGATCCCGAGCAGAAGATCGGGCGGCCCCGGCAACTTTATGTCGGCCCGACGCAGCGTGATTATGTGCCCGTGGGCCAGCGTTGAACGCTGACGAGACGGTCCAGCCCGACGATTTCCAGCATGCGCCGATGGGCCTCGGCGCGCGCCTGTTCATCTATCTGCTGGCGGGCTGGTCCGGCTTCTATGTGATGCTGGTCGAATTGCTGGGAGGGCGGCTGATCGCGCCTTATTTCGGCAGTTCGGTCTATGTCTGGGGCGCGGTGATCTTCGTCTTCATGGTAGGGCTGGCGATCGGCTATCTTGCCGGCGGCATCTTCTCGATGCGCTCGCCGAGCATCGCCCGGCTGTCGCTGATCCTGCTCACGGCGGCGGCGGCGACGCTGCCGATCCTGCTCGCCGCCGGACCGATCCTCGACACCATCTACGATCTGGGCCTGGATCCGCGCGCCGGCTCGCTCGCCGCCTGCGCCGCGCTCTATCTGGTGCCGACCATCTTCAGCGGCATGGTCTCGCCTTATGCGATCCGCCTGCTGGTGCGGACCCGGCGGCAGAGCGGCAACGATGCCGGCTATCTCTATTTCGTCTCGACCGTCGGCAGCGCCGCGGGGACGCTGATGACGTCCTTCTATTTCGTCCTGTGGTGGGAAGTGAATTCGATCCTGATCGGTGCGATCGGCCTGTCGGTCACGATCGGCCTGATCGGCCTGATCGCCTTCCGCTCCCGCTCAATTGCCTGAATTCAGCAGGTTCGACGGCGAATATTGATCGGTCAGCAGCGCCGCGTCGCTGCTCCAGTCACGATCGCGGCGCAGCGTCTGCAGAATATCGGCGCTGGCAACACCGAACGGCAGCAGCCGCGCGTCCCAGCCGCGCGCATTCGCTTCCAGCTGAGCTTGCGGCAGCGCCGCGGCGGGTCCCGCGACAATGATGCGATTGCGGGACTTGAAGTTGAGGAAGCGACCGAACACCGCCTCATAGGTCCTCGATTCATGGTCGTAGAGACCGCTCGCCGACCAGGTGTTGGCGACGACCGCGCCGTCCGGTGCCAGAATGGCCGCGACCTCGCGCAGGAATTCCACGGTCAGCAGATGCTCCGGAATATATTCGCCGTCATAAGCGTCGAGCAGGATCAGATCATATTTCGCCCCGGCCGCGAGCTGGCGCTTGACGAACACACGCCCGTCCTCGGCATGGACGCGGGTGTGCGGGCCGGCGCGGAAGTTGAAGTGCGAACCGGCAACCCGGATCACCGCTTCGTCGATCTCGACCGCATCGATTTCGGCGTCCGGCAGCAGCTTCTGGAGTGCGGTGGGCGTCACTCCGCCGCCCAGGCCGATCATCAGGATCCGGCGCGGCTGCGGCTGCACGTAAAGCCCCGCCATCATCAGCCGGCTATATTCGGATACCAGCCGGTCCGGATCGTCCAGATCAATGCACGATTGCTTGCCGGGATTGCCGCGCAGCCGGAAGTACATGCAGCGCTCGCCATTCTGCTCGGCGACATAGATGTTGCGGTAGAGCGAGCGTTCCTGATGGACGAGTCCGCTGACTTCGCTCTCTCCGCTGCACGCGGCGAGGAGCAGCAGGGGGGCAGCGGCGAACAGGCGTTTGTGCATCGCCCGCGCTTGGCGCGGCGCAGCGCCGGGCGTCAAGCGGCAGGAAGGGTCAGCGTGAAGCGCGCGCCCTGCCCCGGCGCGCTGTCGACGACGAGATCCCCGCCCATCGCGCGCGCCAGACGGCGGGCGATATAGAGGCCGAGGCCGGTGCCGCCCGCCTCGGTCGGATCGACCCGCTCGAACTTGTCGAAGATGCGTGCCTGATCGTCGGGCGCGATCCCCTTGCCGAGATCGGCAACGGTGACGGACGCCGCATCGCCTTCCCGTTCGAAGCGGATCCACACCATCCCGCCTTCGGGCGAATAGCGGATCGCATTGACCAGCAGGTTCATCATGATCTGCAGCACGCGGCGGAACTCGCCGGTCGCGGGCAGGCTGTCGGCTTCGCCCGGCTTGTCGATCCGGACGCCACGCTCGGACGCGCGCACCGACAGCAAGCCGGCTGCGCGGCGGGCAATGTCGGCCAGGTCGATCCGGTCGGTCTCCGGGCGGAAATCGGACCGCTCGATCGCCTGCAGATCGACCAGATCGTCGACCATCGCCAGCAAATGCCGTCCGGCCGACGCGATGTCGCCGGCATATGCCGCATATTCGCGGCGCAGCGGCCCATCGTCCTGCGCGCGCAGCAATTCGGCGGCCGCAACAATATGGTTGAGCGGCGTGCGCAGCGCATCGTCGAGCCGCTCCCCGAACGCCGCCGAATCGACCTGATCGGCACTGGTGAGTTCCAGTGCGGGCGCTTCGATGGCCGCCTCGCCCTCCAGCCGCGAAGCCGAACCGCGAAAGCCCGCAAAGCGCCCCATGCCGTCAATGAGCGGGACACCTGACAAGAGGAAGCGTGCGCCGCCGGGCAATTCGGCGATCTGGCCGTCGAACCGGGTGCGCTCGGCCAGCGCCATGAGGATTGGCAGGGCGCCATCCGCGCTCTCACGGAAGCGGAGCAAATGCGTCAGGCGCCGCCCGATCAACGTGCCATCCGCAAAGCCGAGCGAAGCAGCTCCGGCCGAGACATGCGTCAGGCCCAGCATCTCGTCCGTCTCGAACGTCCAGTCGGCGGCCGCCCGTTCGAAATCCGCCTCGCGCCCGGATTCCTCCTCGGGCGCGGCCGCCGGGGTCGAAGCACGAACCGTCCAGCCGCTGATTTCCAGCGCCACATCGGGTCCTTGCGGCTCGGCGCGCACCCAAAGATCGATATCCCGCTCGCCGTCGGCCGCGATGGCTGGACGTGCGACGATGATTCCCAGCCGCCGCGCCAGCCGCGCGAGAGTCGCGATCTGCGGCACGGCGAGGGTGCCACCGGGCCGTCCACCGGCATGTTCATGCAGCGCCGCGAGCGGCGGATCGGCCTCGATCAGGCGGCCTTCGCCGTCCAGCCGGCCACTGACCGGTTCGGCAATCTCGCGCAGCGCGCTCATGCCGCCTCCGTCGCGCGGACGCCGCGGGTCGAGATGCGGGCAACGCTGGCCCGGTAAGCCGGATCGGCACGCCACAGCCGCAGAACCTCCGAAGCGGACGCCTCGTCCATGCCGTCGAACAGATCGAGCTGTTCCGCCGCGACTTCGCCTTCGGCGCCGGAGAACAGCCGGCCATGCGTGTTCAGCAGCAGCAGGATCGCCGCGGCTTCATCGCGCCCGATGGAAGCAGCGCGCAGCAGCAAGGCCGGGCCGCGCCCCTGTGGATCGGACAGGACTTCCCAGGTCGCGCTGTGATCGAGCCCGGCGCGCACGCCAATGCCCGCGACGAACAAAGGCAACGCCCCCTCGCCCAGCATCCGCGCCAGCAACTCGCCCGAAAGCCGGCCGGCGGCGTCGAGCTGCCGCGCCAGCCGCGCCGCGACGGCCTCCAGCCCCGCGCTCTCATCATATGACGCGATCAGGTCCGACGCGGCACTTTCGATCGGACCGTCGACCGCGCGCTGGCCATGCTGCTGCGTGAGATAGTGGCGCAAAGCGGCGGCAATGAGCCACACCAGTTTGTGCTGGAGTTCCGCGGGCAGATCGACATGCCCCAGCATCGGCTCCTGAAAGCGATCGAAGCGGCTGCTACGCGCGATGACCATATCCATCGCCTCGGCCGCAAGGGCTTCATCCTCGCCCTGCACGAATTCGACCAGCAGATCGGTGCCGGCCCCCGCGCCATGCGCCTTCCAGTAACGGTGCTCCTCGACCCGGCGGACGAGGATCGTGCCCAGTTCGGGATCGCCCAGCACGCCGGCGCGCTCCAGAATAGGAAGTGCGATTGGCACGCGCGCGGACGACAAGGCCGCCGCCAACGCCTCGTTCGCGGCGAAACTTTGGGCCAGAGGAACGCGCAAGGCGTCTTCGATCGAGCGGATCAGGCGGGCGAGCAGAGTCGCGGCGGTGATGCGCTGCCATTCGGTTAGCCGCGCCGCCTGCGGCAGCAGCAGGTCGGTCGCAGCCACGGCGAAACGCTCGCGCGCGGCCGCCAGCAACAGCCGCGCCGCGTCGCTGCGGGGACGTTCCCCGCCGGTCCGTGCTGAACCTGCCTCCGCCATCTTGCGGAAGTCCTAGCCCTGCTAAGGTTAATTCGGGGCTAAACTTGGCCTCTTGTGCAGCTGATACTGTGCCCAAAAGAACGAGCCTGACGAATAGGCGGCGAGGAAGCCCACGCCCGCCTCCCACCAGCCCGAAATGGCAAAGGGCAACATCGCGATCACGAGGCTCGGCAGATTGGCGAGAAGGGCCTCGCCCGGCGGTCGCCGTGTTTCCGTTTCGGTGCGCAGCGCTACGAGGAAGGCGATGGCCAGGACCGCCAGCAGAATCATTCCCCACCCATGGCTCGCCGACAGCGAATAGCCGAGCGAGACCAACGCGATGCCGGCGAAGGCGGATGCCGCGATCCGCCACCAGGCCGTGTTCGACAGCCTGAACAGTCGCAATTTGGCGAGGCGGGCCGCAATCCCCTCCAGCGGCAGCGAGAGCAGCAGAAGCGCCAGCCCGACCCAGCGCCAGTCGTAGAAGAAGGCGATCGCCGCGAGCGCCGTCAGCATCACCGCGCCGATGCCGATCGCGGTGACACCGACCGGCCCGGTCATCATCGCGCCGGCGGCCAGCCGCTCGACCGGAGACAGCAGGTAGCGCGAGGCCCAATTGCGCGGACCGGCATTGGCGCCGGCGAGGATCCGACGCTGCAATTCAGCGAAATCCTGCCTGCGCTCGACCAGGGCCAGTTCGGCCGCCTCGCGCTCGTCGGTGAGCGGCAGCGGCTTCACGCCGGTCTGCAAGGCGCGACGCAATAAGGTCGATTGCACATCCCAATCGGCCGGCATCATCGCCGCGTCGCGGAGCAGATCGGCATCGACCAAAGCGAGGCCGGCCCAGCGCAAATCCTGGTCGATCCGTTCGAACCGGTCGTCGAAGCCCCGGTCGCTCACCGCCAGCAAAGCGGGGCGATCAGCGCCGAGCAAGCGATCGATATGCACACGATCGCCGACGAAGCCGTCCGCGATCAGCATCAATTTCATGCCCGGGCTGACCGCCGCCGTCGCCTCGACGGCATTGCGTGCGGTGACCACCAGCAGCCCTTCGGCGCGTAGCCGCTCCACCGCCTGCACCAATTCGGCCGGCAGGCTCTCGACGAGAATGATGACCACCGCCGCGCCTGCGCCCGCGGCCATTCGCGCCTGCCGCTCGACGAGCGTGCGCCCAGCAAGCCAGAAGGTCGCCCGCAGCGCAACGCCGGGCTCGCGCGCCTCGCGCGTTGCGCTGATCAATGCGGCTAGGGCCATGGCTCGTGGTTAAGCAGCCGCCGCCGACATGGGAAGGGGCGGCGATGGCCGCGTGGGCTTATTCCGCCTCGAAGGTCGCCAGGGCCTGCCCGATCTTCCGCAGGATCACCGGGTCACCGGGCGCGCCGGCCAGCGCGTCATCGGCCAGCGTGACCAGACCAGCAACGTTGAAGCTGGCGGCGACGCTTTTTAGCCGCGACGCCGCGACCACCCAATTCGCATCGCAGCGGGAGCGGCCCATCAGATCGTGCTGCCGCAGCGCGCTTTCTAGGAAAGCGGCGCGCAATTCACTGACCAATTCCCCGTCGCCGCCAACGGCGGCCGCCAGCGCGGCGTGCAATGCTCCGGGATCATAGGCCATGCGAAGGAGGCTAAATCGACACGGTTAAGGCATGGTTACTCCGCGCCAACTTGCTGATAGGATTGCACTCATGATTGGCGGGGCGGACCAGGCCGTGGCACGGCAGCAGGACGAATGGGCGGATGAGACGCCGACGGTGGACTATGCGCCGCCCGAGCAGGACATCGTCGAGACCATCGTGGCGGAGGAAGTTGCGGAGGAGGAGTCCGCGCCGCGCGGGCGGCCAATCCTCGCCGGTTTCCTCATTCTGCTCGCGCTCGGCTGGCTGACGGCCTGCGGGATCACGATCTACCAGAATTGGGACTCGGCCAGCCTGGCCACGATCACCGGCTGGATCGCGACGATCAGCATGCCGCTGGCTTTGCTCGCCTTGCTCTGGGGCCTGTTCGGCCGCACCGGCCGCAAGGAAACCGAGCAATTCACCCAAGCGGTCACGGCGATGCGGGCCGAAACCGAATCGCTCGACCGGCTGCTCGCGATCGTCGCCGAGCGGCTCAAGGACAGCGAAGCGGGGCTGAGCCAGCAGGCCATCCGGCTCATGACTCTCGGCGAGGAGGCTTCCGACCGGCTGGGCCGCGTCACCCACTATCTGGCGCGGGAAGCGGAAGGACTGGATTCCCGCTCGCAGGCGGTGGAGGCCGCGGCGGCGCAGGCCCGGGTCGATCTCGGGGTGCTGCTCACCGATTTGCCTCAGGCCGAGCAGTCGGCGCGCAGCTTCAGCGACACATTGCGCGAAGCCGGCGTCTCCGCCCACGAACGCGCCGTCTCGCTGGAGGCGCAGCTCGCCGCCATCGCCGCCCGCGCACAGGACGCCGACGTCGCCACCGGCGGGGCGGCCGAGCGTTTGAGCGCCCACATCTCCCGCATCGAATCGAGCGCGGGGGTCGCTTCACAGCAACTGGAAGGCGCGGCCGGGCGGCTGGATGCATTGGTCGATGCCGCCCTTGGGCGAACGACCGAGGCGGTGGAGACGACACGCGTGGCGCTCGCGGCCCAGGCGGAGGGCCTCTACGCCTCGATCGAGCAGAGTCGTGCGCGTTTCATGGAGGCAGGCAATGAGGCGGGCGCGCAGGTTGCCGCTGAACTGATCGAGGCGCAGCGGCTCGTGACAGCGATCGGCGCGGGCATCGCGGCGCAGGAGAAGAGCAGCCAGATGCTGGTCGCCGGGCTGACCAGTCAGATTGCGGCGCTGGACGAGAAGCTCGCTTCGCTGGGCCAAAGGTCGGAGAATCAATCCACCCAGATGGCGACGGCGCTTGCAGAGCTGCGCGACGCGACCACCACGCTCCGGCAGGAAGTCGGCGCGAGTACGCAGGAAGCATCGGCCCTGATCGACCGCGCCGGCGAGATGGCGACGGCGCTCGATGGCGTCGGCGAGAAGCTGCGGAGCGAATTGCCCCCTGCCCTTGCCGAAGTCGAAGCCCACGCCATAGCGATGCGCGACGCGGCGCTGGCGGCGACGCTTCCGGTGCAGGCCCTGCAGGCCGCGGCGGGCGAGAGCGCCGCTCATCTCACGCAGAGCGAGGAAAGCGCCCGGCGGCAGACGGAGATGCTGGAGGCGGGTATCGCCAGCCTGAATGCGGGTCTCGGCGGTGTCCTCGTCAAGCTCGGCGAACTCACCACCCTTTCGATAGAGACCGATCATGCCATCGGGGTCGTGGTCCGCAATGCAGCACCCGAGCTGGTCGAGACACTGGTGCGGGTGCGCGAGGCATCCCGTTCCGCCGCCAGCCATGCGCGGGAGGCGATCACCGCTGTCATTCCGCAGGCGAGCCAGGATCTAGCCGAAGCCGTGCGCGCGGCGCTGGGCGATTCGATCACCGTTGAAGTCCGCAATCAGCTGGCCGAGCTCGAAACGGGTTCACTGCGCGCGGTCGCCGCCGCACAGACGGCGGGCGAGCGGCTGACCCGGCAATTGATCGGCCTGGGTCAGAATGCGGCCAGCCTCGAAGCCCGGATTGCCGAAGAGCAGGCAGAGCGAGACAAACGCGATCAGGAGGCGATGCCGCGTCGGGTCGCCCTGCTGATCGAATCGCTCAATTCGACCGCGATCGACGTGACGAAATTGCTGTCGAACGATGTCACCGACACCGCCTGGAACGCCTATCTGAAGGGCGACCGCGGGGTCTTCACACGGCGGGCGGTGCGGCTGCTCGATTCGGGCGAGGCGCGGGAGATCCAGCGCCATTACGATCAGGAGCTGGACTTCCGCGAGCAGGTCAATCGCTACATCGGCGACTTCGAGGCGATGCTGCGGCGGGTACTGGCGGACGGCGACGGCAATGCGCTGGCGGTGACATTGCTCTCGTCAGACATGGGCAAGCTCTATGTCGCGCTGGCGCAGGCCATCCAGCACCTCAGAGTCTAGTCCGGGCGCGGCACCATCCAGTCGAGCACGTCCGGGCCGATCCAGCCATAGATGTAATTGGCGTAGAACAGGCCGAACAGGATCGCCGAGACGATGGTGGTCCTGAGGGCCACCTTGCCCATCTGGAATTTGTGCGGCGCGCTGTCGGCATTGCCCGGCTGAACCTTCTCGCCCGCCTCCTCCGTGGTGCGGACGCCGAACGGCAGCACCACGAAGAGGGTCAGCGCCCAGAACAGGGCATAGATGGCGAGGATGGAGGTGAGCTTCACGACCGAACCGTCAGCACGCGGACGACCGGCTTCTTGCCGGTGAATTCGGTGGCGCAGCGGCGCACGGCCAGCCGAACCGCCTCCGCCACCGCATCCTGATCGCGCGCACTCTTCACCGCCTTCTCCGCCGCACTGGCGGCCTGAGCGAGGAAGCTCTCGCGATCCTCCTCGACCGGCAGGCCTTCGGTGGCGATCTCCACGTCGCCGGACAGCCGGCCGCGATCGTCGAGCGGAACGGCGACCATGATCACGCCGCTATGGGCGATGCGGCGGCGCTCGTTCATCGTGCTGCCGTCGGCCGGAAGGATCACGTCACCGTCGAGGATCAAGCGCCCGACCTTCTCTTCGCCCAATTTCTTCGGCCCGTCCGGCGCGAGCCGGATCACGTCGCCATTCTTCTGCACGATGCCCTTCGGCACGCCGCGCGCGCGGGCGAAGCGGTCATGCTCGGCCATGTGGCGCAATTCGCCATGGACGGGCACGATGATCTCCGGCCGGATCCAGCCATACATGGCCGCCAGCTCGGGGCGACCCGGATGGCCGGAGACGTGGACGTTGGCCTGACGGTCGGTGATCATCCGGATACCATTGGCGGCCAGTTCGTTCTGGATGCGGCCGATGGCGATTTCGTTGCCGGGGATCTGCTTGGACGAGAATACGACGAGGTCGCCCTCGGTCAGGCTGATCTTGTGCTGGCTGAAGGCGATCCGCGCGAGCGCGGCGCGCGCCTCGCCCTGGCCGCCAGTGGCGATGATCATCACCTCGCAGCGCGGCAGGCTCATCGCCTCCTCGAAATCGATGGTCGGCGGAAAATCGGTGAGATAGCCGACGCTCTTCGCGACGCGCAGGATGCGATCGAGCGAGCGGCCGGCGACGCAGACCTGCCGCCCGGTGTCGCGCGCGACATTGCCGAGCGTGCGCAGCCGCGCGGCGTTGGAGGCGAAGGTGGTAACGAGCACGCGCCCTTCCGCCTCGCCGATCACCCGGTCGAGATCGTGGCGCACCTGCTCTTCGGAGCCGGACGCTTCCTCCTGAAAGACGTTGGTCGAATCGCAGACCAGAGCGAGGATGCCTTCGTCGCCCACCTTGGTCAGCGCGTTCGCGTCGGCCGGGTCGCCGATCTGCGGGAATTCGTCGAGCTTCCAGTCGCCGGTGTGAAAGACCTTGCCGTGCGGCGTGTCGATCAACAGCGCATTGCCCTCGGGAATCGAATGGGCGAGCGGCACAAACCGCAGGCGGAACGGGGCCAGATCGATCTCCCCGCCAATCTCGATGATACGAACCTCGACCACATCGGTCAGGCCCTCCTCCTTGAGCTTCTCCGCGATAAGGCCGGCGGTGAAGGGTGTGGCATAGAGCGGCACGCCAAGATCCGCGGCGAGATAGGGGATCGCGCCGATATGATCCTCATGGCCGTGCGTCAGCACGATGCCGAGCAGATCGTCGCGGCGCTCCTCGATGAAGCTCAGGTCCGGCAGCACCAGTTCGATGCCGGGATAGGCCGGATCGGAAAAGGTCATGCCGAGATCGACCATGATCCACTTGCCCTGACAGCCGTACAGATTGACGTTCATGCCAATCTCGCCCGAGCCGCCGAGCGCGAGGAAAAGAAGTTCGTCGCCGGGTTTCATAAATCTCCATGGTCTCGGAAAGCCGGATCGCCGCCCGCCTTCCCGGAAAGTTCAAACTACCCAAAGTCCCCCATGAACGCCCGGAAAAACCCTTATCTTTCAGTGCGGGCATTCGGGGCCATTCGGGCCAGGAATCGAACCTTCCGGCGCATGGCCGAACGAATCCGATCGATGTTGGCGGCGGTGTATCAGCTTGGCCGCCAGTAGGAAAATCGGGGGCGGCAATCACCCCTGATCGCGGCTGCGCTCCCACAGCATCGCCAGGCCCTGGATGGTCAGGTCCGGCTCGATCGCGTCGAACATGTCGGTATGCTTGTCGAACAATATGGCGAGGCCGCCGGTGGCGATGACCTTCGTCGGGCGGCCGATTTCCGCCTTCATCCGCGCGGTCAGGCCCTCCATCATCGCGACATAGCCCCAGAAGATGCCGATATGCATCTGCTCTTCGGTGGTGCGGCCGATCACCGAGCGGCTCTCCGGCGCCTCGATCGCGATCCGGGGCAGTTTCGCCGCCGCCGCGACCAGCGCGTCGAGCGAGAGGTTGATGCCGGGTGCGATGATGCCGCCCTTATAGGCGCCGGAATAATCTACCACGTCGAAGGTCGTCGCCGTGCCGAAATCTATCGCGATCAGATCGCCCGGATGGGCAGCATGGGCGGCGATGGCGTTCAGCACCCGGTCCGCGCCGACCGATTTCGGTTCGACCACGTCCAGTTCGATGCCCCAATCGGCGGCGCCCTGCCCCGCGACCAAAGCCTCGACGCCGAAATATTTGGAGGCCAGCACCTGCAGATTGTGGAGCGCGCGCGGGACGACCGTGCCGACGATCACCGCGGTCACGTCCGACCGCGAAAAGCCCTCCAGCTCCAGCAATTGATGCAGCCAGACGGCATATTCGTCGGCGGTGCGGCGCGGATCGGTGGCGATCCGCCAGCGGGCGCGGATTTCCCGCCCTTCCACGAGCGCGAAGACGAGGTTGGTGTTACCGGCGTCGATGGCGAGCAGCATGGCCGCTGCCTAGCCGTCACGCCGCCTTTTGGCTAGCGGAGCGCCATGGACCCGATCGTCACCGAACGCCTGATCCTGCGCCGCGCGCGGGCGGACGATCTGGAGGCGATGCATGCGGTGCTGAGCCATCCTGTCGCCGCACGCTACTGGTCGACGCCGCCGCACGAGGATATCGAACAGACCCGCGAATGGCTGGGCAACATGATCGCGGCCGATCCCGCCGGAAATGCAGACTATATCGTGGAATATGAGGGCCGGTTGATCGGCAAGGCGGGCTGCTATCAGCTGCCGGAGATCGGCTATATCCTGCACCCCGACGCCTGGGGACGCGGGCTGGCGACCGAGGCGCTCAGCGCGATCATTCCGCAGGTCTTCGCGCGTTTCCCGCTGGAGGCGCTCCACGCCGATGTCGATCCGCGTAACATTGGATCGATCCGGCTGCTGGAAAAGCTCGGCTTCGTGCCGAACGGCAGCGCCAAGCAGACCTGGCTGGTGGGCGAGGAATGGTGTGACAGCCTGTATTACAAGCTGCCGCGCCCCGTCAGCTGAGCAGGAACACATCGCCGGCGTGGATCAGCTTCACCGCGCCATCCGGTAGTCCCAGGCGCAGCGCCCCGCTCTCGTCGAGGCCGGCGAAGCTGCCCTCCCCTTCGGTTGTGACCAGCCGGGTCCCGATCGGGTGGGCGTGGTCCAGCCAGGCCTGTCGAACGGGCGGCAGTCTATCGGTGCGCCAGCGGGCCAGCCAGACAGCGAAACGGGCCGCCAGTTGCGCCGCGATGGCGGCAGGGTCCGGTGCGGCGCCGGTAAGCGCGGCGATGCTGGTGACGGGCCGGTCGAGATTGCCGGGATGATGCGCAAGGTTCGCGCCCATGCCGATCACCACAGCGTCGCCAGCCCGCTCGAGCAGGATGCCGGCGAGCTTGGCGTTGCCGGCCAGAATGTCGTTCGGCCATTTGATCTGGAGTGTCTGTGCTCCGGCGAAGGCCGGAGCGTTGGCGGTTCCTTCCTCCACGGCTCCGGCCTTCGCCGGAGCACAGGCTGCTGAGAGTACCTCGTGCAGGGCAACCGCCGCGACCAGCGCCAGCGTGGGCGCGGGCGGATCGTCGGGGCGCACCAGCACGAGCGTGCTGATGTAGAGGTTGCCCGGCGGAGAGAGCCAGGCACGGCCCTGGCGCCCTTTGCCGCCGCTCTGCCGCTCGGCGCGCAGCCACAGGCCTTCCGCCGCCCCGGCGGTGGCGCGCTTCAGCAGGTCGTCATTGGTGGAGCCGGTCTCCGCGACCGTTTCGACGAAAGTCAGTGACCGCTCGCCAGCGTCTGGGGCGCGGCGGGCACCACTGGCCCGCTCTGCACGATCGACGCCGCCGCCTCGGTCGTCGCCGTTTCCAGATACGGGATCGCCAGATAGCCGAGCGGCGACACGGCCAGAGCGGTCAGCGCGATCAGGCCGCTGGCGACCGGCTCCTTCTCGGTGGTCAGCTCGGGTCCGCCTTCGTCGAAATACATGATCTTGACGATCTTGATGTAATAGAAGGCGCCGATCACGCTGGTGGCGATCGCGACCGCCGCGAGCCAGGCAAGATCCGCCTGCACCGCCGCGTCGAACACCATCAGCTTGGGATAGAAACCGAAAAAGAACGGGATGCCGGCCAGGCTGAACATGAACGTCATCATCGCCAGAGCCAGGCCGGGCCGGGAACGCGCCAGGCCGGAGAGGCTGTCGATCGATTCGAGTTGCTCGCCATCCGCGCCACGCAGGCGCATCACGACCAGGAACGAACCCAGGGTCATGACGACATAGACGGTCATGTAGATCAGGACGGAGGCCACGCCGGCCAGACCCGCGGCAGCAAGCCCGACGAGCGCGAAGCCGACATTGTTGATCGAACTGTAGGCCAGCAGCCGTTTGATGTTGCGCTGGCCGATCGCCGCGACGCCGCCGAGGATGGTGGAGGCGAGCGCCATGAAGATGATGATCTGCCGCCAGGCGTCGGTCGCCGGACCCATCGCGTCGATGACGAGGCGGGTGAGCAACACCATCGCCGCGACCTTCGGCGCCGAGGCGAAGAAGGCGGTGACCGGCGTCGGCGCGCCTTGGTACACGTCCGGCGTCCACATGTGGAACGGCACGGCGGAGACCTTGAAGGCGATGCCGGCCAGCACGAAGACGATGCCGAACAGGCGGCCGAGTTCGATGCCTTCGCTGGCCGGGGTGGCCAAGGCGATGGCGATATCCTCGAACACGGTCGAGCCGGTAAAGCCGTAGAGCAGGGAGATGCCGTAGAGCAGCAAGCCGGAGGCGAGTGCGCCGAGCACGAAATATTTGAGGCCCGCTTCTGAAGAGCGCGTGTTGCGGCGCGCGAACGAGGCAAGCACGTAGGCCGACAGGCTCGACAGTTCGAGGCCGACATAGAGCATCATCAGATCACCGGCGGAGACCATGACGCTCATGCCCAGAGCGGCGAACAGGATCAGGATCGGATATTCGCCATGCGCCTCGCCCTCGCGCTTGAGGAAGCCGGGCGCCATCGCGATCGCGACGGCCGAGGCGAGGAAGATGAGGAGCTTCGCGAAGGCCGAGAAGGCGTCCGCGCGGAACTGCCCATGGAACAGATTGCCCGCATGGGAAGCCGGGCCAAGCAAGGCGGCGGACGCGGCCAGCAGCAGCAGGACCGAGATCAGGCTGATCGTGCGGATCACGTTCGGATTCTTCGAGAAGGCGGTCAGCAGCAGCAGGTCGGTCGCGCCGACCGCCAGGATGACCTCCGGCCCGATCGCCTGGATAGTTTCCCAGAAAGTCATCAATGCCCGCCTTCGCCATGGTGCGCGTCGGCTGCTGCCGCAGGCGCCGCTCCGCGCTCGATATGGGCGTCGCCCGCAGGGGCCGCCCGCTCGATCCGCGCCACCAATGTCTCAACATCCTTGCGCATCGGCGCCATGAAGCTTTCCGGATAGACGCCCATCCACAGCACCGCCGCCGCGATCGGCGCGAGCAAGGCCCATTCGCGCTTCGTGAGGTCGGGCATTTTCGCCGCCTCCTCGGTCCGCGCGGTCCCGTAGGCGATGCGCCAGAACAGGAGCAGCATGTAGGACGCGCCCAGAATGATGCCGGTGGTGGCGACGAACGCGACCCAGCTGTTCGCCTGATAGACGCCGATCAGAACGAGGAATTCGCCGACGAAGCCGCTCGTCCCCGGCAGGCCGATAGAGGCCATGGTGAAGAGCAGGAAGAACAGGGCGTAAGCCGGCATGTTGTTGGCCACGCCGCCATATTTGGCGATCTCGCGGGTGTGCATGCGGTCGTAAACCACGCCGACGCACAGGAAGAGCGCGCCCGACACCAGACCGTGACTCAGCATGACGATCATGCCGCCCTCGATCCCCTGCTGGTTCATCGCGAACAGGCCGATGGTCACGAACGCCATATGCGCGACCGACGAGTAAGCGATCAGCTTCTTCATATCCTGCTGCACCAGCGCGACGAGCGAGGTGTAGACCACCGCGACGAGGCTCAGCCCCATGACCAGCCAGAAGAGTTCGCTCGACGCCTCCGGGAACATGGGCAGCGAGAAGCGGACGAAGCCGTAGCCGCCCAGCTTCAGCAGGACGCCGGCCAGGATCACCGAACCCGCCGTGGGCGCCTGCACGTGCGCGTCGGGCAGCCAGGTGTGGACCGGCCACATCGGCAGCTTCACCGCGAAGCTGGCGAAGAAAGCGAGGAACAGCCAGGTCTGCGCCGCCGGATCGAAATCATAGACCATCAAATCGGGGATGAAGGTCGTGCCCGCCGTCTGCACCATCCACAGCATGGCGATCAGCATCAGCACCGAGCCGAGCAGGGTGTAGAGGAAGAATTTGTAGGCCGCGTAGATGCGGTTGGCGCCGCCCCAGATGCCGATGATCAGATACATCGGGATCAGGCCGGCTTCGAACATCACGTAGAAAAGGAAGATGTCCTGCGCCATGAAGACGCCGAGCATCAGCACCTCCACGAACAGGAAGGCGGCCATATATTCCTGGACACGCTTCTCGATGGTCCACGAGGCCAGGATGCAGATCGGCATCAGGAAGACGCTGAGCATGATCAGCATCAGGGCGATACCGTCGATGCCAAGCGCCCAGGCGAAGCGGCCGAAGATCGGCGCATATTCCTGGAACTGCCACTGGTCGCCGCCGACCTGATAGCTGGCCCACAGCAGGATGCCGAGCGCGAGGTCGAGCAGGGTCGCGCCCAGCGCCACCGTCCGCGCCATCTTCGCATCGACGAACAGGCAGACGATCGCCGCGATCGTCGGGATCGCGAGCATCAGGGTCAGGATGGGGAAGCCCAGTTCGTTCACCGCGACATGATCCACGTGACCGCCGCAGTGATGCCGATCAGCATGACGAAGGCGTAGGTATAGACATAGCCGGACTGCAGCCGCGCGGTGACCTTGGTGCCGGTCGTGACGAGCGCCGCGATGCCGTCCGGCCCGAAGCGGTCGATCGTGCCCTCATCGCCCTTCTTCCAGAAGAAGCGGCCGAACCAGAGCGCGGGCTTCACGAACAGCACGTTGTAGAGCTCGTCGAAATACCATTTGTGCCACAGGAAGGTGTGCAGCACGCGGAAGTGCTCGACGAACTTCGCCGGGAAGCCGGGCCGCAATATGTAGCAGTAGAAAGCGAGCAGCAGGCCGATCGCCATCACCACGGCCGGCGCGAGCTTCACCCAATAAGGCACTTCATGCATTTCGTGCATCAGGTGCGTATCGAAGTAGATCGCCCCGGCCCAGAACGCCTCGCCCTCGTGATAATCGATGAAGGCGTGGTGGAAGAGATAGCCGGCGAAGACTGCACCCAGCGACAGCAGGATCAAGGGCGTGAGCATCGACCACGGGCTTTCATGCGGATGGTAGCCCGCCGTGCCGGTGGCGACATGGGCCGCATCCGGCGCGTGCGCATCATGCTCGTCCGCGGCATGTTCATCATCGGCATGATCGTGATGATCGCCATGCGCCGCATGCTGGATATGCTCGCTGCCCGCCCAGCGCGGCGTTCCCCAGAAGGTGAGGAACATAAGCCGCCAGGAGTAGAAGCTGGTCAGCAGGGCCGCGAAGATGCTGATGCCGAAGGCGAACTGCCAGCCCATCGCGCCGCTCGCGAAGGTGCTCTCGATGATCGCATCCTTCGAATAGAAACCCGCAAAGCCGAACACGCCGAGCACGCCAACACCGGTGATCGCCAGCGTGCCGATGAGCATCGCCGTGAAGGTGATCGGGATCGACTTACGAAGCCCCCCGTAGAAGCGCATGTCCTGCTCATGGTGCATCGCGTGGATGACCGAGCCGGCGCCGAGGAACAGCAACGCCTTGAAGAAAGCGTGGGTGAACAGGTGGAACATGGCCGGGCCATAGGCGCCGACGCCCGCCGCGAAGAACATGTAGCCCAGCTGCGAGCAGGTCGAATAAGCGATCACCCGCTTGATGTCGTTCTGCACCATGCCGACGGTCGCGGCGAAGATGGCGGTGGCAGCACCGACGATCGTCACCAGGCCCAGGGCGACCTCGCTGGTCTCGAACATCGGCGACATGCGGCACACCATGAACACGCCGGCCGTCACCATGGTGGCGGCGTGGATCAAAGCCGAAACCGGCGTCGGGCCTTCCATCGCGTCCGGCAGCCAGGTGTGCAGGCCGAGCTGCGCCGATTTCCCCATCGCGCCGATGAACAGCAGGATGCAGAGCGTCGTCATCACGTCGAGGCGCATGCCGAGGAAGTTGAAGGTCGATCCGGCCATGTCCGGCGCGGCGGCAAGGATTTCCGGGATGTTGATCGTGCCGAACACCAGGAAGGTGCCGAAAATTCCGAGCATGAAGCCGAAATCGCCGACGCGGTTGACCACGAAGGCCTTCAGCGCCGCCGCATTGGCCGTCGGCTTGTGGTACCAGAAGCCGATCAGCAGATAGGAGGCCAGGCCGACGCCTTCCCAGCCGAAGAACATCTGCACCAGATTGTTCGCGGTCACGAGCATCAGCATCGCGAAGGTGAACAGGCTGAGATAGGCGAAGAAGCGGGGCTGCGACGGATCCTCCGCCATATAGCCCCAGGAGTAGAGGTGGACGAGCGCGGAGACGCTGGTGACCACCACGAGCATGACCGCCGTCAGGCTGTCGACCCTGAGCTCCCAACCCACCTGCAGCGCGCCGGAATGGATCCAGTCCAGCACCGGCACGACGGACGCGCCGTAGCTGCCGCCCAGATAACCGAGGAAGATCGGCCAGGAGAGGGCGGCGGAGATGAAGAGCGCGCCGGTGGTGACGATCTTCGCCGGCACCTTGCCGATCAGCCGCCCGCCCAACCCGGCGACGATCGCCGCGAGCAAGGGCAGGAAGACGATCGCCAGCATGGCCGCGCTGTTCGGCGCGACCGTCACTGCGGCCTCGGCGGCGCTATGAACTTCGCTCGCCACGTCAGCCCTTCATCTGGTTGATATCGTCAACCGCGATCGTGCCGCGATTGCGGAAATAGATGACGAGGATGGCCAGGCCGATCGCCGCCTCCGCCGCCGCGACGGTCAGGACGAACATCGCGAACACCTGTCCCGTCATGTCGTTCAGATAGACGGAGAAGGCGATCAGGTTGATGTTTACGCTGAGCAGGATCAGCTCGATCGCCATCAGGATCACGATCACGTTCTTCCGGTTCAGGAAGATGCCGAACACGCCGATCACGAACAGGATCGCGCCGACGGCGAGGAAATGCTCCAGGCCGATGCTCACAGCTCAACCCCCTGCCCGACGCCCGGCTGCATATTCACCACCGCATCCTTCGGATTGCGGCGGATCTGCTTGCGGATGTTCTGCGGGCGGACGCCGCCGCGCTTGCGGTGGGTCAGCACGATCGCGCCCACCATCGCCACCAGCAAGATGATGCCCGCCGCCTCGAAGACAAAGATGTAGCGGGTGAAAATGGCCTGCCCCATCGCCTCAATATTGCTGACATTTTCGGGCGTCGGCGCACGCGGCGCGATGGTGATGCCGCCGGCGTCCCAGGCGACCAAAGCCACGATGATTTCGAACAGCAAGAGGCCCGCGAGCAACGTCACCGGGAACCAGTAATTGGAGAAGCCGGCGCGCAGTTCGGCGAAATCCACGTTCAGCATCATCACGACGAACAGGAAGAGCACGGCGACCGCGCCGACATAGACGATGACCAGCAGGAAGGCGAGGAACTCGGCCCCGATCAGCAGGAACAGACCAGCCGCGTTGAAGAAGGCCAGGATCAGCCAGAGCACGCTGTGCACCGGATTGCGCGCGCAGATCGTCATCACCGCGGAGGCGATGACGAGCGTGGCGAACAGGTAAAAGACGGCGACTTGGATCACGGGATTCGGTCAGGCCTTTGAGCGGTTTCGGGGGCGTTAGCGATAGGGTGCATCGGCGGCAAGGTTCGCGGCGATGGCGCGCTCCCAGCGGTCGCCATTGGCCAGCAATTTCGCCTTGTCGTAGAGCAATTCCTCACGCGTTTCGGTGGCGAAATCCATGTTCGGCCCCTCGACGATCGCATCTACCGGGCAGGCTTCCTGGCACAGGCCGCAATAGATGCACTTCACCATGTCGATGTCGTAGCGCGTGGTGCGGCGGCTGCCGTCCTCACGCGGCTCGGCCTCGATCGTAATCGCCAGCGCCGGGCAGACCGCTTCGCACAATTTGCAGGCGATGCAGCGTTCCTCGCCGTTCGGATAGCGGCGCAGCGCATGCTCGCCCCGGAAGCGCGGCGAGATCGGGTTCTTCTCGTACGGATAGTTGATCGTCGCCTTGGGCTTGAAGAAGTATCTCAGCGTGAGGGCATGCGCCTTCACGAACTCCCAGAGCGTGTAATTCTTGATGGTTTGAGAGAGGCTCATTGTCTTGATCCGGGTTGAGCTGTCGGCTGAGGCATCTGACTACATCCGGCTTCTTCCTGAGAGAATGAGCCGGCCCGAACAACAAAGTCGCCGGTCGCAAACCCTGCACTAGGTTCGTGTGCCGTCAGCACGATTGTCGCTTGCGTTCCGTTCGAAACACCGATCGAGCTTTCGGTTCGGCCCTCGGCCCGCAATACCCAGCGAACGCCGTCAGCTGTACGTTCATGGGTCATCGACTGAAGCGCGTCCACGAGATCAAAGATAACTCGGCTGGATCCACTGCCGCCGGCGAAGCGCACCACCCTTCGATTGCCACCATGCTCGACTCTCACCATCGGCATGCCCTCTTTGATGCAAGTGTATCCAAGAAACGGGATGTTGACGTCGGAAACGGGCACCTCCGTCACCTGCACCGCCAGCGTGAGAAGGGGAAAGATCACCACGGCAGCAGCCCGTCATTGCGGAGCATGATGTAACCGCTGACCAGGAACACCCAGAAGAGCGAGATCGGCAGGAACACTTTCCAGCCCAGCCGCATCAGCTGGTCGTAGCGGAAGCGCGGCACGGTGGCCTTCACCCAGCTGAAGATGAAGAAGAAGAGCAGGATCTTGGCGAACAGCCAGAAGATACCCGGCACGTAATAAAGCGGCGCCCAGTCGATCGGGGGCAGCCAGCCGCCCCAGAACAGGATCGCGTTCATCGCGCACATCAGGAGGACGTTGGCATATTCGCCGAGCCAGAAGAGCGCGAAGCTCATCGAGCTATATTCGGTCTGGTAGCCGGCGACGAGTTCGCTTTCCGCCTCGGTGAGATCGAAGGGAGCGCGCGCCGTTTCCGCGAGCGACGCGATCAGGAAGATCACCGCCATCGGGAAGAGCAAGGGGTTCAGGCCATAGGCGTTGATAGCGCCGAAGATGTGGCCCTGCTGCCCAAGCACGATGCCCGACAGGCTGAACGTGCCGGCGAACAGGATGATCGGGATCAGGATGAAGCCGATCGAGACTTCATAGGACACCATCTGAGCCGCGGCGCGCAAGGCGCTGTAAAATGGATATTTCGAATTGGATGCCCAGCCGGCGATGATCACCCCGTAGACGCCGAGCGAGCTGACCGCGAGCAGGTACAGGAGACCGACATTGATGTCGGCCAGCACCCAGCCCTCCTGGAAGGGGATCACCGCCCAGGCCATCAGGGCCACGGTGAAGGTGATGATCGGCGCCAGCAGGAACAGGCCGCGATTGGCGCTGGCCGGGATGATCGTTTCCTGCAGAAAGACCTTCAGGCCGTCGGCGAAGCTCTGGAGAAGCCCGAACGGGCCGACCACGTTCGGCCCCTTGCGCAGCGCCATCGCGGCCCAGATCTTGCGATCGACATAGATCACCATCGCCACCGCCAGCATGAGCGGCAGCGCGATCATCAGGATCAGGATGATGGTCGAAGCGAAATAGCCGAAGCCTTCGCCGAGCCAGGATTGGAACCAGGCGGTCATTGCGCACGTCCTCGTGCTCCGGCGAAGGCCGGAGCGCTGCGAATGTAAACGTCCAAGGCTCCGGCCTTCGCCGGAGCGCAGGTGAGGTCGAGCATCACTCCGCCGCCTCCAGCATGGCCTGGCCGTGCAGGATTTCGGCCGAGCAACGCTGCATCGTCTCGGACGCGCGGGCGATCGGATTGGTCAGGTAGAAATCCTTGACCGGGTAAGCCAGTTCGGTGCCCTTGGAGATGGCGACCTTGTCGAGCGCCGGGGGCGACCAGTCGAAGCTGGCGAGGCCGGGGGTCGCGAAAGCGGGATGAGCGGCGAACAGGCGCGCGCGCAACTCGCCGAAACTGTCGAAGGGCAAGGTCTTGCCGAGCGCTTCGGAGAGCGCCCGCAGGATCGACCAATCCTCGCGCGCATCGCCGGGCGGATCGACCGCTTTCTCCGAATATTGCACGCGGCCTTCGAGGTTCACGGTGATGAAGTGCTTCTCGCTATAGGCGGCGCCGGGCAGGATCACGTCCGCGGCGGCCGCGCCCTTGTCGCCATGGTGGCCGATATAGACCTTGAAGCTGCTCGCGAAGGGCGCGAGGTCCGCCTCGTCCGCGCCGAGCAGGAAGAGCAGTTTCGGCGCGGCCTCGGCCAGCTCCGCCATGCCGCCCGGACGCGCCCAGCCGAGCATCAGCCCGCCGGTCCGCGCCGCCGCGGTGTGGAGGACGTTGAAGCCGTTCCAGCCGTCACGGACGAGCTTGTAAGTGGAGGCCAGGGCCAGCGCCGCCGCCTGCCCGCCCGGCACTTTCAGCGCCGCGCCGCCGACGATCAGAACCGGCCGCTCGGCGCCCTTCAGCGCGTCCGCCGCCGCCTTGGGCAGCTTCGCCAGGATCGACAGATCGTTGCCCAGCCATTCGACCGGATAGGTGAGATCGACCTCAGGCCCGATGGCGAACACCTTCGCCCCGGCCAGCACCGCCTTGCGGATGCGGGTGTTGACGAGGCTCGCTTCCCAGCGCGGATTGGTGCCGACCAGCAGGATCGCATCGGCCGTCTCCAGACCCGCGATCGTGGTGTTGAAATTCACCGCGGCGATGTTGCTCGCGTCATAGGCCAGGCCGGTCTGGCGGCCCTCGATCAGGTCCGAACCCAGCGAAGCCAGCAATTGCTGCGTGGCATAGAGCGTCTCGACGTCGACCATATCACCCGCGACCGCGGCGACGCTCGATTTCGCGCTCTTCGCGACTTTGGCGATAGCCTCGAACGCCTCGGCCCAGGTCGCGGCCTTCAGGACACCGCCTTCGCGCACCCACGGCCGGTCCAGACGGCGCTGCAGCAGGCCATCAACGGCGTGCCGGGTCTTGTCGCTCGCCCACTCCTCGTTCACGTCCTCGTTGATCCGCGGCACGGCGCGCAGCACGCCGCGCGAGCGGGAATCGAGCCGGATATTGGTGCCGACCGCGTCCATCACGTCGATCGCCGGGGTCTTGCGCAACTCCCACGGCCGCGCCTCGAAGGCATAGGGCTTGGAGGTGAGCGCGCCGACCGGGCAAAGATCGACGACATTGCCGGAAAGCTCGCTGGTCAGCGCCTGCTCGAGATAGGAGGTGATCTCCATATCCTCGCCGCGACCGACCGCGCCGATATCCTCAACGCCCGCGACCTGCTCCATGAAGCGGACGCAGCGGGTGCAGTGAATGCAGCGGGTCATCACCGTCTTGACGACGGGGCCCATATATTTCTCGGTGACCGCGCGCTTGTTCTCGTCATAGCGGTCGTGGCCGCGGCCATAGGCGATGGACTGGTCCTGCAGATCGCATTCGCCGCCCTGGTCGCAGATCGGGCAATCGAGCGGGTGATTGATCAGGAGAAACTCCATCACCCCTTCCCGCGCCTTCTTGACGGTGAGCGAGTTGGTGAAGACCTCCTGATTGTCCGCGGCCGGCAGCGCGCAGCTGGCCTGCGGCTTGGGCGGCCCCGGCTTCACCTCAACGAGGCACATCCGGCAATTGCCGGCGATCGCCAGCCGCTCATGGTAACAGAAACGCGGAATCTCCTTCCCCGCGGCCTCGCAGGCTTGCAGGACGGTGGCGCCCGCGGGCACCTCCACTTCGATTCCGTCAACCTTGAGTGTGGGCATTTGATCCTCTGTCCCGACAGCCCTGCCTGACGCCATTTCTCGCCAGGCCGTTACCGCGGCCCGAGTAAGGGGGTTTGGCTCAAAGAGCCATGATTTTCCGGCGCTGCTGACCCTCTGGGCGGTGGAAAGTCAAGCACCTGAGCGCCTGCGGACTCAGCAATCCACGCCGGACGCGCGCTCGCCGGCGGAATCGGCTGCGGTCAGCCGGTAAAGGCAGATTGTGGCGAGGCCGCGAACCCCGGCGAACCCGCGGGCGAGCGTCAGTTGCTGCCTGTCGCACCTACGCTGCGGAACGCGGCGGTGGCGAGCATGGCGCGCAGGCCGGCCTCGTTGCTGCTGATCCGCGGGCCGTTCTGGGCGCACAGCTGGAAGGCGGGCAGCAATTGCTGAATCGCGGCTTCCTCGCCGTCGCTGGCGGGGGCGGTATCGAGCAAGGCGGCGACCTGATCCGGCACCGAGCGCACGACGCAGATCGCGACCCGGTCGGACGGGGAATAAGCCGGCGTCGCGGCCCCGGTTGCGGCCCGCGCCAGCCGCACGTTCAGCGGCGCCTCACTCCGGTCCAGCAGCCCTTCGGCCACCGCGCCGGCGAACAGCAGACCGCCGCCGCGCATCCGGCGGGCACCTTGCAGGCAGCCCTCATTGTTGCGCGACAATTGGCGGATGCCGGTGCGATAGGCGCTGGACGTGAAGTTCATGCTGAGCGTGCGCGCGGCCATGTCCGGGCTGCGCTGGGCGGCGCAGCGGCCGAACTCCAGCAGCTTCCCGCGCGCCTCGGCGTTGAGCGGCGCGCGCTCGTCCTGATAGAAAATCTCGTGCGCGGGGGTCGCTTCCGCGGCGCGCGGCGGATCGGACGGCAGGGGCCGTTGCGGCGCGGACGGAGCAGGCTGGGCGGCCAGGGCCATCGAGATCAAGATCACGCTCATCGATCATCCTCCTCCAAGCAAAGTGCGGCGCGCGCGCATTTTATCGGGCACCGCTCTAGTGGAGCAATACGCGCTTCTGAAGCCTGAACGCACCATGAATTCTTACCGGAATGCCGGCCTTGGCCTCCGTTCAGGGACAATGTTCAGCGCTCCGGCGCCGTTGCGAACAGGCTCTGATAGGCTGCGGTCGCAAGCATGGCCCTTGCACCGGCCGTGCTGACCGAGACGCGTGCACCACTCTGGTTGCAGGCGCCGAACGCCGGCATTAGGGCCTCGACGGCGGCAGTCTCAGCGGCACTGTCAACCGTCGTGGCCAGCAGGGCCGTAACCTGGTCAGGCACGGAACGGGCGACACACATCGCGACCCGGTCCGACGCAGAACGACCCGCCGGGGCCGTGCCCGTTGCGGCGCGGGCCAGGCGCACATTCAGCGGGGTCTGATCGCGCTCGAGCAGATGCTCGGCCATCGCGCCGGCCATGGCGAGCGGCTGGAAGCCCATCCGGCCGCCGGTCTGCCGGAAGCAATCGCGGTCGCGACGTACAATTTCGCTCAGGCGGCGGCGATAGTCGCTTTCACTTTCATTCATGCGCAGGAGTCGGTCGGCGAGCAGCGCGTTGCGATCGGCGACGCAGGCCCCAAAGGCGTGCAACACCTGCCGGGCGGAGCCGGTGCGCGCCGCCTCACGGCCCTCGGTCGATTCGTGATGGGGCGGCGGCATGCTCGGCGGCGGGCCATTGTTGAAGGTCGGTTGCGCCGCGAGCGCGATGCCCAGAAGAAACGAGATCATGCCGCCATCTCCGCCTGCCCGACCAAGCGATGATATCCCGTTTTAAATCCGCAGCCTAGCTGCCTTGCCGAGTCCCCGCCGAGAGCAAGCGGTAGAGGCCGGCGGCGGCGAAAACGCGGATCGTGGACGCGTTCAGAGCGACCGATTCGCCCGCGGGGAGGCACGGGCCGAATTGCGGCAGCAAGCGCCTGATCGCGGCGCCCTCCCCATCCGAGGCCGGCTGGGACCGAATGATAGCCATCGCGCTGGCCGGTTCTCTCCTGACGACACAGGTCGCAACATCTTCATGGATCGTCCGCGGGGCCAGACCCATTTCATCCTGCTGCGCGTCCGTCAGGCCGGCCAAAGCCTGCAGGTCACGTGCCGGCAGCCGCTCCGTGACGAAATACTCGGCCAATGCGCCGATCAGTAGCAAGGAGTTGAAACGCAGCTCCCGGTCGCCGAACCCCAGACAGCTATCCTGATTGCTGATGGCGCGATCGACCGCCCGAAGCTGAGCCGGGCCTCCCAGGGGCAAGGCCAGAGCCTCCTGCGCCAGGCGACCGCGCCTCGCGGCAACGCATCGGCCGAAAATGTTCATCACCCGGCGCGTACTGGCCTCGTCAGTGCTGTCGATTGCACCGACCGCGCCTGGGTTGGGATCGATGCGGCTGCCCGTTTGAGGCTGGGCCGAAGCGGGACTCGCGACAAGTATGGCGCAGGCGGTAACGAAACCCGCGCCCGCCTTCATTCCGCGGCTTCCAATTGCTGTCCCTGCCGGTCGATGATGCGCCTTTCCAGCTCGGGGCGGAAGTGGCGAATCAGACCCTGGATCGGCCAGGCCGCCGCGTCGCCGAGCGCGCAGATGGTGTGGCCTTCGACCTGTTTGGTGACGTCGAGCAGAGTGTCGATCTCGTGGATCTGGGCGTCGCCTTCGCGCAGCCGCTCCATCACGCGCCACATCCAGCCCGTGCCCTCGCGGCAGGGCGTGCACTGGCCGCAGCTCTCATGCTTGTAGAAATAGGAGATGCGGCTGATCGCGCGGACGATGTCGGTGCTCTTGTCCATGACGATGACCGCCGCGGTGCCGAGGCCGGAGCCGAGCGCCTTCAGCCCGTCAAAATCCATCGGCGCGTCCATGATCTGCGCGGCCGGGACGAGGGGCACGGACGAGCCGCCGGGAATGACGGCGAGCAGATTGTCCCAGCCGCCGCGAATGCCGCCGGCATGGCGGTCGATCAGCTCGCGGAAGGGAATGCTCATTGCTTCCTCGACCACGCACGGCTTGTTCACATGGCCGCTGATCTGGAAAAGCTTGGTGCCTTCATTCTTCTCGCGGCCGAAGCTCTTGAACCAGGCCGCGCCGCGGCGCAGGATCGTCGGCACCACCGCGATGCTCTCGACATTGTTGACCGTGGTCGGGCAGCCATAGAGGCCGGCCCCGGCCGGGAATGGCGGCTTCAGGCGCGGCTGGCCTTTTTTGCCCTCCAGGCTTTCCAGCATCGCGGTCTCTTCGCCGCAGATATAGGCGCCGGCGCCGCGATGGACGAACAGGTCGAAATCGTAGCCGGACTTGGCCGCATTCTTGCCGAGCAGGCCGGCATCATAAGCCTCCTGCACCGCCGCGAAGAGCGTCTCCGCCTCGCGGATGAATTCGCCGCGAATGTAGATGTAGGCCGCCCGCGCGCGCATCGCGAAACCGGCCAGCAAGGCGCCTTCGATCAGCTTGTGCGGATCGTGGCGAATAATCTCGCGATCCTTGCACGAACCGGGCTCGGATTCGTCCGCGTTGATCACCAGGAAATTGGGTTTCCCCTCTTTCGGCTCCTTCGGCATGAAGCTCCACTTCATGCCGGTCGGGAAGCCCGCGCCGCCGCGGCCGCGCAGGCCCGATTCCTTCACGATCTCGATGATCGCGTCCGGCCCCGACGCCATCAGCGCCTTCGTATCGTCCCAGTCGCCGCGCTTCAGCGCCGCCTTCAGGTTCCAGGGCTGGAACCCGTAGACGTTCGTGAAGATGCGGTCCTTGTCTTCAAGCACGCGGCGCGCCCTTCATTTTCACATAGGTCAGGCCGACGATGCCGCCGGCAATGCCGAAACAGATGGCACGGGTGATGAAGCTGCTTTCGATGCCGGCCATTGGCAGCAGCCAGCCCGCGGTGACGCCCGCAATCGCCATGACCACGACGGCGACGATCAGGAAAACCGGCCAATTCATTGCCCTGCCCCTCCCTTGCACGCCTCGGCGACCGCTTCGTTCATGTCGCCGGCAAAGTCTCCTTCGACGAACACATCTTCCTCGCCCACCGCGATGAAGCGGAGCGGCGCGCGGTCGGGCAGGCGATAGCGGCCGCAGACCACGGTCGCGCCTTCACTCACGAACACCTGCTCGCCTTCAAAGGCGATCGTCTCGGCACCCAGGCGCTGACGAACCAGCCCGTGCGCCCGCTCCGTCGGCGTCGGCTCCGCCTTGGGCGGCGCAGCAAGATTGGCGCGGGCGATATTCGTCTCCTGCCCGCCGCACCCGGCGAGCATCACCGCGAAAAGCGGCACAGCCCGGACGCCAAGCGCGAGTTCAGCCACGCGGTCCCCCGATCTGCTTCTTGATCACGCCGTAAACGGCGAGTGCGATGCCGACCGCGACCACGAGCAGCACGATCTTCACGGCAAGGCCGATGAGGGCGCCGAGCACCTTCAGGATGACGATGACAAGGAGGACGAGGACGACAAGCGCGACGATGGCGGGCATCAGGACCAACTCCCTCGATAATCGTGATTGGCGCCGGCCATTTCGGGCAGGCTCGTCGGGCCACCCTCGGGGCAGCTGGTCTGCCGCTCGATCTGCGGGCCGGCTTTCGGGCTTTCGCCCTTGGCCAGCGCGTCGAGCACGGCGGTCATGCTGTCGAAGGTCAGATCCTCGAAATTGTCGTCGTTGATTTGCACCATCGGCGCGTTGGCGCAGGCGCCGAGGCATTCCACCTCGGTGAGGGTGAACAGGCCGTCGTCGGTGGTGGAACCCTTCTTCAGCCCCTTCTTGTAGCAGGCCTCAAGCACGTCGTCAGAGCCGCGCAGCATGCAGGGCGTGGTGCCGCACACCTGGACGTGGAAACGCCCGACCGGGGCGAGATTGAACATCGTGTAGAAGGTCGCGACCTCATAGGCGCGGATCGGCGGCATGCCGAGCTGATGGGCGATCGTCTCGATCACCGGAATGGGCAGCCAGCCTTGAGTATTCGTCTCCGCGCCGATCTGCCGCTGGGCGAGATCGAGCAGCGGAATGATCGCGCTCTGCTGCCGTCCCGGGGGGTAGCGGCCGATCACGACCGCGACCTGCTTTTCGTTCGCGGGCGTCCAGGCGAAATTGCCCCAGCGTTCGCGGATTTCGGGGGTGGCGGGGAGCCTTTTCGCTTCAGCCATTATTCTCGTTCCGGTTGCTGGCGCGCGTGGCGATGATCGCGGCCGTGATCGCCGCCACGCCCATCAGCACCGTGCTGGTCGTGCTCAGCCACAACGGCACATAGCCGATCTGATGCAGGATGCCGACGATGACGCCGACGATGATCACGATGATCGCCAGCACCACCCATTTCTTCTCGCCGGGGCTCATTGCGGTTGCCTAGAGGCTGGCGTCTGCACGACCGGGGGGATGTAAACGACTGGACGGCACCGTTCCTCCGGCTTCAAAACAGGACGAACCCAGACCCAAGTTCCGCGCCCCATCGGGGCAACTACGACTTGCATATCTCCAGTTTCGCAGGCCGACTCCAAAGCTGCCGATCGCCTCGTCGGGCATTCCAATGCGACGTACCCGTGCGGGTTGCGGTCCGCCTCGTTCGCAGATGTCACACTTCCGACGGTGCATTCGCGCGCCATTTCTATTAAGTGCGGCGCCGCTATTTCATCAGCTCCACTAAAGAATGACGCACCCGATATCTCGCTGAGAAGAGCAGGATCACGAGCGCGAAACGCTGCGTCGACTTGACCGAGCTTGTCGTTCAGCGACTGCGCGACCCCCATCTGCGGGACCACCACAAGGCCGGCCGCGCAAACCAAAGCAAACCTCCTCACCGGTCGCACTCCCCGAACACGATGTCCATCGCGCCCAATATGGCGGTGGTGTCGGCGAGCATGTGGCCGCGGCTCATCATGTCCATTGCCTGCAGGTGGCTGAAGGCGGTGGGGCGGATCTTGACCCGGTACGGCTTGTTGCTGCCGTCGGCGACGATGTAGACGCCGAACTCGCCCTTGGGGCTTTCGGTCGCGACATAGACTTCGCCGACGGGGACGTGGAAGCCTTCGGTGTAGAGCTTGAAGTGGTGGATGAGCGCTTCCATCGACTGCTTCATCTCGGCGCGCTTGGGCGGCACGACCTTACGGTCGAGCGAGGCGACCGGGCCCTCCGGCATCTCATTGAGGCATTGCCGCATGATCCGCGCCGACTGATAGACCTCCTCCACGCGCACCATGAAGCGATCGTAGCAGTCGAACTTCGTGCCGACCGGAACGTCGAACTCCATGCGGCCATAAACGTCGTAGGGCTGGCTCTTCCGGATGTCCCAGGGAATGCCGGAGCCGCGGATCATCGGGCCGGAGAAGCCCCATTTCAGCGCGTCTTCCTTGCTGACCACGGCGATGTCGACGTTGCGCTGCTTGAAGATGCGATTGTCCGCGACCAGGCTGATCGCATCGCCGAACAGGCGCGGCAGGCGGGTGTCGAGCCAGTCGCCTATGTCGGTCAGCAGCTTCAGCGGCACGTCCTGGTGGACGCCGCCGGGGCGCAGATAATTGTGGTGCATGCGCGCGCCGGACATGCGCTCGAAGAAATTGAGGCAATCCTCGCGCAGCTCGAACATCCACAGGTTCGGCGTCATCGCGCCCACGTCCATCACATGCGCGCCGAGGTTCAGCATGTGATTGGAGATGCGGGTCAGCTCGGCGAAGAAGACGCGCAGATACTGGCCCCGGAGCGGCACTTCGAGATCGAGCAGTTTCTCAATCCCCAGCACGAAGCTGTGCTCCATCGCGAGCGGCGAGCAATAATCCAGCCGGTCGAAATAGGGCAGAGCCTGCATGTAGGTCTTGTATTCGATCAATTTCTCGGTGCCGCGGTGGAGCAGGCCGACATGCGGGTCGAGCCGCTCGACGATCTCGCCGTCCAGTTCCATCACCAGGCGCAGCACGCCGTGCGCGGCCGGGTGCTGCGGGCCGAAATTGATCGTGTAATTCTGGATTTCCACATCGCCGACGCTGGGGTCGGCGGGCGTCGTTTCCGCGCGCATCGCCTCGATCCCGGCGTCCAACTGAGACGCGCTCATTTCTTCTCTCCCGCCGCGGCCGGTGTCGGCGCGCCGGGCGCCTCGCCTTCGACCTTCTCGTCGCCGGGAAGGATATATTCCGCGCCTTCCCAGGGGCTGAGGAAGTCGAACGAGCGGAAATCCTGGGCCAGCTTCACCGGCTCATAGACGACGCGCTTCTGCTCTTCGGAATAACGCAGCTCCACATAGCCGGTCAGCGGGAAATCCTTGCGCTGCGGATGGCCGGTGAAGCCGTAATCGGTGAGGATGCGGCGCAGATCCGGATTGCCGGCGAACAGCACACCGTACATGTCGAACACTTCACGCTCGAGCCAGCCGGCGACCGGGAAGATGTCCACGATCGACGGCACCGGCTTTTCCTCGTCGGTCGAGACGCGGATGCGGATGCGGTGATTCTTCGTGACCGACAGCAGGTGGTAGACGACCTCGAAACGCTCCTCGCGCTCGGGATAGTCGACCCCGGCAATCTCCATCAGCTGCTGATACTCGAACTCGCTCTGCAGCGTGGCGATGACGTCGGCGATGCTCTCGCGACGAACATCGATCGACACTTCGCCGACCGCATCCTTGGCGGACAGGAAAGCGTCGCCGATCGCGGCTTTCACCGCGTCGACGATTCCCTCGCGCACGGGGACCAGCGGGGCCGGGCTAGCCACGGGCCCTCCAGTGCGCCCGATAATAGAGCACGAACAACATGATCCCAGCGATCGCGGCCACAACCGGCGCAACCGCGATCGCCCAGACCGGCAGCTTCTCAGCCGTGGCGGGCCAAATCCGCACGATGACGGACGGCAGCGACCCGGCCAGCACAACCAGTGCGAGCAGGATCAAAGAGGGATGCCGGCGCAGCAGGCTCATCGTTCGATCGTCCCGTCCCGGCGGATTTTACGCTGCAATTGCATGATGCCGTACAGCAGAGCCTCGGCGGTCGGCGGGCAGCCGGGGACGTAGATGTCCACCGGTACGATCCGGTCGCAGCCGCGCACGACGCTGTAGCTGTAATGATAATAGCCGCCGCCATTGGCGCAGCTGCCCATCGAGATGACGTAGCGCGGCTCCGACATCTGATCGTAAACGCGACGCAGGGCGGGAGCCATCTTGTTGCAGAGCGTCCCGGCGACGATCATCACGTCCGACTGGCGCGGGCTCGCGCGCGGGGCGGCGCCGAACCGCTCCAGATCGTAGCGCGGCATGTTCACATGGATCATCTCCACCGCGCAACAGGCGAGACCGAAGGTCATCCACCAGAGCGAACCGGTGCGTGCCCACTGGAACAATTCCTCGGTCGAAGTGACGAGGAAACCCTTGTCGCTGACCTCCGACTGGATCTGGTCGAAGATATAGGGATCGGGCGGCGTGCCGTCGGCGGGGGCCGTCATCGGCTGCCCGCGGGCGTCGAGGATCACTCCCATTCGAGCGCTCCCTTCTTCCACGCATAAGCGAAACCGAGCGCCAGTTCGACCAGGAACACCATCATCGCCGCCCAGCCGGTCCAGCCGATCTCCTCCAGGCTCACCGCCCAGGGGAAGAGGAAGGCCGCTTCCAGATCGAAGATGATGAACAGGATCGCGACCAGATAGAAGCGCACGTCGAACTGCGAACGGCTGTCCTCGAAGGCGGGAAAGCCGCATTCATATTCCGCGACCTTGTCCGGATAGGGATTGTGCGAGCCAGTGAACCGCGACGCGATCATCGGCAGCACGACGAACGCGACGCTGAGGGCCAGCGCAACGCCGAGGAACAGCAGGATCGGCAGGTAACCGGCGGCGACTGACGACGCCATAATACAGGGACTCCCGCAGGGGAAAAACGCGTTGGCCGCGCTCTTAGGACGGGGTGTTTGGGGACGCAAGGCTCGCAGAGCGCTCACGCTTTCGTCGCGCCGGAAGTGTGGTCCGGCGGCTTCGTCGCGCATTCGTCCGAACGCATCGCTGCGGCGCAGCAACTGGCGAGCGATTCTGCCATGCGGGCCGTGAAGCAAGAGGACCAGCACACAATGTCGCATTTCCTTATCGACGGCACGATTACCACCGCCAGGCTGAAGCACCGGCTGATCGGCGGCGCGGTCTACACCGACGTTACGGTTCGGCAGGATGACGGCGACCAGCGCCGTATCGGTTCCATGATGGTGCTCAACGACCTGAAGCACGCGATGATTCCGGGCGCGCGCGGCCGATTCTATTTCCACAACGTGCTGGGCACGAAGGGTATTCACGGCTTCCGGCCACTGGCTGGTGCGGGGCTGGGTTCGTTTCCGGGCCGTTGGATCGTCATGACCCTCATCATCGGCCTGCTCAACCTGTCGATGGTCGCTGGCTGGCTGCTGCTCGGCGAGGGCTTTGGCTCGTTCACCTTCGCGACGGGCCTGATCTGCCTGACCCTGTCCGCAGCCTATACGGTCGTCAGCAACGCCGCGATGCGGGCCTATCGCGCCGACGATGCACTCGGGCCGAATTCGGGCAAGCTGCGTCCGGCCGTCGCGCGGGGCTGAGCACCGTCCGTTTCGTCTACGAAATCGTCATCCTCGCCGCTTGATCGCCGCCTTGCGCGCCAGCGTCGAACGAACCTGTCGATCCATTCATCCACCCGGCAGTGTCATTCTCAGTCAAGGAGTGACGACTATGATGAACCGCCCGGTCGAAGGAACAGTGTTGAGCGCAAGGCTCAAGCACGCAGCGTTCGGCGAGCATGTGTTCGGCGATGTCGTCATCCGCCTGCGCGACGGCAGCGAGCGCGAGATCGGCAAGGTCAGCGCCGCGAACGACCTCGCCGACGTACTGACGCCGGGCCGCGAAGGCTGCTTCTACTTCCACGATGTGATGGGCGCGCAGGGCCTGCACGCTTATCGTGCGAGCGGCGAGACCGAACATGTGGCCTTCCCCAAACGGGTCGAGCGCATGTTCTTCATCATCGCCTTGCTGAACCTTGGCCTCGTGTCGGTGTTCCTGTCGGGCGAATGGGGCCTGCCCCTGGTGCCGCTGACGCTCGGCGTCATGGCGACCGCCGCCTGGGCGATCATGCGCGGCAGCCGGGAGGCGTTGCTGCACGATCTGCGGTACGAGAGCCGGATGATGGCTCGCAGCCACCGCCGCGCGGTGATGAACGGCTACGCCTGATCGTCCGGAAGGGCTGACGCGGCCCAGAGATTCTCGACAACGCTCAACCGTGTTTCGGACATGCGCGTCACGCCCGGCCACGGATCGCCGGATGGCGACGCCGCAAAGGCCGCATCGCGCGCCTCCAAAGACGGCCAGAGTGCGATGCCGACAAATTCGCCATTCTCGTCGCGGGTCAGGCAGGAACCTTGCGCGATGCCACCGGCGCGCAGCCGCAGGGTCGCGTCGCGCCACAGGGTACGAAAGCCGTCCTCATGCTCCGGCTCGACGCGCCAGCGATAGAGGATCGCGACGCCGCTCATCCGCGCAAAGCGGCGCCGACCAATTTGTGCAGCTTGGAATGGATATTGTCGGTGGCGGCGAGCACCTGGCCGCTTTCGAGCGCGCGGTCGGCGCCGCGGAAATCGGTGACGAAGCCGCCAGCTTCCTTCACCAGCAAGATGCCGGCGGCGATGTCCCAGGTCTCCAGGCCTTCTTCCCAGAAGCCATCGTAACGCCCGGCCGCGACCCAGGCGAGATCGAGCGCGGCGGAACCGAAGCGGCGGATACCGGCCACTTCCGGCGCAACCGCGCCGAGCACCTTCTGGAAACGCTCGGTGTCGCCATGGCCACGATAGGGAATGCCAGTGGCGATGAGGGTATCGGCGAGGTCGCGGCGCGACGACACGCGCAGGCGGCGGTCCTGCAGCCAGGCGCCCCTGCCCTTTTCCGCCCAGAAGCTTTCGTCGGTCAGCGGCTGATAGACCAGCCCCTGGCTGATCTCGCCCCAGCCATTTCCGCCGGGCTTCGGCTCCTGCACGGCGATCGAGATGGCGAAATGCGGGATGCCATGGATGAAGTTGCTGGTGCCGTCGATCGGATCGACGATCCAGCGCGGCTTGGTCGGATCGCCCTCGATCGCACCGCCTTCCTCCAGCAGCAGGCCCCAGCCGGGCCGGCCATGCTGCAATTCCTCGACGATCGTACGCTCAGCCTGGCGATCGGCGTTGGAGACGAAGTCGGCCGGCCCCTTGCGGCTGACCTGCAATTGCTCGACCTCGCCGAAATCGCGCCGGATCTTCGGCGCCGCCTTGCGCGCGGCGCGCTGCATGACGGTGATCAGGCCTGAATGGGCTACCATCTGACTCAGTCCGCGCGGCGGACGTAGGTCTGCTCGTACACGTCGACGACGATCTTCGTGCCGCTGGAAATGTGCGGCGGAACCATCACGCGGACGCCATTGTCGAGCATTGCCGGCTTGTAGCTGGACGAGGCGGTCTGCCCCTTCACCACGGCATCCGCCTCGACGATCACCGCCTCGATCGTGTCGGGCAGCTGCACGCTGATCGCTTCCTCGTCATACAGCTCCATCACCACGTCCATCCCGTCCTGCAGGAAGGCGGCGGCGTCGCCGAGAAGGTCGCGCGGCAAATTGGTCTGCTCGTAGGTTTCCTTGTCCATGAAGGTCAGCATCTCGCCGTCCGCGAACAGGAACTGGAAATCCTTGGTATCGAGCCGCACCTTCTCCACCGTCTCGGCGGAGCGGAAGCGGACATTGTTCTTGCGGCCGTCGCGGAGGTTCTTCAGCTCGACCTGCATATAGGCCCCGCCCTTGCCGGGCTGGGTGTGCTGAATCTTCACGGCGCGCCAGATGCCGCCTTCATATTCGATGATGTTGCCGGGACGAATCTCGACGGCGTTGATTTTCATGGGATGCTCGCTGGTGGAAAACCAGCGGCGCTTAGCGGGCGCGGGCGCTCCGGGCAAGCAACGGGTACGGGTTCACCGGCGTGCCCTGATACCAGCGCTGCCCCGCCGACATTCGATAGACGGCGAAGTGCAGGTGCGGCCCGGCCGGGCTGGCATTGCCAGTGAAGCCGACGGTGCCGATATTCTGCCCCTGCTCGACCCGCTGGCCGACCGCGAGGCCCGGCGCGCGGGCGTCCAGATGGGCATAATAATGCACCCACTGATTGTCTTCGCTGCGGATGTAGATGGTGATGCCGCCGAGCCGGCTGTTGTGCAGCCGTTCCACCGTACCGGCGGCCGCGGCAAGAATGGGCGTGCCGCGCGGCGCCATGATGTCGATCGCATTGTGGACGCGGCTGCCACCGCCGCGCGAGGCGCGGTAGGTATCGACCAGCGAGCGCGCCGCAATCCCTTCGACCGGGATGATCAGGCCGTTCTGCCCCGCGACCGGCACGGAGGATTCTCCGTCCGGACCGGGCGTCTCGGTCATGATCGTAGCCGCATCCATCTCCATCGCCGCGCCGGCATCGGCGGACGTCAGATTGCTGACCGGCTGGCCGGGTTGCTGGGCCGGCGCCTGCTGCTCGACGATCGGCGGGACCATGTCCACGCCTTCGCCGCCTGCGGCGCCACTATATATTGTGATCCAGAACGCGCTGGTCACGACTGCTGTCGCGGTGATTACCCCCATAGTGCGGAAAGCTGAAACGGCCATGGCTGGGCCAGTCAACCCACACCGCCACGGTAACGTTCCCGCTTACGACAGGCCGCCCCGAGTCCGGGACGGCCCGCCTCCGCGAGCCGCAAGGCGACGTGCGATTTGACGTCGCGGCGCTCGTGGCGCATCCTTTCACCGGAGGTCGATTTGGTGAAATCCGGTCAGGATCATGCCGACGCGGTGTTCGATGCCGTGAGTTCGGCGAGCATGGCGGCGCGATCGGCAGTGGCCGCTTCCTGGTGCCGATCGGTCCTGCACCATGGCCTCGATCCGGCTGAGAGCAGCAAACGGGAATCAGTGGGCACACCCGCGCTCAACCGGCTTCTCGAGGCACACGAACCGCTCTTGCTCGCGGCCGCGCCGGTTCTCGACCAGGTCTTCCGCTCGGTCGGACGCTCCGGTTGCGGGGTCATTCTGAGCGACGCGCAGGGTATCATCATCGACCGCCGCGTCGGCGACGGAGACGCCGTGGCGTTCGATGCCGTCGGTCTGATCGAAGGCGGACGCTGGGGCGAGGCCGAGGAAGGGACGAACGGCATCGGCACCTGCCTCGCCGAGGGGCGGCCGGTCGTCATCCACCGCGACCAGCATTTCGCCAGCCGCAATATCGGTATCAGCTGCATGGATGCGCCGGTCCACGATCCGCAGGGGCGGCTGATCGCGGCGCTCGACGTGTCCAGCTGCCGCGACGATCACGGCCCGGCCATGGCGGAAATGATCGCCGCCCTGGTCCGCGACGCGGCGCGGCGGATCGAACGCGACTTTTTCTGCCGCCATTACGAGCCTGCCCGAATCGTCTTCCTGGGCGACGACGCGGCGGCGGGGACGGAATTGCTGGCCGTCGACCAGGACGATCTGGTGATCGGTGCGAGTCGCGCGGCCCGTTTGCGATTTGGCCTTGGCGATGACGCCCTGTTCAAGCCCCGCCCGCTCGGCCAGCTGACCGGCGACGGCGGCGAAGTGTCGTTCGAGCAGGGCGACCGCGGCGTGCTGCGCAAGGCGCTGGCGCAGGCCAATGGCAATGCCAGCGAGGCCGCGCGGCTGCTCGGGGTCGGCCGGGCGACGCTCTATCGCCGGATGGAACGGGCGGGCCTGAGGGGCTGAACCCTTTTTCCGCGCACCTGTCTCAATAGCGAGACAGGTTGCCCGCCGCCGCGCCGCCGCGCCCTTTCCGGCGGCACCGCCGCATGACAGCTTGCGGGCAACGACGCCGAATACGGCGCAGCCACCCTGGGATGAGGATATTCGATCATGGACACGCTCGTCGCCGACCGCGCGGAAGCGCTCACCGCCCCCTTCGCCAAGCGCTACGACAATTTTATCAACGGCCGCTGGGCCGCCCCCAAATCGGGCCGCTATTTCGAGAATGTGTCGCCGATCACCGGTAAGGTTGTCGGCGAAATCGCCCGCTCGCAGGCCGAGGATGTCGAAGCCGCGCTCGACGCCGCCCACGCCGCGAAGGATGCCTGGGGCCGCACCTCGGTTGCCGAGCGGGCGCTGATCCTGAACCGCATCGCCGACCGGATGGAGGCCAATCTCGACCGGCTGGCGCTCGCCGAGACCTGGGATAACGGCAAGCCGATCCGCGAGACCACCGCCGCCGATTTGCCGCTAGCCATCGACCATTTTCGCTATTTCGCCGGCGTCGTGCGCGCCCAGGAAGGCTCGATCGGCGAGATCGACGATGACACGGTCGCCTATCATTTCCATGAGCCTCTGGGCGTGGTCGGGCAGATCATCCCGTGGAACTTCCCGCTGCTGATGGCCTGCTGGAAGCTCGCGCCCGCGCTCGCCGCCGGCAATTGCATCGTGCTGAAGCCGGCCGAGCAGACCCCCGCCTCGATCATGGTGTGGATCGATCTGATCGGCGATCTGCTGCCGCCGGGCGTGCTGAACATCGTCAACGGCTTCGGGCTGGAGGCGGGCAAGCCGCTGGCGTCTTCGAGCCGCATCGCCAAGATCGCCTTCACAGGCGAGACCACGACCGGCCGCCTGATCATGCAATATGCCAGCGAGAATCTGATCCCCGTCACGCTGGAACTGGGCGGCAAATCGCCGAACATCTTCTTCGAAGACGTGACCCGCGAGGATGACGATTTCTTCGACAAGGCGATCGAGGGCTTCGTGATGTTCGCGCTGAATCAGGGCGAGGTCTGCACCTGCCCGAGCCGCGCCCTGATTCACGAGCGCATCTACGACCGCTTCATGGAGCGGGCGCTGAAACGGGTCGAGGCGATCGTGCAGGGTAGCCCGCTGGACGCCGCAACGATGATCGGCGCGCAGGCTTCTTCGGAGCAGAAGGAGAAGATCCTCTCTTATTTCGACATCGGCCGTCAGGAGGGCGCGGAAGTGCTCATCGGCGGCGCGGCGGCAGATTTGGGCGGCGAACTGGCCGGCGGCTATTACATCCAGCCGACGGTGTTCCGCGGCCACAACAAGATGCGCATCTTCCAGGAGGAGATTTTCGGGCCCGTCGTGTCCGTCACCACCTTCAAGGATGCGGACGAGGCGCTCGAGATCGCCAACGACACGCTTTACGGTCTGGGCGCCGGCGTGTGGAGCCGCGAGGCGAACACCTGCTACCGCTTCGGCCGGGCGATCAAGGCCGGGCGCGTGTGGACCAATTGCTACCACGCTTATCCCGCCCACGCGGCGTTCGGCGGCTACAAGCAATCGGGCATCGGCCGCGAAAATCACAAGATGATGCTCGATCACTACCAGCAGACCAAGAATATGCTGGTCAGCTACAGCCCGAAGAAGCTCGGCTTCTTCTGATCCCCCCTGCGCCCCGGGTCCTCCCGCCCGGGGCGCTCCATCCCGTAAAGGAGCAAGCCATGGCCAGGACCATGAAGGCAGCAGTCGTGCGCGAATTCGGCAAGCCGCTGACGATCGACGAAGTCCCCATTCCCGAAGTGGCCCCCGGCCAGATCCAGGTCGCGATCCAGGCGTCGGGCGTCTGCCACACCGATCTCCACGCCGCCGAGGGCGACTGGCCGGTCAAGCCCAACCCGCCCTTCATTCCGGGCCATGAGGGCGTCGGCTTCGTCAGCCAGGTCGGTGCTGGCGTGAAGAATGTGAAGGAAGGCGACCGGGTCGGCGTGCCGTGGCTCTACACCGCCTGCGGCCATTGCGTGCACTGCCTGGGCGGCTGGGAGACGCTTTGCGAGGATCAGCTCAACACCGGCTATTCGATCAATGGCGGCTTCGCCGATTATGTGATCGCCGACCCCAATTATGTCGGCCATCTGCCGGACAATGTGGGTTTCAACGAGATCGCGCCGGTGCTGTGCGCCGGGGTCACGGTCTATAAGGGCCTGAAGATGACCGACACCAAACCCGGCGACTATGTCGCGATCAGCGGCATTGGCGGGCTGGGTCATATGGCGGTGCAATATGCCAGGGCGATGGGACTGAATGTCGCCGCGATCGACATTGACGATGCGAAGCTGGACCTCGCCCGCAGGCTCGGCGCGACGATCACCGTCAATGCCCGCAACGAGGACCCGGCGACCGTGATCAAGCGCGAGACGGGCGGCGGCGTGAACGGGGTGCTGGTCACCGCGGTCAGCGAGAAAGCGTTTGAGCAGGCGATCGGCGTAACCGCGCGCGGCGGCACGGTGGCCCTGAACGGCCTGCCGCCCGGCGACTTCCCGCTGAACATCTTCGGGCTGGTGCTGAACGGGATCACGGTGCGCGGATCGATCGTCGGAACCCGGCTCGACCTTCAGGAGTCGATCGACTTCGCAGCACAGGGCAAGGTGAAGGCGACGATCGAAACCGCAAGGCTGGACGAGGTCAACACGGTGCTGGAGCGGATGCGCAAGGGCCAGATCGAAGGCCGCATCGTGCTGGACCTGACCGCATAGGAGAATGACGATGGGCGACGGCGCGAGTGAGGTGAAACGGGTGGTCGCCACCCCGGCCGCGCTCGCCCTGATCGCCGAAATCCGCGCCGAGCATGGACCGATATTGTTCCACCAGTCAGGCGGCTGCTGCGACGGCTCCTCGCCCATGTGCTATCCGGCCGGCGAGTTCCGCACTGGCGGCAGTGACACCTTGCTGGGCGAGGTGGATGGCGTGCCCGTTTACATCGGCAAGGCCCAAGGCGAGGCCTGGGCACACACACAATTGATCCTGGACGTGGTGCCAGGGCGCGGCGGGATGTTCAGCCTCGACAATGGCCGCGAGCTTCGCTTCCTCACGCGCGGCCGGGTATTCAGCGAAGAGGAGCGCGCTGCTCTCGCAACGTGAGCAGCGCGCTCCGTATTCCTAGGCCTTCAGATCGAACCGATCGGCATTCATGACCTTGGTCCACGCAGCGACGAAGTCCTTTACGAACTTCTCCTCGTGTCCGTTCTCGGCATAGACTTCGGCCGTCGCCCGCAATTGCGAATTGGAGCCGAAAACAAGGTCCGTTCGTGTAGCGCGCCATTTCGCCTGGCGGCCAGCGCGGGCGTAGCCGATGAACTCCTCGTCGCTCGACGCGTCGACCAGTTCCCAGAACGTGTCATTGTCGAGCAGATTGACGAAGAAGTCGTTGGTCAGCTGACCCTTGCGTGTGGTGAGCACGCCCTCGGGCTTGTCGCCATGGTTCGCGCCGAGCACGCGCAGGCCACCGACCAGCACCGTCAGTTCCGGTGCCGACAGGCCGAGCAAGGAAGCACGGTCGAGCAGCAGCTCCTCCGTCTTCACCGCCTGGCGGGTCTTCAGATAGTTGCGGAAGCCATCGGCCTGCGGCTCCATCCAGCGGAAGCTTTCGACATCCGTCTGCTCCTGGGTCGCATCGCCGCGTCCGCCGGTGAACTGCACGCTGACGTCGAAGCCCGCATCCTTCGCCGCTTTCTCGACCGCGGCGGAGCCCGCCAGCACGATCGCGTCGGCGAGGCTCATCGAGCCGCGCAATTCGTTCAGCTTGCCGAGCACGGTCGCGAGCTCGGCCGGCTCGTTCACGTCCCAGTCCTTCTGGGGGGCGAGCGCGATGCGGGCGCCATTGGCACCGCCTCTTTTGTCCGACCCGCGATAGGTCGAAGCGGAAGCCCAAGCGGTCTTGACGAGTTGCGCGACGCTCAGCCCACTGCCCAGAACGGCCGACTTGAACGCCGCGACATCGGCCTCCGAAGGCGCCGTCCCGGCGGGAATCGGGTCCTGCCAGATCAGCTCCTCGGCGGGGACTTCCGGCCCAAGGTAAAGGCACTTCGGCCCCATATCGCGGTGGGTCAGCTTGAACCAGGCTCGCGCAAAAACNNAACCAGGCGCGGGCGAAGGCATCGTCCAGCGCCGCCTGATCGTCGCGGAAGCGCTCCGAAATCGCGCGGAACTCCGGGTCCATCTTCAGCGCCATGTCGGCGGTGGTCATCATCGTCGGCACGCGCTTATCCGGATCGCGCGCGTCGGGGGCCATATCCTCTTCGGATGCGCCGATCGGCTGCCACTGCTGCGCGCCCGCCGGGCTGCGCACCAGCTCATAATCATATTTGAACAGCAGGCGGAAATAGTCCCCGCCCCACTTGGTCGGATTGTTCGACCAGGCGCCTTCTATGCCCGACGTGGTGATGTGGCCCTTGCCGATCTCATCGCTGTCGGTGAGCCAGCCGAGGCCCTGCATGTGCAACGCCTCCGACGCCGGATTCTTGCCGAAGCTCTCGGCCGGCTTGGCGCCATGCGCCTTGCCGAAGGCGTGGCCGCCGGCGGTGAGCGCGACCGTCTCCTCCGAATTCATCGCCATGCGCGAGAAGGTGGCCCGCATGTCGCGCGCGGACTGCAGCGGGTCGGGATTGCCGCCCGGCCCCTCCGGATTGACGTAGATCAGGCCCATCTGGATCGCAGCGAGCGGCCCTTCGAGCTCGTCCGCGCCTTCTTCGGGAACGATACGGGTCTTGGCGCCTTGATCGACCCAGATTTCCTCGGCGCCCCAGAAGGTGTCGCCTTCGGACTGATAGACGTCCTTGCGGCCGCCGCCGAAGCCGAACACCGGCCCGCCCATACTCTCGATCGCGACATTGCCGGCGAGGATGAACAGGTCCGCCCAGCTGATGCTCTGACCGTACTTCTGCTTGATCGGCCACAGCAGGCGCCGTGCCTTGTCGAGATTGCCATTGTCCGGCCACGAATTGAGCGGCTCGAAACGCTGCTGACCGGACGAGGCGCCGCCGCGGCCGTCCGTCACGCGATAGGTGCCCGCGGCGTGCCAGGCCATGCGGATCATGAACGGACCGTAATGGCCGTAGTCGGCGGGCCACCAATCCTTGCTGTCGGTCATCAAAGCGGTGAGGTCAGCCTTGAGCGCCTGATAATCCAGCCCGTTGAACGCCTTGGCATAATCGAAATACGGGCCCATCGGATCGGGCGACACGCCATTTTGATGCAACATGTCGACCGGCAGCGCTTCCGGCCACCAATCCTTGTTGGTGCGGCCAAGCAGCGAGCGTGCCTGTCCGTGCGGAACCGGGCAGCCATCCATCGGGCCTGTCTTTGCGTCCATGATCGCGAATCCTCTCTCTTGTCTGACCCCTGCCTAGCCCGCCGCAGGAGCGGGCGGAAACAAGTTCACTCCATCAGGAGAAATCAGAAAATCGATCAGACACCCGAATTTGCGGGAAAATCCCGATCAACCCTTGGGCAAGGCCAGCGAGCCGAGAACGGCCAGCAACGCCGCGCCCGCCAACAGCCAGGCGCCAACAAAGGCCGCGCCCAGCACCGCCGCGATCGCCACAGCCGCACCCGCCGGAACCAGCGCCATCAGCCACACGATTGGCGCAAACCGCTGATTTCCGCGCCACGCCACGAACGCCCAGGCCAACGCCACCGCGATCCAGTCCAGGCCGGGCAGATACCAGAGGATCTGCACGACCGCGCCGCGTTCGCCCGGCAGCCAACCCGCAACCGCACCGCCAGCCGAAAGATGCAGGCCCGCGGCGCCGAGCAGCAGCAGGGAAGCAAGCAAGAGGAGGATGCGCGCCAGCATCAGCCCTCACTCCGCAAGGCATCGAAGGCGCGCACTGCCGCAGCCGGGCCTTCCGGATCGTTCCAGACCGCCCCGCAGACCGCAATGAAATCGGCACCCGCATTGATCAGTGGCCGCGCATTGGCGGGCGTGATCCCCCCGATCGCCACGCAAGGCAATTCGAACAAGGCCGACCACCAGCTGAGGATCGAAAGTTCGGGCCGGTGCGAACTCGGCTTGGTCATCGTGTCGTAGAACGCCCCGAACGCGACATAGTCCGCGCCGGCATCTCCCGCCTCCATCGCCAAGTGGCGGCTGTCGTGGCAGGTCACACCGATCTGCGCCGCCGCGCCGAGCAAAGCCCGCGCCTCGCGGGGATCGCCATCGCCCTGCCCCAGATGCACGCCGTCCGCGCCGATCCGCTTGGCGAGGCTCACGCTGTCATTGACGATGAAGGCAATGTCCCCTTCGGCGCAGATCGCCTGCAGAGGCTCCGCGAGCCGCGCCGCCTCATGCTCGCTCACATCCTTCACGCGAAACTGGAACGCCGCGACTGGGCCGCCATCGAGCGCGGCGCGCAGCCGGTCCGGAAATGCGCCGCCGACGTCTAGCGGGGAAATGAGATAAAGCTGCCAATCCTCGCGCCTCTGCGGCTCGAAGCGATCGGCGAAATCGGGATGGAGCTTCAGGTCGGGATCATCGGTCACATGCCCCCTTAGCCCCGGCTGTTCTTTTGCGGAAGCAGCCGGGGCCGGGATATTGCTTGCCAATGAGCCGCAGCGTTGAAGCGGCTACCTGATCGGCGCGGTCTCCGTGAAACTGGGTGAGGTCGCCTGCCCCTTCACCTCCAGAGACCCCGGCGTGCCGACGTAGAAAATCTCCATCTGGTCTTCCGGGCTCACGCCGCTGATCGTCACCCGGCCGGTGAAATAGCCGCGGATATCGCTGTAGAATCGCTGACATTCCGCCACCGGAACGCCGGCGCAGTAGAATGCGCCCGCAAGCCCGCCGGTGATCCCGATACCAATATTCGCAATGCGGTTGAGCACGCGTCCGCCCTCGACGCTGACCACCGCCAGTCGCGGCTGGTGGACGGGCCACACGCCCGCAATGCAGCTATGCTGAAAGACGGGGATCACATCCTCCTGGAGCGGCGTCACGCCATCCAGCGACAAGCGCGCCACCCGCTCGTCCACGGAGGTGGACTGGTCGTCCGCGCGCGCGCCCGGCGTCATTGTGAGCGTGGCCGGATCATACCATTTTACGCGCGCGACGATCAGGCTGCCGAACACGTTGTTGACGCATTGCGTGAACTGCCGCGCCGGGCCGGTGCGCATCGGCGGTGGCGGCACCCGCCCCGGATTGTTCACCGCCTCGCGCTCTGTCGCCGGATTGTAGGTCGTACTTGGCGTTTGGGCCGTTGCGGCGACGGAAACCCCCGCCCGTTCGCGTCGCCCGAACCCGGGCAGCGCCCACTGCGCGCTCCACCAGCCTGGCTGAGCCTGGCTGACCTCAAGCTGTCCACGCTCGATATGCAGGGCCTGTCCGGACCCGTTAGCGATCGTGTAGGTGCCCTCAGGCGTTTGGGTTACCGTCCATCGGGCGGCGGGTGTATCACTGGAGACCCCCTGCGTGATGGGGCTGCCCGAATGCAGGTAGCGTTGCGTGTAGCGATTGCGGATCGCAAAGACGTTCTGACCGAAACGAGGCAGTTCCTCGAACGTCCAGTCCGCGCTCCATGCACCGGCATGTATCGGCGACGATGCCGGGTTCCCTGTTTCCGTGTTGATCAGCTGATCGGGCTTCCACCGATTGCGTATCTGGACAAACTCGGACTGGGCAAACGCAGGTGTCGCGGCCGCCAAGCCCATGAAAATTGCGAACGCCGACAATATTACGGCCAGTTTCGGAAGCCTGATCGCCATGATTGTCCCCTTCCCACCGGGCATAGGAGCAATGCATTCACCTGCCCGTTGGCAGGCATCTTAGCTTACGGCACCGCCGGAAACCAAAGCGAGTCTTGGTGGCCCGCTATAACGTAACGGTATCGCAATGAGCTTTGGTACGGGGCGCCGCTGGCCGCCCCCCACGCCGCGCGATCAGCCATCCTTCACGGTCGAAGCTTTGTAGATTTCGTCGATTGCTTCGCCGAGCGCCGCGTCAAACTCTGCATCACTCATCTGCGCGCGCAGATCTTCCAGAAGGGCGCGGCTGAAGCTTGCGATGATGCCTCGGTTCCTGGCCAGTTCGGCGCAGGCCTCCGGGCGCTTGTAACCGCCCGAAAGCGCCACGACGCGCAGCACGCGCGGGTGATCGACAAGGCTGTCGAACAGGCCGGGTTCGACCGGCAGGCTCAATTTCAGCATCACTTGTTGATCATCGGGCAGCCCGTCCAGCGCCTCGGTTAGCTCGGCCAGCAGGATCGCGTCCGCCTCGGCGCGCTCCGGACTCTTGATGTTCACTTCCGGCTCGATGATCGGGACCAGTCCGGCGGCCAGCACCTGCTGCCCAATTTCGAACTGCTGCTTCACGACGGCAGCGATGCCCGCCGGGTTCGCCAAATTGATGACCGAGCGCTCCTTGGTACCGAACACGCCAAGATCGCGGGCGCGTGCCAGCAAGGCGTTCAATTCCGGCATCGGCTTCATCAGCTGGACGCCATTGGCTTCGTCTTCCAGCCCCTTGTCGATCTTGATGAACGGCACGACGCCGCGGCCGCGCAGCACTTCCGGAACCGGCTTGCCGTCGATCTCGCCGTTCATGGTCTTTTCGAACAGGATCGCGCCGATCACCTTGTCGCCGGCGAAGGCGGGCGAGGTGATGATGCGGCTGCGCATCTTGTGGATCAGGCCGAACATCTCCTCATCGCCCGAATAGGCGCTTTCCTCGATGCCATAGCCCTTCAGCGCCTTGGGCGTGGAGCCGCCGCTCTGGTCGAGCGCGGCGATGAAGCCTTTGCCACTCTCGATCTGGGCGGTCATGTCTTCCTGAGTCCTGGTCATGGGTACTTCCTTCGAACGGGAGTGAATCAGAATCCGACGATGAGCGTCGCACGGCTCGTCGTGTCGAGGCGGTCGATGCCACGCAGCACATCTTCCTCATAACGCACGTCATAGGACAGGCGCATGCTGAACGGGCCGAGCAAGCGGGTGTCGAGCGAGGTTACCGCGTGACCATTGCCATTGTCGCGGTCGATGAAGAGCGTACCGGTCTGCTTGAGCGAGACGCGTGGGGCCACGCGCCAGGTCAAATCAAGCGAAGCGCGGCCCGCGATCGAACCGAACGGCTCCCCGGCGCGGACATCGGTATGCCGGAAGGCGGGTCCGCCCTCAATCTCGACCTGAAGATTGCGCTCGCCGACCAGACGATAGCCCGCGCCGACCGCGGCGGTGTAACGCGCAGCGACACTCACGAGCGGATCGCGCTCGAACTGGGCGAGGCCATAGGCATAAGTGCGCGGGTCGAGTTGCCGGCGCGGTTGCCAGCGGCCGCTCGCACGGTCGACGGTCCGAATCCCGTTGGATTCCTGGATCTCGATCCGCCCGTCCAGCCGGTGACTCCAGGCGATGCCTTCGCGCTTCCCGGAAAGCGATGCGAACAGGCCCAGATGATCGCTGCTCCCGGTCGCGCGCACGGCGCCCAGTTCAGCCTGCCCTTCCCAATGATCGAGCGGGCTGGAGCGCGCCAATTCCGCCCGCCGCTCCGCCTGACGCGTCCGTTCGGCCTCGGCGCGTGCTTCAAGGAAGGCGCGGTGGATCGTCTCGATCTCGGCACGCGCCGCGGGGTGCGCAGCGATGGCGAAGCGCACGACCGCCGCCACCGCCGGAGCGTCGCCGCTGCTCACGGCCTGATCGATCACTGCTCGCACCGCGTCCGGCAAGACGGGCGGGCGCGGCGCCTCGAGCGTCGGCGTCGATGCGAGGAGGAGAAAAATCATGATTCAGTGCTGCAGGGCCTTCACGCCCGGCAATTCCTTGCCTTCCATCCATTCTAGGAAAGCGCCGCCCGCGGTCGAGACGAAGGTGAAATCGTCCGCAACGCCGGCGTGGTTCAGGGCCGCGACGGTATCGCCGCCGCCGGCGACCGAGACAAGGCTGCCTTCCTGCGTCAGCGCCGCGGCAGTGCGGGCGAGCGCGACGGTGGCGGCATCGAAGGGCGGCGTCTCAAACGCGCCCAGGGGGCCGTTCCAGACAAGCGTCCGGCAATTCTTCAGCGCGTCGGCGAGGGCCTCGACGGCGGCGGGACCGATGTCGAGGATCATCTCGTCCTCGGCGACCTCGTGGACATTGCAGGTGCGCAAGCTCGGTGGGTTGGCCGCGAATTCCTTCGCGACCACAACGTCATAGGGCAAATGGACGGTGCAATTGGCCTTGTCGGCGGCCTCCATGATCGCCTCGGCCGTCGGCGCGAGATCATGCTCGCACAGCGACTTGCCGACCTTCACCCCGCGCGCGGCCAGGAAGGTGTTGGCCATGCCGCCGCCGATGATCAGATGATCGACCTGGCCGACCAGATTGTGCAGCACGTCGAGCTTGGTCGAGACCTTCGCCCCGCCGACCACGGCCGCGACCGGGCGCTCCGGATTGCCGAGCGCCTGTTCCAGCGCGTTCAGCTCCTTCTCCATCGCCCGGCCCGCGAAGCCGGGCAGCAGGTGTGCGATGCCCTCGGTCGAGGCGTGGGCGCGATGCGCGGCGGAGAAGGCGTCGTTGACATAATAGTCGCCGATCGCGGCCATCCCCTTAGCCAGCTCCAGATCGTTCTTTTCCTCGCCCGCGTGGAAGCGCGTGTTTTCGAGGATCGCCACGGCGCCCGGCTGCATCATGCCCACATACTGCGTGGCAAGATCGCCGACGCAGTCGCCGATGAAACCGACGGTCCGCCCCAGCACCTGCTCGTACGGGCGGGTGACGATCGACAGCGACATGTCCGGCCGCTTCGCGCCCTTCGGCCGGCCGAAATGGGCAAGCAAAAGGACGATCGCGCCCTTGTCGGCCAGTTCGGTCACGGTCGGCAGGGTGGCGCGCAGGCGGGTGTCGTCCGTGACCGCGCCATCCTGCATCGGCACGTTCAGATCGACGCGCACGAGCACGCGCTTGCCGTGAACGTCGCCGATATCGTCGAGGGTCTTGAACGCGGTCATCATCGTCTCCTCCCCTCCCGCTTGCGGGAGGGG
>DDTH01000008.1:199820-199975 GCA_002344055.1 Sphingomonadales bacterium UBA2369
CCATTCATTGTCGTACCAGCTGACGACACGGGCGAGCTTGCCCTCCAGCACTGTCGTCTCGAGGCTGTCGATGGTCGAGCTGGCGGCATTGTGATTGAGGTCGATCGAGACCAGAGGCTCGTCCGTATAGGCCAGCACGCCCTTCAGCGGGCCTT
>DDTH01000019.1:0-105185 GCA_002344055.1 Sphingomonadales bacterium UBA2369
GAGTTCATGGAGAAGCATTCGGTCGCCCGCCTGATCGGCGCGCCGCCGGGCTATGTCGGCTATGAGGAAGGCGGCGTGCTGACCGAGGCCGTCCGCCGCCGCCCCTATCAGGTCGTCCTGTTCGACGAGGTGGAGAAGGCGCATGGCGACGTCTTCAACATCCTGCTGCAGGTGCTGGACGACGGCCGGCTGACCGACGGCCAGGGCCGCACCGTCGATTTCACCAACACGATCATCATCCTGACCTCAAATCTCGGCAGCCAGTATCTGACGGCGCTGGCCGACGATGAAGGCGTCGAGAAGGTCGAGCCGCAGGTGATGGAGGTCGTGCGCGGCCATTTCCGGCCCGAATTCCTGAACCGGCTGGACGAGATCATCATGTTCCACCGGCTCAGCCAGGCGAACATGGCGCCGATCGTCGATATCCAGGTCGCTCGGCTCGGCAAATTGCTCGCCGACCGCAAGATCAGGCTGGAGCTGTCGGATGCCGCCCGCGCCTGGCTTGGCCGGGTCGGCTATGATCCGGTCTATGGCGCGCGCCCGCTGAAGCGCGCCGTGCAGAAATATCTGCAGGACCCGCTCGCCGACGCGATCCTGCGCGGCGAGGTGCGCGACGGTCAGACGGTCAAGGTCGAGGAAGGCGAGGGCAAATTGGTGCTGGCGCCAAGCCTGGCGAAAGCCGGAAGCTGATCAGCCGGCGGCGGTCATCGTGCCGTCGCCGGCCGCCTCCAGCGCCGGGTGCGTGCCGAGCGTGCGATCGGCCCAGTGCAAAGCGGCGTCGATGCGGGCGCCGTGATGACGCAGGACGTCGTCATTCTCGCTCTCGCGCAGAGCCGGGATGAACGAGCGACCCGGCAGCTTCGCGTTCTCCCGCGCCTTGACCGCGGCCGACGCCGCCAGTTCCGCCGGATTGATGCCGAGGTCCAATATGGCGTTGGCGGCCAGCGCCGCGTCGACCGGACGGGTGAACAGGGTCGCCGCATCGATCACCGAGCCGCCATCCCAGCCTCCCCTTCGCATCGCCTCGGCAAAGATCTCCATCTGCAGATGCAGCGTGAGGACCGCGAGATGGACCGCCCGTCCGATCGGATCGTCGGTCGCGCCGATCGCCTGCCGCAACAAAGCGCCGCCGGCTCCCTGGCCCGCAAGATGCGCGGCAACCTGCGCTGTGAAAGCGAGCCGGTCCCGGCCACCGCGCAGCACGGCCAGCAGAAACGGGCGCCGTTCCATCGTGACGAAGAGCGGCCGGATCGCCGCCGGATCGGCAATCAGATCCCCGACCAGATTGTTGGCCCAGTTGGACGGCTTGATCAGGATCCGCTCGTCTGCGCGCCAGCGCCGTCGCAGCGCGGCACGAGCCCAGTCGAGCGCCGCCGCCAGGCGGGGCTCGCCCGGCGCTCCGGCCGCCTTCTTCCAGCCGGCAAGATCGACCAGCAGGTTCGGCTCCTTCAGCACGAACGCCGCGCCCGGCACGTCGAGCATCCGCGCGAGCAGGGTCGATCCGCAGAAGGAAGTGTGGAAGATCATCCGGTCCGGACCCGCCGGTCGCACCATGTCAGCGGCGAGCACCGCGTCCAGAGGCAGGCCGATCGAGGGACCAGTGGCAAGGTCTGAACGCCCGTCGATGAAGCTTGGTCGCCGCAGCCGTTCGGCCGTCGTCGGCAGGAAGGTGAGCGTCTCGCGGCCGGCGTCCAGCGCGTGCGGCAGATAGTCAGGGTCGGACAGGACCGTCGAAAGGGTCGGGGACATGAAGCAAACTCACCTAGCGTGTTACCTCTGTAGCATGGTAATACGCTAATACAGCCCCGGTTCGTTCAGTCGCCGCCGATTTTCGACGAAGCGAGTTCGGGCCGTGCGTCGGAGCCGATCAGCCCGCCTTCGTCCGGAGCCACCCCGTCACCGCGTAGCGGCGGTAGGCGGCGGCGCGCGTGACCTCGCTCACGCTGTGCATGGCTGGCACGGCGAACAGGTTCAGACTGTTGAAACCCGGGGTCAGGCCGCGCGCGACATGACCATCCGCGCCATGGAACAACAGCAATCCGCCCCATTCGATCCGCCAGACCGGCGTCAGTCCCAGCACATAAGCTGCGCGACGGTCCTTGCCGTGGATGCTGTCGTCATGGCCGGTCAGAAAGTCCCCTGGGCTGTAGGCGGTCGCCTGCGCGTCGGCGAAGGCGATGTCGTCCGCGCCCGTCACGGTCCGCAGGAAATCGCGCGCCTCGCCCCGCGACAGCCAGGCCGCCAGCGCCGCCAGCGGATCAGCCGACGCGGCCCGCGCTTCGGCCGAATCCGGCACGCGGATCGTCTCGAAGCGGAACTGGAAGCCGGCGCGGGCGCGCGCATAGACGGCATCGTCCAGCGCCTGGCGTTGCTCCGGCGTCATCGCCGCGCGCGTCGCCCTGTCGAGTTCGACCGCGCCGCTTTCGCTGCTCACCACCTGCCGCCAATCGGCGCGCGCCCGGAGCATCGCGTGCAGCCGCTCGGCACAATCGCCGGCGAGGAAATCCGGGATGTGCACGAACCCGTCCGCCGCGAAGGCGCGCGCCAGCGCCGCCGCGTCATGGCTGCCCAATCGGAAATCTTCCCCGCGATCCGTCACGCCGCGCACTTGTAATGGCCCGAGAGATTGTGGGAAGTGGCGCCGCGATGAGCGGCCCGATCCGATTGTTCGATATCAACCCGAAGCTGGACCGCCGGTCGCTCGCCGCCGCGTTCGCGAAGACGGGCCGCGTGCAGATCCGCGATGTGCTGACCGAGGAGACGGCGCGCAATCTCCACACCATGGTGAGCCGTCAGACGCCCTGGGGCCTGGCCTGGCATGCAGGCGCGGACGGCCCGCACAATGTGCCCGAACCCGACCTCCGGAAGATGGCGAAAGCCGAGCAGGCGGCGATCCAGCAGAAACTCTATACGGCGCTGAAGAGCCGAGACTACGGCTTCCTCTACGCGCAATATCCGATGGTCTGGGCCTATCTGCAGGGCTGGGCGCCGGGCGGCCCGCACGAGGCGGTGGTTGAACTGATCAACGACGAACCGCTCATGGCGCTGGTCCGCGACGTCACCAAGATGCGCGACCTCATCAAGGCCGACGCGCAGGCGACACTCTATGCGCCCCATCACTTCCTCGCCGCGCATGACGACAGCCATGTCGCGGAGGGCTGGCGCGTCGCCTATGTGCTGAATCTGTGCGCCGAGGACTGGCGGCCGGAATGGGGCGGCTATCTCAATTTCTACGATGACGAGGGCGACATCATTCAGGGCTTCAGACCGCGCTTCAATGCGCTGAACCTGTTCCGCGTGCCGCAGCGCCATGGCGTGAGCTACGTGCCGCCCTTCGCGCCGCATGCGCGTTTCGCCATCACCGGCTGGTTCCGCAACAAATGAGCGCGCTGGACATGAGCATCGCGGCGGCCCAGCGGGCGCTGGCCATTGGCGACGTGGGCGCGGCGCTGAACGTGCTCGCGGGCCTGACCGATCCGGCCGCGATCCACCTGCGCGCGCTCGCCCTGCGGCGCGCCGGGCGCAATGCCGAGGCCCGCGCCGCGTTCGAGCAGGTGCTGCCCGCCGCGCCTGACGATCCGCAATTGCTCAACAATTTCGCCAATCTGCTTCGCCAGACCGGCGAGCGCGAAGAAGCGCTGGCGCTCTACGACCGCGCGCTCGCCGCGCAGCCAGCCTATCGGGATGCCGCGTTCAACCGGGCGCTGCTGCTGGCGGAGCTTCGCCGGCTCGACGACGCCCTGGGGGCGCTTGAGGCCCTGTGCGCCACGCATCCCGGCGACGCTCGCGCCCACTCGGCACGCGCCTCCGTGCTGCGGGAGTTGATGCGGCACGGCGAAGCGGCCGATGCCTATGAGCAGGCGATCGGCATCGAGTCCGGTCTGCCGACCGCGCTCAAGGGCCGGGCGCAGATCGCGCTGGAGCGGGGTGAAGAGGATGCGGCCGAGCGCTTCCAGCGCGCCGTCGCTTCCGATCCCGCCGATTTCGGCACGATCCACGCTTATGCGGAGGCGCTCGAGGCGGCTGGGCGGACGGACGTGACGGTGATGCTCGAGAATCTGCTGACAATCCGGCCCGACTGGGTCGAGGGCCACAGCTTGCTCGCGCGGATCAGGGCCGAGCAGGGCGATGAAGATTGCGCCGCCGCGATGCGCGAGGCCGCTTCCCGGCAACCCGGCAATCGCGATCTGGCCATCGCCGTCGCCGCGACCCTTGCCGCCGCCGAGCGGTGGGACGAGGCGGTGGCGGCGCTCCCTGCGGGCGATTCCCGACTTGCCGGGCAGCGCGCACAATATCTGGTGGAGGCGGGACAGCCGGCGCAGGCGCTTGAGCTGCTCGGCGGGGGCGAAGGTCGGCCGGACGATCTCGTCACGATCGGCCGCGCTCATTATCGGCTCGGCGACCCGCAGGCCGCCATCGCCGCGCTCGAACGTGCGGTTGCACTGGCGCCGGAGTCGATCGGCGCGTGGGGCCTGCTTGAGCTTGGCTGGCGGCTCACCGGCCACGCGCGGGCCGATTGGCTTTCGGGCCAGCCCGGACTCGTCCAGGCGCGGGACCTCGGTCTGGGAAGCGGGGAACTGATCCAATTGGCCGATCTGCTGCGGCAATTGCATCGCACCCGCGCCCATCCGATCGGCCAGTCGCTGCGGGGAGGGACCCAGACGCGCGGCCGGCTCTTCCTGCGCCAGGAACCCGAGCTGGCCCGCCTGCATGAGGCGCTGAGTGACGCGGTGGCTGCCCATATGGCGGCGCTGCCCGCGGCCGACCCGGACCACCCGCTGCTGCGCCATCGCGATACCGCCGTCGCCATTGCGGGTTCGTGGTCGGTGCGGCTCACCGCTTCCGGTTTTCACGTCAATCACATCCACCCGGGCGGGCTGCTCAGCTCGGCCTGCTATATCAGCCTGCCGGAAACGATCGGTGATGAGGGCAGCCGGGACGGCTGGCTCGAACTGGGGCGGCCGCCGGCGGAACTGGGGCTGGCGTTGGAGCCGCTCGCGGTCATCGAGCCGAGACCAGGGCGGCTCGCTCTATTCCCCAGCTTCCTGTTCCACGGCACCCGCCCCTTCCGCGACGGCGAGCGCCTTACCGTCGCGTTCGACGTTGTCGCGCGGTGAGCGCTGACAGCGAACGGGCGGCTTGGGCCGATTATTGGCGGAGCAGCGGTACCGTTCGCCCGTCCTGCCTGCCGAACGCCAAGTCCGGGGTGGAGGCGGCGCAGCTCCGGGTCTGGACGGCATTCGCGGCCACTTTGCCCCGGCGGGCCAGGGTGCTGGATGTCGGGACGGGCGATGGCGCGGTGCTGGCTGCGCTTGCCGCCCGCCGGGATCTCGACCTCACGGGGATCGACAATTCGCCCGCGCTCCCGCGCTCCCAAAAGGGAATCAGGCTGATCGCCGACGTTGCCGCGGAGCAACTGCCATTCGGTGACGGGCGCTTCGACGCGGTCGTGAGCCAGTTCGGCTTTGAATATTCAGACACCGCACGCGCGGCCTCGGAATGCGGGCGCGTGCTCCGCGGCGGCGGCACGCTGCACATGATCGTCCATCATCGCGGCGGGCCGATCGTGGCGCACAACCGGTCGCGGCGAGAGGCGCTCGTCTGGGCCGTGGGCGAGTGCGACCTGATCGGGCGGGCCATGGCGCTCGCCGCGGCGCGGCGCGTCGCCGCGCTGCCGACGCCCGAAGCATTCCGGACCGTTGGTGCGGAGGCGCGCGCTCGGTTCGGGCCGGGGACGGGCGCCGACGAGCTGGCCGAGGCGGTGTGGCAGACGCTTGAGGGCGGTCGTGGACGTCCCGCGGCCGAAGTGACGGAGATGCTGCACACATTGGCGCGCCGCGCCGAGGCCGAGATGACGCGGATCGCAAGCCTGCTCGACGCCGCGCGCGATGAGCAGGGCATTGCCGCGCTGGCGGAACAGCTACAGACTGCCGGGCTGGAGATGGCGCAACCCCTGGTCTTGTCCGAGGAGCAGGCCGCTCTACCTTTTGCCTGGCTGCTCGACGGCCGGAAGCGGGACGCCCGCCGGGGCCGCCAGGGCGCTGGCATTGCCTCACCGATGCGCTGAGGTCCGGATGGCACGAGCAGGTTTCGCTCTCTAGGCCGTAACCCTTCGCACCCCGCGGGAGCTTGGACTCTGAAGCGGACCCGGACGCGCCCGTCGCGGCGCCGGGGCGCAAACCGCCGCGAGTGCTCCATTAGCCCCGCAGACCAAGCCGCCAATGAAAAAGGCGGCGGGCCGAAGCCCACCGCCCTTCCATGCTTGCAACCGGTAAACCGATTAGAAGCGGAGCTGAACCGACGCGAAGAAGTCGCGGCCCAGCACGTCGAACACGCCCGGATAGGTGTTCGCCTGCTCCTGGTTCGAACCGATGATCGGCGGCTGGGTGTCGAACAGGTTGTTCACACCGATGCTCAGAGTCAGGTTGTCGCTGACATTGAACGCCACCGCGAGGTCGATCAGGTCGTAGGCTTCGATCCGCTCGACGACGAAGTCCGTCGCATCGTCATCGTCGCGGGTCCCGCCGACATGCCGCCAGCGCAGGCTGGTGGTGACCGGACCATCGATCCACGACAGGCGGCTCGACCACTTCCATTCCGGCGTCGGATTGCCGCAGTTCAGACCGAACCGGCCCGCGCATTCAATCACCGTCGGAACGCCGACCGTCGGGGTGAAGTTATTCTCATCCGACCAGTTCAGCAGGAAGAAGAAGTTCAGGCGCGAGTCGCCATTGCCCGCCAGGCTGAAGTTGAGCGGAACACTGTAGTCGACCTGGACGTCGATGCCGCTCGTCGCCAGCGAGGCGAGGTTCGCGTTACCGGCGCTGACCACGAACGGCGGGCCCGAAATGATGCCCTGCGTATCGCGCGCGATCAGTTGGCAGATCGGGCTCGCGGCGTTCTGAATGACGTTATAGCACAGGTTCAGAATGCCGTTGACGCCACCACCGGCCGTCGCGATCGCGCTTTCGATCTCGATGTCGTAATAGTCGACCGTGATGTTGAGCCGCGGGATGAAGCTCGGACGGATCACCGCACCGTAGGTGATCGTATCGGCAACTTCTTCCTGCAGGTTCGGATTGCCGCCGAACGCGCCCTGAATCTGGGCGTTCGGCTGCAGGAAGGCCTGACCGACGCTGGCGCTCGGGACGCCAGTGGCGATGCAGACCGCGCGGATCGTCGCGTTCGTCGCCGCAGTGGGCAGCGCGCACGGATCGGTCGCGGGCGGGAAGCCGACCGACTGACCGCCGAACAATTCGCCGACGTTCGGAGCACGAACCGCGCGCTGATACTGAGCGCGGAATTCGATGTCGCGAACCGGAGCGAAGCGGATGCCGGCCGCATAGGTTTCGACGCCGCCGACATTGCCGAGCGAGTAATCGGAGTAACGGCCCGCCGCGTTCAGTTCGAGGCGGTGAATGAAATTCTCCTCCACGATCGGCACGCGGATTTCGCCGAACACTTCCTTGACGTGGTAATTGCCCTCGGTCGACTGGCCGGCGTTGAAGCCGACGACGTCGCCCGACTGCAGCGCCGTGTCAGGAATGAACTGGCCTTCCATCTCGCGCCATTCGACACCGGCCGCGAAGGCGACCGGCTCGTTCGCGGAGCCGAAGGTGAACAGCGGACCGTTGATGGAGGCCTGGGCGACCTGCAGCGTGGAGATGTCCGTATTCTGGGCCAGGATGGACACGCCGGTGATGCACGCCGCGCTATACTGGTTCAGGCCGAACGGGTTGCAGGTGCCGTTGCCGGCGAGGCGCGTGAAGGCGCTGCGCGAGACGTTGCCTTCCTGGATCGACGCGTTCCGGGTGCGCGAATACATGTAATATGCTTCGTACCCGATATCGCCGGTGATATTGCCCTTGACGCCGGCCATCACGCGGAACGCGTTGCGATCGTCCGACACATTGCGGTTGGCGATCTGCACGAAGCGCGAATTGACCTGGAGACGCACGAAGCCCGGCGCGAGCGCACCGAACTGCCCGGACCCGGCGGTGAAGGCCGGGAACGCGCTGTTGCCGCCCGGGCTGGCCGCCTGCGCAGCCTGCTGACGCTGGGAGATCAGAGTGACCTGGGCGCAATCCGCCGGCGACAGCGTGCCGGCGCAGAGCTGAGCGACGTTGAAGTCGACATTCTGCGTCAGCGGAGTCGCCGCCAGTTCGTTCTCGACCCGGTTGTTGATGAACGTGACTTCGGCAAAGGCGGTGATGCCTTCCGAAAGCTCATATTCACCGTAACCGCCGAGCGTCCAGCGCTCCTGCGGCACCATCAGGAAGTTGGCGGGGGCGTAATTGTACGAGTCGGTCGCGCCATTATAGGCCGTGCTGAGACCCGGCGAGCCGAAAAAGGCGCCGCCACCGACATAATTGGTGCCGGCCCCGATCGTGGCTGCAGGAGCCGCGGCGCTGCCGACCGCAACAATACGGCCCTGCGGAACGCCGGCCGAACCCAGCGGAGTTACGGCCGTCGCACCGTCGCCCAGCGCGTTGCGCGAGAAGTCGCGCGAACCCTGGCTGATCGAGCCGCGGTTCGAATATTCGGCATAGAGCGCGATGTTGCCGCGATTGTCGGCAAACTCGGTGCCCATCGCGACGTAAGCGCTGTAGCGGCGGCCGTCGCCTTCACCGGTGATGCTGTACTGAGCACCGGCGATGATGCCGTCGAGATCGGTGCGCAGGTTGAAGTTGATGACGCCCGCGAGCGCGTCCGAGCCGTAAACGGCCGAGGCGCCGCCGGTGACGATGTCCACGCTGCCGACCAGGAAGGACGGGATCGTGTTCAGATCGACGACCTGGCCGGTATCGAAGAAGATGTAGCGGCGGCCGTTGACCAGCACGAGGTTACGCTGCGAGCCGAGGCCGCGCAGGTTCAGGGTGGCGACGCCGCCGCCCGGGTTGTTCGAGAAGCTCGTGGCGCCCGGAACGACTTGCGGCAGGGTGTTGATCACCTGCTCGACGTTGGTCGCGCCGGAAAGGGTGAATTCCTCCTGGGCCACGACGGTGACCGGGCTGGTCGAGGTCAGGTCGCGACGTTGAATGCGCGAACCGGTGACGGTCATCACCTCGCCCTCATTCCCCTGGTCCGTCTGGGCGGTGGTGACGCTGGGGTCGTCGTTCGCGCCATCTTGCGCGAAGGCCGGAGACGCAAAACCGGCAGTGCCGATCACCAGCGTCGAAGTCAGCAGGCGCCGACGGAAAGTGGAAGCCATAAAAGTAGTCCCCTTCTGCATTTAGCGGCCGTCCCGCGACGGTCGCATCCTTACCCGCAGGCCCAAACAGGGCTGCGTCCACCTTCCCCTATGCGAGCGCCGGGGAATCCGCGCAACGCACAGCAGCATGGGGCCGCCATCTTTATCGGCCGTTGTAGCAAAAAGGCCACATTGCTCCGGAGCTTGTGTACGGTGCGGGCAGGCGGCTAAGCTGCCGCCACCATGGCCTGGGGGATGGATTGATGAAGCGGTTGGCGGCTGTCGCAATTCTTATCGCGGCTCTTCTCCCGGTAGGTCCGGCATTCGCTCAGGGGGCGCAGCCGGCGCAACAGCGGCCGGCGACCCCGGAGGCGTTCAACCGCGCCGTGCAATGCCGCACCGTCGTCAATCCGCAAGAACGGCTCGCCTGCTACGATCGTGAAGTCGCGGCGATGGCGGCGGCCGAGGCATCGAACGAAATCCGCGTCGTCGATCGCGAGCAGGTCCGCAACACCCGCAGAACCCTGTTCGGCCTGACCCTGCCCGATCTGAACGTCTTCGGGAGCGGCGAAGACGATCCGATGAACGAGGTGAACGGCACGATCCGCAGCGTCACGGAACTCGCGGACGGCAAATGGGCCTTCACGCTGGAGGATGGCGCCCGCTGGGTGCAGATCGACAATCGCCAGCTCAGCTCGTTCCCGCGCCCCGGCCACACCGTCCGCATTCGGCGGGCGGCGATGGGTTCTTTCCTGGCGAACATCCAGCGCAACACCGCGATCCGGGTCCGCCGCAGCAACTGAGTCAGCCGATCGCTCTCGCGACTGCTTTCTCCGCCTCGGTCAGGAGCGGGTTCCAGGCGTCGAGGATCAGGATCACGCGCGGCTCTTCGCTGTCGTTCCAGGCCTCGTGCTCGATCGTGTCGTCGAATGCCCAGGCTTCGCCGACCTGCCATTCCCGCGTTTCCGAGCCGACCCGGAAGCCGCAGCCCGGTGGCACGACCAGGGGCAGATGCACCGTCGTACGCACGTTGGAACTGCCGGTATGCGGCGGGATGCGCGTCTTCGGCGCCAGCACCGAGAACATCACCGTCGGCCCCTTGCCCGGATGATCGAGCATCGGCAGCCGCTCCAGCAAGGCTGCGGTGCCGGGGCAACGCGCGCAATGGTCCGCATTGCGCACGCCATTCTCCCACAGGAACCAGGCGCCCCAGCGCGGGCTGTGATTGAGTTCGCCCCATTGATTGGCCGGCTGGGTCGCGTCGAATGCGACATAGGGCCGGAAGCCCTCCACATCGTCCGACCAGATCGCCAATAATTCATCGCGGATCTTCTCCGTCCCGGCCTCCAGCTCCGCGAACCAGGGGAAGAGCGCCCGGTCGAAATATTCGAAAGCCGGAAGGTAAGGGAAATGCCCGGCCGTCGGCTCCTGCACATAGACCTTGCGCCGGCCGGCGAGATGATCGGCATAGCCCCGCGCCCGCACCAGCTCTTCCGGAGGATAAGCGGCGAGCACATCCGCCAGCTTCGCGTCGATCGCCGCGCCTTGCGAGGCATCCGCCGCCGCGACCAGAGCGCGGCCATGCTCGAGCGCCGTCCGGATCGGTTCGGGCAGGCCTTCGCTCGCCGGCGAAGCGGCGAGCAGATTGCGCCAGGTCGCGACCGCGCCCGGATCGCCCAGCCGCTCCTGCGCCTGCGCCTTCTTGAGCATTGCCGGCAGCAGATAGGGATCGAGCGCCAGCGCGCCGTCGAGCGCAGCGATCTCCGCCGCGCTCTGTCCCGCCCGTCGCCGCGCTTCCGCGAGATTCAGCCAGAGCGGCGGCGCCTTCGGATCGGCCGCCACCGCCTGTTCCAGCGTCGCGGCCGCTGCCGCCGCGTCACCCGCATCCAGCAGGGTCAGGCCAAGGGCGTTCAGGGTCGGGCCGTGGGCGGGCCGTTCGGCAAGCGCGGCCTTCAGCAACGCCACCGCGTCGTCGAACCGCCCCTCCCGCCGTGCCTGTGTCGCCGCCCCCAGCCGATCCATCGTCTATTCCATTGCCGGAACGACCCGTTCGGGGTCGAGCTTGGCGCCATTCCAGGTGAGCGCCCAATGCAGATGCGGCCCGGTCGCGCGGCCCGTGGCGCCGACCGCGCCGATCCGCTCGCCCTGCCGGATCGTCTGACCCTCACTGACGTCGATCCGCGACAGATGCAGGAAGGAACTGCTCAGCCCGAACCCATGATCGACGATCACCAGATTGCCTTCCAGGCTGAAGCCGGGCGCGGCCAGCACCACCACACCGTCGGCGGGCGCGACCACCGGCGATCCGGTCGGCGCCGCGACATCGACGCCGCCATGATAGCTGCCCGGCTCACCGCGATAGATGCGCTGCGACCCGAACCGCCCGCTGATCCGGCCGCGCGCGGGCCAGATGAATTCATTGCGCCAACCTGCAGTCTGGCTGCATCGGGCGCGCGCGGCTTGAGCGCGGAGCACCTCCGCCTCCCGCCGCGTCCAAGATTCATCTCCTTCGCGTGGCAGGCCTCGCGCGACATTCACCCGCTGCGTCCGCCACGCACGAGGCTGAACGGCTATAGCGCGCTCATGCGATCGGCCGTCGGCGTCGATGATCGTGAGGCGAGCTGTCGAAGACTGGTCCCGGTCGAACCCGAGAACGAAATGGCCATCCGTTGCGACGGCGACAGGCGCATCGTTCAATGCGATCCGGGCACCTCGACGGACTTGGCCTCGCCACAAACCGCCTTGCTCCGCGCGGGCCGGAAGCATCGGCAGCAGTCCATCCGAAGCGTTGACGATCCACGTTGATGTAGCCGGCAACGCGGCCCCGGCCTCCGCTTCGCAAAGAGGCACCTGTGTCGCAAGGAAGACCGAAAGAATGCCGAAAATCACTCCAGCCCTTCCGCCTTCATCACCGCTTCGGCATCGGCATAGGCTTCCTGCCGCTCGGCGCTCCAATATTTGAGTTCGCCCAGCGGGATCGCCGCCTTCGTCACCGCGCAGACGACATGATCGCCGGAGGACAGGATGCGGTACGTGCCCGGCATGTAGAATAATTTGGCCGGGCGGCCGCTGGCGGACATCAACATTTCACACTCCTCAGAGCAGGCTCCCCTGCTCGCCTCGCTCCGGTTTATGACGCTTCGGCGTCGGCCGCTCAAGCGCCCCGTCCACGCTGGCGGGTAGCGGGCCATCTGCGAAGACCAGCTTCAGTCTGCCCGCCGCCCGCGCCGCCGCCGCCGAGGTGAGGGTCTGGCCATCCCGATCCTCCACCCGCGCGAAGCCCAAAGTCAGCGGACGGCTGGGGTCGACCAGTTCCCGCATCCGCGCCAGACTCGCCAGCCGCTCGCTGGCGCGTTCCAGCCTTTGTGTCAGCAGGCCCGGGCGCAACGCCCCGCCCGCCCGGCCGAGATCGGCCCGCGCCCGATCGAGCCGCCCGCGCAAGCCGCGCGGCAGCCGCTCGGCCAGATCGTCCAGCCTTTGCTGCTGCGGCGCCAGCAATTCCTCCCGCGCCGGCCAGTGGCGCAGCAACGCCTCCAGCCTTTCGCCCGCCCGATCCGCCGTGCGCGAAGCGGAGCGTTCGGCGCGCAGCCCCATCTGCCGGATCTGCGCCAGCAAGTCGGCGCGCACCGGCACCGCCAGTTCCGCCGCCGCGGTCGGCGTCGGCGCGCGCATGTCGGCGGCGAAATCGCACAAAGTCGTGTCGGTCTCGTGCCCCACGGCGGAAATGGTCGGGATCGGCGACTCCGCCACCGCGCGCACCACCACTTCCTCGTTGAACGCCCACAGATCCTCGATCGAACCGCCGCCCCGCGCGACGATGATCAGGTCCGGCCGCGCCACCGGCCCGCCCGGCTCGATCGCGCCAAAGCCACGAACGGCTGCGGCAACCTGCTCGGCGGCCCCTTCGCCCTGCACGGCTACGGGCCACACAACGACATGGGTCGGAAAGCGGTCGCCAAGCCGGTGCAGGATGTCGCGGATCACCGCCCCGGTCGGCGAGGTGACCACCCCGATCACCTTCGGCGCGAACGGCAAGGCCCGCTTGCGCTCCTGATCGAACAGGCCCTCGGCCGCCAGCGCCCGCCGCCGCTGGTCGAGCAATTGCATCAAGGCGCCCTGCCCGGCCAGCTCCAGCCGCTCGACCACGATCTGATATTTGGAACGGCCCGGATAAGTGGTCAGCTTGCCGAGCGCGATCACCTCGATCCCGTCCTCGGGCCGGAATTGCAGATTGGCCGCGCTGCCTCGCCAGATCACCGCGTCGATGTTCGCAGCCTCGTCCTTCAGCGTGAAATAGCAATGGCCCGATGCGTGCCGCTTGAAGCCCGAAATCTCGCCGCGCACGCGGACGTTGCCGAACGCATCCTCGACGGTGCGCTTCAGCCGCGACGACAGTTCCGAAACCGACATGGCCTGCGCGTTGTCGCCGGGAGAAACATTGGACAGGAGACCCGGCGCGGGGGCAGAGGGTTCGGTCATGAAACTGCTTCTGTTGGGATCGGGCGGGCGCGAACATGCGCTGGCGTGGAAGCTGGCGCAATCGCCCAGCGTCACGAAACTCTATGCGGCGCCGGGCAATCCCGGCATCGCCACCGAAGCGGAGCTGATCGCGCTGAATCCTTCCGACAAGGATGCGGTCGCCGCTTTCTGTCGCGATCAGGCGATCGATCTGGTCGTGGTCGGCCCAGAACAGCCTTTGGTCGATGGCATTGCGGACAATCTGCGCGCCCAGGGCATTCCGGTCTTCGGCCCCAGCGCCGCCGCCGCGCAGCTCGAAGGGTCGAAGAGCTTCACCAAATTGCTCTGCGCCCGCCACAACATCCCCACCGCCCGCTTCCGCCGCGCCTCCAACGCCGCCGAGGCGGAGGCGGAACTCGACCTGTTCGACCTGCCCGTGGTCATCAAGGCGGACGGGCTCGCGGCGGGCAAAGGTGTGATCATCGCCGAAACCGCGACCGACGCCGAGGAAGCGGTCGCCCATATTTTCGGCGGCGGCTTCGGCGCGGCCGGGGCCAGCGCGGTGATCGAGGAATTCATGCAGGGCGAGGAGGTCAGCTTCTTCGCGCTCACCGACGGCAAGACTGTCGTCCCGTTCGGTTCCGCCCAGGATCACAAGCGCGTCGGCGACGGCGATGTCGGCCCGAACACCGGCGGCATGGGCGCCTACAGCCCGGCCAGCATCTTCACGCCCGAACTCGAAGCCCGCGTGATGGGCGAGATCGTCGGCCCGACCGTGGCGGCGATGGCAAATGAAGGCACGCCGTTCAGCGGCATCCTCTATGCCGGGCTGATGCTCACGGACGAAGGCCCGAAGCTGGTCGAGTATAATGTCCGCTTCGGCGACCCCGAATGCCAGGTGCTGATGGCCCGGCTGGAGAGCGATCTGGCCGAATTGATGCTCGCCTGCGCCACCGGCCGCCTCGCCGAAGCGCAGCCCCCGCGCTTCAGCGACAAAGCGGCGCTCACCGTGGTGATGGCGGCGGAGGGCTATCCCGGCACGCCTGCCAGGGGCGGCGCGATCGAGATCCCGCCAACGGATGAAGCTCTGGTCTTCCACGCCGGCACCGCCCTCGTGGAAGGCGCGCTCGTCGCCAGTGGCGGCCGCGTCCTCGCCGTCACCGCGACCGGGGCGGATGTCGCCGAAGCGCAGGCCCGCGCTTATGCCGCCGTCGATGCCATCCATTTCCCCAGCGGCTTCTACCGCCGCGATATCGGCTGGCGGGAGATTGCGCGCGGGCGCGGCTAGTGCATAAGCTGTTCCCGTGCCCAAATATGCCAAATTCCTGATCGGTCTCGCCCTCGCCCTCGTCGTGGGCTGGCTCGCGCACGGCCCGCTCGGCCGGGGCGAGGCGTTCGTCGACCGGCTCGACAGCGACCTCCAGCTGGTCATCAACAATGTCGAGGTGCCGGGCGTCACCGGCACCGTCCAGCGCGAGCCGCTCGCCCGCACCGCCATCTTTTCCGGCCCGGCCAATTGCTTCCAGCGCGGCGGCGATCTGAGCCTGGGCGGGCGCAATGGCGGCACCCTGCCCGGTCTCGACCAGCGGGCGCTGACCGTGCCGGGCATGGCGCGGGTGACATGGACGAACCCGCCGCCGGGAGGCGAAATATGCCGCTGATCGCCGAAACATTGATCCTGTGCGCGCTCGCTTTCCTGATCGGCTTCGGGCTGATGACGGCGTTGATGAAGCGCCGCCGCCGGATCAGCTTCCTGGACCGGGAGTGACGCCGCGATGATCGAACTCATCATGTTTCACGGCGCGACCCTGGCGGTGTGTGTGGCGCTGGGCGTCGCCACCTCCTGGTGGATGTTCCGCGGCGATCGCGCGCCATTGCCCGGCAGGAAGGATGAGGGGGACAAGGGATGAATTTCGATACGCAGACCCTGCTGATCGTCGCCGGCGCGGTGCTGGCGGTCGTGATCCTCATCCTGCTGGTGCTGCGCGTCGCGCGCCGCCGCCAGTCCATCGCCGCCAGCGCCGAGAAAAGGATCGACGGCGATCCCTATGCGGTCAGCCGCGACCGCCCCTATCACAAGGAAGCCGGACCGGCGGCGGCGGCCGCCGCCGATGACCCCGAGCCACCGCTCGACATTTCCCAGCCTGCAATGCCTTTGCCCGGCGACATAGCCGGCATCGCCTTCCCGCCTCATTCGACCGATCATCCGGACGAACTGACGAAGCTCAAGGGTGTCGGCCCGAAGCTGGAGACGCTGCTGAACGAGCAGGGCGTCACCCGCTACGAGCAATTGGCCTCGCTGGACGAAGCGGGCCTCGCCGCGCTCGAGGAGCGTCTCGGCGCCTTCAAGGGCCGCCTGACCCGCGACCGCGTCGTCGAACAGGCCCGCCTGCTGGCGAGCGGCGACACGGCGGCGTTCGAGGAAAAGTTCGGCAAGCTGGGAAGCTAGCCCCGCCGCCGGGCCTTCACTTCCGAGGCCAGCAATTTGTCGATCTTGCGACCGTCCATGTCGACAATCTCGAACTGCCAGCCGCCGAAGCGGAATTTCTCGCCGACCTTGGGCAGATGGCGCAGCACCGACAGCGCAAAACCTGCCGTCGTCGCATAATCCCGCTCGGCCGGGATCGCGATGCCGAGCCGGTCGGACAAGGTGTCGGCCGAGACCGATCCGGAGACCAGCCAGCTGCCATCGTCCCGCTCGACCAGCGGCGCGTCTTCTTCCAGATCCGCATCCGATGCAAAGGCGCCCGCCAGTGCGGTGAGCAGATCCGCCGGCGTCACCAAGCCATCGAAATGGCCATATTCGTCATGCACGAACAGCATCGGCACGTCCGACGCCTGCAGCACGACCAAAGCGTCCATCGCGTCCATCCGGTCATGGATGATCTGCGCTTCCTTCATCAGCTCGCGAAGCGCCGGCACCCGCCCTTCCGCCAGCGCCACGGCGATGTCGCGGGTGGCGACCACGCCGATCAGCTGATCGACCGAACCTTCCGCCACGGGGATCCGGCTGTGCGGCGTCTGCTGCAGGAAGGCACGCAGCGTCTCCGGATCGGCATCGACGTCGATCCAGTCCACGACGGTGCGCGGCGTCATCACTTCGCGCGTCGGGCGGTCCGACAGGCGCACCACGCCGGAAATGATCGCCCGCTCGCTTTCGTCCAGCACGCCGGCATGGGTCGCCTCGGCGACGACCATGTGCAGATCCTCCGCCGTCACCTGATCGTCGCTCTCGCGCTTCATCCGCAGCAAGGCGAAGACGAGGCCGGTGGTCTTGTCGAGCAGCCAGACGAAAGGCGCGGTCAGGCGGGCGATCCACTGCATCGGCCGCGCCACCAAAACGGCAATCTTCTCCGGCGAGCGCAGGGCGAATTGCTTCGGCACCAGTTCGCCGATGACCAGCGACATATAGGTCACGAGCACGATCACCAGCGCGAAGCCCAGGCTCTGCGCCAGCTCCGTCTCGATCCCGAGCAGGGCCAGACGGTCGCCCACCGGCGTACCGAGGCTCGCACCCGAATAGGCGCCGTTGATGATCCCCATCAGGGTGATGCCGATCTGCACCGCCGACAGGAAGCGGCCCGGATCGGCGGCCAGTGCCAGCGCCGCTGTGGCGCCCTTGCTGCCATTCTTTTCCAGCGCCTTCAGCCGCGGCCGGCGGGCGGAGACGATCGCCAGCTCCGACATCGCCAGCAGGCCGTTCGTGCAGACCAGCAGCACGATGACGACGAGATCGAGCCAGGGAAAGGGCGTGAGGGGCGAAGCGGGCGGCATGGCGCTTCCGCCCCTTAGCGGCAGCGCTGCCCGGCGCACAATGGCCCTGTGCGCGGCGTTCGATCTTGCTTCTGGTTAATGGAACTGGTTGGGGTGAGAACGGTTACCGGAACGCAACGACTTCAATCAGCCCATCGACGAAAGGATGTCGCATGCCTGTATCCAAGCGCTTCTCCGCCCTGCTCGTAGCCTCGACCTTGCTCACCACGGCCTGTGTCACCAATGAAAATACCGGCGAGCGCGAATTCGCCTGGCGGACCGCGGGCGGTGCCGGCGTCGGCGCGATCGCCGGCTATCTGCTCGGCGATCTGATCGGCGGCAATCGCACGGCGGCGATCATCGGCGCGGGCATTGGCGGCGTCGCGGGCGGCGCGGTCGGCAATTATATGGACCGCCAGGAAGCGCGCCTCCGCCAGCAGACGGAAGGCACGGGCGTCGACATCATCCGCCAGGGCGACGAGCTGATCCTGCGCATGCCCGCCGGCATCACCTTCGCCTTCGACCGAGCCGACGTGCAGCCGCAATTCCAGGCGACGCTGGATCAGGTCGCGACCACGCTGAACGAATATCGTTCGACCGCGATCGACATTTACGGCCACACCGATTCGAGCGGCAGCGATTCCTATAATCAGGGCCTGTCGGAGCGCCGCGCCCAGAGTGTCGCCAATTATCTGACCTCGCGCGGCGTCGATCGCGTCCGTATCGCCACGCGCGGCTATGGCGAAACGCAGCCGATCGCCGACAACAGCACGGATGCCGGCCGCGCCGCCAACCGCCGCGTGGAAATCCGTCTGGTGCCGATCCGGCAATAAGCGGGCTTCTCCCCCTCCCGTCCCGCGGGAGGGGGAGCTGCCGCCTCAGCCTTCGCGAGCGACCTTCTCCCGCCGCGCCAGTTCCTGCGGCGTGGGTTCCGGCATGCCGAAATCGGCGGTCTTCACCGGGCCGGCAGGCTCGAACGTCGCCATGGCGATGCCGCCCGGCGTCAGCCGGTGCTCGATCATCTTCCAGGCGCCCGGCGGCGTGCCGTCGCCGAACAGCCTTTTTCCTGTGCCGAGCAAAACCGGCGCGGTCATCACGATCAGCCGGTCGATCAGGCCGCGCTCGAGCAATTGCGGATAGAGGGTCGAACTGCCCTGAATGACCAGGTTCGGCCCGTCCGCCGCCTTCAGCGCCGCGAGCGCATCCATATCCGCGACCCGCTCGCTGCCCGCCCATTCCAGGTCCATGTCGCCGCGGGTCAGCACATATTTGCGGCATTTGCGGAAGGCGTCGGCAATGCCCTGATCCTCCTCGGTGAAGGGCCAGTGGGCGGCGAAAATGTCGTAGGTCCTGCGCCCGAGCAGCAGATCGAAGGGCGGCTGGAACAGGGTATCGACCTGATGGCCTAGCCCCTCCTCGAAGATCGCGGCCAGCCAGCCTTCCAGGGTGAAGCCGCCAGTCGGATCCTCATGCGGCCCGCCCGGCGCCTGCATGACCCCGTCCATCGACACGAACGCGCCGCCGATGATCCTGCGCGCCATGGTTCAACCCTCCTTGCGCGGGCCGACGATTGCGAACATCGCGCCCTGCGGATCGGTCGCCTGCACGATATACTGGCCGCCCGGAATTTCGCCCGGGCCGTAGAGCAAAGTCCCGCCATTGGCCTTGGCCGATTCGAGCGCCGCGTCGATATCCGGTACATTGAGATAATAGAGCCAGACCGGGTGCGGCATGTCCGGGCTGGTCATCATCCCGCCGATCGCCCGATCCGTGCCGCCCGCCTTGAACATCTGGTAGATGCCCATCGGCCCCATATCCATCGCGTCGCTCTTCTCCCAGCCGAGCTGGCTTGCGTAGAAATCGAAGGCCGCCGCCTGATCACGCGCGTGGAGTTCGTTCCACGCGACATGGCCATGCTTTTCGGGGTCGTAGCAGAGGCTGTCCATATCCTCCGCGCCGGGCGGCGGCGCGGGCGTCATGATGTAGAGCGGCGCGCCCTGCGGATCGGAAATCATCGCGATCCGGCCGGCATTGGGAATGTCGGTCGGCGGCATATGGACGGTCGCGCCGGCGGCCGTCACGCTCGCCGCCGCCGCATCGACGTCCGGCACGCTGATATAGCCGAACCAGCCCGAGAAAGCGCCGCCCTCCTGCATCTCCTTCGTGAGCTGCATCGCCCCGCCGACATGCAGACCGCCGGGCGTCTCGATCATCCGGTAATCCATCGGGCCGGGCGTCGCCTCGCGCGGGATTTTGATGCCCACGACCGCCTCGTAAAAGTCGGCGGCGGCGGCGATGTCGGTGGTCAGCAGTTCGTACCAGATGAAGCTGCCCGGCGGATTGGCCATCTCCAATGCTCCTGCTTCAAGCCCCTCCCCCTTGTGGGGAGGGGTTGGGGTGGGGGCGCGAGCCGTCTGGCTCGCAGAAGAGTCTTTTCGGCCGCAGACGCGGCCGAGCCCCCACCCAACCCTCTCCACAAGGGGGAGGGCTGAACAGGGAAAATCGCTCAGGCTTCGGTGTCGAGGATCGGCCTGAAGCCGCCCCAGAACATCCGCTTGCCGTCGAACACGTCCTTGTCGGCTTCGCTCGGCTGCATCCGCTCGTCGGCCATGATCTTGGCCCAGCCAGCGTCGCGCGTTTCCTTGTCCGGCCATTCGACGAAGGAATAGACGACATTCTCGCCATCCTTCGCATGGGCAGCGCGGCGATAGTCGGTCACCTTGCCGTCGGGAACGTCGTCGCCCCAGCCCTCGACCACGCGGACCGCGCCATGCTCGCGGAAGATCGGCGCCATCCGCGCCGCCATCTCGCGATAGCGCTCCTTATTGCCCTCCGGCACGGGCAGCACATAGCCATCCACATAATCGCCGCGGCCGCCGCCCTCATCGACGATCGCCTCGAAGCCGCCCACGATCATGCGCTTGCCGTCGAACGGCATGTCGGCGCCCATCTGCGCCATGCGCTCGTCGCTCATCATCTTCTGGGTCGCCGCGTCGCGGGTCGACCGGTCGGGATATTCGAACCAGGAGAAGACCACCGTCTCATCCTCCTTCGCCTGCACCGCGCCCTTGAAATCGTTGAGCTTGCCATCGGGCACGTCGTCGCCCCAGCTTTCGACCATCCGCGTGACGCCGAATTCCTTGAAGATCGGCGCGGCGTCGCTGGCATGCTTTTGATAGGCATCCTTGTTCGCGGTGGGGACCGCCACGACGAACCCTTCGACATAGGTCATTTTCGCTCTCCTCTTTGTCCCTCTTATCGTTGCCGCCCGGGCCTCATGCCCCGGTATCGACGATCGGCGTGAAGCCGCCGAACATCATACGCTTGCCGTCGAACGGACGGTCGCCCTGATTCTGCATTCTTTCGTCCTGCATGACGCGCTCCCAAGCGTCGTCCCGGACCGGCCGGGAGGGCCATTCGATCCAGGAATAGACCACCGTCTCGCCCGGCTCGACACAAGCGGCACGCTTATAGTCGGTCTGCTTGCCGTCCATCAGGTCCGCGCCCCAGGCGTCGACCACCCGGGTCGCGCCATAATCGACGAACAGATCGGCGAACCTTTTCGCGAAGTCGGTATAGTCCGCGCGCTTCGCCTCCGGCACCGGCAGGATCACGCCGTCGATAAAGCCCGGCGCGCCGCCCGGCCCCGCGTCCGAAATCACGTCGAAGCCGGAGACGATCATCCGCTGCGGATCGAACGGCAGATCGTCCGGCCGGGCGAAGGCGCGCGATCCTTCCACCGCCGCGTCGCGGGCGGCGCGATCGGGAAACTCCATCCAGCTGAACAGGATCGCCTCGTCGGGCCTGGCCTGCACCGCCTGCTTCAGATCGTTGATCTTGCCGTCCGGCACGTCCTCGCCCCACGCCTGGACGGTGCGGGCGGCGCCGAGGCCCTGAAACATCGCGGCGACGCGCGCGGCATGTTCGGCATAGGCCGTCTTGTTCGCGGCCGGGCAGGGAATGACGAAGCCTTCGATATAGGTCATCGCCCTTCCTCCCGTTCCCAGCCTTTTGGCGGCTTGCCGGTGAAGCCGGCCATGTGATCCGAAAGGGCGCGCTGGAATGCAGGCCGCGCCTCGCCGCGCGCCTGATAGGCGGCAAGGTTGGCATGGGCCTCGACGAGGCCGGTGCCACGAAGCCCGCGCAGCACGGTGACCATCAGCAGGTCGGCAGCGGAAAAATCACCGTCGAGCCATTGCCTTTCGCCCAACCGGTCCGACAATTCGGCCAATCGCTCGCGGATCCGCTCCTTCACCACCGGCAGCCGCGGCTTCGACCAGCTCTGATCGGCCTCGAAGATCGCGGTGAGCGCCAGATCGGTCACGGTCGGCTCCACCGTGTTCAGCGCCGCGAACGCCCATTCCACCGTTCGCGCCCGCGCGGCCGGACCGGCGGGCAGCAAAGTCCCGAACCTTTCGCCGATATGCAGCACGATCGCGCCGCTCTCGAACAGGGTCAGCTCGCCTTCCTGATAGGTCGGCACCTGCCCGAATGGCTGCAATGCCCGGTGCGGCTCCCGTTTCTGGTCACCCTGCGGCAGCAGGCGGACGGCATAATCCTGCCCCACCTCCTCCAGCGCCCAGCGGACCCGAAGGTCCCGGACCAGGCCCTTCGCGAAGTCCGGTACCCAGTCATAGGCGGTGATGGTGATCGCTGCGTGCGGATCGACCGGCATGGCTCAGGCGTCCACGCTTTCGCCGGCGGCGGCCCGCTCGATCGCGGCAATGTCGATCTTCTGCATCGTCATCATCGCGTCCATCGCCCGCTTGGCGCTGGCCGGGTCGGGGTTGGCGAAGACGAGGTCGAGCAATTGCTGCGGCGTGATCTGCCAGCTCAATCCCCATTTGTCCTTGCACCAGCCGCACTGGCTTTCCTCGCCGCCATTATCGACGATCCTGTTCCACAGCCGGTCGGTCTCGTCCTGATCCTGGGTGTGGATCACGAAGCTCATCGCCTCGCTGTGGGTGAACAAAGGCCCGCCATTCAGCAGCATGAAATTCTGCCCGGCCAGTTCGAATTCCGCCGTGATCACGTCGCCGGCCTTTTGCGAGGGCGTGTCGGCCGGCGTGCGGTGAATGCCGAGCACTCGCCCGCCCGGCAGCAGCGAGGCGTAGAATTCGACTTGCTCCTCGGCAGTGTTGTTGGACCAGATACAAGTGGTGAATTTGGCCATCGTCTCTCTCCTGATCTTGCTGATTCAGTCCTTCACCGGCCCGCCGATCGACCAGCTGTGGCCGAACGGATCCTTCACCTGCCCGTAGCGGTCGCCCCAGAACTGGTTGGCAAGCGGCATCCTGATCGTCGCTCCCGCCGCGACGGCGCGCTCGAACCAGGCGTCGGCATCGTCGACCTGCAGATGCAAAGTGGTGTGCGCCGGAATGGCCTGATGATCGGCGTCGCCCTGGGTGAATTCCGGGAAGGCGTCGTTCAGCATCAGCGAGCCGCCGTTGATCTTCAAATGCGCGTGCATGATGCGTTTGTCGCCCTCGGCCATGCCGGGTACGGCGCCCGCCAGATGCGGCGGCATCGCTTCCTCGGCGGCGAAAGCCGCCTTGTAGAATTTGACCGCCTCGTGACCCCGCCGGTCGAGGATGGTGAGGTGCGGCGTGACGCCCGAAGCGGGACCCTGATTTTCGTGCAATGCCATGACGAAGCCTCCTCGCTCAGGCGTCTTCGAACGAACTGGCGCCAGCTTCAGCGGCCGCGGCGTCCATCCACATCACTTCCCAGATGTGGCCGTCCGGATCCTCGAAGCTGCGGCCGTACATCATGCCGCCCATGTCCTGCTTCGGCGTCGGATCCGCGACACCGCTGGCTCCGGTCGCATCCTCGACCATCTTGTCGACCGCCGCCGGACTCTCGGCGGAAAGCGCCAGCAGCACTTGCGCCACCTTGTGCGCGTCCGGAATCTCCTTGGCTGTGAAGGTCCGCCAGAAATCGTGGGTGAGCAGCATGACGTTCACCTCGTCGCTGAAGCGCATCATCGCCGCCGCCTCGTTGCTGAACTTCGGCTCGTTGACCGCGCCCACGGCGGCATAAAAGGATTTGGACCGCTCCAGATCGGTCACAGGCAGGTTCACGAAGATCATGCGGCTCATCTTTTCTCTCCCAAACTCTTGTCCGTGCCGACCGGCGTCGGCGAATCGGTCCTTGCGCTGGCTGCGCCCTTAGGTTACAAAAAGCAACCATGAAGTTACAAAAAGAGACGAGACGAACGGATTGGCCGGACAAGAAGCGTTATGACGATGCCTGCGCCGCGGCCCATGCGATGGACCTATTCGGCGAGCGGTGGGCCATGCCGGTGATGCGCGAATTGCTGCTGGGGCCACGCCGCTTCTCCGGCCTGAAAACGTCCCTGAACGGAATCAGTGCCAAGATGCTGACCGAAAGGCTGGAGGGGCTGGAGGCGGCCGGGATCCTCGTGAAGAAGAAGCTCCCGCCGCCCGCCTCCGTGCAGGTCTATGAACTGACCCGCTGGGGCTATGAGGCCGCGCCGATCTTCCAGGCGATGGGCCGCTGGGCGGTCCGTTCGCCGCGCCACGATCCGGGCCGGCCGTTCAGCCCGGTCTCGCTGATGCTCTCGCTGCGCACCATGTTCAGCGCGGATGCCGCCGGCGACTGGGCCGGCCGTCTCCAGCTCAGAATGCACAATGAGGATTATTTCTGGATCCGCGACCAAGGCGAGATCGCCATCGGCCGCGGCGCGATCGAGCGGCCGGACGTGCTGCTGACCGGTACCCCGCCCGCGATCGCCAGCATCGTCTACGGGAACCGCCCGCTCGACGACGCAATCGGCGCGGGCGATCTCGCCGTGGAAGGGGACCGTTCGCTGATCGAGCGCCTCCCCGCCTGCTTCCCGATGCCCGAAAAGACCTCCGCGCCCGAACGCCCCTCTTGATCGTTGCGGCGGGAAGGGTGAGCCTATAGGCAGCCCGACGATCTCTTTTCCCGCGAGTTTCCCATGGCCAGCCTGCCCAACGTCAATCCCGACAGCCGTTCCTCGACCGTGATGGACGCGCCGGACCAGATGAGACAAGTCCGCGAGCTGTTCGGCATCGACAGCGATCTCGAAGTCCCGGCTTTCTCCGAAGCCGACGAGCGCGTGCCCGATCTCGATCCGGCCTACGTCTTCGATCGCGACACCACGCTCGCCATCTGCGCCGGCTTCGCGAAGAATCGCCGCGTGATGATCCAGGGCTATCACGGCACCGGCAAATCGACCCATATCGAGCAGGTCGCCGCCCGCCTGAACTGGCCGCTCGTCCGCATCAATCTGGACGCGCATGTCAGCCGCATTGACCTGATCGGCCGCGACGCGATCGTGCTGAAGGACGGCCAGCAGGTCACCGAATTCCGGGAAGGCCTCCTCCCCTGGGCGCTGCAGACCCCGACAGCCCTGGTGTTCGACGAATATGATGCCGGCCGTCCGGACGTGATGTTCGTCATCCAGCGCGTGCTGGAGGCCGAAGGCAAGCTGACCCTGCTCGACCAGAACCGGGTGATCCGCCCCAACCCCTGGTTCCGCCTGTTCGCCACCACCAACACGATCGGCCTCGGCGACACGACCGGCCTCTATCACGGCACCCAGCAGATCAATCAGGGCCAGATGGACCGCTGGAACATCGTCGTCACCCTCAACTATCTCCCCGCCGAGACCGAGGCGCGCATCGTCCTCGCCAAGTCCGGCGAATATGACCATGAGGGCGGCCGCGAGGAGGTCGAGCGGATGGTGAAGGTCGCGGACCTCACCCGCCGCGGCTTCATGAACGGCGACATCTCCACCGTGATGAGTCCGCGCACGGTGATCAGCTGGGCCCAGAACACCCTGATCTTCGGCGACGTCGGCTTCGCCTTCCGCCTCACCTTCCTGAACAAGTGCGACGAGGCGGAGCGGCCGGTCGTGGCGGAATATTATCAGCGCGTGTTCGGCAAGGATCTGCCCGAGAGCATTGCCGCGAAGGCCTGACCTAGAAGGAAAAGCCGCACATCATCGCGAACTGGTTGAGCCAGACGAGCGGCCCCGTCCCGGTCCACAGCCAGGCGCCCGCCACCGCGATCAAAGCGAACGCCCCGAGCGCCAGCAGATCCTGCCGCCAGCGCCTCATGCCGGCCTGAGCCTTGCCACCGGCCGGTCGTTGATCGGCAGATGCACCAGAGCCGCGAACAGGCCCAATGCGATCGACATCGCCCAGGCCGCGTCATAGCTGCCCATCCGGTCGTAGAGCAGGCCCGCCAGCCAGGCGCCGAAGAAGCTGCCGACCTGATGGCTCAGGAAGACGATGCCGTAGAGCATCGACAGATAGCGCATGCCGAATATCTGCCCGACAATGCCACTCGTCAGCGGCACCGTGCCGAGCCACAAAAAACCCATCGCCGAGGCGAAGACCAGGGCGCTGGTCTGGCTGAGCGGCACCAGCAGGAAGGCGACGATCACCACCGATCGCACGGCATAGAGTCCGGCCAGCACATATTTCTGCCGCAGCAAGTCCCCGGCCCGCCCGAACACGTAGGAGCCGAGGATGTTGAACAGCCCGACCAGAGCCAGCACCTGCGCGCCGATCGCCACGCCGAGGCCGTGATCGTTCAAATAAGCGGGCAGATGCGTGGCGATGAAGGCGATGTGGAAGCCGCAGACGAAGAAGCCGGCATTGAGCAGCCAATAGCCGCGATGCCCCGCCGCCTCGCGCAAAGCGGCGGCGAGCGTCTGGTCGCTTTCCGGCCCGTCCGCAGCGGCTGAAACCGGCCGCCCGGCGACCCCGATGGCCAGCAGCGCGCACAAAGCCACCATCGCCGCCATCACCCAAAGCGTCGCCTGCCAGCCAATGTCGCCGAGCAGCCAGGCTGCCAGCGGCACCACCAGAAACTGGCCGAGCGAGCCGCCCGCGGTGACGATGCCGAACGCGCTGCTGCGCCGCTCCGGGCTAACCACTCGCCCGACCGCGCCGAGCACGACGACGAAGGTGGTCGCCGATTGCGCCATGCCGATCAGCAGGCCGAAGCTCAGGTAAAGGCCGAACGCATTGCTCGCGAGCGCAGCGCCCACCAGTCCGGCGGCATAGAGCAATGCCCCGCCCAGCACGACGCGCCCGGCGCCATATTTGTCGGCCAGCGCGCCGACGAACGGCTGCACCAGCCCGAACAGCAGATTCTGCAGCGCCAGCGCCAGCCCGAACTCGGCCCGGCCGATGCCGATGTCCGCATTCATCGGCGGCAGGAACAGGCCGAAACTCTGCCGCACGCCCATCGCCAGCGTCACGATCACCGCCCCGCACAGCAATACGATCGCAGGCCGTTTCATTCTGCTACCCATTTTCGCCCGATGCGCCCGGTGGCGGCGCCGGGTCAAGTCAGCTTCAAGCCAGCTTCAAGCCAGCTTAAGGCTTGCATCGCCACCCTTGATCCGCACATCAGCCCGCATGGCCGAGCGCGACTCCCCCGTCGAAACCTTCCGGCACGCGCTCGCCAGCGCGACGCGGGCGCTTGCGGGCGAGCCGGAGGCCGAGGTCAGCTTCACCAGCGACAATCCGTCCGCGCAGGGCAAGAGCATCAAGGCGCCGATGCCGGGCCGGGCCATGTCCGCCCGCGACGTGGCCGAGGCGCGCGGTTTCGCCGATGCCGCCGCGCTGAAGCTCAGGCACCACGACCCCAAGCTGCACGCGCGCAGCCAGCCCGCCGACGAAGTCGCCCGCGCCGTGTTTGACGCGGCCGAGCAGGCGCGGGTCGAGGCGCTGGGCGCGCGGGCGATGGAGGGGGTGCGCGCCAATCTCGATCAGCTCGCCGAAATGCGGCTGCGCACCGATCCGCTGGTCCGCGCCCGCAGCCGCGAAGAAGTGCCGCTGTCCAGCGCCGTCGGCCTGCTCGTCCGCCAGCGCCTGACCGGTCAGGCCCCGCCGGAAGCCGCGAAGGCCGGCCTGAAGTTCGTCGCCGACTGGATCGAGGACAAGGCCGGCGCCGATCTTGATGCCCTCGCACTCGCGCTCGACGATCAGCGCGCCTTCGCCGATCTGGTCGGCAAGATGCTCCGCGACCTCGAACTGGTCGAGAATCTGCCCCCGGCCGACGATCCCACCGACGGCGGCGACGAGGATGAAGGCGGCGACAGCGAGACCGAAGGCGACGACGATGCCGACGGCGAGAGCGAAGCGGGCGGCGAGGCAGAGATTCGGGGTCAGGCCGAGGATGAGGAAGGCGAAGCCGACGATGACGGCTCGTCGACCGACCAGGAATATGACGAAGGCGAGAGCAGCCCCGGCGACGACAATGAATCGGGCATCATGCCGACTCGCCCGAACCGGCCGCTCTCCGATCTGCCGCCGCAATTCGACTACAAGGTCTTCACCACCCGCTTCGACGAGGTGATCAGCGCCGCCGATCTGTGCGACGAGGAGGAACTGACCCGGCTGCGCGCCTATCTCGATCAGCAGCTCGTCCATCTGCAATCCGCCGTCACCAAGCTCGCCAACCGGCTGCAGCGCCGGCTGATGGCGCAGCAATCGCGCTCCTGGGCGTTCGATCAGGAGGAAGGGTTGCTCGATTCGGCACGGCTCGCCCGCATCGTCATCGATCCCACCCGCTCGCTCTCCTACAAGGTCGAGAAGGACACCGAATTCCGCGACACGATCGTCACCCTGCTGATCGACAATTCAGGCTCGATGCGCGGCCGGCCCATCTCCATTGCCGCGATCAGCGCCGACATCCTCGCCCGCACGCTGGAGCGCTGCGGCGTGAAGGTGGAAATATTGGGCTTCACCACCCGCGCCTGGAAGGGCGGGCAGGCGCGCGAGACCTGGCTCAGCGAGGGCCGCCCGCCGACCCCGGGCCGCCTCAACGACCTGCGCCACATCGTCTACAAGCAGGCCGACGACCCCTGGCGCCGCGCCCGCAAGAATCTCGGCCTGATGATGCGCGAAGGGCTGCTGAAGGAGAATATCGACGGCGAGGCGCTCTTGTGGGCGCACAACCGCCTGATGGCCCGCCCCGAGGAGCGCCGCATCCTCATGGTGATCAGCGACGGCGCCCCGGTCGACGATTCGACGCTCAGCGTGAACAGCGGCACCTATTTGGAACGCCATCTGCGCCAGATGATCGGCTGGATCGAATCCCGCTCGCCGGTCGAACTGATCGCGATCGGCATCGGCCATGACGTCACCCGCTATTATGCCCGCGCGGTGACCATCATGGACGCCGAACAGCTTGGGGGCACGATCATCGAGCAACTCGCCGCTCTGTTCGAAACACCCTGAGCCGATGCGCCGTCTCGCCCGCGCGAGCGCGGCCTTGCTTGCTTTCCTCCTGCTCGCCACGCCGGCCCCGCCCGTGCCCCCGCCCGGCCCCGGCGAGCAAGCGGTCGCGCGCCTCACGGCTGAGCCGGTGCCGCTCAATCCGGACGATCCGGCGCAGACGAATCTCGGTCCCTTGCGCTATCTGGGCGGCTGGAAGCTCACCAGCGACGACCGCCGCTTCGGCGCCATCTCCGGCCTGGCGGTCGATGGCGACCGGCTGCTGGCCTTGAGCGATCAGGGCATCCTCTTCCGCTTCGCGCCGCCGCCCACCGGCAACAACGTCGAGATCATACCCCTGATCGAAGGTCCTGGCGCGCGCGGCAGCAAGGCCGATCGCGACAGCGAATCCCTGGTCCTGCACGACGGCCGCATCTGGATCGGCTATGAGAACAGCAATCAGATCTGGCGCTACCGGCTCGGCGATTTCGCGGCCGAAGCCCATCACCGCCCCGACGCGATGCGCCGCTGGTCCGGCAATCGCGGCGCCGAAAGCTTGGTCCGCCTGAGCGACGGCCGCTTCCTGGCGATTCGCGAGGATGTCGATGACGAGGGGTTGAGCGACGCTGTGCTGTTCGCCGGCGATCCCGCCGAACCCGGCACGGCCGCGACCCGGTTCAAGGTCGATCCGCCGCCGCAATTTCGCTTCACCGATGCGGCGCAATTGCCCGATGGCCGGTTGCTGCTGCTGGCCCGCAGCGTCGGGCTGCTGAGCGGCTGGACCGGGCGGCTGATGCTGGCCGAGCTACCGGCCGGAGATGTCCGGCAAATGCCTGTGCGCGAGATCGCGGCGTTCGAATCGCCGCTCACCCGCGACAATCTGGAAGGGCTGGCGGTGGCGCAGGAGGATGGCCGCACGATCATCTGGATCGCGTCGGACGACAATCTGTTCGGCCTTCAGCGCACCTTGCTGCTGAAGTTCGAATGGCTGGGGTGAAAGAAAAAGGGCCACCCCCGCCCCTCCGTGAAGGGGGGCGGGGGTGGCCCTTCTTGCTTTGGCTTAGGCCGCGGCCTGCTCGGTGGCGGCCTTCTTGGCGATCTCGCGCTTCAGGCGGCGAACGCGCAGGCTCAGCTTGTCGTCGGCCGTCTTGGCCAGCCAATTGTCGAGGCCACCGACATGCTCGACCGAACGCAGGCCGTGCGTCGAAACCTTCAGCTTCACGCCGCGGCCGAGCGAATCGGAGATCAGGGTCACGTTCTGCAGGTTCGGCAGGAACGTCCGCTTGGTCTTGTTGTTCGCGTGCGAAACGTTGTTACCCACCAGCCGGCCCTTGCCGGTCAGCTCGCAAATGCGCGCCATGATCTCTACTCTTCTATTGGATGTGACGGCCACCCGAAGGTGCCCGGAAACCGGGGGCGCATAGCGAGAGGGGGCTACAGCGTCAACCCGTGAGGCCCTGACGCGCAGCCGAAAACAGAGTCCGAACAGATCGTTGCGCCACTGCAACCGATCCGCCATGCACTCGTTGACGGGCCGAAACCAGATTGGAGACGCATCATGCTTCGCACTGTTCTGCTTGTCGTCGCCCTGCTCATCATCGTCGCCATCGGCCTGGTCTATACCGGCGTGCTGGGCCTCCAGCAGAAGGATGACGGCTCGGTGAAGGTCACCACCAACTCGGTCGAGTTCACCACTGAGCCGCGCACCGTCCAGGTCCCCGTGGTCCGCACCGTGCCGAACGAACCGGCGGCTGAAGCTCCGGCGCCCGCGCCCGCCAACGGCCAGTAAGGACGAACGCGCTCGCATGGCCTTCCCCCTGCCGGAGCCCATGCGGCGCGCCCTCGACGAAGCTCAGGCCGCCGCCGCCGCCGGGGAAGTCCCGGTCGGCGCGGTGGTCATGCGCGGCGGCGACATGGTCGCGGTCACCCGCAACGCAATGCGCGCGGCCCGCGACCCCACCGCCCATGCCGAGATGGAGGCCCTGCGCGCCGCCGCAGCCGCGCTCGGCACCGAGCGGCTGGACGGATGCGACCTCTGGGTCAGCCTCGAACCCTGCGCGATGTGCGCCGGCGCGATCGCCCTCGCCCGCATCCGCCGCCTCTATTTCGCCGCGCCCGATCCGAAGGGCGGCGCCATCCTCCACGGCCCGCGCCTGTTCACCCAGCCGACATGCCACCACGCGCCGGATGTCTATCCCGGTATCGGCGAGGAGGAAGCGGCGGCGATGCTGCGGGCATTTTTCCGGGTGAGGCGGACCTAAGCCCCTCTCCCTTGACGGGAGAGGGGTCGGGGAGAGGGTGCGCGAGCGCGTCTGCGCTCGCAGAATGAGTCTATTCGGCCGCAGACGCGGCCGCTCCCCTCTCCCGGCCCTTCGGGCCACCCTCCCCCGCGAGGGGGGAGGGTTGAAGCCTAGGCAAAAGCCGGACGCCCTTTCAGCGCCTGATAGGCCGCGATCACTTCCTGCAAGGCCCGCTCGTGGCTCCGGTCCCCGCCATTCCGATCCGGGTGAAACTTGCGCACCAGCTCCGTGTAGCGCTCCCGCAACGCCCGCCGATCCGAGTCCACCGGCAGCGACAGCACGCGCAGATTTTTCCGGTCCGCATCGCTCAGCTCCCGCCCGTCCGCGCGCCGCTGGGGCATCGTCCGGGCGAATCGCGCCCCGATCGCGTCCAGCGGATCGGAAAAATCCGCCCAGCGCGGCGGCCGGTCCGCCCCGCCGCTGGCAAAGGCCCGCGTCTCCCGGTCCCAGCCGCCATAAGGCGTGTTCGCCGCCTCGATCTCGTCCGGCGTCATTCCGCTGAACCAGTTATAGCCGCTGTTGAAGACGCGGACATGTTCCAGGCACAGCCAGCGCCATTCTCCCGGCCCATCGAAGCTGGAGCCGCGTTCGGTCGGTGCGCGAAACTCGCCCGCCTCGTCGCAGCCGGGCATGGCGCAGCCCCGGCCGGTCTCGACACGCCCGTGAAACCGCCCCCGCCTTTTGCCCGCATCCGCCAAAACACACTCCGCTCGTCAGTCCAGCCGTCCTATATAGGGGCGATGACCGACCAGTTCACCGGGCCGATCGCGGCCGAAATCCACCAGCGGCTGACCGCCGCCTTGTCGCCGACACGGCTCGTCGTGCGCGACGACAGCGAACGCCATCGCGGCCATGGCGGCTACAATGAAGAGAGCGGCGAAAGCCACTTCACCGTCGAGATCGAAGCGGAGGCCTTCACCGGCCAGTCCCGCCTCCAGCGCCAGCGCGCGGTCAACGAAGCGCTGCGGGACTTGCTGGTCGAGCGTGTCCACGCGCTGGCCATCGTCGCGAAGGCGCCGGGGGAATAAGGCCCGGTCAGCCGGCCAGCGTCAAGGAAGCGCGCAGATCGGGTCCGGCTGCGCCGGACTCCGGCTCGCCCGGTGCCCTGGATTGCCCCGCGATCCGTCCCTCGACATATGGCGGCAAAGCGAGAAGGCTGAGCAGGTAGCCCAGGATCGCGCTGCCGCCATAGCCGACGAGCGGCGTCGGATGATTGCCGAGCGCGGCCGCCAGGATCACGCCGAACCAGACCATGAAGAACAGGAGATGAATCGGGCGATTGTCCGCATCCCTTCTCGCCCCGGCAATCGCCGGAAGCAGCAGCAAGGCCGCACCCGCGAGCACCGCGAGACCCGCCAGCGGGTGGACGCCGAAGGACGAGAAGAAGATCTGGTCGACGAAGGGCATTGCGGGTGACGCATCCGCCTGCGCCAGCGTTGCCGCAAAGGCCGCAATCGCGGCGGCCAGCGCGACCAGCACGGCCGGCCCGGGGCGATAGAAAGCCAGCGCCGCCATGCCCGCCGCGAGCGCGCCCGCCATCGCACGATCCGGCTGCAGCGCCACGCCGGCCGCAGTGATCAGGACGGCCAGCAGCGACGCCCTGCCGGGCGCGCGGGCGAAGCCGAGCGTGATGACCGGGACAAGGATGAGGGCCGGCTGCAGCATGACGCCGCCCACGGCGAGCCAACGGGTCACGCCGCTCGCCGAAATGCCGAACAGGCTGGTGAGGAGGATTATCCCGGCGAGCGCGACCATGATCCCGCCGCCCATCGCCCGCCAGATCCGTCCCGCGTCGCGCAAGATACCGATCGCCAGCAAACCGATGGCGAGCGCCGCGCCGTTCAGCACAAGATGGGAGAGTGGCGCGCCCGCCGCGATCAGATAGGCCCAGCCCAGACCGACCGCCCCGATCGCGCACAGGATGCCAAGCGCGCGGCCTCGCGTCGGAGAAAAGACCGACACCGCCTGTTTCAGCGCTGCGCCCAGGCAGCCCAGCGCGAATGCCAGCGCCGCCCCGGGCCGCTCGATTGCCGCAAGCTCGGCGACCATGGCGCGGCTCCAGTCGCGATGGCTTGCGGGCAGGATGATCGCGGCGATCCGGACGATCGCCATGGCCAGCACGCGCCTCATGCTGGCGTCCCCGAAGGAGCACCGAGCGCTGGCGCCGCTTCGGCCGGCGGATTCGCCAGCGCCAGCGCGCGGCCCTCGGCGGTCAAACGATAAGCGTGGCGTGGCGGCCGGCCCGGTTCCGCCGCGGCCTGCCAATCGGCCACCAGGTAACCCTGCTGCTCCAGCCGCATCAGCATCGGATAGAGGGTGCCGGATTTGATGTTGCCGCGACGGCACAGCTCATAGCCGTGGAGCCATTCGCTCCCGGCATCGGCCATGAGCGCGAGGATCGTTCGGGTCTGCTGCGACAGGGAGCGGGTTCGGGTCATGCCTCATAAGTCTACATATATAGATTTAAGTCAATGCGGAATTTCGAGGATCTCGCCGGAGGCCGTTAGCAAGCAGGCAATCGGGTGTTGCGCCCCTCCCGGCTTCGCCTGCCCCGCAATCGCGGGTAAGGATGCTTGCCATGACCGACGATCCCTTCCTGCTCACCCTCCATCCCACCACCCACGATCTGGGCGGCTTCAAGGTTCACCGCACCCTGCCGCATCGCGAGCGCACAACCATCGGGCCGTTCATCTTCTTCGATCAGATGGGTCCGGCCCATCTGGCGCCGGGCAATGGCATCGACGTGCGGCCGCATCCGCACATCAACCTCGCCACCGTCACCTATCTGTTCGCGGGTGCGATGGATCACCGCGATTCTCTCGGCACCTTCGCCACCATCCGGCCCGGGGCGGTGAACCTCATGACCGCCGGCAAGGGCATCACCCATAGCGAACGCTCCCCCGCCGCCGAACGCGAAACCGGCTTCGACCTGTCCGGAATTCAGACCTGGATCGCTTTGCCCAGCGCCAAGGAGGAGATCGACCCGGCCTTCGAACATGTACCCGAGGCCGATTTGCCGGTGCTGGACGACGGCAAGGCCCGCGCCCGGATCATCATGGGCAGCCTCTGGGGCGCGACCGCGCCGGTCACCCAGCACAGCCCGATCATCTATGCCGACATCGTCCTGCAGCCCGGCGGCAGCATCGCGATCGACGACGAAGCGACCGAGCGCGCGCTTTACGTGGCGGAGGGCGAAGCCAGCCTCGACGGCGTTCCGCTCGCCCCGACCACGCTCTATGTCCTGCGCCCCGGCATCCGCACCACTTTGCGTTCGGAAGCGGGCGGGCGCGTGATGCTCTGCGGCGGCGAACCATTGGACGGGCCGCGCCACGTCTTCTGGAACTTCGTCTCGTCCCGCCGCGACCGCATCAATCAGGCCAAGGACGATTGGCGCAACGGCCGCTTCGCCCTCCCGCCGGACGATGACGCGGAATTCATCCCGCTGCCGCAAGTGCCCAAGACGGTGAGCTATCCGTGACCCTTTATTCCTCCCCGGCATTTGCCGGGGAGGGGGACCGCCGCAGGCGGTGGAGGGGCGGGCGCGCAGCGCCGGTTCTTTGCTTTCGGAAGAATTCCGCGTCTTCGGCGCGGCCCCTCCACCCGCTTCGCTGGTCCCCCTCCCCTCGAAAGCGAGAGGAGGATAGAAGCGGGGCATGACCGAGCTCGAAACCACCCGCATCGCCCTCGCCACCGGCGTCACGCTGAAGGTTGCGCAGGCCGGACCCCGGGACGCGCCCGCGATCATCTTCCTCCACGGTTTCCCCGAATCGCACCGCACCTGGCGCCACGTCGCGCCCGCGCTGGCCGATCGCTATCGCGTGATCGTCCCCGACCAGCGCGGCTTCGGCGGCTCGGACAAGCCCGAGGGTATCGAGCAATATCGCGCGCAGGAGTGCATCGCCGATCTCTTCGCCCTCGCCGACGCTTATGGCATCGGCCGCTTCAATTTGGTCGGCCATGACTGGGGCGGCGCCATCGCCTGGGGCGCGGCCCTGACCAGGCCGGATCGGCTCGACCGGCTCGTCATCGTCAACGCGCCGCATCCGTACATCTTCCAGCGCAGCCTGATTGAGGACGCCGCCCAGCGCGCGGCCTCCCAGTACATCACCGCCTTCCGCAACCCGGCGATGGAGCGCGGCATCGAGGCGATGGGCATGGCGACCTTCTTCGCGAAGAGCTTCGGCGGTCACACCGATCTCGCCCTTATTCCCGAGGAGGAGCGGCAGGCCTATCTCGACGACTGGAGCCAGCCCGGCGCGATGACCGCCATGCTGAACTGGTATCGCGCCAGCCCGCTCACCATCCCCGCGATCGGCGAGAACGTCCCGGCTACCCGGCGCGATCCCTACCCAATCCTCACTATCCCCACGCTCGTATTGTGGGGCATGAAGGACAAGGCCTTGCTGCCGATCCAGCTCGAAGGCCTGGACACGATGGTCGAAAGCCTGAGCGTGAAACGCATCGAGGACGCCGGCCATTTCGTGCCCTGGGAGCGCCCCGAACCGGTGATCGACGCGATCGGCGCGTTCATGGAAACGCCGCCCGCCCCTTCACCTTGAGGCCCCACCTCGCTACCGCGCCGCCATGGCCAAGCCCAATGCCCGTTCCCGCTCCCGTTCCGCCGCCCGCCTCGCCGCGGTGCAGGCGCTCTATCAGCGCGAGATGGAGGACACGCCGGTCCCGCAGCTGCTGCACGAATTCCATCATCACCGGCTGGGCGAGACGATCGACGGCGACGAATATGCCGAAGCCGAGGTCGATTTCTTCGACGATGTGGTGAAGGGCGTCGCCGCCCGTGCCGACGAACTGGACGGGCTGATCGCGGCGAAGCTCGCCAAGGGCTGGTCGCTCGCCCGGCTCGACAAGCCGATGAAGGCGATCCTGCGCGCCGGCACCTACGAGCTCGCCGCCCGTGCCGATGTCCCTGTCGCCAGCGTGATCAGCGAATATGTCGACGTCGCCAAGGCATTCTACGACGCCCGCGAATCCGGCTTCGTCAACGGCCTGCTCGACGCCATCGCCAAGGATGTGCGAGCCTGACGGACAGCGTGAGCGCCGAAGCCGCCTTCATCGACATCCTGCGCGGCTTCGCCACCGCCCCGGCGGCACGCGGCCTGGCCGACGACGCCGCCGTGCTCGAGCTTGGCGACCGCGTCCTCGTCCTCACCAAGGACATGCTGGCGGAAGGCGTGCACTATCTGCCGGACGACCCGCCCGACCACGTCGCCTCAAAGCTCCTCGCGGTGAACCTGTCCGATCTGGCCGCCAAGGGCGCTCGCCCGCTTGCCGCCCTGCTCGGCTACACGCTCGGCGACGAAGCCTGGGACCGCGCCTTCGCCGAGGGGCTGCGCGCGGACCTCGCCGCTCATTCCGTGTCGCTGATCGGCGGAGACACGATCGCCAGCAACGGCCCCCGTATTCTCAGCCTCACCCTGATCGGCGAGGCAAGGGGTCCCGGCGTCCCCTCGCGCGCCGGCGCGCGGCCCGGCGACGATCTCTGGCTTTCCGGCACGATCGGCGATGCCGGCGCGGGTCTCGCCATCCTGCGGGGATCCCTGACCGGAAGCGACGACCTCGTCAGCCGCTACCGCATCCCGCGCCCGCGCCTGCAGGCCGGCCGGGCGCTCGCCACCTTGGTCTCCGCGATGATGGACGTTTCCGACGGCCTGCTGATCGACGCCGGCCGCATGGCCCGGGCCAGCCTGATCGGGATCGAGATCGACCTCGACACGCTCCCCTTGTCCGATGCCTACATCGCCGCGGTCGGCGACGATCGTGCCGCGCGCCTCCGCGCCGCCACCGCGGGCGACGACTACGAACTGCTCTTCACCGCCCATGAAGCGGGGCGCGGCAACATCGCCGAGATCGGCGAGCGGCTGGCCCTGCCGCTCACCCGCATCGGCCGCTGCATCGACGGCACCGGCCTCACGCTCACCGACGCGGGCGGCCCCGTCCCGCTCCCGGACAGTCTCGGCTGGCAGCACGGCGACGCCTGAACCCGTCCGCCGCGCTGGAACCTTGCCAGCCTCCGGACCAGCTTCTAAGACCGGCTCCATCTAACGGCGCCCGGAGGGGGCTTCAGGCGCCTCTCCCGCATCGGAACAGGGGAAAAAGCGAATGACCGTCGTGCTCGCCGCCATCGGCTGTGGCCTGCTCGCCGTATTGTACGGCATCATCACGTCCCAGCGCGTGCTCGGCGCGCCCGCGGGCAACGAGCGCATGGTGGAAATCGCCGGCGCCATTCAGGAAGGCGCGAAGGCCTATCTGGGCCGCCAATATACCACGATCGGCGTGGTCGGCGTGATCGTCGCCGCTCTGGTCTGGTATTTCCTCGGCACGATCGCCGCGGTCGGCTTCGCCACCGGCGCGATTCTCTCGGGCGTCGCCGGCTATATCGGCATGAACATCTCGGTCCGGGCCAATGTCCGCACCGCCGAGGCCGCCCGCACCAGCCTGCAGAAGGGCCTCACCATCTCCTTCCAGTCGGGCGCGATCACCGGCATGCTGGTGGCGGGCCTCGGCCTGCTCGCCATTGCCGGCCTGTTCTACGCTCTGGTCAGCCTGATGGGCCGTGAAGCGACTAGCCGCGAAGTGGTCGACGCGCTCGTCGCCCTCGCGTTCGGCGCCTCGCTCATCTCCATCTTCGCCCGTCTGGGCGGAGGCATCTTCACCAAGGCCGCCGACGTCGGCGCCGATCTGGTCGGCAAGGTCGAGGCCGGCATTCCGGAAGACGACCCCCGCAACCCGGCCGTGATCGCCGACAATGTCGGCGACAATGTCGGCGACTGCGCCGGCATGGCCGCCGATCTGTTCGAAACCTATGTCGTCACCGTCGGCGCCACCATGGTGCTGATCGCCTTGCTGGTCAGCGGTTCGCCCGCGGACCTGACCGCGCTCATGAGCCTGCCGCTGATCATCGGCGGCGTCTGCATCGTCACCTCGATCCTCGGCACCTTCATGGTCCGCCTGGGCGGCAACCAGTCGATCATGGGCGCGCTGTACAAGGGCTTCTGGACCACCGCGATCCTCTCGGTTCCGGCCATCTATTTCGCCACCGTCTGGGTGCTCGGCGACATCGGCAATCCGTTCGGCTCGCTCAACGAGCCGATCGGCGCGATCGAGCGGAGCGGAGCGGCTTACACCGGCATGGATCTGTTCTACTCCATGCTCGTCGGCCTCGGCGTCACCGGCCTGCTCGTGTGGATCACCGAATATTATACCGGCACCAATTACCGCCCGGTCCGCAGCATCGCCAAGGCGTCGGAAACCGGCCACGGCACCAACGTCATCCAGGGCCTGGCGATCAGCCTGGAATCGACCGCGCTGCCGACCCTGGTGATCTGCGTCGGCATCATCGTGTCCTACATGCTCGCGGGCATCATCGGCATCGCCTTCGCGGCGACCGCGATGCTGGCGCTGGCCGGCATGGTCGTGGCGCTCGACGCCTACGGCCCGGTCACCGACAATGCCGGCGGCATCGCCGAAATGGCGGGGCTGGATGACGAGGTGCGGACCCGCACCGATGCGCTCGACGCGGTCGGCAACACCACCAAGGCGGTGACGAAGGGCTATGCGATCGGCTCGGCCGGCCTCGCCGCGCTCGTCCTGTTCGGTGCCTACACGGCGGATCTGGACTATTTCGGCGCGGCTTTGGGCATCGGCCCGGCGGGCGTCGATTTCTCGCTCAGCAATCCGTTCGTGATCGTCGGCCTGCTGCTCGGTGCCTTGCTCCCCTATCTGTTCGGCGCCTTCGGCATGACCGCGGTCGGCCGGGCGGCGGGCAGCGTGGTGGAGGACGTCCGCGCGCAGTTCCGCGACGATGACGGCATCATGGCGGGCACCACCCGTCCTAACTATGCCCGCACCGTCGACATCGTCACCCGCGCCGCGATCAAGGAAATGATCATCCCGTCGCTGCTGCCGGTCGCGGCACCGATCATCGTCTACTTCGCGATCAACGCGGTGGCCGGCCCGGCCGATGCCTTCGCGGCGGTCGGCGCGCTCCTGTTGGGCGTGATCGTCTCCGGCCTGTTCGTCGCCATCTCGATGACCTCGGGCGGCGGCGCGTGGGACAATGCCAAGAAATATATCGAGGACGGCAATCACGGCGGCAAGGGCAGCGAAGCCCACAAGGCCGCGGTGACCGGCGACACGGTCGGCGATCCCTACAAGGACACGGCCGGCCCGGCGGTGAACCCGATGATCAAGATCACGAACATCGTAGCGCTGCTGCTTTTGGCAGCGTTGGCAGGTCATGGCTGAGCCATGCCCTGCTAGCGCTGGCAAAGGCACCTTTGCAGCGCTTCGACCGGCGGGGCGCGAGGCCTAAGGCGAGCGAACCCGTCCGACGTCACGGAATTTACTCCCGTGACGCCTGCCCGAAGAAAAGCCCCGCCCGGCCCCGCCGCGGCGGGGCTTTTCTTACGGCGCGATCCCGTCCCCAAGTAGGAGACAGATAGGATTGCGCCTGTCACCCTCTCCGGATGACGTACCGACTCGCCTTTCCCGCCCGGCGAAAAGCCCGCCGCATCCGCGCGCCAATGCCGCCAAAGGTTCCACCAGGTTTTTCTCCCAGGGGGTGTGAACCTTCAGCACCTTGGGAACCTTTCGCCACGCGCGCCGGGTCTCCCCTTGCATCCCCTGCCGGGCGCCGAATAAGCTCTCTCCGTACCGATCATTCCGGGGGATTTTGACGTGGGCCTCACCAGAACCTTGCTTGCCGCCGCCTTGCTGACGCTGCCCGTTTTCACCGCTGCGCAGCCGGCCGGTCAGCGCACCGCCGCCGCACCTGCCGCGCAGCGCTTCCCGCTCACCGCCTTCGCCCGCCTGCCGCAGACGGAGAATCCGCGCATCTCCGCCAACGGCTCGGCGCTGGCCGCCAAGATCCGCCACGAGGGCGTGCAGGTGCTCGCCATCATTCCGCTCGACGCGTCCGGCGCTCGCCCGGAAGTGATCTATCGCGACGACGACGCCAATTTCGACGGCAGCCGCGGCATCCGCGCCGTCAGCTGGAACTGGATCGACGACGATAATCTGCTGATCACGGTCGGCCAGCAATCCAATCTGAATGGCGATACGGTCGAGGAACGCCGCGTCGTCGCCTATAACCGCCAGACCAAGCGCATCACCCGGCTCGGCTGGCGCGACACGTTCGTGAACGGCGGTAACGTGATCTGGACCTCGCGTTCCGGCCCACCGCGCATCCTGATCGCCCGCAATGCCGGCGGCCGCGGCTTCGAACGGCTCGGCAATCACGAGGTGATCGAGGTCGATGTGCTGACCGGCCGCCACCATGTCGTGATCGCCCCCCGGCGCGGCGTGCAGAGCTGGTTCGCGGACGGCGAGGGCAATGTCCGCCTGGGCTTCGAGCGGGACGGGACAGTCGGCAATTTCAAGGCGCTGTACCGGCGCCCCGGCGAGACCAATTTCCGCACGATCATCAATCAGCGGATGGAGCGCTACCGGGATCCGCCGGTGCCGCTCATCTTCCTGCCGAACGACCGCGCCATCGTGATGAGCCGCCACGAAAACTACAATGCGGTCTACGAGATGGACCTCAACACGATGGAGTTCGTGCGCAAGGTCTATGGCGTGGACGGCTATGACGTCGGCAACGTCTCCCCGAATTTCGAGCGGAACGGGATCGGCTCGATCGCGGTCGTGGAAGACCGGCTTCGGATGAATTATTTCGAGCCCCGGCTGCGCGAGATCCAGGAGATTCTGGACGAGACCTACGGGGCCGGGAACGCGCTGATCGCCTCCGCCGATCATGCGCGCGAAAATCTCGTGATCCGTGTCGGCGCGCCGAACCAGGCGGGCGGCTTCTATCTCTATTCCACCGAAACGGGCAGCATCCGCCACATCGGCTGGGTCAATAACGAGCTGCGCGACACCCAGCTCAATCCGGTGCGGACGGTCCGCTACCCATCCCGCGACGGCAAGAGCATCGCCGCGGTGCTGACCCTGCCGCGCGGCCGCGACGCCCGCAATCTGCCGCTGATCGTCCTGCCGCATGGCGGCCCCTGGGCGCGCGACGACGAGAGCTTCGACATGTGGGCGCAGCCGCTGGCCGAGATGGGCTATGCGGTGATCCAGCCCAATTTCCGCGGCTCGTCCGGTTACGGCTATGAATGGGAAGCCGCGTCCGACGGCAATTGGGGCACGCGCATGCAGGACGACCTGCTCGACGCCATCGCCTATCTGTCGGGCGAAGGCATCGCCGATCGCAGCCGGGTCTGCATCATGGGCTGGTCCTATGGCGGCTATGCGGCCTCGCGCGCCGCCCAGCGCGACGGCGAGCATTATCGCTGCGCGATCAGCGGCGCGGGCGTGCACGATCTGCCGACCATGGTTGCCTATGACCGCAATTATCTCGGCCGCTACGGCTCGCAATATCTCGGCAGCGCCGCCTCACGGCTGGTCGACATCTCGCCGGCCCGCTTCGCCAGCCAATTCTCGATGCCGATCCTGGTCGTGCACGGGGTCCAGGATGCGCGCGTGCCGGTCGCCCAGTCGCGCGGCCTGATCGATCGCCTCCGCGCCGCCGGCAAGGTGGAGGGCCGCGACTTCGTCTATCTGGAGCAGCCGCAAAACACCCACAATCTGCCGCGCGAGGCCGACCGGATCGAGTTCATGGAAGCGGTGCAGCGGTTCCTGGCACGGCATAATCCGGTGTGAGTCATCGGGGCGCCAGGCGGCTGCCCGGCACCCTTCCCTGACGCCCGGCCAGGCGAGGCCAGCTTCCGTTCATCTCCCCGCCGCAACATTACCGGCGGGGAGGGGATCGATGCGGAACTGGATTTGGCCGGTGCTGTCCATGGCGGCGCTACAGGCCGCCCCCGTCGCGGCGCACGCGCCGGACTGGTGGGGCGAAATGCGCACGCTCGCTGCCGTGGCGGCGACCTGCCCGGCGGCGCAACGGCGGGAGTCCTATGCCAATATCGAGCCCCGGCGCGATTCGCTGATCCTGCTGCGGGACTTGCTCCATGCCGATCCGGCAGCCTGCCCCGGCGCGCCGGAAAACGCCGCGCGCGCCATCTTCCGCCTGCTCGGCGAGCCGGAGGCCGCGGACGCCGACGCCACCTTGCTCGGCATGGCGCACGCCGCCGCCGAGCGCGGCCTCGGCAGGCCGCGCGACGAGGCGCTGGCCGACCGGCTCGGCCGTCTGCTCTGGCTTTACGAGGATCAGCCGCCGGCCCTGACCCGCTGGCCCGAGGCGGCGCGCAGGGCCTGGCTGGAGCAGCCCGCCACCATCGCCCTGCTCGAGGCCCGCGCGGCCCAGCGCGGCCGCCTGCTGCGCACCCGTATTGTGATCGACCGGCTGGCCGCCCTGCGGCTGCGGCGCGACCTTCCGGGCTACGACCCCGCCCAGGCGCTCGATCTGCTCGACGAAAGCGGTCTGCTGATCGGCGACGAGCGGCGCATCGCCTTCAGCCGCCTCGCGACCGATCCCGCTTATGGCCGCCCCGATTATGACCGCGCCCGCCGCGCCCTGATCCGCTACGGCTCGTTCGGCGAACGGGCGACGCCGCAATTGCGGGCCGAATTGCTCCGCATCGGCCGCCTTGCCGCCGGCCGCGCACGCACGCCCGCCGAACGGGCGACCGCGCTGCGCATCCTCTTCCCAGCCGCGATGGACGGCCACGAGGGCGAGGTCGCCGCTCGCGACGCGCTCCTCCGCCGCATCGGCCGCGCGCCGGTCGTGCCGCTCGCCGCCGCCGACATCGCGCGGATCGAAACCGAAATGCGCCGCGAATTCGCCGTCCGCCTGGGCTATCGCCGCGAAGGCGATCCCGCCCTCCTGTCGGTGATCCGCGTCCATGCCTTGATCGCGCCGGACGGCCATGTCGCGATGGCGCGGACGATCGGCTCCAGCGGCCTTGCCCGCCGCGACCGCGCCATCCTCGCCGCCTGGGCCGAGGAGGGCCAGCGCGTCGATCTCTCCGCCACCGCGCGCGGGCGCTGGGTCTGGGTCGATCTGCCGCCGGTCGATCCCGAACTGCCGCTCTGACCGCGACGGGCCCGCCACTTTTCTTGAACCGACTTTTTCGCTAAACGCGCGCGTCGAAAAACGAGCAGGGTTTGAATGGCCAAGGAAGAACTTCTCGAAATGCGCGGCTTGGTGGTCGAGCTGCTGCCAAACGCGATGTTTCGCGTCCGCCTGGAAAATGGCCACGAGATTCTCGGTCACACCGCCGGCAAGATGCGCAAGAACCGCATCCGCGTGCTGACCGGCGACGAGGTGCTGGTCGAGCTCACTCCCTATGACCTGACCAAGGGCCGCCTGACCTATCGCTTCATGCCGGGCCGCGGCGGTCCCGGCCCGCAATCCTGACGGCCGCCACCGCGCCGCGCCTGATCCTCGCCTCGGCGAGTCCGCGCCGGCTGGAATTGCTCGCCCGCCTCGGCGTGGTGCCTGACGAGATCGCCCCGGCCGATATCGACGAGAGTCCGTGCAAGGCGGAACTCCCCGCCGTTTATGCCCGCCGCATGGCCGCCGAGAAAGCCGCCGCCGCGGCCACGCCGGGCGCGATCGTCATCGCCGCCGACACGGTCGTCGCCGCTGGCCGCCGGATTCTGCCCAAGACCGAAACCGAAGCCGAGGCACGCGCGTGCCTCAAGCTGCTCTCGGGCCGGCGCCATCGCGTGCTATCCGCCGTCACCGTCACCGACACGACCGGCCAGGCCCGCCATCGCCTGTCCACCAGCATCGTCACCTTCAAGCGCCTGAGCGAAGACGAACTGGCCGCCTATCTCGCCAGCGGCGAATGGCGCGGCAAGGCCGGCGGCTACGCCATCCAGGGCCGCGCCGAAGCCCTCGTCCGCGCCCTGCAAGGCAGCCACAGCGCCGTCATGGGTCTCCCCTTGTACGAAACCCGCGCCCTACTCCGCGCCTCCGGCTGGCCGCTGGACTGAATCGATTGGCGCCAGGGAGACGCGCCTTCGCCCGCAAAGCGCAATTGCAGCGGTGCCGGCCGCGTGACAAGTCGGTGCCATGCCTACGCCGTTCGCGATCTTCTGCGCCGATCCGCTCGACCCGCGCGCTGTCGAGCCGGCATTCGCCGATGAAGCGCAGGCGGCGCGCGATGCCGGTTTTTCGGTGGTCCGGATCGACCATGACGAGTTGGACCACCGGATCGATCCGATAGCGGCATTGCGGCAAAGCCGGTTCGATGGTGCCGGTACGGCTGTCTATCGCGGCTGGATGATGAGCATCGAAGCCTATCAGGCCCTTTACGAAGCTTTGCGGGCGCGTTCCATTCTGTTGGCCACCTCTCCACGCGAATATGCGGCCTGTCACCATGCGCCCGGTTCCTATCCCGCATTGGCGGAATGGATGCCGAAGACCGTCTGGATCAAACAGGATCGGATCGAGTCCGGCGAGGCCATTGGCGCGGCCGTGGAGCCATTCGGCCATTCCTCGTTGATCCTGAAGGACTGGGTGAAATCGCAAGCCTCCGGCTATTGGGAAGAGGCGTGCTTCATCGCTGACGCGGCCGACAGCGGATCCGTGCACCGGACTATCGCCCGCTTCAGAGAGCTACAGGGCGACAGCCTCGTCGGCGGCCTGGTGTTCAAGCAATATATCCCTCTGCTGCCCGTCGGCGCACCCGCCCATGAGTACCGGGCCTTCATCGTGGATGGCCGCCTCGTGGGCTGCTGGCCCCGCTCGGAGGCGGCCAACGTCTTGGGTCCGCCTCCGGCCGGATGGCTGGGGCGGATTGCAGCGCAGGTGCCAAGCTCCTTTGCCTCCGCCGACTTCGGTCGTGATGAGGTGGGCCGCTGGTGGTTGCTGGAAGTGGGCGACGGACAGGTATCGGGCCTGCCGGTCGCCACGGCAGCGGTCCCGCTCTTTCAGGCGCTGGCATCGCGGAGCATGGAAAACCTCCCTCAGGCTTGAGCGCGCGGCTGCTTCGTCATGCCGGCGTCGATGCTGCATGCACCCTTTCCTCCATCGCTACCGCAAGCTTGGTCCCGCACGCATTCTGATGTTACACTGTTACATTGCAAGTAAAGCGGGAGGGTGCCGTGCGGTGGCTGGCGAGGATTGCAGTATTTGCCGGCATCTTCCTGCTGGGTTTCCTCGTCGGGCCGCTGGCCTGGGCGCTCGTCACCGCATCTCAGGCGTCGGGCGATCGGCCGGATCGCATGGTCGCGGCCTCCCGGCTGCTGCGCGCCTTCGACGAACAGCGCGCTATGGAAATCCCCCTGTCCTCCTTCGACGCTGATGTGTTCGCACAGGACTGCGGATACGATCCGGAACAGCTGTTCGGCCCGGATCGAGCGCCAGCCGCAGGTCAGAACTGGACCCCTTATGGCGGCTATTTCGATCTGGCCCTTTGGCACGGGGACGAGTTCAGGCGGGAAGTGGAAAGGCGCCGCATCCACGCACTGGATGACCGTTTTGGCGCGTTCGCTGTCACCTTTCTGGAGCAGTGCATTCGGGCGAGCGCATTCGCCGGCCCGTGCAGCGGGACGGTCGAGACTGGCCTCGATGCAGCCGGTCTCCTCGACCGACATTCCCTGCCGGACGGACGGCCGGATCAAAGGCGGAGGGGGCAGACGATCTGCGCCTATCTCGACGGCATTGCCGCACGGCGCTCGCTGCCCCTCGCGCCTCAGACTTCGTTGCCGAGCATCCCGCGGCCGTAGAGCGTCACCAGCAGATTGTAGGCCGCGTGCAGGGCGATCGGCGGATAGATAGATCCGCCCTTCCATCGCACCATCGCCAGCAGCACACCCGATCCCGCGATCGAGGCCACGAACCACCATTCATATTGTACGTGGATCAGGCCCCACAGGATGCTCGGTATAATCGCCGCCGTCCATATGCCCCAACGGCGAAGCAAGGCGGCGAACATGACGCCGCGAAAGAACAGTTCCTCCCAAAAGGGCCCGAGCAGCACGGAGACAAAAAGTTCCTCACCCAGTGAGAGGTGGTCCAACTCCGCATATGCTTCCGGATCCGCGAGGACCGGCAGGACCAGCGCAAGTGCCCATTCTACAGTCAGCCACAGAATGAACAGCAATACCCAAGGCTCCGCCCGCCAATAATCGGGACGGGCAAAGCCGAGATCCAGCCTGGCCCATCTTCCCCACAACAAGGCGATCGTCGTGAACACCGCGAAATCTGCGAGGCTGGCGGCAACTTCCACCCGTGCTCTGCTACGCAGCGGCCGGCCGCAAGGCAAACGGATGCTGCGCTTGCCACGCATCTTTGGCGCCGCGCAGAAAAGGAAGTGGACCCAACGCCCGGTCCGGGGTGACAAGGCCGCATGACAAACGGCTGGCTCTACGAAGAAGGCATAGGCGAAAGCCGCGCGATCCTGATCGAGGGCGGTGAAATCGTCGAGGCAATGATCGAATTGCCCGGCCCGCACGGCCCCGGAGCGGTCATCGCGGCGAAGCTCATCAAGGTGCAGCAGCCCGGCCGCCGCGGTCTCGTCCGGCTTGCGGACGGCGCGGAAGCCTTGCTCGCGCCGATCCCGCCCGGCGTCACCGAAGGCGCGACGCTGAACGTCGAGATTGTCCGCGAGCCGCTCCCCGAAACCGGTCGCCTCAAGCGCGCCAAAGTCCGTCCCGCCGATGGCCCGCCGCGCCCCGCCCCGAATCTTGCCGAGCGGCTGAACGCCAGGCCTCATCCCGCCACCGGCCCGGACCTGTTCGAACAGGCCGGCTGGAGCGAACTGATCGAAAGCGCGCTCACCGGCGACATCGCCTTCCCCGGCGGGTCGCTGACTATGAGCCTCACGCCGGCCATGACCCTGTTCGACGTCGATGGCATACTCGATCCCGCCGCGCTCGCCATCGCCGGGGCGCGCGCGGCGGGGCAGGCGATCCGGCGCTTCGGGCTGGGCGGCTCGATCGGCATCGACCTGCCTACCCTCGCCGCCAAGGCCGAGCGGCAGGCGGCGGCCGAAGCGCTGGACGCGGTCCTGCCGCAGCCGTTCGAGCGCACCGCCGTCAACGGCTTCGGTTTCCTGCAGGTCGTCCGCCGCCGCGGCCGGCGCTCGCTCCCCGAAATCCTCCAGGCCGATCCCGTCGGCGCCGCCGCGCGCGCTCTCCTGCGCCGGGCCGAACGCGCCGGGCCGGGAGCGCTCACCCTAACCGCTGCGCCCGAGGTGATCGCCTGCATCAGCCCCGAATGGCGCGCGGCGCTGGAACGGCGCACCGGCGGCGCGCTCGCCTTGCGGGCCGACGCCGCGCTCGCCATATCGGCGGGGCATGTCCACCGCAGCCAAAACTAGATCCGGCGCCTGCCCGCTCTGCCGCAAGCCGGCGGCCGAGCAATTCGCGCCCTTCTGCAGCCAGGGCTGCCGCGACCGCGACCTGCTGAACTGGCTCGGCGACGGCTACCGGATCGCCGGGCCGCCCGCCGATCCCGATACGCTGGCCGAAACACTGGACAGCAGGCGCGACCCTTCTCTATAGGCGCTCGCTCCCGCTCCGGCGGCGATGCCCAGGTAGCTCAGTTGGTAGAGCACGTGACTGAAAATCACGGTGTCGGCGGTTCGATCCCGTCCCTGGGCACCATCCTCTGGATGGTGCCCCAACCAGAGTGAGGTTCGAACAGAGTTCGAACCGATGCACCATCCTTCGCTAAAGCTTTGGCTGGCAAGCCCAGAGACGAGCGCGAAGTCTAATTCCCCCCGAAGTTCAGCCGGATCCCGGCATTGGCGACGAAGCCGTCGGTCGGCGCCCAGGCGTCCACCGTCCAGCGCCCGTCCGCCGCACGCACCGGCCGCACCAGGCTGTTGTACCGCGTCTGCCGCACGTCCGTGATATTCTCGAAATTCACGAACAGCCGCACTCGCCCGAGGACGATCTCGCCGAGCACACCCAGTTCCAGATAGGGCCGGCTCTCCGTCAGGAACGGATCGTCGTCGAGCGCCTGCTTGCCGGTATAATAAGCCTCGACCCCGATCCGCCCGCGGCCATGGCTTTCCCACACCGCGACCAGCCCGGCGCTGTGCCGCGGCGTCAGCGGCAGCGCCCGCCGGCCGACACCGCCCGGCACCGGCTCATCGGCATCGACGAAGACATAGCTGCCCGTCACCGTGAAGCCGTCGCGCCGGTAACGCAGCAACGCCTCCGCCCCGCGTATCTCGGTCGTGCCGATGCTGTTCACCAGCCGCACTTGGGTAGGCGCGACCGTCACCAGCCGCGCCGTGCCGTCGAGGTTCGATCCGAACAGAGTCAGGTTCGCCTCGAACGGCCCGCGCGCCCAGCCGAAGTCGAGCGAGGCCGTCTCCGCCGTCTCCGCGCGAAGACCGGCGAGCGGCTCCAGCCGCGACAGGCCGGCATCGTCCACCTCGTCCACGAACGGCGTCGGCGCGAAGAAGCCGCGGCCGTAAGAGGCCCGGATCGTCCACGGCCCCGGCCTCCACGCTGCCGACACGCGCGGGCTGAAGCGCGTGCCATATTCGTTGTGGAAATCCACCCGCCCGCTGGCGGCCAGAGTCAGTTCCTCCGACAGATCCTGCTCCACCTGCGCGAACAGGCCCGGCGCGGTGAACGTGTAGTCGAACGCCGGAAAGGTCTCCGACGCGAACGCATCCGACTGGAACGCCACGCCTGCGACCAGCGAGCGCCCGTCCGACCGCGCCGTCACCGAAGCCTCGGCGAAGATCGTCTCGTGCCGGTCCTCCTCGATCACGCTCCCGAAAACGTGGCTATGGTCCTGCAGCATCCACGAGCCGCGCAGATGCGCCGTCACGCCCGCCGCGACTGGCGCTTCGCCGACAAACCCGGCGTCCAGCCGCCCCGTCTCCTGCGTCTGCGCGAACGGATTCCCGTCCGGCACCGTCCGCCCCGGCAAGGTCCCGCCGACACGGTCCTCCCCCATCGCGCCGACGGTCGCGAACAGTTTCGCCCCGCTCTCCCCGGTCCAGAACAGCCGCGGCCGCACCGTCCAGCGCTCGTAGCCGGGAATGTCGATCCACCCGTCATCGTCCAGATCGACCCGGCTCTGCCGGTGCAGCCCGCCGGTCAGCGACAGGCCCAGCTCGCGCCCGACCGGCCCGGCGACGTAGGCGGTCAGATCCTGCCCGTCCCGCGTCGTGACGTTCAGCAGAGTTTCCGCCTCGAACCAGTCGCGCGGCCGCCGCGAGACGAGGTTGATCACACCGCCCAGGGCTGACGACCCGTAGAGCGCCGAAGCCGCCCCCTTGATCACCTCGACCTGGCCCAGGTCGGTCGGCGTGATCTGCAGCAGCCCCAGCGCCTGGCCCCCGTAAAGAGGCAGCCCGTCCGCCAGCAGCTGCGTGTAGCGCCCGTCCATCCCCTGCACGCGGATGTTGGACGCGCCCAGCCCCGGCGAAGTGGTCTGCACGCGCAAGCCCCCCGTCTCGGCCAGCACCAGGGCGATATTGCCCGGCCGCATGATGATCTTTTCCTCGATCTCCTCGCGGTTCAGCACCTCGACCCGGATCGGCTCGTCCTGGATGCGGCGCCCGGTGCGGGTCGCCTGCACCACGATTTCCTCGGTTTCTTCGTCCTCGGCTTCAGGCTCCGGGGCTTCGGCGGTTTCGGCGGGCTCAGCCTCAGGCTGAGCGGATTGCGCCCAGGCCGGCGCGGCCAGGGCAAGAGCGCAGGCGCCGGTCAAGGCGCCGCGCAGCACGTACATACATCTCATGGATCGTCTCCGAATGCGTCAAACTGTCAGGGAAGCGGCCGTGAAAGGCCGCGCCGGATCAGCTGCGCGGAGGACGATCGAGCCCGGGCGGAAGCGAGGAAACGAACCGCGCCGCGGGCGGCAGCGCGAACGTCAGGATGCGGGCGGGCAGCGCCGGATTGCCGGCGCGCGGGGCGAGATCGCCATGCCCATGCGAGAAAGCGCAATGACTGTCGGGAGAACCTTCGCCGCCGCTGGAATCGGAGCCGCCGGGTTCGGGCGTGTCGGCACCATGTTCGTCAGCATGGTCTGCGGTTTCGGCGAAATGCGTCGCGGCGTCCCAAGAGCAGCCGATCTCCGCGATGGCGGGAGAGGCGATGGCGAGGGACAGCAGCAACGCTGTCGCCAGCGCCAGCATTCGACGCGTCAAAGCTGTTAGGATGCCCACCACGCGCCCGGCCATAGCCGAACCGACGCGCCGGATAAACCGCGTAGCTGCGTCGAGAAGGTCAGGTGAAGGCTGAATGCCTCAACCGTTTTCGGCAGAATGCCCGCCCGACCGATCGCGCAAGTCTCCCTCACTCAGAATATTCCCGCCACCACATCCCTATGCTCCTCCAGCTTTGCGAAGCGGCGCGTCCCCACGGCCATATACGTCACCGGCCCCCGCGATGAACATCGCCCTTCCCCAATAGGATTGCGCATGATCCAAGCTCGCGGATGAGCGACTCGCCGCTGCCACCCGACATTCAACAGGACCGCGCCGTCCGCGCCGGTGGCTCAATCCCCGAAGGTCACACTTTCGCCGTTGTGATACCACGCCTCGCGCGACAACCAGCCCCGGGCCGCGCCTGCCGCCCAAGAGCCTGCGAACCGCGCAACTACATGCAGCAAAACGGTTTTCCGCCCGGACGAAACACTCGCACCACCCCCGCCGCCAGCCTGCCGCGCGGACCGAAGGTCACGGTGAAATTTTCCATGTTCCGCGCGCAACTTGTGGCCTTCCGCGCGCGTCGATCGCCATCCCTTTCCCCTCTGCGCGCACCCTGCTACGGCCCCCATCACACAAGCGCCGGGGGCCGCACGGCGGGGGCCGGCGCAATGTCTTACTTTGCGACGAGGTATTTATGACCGCCACTGGCCAGGACAGCCTGAACACCCGCTCCACGCTCGACGTGAACGGCAGGTCCTATGCTTATTACAGCCTCGCCAAGGCGGCCGAGAAACTGGGCGACGTCTCCCGTCTCCCGTTCAGCATGAAGGTGCTGCTGGAGAATTTGCTTCGCTTCGAGGACGGCAGCACCGTCACCCGCGCCGACATCCAGGCGATTGTCGATTGGCAGCAGACCAAAAGCTCCGATCATGAAATCCAGTATCGCCCGGCCCGCGTGCTGATGCAGGATTTCACCGGCGTGCCTTGCGTGGTCGATCTGGCGGCGATGCGCGACGCGATCACCGCGCTTGGCGGCGATGCGAAGAAGATCAACCCGCAGGTTCCCGTCCACCTCGTCATCGATCACAGCGTGATGATCGACGCCTTCGGCACGCCGCAGAGCTTCGAGCGCAACGTCGAGCTGGAATATGAGCGCAACATGGAGCGCTACGAGTTCCTGAAATGGGGCCAGACCGCGTTCGACAATTTCAAGGTCGTGCCGCCCGGCACCGGCATCTGCCACCAGGTGAATCTGGAAAATATCGCCCGCGGCATCTGGTCCTCGCCCGGCGCGGACGGCGTGGAAGTCGCCTATCCCGACACCTGCGTCGGCACCGACAGCCACACCACGATGATCAACGGCCTGGGCGTGCTCGGCTGGGGCGTCGGCGGGATCGAGGCGGAGGCGGCCATGCTCGGTCAGCCCGTCTCCATGCTGATCCCCGAAGTGGTCGGCTTCCACCTCTCCGGCGCGCTGAACGAAGGCATCACCGCGACCGATCTGGTGCTCACCGTCACGCAGATGCTCCGCAAGAAGGGCGTCGTCGGGCGCTTCGTGGAATTTTACGGCCCAGGCGTCAGCGCGCTCTCGTTGGCCGATCGCGCCACCATCGCCAACATGGCGCCGGAATATGGCGCCACTTGCGGCTTCTTCGCCTTCGACAACAAGACGCTCGATTATATGCGCCTCACCGGCCGCAGCGACGAGCAGGTCGCGCTCACCGAGGCTTATGCGAAGGAGCAGGGCTTCTGGCTCGATCCGGACGCGCCGGAGCCGGTCTTCACCGACACGCTGCGCCTGGACATGTCCACTGTCGAGCCCAGCCTCGCCGGCCCCAAGCGCCCGCAGGACAAGGTGACGCTGGCGAACGTCGACGATGAATTCTGCAACAATTTCACTGCCGAATTCGGCCAGGAATTTGATCGGCTGAAGGAACGCTGCGCGGTCGATACCAATGGCGACGGCGTGGTGGCCGCGGGCGAGACGCTCGGCCATGGCGACGTCGTAATCGCCGCGATCACCAGCTGCACCAACACCTCCAACCCGGCCGTGCTCGTCGCCGCCGGGCTGGTCGCGAAGAAAGCGCGCGAACGGGGCCTGACCCGCAAGCCCTGGGTGAAGACCAGCCTCGCGCCCGGATCGCAGGTGGTCACCGACTATCTCGAGAAATCGGGCCTGCAGGCGGATCTGGATGCTTTGGGCTTCAACCTCGCCGGCTATGGTTGCACCACCTGCATCGGCAATTCGGGTCCGTTGCCGGACGCGATCAGCAAGGCGATCCACAAGAACGATCTGGTCGCCGCCTCCGTCCTCTCCGGCAACCGCAATTTCGAAGGCCGCGTTTCGCCCGACGTGCGCGCCAATTACCTCGCCTCGCCGCCGCTCGTGGTCGCCTATGCGATCAAGGGGACGGTGATCGAGGACATGGTCACCTGCCCGATCGGCAAGGATCAGGACGGCGCCGACGTCTATCTCAAGGACATCTGGCCGTCGAATGACGAGGTCCGCACGATGATGGACACCTATGTCCATGGCGAGATGTTCCGCGCCCGCTATGCCGACGTGTTCAAGGGCGATACGCGCTGGCAGTCCATTCCGGTCACCGGCGGCGCCACCTATGCCTGGCCGACCGGCTCCACCTACATCGCCAACCCGCCTTATTTCGACGGCATGACCATGACCCCGACCGCGCCTGCCGACATTGTCGACGCGCGGCCGCTGGCTTTGCTCGGCGATTCGATCACCACCGATCACATCTCGCCCGCCGGTTCGATCAAGGCGGACAGCCCGGCCGGCACGTGGCTGCAGGAGCGGCAGGTCAGCCGCGCCGACTTCAACTCCTACGGCGCCCGCCGCGGCAATGATCAGGTGATGACCCGCGGCACCTTCGCCAACATCCGCATCAAGAACAAGATGACCCCCGGGATCGAAGGCGGCGTTACCCGTTACGTGCCGACCGGCGAGACGATGGCGATCTACGACGCCGCCATGCGCTACAAGGCGGACGGCACGCCGCTCGTGGTCGTCGCGGGCAAGGAATATGGCACCGGTTCGTCGCGCGACTGGGCGGCAAAGGGCACGAACCTGCTCGGCGTCCGCGCCGTGATCGCCGAGACCTATGAGCGCATCCACCGCTCGAACCTGGTCGGCATGGGCGTCCTGCCGCTGCAATTCCTCGACACGCCGCCGGCTTTTTCGGGCGAGGAGACCTTCACCATCACCGGCGTCGCCGACCTCCAGCCGCGGCAGGAAATATTGGTGTCTGTCGAGGCGGACGGAGTGCGCTCCACCTTCCGCGCCCGCGTCCGCATCGATACGCTGAACGAGCTGGAATATTTCCGCCACGGCGGCATCCTGCAATTCGTGCTGCGTCAGCTGGCGGCGTGAGGAAATTGGTCTGACCCTGGCTGTCGAAATCACCGGCTGGGCGTCGGCGGTCCTGATCCTCGGTTCCTATGCCCTGCTGACCGCCGGCAGGCTGACCGCCCGCTCGCCCGTTTATCAGTGGATGAACGTGGTCGGCGCGGCCGGCTTCGTCGTGAACAGCGGCGCCAACGGCGCTTATCCGTCGGCGGTGCTGAACGTGATCTGGGCCGGAATAGGAGCCTTCGCCTTATGGAGCATCGCCAGTGCCCGGCGCTCATCGACCTGAGCCACCGGATCGAGGACGGCACGATTACCTATCGCGGCCTGCCGGGTCCGCATATCTGCGACTTCTGGACCCGCGAACAATCCGCCGCGCTCTACGATGACGGCGCCACCTTCCAGATCGGCCGGATCGACATGGTCGCCAATACCGGCACCTATCTCGACACGCCCTTCCACCGCTACGAGGATGGCGACGATCTGGCGGCGGTCGGCCTCGACCGGATCGCCGGGCTGGAGGGCCTTCTCGTTCGCTCGGCCGATCAGGCGGTTGATATCGGCGCGTTCGCGGGGCTGGATCTGCGCGGCAAGGCAGTGCTGATCCACACCGGTTGGGACCGCCATTGGGGCAGCGAAACCTATTTCAGCGACCACCCGTTCCTCACCGAAACCGCCGCGAAACTGCTGGTCGATGAAGGCGCGGCTTTGATCGGCATCGACAGCCACAATATCGACGATACGCGCGCACCCCGCCGCCCAGTCCACACCATCCTGCTCGGCGCGGGCGTGCTGATCGTCGAGCACCTCACCAACCTCGCCGCCTTGCCAGACAGCGGCTTCCGCTTCACCGCCGCGCCGCCGAAAATCGCCGGCATGGGCACCTTCCCCGTCCGCGCCTTCGCCGCGATCGGCTGAGACATTCAGCCCGCGGACAGTTCCCTCGACGTAGCGATCTCCCGTCTATCGGGAGACATGGTCATGCGTTTCTTGCTTGTCGCTCTGGCCCTGACCGCAGCCGCGCCCGCTGCCATCGCCCAGCCGGTCAATCCGCAGATCGATTTCACCGGCTTCAATGCGCTCGCCCGCGAGGTCGAGGCCTATCGCCAGGACCGCCTGCTCAGCTGGACCCAATTCGCCGCCGCCGCGACCGATCCCAACGTGCTGATCCTCGACGCCCGCTCCGAAAGCGCCTTCGCCGACGGCCACATTCGCGGCGCAGTGAATTTGCCCTTGCCCGATTTCACTGCCGAGAGCCTGGCCCGCGTTATCGGCCGGAATCCGAACCGGCGCATCCTGATCTATTGCAACAACAATTTCAGCAACAATTCCTATCCGGTGGTGACGAAGCTGGTCACGGTCGCGCTGAACATCCAGACCTTCATCAACCTTTACGGCTACGGCTATCGCAACGTGCACGAACTGGGCGAGGTCGTGGACTTCAACGACGCCCGCATCCCCTGGGTAGCCGCCACGTCTTAGCGCGGCGCGTCCTCGACCAGCACGACGCCCTCGCGGCGGGGATCGGCGCCGCCATCGATCCGGCCGCCCCGCAGGATCACGCCGTGCAGGCCGCTATCCTCGCCCTGGCCGGGGCGAACCTCGACGCCAAGCGCGCTCAGCGCGGCCACCACACCGGGCGGGAACTTGTCCGCCTCGCCATTGAAGGCGCTGCCGCGAGCGATGAGGTTGGGTAGGTCGATCGCCGCCTGCATACTCAAATTCCAATCGAGCGTGCCGATCATCACCTTGCCGACATAGGCCAGGATGGCATTGCCGCCGGGCGAGCCGATCGCGGCGACGAAGCGGCCGTCGCGGCTCAGGATGATCGCCGGGCTCATCGACGAGCGCGGGCGCTTGCCCGGCGCGACCGCATTTGCGGCCGGTCGCCCCTCCGCGTCACGCGGGAGGGAGGCGAAATCGGTCATCTGGTTGTTCAGGAAGAAGCCGTCGACCATCCGGCCGGAGCCGAAGATCGATTCCACCGTGGTCGTCATCGACACCACGTTGCCTTGCGCATCGCCGACGACGAAGTGGCTCGTGCCGGCAGGCTCGTTGGTCGTATCCTGCGCGACCGTCATCATCTCGGGCGGCGACCCCGCGGCCGGCGGCGGACCGGCGCGCTCGCCGATCAGAGCGGCGCGGCTGGCGACATAATCGCTCTCGAGCAGGCCGTTGACCGGGACATTGGTGAAAGCCGGGTCGCCGACGTAGCGGTCGCGGTCGGCATACATCAGCCGGCTGGCCTCGGCGAACAGGAACCAGCTGCGCGGATCGGCGACGCCGCGCGCGGCGATGTCCGTCCCCTCGAGCATAGCCAGCAATTGCAGCAGCGCGATGCCGCTGGACGGCGGCGGCGGGACGCAGACGATGTAGACGCGGAACGGGCGGCAGAGCGGATCGCGGCGGATCGGCCGATAGGCTTCGAGGTCGGCCAGCGTCATCGCGCCGGGCACCGGCCCATCGGCGAGGCGCGCGACGATTCTTTGCGCCGTCGGTCCGCGATGGAGCGCGTCCGGCCCCTGGGCGGCAAGACGGCGAACGAAATCGGCATAGTCCGCATTGATCAGGGTATCGCCGGCATCGACCAGGGTTCCGTCCCGCTCGGTGAAATAGCGGCGAACGTCCGGCGCGGCATTTTGCGGGAAGCGGCCAGTGACCATCCGCACCAGCCGCGGGGTGACGGTAAAGCCCTCGCGCGCGGTGCGTTCGGCATCGCCGAACAGCTCGCGCCAGGCCAGCCGGCCATGATCGCGATGCGCCATTTCCAGCATGCGCAGGACGCCGGGCACACCGGTCGCGCGGCCGCTCAACGCCGCCTCGCCGAATGGCAGCGGCGTTCCGTCCGCTGCCAGCAGCATGTCCGGCCTGGCGCCCGCGGGCGCGGTCTCGCGGCCGTCATAGACGGTGACCCGCTTCGTGCCGGCGTCATAATAGGTCATGAAGGCGCCGCCGCCGAGGCCGGAACTTTGCGGCTCGACCAGCCCGAGCATCGCCTGCACCGCGATCGCCGCGTCGGCGGCGCTGCCGCCGCGGCGGAGCACCGCCATGCCCGCTTCGGCCGCCAGCGGATTGGCGGCGGAGACGAAGATCTGGCGCGGGGAGGCGGGCGCAGCGTCGCGCGGGACGGTGGTGCAGGCGGCGAGCGCGGCAGCGGCGCCGATCACGAGCAGACGGAAAAACCAGGCCATGCCGGAGGCGTAACCAAGAGCCTGTCCGGCGTCCACCTGCGCCGAGTGTGGCGATTTGCGCTTCATCGCACTAGGACAGTCGGCTGCGACGCAGGAAACCTGCGCGCGAAAGGGAGCACGGATGCGCCAGATCGAACGATTTCCGAACCTCGTCACGATGTTCTTCAAGCGTGCCAAACAGGGGGGCGACCGGCCGTTCCTGTGGGCGAAGAAGGACCGCGAATGGACTCCGACCAGCTGGAGCGAAGCCGCCGACACGGTCGCGCGCCTTGCCGGCGCGCTGAAGCGGCTGGGTCTGCAGCCCGGCGACCGGGTGATGCTGGTCAGCGAGAATCGGCCGGAATGGCTGATGGCCGATTTCGCCATCATGGCCGCCGGCTGCATCACCGTGCCGACCTACATCACCAATACCGAGCGCGACCACCAGCATATCCTGGACGATAGCGGCGCACGGGCCGTGATCGTGTCCAACGGAAAGCTCGCCAAGACCCTGCTGCCTGCGGCCGTGCGCAGTTCGAATTGCGAGCATGTGATTGGCATCGATCCGATCAGCGGCATCGGCCAGGCTGGCAGCGTCGACTTCCTGCAATGGAGCGACCTGATCGCGGCCGAAGAAGCGGACATCAAGGGCTGCGCCGCCCGCGCCACCTTCAAGCGCGAGGATCTGGCCTGCATCATCTACACGTCCGGCACCGGCGGCGCGCCGCGCGGCGTGATGCAGCATCACGGTGCGATCCTGCACAATGTCGAAGGCTGCGCCGAGGTGATCAGCAATGATTTCGGCTGGGACGAGGAAGTGTTCCTGTCCTTCCTCCCCGCCAGCCACGCTTACGAGCATAGCGGCGGGCAGATGTTCCCGGTCGGGCTCGGCGCACAAATCTATTATTCCGAAGGGCTGGAGAAGCTTGCGTCGAACATCGAAGAGGTGCGGCCGACGCTCATGGTCGTCGTCCCCCGGCTGTTCGAGGTGCTGCGCCAGCGCATCCTGAAGCAGGTCGAGAAGCAGGGCGGGATGGCCGCCTTCCTGATGGACAAGGCACTGAAGATCGGTGCGAAATCCTATGACGGGCGCAAGGGCGTGCTCGACATGCCGATGGATTTCCTCGTCTCCCGGCTGCTGCGGCCGAAGATCCAGAAGAAGTTCGGGGGGCGGATCAAGGCGATGGTCTCGGGCGGGGCGCCGCTCAATCCCGAGGTCGGCATCTTTTTCCACTCGCTCGGCCTGACCTTGCTGCAGGGCTATGGCCAGACCGAGGCGGCGCCGGTGATGAGCTGCAACCGCCCCAGCGTCGGCCTCGCCATGCACACGGTCGGCCCGCCCTTGATGAACACCGAGATCAAGATTGCGGAGGATGGCGAGATCCTCGTCGCGGGCGAACTGGTGATGCACGGTTATTGGCGCAACGAGGCGCTGACCGCGAAGACGGTGGTCGATGGCTGGCTCCACACGGGGGATGTCGGCCATATCGACGAAGCCGGGCGGATCGTGATCACCGATCGCAAGAAGGACCTGATCGTCAACGACAAGGGCGACAATGTCGCGCCGCAGAAAGTGGAGGGCATGCTGACCCTCCAGAGCGAGATCGTGCAGGCCATGGTGACTGGCGACAAGCGCCCGTACATTGTCGGCCTGATCGTCCCCGATCCCGAATGGACCGCCGAATGGTGCGCCGCCAACTCCCGCAAATGCGATTTCGCCAAGGTGCGAACCGATCCCGATTACGTAAAGGCGCTGAGCGCCGCGGTGGACCGGGTGAACAAGGATCTGTCGGTGATCGAGAAGGTGCGCCGCTTCGTGATCGCGGACGAGCCGTTCACGGTGGAGAATGAGCAACTGACCCCATCCGTGAAGATCCGCCGGCACGTGCTGAAGGAGGTTTACGGCGAAAGGCTGGACGGGCTTTATGCACGCTGATCGCATGCCCCGCTGCGCCGGCTCGGTGCCGTGCACTATCTGATCGGCTTGCTCGCCGCCTGCGGGTTTATCGCGCTCTGGTTCGTTCTGCCACGCCGCGGCACCAAGCGTAGCAAGCTTGTTCTGGTGATCGGTATCGCAACGATCGCGGTCGCAATCGGCGCTCTGTTTGTCCTGCCGGTCGAACCGGCTTCGCTGGCGGACTGCCGACCCGGTCCGTTCCGCTATTTGTGGCTGTGCTAGAGCCGATCAGAGCAAATAGACGATCAGATAGCGGGCGACGAGCGCGAGCATCGCGTAGCGGCTCCAGCGCTCGCCCCGCGTCAGCATCGCCGCAATCATCAGGGCGACGAGGATGACCGTCAGCCCCAAAGCCAGCGGGTGGACGAGGAAGCGCGCCAGCTCCGGCACGCTGGCGTAGAAACCGAGCTGGCAGACCAGCAGCCCCAGCATCACGCCGATCACGATCCGGCGCATCCGGAAGAAGTGCTCGTCGAGATCCTGCGCGTCCCCGATCGCCTTGGGGAAGACGAGCGCGGCGGCGAGATAATAAGCGCTGGCGAACAAAGCCGCGCCCACGAGCGCGGTGCTGGAGACGGTGATGAGGTCGCGGGTCACCCATGCCGCCTGCCAGAAGGACAACAGGTCGAGCAGGACGAAGGCGCCCAGCAAAGGCGTCAGCCAGCCGATCCTGACCGTCGATCCCACCGCCAGCCGCGCCTGAATGGCGCGCGCGAACCCCGCCAGCACCTCCGCCAGCGAAAGGCCCAACAACAGGCCGAACAAAGCAAAGATGAATTCGAAATCCGACATGGCGCCAGCCCGCTTCCTCTTTTCAACTTATGCGGTGACGAGATTGGAACGGCGCCGTCAAGGCCGGCGCGTGCCAGGGTTCAGCCTCTGAACGCATCCTTCGCCGCCCGCCGCTCGGCCAGCTCCTCGACCGAGGCGGCACGCATGAAGGGGTTGGTGGCGCGCTCCAGCGCGATCGTGGTCGGCACCGTCGCCTCCTCGCGGGCGCGGGCGGCTTCGACTTCGGCCATGCGGGTCAAGAGCGCTTCATTGTCGGGCTCAGCGGTCACGGCATAGCGGCCGTTCGACAGGGTATATTCGTGCGCGCAATAGACGCGCGTCTCCGGCGGGAGCGCGGCGAGGCGCTGCATGTTCGCGAACATCTGCGCCGCCGTGCCTTCGAATAGCCGCCCGCAGCCCATCGCAAAGAGCGTGTCTCCAACGAATATCGCCGCTTCGCCCGGCAGATGATAGGCGATGTGGCCAGCGGTGTGGGCGGGGACTTCGAGGACTTCCGCCGCGATCCCGCCGAGCGTCGCGCGGTCGCCCTCGCCTACCTGCCGGTCGAGCGTCGGGATGCGCGCGGCTTCGGCCGCCGGGCCGGTGATGACGCACCCGGTTGCCGCCTTGATCGCTGCATTGCCGCCGGTGTGATCGGGGTGCCAGTGCGTGTTCCAGATCTGAGTGATCCGCCAGCCGCGCCGCTCCGCTTCGGCCAACACCGGCTCGGCCTGCGCCGGATCCACCACTGCCGTCTCTCCCGACACGGGGTCGTGCGCCAGCCAGATATAATTGTCGCTGAGCGCGGGGACGCGGGCGATTTCGATCATCGCTCCAGACTAGCGGATGTTCGCCGCGCGCGGAACCGGCGGCGCGCGCCCGCTTCAGTCCACGCGCTGGCCGGAGGTCCGCTGCGGCGATTCGACGATCACCCGCGCCCGCATGCCGAGCCTGCGCCGAAACCAGGAGCCGCTGCCGATCGAATAGACGCCTTGATAGGGCACCACGGTGATCGACCTGACCTCGCCCGGACCGAGCGTGAAGCCTCCCCGGTGGATGCCCTGCGCATCGCGGGGGTGGACGCGCGACGCGGCGAAGAAGGGATCGGCGGAGATGCTCAGCCGCACATTGCTGCTGTTGCGGAAGACGAGCCGCGTCGGCTGTCCGGACTCGAGCCTCAGCACAGCCGGCTCGAAACGCCCGACGCGGACCAGCACCTGCTCCTCGCGCGCCAGCCGCCATTCGGGCTCAGGTCCCTGCGCCGCCACAGGGACGGCGAAAAGCACGAGCAGCAGGGCCAGCAGACGGCGCATGACGGGCAGCTCCTTGGAAAGTCTGGACTTTCCCTATCATGCCGGGCCGCCCTGCTCCAAGCGCTAGAAGCGCAGCGGCGCGACCGTCTTCACCATCGGCAGCGCGGTGACGCGGCCGATCAGGGCCGGATCGACCTCGCCATCGACCGCCACCAAGGCGATCGCTTCCCCGCCCGCCGCGCGGCGGCCCAAGTGGAAAGTGGCGATGTTGACGCCCGCTTCGCCCAATGTGGTGCCGAGCGCGCCGATGAAGCCGGGGCGATCCTCGTTGACGATGTAGATCATGTCGCCGCCCAGCTCGGCCTCGACCGCGACGCCGAACAGTTCGACCAGGCGCGGCGCGGCATTGCCGAACAAGGTGCCCGCCACCGAGCGCTCCTCCGCCCCGCTGCCGACCGTGACGCGCACCAGCGTGTGATAATCGCCCTCCCGCTCGTGGCGGATTTCGCGCACGTCGATGCCGCGCTCCTTCGCCAGGAACGGCGCATTGACCATGTTCACCGTGTCGGAATGGACACGCATCAGCCCGGCGAGAACGGCGGCCGAGATCGGCTTCTGGTTCAGCTCCGCAGCCGCGCCCTCCGTCTCGATCGCGATGTGGGTGAGGCCGCCATGGGCAAGCTGCCCGACCAGCGAACCCAACCGTTCGGCAAGCTGCATATAGGGCTTCAGGCGCGGCGCTTCCTCGGCGCTGAGGCTCGGCATGTTGAGCGCGTTGGTGACGCCGCCACGGATCAGGAAATCGCTCATCTGTTCGGCCACCTGCAGCGCGACATTGACCTGGGCCTCGGTCGTGGAGGCGCCGAGATGCGGCGTAGCGACCAAACCCGGCGTGCCGAACAAGGCGTTCTGCTGCGCGGGTTCCTCCACGAACACATCGAGCGCCGCGCCGGCAATGTGGCCACTCTCCAGCCCGGCCTTCAGCGCCACCTCGTCGATCAGGCCGCCGCGCGCGCAATTGACGATGCGAACCCCGGACTTTGTCTTCGCCAGATTTTCCGCGCTCAGGACATTGCGCGTCTGGTCTGTCAGCGGCGTGTGCAAGGTGATGAAGTCGGCACGGGCGAGCAGCTGGTCCAGTTCCACCTTCTCGACGCCGAGATCAAGCGCACGCTCCTCGGTCAGGAAGGGATCGTAAGCGATGACGCGCATCCTGAGGCCGCGGGCGCGATCCGCGACGATCGAGCCGATATTGCCGCAGCCGATCAGGCCCAACGTTTTGGCGGTCAGTTCGACCCCCATGAAGCGGTTCTTCTCCCACTTGCCGGCCTGGGTAGAGGCGTCCGCTTCCGGCAGCTGGCGGGCAAGCGCGAACATCATCGCGACGGCATGTTCGGCGGTGGTAATGCTGTTCCCGAACGGCGTGTTCATCACGACCACGCCGCGCGCGGTGGCTGCCGCGACATCCACATTGTCGACGCCGATGCCTGCCCGGCCAATCACCTTCAGCTTCGTCGCGGCATCGAGCAGATCGGCGGTGACCTTGGTGGAGGAGCGGATTGCCAGGCCGTCATAATCGCCGATGATCGCCTTCAACTCGTCCTTCGACAAACCAGGCTTCTCGTGAACATCCACCCCGGCTTCGCGGAAAATGCGAGCGGCATTGGGATCCATTTTGTCGGAGATGAGAACGCGGGGCATCAGGCGGCTTTCGTTTCGTGGAAGGCCCAGTCGAGCCAGGGGATGAGCGCTTCGACATCGGCGGTGTCGACGGTCGCGCCACACCAGATACGAAGGTGCGGCGGGGCGTCGCGGTGACCGGCTATGTCGTAGGCGGCGCCCTCGGCATCGAGCAGCGATTCGATCGCCTTCACAAAAGCGCGCTGGCCGTCCTCGTCGAGCTCGACCTTGAGCTTAAGGCAGACGCTCGTGTTGCTGCGCGTCGCCGGATCGACCGCCAACGGGCCGAGCCAATCCGTGCGGTCCGCCCAGGCGTAAAGCGCAGCGGCATTAGCATCGGCGCGGGCGCGCAGAGCGGCGAGGCCGCCGATCCCTTCCGCCCATTCCAGCGCGAAGATCACGTCCTCCACCGCCAGCATGCTCGGCGTGTTGATCGTCTCGCCCTTGAAAATACCTTCGTTGAGCTTGCCGCCCTTCGTCATTCGAAACAGCTTCGGGAGCGGCCATGGCGGCGCGTAGCTTTCCAGCCGCTCGACCGCGCGCGGCCCGAGGATCAGGATGCCGTGCGCGCCCTCGCCGCCCAGCACTTTCTGCCAGGAGAATGTCGTCACATCGAGCTTATCGAAGGGCAGATCCTGCGCGAAGGCGGCGGAAGTGGCGTCGCAAATGCTAAGGCCAGCACGGTCGTCCGCGATCCAGTCCGCATCCGGCACGCGCACACCGGAGGTGGTGCCGTTCCAGGTAAAGACCACGTCGCTCGCCGGATCGACGGCGGCGAGATCCGGCAATTCGCCATAGTCCGCGCGCAGGATCGTCGCGTCGAGCTTCAATTGTTTGGCGACGTCGGTGACCCAGCCTTCGCCGAAACTCTCCCAGGCCAGCATCGTCACCGGCCGCGGTCCGAGCATGCTCCACAATGCCATCTCCACCGCGCCGGTATCGGAGGCCGGGACGATGCCGATGCGGTGCGTGTCCGGCACGCGCAATATCTTGCGGGTCAGCTCGATCGCATGCGCCAGTCGCGCCTTGCCGATCTTTGAACGATGGGAACGGCCTAGGCTATCCGTGGTCAGCCGGGACGCGTCCCAGCCGGGCGGCTTGGCACAGGGGCCGGACGAGAAATGGGGTCGTGCCGGGCGGATACCCGGTTTGGTCGCAGTCATGTCAGACTCTCCTCACAGAGAGCACGCGCCGCGTTGGGACGGCGTGGCCCGGAGCCGGGAGTAGAGTCCGCACGCCTCCCGTCAAGCGCGGCGTGAATGTTTGACCAGCCGACTCTTGACGCGATTCCCTTGTGCGGGGATGGTTAACGCATGCGCTGGACCCCGGCCTTGTTCGCTCTTTTGCTCACCGCCTGCATCCCGGGCGGCGGCAGCGATACGCCACCTTCGGACTATAGCCCGCCGCAGGCGCAGCCGCCGGCGGGCCGTGAGGCGACCCTGCAATGCCATCTCGATCTTGCGCGTGAAGGCGTGCAGTTCCGCGCCCTGCCGGACCGGCGGTTCGAAAATGGCTGCACCGCGATCGGCGCGATCCAGCTGACCGATGTCGGCGTGCCGACGACCAACATCACCGCCATGACCTGCCCCGTCGCGCGGCAATATGCGCGTTGGCTGCGCGAGGCCGTGCAGCCGGCCGCGAGCCAGATTCTCGGCACGACCGTCACCCGCGTCGAGACGTTCGGCACCTATGCCTGCCGCAGCGTGAACAGCCAGCCCGGCGCGCGGATCAGTGAGCATGGCTATGCCAATGCGATCGACATCTCCGCCTTCACATTGGGCAATGGCCGCCGGATCACGGTGGTCGATGGCTGGAATGGCGACGACGAACGCGTGCGCCGCTTCCTGCGCGCCATCCATCGCGCCGGCTGCCAGCGCTTCGCCGTCGGCCTCGGCCCCGACTCGGACCGGGCACACTACAATCATCTGCATTTTGACATGGGTTCGCGGGGAACCTGTCGCTGAAGGTCCGCCAGCAAGTCAGGCGAACGACCAGGCAAACCCGGCCACAGCTCCGATTTGCAGGACCGCGATCAGTATCAACAACGTCGAAAATGGTTGCTTCCGCGTCTTGTGACGAAACCAGTGCCGCGCGAGCAGAGCCCCTGGTGAACCACCGATCAGCGCGAGTCCGAGCAGATCGCCTTCGGAAATGCGCCTCTGGTTGCGGATCGCTCGCTGCTTATCCTGCCAAAAACGCAGGATGGTGAGAGCGTTCACCGCGAGCAACCCAAGCGTGATGAGCCAAGCGATCGACACACCTGTCTTCTGTCACGCACCGATTAAGAAAGTTCGCGGTGCTCGGCCTGGCCAGGGCAACGTGCTTGCGCCACTGCTAGTGGGCAATTCCCCCCGCCCGGCTTCCGCGCTACGGCGGATGCCATGTCGAACGATCCTCATCCGCCCGAACGCGTCTTCCCGCCTGCCCGGGAGGATGCCGTCAATGCCGCCCATCCGACGCCACTGCCGCAGACGTCCGATCCGGCCTATCGCCTCGCCTTCCAGGACATGGATTTCCTGCTGCGCGAGGATTTGCGGCCGGTGCGCTTCCAGCTGGAATTGTTGAAGCCGGAATTGCTGCTCGACGAGGCGAAGATCGCCTCCACCTTCGTGATGTACGGCTCGGCCCGCATTCCCGAACCCGCAGCGGCGCAGACCCTGGTCGATACCGCCATCACCGACGATCAGCGCCGGATCGCCGAGCGGCTGCTGGCCAAGTCGAAATATTACGAAGTGGCGCGGGATCTGGCGAAGATCGCGAGCAAGGTCGGTGCGGATGCCTCAGGCTGGAAGCAGTTCGTGGTCTGCTCGGGCGGCGGGCCTTCCATTATGGAAGCGGCGAATCGCGGCGCGCGGGAAGTCGGCGCGGACACGATCGGCCTGAACATCGTGCTCCCGCACGAACAGGCGCCGAACGACTATGTGACGCCGCATCTGTCGTTCAATTTCCACTATTTCGCCCTGCGGAAGATGCACTTCCTGTTGCGCGCGCGCGCGATCGCGGTGTTCCCGGGCGGCTTCGGCACGTTCGACGAAGCGTTCGAACTGCTGACCCTGATCCAGACCGGCAAGGTGAAGCCGATCCCGATCATCTTCTTCGGCCGCGACTTCTGGGACCGGGTGGTGAATTTTCAGGCTCTGGTCGAGGAAGGCGTGATCGCCGCCAAGGATCTCGACCTGATCACCTATTGCGAGACGGCCGAGGAGGCATGGGACTATGTCTGCAATTATTATGCGGATGCGGACCCGGACTGGCGGCGCGAAAGCTCGATGGTGATCGACCGCTCCGCGCAGGACGGCTGAGCGCTCGACGCTGATGTTCGGAGCCAGGCTGCCGATCGACACCGACGAACTCGAGTTCCAGTTCGCAACCCTGAAATGGCTCTTCCTCGAATTCGGCGATGTCACGAGCGATACGCCGCTGGTGACACCGACTCGCGCCTGGTTCTCCGGTGTCCCGCCGCGCGATCATGCTGGTGTCATGGCCTTGTTCGGCGAGGTCCGAAATGCGGCGGCGCTGGGCCACTGGCCGTGCGAATTGAGGCCGGGCGAGGCGACGCGCTCCATTGACGGCGGCAATTCGATGCTGATCCGGCACGAGGGGGCCGCGGCGCCGTGCGGAACCTTCCAGATCGACGATGTGGGCGGTGAGCAACGGGCGAGCATCAGCTACAATCCGGCAATGATCGGCGATCCCGAGGGGTTGATCGCCACCTTCGCGCACGAACTCGGCCACTATCTGATGGCGACGGCGAAAAGCGATCCGCCGGGCGGGTGGGACCTGCACGAACTGCACACAGATCTCGTCGCGGTCTATCTCGGCTTCGGCATCTTCATGGCCAATGGCGCCAAGTCGTTCCGCCAGTTTCAGAGCGGCGGCGGCGCGGGGTGGGAGATGGGATGGCGCGGCTATCTAAGCGAAGGCGCACTGGTGACGGCGTTGGCCTTGGTCGAGCGGCTGGCCGGGCGCGATCCGCTGGCTACGGCACCGTACCTCAAGGACTATCTGCGTAGCGACGTCAGGCGCGCGGCCAAGGCTTTAGCACGACTCCACCCCGACACGCAGCGGTCAGTCGCGGAAGCCGATCTCGACGCGTTCGCTTAAGCGCCCGGCATTAGTGACCGGCGGCATCAGCCTTGGCCGGCGCGGCGGCATTGGCGCTGGCCGGAGCGGCGGGTGCTGCCGCATTGCCCTCGGCGGCCGGGGCGGCCGCGTTGCCGCTGGCATTGCCAGCCGCATCGCCCTCTGCCGCAGGAGCCTCTGCAGCCGGCGCGGCCGGGAGCGGCAGGTTGGAACCCTGCGCGTTCAAATAGAGAATCAGGTCGGCGCGTTCCTGCGGATTGCTGATCCCCGCGAAGGTCATCTTCGTGCCGGCCGCAAAGGCGCGCGGATTGCGCAGCCAGTCGTTCATATTCTCCCAGCCCCAGGTGCCGCCGACGGCCTTCAGCCCGTCCGAATAAGCAAAACCGGGAATGTGGCCGAGCGGCGAACCCATGGTGCGCCACAGATTCGGGCCGATGCCGTTGGCGCCGCCATCATTGATCGTGTGGCAGGTCGAGCATTTGCGGAATGCCGCCTCGCCGCGGGTCGCGTCGGCCGTGACGAGCAGGGCGGCGATCGGCGGATCCTCCGCCGCGCCACCGGCGCCACCCGCTTCTTCGACGCCCTCGATCGGATAGCCCTTCTGCTCGAGCGGATGATGCTTGAAGACCTCATTCGTGACCAAAGTCGCGCCCAGCAGCACGATGCCGCCGCCGAGCACCCAGCCCGCAATGGTGTTGAACTTGTCGTTCATTGCCCTGACATTCCTTCAAGCATGCGCCCGCCGCCCCGCGCGCGGGGCCAATCTTGTGGCGCTTCCTTTATGCGGCGACCCGCAAAGGGGCAAGCGTCGGCGAACGCACGGCGATTCGTTCTGCCATCAGGCCCTGGAATCGGGCCGCGAAAGCCGGTTCGAGTTATGCCCATTATCCACGTTATCCACATGCAGATTCCCCTTTTGCGACTCAGAAAAGGGTGACACCTTCCAAGGGTAGCCGGATCGGACGGAGGCTCCTCGGAGCCAAGGAAAGAAAAGGTTGCGGCCCAGCCGGGACCGGTTTTTCGCCTTCGGGTGAGAGAAGGAAGCGGACGAGGCCAGGGCGGCTGACGAAGCCGCCGCTACGCGGACGCTGCGGGCTTCCCCCAAGCGATTGCGAGGGTGGCAGCTTCGTAGAGCAGCCCAGGTAGGACCAGAGATTCGCAAGGATCTCACGGGACTGCCGGCCGATCAGGCAAAGGGAGACTTGGGTCGCAAGATTTGAGTCGAACGGAGCAGGATCGGACAGGGACCTGCCAGTGCTTCGGCACTGGTGGGAACCCCTGAGGGGTTCGGAACAAGGAGGCTTCGGCCTCTGCGGGAAGGCTCCGGCCGGACAACGACGCAGCTTTCGGGCTGTTTGCGGTGACCGGAGGGTAAGACGAAGCGGTGTCAAAGCCGTGGAGAGGCCCGAACGGGATTGGAAGCGAGTTTGCCTTCGGGCGGTTCGCCACTCCTCCCGGAGTGCGGAAAGGGACGCCCAGTCGTTCCATTCCAATCTCGAACCCGCCGAGACGGAAGTCCGGCCCAACCCGGGCCTGACGCCACCGGATCGACGCAGTGAGGGCTGGCGGAAACGCCGGCCCTCATTCGCATTTGGGGCACCGCGCAGCGTGAACGCGGATTCCCCCTCCCCCCGTCGTTCCGGCCGCCTCGCCACCTTGATCTCGGTGAAGGGACGGAGGATAAGCCCGCCAAAGAGTTGGAGGCGCGTATGTTCGGGTCCGGCAATAAATCATCGAGCCGCCCCGCGGCCGGCAAGAGCGGGGCCGGCGGCCTCTCCTTTTTCGGCACGGATGCGGTCGTCACCGGCGATGTCGCCAGCAGCGGCCAGCTTCACATTGACGGGCGCGTCGATGGCGACGTGAAGTGCGAGACGCTGATCCAGGGGGAAGGCGGCACGATCGCCGGGCATATCGTCTGCGACACTGCCCATCTCGCGGGCCTGGTGGACGGTACGGTGAAGGCCCGGGTCGTCACTTTGGAGCCCAGCGCGCGCGTGACCGGCGACCTCAGTTACGAGACGTTGAGCATCGCCGCGGGAGCGACGATCGAGGGACGGCTGACCCGCAAGGAGGCTGCGGGCGGAATTGCCGCGGTGGCGGCGCCCGCACCGGTCGAGACAGCCAAGCCTGAAGCCAAAAGCGGCAAGGACACCAAGGTCATAAAAGCCGAGGAACCGGGCCTGCTCGCGATGGGCGCCCCGGCGACGAGCGCGCCCAACTGATGAGCGGCCACGGCGCGCGGATCAGCTGGCGCGCCGACGGCAATTTCCGCTCCGGCGATTATAGCCGCGCCCATGATTGGACTTTCGACGGCGGGCAGAAGGTCCGCGCCTCGTCCAGCCCGAGCGTGGTTCCGGAGCCACGCTCCGATCCGTTCGGGGTCGATCCCGAAGAAGCGCTGATCGCGTCGGTCTCCTCCTGCCACATGCTCTGGTTCCTTAGCCTCGCGCAGGGACGGGGCTTCGACGTCCAGAGCTACGACGATGACGCAACCGGCGAGATGGGCCGAATCGGCGCCGGCAGGTTCGCGCTGACGAAGATCGTGCTTCGCCCCGACATCCGGTTCGCAGGCACCGCGCCGAACGAGACCGAATTGGCCGCTCTCCATACGCAAGCCCACGAACGCTGCTTCATCGCCAATTCGCTGAAGACCGAAGTGGTGGTGCAAGCGCCCTGAACTAGCGCGCCCGCTCCGCCACGATCCACGCGTCGATCTGCGCCTCCAGCACATCGAGGGGCACCGAACCGTTGCGCAGCAATGCGTCGTGGAAGCGGCGGATGTCGAAGCGCTCGCCCAGCGCCTGTTCGGCCCGGTGCCGCAACTCCAGAATCTTCAGCCGCCCGATCATGTAGCCCAGCGCCTGGCCCGGCCAAGAAATGTAGCGATTCACTTCCGCCTCGATATTGGCGTCGCTCATCGCCGTATTGTCGCGCATGAACTGAATCGCGCGTGCCTTGTCCCAGCCCATAGCGTGAATGCCGGTATCGACCACCAGCCGCGCCGCGCGCCACATCTGATAGCTCAGCTCGCCCATCCGCCGCGCGGGCGTGTTGTACAGGCCCATGTCGCGGCCCAGACTCTCGGCATACAGGCCCCAGCCTTCGGTGAAGGCAGTGAAGCCGGTGAAGTTGCGGCGGAAGGGCGCGATCTCCTCTTCCTGCTGCAGGGCAATCTGATGGTGGTGGCCCGGCACCGCCTCGTGCAGGCTCAGGGCCGGGATTTCCCACAAGGGCCGCTGATCGAGCTTCGACGTATTCACATAATAGACGCCGGCGATGCCGCTCTCTGGTGAACCGGGATTGTAATAGGCCGTCGTCGTGCCGGGGGCGATCTCCGCCGGGATTTCGCGGATCGTATAGGGCAGGCGCGGCAGCGTGCCGAACAGGCGCGGCATGTGGCCGTCAATCTCGCGCGTCACCCGCGCGGTCGCCTCCATCAGCTCCTCGGCATTCGTGGCATAGTAGCGGGGATTCGTGCGCAGATCCTGGATGAAGGCGGCGCGGGTCGGAAAGCCCGCCTCGCGCGAGACCGTGTCCATCTCGCCCAGGATACGGCGTACTTCGCCCATGCCGATGTCGTGGATCTGCTGCGGGGTCAGATCGGTGGTCGTGTAGGAACGGACCTGCAGCGCATAATATTCGCGCCCCTGCGGCTGCGCGGAGACGCTGTCGCTGCGGGCGCAGCGCGGCAGATATTGCGTGCGGTAGAAATCCAGATGCTTGGCGTAAGCGGGGTTGATCACATTGGTGATGATCCGCCGCGCCCGCTCCTGCAGCTGCGTCCAGTCCGCCGCCGGGATCGCCGCCGGCCGCTCGCCCGCGAACGGCTGGTAGAAACGCGAGCGCGTGGGATCCTCGACGATCACACCGGAGATGGAATTTTCCGAACCGGCGAGCACCGAGCAGGGCAAGGTGTGGCCCGAGCGAATCGCCTCGCCGGTAATCCGCAGCGCCTCGTCATTCAGCATCGGATATTGTTCGATGCGGGTGAGGTAGGAATCATAATCGGCGCGAGTTCGGAACGGCAGGTTGTTGGCCAGGCCCGCAAAACCCTGATGCCAGCCATAATAGGTGGTGAAGAGCATGTTGCGCTGTGGCAGCCGGTCGCTCTCGATCGCCTCGACAAGCGTCCGGCGCAGGATCGCGTGATTGACGCGGTCGGCGGGCGTCAGTTCGGTGGTGGGGATGCGATCCAGCCGCGTGAGGAAAGCCTGCGCCTGCTCGATCGACCGGCGGCGCGCCGCCTCGCTGAGATCGTTGATCCGATTGTCATACTCGCGCACGCCGAGCGCGGTCGCCTGCACCGGATTTTCGCGCAGCAGCCATTGATAATGTTCGTCCATCAGCGCGCGCAGATCGTCCTGCGGCGCGGCCAGAGCGGGCGCGGCAAAGGCCAGCAAAGCGGCGGCGAAGACGTAACGGCGCATGATCGGACTCCCTGATCTTTGGCATCACCCTATATGCTGGCGGCGCGGCGGCAAGCCCGCCGCCGGCTCAGCGGCGCAACAAGGCCGGTTCGATCTCGGCGAGGGTCCGGCAGCCGGTCAGCGCCATGGTCAGTTCCAGCTCGGCGCGGAGGAGATGGAGCACATGCGCCACGCCCGGCGCCCCCGCGGCGGCGAGTCCGGACAGCCAGGCCCGGCCCGCGAGCACTGCATCGGCGCCGAGCGCGAGGGCCTTGAAGGCATCCGCGCCGCGGCTGATGCCGCCATCGAAGAGGAGCGGCGCACGTCCGGCAACCGCCTGCGCGATCTCGGGAAGCATCTCGATCGTCGCGGGCTGGCCGTCGAGGATGCGGCCGCCATGATTGGAGACGATCAGCCCGTCCATGCCGGCACCGAGCGCCAGCGATGCGTCGTCCGCATTCATCACGCCCTTGAGCAGCACCGGCAGCCCGGTCAGCGACTTCAGCCAGCGTAGATCATCCCAGCCGGGTGCGGCCGCCAGCAACGCACTGCCCAGCAAAGGCGGAGCGCCAGGCGCCGCCTGCTCCTGCCGCAGCGACCGCATGCCGCGCAGATTCACTGCCTCGACACCCGGCGGCATGACGAAGCCGGCGCGCTGCTCGCGGTGGCGCATGCCGCTGACCGGCGCATCGGCGGTCACGACCAGAGCCTTGCAGCCCGCCGCCTCCGCCCGCCGCACCAGAGCAGCGGTGAAATCGCGGTCAGGCTGGATGTAGAGCTGGAACCACCAGTTCACGCCTGTCGCGGCAATCTCCTCCAGCGCGAAATTGGCCTGCGTGCTGACCACCATGGTCGCGCCCATCGCCGCCGCCGCGGTCGCGGTGGCCAGTTCGCCGTCGGGGTGGGCGAGCAACTGGTTGGCGACCGGCGCGAGCAGCAAAGGGTGGTCGAGATTCTGGCCGAACAGCTCGAGCCGCGTATGCGCGCCCTTCATGTCGCGCAGCAGACGGGTGCACAGCGTCAGATCGTCGAAAGCGGCCCGGTTGCGGGCGCTCGTCCGCTCGTCGCCCGCGCCACCGGCAAGATAGGCCCAGGATCCGGATGCTACGCGTTCCTGTGCCAGCGCCTCATAATCCCGCGCGGAAGCGACCTCCGGCGGGATGCTCGCGAGCTTCGGCAGCGGCGCGTCAGACATCGGCCCAGGCGCGGAGCAGATTGTGATAGAGGCCGATCAGGCGGGTGACCGGCGCGTCGTCGCTGCCAGCCGCTCGGAGCGTCTGGATCGTCTCGTCCAGCTCGAACAGCATCGCACGCTGCTGCGCGTCGCGGACCATACTCTGCACCCAGAAGAAGGCTGCCAGCCGCTCGCCGCGCGTCACCGGTTCGACATTATGGACCGCGCCGGACGGGTATAGGATCAAATGACCGGCAGGCAGCTTCACCCGCTCGCCGCCGAGCACCAGTTCGCCGCCATCATATTCGTCCGGTTCGCTGAGGAAGAGCGTGGCGGAAAGATCGCTGCGGACCACCTCGGTCTGGCCCGGGATCGCGAAAACGGCATTGTCGATATGCGGGCCATAGGCGCCGCCGCCGCGATAGCGGTTGAAGCGGGGCGGCACGATGCGGAGCGGCAAGGCGGCGGCGATAAAATGCGGACTCGCCCCGACGCGCTCCAGCACCAAAGCGGTCAGGTCCGCCGCGACCGGATCGACATCCGGCAACTGGTCGTTCGACTTCACCCGCGCGGCGACTTCACCGGCGGACAGCCTGCCGTCGCGCCAGCCGGCCCCGGCAAGGCGCTCGCGACAAAGCCGCGCCTCGTCCCGGCTCATCACTTCGGCGATTTCGATCATCATCGGCGCATTTCCCCGGCAAGGCGCGCCATCGTGGCGGACAAGGGCCGGCTTTCCAAGCCGATCCTTGTCCGCCGTGATCCCTAGAAGCTGAAGCCGGCGCTCACCAGGAAGGTGCGCGGCGGACCCAAAGTGGCCCGGCTGCCATTCCAGTTGGTCGACGAAGCGTGGAATTCGTCGAACAGATTGTCGACGTTGACCCGGATGTCGATATTCTCGGTCAGCTGATACGACGCCATCAGGCCCACCAGAGTGTAAGCCGGCAGCTTGCCGAACTGGCCGTTCGGAATGATGCGCAGCGCATCGTCCGGGCGCCCGAGGAAGGAGGAGCCGACATATTGCACGCCGCCGCCGATCGTGAGGCCGATCGGGAAGCGGTAGGTCGTCCACAGATTGGCGGTCACGTTCGGCGTGAAGGCCAGTTCGTCGCCGTCCACCGTCAGGAAGGTGCCGTAATCGCCGGCATTGGCGCGGCGGCGCGCGTCGTTCAGCGCGGCGCTGATGTGCCGTTCGCTTTCGATCACGGCGATGCCGCCGAACACGTTCCAGGCCGGGGTGATCTGGCCGGTAATGCCGAGTTCGACACCCTGCACCGTCTGCTCGTGATAGCCCTTCAGGCTGTCCACCGTCTCGCCCACGTCGCGGCCGGTGACCGGGACATTGCTCTTTTCGGTGTGGAAGGCGGCGAAGCTGGCGACCAGCCTGCCGTTCAGTAAGCCCCAGCGGCCGCCAACCTCGAAATTGTCGGCGCGGACCGGGCGCGCCCCTGGCACGAAGCCGGGGAAGGCATTGTCGCCGGTGCGGGAAATGTCCGGGTTGGACAGGAACGAACCGGGCGGCAGCGCGGCCGTGCCATAGGAGGCGTAGAGCGAGCTTTGCGGCGTCGGCTTGAACACCAGGCCGATTCGCCCGCCGAGGGTGAATTCGCTATCCTGATAGCCATTGACCGCGCCGGACCCGGCGCCCGCCAGCGTCAGGCTGCTGATGGAGGCGTCATAGCTCTCGCCGCGAATGCCGCCGGTGATCTCGAACTGCTCGCTGAGCGCGATCGTATTGTAGAGGTAGAAGGCGATCGTATCGATATCGACCTCATTGACCTCGGTCGGCGCCAGCGCCGGGCTGACCGTACGGAACGGATTGGGCGCCAGCAGGCCGGTATTGCCCGGGTTGAGCGTGCCGTAGCGATTGGCGTCCGAACGCTCGCGCGTCAGGTCGATGCCGGCGGACAGGGTGTGCCGCAGGCCGCCGGTCGCGAACACCGCCCGCAAATTGGTGAGGTTCGTGAACGTCTCGTTCTGACGGTCATAATATTGCGTCTGGGTCGTCACCTGCTGGGTCGCGGCGACAAAACCGGTCGGCACGGTGTAGCGGGCGAAGCGATCGACGCGCGCGAAGCGGGTCTGGTTGCTCAGCGTGACGCCGCCGCCGGCATCATATTCCAGGCGAAGCATCGCGACATCGCTGTCCGTATCGTCCGTGTCGGACGCCAGGCCGTAAAAGGCTTCGCGCGGCGCCCCCGCCGCGGCGGCGTTGAAGGCGAGCGTGCCGGGAATGGTGGCGCCGGGCACACCCCAATCGGGCACGCCGCTCTGCGAGACATGCTCGTAGCTCAGGATGGCGCGGAACGAACCGCCCAGCCCGAAGGCGAGCGACGGGGCGATGCCCCACAGGCCACGGTCGGCCAGTTCGCGGCCCGGCACGCCCGATTGCTCGGCGACGCCGTTGACGCGCAGGGCCATGCCTTCGCCCAGGATCTGATTGACATCGAACGAACCGCGCAGCCGCGCGTCCGAACCATATTCGTCGAAGCCGACGGAGAAATTCGCGCTGAGCAGGTCGGCGAGCGACGGGATTTTGGAAACCAGGTTGATATAGCCGCCGGCACCGCCGCGGCCATTGTCGGCGGTCGGACCCTTGAACACCTCGACCTGCTGGATGTTGAAGATGTCGCGCGTGTAGCTGCCGGAATCGCGCGAACCGTCGATGAAGATGCCGCCGCTGGTGTCGAAGCCGCGCAGGCTGAAATTGTTGGACGAAGTGGAGAAGCCGTTCTCGCCCGCATTGAAGCTGATCCCCGGCGTGTTGCGCAGCACTTCGGTCAGGCTGGTGGCGGCACGCTGGCGGATGATGTCGGCCGGGATAACGGCGATCGTCTGCGGTGCGTCGAGCGCATCGGCGGTCTGCCGGGTGGACTGGGCGCCGGGGACACGCTCGCCCGTCACGACGATCGTCTGGCCGGACGGCGTACGGGTCTGCTCCTCGTCGGACGCCGCGACCTCGGTATCGCCTGCATTGGGATCGTCAGCCGTGGCTGCGTGCGCAGCACCGGAAAACAGGCCGACACAGGACAGAGCGATAAAGGCAGGCGTGGCGGCAGCGCGGCCGCGCGAAACGGAACTGGACATGATGACCCCTTGGACGCCGGTTTGCCGGCTTGGTGCGTTCGTCAATGCGAGTCATTCGCATCCATGTCAAGAAATTTGCGAACGTTTCGCAATAGCGTATCGAAATTGCCCTTGGCGCAAATGGCGCCGTGGTTCTAGGCTTCGGCGGTGGAAAGACTGATCCTGTTCGGCGCCGGTGGGCATGCCAAGGTCGTGCTCGACGCTTTGCTCCGCAGCGGCCGCGACGTCGTCGGGCTGATCGATGACGATCCGGCGGCGACAGGGCGCCTCGTGCTCGGCCTGCCGGTGCTCGGCACGCGGGCGGTGCTGACCGAGGAATGGGCCGGCGCGGCGATCGTGCCGGCGCTCGGCGTCAATGCGGCGCGGACGGCATTGCTCGACTGGCTGCGCGATGCCCCGCATCCGCTCGCCAGCGCCATCCATCCACATGCCGTCATCGGCGCCGGGGCCGAGCTGGGTGGCGGCAGCTTCCTCGCGGCGGGAGCGGTGGTGAATCCGGATACCCAGCTCGGCGAAGGGGCGATCGTCAACACCGGCGCCAGCGTCGATCACGATTGCCGGATCGGGCGCGCCGTCCACATCGCCCCCGGCGCGCGTTTGTGCGGCGGCGTGACGGTGGGTGACGAAACTCTGGTCGGCACCGGCGCGGTGATTATTCCCGGCATCCGCGTCGGCGCGCGCGCAACAATCGGCGCAGGCAGCGTCGTGATCCGCGATGTGCCGGACGGGGCCCGCATCGCCGGCAATCCCGCCGCGGCGCTTCGGATTCGGAACTAGGCGCCTTCTTCCTCTCGCACCTGCGCGACGATGTCGGCGACGGCGCGGGGCAGATCGTCAGGGTCGTAGCCCAGAACGTCCACGCCTTCCGGCGCATAGGAAATGGTGTCGCCTTCGGCCGGGTTCTTCACATCGCCGAGGATGGGGTGGGCCGTCGAGCGCAGCGGCAAAGCAACCTCACGGCCCGCAGCCCGAAAATAAAGCTGGAGATAGTCACGGAAGCTTAGATTCTGGCCGCCGACAAGATAGCCGCGCCCCTTTTCGCCGCCGCCAAGCGCGCCCAGCACAGCTTGATAGAGCGCTTCCACAGACATGAAGTTGGAACCGCCGGGAATGGCAAACTCCGCCTCGGGCATTCTCCCCAGCGCCATCAGGCCCAATTGCCGGTGTTTGGGACGCATCAGACCGCGGGCGCCGCCGACAATGATCGGCGCATTCAGGCTGACGACGTGAAAGTCTGGCCCGGCCTCCGCGCGAACGCCCAATTCCGCGTCCCGCCGTGAGCGCACGTAGCTGTCATGCGCACACAAATCCGGCCGGACCTGGGGATAGAAGCTGCCAATATAAGCGGCGCGCCCGATCCCGGCCAGACGGGCCTTCCGGAAGAATTCAGGTACTGCTTTGGCGTTGATGCGATCGAAATGCGCATCCACCTCGGCGCCGGGCAAATCCGGCCGCAACTGCCGCACATCGTTTGCGGCGGCGAAGATCAAAGCGTCGAATCCGCGCAGGTCGGAAGAGCCGAAATCCCCGGTCGAGAAATCGCCTCGCAGCAGCGGGAAAGTGGCGAGCGGCGAGTTGGATGCCGGTGCGCGCCGCGCCGCCAGCGTCACCTCATCGCCGCGCTCCCGCAACTGCAGCGCGATATAGCCACCGATACTCCCGGTGCCGCCGACAATCAGGAGTTTCGCCAACGCGCCACCTCATTCTCTATTTGAGGTATCTCTATCTGCCGCCGGCTGGGATTGTCAAAAGAAGTGGCACAAACGTCGCCAGAGCGCACGGTCTCGCGGCGTTGTCGATGGGTGCGGCCCCGTTTCGCGGCGCCGGGCGATCAATGGACGAAGCGGGCCACCACGTCGCGATAGGAGCGGCTGACCTTCACCTGCGCGCCGCTGTCCAGTACCAGGAAGCATTCGCCATTGGTGTGCGGCTTTACCTGCTTGACCAGATCGAGATTGACGATGGTCGAACGGTGCACGCGCTGGAAACGGCGGGGGTCGAGGCGCTTTTCCAGATCCTTCATCGTCTCGCGCAGGATGAGCGTGTTATCGGCGGTGTAGATGCACATGTAATCGCCGGCCGCGTCGATCTTCTCGATCGAATCCACGTCCACGCGGAAAATCTGGCCGCGATCCTTGATGTTGATCATCTTCTCGAAGCGGTTGGAGGCAGGTGAATCGTCCGCGACCGAAGCCTGCACTTCCTCGGCGGCCTCCGGCGCATGCTCGGCCAGAACTTCGCGCAATTGCCCCGCTTCCTCGACGCTGCGCTTCTCGGCGAGGCGCAGGCGGACCCGGTCGAGCGTGTCGGCGAGCCGGTCATCCTCCACCGGCTTCATCAGATAATCGACCGCCTGCGCCTCGAAAGCGCGGATGGCGTGATCGCTGTAGGCCGTGACGAAGACAATCAGGGGGGGCTCGACCTCGGCCAGGCCTTGCACGACCGAGAAACCGTCAAAGCCCGGCATCTGAATGTCGAGGAAGACGAGGTCCGGTTTGTGCGTCTTGATCGATCGGATCGCCTCGCGGCCGTTCGAGCAGGTGTCGATGATCTCGACATCGTCGAACCGCTCCAGGCGCAGTCTCAGGCCCTGGATGGCCAGGGACTCGTCGTCGACCAGGATGGTGCGGATGCTCATTTCAGTTCCTCGGCTTCAGTCTGGAAGGGAATATCGATCAGAACGCGGAAGCCCCCCGGGCGCCCCTCCCCCGCCTTGATACTTTCTGTCTCGAAACGATGATTGTCGCCATAGGCCTGCGCCAGACGGTCGCGGATGTTCGCCAGGCCGACACTGGTAGATGTGGCGAAGCTGGTCTTGGCTTCAAGCCCCGGGCCGGTATCGGCGACGGTGATCAGCAGCCGGTCGATGACCCGCCGGCCCTCAACCGCGATCTCCGCCCCCTCCTCCTGCGGCGTCACCGCATATTTGATCGCATTCTCGACGAGGGGCTGCAGCAGCAGCGACGGCAGACGCGCTTTCTCCACCTGCGGATCGATCTCGAAGCGCGGCTGGAGGCGATCCTCGAAGCGCATCTTCTCGATCTCGAGATAGAGTTTCAGCGTCTCGACCTCTTGGGACAGGGTGACGGTGCCCGTCGGCTCATTGACCAGTGTGTAGCGCAGGAAGGAGGACAGGCGCGACAGCATCAAATTGGCGCGCTCCGTGTCCTTCAACAGCACCAGGGTCGAGATCGAGTTCAGGGTATTGAAAAGGAAATGCGGGTTCAGCTGATAACGCAGCATCGCGAGCTGCGCCGAACTCGCCTGGAATTCGAGGCGCTGAAGCTGATCGGTCTGCTCCTCGAGAATGATGTAGAAATTGATGCTGTAATAGAGCGCCGACCAGGCGATCAGCAGGATCACGGTCAGCCCGATCGCGCCGAGGAAACGGATGCCTTCGGGCGGCGTGCCGGGCGAGACGAAGGTCGAATAGCTCGACGTCTCGATCACCGAAAAGGCGGCCGCGGCCCCGATCACGATCAGGATCGTACCGACCCAGGTGGTGAGCGGCCTGGCCCGGATCAGGCGGCGATAGGCCGCCGCCATCAGCAAGGTCACCGAATAGCCGGTCGCGGTCAGCAGAGCGGTGTGGAGGACGTAGCTCCAACCGAAGGCATTGGCGACGCCGGTCAGCGTGCGGAGGAGAAAATAGGCCGCCCAGCCTGACGATTGCAGGAGCCAGAAGGCGCGATTCTTGTCCTTGAAGAAGGGCTGGCGCTGGAGCCGCAGCGGATTCCACTGGGCGGGCACCGGCCCCCGCGATCGGGGGGCGGCCTGCTGGGCGCTGGCAGCCATCGCCCTGCCTCTTTCACCCCGGGGCTAGCGGTGTCAACGCGCAGCGGCCTCCGCGGCGCCACGCGCCGGCAGAACCACCATCGACCAATCGCCCGCATCGGCGACATAAGCCGCGACCGCGGCGCGCACATCTTCCGGCGTCAGCTCGCGATAATCGGCGAGGTAGGAGCGCACTTCCGCCAGCGCGCGCGGATCGGTCCCGACATCCTCGATCGCGTCCAGCCAATAGCCGTTGGTCATCAACCGCCGCTCGATCCCGCTGACCACGGGATTCTGCGCGCGGGCGAATTCGTCTGCCGCCGCCGGGCGCGCGGCGAGATCGGCGACGGTCTCACGCGCGATGCGCAGGAAGACGGGAACCTGATCCGGCCGCACTTCCGACGCGGCATAGAATATGCCCCAATTGTTGAACGTTTCGGAGGCGAGATGCGTGGCGCTCGGTGAATAAGCCGCGCCTTCCGCCTCGCGCAGACTTTCGAACAGACGCGCCTGCAGCATGTTGCCGGCCAGCGCGAGCGCGCGGCGGGTCTTGACGTCGGCGCTGCCACCCACCGTCGACCAGCCAATCAAAGCGAAGGCCTGGGCGGGGTCGCCATTATGCGTGAAGCGGGCCGGCTCCGGGTTCGGCGCGGGCGGGCGCGTCGCGGCGGGATCGGCCTGGACCGGCGGCGTCGTCCGCGCGGGCAGCGCGCCGATCGTTTCGCGCATGGCCGCGATCACCTGGTCGAGCGCGATGTCACCGACGACCACGGCATGGACCGGCCCTTCGCCGAGGCGCGGGGTGAAGAAGGCCTGTAGCCCTTCGGGGGTCGCATTGGTCAGCGCCTCGCGCGACAGCGGCGCGAAGCGGGCATCGCCCGGCCGGACCAGCGCCGACAATTCGCGCTGCCCCCGCCCTGCCGCAGTGGAGAATTGCAGCTCATAGCTTTGCAGCGCATTGGTCTGGTAGCGGCGGAACAAAGCCGGGTCCCAGCGCGGATGAGTGAGCTTGGCGGTCAGCAGCCGCAGCTGATCGCGCAAATCCGCCGCGCTGGTCGCGCCGGACAATTGATAGGCATTTTCGTCCAGGCCGAACGCCATGCTGATCCGCCGCCCGGTCAGCAGCCGCTCCATCGCGTCGAGATCCAGATCGGCGACACCCGAGGGACCGACGAAGCCAGCCGCCCAGCCCAGTGACGGTTGCGCCGGATCGAGTCCCGAAACACCATTGCCGAAGCGCAGGCGAACGAACACCCGGCCTTCGTCGAACCGCGTCGGCTTGAAGGTGAGGGTGGAGCCGTTGGCGAAGCGGACGATGGTGACGTCCAGATCCTCGATCCGTTCGCGGGAGACTTCGCGGCCCGGCGCACCGGGAAGGGGCAGGGAATCGAAGCTGACCATGCGCTCGTCGCCGCGTTCCGACGGCAAAGCACGCTGCGCTTCGGCCAGCGCCCCGGCAAGGCGGCCCGCCCCGCCCTCGACCGGCGCCGGCGACAGGAGGAGCAAGCGCGGCGTGGCACCGGCGAACAGCCGTTCGGTCGCTGCGGCGATCCGTTCCGGCGTCATCGCGGGGGCAAGGGCATCGAGCAGGGCCAGCGAGGCCGGCGCGGAAATGACGACTTCGCGTTGATCGACGGCATTGACCAGCCGCGTCGCGTGCAGCTGCGACGACAAGGTCGGCTCGGCCTCCACTCCGGCCCGGGCGGCGGTCTGCATATTGGCCATTTCACGCGCAATCTCGGCTGCGCTGGGCGGGGCGCGGCGGGCATCGGCGATCACCGCGAAAGCCTGATTGAGCGCCTCACGCCACGCATCGCCGCGCACCGTCAACGACAATTGGGTGATGTCGGCGGTGCCGGGATGATCGTTCTGGCTGAGCCCGGCGCCGATATAGGCCGCCTCGGCCCTGGCGCGGCGCTCCAGCCGGCGGTTGATGATGGTCGTGGCAAGGACTTCCTCCAGCCCCGCCTGCTGGGCCGCGCGGGTCGATGGGGTGGCGACATAGGGCCGGGTCCAGGCGACGGTCGCACTCAATGGCGCGCCCGGATAATCCACTTCGGCAACCGGCGAAGGCGGCGCGGTGGGCCGGCCGAAATCGGGTTCCGCGGGCGCCTCTCCCTGGCCGCGCCAGCCACCGAAGCGCGCCTCGATCAGCTGCACCATCACGGCGGGATCGAGATCGCCCGCCATGATCACGGTCGCCCGCTCCGGCCGGTACCAGCGGCGGTAGAAGGCCCGCAGCCCATCAGCCGTCGCGCCATTCAGCGTCTCGTCGGTGCCGATCGTCTCGCGCGTGGCGAAAGTCAGACCGTGGCCGAACAGCCGCCGCCCGGCATCGCCGACCCGCACGCCCAGTTCCGGCCGCCTTTCCTTCTCGGCCTTGACGATGCCGCGCTCCGCCTCGACCGCCGCCGGATCGAAATTGGCCGCGGACAGCATGTCCGCCATGACGTGCAGGCTGCGGTCCAGCTTCTCGCGATCCGCATTGGGCAGATCGAGCTGGTAGAAGGTCTGCGTCGCGCCGGTGAAGGCATTGGTGTCGCTGCCGAAGCTGGCGCCCAGTTGCTGCCAGATGTGCCGCGCCTCGCGGTCGGCGAAATTGGCCGAGCCGCGGAAGGCGAGATGCTCGACCAGATGCGCCCAGCCCTGCTCATGCGGCTGCTCGTGCAGCGACCCGGCGGCGATCCGCACCCGGATCGAGACTTGCCGCTCCGGCCGCGCATTGCGGCGCACGGCATAATGGACGCCGTTGGGCAGCACGCCGAAGCGCCAGGCGGGATCGGGCGGCAGGTCGCTGCCCCGATAAAGCCAGCCGGGTTCGGACGGCGCCGGGGTCGTCGGCTGCTGGGCGAAGGCAGTGGCGGGAATGAGGGCGAGTGAAGCGGCGAGAGCCAGCGCGCGGAAAAGCATCGTGCCTGTATGAAGCGGCTTTTCTGAATGTCGAGTGGCCGGAAGCGATTGACTCATGAGGAGCATAAGAAGAACATATAGAGAACAATTGAGTCGAGTCGTGTATGTCCTCCGCCTTTTCCCAAGCCGAGCGCCTGGATGCCCTGCGCGGCGAGATACGCCGGATCGAGGGCATTTCGCCAGCGGGCCGTGCGGATTTTCTGCCGTTCGGGATTGCGGAGATCGACGACCGGCTTGCGGGCGGCGGCCTGGCCATGCGCGCGCTGCACGAAGTGGCGGCGGCCGGGCCGGACATGGCCAGTGATGCCGCCGCCACTCTGTTTCAGGCGGCGCTGGCGGCGCGGTTCGCGCGCGCAGCGGGGGGCGGGCAAGTCTTGTGGGCGGTGACCCGGCGGGACCTGTTCGCGCCGGGACTGGCGCAGGCGGGGCTGACGCCGGACATGGTCCTCTACGCCGAATGCCGGGACGATGCCGAAACACTCGCGGTGATGGAGGATGGCGTCCGTCATGGCGGCCTCGCCGCTGTGCTGGGCGAGGCGAAGCGGGCCGACATGGCGGCGACCCGGCGGCTGCAGCTCGCCGCCGAAAGCGACGGCCTGCCCGCTTTGCTGCTCCGCCGCCGGCGCAAGGCGGAGGATGATCCGCTGGCGCCGCCGTCCGCCGCCGTCACGCGCTGGCGGATCGGCTGCGCGCCGTCCGCGCCGGTGCCCTATGACGGCCTCGGCCGCGCCCGCTGGCGGGTCGAGCTCGTCCGCCAGCGCGGCGGTCCCCCTCATGAATGGCTGATGGAGGCCCCCGATGCCGAGGCTCGCTTCGCTCTATTTGCCGCAACTGCCGATCGAACGGATCGTCCGGCGGGAGCGTGGATCGCGGCCTGATACGTCACCCCGCCTCGCTTCCGCGGCGACAGGCGGACAGCGCCTGCGCGACCAGCTGAACGATCTGCTTGCGCTAGGCCCGTCGCCCGAAACGGCCGGTCCCGGCGAGCGGATCGAGGATTGCTCCTGCCCGCGCGGCGGCGGCTGGCGGCCGGGCGCGCGCTGGGCGCTGGGCGCATCGGCGCAGGCGCCCAGGCTGCGCGAAGCCGAAGGCGCGCTCGTCACTTATGCCCGCACCGGCAATCGCGACCTGCTGACCGCCGCTTGCCGCCGCGCCCGCGCGCTCGGCCTCGCCCCGGGCATGCCGCTGGCCAAGGCGCGGGTCATGGTGCGCGGGCTCGACGCGCGGCCTGCGGATGGCGAGGGCGATGCCGCCTGGCTGGCCCGGCTCGGCCTGTTTGCCGCCCGCCGCTGGACACCGCGTGCCGCAATCTCAGGAGCGGACGGGCTGTGGCTTGATCTGACCGGCGTCGATCATCTGTTCGGCGGCGAGGAGCAGATGTGCCGCCGCATCCTCGCCTTCGTCCGCCGGCTGGGCTTTACCGCCCGCATCGCCGTCGCCGGCAGCCTTGGCGCGGCCCATGCGCTCGCCCGTTACGGGCACAAGCCCCTGATCCACTGCCGCCTGCATGGCGAAGCGGACGCGCTCGCACCGATGCCGCTCGCCGCGCTGCGGCTGGACGCTGACGTGCTGGGCGCCGCGCACCGGCTGGGGCTGGAACGGATCGGCGACCTCATCGCCAAGCCGCGCGGCCCGCTCCAGCGCCGCTTCGGCGAAACGATCCTGCGCCGCCTCGACCAGGCCTTGGGTCGCGCGCCCGAACCGTTCGAGCCGATCGTGCCGGAAGACCCACCGGCGACCCTGCTTGGCTTCCTCGAGCCGATCGCCACCGCCGAAGCGATCGGCGAGGCGGCGGGCGAGGCGGTGCGGCGGCTGGTGCCGCTGTTGCGCGAACAGGGGCTCGGCGTTCGCCGCCTGATCCTGACCTGCGAACGCGTGGACAGGGACAGGCAGGAGATCGAGATCGGCCTCGCCCGCGCCACTCGCGATGGCGCGCATCTGCACGCATTGCTCTGCGCCAGGATCGAGACGATCGAGCCCGGTTTCGGCATCGAGCGCCTTCACCTCCTCGCCGCCCGCATCGAGCCCTTGCCGCCGCAGCCGATCGAGGGCGAACTGGCGGGTGAGCGGCCTGCCTCCGACCTCGCCATGCTGGTGGATCAACTGACCGTCCGGCTCGGCGAACGGCGCGTGCACCGCCTGAGTGCGCTGGAAAGCGACCTGCCCGAACGCAGCGTCCATGCGGTCGGGCCATTGGCGGATGTGGCGCACTGGCCCGACTGGCCGCGTCCCGTCCGCCTGCTTCATCCGCCCGAACCGGTCGATCACGTGATCGCCCCGCTTCCTGACGGCGCCCCCGCGCGCTTCAGCTGGCGCGGCCGGTCTCATCGCGTCCGCGCCGCCGACGGACCGGAGCGCGTGTTCGGCGAATGGTGGCGCCGCCGCGGCGAGCAGGCCGCGATCCGCGATTACTTCCAGGTCGAGGACGAAGCCGGCGCCCGCTTCTGGCTGTTCCGCAAGGGCGATGGCGAGGACGAGGCCACCGGCGACCTCAGCTGGTGGCTGCAGGGGGTGTTCGCATGAGGACGGCCCAATGCCATCGCTTCTTCTTTGCCCTCCTGCCGCCACGCCGGGCGGCGTGTGAGATAGAGCGGCTGTCTTTCGCGCTCGGCGGAGGCCGGCGCGTGCTCAGCCGTCATCTCCACATGACCCTGGCGATCACGGGAGACTTCGGGACGAGGCCGGCCGGCCTGGCGGAGCGGATGATGCGCATGCCAGCCGACATGCTGCTCGCATCTTTCGCGCTGGAGCTGGATCGGCTTTCGAGCAGCGGTCGCTCGCTGGCGCTTTGCCCGACCGCACCGCCCGACCGGCTGCGGCTCTTGCAGGCGCAATTGGAGCGCGCCCTTCGACGCTCCTGCCTTCTGCGCCCGGAATGGACATTCAGCCCCCATTTGACACTCCTCTATCGCCACGATGACTATTTCTTCCGTCCGGTCGCCCCGATCGGCTGGCAGGCCGATGAACTGGCGCTCGTCCACAGCCATGTCGGCCTGACCCGCCACGATGTGCTGAAAAGCTGGCCGCTCTCCTCGGGCGACAAGAGCGCCCTCGCCGCATGACCTACGTCGAGCTGCAGGTCGCGACTCATTTCAGCTTCCTTCGCGGTGTTTCCAGCGCGGGGGAGCTGTTCGTGGCGGCCGCATTGCTCGGCTATCCGGCGCTGGGGATTGCGGACCGCAACAGTGTCGGCGGGCTGGTCAAGGCGCTGCGGGCCTCGCGCGAGATCGAACAGGATGAGGAGCGCTTCGCAGGAAGGAAAGTCCGTCTGATCGCGGGCTGCCGGCTCGATCTGATGGACGGCAGCGCCTTGCTGGTCTGGCCCGAGGACCTTGCCGCCTGGTCGCGGCTGACCCGGCTGCTCAGCACCGGCAAGAGCCGGGTCGATCGCAGGAAGGGCGAGAAAGGCCAATGCTTCCTCCATTGGGAGGATGTCGAGCATTGGTCCCAGGGACTGGTCGCCGCCTTGCTCCCCGACGAAGCCGGCCGAGTCACCGAAATCGCACTCGCGCAGATGGCGGACATGTTCGGCGACCGTGCCCATCTCGCCCTGACGCACCGGCGACGGCCAGGCGAAATGAAGCGGCTGAAGGCACTGGATGCGCTCGCCCGCCGCTTCGGCGTTCGCTCTTTGGCCACCGGCGACGTCCTCTACGACAGCCCCGACAAGCGCATGCTCCAGGACGTCGTCACCGCGATCCGCGAACATTGCACCATCGACGAACTCGGCTTCCGCCGCGAGCGTTTCGCCGACCGCCATTTGAAGTCTCCGGAAGAGATGGAGCGCCGCTTCAGGCACTTCCCGGATGCAGTTCGGGCGACGGCGGATATCGCCGAGCGCTGCACTTTCTCTCTACGTGAGCTCGCCTATCAATATCCCGACGAGATCGTCATGACGAGCCGCTCTCCGCAGAAGGCGCTGGAGCGGATGACCTGGATGGCGCTCAATGAGAAATTCGGCGGCCAACCGCCGAAGCGCTACCGCAAGCTGCTCACGCACGAATTGCGGCTGGTACACCGCTGGCGTTACGCCCCCTATTTCCTCACCGTCCATTCGATCGTCGGCTTCGCGAAAAGTCAGGACATCCTCTGCCAGGGGCGTGGCTCGGCGGCCAATTCGATAATCTGCTACATCCTGGGCATCACCTCGATCGACCCGATCATCCACACCTTGCTGTTCGAGCGCTTCCTGTCCGACGACCGGGACGAACCGCCCGACATCGACGTCGATTTCGAACATGACCGGCGCGAAGAGGTGATCCAGTGGATTTACGAAACCTACGGCCACGAACATGCCGCGCTCACCGCCGTGGTCAGCTGCTACCGCACGCGCGGCGCGGTGCGCGAGGTCGGCAAGGCGCTCGGGCTCAGCGAAGATGTGACCGGCACCTTGTCCGGGCAGGTCTGGGGCTGGTCGAATGAAGGCGTCGCGGAACGGCATATCGAAGAACTCGGCCTCGACAAGAACGATCCTCGCCTGGCGCTGACGCTGGACCTGGCCCGCCAGCTGATCGGCACCCCGCGCCATCTCTCGCAGCATCCGGGCGGCTTCGTGCTCACCCGTGACCGGCTCGATACTCTCGTACCGATCGAACCTGCGACGATGGTCGATCGGCAAGTGATCGAATGGGAAAAGGACGATCTCGAGGAATTGAAGATCATGAAGGTCGACGTGCTCGGCGTCGGCATGCTGGGCTGCATGCGCCGGGCCTTCGATCTGCTGGCCGAGCATAAGGGCCAGCGTCTTACGCTCGCATCCTCGGAAATGCAGGAGGACGACCCCAAGGTTTACGACATGATCTGCGAGGCGGACACGATTGGCGTTTTCCAGATCGAGAGTCGGGCGCAGATGTCGATGCTCCCGAGGCTCAGGCCCCGCGTCTTCTACGACATCGTCATCCAAGTCGCGATCGTCCGCCCGGGACCGATCCAGGGCAATATGGTCCACCCCTATTTGAAGCGGCGCGAGGGGGAGAAGCCGAAATATCCCAGCCCCGAACTCGAAGGCGTGTTGAAGAAGACGCTCGGTGTGCCGCTCTTCCAGGAGCAGGCGATGAAGGTGGCGATTGTCGGCGCCGGCTTTTCGCCGGCCAAGGCCGATGCGCTGCGCCGCTCGATGGCGACCTTCAAGTCCACGGGCGGGGTCAGCCATTTTCGCGACGACATGATCAACGGGATGCTGAAGAAGGGGTATGATCGCGACTTCGCCGAACGGACGTTCCGGCAGATCGAAGGCTTCGGCAGCTACGGCTTCCCCGAAAGCCACGCCGCAAGCTTCGCCAAGATCGCCTACGCTTCCTGCTGGATGAAATATTATCATCCCGACATCTTCTGCGCCGCTTTGCTCAACGCCCAGCCGATGGGCTTCTACGCGCCCGCCCAGTTGGTCCGCGATGCACAGGAACATGGCGTCGAGGTCCGTCCGGTCTGCGTGAATGCCAGCCGGTGGGATTGCACACTGGAGGGCGAGGGTGGGGGGCGGCTGCCGCTGCGGCTCGGCCTCCGGCAGGTGAAGGGCCTGTCCAACGATCATGGCGCGCTGATCGCGGCGACGGCGATGGAGGGTCCGTTCGGGTCGGTCGAGGATGTCTGGCGGCGGTCCGGCGTGCCGGCCTCAGCCCTGGAGAAACTGGCCGATGCGGATGCCTTCCAGGCGCTCGGGCTCGACCGGCGGCAGGCGCTCTGGAAAATTCGCGGGCTGGGCAGCGGGCGGCCTTTGCCCTTGTTCGACCATGCCGATGCCCGCACCTTCGAGCCCGAGGTCGCGCTGACGCCGCTGACCGCGGGGCGTGAGGTGGTGGAGGATTATCGCATGGTGCAGCTGTCGCTGCGCGATCATCCGCTGACCTTCCTGCGCGAGACGCTCGCACGTCGGGGCATCATGCCCTGCGGCGCGTTGAAGCATGTGAAGGACGGGGCGCGGGCGTCGGTCGCGGGACTCATCCTGGTCCGCCAGCGGCCGGGCAAGGGCAATGTCCTCTTCGTCACGCTCGAGGACGAGACCGGCATCGCCAATGCGCTCGCCTGGCAGCGTGTATTCGAAGCGAACCGGCGGATCGTCATGGGGGCGTCGATGATCGCGGTGCACGGCGTGGTGCAGAAGGAGGGGAAGGTCATCCACCTGGTGACCGCAGGGATGGAGGATCTCACCGGTCTGCTCGCCACGGTGGGCGAGCGCGACTTTCCACATCGCACCGGGCCCGGCGATGGCGCGCGGAACGGCGGCTACGACCCCCGGGAGCGCAAGTCACGCGACATCGATCCGCAGCCCTTCCTGCGCACACGCCCGGACGCGCCGGCAATCCGGGTCAAATCACGCGACTTTCATTGAAAGCGGACAGCTCAGCCCGGCGCCGGACCCTTTTGCTGCCACAGCTCGATCTTGATGCCGTCCGGGTCCAGGATCCAGGCGAAATTGCCATAATCCTCGTCCTGTCGCCCGAGGATGGCGATGCCCTTTCTCTCCAGTTCGGCAATCATCCCGTCCAGATCATCGACGCGCAAATTGATCATGAAGCCCGCCGTCGACGGCTCCATATAATCGGTGCTCTGCTTGAACGGGCTGAGCAGGCTGTAGGCCTCCCCGCCAGGCTCGGCGCTCCACGGAAACATCGCGCCCCATTCGCCGCCGATGCCGAGATTGTCCTTGTACCAGGCGCTGGTCGCGGCCGGATCGGGCACCTTGTAGAAAATCCCGCCGAGTCCCGTCACTTTCGCCATCAGCCGTCTCCTTGCGCCTCCGCCCCGCCACCCAGCTTCGCGGCATAGGCAGTTGCATCGCCAATCCCCTTCAGCACCACCGCCTGCGGTTCGTAATCCTGAATGCCGCGCGTCTGGAAATAGGTCGATTCCGACACAGCGATGCCGTTTAGCGGCGCCACGCCCTGTAGCCGCGCGGCGATGTTCAAAGTGTCGCCCCAATAATCGTAAGCCAGCCGGTTGGTGCCGATCACACCGCCCACCGCCGGCCCGGTATGGATGCCGATGCGCACCTGCAGGGACAGGCCGTGCTCGCGCTCGATCGCCTGCAACTCGCCGATCAGGTCGCGGGCGAAGCGCACCGCCGCCTGGCTGTCCCCCGCGCAGGACGCCATCCCTCCGGCCACCGCCAGATAGGCGTCGCCGATCGTCTTGACTTTCTCCAGCCCGTGCCGCTCGGCGCAGCCATCGGCGGCCGAGAAGAAACGGTTCAGCACCTGCACCAGATGGCCGGGCGACAGCCGCCGGGCCAGATTCGAGAAATCGGCCAGGTCGACGAACACGACAGTGAGGTCGGAAAAGGAATCGGCCACCGCCTGCCCCGTGCGCAGCCGCGCCGCGACCTCCTGCGGCAGCACATTATAGAGCAGTTCCTCGGTCTTGGCCCGTTCCGCCTCCAGCGCCTTGCTGGCCGCGAACACCTTCCGCGCGCGCCTTTCAATGTCCCAGTTGAAGTAGAGGGCGAAGACGAAGAAGGTGGTGAAATTGGTCAGCGTATACATGCGCGTGATGTCGGGCACGCCGGGCAGGGTCATCAGCCAGAGCGCGAACAGGCCGAGCACCGTCACCGCCCAGGCCACGAAGAGATGGAAGGTCGCGGCGAAGGCGACACTCGCGAACACGACCAGGATCGCCATCTGGATCGCGGCCATGGCGTGCGGCGGGATGCCGGTAACCGGCGCCAGATCGGCCAGCACCATCGCCAGCCATTTGAATGCGGCCGCCAGCCCGATGAAGATAGGCAGGTCGAGCCAGGACTGCTCCAGATAGAGGCGCGTGCGGGTGAACAGGAACAGGCCCGCCATCAGCACGATCAGCAGCCCCGCCGCCTGGGAATAGGCGATCACGCCCTCGGGCGGGAAATGGTGGGGATTGAGGAAGATGTAGCTGAGCAGGGTGGCGACCGCGATGGCGATCAGGGCGCGGATGGCAAAGCCGCGCTCGGCCCGCTCGGCCCGCACGAAGGCGCGCTCCGTCTCGGCGTCGGGAAAGCGATCAAGGATCTTCATCGGCGCTCTCCCCGGGAGGCCGGCGGATTCAGGCAGTCTGGATGTAGCTCAGCATGGCTTCGGCCTCCGCCTCGATCTTGTCGAGCCGGTGCTTCACCAGATCGCCGATCGACACGATCCCGACCAGATTCCCGCCCTCGACCACCGGCAAATGGCGGATGCGGCGGCTGGTCATCAGCGACAGGGCCGACAGCACCGTCCGCGCCGGCTCCACCGTGATCGCCGGGGCGGTCATGATCTTCTCGACCGGCCAGTCGAGCACCGCCGCGCCGTCGCGGTTCAGGCAGATGATGACGTCGCGTTCGGACATGATCCCGGCGACATTGCCGCCGTCCATCACCGGCGTCGCGCCGATCTTTCGCTCGGCCAGCATCGCGATCACTTCGCGCACCGGCCGGTCGCGCTCCACCGTCACGGGCGCGCTGCCCGCTCTCGTTTCCAGGATCGCGGCGATGGTCATGGCCTTCTCCTTATCTCGCCGAAGCTTAGGACTGGGCGCTTGATCGTTCAAGGACGCGCGTTCAAAGCGCCGGGCATGACCGACCACACCCCCAACACAACGCCCGAAAAGGGCGAGGCGATCCTGCGCGTCGTCCCCCGTCCCGGCGACATCAATGCCAACGGCCATATTTTCGGCGGCTGGGTGCTGAGCCAGATGGACATCGCCGCCGGCATCGTCGCCTCTCGCGAGGCGGAGGGATCGGTCGCCACTGTTGCTATCCAGGCGATGGAGTTCATCCAGCCGATCCTGCTGCACGACGTGATCTCGGTCTATGCCTGGGTCGAGCGGATCGGACGCACCTCGATAGCGATCCGCATCGAGGTGGTCGCCAGCCGCGACCGCGGGCGGAGCGAAGTGAAGGTAACGGAAGCGCTCTTCACCTTCGTCGCGCTGGACGAAAATCACCGGCCTCGGCCGGTCAAGCGCGCCGCCTAACGAGGGCGCGGGTTGCGCTGCAGCCGGTAGCGCAGGGTGCGGCTGCCGTTCGCCGGCACCTCGACCGCCCATAGCCGCATGCCGTCGCGCTCCGGCAGGCTTGCGCGCGTCAGCCGCATATCGTCGGGCACGGCCAGTTCGGCCTCGAACCGGATCGGGTGCGGGCGATCGCTTGTGACCGTCAGATCGAACTCTTCCCAGTCTCTCCCGCTCGCCACGGCTTCGATCATCGTGGTCACACCGGGCGCGGCGCCGATGTCGATCTCCACATCTTCGCCGACGGCATGGTCGGCCAGACTGCCCTGGCCGATCAGAAACGGCCGGTCACGATAGGCGACGAAGGCGGCGACGGTGCCGGACGGCAGCGGCAGGCCGAGATTCTCCTGCTCGCGATTGCGGGTGACAATGAAACGGTTGGCGGGCCGGTCCGGCACGTCCGTGTCGTCGGCCTCGTCCCGGTAGCGATAGACGGTGTCGACCGGCACGTTCTCGCGCACCAGCAGGGCAACCTGCTTTTGCGAATTTGCGGCAATCGTCACCGGCTCGGGGATGCGATAGAGTTTCAGATCGCCAAGATCCTCCTGGGCCGCAACCTGCGCCATGCCGCCAACGCGGCTGGCGGTGACGATTATCGACCCTTCGTCGGACTCAACCTGCGGCAACTCGTTGATGACGTCGTCAACCCTGACCGCGCCGGACAGCGTGAATTCCTCGCCCTGGACGACATCGACAATATCGCTGGTCGTCGCGCCGGGCCAACAGCGCAGCTCGAGTGGCCCGCCCTCGGATGGCGGAACTTCAGCGCGCTCGTAATTGGGCCTGCCCGCCACGGCCTGTGTATCGGCATTGGGGAAGCCGGTCTCATCCGTGCTGGCGAGCGCCAGCCAGGCGAACAGGCGCATGCTGCGGCCGTCGTCCGACAATTCGGCGAGATAGGTCGCCTCCCAGTCGAACCCGGTCGCGAGATAGGAGAGAGTGACGTCCGCCTCGACCGGCGCCGCCGTCCGGACCCGCACCGCCAGCGTCGGCTTGGCCGAAAGCTCGGCCGGAACCTCGTCGTAAGCGATCGTCTCGGGCAGGCCGGTGCAGCGCAGCGCCTCGATCCCGTCGGCGCTCTCCAGCACGACGGCGCCGCCGGCGCCGCTGCGGACCACAGCTTCCTGCTCGCGCACCACGCCGGTCGCCAGCGAGGTGCGGCGCAGATGAACGCGGCGCCCGAGCGAACGGTCGAGCAGGGTGCCGGGCGACAGCAGATAGGCGTCGCGGTTGCGCTCGACCACGCCGTTCGGGAAACCGGTCACGATCGCCGATTGCGGCACGATGCCGCCCGCCACGCCCTCGAAACGGACAACGCTCTCACCGGCGGGCAACCGCACACGCCGCCTTTCGCTGATCAGGGCGAAGCCGTCCAGCCAGCCGAGGTCCATCGCCTCCTCACCGCGATCGGGGTCGCGATAGACCGTCACCTCGATCCGGTCCGGCGCGGCCGATACCAATGGTTGCGCGCTGGCCGTGCCGGTGAGGCTCAAAGCGATCAGGACCAGAGCCGCGCGCATGGCGCGGTCAGGGCCGCGGCTGGAGCGACCGCAGCCTGTACCGCAGGGTCTGCGTGCCGTTGGCGGGGATCGTCACCGCCCAGAGGCGCATCCCGTCGCGTTCCGCCAGGGCCGCGCGCTCGATGCGGGTGTTGGCCGGGAGGGGCATTTCCAGCTCGAAGTCGATCGCCCGCGCCTGATCGCTGCTGACGGTCACGACATAGTCCGACCAGCCCTGCGCCGCATTCGTCGCCACCCGTTCCTGCCGGATGCGCACGCCAGGCGAGACGCCGATAGCCACCTCGACATCCTCGCCGACCGCATAATCGCGCATATTGCCCTGTCCGATCAGGAACGGCGCGCCGGCGCGGCTCACGAAGGCAGCGACCGGCCCGGTCGGCAGCGGCACGCCGAGCCTTTCCTGTTCGCGATTGCGGGTGACCAGCACGCGCTGCGCCTGTGCCAGGTCGCCGGTAAAATTTGCGGCGGCCCGGATGCGATAGACGGTGCGCACCGGCACCGCGTCGCGCACCAGCAGGGCGACCTGCTTCTGCCCGTTTGCGGCCACCGTGACCGGTTCGGGAATGCGGTAGAGCTTCAGATCACCCAATTCTTCCTGCACCGCCACCACGGCGGCGGGTGCGGCCATTGCCGGCGACGGCGGAGGCGGGGGTGGCGCGGGCACGGCCATGCGCGCGCCCGTGACCATAATCGACTCCCCGTCGGCCAGCATGCCGCGCCCCGCCTGCCGTTCGAATTGCTCATAGGGCAGGTCGCTGGTCGTCTGGCTCGGCCAGCAGCGCAATTGCAACGGCCCGCCCGCCGCCGGCGGCACAGCCGCGCGGGTGTAATTCACCTGCCCCGCCACCGCCTGCGTATCGGCATTCGGGAAGCTGGTCTCGTCCGTGCTCGCCAGGGTCAGCCAGGCGAACAGCCGCATGCTGCGGCCATCGTCCGCCAGTTCGGCGATGTAATTGGCCTGCCAGTCGAAGCCACTGGCGAGATAGGAAAGCGTCACTTCCGCCTCGATCGCGCGGGTGGCGCGGGTCAGCACCGACAAGGTCGGGCGTGCCGACAGGCCTTCCGGCACACCATGATATTCGACCGCCTCGCGGAGGCCGGAGCAGCGCAAAGCTTCGACCCCGTCCGGCGTTTCCAGCACGACCGCGCCCTGCGCGCCGCTGCGCACCACCGCATCCTGCTCGCGCACCTGACCGGTGGCGAGCGAGGTGCGGCGCAACGTCACGCGGCGGCCAAGCGAACGGTCGAGCAAGGTCGCGGGCGACAGCAGATAGGCGTCGCGGTTGCGTTCGACCACACCGTCCGGAAAGCCGGTGACGATCGCCGATTGCGGCACGATCCCGCCCGCCACGCCTTCGAACCGGATCACGCTCTCGCCGGGCTGCAGCGTTACGCGCCGCCGTTCGGTGATCAGCGCGAAGCCGTTCAGCCAGTCGAGCCGCATCTCCCGGTCGCCGCGACCGAGATCGCGATAGACGGTTACTTCCAGCCGCTCCGCCGAAACCGACGTCACGATCGGCTGCGCCGCGGCGACGCCGCCTGACAGCAGGCCGGGCAGCAGCAGGAGCGCGCGCGGGCGCATCGTGCGGCTCAGTGGCGGGTCTGGAAGACGGCTTCCACCGTCGTGCTGCCATTGGCCGGTACCGCCACCCGCCACACCGCGCGCGAAGAGGTCGGCCGCTCGCTCTGCTGCGTCTCGGACACGATGCGCGTATCCTCCCAGCCATAATCCAAGCCGTCCTGAGTCAGCACCACCGTCACCGGCTCGGGCCGCGCATTGGTCAAAGTGTAGCGCATGCTCGTCTGCCAATAAGTCGGCTGGCTCTGCACCTCGACATTGGTGACCCGCCCGTTCTGCACGATCCGGTAGCGCGCGCTCGCTTCCCATTCGGCGGCGGTGACGCGGCGGCGGTCGGTGACCACGGGCTGCACCTTCACGTCGAAGGCCGAGCCGGTGGTGAGGCCCAGCTCGGAGCCCATCGGCGTATGGCCGATCCGGCTTTCGCCGACGAATTGCGGATTGCCGCGCGCGTCGCGCTGATAGACGCGCACCGTGCCGGCCGGCAGCGCATCGCCCAGCCCCTGGTCGCGCGAGCTGGAGAAGCGCAGCACCGTCGCCGCGCTCTGTGCCTGATCGGACGTGCCCATCCAGCCATTGGTATATTCATAGACGCGCTGCGCCTGCGCACCGGCCACGTCGAGGAAGCTGACCTGCTTGGTCTGGCGGTTGGCGATCGTGGTGCGCTCGGGCAGCGGGTAGAGATAGAAATCGCCGAGCCGCTCGCGATCCGACGTTTCTGTGCCCGGCTGGCGGATAGGACCCGGCGCGCGACGGCCATATTGCGCCTGCTGCCCGTTCACATCGCCCGCCACGAGCAATGTGTTCGCCGCGCGGAATTCCGTGCCGCTATTGTTCACCAACGTGATCCAGCCCTGCACGTCCATCCGCCCGGCCCGCTCATCGAACAAGGCGACATAGTCGGCGCTCCAGGCCAGGCCGCCGGTCAGATAGGTCAGAGTGACAGGGCGTTGGCCCGTGCGGGCGCTGTTGACGGTCACGGACAGGGTCGGCCGCGCGCGCAAATTCGGCGGCGCCTGGTCGAAGATCACGCGCACCGGCAGGCCATCGTCACGCAGCACTTCGATCCTATTGCCGATCTGCAGCACGACGCCGCCATTGGCCGCGAGCACCAACGCCCGCTCGCGCGTCTCCGCGCCGGTGGCGGGATTGGTGCGGACAAGCGTGATCGTCTCGCCGACCGCGGCCTGGATCAGGGCCTGCGGCGACAGCAGGTCGAAATCGAAATTCTGCTCGACGATCGACAGACCGTCGCCGGTCATCGTCACCGTCTGCGGACGGATCTGGGCGGAGACGTCGGGGAATTCCTGGCGGACGCGGCCCTGGCCGAAGCCGAGATTGCGGACGTCCTGCACCAGCGCGAGATCGTTATTGTAGATGGTGATCGACACCTCGCCCTGCGCTGACTGGCCGGGCGGCGCGATCGTCTGTGCAACGGCGGGCACGGCCGTCAGCGCGGTGGTGGCGAGGGCGCAAAGCGACAACAGACGGCGCATCTCAATCTCCCCGATACGTCAATCGAGGTGATAGTGTCTCATCGGACGCTTGTTGGCAATGCGCGAAATGGGCCGGGGGAGGAGAAACTCTCCCCCGGCCTCGTAAAATTACGCGGCTTCGGGCGTCACGTCGCCATCGTCCGCGGCGGGACGACGGGTGCGGCGGCGCGGCTTGGGCGTTTCTTCCTCGTCGCCGGCGGAAGGCGCGGGCGCGCCGATCGCCGGTGGCAGAATGTCCAGCGCGATGCGGGCATCGCCCTCGTCACCGCCGGCATCGTTCACCGGACGGCGCGTCCGGCGCGGGCGCTCGAAGCGCGCCTCGCCATCGCCGCGCGGCTCGCGGACTTCGCGGTCCTGGCGCGGTTCACGGGGTTCACGCTGTTCACGCGGCTCCCGATCCTGGCGAGCTTCGCGGTCACCACGGGGTTCGCGATCCTGCCGCGGCTCGCGCTGCGGACGCTGGTCCCGCTCTTCACGCTGCGGGCGCTGGTCGCGATATTCGCGGCGCTGCGGACGGCGGTCCTGCTCGTCGTCGCGGGCTTCTTCGCCCTCGCCGCCGGCATCCTCGTCGCCCTCATCTTCGTCATAATCTTCGTCGCGGCCACGCGGGCGCTGCTCTTCGAAGCGGGCGCGGCTCTCGCCGAGAACGCGGAAATAATGGTCGGCGAACTGCAGATAATATTCGCTCTGCACCCGGTCGCCCTGCTGCTGCGCGTCGCGCGCGAGCTGCTTGTACTTTTCCAGGAGCTGGGCAGCATTGCCGCGCTGGCGATTATCCTGCCGGTTGCCGGGCATTCCACTCGGCGGGCGGCCACTACCGGTGCCGCCACGGCCGCGACGGCGGCCGTTCTGACGATTGTTGATCAAATTGAGATCCTAGCCAAAAGTTGCTGTCTCGATCCTCATTCCGGCCGGTCCTTCCGGCCGCGATGCCCAGCCTTGCGTTTTGCGGTAGCAGTGCGCCCATTTTTTGGACGACAGCCGCGACGATGCAAATCGGGATGGGCGACGGCCGGCTTCACATCATCGATGCTGTGAGCCCCGTCCCTGACCCCTATGTAACCACGGATTAAGCGAAATCCAAGCGCAAAAGAGTTTGCGTCAACTTACCGCCGCAACACGAGGCAACGGTCTATCCCCATAAGGTCCTTGCGTGACGATATGGTGAACGGCCCGCCGTCGAACAATGCGGCCACCGCCGGCCCCTGCCCCGCCCCATGCTCGATACAGGCGACGCCGCCGGGCGCAACGAGGCGGCTGATCTGCGGGGCCAGCACGCGATAGGCGTCCAGCCCGTCCGCGCCCGCGAAGAGAGCGGTATGCGGTTCCCACTCGGCAACGTCGGGATCGAGCCGTGCGGCATCCTCGATATAGGGCGGGTTGCACAGGACAAGGTCAAACGCTCCGTGCGTGTCCACGGCCCAATCGTCGAACTTGAATCGCGCCCGGTCTTCCAGATCGAGATCGAGCACATTCGTCTCGAAATAGTCGCGTGCCTTTTCCGAACTGTCGATTCCCAGCCCGTGCGCCTCCGGCCATTGCGCGAGTGCGGCAAGCAGCAGGCTGCCGGGTCCCGTGCCAAGGTCGATGATCGTCTTTGGCCCGCTCTCGCCAAAATGCTCGACCGCCGCCTCGATCAGCGCTTCGCTGTCGGCGCGCGGAATGAGCACGCCGGGGCCGACCGTCAGCTCAATCGTCCAGAAACCGGCGCGGCCGGTAATGTAGGCTATCGGTTCTCGCCCGAGGCGGCGCTGCAGGAGCGGCTCAAAGGCAGCGGGCGCCACTTCGTCGAGATAGCGAAGCTTCAGGTCCGCGACTGACACACCGAGAGCATGCGCCATCAACAGCGCCGCGTCCTGTCCCGGACTGCCCGGAATGGCGGCCAGCCGGCGCTCCGCATCGGCGAGCGCCGCGCGAACCCTAGGCATCCAGGGTCGCCAGCCGCTCCGCTTCATCCTCGGCGATCAAGGCGGAGACCACTTCCTCCAGCCCCGGCCCTTCCAGGATTTCCGGCAAGCGATGCAGCGTCAAATTGATGCGGTGATCAGTCACCCGCCCCTGCGGGAAATTATAGGTGCGGATGCGCTCGGAACGGTCGCCCGAGCCGACCATCGATTTGCGCGCGCCCGCCCGCTCGCTCGCCAGCCGCTCGCGCTCCAGCTCGTACAGCCGCGTACGCAGCACCTTCAGTGCCTTCGCCTTGTTCTTGTGCTGGCTCTTCTCGTCCTGCTGGATCACCACCAGCCCGCTGGGAATATGCGTGATCCGCACCGCGCTGTCAGTGGTGTTGACCGACTGGCCGCCGGGGCCGGAGGCGCGGAACACGTCGATGCGCAGATCCTTCGCCTCGTCGATCTGGACGTCGACATCCTCGGCTTCGGGCAGCACCGCGACGGTGGCGGCGCTGGTATGGATGCGCCCGCCGCTCTCGGTCGCCGGTACGCGCTGGACGCGATGCACGCCGCTCTCGAACTTCAACCGCGCGAACACGCCGGAGCCGGTGACCGAGGCGATCGCCTCCTTGTAGCCGCCGACTTCCGAGGCGTTGGCGGAGATCAGTTCGACCTTCCAGCCCTTCTCCTCGGCATAACGCTGGTACATGCGCAGCAGATCGCCGGCGAAGAGCGCCGCCTCGTCGCCGCCCGTCCCGGCGCGGATTTCGAGCATCGCGGCGCGCTCGTCGGCGGCGTCGCGCGGCAGCAATTTCAGCGCCAGCGCGCGTTCGGCTTCAGGCAGCTTCTCGCGGACCTCGGCCAGTTCCTCCTCCGCCATCGCGCGCAGTTCCGGGTCGCTCTCCCCCGCCATCTGCTCCAGCGATGCCAGTTCGCCGCGCAGCCTCGACAGCTCGCTCGCGGCGGCCGCGACCGGCTCGATCTCGGCATAATCCTTGGCGAGTTTCACGAAGTCCTGCGGGTCGAGGTCCGGCTGCGCCATCGCCGCCTGCAACTCCTCCCGCCGCGCCTCGATCTGCGCGATCCGTTCGGGGGGAATGGAGGTCATAGGGTGTTCGCAATCCCGTCGAGGCCATGAGTCAGCGAAACCAGCGTGAAGGTGCGGCCACCGATGGGGCCTTTCAAGATTTCAGCGACCGAGCGGCGCAGTTGTTCGCCGGACTTCAGGCTGCGGATCGTCACCTCGCCCGCAGCCAGCTCGTCTTCACCAACAAGAATTGCATAGCTGGCCTTAGCCGCATCGGCACGTTGGAGCCGCTTCTTTAGGCTACCGCGATAGGCCATATCGCAATAGACGCCCCGCCGACGAAGATCCGCAATGAAGCCGCCACAGAAAATCTCGGCGTCACTTCCCATCGGAACCAGGACAAACTCGGGCCGCTCCTGCCAAGGGCTGTCGATCAGCATCCCGAGCCGCTCGATTCCGGCCGCCCAGCCGACCGCGGGCGTGTGCGGGCCGCCGAGGCTTTCCATCAGGCCGTCATAGCGGCCGCCGGCCAGCACCGCGCTCTGCGCGCCGAGATCCTCGGTGACGAACTCGAAGGCGGTGTGGCGGTAATAATCGAGGCCGCGGACCAGCCGCGGGTCGCGGGTCCATTTCACTCCGGCCGCATCCAAGCCGCTCGTCACCGCCGCGAAGAAGTCGCTCGCCTCGGCCGTCAGGAAATCGTCCACCGTCGGGGCGGCGTCGACGATCGGCCAATCCTGATGCGCCTTGCTGTCGAGGATGCGCAGCGGATTCTTCTCCAGCCGCGCCCGGCTGTCCTCGGACAGATCGTTCCGATGCCCACGGAAATGCTCGACCAAAGCATCGCGCCAGGCGTCACGCGTCGCCGGATCGCCCAAAGTGTTGAGCTTCAGTTCAACCCGCTCCGAAATGCCGAGTTCGTCCAGCAATTGCGCGCCCATCGCGATGATCTCGACATCCGCCGCCGGCTCGCCCGCGCCGATAGTCTCGGCGTCCAGCTGGTGAAACTGGCGATAACGGCCCTTTTGCGGGCGCTCGTAGCGGAAGGCCGCGCCGTGCGTGACCAGCTTCAGCGGCGCATGCTGCTGCCAGCCATTGCTGAGATAAGCGCGGCAGATACCGGCGGTGAATTCCGGGCGCAGGGTCAGGCTGTCGCCGCCGCGATCCTCGAAACTGTACATCTCCTTGGACACGACATCGGTGGTCTCGCCGATCGAGCGGGCGAAGACCTGCGTCTCCTCGAACACCGGCATTTCGACGCGGCGGAAGGCGTAGAGCCGGCGCACGCGGTCGAACGCGGACACCACCGCCTGAAAACGGTCGGCATCCTCGCCGAAAATATCCTGCGTGCCGCGAACGCGCTGCGGGGTCTTGCTCATGGGGCTCGCGCTTTAGCGGATTTGTCCGCCAAACAAAGCCGCTGATGCTGAGCTTGTCGAAGCACTGTCCTTCTTCCGGGCGACTCGCAAGAACAGGACAGGCGTTGACCTCCGGTCGCCTGCGGCTCGACAAGCTCAGGCTGAACGGGTTTTGTATTGCTGCCGATGGGGCTAAGGCCCCCGCCCATGCGTATCGATCTTATCCCAGTGGGCGACGACCCGCCCAACAGCCTCAACGTCATCATCGAAGTGCCGGTGGGCGGCGAACCGGTGAAATATGAATTCGACAAGGCCTCCGGCGCCCTGTTCGTGGACCGCATCCTGCACACGCCGATGCGCTACCCGGCCAATTACGGCTTCGTGCCGCACACTTTGTCGCCCGACGGCGATCCGCTCGACGCCCTGGTCGTCGCCCGCTCGCCCTTCGTCCCCGGCTGCGTCGTCCGCGCCCGGCCGATCGGCGTGCTGAACCTGGAGGACGAGGCCGGCGGCGACGAGAAGCTGATCTGCGTCCCGGTCGACACGACCTTCCCTTATTATTCCGATGTCGGCCAGCGGCAGGATCTGCCCTCGATCGTGCTCCAGCAGATCGAGCATTTCTTCAAGCATTACAAAGATCTGGAAGCCGAGAAATGGGTCCGGATCGGGCAATGGGGCAATGCCGACGACGCCCGCCGGATCGTCATGGAGGCGATCGAGCGGGCCAAGGGCGCGTGAAGCGGGCCGCCGCCTTCGTCGCCGCGACCATAGTCTTCGCGGCACCGGCCGCCGCACAGAGCGGCCCACTGGCCGAAGCCGAAACGCGGGCCGCGATCGAGCGGATCGAGCGGCTGAATCCCCAACTCAACGCCGTCATCGCCGTCGATCCCACCGCGGTCGATCGGGCGCGGGCGCTGGATCGCATGCGCCGCGCACGGGGGCCGCTCTACGGCATGACGATCCTGCTCAAGGACAATATCGAAATGGCCGGTCCGCTGCCGACGACGGCAGGCAGCCTGGCGCTGGTCGAGAATATCACCAACCGGGATGCGCCCCTTGTGACGGGTCTGCGCAACGCGGACGCGATCATCGTCGGCAAGGCCAATCTGAGCGAATGGGCAAACATTCGCTCCTCCGATTCCATTTCCGGCTGGAGCGCCGTCGGCGGGCAGGTCCGCAATCCACATGCGCTGGATCGCAATGCCTGCGGCTCCAGTTCGGGCAGCGCCGCGGCGGTGGCCGCCGGCATGGTGCCGGCGGCAATCGGCACGGAAACGGACGGCTCCATCACTTGCCCGGCCGCGGTAAATGGCATTGTCGGTTTCAAGCCCACGGTCGGCCTCGTCAGCCGCACCCACATCGTCCCGATCAGCGCCAGCCAGGACACGGCCGGGCCGATGACACGCAATGTCCGCGACGCCGCTCTGGTGCTGGAAGCGATTGCCGGCAGCGATCCCGCCGATCCGGCGACGGCGGAGGCCGACCGGCGGCGCGAGCCGTACGCGGCGCGACTCTCTGCGACCGCGCTGCGCGGCCAGCGGATCGGCGTGATGCGCTTTGCCGACGGTTTCGGCACGGACGCGGCGTTCGAACAGGCACTGGCCGTGCTGCGCGCGCAGGGGGCCGAACTGGTCGAGATCACCGAAGGCCCGAGCCGCGCCCAATATGGCCGCGATGAATTCCTCGTGCTGCTGACCGAGTTCAAGGCGGGGCTGAACGACTATCTGGCCACCACGCCGGCGGCTGTGCGGACCCGCACCTTGGCCGATGTGATCGCCTTCAACCGCGCAAACCCGCGCGAACTCGCTTTGTTCGGCCAGAATATATTCGAGCAGGCCGAGGCGACACCCGGTCTCGACAGCGAAGCCTATCGCAATGCCCGCGCCAACAGCCTGCGCGCGACCGGCGCGGAGGGCATCGACAAATTGCTGCGCGATCACAATGTCGTCGCCCTGGTCGGCCCGACCATGCCCGCCGCCTGGCCGATCGACGCCGTGCATGGCGATCAATATCCGGGCGCCGGCGCGGGCGGGCTGGCGGCGGTCGCGGGCTATCCGCACCTCACCGTGCCGATGGGCCAGGTGCGCGGCCTGCCGGTGGGGCTCAGCTTTATCGGCCCGAAATGGTCGGACGGCCTGATCCTGTCCCTCGGCTATGCCTATGAGCAGGCGTCGAACGCCCGCGTCGAGCCGCGCCTGCTGCCGTCGATCGAGGAAGCGCCGGAGATCGCGCCCCTCCTGCGGCCCGCGACCCGCTAGGCCTCGCTGCCCACCGCCTCGGCAAGGGTGGCGAAGCCTTCCGCCTCGACCAGCGCCCGCAACTCCCGGTTGATCCGCCGCGCAAGCCCCGGCCCCTCATAGACCAGCGCCGAATAGAGCTGCACCAGGCTCGCCCCCGCCTTGATCCGCGCCCACGCATCCGCGCCGCTGGCAATGCCCCCGGCGGCGATCAACGGTAGCGCCCCGCCCGTCGCCGAACGAAAGTCCCTCACCCGCTGAAGCGCCAGCGCCTTCAGCGGCGCACCAGACAGCCCGCCCGCTTCGGCGGCATGGCGGGAACGAAGCGGCGGGCGCGTGATGGTGGTGTTAGCCACGATCAGCGCATCGATCTTCCGCTCCATCGACACCGCCACGATGTCGTCCACGTCCGCCGGCTCGAGATCCGGAGCCACCTTCAGGAATACCGGCACCTCCCCCTTTGCCGCCATGACCGCCGCGAGCAACTCGTCCAGCGCGCTTTTGTCCTGCAGCGCGCGCAGCCCCGGCGTGTTGGGGGAGGAAATATTCACCGTGAGATAGTCGGCCAGCGGCGCCATCGCCGCCGCGCCCCTTGCATAGTCGCCGATCCGGTCCGCGCTATCCTTGTTGGCGCCGATATTGACCCCGACGATCCCGGCCGGCCCGCCGCGCCCCAGCGCGCGCTTGCGCCCGCCGCGGCCGGCCAGCCGCGCGGCCGCATCCTCCTGCCCGCGATTGTTGAAGCCGAAGCGATTGATCACCGCATGATCCTCGCTCAGCCGGAACAGGCGCGGCTTCGGGTTGCCGTCCTGCGGCAGCGGCGTCAGCGTCCCCACCTCCACGAAACCGAAGCCCGTGCCGAGCATCGCGTCCGGCACTTCGGCATCCTTGTCGAAGCCCGCGGCCAGCCCGACCGGATTGGGGAAATCCAGCCCCGCCACGCGCATTCGGAGCACGGGATCGGGCGCGGGCGGACGCCCCGCCGGTTTCAGCTTCAGCGCCCGGATCGTCAGCCGGTGCGCCCGTTCGGCATCGAGCGTGAAGACCAGCGGACGGAGCATGGAATAAAGCGACATGATCGCCCTCTAGGCCGCGCACGCCGCTTGCGCCATCAGCCGGGCGCACGCGCCGCAATCATATGCGCCATGTCCCAGATCAGCGCCGATCCCGCCTCCCGCCGTTCCGCCTCGAGCCGCGCATCCAGTGTATCGAGTCCCACTTCTTCTTCCGTTGCGACCCCGCCCGCGATCATCCGCGGCAGCATCCCGCGCGCCGCATGGCCCAGCCATGATGTCTCGCTTTCCCCGATCAGCGTCGCTTCCGCCCGCCAGGACGCGATCGTCCAGCCCGCGCGCTCCAGCATTCCCGGCAGCGTCATGCCCATCGTTCGGCGCCCGCCCTCGGCCTCGACCGTATCCCAGACCCAGCGATGCGCCTCGCGGTGCAAGGGCAGCGGCGCTGTGCCTATGGGAAGCCCCGTCGCATCATGCTCCTGCACGGCCAGCAACCCGTCGGGCTTGAGCAGGGCGGGGAGTTTCGCGATCAACCCTTCCGGATCGGGCAGATACATCAGCACCCGCCGGATCACGATCGCATCGAACGGCTGGTCCGCCAGCGCGGATAGGTCGCCGGTCAGGTCCGCCTCGACATAGGCGATCGGCGCCGCGCCCGGCTCCGGCGCGGTCTCCCGCCCCTTCGTCAGATAGTCGATATTGCGATCAACACCGGTGACCGCGCCCTCCGGCCCCGCCATTCGCGCGACCAGCCGGCTCAGCTCCCCGAACGCGCAGCCAAGATCGAGCACGCGCATGCCCGGCGCGATCCCGGCCTGGTCAAGAAAGGCGGGCGTGGCCCGGTTCGCGGCATTCATGTGGCGGCTCCTGCTGATGTAACACTATAACATTGGAGATCGGCTGTCCCGCAGGCAAGACCGAATCGCTTGACCGCGGCCGATCCGTCCCTATTTGCAATCGGACGAAATCATTCCGATTTGAGAATCGTTCGCAAATGCGCCTTTCCAGCCTCGCCGATTATGCGGTCGTGATGATGTCCGCCGCCGCCCGCCATTGCGGCGCGGCGAAGGTCAATGCGACCACGCTGGCGGCCGAAACCGGCATCCCGCTCCCCACTGCGCAGAAGCTGGTCAGCCGCCTGTCCGCCGCAGGCCTGTTCGAATCCACGCGCGGCACCGGTGGTGGCGTCCGCCTCGCCCGTCCGCCCGCCGCGATCAGCCTGGCCGACATCGTCGAAGCGGTCGAAGGCCCGATCGCGCTGACCGCCTGCGTGGACACCGGCCGCAGCGATTGCGCGCTGGAGGGCTGCTGCACCGTCCGTCCCCACATGGGCACGGTCAACGCCGTCGTCCGCGACGCCCTCGCCACGGTGACGCTCACCCAGCTTGCCGGCACTCCACACAAGCTCCGCCCGCAGGTGCCCGCCTGATGGACGACATCAAGAATCGCGAAGCGATCGAGGCGGCCGAGCGGGTGGCCGACTACGAAGCCGGCTTCTTCACCGATATCGAGACCGAATTCGCGCCCAAGGGCCTGAACGAAGATATCGTCCGTTTCATCTCCGCCAAGAAGGAGGAGCCGGAATGGCTGCTCGACTGGCGGCTGAAGGCGTTCCGCGCTTGGCAGGAGATGGAGGAGGTCACCTGGGCCAAGCTCGACATCCCGCCGATCGATTTCCAGGATGCGCATTATTACGCCGCGCCGAAGCAGAAGCCGACGCTGAAGAGCTTGGACGAACTCGACCCCGAAATCCGCCGCACCTATGAAAAGCTCGGCATCCCGATCGAGGAGCAGAAGGTCTTGGCGGGCGTCGAAGGCGCCCGGAAAGTCGCCGTGGACGCGGTGTTCGACAGCGTCTCCGTCGCCACCACCTTCCGCGAGGAACTGAAGCGCGCCGGCGTCATCTTCCTGTCGATCAGCGAGGCGGTGAAGGAATATCCGGACCTCGTCCGCAAATGGCTGGGCAGCGTCGTCCCCGCCCGCGACAATTTCTACGCCTGCCTGAACAGCGCGGTCTTTTCCGACGGCACCTTCGTCTACATTCCCGAGGGCGTCCGCTGCCCGATGGAACTCAGCACCTATTTCCGCATCAATGCCGCCAATACCGGCCAGTTCGAGCGCACGCTCATCGTCGCCGACAAGGGCAGCTACGTCTCCTATCTTGAGGGCTGCACCGCCCCGATGCGCGACGAGAACCAGCTGCACGCGGCGGTGGTCGAACTGGTCGCGCTCGACGATGCCGAGATCAAGTACAGTACCGTCCAGAACTGGTATCCCGGCGACGCCGACGGCAAGGGCGGCATCTACAATTTCGTCACCAAGCGCGGCGCCTGCAAAGGCGCGCGCAGCAAGATCAGCTGGACGCAGGTCGAGACCGGCAGCGCCATCACCTGGAAATATCCCAGCTGCATCCTCCAGGGCGAGGACAGCGTCGGCGAATTCTACAGCGTCGCGCTGACCAACAACATGCAGCAGGCCGACACCGGCACCAAGATGATCCACATCGGCAA
>DDTH01000019.1:105210-105348 GCA_002344055.1 Sphingomonadales bacterium UBA2369
CAACTTCACCCAGTGCGACAGCCTCCTCCTCGGCGACCAGTGCGGCGCCCACACCGTGCCGTACATCGAGGTCCGCAATCCCTCGGCCCAGATCGAGCACGAGGCCACCACCAGCAAGATCAGCGACGACCAGCTCTT
>DDTH01000019.1:105406-107053 GCA_002344055.1 Sphingomonadales bacterium UBA2369
CTGCAGCAGCTCCCGATGGAGTTCGCAGTCGAGGCGCAGAAATTGCTGGGGATTTCACTTGAGGGTTCGGTCGGATGACAGCTCGTTTCGACAAAGGCTGGAACCCGAAAGCCCCTCCCCTTCAGGGGAGGGGTTTCGGGTGGGGCCTGTCCGTCGAACAGCTCCGCTGGCTGCACAAGCGCGCCGCCGAACTTCGCCGCAACCCCACCGAGCCCGAAATTCGCCTTTGGCGACACCTCTCGAACAGCCAACTCGCCGGTCACAAATTCCGCCGCCAGTCAGTAATCGGCCGGTTCATCGCCGACTTCGTCTGCCCCCAGAAGGCGCTGATCGTCGAAGTCGACGGCGACACCCACTACGCGATGAAGGATCGTCTCCGCGATGACGAACTCGCGCACCACGGCTTCCGCGTCATCCGCGTGGGCAATCACGAGGTCATGACCAACATGGACGGCGTGCTCCAACATATCCTGCTGGCGCTGACGGCAACCTCCGATCGCTGGCACAAGCCCCACCCCAACCCCTCCCCTGAAGGGGAGGGNNGCCTCGAGGGGAGCGTGGGGTGATACTGGCTGTATTGATCTTGGCGTTTGGCGCCATGCAGACTTCTCAACCTCCGGGCAGCCAGATGTTCAGCGCGCCAGAAGTCCGGCGAGCGGTAGCAGAGTACCGATCGTGCATTACGACCCGCGCACTATCCCTAGAGCGATCCGGCGAAGCGGTTGCGGAAGTCATCGCTGCTGCTGTTACGGCGTGCCGCCGGCAACGCGAAGCTGCTCACGTGGAAATGGAGGTTTCGGCTTCGATAGCGACAAACTTTAGCTCTACCGTCAACAACAGCCCTAGCATCAACCGGCTGCTGACCGCACTCGATCGCCGATACTCTGATGAAGCACGCTTGGCCGTTCTTGAACGGCGAGCAGCAAAGCGCGGAAACTAATGTTCAAGATTGAAAACCTCCACGCCACCGTCAGCGACAAGGAAATCCTCAAGGGGCTAGGCTTTGGGGAGATCGTCCGGTGAACGCCCGGCACCTCACCCCGATGCTCCTGTCGTCGGCGCTGCTCGCGGGCTGCGCGAGTGGCTGGACGGAGCACTACAATCGCTGGGCGTCCTACGTCGACGCCGACGGCCCCTATACGGCATGGGCGCGCTGTGTTGGCGATCGCTCCCGCCATTATCTCGATCCCGAGGGACCGAACGGCGCGCGGGCGAGGCCCGGCGAGGCCGTCGCTGGCACACCGGCGCAGTTGTTCACCAACGTGCTCGGCGATTGCCGGCTGCATATGGCCGGGCCGGGATGGGCCAATCTCACCGACCGCGAACTGCAACAATTGTTGGCCGATGCGCATCAGGCCTTTTTCGCGGCGCAGGCGGAGATCAACGGCCGGATGGACGAACGGGTGATGAATTGATGCTCAAAATCGAAAACCTCCACGCCACTGTCGGCGACAAGGAAATCCTCAAGNNCCGAACGGGTCGGGCAAGTCGACCCTGTCCTACGTCCTCGCCGGGCGGCCGGGCTATGAGGTGACGGGGGGCTCGGTCAGCTTCGACGGCCAGGATTTGCTGGAACTCGAACCGCACGAACGCGCCGCGCTCGGTATCTTTCTCGGCTTCCAGTATCCGGTCGAAATCCCCGGCGTC
>DDTH01000002.1 GCA_002344055.1 Sphingomonadales bacterium UBA2369
CCCACGGTGAGCTTGCACCCACGCTGGTTTTCAAGACCAGTGCCTTAAACCACTCGGCCACCCATCCGGCTCGCTCCGCCGCAACGCATTCAGCGCGTGGCCATGTCAAGGCTTTCATATTGGCGCCGGGGCCGACATAGTGGGTTTGATGAAGGCGACGACATGCTGCTGAGGACCTTGTCCTTCCTGTTTTCCGGCATCGGGCTGGGCCACAGTGCCGAGCTGCCGGCGACCGGTGCGTTCTTCGAGGGCGTGGCGGAGGTGACCGAGCGCAAACTGGTCGCGCCGGCGCGGGTCGAGCGGCAGGCGAAGGTCGCGGTACAGCAGAGTAGCGGGCTGAGCGAGGCGGGTTTCCGGGAGTATCTGCCGGACCTCGAGCGTCGGGCGCTGGCGGAGGGCGTCAGCCAGGCGACGATCGACCGCATTTTCCCGACTTTGGTGTTTTCCGCGCGCACCGTGCAGCTTGATCGGCAGCAGCCGGGCGGACCTCCCGGCAGCACGTCGAATCCTCCATTCCAGCCCTATCTGGCGCGGCATGTGACCCCGGCGCTGGCGAATATGGGCCGCAACCGGATCGCCCAGCATGCCGCGCAGCTGGCCGAAATCGAGCGCCGCTTCGGCGTCGATCGTTCGGTGTTGGTCGCGATCTGGGGCAAGGAAACCGGTTACGGCCGGATCATGGGCAATTTCGACCTGCTCAATTCGCTGGCGAGCCTGGCCTATGAAGGCCGCCGCCGCGAATTGTTCGCGACCGAATTCGTCGCCACGCTGAAAATGCTGGAGCGCGGCTTCCCGCGGTCGACGCTGCAAGGGTCGTGGGCGGGGGCAACCGGCCAGTCGCAATTCCTGCCGTCCGTTTACATCCGCCTCGCGGTGGATGGCGATGGCGACGGGCGCGCGGATATCTGGGGCAGTCAGCTCGATGCGCTGGCCTCGATCGGCAATTATCTGAGCAATGCCGGCTGGAAGCCGAACGTGCCGTGGGGCGCGGAAGTGCGCGTGCCGGCCGGGCTGGATCGCGCTGCGATCGTCAACAATATGCGCGCGCCGCGCTGCGCCCGCGTGTTCGAACGGCACAGTCGCTGGCTGAGCATGGCCGAGTGGCGGGCTTTGGGCGTTCAGCCGATCGCGAGCGCGCAGCGGATCCCGGATGACGAGATGGCGACCCTGCTGGAGCCGGATGGCCCGGGCGCGCCGGCCTATCTGCTCACCAACAATTACCGAGTGATCCTCGATTACAATTGCTCGAATTTCTACGGCCTCACCGTGTCCTTGCTGTCGCAGGGCATTCACGGCTGAAACGGGCTGGACGGCGCGGCGGCGGAGGGGCAGTGAGGTCTGGTCTCCCAGCTAAAGTGCAGAGTTCCCGATGAAGCGCCTCCTTGCCACTGCCTCCCTGCTCGCCGGTCTCACGGTGCTGCCCGCCAGCGCCCAGGCGCCCACCTTCGAGACCGCGGCGCCGATCGCCTTCATGATCGACCTTTCGTCCGGCGCAGTGCTGTACGAGAAGGATGCCGACCGGCGGATGCCGCCCGCGTCGATGGCTAAGATGATGACGACGCACGTCGCCTTCCGCCTGATCGACAGCGGCGAACTGGCGCTGGACAAGCAATGCACGATGCGCCCCGAGACGTGGCGGCAGTGGCACAGCCAGGGTTCGACCTCTTTCCTGGAGGCGAACGGGCAATATAGCGTCGAGCATCTGCTGCACGGCGTGGTCACTCAATCGGGCAATGATGCGACGGTGGTGCTGGCCGAGTGCATTTCCGGCACCGAACAGGCCTTCGTGCAGCTGATGAACCGCGACAGTGAGGAATTGGGCCTGACCAGCTCGCATTGGGGCAATCCGGTTGGCTGGCCCGACGGGGGCGCGACCTACACGACGGCGCGCGATCTGGGGAAGCTGGCGCAGGCGACGATCCGCGATCATGGCGAGCTGTACCGGCGCTTCTATTCACAGACGAGCTTCACCTCCGGCCGGCAGATGGGCAGTGGCGCGGACATCACCCAGCCGAACCGCAACCCGATCCTGGGCCGCGTACAGGGCGCGGACGGGCTGAAGACCGGCCACACCGAGGAGGCCGGCTATGGCTTTACCGGCTCAGCCGAGCAGAATGGACGACGCCTGATCATGGTCGTGGCGGGACTCGATTCGTTCAACGGGCGGATCGAGGAATCGGTGCGGTTCATGGATTGGGGGTTCCGCGCCTGGCAATCGCGGGCGCTGTTTTCGCAAAATGCGCGGATCGGCGAGGCCGAGGTGCAATTGGGCAGCGCCGATACGGTCGGCCTGGTCGCGCCGCGTAATCTGGCGGCGACGATTCCGGCCGGGACCGGCACGCGGCTGCGGGCGAAGATCGTCTATGACGGCCCGATCAAGGCACCGATCGCGCAGGGGCAGCATATCGCCGACCTGGTGGTCGAGGCGGACGGCCTGCCGGCGATGACGATGCCGCTGCATGCCGAGAGCGAAGTTACCGAGGCGGGCTTCTTCGGTCGCATCTGGAACGGGCTCAAGTCGCTCATCGGCGCGTGATGACTGCGCGGGGGCGCTTCATCAGCCTGGAAGGCGGGGAAGGGGTCGGCAAATCGACCCAGGTGCGTGCGCTGGCCGAGGCGCTCCGGGCGAGGGGTCATGACGTCATCGAAACGCGTGAACCCGGCGGCAGTGAAGGGGCGGAGGCGATCCGCGCGCTGCTGCTGAGCGGGAGCGAGGAGCGCTGGGGCGCGGAGGCCGAGGCATTGCTGTTCGCTGCGGCGCGGACGGATCATGTCGACAAGGTGATCAGGCCGGCGGTGGAGGCGGGGCGCTGGGTGCTGTCCGACCGCTTCATCGACAGTTCGCTCGCTTATCAGGGCGGCGCCGGCGCGCTTGGCCTCGAGGCGGTGCGGGCGATCAATGCGTTTGGCATCGGTCCGTGGTTTCCGGATCGCACCTTGGTTTTGATCCATCCCGAGGGTGCAGAGCGGGCTCGGGCGCGGGATGGCGAGGACAGCGACCGGATCGGCGGTCGGCCCGCGGCCTATCACGAGGCGGTCGAAGCGGCGTTTCGTACGATTGCCGCAGACGAGCCTGAACGGGTGCGCCTTATCGACGCATCGGGCGCGGTGGAGGTAGTCACGCGACGGCTGCTCGACGCGCTGGCGGACCTGCCGTGAGTCCGCTTTACGGCCATGAGGAAGCGGTCGCTTCGTTCCGAGCGGCGCTTGACAGCGGGCGGCTGCACCATGCCTGGCTGGTCGCGGGGCCGGAGGGGATTGGCAAGGGGCTGTTCGCGCGCAAGGCTGCTTTGCGCGTGCTGGCGCAGGGCCAGGGGCCGGTCGCGCGGCCGGGCTTCGAAGTGCCGGAAGAGCATCAGAGCGCGCGCCTGATGGCGGCGGGGAGCCATCCTGACTTCATGCTGCTGGAGCGGCTGGCCAAGGATGGCGGCACCGAACTGGCGCGGAGCATCAAGATCGACCAGGTGCGCGGCCTGCAGCGGCTGTTCGCGACGGCGCCGACTTACTCGCCGTGGCGCGTGGTGGTGGTCGATGCGGCAGACGATCTGGAGACGGCAGGCGCCAACGCCTTGCTGAAGAATCTTGAGGAGCCGCCCGCGAACACAGTGTTCCTGCTGGTCAGCCACGCGCCGGAGCGGCTGCTGCCGACGATCCGCTCGCGCTGCCGGCTGCTGCGGCTTGCGCCGCTGGAGCAGGCCGACATGAAGCGGGCGCTTGGTCTGGCGATCCCCGACGCGCCGCCGGCGGAAATCGAGGCGCTGGCATTGTCGGGCGGTGGCGCTCCCGGGCGTGCGGCCGCCTATCGTGGACTGGACGTCGCCGGACTCGACCAGGCGATGCAGGCGATCTCGGCCATCGGCGATCCGACCAACAAGCAGCGCTCGGCGCTGGCGCAGAGCTTGGCGGGCAAGAGCGCGCAGCCGCGCTACGAGGCCTTCCTCGATCGCGCACCTTCCTTCATCGCGGCGAAGGCACGCGAGCGGCAGGGCGCGGCCCTGGCTGGCGCGATCCGGCTATGGGAGGAGGCGGAGGCGCTGTCGCGGGTGGCGCTGCGCCAGTCGCTTGAGCCGCAGGCCACCGCGTTCGAGATGGCCGGGCTGATCGCCGGGCTGGCGCCCTGCAAGGCTTGATCCGCTCCCGCCCAGGCCTAAAGATCGGGCATGGCCGAGCCTTTCTACATCACCACCGCGATCAATTACCCGAACGGGCCGCCGCATGTCGGCCACGCCTATGAGGCGATCTGCACCGACGCGATCGCGCGCTTCCAGCGGCTCCAGGGGCGCGACGTCTTCTTCCTGACGGGCACGGACGAGCACGGCCTGAAGATGGCGCAGGCGGCGCGCGAGCGGGGCATCGAACCGCGCGCTCTGGCCGACGAAATGTCGTCCTATTTCCGTGAGATGGACGCGCAGCTTGATATCTCGTTCGACCGCTTCATCCGCACCAGCGAACCGGCCCATCACGAGGCGAGCCGGGAATTGTGGCGCCGGATGGCGGCCAAGGGCGATATCTATCTCGGCCGCTACGAGGGTTGGTATTCGGTCCGCGACGAAGCTTATTATGACGAGGATGAGTTGGTCGTCGCCGATACGGGCGAGAAGTTCTCGCCGCAGGGCACCCCGGTCGAATGGACGGTCGAGGAAAGCTGGTTCTTCCGCCTGTCCGCGTATCAGGATCGCTTGCTCGCGCATTACGCGGCGAACCCGGACTTCATCCGCCCGGAAACGCGGCGCAATGAGGTGCTGCGCTTCGTCGAGGGCGGGCTGAGCGACCTTTCCATCTCGCGGACCAGCTTCGACTGGGGCGTGAAGGTGCCTCAGAGCGAGGAGCACGTCATGTACGTGTGGCTCGACGCGCTCACCAATTATCTCACCGGCATCGGTTTTCCGGACACGGATTCAGAGAGTTACCGCAAGTTCTGGCCAGCCGATCTGCACATTATCGGCAAGGATGTGGTGCGTTTCCACGCGGTCTATTGGCCGGCCTTCCTGATGTCGGCGGACCTGCCGTTGCCGAAACAGGTGTTCGGCCATGGCCATGTCCTGCTGCGCGGCGAGAAGATGTCCAAGTCGCTGGGGAATGTCGTTTCCCCGCAGGAGCTTGTCGACGCCTTCGGAGTCGATGCGGTCCGCTATTTCCTGATCCGTGACGTGAGCTTCGGGCAGGACGGCAGCTACTCGCCGGAAGCGATCGTCACGCGGGTGAATGCCGATCTCGCCAACAGCTTCGGCAATCTGGCGCAGCGCACCTTGTCCTTCATCGTCAAGAATCTCGAGGGTCGCTTGCCGGGGGGCGAGGCGGACGCAGCGCTTCTGGCGACCGTGCGCGAGGCGCTCAGCGTTGAAATGCGTGATCATTTCGCGGCGCTGGCGCTGAGCCAGGGGGTGGAGGCGTGGCTGCGCGCCGTATTCGCCTGCAACCAATATATCGACGCCGAGGCGCCCTGGGCGCTGCGCAAGACCGATCCGGCGCGGATGGAAGCGGTGCTCGCGACGCTCGTCCAGGCGATCCGCATGCTCGCCATCGCCATCCAGCCGGTCGTGCCGGGCGCAGCGGGGCGGCTGCTCGACCAATTGGGCGTGCCGGCGGATGAGCGGGATTGGCGTCATATCGGGGACGACAGCCTGTATGCGCGGTTGCAGTCCCAGGAGTTCCGCCTCGCGCCGCCGCAGCCGATCTTTCCGCGCATGGAAATGCCCGCGCAGGGCTGAACCTTGCCGAAATCGGGCGCTTCCACTATGTCGCGGCCGCCCATGGAAAAGGTGAAACCCATTCAGATCGGTCCGGTTCGGATCGAGACGCCGGTCGTGCTGGCGCCGATGACCGGCGTCACCGACATGCCGTTCCGCCGCATTGTCAAGCGCTATGGCTGCGGGCTGACGGTGGGCGAGATGATCGCCAGCCAGGCGATGATCCGCGAGACGCGCCAGTCGATCCAGAAGGCGACCTGGTGTCCGAGCGAGGACCCGGTGTCGATGCAGCTCGCCGGCTGTAGCCCAAAGGAGATGGGCGAGGCGGCGAAGCTGAATGAGGACCGCGGCGCCGCGATCATCGACATCAATATGGGCTGCCCGGTGAAGAAGGTGGTCAATGGCGAGGCCGGATCGGCGCTGATGCGAGATTTGCCGCTGGCCGCTTCGCTGATCGAGGCGACGGTGAAGGCGGTGAAGGTGCCGGTGACCGTGAAGATGCGGATGGGCTGGGACCATGCCAGCCTGAACGCGCCGGAACTCGCCCATATCGCCGAGGATCTGGGCGCGCAGATGATCACGGTGCACGGCCGCACCCGCAACCAGATGTACAAGGGCGAAGCCGACTGGGCGTTCGTGCGCGGCGTGAAGGAGGCGGTGAAGGTGCCGGTGATCGTCAACGGCGACATCTGCTCGATCGAGGATGCCGACACGGCACTGGAGCAGTCGGGCGCGGACGGGGTGATGATCGGCCGCGGCGCCTATGGCCGCCCCTGGCTGCTGAAGCAGGTCATGCATTGGCTGAAGACCGGTCAGCGGCTGCCGGACCCGTCGCTGGCCGAGCAGCTGGACGTGATCCTGGAGCAATATCAGGCGATGCAGGACCTTTATGGTCCGGTGATCGGCGCCAATTGCGCGCGCAAGCATATCGGCTGGTACACCAAGGGCATTCACGGTTCGGCCGAGTTCCGTAACGCCTTCAACAAGGTCGCCGACCCGGCCGTGGCGGTGTCCATGCTGCGCGAATTTTACGATCCCAGGCTGGAGAAAGCCGCCGCCTGAGCGCCTTGCCGAACCAAATTTGAATTGGGGCGGAACGAAGGCGGAAACTGTGTTCTTTCGGCCACAGTCCTGTGCTAGGCGCTGCGCGTGGACGCAGCCCGGAGCATGATCGAGCCCAACGATGAGGGCGAAGCCGTGGCTCCGGAGCCACGCCGAAAGCGTCCGCGCTGGCTGCGCCGCCTGACCGTCGCGAGCGAGCGCGGGCGGCTGATGCCGGTGGTCGAGTTGCTGACGATCGCGCTGATGATCGGCGTCGCGGTGTCGAGCTATTTCATCGTGACGTCGCGCGGCGACGCGGACGGGCTGCTCAGCCCGCCGGCGGTCGCCGGGCTGCTGGTGGCGAATCTCGTCCCGGCCATGGCGCTGATGGTGCTGGCGGCCCGACGCTTTGCGATTCGTCGCGCCGCCAAGACACAGATTGGAAGCCGGGGGCGGCTTCACGTCCGCCTGGTCGCGATTTTTTCGCTGATCGCCAGCGTGCCGACTCTTCTTGTGGTGATTTTCGCCTCGCTGCTCCTGCAGAGCGGGATCAGCTTCTGGTTTTCGGACCAAGCTCAATCCACCATCTCGAACGCGCGAAACACGACCGAAACCTATCGGCGTGAACAGCTTGCCGACATCCATGCCGAGATCGAGACGATGGGCGGCGACGTCGTGGACCGGATCAATCAATTCGGTGTCAACGACCCGTTGCTTGGCGAATTCCTGTTCAGCCAGACACTCAATCGAAAGCTGGTCGAGACAGCTTTGCTGAGCGTCAACAGCGAAGGCGTCATCCAGATGCAGGCCGGGGTCAACCTGTATGACCGGCCGCTGGAATCCCGTTTCCCGGTAGCCGAACTGCTCGCCATGAGCGCCGGGCAAGTGAAGACCCAGTTCGATGGGAGTGACCGGATCGAGGGCGTCGTCCGGCTGGACCCCGAGTTGAGGCTCTACGTCTACGGCTCGCGGGATGCCGCCGTGCTGATGGAGATGGTGCGCGGGGCCGAGAGCGCCGCGAGCGACTATCAGGCGGTGCAGGAGCAGTCGCGCGCCTACCAGCTGCAATTCAACGCCGCCCTGTTCATCGTCTCGCTACTGATCGTTGCGGTGGCGATCTGGATCGCGTTGCAGCTGGCCGACCGGATGGTGCGGCCGGTGGGACAATTGGTGGCCGCGGCGCGGCGGGTGACCGAGGGCGATATGAGCGCGCGCGTGCCGGGCGCGCGAGCGCGGGACGAGCTGGGTACGCTGGGGCAGGCCTTCAACCGGATGACGATGCGGGTGGAGGAACAGACCGGGGCGCTGGTTTCAGCCAATACGCAGCTGGAGAATCGCCGTGCCTTCATCGAGGCGGTGGTGTCGGGCGTGACGGCGGGCATCGTGTCCGTGGATCGCGAACGGCGGGTGCAGCTGATCAATCCTTCCGCCGAGGCTTTGCTGCGGACCAATGAGCGCGCGGTCGTGGGGCAACCGCTCGCCGAACTGGCGCCGGAACTCGACAGGCATCTCGACGCCGACGAAGGCGAGGATGTGGTGCAGATCGCCCGCGACGACGAAATCCACACGCTGGCGGTGAAAAGGGTGAAGGCCGATGGCGGCCACATCCTGACCTTCGACGACATTACCGACCAATTGCTCGACCAGCGGCGAGCGGCATGGTCCGACGTGGCGCGCCGGATCGCGCACGAGATCAAGAACCCGCTGACGCCCATCCAGCTCGCGGCCGAGCGGCTGCAGCGGCGTTACGGCAAGGAGATCGAAAGCGATCCGGCCACGTTCGAGAAACTGACCGGGACGATCGTCCGCCAGGTCGGCGACCTGAGGCGCATGGTCGACGAATTCTCCTCCTTCGCGCAAATGCCAAAGCCGGTGTTCCGCGAGGAGGCGATCGGCGAGATCGCGCGGCAGGCCCTGTTCCTGCACGAGGTCGCCCATCCCGACATCAAGTTCGTGCTCGATGTGCCGGAACCGGCGCCAGTGATGCTGTGCGACCGGCGGCTGATCGGGCAAGCGCTGACCAACATCGTCAAGAATGCAGTCGAGGCAATCGAGCAGCGGCGCGAGGATGGCGAGGGCAAGCGGACCGGGAAGAGCCGGGATCGCGTGGCGCTCGGCATGGCGGTGGAGCGGGACGAGCTGACCATCGTCGTCAGCGACACCGGCATCGGCCTACCGGCCGATCGCAAGCGGCTGACCGAGCCTTACATGACGACGCGGGCGAAGGGCACGGGCCTGGGCCTCGCGATCGTGAAAAAGATCATCGAGGATCATTGCGGCCATGTCGTGTTCGAGGATGCCGATGGCGGCGGCACGCGGGTGCGGCTGATCTTCGACCTGGCGGCGCTTGCGCGGGTGAACTCGGGCGAGCCCAGCAGCGTTGACGAAAACACCAAAGAGAAAAGCTGAGTTTTATGGGCCTCGACATTCTCGTCGTCGACGACGAGCAGGACATCAGAGATCTCGTTTCCGGCGTGCTGGAGGATGAAGGCTTCACCGCGCGTACGGCGGCGGGGAGCAGCCAGGCGCTGGCGGCGCTGGACGAAAGGCGGCCGTCTCTGGTCCTCCTCGACGTGTGGCTGCAGGGGTCGAAGCTGGACGGGCTGCAATTGCTCGACGAGATCAAGCGCCGGGACCCGACCTTGCCGGTGCTGATGATCTCCGGCCACGGCAATCTGGATACGGCGGTGGCGGCGATCCGGCAGGGGGCGGTCGATTTCATCGAAAAGCCGTTCGAGGCGGGGCATCTGCTCCATCAGGTGCAGCGGGCGACCGAAACCGAGCGGCTGCGGCGGGAGAATGAGAGTCTGCGCGCGCAGATCGGCCAGGAAACCGAGCTGACCGGGCTTTCCAGCGGCATCAACACGGTGCGCGCGACGCTGAAGCGAGTCGCCGCGACCGGCAGCCGCGTGCTGATCTCCGGCCCGGCGGGCGTCGGCAAGGAAGTGGCCGCCCGGCTCCTGCACGGCTGGAGCACGCGCGACCGCGGGCCGTTCATCATCGTCGGCGCGGCGCGAATGACGCCCGAACGGGTCGAAGAGGAATTGTTCGGGGTGGAGGAGGGGGGCGAACTCGTCCGGCCCGGCCTGCTCGAGCAGGCGCATGGCGGCACTTTGTTCATCGACGAGGTGGCGGACATGCCGCCGTCGACGCAGGGCAAGATATTGCGCGTGCTGACGGACCAGAGCTTCACCCGCGTCGGCGGTCAAAGGATGGTGAAAGTCGACATGCGGGTCGTATCGTCGACGGCGCGCAATCTGCAGGACGAGATCGCACTGGGGCGGTTCCGCGAGGATCTGTATTACCGGCTGAACGTGGTGCCGGTGCATCTGCCGGCTCTGGCCGAGCGGCGGGAGGATATTCCCGAACTGGTGACCCGCTTCGCGTCGCGCTACGCGGCCGAACGGCGGGTGCCGACGCCAGATATCTCCGCCGACGCGCTGGCGGCGCTGCAGGCCTATGACTGGCCGGGCAACGTGCGGCAGCTCAGGAACGTGATCGAACGGACGATCATCCTGGCCCCAGGCGAGCGGATCGCCAGCATCGACATCGACATGCTGCCGCCGGAAATCCTGAACGAGCAGGCGCAATTGAACCCCGGCGAGGCGGTGAAGGCGATCATGGGCACGCCGCTGCGGGAAGCGCGCGAGACGTTCGAAAGGGAATATCTGCGCGTCCAGATCCGGCGCTTTTCGGGCAATATCTCCCGCACCGCGACCTTCATCGGGATGGAAAGATCGGCGCTGCACCGCAAGCTGAAGGCGCTTGGCCTCGGCGACAATCGCTCGGACAGCGAAGATTAAGGTGCGCGGCCATTGAATGCGCGCCACGTCACGCTAGCTTAGGTAACGGCGTCGCCCCGCCACAGAACAAGAACCGATCAGGGAGCGCGTAGCATGGCCGACAAGGTCAACAATCTGCAGGACATGTTTCTGAACTCGCTCCGGCGCAGCAAGACGCCGGTGACGATGTTCCTCGTCAAGGGGGTGAAGCTGCAGGGCATCATCACCTGGTTCGACAATTTCTCCGTGCTGCTGCGCCGCGACGGTCAGGCGCAGCTGATCTACAAGCACGCCATCTCCACCGTGATGCCGGCCCAGCCGCTCGACCTCAGCGAGATCGAGGCAGCGTTCGACGAAGCGCTGGAGAAGAAGAAACCGTCTTTGCTGCAGGAAGTGTTCCTGACCGCGGTGCGGCGTTCGGGTGAGCCGGTGACCATGTTCCTGGTGAACGGCGTGATGCTGCAGGGCGAGATTGCCGCGTTCGACCTTTTCTGCATGCTGCTGAAGCGCGACGGGATGAGCCAGCTGGTCTACAAGCACGCCATCTCCACGGTACAGCCCGAGCATCCGGTCAGCCTCCACGAACCCTCGGAGGACTGAAGCCTGAGCGTTTTCAACCGCGACGATGCGGATGTTGCCCGCGGCGCCCGCGCCGTCATCGCACTCCCCGAACTGGGCAGCGGCGCCCGCCGCGATGTCGAGGCGCGGCTGGAGGAAGCCGCTGGCCTGGCCGAGGCGATCGGCATCGATGTGCAGGCCCGGGTGCATTTCCGCGTGCGCGCGCCGCGGCCGGCAACTTTGTTCGGCAAGGGGCAGGTGGAAAGCATCGCCGAGGCGGTTCGCATGGCCGAGGCGGAGCTGCTGATCGTCGACGCGGCGATCACCCCGATCCAGCAGAAGAATCTGGAAACGGAGACGAAGGCGAAGGTGATCGACCGCACCGGTTTGATCCTGGAGATTTTTGGCGAGCGCGCGGCGACGGCGGAAGGGCGGCTGCAGGTCGAGCTGGCGCATCTGGACTATCAGGCCGGACGGCTGGTGCGGTCCTGGACCCACCTCGAGCGGCAACGCGGTGGCTTCGGCTTCCTCGGCGGGCCGGGCGAGACGCAGATCGAGGCTGACCGGCGGCTGATCCGCGACCGCATGGCGAAGCTGAAGCGCGAACTGGAGCAGGTAACGCGCACCCGCGGCCTGCACCGGGCGCGGCGGCAGAAGGCACCCTGGCCCGTGGTCGCTTTGGTCGGCTACACCAATGCCGGCAAATCGACCCTGTTCAACCGGCTGACCCGGGCGGAGGTGATGGCGGAGGATCTGCTGTTCGCCACGCTCGACCCGACGCTGCGCGAGATTTCCCTGCCGGGCGTTTCGAAGGCGATCCTGAGCGACACGGTGGGCTTCATCTCCGATTTGCCGACGCAACTCGTGGCGGCGTTCCGCGCGACTCTGGAAGAAGTGCTGGCGGCCGACCTGATCGTCCATGTCCGCGACATTTCCCACGCCGACAGCGACGCGCAGCGCGAGGATGTCGAACAGGTGCTGAAGGAACTCGGCATTGGCGAGGGTTCATCGGTGATCGAGGCGTGGAACAAGGTGGACCGGCTGGACGCCGAGGAAGCCGCGAGTCTGCGGGTGGAAGCGGTGCGGCGCGAGGATGCGGTCGTGCTGTCGGCGATCAGCGGGGAAGGGGTGGACGCCCTGCTCGGCTGCATCGCAGAGCATCTCGGCAAGGGCGCGCAGGTCCACGAGGTGGTGCTCGACGCGTCCGACGGCGAGGCGATCGCCTGGCTGCACCAGCACGGCGAAGTGCTGAGCCAGGAGAGCGAGAATTTGCGGACCCGTCTGCAGGTGCGGATCGCGAAGGCGCAATGGGAACGGTTCGAAAGCCGCCGGAACGGCTAGGCTTCGGCGGCGTCGAGGCGGCGCAGCGGCTTCGAGATCAGTCCCGCCAGCGCGACCAGGCCGCCGGCGATCCCCATGAAGATGAACAGCCAGCGGACGCTGACCGTCTCGCCGAGCGCGCTGACGGCGACCAGGCTGACCGGGGCGGCGAGGCCCATGACCATGTTGAGGATCGAGAAAGCCCGGCCCTGCAACTGATTGGGGATGGCGGTCTGCAGCAGGGCGACGAGGGGCGCATTGCCTGCTGCAAAGGCGGCGCCGCTGAGCGCCCAGGCGGCGACCGCCATCCAGAATTGCTCCGGCCCCGGAATCGCGGTCGCGGCGAGCAGGAAGCAGGAGATGGCGAACCCCCAGATGAACCAGGCGACACGGCGCTTCGGCGCCATCGCGGCGACGATGAGTCCGCCCAGGATCATCGCCAGGCCGGTCAGCCCCTCCATCAGGGCGATGTGCGGCGGGCCGCCCTGAAAATGCTCCAGCACCAGCAGGGGCGCGAGGGTGAATGACGGCATAATCATCAGCACGACGCCGGCCAGGATCGCGTAAATGTGCAGCAGGCCAGGATCACGCCAGACCAGAGCGACGCCTTCCTTGAAATCGCTCCACATATGCTGATCCGCGCTGCGCTCCCGGCTCGGCTGGGGAATGGCGAACAGCAGCAGCGGCACGATGCCGAGCACGGCCGTGACCACGTCAATCGACAGCGCCCAGCCGATCGGCATGATCCCGATCGCCAGCGCGCCGAGTGGGGCGGCGGCGACGGTCATCACGCCCATCATCGCCTGATTGAGGCCGGCGGCGCGGGGCAGGAATTCGGCGGGGACCAGCATCGCCGCGCTCGCCTGCGCCGCCGGGGCCTGGAAGGCCTGCATGGCGCTGCGCACGAACATCATCACATAAGCGTGCCAGATCTCGATCGCGCCGCTGAGGAACAGGGAAATCAGCACGACCATGCACAAGGCGCTGACCAGATCGGTGAGGATCATGATCAGGCGGCGGCTGTAGCGATCGGCGAGCACGCCGCCGAGCGGCGCAAGCAAGGCCTGCGGCATCAGCGCGGCGACGCCCGCCATGGCCAGCGCCGAAACGCTGCCCGTTGTTTCCGCGATCCACCAGAGCAAGACGAATTGCGTCACCGCAGAGCCGATGAGCGAAAGCGCCTGACCGACGAAGATCGACCAGTAACGCAGCCGCCAGGGTTCGGCGGTCAGGCTGGCATCCGGTTCCGTCATGTCAGCGTATCGTTTCCGGATGTTGCGTCGGCCCAGTGAGGCGCACCGGGAAGGATGGCCACGCGCCTAGCAGCTTCACGTCGATCGCGCGAGGGACGAGGGGTTGGAGGTTAGTAAGAACGAAGAAAGAACACAAGGGGAGGGTGAGGGGCCTAGCCTGCAGCGGCGAGCCGCGCCTTTGCCTCTCGCCACAATGCCTCATACTCATCGAGACTGAGGTCGCGGAGCGGCTTTTCGGCGCTTTGTTCGATCAGGCGATAGCGTTGCTCGAAGCGGCGGGTCGCGTCGGTCAAGGCAGCTTCGGCGTCGAGGCCGTGATGGCGGGCCAGGTTGACGACGCTGAACAGCAGGTCGCCAATCTCGGCTTCGCGCTCGGCCGGGGTTTCGGCGGCGTCGATCTCCGCGATTTCCTCGTCGATCTTGGCGCGCGGGCCGGCAGCATCGGCCCAGTCGAAACCTTCGCGGGCGGCACGGTTCTGGATCTTCTCGGCGCGCTTCAGCGCCGGCAGGCCGAGCGTGACGCCATCGAGGACGCTAACATGGCCCTTGGCGGCGCGTTCCTCCGCCTTGACCTGTTCCCAGAGGTGATGGCCGCCGTTCGCGGCGCCCTGGAAGATATGCGGATGGCGGCGCTCCATTTTGTCGCTGATCGCGGCGGCGACGTCGGCGAAGGCGAAATGGCCGTCTTCCTCGGCCATGCGGGCGTGGAAGACGACCTGGAGCAGGAGATCGCCAAGCTCGTCCTTGAGATCGGCCATGTCGTGGCGCTGGACCGCGTCGGCGACCTCATAGGCTTCCTCGATCGTATAGGGGGCGATGGTGGCGAAGGTCTGGACGCTGTCCCATTCGCAGCCCGTCGCCGGGTCGCGCAGCCGCGCCATGATCGCGAGCAAACGGTCGAGGGGGGAGGTTTCAGAAGCGGTCAACGGCGCGATCCATAAGTGCGATAATATACATTATGTAAAATACCGGTCTGTCAGGACTTCAGGATCAAGGTGCGCCCTTCCACGCTCCAACTGCGCAGCGAGGACAGGAAATTCATGCCGATGACGTTCAGATCGCCGAACGCGTCGGAAATGTGCACGGCGACATTCTCGCGCGTGATGTTGCCGACGCGCAGACTCCCCGCCCGGCCGCGCTGGGCGTTGACCAGCCCGTTCGCCGTCTGGACCACGACCGGCAAGCCGGCCTGCGGCTGGATGCCGGCCCGCTGCGCGGTTTCGCGCGAAATGCTGGTCGTGGTGGCGCCGCTGTCCACCAAGAAGCGGACCCGCTGCCCGTTCAATTCCGCCTCGACCCAGAAATGACCGTCCGAGGCGATGCGGACGCGGGTCTCCCCGGGTGCGGTCGGCACCGCCTCGCCGCCGCGTACGGAGACGAGCAAGCGGTCGCCGAGCGCAGCGAAATCGTCCTTGAAGGTGAAGATCACGAAGGCCGCGGCGAAGATCAGCACCCAGGAGGCGAACATCTTTACCGCCGTGCCGAGGCGCACGCGGCGCACCGCGAAGGCGCTGATCACCAGCACGGCCACGCCCAGCAGATAGAGGACGTGGATCGCCTGGTCCCCTCCCTCATTCACAGCGCGATCTCCATCCCGTCATAGCCAGGCTCGATATGGGGAGGAAGTTGCCGCCGCAAAGAGTCATAGTCCATGCTGTTGTCCATGTGGGTCAGCACGGCGCGCTTCGGGCGGAGGCGCTCGATATAGGAGAGCGTGCGGTCAAGATGGTTGTGCGTGGGGTGCGGCCGGGCGCGCAGGGCATCGACGATCCACAGGTCGGCGGCTTCATATAGATTGGCCATTTCATCTGTCAAATCATTGAAATCGGTGGAATAAATGATCCGTTTACCATCTTGTGCGAAGATCAGGCCGGTGCTTGTGATATTGCCGTGCGGCTGCTCGGTGTGGCGCACCGCGATGCCGCCGATCGTCAGGTCATCGGGCAGGATCTGTGCGGCGACGGTGGGCGGATAACCCCACTTCCCTTCGAACACATAGTCGAAGCGGCCTGAAAGGCTCCGGAGGCAGCGGGCGCCGGCATAGGCGGGCACCGGCGCGCCGGCATTGTGGAAAAGCTGGCGCAGGTCGTCGAGGCCATGGGCGTGGTCGGCATGTTCGTGCGTCCAGATCACCGCGTCGAGGGTCTTCACCCGGGCATCCAGGAGCTGCTCGCGGAGATCGGGACTGGTATCGACGAGGATGTTCGTGCCGGCGTCGCTGACCAGAATCGAGACGCGGCGCCGGCGGTTCTTCGGTTCGGCGGGGTCGCAGTTGCCCCAATCATTGCCGATCCGGGGCACGCCGGACGATGTCCCGCAGCCGAGGATGCGGACTTTCATCCTGTTACCGCTTCGCCTTGCTGAACAGGCGGTAGAAATTGGCTGTGGTCGTCTCCGCGAGCTGCTCGACCGGCTCGCCGCGCAGGGCCGCGAGGAAGCGGGCGGTGTCGGCGACGTAGGCCGGTTCGCAGGGGCGGCCGCGGTGGGGGACTGGGGCGAGAAAGGGGGAATCGGTTTCGATCAGCAGGCGATCGGCGGGAATTTCCTTCGCCGCTTCCTGCAGGTCGCGGGCATTCTTGAAAGTGACGATGCCCGAGATCGAAATGCTAAGGCCGAGGCCAAGCATCTTCGCGGCGAAATCGCGGTCGGCGGTGAAGCAATGGATCAAGGCGGGAAAGGCGCCCTTCCCCATTTCCTCCGACAGGATCGCCGAAGTGTCGTCCTCCGCATCGCGGGTGTGAACGATGAGCGGCAGGCCGGTTTCGCGCGCGGCCGCGATATGGCTGCGGAAGCACTGGCGCTGCCGGTCGCGGTCCGACTTGTCGTAATAATAATCCAGACCGGTCTCGCCGATGCCGATCACTTTCGGATGCGCGGCACGGGCGACGAGGGTTTCAGTCTCCACGTCCGGATGCAGATCCGCCTCGTGCGGATGGATGCCCACCGACGCCATGACGTCATCATTGCCCTCCGCGGTAGCGAGCACGGCGTCCCATTCGCTCGAGCGGGTCGAGATGTTGAGTATGGCGGAAACCCCGGCGCCGCGGGCGCGGGCGAGCACGGCGGGTTGATCCTCGATCAGGCCGGCATAGTTGAGATGGCAGTGGCTATCGACGAACATGGCTCGGACATAGGCGCCCGCGCGCGGCGGCGGAAGGCATGGCCGTTCTCGACTCGGTCGTTTCGCGCCGGTAACGGGCATATTCGTCGCAGCGGAGTCGGAATGGCAGCTTGCGGGCGGCAGGTATCAGGCTGATCGGCGCGCCGCGCCACGGGGAGATCAGAGCGATGATGGCCAGACTGAGCTACGCGACCTTGTCGCTCCTGATCGCAGGCACGCCGGCCTTCGCGCAGGAAGCGGCAGAGCCTGCACGCACACCCGCGCAGCAGTTGATCCACGACGCGGCCAACGGGCAGCCGGTCCGCCAGCCGGACAGCATGTCGGCACCCGCGCCCGCGCCGAACCCGCCGTCGAACTGGGACGATGCCAGGCCCGCTTTTCCCGCTCTGCCGCTGGCTTCCGAGGAAGCGGCCGCGCCGGAGCCTGCCGCCGCAACCAGCGAGGGCGATACGATCGAAGCGCGTGTGGCGGCGCTCACGCCCGGCGAATTTCTGTGGATGCCGGAGCGGCAAACGACCGGCCCCGTGGTCATCGTTGTCAGCCTGGCCGAGCAGATGGTCTATACCTATCGCGGCGGCGAACTGATCGGCGTTTCGACGGCGTCGACCGGCATGGCCTCGCACCCCACGCCCACCGGCAGCTTCACCATTCTGCAGAAGCGCCGGCGGCATTTCTCCAACCTCTACAATAATGCGCCGATGCCCAACATGCAGCGGCTGACCTGGGACGGCATCGCCTTCCATGCCGGTGCGCTGCCCGGCCATCCGGCGAGCCATGGCTGCATCCGCCTGCCGATGGCCTTTTCGAACCATCTGTTTGTGACGACCGCGATGGGCGGACGGGTCCATATCATTGGCGAATCGCCCCCGTCGGCGGCCGGCGCACTCGCATATGTGCGGAGCATCGCGGGCGAATCCGCCTCGCGCTGAGCTTCGATGCGGCCAACGTCGCATCCCATGAGACCAGGCTGCATCGCCTGAGCCTCACCCAGGCGCTTTCGTCGCGCGGAATCGCGCTTCGGTCGGCCCGACGAACCGCGCGCCTGATCTGTCGCCTTGCGCTCAATCCCCTCCCCGCCGGCTGGCAGATGGGTCCCGCAAGCCGGGATCAAGCCGGCGCCAAGGGAGGCAGTTCAGATGACCAGATCACGCAAATTCCTGGGAGCCAGCGCCATCGGCCTGCTGCTCGCCATCGCCCCGGTCGCGTCCGCGGTCGGCCAGGACAATGCTGGCGCGCAGACCACGCAGCAGAGCGAGGCCCAGGACGCCTTCTCGACCGGCGTGGTGCAGGAATTGCGGGCGGTGTCGGAGCGGCACCAGGCCGAAGTGCGCGAGGCGCGCGAACTCGAGGAGCGCGCCGAGGCACTGACGCCGGGCGAATATCTGTGGATGCCGGAGCGGCAGGAGAGCGGCGCAGTGACCGTCGTGGTCAGCATCGCGGCGCAGAAGGCCTATGTTTATCGCGCCGACAAACTGATCGGCGTGACCACGGTCTCGACCGGGATGCGCGGGCATCGCACGCCGACCGGCAGCTTCACGATCCTGCAGAAGAACCGGCGGCACTTCTCCAACCTCTACAACAATGCCCCGATGCCGAACATGCAGCGGCTGACCTGGGACGGGATCGCGCTCCACGCCGGTGCCCTCCCCGGTTATCCGGCCAGCCATGGCTGCATCCGGCTGCCGATGGAATTCTCGCGCGTCCTGTTCGGCGCGACGAGCATGGGCGGCAGCGTGCACATCGTCGCGGACACGCCCCCGTCCGCCGCCGATGCTCTCGCTTTCGCTACGGGCGGCGCGCGCAATACCCAGATGGCGAGCGCGCGCTGACCGCTGGGCGGCCCCGGTGGGGAGACCGGGGTCGCCCTTTGCCCATTATCGTTACGGCGGCGGCGTCACTTTTGAGTGACAGTCGCGATGGGAATAGCGGTCCCAATCAGAAATCTGCTCTCGGACCGTCGCTGTTATGATACAGTTCATCGCACGTGGGGAAGAAGCGTCCTGCCGGTTCACAAGCCGGCGCGGGGCGGACAGATCCTCCCGTTCGAATTTATCGCGTGATGCCAATGCTTTGTTGGAGATTTGGCACATAGGTTAGCTCGCTCGAGCTTCGATGCTGCGACCTGGGGAGGGGTCCTGTTATGTCGAATGCGTTGCGTCAGATTGGCCGTTTCTCGCTGGTCGCCCTGGTGGTCGGGTTCGCGCCGGCCGCGTCCGCCATCGGCCGCAGCGGCGGTGCCACGCCGGATGCAGACCCCGCCGCCTCCCCCACCGCTTCGCGCGCTACGCTGCAGGCAGCGGCCGAGACGGCCGACCCTCAGGCACTCCAGTCGTTCATCGATCAGGCGGTCGAAACGCACCGTGTCGCGGTCGAAGACCGGCGCATCGGCAGGCAGATCGAGGCGGATGCCGCGGGGCTTCGCCCGGGCCGCTATGTGTGGAAAGCCGATCATGTGCAGAGCGGACCGATGTCGATCGTGGTCAGCCTGTCGGCACAGCGTGCCTATGTGTTCCGCGACCGGCGGCTGATCGGCGTTTCGACGGTTTCGACCGGACGCGCCACGCATCGCACGCCGACCGGCACCTACCCGATCCTACAGAAGAACCGGGACCATTATTCGAACATCTACGACAATGCGCCGATGCCGAACATGCAGCGCATGACCTGGGATGGCATTGCGCTGCACGCGGGCGTGATTCCGGGCTATCCGGCGTCGCACGGCTGCGTCCGGTTGCCGATGGAGTTTTCGCGGCTGCTGTTCGCGGCGACGAAGATGGGTGAGATCGTCCACGTCGTGGCCGACACGCCTTCGTCGGAGATGGCGGCGCTGGAGCATGCCGAGGCTGCCCAGGTGGTGCGTGAAGCCCGAGAGGCCGAGCGCCAGCGGGAGCGGGCGGCACGCCGGTCACGTTCCTGATCGGCTCGCTCCGGCGCTGGCACCCTTCGCTGGTCGGCGATAAGGCGCGGCCATGTCCGTGGCTGTTTCCGCTGATCCTCACGTCGTTGCGCTGATCGTCGCCGCCGGGCGGGGCGAGCGGCTGGGCGGCGATCTGCCCAAGCAATATCGGCGGCTGGGTGGCAAAACCGTGCTGCGTCGGGCGGTGGAGCCGTTTCTGGCGCACCCACGGATCGGCGCGGTGCGCGTGGTGATCGGCGAGGGTCAGGAGGAACTGGCGCGCAAGGCGCTGGACGGGCTGGACGTGGGAGAGCTGGTCTTCGGGGCGGAGGAACGAGCGCTGTCGGTCGTCAACGGCCTGAACGCCCTCCCCGCCAACGCGACGACTGTCCTGATCCATGACGCCGCTCGCCCATTCTGCCCGCCTAAGGTGATCGACCGGTTGCTCGACGCCCTGGACGATGAGGCCGCGGCCGTTCCGGTGCTGCGCGCCGCAGACACGTTGACGCAATTCGATGGCGCACGGCTCGGGGAGCGGCTCGACCGGGATCGGGTGGCGCGCGTGCAGACGCCGCAGGCCTTCCGGCTGCCTATATTGCGCGATGCGATCGAGCGTTGGCCCGGTGGAACGCCGACCGACGAGACGGCCTATTTGCGGACGCAGGGGATCGAGGTGGCCGGAATCGAAGGCGATGCCATGCTGGAGAAGCTGACGAGCGCAGCGGACTGGGTGCGGGCGGAGGCGATGCTTGCCGCGCGGACCTCGACGCGGACGGGAATGGGCTTCGACGTGCATGCCTTCGAGCCGGGCGATCATGTCTGGATCGGCGGGGTGCGCATTCGCCACGAGCGCGCGCTGAAGGGGCATAGCGATGCCGACGTGGCGCTGCATGCGCTGACCGATGCCCTGCTCGGGGCGATCGCCGCAGGCGACATTGGCGATCATTTCCCGCCGAGCGACCCGCAATGGAAGGGCGCCCCCTCCCCGCTCTTTCTGGAGCATGCGCGCGCGCTGGTCGAACAGGCTGGCGGCGCGATCGAGCATGTGGATGTCACGATCATCTGCGAGGCCCCGAAGATCGGGCCGCATCGGGAGGCGATGCGGGCGCGGATCGCGGATTTGTTGCGGCTGCCGTTGGGCCGGGTTAGCGTCAAGGCGACGACGACGGAGCGGCTGGGCTTTACCGGCCGCGGCGAAGGCATTGCCGCACAGGCCGTTGCGACCGTGCGGGTGGAGGAACGAGACTGATGCCTGCCGAGGAACCACACGCGCACGAGAAGCGCGATAGCGTGCTCCCGGCAGAACTGGTCGAGCTGGCGCGCAAGGTGGTGGATGCGAACCGGGATGCCGGGCGCAAGATTTCGGTTGCGGAGAGTTGCACCGGCGGGCTGGTCGCGGCCGCGCTGACCGAGATTCCGGGCAGTTCGGATGTGTTCGAATGCGGCTTCGTAACCTATTCCAACGACATCAAAATGTCGGTGCTGGGCGTCAGCCAGGACGTACTGGAGACGTTCGGGGCGGTGTCGGTGGCGACGGCCTGGAACATGGCGCAGCTGGCGCTCGACAAGGCCGGCGCGGATGTCGCGGTGGCGATTACCGGCGTGGCTGGTCCGGGCGGCGGCAGCGAGAAGAAGCCGGTTGGTACCGTGGTGTTCGCCCGAGCGCGGCGGGGGGCGGATCCGGAGGAGATTGTCGCCGACCGCAAGGATTTCGGCGATCTGGGCCGCGGCGGGGTGCGGCTTCAGGCGGCCTTGTGCGCGCTGGAACTGCTGATGCCGGGATCGACGCTGTAGAGCGCGTGGGCGCGGTCGCAGAAGGCGCCGATCATCTTGCGCAGGGCGCGGTCGAACATCTGGCCGGCCAATAGTTCGAACATCCGGCTCTTGAAGGCGAAGTCCACGCTAAAGTGGATGTTGGTGCCCCCCTGCCCATCGCTTTCGAATTTCCAGTTGTTGTGAAGGTACTTGAGTGGGCCTTCCACATAATCGATCTCGAGTTCGTGCGGCCGCCGCTTGATAACGCGGCTGGTGAATGTCTCCTTCAGCGCCCTGAAGCCGACGGCGAGGTCCGCGACCGTCTCGCTCTCGCTGTCCGAACGGATGCGGACCGCGACCACCCAGGGGAGGAATTCGGCATAGCGGCGCACGTCCGCGACGAGATCGAACAATTGCTCCGGCGTATAGGGAAGATGCCGGGTTTCGCTGTGCCTGGGCATGTCAGGCCGCCGTTGCCGCCTTGCCGAGCTTGGCCTCGCGGGCGGCGCGCATCTTCTCGAAATCGTCGCCGGCATGATAACTGGATCGCGTCAGCGGGCTGGCGGCGACGAGCAGGAAGCCCTTGGCGCGGGCGATGGCGCCATAGGCCTTGAACGCCTGCGGGCTGACGAATTCCTCCACTTTCGCATGGCGCGGCGTGGGCTGGAGATATTGGCCCATAGTGAGGAAATCGATGTCGGCCGAGCGCATATCATCCATCACCTGATGGACCTCCAGGCGCTGCTCGCCGAGGCCGGTCATGATGCCGGACTTGGTGAAGATGGTCGGATCGTGGCGCTTCACGCTCTCCAGCAGGCGCAGCGAGGCATAGTAACGCGCGCCGGGGCGGATGGTCGGGTAGAGCCGGGGAACGGTCTCCAGATTGTGATTATAGACGTCGGGACGCGCCTCGACGATCGCTTCGACAGCGGCTTGCGCCTTGTTCCTGAAATCCGGTGTGAGGATTTCGATCGTGGTGTCCGGTGTGTTGCGGCGGAGCGCATTGATGACTTTCACGAATTGCGAGGCGCCGCCGTCCGGCAGATCGTCGCGATCGACCGAGGTGATGACGATGTGGCTGAGGCCCAGTTCGGCGGCGGCCACGGCGACATGTTCCGGCTCGAGCGGGTCCACCGCGCGCGGCATGCCGGTCTTCACGTTGCAGAAGGCGCAGGCGCGGGTGCAGGTATCGCCCAGGATCATCACCGTGGCGTGCTTCTTCGTCCAGCACTCGCCGATATTCGGACAGGCCGCCTCCTCGCACACGGTGGCGAGATTCAAGCGGCGCATGAGATTCTTGGTTTCGCTGAAGGCGGTGCCGATCGGCGCCTTCACCCGAATCCAGTCGGGCTTGCGCTGCTTGGGCACGGGAATGATCGGATCGGCTTCGCTCATGGCGGCGAGATAGCGACTGGCGGGCACTCTTGCCACCCCCGCCCTTCCCTCCTAGCGGACGCGGGCATGACAGGCTTTTCCAGACTCATCGAGGGCTATCGCCGCTTCCGGAACAGCGAATGGGGCGAGGAACGCGCCCGCTGGGCGGAACTGGCCGAGGGGCAGAGTCCCAAGGTGATGGTGATCGCCTGCTCCGACAGCCGGGTCGATCCCAGCCAGATCTTCGATGCGCGGCCGGGCGAGATGTTCGTGGTGCGCAACGTCGCCAATCTGGTGCCGCCGTTCGAGCCGGACCAGAATTACCATGGCGTCTCCGCCGCGCTGGAGTTTGCGGTGACGCAGCTGCAGGTCGAGGAACTGGTGGTGATGGGCCATGGCGCCTGCGGCGGCTGCGCGGCGGCGTTGACCGGACAGTTTGACGGCGCGCGCTCAGGCGCCGGCCATTTCATCGCGCACTGGGTGGATATGCTCGCTGAGGCGCGGGAGCGGGTGCGCCAGGCCTATCCGGAGCTGGGACCCGAGGCAGTGCGGGCGATGGAGCATGAGGGCGTCCAGGTCTCTCTCCGCAATCTGATGACCTTCCCCTGGGTGCGCGAGCGGGTGGCCGACGGGCGGCTGAAACTGCACGGCGCCTATTTCGCCATCGCCGATGGTGAGCTGCGCGTGCTCGATCAGGCGACCGGGGCGTTCAACCCCGCCTGATCCGCCTTCCCCGCGACGCTGCGGCGATAACCGTAGGCGAGGTAGAGACCGAGGCCCACGATGTGGGCGATCAGGAAATAGAGCTGCGTCGTGCCGGGCAGGCTGTAGAACAGATAGGCGCAGCCGCCGATGGCGATGATCCCCACCAGCCACGGCAAGGGTGTGCGGAAGGTACGCGGTGCATCGGGCGCGCGGCGGCGCATGATCAGCATGCACAGGGCCACGGCCGAGAAAGCGGTGAGCGTACCGGCATTGGCCATGGCCGCCAGTTCGCCGAGCGGGACGAGACCGGCCAGGATCGCGACGACGATCGCGGTGAACAGGGTGATGCGGGTCGGCGAACCCCGCCCCGACACCCGCGCGAGGCCCTGCGGCAGCATCCCGTCGCGGGCCATCACGAAGAAGATGCGGCTCTGGCCGTAGAAGAAGGCGAGGATGACGGTGGGCAGTGCGATCACCGCCGAGACGGCGAGATAGCGGGCGGCCCAAGGCTGATCGAGTTCGCGCAGGATCAAGGCAAGCGGCTCGCCGCTGTCGGCGAAGCTGAGGTAGGAAATGGCGCCGATCGCAGTGGCGGCGACGGCCATGTAGATGAGCACGCAGATCACCATCGAGCCGACGATGCCAATGGCAAGATCGCGGCCGGGATTCTTCGCTTCCTCCGCCGCCGTCGCGATCGCGTCGAAGCCGTAAAAGGCGAAGAAGATGATCGCCGCCGCCGCCATGACGCCAACTTCGGAACCGGACGGACCAGATTTGGCAAAGCCGTTGGGCATGAAGGGATCGAAATTGGCCGGATCGAAGAAAGGCACGGCGACCGCGACGAAGACGATCAACGCGACGATCTTCACCACCACCAGCACCGCGTTCAGCGTGGCGCTCTCGCGGGTGCCGAGAATGAGCAACCCGGCGACGACGAAGACGATGAACACGGCCGGCAGATTGACGATGCCCCCCGCATGCGGCCCGCCCGAGAGCGCGGCGGGCAGCCCCGCCCCGATGCCCTCAAGGAAGCCATTGGCATATTCGGCCCAGCCGACCGCCACGGCGCTGACGACGAGGGAATATTCGAGGATCAAGCTCCAGCCGATGATCCATGCGAGCAATTCGCCGATCACGACATAGGTGTAGGTGTAGGCCGAACCCGAGGCCGGGATCATCGTCGCCATTTCGGCATAAGCGAGCGCCGCGGCGGCGCAGATCAGGCCGGCAATGGCGAAGGAGAGGATCACCGACGGCCCGGCCTTGGCGGCACCGACGCCGATCAGGGTGAGAATGCCGGTGCCGACGATCGCGCCGACGCCCAAAGCGACGAGGTGCGGCCAGGACAGCGTACGCTTCAGCTGGTGATGCGGCTCGAGCGAAGCTTCCGAGCCGGCCGGCTTGCGCGTGTTCCAGGCCATTCAAATTCCCCCAAAATCTTTCGCCCTTCTTAAGGACGAAATTGGGGTGGCGTCGAGGCCCGAAAAAGCCGCGAAAGGTTCCCAAGGTGCTGAAGGTTCACACCCCCAGGGGCAATAAACCGGTGGAACTTTCCACGGATTCGACCGGGTGCGTCTGGATATGAGAAAGAGCCGATTGTTGGCTCAGAATATCATTCCGCTGGCCTGTAGGAAAACGACCTCCGCCGTCATCCCGGCCTTGAGCCGGGACCCGCCTTCACTTCAACGGCAGTGGGTCGAAGCCGAAATCCTCCGCGAGGTCGCGCCAGGCCGGGTTCTCCTTGTGGATGAGATCGTATTTCCATTGACGCAGCCAGCGCTTGATTCTCTTTTCTCTGAGGATCGCGGACTCCATCGTATCATGGACCTCGAACCAGACGAGACGCTTGATGCCGTAGCGCCTGGTATGACCGTCAGCGAGACCCTCGCGATGCTGGTAGATGCGTGTCAGCAGATCCGAGGTGACGCCGGTGTAAAGCGTACCGTGGGACGAGCGGGCGAGAATATAGACGCAGGGTTGCCGGTCCATGTCGCGATTTACGAAGAAGGCAGGTCCCGGCTCAAGGCCGGGATGACGATGGTGCTCACTCCGCTTTCCATTCGACCAGCTTGAGCTTCGCCAGCTTGGCGCGCGCTTCCGCGGGATCGCGGGATTCAATGAAGACCAGTTTCGCCTGCAGCGCGCCCATGTCCAGCTTGGCATCGAGCAGCACGCATTCGCCAGGCGCGAGCGTGACCGTATGGATCTTGTCGGTGCCCCCAATCTGTGCGGCGAGACGGCCGCGGACATCGTGCGTGCCGGGCGGGACATCCGCGCGGACGAAGCGGCCGGTGCGGAACTGGCTGGTCAGCGCGCCGATGCCGACGTTCATCCCCTGCTGGCCGCCGACGAAGCCCGAACGCATGACATAGATGGCGGCCATCCCTGGCGCGGCGGTGAATTGCCGCGCCGCTTCCGCCATGGCCGGATCGGCATCCTTGGCGCCGCGATTCTTGAGCAGGATGTAGGCGACGAAGCCCAACACGGGGATCAGCAGGATCAGGCCAATGGTCGGATAGTAGATGCCGCCGGCGAGGCCGATGATGACCGCGAGGGCAAAGAGGATGATGTTGCGCGGTGTCATGTTCATGGGTGGAACTCCCCTGAAGCGGCTTTCTCAGACCGGCGGGCCTTGGATCGTGACTCGCTCCTAGAGGGCCTTGCGCTGAATCACCAAGGAGCGCCCCGCTCCGTCCACCTCGAAACCGACGACGTGGAAGCCCTGGCGCAGGTTGACGATGATCATCGCATTGTTGCCGGCGCGCGTTCGGGTTTCGACGTGGGCGAAGCCCTTGGCGGCGGCCTCGCCGTGCTGACGGCGCGTCAATTCCTCAGCGAGGCCGCGGCGGCGATGATCGGGATCGACGCCGCCGAGCCAGGAGTAAAACAGGGTCTGGCCGCGGCGATAGCCGAGCTTGAACGCGACCCATTCCCCATCAGCCTCGGCCAGCCAGAGGCTCGGCCCGGCCAGATGCGGAAGGCGATCGAGCAGATAGGCATCGTCGAAGCCGTCGAACACGCGATGGCACAGGCGGAGGAGCCTCGGCTCGGCGTCCGCGATGGGATCCTCCCAGCGAAGAAAAGTGGGCGCCCCCTGCCCGGCCATCGCCGTCAGCGCGTCAATTTCTTGTACGAGGTCCGCGTCGGCCGGTCGGCGGCATCGCCGAGGCGGCGGCGCCTGTCTTCCTCATAGGCTTCGAAATTGCCTTCGAACCACTCGACATGGCTGTCGCCCTCGAAGGCGAGGATGTGGGTCGCGAGGCGATCGAGGAAGAAGCGGTCGTGGCTGATCACCACGGCGCAGCCGGCGAAATTCTCGATCGCCTCCTCCAGCGCGCCCAGCGTCTCGACATCGAGATCGTTGGTCGGTTCGTCGAGCAGCAGAACGTTGCCGCCGCGCTTCAGCATCTTGGCGATGTGGACGCGGTTGCGTTCGCCGCCCGACAGCTTGCCGACATTCTTCTGCTGGTCGGCGCCCTTGAAGTTGAAGGCGCCCACATAGGCGCGCGTCGACATGTCGTGGCCGTTGACCTTCACATAATCGAGCCCGTCCGAGATTTCCTCCCAGACATTGTTCTTGCCCTCGAGATGGTCACGGCTCTGATCGACATAGCCGAGATGCACGGTCGAGCCAATGTCGATCGTACCGCTGTCGGGCTGTTCCTGGCCGGTGATGATCTTGAACAAAGTCGACTTGCCGGCGCCGTTCGGGCCGATCACGCCGACGATGCCGCCGGGCGGAAGGCTGAAGCTCAGATCCTCGAACAGCAATTTGTCGTCATAGGCCTTCGAGATGTTGTTCACCTCGATCACCTTGCCGCCGAGCCGCTCCGGCACCTGAATGACGATCTGGGCCTTGCCGGGGGCGCGATTCTTCTGCGCCTCGACCAACTGGTCGAACTTGGCGATACGCGCCTTGGACTTGGTCTGGCGGCCCTTGGCGCCCTGCCGGATCCATTCCAGTTCGTCCTTGATCGCCTTCTGGCGACCGGATTCCTCGCGATCCTCCTGCTCCAGGCGCTTCGCCTTCTTCTCCAGATAGGTCGAATAATTGCCTTCGTAGGGGAAGTATTTCCCGCGATCCAATTCGAGAATCCAGCCGACCACATTGTCGAGGAAATAGCGGTCGTGGGTGATCATCAGCACCGCGCCCGGATATTCCTTCAGATGGTTTTCCAGCCACTGGACGCTCTCCGCGTCGAGATGGTTGGTCGGTTCGTCGAGCAGCAGGATGCTGGGCTTCTGAATGAGCAAGCGCGTGAGCGCGATGCGGCGCTTCTCGCCGCCCGAGAGGTTGTCCACCGGCCAATCACCGGGCGGGCAGCGCAGGGCCTCCATCGCGACTTCGAGCTGGTTGTCGAGCGTCCAGCCGTCGACCGCGTCGATCTTGTCCTGCAATTCGCTCATCTCCGCGCCGAGCGCGTCGAAATCGGCGTCCGGCTCGCACATCAGGGCGCTGATCTCGTTGAAGCGATCGACCATGTCCGCCGTCTCGCGGGCGCCGTCCTTCACATTTTCCAGCACCGTCTTGGTGGGGTCGAGCTGCGGCTCCTGCTCCAGATAGCCGATCGTGATATTCTCGCCGGGCCAGGCCTCGCCGGAGAAATCCTTGTCGATGCCGGCCATGATCTTGATCAGGGTCGATTTGCCGGCACCGTTCGGGCCGACGATGCCGATCTTGGCGCCGAAATAGAATTGCAAATTGATGTTGGACAGCACCGGCTTCGGCGCGCCGGGGAAGGTCTTGGTCATGTCCTTCATGACAAAGGCATATTGTGCAGCCATGGCGGCGCTGTGCTCCGGAAAATGTGTGGGTGACGGTTAGGGGATCGAGGCGCGAGATAATGCGTCGCCCGCCGCTTGGCAAACCTTGGGCTGACAAGGCGCGCGCTTCCTGCATAAGGGCATCATGCCAGCGGATATCAGCCACGGCCTGCACGCCTCCGGACTCAGCGACACATTGGTGATTCTGGGCGCGGCGGGGATCGTGATTCCGGCCTTCGCCCGCGCCCGCGTCAGCCCGGTGATCGGCTTCATCCTGGTCGGTGCGCTGGTGGGTCCGGCGGGGCTTGGAGCTTTGTCGGGCGACTATCCCTGGTTGAATTTCGTCACGATTTCCAACCCGGAGTCGATCGCGCCCTTTGCCGAGTTCGGGATCATCCTTTTGCTCTTCTCGATCGGGCTGGAACTGAGCTTCCCGCGATTATGGTCGATGCGAAGACTCGTCTTCGGGGTTGGCGCGGCCGAGTTGGTCATCGGCGCGGCGCTGATCGGCTGCGGCCTGCTGCTGGCCGGCTATGCCTGGACCGGCGCGCTGGCGCTTGGCCTCGCGCTCGCCATGTCATCGACCGCCGTGGTGCTGCCTTTGGTCGGCACGACCAGCGCGGTGGGCCGCAAGGCGCTCGCCATGCTGCTCTTCGAGGATGTCGCGCTGGTCCCGATCATCTTCGTGCTGGGCGTGCTCGGCCCCTATGGCGCGGACACCGGCGTCACCGGGATCATGGACATATTCTGGAAAGGCGCGCTGGCGGTCATCGGCATATTGGTCGCCGGGCGGCTGCTGCTGCCCAAATTGTTCGCGCAGGCGGCGCGGGCGAAGAGCCCGGAATTGTTCCTGTCGGCGAGCCTGATCGTGGTGATCGTCGCGGCCCTGATCACGTCGGCCGCCGGCCTGTCGCCTTATGCAGGGGCGCTGCTGGCGGGCATATTGATCGCCGAAACCGAATATCATGGCGAGGTCGAGGTGATGACCGCCCCGTTCCGGGGGCTGGGCCTCGGCGTGTTCCTGATCACGGTGGGGATGAGCCTGGACATCGTCCTGATCGCGGGCAACTGGCAATTGCTGCTGCTCGCTTTGCTGGGCGTGATGGCGGTGAAGACGATCGTGACGGCGCTCCTGCTGCGTGTGTCCGGCGCTTCCAAGGGCGTGGCGACCGAGGCGGGCATTTTGATGGCCTCGCCGTCCGAAACGACCCTGATCGTGCTCGGCGCGGCCGGGACAGCGGGGCTGATCGCCAGCGAGACGGCGGCATTCTGGCAGATCGTGACCGCTCTGGGCCTGACCATCACGCCCTTGCTGGCGCGGATCGGGCGCGACCTGGGTCGTCGGGTGACGAAGATGGAGGGCAGCGGCGGCGCACTGCCGAGCCGTGACGATCCGCGCGCGGTGATCATCGGTTTCGGCCGGGTCGGGCGGCTGGTGGCCGACATGCTTAACGTCCACGGCAAGACCTATGTCGCGGTGGACAGCGATATCGACACGGTCAACCGCGCGGCGCGCGACGATTACAACATCACCTTCGGCGACGCTGCGCGGGGGGAGTTCGTGGACAAGCTGCAGCTGGGTCATGCCAGCGCGCTGATCCTGACCATGGACGATCCGGTGCTGTCGGTGCGGCTGGTGAAGAAGGTGCGGGCCTATTGCCCGGACCTGACCATCGTCGCCCGCGCCCGCGACGCCGGGCATGCGGCGGAATTGTACAAGGCCGGAGTGACCGACGCGGTGCCGGAGACGCTGGAAAGCTCGCTGCAGCTTAGCGAGGCCGTGCTGGTGGATCTGGGCATGGCGATGGGGCCGGTAATCGCCAGCATCCACGAGAAGCGGGCCGAGATGCGGCAGCAGATCATGGAGATGGGTGAACTGGAGCGCGAGCCGAACATACGGCGGACGCGGATCGCGGAGATTGGGGCGGAGCCGGGCTAGATGCTCGAAGGTTGAATGACCGCGGCGCGCAGGAGCAGGTTCCAGAGCGCGAACGGAATGGTGACAATCAGGTTCAGGAGCTCGACCGGGTGCAGGAAGAGAACGTAGACCGCGTCTACGGCGCAGAATGCGGCTATTCCGCCGTACGAGATCGTTGCGAGCCCACTAACCCATGGGCGCTGCCGGTCCCAAGCCAGCAGGGCGATCCGCCCTCGCGGGACGCGCCATGCCGGCCATGACCAAAGCAACAGAAACAGCATGACGAACGGCGCTGCAATGATGTCGTTGAAAATCGGGATGATGATCGAGTCGGCATCCGTTGGCAGCAAGCCAGCTTCGAGAACCGCCGGCCAATAGACGAAATCCAGGCAGACCCAGCCAATCGGGAACAGGAGTGCGCCCCAGGCCAAGTGATGACCTAGGCCTCCGCCTGTGGTTTCCACCTCCGCCATTGCTCATTCCCCTTCGCGATCAACGAAGGGAGCCTTGGCTCGGCACAGGCCTGAGCGTCATGACCGAGGCGTGAGATTCCGATCAGCAATTCCGGGACGTACCCGTGCACCGGCTCTAGGCTGACACGGTCTCGGCGCCGAGAAGCTGGCGCACCGCGTCGAGCGCCTCTGCGGCCTTGCCGCCATCCGGGCCGCCGCTTTGGGCCATGCCGGGGCGGAAGGGGTGTGAGCGCAGCCTTTAGTCCGGCCTGTTCTTCCGGGCCGAGGCCTTCATCGCCAGGCCTGTTGCGAGCAAGGTCACGCCGATGATGGCGACGGTGACGAGGGTCAACCTCCCGGCCATGGTTACCGGCCAGAACATGCCGTCTCGGATATAGCCGAACAGCATCGATCCCAATTGGTAGCCGAGGACCGCCCAGCCCAAGGCCGCGACCCAATCGCCCTTCGATCCTTTCATCGCCCCCCTCCCCTTATGCTAAGCCGGCACAGGCGAAAGCAGCGCACGAACAGCATCGAGCGCCGCCTCCGCCTTGCTACCATCCGGGCCGCCGCCCTGCGCCATGTCGGGGCGGCCGCCCCCGCCCTGCCCGCCCAGAGCGGCGACGGCGGCGCGGACGAGGTCGACGGCGCCGAGGCGTGACGTCAGATCGTCGGTTACGCCGATGGCGACGGTGGCGCGGCCTTCATTGAGCGCGACGATCGCGGCGACGCCGGAACCGAGGCGCTGCTTGGCTTCGTCGATCAGGCCGCGGAGCTGCTTCGGATCGATGCCTTCGAGGATTTGGCCGACGAAGGCGATGCCGTCGATCTGTTCGGGGCCGGCGGACTCTTTCTGAGCGCCGCCGCCGAGGGCGAGCGCTTTCTTGGCGTCGGCCAGTTCGCGTTCGAGACGGCGGCGGTCGTCCAGCAAGGTGGCGACGCGGGCGGGAACGTCGTCTGGCGAGGCTTTCAGCGCGGCGGCGGCTTCGCGCAGGCGCGCGTCGCGATCGAGCAGCCAGCGGCGGGCGGCTTCGCCGGTGACGACCTCGATGCGGCGGACGCCGGAGGAGACGGCGGATTCGCTGACGATCTTGAACAGCTGAATATCGCCGAGCGCGGATACGTGGGTGCCGCCGCACAGTTCGACGGAATAGCTCCTGTCGTCGGCCTGCCCCATCGACAGGACGCGGACCTCATCGCCATATTTCTCGCCGAACAGGGCCACCGCGCCGGCTTCGATCGCGTCGCTGTGCGACATCAGGCGCGTGGTGACGGGCTGGTTGGCGCGGATGTGGGCGTTCACCTCGGCCTCGACCGCCTCGATATCCTCCGGCGTGAGGGCCTTGGGGTGCGAGAAATCGAAGCGCATGCGGTCGGCGGCGACCAGGCTGCCCTTCTGCGTGACATGTTCGCCGAGCCGGTGGCGAAGCGCGGCGTGGACCAGGTGCGTGGCACTGTGATTGGCGCGGATGCGGTCGCGGCGGTCGGCATCGACGACCAGTCTGACCGGGTCGCCGACCCGGATCGTGCCGGACGTGATCGTCGCGTGATGGGCGTGCAGGCGGCCGAGCGGTTTCGACGTGTCCTCAACATCGGCCGCGAAGCCATTGTCTCCGGTGATCTTTCCGGCGTCGCCGGACTGGCCGCCGGACTCCCCGTAGAAAGGCGTCTGGTTGGTGAGGATGGTGACCTTGTCGCCCTCACCCGCCTGCTCGACGCGCGCGCCGTCCTTGAGCAAGGCGGTGACGATCGCCTCGCCATTGGTGCCGGCATAGCCGGTGAATTCGGTGCTGCCCTGTTCCTCGGCTATATCGAACCAGACATCGTCGTCGGCGCGGTCGCCGGAGCCCTTGTGGGCGGCGCGGGCGGCGGCCTTCTGCTCGGCCATGGCGGCGTCGAAGCCGGCGCGGTCGACGTTGAGGTCCTGGGCGCGCAAGGCGTCCTCGGTGAGATCGTAGGGGAAGCCGTACGTGTCGTAGAGCTTGAAGGCGACGGCGCCGGGCAAGGTGTCGCCTGACGTCATGCCGCCGGTCGCTTCGTCCAGCAGCTTGAGGCCGTTGGCGAGAGTCTGGCGGAAGCGGGTTTCCTCCGACTGGAGGGTCTCGACGATGAGAGGCTGGGCGCGGACGAGGTCAGGATAGGCGCCGCCCATCTCGGAAACGAGCTCGCCGACCAGGCGGTGCATCAACGGGTCCTTCGCGCCGAGCAGATGGGCGTGGCGCATGGCGCGGCGCATGATCCGACGCAGGACATAGCCCCTGCCCTCAGGCCCCGGCAGCACGCCGTCGGCGATCAGGAAGCTGGACGAGCGGAGATGATCGGCGATCACCTTGTGGCTGGCGATGCCTGCGTCGGTCTTCGTCAGCTCGGCGGAAGCATTGATCAGCGCCTGGAACGTGTCGGTCTCGAAGACGCTGTGGACGCCCTGCAGGACAGTCGCGATCCGCTCCAGCCCCATGCCGGTGTCGATCGACGGCCGCGGCAGATCGCGGACGATCTCGTTATTCTCCTGCTCATATTGCATGAACACGAGGTTCCAGACCTCGACGAAGCGATCGCCATCTTCGTCCGGGCTGCCCGGCGGACCGCCGGCGACCGAGGGGCCGTGATCGAAGAAGATTTCCGAACAGGGACCGCACGGGCCATTGTCGCCCATCGCCCAGAAATTGTCCTTGGTCGGGATGCGGATGATCCGCTCATCGGGGAGCCCGGCGATCTTCTTCCACAGGTCCCATGCCTCGTCGTCAGTATGATAGACGGTGACGCTGAGCTTGTCCTTCGACAGGCCGAACTCGCGGGTCATCAGATCCCAGGCGAGGGTGATGGCGCGTTCCTTGAAATAATCGCCGAACGAGAAATTGCCGAGCATCTCGAAGAAGGTCAGGTGACGGGCGGTGTAGCCGACATTGTCGAGATCATTATGCTTGCCACCGGCGCGGACGCATTTCTGCGACGAGACGGCGGTTTTGTACGGGCGTGTCTCCAGGCCGGTGAAGACGTTCTTGAATGGCACCATGCCCGCATTGACGAACATGAGCGTCGGGTCGTTCTGCGGCACGAGCGGCGCCGAAGGCACGGGCTGGTGCCCGGCAGCCGTGAAATGGTCGAGGAAAGCCCGCCGGATATCGTTCATCGAAGTCATTTGGTTGACTTAGGCGAGCGACGGCCTCGGCTCAAGGAAGCTTAGCGCCGCCAGGCGAGCGCAGGGCGTGCAGAAGCGCCGCGCCGTCGCTTCCCCTGAACGGGATCAAATTGGCGAGGCCCATGCCCAGGGAGAGGATCCCGAGCGCGGCGAGAATCATGGCGAGCATATTGCGGCCCCAGCGGCTACCCGGCAGCGGATTTTCCTTCAACCGCTGGCGGACTTCCTCATCCGAGCGGAGCCGGGGACCATCGATAGCGGCCGGTCGCTGAGCGGGTTCTCCCGCGACGATGGTGGTCGTCGAGATCGGCGCGGCCTTCTGGCCCGGCGGCGACGAGGCGATGAGGATGGCGAGCAGACCGGCCAGAAGCGCTAGCACTAGATTGGCGCCCGGCCCCGCCGCGGCGATCCGCGCGGCCTCGTGCCGGGTTTCGCCGCCTTCGAAAACATAGCCGACATGCCCGCCAATCTCGCGGCCACTGAACCGCGGGTCGGGCGGCGGCGCGGACTTGATGAGCTCCACGCCCAGAATAGTGAAGCTGACGACCTTTCCGCCGAGGCGCCGGACGGCCCAAGCATGACCAAGTTCGTGGACGGCAATCGCGACCGGGATCAACGCGGAGATGATCAGAAAAGCAGCAACGGAGTGGGCATAGCCCCTCAGCGGCAGACCCTCCATCAGCGCGCCGAACGCCATGAGCGACGCCAGCCCGAAGATGATGCGGGCGGTCATTCTCATCGTGCCGACGCCACCCGTGCGGCACGGTGCTGGCTGGGTGGGTCGAGCATGATCGGAGCCATCGAAGCGAGACTAGCATGTCCCGTCCGAACGACAATTCGGCTTGCGACTCGCGGCGAAGAAGCGCAGCCTGATCGTTCGGCACCAGACGCGAGCACCGCGTCGCTCTCGCGGTTCGCTTGCGCGAACGAGGGAGACACTCATGCCCGAAAGACCGGACATTACAGGCGGCGCCAGAGGCGGCGGAACGCGCGCGATCGCGCTCGTGGGCCCCGGCGGGGCTGGCAAGACCAGCCTGGCCGAGGCCCTTCTCTTTGCGGCAGGGGCGATCGACCGGCAGGGCGGCGTCGATGCGAAGAACAGCGTCGGCGATGCCAGCCCGGAGGCGCGGGCGCGCGGCGGATCGACCGAACTGAACCTGATGCGCTTTTCCTATGGCGGCGACGATTATGCGATCGCCGACACGCCGGGTCCGGCGGGCTTCCAGTCGGACGGGATTCGGGCGGTCGCGGCCTGCGATCTGGCGATCGTCGTGGTCGATCCGGAACAGGACCGGGTGCAGCTGGCCGAGCCGGCCTTGCGCAGGCTGGAAAAGATGGGCGTGCCGCATCTGATCTTCGTCAACAAGATCGATCAGGCGCGCGGGAGCATTCAGGCGGTGCTCGAGGCGCTGCAGCCGATGAGTGCCAACCCGCTGATTGCGCGGCAGATTCCGATCCGGGATGGCGAGAAGATCACCGGTTTCGTCGATCTGGCGCTGGAACGGGCCTTTCACTATCGCGCCGGGCAGGCGTCCGAGCGGACCGACATTCCAGAGGATCTGAGGGGGCGCGAGCAATCGGCGCGCTTTCACATGCTCGAGCAATTGGCGGATCATGACGATGCGCTCATGGAATCCCTGCTGATGGACGAAACGCCGGATGCGGCGACTGTCTATGCGGATCTGGCGAAGGAGACGGGCGGCAATCTGGGTGTGCCGGTGCTGTTCGGCTCGGCGGCAAAGGGTTTCGGGGTGCGGCGGCTGCTCAAGGCGATAAGGCACGAGGCCCCCGCCCCCGCGGCGACGGCCGAGCGTCTGCTCGCGGAAGGCCCGGCGGCTTATGTGTTCAAGACCAGCCATGGCGGCGCGATGGGCCGGCTGGCGCTGGCGCGTAGCTTCGGCGGCGGGCTGAAGGAAGGCGCGGAGCTGGGCAGCGCTGGCGGCGAGCCGGTGCGGATCGGGACTCTTTTCACCGTGCAGGGCGAGAAAGCGGTCAAAGCCAATGAAGCGCGCGAGGGCGATCTGGTCGCGATCGCGAAGCTGGAGGGCGTCGAGGCCGGACAATGGATCGGCAATGGCAAGGAATTGCCCCCTTCCCCGGCCGAGCCGGACGAAGCGGCGAATTACACGATCGCCATCGCCACGCAGGAACGCAAGGATGACGTGCGTTTGTCGACCGCTCTTCACAAATTATGCGAAGAAGACCCGGCGCTGAGCTGGGAGCAGGACGAGGCGCTGCACGAGACGCGGCTGACCGGCGTCGGCGACGAGCATATCCGCGTGACGCTCGACCGGCTCAAACGACGCTATGGCGTGCCGGTAACGGCCCGCAAGCCGGCGATCGGCTACAAGGAATCGATCCGCAAGAGCGTGACGCAGCGCGGGCGGCACAAGAAGCAGTCGGGCGGGCACGGCCAGTTCGGCGACGTCGTGATCGAGGTCCGGCCGCTGCCGCGCGGCGAAGGCTTCCAGTTCAGCGAGAAGATCAGCGGCGGCGTTGTGCCCAAGCAATGGTTCCCGGCGATCGAGGCGGGGATCAGGGATGCGATGATCAAGGGTCCGCTGGGCTTCCCGGTGGTGGATGTGGCGGTGACGCTGACGGACGGTTCCTACCACAGCGTCGATTCGTCCGAAATCGCCTTCCGCACCGCCGGGCGGATCGCGATGCACGACGCGCTGACCGCCGCGGCGCCGCATCTGCTGGAGCCGGTGCGGCGGGTGACCATCGTGTCGCCGGGCACAGCCTCGTCGAAGGTGACTTCCGCCGTCTCCAGCCGGCGCGGGCAGATGCTCGGCATCGACGCGCGCGAAGGCTGGTCGCGCTGGGACCGGATCGACGCGCTGATCCCGGAGGCGGAGATGACCGGGCTGGATGCGGAGTTGCGCTCACTGAGCCAGGGGCTGGCGAGCTACACATCGGAGTTCGACCATCTGGCCGAGCTGAACGGCGTGCTGGCGGAGAAGGTGGTGCAGAAGGAGGTGGAGCCGGCCTGACGCCGGTTCGCCTGATACGCGAATGGCGGTAAGGGGTACGGATGTACGACATCCAGACCCCTGCCCTGCTGCTCGACCGGCCGAGGCTTGAGCGGAACATTGCGCGTCTGAAGGCGCGGCTCGACGGGCTGGGCGTCGGCCTGCGTCCGCATATGAAGACTGCCAAGAGCGTCGATGTGCTGCGGCTGGTCGGGGCAGAGGCGATCACCGTATCGACGCTGGCGGAGGCGGAGGCGTTCGCGGCGGCTGGTGCCACGGACATTCTCTATGCGGTCGGGCTGGCGCCGGCGAAGATCGGGCGGGTGCGGGCGATCCGGGCGCGCGGGATCGAGCTTTCGGTGATTGTCGACAATGTCGCCGCGGCGGAAGCGATTGCGGCGAGTGTGGGGCCGCCGGTGCCGGTGCTGATCGAGATCGACACGGATGGCTGCCGGGCGGGTGTGTCGCCTGACCATGTATCGACGCTGGTGGCGATCGGCCGGGCGCTCAAAGGCGGCGCGGAACTGCGTGGCGTCATGACGCATGGCGGCGGCAGTTACGATGAACCGGGTGAGGCGGCGCATATTGCGGCGGCGGAGCAGGAACGCGCCGGGGTGGTTGCAGCGGCGGAGGCCCTGCGGGCGGCGGGATTGCCCTGCCCAATCGTGTCGGTGGGGTCGACGCCGACGGCTTATGCGGCGCGCGACCTGCGTGGCGTTACCGAAGTGCGCGCGGGCGTCTATATGTTCGGCGATCTGGTGCAGGCGGGGCTTGGCGTGATCGGGGTCGATGAGATCGCGCTCAGCGTGCTGGCGAGCGTGATCGGGCATCGGCGGGACAAGGGGTGGATTTTGGTCGATGCGGGCTGGACGGCCCTGTCACGCGACCGGGGCACGGCGGGACAGGACGTGGATCAGGGCTACGGCCTGGTCTGCGCCGCCGACGGGACGCCCTGGTCCGGCGTGATCGTCGAGAGCGTCAATCAGGAGCATGGCATCATCGCCGTGCGGCCGGGATCGGGCGCGACGCTGCCTGAACTGGCGGTGGGCGATCAGGTCCGCATCCTGCCCAATCACGCCTGCGCCACCGCGACCCAGCATGACCGGTATCATGTGATCGGCGCGGACGGCGCGGCCGAGGCGGTCTGGCCGCGCTTCGGGGGCTGGTGATCCCTATCCTCAACCGTTCAGGCTGCGCGGGGCTGGTGAGCGGTCAGTGATTCTCCTTCGGGGTGATGAACGGCTCCGGCGGTGATTCCGGGACCGGCGCGGCAACGATATTTTCCTCGCCGCGCGAGACCATGGTGGCAATGGCGAGGTCGCCGGTCACGTTCAGCGTGGTGCGGCACATGTCGAGCAGGCGGTCGACGCCGAGGACGAGGCCGATCCCTTCCGGCGGCACACCGACCATGCCGAGGATGATCGCCACCACCGGCAGCGAGCCGGCCGGCACGCCCGCCGTGCCGATGCCGGCCAGGATGCACATCAGCAGGACTGTGATCTGCTGCCACAGATCGAGATGCACACCGAAGAACTGGGCGAGGAAGAGGACGGTGACGCCTTCGAAGATGGCGGTGCCGTTCTGGTTGGCGGTGGCGCCGATGGTGAGCACGAAGCGAGCGACCGGGCCGGGTAGCTTCAGATTCTCGTCCGCAACCTTCAGCGAGGTCGGCAAGGTGGCATTGGACGAGGCAGTCGAGAAAGCGACGACCATCGCTTCGCGGATGTCGCGGAAGAAGCCCAAAGGCGATTTGCCGGCAATGACCGCGACCGCGATCGGATAGACAACGAACATCTGCAGGCCGAGCGCGAGCAGCACGACGCCGACATAGATTGCGAGCGTCGCCAGCAGATTCCAGCCGAAGATCGCGGCGAGATTGAACATGAAGCAGGCGATGGCGATCGGCGCGAGCCGGATGACGATGGAGACCAGCTTCATCGTCACCTGGAAGATACCCTCGATCGATTCCTGAAGGCGGTTCGAGGTCGGGGTGTTCACCAGCAGCAAGCCGATGCCGAAGAACAGAGCGAAGAACATCACCGCCAGGATGTCGTTGGCCGAAGCGGCGGTGACGACATTGGTGGGGATGATGGCGAGGACCGCGGCGACACCCTGCGGTCTTTCCTCCTGCGCGGAAATGATCGAGCCGGCATTGCCGCGGCCCTGCTCGAGCAGGGCCTGCGCCTGCGCCTGATCGATGCCGGCGCCCGGCTGGAAGAGGTTGGCGACGGCCAGCGCGAGGATCACAGCGATCGAGGACAGCAGGACGGTGTACATCAGCGTCTTGAGCCCGACCCGCTTCAGCGAGCGGATATCGCCCATTTCCGCGATGCCGACGACCAGAGCGGCGAACAGCAAGGGGATGACCAGCATGAACAGCAGGCGCAGGAACACCTGCCCGATCGGGCCGGTAACGTAGGTTGTGACGATCTGCACCCATTCGGCATTCGTTTGGGTGGCGTAGACGAAGAGGCCGCCGAACAGGCCGACCAGGAAGCCGATCAGCATCTGCATCTGCAGCGAGATGCCGCCCTTGCTTTCGACCATTCCGCTAAGCCCCTTTTGCGCGTGTCTTTTGTGCGGGCGATGCGTCCACCTTTGGCGCGCTTTGTCAACGGGTGGGCGAGCGCACGCGGCTCTGTTATGACTTCAGGCGATGGCGGAAATCTTCCTTTCCTATTCCCGCGCGAACGAGGCCCAGGCGCGGACGGTGGCCGACGGAATCGAGGCCGAGGGCCGCAGCCTGTGGTGGGACCGGCGGCTGGCGGCGGGCGCGGACTATGGCAGCGTGATCGAGCGCGAGATCGAAGCGGCGGACAAGGTGGTGGTCGCCTGGTCCGCGACGGCCCGCGATTCGCTTTGGGTACGGGCGGAGGCGAATGAGGCGCTGGACCGCAACAAACTCGTGCAGATCAATTTCGACGGGACGAAGCCGCCGCTGCCGTTCAACATGCTGCACTTTCTGGACTTTCGCGGCTGGACCGGCGCGCGTGAGCAGGCGCCCTGGCCGGCGCTGAAGCGCGAACTGAACGGTGCGGCGGGCGGTCCGCCTGTGGAGGTGGAGACGCGCCGGCCCGATCCGGGCGAGGTGCCGCTGACGGTGGTCCGCGCCTCGCCACTCCAGGGCTTCGGAAAGGTCGCGGCTTTAGGGTGGGCCGCTCTGGGCGTGGCGATCGTATTGGCGCTGGCGGTGCTGATGGTGGTGCGGCGGCTGATCTCGGCGGAATTGTTCGGCTGGCTCAGCATCGGCGCGGCGGCGGTGGCGGTCGTGCTGCTGGCGGCGTCGGCCTTCCTGTTGCTGCGGATCAGTGCGATGAGCAGACAATGAGCCGGATCGCCGCCTTCGTTCGCGCCGCGCGCGCCTTGCTGTGGATGCAGGTCGGCGCGGGGGTGCTCGCGACCGGCCTGGGCGTCTGGGCGTTCGTGGCGGTACGCGATCTGGCGGCGGAGCGCGACCTGCTGGCTGATCAAGTGCTGGAATTGCAGCGCGCGCAGCCTGCCGCAGGACCCGCGACGGCGACGCCGACGGGTGTGGCCCCTTCCCCGCTCGATACCGAAGTGCGTCCGCCGGCGATCATGCCGGTCTATGTGCCGATCGTGACCGGCCCGGCGATAACACCGCCCATTCCACCGGTCGACGCGCCACCACCGCCGGACGCGACGCCCGATCCGCCGCCTCCGCAAAACCCGCCGACCGCGGCGGATTGCGCCGGGCCGAATGCCGACCCGCGCCGTTGCCGGCCCGGGCGCTGGAACCGGCCGGACCGGCCGATCACGATGCAGCCGGTGCCGCAGCCGACCGAGCAGCCACAGCGCGGCAGCGACCCGCCCAGGCCGAATTAAGCGTAAGCGTAAGGCCCGCCCTTCGCGAGGGCGGCGGCGTAAGCGGGCCGGGCATGAATGCGGCCGAGCCATTCGATCAGCTTTGGGCGGCTGGCGTCGAGACCGGCGCGGGTCTTCGCGGCCTCGAGCGGGAAACTCATCATCACGTCCGCTGCGGTGAAGGCATCGCCCGCGAACCAGTCGCGCGCCGCGAGTTCCGCCTCGCAATAATCGAGATGGACGTCGATCATCGGCTGGAACTTCTTCTGCGCGGTCTTGCCGAGCAGGGGAATGCGGCCGAGCACCAGCTTCGTGAACAGAGGCGGCATCAGCGAGCCTTCGGCATAATGGAGGAAGTGGCGGTAGCGGCGCGCGGCGTCAGGATCGGCGGGGGCGCCGAGCTGGCCGGTCTTCGCGACGAGATATTCGACGATCGCGCCGGTCTCGGCGATCACTGTGCCTTCATCCTCGATCACCGGCGATTTGCCGAGCGGGTGGATTGCGCGCAGCTCCGGCGGGGCAAGCATCGTCTTCGCGTCGCGCTTGTAGGCGCGGATTTCATAGGGAAGGCCGAGTTCCTCGAGCAGCCAGAGCACGCGCTGCGAACGGCTATGTTCGAGATGGTGGACGATGATCGTCATGGCGTTCCTTTCGGCAAGGCGGTGGCGGTCCAGAGCCAGGCGGCGGCGGGGAAATCGACGGTGCCACCGGCAAGGCGGGCCTGGCAGATGCCGGCCACCGCTTCGAGCAGCTTCGGGCGATCCGCCTCCGCCATCTCCAGCAGCGCGCGGGCCGCAGGGCCGATCCGGCTGAGAAAGGCGACGGCGTCGGCGACCGGATCCGGACCCTCTCCGGCGCGAAAGGCGAAATCGACGGGTTCGGCCTGAATGCCTGTCCACCCTGCCTTGGCGAGCATGTCGCTCACGCGGGCTTCATCGGCGAAGGCGAAGGGGCCGGGCTGATCGGCGGGCGGCGGGGCTTCCCCGAACAGAGGGGCGAAATCGCGGGCGAAGCTGTTGAGTGACCAGTCGCGGAAGCAGGTAAAGACCAGATGCGCGCCGGGGGCGGCCGAGGCGTGGAAGGCGGTAAAGGCCGCCAGCGGGTCCGGAAAAAACATGACGCCATGACGCGAGAGGTACAGGTCGATCGGAGCGACCGCGGCCGCCGCGGCGACGGCGTCTCCCGCGACGAAATCGAGATTGGGGCGTTCGGAGCGCCCTCGCGCGGCGGCGAGCAGGTCTTCGGATATGTCGGCGCCGGTGATGGCGAGCCGGGGACGCAGGTCCGCCAGTGCGATGGCCGTCTCGCCCGCGCCGCAGCCGATGTCGAGCGCGCGGCCCTCCTGCGGGGCTGTTGCGTCGAGTGAAGCGACCAGCGTGCGGGTAAGCGATGCGAAGGCGCGGTCGGTCCGCCGCCATTCATCGGCCCATGCGCGGCCCACGCGGCCGATCCATTCTGCGCTGTTCGTCATGGGAAAGGCAGTGACGCTGGCTTGGGGGCTTGTCCAGCGGGCGCGAAGCGGCCACGTGGCCGCGGTGACTTCCTCCCCCACCCCTGCCCGCTCGAGCGGCCTCGGCACGCGCGAGTTCGTGGCGCTGATGGCGGCGTTGATGGCGTCGAACGCGCTGGCCATCGATTCCATGCTGCCGGCATTGCCCGCGATCGGCGAGGCGCTGGGTGTGATGGACGAGAACAGACGGCAGGTGGTGGTCACCGCCTACCTGATCGGCTTCGGCGCGGCGCAATTGCTGTACGGGCCGCTGTCCGACCGTTTCGGCCGCAAATGGCTGCTGGCCGGGAGCCTGTTCTTCTACGGCGCCTTCGGGCTGGCGGCGGGCTTCGCCTCGAGCTTCGAGATGTTGCTGGGTATCCGCTTCCTGCAAGGTGTGGCGGCGGCGGCGACGCGGGTGCTGGTCGTGTCCGTGGTGCGCGACCTGTATGCCGGCCCGGCCATGGCGCGGATCATGTCCATCACGATGATCGTGTTCATGATCGTGCCGGTGCTCGCGCCGGCGCTGGGCCAAGGGGTGCTGGCGATCGGCACATGGCGGGAAATATTCTATTTTCTGGGCATTTACGGCGCGATCCTGGCGGTGTGGATGACGTTACGGCTGAAGGAGACGCTGCCGTTGGAAGCGCGCCGGCCCTTGTCGGCGCGGAGCATCGGCGAGGCGGCGTGGGAGACGCTGCGCACTCGCCAGTCGATCGGCAACACGCTGGCCCTGACCATGCTGCTCGGCGGGCTGTTCGCCTTCATCAATTCGATCCAGCAGATCGTGTTCGACGTGTTCGGGCAGCCCGAGATGCTCGGCCTGGTCTTTGCCTGCGTCGCCGGGCCGATGGCGATCAGTTCCTACGCCAATTCGCGGCTGGTGATGCGTTACGGTTCGCGGCGGCTGCTGCTGATCGCGCTTTCGGGTTTTACCGCGATGGCGGCCATTCACCTGACCGTGGCGGAAATCTGGTCCGAAAGTCTCTGGCTGTTCGTCGCGCTGCAGGCGGGGACGATGATCTTCTTCGGCATGGTCGGCGCGAATGCCGGCGCGCTGGCGATGGAGCCGCTGGGCCATGTCGCGGGTACGGCCTCGTCATTGCAGGGGATGATCACGACGATCGGCGGCGCGGGAGCGGGCTTTGCCATCGGACAGAGTTTCGACGGGACGACGATCCCGTTCCTGATCGGTTTCACGTCATGCGGCGTGACGGCCCTGCTGTTGGCTTTCTGGGCGAACCGTCCGCCGTCGGCGGACACGCATGACGAGGCCGAAATCGACGTGAAGGAAATGGAGACGCGGCCGGCCTGAGGTTCGACAAGGCTCGCCCGGCTGTCCTCCCCGCTCCGCCTTCGCGGAGCTGCCCCTCCCGCACGGCGGGAGGGGGTTAATCAGCCCTATTCGTCCTCGGGTTCGCCGACCATCAAAGCGTCAGCAACCTGGGCGGTGCGGCCGCGGATCGCCTGTTCCAGCTTGTCGAGCATCTCCGGATTTTCCTTGAGATACTGTTTGGCATTCTCGCGGCCCTGGCCGATGCGGATCGAATCGTAGCTGAACCAGGCGCCGGATTTTTCGACCATTCCGGCCTTTACGCCCAGATCGAGCACTTCGCCCACTTTCGACACGCCCTCGCCATACATGATGTCGAATTCGACTTGCTTGAACGGGGGCGCGAGCTTGTTCTTCACCACCTTCACGCGCGTGGCGTTGCCGACAATATCGTCGCGATCCTTGATTTGGCCGGTGCGGCGGATGTCGAGCCGGACGGAGGCGTAGAATTTCAGCGCATTGCCGCCGGTGGTTGTTTCGGGATTCCCGTACATCACGCCGATCTTCATGCGCAGCTGGTTGATGAAGATGACCAGGCACTTCGATTTGGAGATCGAGCCGGTGAGCTTGCGCAGCGACTGGCTCATCAGCCGCGCCTGCAGGCCGACATGACTGTCACCCATCTCGCCCTCGATTTCGGCCCGCGGGACGAGGGCCGCGACCGAATCGACGATCAATATGTCGATCGCGTTGGAGCGGACGAGCGTATCGACGATCTCCAGCGCCTGCTCGCCCGTATCGGGCTGCGAGACGATGAGGTTGTCGATGTCCACGCCCAATTTGCGGGCATAGACCGGATCGAGCGCATGTTCGGCGTCGACAAAGGCCGCAGTGCCGCCATTCTTCTGCGCCTCGGCCACCGCATGCAGAGCGAGGGTGGTCTTGCCCGAGCTTTCCGGGCCGTAAATCTCGACGACGCGGCCGCGCGGCAGGCCGCCGACACCCAAAGCGATGTCGAGACCGAGGCTGCCGGTCGAGATCGTCTCAATGTCAATCTTTTCCTTCGAGCCGAGGCGCATCGCGCTGCCCTTGCCGAACGCGCGGTCGATCTGCGCCAATGCGGCGTCGAGCGCCTTCTGCTTATCGGTATCCATATTGTTCCCGTCCGAAACGACCTTGAGCGACGTCGCCATGTGACTGCCCCTTCCCTCGCGTTAGATGGCCCGGTGCGGCCGATCAATGGCAAGTCACGTACCGCATCTGTTCCAATGGAACAAGTAGGAAACATCCTATTTCCCTATTTTGTTCTCATTTCCTCCGCTCGACAGAGCGAAGGGCGCGGCGCAAGGATATGATATGGGGGATTTGATCGGTCATATCGCCGCACTGGCGCGCTTCCCGGTGAAGTCGATGGGTGGCGAGGCCCTGGACGAGGCCGCACTCGGTTGGAGCGGGATCGCCGGCGACCGGCAATGGGCGTTCGTGAAGGAACCCGCGCACAGCCGCTTCCCCTGGTTCACCGGCCGCGATTTTTCGGCTCTGAATGCCTGGCGGGCGGCCTATCCCGATGGCGCCGATGCGAAGATTGCGACCCCGCAGGTTACGGCACCGGACGGCTGGAGCGGTGCGATCGACGATCCGGCTCTGCTCGAACGGCTGAGGCACGAGAGCGGCAAGGCGATGAGCCTGCTGCGGCTCGGACGGGGCGCCTATGATTCCCTGCCTTTGTCGCTCGTCACGGCGGCGCATCACAAACTGGTGGAAGGCAGCCACGGTTCCCCGATCGACCCGCGCCGGTTCCGCATCAACCTGACGATCGAGAGCGACGTGCCGATGGCGCAATGGGCGGGAGAGCGGCTGAGGCTGGGCGAGGACGGCCCCGAAATTGCCGTCACCGCGCCGATCGAGCGCTGCGTGATGATCACCATCGACCCCGAGACCGGCGAGCGCGACCCCAAGGTTATGCGGACCGTCGCACAGGCTTTCGACAACACATATGGTATGCACGCGAATGTGGTGCGGCCGGGGATGCTGCGGGTCGGGGCGGCGATTCGGATCGGCGACTGACGGGCGTTCAGCCCCTCCCCTCGATCCAGCCGCCGATCTTCGCCTCCAGCACCGCCAGCGGCATCGCGCCGGTGTTCAGGATCTGATCGTGGAAGGCGCGGATGTCGAAAGCGGCGCCGAGGCGCGCGGCCGCGGTGCGGCGCAGCTCCTGCAGTTTCAGTTCCCCGATCTTGTAGGCACAGGCCTGGCCGGGGACCGAGATATAGCGGTCGATCTCCACCGCGACGTCGCGAGCAGCCATCGAGGTGTTGGCGAGCATATAGTCGATCGCCCGCTGCCGGTCCCAGCGCAGCGCGTGCAGGCCGGTATCGACGACCAGCCGCACCGCGCGCAGCATCTCCATGTCGAGATGGCCAAACCATTGATAGGGATCGGTGAACAGGCCGAGCTCGCGCCCGAGCGACTCGGCATAGAGCCCCCAGCCCTCGCTATAGGCGGTGCTGCGCCCGAAGCGCAGGATCGGCGGCAGGCCGGTATCCTCTTGCACGAGGCTGATCTGGTAATGATGGCCGGGAATGCCCTCGTGGAGCGTCAGCGTCTCCAATGTGGGAATCGGGCGCGTGCCGAGCATGGCCATGTTGAAATAGAGGATGCCGGGGCCGGAGCCGTCCGCCGGGCCGGCGCTGTAATAGCCGGTGCCGCGCTGCTCCCCGACCGCCGGCAGACCGCGCACCTCGAACGGCGCGCGCGGGCGGCGCGAGAAGAGGCGCGGCATGCCTTGCCAGATCCGCGCCTCGATCTCCGCAAAGTGGCGGATCAACGCCTCCGGCTCGCGATAATAGAAACGCGGGTCCGTGCGGATATGTTCGAAGAAGGCCGGCAGATCGCCGCCGAAGCCGATGTCGCGGCGCGTGCGCTCCATATCCTCGCGGATGCGCGCGACCTCTGCCAGGCCGATGGCGTGAATGTCTTCGGCGCTCATCGCGGTGGTGGTGTGATTGGCGAGATCGGCGGCGTAGAGCGCCGCGCCGTCCTTCATCGCCCACCGGCCGGGAGCCTGCGTGGCGGCGGGCAGGTAGGTTTGCGCGAGAAAGTCCCGAAGGCTGCGGCAGGCCGGATAAATGCTCTCGCCGACGATCCGCCGCCAGGCTGCGGCCTGCGGCTCCGGGGCGGTGGCGGCCGCGGCGGTCAGCGGGCTGCGCTCGACCGGCAAAGCCAGCATGGCGTCGAGCTGCGCGATGACCGCGCGGGTCGTCACCTGCGACTGGTGATAGCCATCCGCGATGCCTTGCCGCAAACGCCGCTCCAGCGATTGCAGATAGGTGGCGAAGCCCCGCAATTGTTCGGAGAATCGCTCCTGTGCGATTGGCGTCGCAAGCCGGGGGCCGGCGGTCGCGGCATAGTCCGCAAATTCGACGTGAAAGCCGAATGAGGGATTGAGCGGTGCCTTCTGCTGCACCGCGAACAGGCCGGCGCGATGCCGGTCGAGCGTCTGCGCGGTGCGATAGCGGAAGACATCGAAGGCGATCCGGTCGTCGCGGCCCAGCGCATTGCGATCGATCGCGCGCAGGCCCGCTTCGTCCCGTTCCGCGTTGCCGCGCAGCCACGCGCCATGTTCCTCGCCGAGCGGATCGACGAAGGCCGGTCCGGTCGCCGCGACGCCGTCACGGGAGGAGCCGAGCGGATCGAGCGCACGGCGGGCGCGGTCGCTTTCGTCGATCAAAGCGCGGAGACGGGCAGCCGGATCGTCGGGCGCTTGCGCGCGGGCGGGAAGGAATGGCAGGATCGCGGCCGCGGCGGCGCCGGTGAGCAGAGTTCGCCGGTTCACTCGCGTCGCCATCGTCTCTTCTCTCCTGCCCGTTGTCACGGTGAACCAGCGGGCGGCCGAAAGATCAACCGGCCTCACGCGGGGTCCGGTCGAGGCTGTCCAGCGCGCGGCGCAGCGCGTCGTCAAAGCCCGGATGCCCGAAAATCTCGCTGTGATCGACGCCGTCCACGACGATGTCGGCGCGCCGGTTGGCCAGGACGGCGCGCAGGGCGCCGGTGCGTTCGGGACGGACGAGGCCGTCCTCTCCCGCCGCGACGATGGCGACGGGGATGTCGCGGCCGTTGAGCGCCGCGGCCGAATCGACATCGTGGCGAAGCAGGAACGAAACCGGGAGCCACCAGTAGAGCTGCCGCGCGGTCGCCTGCAGGGAATCGAACGGGGTAACGAGGATCAGACCGGCGAGCGGGCGGCGGGCCGCGAGGGCCGCGGCGATGCCGCTGCCGAGGCTGACTCCGACGCCGATCACGCGGCGCGGCCGGTAGCGGGACATCAGCAGATCGAAGGCGGCCGGCGCATCATCCGCCATCTTTCCGGCATCCGGGCTGCCGGTGCTTGGCGCATAGCCGCGATAGTGGAAGGCGGCGATGGCATGATCCGGAAAGGCGCGCCGCAGCCGCTCGGCCAGGAATTGCGCGTTGGTCGCATTGCCGCCGAAAGCCAGCAGCAGGGTGCTGTCAGCGTCCGGGCGGTCCGGCGGCAAATAGAGGCCTTCCAGATCGGTGCCGTCGGGCGTGGTCAGAGTCAGGCGTTCCGCGCCCGGCGGCAGCGGTCCCGAAGACGCGACGATCCAGGCCGGGAAGAGCAGCCGTTCCTGCAGCGCCCACATGGCGAGACAGACCGCGCCATAGAGCATGGCGGCCGCGATCAGGACGTTGCGCGCGATTCTGGCCATGCCGGCATTGTTGAGCATTCATGGTCGGCGGCGCGCAAGCGAAGATGCCGATTCCGGATCAGGTCCGGGGTGGCGACCGGCGGAGGGTAAGGGCCTGCGCGCGACCCTTACCCTGCCCGCTGGTTCGCGCTGATCAACGCCTGTTCCATCGCCGGTTCGATCGCGTCGATCGTATAGGGTTTGCTGAGCAAAGGTGCGCCCGCGTGGGCCTGCGGCGGCGGCTCGAGGTGACCGCCAGTGGCCAGGACAAAGGGGATGCCGGCCTCGTTCAGCTTGTCGGCGAGCGGCCACACGCTCTTGCCGTCCTTCAGCCGCACGTCGCAGATGGCGATATCGAAGCCGCCCTTCCCGGCCCATTCCAGCCCGTCTTCGAGATTGTCGCAGCTGGCGACCACGTTGTGGCCGAGAGAATCGAGAAAATCCTCCAGCATCATCGCGATCAGGGGTTCGTCCTCGACGATCAGGATGGAACGCGGCTCACTCATATCCGGCCCGGTAGCATCCGTTTCGGAAAGGAAAAGAACTATTTACCGGCGAGCACATCCCTCACCTTCTCCGCGAGCTGCTGGACCGAGAAGGGTTTGGGCAGGAACGACACATTGTCGATGTCGATCGATTTGCGCAGCTGCTCCTCGGCATAGCCGGAGATGAACAGGACGGGCAGATCGGGACGCGCCTCGCGGGCGGCGCGGACCGTGGTGGGGCCGTCCATCGTCGGCATGACCACGTCGGAGATGAGCAGGTCGATCTCCTCCTCGCGGGCGAGGATCTCCAGCGCTGCTTCACCGCTGTCGGCGGTGAGCATCGTGTAGCCGTGGCGCGTGAGCGCGCGTTCGGCGACGGCGCGGACCATCGCTTCATCCTCGACCAGCAGGATCGTGCCCGTGCCCCACAATTCCCCCTGCGGCTCGGTCTTGCGGAGTTGCGGCGTTGGCGCGGCTTCGGCCGGGGCGTGGTGGACGGGCAAGTAGATGGTGAAGCTGGTCCCCTGCCCCAATTTGCTCTCGGCGAAGATGAAGCCGCCGGATTGCTTCACGATGCCGTAGACGGTGGAGAGGCCGAGGCCGGTGCCTTTCCCCACTTCCTTGGTGGTGAAGAAAGGTTCGAAGATCTTGGCGAGGATGGCGGGAGCGATGCCGGTGCCAGTGTCGGTGACGCGGAGCGCCGTGTAATCGGCGATCGGCATGACGTCGCGGCCCATGCGGCGGACCTCATCCGGGGTGATCGCGAACGTCTCCATCTTCAGCGTGCCGACGCCGTCGCCATTCCCTGCATCGCTCTTCGCCTGCATCGCGTCGCGGGCGTTGACGGCGAGATTGACGATGACCTGCTCCAGCTGGCCCGGATCGGCGCGGATCGCGCCCAGATTGCGGCCATGCTTGACCTCCAGCTTCACCCGCTCGCCGAGCAGGCGGTGGAGAAGATGGGTCACTTCGGAAACCGCGTCCGGGAGTTGCAGGACCTGCGGCCGCAGCGTCTGCTGGCGGGAGAAGGCCAGCAATTGCCGGGTGAGATTGGCGGCGCGGTTGGAGTTGGAGCGGATCTGCTGGATGTCGTCATAGTCCGGATCGCCCGGCATGTGGCGCATCAGCATGAGATCGCAGGTGCCGAGCATCGCGGTCAGGATGTTGTTGAAATCATGGGCGACGCCGCCCGCCAATTGCCCGACCGCCTGCATCTTGGTGGCCTGGGCGATCTCCTTCTTGAGCCGCGCTTCCTCGCTATTGTCCTTCAGGCTGAGCAAAACCGCGCCGCTGCCGAGGCCGCGGGCGCCGGCGACGGTGAGCGCGATCGGATCGTCGGGATTGGATTTCAGCCGCACGGCGAGATCGCCGGTCAGGCCGCCGGGGCCGCGGGCGAAACGGTGAACGAGATCGGAGACGGCGGCCTTGTCCTCGTCCACGACCAGATCGCCGGGCCAGGAGGCGGCCTGGTTCGGGCCGAGGCCGGCAGCGCGGCGGAAGGCGCGGTTCAGGAAGGTGAAGCGGCCGTCCACGTCGGCGAGCGCCAGACCGAGCGGGAGATGTTCGAGCAGGACGTGAATGCCTTCTTCGCCCTCCACCGCGGGCAGGCCGGTCTCGTCGAGCATGAAGAAGAGCGCGCGTTCCTCCTCGCGTTCGCCCAGCGGCACGTGGAGGATGCGCAGGGGCACGGCACCGCGCCCCTCGGCAGCGAAAGTGAACTGGCCCTTGGCCGTGCCGGAGAGGAAACCGACGAGATCGGCACCGATCACCTCCGCGCCATTTTCGCCACCGGCGCGGCGGATGAAAACGGGGTTGGCGGCGTGGATCGTCCCGTTCGTATCGGCGAGCACCGCCATGATACCGGCCGCGCCGAGCCGTTCGCCCGCCGCGCCGGCGATCAGCCGCTCGGCCTGACGGCCGAGATCCTCCGCTTCGTCCGCCGGGCGGAAGCGCCAGAAGAGCAGGTCTCCGGCGGCGGGCCTGGCTTCGGCGACGATGGCATGACCGGCGAGGGTCAGAAGGACGGAGGCCGCGCCGGATTTGCGGGCGACTGCGGCAAGCGAGCGCAATTCGGCCTGCGCGGGCTCGTCGGGGGCGAGATCGGTCAGGCGCGACGGGGCGCCGTAGCGAGCGGAGAAAGCGCCATTGGCGGCGTTCAGATCGAGATTCTGACTGGTCAGCGCGGCGGCATCATCGCCCACCCATTCGAGTGCCGAGCGGGCCAAGGCGACGTCGAGCTCGGCCTGCTCCGGCGCTTCCGCGGCATCCTGCGGGCGGCGGAGGAGGAGGAGCAAGCCGCCGACGGCGAGGAGACCCCCACCGAATGCCGCCGCGAAAATCCAGCTGCCGGCCGCCCAGAGCAGCAAGGCAGTGGAGGCGATCGCGGCCAGGCCGAAGAGCGCGAGGGTCAGCGCATTGCCCGCGCCTTTCGGGGTTCCCAAGCTCCGGTCTGCTGCTGCGCTGGCCACGGTGGGACTGATGCCGATGCAGCGCGCGGGCGCAAGGGCTAACGACGCCGGGACGCGTCAGCCATGTTCCTTGAGCAGCCGGCCCTGTTCACGCTTCCAGTCCTTTTCGGCCTGATATTCGCGCTTGTCGTGCGCCTTGCGGCCCTTGGCGAGGGCGATCTCGACCTTGGCGCGGCCCTTGGCGTTGAAATAGACGCTGAGGGGGACGAGCGTCATGCCCTGGCGGGCGACGGCGCCGAACATCTTGCTGATCTCGCGATGCTTGAGCAGCAATTTGCGGGGGCGCTTGGGTTCGTGATTGTAGCGGTTGCCGTGGCTGAATTCGGGGATGTTGGCGTTGATCAGCCAGACCTCGCCTTCCTCCACCGCGGCATAGCTCTCGGCGATCGAGCCCTCTCCCGAGCGCAGCGACTTCACCTCCGTGCCGGTGAGCGCGATCCCGGCCTCGTAGACGGTGTCGATGGCATAATCGAACTTCGCCCGCCGGTTCTCGGCGACGATTTTCTTCTTGTCGAACTCTGCGGTGCGTGGGCGGGCCATATCAGAGCAGATCGTATTTTCGGAGGAGAGCTTCAATCCTTGGTGTCACCCCGGAGCCAACATTTCGAAGCGGCTTCCAGCCCACAACCCAAGGCTTCCCATTAGCCTCTAGTACAGCTGAGATATTGCACATCCGCTGAGAGACGGAGCCGCTTCCGCGTGCCTGTAACCCGGCTTTGAGCGCGCCTTTTATCAAGGCTGCCCGGTCAATCTCATGCTCCGTCCCCTTTTGTCGAACCGCCTTCCAATAGCGACCGACAGCGATCTCAAGCTCTTCGTCTGTCCATTCGTCACTCATGCGTTCATCCCCGCATGCTCCAGCGCCGCGTCCACTGCGCGGCGGCTGGCTTCGCTTGGGGGTGTCATCGGCAGACGAAGGTCGAGCGGATAGTCGCGCAGGCGGCTGAGGGCGTATTTGGTCGGGCCGGGCGAGGCATCGCTGAACAAGGCCGCGTGGAGGGGGTAGAGCTTGTCCTGTAGGCTCAGGGCTGCCTCCCAATCGCCTGAGAGGCAGGCATTCTGGAAATCGGCGCACAGGCGCGGGGCGACGTTGGCGGTGACGCTGATGCACCCGACCCCACCCATCGCGTTGAAGCCCAGGGCCATGTCGTCATTGCCGCTCAGTTGCGCGAAGCCGGCCTTGCAGGCGAGGCGCTGGGCGGAGACGCGGGCGAGGTTTCCGGTCGCGTCCTTGATGGCGACGACGCTGGGCAAAGAGGCGACGCGGGCGAGGGTTTCGACATTGATGTCGGCGACGGTGCGGCCCGGGACGTTATATACGACGATCGGCAGCGGACTTGCTTCGGCGATGGCGGCGAAATGGGCGTAGATGCCGTCCTGATTGGGCCGATTGTAATAAGGCACGACGGCCAGCGCGGCACGGGCGCCGAGATCGGCGACGGCGCGGATGTTGGCGATGGCGCTGCGCGTATCGTTGGAGCCGATCCCGGCGATTACCGGCACCCGGCCCGCCGCCTGATCGACCGCGACGGCGACGACGCGATAATGTTCTTCGACGGACAAGGTCGCTGCCTCGCCGGTGGTGCCGCAGGGCACCAGGCCGTGGCTGCCCTCGCCGATCTGCCATTCGACATGATCGCGAAAGGCAGCCTCATCAAACGCTTCGCCGCGAAAAGGCGTCACCAGAGCCGGTATCGAGCCGCGAAACATGCTTTGCCTCCTTCCCCCGCCGGAATCGCCTCGCCTAAAGCCTGACAGGACCACCGGGGTTTGTTCAGGTTCTGATAGGGAGGGGTTCGTCATGCTGTCCAGCATGTCCAGAAAATCGCGCGTCGCGCTCGTCATTGCGGGCGGCATCATGTCCGCCGGCCTCGCCCTTCCCTTTACCGCCAGTGTCTGCGTCGCCCAGCCCTCGAGCGCCATCGCGTCGAGCATCGAGCAGTGGCAGGCGCTGCGGCGCAACGCCAATGCCTCGTTCGAAAGCCTGTCGAGCTTCATCCTTGCCCATCGTGGCTGGCCGAACGAGACCGACCTTCGCCGCCGGGCCGAGCGCAATCTGCAGATCGGCGTGACCAGCCCGCAGCAGGTCGTGCGATATTTCTCGGCGGTGGCACCACTGACCGCCCAGGGCCATGCGGCCTATGCGCTGGCGCTGGAAGCGACCGGCCAGCGCGGCCAGGCGGCAGATGCCGCGCGCCGTGCCTGGGCCGAGGGTGGCCTGCCCGAGACTATCGAGCAGAGGCTGCTGGCGAATTTCGGCTCCAGCCTGAGCCCTGCCGATCACGACCGCCGCATGGACGTGCTGCTCGCCGCGAACGACACGGCGGCGGCGCGGCGGATCCTGTCTTTGACATCGCCATCGCGACGCGAGCTGTATCAGGCGCGGCTGTCGCCGGGCGGGTGGCAGACCGCAGCTTCGGGACTTGGCGGCGGTGCGTCGCGCGATCCGGGGCTGTTCTACGAGCGCGCGCGCAGCGATTCCGGCAATGTGCGGCAATTGCTGGCGAGCCGCCCGCGCTTCGACCGGCCGCCCGCCAATCCGCAGCAATTTCTGGAGCTGATGATCCGTCACGCCCGCGCCGCCGCGAATGAAGGCAATAGCCGGCAGGCCTATGACATCGCGAGCAAGCTGGAGGATCTCTACCCTGCGGGTACCGATGTCTCGCAGCGCAGCTATGCCGAGCGGGACGAATATACGAACCTGTCCTGGCTGGCCGGACGAACGGCGTTCAAGGCGAACCGCTTTGCCGAGGCGGCGGAGATGTTCGATCATTATGGCCGCGCCGCGCGGTCGGCGCAGACGCGGGCCAAGGGTTTCTATTGGGCCGGCCGAGCCTGGGCGCAGGCCGGGCAGCAGGACCGGGCGCGCCGCTTCTTCGAGCAGGCGGCACAGGGTGCGGACCAGTTTTACGGCCTGCTCGCGCTCGAACGGCTCGGCCGCACCGCGCAGGCGCCCGCAGCGCCTGCTCCGGCAAGCGCGGCCGAACGCGCCGCCTTCGCCCGCAGTTCGATGGCCGAGGCGATCCGCTATCTTGGCGAGAATGGACGGCGGGGCGACCAGACCCAGTTCGTGCGGGCGCTGGCCAGCGCACTCGACAATGACCGCGAGCGGACGCTGGCGGCGGAGTTCGGTCAGGCAATCGGGCGGCCGGACCTGGCCGTGTGGGTGGCACGCGAGGCGCGCAGCGCGGGCGATACCTATTACGCACGGCCGGGCTTTCCGACCGTGAACGTGCCGGTCGCGTTCCGCGGCGTGTGGTCCGAAGCGCATGGCATCATGCGGCAGGAAAGCTCGTTCGACCGGACGGCGGTGAGTTCGGCCGGCGCGCGCGGCATGATGCAGCTGATGCCGGCGACAGCACAGTCGGAAGCACGGCGGGCGGGCGTGCCCTATAATCTGTCGCGGCTGACCGACGATGCGGACTATAACATCCATCTCGGCTCGCAGCACCTCGCCGGGCTTATGGAGCGTTTCAACAACAATCTCGTGCTGGTCGCGGTCGCCTATAATGCCGGGGCCGGGCGCGTGCCGCAGTGGATCGCGCGCAATGGCGATCCGCGGACGCCGGGTACGGACGTGATCGACTGGATCGAGGATGTGCCCTTCGCCGAGACGCGCAACTACATCCAGCGGGTGATCGAAAATGCCATGGTCTACGACCTGATGAACCCGGGCGGCAGCCGCTCGCGGGGGCGGGTGTCCTATTTCCTGGGTGGTGTTTCGCGGTAGCGTCGTTGGGGATGGGCGAACGCGTCAACTACATCACCCCCGCGGGCTACCGCGCGCTGCGCGAGGAGTATGAGGCCCTGTTCGGCGGCGAGCGGCCGAAGCTGCTGGAGACGATCGCCTGGGCCGCGTCGAACGGCGACCGGTCGGAAAATGCCGATTACCAATATGGCCGCCGCCGACTGCGCGAGGTGGACCGGAGGATCAACTTCCTTGCCCGGCGGATGAAGGAAGCGAAAGTCACCGATCCGGCGAAGCAGCCCGAAAAGGGGCGCGTCTGGTTCGGGGCAACCGTGACCTTGGCTGACGAGGACGACAATGAGCGCGTCGTCACCCTGGTCGGCGAGGATGAGGCCGAAGCGGGCGCGGGGCGGATCAGCTTCTATTCGCCCATCGCGCGGGCGGTGCGCGGAGCGGCGATCGGCGATGTGCGCCGGGTCACGCTGCCGGGCGGCGACAAGGAGTATGAGGTGGTCGGGATCGCCTATCCCGACGCCTGACCCCTACCAGCGCCAGCCGTGCGTGGCGCAGCGGGCCAAAGCGAGGCGGATTTCGCGGTCCGACAGGCGCCGGTCGCGATTGGTGTCGGCGAAGCGGCGGAACTGGATGTTCAGGTGGCGGATGGCGCTGGGGTTGTAGCCGCCGTCGCCCAGCGCGCGGCGCAGGATGATCTGGCCCTCGCGCGTATTTTCCAGCCAGGGGTCGGGGCGGGAGAGGTCTTCGCCATAGCTGCCGGACCAGTCGCCGCCCTGATAGCCATAGCCGCCGCCCGGACCATAGCCGTAGCGATACGGGTCGTGCGCACAGGCGGAGACGGCGAGCAGGCCGAGGGCGGCGATGGCGAAGCGGCGCATGGTGAGTTTCCCCTGGTGTTTGCTCGGGATGAAGCGCCGATCGGCCGCCGCTGGCAAGAGTCAGGCGCGGGCGGCCAGAAATTCCTGTGCCGCCTGTTCCATTTCGGGACGCATCGCGGGCGGATCGGCGGGGACGTGGCCCTTCAGCGCGTCGGCGACCGCGCGGAGCACGGCAATGCGGGCCGATTTCTTGTCATTGCCGTCGATCACCGTCCACGGCGCCCAGCGCGTGTCGGTCTCGCGGAACATGTCCTTCATCGCGGCGAGATAATCGTCGCGGCGGGCGCGGTTGCGGAAATCCTCGCTCGTCACCTTCCAGCGCTTCCAGGGATCGCCCAGGCGGTCCGCAAGGCGCTTGTCCTGCGCCTTCTGGGTGACGTGGAAGAACAATTTCACGATCAGGGTGCCGTCGGCGGTCTGCTGCGCCTCGAACTCGTTGATCTCGTCATAGGCGCGGCGCCATTCGGCCTCGGTGGCGAAGCCCTCCACCCGCTCGACCAGCAGGCGACCGTACCAGGAGCGGTCGAAGATCGCGACTTCGCCGGCCGGCGGTAGCCGGGTCCAGAAGCGCCAGAGATAGTGATGCGCTTTTTCGTCAGGCGTCGGCGCGCCGATCGGCCAGACATGATAATGGCGGGGGTCGCATTCGGCGGTGAGGCGCTGGATCGCCCCGCCCTTCCCCGCCGCGTCCCAACCCTCGGCGACGATGATCGCCCGCTTCTTGTGGACGTTCAGCGAGACGAACAAGCGGGCGACCTGCTCCTGCAGTTCGACGAGATCATCGCCATAATCGCCGCCATATTTGGCGCCGGTTTCGAAATCCGAGAGATCAATCGTCACACGCGACTCCGTCCTGGCTGAGCTTGTCGAGGCCCTGCCCTTCTTCTTCCACGCGCTGCAAGACAAGGACAGGCCTTCGACAGGCTCAGGCTGGACGGTTTTGGGACTATTCCGCTTTTGCCGGCCCCGCGCCGGGGGCGACGGCCAGGCGGATGTGCAATTCCTTCAGCTGCTTGGCGCTGACTTCACTCGGCGCGTTCATCATCAGATCTTCCGCCTTCTGGTTCATCGGGAAGAGGATGACCTCGCGGATGTTCGGTTCGTCGGCGAGGAGCATGACGATGCGGTCGACGCCGGGGGCGGAGCCGCCGTGCGGCGGCGCGCCGAATTTGAAGGCGTTGATCATGCCGGCGAAATTGGTGTCGACCTCGGCCTGCGAATAGCCGGCAATCTCGAACGCCTTGTACATGATGTCCGGGCGGTGGTTCCGGATCGCGCCGGACGACAGCTCCACGCCGTTGCAGACGATGTCATATTGCCAGGCGAGGATGTCGAGTGGGTCCTTGCTCTCCAGCGCCTCCAGCTCGCCCTGCGGCATGCTGAACGGGTTGTGCGAGAAGTCGACCTTCTTCGCCTCCTCGTCATATTCGAACATCGGGAAATCGACGATCCAGCAAAATTCGAACCGGCTCTTGTCGATCAGCTCCAGCTGCTCGGCGGCGCGGGTGCGGGCGAGGCCGGCGAGCTTGGCGGCCTGAGATTCCTTGCCGGCGGCAAAGAAGATGCCGTCATTGGGGCCGAGGCCCATCGCCTCGGCGATGGCCTTCATGCCGTCCTGGCCATGGTTGTTGGCGATCGGGCCGCCGAACACGCCGTCCTTCTGGGTGGCATAGCCGAGGCCGGGGAAGCCTTCGCTCTGCGCCCAGCTGTTCATGTCGTCGAAGAATTTGCGGCTCTTCTCATGCGTGTTCGGCGCCGGCACCGCGCGGACGACATCGCCGCCTTCCACGATGGAAGCGAAGCGGCCGAAGCCCGAGCCCTTGAAGAAATCGGACACGTCGGTGACGAGCAAAGGATTGCGCAGGTCCGGCTTGTCGGAGCCGTATTTCAGCATCGATTCGCGATAAGGGATGCGCTTGAACGGCAGCGGCGAGACGCTGCGGCCCTTCCCTTCCCAGTCGGCAAATTCCTCGAACACGCCGTGCAGCACCGGCTCGATCGCGGCGAAGACATCGTCCTGGGTGACGTAGCTCATCTCGAAATCGAGCTGGTAGAATTCGCCTGGGCTACGGTCGGCGCGGGCATCCTCGTCGCGGAAGCAGGGGGCGATCTGGAAATATTTGTCGAAGCCGGCGACCATCAGCAGCTGCTTGAACATCTGCGGCGCCTGCGGGAGCGCGTAGAATTTGCCGGGATGGACGCGCGACGGGACCAGATAGTCGCGCGCGCCCTCGGGGCTGCTCGCGGTCAGGATAGGCGTCTGGAATTCGGTGAAGCCCTGCTCGATCATGCGGCGGCGCAGCGAGGCGATGACGTTCGAACGCAGCAGGATGTTCTTGTGGATCCGCTCGCGGCGCAGGTCGAGGTAGCGGTTCTTGAGCCGGACCTCCTCGGGATAGTCGATGTCGCCGAACACCGGCAAAGGCAGCGACTCCGCGCTGGACTGGACCGCGATCGCGGTCGGGAAGATTTCGATCTCGCCGGTCGGCAGCTTGTCGTTCAGCGTTTCCGGCGCGCGGGCGGAGACCGTGCCGGTCACGGTGATGACGGATTCCGGACCCAGCGGATCGACGAGCTTGAACAGCTCCGAACCGGTTTCGACGATCACCTGCGTCACACCATAATGGTCGCGCAGATCGATGAAGAGCACATTGGCATGCTCGCGCGTGCGGTGAATCCAGCCCGACAGGCGGACCTCCTGCCCGACATCGGTGGCGCGAAGCTGGCCGCATGTATGAGTGCGATAGGCGTGAAGGGTCATGGCAAAACCGGCAATAAGAGGTGGGAATTCACGGTCTCGCGGCGGCCGCTCAGACAGCGAGGGCGCTCTCTAGCGGCTGCCATGCCTCACGTCACCCCGTAACCGCGCGGCCGTGAACGCCCCTGGCGGTTGACTGCTTGCGCCCGGTGATGCGAAGGTCGTGACGGGTACGAAACCTAAATCTCAACAGGGGAGGAAGTTACGATGCGCCATGGTTCGATTCTGCTTGTATGCGTCGCGAGTGCCGCTCTGGCCGCATGCTCTGGCGGCGCCGGAAACAGCGCCAGCAATGCCAGCAATAGCAGTAACACAGCCGGCAACAGCTCGGCGAACGGCGCGGCGACCGCCAGCTTCGATCCTAATAGCGAGCAAGGGCGCGCCTATCGCGCGGTCGTGGAATGCGCCGGCACCTATGAGGCGGCGGGCAGCTTGATCGGCGCCGTCTCCATGCAGAAGACGGGCGCCGAACAGACCCAGTATCGCGACGAGGAAAATCGCCGGAAGGCGCATTCGCGCGCGCTGAAGGCCCATGCCGTCGAACTCGGGGCCGCCATGGGCGTCACCTCGGCCCAGGTGGACGAGCAGGTCGGCGCGCACGCCGCCACCTTCGTCCACTCATCAAGCTCGGGCACGATGGACCAATATGCCGGCACCGTTTCCGCTCAGGCAAATAGCTGCGGGGCGAATTATCCCCAGATCGTTCGTTGACGATCGCACGCCGCGCCGGACCCATCGGTTCGGCGCGGCGGCAAACTTGCCTTTGCCCAGTGCGCGCGCCGACCTATAGAGCGCGCAAATGCACATCCATCCTCTGATCACCACCACCGACGCGCTCACCGATTTGTGCCAGCGGCTCGCCAAAGAGCCGTTCATCACGGTCGATACCGAATTCATGCGCGAGAACAGCTATTGGCCGGACCTGTGCCTGGTCCAGGTCGCGTCCGTGCACGAGGCCGCGGCGATCGACCCGAAGGCGGAGGGTCTCGATCTTGCGCCGTTGCTCGAGCTGCTCGTCACCAACGGGGATGTGCTGAAGGTCTTCCATGCCGGCGGGCAGGATATCGAGATCGTCTACAATCTGACCGGTACGACGCCGCATCCTCTGTTCGACACGCAGATCGCATCGATGGCGCTCGGGCTGGGCGAGCAGGTCGGCTACCAGAATCTGGTGGAATCGATGCTGGGCAAGCATCTCGACAAGGGCGCGCGCTTCACCGACTGGGCGCGGCGGCCGCTCGACAAGCGCCAGATCGACTATGCGATCGGCGACGTGACCCATCTCGCCGCCTTGTTCCCGAAGATGCTCGATCGGCTGAAAAAGACCGGCCGCGGGGCCTGGCTCGATCAGGAGATGGAGCGGATCGCCGACCCGGCCAATTACCTGAACGATCCGGGCGAAAGCTGGAAACGCGTGAAGATCGCCAGCCGCAAGCCGGAAGTGCTCGGGCGGCTGAAGACGCTGGCGGCGTGGCGGGAGATCGAGGCGCGATCGAAGAATTTGCCGCGCGGGCGGATCATGAAGGACGAGACGCTCGCCGACCTGGCGATGCATCCGCCCGTGGACCGCGATGCGCTCGGGCGGGTCCGCGGCCTTTCCGCCGCGTGGCGCAGCAACGATATTGGCGGGCGGCTGATGGATGCCGTCGCCGCCGCAGCCCCGATGAGTCCGGAGGAAATGCCGCCGCGCGACGAACGTGGGCCTTCGCTGGGCAAGGACGGCGCTCTGGTCGCCGACCTGCTGAAATTGCTGCTGAAGATCCGCGCGAAGGAAAGCAATGTCGCCGCCCGGCTGGTGGCGCGATCCGACGAGTTGGAGCAACTGGCGGCCGGCAAGCGTTCGGGTCTGTCGATCCTGGAGGGCTGGCGCTATGAGGAATTCGGCCGCGACGCGCTCGACCTGGTCGAGGGGCGGCTTGCCTTCGCGGTGCGGAAGGGCAAGCTGGTGATGACGAGAACGGAGCAAGTGGATGCGTAGCTTGATCGCGATAGCAGCCGTCGGGGTGGCGCTGGCCGGGTGCAAGACGACCGAGGACAAGGCGGTCGATGCCGGCGGCAATGACGTGCGCTACACGTGCGACGCGACGCGGGTGCAGGGCCTGATCGGGCAAGTGGCGTCGCAGGCGCTCGGCACCGAGGCTGTGCGCGGGTCCAATTCACGCACGATGCGCTGGATCTCGCCGGGGATGGCGGTGACGATGGACTATCGCACCGACCGGCTGAACATCCATCTCGATGGGCAGAACCGGGTGACACGGATTGACTGCGGCTGAGGCCGACGGATCCTTACCCGAAGAGAAAATCCGATTTCTTCTCAAGCGCGTTGGCGAGCGTCCTGAGACGCCGTTCCACCGTCTCGCCGAAGCTGGCCGCTTCGCTTTCCGGCAACCAGAGAACAAGGCGCTCGCCTTCCACCGACAGGCTGGAATGCTGGAGCGGCTCGGCCACGCCCGCGCTGAGCCGCTGGGCGAGGCGGATGGCGAGGCCCCAATGGCGCGCGCGGCGGATGGCGTCGGGCGGGCACAGGCCAGTGACGCCCGGCATCGGCAGTTCGCCGCTGCCGCCGAAGGAGGTGTAGAGCGTCTGCGCCATGAGCGCCCGGCCCGGCGCGTCGATCCCGACCCAATTGGCGTGCAGGGCGAAGGCGACGCCGCGCTCGGCGCGGAAATCGGGGTGGGCGGCCCAGGCGACGTCGGACAGGTGACATGCGGCACGGCGGATTCGTGCTGACGCGGGCGCATCGTCGAAGATGGCCCCGATCCAGCCGTCGATCAGATCGCCATGCTGGGGAAAGCGGCCGAGCCTTGCGCCCACTTCGTGCGTCGCGGCGATCAAGGGGTCGATGCGCCGCGTTTCCGCGTCCAGGTCGTCGTAAAGCAGCCCTTCCCGGATGCCATAAGCCGAAGCGACCAGTTTGGCGGGCCTCAGCGTTTCAACGACCGCGCGGAGCAGGAGCAAGGCGTGCGGGAGTGTCGGGCCGCGCGTGCCGCCGATCCGGCCGGCGCCATCCTCTTTGCGGAGCAATGCGTTCAGCTTGCGCTGCAGGGTAATGGGCCGCTCGGGCGCGAGCGCGTGCAAATGGGTGATCGGCAAGGGATGGCCGGTCAGTTCCAGATCGAGCTGCGCCAATGCGCGCCAGGAGCCGCCGACCATGTAGAAGGGACGCCCGGCGGCGGCCTTGGCGAAATCAGTCTTTTCGAGCGCGCGGCACAGCCTGCGGAGCAGCGCAGCGGGCGTCTTGGCCGGCATTTCGGCGATGCGCAGGACGCCGAGCGGCAGGGAAATGCGCCGCTTCACCTTGCCGTCCGCGACATCGGCAAGCTCCAGGCTGCCACCGCCGAGATCGCCGACCACCCCATCCGCGTCCGGAATGCCGGAGAGGACACCGAGCGCGGCCAGCCGCCCCTCTTCCTCGCCCGACAGGATTTCCGGCTCGAAGCCGAGCTTGCGGATTTCGGCGACGAAGGGCGCCGCATTGGCGGCGTCGCGCACCGCGGCGGTGGCGAACACGCGGGTGCGGGCGACCTGCATGCGCGCGATCAGCAGGCGGAAGCGCGCAAGCGCCGACAAGGCGCGGGCCTGGGCGACGTCGGACAAGGTGCCGCTGGTGCCCATGTCGCGGCCGAGGCCGGCCATGACCTTCTCGTTGAACAAAACGAACGGGGCGCGCGTGGCGCCCGAATAGACGACCAGGCGGACGGAATTGGAGCCGATGTCGACGATCGCGACGGGGGCGGTCTGGATCATCGGTTTGGCGGTCGCGCGAGAGACAGCTTGCGCGGCCGGGCATCCCGCTCGCGGATCGCCTCGCCGCGGCCCGACAGCGACGGGTTGGTCATGAAATATTGGTGGAGGTTGAATGGCTCCTCGCCCGGCGCGGGGGCGATGCGGGTGTAATTACCCTCGCTGTCCAGCCGCCAGCTTTGTTCATTGTCGATGATGTTGGCCAGCATGACCTGATCGAGCACCTGGCGGTGGACGGTCTCATTCTCCAGCGGCACGGCATATTCGACCCGGCGATCGAAATTGCGCGGCATCCAGTCGGCCGAGCTGATGAACACCTTCGCCTCCCGGCCCGGCAGGCCGCCGCCATTGCCGAAGCACCAGATACGGCTGTGCTCCAGGAAGCGGCCGACGATCGACTTCACCCGGATGCGGTCGGACATGCCGGGAACACCGGGGCGCAGGCAGCAGATGCCGCGGACGATCAGGTCGATCTCCACCCCTGCCCCGCTGGCCTCGTAGAGCTTGTCGATCATGGTGGGATCGACCAGCGAATTGAGCTTGGTCCAGATCGCCGCCGGGCGGCCGGCGCGGGCATGCGCGATTTCGGCATCCACCATCGCGATCAGGCCATTGCGCAGATGCTGCGGCGACATGGCGATCAGTTCGAGACCGCGCGGCTCGATATAGCCGGTAATGTAATTGAAGATGTCGGCGACATCCCGGCCCACGCGCGGATCGGCGGTGAAATAGCTCAGGTCCGTGTAGATGCGGGCCGTGACCGGGTGATAATTGCCGGTGCCGAGGTGGCAATAGGTGCGAAAAGCGCCGTCCTCCCGGCGCACGACCATACTCATCTTGGCGTGGGTCTTCCACTCGATGAAGCCGTAGACGACCTGCACGCCGGCGCGCTCGAGCGCTGAGGCCCAGAGGAGATTCTGCTCCTCGTCGAAGCGGGCCTTCAATTCGACCACGGCAGTGACCGATTTGCCCGCCTCTGCGGCGGCGATCAGCGCATTGATGACGGCGGATTGCTTGCCGGCGCGGTACAGCGTCTGCTTGATCGCGACGACGTCCGGATCCTCGGCCGCCTGGCGCAGGAAGGCGACGACGACGTCGAAGCTTTCGTAAGGGTGGTGGACGATGATGTCCTTGGCGCGGATCGCAGCGAAACAATCCCCGTCAAACTCGCGAATCCGTTCCGGAAAGCGCGGGGTGTAGGGTTCGAACTTGAGGTCCGGGCGATCGGCCTCGACCAGGCCGGCAAGATCGCCGATGCCGAGAAAGCCGGTCGCTTCGTAGACGAGGGCGTCGCCCGCCGCGAGGCCTTCGGACACCATCGCGACGAGATGGTCCGGCATTTCCGCTTCCAGTTTCATGCGGATGACGCGACCCCGGCGGCGCTGCTTGATCGCGGTGCGGAAGAAGCGGACGAGGTCCTCCGCTTCTTCCTCCACGTCGATATCGCTGTCGCGGATGATCCGGAAAGCGCCGCCGCCGACAAGGCCGTAGCCGGGGAACAAAGTGGCGAACTGGCGGCGGATCAGGGTCTCGACGGCGATATAGCGGTCGGCATCGCCCGGCAGGCGGATGAAGCGTGGCAGGCTGGCGGGGATCATCACCAGCTCCTGGATCGGCTCGCCATCCGCTTCCCGCTGCAGATCGAAGATCAGGCTGAAGCCCTTGTTCGGGATGAACGGAAATGGATGGGCCGGATCGATCGCCTGCGGGGTGATGATCGGGTAGACATTGTCCTCGAAATGGCGGTCGAGCCATGCACCGTCTTCCGCGCCGATCTCGTCCGCGCCGAGCACGGAGACGCCGGCGGCGCGGAGTTGGTCCTTGAGCGTCGACCAGACTTCCTGCTGGCTGGCGGTGAGCGCATCCGCCTCGAGTGCGATGGCGGCCAATTGCTGGGAGGGTGTGAGGCCGTCGGCCGATTTCTCCTCGACATTCTCCAGCTGCTGGCCTTTCAGGCCGGCAACGCGGACCATGAAGAATTCGTCAAGATTCTCGCCCGAAATGGCAAGGAAGCGCAGCCGTTCCAGCAGAGGATGGGCGGCATTGCCCGCCTCCTCCAGCACGCGCCGGTTGAAGGCAAGCCAGGAGAGTTCCCGATTGAAATAAGGGCTACGCGAGGGCGCGGCGATATCGGTCGCGGGAACGGGGCTGTCCACTTCGTATCCCTTCAGGCGCGGCGCTGGGCGCGGCGGATGAGACCCGCCTCCTGCAATGCATGGCGCGCGGCGGCAAGGCTCATCCGCTTGCGGTTCGCCAATATGTCGCGGTCGAGCACATCCACCACCTGCTGGATGGCGACATAGGAACGTTCGATCCGGGGAACGAGAAATTCAGGCAGGTCCGGGGGGGCGGCGATGCCGCGATCGGCCAGCAGCTTCACGATCAACTGGGAAATCAATTCGTCGTCCGGCTCGGCGATCGCTACTTGCGGCGTCGCGGCGATGCGGGAGGCGAGATCGGGCAAGCCAATCGTCCAGGCGGGCGGCGGCGCGGTACCGATCATGACCAATGGCCGCCGACGAGCCTGTGCGTCGTTCCAGGCGTGGAAGAGTTCCTCTTCGTCGCGGTCCTCGACCTGATCGAGCACGCGGCCACTGGTCTTTCGAGCGAAGATCTGCGCGAGCAACGAACGGCCGGACTTGCGCGGGCCGGTCAGCAAGGTGGCCATGACCGGCCAGTGCGACCAGCGGGTAAAATGGGTGAAGGCCAGGCGATTGGCGTCGCTGACGAGGAAGTCCTCGTCACGATCCGCCACCGGCCACTGGAAGGGCAGCGCTATCTGGTCGCGCTGCACGTGACTAGCGAAGCGCTCTGGGGCCGAAGCCCGGCGGGGCGTCGTTATTCGGTGCCGGTCGCGGCGTCGGCGTTGGCGGCGGCAGCTGCGGCTCGGACGGCAGGCCGCGCGCCGGCACTTCGACACCGTCTTCCTCCGCCGGGCCGACATCGACCGGCGTGACTTCGGGCGGCGGCGGGGGTGGCGTCGGCAGGAACTGCCGCGGCGTCACCAAAGTCGGATTCGGGCGGAGCAGCCCGGCGTTGAAGGCCTGGGTATACAGCGCGTCCATGCGCTGCACGCCCTCCGCCATCATCTGCGGGATCTGATCGCCGCTGTCGGCGCGCAGTTCGAAAGTGCCGATAATCTCCGCATCCGGGCCATAGCGCGCGGTGAAGCGGCCGATGGCGGGACCACCGGGCCAGGCGCGGCTCAACTGCATTTCGGCAATGAGCACGTCGGACGCGCTGTACTGATCGAGCACCGCGCGCCACCAGCCACGGCTGCGGCGGCCAGCCTGCGCGGCGTTGAGCAGCAAGGGATCGGCGCCGGTGCCGACTGGGCGGATATAGTCGATCACGCTTTGCGAGGTGCGGAACTGCGCCCAGGCGGCCTGCCAGGGTGAGCGGAACTCCAGCGCATAACCGGTGGAGCCGGTGCGCATCACGGGGATGACCAGCAAGGGTGCGGAGCGGCGGACGATGCCGGAGACGCCCAGCATCTCGCCGGTGCGGGCGCGGTCGAACAAAAGGCCAAGGCGGGCGATGTAGCGCCGCTCGCCAATCTGCTCATCCTCGACGATCACCGCGCTCACAATCTGATTCAGCACCGCGTCACTGAGATTGGGCGCCTCGCTCTCGGGGCGGCCGGTGGTGCGGGCCCATAGCTTCTTGAACCCGGCCCGCTGCGCCGCCTTCCACCCCTCCTGCCGCGCGTCATTGGCGTTCCGGCCGTTCACATCGACCTGGATGCCGGTGACTTCGAAATTGCTGGTGCTGTCGACCGGCGGAATACCCCGGTCCGAGCCGTCCAGTTGCGCGCGCAGGAGGCTGGTATCGCCCGCGATCAGCAAGGCGGCGGTGCCGACGAGGAGGAAGGATTTGCGCACGAGGGCCTTTTGACGGGTGCGGGCGATAAATCCAAGCGTGGAAAATGTCCTGCAGAGCGTCTAGCGGTCCCGCCATGAGTGAAAGTGGACCTTATACTTATGCCGGCGCCGGGGTGGACATTGCGGCGGGCAACGCGCTGGTGAAGGCGATCGGGCCGCTGGCAAAGGCGACGGCCCGGCCGGGCGCGGATGCATCGCTGGGCGGATTCGGGGGATTCTTCGATCTGAAGGCGGCGGGTTATGTCGATCCCCTGCTGGTCGCGGCCAATGACGGGGTCGGCACCAAGCTGAAGCTGGCGATCGACAGCGGACGGCACGACAAGGTCGGCGTGGATCTGGTCGCGATGTGCGTGAACGATCTGATCGTGCAGGGTGCGGAGCCGCTCTTCTTCCTCGATTATTTCGCGACCGGGAAACTGGACAATGGCATCGCCGAGCGCGTGATCGCAGGCATTGCCGAGGGCTGCCGGATTGCCGGCTGTGCGCTGATCGGCGGCGAGACGGCGGAGATGCCGGGCATGTATGCGCCTGGCGATTACGACCTGGCCGGTTTCTGCGTTGGCGCGGTGGAGCGCGGCGAGGCGCTGACCGGCGACAAGGTGGCGGCGGACGATGTGATCCTGGGGATCGCCTCGTCCGGGGTGCATTCCAACGGCTATTCGCTGGTGCGACGGCTGGCGGCGGACAAGGGCTGGAAGCTCGACCGCCCTGCTCTGTTCGATGCCGACCGGCTGCTGATCGACTGGCTGATGGAGCCGACGCGCATTTACGTGAAGTCGCTCCTGCCTCTGGTGCGGGGCGGCAAGGTCAAGGCGCTGGCGCACATCACCGGAGGCGGGCTGCTGGAGAATGTGCCGCGGGTGCTACCGGAAAGCCTGCACGCCTGGATCGCCGCCGACGCCTGGCCGCAGCCGCGGCTGATGGCATTCCTGCAGGCGCAGGGCGGGATCGAGCCGGGCGAGATGGCCCGCACCTTCAATTGCGGCATCGGCATGGTCGCGATCGTCGCGCCGGACGAGGCGGCGGCGGTGAGCGCGGCGCTGACGCAGGCCGGCGAGACGGTGTTCGAGATTGGCGGGGTGAAACCGGGCATGCGCGGCTGCACGGTCGCGGCCGGGCCGGGCGACTGGTCGGCGAAGAGCGCCTGGACCGTCTCCCATCATGGCTGATTTGCCGGCTCCGCCGGCGGGGGCTGAGCCTGTCCGGGTCGGCGTGCTGATTTCGGGGCGCGGCAGCAACATGCTGGCGCTCTCCGAACATCGGCGGCGCGACCCGGCGCGGCCTTACAGGATCGAACTGGTCGCCTCGAACCGGCCGGAGGCGCGCGGGCTGGTGCTGGCGCGGCGGCTTGGCTTGCCCATCTGGTCGAAGAGCCATGAGGGGCTGGAGCGGTCGGCATTCGATGCTTTGGTCGAGGCCGCGTTCGTGGAGCGCGGTGTCGAGTTGATCGTGCTGGCGGGCTATATGCGCTTGCTGTCACCGGAATTCGTGGCGCGCTGGCAGGGGCGCATTTTGAACGTCCATCCGAGCCTGCTGCCTTTGTACAAGGGACTCGACACCCACAATCGCGCCTTGCTCGCCGGTGACGAGGAAGCCGGCTGTTCGGTGCATGTCGTCACCGCGGACGTGGATGACGGGCCGGTGATCGCACAGGCGCGCGTGCGGATCCTGCCGCGCGACACTGCGGAGACGCTGGAAGCGCGGGTGCTTGAGGAGGAGCACAAGCTCTATCCGCGCGCGCTGGCGGCCTATGCCGACGCGCTGCGGGCGGGACGGCTTGGACTGCCGGCCCCGCCTTCAGCCTAGTCTCTGCGCCAGCTGACCGTGCCGTCAGCAGCCACGCTCGTCCCGGTTTCGCCGAAATCGCGCGCGGTCAGCACCCCGATGCGCTGGGCGGCGCCGTTCGAGCGGTCCATGGTCGGCCCGCCCGGGCGCTCCTGACGGGCGGAGACGATGCGGGCGGAAACCAGTTCGCCCTGCCGGTTCACTTCCAGATCGGCGATCGGCGCCAGGCCGGCCGTCTCGCGGACGTTGAAGCGGCCATAGGTCCAGAAATTGCCGAGGCTGTAGGCGATGAAGCGATTCTTATAGACCTCAATCGCGCGCGGGATGTGCGGGCCGTGGCAGAAGACGATGTCGGCGCCGGCATCGACGGCGGTGCGGGCGAAGCGGAACGGATCGCCGCGATTCTCGCCGACGAAGGTCTCCGGCGCGCGGGTGATGCGATCGTGCCGCGCGCCCTCCGCGCCGATATGGCAGGAAACGACGACCACATCGGAACGGGCCGCGGCCTGGCGGACCATCTCGGTAAGCCGGGCATAGTCGCTGACCTGCAGCAGACCCGGATTATGGCCGAAGGCGATCAGGCTGAAACGGGTGCCGTCCGGCAGGGTCTGCACGGCGATGCGCGTCCCCTCCCCGTCCGCGCCGGCGGTGGCGAGGCCCGCGTTGGTGAGGTTGCGGAACGTCTCGGCGCGGCCGCCTTCGCCGAAATCGCGGCTGTGATTGTTGGCATTGGAAATGAGCGTGAAGCCGGCGCGGCGGAGATATTCGGCGTGGAAAGGCGGGCTGCGGAAGACGAAGCAGAGCGCCGGATTACCGCATTGCTTGGCGCCCGCGCTGCTGGTGTGGAGCGTGCCTTCGAAATTGCCGAACACGACATCGCCGCCACGGAACAGATCGACCAGATCCTGGCCGAGCACCGCCGCCGGATCGGCGTTCGGCGTAATGCGCGGGTCGAGGCCGTCATTCGGCCAGTCGCTGCCCATCATGATGTCGCCGACGCCCAGCACGCGGTAGCGATTGCTGGCGCGGGGCGGCTCCGAGCCACGAGTCCCCTGTTCGTTGGCGATTGTCGCGTTTGCCGCCGGGATTTCCGTGCCGGCAAAATGGGACGCGCCGAAATATGTCAGCGCCGCGATACCACCAATCAATCCGAGCAAAGCCAGGCTCCTCAAAGTTTGTCCCCCTCACCCTGCCGGGTCCCCGCCCGACCGTAACAGGCCGCTCGCGATGCGGCGACCCGATTCGCCGGAATTGCGGTTTTGCAGCTGATTCGGGCCTGAACGGCGAGAATCGACTGATTCTCTACCAAATCAATGCAGTAAGCCGCTTTCCGCAGGCCGCCTTTCATTCAGGTTCCCGCAATCCGGCTCGATCCGCTCACAACTCACCGTGTCGTTGTTGCGGCGGAAAGATTCGGCGCCCAAATGACCTCGCAGGCCACGGGGGTGGCGTTTTTTCTCCCTTCGGCAAGACGTGATCGCGGCAAACCGCCGATAGTTTTCGGCGGCGGTTTTGGCGCGTTCCTGCGCATTTTTCGGAGTTTTGAATGTTCGTCCACGGAAAGATGATGACCGCGGTGATTGGCGCCACGGCCCTTTCCGGCATGATGTTTGTGCCGTCTTCCACCTCTTTCGCTCAGCCCGCGCCGCACCCGGCTGCCGCTGACGCAATCTCTTCCCAGATTTCCGCCGTCGCGACATCCGATGCGCCCGTTGCCGCGGCGCCGGTTGTCGCGACTGCTCCGGCTCCGGCTGTCGCTCCGACCCCTGCGCCGGCCCCGGCTGTTGCTCCGGCCACCGGTCGCGGCATTGTCGGCACGTCCGAAGCGCCCGCTGCGCCGGTTCGTACCGCTTCGACCGAGGTCGACAGCGAACTGGAATGCCTTGCCAAGGTCGTTCTGCACGAGGCTGGCAACCAATCTCTCGCCGGCCGGATCGCCGTTGCCGAAGTCGTGATGAACCGCCTCCAGGATCCGCGCCGCCGCTTCGGCAGCACGATCTGCGGCGTCGTTCTGCAGCGCGGCCAGTTCTTCAACGTCCACGCTTACCATCCGCAGCGCCGCGATGCGCGCTGGCCCGCGGCCGTGCAGGTTGCCCGTCAGGTGCGTGAGGACATGCAGGAAGGCGATCACGACCACGTGACCAATGGCGGCCTGTTCTTCCGGAACAGCTCGGGCGCGCAATTCCGCGGCCGTCGCCATACCGTGACGATCGGGGCGCATCACTTCTATCGTTAAGCCGCTCTCGCGAGAGGCTTATTGAACGGGCTCCGGCGCTTCGGCTTCGGGGCCCGTTTCCGTTTGGGGAGTTGGGTCCTGCCCCGGGAAGCGGGCATTCTGCACCCCTTTCCACCATCCGCGCATCGCATCGACCGGGACTTCCAGGCCGGCGGAGGAGGTGACGTTGAACCAGCCTTCCGACGCGCTGACGACATGCTCGCTCACCGGACTGGGCTTCAGTTCATAGGACCAGGAGCGGATCGAACCGGAATTGAACAAAGCCAGGAAGATCCCCGCCGTCGCGATCACGGTAAAGGTCCAGGCGAGCGGATTGGGCAAGGGCTGGTCCGGCTCCGGCAGATCGACCGGCGACATGGTGTGGGCAAGGCCCTCCACGTCCGGCAGCGGCGCCCTGGCCGGTTCGGTCTGCGCGACTTCCTCGCGGGCATTGTCCGCCTCGCCGGTCGTGTCGCTATGCTTGTCCGGATCGCTCACCGCCCGATTCCCTAGAATTGGTAGTAGATGAACGGCGCGACGCCTTCGGGCCGCATCGAATCGATGATCAGGATCAGCACGCCGATGCCGAGGCCCACGAGGACGCCCGGCATCGCCCGCACCTTGATCGCGACATTCTGAATCGCCCGCGGCGGCAGCGCGTGCAGCGCCATGCCGAAGACGATCAGGCCCAGCATCAGCGGCGTGAGCAAGGCGCTTTCCGCGCTGCCGCCCAGCCCGCCGAGGAAGGCCATGGCGTCGGCGAAGGTGTGCGAGCGGAAAAATATCCAGCCCAGCAGCACGATGTGGAAGGTGATAATGATGCCGAGGAAGGCGGGCAGAGCCGGCCAGGTCTTCGGCTTGAACTCGCGCCACAAGCGCTCGATCGCCAGCACGCCGCCATGCAGCGCCCCCCAGATCACGAAGTTCCAGCTGGCGCCATGCCACAGGCCGCCCAGCAGCATGGTCGTGCCCAGCGCGAGGCAGAGCCGCGTGAGGCCGTGCCGCGAGCCGCCCAGCGAGATGTAGAGATAGTCGCGCAACCAGCTCGACAGGCTGATGTGCCAGCGGCGCCAGAAATCCTGCAGCGAACGGGCGCGATAAGGCTGGTTGAAATTGTGCGGGAACCGGTAGCCGAGCAGTGCCGCAAGGCCGATCGCCATGTCGCTATAGGCCGAGAAGTCGCAATAGATCTGCACCGCATAGCCATAAGCGGCGAAGGTCAGATCGGTCGGGCTGTGGGCGGAGGGATCGAAGAAGACCGGATCGACGAAGTTGATCGCCAGTTCCGACGCGACCACACTTTTCTTGAACAGGCCCCAGACGATCAGCAGCACGCCCATCGCCGCCATGCCGCGGGTGATGCGCGGCGCTTCCTTGAATTGCGGGATGAGGTGCGAGGCACGGACAATCGGACCGGCGACGAGATGGGGGAAGAATGACATCAGGAGCGTCATGTCGAGCAGGCTGGCGGGCGCGGTCTGCCGCCGGAACACGTCGATGACGTAGCTCATCCCCTGGAAGGTGAAGAAGGAGACGCCGACCGGGAGGATGACCTCCATGATGTAGAGGTCGCGCTCCCAGCCGATCGCGTGGAGGGTCGCTGAGACCTGCTCCATGAAGAAGCCGTAATATTTGAAGAAGCCCAGGATCAGCAGGTTCAGGACGATGCCGAGGATCAGCCAGGCCTTGCGCGCCCGCTCATTGTCGCCGGAGGCCAGGATCAGCCGCGCCGCGCCCCAGTTCAGGATGCCGCTGAGGATCAGAAGCGCGACGAAACGCCAGTCCCACGCGCCGTAGAAGACCCAGGAGGCGGCAAGCAGCAGGATCTTGCGCCACTCGTTGGAGCGCTGGAGGCTCCAGGTGGCGAGGAAGACCGCTAGGAAGAACCACCCGAAGGTGAGCGTCGGGAACAGCACTTACGGGCGCCGTCTAGCCGTACCGGACGGCTCCTCGATCTGACCGGGGTGAAGGAAACGCGGGCGCGATTGCTGCTGCGCCGGAGCCGGCGCCGGGGCGACCGGCAGCGTCGTGATGGGCCTCGGGCGCGGCGTCGAGGCCGCGGGCGCGACGCGCTCCAGATCGGCGAAGATCATCGCGCCGATCCGGTCCCCGCCCTCGCGCGTGAAGTGAACCATGTCACTGCGCATGAGGCCTGAGGTGAGCCAGGATTGCGAGGCGCAGCGGCCGCCCATCGCCTGCTCCCAATCCCAGAAGCCGAGGCGCAATTCGCGCGCGACGCGGCGCTGGATCGAACGGACGCCGTCGAGCAAATTGGGCGTGTACCAACCGGCCCCGCAGCTCGCGCCCATGCCGGCGCTGCGGCTGGCGGCGTCGGGCGCGCCCAGCAGCATGATCGGCACGTCGCGGCCGGCATAGCGGCGGATGCGGGCGACCTGCGCGCGCAGCACCGCCTCATATTCCGGCGCGGTCAGGCGCGGGCTGAAGCCTTCATTGGTGCCATAGGCCAGCACGATCATGTCCGGCTGATAGGCTTCCAGTTCCTCGCGCAGCACGTTTCCGTCGGTCCGGCCGAAATGTTCGAGCTGCGCGCCGATCACGCCGACGTTGGAGACGACGACGCCACCACCGTTGCGGAAGGTGGCGAAGGACGTGATGCTGACCGGACGATCATCCTGCGTGGTGATCGACGCGTTCGACAAGGGCGTGCGGCTGGTAAGGGTACGGCAGGCAGCGCCCTCCCGCCCGGCCTCGAGAGACCAGTTTTCGACCTGTGCGCCCATGCGCAGGGTTACCGCGCCCTGCCCCGGACCGGTGAGCGCGCAGACGATGGCGCGGTTGAAATCATAATCGCTGCTGTCGGTGGCGACGGCGAGATATTCGCCGCCGCGCCGCGCCGTGCGGGTGAAGCCGGACAGGCCGAGCGCCGGGCCGTTCGGCTGATGGCGATTGCCGAAGATGACGTTGGAGATCCAGCCTTCGCTCTCCGAGGCGGTGACGCCGAAGGTGAGATAGCCGCGATAGGGCCGGCCGGCCGCAAGCACACCCCGTCCGCCATTGCCGTAGCGCGCCTGCAGGCGGGTGCGCAGGCCGTTGGTGATCATGTCGCCGGCAGTGTGGCTGTCGCCGATCTGCAGAATGTGGACGGGATCGCCGCCGCTGCGCGCCTCGCGCAGCTTCGCGCCGAGTGCGGGCAGCACACCGCCGTCGCACAAGGTCGGGCTGTTGCAGCCAGCCGCCGCCCCGGTGACGCCTTGCAGCGCCCAGAAGCCGAGCAGAAGGCTGGAAACGCCCATCAGCCGCGCGAGCCGCTATTGTTGCCGGCCGCCTGCTGGCTCTCCGGCGGGGCGGGAACGGACGCGATGATGCGGTCGGCCAGGCGGCGGGTCAGGCGCGAATAGCCGCGGAAGGTCATGTGAATGCCGTCATGGGCGCGGGCGTTGAAACGCTCGCCATCATCGTCGATCAGATAGGCGGAATAAGCGCCGTTGCTGTCCACGCTGGCTGGTACGGTATCGACGAACGGCACGCCGAGCTGCCCCATAAGCTGCGTGTAGAAGGCGTTCATCTGCCGGACGTTGCCGTCATATTCGGCCTCGCGCATCTTCGGCAGGCCGACCCAGTAGACAGCAGCACCACGGGCGCGGAGCAGATCGACGATCTCGCGCACCCGGCCGGAGACGATCTCCTTCCAGCGGTCGCTCATGAATTCCGAGCCGCGGCCGTCGACATAGACGCCCTGCATGTCGTTGGCGCCGAAGGACATGACGGCGATATCGACAGGCTGCGCGTCAATCCGGCGGCGCGTGTCGTCGAGCAAATTGGTGGTGCGGTAGCGGGTGAAGCCGGTCGCCTGGTGGCTGAACTTGTGGACCTCGAAATTCTCGCGGCCGCGCAACTGCTGGTACAGCGCCGAATAGATGCCGTCGCCGAAACTGTCGCCGAACACGCCGACATGGATTTTGCGGCCTTCGGCGCCCGCAGCCGCCAGGCGCGGCGTGCTTACGGTCGCGATTTCAGCAGGCGCGGCGGGCGTTGCCGCCGCCTCAGGTCCGGCCGCGGGCGTGCCGGCGACGGCCGCGGGGGCGCTGCCCTCCGGCGTGCTGGCGTCACTGCCGGCGACGAATGCCCAGGTGATGATTGCACCAAAGGCCAGCCCGATGAACAGGACGGCCGTGCGGTCCAGCAGAAATGCAGCCTTACGCCCGAAACTCACGCATCCGCACTCCCGCTCAAACCCGGCACGCTTGCGACGCGTATCAGGTCCCCACCGAACCGGACATTAACCCAGCCAGAGTCGCGGCGGCAAGCGTGGCGCCGCGCCGGGCGCGGAAAACCGCCCTTTTTGCGGTTAGCCGACGAGATTAGCGGCTGAGCAGGTCGCCATGTCCCTCGGGCATGGCTGTGGCTCGCGGGGCGAGCCACACCTGATCAGCCAACAATCTCGTCTGCCGAGAAGAAGAAGTCGATCTCGATCTTCGCATTCTCGTCGCTGTCCGAACCGTGCACCGAGTTCGCCTCGATAGATTCCGCTAGTTCCTTGCGGATCGTACCGGCATCGGCATTGGCAGGGTTGGTCGCGCCCATGATGTCGCGGTTGCGCTGCACGGCATTCTCGCCTTCCAGCACCTGCACGACGACCGGGCCGGAGGTCATGAAGGCGCACAGGTCGTTGAAGAAGGGGCGCTCGCGGTGGACGCCGTAAAAGCCTTCCGCCTGTTCCTTCGTCATCTGGATGCGCTTGGAGGCGACGACGCGCAGGCCGGCTTCCTCCAGCATCTTGGTGACGGCGCCGGTCAGGTTGCGGCGAGTGGCGTCGGGCTTGATGATCGAAAACGTGCGGGTGGTGGCCATGACTGGTCCCAAAGCTCCATGATGTAATGGGGTGGATTTGGCGGCTCCCCTAGCGGGGCGAGCGCCGGGGAGCAAGATCAGGGACCCTCGACCCAGCGGCCATTCTCGTCCTGCTTCCAATAATGGCGTTCGGCATCCTCGCGATCCTTGAGCGCGCGCCAGCTCGAACGGGCCTCGTCGATGGTGGCGCTGTCGAAGAAATAGAAAGCGCGGTCGAAGCCAAGCGCCTCGACGCGCCAGCGGCCGTCGGCCAGAGCGATATTGCGGGCGTTGTTGGCGGCCTCGCTCTCGCTGGCGATCAGGATGGGCTGGGTGGCGTCACGCTCCGAGCCGACGGCGGCGTGCGGCAGGAAGCTTTCCGGCGACTGCGTCCACAATTCGCGGTCGAGTCCCGCCACCCGCTCGGGCGCGGTCACGACCAGCAGCCGCTCGCCGGCGCCCAGCAATCTCTCGCAGATGCTTGGCAGGACCCGTTCGAGCGGCGTGGCGGTGAGGTGGTAGAAATCGATGCGCATCAGCCAGCCGGCCGATAGACCAGACGGTGCGGAATGTAGAGGAAGACCTCGGTCACGCCGGCGCGACGCCATTGTACCGGGCGGTCCAGCCCTTGTGCCTCGACGCGCTGATCGTCGCCGAAGCGGGCGGCGATGGCGCGGGCGTCGGTGGCGATCTGATCGAGCAACTGGCCGCGATACTGATCCGGCGCGACGATCGAGAGCGTCAACGGCCCGTTGGCGCGCATTTCCGCCCGTCCTGCTCTGGGAACCGAGGCGATGAACTGTTCGAGCCGGGTGATCGCGGCATTGGCCTCGTCGGCGCTCGAGCCGAGGCGCGTCTTGATGAAGAACGCCACCCGTTCGCTGTCCGGCCGGCCGTCGCCCATGTAAGCCAGCGTGCGGTAATTTTCGGAGGTCAGCGGCACGACGAAGAAATCGGCGATTGCCAGTTCGATATTGGCCCGCCGCGCGAGTTCCAGCGCGCTGCGCACCATCGTCATGATTTCCTCGCGGCGCGGACCCTGCTCGCGCGTGTCTCCCGCGATGATCACCGGGATCAGAGCATTGTCGGCGCGGCGGCGCATGCCCAAGGCCGGGAGCGAGCCGGCATCGTCGTCGCCGACCTCGATCACGCGATTGGTGCGGGTGTCGAAATAGTTCTGGGAGGCGCGGCTGGCGGTGACGACCACCTCGCCTTCATTGATGTCCTGTGCGGACGCCGGCACCGCGATCGTCAGCCCGGCCAAGGCGGCCCCGAACATGAGCATGGTCTTACGCATCAGTCCCTCCCTCGTGAACTGACGCGCAAGTGACGCCCGGAAAAGCCCGCCGTCAAGCGACCGCGAGCGGCTTACTTTGCCTCGTGATTCTCGGCGATGAAGCGGTCGAGCAAGGCGACGCCGAAGCCGGTTGCGCCCTTGTCGTAGAGGTGGCCGGGCTTTTCCGCCCAGACCATGCCGGCAATGTCGAGATGCGCCCATTTGACGCCCGGCTCGACGAAGCGCTGCAGGAAGCAGGCGGCGGTGATCGAGCCGCCTTCGCGCGAGGCGCTGTTCTTCATGTCCGCCACCGGCGAATCCATGATCTTGTCGTAAGCCTCGCCCACCGGCATCCGCCAGAGCTTGTCGCCCGTCTCCATGCCAGCCGAGGCAAGCGAAGCGGACAAGCCGTCGTCGTTGCTGAACATGCCCGCATATTCGTGGCCCAGACTGATGATGATCGCACCGGTCAGGGTGGCGAGATCGACCACCACCTTCGGCTGATATTCGCGCTGCGCCCAGGTGAGCGCGTCGCACAGCACCAGCCGACCTTCCGCGTCGGTGTTGATCACCTCGATCGTCTGGCCGGACATGGAGGCGACGATATCGCCCGGGCGCTGGGCGCGGCCATCGGGCATGTTCTCGGCAAGCGCGCAGACGCCGACGACGTTCGCCTTCGCCTTGCGCCCGGCAAGCGTGCGCATCGCGCCAGCGACGGCACCGGCGCCACCCATATCCCACTTCATCGCTTCCATGCCCTGCGCGGGCTTGATCGAGATGCCGCCCGTGTCGAAGGTGATCCCCTTCCCCACCAGCACCACCGGAGTGGCATCGGGATCGGCGGCGCCGCGCCAGCGCATCGCCAGCAGACGCGGCTCATTCTCGGAACCCTGCGCGACGCCGAGCAAGGCGTTCATGCCGAGCTTCGCCATGGCGGCGCGATCCAGCACCTCGATCTCCACGCCCAGGCCTTCAAGCTCCTCGCGGCAGCGGGCGACGAAGCTTTCCGGATAGATGACGTTGGCAGGCTCGGTGACGAGATTGCGCGTCAGGTTGATGCCGTCGAGCAAGGCCGCGCGGTCGCTCCACAGATCGGCGGCGTCCGCGCCACCGCCGACGATGATCACTTCCTCCAGCGTCGGCTTCTGCTTGCGGCCGAGGCGGGTGCGGTAGAGGTCGTGGCGCCAGCTGCGCGCGGCAGCGCCGAAGCCGATCCGGGTCGCGGTCTCGCCGTCGAAATTGAGGCCGGTCAGGTCGATCACCAGCTTCGTTTCGCCGGACGTGAGCAGCTTGGCAGTCAGCGCGCCCCCGACCCGCTCGTAAATCGCCTCGTCGTCGCGCTTGCCGCCAAGGCCGACCAGCAGCACGCGCCGCGCCATGCCGCCGTCGTCCACAAACGTCTCGGCAATCGCCGCCAGCTCGCGCTCGAAGCGCTGCGCGTCGGCGGCGCGGGCCGCCAGCGTGCGCGCCGGTTCCGGGAAGCCCGCCAGCCGTTCCGACACCATATCCTCGCTCCAGGCGGGAATGGCGAGCGCATAGGCGCCGTCGGGACGCTGGGACGCGAAGCTGACTTTGAGCACGACAGATAACCTTTCAACTGAAACCGGGGGTCGCCCCATGGCGCGTCTGCGGCCGAGAGCGCCACCGATACACGGCGTATCGCACTGCCATTGCAGGCAAGCCCGGCGGGTGCAATAGGCTGGCGCGAGCGGCGGAGAGTATGAGTAAGGTGAGGCGGATACAGTCGATTTGCTGGACGGCCCTGCCTTTGCTCCTGGCAAGCCCCGCCGCCGCCTTCGCGCAACCCATGCCGGAAGAGCTGCCCCCGACACCTGTCGGCGATGCGGCGCAAGCGCCTTCCCCGGCCGAGCAACCTGCGGCACCACCGGCGGGCGAGCCGATCCTGCCCGGCGATCCGAACGCGCCGGTGGAATTCAGCGCTGACCGCGTCGAATATGACGAACCGCGCGAGACGATCACCGCCAGCGGCGACGTGTTCATGTTCCGCGAGGGCTATCGCCTGCTCGCCGACCGAGTGATCTGGCAACGCAGCTCCAACGAAGTGCGCGCGGAAGGCAATGTCCGGGTCAGCAGTCCCGAGGGCGACCGCGCTTACGGCGACAGCGTGGTGCTGGAATCGACCTTGCGCGATGGCGTGATCGAGAATCTGCTGATCGTGCTGGAGGATGGCGGACGGCTCGCGGCCGAGCGCGGAACGCGGGTCAATAACGTGTCCACGCTGGAGCGGGCCGCGTTTACGGCCTGCGCGGTGGTGGACGAGAATGGCTGTCCGAAGGAGCCGACCTGGCAGATTACCGCGGTGCGCGTCGTGCACGATCCGGCGCGGCGGCGGATCAGCTTCGGCGGGGCCACGCTCAACCTGTTCGGGATACCACTCATCGCCCTTCCCGGCCTGTCGATTCCGGATCGTGAGAATGGCGGCGGCGGTTCGGGCCTGCTGGTGCCCGATCTGAGGCTGAGCCGGACCAACGGCCTCGAACTGAGCGTGCCTTACTACATGCGCTTCGGGCCGCACCGCGACCTGACCATCACGCCGCATATCTTCACCGACGCATTGCCCATGCTGCAGGGCCATTACCGGCATCTGACCGGAAGCGGCGCCTATCAGCTGCGCGGCTATCTCACCTACGGCTCGCGCGGCTCGCTGGGCGTGCCGGGCCAGGAGGATGAGGGGATTCGCGGCTATCTGGAAGGCAATGGCCGTTTCCAGCTGAGTCCGCACTGGAGCATCATCGGTTCGGGCCGCATCGTTACCGACCGGACCTTCCTGCGCCGCTACGATATCTCGCTGGACACGCGGCTGCGCTCGGTCGTGCAGGCGGAGAGGATCGATACGGATTCCTACATCAACGTCGCCGGGTGGGCCTTTCAGGGCCTGCGCCTGACCGATCAGGACGGGCAACAGCCGATCGTGCTGCCGGCGATCGAGGCGCGCTGGCGGCTGCTCGATCCGATTGCCGGGGGGCGGGTCGAACTGCAGGCCAATAGCCTGAACATCCTGCGCACCGAGGGACAGGACACGCAGCGCGCCTTCGCCAGCGCGCGCTGGGACCGGCGGATGCTGACCCCGTTCGGGCAGGAAGTGACCTTCACCGCCTTCGCGCGCGGCGACGTCTATTATTCGAGCGACAATCTGCTCACCGCAACGCCCTCCTATCGCGGGGAAAGCGGCTTCCAGGGGCGCGTCATCGCGGCGCTCGCAGCGGACATTTCCTGGCCGTTCGTCGGCGAATTCCTGGGTGGAACGCAGCGGCTGACGCCGCGCGTGCAGGTCGTCGCCTCGCCCGAAACCGAGAATCTCGCCATCCCGAACGAAGATGCGCGTGCCGTCGATCTGGAAGATTCGAACCTGTTCGCGCTCAATCGCTTTCCCGGCCACGACCGGTGGGAAGACGGACTGCGCGTCACCTACGGCGTCGATTGGGCGCTCGACCTGCCCGGCGTCGCGATCCGCACCAATGTCGGCCAGAGTTACCGGCTGGACGATCAGCTGGGCATTTTCCCGCAGGGGACCGGCCTGTCCGACCGTCTGTCCGACATCGTGGGCCGGACCAGCGTGCAGTTCGGCACCAATGTCAGCGTCACGCATCGCTTCCGCATCGACAAGGACGACCTTTCGGTGCGCCGCAACGAGATCGACGCGGTGGTGGGATCGCGCGACACCTATATCAGTCTCGGTTATTTGCGGCTGGACCGCGACATCAGCGTCATGGTCGAGGACCTGGACGACCGGGAGGAAATCCGCGTCGGCGGGCGGCTCGCCTTCGCCCGCTACTGGTCGATCTTCGGATCGGCGGTCGTCGATCTGACCGACCGGGCCGAGGACCCGCTGTCGCTCGCCAGCGGTTTCGACCCCGTCCGGCACCGGATCGGCATTTCCTATGACGACGATTGCATCGAGATCGGCCTGACCTGGCGGCGCGATTACGAGACCGCGGGCGATGTCGAGCGGGGCGACACCTTCCTGGTGCGGATCGCGCTGCGCAACCTCGGCCGGTGACGCGACCGCCGCCTTTGCGGGTGGCGCTCCCGCCACGGCAACGCTAGGAGTGTCCCGAAATTGCCGCAAAGGGCGCTAAGCTGCGGTTCAGCAAGACTTAGGCAGTGGAAAAGTCTGCCAAATTTGGAGGAATGATGACGTTCGGACTCATCCGGAAGGGCGCCGGCATCCTGGCCGTGTCCTTCATCGCGGCCACGGCGGTGGCGCAGACCGCGGGTAACCAGGGTGCAGCGCAGCCCGCCGGGCCTGCCCTCAACATTCCCCAGGACGTGAATTTCGTCGGCGCCCGGCCCGAACCGAACGTCGTGCGCGCGACCGCGATCGTGAATGAGGAAATCATCACCCGCACCGACGTGGACCAGCGCATCGCCTTGTTCCTCGCCGCCCAGAATATCCAGCTGCCGCCGGAAGAGATGGAGCGGCTGCGCCAGCGCGTGCTGCGCAATCTGATCGACGAAACGCTGCAGATCCAGGCGGCGCGGCAGCGCGAGATTACCGTCGAGCAGCGCCAGATCGACCAATATTATCAGCGCTTCGCCGAGAATTTCGGGCAGACGCCACAGGGCTTCTCAGACTATCTGCGTACCATCGGCGCCTCGGAGCGGACGGTGAAACGGCAGATTACCGGCGAGATCGCCTGGGCGATGCTGCAGCGCCGGCTCCCGCAGGTCAGCGTCGGCAATGCCGAAGTCGAAGCGCTTCTGGAGCGCATGCTCGCCCGCCGGGGCGCGGCCGAATATCGTGTCGCCGAAATCTTTATGTATGCGACTCCGGAGAACGCCCAGCAGGTCCGCGCCCGTCTCGGTCAGATCATCGAGCAGATTCGCGCTGGAGGCTCCTTCCCCGCTTTCGCCCGGCAATATTCGGAAGCGACGACCGGCGCGGTTGGCGGCGATCTCGGCTGGGTCAGCCCGGACCTGCTGCCGCCGGAATTGGCTGCCGTGGTCCAGCAGATGCCGGTTGGCGCGCTGAGCGACCCCATTCAGGTCTCCGGCGGCTTCTCTGTGGTGGCCGTGACCGATTCCCGTCAGGTGCTGACCGCCAATCCGCGCGACGCGCAATTGAGCCTGATGCAGATGTCGATCGCTCTTCCGGAGGGAACGACCGAAGCCGCCGCTCGCCAGCGCGCGCAGCAACTGGCGGCCGCGACGCAGACGATGGGCGGCTGCGGCGGCGCCGCGCAGGCGGCCAATTCGGTCGGCGCCGATCTGGTGTCCAACGACAATGTCGTGGTTCGCGACCTGCCGCCGCAGCTGCAGGATATGCTGCTCGGCATGAGCGTCGGCCAGGTAACGCAGCCGTTCGGCACCAATCAGCGCGTGAGCGTGCTGGTGCTGTGCGGACGTGACGACCCGCAGACGGCATCGACCCCGACGACCCGTTCGGTGGCCGAAGCGATCGAAGAGGAGCGGATGGGCCGGCAGGCACAGCGTTACCTGCGCGACCTTCGCCGTGACGCGGTGATCGAATATCGCTGATCGGGTGACACCGCCGCCCGTCGAACGGCCGTTGGCCGTCTCCATCGGCGATCCCGCCGGGATTGGCGCCGAAGTCGTCGCCAAGAGCTGGGAGCAGCGCCGCGAGGCCGGGCTGCCGCCTTTCTTCGCGGTGGGTGACGTCGCGGCGATCGAGGCGGTATGGCGCGGGCCGATCGTCGTGATCGGCGAGCCGGCCGACGCGTTCGATCATTTCGACCAGGCGCTGCCGGTGATCCGCGTCGCGGGCGATGGCGCGGTACCGGGCGAGCCAACGCTGGAAGGCGCGCGCAATGCGCTCGACTCGCTGGAATTCGCCGTCGGCCTGACCCGGGGCGGCGCGGCATCGGCGGTGGTGACCGGACCCGTTTCGAAGAAGCAGCTTTACGCGATCGGCTTCACCCATCCCGGCCAGACCGAATTCGTCGCCGAACGATGCGGCGTCGGCAATGACAGCGTCGCGATGATGCTCGCCGGGCCGACTTTGAAGGTCGTGCCGGTAACCGGACATGTGCCGCTGAGCAACGTGTTCGAGCGGCTGACCGTCGACAAGATCGTCGCCAAGGGGCGCGCGGCGATCAAGGGACTGCAGCGCCAATATGGCATCGCCAACCCGCGCGTCGCGGTCGCCGGGCTCAATCCCCATGCCGGCGAAGACGGCAATCTGGGCCGGGAGGAGATCGACACGATCATCCCGGCAATGGAGCGGCTCGCGGAGGAAGGCTATGACCTAATCGGGCCGCTTGCGCCGGACGTGATGTTCCATGCCCGCAAGCGCGCCGAATATGATCTGGCCCTGTGCATGTATCACGATCAGGCGCTGATCCCGCTGAAGACGCTGCATTTCGACGATGGCATCAACATCACGCTCGGCCTGCCGATCGTAAGGACCTCGCCCGACCACGGCACCGCGTTCGACATTGCCGGCAAGGATATGGCGTTCCCCGGCGCGATGATCGCGGCGATCCGCACCGCAGGCGAATGCGCCGTGCGCATGGCGGCGTGAGCTCGGGTCCCGACCTCCCGCCCATCCGGGAAATCATTGCCCGCCACGGGCTTAGCGCGTCGAAGGCGCTGGGGCAGAATTTCCTGCTCGACGAACAATTGCTCGGCCGGATTGCGCGCGTTCCCGGAGAATTGGCGGGTGAGACGGCATACGAGGTGGGCCCCGGCCCCGGCGGGCTGACCCGCGCCTTGCTGCGGGCGGGCGCGAACGTGGTCGCGGTGGAGCGGGACCGGCGATGCCAGCCAGCGCTGGCGGAACTGGGCGAGGCCTTTCCAGGCAAGCTCCGTGTCATCGAGGGCGACGCGCTCGAGCTTGATGAAGCCGACGCGGCGCCCGGCGCACATGTCGTCGCGAACCTCCCGTACAATGTCGGCACTGCGCTGCTGGTGCGCTGGCTAGGCGGCGAGGCCTGGCCACCTTGGTGGCGATCGCTAACGCTGATGTTCCAGCTGGAAGTGGCGCAGCGCATCGTCGCGCAGCCGGACACGAGTGCCTACGGCCGACTTGCGGTGTTGGCACAGTGGCGCAGCAAGGCGGTGCTGGCGATGAAGGTTCATCGCTCCGCCTTCGTCCCGCCGCCCAAGGTGATGTCGGCGGTGGTGCATCTGACGCCGGACAGCCAGCCCGAGGGGGTGAAAGCGGCGGTGCTGGAGCGGCTGACCGCAGCGGCCTTCGGTCAGCGGCGCAAGATGCTCCGCCGCTCGCTTGCCGCGACACCGGGTGCGCTTGAGGCGCTGGAGGCGCTCGGGATCGACCCCGAACGCCGCGCCGAAACGCTCAGCGTCGCCGAGTTCGTCGCGATGGCGCGGCTGCTCAGTTAGGCTGCGGCGTCGGAGCCGGCGTGGCGGGCGTCGGCGTCGCGGGCGGACTGGCCTGCGCCGCCTCGACCGGCGGGCCGCGCTGAATCACCGCCGCGAGGCTGGTCGCCTGCGGACAGGCATTCCGGCCGCACAATTCCTGCACGCGCGTCAGGTTGCGGCGGGCGCGATCGACGGCGCCGCGCTGGACGTAGGCTTCGCCCTGCCCGGCGAGCGCGTTCAGATCGTTCGGCTCGATGGTCAGCGCGTCCTGATAGAGGCGGATCGCCTTGCCCGGCAGCCGCTGCGCCTGCGCGACGCGGGCGAGGCCGAGATAGGCGGCGCGGTTGCGCGGATCGACTGCCAGCGCGGTTTCATACAAATCGGTCGCCTCGTCATGCCGGCCGGCCGTGAGCGCCGCCTGCGCCTGCTGGGCCATCGCCGCCGAGCGCGCGTCGATCTGCGTGTCCGGGCGCTGGCCGTGACCGGCGCTGGCCATCGTGCCGGCAACGATCGCGGCGGCGAAGGCGATGGGGGTCAGACGCATGAGCAACTCCTTCGGCATATTGCGGACCGCGCTAGCATGGGGCCGACCAGCAAGCGACGAAAAAGCCGTCCGTGCCGTCCGGAGCCGGACTGATCACCCGGCCGGTTCCCGCTTCGCGTCCCGCATCCATGGCGACTGGCTGGGCCTCGAGGGCTGAACGCGCGGTGAAGGCGGCGGCTTGCTCCCTGCCCTCGCGCGCCAGCAAAGAGCAGACTGCATAGACCAGGCGCCCGCCGGGCTTCAGCAATTCCGCGCCAATATCGAGCAGGCTGGCCTGCAGCGCGACCAGCCGGTTAAGCCGCTCGGGCGTGAGCCGCCAGCGCGTCTCGGGATTGCGCCGCCAGGTGCCGCTGCCCGAGCAAGGCGCGTCGATCAGGACAAGGTCGCAGGCACCAGCGAGGTCGGCGAGCGCTTCGCGCTCCTGCCCAGGATTGAGCAGACGTGGCGTAACAATGGACACGCCCGCGCGCGTGAGCCGTGGCGGCATGCGCGAGAGCCGGCCGCGATCGGTGTCGGCAGCGATCAGGCTGCCTTCATTGGCCATCTCCGCCGCCAGCGCGAGCGTCTTGCCACCCGCGCCGGCGCACAGGTCCAGCGCGAGTTCGCCGGCCTTCGCGGCGCAGGCGAAGGCAAGCAATTGACTCCCCTCATCCTGTACTTCGACCAGGCCGGACTGCCATGCTTCATGCTGATCGACGCGGAAGCCTTCCGGCAAGCGCACCCCGATCGGCGAATGGGGTGTGGGCACGGCTTCCGGCAGCAAAACCAAGGCATCCTCGCGGGTGCCGCGGAGCCTGTTGACGCGCAGATCGAGCGGCGCGCGCTCCAGCATGGCTGGGCGTTCCACCTCGGCAATGGCCGGATCGAGCAAAGGCTCGAGCCAGGCCGGGAAAAGCGCGGCGGACGCCATCGCCTCGTCTTCGGCGAGCACAGCTGGGCCGTGGGGCGAGCCATCGAACAGAGCGGCGAGCGCCTCGTCGTCCGATGCGAGTCCGGCCAGCGCGGCGCGGCCCGATACGGGCACCTCGCCGGCCCGCCGGATCGCACGATAGACCAGTTCGCGCACCGCCCGGCGGTCTCCCGACCCGGCATAGCGCCGCTCCTTGAAATAGCGCGTGATCAGATTGTCGGCTGCCGCGCCGCCGCCACGCGCGGCGTCGATGATCTGATCGAGCAATTCGATCGCAGCCTGAGCGCGGGCCGAGGGCGTCATCTTGCGTCCTCAGGCCGGATAATTCGGAGCCTCGCGCGTGATCGCGACGTCATGGACATGGCTTTCCTTCAACCCCGCATTGGTAATCCGCACAAATTGCGCCTTGCGAAGATCGGTGAGCGTGGCCGAGCCGGTATAGCCCATCGCCGCCTTCACGCCGCCGACCAGCTGGTGGATCACGTCGCGGGCCGGGCCCTTGAAGGCCACCTGCCCCTCAATCCCTTCCGGCACGAGCTTCAGTTCGTCCTGAATGTCCTGCTGGAAATAGCGATCCGCCGAACCGCGCGCCATCGCCCCGACGCTGCCCATGCCGCGATAGGATTTGTAGGCGCGGCCCTGATAGAGGAAGGTCTCGCCCGGCGCTTCCGCCGTGCCCGCGAGCAAAGAGCCGATCATCACCGCCGACGCGCCGCCCGCGAGCGCCTTGGCCAGATCGCCTGAGGTGCGCAGGCCGCCGTCGCCGATGATCGGCGTGCCGGATTTGTCGGCTTCCTCGGCCGCGTCCATAATCGCGGTCAGCTGCGGCACGCCGACGCCTGCGATGATGCGGGTGGTGCAGATCGAGCCGGGGCCGATGCCGACTTTCACCGCGTCCGCCCCTGCCCCGATCAGCACCCTGGCCGCTTCGGCAGTGGCGATGTTGCCAGCGACGACCTGGACCGCATTGGAGGCGCGCTTGATCCGTTCGACCGCGAGCGCGACGTCGCGATTGTGGCCGTGGGCGGTGTCGATCACGATCAGATCGCATTCGGCGTCGATCAGCGCCTCGCTGCGCGCAAAGCCCTTGTCGCCGACCGTGGTCGCGGCGGCGACGCGCAGGCGGCCCGAGCCGTCCTTGGTCGCGGCGGGATAGGTGACGGCCTTCTCGATATCCTTGACCGTGATCAGGCCGATGCAGCGCTGCTCTTCATCGACGACGATCAATTTCTCGATCCGGCGCTGGTGCAGCAGCCGCCGCGCCTCGTCCTGGGTGACCCCGGGACGGACGGTGGCGAGATTGTCGCGGGTCATCAGTTCGGACACGGGCTGGGCCGGGTTTTCGGCGAAGCGGACGTCCCGATTGGTGATGATCCCGGTCAGCCGCCCGTCGGCCTCAACCACCGGAATGCCGGAAATGCGGTGCCGCTTCATCAGGTCGAGCACATCGGCCAAGGTGCAAGTCGGCGTGACGGTGATCGGGTTGACCACCATCCCGCTTTCGAAGCGCTTCACGGCGCGAACCGCCGCCGCCTGCTCGTCCGGCTCCATGTTGCGGTGGAGCACGCCGAGGCCGCCCATCTGCGCCATCAGGATCGCCATGTCGGCTTCCGTCACCGTATCCATCGCAGAGGACAGGATCGGGATGTTCAGCGCGATCTCGCGTGTCACCCGCGTGCTGGTATCGGCCTGGCTCGGCACGATGGAGGAGGCCGCGGGCTGCAGCAGGACGTCGTCGAAGGTCAGGCCCAGGCGGATGTCCATCACTGACCACTCCCTTCGGCGGTGGGGGTCGCGAATTGCGCCGGATCGGCGAAGGCGCGGGCGAGCGCCACCAGCAGGTTCGCGTCCTCGACCGCGCCGCCATATTCGATCGGCCGCGACAGATCGTCGTCCGGCTTGTGATAGGGTCCGGCGAGGAAAGCGCGCAGCAGGTTCATGTCCGACGCATTGCTGACCGCCATCACGGTAGGGATGCCGTTGCGGGTCAACGCCCAGCCGTCCTGACGCCGCACCATGATGTCGGCTTCCCGGTCGATATCGAGGCGGCGCCCGAGGCCGATGGCGATTCGGCCGATCAGAGTGTGCATCTCCGGCGTGCCGCCGATCACCGCGACCGGCGTGCCGGCGGGGGCGACCGCCATCGTGTCGGCGTTGAAGCCCGCGACGATGGAACCCCGGCGAACCGGCGGATTGCGCGCGAATGCCTCGGCGCCGAGCAGCCCCATTTCCTCGGCGGTGGTGGCGAGGATCAATATGTCGCGCACCGGGCGCTCGCCGGCTTTCAGCCGACCCGCCACCTCGATCAGCGTGGCGATGCCGCTCGCATTGTCGACCGCGCCATTGCAGATCCGGTCGGCCTCGCCCTCGGGGCGGCAGATGCCGAGATGGTCCCAATGGCCGAGCAGGACGATGCTCTCGCCGCTCTGGCCGGAGCCACGGATACGGCCGACCACGTTGTTGGAGGTGAAGCGGCGGATTTCGGTCGTGACCTGGACGTCCGCACGGACTGGCAGGGTGATCGACCGGAAAGACGATCCGGGCTGATCGTTCAGCAGCCGCTCGATATCCTGACCAGCGCCCTGGATCAGCGCCGTCGCGCCCTCCCACGACATAGCGCCATAGGCTTCGGGCAGATCCGGATCGTCCAGCTGGACCGAGCCGCCGGCGGCGAAGCGGCGCACCTGCGCCCAGGGCAGATCCGGGCCGACAATGCCGATGACGGCGCGCGCGCCCGCCGCGCGGAGCATCTTGATCCGCTCGATGAAGCTGGGAAAGCCCTCCACCTCGGGGCCTTCATAGAGGATGAGCGCGACCGCCCCGTTGAAATTCGCCCCGGCCAGCTGGTCGATGCCGCGATCCGTCATCACCGCGCCATGACCGGCGAAGATCACCGGCGCGCCGGTGATCGAAACCGAAGGATCGCGGCCCGTGAGCACCAGCGAGTCGGCAGGCAGCGCGATCTGCGCCGAACCGCGCGTCATCGTGACACGGTGCGTCGCGGCGCCACGCTCGACCAGGGCGACGGGTTGCAGCCAGTTGCTCTCGCTCGCTGCCGGCTCGACCCCGCGCGCCGCGAGTTCCCGGACGATATAGTCGGTGGTGAGCCGCTCTCCCGCCGTGCCGGGCTTGCGCCCCTCGAAACGATCGTCCGCCAGCACGTTAACGTGCGCACCAAGCTCGGCCTGGGTGATCGGCCCGGTCTGGGCCAGCGCCGCTCCGGACGTACCGAGGGCGAGCAGGGAAAGGGCGAAACGAGTGAATCGGCGTGACATGGTGCCGCTTAGCGAAGGGTGCGTCACACTGGCAAGCGACGCGAGCCGATCCGCCGCTATTGCCGCGCCCGGGCGATGAGACGGCGGGCCTGGGTGACATGCATCTCCTCGATCATCCGCCCGTCATGCCGCTGCGCGCCGCCGCTCGCAGCCTCGATCAACGCGGCGGCGGCGGCCAGTTCGGCTTCCGAAGGCGAGAAGATGCGATTGACCGTGTCGATCTGGCTCGGATGGATCACCGACTTGCCGTCGAAACCGTAGCAGCGTCCTTCGCGCGCCTGCTCGGCGAGGCCCGCATCGTCGGTCAGCCGGTTGTAGACGCCGTCAAAGGCCGGAATGCCGGCCGCACGCGCCGCAAGCAGAATGCGCTGGAGCGAGAGGACCAGACCTGCCCGGCCGGCATCGGCGGGGATGCCAAGCTCGGCGGACAGATCGTTGGTGCCCGCGATCAGGCCGGCACAGACCGCGGCGAGTTCGCCGGCTCCGAGCACCGCGACCGGCGTTTCCACCATCGCGATCACCGGCCGCTCGCACACGACCTTGGTGTCGTGGATGTCCTTGGCCGTCTCCGCCTTTGGCAGAATGACATAAGGGACTTGCGATCTGCGCGCGGCCAGCATGTCGGCGCCGTGATGCGGACTGCCGACCGCGTTGATCCGGATCGCCGCGAGCCGGTCGCCAAAGCCCTCCTTCGCCGCCTGAATGGCCAGGTCGCGCGCCATGTCCTTGTCTTCCTCGCGCACCGCGTCCTCAAGGTCGAGGATGATCATGTCCGCCGGCAAAGTGCGCGCCTTCCCGATCGCACGCGGATTGGAAGCCGGCAGGAACAGCAGGCTGCGGCAAAGGCTGAGATCGCGGATCGGCATGATCGTTCTCGTGCAATGAGCGGATGGGCGCGGCCTAGCCGGGATCGCCGCCGGTCCTCAAGCAAGTCCCGGTCCCGCCACGATTAAAGCCCGGTTCAGCGGGGGCGGACTAGCAAGCCTTCCGGTTCATGGATAAGAGCCGCGGCATGGTCCGCTTTCCCTGCGAATGCGGCAGATTACGATGGTCCGGCGATTCCTCAGGAGACGTTTCACGATGACGAAGTTCAACGCCACTGCCCTCGCGGGACTTATGACCGGCGGTTTGCTGATGGCCGCCACGCCGGCAATGGCGCAGGAACCCAATCGGGGGACGCAGCCGGGCCGGACCCAGCAGCGGCCCGCAGCCCAGCAGGAGCAGGCGGCCCAGCAGGGCGCCCAGCGGCGTTACAATCTGTCGCGCGCCGAGCAGAATGCGATCAACCCTTTGCTGGCCGCGAATACCGCGGCGAATGATGCGCCTGCGGCAGGCCAGACCGCCGATTGGGCTGCGGTCCAGGCTCTGCTGCCCGCCGCCAAGTCCGCCGCGCGCAGCGTCGATGCGCGCTATCTCGTTTCGCGCGTCGAATTGTCGATCGCCCTCGGCACCAACAACCTTGCCGGCCAGGAAGCGGCGATCGCGGCCTTGCTCGCCAACGAATCGACCCCTGCGCCGGAGGCTGCAAATTATCGCAACGCGCAGAGTTCGATCCTGAACCGGCGGGCCGAGGAAGCCTTCCAGGCGAACGATTTCGCAACCGCGGAGCGGCTGTTCCAGCAATTGCTGCAGGCCAATCCGAACGACACGCGGCTTCAGGGGAATCTGCGCGCCACGCAGATCCGCATGGGCAATACGGGCGGCGCACTGCAGGGGATCAACGAACAGATCCGCGCCGCGGAAGCAAATGGTGGCCGGGCCTCGGAGGATCTGTATCAGCGGGCCTGGCAGATCCCGCACAACGCCGGACAGCGCGCCGAGGCCATTGCCGGGCTACAGCGTCTGCTCGCGGCCTACCCCACTACGGCCAATTGGCGGGCCGCAGTCGACGTCGTGCGCGCGCGCGACAATGACGTCCAGTATCTGATCGACGTCTACCGTCTGGGCCGGATAGCCAATGTCGTTCAGGCGGAGGAGTATGTCCCGCTGGCCAACACCCTCGTGCAGGCTTCCTATTTCGGTGAAGCCAAGGCGCTGCTCGACGCCGGCATCGCGGCGCAGACGATCAGGGCGGATCAGCCGGATGTCAGCCGGGCAATGACCCAGATCCGCGACCGCCTTGCCCAGGATCAGGCCGGACTGGCCACTGAGATCACCGAAGCGCGCGGCTCCGGTTCGGCCCGGCAGGCCCGCAACGTGGGCGACGCGCTCTACGGCTATGGCCGCTATGCCGAGGCGGCGGACCTCTACCGGGTCGCGCTGACCAAGGGTGGCGAAGACGCGAACCTGCTGAACGTCCGCATCGGTGCGTCGCTGGCGATGGCCGGGCAGCGCGCCGAAGCCGAAACGGCATTGCGCGCGGTTACCGGCAATCGTGGCGAAATCGCCGCGCTCTGGCTGGCCTGGCTGAACCGCCGCCAGGGCTGACCGCGAAATGGGGGGCGGCCGCGCGGCTTGCGGCGCCCCTTAATTTCATCAATGTGTCGCGCAAATGATGTTCGGGAGTAGCGGGCGATGAAGAAGTTCGGAATCGGCGTGGCCGCAGCGACGATGGCGGTCCTGAGTCCGGCAACCGCCACAGCGCAGCCGCGCCCGCAACCGGCACCCGCGGCGATCACGCTGACCCCGGCCGAACGGACCGCGCTGGCGCCGCTGCACCAGGCGGTCGAGGCTGGCAATTGGACGCTGGCCTCCTCGCTCGTTCCGGCGGCGCGTACCGGCGCCCGTGGTACCGATGCCCGTTATGTTCTGGCCCGGCTCGAACTCGCCATCGCGACGGGAATGGGCAACCGCGCGGCGCAGAGCCTGGCGATCGACGGCGTCATGAACACGCGCCGCGCACCGGTGGACGAACAGGTCGTCTTGCTGCGGCAGCAGGCGGGGTTGGCGTATGATACCGGCAATCTGAATGACGCGGAGGGTTTGCTCAACCGGGCGATCGGGTTGGCACCGAACGATTCCGAGGCGCTGAGCATGCTTGCCCAGGTCGAACGCAACCGCAATCGCCCGGTCGAGGCCCTTGGCCTCTTCCAGCGGGCCTCGCGTGCGGCGCTGGCCGAGGGGCGGGCGTTGCCGGAAAGCCGTTACAAGCTGGCGATCGCCATGGCCGAACAGGGTGGGCAGCGCGGCGTCGCACTGGAACTCGCCCGAAATTTCATCGCCGCCTATCCGACGGCAGTGAACTGGCGCGACGTGCTGATCGTGTTCCGCACGCTCGGCACCGCCGATGCGGCGCAGGTCGCCGACGCCTGGCGCCTGGCGCGCGCGACCGGGGCGCTCGCGGGCGAGCGTGACTATATCGCAGCGGCGCAAGCGATGGACTCGGCCGGCTTCCCCGCCGAAGCCAAGGCGATCATCGACGATGGCGTTGCGCGCCGGACGTTGAGCGCCACGAACCCGGCGGCGCGAACATTGCTGACGGCCGTCGGCCCGCGCATCACGCGGGAACGCGGCACACTGGCCGCCCAGCTCGCGACGGCGCGCGGTGCGTCCGGAACCGCCGAGCAGGCACGGACCGCCGGGGACGCGCATCTGTCGCACGGCCGCTTTGCCGAAGCCGCGGAGCTTTACCGCCTGGCCCTGACCCGGCCCGGCTCGGATGCGGGGCTGGTGAACACGCGCCTGGGTATTGCCCTGGCGATGGCCGGCCAGCGCGCCGAGGCGGATGCGGCCATTCGCATCGTCGTCGGTCCCTATGCCGAGATTGCCGCCTTGTGGGCGGTCTGGCTGGTCAATCGCGAAGTCTGACCACACTTCCGTCCCGTAATGCAACGGCGCGGCGCGGCGCCCTTTCGCCCCGCCACGGCTCCGGTTAACGTCTGTCCGGACGGGGCCGTTCAGGGATTGGATTACCGGCGCATGCGCTTTGACGACATGATCGCGACTGTGCTGGAGCGTCCCTCCCAGCGCGTCGATCAGCGCGTCGCGCAATGGCGGCAATTGGTCGATCTGCTCGCCCAGGGACGCGATGGCGGCGCGACCGAGCAGGTCACCCTCGCCTATCAATTTCTCCGCCGCCACCGCGACGAAGTCCCGGTCGCAGTGCGCGAACGGACAGCGGCTGCACTGGCCGGCCTCAGGATTGATCCTCCGCTGGTCGCGCTGTTCGGCGAAGACCAGCCGAATGTGGGCGCGGCATTGCTGCGCGGCGCACGGCTCGACGCGGACGAATGGATCCGGTTGCTGCCATCACTCACCCCGACCGGACGCGCGATCCTGCGGCACCGGCGCGACCTGCCCGATGCGGTGACGCGCGCCCTTCATTCCTTCGGCACCAGCGACTTCGTCATCGAAGGCGCGGTCGCCGAGGCCCCGGACATTCCCGCCGCCGAAGCCGCGCCCGCCCCTCCCGAGGAGGGATCGAGCCAGATTCGCGAACTGGTCGAGCGGATCGAGGCCTTCCAGAAGCATAGGGAGGATGGCGGCGCGGCTGGCGAGTCCGCGCAGGTCGAGGAATTTCGCTGGGAGACCGGCCCCGAGGGCGTCATCCTCTGGGTTGATGGCGCGCCGCGCGGACCTTTGGTCGGCCAGAGCATCTCCGCGATCGGCAGCGGCGGCCATTATGGCGTCGATGGGCAGGCCGCGGGTGCCTTTCACAAGCGCGCGCCGTTCCGCGACGCGCGCTTCGCCGTCGCCGGCGAGGGCGCGGCGAGCGGTCACTGGCGCATTTCCGGCGTGCCCTATTTCGACATGAGCCGGGGCAATTTCCGCGGCTATCGCGGCACCGCCCGCCGCCCGCGTTTCGACGAGGTCGCCCCGACCGTTTCGGACGAGCAGAATCTGGGCCTGTTCGGTACCAATTTCGCGCCGGATTCCCTGCGCCAGCTGATCCACGAATTGCGCACGCCGCTGAACGCGATCATCGGTTTCGCCGAGCTGATCGAAGGACAATATATGGGTCCGGCAGGCGGCGCCTATCGCGGCCGTGCCGCCGGCATCGTCAGCCAGGCGCAGCGGCTGCTCGGCGCGGTCGACGATCTGGACACGGCCGCGCGAATCGAGACCAGCCGGCTGGACCTGCAGCCTGCGCGCTTCGACGCCGCTGCCTTGCTGACGCGCCTGCACCAGACCTGCGAGCGGGAGGCGGGCGAGGATGGCGCGCGTATTGCCCTGAGCATAGACTCCGATCTGCCGCCTGCGGCGATCGAGGCGAACGCGGCCGAGCGAATGTTCTCCCGTTTGCTGGCCGCCACGATCGGGCTGGCCGCGCCCGGCGAGACGATCGCGGCTGACCTGCGTGGGGGCCAGGCTTCGCTGGAACTGTCGCTCGGACGTCCAGCCGCGATAGCCGGGCTGGAGGAAACGCAATTGCTGCACCCGGGCTATACGCCGGAGGGCGACTGGCCCGGCGCCCCTGCCCTGGGCCTCGGCTTCGCGCTCCGGCTGGTCCGCAAGCTCGCGGAAGCGGCCGGCGGCGGCCTCGCGATCCAGGACGAGCATTTCGTCCTGACCATCCCCTCGGAGACGTCTGCCGAGAATGGCAAGGACGAGGGAACAGCCTGACACTGGCGCGCGGCTTTTCCCTTCGCTAGACGAAGCGGCGGCGGGGCCTGTAGCTCAACGGTTAGAGCTGGCCGCTCATAACGGCTAGGTTGGGGGTTCGAGTCCCTCCGGGCCCACCACGCCCTGCCTTTCCCTTTCTTTCGCGAATGAGTAGCGCATCCACCATGGCGACGATGAAAACATTCGACTGGGCCGATCCGTTCGGCCTCGATGAGCAACTCAGCGACGAGGAACGGATGGTGCGCGACACCGCCGAAGCCTTCGCGCAGGAGAAATTGCTGCCGCGCGTGACCGACGCATATCTGCACGAGCGCTTCGATCGCGAGATCATGAGCGAGATGGGCGAGCTCGGCCTGATCGGCGCGACGATCGCGCCGGAATATGGCGGCGCTGGGCTGAACTATGTCAGCTACGGCCTGATCGCGCGGGCCGTGGAGCGGGTGGACAGCGGCTATCGCTCGGCCATGTCGGTGCAGTCCAGTCTCGTGATGCACCCGATCAACGCTTATGGTTCGGAAGAGCAGAAGCGCAAATATCTGCCCAAGCTGGCGAGCGGCGAATGGGTCGGCTGTTTCGGCCTGACCGAGCCGGATGCCGGCTCCGATCCCGGCGGAATGCGGACCCGCGCGACGAAGATCGACGGCGGCTATTCCCTCTCCGGCTCCAAGATGTGGATCACCAATTCGCCGATCGCCGACGTGTTCGTCGTCTGGGCGAAGTCCGAGGCGCATGGCGGCAAGATCCGCGGCTTCGTGCTCGAAAAGGGCATGAAGGGCCTCAGCGCGCCGAAGATCGAGGGCAAGCTCTCGCTGCGCGCCTCGATCACCGGCGAGATCGTGATGGATGAGGTCGAGGTCGGCGAGGATGCCTTGCTGCCGAACGTCGAGGGGCTGAAGGGTCCGTTCGGCTGCCTCAACCGGGCCCGCTACGGCATCGGCTGGGGCGCGATGGGCGCGGCGGAGGCCTGCTATGAGGCCGCCCGCACCTACACGCTCGACCGCAAGCAGTTCGGCCGGCCGCTGGCCTCGAACCAGCTGGTCCAGCTGAAGCTCGCCAACATGATCACCGAGATCACCTTGGGTCTGCAGGCCGCGTTGCGCGTCGGCCGCCGCTTCGACGCGGGCGATCTGATCCCGGAGACGATCAGCATGATCAAGCGCAACAACTGCGGCAAGGCGCTGGAGATCGCCCGCATCGCCCGCGACATGCATGGCGGCAACGGCATTTCCGCCGAATTCCACGTCATGCGCCACGCCGCGAATCTGGAAACGGTGAACACTTATGAAGGCACGCACGACGTGCACGCTTTGATCCTGGGCCGCGCCATTACCGGCATTCCCGCCTTCTGATGGACAAGCCCCTCTCCGGCCTGAAGGTGCTCGAACTGGCCCGGATTCTCGCCGGGCCGTGGGCGGGGCAATTGCTCGCCGATCTCGGCGCCGAGGTTATCAAGGTCGAGCGGGCGGGTGCGGGCGACGATACGCGGCAATGGGGCCCGCCCTTCGCGGCGGACGGCGCAGCGGCCTATTTCCACGCCTGCAATCGCGGCAAGAGTTCCATCGCGGTCGATTTCGAAAGTGAACAGGACCTCGCAACCGTTCGCAAACTCGCCGCCGAAGCGGATGTGGTGATTGAGAATTTCAAGTTGGGCGGGCTGAAACGCTTCGGCCTCGACTATGCGAGCGTCAGCGCCGCCAATCCGGGTGTGGTCTATTGCTCGATCACCGGCTTCGGCCAAACCGGCCCCTATGCGCCGCGCGCCGGCTACGACTTCATCATCCAGGGCATGGGCGGGATCATGTCGCTGACCGGCGAACCGGACGGCCCGCCGCAGAAAGCGGGCGTCGCCTATGCCGACATCTTTACCGGCGTCTATTCCGCAGTCGGCATCCTCGCCGCCCTGCGCGAGCGGGACCGGAGCGGCCAGGGCGCGCATATCGACATGGCCCTGCTCGACACGCAGGTTTCGGTGCTCGGCAACCAGGCGCTCAACTATCTGGTGTCCGGCAAGGTGCCGCACCGGATGGGCAATGGGCACAGCAATCTGGCGCCCTATCAGGCCTTCGCAGTCGCGGACGGAGAGGTCATAGTCGCAGTCGGAAACGATCGTCAGTTCGAACGGCTATGCGCCATCCTGGGCCTTCAGGACCTTTGTACGGACGAGCGTTTTCGAACCAATCCTGGCCGCGTCACGAACCGGGGCGCGCTCATTCCGTTGCTGCAAAAAGCAATCGCCAAGCGCGGTCGGATCGAATTTTCGGAAGCCCTTGAGACTGCCGGCATTCCTGCGGGACCGATCAATGATATTGCCCAGGTGTTCGATGATCCGCAGGTCGTCGCGCGCGGTCTTCGCCTGGAAGTGGATGGGGTCCCGGGCCTGGCTTGCCCGATCGTTCTGGACGGCAAACGGCAGGTTGCATCGGCCCGATCGCCCCGGCTCGGCGATGCAGGCGCCGGCTCCGCTAAGCCCTCAGACCACTTGTGAAAACCCGTCGCCACCGATATGAAAAGCCGCCTTCAAATTGACTCGGGATGACACAGTGGCTTTCTCTACTTTCATTGTCGCAGCGCTGTTTTCGGTCAGCCTGCAGCCTCCGGCCGGGCATGCGGGCGGGCATGGTGACATCGGGTCTACGAGCATGCGCGGCAGCGGCGTGATCCTCGATACCGCTCCGGAGAGGGATCAGGCTACCCAGGACGGCACGAATGCCCATGGTGAGCGGCTGATCTGCCGCCGCATCGAATCGTCGACCAATCGGACCGGATCCCGCCGTGTGTGCCTCAGCGCACGCGAATGGCGGGCCCGGCAGAACTAAGTCTCTGCCGGACACGGGCCTGCGATAGCAGGACCCTAGCATCTTAGTTGGCCAGGTCGCCGAGCGCGGGCGGTCGCTCAGCGCCGCCTGAAAAGCAGGATCGGCGCCTCTTTGTAGCGCGCCTCTTCGCGCAGCGCGAAGCCGTTGCGCTCAGCCAACCGGATTGACGGTGCATTGTCGGCGCCGATGATCGCGACAATTTCCTCCGCGTCGAGCGTCCGGTCCGACCAATCCAGGATCGCAGCAACCGCCTCGCCGGCATAGCCTTGGCCGTGCGCCTGCGCAGCGAAGACATAGCCAAGCTCGGGTATGCCCTCAATTGAGGGTGTCATGTCGCGCTTGAAATCGGCCAGGCCGGCCTGGCCGATCACCGCGCCGTCGGAAAGCCGTTCAACCACCCAATAGCCATAGCCGAGCAACGCCCAGCAGCCCGGGCCTGCGAGCATGCGCCGCCAAGCCTCCTCGCGCGGCTGTGCACCGGAGATATGCCGCATATTCTCGCCATCGCTGACCATCGCCAGGATGGGCGCGAAGTCGTCATGTGTGTGGGCGCGCAAACGCAACCGCGCGGTCTCGATCGTGGGAGCCGCGCGGTGCGTGATCATGCGATGAAAAGGCTTACTTCTTGCCGCCGAGCTTCAGCGCACCGAAGCGCTTGTTGAACTGGGCAACGCGGCCGCCCTGGTCGAGCTGGCGCGTGCCGCCGGTCCAGGCCGGGTGGACCTTGGGGTCGATTTCGAGCGTCAGCTTGTCGCCTTCCTTGCCCCAGGTGGAGCGCGTCTCGAAGGTGGTGCCGTCGGTCATCTGCACCGTGATCATGTGGTAATCGGGATGCGTATCGGTCTTCATGTCTTACGATCTTTCGCTGATGGCGGCTGGTTTCCGACCAGCCTAGCGGTTTGGCGAGCGGCGCATCTAGCGGCTGGCGGCCGAATTGACAAGGCGGCGGGCGGAGCCTAGCCGCCCTCGCAGCGAAGGTGCCCGGGTGTGAACCCGGGTGAAAATGGGAAGCCGGTCAAAATTCCGGCGCTGTGCCCGCAACTGTAAGCGGCGAGCGTCCCACCCGCAAAGGGTGATGACGCATTCGAGCCGCAAGCCAGGAGACCTGCCTTCGCCGTCGTCCGCGCCCGGCCGGGTCCAGCCGTCAGCGCGTGGCTCCGGCGTGCCCTGGCGGCGCGGCGGTTCCTCCGAGGCGACATTCATGTGTCGCTATGGAGGATAAGAATATGATTTCATTGCTATTGGCATCGACGGCCTGGGTTCAGCCCGCGCCCGCCGCTGAATGCGAGCGCGTCGGCGGGCCAGAAGGCTGCGCCGACCGGATGATCGTCGTGACCGCGGCTTTGGTGCCCGTACCCGAGGCCGAGGCCCCGGCCTCCGTCACCCTGTACACCGCGTCGGAGATCCAGGCGCAGGGGCTGACACAGGTCAGCGACCTGATCCGCCTCGCGCCCGGCACGTCGGTGTCGTCCTCCGGCGGTCCCGGCGCGCAGACCCAGATCCGCATCCGCGGGGCCGAGGCCAACCACACCCTCGTCTTCATCGACGGCATCGCCTTCAACGATCTGGCCGCCAACAACCAGGCGCGGTTCGAAACGTTCAGCGCCACCGGTCTGGGCCGCCTCGAACTGGTGCGCGGCCCGCAATCCGCGCTCTGGGGGTCGGAAGCGCTGGGCGGCGTGATCGCGATGGAGACGCCCGATCCGCTCGGCGCGACGCGCGGCGCGGTGAGCGGCGAGATCGGCAGCCGCGGCGTCGCGAACACGGCCGCGAGCTTTGCCACCGGCGGCGAGACGGCCGGGCTGTCCGCGACCGCTTCCTACGCCCGCAGCGACGGCATCGACATTCTCGGCGGCGGCACTGGCGACCGCGACGGCTATGACAATCTCACCTTCAGCCTGAAAGGCGTCGTGCGCTTCGGTAACGGCTTCGAAGCCGGGGCGGTCGGGCGCTATATCGACCATGATGTCGATTTCGACGGCAGCGACCCGGTCACTTTCGCCCGCGCCGACACCGCCGATGGTTCGACCGCGCAGACGGTCGCCGGCCGTGCCTGGCTGCGCTACGGCGATGCCGATACGCCCTGGCAGGCGCGGATCGAGGCGCAGCATCTCGACAGCGAGAATCGCAATCGTACCGGCAACGTCCGCACCAACGACAGCTATGGCCGCCGCACCCGCTTCGGCGGACAGGTGTCGCGCCGCATCGAGGCCGGCGGCACCCGCCACTTGCTGATTGCCGCGGTCGACCATGAGGAAGAACGGTTCGGCACGCGCGACCTGCGCTTCGGCGGCGGCTCGGATCGCGACCTCGAACGCAGCCGTACCGCCCTCGTGGGCGGCTGGCGCGCAGAATGGGGCGACCGGGTCATCACCGACATCGCCGTTCGGCATGACGATTTCAGCACGTTCGAGGATGCGACGACCTTTCGCGCCCATGCCGAGCTGAAGCTGGGCGGCGGCGTCTCGCTGGTCGGCGGCTATGGCGAAGGCATTGCCCAGCCGAGCTTCATCGACCTGTTCGGCTTCGGGGCCGGCAGCGGCTTCATCGGCAATCCGAACCTGCGTCCCGAACGCTCCGCCGGTTACGAGGGCGGCCTGCGCTTCTCGCGTCCGGCTTTCTCGCTGGAGGCAGTCGCCTTCTCGAACGATCTGGAGGACGAGATCGTGGAGGATTTCAGCATCTTCCCGAACTATACGGTCGTGAACGCTCCCGGCGAAAGCCGCCGTCGCGGCATCGAATTGTCGGGCGAATGGCGTCCTGTGCAGGGGCTGCGGCTCGCGGCCAACTATAGCTATCTCGATACCCGCGAACTGAATGCGGGTGCGGGCAACGCGCTGCGCGAAGTGCGCCGACCGGAGCATACGGCCAATCTGCTCGCGGACTACACTGCCGGACGGCTGACGATCGGCGGTGCCTTGGCCTATGTCGGCAAGCGGATCGACAGCGACTTCGATCTGTTCCCGGCGCCGCGCCTCACGCTCGACCCTTATGTGCTCGCCAGCGCGCGCATCGCCTGGCGGATCGGCGACAGCCTGGAGGCATTCGCGCGGATCGAAAATGCGTTCGATGACGATTATCAGGACGTCGTCGGTTACGCGACACAGGGACGGTCAGTCTATGCGGGCATTCGCTTCCGCTTTGGCGATTAGTCTGGCGCTCGCCGCTTGCGCCGCCCCGCCCGTCGCCACTCCGGCGGCGGGCGACGGGCCGGCGCGGCGGGTCGCATCGCTGAACCTGTGCACCGACGAATTGCTGCTGCTGCTCGCGGAACCGGAGCAGATCGGTTCCCTGACCCATCTCGCCGCCCAATCCGCGGAATCGCCTTTGGCCGGGCGAGCGGCACCCTATGCCGGCAATGACGGCACGTTGACGGACGTCGTATCGATCCGCCCCGATCTCGTGCTGACCATGGGTGGCGGAGGCGACAAGATGCGGATCGCGGAGCGGCTCGGCATTCGCCTGCTCGACGTGCCGTTTCCGGAGACGCTTGATGACGTCATGGCGTCCATCCGGATCGTCGCAGTCGCGCTCGGCCAGGAAGCAAGGGGCGAGGCCCTGATCGCGCGGATCGAGGCGCTGCGGCGTTCATCTCCCAGAGATCCCATCGATGCGATGTGGATCGGCATCGGCGGCCGCACCATCGTCGCGCAAGGCCTCGGGGCGGAATGGATGGCGCTCGCCGGCTATCGGCAGCGCGATCTGGGCGAGACACAGATCCGGCTTGAGCAGATGCTGGTCGATCCGCCGGCCGTGCTGCTGCGCAGCGACTATCGCGACGGGCAATATTCGCGTGGCCAGGCTTGGCTCACCCACCCGCTGGCACGGGCACGGGCGGGATCGCGCGATGTCGCGACCGACGGGCGGCTCTGGCTTTGCGCCGGGCCGCTCATGGCCGGAGAAGTCGAGCGCCTGCGCCGGGAGCGCGCCGAATGATGGCCCGCGCACTTATCGCTCTCGCCGCTCTGGCCTGCTTCGCGGCCTCCCTGCTGTTGCCCTGGGAAAGCCTCTCCACCCTGTTCGCAGCCGACCCCGACCTCGGCTGGGCCTTGCTGACCGAACTGCGCCTGCCCCGGGCGCTGCTGGCCCTCATTTACGGCGCGATGCTCGGCGCGGCGGGCGCGGCGATCCAGGCGTTGTTCGCCAACCCCCTCGCCTCCCCGGACCTTACCGGCGCGACCAGCGGCGCGGCGTTGGGCGCGGTGGTCACGGCCTATCTGATCGGCCTGTCCGGCGCCTTCGCTATGGCATTGGGCGCGGTGACCGGCGCGGGTTTGAGCCTGCTGCTGCTGATCGGTCTCGCGGGGCGGCGGGCGGACACCAGCACTCTGCTGCTCGCCGGCCTCGCCATTACCTCCATTGCCGGAGCGCTCACGACTTTGGCGCTTGCTTTGGCCCCCTCCCCCTTCGCCTTCTACGACGCCTACGCCTGGCTGATGGGCTCGCTCACTGATCGCAGCCTCGAACAGCTCGCCTTTGCGGGGATTCCGGCAATCATCGCGATCGTCTGGCTGGCCAGCCTCGCTCCCGCGCTCGACCGGCTCGCTCTTGGCGAGGAGGTCGCGGAGTCGATGGGCTACAGTCTCGCGCGGCTGCGGATCCGGATCGTGTGCCTCAGTGCGCTCGGCGTTGGCGCCTGCGTGGCGATCTGCGGCGCAGTCGGCTTCATCGGGCTGGTCGCGCCGGTCTTCGCGCGGCGGCTCACGGGTGGACATCCCGGCCGCGCCATCCTGCCCGCCGCCCTGATCGGCGCGCTCCTGCTCAGCCTTGCCGATCTGCTCAGCAGCCTTGCACCGCTCGGCCGTATCCTGCCCATCGGTGTGATCACCGCTCTGGTCGGTGCGCCCTTCTTCCTGTGGCTGGTGGTCCGGATGCGCTGGAGGATGCAGCCATGAGTCTCGTCGTCGCGACAGACCTCGCGCTGCCGGCGCGGCTGGAGCCAACCAGCCTCTCGCTGACAGCAGGCACGCTGACCGCTCTCGTCGGGCCGAATGGCGGCGGCAAGACCAGCCTGCTGCACGCCCTCGCCCGGATCGGCGGCGCGAGTGGCGAGGTGCTGATCGGCGGCGAGGATCCGGCGCGTCTGCCGCCCGCGCTGCGGAACCGCGCACTGACCTATCTTCCCGCCTCGCGCGACCTCACCTGGCCGATCCGCGCGCACGAACTGGTCGCGCTGTCCGGCGCCTCCCCTGAGGAGGTCAGCGCGTTCGCCTCACGGCTGGAACTCGACCAGTTCGGCCCGCGCCGCACCGACCGGCTTTCGACCGGGGAACGCAGCCGCGTCCTGCTGGCCCGCGCCCTGGCGCCGAGGCCACGCCTGCTGCTGCTCGACGAGCCGACAGCCAATCTCGACCCGCTCTGGCAAATCCGGCTGACGGCGTTGCTGGCCGAGGAGGTACGCGGCGCCGATCGCGCGGCTTTGGTGGCCATGCACGATCTCGACACGGCGCTTCGTCATGCCGACCGCATCATCGTCATGCACCAGCGGCGCATCGCTGCCGACGGTGCGCCGGCCGATATTCTGGCTTCGGATGTGATCCCGCGCGTCTTCGGTATCCGGCGGACTGCCGAAGGCTGGGAAGCAGCCTGACCTATTCCTGCGGAGGGTCCGTGATCATCGCGGTGAAGTCCGCCTGCGTGGCGAGCTTGTCGCCGACGAAGGCGCGGCCCGCAAACTTCCAGACCGGTCCGCGCTTCTGGATCAGATTGCACTCGAGCCGCAGCAGCACGCCGGGTTCGACCGGAACGCGGAACTTCGCATTCTCGATCGACATGAAGTAGACCAGCTTGCCCTTCTGCGCCTCACCGAGCGAGGTGACCGCGAGGACGCCGGCGGCCTGCGCCAGCGCTTCGATGATCATCACACCGGGCATGATCGGCCGCCCGGGGAAATGCCCCTGGAAGAACAATTCGTTCATCGTCACCGCCTTGGTGGCGATGATCCGTTCGTCGAGGACCATCTCCTCGACGCGATCGACCAGCAGCATGGGGTAGCGATGCGGCAGCGACCGCATCACCCCCCTGACATCAAGCGCCGGCGCCGTCATTGCGGGCGCCGGCGCATCGTCTCTGGAGCTCACCGCCCGCCCGGACGCGGCGTCGCCGGCGGCACCGGCGCCGCGGTGGCCGGGGCCTGCTGCGGCATCGGCGTGATGCTGACCGCGGGCGTGGAGCGGTTGAGCTGCGCCAGCACCTCGTTGGTGACGTCCAGAGCCGGCGCGTGCGCCAGACGCGCATCGGTGGAAACCACGAGGTTCGCACCACGCGCGTTCATCACCGCCGTGTAGATCGGCTCTAGCGCCCGGTTGAGCTGGATGGAGACATGCAACCGGGTGGATTCGAAATTCTGCTGCAGCGTGCCCAGTTCCTGACGCGCGGTCTGCTCACGCTGCTGGAACGCTTGCACCCGCGGGCGAATGGCGTTCTCCGCATTGGTGCGCGCGGCGCCGGTCAGCGCCTGCGCGGCCTGCGCGGCTTGCTCGATCGACTGCTGCTCGGTCTGGAGCGGGCCGACCAGCGCCTGCTGACGCGCCTGATTGGAGGTCTGCTGCGCCTGCAGGGCGGCAGTCGCCGCGACGCAAGCGCCGCATTCGCGCAGCACGCGGTCGGTATCGACGACGACGATCGCGGCGGGCGCGGCCCGCTGCGCCATCGCGCTGGTCGGAAGGATGGCGGCGACAGTGGCCGCAAGGAGCAATTTGGTCTTCATCAGAAAGCGGTTCCTACGTTGAAAGTGAAGATACGAGTGTCATCGCCTTCCGCCTTGAGCAGCGGGTAAGCGAGATCGACCCGGAACGGGCCGAAGGGCGAGTTCCAGTTGGCGCCGATGCCCACCGAGACGCGGGGCGTCGGCGTGTCACCAAAGAAGAATTCACGGAACGGCGCGGTACCGAAGCGGAAAATCTGCGAGCCTTCGGGGCAGGAGTTTCCGCCGATCGGCTGAACCGAAATCGTGCCGTCCGTCGCCTGGCACTGAAGCCGGGTCAGGTCCGAACCCGGCTCGATGTTCAGCAGGTTCGGTCTCCGCACACCCCAGAGCGCGCCGACGTCCAGGAAGGCCGACGGCCGGACGCCAAGCTGACTCACGCCCTGACCCAGCGGAAGTTCGAGCTCGAGCCGCGCGAGGTAGTAATAGCGGCCGCCAATCGCTTCGTCGCGGCGCTGCTGATCATCCTCGACATAGGTGAAGGCACCATTGCTATCGAGCGTCGGCGTTCCGTCCGTACCGATCGCATAGGGGCGACGGACCACGCGCGGGCCAACGCCGCGAATGTCGAAACCGCGAATCTGCGGGCTGCCCAGCGTGAAGCGGTCGTTGAGCCGGATCGGATCGACCCCCGGAGCGGCATCCTCGAACGGAATGATCGCGCCGCCTTCGCCGGTCAGCGAGAGAATGAAGCCGCGGCCGATGCTCCAATATTTGCCCCCGCTGATGCGAGTGCGAAGATAGCGTACATTGCCGCCAATGCCGGCAAAGTCCTGGCTCAGCAGGACGCGATGGCCATTCGACGGGCGAATGGTGTTGTTGAGCGTGCTGTAAAGCAGGGTGTAGCCGGCGGACGACACGGTACGATCGCCGATCGCGTCGCAAAGATAGCGGCCGGCGAGCAGCGGGTCGCAGGCGGGCGGCAGCGGGCCGGTCCCGTCCGGATCGGTGAAGTACAGATCGGGCGCGAGGTCGAGCTGGCTGAAGGTCAGGCCGTAGCGCAGCGCCAGCTGGAGATTTTCGGTCAGCGGCACGCCCGCGCGGATCTGGCCGCCGGTGGAGACTTCCTGATAGGTCGTCTGACGGTCGCTGCCGAGGAAGTTGAAGCTGCTGAAGTCGCGGCGGAAGATGTCCACGCCGACCGCGATGTTGCGATCGAACAGGAAGGGCTCGGTAAAGCCCAGTTCGGCCGAACGCGAATAGCTGGAATAGTTGATCGAGGCGCGCAGCTGCTGGCCGAGGCCGCGGAAATTGCGCTGCTGCACCGACAGGTTGACGAGGAAGCGCTCGAGGCTGGAGAAACCCGCAGACAATTGCAGCTCACCGGTCGCGCGCTCTTCGACATCAACGTTCAGATTGACGCGATCCGGGGCGACTTCCTGCTGCTCGATCTGCAGATTGTCCTGGAAATAGCCGAGGCTCTGGATGCGGTCGCGTGAACGGCGCACCAGGATGGAGCTGAACGGATCGCCTTCCGCCAGCCGGAATTCGCGGCGGATCACCTTGTCGGCGGTGTTGGTGTTGCCGTTGATGTTGATGCGCTCGATATACGTCCGCTGCGCTTCCTGAACGTTGAAGACCACGGACATGGTCTGATTGTCGGGATCGCGGCGGAATTGCGGCTGTACGTCGGCGAAGGCGTAGCCGAACAGGCCGGCCAGTTCGTTCAGGCGGGTGACCGTATCCTCGACCATCTTGGCATTGTACCAGTCGCCCTCGCGCATCGGCAGCTGGGCCGACAATTGCTCGGAACTGAAGTCGCGAATGTTGCTGGTCACCGAGACCGGGCCGAAGCGGTAGCGCGGCCCCTCTTCCACCACATATGTGATGATGAAGTCGCGCCGATCGGGCGTCAGTTCCGCGACCGCGGAGACCACGCGGAAATCGGCATAACCCTGCGTCAGGTAGAACAGGCGCAACTTGGCCTGATCGAAGGCGAGCCGGTCCGGATCGTAGGTGCTGTTGCCGCCCCCGAGCAGCGCGCCGATGATCGGAATGCCCGAACCGGCTTCGGACGTCGCCATTTCCCCGACCAGGCGGCTGTCGGCGAAGGCCTCGTTGCCGATGATGTTGATTTCGCGAACGCTGGACCGCGGCCCTTCGTCGATTTCGAACACGACATCGACGCGATTCTGGTCGAGCTGGATAATCTTCGGTTCGACCCGGGCGGCGAAACGGCCCTGACGGCGATAGAGTTCGATGATGCGCGCGACGTCGGCGCGGGCGCGGCTGCGGGTGAAGATCTGGCGCGCGGCAAGCCGCACTTCCGGGGTGATCTTGTCGTCCTTCAGGCGGCGATTGCCCTCCAGGATGATGCGATTGATGACCGGATTCTCGCGCACCTGGACAACCAGGTCGCCGGTCTCGACGCCGGAAATCTGCACGTCGGCGAACAATTCGGTCGCATAGAGTTCGCGCAGCGCCTGATCGACCCGATCGCGGTCGAGCGGCTCGCCGGCGCGCAAAGTGATGTAGGACAGGACCGTTTCGGCCTCGAGCCGCTGATTGCCCGTCACGGTGATGACGCGCACGATCTGCGGGGCGGGGGTCGGCGGCACGGCCTGCGCGAGCGGCACGGTCGGGACGGTCTGGGCCGGAGCCGGCGCCGTCTGCGTCTGCGCCGCCGCCGGCATGGCGAAGCCGCCCAACGCGGTCCCGACGAGCAGGAAGGTGCAGAATTGGCGCTGGCTCGGAAATACTTGCTTCGACGTCACGTGGAACCCGCCCTTGATCGATACCGCCGGCGGCGTGCCGGCATGAATTTGGTCGATGCCGCCCTGCCTCAGCAGATGCGAGCGATCAACCGCCTATCCCCCGAAAGAGGCCAAAAGAAGCCAGATCGTTGAAGGTTACGAAAATCATCAGTGCCAGGAGCAGGAACAATCCGGTCCGGAACGCCCATTCCTGCGCCTCCGGCTTGATCGGTTTGCGCCTAATCCCCTCGATTGCATAGAAAAGCAGGTGTCCGCCGTCGAGCAGCGGAATTGGCAAGAGGTTGATGAAGCCAAGATTAATGGAGATGATGATCACGAACCAGAAGAAGGGGATCCAGCCCAGGCTGGCCTGCTGACCCGAAACCTCCGCAATCTTCAGCGGCCCGCCCAACTCTTTCACCGAACGTTGGCCGGTGATCACCTGCCCCAGCGCGACGACCATCGAGTTGACCGTGTCGAAGGTCGTATCGACCGCGGCCCCCAACAGGCGGTGCGGCGGCAGGAACTCGCGCCCTGCCCCCTGCCCCAGCGCCTGGGCGCCCGAGATGCCGAGCATCCCGACCCTCGCCTTGTTGCCGAACTCGTCCTCAAGCTCCTGTGAACCGGAAGTCAGCGAAAGGGTCCGGCGCGTTCCGTCGCGTTCGACCACGACCTCCATCGCCTGGGCGGGCCGCAGCCGGACATAGGATTGCAGATCGACGAAGGTGTCGATCGTGTTGCCGTTGATCTCGACGACGCGGTCGCCAGGGGTGATGCCGGCGCTGGCCGCGGCGCCACCCGCCTTTACCTCCGCCACCGTGGCGGTGGCGGTTGGATAGCCCATGATCGCGAAGATCGCCATCAGGCCAACAATCGCGAAGATGAAATTGGTCGCAGGTCCCGCCAGCACGATCAGGAAACGCTGCCAGACCGGCTTGGACTGGAACGTCTGGTTGCGTTCCTCGGCGGGCAGGTTCAGCCATTCCTCGTTCGGCGTAGAGGCGGGGTTCATGTCCCCGGCGAATTTCACATAGCCGCCCAGCGGCAGCCAGCCGATCTTCCAGCGCGTGCCGCGCTTATCGGTCCAACCGCCAATCTCGCGGCCGAAGCCGATCGAGAAGGTCTCCGCCTTCACGCCGAACCAGCGGCCGACAAAATAGTGGCCGAGTTCGTGAATGAAGATCAGGGGACCCAATGCGGCGAGGAAAGCCAGCACCGTGAACAGGAAATTGGGATTGTTCAAAGGCGGTACTTTCCTGTGACAAGCGCCGCCACCCTGCGCGCCTCGGCATCCACGGCCAGCACATCCCCGATCGTCGCCGGCGCGGGCGGATCGTAGGAAGCCAGCACTTCCCCCACGAGGGCGGCTATATCGAGGAAACCGATCTCGCGCGCAAGGAAAGATGCGACCGCGATCTCGTTGGCGGCGCTGAGGATTGCAGGCGCGGCGCCGCCCTTGCACAGCGCCTCCTGCGCCAGCGGCAGCGCGGGGAACCGCTCCGGGTCCGGCGCCTCGAAATCGAGCCGTCCCAGCGCGACCAGGTCGAGCCGTTCGCACGGCGTTGCCATCCGCACCGGCCAGGCGAGCGTGTGGGCGATCGGCACCCGCATGTCGGCCGGGCCGAGCTGGGCCAGGACCGAGCCGTCGCGATACTCGACCAGGGCATGCACCGCCGATTGCGGGTGCACGATCGCGCCCAGCTGGTCCGCCTCGACCGGGAACAGATGATAGGCCTCGATCAGTTCCAGGCCCTTGTTCATGAGCGTCGCCGAATCGACCGAGATCTTCGCGCCCATCGACCAGTTCGGATGCGCCACCGCCTGCTCCGGCGTCGCGGCGCGCATCGCATCGAGGCTCCACGTACGAAACGGCCCGCCGCTCGCCGTGAGAATGATCCGGCTGACATCCTCCGGCCGCGCGCCGTGGAGACACTGGAAGACGGCGTTATGCTCGGAGTCGACCGGCAGCAGGGTCGCACCGCTTTCCCGCGCCGCATCGGTCATCAAGTCGCCTGCGGAGACCAGGGATTCCTTGTTGGCGAGCGCGACGACGCCTCCGCCCTCCAGCGCGCGCATGACCGGTGCGAGGCCCGCGCAGCCGACGATTGCCGCCATGGTCCAGTCAGCCCCCGCCCCGGCCGCCTCGATCACCGCCTCGCGACCGGCGCTGACGCCAACATTGGTGCCGGCGAGCAGATCCTTCAGCTTCTCATAGCCCGCCGGGTCGCCGATCACGGCCCGCTCCGGGCGAAACTCCCGCGCCAGTTCGGCCAGACCGTCGGTGTCGCTGTTCGCGGTCAGCGCCACGACCTGATAGGCCTCACGATCGCGCGCGATCAGGTCGAGCGTCGAGCGCCCGACCGATCCGGTCGCGCCGAGGATGGCAATGCGCCGCATATCGTTCAGGCGAACCAGAGTCCGGCCATAAGGTAGAGCAGGGTTGCCAGCGCCACCGCGATCAGGCCGTCGCAGCGATCCAGCGCGCCGCCATGCCCGGGCAATATCGTGCCGCTATCCTTCACGCCGCAGCGCCGCTTGACCCAGCTCTCGTAGAGATCGCCGCCCTGCGCCACGATCGACATCGGCGCGCCGAGCCACAGGAACGCCTGATAGAGCGCGACGGGTTCGCCCGTCTCCGCGTCGATCGCGGCGTCGATGCCGAAATACCAGGTCACCAGATAGCCAATGCTGCCCGCCGCGACCGCGCCGCCGACAAGGCCGGCCCAGGTCTTGGCGGGGCTGATCTTCGGCGCCAACTTGGGCCCGCCGATCGCTTTGCCGGCGAAGAAAGCGCCGCTGTCGGTCGACCAGGTGACGAACATCACCCAGAAGACGAGCGCCGTATCGAACCAGCTGAGCACCAGCAAAGCCAGCGCGGGAATGCCGATATAGACAAAGCCCCAGCCGAGCGTCGGGCGCCGCGAGACAAGCGCGAGCAGCAGCCCTGCGCCCGCCGCTATGCCTGCCAGAGTGAGGAACGGCAGAAACGTCTCGAACGAGACGGACAGCATTTCCTCGCCATATTCGAGCGCGACCGTATCGGCGGCGTCGACGGGATAGAAATATTCGGTGACGCCGAGCAGCAGCGCGGCCAGCAAGGCGACCCCGGCCCAGATCCACAGCCAGGAGACGCGGTGAATTTCCGCCCATTCCGCCAGCATCAGACCGGCGCCAACCAGGATCAGCGCCCGGAACGGCCAGCCGCCCCACCAGATGGTGACACAGGCCACTGCGGTCAGGAAGATCGCCATCGCGAAGCGCGTCGTCAGGTCCGGCAAATGGCCGGGCGTGCCCTGCAGCGGCGGATTGGGCTTCGGAGCCTCGCTCACAGGCCACCATAACGGCGTTCGCGCCGCGTGAATTCGGCGACCGCGCCGTTCAGCGCCGCGCCGTCGAAATCGGGCCAGAGCAGATCGAGGAAGATGATCTCCGCATAAGCTGCCTGCCAGAGCAGGAAGTTGGACAGGCGATGCTCGCCGGAGGTGCGGACCAGCAGGTCCAGCGGCGGCAGATCATGCGTATCGAGTTCGGTCTCCACCGCCGCCTCGTCGATCGCGGCGGGATCGAGACTGCCATCCTGTATCCGCTTGCCGAGCCCCTGCATCGCCCGCACCAACTCCCCGCGCGCGCCATAGTTCAGCGCGACAGCGACGGTCATGCGGGTGTTGCCGGCGGTCTTGGCCACCGCATTGTCGACCAGCTTGGCCACGTCCGGCGCGAAGGCGCGATGATCGCCCAGCACCTTGATGCGGACGCCCTCGCGATGGAGATTGTTCAGTTCGTGCTGGATGTAGAAGCGCAATATGCCGGTGAGATCGTTGATCTCCGCCTGCGGCCGCCGCCAATTCTCAGAGGAAAAAGCGTAGAGGGTGAGGCATTCGATGCCCATTTCGCCCGCCGCCCGCACCGCGCGGCGCGCCGCTTCGGCACCCTGCTTGTGCCCTGCCGTGCGCGGCAGGCCACGAGCCTTCGCCCAACGGCCATTGCCGTCCATGATGATCGCCAGATGGCGCGGCACATTGAGCGCGCCGGGCTCGGCGAGGTCTGACCCTGCGAGGGAAGCTGGCGCCGCGCCGGCCATCACTTCTGGAGGATTTCCTTTTCCTTCGCCGCGACCACGACGTCGATTTCCTTGACCGTGTCGTCGGTCAACTTCTGCACCTCGGCGTCGAGGCGCTTATGCTCGTCCTCGGCGATTTCCTTCTTCTTCTCGTCGGTCTTCAGCGCGTCCATGGCGTCGCGGCGGACGTTGCGGACGGCGATCTTGCCCTTTTCGGCATATTGGCTGGCGAGCTTGGCGAGTTCCTTGCGGCGCTCCTCGGTCAGGTCCGGAATCGGCAGACGGATATTCTGCCCATCGACGATCGGATTGATGCCCAGGCCCGCGGCGCGGATCGCCTTCTCGACCGGGGTCACGTTGGAGCGGTCCCACACCTGCACCGCGATCATGCGCGGCTCCGGCACGGACACGGTCGCGACCTGATTGAGCGGCATGTTCGCGCCATAGACCTCGACCTGGATCGGATCGAGCAGAGCGGTGGAGGCGCGGCCGGTGCGCAGCCCCTGCAGATCGTGCTTCAGCGCCTCGACGGCGCCGTGCATGCGGCGCTGGACATCCGCCTTGTCATAAGCCGGCATCAATTCTCTCCTTCATTTCCCACGATCGTCGCGATGCTTTCTCCGGCAAGCACGCGGGCAAGATTGCCGCGCTCGCGGATATTGAAGACGACGATCGGGATGTTGTTGTCGCGGCAAAGGGCGACGGCGCTGGCGTCCATGACCTTAAGATCATCCGCCAGGACCTGCCCGTAAGTGACTTTGTTGAAACGCTTTGCGTCCGCCACCTTCTTGGGATCGGCATTGTAGACGCCGTCGACGCTGGTGCCCTTGAGCAGCGCATCGCACTTCATCTCGGCGGCGCGCAGGGCGGCGCCGGAATCGGTGGTGAAATAAGGTGCGCCGACACCGGCCGCGAAGATGACGACCCGGCCCTTCTCGAGATGCCGCTCGGCGCGGCGCCGGATCACCGGCTCGCAGACCTTGTCCATCTCCAGCGCCGATTGCACGCGGGTCTGGACGCCGAGCTGTTCGAGCGCATTCTGCATGGCGAGCGCGTTCATGACCGTCGCCAGCATGCCCATATAGTCGGCCTGGGCGCGGTCCATGCCGCGCGCCGCGCCGGCCATGCCGCGGAAGATGTTGCCGCCGCCGATGACCAGGCACAGCTCATGCCCCGCATCCTTTACCGCCTTCACCTCCGCGGCGAGGCTGGCGACAGTATCCGGGTCGATATTGACCTGGCCGTCACCCATCAGCGCCTCGCCCGACAGCTTCAGCAGGATACGATTGAAGCGTGCGCGCATGGACTTCCTGGGTGTAGATCGGATTGGATGTGGCGCGACCCTAATCGGCGGGCCGCATGGTGCCAAGAAAAAGCTCCCCTCCGGCGGGCCGGAAGGGAGCTTAATCTCACATTCGCGAAAGGCTCAGGCCGCGGCAGCCGCGGCGACCTCGGCCGCGAAGTCGCTTTCCTGACGTTCGATGCCTTCGCCCAGCTGGAAGCGGACATAGGCGGCGAGCGTGACCGGGCTACCCAGTTCCTTGCCCTTGGCGGCAACCACGTCGGCGACCGGCGTCTTGTTGTCCATCACGAACAGCTGGCTAAGCAGGGCATTTTCCTTGCGGAACTTGGCAATACCGCCCTCGACCATCTTGGCGACGATCTCGGCGGGCTTGCCGCTTTCATTCGCCTTTTCGGTCGCGATCGCGCGCTCGCGCTCGATCATGTCGGCGTCCAGATCCTCGCCGCGCAGCGCCAGCGGATTGGCCGCGGCGATGTGCATCGCGATCTGCTTGCCCAGCGTCTCCAGTTCGGCGCGGTCGGCTTCGCTCTCGAGCGCGACCAGCACGCCGATCTTGCCGAGCCCCGGGCCGGCGGCATTGTGCACGTAAGGCACGACGACGCCATTGCCGACGCTCACGCTCTGCGCGCGGCGGATCGACTGATTCTCGCCGATCGTGGCGATGTTGGCGGTCAGCTTGTCCTGCACGGTGCCGCCCGACGGATAAGCCGCACCGAGCACGGCATTGACGTCGCCACCCTGCTCCAGCGCGATCGCCGAAACGGCGGTCACGAATTCCTGGAACAATTCGTTCTTGGCGACGAAATCGGTCTCGCTGTTGACCTCGATCACCGCGCCCTTGGTGCCATCCACGGAGACGCCGATCAGGCCCTCGGCGGCCTGACGGCCGGCCTTCTTGGCGGCGGCGGCGAGGCCCTTGGTGCGCAGCCAGTCGATCGCCGCTTCCATGTCGCCATTGGTTTCGGTCAGCGCCTTCTTGCAATCCATCATGCCGGCGCCGGTGCGCTCGCGCAGTTCCTTGACGGTCGCGGCGGTCACTTCAGCCATGTCTGTGTCCTTTCAAACAGTCACCGCCCTCCCTGAGCTTGTCGAAGGGCTGTCCTTCACTCCGATGGGAGAGAAGGACAGGGCTTCGACAGGCTCAGCCAGGACGGGTTGGGGGATGCCCCCGATATAGGGGCCGTAGCCCCGAATTGTTACGCGTCGGCGAGCGCGGCTTCGGCCGGCGGTTCGGCCTGGGCGCCCAGATCCTCGCCGCGCTTTGCGGATCCGCTTTGCTTGCCGGCCAGCACCGCGTCGGCGATCGCGTCGCAATACAGGCGGATCGCGCGGCTGGCGTCGTCATTGCCCGGAACCGGGAAAGCGATGCCGTTCGGCGAGACGTTGGTGTCCAGGATGGCCACGACCGGGATACCCAGCACGTTCGCTTCCTTGATCGCCAGCTCTTCCTTGTTCGCGTCGATCACGAAGATCACATCAGGGAGTCCGCCCATGTCGCGGATGCCGCCGAGCGAAAGCTCCAGCTTGTCCCGCTCGCGGGTCAGCTGCAGCACTTCCTTCTTGGTCAGGCCCTGCGTGTCGCCGGCCAGCTGCTCTTCGAGCGCCTTGAAGCGCTTGATCGAGCCCGAGATCGTCTTCCAGTTGGTGAGCATGCCGCCCAGCCAGCGATGGTTGACGAAATGCTGGCCGCTGCGACGAGCCGCCTCGGCGATCGGATCCTGCGCCTGGCGCTTGGTGCCGACGAACAGCACCTTGCCGCCCGCGCCGGCCGAGGCCTTCACGAAATCGAGCGCGCGGGCGAAGAGGCCCACGGTCTGCGACAGGTCGATGATGTGCACCCCGTTGCGATCGCCGAAAATATACGGCTTCATCTTGGGGTTCCAGCGATGGGTCTGGTGGCCGAAATGCGCTCCGGCTTCGAGCAATGCCTGCATGGTGACGTCGGTGGACGCCATAGTCGTTCTCCTTCCGGTTATGCCTCTGCGGAGCCGAGCAATCCGCCGTAGCCCGTGGGGCTATGGCGAACACCGGTATGGCGACTCCGCATGTGAGATGCGGGGCCACTTAGTCGGCCTTGTCGCGGAAATCAACGCCCCGGTCGCGGCCCGTGTGCGCGACGCTCCGGCCGGGGCGAGGACGAAATGGTTAAATTTTCGTTAACCATATTTGGAACTTCCGCCGTTCCGGTGGCTTTTGCCTGTGGATAAGCAAGGGATAAAGCTGTGATTCACCTGTTCGCATTGCTGTTTTTCGCGGCCGTGCTGGGCACTGTCATCGCCATGCTCTGGACGATTTTCGATGAGGATCGCGATCTGATCGCGGCGAACATGCCGTGGAAAGCGCGCGAGAATGGACCGCGCGCCATCGTTCGCTCCGTCTCCCGCAACGGCAGAAGCTATTGGGCGACGCCCTCGATCACCTCGGTGACACCGAGCCGCGCCAGGATGGTCTCGCCGGCAATGACGCGCTGACCGAGCAGTACCTGGCTGGACGTTCCGGCCGGCAGATAGACATCCACCCGGCTGCCGAAACGGATCATCCCGACCCTTTGCCCGGCAAGTACCGCATCGCCCTCGTCTACCCATGACACGATCCGCCGCCCGATGACGCCGGCAATCTGGGTGAAGCCGATCCGGATTCCGTCCGTTCCCTCGACCAAGATGTGTTGCCGCTCGTTATCCTCGCTCGCCTTGTCGAGTTCCGGATTGACCAGTTTTCCCGCAATGTAGGCGAGCTTCTTCACGACGCCTTCCATCGGCGCGCGAATGACGTGCGGGTCGAACAGACTGAGATAGACCGACACGCGCACCACTGGATCACCGGAAAGGCCGCCCGGTCCGGTCAGTTCGCGGGGGGGCGGGCAGCTGGCGATCATCGTCACCGTCCCGTCGGATGGCGAGACGATCAGCCCCTTCCCCACCGGCGTCGTCCGCACCGGATCGCGAAAGAAAATGCCGATCCAGATCGTCAGCCCCAGGGTCAGCCAGCCGAGCGTGTCCCAGCCGAAGATCCAGAAGAAGACGAGCATGAGCGCGGCGGACGCGACCATGAACTTGCGCCCGTCCGGATGCACGGACGGCAGCCGCCAGCGCAGGCTGGCAGGGGCGACGTCCTTCTTGGCTTCCGGCTTGTCGAGGGGCGGCATTGTGCACGAACATTAGGCACCCGCATCGGAGGATACAACCGTAGCACCCGCCGCGCGCCTCCGGCCCTCCGGTTGATCGCCGGCGCATCCGCTTCTACACGCCCCGCGCAACGAACACGCACAGACAGGAAAGCATTGCTCCCATGGCCAAGATCAAGGTGAAGAATCCGATCGTCGAGCTCGACGGCGACGAAATGACCCGGATCATCTGGCAATGGATTCGCGAACGCCTGATCCTCCCCTATCTCGACGTCGACCTGCTTTATTACGACCTCAGCGTCGAGAAGCGCGACGAGACGAGCGACCAGATCACCATCGACGCCGCGAATGCGATCAAGGAGCATGGTGTCGGCGTGAAGTGCGCCACGATCACGCCGGACGAGCAGCGCGTCGAGGAATTCTCCCTCAAGAAGATGTGGAAGTCGCCCAACGGCACGATCCGCAACATATTGGGCGGCGTCGTCTTCCGCGAGCCGATCGTGATCCAGAACGTGCCGCGGCTGGTGCCGGGCTGGACCGATCCGATCGTGGTCGGCCGTCATGCCTTCGGCGATCAGTATCGCGCGACCGACTTCCTGGTCCCCGGCCCCGGCACGCTGACGATGAAGTTCGTCGGGGAGGACGGCCAGGAGATCGAGCACGAGGTGTTCCAGTTCCCGGCCGCCGGCGTCGCCATGGGCATGTACAATCTGGACGAATCGATCCGCGATTTCGCCCGCGCCTCGTTCAACTACGGCCTCAACCTCGGCTGGCCCGTCTACCTCTCCACCAAGAACACCATCCTCAAGGCCTATGACGGCCGCTTCAAGGACCTGTTCCAGGAGATTTTCGACACCGAAGGTTTCAAGGAAAAGTTCGCCGAGAAAGGCATCGTCTACGAGCATCGCCTGATCGACGACATGGTCGCCTCGGCACTCAAGTGGAGCGGCAAGTTCGTCTGGGCCTGCAAGAATTATGACGGCGACGTGCAGTCGGACACGGTCGCGCAGGGCTTCGGCTCGCTGGGCCTGATGACCTCGGTCCTGCTCTCGCCGGACGGCAAGACGGTCGAGGCGGAAGCGGCGCACGGCACCGTCACCCGCCACTATCGCATGCACCAGCAGGGCAAGGCGACCTCGACCAACCCGATCGCCAGCATCTTCGCCTGGACCCAGGGCCTGTCGTTCCGCGGCAAGTTCGACGGCACGCCGGAAGTCACCCAGTTCGCCGAAACGCTCGAGCGGGTCTGCATCGAGACCGTCGAGAGCGGCAAGATGACCAAGGACCTCGCTATCCTGATCGGCCCCGATCAGGCCTGGATGACCACGGAACAATTCTTCGAGGCGATCCGCGTCAATCTGGAAGCGGAGATGGCGAAGGCCGCCTGAGCCCCGCATCCGGCGAGCGGATATGCTCGCGCCGCACACCGAGGCCCAATACCCGCGCCGGGATGCGCTGGAGCAAGGGCGTGCGGCCCAGCAGCCGCACCGGCCACGGCGCCTTCTGCACCGTTCCGGCGAGCGCCGCCCGCAAGACGGTGCGATGCACGGTGCGCTGCATCGCCTGGATCACCTTCACCGGAAACATCCGCCTCTTCTGTACCTTCGCCAGCAGCGGGTCCGGGTCGCCCCCGCGCGCCATCGGCCCGGCCAGGATGTTCGCCGCCGCGACCGCATCCTGGATGGCAAGGTTGATGCCGACGCCGCCGACCGGCGACATTGCGTGCGCCGCGTCGCCAATCGCCAGCAGGCCCGGCCGGTGCCAGCGCGTCAGCCGGTCGAGCGTCACGGTGAGCAATTTCACCTCGTCCAGGTTGGCGAGTCCGGCGATCCCGTCGCGCACCTCCGGCACCACCGCCGCCACTTCTGCCCGGAACGCCTCGATGCCGCGCGCCAGCACCCGCTCGGCGCTGCCTTTCTCGATCACGCGCGCGCACTGGAAATAATCGCCGCGGTCGATCGCGACGATCATCTCGCCGCCGGAAATGTAACCCTGCGTGTCGTTGGTCGGCGTGGGCTGCTTGGGCACTCGGAACCACAGCACATCGATCGGGGCGCCCAGATCCTCCAGCGGCAGGCCCTCTCGCAACCGCGAGCCGCGCCCGTCGGCGGCGATCACCAGCCGCGCGCGGATGTCCTCGCCCGCTATCGTACGCACGCCAACAACCCGTCCATCCGCTTCGATCGCCGCCTCCGCCTCGGTCTCCATCCGCAATTCGAACGTCGGATAACGCTTCGCCTCAGCCGCGACGAAATCGAGAAATTCCCATTGCGGCATCATCGCGATATATTTGCCGCGCCCGGGCAGGTGGCTGAAATCGGCGATGCGATACGGCGTTCCCGCGATTACCGCCTCGATATCCGGCACCTTGTCGTGCGGACGCTGCAGAAAGGCGTCGAGCAGGCCCAGTTCGTCAAACAGGCCGAGCGTGGAGGGATGCACCGTGTCGCCCCGGAAATCGCGGAGGAAATCGCCATGCTTCTCCAGCACGAGCGTCCGCACCCCGGCGCGCGCGAACAGCAGCCCCGCCATCATCCCCGCCGGGCCGCCGCCGACGATCAGCAGATCGGCCTTCTGCTCACTCACCTTTGTCCTCCATTCGTCGAACGAAACGGCCTTACCGCAGAATCTTCTTCTGCGCCTCGAACGCTTTGGCTAGTCCTGCGGCCATGAGAAACGCCCTCTTCGCCGCCGCCCTGCTGCTGACCACCACCACGGCCATCGCCCAGCCTGACACCGCCGCGATGCGCGACGAGGCGCTGCGCAGCGACAGCCTCGCCTGGCAATTGGTCGAGGACCTCACCACCGAGGTCGGCCCGCGACTCGCCGGCACGGAAGCCGAAGCGCGGGCGCGGACCTGGGCCGCCGAACGCCTGCGCGGACTCGGCTTCTCCAACGTCCGCATCGAGACGTTCGATATGCCGGTTTGGGTGCGCGGCGAGGAACGGGCCGAAATCCTGGCCCCCTTCCCCCAGCCGCTCGTGCTGACCGCGCTCGGCAATAGCGGCGCCACCCCGGCGCGTGGCATCGAGGCGGAAGTGGTCGGCTATGACAGCATGGAGGCGTTCCGCGCCGCCCCCGCCGCCGAGGTGCGCGGCAAGATCGTCTTCGTCAGCCACAACATGCAGGCCAATCAGGACGGCTCCGGCTACGGCCCCTTCGGCGCGGCCCGCCGCGATGGCCCGACCTTGGCCTCGCAGCGCGGCGCGGTGGGCATTCTCGTCCGCTCGATCGGCACCGATTATCACCGCAACCCGCACACCGGCGTGCAAAGCTTCGGCGAAGGCGCCCGGCCCATCCCCGCCGCCGCACTCAGCATCCCCGATGCCGAGCAGATGCAGCGCGTGCTCACCCGCGCCAGCGCCCGCAACACGCCGGTCCGCATCCGCCTCGTCCTGACCCCGCGCCAGATCGGCACCCGCCAGTCGGGCAATGTCATCGCCGAAGTGCCGGGCAGCGATCCCAGCGCCGGCACCATCCTGATCGGCGGCCATCTCGACAGCTGGGACATGGGCACCGGCGCGATCGACAATGCGGCTGGCGTCGCCATCACCACCGCGGCCGCGCACCGCATCATGCGCGCCGGCCAGCCGCGCCGCACCATCCGCGTCGTGCTGTTCGGCGCCGAGGAAGTCGGCCTGTTCGGCGGCAACGAACATTTCCGCCGCCACCGCGAGGCGAATGATGTGGTGTTGGTGTCCGAGAGCGATTTCGGCGCGGACAGGGTCTGGCGCGTCGCCTTCAATCTCGCGCCGGGCAACCAGGATTTGCAGCGCCGCGTGACCGCCGCCCTTGCCCCGCTCGGCATCCCGGTGAACCGCGCGCCCGCCGGCGCGGGCGCCGATCTCGGCGGCTGGGCGCGCTCCGGCGTCGCCGCTATCGACCTCAACCAGGACGGCACGCGTTACTTCGATTACCACCACACCCCCGACGACACGCTCGACAAGATCGATCCTGCCCAGCTCCGGCAGAATGTCGCGGCCTGGACGGCGATGCTGTCCGTCGTCGCCAATGCGCCGGAGCGGATCGAGCCAGTCACCCCGGCACAGCGATAAATTCTCCTCCACCGTTCAGCCTGAACTTGTCGAAGGCCTGCCTTGCCTTTGGGCCGACAAGAAACACAGTCCTTCGACAAGCTCAGGCTGAACGCGGTTGGGATGCTTCGGCGCGCACGGATCGTGTCCGCGCTGTCCCAATTGCCTAACACGCCCCCGCCTGCCACCCTCGCCCTGAGCCTCGGGAGGATTTGCATGATTCGCAGGATGTCGCCGGCCATGTTCGCCGGTCTGTTGCTGGCGTGGCCGGCTTACGCGCAGGACGCCCCGGCCGGCGACGGCACCCGCTACATGGACCCGCCCGCGCCGATCGCGCAGATCCTCGACACCCCGCCGCCGCCCACGCCGTCGGTCAGCCCGGACCGCCGGACCATCGCCCTGCTCGGCCGCGCAAACCTCCCGCCGGTCGCGGAACTGGCCGAGCCGATGCTCCACCTCGGCGGCTATCGCATCAATCCGCGCAACAACGGCCCGGCGAACAGCCGCCTCGCCTGGCTGAACGCTTTGTCGTTCCAGGATCTCACCACCCGCCAGATCAGAGAAGTCGCGCTACCGGCCGACACCCGCTTCGTGGCGCCTTCCTGGTCGCCGGACGGCAGCAAGGTCGCCTTCCTGCGCGGCGTCGATAACGGCCTGGAATTGTGGGTCGCCGAGGTCGCGAGCGGCGAAGCGCGCCGCCTGACCGACGCCAATGTCAACGCCGCCTTCGGCACCGGCATCGACTGGCTTCCCGACAACAGCGCCATCATGGTCCGTATGGTCCCGGCCGGCCGCGGCGCCGCGCCTACTGAAGCGCTCGCGCCCACCGGCCCGATCGTGCAGGTCAATGAGGGCCGCCCGCGCCCCAACCGCACCTATCAGGATCTGCTCCGCAGCCGCGCCGACGAGGCCGCCTTCGACCATTATTTCACCAGCCAGCTGACGTTGGTGTCCACCACCGGCGCCGCGCCGCGCCCGATCGGCTCGCCCGGCCTGATCATCGGCGCGACGCTCAGCCCGAATGGCCGCTACATCCTGCAGAACCGGCTGAAGCGTCCGTACAGCTACAACGTCCCCGCAGCGCTCTTCCCGACCGAGATCGTGGTCACCGACCTGAGCGGGCGCGTCGTCCACAGCGTCGCCGATCTGCCGCTGCGCGACGACGTGCCGCCGCAGTTCGACGCGGTCGCGCCGGGCGTGCGATCGGCGCAATGGCGCGCCGACCGGCCGGACACTCTGGCCTGGGTCGAGGCGCAGGATGGCGGCGACGCCCGGCGCGAAGCCCCGGTGCGCGACCGCCTGTTCACCCTCGCCGCGCCTTTCTCCGGCCAGCCGGTGGCGCTCGCCGACATGGCGGATCGCTATGCAGGCATCTTCTGGGGCCGCGACGATTTCGCCATGCTGGTCACGCGCTGGTTCACCACCCGCCGCGAGACCCGCATCGCGGTCAATCCGGCGCGCCCGGCCCAGAACCGTATTTTGCTCACGCGCAATTATCAGGAGCGCTACAACGATCCCGGCTTCCCGGTGACGCGCTCGCTCGGCAACGGCTTCAGCGCGATCCACTTCACACCGGACAATCGCGGCATCTTCATGACCGCGAGCGGCGCGACCCGCGAAGGCGAACTGCCTTTGCTCGCCCGCATGGACATCGCCACCGGCCAGAGCCGGACCCTCTACCAGTCGCAAATGCCGAATTACGAGCCGGTCGTCGCCTTGCTCGACGCCGCCGGCACGCGCGTGCTGACGCGCCGCGAAAGCCGCACGGACGCGCCGAACCTCTTCGTCCGCATGCTGTCCGGCGGCGAGCCGGTGCGACTGACGAACTTCGTCGATCCGGCTCCGCAGTTCGCCGATGTCCGCCGCGAGCTGATCACCTATCGCCGCGCCGACGGCGTGCAGCTCAGCGGCATGCTCTATCTCCCGCCGGGCTATGACCAGGCGCGGGATGGGCCGTTGCCGGTGCTGATGTGGGCCTATCCCACCGAATTCACCGACGCGGCGGTCGCCGGCCAGGTGGTGGATGAACCGAACCGCTTCGTCCGCCCGGGCGGCTCCAGCCATCTGTTCCTGCTGACCCAGGGCTATGCGATCCTCGACGACCCCAAGATGCCGATCATCGGCGCGAACGGGGCCGAGGCGAACGACACCTATGTCCAGCAATTGGTGGCGAGCGCGCAGGCGGCGGCGGACGAACTGGTCCGGCGCGGCATCACCACGCCGGACCGGATGGCGGTCGGCGGTCACTCCTATGGCGCCTTCATGACCGCCAATCTGCTCGCCCACAGCGACATCTTCCGCACCGGCATCGCCCGCTCCGGCGCCTATAACCGCACGCTCACGCCATTCGGTTTCCAGGCGGAGCAGCGCACTTATTGGGAAGCGGTCGATACCTATACGCAGATGAGTCCGTTCACCCACGTGCGCCGGATCAACGAGCCGATCCTGCTGATCCACGGCCAGGCGGACGACAATTCAGGCACCTTCCCGGTCCAGACCGAGCGTTTCTACGCTGCGCTCAGCGGCAATGGCGCGAACGCGCGCTACGTCGTCCTGCCGGTCGAGGCGCACGGCTACCGCGCCCGGGAATCGGTCGGCCACACGCTTTGGGAAATGTCGACCTGGCTCGACCGCCACCTGAAAAACGCTCCGCCGCGCCCGGCCGCTCCTACTCCGGCGGCAGCGTCGGCACCGGCCGCTCAATAGATTGCGCGGCCGGGGTGACGAACTGGCAGGAGGCCGCTAAGGCCGCCCGCGTCGGGGAGTAGCGCAGCCTGGTAGCGCATCTGCTTTGGGAGCAGAGGGTCGCAGGTTCGAATCCTGTCTCCCCGACCACCTACAGGCGCGAGGGGGTGTGGCTGTATGTTCGTCCCGATCTGGTTGCTGATCCTGCTCGGCATCGTCGTCCTGCTTTCGCTCGCCTGGGCGATCGCCGTCGCCCGCAGGCGCAATCCGCTGCCGTTTCCCGATCCCGGCTCGCGCATTTTCTGCGCCGCTTCGGCCGAGGCGAAGGAGGCGCTGGTCGTCTTGCTCGCACGCTATGGCGTCCACGAGCGGTTCCAGTTCGATTCCAGCGGGATACGCCGTTCGATCATGTGGGACGGCACGATCATCAACGTGCCACCGCCCGATTCCTTTGAGAAGCTGGGGCCGCACGCCGCCGCCATCGGTCTCGTCGCGGCCGATCCGGTGGCGAGCGCCAACGAAGCGGCCGCGTTCCTGCGTGAGCGCGGCTACGAAGCCGAGGTTGTCCTGGACGTCGAACCGGAGCTCCCGATCGCCTTCGTCCGCACCAACGCCTTCGTCGGCACCGCGCTCAATTTCCGCAAGCACCTCATCCACATGCCCCGCCCCGGCAAGCGCTGACGCGGCACCGCGCGGATTGCGTCACCGCGCCGCACCCCGCATGGACAAGCGGATGAGTCGTCTTCCGGAGTGTTCGATGCGCCGCCTGACCCCCTTCCTGCTCGCCACCCTCGTTTTCCCCGCCGCCGCTTTTGCGAAGGAAGGGATGTGGACCTTCGACAATTTCCCGATTCAACAGGCCAACGCCGATCTCGGCACGCGCATCGACCAGGCCTGGCTGGACCGTGTCCGCCTCGCCTCCGTGCGGCTCGGCGGCGCCTCGGGCGGGCTGGTGAGCGGCGAGGGTCTGGTCTTCACCAACGAACATGTCGCGGCGGGCTGCGTGCAGAACCTCTCCACGCCTGAGCGCAATTACGTCGCCAACGGCTTCACCCCCGCGTCGCGCGCCGGGGAATTGCGCTGCCCGGGCATGGTGGCGGAAATCCTGACCGAGATCAGCGACGTGACCCAGCGCATGCAGGCGGCCGGCGCGGGCCTTGAGGGCGAAGCCTTCACCCGCGCCCGGGATGCCGAGGCCGGGCGGATCGAGAGCGAGGCGTGCGGCGCCGACCGCGCCCGCCGCTGCCAGGTCGTCACACTCTATCGGGGCGGGCAGTTCAAGCTCTACACCTACAAGCGTTACACCGATGTGCGCCTGGTCTTCGCGCCCGAGCATCGCGCCTCGGCCTTTGGCGGCGATCTCGACAATTTCAGCTTCCCGCGCTTCGCCATCGATGGCGCCTTCGTGCGCCTCTACGAGAATGACCGCCCGGCGGCGACGCCCAATCATCTGCGCTGGAACCCCGCCCCGCCCCGCGCCGATCAGCCGGTCTTCCTCTCGGGCAGCCCCGGCGCCACGCAGCGCCTCCTGACCCAGGACCAGCTGCGCACCGTCGCCGAAGTCGCTATGCCGCTGGAGCAGCAACTCCGCGCCGAACTGCGCGGCCGCCTGCTCGCTTTCTCCGCCGTCTCGCCCGAAAACGCCTTCCAGGCGCAGGGGCCGCTCGGCGGCATCGAAAATAATTACAAGCGCAATTGGGGCCGCCAGCAGGCGCTGATCGACGCCCGCTTCATGGCGGGCCGCGCCGCCGCCGAGGCCGAGTTCCGCCAGCGCGTCGCCGGCAATGCCGAGCTGGCACGCGAGATTGGCGATCCCTGGGCCGAACTGGCCGGCGTGCAGCCCGCTCTGCGCCGCCTCTACCCGGCTTACTACCTGCTCGAAGGCACTGCGGGCGGCGGCTCGCAATTGTACGGCTATGCGCGCGACCTGGTCCGCGGCGCGCAAGAAAGGCCGAAGCCGAGTGGCGAGCGTCTGCCCGAATATGGCGACGCGCGCCTGGCCCAGGTCGAGAACCGCCTGACCGCCGAACCGCCCGTCTATCCGGCGGTGGACGAGGTTCAGCTCGCCTGGTGGCTCAGCAAGACGCGCGAGATCCTGACCGTGGACGATCCGCGTATCCGCGCCCTGCTCGGCAACGAATCCCCCGAAGCGCTCGCCCGCCGCCTCGCCACCGGCACCCGCCTCGGCGATCCCGCAGTGCGCCGCCAGCTCTGGGAAGGCGGCCTCGCCGCTGTCCAGGCGTCGGACGATCCGCTGATCCGCTTCCTCCTCGCCATCCAGGACATCACCCGCGACGCGCGCAGCGCCTATGAAGGCGAAGTGCAGGCACCCACCGACCGCGCCAGCGAAAAGCTCGCCCGCGCCCGCTTCGCGGTTTACGGCACCAGCCTCTATCCGGACGCGACCGGCACCTTGCGCCTCACCTACGGCCGCCTGGAGGGCTGGACGCATGAGGGCCGGACGGTCCCCTACGCCACGAATTTCGCCGGCCTGTGGGACCGCGCGACCGGCGCCGAACCGTTCGACCTCGCCCCCCGCCTCGCCGCCGCCCGTAGCCGCATCCCCGCCAACACGATCCTGGATGTCGCGGCGAGCACCGACACGATCGGCGGCTCCTCCGGCTCCCCGGCGGTCAATGCCGAGGGCGAGATTATCGGCGCGAATTTCGATTCCACCGTGCTGACCCAGCGCAACGCCTATGGCTACGACCCGGCAGTGAACCGCAGCGTGCTGGTCACGGCCGCCGCCGTCACCGCGGCCCTGCGCCACGCCTACGGGATGGACTGGCTGCTGACCGAGCTGGGCGCAAACCGGCGCCGTTGACCCGGCTTGGCCTAGCGAAACGGGTACCAGAACCGCCCGAGCACACCGCCCAGTCCCGCGACCAGCATGCCCCCGATCGCGGCGAACCCGCCGACGCGCTCAAGCCAGCGCATCGGATTCGCTTCCTGCAGCGCCACCGGATTGTAATGACCCGGCCGCAGGTCGGGCGTCGGCGCGGTGAGACCGGAAAGCTGGACCAGCAGCAGCCCGACGACAAAGAGACCGAGCCCGCCGAAGATCATCGTCCCGACGATCCTCCTTTGCGACACGCCGCGCCGCCGCAGATAGATGAAGATGGGCGACAGGATGATCAGCACGATCAACCCGCCGAGGAATACTTCCGACCGCATGTCCGCTTCCCCTTCGCTTTCCTGCAGAAGGCGCAACCGGCCCGGCTTTGGGGCCAGGCAAAATGCGGCGCGGCGCTAATTTTGTGGCGCGACCCGGAAGCGCCAGAGCCAGCTGCCCAGAACAATCGTGGCCAGGCCCCCGAAAGCAGCATAGCCGCCCGCTTGTTCAAGCCAGTCCCCAGCCAGGCCGCCAAACTGCGCCGCCGCAGCGCCGGCGGCGAACAGGATCACCCCGCCCCAGATCATGACATCGGCCATCCTCCGCCACGTGACGCCCCGGCGGCGCAGCAAAATGACGATCGGCGACCAGAGAACCAGCGCGATCACGCCCGCAATCACCCATTCCAGCCACATGCCCGCCTCCCGCTCCCGTTTCGGCAGGAAGGCGAAAGCCGGGTGGATTTGGGGTCAGCGGACACGCGCTTCCCGCGCGCACACGCGTACGCGCGCGAGGGGTGACATCCCCGCGCCCAACCGCTACATCGGTCACACATCCGTCACACCCACCGAAAGCGTAGATTTTGACCGACGAGACCGTCCTCGCGGACCCTTCCGACATTTCCCCCATCTCCATCGTCGAGGAGATGAAGACCTCCTATCTCGACTATGCCATGTCGGTGATCGTCGCCCGCGCGCTGCCCGATGTGCGCGACGGGCTGAAGCCGGTGCATCGCCGCATCCTCTACGCCTGCGACGAAGGCGGCTTCGTCGCCGGCAAGCCGTTCCGCAAGTCGGCCAAGATCGTCGGCGACGTGATGGGCAATTACCATCCGCATGGCGACAGCGCGATTTACGACGCGCTCGCGCGGATGGCGCAGGATTGGTCGATGCGGCTGCCGCTGGTCGACGGCCAGGGCAATTTCGGCTCGATGGACCCCGATCCGCCGGCGTCCATGCGTTACACCGAGGCGCGGCTGACCCGGTCGGCCATGACCATGCTGACCGATCTGGACAAGGATACGGTCGATTTCATCCCCAATTATGATGGCTCGCGCAACGAGCCGCACGTGCTCCCTGCCCGCTTCCCGAACCTTTTGGTCAATGGCGCGGGCGGCATCGCGGTCGGCATGGCGACCAACATCCCGCCGCATAACCTTGGGGAAGTCATCGCGGCCTGCAAGGCGTGGATCGACAATCCCCTGATCACGATCGAAGAGCTTATGGCGATCGTGCCGGGGCCGGACTTCCCGACCGCGCCGCTCATCCTCGGCCAGGCCGGCGCCCGCTCGGCCTACACGACCGGCCGCGGTTCGATCATCCAGCGCGCCCGTCACATCGTCGAGGAAGGCCGGGGCGACCGCCGCTCGATCGTGCTGACCTCCATCCCCTTCCAGGTCGGCAAGAACGGCCTGGTCGAGAAGATCGCCGAGGCCGCCAAGGACAAGCGCATCGAAGGGATCAGCGACGTCCGCGACGAATCGAACCGCGAGGGCGTTCGCGTCGTCATCGATCTGAAGCGCGACGCCTCGCCCGACGTGGTGCTGAACCAGCTGTGGCGGCACACCCCGGCGCAATCCTCCTTCCCGGCCAACATGCTCGCCATTCGCGGCGGCCGGCCGGAAACGCTTGGCCTGAAGGAGATCATCGAGGCCTTCGTCCGCTTCCGCGAGGAGGTCATCACCCGCCGCAGCAAGTACGAGCTCGCCAAGGCGCGCGAGCGGGCGCACATCTTGCTCGGCCTGGTCATCGCCGTCACCAATCTGGACGAGGTCGTGCGGATCATCCGCGCCTCCGCTTCCCCGGCCGAAGCTCGCGCCTCGCTCATCGCCCGCGAATGGCCGATCGCCGAGATCGCGCCCTACATCCGCTTGGTCGAAGCGGTCGAAGCCGAGATCACCGGCGACACCTATACGCTTTCGGACATCCAGGTCCGCGCCATCCTCGATCTGCGCCTGCACCGTCTCACCGCGCTCGGCCGCGACGAGATTGGCGGCGAACTGGAAGAGCTGGCCGCCTCCATCACTGGTCTGCTCGAAATCCTTGGCGACCGCCGCAAGCTCTACGAAGTGCTGGTCGCCGAACTGGACGCCGTGGCGGAGCAGTTCGCCACGCCGCGCCTCAGCGAGATCGCCCCCGCCTGGGACGGGATCGACGACGAGGATCTGATCGAGCGCGAGGACATGGTCGTGACCGTGACCATGGGCGGCTACATCAAGCGCACCCCGCTCGAGACCTTCCGCGCGCAGAACAAGGGCGGCAAGGGCCGCGCCGGCATGGCGACGAAGGACGAGGATGCGGTCACGCATCTGTTCGTCACCTCGACCCACACGCCGGTCCTGTTCTTCTCGACCGAGGGCAAGGTCTACCGGCTGAAGGTCTGGCGCCTGCCCGAAGGCGGCCCGGCCACACGCGGCCGGCCGATGATCAATCTGCTGCCGCTGGCGACCGGCGAGACGGTCTCGACCGTACTGCCGCTGCCGGAGGATGAGGAAAGCTGGGGCGATCTGCACGTCATGTTCGCGACGGCGAAGGGCAGCGTGCGCCGCAACTCGATGGATGCGTTCACCAACATCCGCTCCTCCGGCAAGATCGCGATGAAGTTCGAGGAAGGCTCGGAGGACCGGCTGATCGGCGTGTCCTTGCTGACCGAAAGCGATGACGTCCTGCTCGCCACCAGGCAGGGCAAGGCGATCCGTTTCGCCTCCACGGACGTGCGCGAGTTCCAGAGCCGCGATTCCACCGGCGTCCGTGGCGCGCGGCTGGCGGACGGTGATGAGGTGATCTCGCTCTCCGTGCTGCGCGGCTTCGACGCGACCCCGCAGGAGCGCGAGGATTATCTGAAGGCCGCGCCCTGGAAGGAAAGCGACCGCGAAGTGACCCTCTCGCCCGAGCGCATGGCCGAATTCGAGGCGGCGGAGGAATTCATCCTCACCGTCACCGCCAACGGCTATGGCAAGCGCACCAGCGCCTACGAATATCGCCGCACCAATCGCGGCGGCCAGGGCATCACCAACATCGTCAGCTCCGACCGCAACGGCCCGGTCGTGGCCAGCTTCCCGGCCCATAATGGCGAGCAGCTCATGCTGGTCACCGATCAGGCCAAATTGATCCGCACCAGTGTCGGCTCCGTCCGCGTCATCGGCCGCAACACCCAGGGCGTGATCCTCTTCCGCGTCGCCGACGACGAACATGTCGTCTCCGCCGCGCGGATCGAGGAAAGCGAGGATGAAGCCGAAGCGGTGCTGACCGATGGCGCGGAAGGCGGCGACACGACAACGGATCAGGTCCAGCCCGACGAAGGCCCCGGCCCGGACACGCTGTCCGACAACCAGGAATAGGCGACAACACTCCCCTCCCTGACAAGGAAGGGGCCGGGGGTGGGTGCGCGCGTCCGCGCGCCCAAAAGACTTCACCGATGCATCAGCGCTGACCGAGGCATCGAGCCTCGCTCATCGCTCAACCCACCCCTACCCCTCCCTGGCAGGGAGGGGAGTTCGATGCGGGACGGCTATGTCAGGCATTTTCCTACTACAATCGGATCAGCTAAACTCCCCGCGTGTCAGCAATCCGGCCCCTCCTCGCGAACCCAATCGCCCCAAAATCGGCCGAAAAGCCGTCACTGAAAACAAACGATTTTCTCGCCCGTTTATGGGGAAGTTTGGCTACTTTGAACTTTCCAGCCGGAAGGTTCCAAACCACCTGTCGTCACCCCGGACTTGATCCGGGGCCTGCCTTCCTTTCTACGGTTGCCCGACAAGAAGGCGGATGCCGGGTCAAGTCCGGCATGACGGGGTTTAAGATGTCGCGACTACTTCTGATTCTGCTGGCGCTGTTCGCCATCACCGCCCCCGCGCGCGCCCAATCCGACGACATTTCCGCCGCCAGCCGGAGCGTCGTGCGCGTCGCCGTCGCCAAGTTCGAGGGTGAGCAGATCGTCGATTTCGGCCACGGCACCGGCTTCGCGATCGGGCCGAACCGGATCGTCACCAACGCCCATGTCGTCGCGCTGGCCGTATCGGACCCGCAGAATGTCCGCATCGGCGTGATCCCGGCCGAGGGCAGTCCGCCGACCCGCGCGCGGATCATTGCCGTCGATCCCGCCCGCGACCTCGCCGTGCTGCAGCTTGAGGAGGGATCTCTCCCCGCCGCGACTTTGTTCACCGGCCGCCTGTCGCCGGGGGAGACTGTCGCCTCGCTGGGCTATCCCGGCAATGTCGACATGGCGACGGCGCAATCGCCGGAAGACATGCTCCAGCCCCGCCCGCCCAGCCGCTCGATGGGCAATTATTCCGACACCCGCAATTCGCCCGCCGGCCCGGCTCTGGTCCACACTGCCGATATCGCTCGCGGCAATAGCGGCGGGCCGCTGGTCGATGCCTGCGGCCGGGTGGTCGGCGTGAATGTCGCCATCACCAACAATGAATCGGGGGATTCGACCTTCGGTTTCGCCATCCCGGTCGCGTCGGTCACCGCCTTCCTTCGCGAAGCGAACATCCAGGCCCGCGCCAATGCCGCGCCCTGCATCAGCGCCGAAGCGCGGGACCGGACGGAGGCGATGCGGCTCGACAAGGAGCAGCGTGATCGCGCCCAGGACGAAGCCAATCGCGTCCGCGAGGCCGATGCACAGCGCGCGCAGGCGCTGATCGCGATCGAGGAAGCGCGCGAGACCCGGCTCTATGTCGCTCTGTTTCTGCTCGTGCTGGCGCTTGGCGCGGGGGGCGCGGCGGGTGTCTTCGTGGTCAAGAATCTGAACCCGCCGGCCATCGCCGCGGGCATCGGCGCGCTGATTTTCCTGATCGCCTCCGCGGTTACCTTCATGACCCGGCCGAGCCGCGATCTCGCCGCGCTGGACGAACAGCCCAAGCAGGAAGCCGCCGCCGCCAGCCGTTTCGCCGGCGAAAATGTCTGCCGCCTGGAGCCCGAGCGCAGCCGCGTGACCGTCTCCGACGAAATGATGGTGGAGCTGCGCTGGGCCGATAATGGCTGCGTCAATGAGGCGACCCAATATGCGCGCGACGGCAATGTCTGGCGCCGCGTGCTGGTGCCGAACCAGGAGCAGACCGTCACTGTCGCCGATTTTAACGCCGGGTCGGGCGAATATGTCGTCAGCCGCTATCTGCTGAGCGCGCGGGCGATGCAGGAGGCGCGGCGCCTGCGTGCCCAGGTCGAGCAGAAATCCTGCACCGCCGACGCGGAGGCGCGGCTCAGGATGGAGGACCAGCAGCGCAACCTCGTCCAGGCCCTGCCCTCGCGCCCGAACGAGCGCCTCGTCTATCGCTGCGAGCCGACGGGAAGCTGAGCCTCTTTCCGGCGGGGCGCCGACCTTGCTAGTCTCCCCGGCGAACGGGAGAAAAAGCATGATTCGCAGGCTTTTGATGCTGCTGGCGCTGGCCCTCGGCGGGACCGGGGTCGCCCATGCCCAGTGGAAGGAAGCCTCCACCCGCAATTTCATCGTCTATAGCGACGGCGACGAAGCGAGCCTGCGCGCCTTCGCCGAGAAACTCGAACGGTTCGATTTCGTGCTGCGGCGCTATCACCGGGTTGAGGCACCGCCGAGCCCGAACCGCCTGCGCGTGTTCCTCGTCAACAATCAGAATGCGGTTGCCGCTCTTTACGGCGCTCCGGAATCCGGCGTCGCCGGCTATTATATCACGGATTCCCGCGGCATGATGATGATCGGCAGCCGCAACACGACCCGCATGGCGGGCGCGCGGCGGGCGGATCTCGAGACGCGCACTCTCGAATCCGAAACCGTGCTGCTGCACGAATATACCCATCATTTCATGTACCAGTATTTCCCGGCCACCTACCCTAGCTGGTATAGCGAGGGCTGGGCCGAATTCTGGGGCGCCACGCGCTTCGGTGCCAATGGTGAGGTCGAGGTGGGTCATCCCGCCGAGCATCGCTTCGCCACGTTTGAGGGAGGCCGCTGGCTCTCCATCACCAACATGCTGGAAGCGCAGAATTACGGACAGGTCCACGATATCGGTCTGCTCTACGCGCAAGGCTGGCTTATGGTCCGCTATGCATGGGAAAATCCGGAGCGGCAGCGGCAGCTCCAGCAATATCTCACCCTCATCAATCGCGGCACCACCTACGCGGAGGCCGCACGTCAGGCGTTCGGCGATCTCGCCCGGCTAAACAGCGAGCTGCGCGCCTATTCCGGGCGGGGCCGTTTCAACGTGCTCGTCCTGCCCTTCCGCTCGATCGACACCGGACCGATCGAAATCCGCACCCTGGCCGGCGCTCAACAGGCGATGCTCCGTACCGAGATCGAGTTGAGCCAGGGTGTGTCGAACCGCGAATTTCCGGCCTTCGCGGCGCGCGTCCGCGACGAGGCGGCGCGCTTTCCCGACGATCCCTTCGCCCTCCGCCTCCTGGCCGAAGTGGAGCGGACCGCGGCCAACCCGCCGGCCGCGCAAGCCGCGGTCGACCGGCTTCTCTCCCGCGCACCGGACGATGCGCGCGGCCTGATGATGAAGGCGATGCTGGCGACGGACGCGTTGCGCGCCGCCGGTAACAATGCGGCGCAGGCCTGGACGGAGGCGCGGGCGCCGCTGGTGCGCGCGCTGGCGCTCGCGCCCAACGATCCGATCGTCCAGGAAGCCTATTATGACAGCTTCGCCCTGACGATGGCGATCCCGCCCGAGGAAGCGCAGGCTGCGCTTTACCAGGCGATGGAACTGGCCCCGAGCGACGGCAGCCTGCGCCACAAGGTCGCAGCCGATTTCGAGCGGCGGGAAATGATTGCGGATGCGATCGCGATCATCCGGCCGGAAGCCTATCGCGTTCCCGACCGGTCGGACGAGACCGAGCGGGCGCGCGAACGCCGGCTGCGCCGCGAGGATCGCTACCGGCGGGCGGGCACGACGCGCACCGAATCGGCCCGCGAGATGCTCGACCGTCTGGTTCGCAGGCAGGAGGAAGCCGGGACCCGCTAGGGCTTGGCCCCTTCCCGCTCCAGCAGCTGCGCCTTGCGCTCAAGGCCATAGGCATAGCCGCCCAGCGTCCCGTCCGTACGGATCACGCGGTGACAGGGAATCAGCACCGCGACCGCATTGTCGCCATTGGCCGTCCCCGCTGCCCTGATCGCCGCAGGCCGCCCCACGGCGGCGGCGATCTGCGTGTAGGTCCGCGTCTCGCCCGCCGGGATGCGCTGCAACTCCCGCCACACCGCTTCCTGGAAGGCCGTGCCGCGCACGTCGAGCGGCAGATCGTGCGGCCGCTCCGGCCGGTTCACTGCCTCGACCGTCCGCCGGACGAGGTCGGCCATGGCCGCCCCGCCATGCTCGATTACCGCCTTGGGAAAGCGCCGTGCGAGCACGCTTTCGTCCTCGTCGAAGGACAGCCGGCAAATTCCCTTGTCCGTCGCCGCGACCAGCATCAGTCCCAGATCGGTCGGCGCGGTCGCCCAGCGGATCGTCTCCCCGCGCCCGCCATTGCGCCAGGCGGATGGCGTCATTCCAAGCCGCCCCTTCGCTTCGGCATAGAAGCGCGCCGGGCCGGAATAACCGGCATCATATATCGCGTCCGTGATGCGGCCGCTGTCCTTCAGCGCCGCCTCCGCCCGCTGCGCCCGCAACTGCCGGGCATAAGCCGCCGGTGTCACTCCGGTCGCACGCTTGAAGAGCCGGTGAAAGTGAAAAGGCGAATAGCCGCCAGCCTGCGCGAGCGCGTCCAGCGACGGCGGCTCCTCGGCCTGCTCCAGCAGGCGCAGCGCCTTGCCCACCGCTTCGGCGTCCCGCGCTACATCGTCGGGCAGGCAGCGCTTGCAGGCCCGCAGGCCGGTCGCTGCTGCCTCCGCGCTGGTGGCGAAGAAACGCACATTCTCCCGCTTCGGATGCCGCGCCGCGCAGGACGGCCGGCAATAGATACCGGTGGTCAGCACGCCGGTGACGAACGTCCCGTCCGCCGTCCGGTCCCGCGCCAGCACGGCACGCCAGCAAGCGTCGGGGTCAGTGGCGGCGGTCATGGCCACTTCATGCGAGTCCAGCAAAGCGCGAGCAAGCATCGATCATTCTCCAGGCTGATGGCCGCCGTTACAAGGAGCCGCGCCGCGCCCGCTTCCCGGCCCTTGCGGTCAAAGCCGCCCACCCCCGGTTGCATCGCTTCCGACTCCCTGCTAGCAGCCCGCGCGAGGCCATCGGGGCGCTTTGGGCGCCCTTTTTCATATGGCCAACATTCCTAGTTCGGAGCGACGACGCGCGTGGATCAGTCCAGCGGTATTCAGGCAAGTTTGGCAGGCCGCTACGCCCTCGCCCTGTTCGAACTGGCCCGTGAAGAAAAGAAGATCGATGCGGTGGCCGGGAGCCTCGCCACGCTGAAGGCAGCGCTGGCCGAGTCGGACGACTTTCGCGCACTGATCGCCTCACCTTTGGTCGGTCGCGAAGCGCAGGGCCGCTCCGCCGCGGCGGTGGCGGAAAGCCTCAAGCTCGATCCGCTTACGCGCAATTTCATCGGCGTGCTGGCCGGCAATGGCCGCCTGTCGAAGCTGCCGGACGTGATCCGCTCGTTCAACCTGCTGGCCGCGCGCCACCGGGGTGAATTGACCGCCGAGATCACTTCCGCCCGGCCGCTCGACGCGGGCCAGGTTGACGCCATCAAGCAGAATCTCCGTACCCGGATGGGCCGCGACATCGCCGTCGATCTCAATGTCGATCCCGCCATCCTCGGCGGTCTGGTCGTCAAGATTGGCAGCCAGATGATCGACAGCTCGATCCGCACCAAATTGAACTCCCTCGCGCACGCGATGAAAGGCTGAAGGCAAGCACAATGGATATCCGCGCCGCTGAAATCTCCAAGGTCATCAAGGACCAGATCGCCAATTTCGGCACCGACGCGCAGGTCAGCGAAGTCGGCACCGTGCTGAGCGTCGGCGACGGCATCGCCCGCGTCCACGGCCTCGACAATGTCCAGGCAGGCGAGATGGTCGCCTTCGCCAACGGCGTGCAGGGCATGGCGCTGAACCTGGAAGCCGACAATGTCGGCGTCGTGATCTTCGGCCCGGACGCCGAAATCCGCGAGGGCGACACCGTCCGCCGCACCGAGACAATCGTGGACGTTCCCGTCGGCAAGGGCCTGCTCGGCCGCGTCGTCGATGGCCTCGGCAATCCGATCGATGGCAAGGGTCCGATCAAGGACGCGACCCGCATGCGCGTCGAGGTGAAGGCGCCGGGCATCATCCCGCGCAAGTCGGTGCATGAGCCGATGCAGACCGGCCTGAAGGCGCTCGACGCCCTCGTCCCCGTCGGCCGCGGCCAGCGCGAACTGATCATCGGCGATCGCCAGACCGGCAAGTCGGCCGTCGCCATCGACACCTTCATCAACCAGCGCGAAGCCCATCAAGGCGATGACGAGAGCAAGAAGCTCTATTGCATCTACGTCGCCGTCGGCCAGAAGCGCTCGACCGTCGCCCAGCTCGTCAAGACGCTCGAAGAGAATGGTGCGATGGAATATTCCATCGTCGTCGCCGCCACCGCGTCCGAGCCGGCGCCGCTGCAGTTCCTGGCGCCCTATACCGGCTGCACGATGGGCGAATATTTCCGCGACAACGGCATGCACGCCGTCATCGTCTATGACGATCTGTCCAAGCAGGCCGTCGCCTATCGCCAGATGTCGCTGCTGCTGCGCCGCCCGCC
>DDTH01000016.1 GCA_002344055.1 Sphingomonadales bacterium UBA2369
AACAAGTCAGGCGTCGCCGATACGTTGCTCATCATGCGCGACCTCCCCGACCCGGACGTGCTCACGCTCGACCTGGGCGACACGGCAGGCGCACCGGCCGGGACGGGCGCGGGCCGCGGCGTGCTGATCCGCTCGGACCTGTATGACGGTCACCCGATCGAGTTCGTCTCGCTGCCGGAGACGCTCTACATCGGGCCGGCGGATGATCTGGTCGCCGTGAATCCGACCAGCGATCTACTGCTGTAGCTGAGGAAACAGGGGGCGCGGGCCGGCGGGCATCAGCCTGCCGCGCCGCCGCTTCGGAAGCGCTCGAGGTCGAAAGGCGCGGGGTCGACCGGCGGTGCCTCACCGCTGACCATGGCAGCGACCATGTCCGCCGTAACCGCCGCCAGCGTCAGGCCGAGATGCTGGTGGCCGAACGCGTAATAGAGATTCGGCGCGCGCCTGCTCTGTCCGACCGCCGGAAGATAGTCCGGGAAGGTGGGACGTACGCCCATCCATTCCGTCGCCGGCTCGTCGAAGCGCAGGCCTAGCGCGCGGACATGGTCGCGCAGCCGGGCCCATTTGCGCGGATCGGGCGGGCTGCTCTGCCGGGTGAATTCGACGAAGCTCGCCGCGCGCAGGCCGGAGGTGAAGCGGGTCACGACCATGGATCGCTCCTCGAAGACAACCGGGGCGAGGTCCGCAGGCCAGTCTGTCGCCGCAGTCTCGATATGATAGCCCCGCTCGGCGACGAGCGGCACCTTGTAACCAATCGGCCGGAGCAGGCTGGCCGAGCCGTATCCCGCGGCAACGATCATCGCCTCGGCGGTCAGGCTGTCGCCCTCATCGAGCTCCGCAACCTCCGCATCACCCCTCCCGGACAGCGCCCGCACTGTTCCTCGTCGCACAATGCCGCCCGCCCGCACGAACGCTTCGCGTAACGACACAGCCAGTTCGGGGAGGTCGGCAATCTGCCCCGATCCGGCGAAGCGGATCGCTCCGGCCGGCGGGGTTTTGAGCAAACTCGCAATGGCTGCCAGTTCCTCAGCCGTCGCGTCGCGGAGGCTGGTGGTCCCGGTGTCCGCGGCGCCCCACGCTGCACGGCCCGCGCGGGCGCCCGCCTCGCTCTCCCAGGCGACAAAATGCCCCTGTTCGCGGAGCAATTCCGGTGCGCCCGCCTGTTCGAGCATCCGCTTCCAGGCCGGCATCGCAGCAGCGAGCAAGGACCGCAGTGCCGCCGTGCCCGCGTCGAAGCGCCGCCGCCGGCTCGCGGCCAGCATCCGCAGCGAGAAGGGCAGCCAGGCGCCGATCCCACGCGGCGGCAGAGCGAGCGCGCCGCCGCGCCAGAACAGGCGGCGCCATGCCCCCCGGATTGTTTTGCCCGATGCCAGAGGCTCGATCTGCTCCGTCGCGATATGGCCGGCATTACCCCAGGAGGCTGCACGCGCCGGATCGCCGGGATCGACAAGGGTCGTGGCAACCCCGCGGGCCTGCAATTTCAGCGCTATGGTGAGGCCGACCACGCCACTTCCGATCACCAGCGCGGACCCCGGTGGCGATTTTCGGTTTGGCATCGTGCGGGGTCTATCCTAGGCCTTGCCGCGGTTCAACGGAGGGCGTCGCGTGGGAAATCTGGTTCCATCCTGGAGCGGGGTATATCCCGCTGCCACCACGCAATTCGCGGCGGACGGATCGGTCGATATCGAGGCGACGCAGCGTGTGCTGACGGCGTTGGCCGACGACGGCGTGCATGGCCTGATCCTGCTTGGCACCTGCGGGGAGAATAATTCCCTCGACGCCGGCGAGAAGAGTGCGATCCTGCGCGCCGCCGTCGAGGCGGTGGGTGGCCGTGTCCCCCTGATCACCGGCATCTCGGCCTTCACGACTGACCAGGCAATCGCCTATGCGCGCGAGGCGGAAGCGATCGGGGTCGACGGGCTGATGGTGCTCCCGGCGATGGTCTATGTGCCGATGCCGGCGGAGATGGCGGCGCATTTCCGCCTGGTCGCGGGCGCGACTGCGCTCCCGGTGATGCTCTACAACAATCCGCCCGCCTATCGCGTTTCGATAGACTTCGACACGCTTGGGGCATTGGCGGACATTCCAAACATCGTCGCGATCAAGGAAAGCGCGCCCGATCCGCGCCGCTTTACCGACCTCTTCAACCGCTTCGGCGACCGCTACGTCACCATGGCGGGTCTGGACGATGTGGCATTGGAAGGCCTGCTGCTCGGCGCGAACGGCTGGGTGTCAGGTCTGACCAGCGCGTTTCCGCAGGAATCGGTCGCGCTCATCGCGGCTGTCGATCGCGGCGACTGGGCGGAGGCGCGGCGCATCTATCGCTGGTTCATGCCCCTGCTTCATCTCGATGCCGAGCACGACCTGGTCCAGTCGATCAAGCTGGCCGAGCAGATCATGGGCCGCGGTTCCGAGCGGGTCCGCATGCCACGCATGCCGCTGACTGGCGCACGGCGCGCCGAGGTCATCGCGATGGTCGAGCAGTGCGCGGCGACACGGCCAATCGCCTGATCGCATGAAAAGCGTCTTCTTCTGCATCGACGGGCACACGGCCGGGAACCCGGTACGCCTCGTCGCGGGAGGAGCGCCGCTGCTGCGCGGCACCAACATGGCCGAACGCCGCGCGGACTTCATGGCGCGCTTCGACTGGATCCGCACCGGCCTGTGCTTCGAGCCGCGCGGGCACGACATGATGTCGGGCGGCTTCCTTTATCCGCCATCCAGCCCGGAGGCGGATTGCGGGATATTGTTCATCGAAACGAGCGGCTGCCTGCCCATGTGTGGTCACGGCACGATCGGCATGATCACGTTCGGGCTGGAGCATGGCCTGATCGTCCCGCGCACAGCCGGACGTCTGACCGTCGAAGTCCCCGCCGGGACAATCGAGATCGACTATGAGACGGATGGCGCGAAGGTCGCTTCGGTTCGCATCCGCAATGTTCCTTCCTACCTCGCCGAAACGGGAATCCAGATCGACGTCCCGAATTTCGGACCGCTCACCGTCGATGTCTCATATGGCGGCAATTATTACGCCATCGTCGAGCCGCAGGGTGCTTACACAGGCCTCGACGATCTCGGTGCATCGCGCATCGTCGAGCTGAGCCGCGCGATCCGAACCCTCGTCCGCGAGAAGTTCGAACCCGTTCATCCGCTCGACCCCGACATTCGCGGCGTGAGTCATGTGCTTTGGGCGGACAGGCCGAAAAGCGCTGGAGCGGACGGCCGCAACGCGGTTTTCTATGGCGAGCGTGCGATCGACCGCAGCCCGTGCGGCACCGGCACATCCGCGCGCATGGCGCATCTCGCGGCGACCGGCCGGCTCGCGACCGGAGAGACCTTCGTCCACGAATCCTATATCGGCAGCCGCTTCATTGGCCGGGTCGAGCAAATAGTGACACTGGCAGGTCGCCCGGCGATCATTCCGTCGATCCAGGGTTCCGCGGTTGCGACCGGCTTCAACACGATCTGGATCGACCGCGACGATCCATTCTGGGCAGGATTTTCCGTGGTCTGACCGGCCCGCAGGCGGCCGGCAGCAAAAGGGGGATTGGACATGGCGCTGTCGATCTGGGGTCCACGCAAGCCGCTCGACGCGGGCAATGCGATCGCTGAGCATCATCGGCTGCGTAAGACCCTGGGCTGGCCGCATCTGGTCGCGCTCGGCATCGGCGCGATCGTCGGCACCGGCATCTATACCTTGACCGGCGTCGGTGCCGACCGCGCCGGTCCTGCCGTCATCCTGGCCTTCCTGATCGCCGGCTCGGTCTGTGCCTGCGCGGCGCTTTGCTATGCCGAACTGGCCACGATGATCCCGACCTCGGGCAGCGCCTATACCTATACTTACACCGCGATCGGCGAATTGCTTGCCTGGGTGGTGGGCTGGAGCCTGATCCTCGAATATTCCGTCGCGTGCAGTGCGGTGGCGGTTGGCTGGGCGGCCTATCTGGTCGGCTGGCTGGAATCGGCGGGGATCGCCTTGCCAGCGATGCTTCTGGCGGGGCCGCATGCTGGCGGGATCATCAACCTGCCGGCGGTGCTGGTTGCCCTCTCGATCTGCGGCCTGTTGATCGCCGGCACACGCGAGAGCGCTACGGTCAACATCATCCTGGTGGTGATCAAGATCACCGCGCTCGGCGCCTTCGTCCTGCTTGCCGCTCCGGCGTTCAGCGGGGAGAATCTCGAGCCGTTCATGCCCTATGGCTTCGGCAGCAGCGTCGATGCGGACGGCACGACGCGGGGCGTGATGGCGGCGGCCGCGATCGTCTTCTTCGCTTTCTACGGCTTCGACGCCGTCGCCACATCGGCCGAGGAAACGAAGAATCCAGGGCGCGACCTCACCATCGGGATCGTCGGCTCGATGGCGATCTGCACATTGATCTACGTGCTGGTCGCGGTCACCGCGATCGGCGCGGTCGATCATCTGCTCCTCGCCGGTTCCAGCGAACCGCTCGCTTTCGTGCTCCGCTTCCTCGACCATCCCGTCGCGGCGAACCTCGTGGCGCTCGCCGCGCTGATCGCCTTGCCTTCGGTTATCCTGGTGATGATGTACGGGCAGAGCCGCATCTTCTTCGTGATGGCGCGCGACGGCCTGCTCCCGCAGCGGCTGAGCAAGGTCTCGCCAAAGACCGGGACGCCGGTGTTGATCACCGCTGTCACGGGCATCTTCGTCGCTGCGGTGGCGGGTTTCTTCCGGCTCGACGAGATTGCCGAACTGGCCAATGCCGGTACCTTGCTGGCGTTCATCGCGGTTGGCGCGTGCGTTATGGTGCTGCGCCGCACCAGGCCGGACGTGAAGCGCGCCTTCCGCTGCCCGGCGGCCTATGTCGTCGGCACGCTCACGATCATCGGTTGCCTCTATCTGATCTTCAGCCTGCCGGGCTTGACCCTGCTGCGTTTCCTCGTCTGGAACCTCATCGGGATCGCCGTCTATTTTCTCTACAGCCGCGCGCGCAGCCTGGCCGGCAAGGGGCGGCCCGCACCGGGCGTGCCGGAGGACGCAATCTAGGCGGAAAGAATGCGGACGCCGAATACGGGTCCGCACCGGTCCCGCTCGGTACTGGGTCTGAAGCGGATGGTGACCTGCTCCTTGCCCTGCGTCAGCGTTGGCGGAATCGGATAGTCGACGTCGAAGAATTCGCCCGGCCGCTCGCCGGAAAGCCGTTGCGTCGCGATCGTCTCGCCATCGACGAGAATGTCGAACAGCTTGTTCCGCTCCTCGCCCCAATAGGTCGCGCGCAAAGTCAGAGGTCCCGCCGCGACCCGCGCGCGAAAGGCAAAGAAGCCGTGCGCCCGCGCGTCCCGGCCATAGCGGCCGCGGTAGGTGACCGGGTAGCTGTTGTCGGCTTCCAGATTGTGCTCGCGCTCCGGTTGCATCTCGCCCAGCCGGACCAGATCGACCGTGCGGGCGGCGAGCGCCTGTCGTTCGACCTCCGCCGCCGCGAGCGCGGCTTCCTCCGCCCGCCAGCCCGCTTCGTCGAAGGCGCGGAAGTAGACCGCTGTGCGCCGCCGCCATTGCGAGAAGAATGGCGCGAAATGCATGTCGCCCGGCCGCCCGATGCCGTTGCTGCGGAAGTACCCGCGCGCAGCATCGACCGGCGTGAACCCGGCAATCAGATCGGCGGATACCAGAGCGGGTGCCGGCCCGGCGAAAGGCTGATCCACCGGTCCAAGATCGGCGGCCAGCACCATGGGGCCGTGCAATAGAGCGATGGTCGAGGGATCGTCCACTGTCGCCTCGCTCCTGAGCCGCATCGGTAGATCGAGCGCCACCACGTCGCCCGCGCGCCAGGTCCGCCTGATCCGAAGATACCCGTCCACCGCTCCGCCGCGCATCGCTCGCCCGTTCACGCTGATCGATGCGCCCCGGCACCACCCCGGTACGCGGAGAGCCAGTTCGAACGGCTGCGTCGCCGCCTCGATCCGGATCGTGACCCGCTCGCCAAACGGATAGGCCGTCTCCATCCGCAACCGCGTTCCGCGTGCTGCCCAGTTCGCGACGGACGGGATGCACAGATTGGCGAACAGGGTCTCGCCCGCCTCCCACCAGATGGATTCGCCATGCTTGGCGTGGCTTTCGATGCCGGTGCCGACGCAGCACCAGAAGCTGTCTTCCGGTTGGGAAAAGCTGCGATGCTCGCCCGACATCAGCGGTACCATATAGGCGAACATGCCCGTCGCCGGCTCCTGGTGCGCCATGATGTGGTTGAGGTGCGCGCGCTCATAATAGTCGAACAGCCGCGCCTCCGGCTGCCAGCCATAAAGGTGCCGCGTGAGCTTCAGCATATTGTAGGTGTTGCAGCTCTCGCAGGTCTGCTCGGTGATATGCTTCGAAACGGTGCGCGGTGCCGGGAAATATTCGCGGTCGGCATTGCCGCCGATCACATAGGAATAGTCGCGCACGACCGTTTCCCAGAAGAAACGCGCGGTCCCGGCATGGGCGGTCGAGCCGGTCAGTTCGTGCAGGCGGGCGAGGCCGATCAGCTTCGGAATCTGCGTGTTGGCGTGGTTCCAGGGCAGGGCATCCTCGCCCCGGCTGAGCGGATCTAGGATGCGGCGGTGGCGCAGCCGTTCGGCCAGGCGCAGCCAACGCGGATCGCCGGTGCGGGCATGCAGTTCCGCGAAGCTCTCGTTGATGCCGCCATGTTCGCAATCCAGCACCTGCTGCACCTGCGCGTCGTTCAGCGCTGCGAAGACGCGGTCGATATAGGCGGCCAGGCCAAGGGCGACGGCGCGTGCACTACCGACCCCGCAATGCGTCTCCGCGTCGAACAGTCCCGCGAACGTCTTGTGCCAATTGTAGAAGGGCACCCAGCAGCCGTTGAGATCGAAGCCCAGCGAACGGATTTCGCCGCGCATCAGCTCCGGAAACAGCGCCTTGCCGTCCTCGATCACTCCGTCTTGGCGGCGGCGCGTGAAGCCCGCGACATAGCCGTCGCCATGCGCCGCCTGGCAGGCCGCCAGTTCCTCGACGATATAGCCGGCGCGGCGGCGGCATTCCGCATCGCCGGTCTGCGCGTGCATCAGCGAAACGGCGGAAAGATAATGGCCGAGCGTGTGGCCGGCGATCGTATCGCCTTCCCACCCGCCATAGCGTGCGCCCTTCGGCGCAAGCCCGGCGGAGATATGGAAATTGTGCAGCAGCCGATCGGGTTCGAGCCGGTGGAGATAGCGCTGGTTCGCTTCCACAGCGTCCAGATAGAGCGAAGGCAGCAGGCGCACGTCCGCCAGTGGCAGCGACCGCGCCCAGCGTGCGGCGGGCACAGCGGCGCCCGCGAGCGATGGCAAGAAGGCCGCGCCGGCGACTCCGCCGACAAAGGTCCGCCGGTTCAGTTCCATCCAGCCGCCGCTTGACATTCCGCCTCGTCCGCTATGGTTGCGCTGCCCCACGGCCAGCGCAGGATTGCCATGACGAACCTATCCGCATTCGCCCGCTTTGTCGTCCTTTCGCTCGGCGCCGTGCCAGCCGTCGCGCTGGCTCAGGCACAGCCGCCGGCGCAATCCTCCGCAGCGGCAACGCCATCGAGCGCCGATGTTCGTCTGCGGGCGCTTTACGAACGCGAATGGGCATGGCGGCTGAACGAATATGCGCAACTCGACGGCAGCGGTCGTGGCGATTTTCAGGCCCGGCTTCCGCGTGTCGATGCGGCGAGCCAGCGCGCGCGCCTTGCCTATTGGGAAGGAGTGCTGCGGGAGCTGGACACGATCCCGGTCGCGGAATTGTCCGAGGCCGAGAAGCTGAACGCCGCCGTCTTCCGCGAGTCCGTGCTGGCGATGGCGAACGACGTGCGCTTCAGGACCTATGAGACGCCGTTCAATTCGGACTCCTTCTTTTGGACCCTGGGTTCTCGTTCCGGCTTCCGTACGGCTGAGGAGTATCGCCGCTATCTCGGCCGTGTCCGCGACATTCCCCGCTATTTCAGCGAACACACCGCCAATATGCGGGCGGGACTTGCGCGTGGGTTCAGCGTACCGCGCGTTGGCGTGACCGGCCGCGATGCGACCATTGAGCCGTTCCTGCGGGAAGGCGATGACAATCCCCTCTATGGCCCGTTCAGGGACATGCCCGCGACCATGCCGGAGGCCGAACGCACCGCTTTGCGGGCAGAGGCCGCGGCGGCGATCCGCACGGTTGCGGTGCCGGCCTATCGGGATCTGCTGGCCTTCATGCGCACGGAATATCTGCCGCGCACACGCACCACGATCGGTGCGTCGGAAATGCCGGATGGCGAGGCCTTCTACCGCGCCAAGATCCGCGAGTTCCTGACGCTCGACATGTCGCCGCGCGAAATCCACGACACCGGCCTGCGCGAAGTCGCGCGCATCCGCGCCGAGATGGAGGAGACGCGCCGCCGCGCCGGTTTCGAGGGCGACCTGGCCGCCTTCATCCACTTCCTGCGCACCGATCCGCGCTTCTACGCCAAGACGCCGGAGGAATTGCTGGGCTTCGCGTCCTACGTTGTCATGCGCGCGCACGGGCGGCTGGGCGAAACGATCGGCACTTTGCCGCGCTTCCGTCACGGCGTGGTGCCGGTGCCGGACGAGATCGCGCCAATCTATACGGGCGGCCGCGGCGGCCTCGAAAATTGTATGTTCAACACGTATAATCTGCCCGCCCGGCCGCTCTACAATATCCCGGCGCTGGCGCTGCACGAATGCACGCCGGGGCACAGCTTCCAGGCCGCTTTGGCGCTGGAGGGGCCGGAATTGCCGCGTTTCCGGCAAGAGACCTATTTCTCCGCTTATGGCGAAGGCTGGGGCCTTTACACCGAATGGCTCGGGACGGTGATGGGCATCTACCGCACGCCCTATGAGGATTTCGGGCGGCTGAGTTACGAAATGTGGCGTGCGGCGCGGCTGGTGATCGACACCGGCATCCACGCCTTCGGCTGGACGCGGGATCGCGCGCTCGCTTACCTGCGCGACAATACCGCGCTCAGCGAGCATGAGATTACAACCGAGATCGACCGCTATATCTCCTGGCCGGGCCAGGCGGTGGCCTACAAGCTGGGAGAGATGCAGATCCGGCGGCACCGGGCCGAAGCGGAGGCCGCGCTCGGCGCACGCTTCGACCAGCGCCGCTTCCACGATGCGATTCTGGAACTGGGTTCGGTGCCGTTGCCGACCCTGGCTGAACGGATGCAGCGTTTCATCGCCGAAGAGCAAGCGCGCCCCGCCGCTGCTCCGGCCAGCCGCTAGAAAGGCAAAAAATGACAAGCCAGTTGACCAACTTCATCGGCGGTGTGCAGCCGGCCGGTGACACGCCGAATGCCAGCATCAACCCGTCGAACACGGATGAGATCGTCGCCCGCTTCCCGGCCAGCGGCAAGGCGGAGGTGGATCAGGCCGCGCAAGCCGCGCGCGCTGCTTTTCCTGCGTGGGCCGATGCCTCGCCGGAAGTGCGGGCAGATCTGCTCGACAAGGTCGGCGCGACGATCATGGCGCGGGCGAAGGATCTCGGTGCTTTGCTGTCGCGGGAGGAGGGCAAGACGCTCGCCGAAGGGACGGGCGAGGTCATGCGCGCCGCCCGCATCTTCCGCTATTTCGGCGGAGAGGCGATCCGGCGCCACGGCCGCACCTTCGAATCCACCCGGCCGAATGTGGACGTCACCACGCATCGCGAAGCGATCGGCGTGATGGGGCTGATCACGCCCTGGAACTTCCCGATTGCCATTCCCGCCTGGAAGGCCGCCCCCGCGCTGGCCTTCGGCAATACGGTGGTCCTGAAGCCGGCCAGCGCAACGCCCGCGACCGCGCACGCGCTGGCCGCGATCATTCACGAATGCGGGGCGCCGGACGGCGTGTTCAATCTGGTGATCGGCGAAGGCGGGGTCGGCGGCGCGATCGTCGATCATGCGGAGATTGACGGCATTTCCTTTACTGGGTCGCAGGGTGTTGGCGCCCGCGTGGCTGAGGGCGCGATCAAGCGGCAGGCGCGGGTGCAGCTGGAAATGGGCGGCAAGAATCCGCTCGTCGTGCTCGACGACGCAGATCTGGAGCGGGCGGTCGCCTGCGCGATCGACGGCGCCTTCTTCGGCACCGGTCAGCGCTGTACCGCCTCGTCACGGGTGATCGTCACCGAAGGCATTTACGAACGCTTCGTGGCCGCCATGGCCGAGCGGGCGAAGGCGCTGAAGGTCGGCGACGCGCTCGATCCCGCCAGCCAGATCGGCCCGGTGGTGAGCGAGGATCAGCTCGAGCAGAATATGCGCTATGTCCGCATCGCCACCGACGAAGGCGGGCGCCTGGTCACAGGCGGCGAGTTGCTGAGCCTGACCAACCCCGGCTACTTTATGTCGCCCGCGGTGATCGCCGACACCTCCGCCGACATGCGGATCAACCAGGAGGAGGTGTTCGGGCCTTTGGTCAGCATCGTCCGGGTAAAGGATTATGAGGAGGCGCTCGACGTCGCCAATCGCGGCGAGTTCGGCCTGTCCGCGGGCATCATCACCAATTCGCTGTCGAAGGCGCGCCACTATCGCCGTCATGTTCGCGCCGGCATGGTGATGATCAACCTGCCGACCGCGGGCGTGGACTATCACGTACCGTTCGGCGGTACCCGCAAGTCGAGCTATGGCGCGCGCGAGCAGGGCTTCAGCGCGGTCGAATTCTACACCCAGACCAAGACGGTCTACGCCGCGGGATAAGGGCTTACTGGCCGCGCGTTTCGGCGAGATCGCCGGGGCAGTTCGGGATCGCGCCCGGCTCCGGCTTCGGGCCGCTGACCTGGAAGGCGGCGAAGTAATTCTCGCTGTCACCCAGCCGCTCGAAACGGGCCAGTTCGAGTCCGAGCGCGTTAAACTCGCACACCAGCAGGCGGGGCGGCGTACCATGCTGGTAGGTCGGGCGATCGGCATCGACCACGATGATCTGGCCACCGCGCTTCAGCGAATCGCGCAGATTCCAGAGGAACTCGGCGGGCCGCTCGATCTCGTGGTACATGTGGACCAGCAAGACCCGGTCGAATGACGCATCGGGCATTTGCGGATCGTTCGGTTGCCCCAGCTTCACCGCGACATTGTCGAGCCGCTCGCGCTGCACCCGCTGGCCGAGCGCCTGCAAGGTGGCGGGCATGATATCCTGCGCGAGTACGCGGCCTGTGCGGCCGACGATCGGCGACAGCCGCACAGTATAATAGCCTTCGCCCGCGCCGATATCGGCGATCGACATGCCTTGGCCGATTTCGGCGAGGCGCGTGACTGTCTCGAATTCGCCGGCGCTGTCGCGGCTATCCTCGTCCGAATAGCGCGCGGAGGTGATCGGCGCGACCGGCCTCTGCGGATCGGGGAAAGTCGATTCCCCCGCGTCGCCACGGCATGCAGCGAGGGCAAGCAGGACCAGCAAGGCGGAACGGCGGATCACAGGAGACGTACCTATCCGTTCGCCGCCGCTTTAGTCCACATCCTCGACGTCGATCTTCTCGCCTGTCACGCGCTGCGAGAGCGCGGCGGCCATGAAGCGGTCGAGGTCGCCGTCCAGCACGTCGGAAGGCGACGTGGAGGTCACGCCGGTGCGCAGATCCTTCACCAGCTGATAGGGCTGCAGCACGTAGGAACGGATCTGGTGGCCCCAGCCGATGTCGGTCTTGCTGGCGTTGATCGCGTTCGCCTCCGCCTCGCGCTTCTGCAGTTCGTTCTCGTAGAGCCGAGCCTTCAGCATCTTCATCGCCTCGGCCTTGTTCTTGTGCTGGCTGCGCTGGTTCTGGCAGGCGACGATGATGTTGGTGGGGATATGGGTGATCCGCACCGCGCTGTCGGTGGTGTTGACGTGCTGCCCGCCCGCGCCGGAAGCGCGATAGGTGTCGATCTTCAAATCGCTTTCGACGATCTCGATGTCGATATCGTCGTCGACGACCGGGTAGACCCATACCGACGCGAAGCTGGTGTGGCGACGCGCTGAGCTGTCATACGGGCTGATCCGCACCAGACGGTGCACGCCGCTCTCGGTCTTGGCATAGCCATAGGCATTCTCGCCCTTCAGCAGCAGAGTGGCGGATTTGATTCCGGCCTGCTCGCCATCATGACTGTCGACCAGTTCGACCTTCATTTTGTGCCGCTCGGCCCAGCGCTGATACATGCGGAAGAGCATGCCGGCCCAGTCGTTGGACTCGGTCCCGCCGGCGCCGGCATTGATCTCGATGTAAGTATCGTTGGCGTCGGCTTCACCGGCGAGCAGGGCCGTGACCTTGTCGCGCTCTGCGCGCTCGGCGAGGTCGCCCAGCGCCTTGACCGCGTCGTTGGCGAGCTCGTCGTCGCCCTCCGCCTCCGCCATCTCCATCAACTCGACTGTGTCGGCCAGTTCCTTTTCGATCGCGCGTGTGGCGCCGATCGCCTCTTCCAGGCGGCGCCGCTCGCGCATCACGTTCTGCGCAGCCTTGGGATCGTCCCACAGGGTCGAATCCTCGACGCGCGCATTCAGCTCGTCGAGGCGCTTCAGAGCGCGGTCCCAGTCGATGAAGCGGCGCAGCAATGCGAGCGCGGCTTGGATCTGGTCGCAATGTGCTTGCGCTTCGGCGCGCATAAAAATCGTTCCTTCAAACCGCTCGCGGTAAGCGAAGTCGAGTTGGTTGGCCGGGGTGCCGGCAGAAGCGGGGCTGGCCTGCGGAGCTAGTTTGTCACCGCGTCGTCGGCAAGGGCTGCGGCGCGGGCGGTGGCGTAGGCTGCTGGCCAAAACCGGGCGGCAGGGTCGGTTGGCGGCCATTGGCGTCGGCTGGCAGATCCTCTTCGGCGCGCGCGCGTGGCCGGGCGGGGGCGCTGGCCTGGACCTGATCGCTGCCGATCGAACGGCGCGGTTCGCTCTCAGGCTTGAACGCTTCCCAGATAACCGCGGCGCGAGGATCGTCGCTCGGCCATGCGCCCTGCACGCGATTGCCGGTGCGGCGATCGATGCGGACCATGCGGATCCCCGCCGGGGCGCGGAACGGCACCACCGGCATGCCTTCGAACGCGTTCTGGGCGAACTGACGGAAGATCGGCGCGGCGAGCGTGCCGCCCTGTGCATAGCCGCCCATCGGCCGGGGATTGTCGAAGCCGAGATAGACGCCCGCCACGACCTGCTGCGAGCCGCCGATGAACCAGACGTTGGTCGGGCCGGTGGTGGTGCCGGTCTTGCCGAAAATCGGGCGGTTGAGGCTGCGCAGGATCGTTGCGGTGCCACGCTCGATCACGCCTTCCAGCATGTGGACGACCTGATAGGCGGTGTGGGGATCGACGACCTGGCGCCCGCGCAGCGGCGGCCTTGGCATCGCCCGTCCGTCCCACTCGGCCATGTTGCAGCTCTGCATACGCTGACAGCGATCGTCCGAGCGGAGGATCAGCTTGCCGTCGCGATCCTGCACATAGTCGATGATCGTCGGCCCGATCGAGCGGCCGTGATTGGCGAAAGTGGCGAAGGCGTGGGTCATCGCCATCACCGTCGTGTCGCCCGCGCCGAGCGAGATGGAGAGATAGGGTGCGCTGGTATAGTCGCCCACGCCCATGTTCCGGGCCAGCCGCGCGACCTTGTCCATGCCGACTTCGTTGGCCGCGCGCACGGTCATCAGGTTCCGCGATTGTTCGAGACCCCAGCGCATCGTCTGCGCCCCGGCATAGCCGCCGGAGAAGTTTCGGAAGCACTTGTTGCCGCCGCCGCTGTTCGTGCAGAAAGGCGCGTCCTGAATGATCGTCGCGGGCGTCATCCCGCCATCCTGCATCGCGGCGGCGTAGACGACCGGCTTGAAGGTCGAACCCGGCTGGCGCTGCGCCTGCGTGGCGCGGTTGAAATTGGAGCCGCGAACGTCCCAGCCGCCCTGCATGGCGAGGATGCGGCCGGAGCCGACCTGTTCCACCACGATGCCGCCGGACACTTCGGGGATGGAGCGCAACTGGTAGGTGTCGCCGCTTTCGCCGGCACGCTCGACAGCGATGACCGCGCCCGGTTGCAGCGCCGCGAAGGCGCTTTGCCCGGTGCCACGGCGGGGCATGGAGGCGAGGCTGGCGGGGAGCGTGCCGCGGCTGCCATCCGTGAAGCCCAGTTCGATCTCGCCGCCGGATTTCGACAGCACCACCGCCGAGCGCCAGTCGGCGAAACCGGGGCCGAATTGCGCATTGGCCAGCGCCGTCCGCCAATTGTCGCCCAGTTCGATCCGCATGCCCGGATCGCGCCAGCCGCGTCCGGCCTCATAGCGCATCATGCCGTTCCGCAACGCATCCGCGGCCGCATCCTGCATCCGGGCGTCATAGGATGTGCGCACCCAAAGACCGCCGGCGTATACGCTATTCTCATGCTCCGGATCGGCATCCTCGCCGAAGCGCTGGATCAGCTCGCGGCGGACCTCTTCCATATAATAGCCGCCGACATTGGCGACGCCCGGACCCGCGCTGCGCACCGTGCCGAGCGGCCGGGCCTGCGCGGCGGCGCGTTGCGCGGCGGTGATCTTGCCGTTCGCCTCCATCTGCCCGAGCACCCAGTCGCGCCGCTCCTTGGCGCGCTCGGCATTGCGGTTGGGGTCATAGGCGCTCGGCGCGCGCGGCAGGATGGCGAGGAAGGCGAACTCATGCAGCTCAAGATCTGCGACGTCCTTGTCGAAATAGGCGCGTGACGCCGCCTGCACGCCATAGGCGTTCCGGCCGAGGAAGATCTGGTTGAGGTAGAGCTGGATGATCTGCTGCTTGCTCAGCACGCTTTCGATGCGGCCGGCGAGGAATGCCTCCTTGATCTTGCGCGTCACCGAATATTCGTCGCCGAGCAGCAGGTTCTTCGCCACCTGCTGCGTGATGGTCGATCCGCCGCGGGCGCGCTCGCCCGATCCTGCCTTGCTGACATAATCGAAGATCGCGCCGAGCGTCCCGGTCCAGTCGATGCCGCCATGTTCGAAGAAGGTCTTGTCCTCCGCCGAGGTGAAGGCGTCGACCAATTGCTGCGGGAATTCCTCATAGGCCAGCTCGACGCGGCGTTCGCGGGCGAAGGTTTGAACTGTGTCGCCATCCGCATTGCGCACATAGGTCGGCAAAGGCGGGCGGTAGGTCAGCAGACTCTCCGCCGACGGCAGATCGCGCGCGAACATGAACCAGAGCAGGCCGTAGCCGATGAAGGGCAGGGTCGCGAGCGCCGCCAGCGCCTTGATCCATCTCTTGTCCCACAGCCGGCCGAGCCGCCGCGTCACCGGCTCGGCTTTCTCGCCGAGCCAGCGCGATGCGTCCGCCAGCCGCGCGAAACCGCCGCGGCGCAAGGTCAGGCGCTGGGTCGAGGCGGGATCGTCGGTCATGCGGCTCTCCGCTTAGAGCCTGATCGCCTGTGGTGGAAGCGCTTCGCGCTTTCGCATGACCGCGGCCGGGCAAGGCGCTCCGTGCAAATAGGATAAATCCTATTGTGCTTGCGCTGTAGGATTCCAGATGTTCTCTATCTGTTCACAGAAGGCAAGTGATTCGCGACGGAGGACTGACATGAAGGAATTGGGCATCAAGGCGGCGCTGATGATCGGCGCGCTGGCGGCGGGCGTGGCCGCGGCCGCCAGTGGCGCGGCGGCGTTCGGCACGGAGAATATCGCTTATCGCTACGACGCGCGCGGCCGGCTGGTGAAGGTCGAACGGAGCGGCAACGTCAACAATGGCGTCAACACCGCCTACAGCTACGACAAGGCCAACAACCGCACCGACCGCAACGTGACCGGCGTGCCGTAAGGGCGCGCTCGCGGCGCCCGCCCACCAAGGCAGGCGCGCTCGCGGCGCCCGTCCACCAAGACAGGCGCGCTCGCGGCGCCCGTCCACTGGGGCAGGCGCACTCGCCGCTCCCGTTCGCTGAAACGGGCGCGCCGGGGTTCGCGCCGTCGGCCGTCTTTCCCCCTGGGCGGCCGGCGGCGCGGGCAAACCTGAAGACATTCGGCGTCCGGCGGTCCGGGCGCGACATTCGGAGACGAAAGACATGACAACGAACCTGCTTCGCGCGGGCGCCCTTTCCTGCGCCCTTCTGACATCCACCGCCATGTGCACGCAGCCGGCGCTGGCGCAGCCGACCGCACAGCCGGCCTTCCGCAATCTCGATGGAAACGGCATCGACCTCACCCATGGCGACGCCGTGATGAGCCTGGTCGAGGCGGTGCTCGGATCGGGCCGCGACGCGCTCCGCCTGGAGCGGGTCCGCGCCGGCACGCGCAACCATCTGAGCATCGACCAGATCATGCTGCAGCGCTCGGGCGTCGGCAGCGTCGTCAACGCGGTCATCACCGGCGCGCGGACCTGGCAGCGCTACACCGGCACCACGACCGCGCTGACGCCGGACAATGAGGACGGTTCGACGCTCACCGGCTCCGGCGGGCAATATGTGCTGACCGCCGCGGACGGGACGGAAATCCTGTTCGGCAGCCCCTTCGGCCCGGATTATGGCGACAGCAATTTCTGCCAGGATACGATGGCCGGCACGCAAAGCTGCGACCTGCTGCCCTTGTCGATGACGACGCCGGACGGCCGGACGGTTGATTTCGAGTGGGACCTCCACACGCTCGCCACCGGCAGCACCTTCCCCCAAGACCATCAGCATTATTATCGCCTCCGGCGCATCTCCAACAGCGCGGGCTATGCGGCGGAGTTCAGTTTCGTGAACTCCAGCCCGACCGCCAACCAGCCGCCGCCGGCCGACTGGTACGAGCGGACCGGCGCGACCCTGCTGAACACCAATCTGGTCAGCCCGACCGTGGGCAGCGTCAGCTATTCGCCGGTCAGCGCCATCGTCACCGACATCACCGACATGGGCGGCCTGACCTGGCGGATGACCGGCGGCGGCACGAACATGAGCATCCGCCGGCCGGGCGCGGGCAGCGACACGTTCGCGATCTCGAGCGGCGGCGGCGGGTCGATCTCCGTCACCAACGAGGGCGTGACCACCAATTACTCCCGCACAATTGTCGGCACGACCGCGACCATGGTGGTGACCGACGCGCTGAGCGAGCAGACCACGATCGTCTCCGATATGACGATCGGCCGCCCGACCTCCGTCACCGATCCGCTCGGCCGGGTCACGGCGTTCCAATATGACGGCGACAGCCGCCCGACCCGCGTGACGCGCGACGAGGGCGATTATACGCAATATACCTATGACGCGCGCGGCAACGTCACCGAGACGCGCAACGTCGCCAAGCCCGGCTCGGGCCTGGCGGACGTGGTGGTGACGGCGGACTACGACACCAGTTGCGCCAATCCGGTCACCTGCAACAGTCCGAACAGCGTCACCGACGCGCGCGGCAACACCACCGACTACACTTATGACGCCACCCATGGTGGGGTGCTGACCGTCACCGCCCCGGCCCCGTCCGGCAGCGGCGACCGTCCGGAGACGCGCTACGCCTATACGCTGAGCGGCGGCGAATACCGCCTGACCGGGGTCTCGACCTGCGCGTCCGGGGTGGCGCCGGGCTGCGTGGGGACGGCGGACGAGAGCCGGACGGTGATCGGCCATGACGGCCAGGGCCGGGTGAACTCGGTCCAGCGGCGGGACGGCACCGGATCGATCAGCGCGGTCACCACCGCCACCTACACTGCGGTCGGCGATGTGGAGACGGTGGACGGCCCGCTGTCGGGCAGCGCGGACACGACCCGCATCCGCTACGATGCCGGCCGGCGCGTGGTGGGGGTGATCGGCCCCGATCCGGACGGCGGCGGCGCGCTCACCCACCGGGCGACGCGCACCACCTACACGAACGGTCTCCCCACGGCCCAGGAGCGCGGCACGGTCGTCAGCCAGTCGGACGGCGACTGGACTTCGTTCAGCGCGGCGGAGAAAGTGGAAACCGTCTATAACGCCAATGCCCGCCCGGTCGTGCAGCGGCTGGTCAATGGCGGCACCACCTACGCCCTGACCCAGATGAGCCACGACGCGCTGGGCCGGGTGGAATGCGTGGCGCAGCGGATGAACCCGGCGGAGTTCGCCTCTTTGCCGTCCGACGCCTGCACGCTCGACACGGAAGGCAGCTTCGGCCCCGACCGGATCGTCCGCACCACCCGCGACGATGCCGGGCAAGTGACTCTGGTCCAGTCCGCCTACGGCACGGCCGCCCAGGCGAACGAGGTGGCCACCGCCTATACCGACAATGGCCGGGTCCATCACGTCACCGACGGCGAGGGCAACCGCACCACCTATGAATATGACGGCCACGACCGGCTGGTGCGCACGCGCTTCCCGGACACGACGCAAGGGGCGGGGACCAGCTCGACGACCGACGACGAGATCCTGACCCTGGACGCCAACGGCAACGTCACCAACCGGGAGTTGCGGGACGGGCAGAATATCGCGTTCAGCTACGATAACCTGAACCGGGTCACCGCCAAGGACCTGCCCGGCTCGGAACCGGACGTGAGCTACAGCTACGATCTGCTCGGCCGCCTGACCGGCGCCAGCCAGTCTGGCCATGCGCTCTCGTTCACGTTCGATGCCCTGGGCCGTAACCTCACCCAGGTGGGGCCGAACGGCACGATGACGGCGCAGTTCGACGCCGCCGGCCGCCGTACGCGGCTGACCTATCCGGACAGCTTCTACGTGACCTACGATTATCTGGTCACGGGCGAGATGTCCGGGATGCTGGAGAATGGCAGCACGACGCTGGCGACCTTCGGCTATGACGCGCTGGGCAGGCGCAGCAGCCTGACCTACGGCAATGGCGCGACGCAGAGCTACAGCTACGACGCCGTGTCGCGGCTCAGCCAGCTGGCCCAGAACATGAACGGCAGCGCCGGCGACGTGACCTTGGGGTTCACCCACAATCCGGCGAGCCAGATCGTCGGCAACACACGCTCGAACGACCTGTTCAGCTATGCGGGGCTGGCGAACGGCAGCCGGACCGACACGCATAACGGCCGCAACCAGATCGCCACCAGCGGGTTCACGCACGACGCGCGGGGCAATCTGACCAGCGACGGCATCAACACGTTCGCCTACTCCAGCGAGAATCTGCTGACCTCGCAGACCGGTGTGGGCAATGCCCTGCAATATGACCCGCTGCTGCGGCTGGCGCGCACGGCCTGGGGGTTCAAGTTCGCCTATGACGGGCTGGCGCTGGTGGAGGAATATAGCAACACCACGCTCGTCCACCGCTACGTGCACGGTCCCGGCATGGACGAGCCGCTGATCTGGTACGATCAGGGCAATAACCGCCGCTACCTGCACGCCGACGAGCGGGGCAGCATCGTCGCCATCTCGGCGGACGGCAGTCCGAACGGCGCGCTCTACCAGCTCAACGAATATGACGAATATGGTCGTCCGATGAGCAACAATCTGGGGCGGTTCGGCTATACCGGCCAGGTGTGGCTGCCCGAGCATGGGCTGTGGTATTACAAGGCTAGGATGTACGATCCCACGCGCGGAAGGTTCATGCAGACCGATCCCATTGGGTATCGCGATGGGATGAACCTCTATGCCTATGTGGATGGGGACCCGGTGAACTTCACCGATCCGTTGGGGCTTATGGCGGGCGAGATCGTTGTGACGGGTGAACGCGTGAAAGAGGAAGAGAGGGACGGCCCGACTGACATCGATCGGGGATATATCGGCGGGTTCGGTTCGACGATGATGGCCGGCTCCGATATGTTCTCACCTCTTGGGGAGGAAGGCTACGATGGGGGTGAGATGGTCGTAAAAGGCGATCCGCCGAGACGGGGCCGCAGAGGCGGAGGTGGGGCTGGATCTGGTGGCCCAAGCGGGGGGTCTGAGCACCGTAGCGGTGCGCGCCCGTCCACAAGAGAAAGGCACCAAGAGGGTCAGGCTCGGCAGAATAGGGATTGGGGTGGGGAGAGGGCTGATGACCGACGTAGAGCTCCGCGTCGACCTCCATCCGGTTGGAGAGGGCCTTGGCCACCGCCAGAGTGGCCGCTACCCAAGCTGCCAGGCCCGATTCTCCCATGGTGGATGCTCAGCATTTGCTTTAGCCCTTTCGCTGATTTGTATCAGGACAGATGCGGCCCTCCCATTGCTTAGAAATGATAGAAGAATGAAAATGGAAAACTCAGATTACGATAAGGCGCTGCAAAGCGTGGATCAAATGGGTCGGTCGGCGGAGGCGTTAAAGCTTCTATCAGATGCTTCGGAGGTCGACATCCGAGCAAAGTATGCGGTAGCAACGTGGTATCTTCATGGCGTTGAAGGTGTTGTCAAAGAGAATAAGAAAATGGCATTTCAGATACTTTCTGAACTTGAGAAATTCAATATCGCGGAGGCTCTATTCGATTTAGCTGTGTTCTACGATTTAGGTGTTAATGTTGAAAAAAATGAAATAAAGGCATTTGAGCTTTACATTAGAGCCGCACTTCTCGGAGACGCGGAATCTTGTATTCAGTTAGCTCAGTTTTTTCGAGAAGGAAAGTTAGTTCCGTACAGTGAACCGGTGGCTGGAGCTTGGGAAGAAAGGGCATTAGCTCCTATGAGCCGTGCCTCATTTCCAAGTCGTATCTGGCTCAGGTAGATTATGGTGGACACGGTGAGTACGGTGACAGTGCACTGATTTGACCGGGCGAGGAATTACGTAATTACAATTACGGTGACAGTGCACTAATTAGAACGGGCGGGGCGGATTACGGTGACAGTGCACTAATTTGACCCTGCTAACGGCGCGTGGCAGGCTGGCCTGA
>DDTH01000003.1 GCA_002344055.1 Sphingomonadales bacterium UBA2369
TTGGTGTATTTCTTGGCGATGGAGATGACGAGGCGCAAATTCGCCTCCACCATTTCCTTCTTGGCGATGCGGGCCTCGCGCTCGCCTTTCTGCACCTGGTTCACGATGCGGCGGAATTCGGCGAGGGACATGCCGGTCGCGGTCGCGATGTCGGCAATCTCGGCGCGGATGCGCTCGATCGCGGCGCCTTCGGTGGTGCAGAAGGCGGTCCATTTCTTGTCGGTGCCGCAGACGCGCTCGGCCCAGCCTTCGTCCAGCTCGTGGCCCATATAGGCGTCGAGGAAGGCCTTGCGCGGCACCTTGTGGCGCTCGGCCAGGCGCAGCATCTGCCCGCCCAGCGCGTTCAGCCGCTTGGAGTATGAGTAGAGCTGGTCGACCAGATATTCGATCTTCGCGCCGTGGAACTGGACGCTCTCGACCTCGGCGGTCAGCTGCTCGCTGAGCGACTGATATTTCTTCTCGTCGCCCTTGGAGAATTCCGCGCCGCCGCTCATCGCGTCCATGCGGGCGAGCTGGAGCTTGCCGAATTTCTTGTACAGGTCGGTGATCTTCGCGAACTTCTCGAGCGCGTCTGGCTTCAGCGTCTCTTCCATCTGGGCGAGGCTGAGCGTGTTGTCCTCATCCTCTTCCTCCGCGGCCGGCGCCTGCGTGCGGCGCTCGACCAGATCGTCATCATCCTCATTCTTTTCGGGCGGCGCGTCCTCGACCTCTTCTTCTTCCTTGAAGCTGGGGCCGGCGGTCTTTTCGGAGATGGTGTCGTCGTCGCCTTCCTCCGCGGCCGCGACCTGTTCGGCGGTCGGCCCCTTGGAGAGCATCGCTTCCAGGTCCAGGATTTCGCGCAGCTGCATTTCGCCCGCGTTCAGGGCGTTCGACCAGCTGATGATCGCGTTGAAGGTGATCGGGCTCTCGCAAAGCCCCCAGATCATCGTGTCCCGCCCGGCCTCGATCCGCTTCGCGATCGCAATCTCGCCCTCGCGGCTGAGCAGCTCCACCGCCCCCATCTCGCGCAGATACATGCGGACCGGATCGTCCGTGCGATCAACCGTTTCCTTCTTCTTCTCGACGACAAAGGTCTCGCCGCCCTCGCCATCGACCTCGTCGACCGCCGGCTCCTCCGCCTGCGGCTCGTCCTCGTCCGCCTCCTCATTCTCCACGACGTTGACGCCAAGCTCGTTGAGGGCAGACATCACGTCCTCGATCTGCTCGGAGGACATCTGGTCCTGGGGCAGGGCCGCGTTCAGCTCGTCATAGGTGATGTAGCCGCGCTTCTTGGCACGGTTGATCAGCTTCTTGAGATCCGCTTCGTTAAGATCGATCAGGGGCGCGTCGCCCGCTTCGCCGCGCTCGTCCGTGTCGACCGTTTCTGCCTTCGCCATCCGCTTGCTCTGCCCGTTCAGATCGTTTCGTCACCCAGAACCAGGCGGGCCAGCCGCCGGTCCGATTCTTCGATTTCCGCCCGCAGCCTTTGCTGCTCGGCGAAGTTAGTCTCGTCGAACGCCTCTTTCAGTCGGGCCGTCGCCGCTTCATGTGCAGCAATCAGTTCCGGCCTGGCCGCCAAGACATCAACGACCAGAACGAGTTCGCGTTGAGCGCGCTCCGGATCGGCATTGGCCCTGGCGAAGGAGAAGTTCAGTCCACGCTGTTGACCGGAAGCCTCGGCGAGGCCCGGCACCCCAGCGCCCGCCAATATGGTGTCGAGGGCGGCGGGATCAAGCGAATCGTGCGTGAAGGCGGCGTCGAGCAAAAGGTCGCGGCGTTTGCGGTCTTCGCCACTGGCCAGAGGCAGGGCCGCGATCGCCTCCGCATGTTCCGCGATGAGGGCAGGATAGCGGGTCAGGCCGTCCAGTACGGCGCGGGCGACCGAGGGGTTGAGGCCCGACGCGCCGACCGCGCGCGCGGCATCGGAAGCAGGCCTTGGCGGGGCCTGGAACCTGCGGCCGGCGCCGCGTCCCGGAGCGTTGGGCTGCCATTCCCGCCGAGGTGGGCGGACGGTTTCGTCGAAACGGCGGAGGAGTTCGGCGCGATATTGATCGCGCACATCCGGGTCGCCAATCTCCGAGCTGAGGCCGAGCAGGCGTCGCTTCAGCCCGGCGCGCTGTTCCGGCGTGTCGAGCGGCTCCGCCTCGCGCTCGTGCCGCCAGAGGCGGTCGACGAGCGCTTCCGGCGCGGCGAGCAAGGCCTCCAGCGCGCCCGGACCGTTGGCGCGGATCAGGTCGTCGGGGTCCTGGCCGGCGGGGAGCGTGGCGAAAGCGAGCGAGCGGCCCGGCGCGAGATGGGGGAGGGCGCGCATCGCGCCGCGCACCGCCGCTTTCTGCCCCGCTGAATCCCCATCGAAGCAGAGGATCGGCGTCGGCGTCATTTGCCAGAGCAAAGCGAGTTGCATGTCGGTGAGCGCCGTGCCCAGCGGCGCGACCGCTTCGCCAATCCCGGCCTGGTCGAGCGCGATAACGTCCATCTGGCCTTCCACGACGATCACGCGATTGGCCGCCCGTGCGGCGGGCGCGGCGCGGTCGAGATTGAACAAATTGCGGCCCTTGTCGAAGATCGGCGTCTCCGGGCTGTTCAGATATTTGGGCTCGCCCGGCCCCAGGATGCGGGCGCTGAAGGCGATGACGCGGCCGCGCCGGTCGCGGATCGGGAAGGTCAGACGACCGCGGAAACGGTCATAAGGTTCGCGGTCGTCGTCGGGCTGGATTAGCAGTCCGCCTTCGATCAGCTTTTCGTTGCCGAACGCTTTGAGCGCCGTCTTCAGCTTGCCACGGCTGTCCGGCGCGAAACCGAAGCCGAAGCGCTTGCGGGTTTCCTCGCTGATCCCGCGCTTCTGCAGATACGCCCGCGCTTCGCCGCCTTCGAGTCCGCCATATTGCTCCTCGAAGAAGGCCTGCGCCGCCTCCATCGCTTCATAGAGGCCGAGCGCGCGTTCGGCGCGGGCCTTGGCCTGCGGATCGGGCGCGGGCATTTCAATCCCCGCCGCATCGGCCAGTTCCTTCACCGCATCCATGAAGGGCAGCCCGCGCGCGTCGGTCAGCCAGCGGATCGCGTCGCCATGCGCCTGGCAGCCGAAGCAATGGTAGAAGCCCTTCTCGTCATTGACGTAGAAGCTGGGCGTCTTCTCGTTGTGGAACGGGCAGCAGGCTTTGTACTCGCGCCCGGCCTTCGTCAGTTTCGCGGACTTGCCGACCAGTGCGGACAACAAGGTCCGCGCGCGCAGCTCGTCGAGGAATTGGGGGGAGAGCGTCATCCGCGCTTAAGCGAGCTTCCCCCGCACCACGGCCCCGGCCTTGCCCATGTCCACGGACCCGGCATGACGCTCCTTCAGCACCGCCATCACCTTGCCCATATCCTTGATCGAGGCCGCGCCCGTCTCCGCCACGATCGCGTCGATCGCCGCGGCCAGCTCCGCCTCGCTCAGCTGCGCGGGCAGGAAGGCCTCGATCACCGCAATCTCGGCGGCTTCCACGTCGGCCAGCTCCTGACGCCCGCCCTTGGTATACATCTCGATCGATTCGCGGCGCTGCTTGATCATTTTCTGCAGCACGTCGGTCACCAGCGCGTCGTCGTCGCCCGTTTCCTTGCCGCGCAATTCGATGTCGCGATTCTTCAGCGCGGACTGAATCAGGCGGATCGCGCCCACCTTCGCCTTCTCACCGCTCTTCATGGCGCTCACCAGCGCCGCCTTGATCTCATCGCGAATCATGGGCCGTCCGTCCGACTATCGGGGAAACGGCCAACATAGGGCGGCGGTAGCGCGTTTAACAGGATTGACCTGATGCCGGGCCGTCTCTAGCCGCCGCAGCTTAGCGACATCGCCGGACGCAAGAAGGAGTGCCCGCCGCCATGGCCGACGCCAGCCACACGCCTGCGCCAGAAGGAGCGACGGGCGTATTGGTATTGGCCGATGGCACAATCGTCTGGGGCCGCGGCTTTGGCGCGGAAGGCGAGGCGGTCGGCGAGGTCTGCTTCAACACCGCGATGACCGGCTATCAGGAGGTGATGACCGATCCTTCCTACGCGAAGCAGATCGTCACCTTCACCTTTCCGCACATCGGCAATGTCGGCGCCAATCACGAGGATCTGGAGGCGGACAATCCGTTCGCTTTGGGCTGCATCGTGCGCGAGGATGTGACGAAGCCGAGCAATTTCCGCGCGATCCAGGGCTTCGATTTCTGGATGCGGAGCAACGGTCGCATCGGGATCAGCGGCGTCGATACGCGGGCGTTGACGCGGCGGATCCGCATGCAGGGCGCGCCCAATGCGGTGATCGCGCACCGGGCGGACGGGCAGTTCGATCTGGCGGCGCTGACCGAGCAGGCGCGGGCCTGGCCCGGGCTGGAGGGCATGGACCTGGCCGAGGAAGTCTCGACCGCGCAAATGTACCGCTGGGCGGGACGGCGCTGGCGGCTCGGCGAAGGCTATGTCGCCGACGAGGAATGGGATGCGGGCGTCAAGGGCGAGCCGCATATCGTCGCGATCGACTATGGCTCGAAGCGCAACATCTTCCGCAATCTGCGCGATGCCGGGGCGCGGGTGACGGTGCTGCCCGCGACCGCCTCGTTCGACGAGGTGATGGCGCACAAGCCGGATGGTTTCTTCCTGTCTAACGGCCCCGGCGATCCGGCCGCGACCGGCCGCTATGCGGTGCCGGTGATCCAGCAATTGCTGGCGACGAAGAAGCCGTTGTTCGGCATCTGCCTCGGTCACCAATTGCTTGCGCTGGCGATCGGCGGGCGGACGGCGAAGATGCACCAGGGTCATCGCGGCGCGAACCACCCGGTCAAGCGCCTCGCGGACGGCCGCGTCGAGATCACCAGCATGAACCACGGCTTCGCGGTGGAGCGGGAGAGCCTGCCCGCGAATGCGCGCGAGACGCATGTCAGCCTGTTCGACGGCTCGAATTGCGGGCTGGAACTGACCGACCAGATTGCGTTCAGCGTGCAATATCACCCGGAGGCGAGCCCGGGGCCGCAGGACAGCCAGTATCTGTTCGAGAAGTTCGTGGCGGCGGTGAAGTGAAGACGACGTCCCAGGACATCGCTGAGAGGCTACCCCGCTTTTTCGCAGCCTGGGAAGCGGCGGGCGAGGACCTTAACGCAGACCATGCCTTCATCGCGAATTTCGTGGGAGGCGACGAGGTGCTTGTGCCAACCTACCGGGATCTTTGCGAGATGGGCTGGCAGGGCGATCCGCCGGACGGGTCCGGGTGGATATACATGCATGGACGCGCTCCGTTGACGCGGGAGTCAGTGGTGACACTGGCGCAGAAATTGGAGGATGTCGCCACGCGTCACGGCAGCCTGTTCGAGCTTCTCGACGTGACGGTGCTCCAGCCTAATGAGTTTGGAAGCCTGCCAGTCTTGGGGGCGACCGATGCATAAATTTGGAATTTGCTCGCTGCTTGGGACGCTGACTTTGGCCGGCTGCATGACCCCCGCCCGCATGTACACCAATGACGAGCTCACCCGCGTCGGCCAGTCCTGCGGACTCGCGCTAGGCGAACTGGCGCAGGAAGAAGAGGAGCCGCGTTTGCTTTTCATGATCGTGCCGAACCCGGTGGCGACGCAGCAGGTGTGCGTGCGGCGCTGGGCGCGGCGGAGAAGCCTCACCCTCGTGGTCCTGGAAGGTCTGGAACGTATCCCCGATGCCCCGTCGAACTGACATTTCCTCCATCCTCATCATCGGCGCCGGCCCGATCGTCATCGGCCAGGCGGCGGAGTTCGATTATTCGGGGACGCAGGCGGCCAAGGCGCTGAAGGCGGACGGCTATCGCATCGTCCTGGTCAATTCGAACCCGGCGTCGATCATGACCGATCCGGAATTTGCGGACGCGACCTATATCGAGCCGATCACGCCCGATTATGTCCGCAAGATTATCGAGAAGGAGCGGCCGGACGCGTTGTTGCCGACGATGGGCGGGCAGACGGCGCTGAACACCGCGCTCGCGCTCGCCAAGGACGGCACGCTGGAGCGGCTCGGCGTGAAGCTGATCGGCGCCAATGCGGAGGCGATCGAGAAGGCCGAGGACCGGCTGAAATTCCGCCAGGCGATGGACAAGATCGGGCTGGAAAGCCCCCGCTCGGCGATCGCGCATTCGCTGGAGGAGGCGATCAAGGGGCTGGAGACCACCGGCCTGCCGGCGATCATCCGGCCGAGCTTCACCCTGGGCGGCACGGGCGGCGGCATCGCTTACAATCGCGAGGAATTCGTCGCGATCGTCACCGGCGGGCTGGACGCCTCGCCGACCAACGAGGTGCTGATCGAGGAATCGGTGCTGGGCTGGAAGGAATATGAGATGGAGGTGGTCCGCGACCGCGCGGACAATGCCATCATCATCTGCAGCATCGAGAATGTGGACCCGATGGGCATCCACACCGGCGACAGCATCACGGTCGCGCCGGCGCTGACGCTGACCGACAAGGAATATCAGATCATGCGCAACGCGAGCATCGCCTGCTTGCGCGAGATCGGCGTCGAGACGGGCGGCTCGAACGTTCAGTTCGCGGTCAATCCGCGCGACGGCCGGCTCGTGGTGATCGAGATGAACCCGCGCGTGTCGCGTTCATCGGCCTTGGCGTCCAAGGCGACCGGCTTTCCGATCGCCAAGGTCGCGGCGAAGCTGGCGGTGGGCTACACGCTGGACGAGATCCAGAACGACATTACCGGCGTGACGCCGGCGAGCTTCGAGCCGTCGATCGATTATGTCGTCACCAAGATCCCCCGCTTCGCTTTCGAGAAATTCCGGGGTTCAGAGGCGTTGCTGACCACGGCGATGAAGTCGGTCGGCGAGGTGATGGCGATCGGGCGCAATTTCCACGAGAGCCTGCAGAAGGCGTTGCGCGGGCTGGAGACGGGCCTGAACGGGCTCGACGATGTCGCCGAGCTGAAAGGCGCGCCGCATGACGAGATCGAGGCAGCCCTGTCGCGGCCGACGCCGGACCGGCTGCTGATCGCCGCGCAAGCCTTGAGGGAAGGGCTGAGCATCGCGCGGATCGGCGCGGTCACCCATTACGATCCCTGGTTCCTCGAGCGGATCGCGGAGATTGTCGCGGCGGAGGAACAGGTCTGCCGCGAAGGTCTGCCGACCGAGGCCGCGGGCCTGCTGGCGCTGAAGCAGATGGGCTTCTCCGACAAGCGCCTTGCCGATCTCGCGGTGCGGAGCCTGCATCTCAGCAGCGATGCGCGCACGCTTGCGCGCGGCGGGGGACTGATCGCCGATACCGTCCGCGCACTGGCCGGGGCGACGAGCGAAGAGGAAGTCCGCGCGCTGCGGCACCGCCTTGGCGTGCGCCCGGTGTTCAAACGGATCGACACCTGCGCCGCCGAGTTTGAGGCGAAGACGCCCTACATGTATTCCACCTACGAGGCGCCGAGCTTCGGCGAGCCGGAGGATGAGAGCCAGCCGACGGCGCGGCGCAAGGTCGCGATCCTGGGCGGTGGGCCGAACCGGATCGGGCAGGGGATCGAGTTCGATTATTGCTGCGTCCACGCCTGCTTCGCGCTGCGCGACGCGGGCTATGAGACGATCATGATCAACTGCAATCCGGAGACGGTGAGCACAGATTACGACACGTCCGACCGCCTCTATTTCGAGCCGCTGACCGCCGAGGACGTGCTCGAGGTCCTGCAGAAGGAGATGTCGAATGGCGAACTCGCCGGCGTCATCGTGCAATATGGCGGACAGACGCCGCTGAAGCTGGCGGCGGCGTTGCACGCGGCCGGTATTCCGATCCTGGGCACGCAGCCGGACGCGATCGATCTTGCCGAGGACCGCGAGCGGTTCGCGGCGCTGATCGACAAATTGGCCCTGCGCCAGCCGATGAACGGCATCGCCCGCAGCCGCGAGGAGGCGATCGCGGTCGCCGAGCGGATCGGCTATCCGGTGCTGACGCGGCCGAGCTATGTGCTGGGCGGACGGGCGATGGAGATCGTCGATTCCCCCGTGCAACTGGAGGATTACATCCAGACCGCGGTGCAGGTGAGCGGCGACAGCCCGGTGCTGATCGACCAGTATCTGCGCGATGCGATTGAGGTCGATGTCGATGCGATCTGCGACGGCGATCAGGTCGTCATCGCGGGTATCATGCAGCATATCGAGGAGGCTGGCGTCCATTCGGGCGACAGCGCCTGCTCGCTGCCGCCCTACAGCCTGCCGTCCGATGTTATCGCCGAGATCGAGCGGCAGACGCGGGTGCTGGCCGAGGCGCTTTCTGTGCGCGGCCTGATGAACATCCAGTTCGCGGTGAAGGACGGGCAAGTCTACCTCATCGAGGTGAATCCGCGTGCCAGCCGCACCGTGCCTTTCGTCGCCAAGGCGATCGGCGCGCCGGTCGCGAAGGTTGCGGCGCGGGTGATGGCGGGCGAGAAGCTGGCGGCACTGCCAGCGATCGACCGGAACGTGGATCACATCGCGGTCAAGGAGGCGGTTTTCCCGTTCGCGCGCTTCCCCGGTGTCGATCCGGTGCTGAGCCCGGAGATGAAATCGACCGGCGAGGTGATGGGGATCGACAGCGATTTCGCGCGCGCCTTCCTGAAGTCGCAACAGGGCGCCGGAAACGAGCTTCCGACCACCGGCACCGTCTTCGTTTCGGTGAAGAACAGCGACAAGCCGATGATCGGCGAGGCGATCCGGACCATCATCGGTCTCGGCTTCAAGGTCGTCGCGACGGGCGGCACGGCGGATTATCTGAAGGCGCTGGGTCTGGAGATCGAGCGGGTCAACAAGGTCGCGCAGGGCCGCCCGCACATCGTCGACAAGATCAAGGATGGCGGTATCGATGTGGTGTTCAACACCACCGAGGGCTGGCAGAGCCACAAGGACAGCGCCTCCATCCGCGCCTCCGCCGTGCAACAGCGCATTCCCTACTTCACCACGGCGGCCTCCAGTGTGGCGGCGGTGCGGGCGATAGAGGCGCTGCAGGCGCATCGGCTTGAAGTGCGCGCCCTTCAGGATTATTATTCCAAGTCCTGAAGCGACAATTTCTCCGACAAGATAGACTTCGGGCGGGCGCATATTCTGCGTCCGGTCGGCTGGTTTTTGAAAGGTGAGGGTGAATGGCTACCGTCGAGAAGATGCCGATGCTGGCGGAGGGCTATGAGAAGCTCCAGGCCCAGGCGCGCGCGTTGAAAAGCGAGCGGCCGCAGGTGATCGACGCGATCGAGGAAGCGCGCGCCCATGGCGACCTTTCCGAAAATGCCGAATATCATGCCGCGAAGGAGCGGCAGGGCCAGATCGAGGCGATGATCGCCGATATCGACGACCGGCTCAGCCGCGCGATGGTGATCGATCCCGCCACCCTGTCCGGCGACAAGGTGATTTTCGGCGCGACCGTTCAGCTGCTCGACGAGAATGACAAGACGATCGTCTATCAGATTGTCGGCGAGACCGAGGCGGACGCGAAGGTGGGCCGGATCAGCTATTCCTCGCCGCTGGGCCGCGCCCTGATCGGCCGGAATGTCGGCGACGAGGTGGAATTCTCCGCCCCGTCGGGCGACCGTTACTTCGAGATCGCGAAGATCGAGTTCAAATAAGCTGCGGCGCAGGCGTGCGCACTCCCAACAGCTGGCACACCGCACGCGCGACCGTCGCGATCGCGCTCGCGACGATTTTCATCGAATTGGTCGTATCAGTCGTGGGCTGGCGCGACGAAGCAGTGTTGTGGGGCGCCTTCTTCCCGCCCAACGGGGATTTGCTCGCGTTCCTCAGCGACCGGCTCGGCTTTCCGCGCGTGCCATTCGTTCTGACGCCGCTGACGGCCGCGCTGCTGCACGCAGGGACCCTGCATCTGCTGTTCAACATGATGGTCTTCGCATTCTGCGGTCGCGCGGTCGAGAGTGCACTCGGGCCGGTAAACCTGGTCATTCTCTATGTCGTCGGCGCCTATGCGGCAGCCGCGGGGCAATATGGCGCGGACCAACTGACGAGCGGCCTTCCGCGTCCGATGATCGGGGCCAGCGGTGCGGTGTCGGCTGTGATCGGCGCTTATGCCATGCTGTTCGGCAAGAACCGGGTGCGCGTCGCCAACGCCCGATTGGCCCTCTGGCTCAACGTGCTGTGGCTCTTGGCCGCCTGGGTCGCGCTGCAGGTCGCGGTCGCCATCGTGCTAAGTGCCGGCACGGACGGCATCGTGCTGGCGGTCGGCGCTCATATCGGCGGCTTCGTCGCGGGCGTGATCCTCGCCCGGCCACTCTTGCTCTGGCGCTACCGGAAAGCCTGAGGCCGAAAGGCTATTCAGGCTGCTCCGCCGCGTCGGGTTCAAGCAGCCGGTGCAAATGGACCACGACATATTTCATCTCGGCGTCGTCCACGGTGCGCTGCGCCTTGCCGCGCCAGGCTTCCTCTGCCTCCGCATAATTGGAATAGACGCCGACCAGGTCGATCTTTTCCAGATCGACGAAGTCGAGGCCCTGCGGATCGCGCACGCGGCCGCCGAAAACGAGATGCAACTTGCTCATCGGTAGGAGATTCCTCGGGAAAAATATCGGCTCGCGTTAGGCGAGCACGAGCGGCTTCCGCAAGGGCGGGCGCGGTTCAGGCGCCCGTTTCTTCCTTGGCCTTGGCGACGACCTGATCGACGCTGCTCTTCACCTGCGTCACGACCTCGTCGCTGAGGCGGCCGAATTTCTCGCGGCCGCTATCGACCGCGCCGCGCGCGGCGTCGCCGATCTTCGCGCCGATCGGCTGCAGCGCTTCGCGCTCGCGGCGGCTGGAGGGCAGCAATGCGCCAACCAGCGCGCCGACCGCGAAGCCGGCGCCGAGCGCCGCGACGGGATTGTCGCCGATCCGCCGGCTGGCTCCGTTGCCGGCCCGGTCGTTGGCGTTGACGCCGGCCTTGCTGCTGTCGGTGTTCGCCATGATCTTACTCCTACTGGGCTGAGGTGGTGGCGGGATTGGTTTTTCGGCCTTTGCCGAACAGGCGGCAGGCCAGCTTCTTGAGCGGCTTGCGGAACAGGATCAGCGCGGCGATACCCGCCGCAACCGTCGTGGCGGCCGGCCGCTTGCGCATCGTGCCGGCGACCTTGCCGCTGGCCGCCTGGGTTTTCTGCCGGACGCCGCCGACGGCGGAGGCCACCAGATTCGCGGGCTTGAGCCGCTCCTTCAGCGCTCCGGTAGTGCTCTGCACCCGCGCTTTGGCGAGGGCCTTGTTGCGCCGTGCCTGTTCCAGCTCGGCCAGATCCTGTACACTCATGGCTGGTCGTCTCCTCGCGCAAGCGCGGCTTTCTCGTCCGGGCCGCCACCCAAAGCGGCCAAGGCCTTGCCGCCGGCGCGGGCGGCGAGGAGGCCGAAGATCGCGAAGATCGCGCATATCGCCATGCCCGCGCCGAACGGGCCGATCAGGGTCGCGAGTCCAAGTACGAGCGCGAGGACCAGCGCCTGCAGCGCGCAGAGCAGCAAGACAATGCCGATGCCGAGCAGGCCGATGCCAGCCTTCGCCCGCTTCGCGCGATGCCGGGCGACCTGCTTGAGAAGGTCCATTTCCGCGCGCGCATAAGCTTTGCCGTCAGCGACCAGCCGCTTGACGAGGCCGCCGATCGATTCATCGCGCGGATCATTGGCCTGCGAGGCGAGCAGGCCGCCTTCGTCTTCAGGCATCGCCGTCGCGATACTCGCTGAGCCCGCTCCGGACGACCCGCGCGACCGCGAAGCCGAGCAGGGCGGCAATGCCGATGGCGACCGCCGGACTGCGCTGCACGAAGGCGCGCGCATCCTCGACCAGATCGTCGATGCTGCGCTCGTCGATGGTCGAGGCGAGCGATTTGATCGAATCCGATGCCTTGCGGCCGACGCCGGCATATTGGCCGCCGAGCCGGTCCTCGACCGAACCTGAAGCGTCGGCCAGGATTTCTGCGAGGCTCTGCAGCAGGCCGGACGCCTTGTTCTTGCCGTCGTCCGCATATTCGCGCGCCTTGTCACCCGCCTGGGCCTTCAGCGTGCTGATCTGATCGCGGACCTGGCCGGCGATGCCGCTGACACCGTGGCCCTCGCCATCATCCTTGTCGAACTGGAATGCCGAGCTTTTCGGCGCCGCGTCGCCAGCCTTGGTCGCGGCGCGGCTCTTGCCGCCGCCCTTCGCGCCATTGCCCTCACCGAGATCGATATTGGTGTCGATAATGTGATCGGTCCCCTCGGGGAGTCCGGTCTGGCGGGACGGCATGGCAATTCCTCCTTGGTCGGCGATACGCAATTCCAACAACTGAACACCCGCGCCGGGCTTCTCGTTCCGCCACCGACGCGAAAGTTGCGTGCCGCGCATGGCCCCGATAAGCCGCCCGCGAAACGCGCCTTCGCATTCCAAGATAGGCCATATCGGAGCCGAAACAATGACCGCGATCATCGATGTTCACGCCCGTCAGATCCTCGACAGCCGCGGCCAGCCGACGGTGGAGGTCGAAGTGCTGCTGGAGGATGGCAGCCTGGGCCGCGCGGCGGTGCCGTCCGGGGCCTCGACCGGCGCCTATGAAGCGGTGGAGAAGCGCGACGGCGATGACACGCGCTGGCTCGGCAAGGGCGTCGAGCAGGCGGTGGACAGTGTGAACAGCGAGCTCGCCCAGCTGATCATCGGCAACGAGGCCGAGGACCAGCTCGAGATCGACGAATTGATGATCGAATGCGACGGCACCGAGAACAAGATGCGGCTGGGCGCGAACGCGATCCTGGGCGTGTCGCTCGCGACGGCGAAAGCCGCGGCGGATGCGCGCGGCCTGCCGCTCTATCGTTATATCGGCGGGGTTTCGGCCCGCACCTTGCCGGTGCCGATGATGAACATCCTGAATGGCGGCGCCCACGCCGACAATCCGATTGATTTTCAGGAATTCATGATCATGCCCGTCGGCGCCGACACGTTCGGCGAGGCGCTGCGCTGCGGCGCGGAGATTTTTCACACGCTGAAAAAGGGCCTGCATCAGGCGGGCCTTTCCACCGCGGTGGGGGACGAAGGCGGTTTCGCGCCGAACATCGGCTCGGCGCGCGAAGCGCTGGACCTGATCATGAAGGCGATCGAGCAGGCCGGCTACAAGCCCGGCGAGGATGTGGTGCTCGCGCTCGATTGCGCCGCGACGGAATTCTTCCGGGACGGCGCCTACCGGCTGGACGGAGAGGGGCGCTCGCTCTCCTCCGAGCAGATGGCCGACTATCTCGGCGAACTGGCCTCGGCCTACCCGATCCGCTCGATCGAGGACGGCATGGGCGAGGATGACCGGCAGGGCTGGGCGGTGCTGACCGAGCGGCTGGGCGACGCGGTGCAACTGGTCGGCGACGATCTGTTCGTGACCAATCCGACGCGGCTGCTGGACGGGATCGAGGAAGGCCTGGCCAATTCCATCCTGATCAAGGTCAATCAGATCGGGACGCTGACGGAGACGCTGGAAGCGGTCACCACCGCCCACCGCAATGCCTACACCGCCGTGATGTCCCACCGCTCCGGCGAGACCGAGGACACGACCATCGCCGACCTCGCCGTCGCCACCAATTGCGGGCAGATCAAGACGGGCTCGCTGGCCCGTTCCGACCGGCTGGCGAAATACAACCAGCTGCTGCGGATCGAAGAGGAACTGGGCAGCTCGGCCATCTATGCGGGCCGCGATATTTTCGGGTGAGCGCCAGCCGTCCGCTCATTCGCCCATCTCAGCGCGATAATTGTCAGCCATTGTGGTTGAAGGCTTGATTCGGCTGGCTTTTGCTGATTCTTAGGGTTCGCAATGCCCGTCGCCGCCCCTCGTCCCTTTGCCCTGATCAAGCGCGTCGCCTTTCCGGCGATCGGGCTGGTGATTTTCGGCTATTTCCTCGCCTCCGCGGTGATCGGCGACAATGGCGTGATGTCGTGGGGCGAATATCGCCGGACCTCGGCCGATCGGCAGGCCAAGCTGGACGGGCTGAAGGCCGAGGAGGCGCGGCTGATCCATCGTTCCGAACTGCTCGATCCGCGCAACCCCGATCGCGATCTGGCGGAGGAGGAGGCGCGCCGCCAGCTCGGCGTGGTCGACAAGAACGAATACGTCATCACCCTCGATTAGGGGTGGCCGGACGACGCGTTTGGCATGCCACCCGTTGCGACTCCCCGCATTTGCCGCCATAGGTCCGGCGCAACGCCGCCGTAGAGCAATAAGGGAGAGGCCCAAGCATGGCCCGAGCAGCCGCCAAGCGCGCATCCGCGTCGCCCGCACCCGCGACACCGAATCGCGAACGTCCGCCTGAACCGAAACGGTTCAAGGCCGACAAGGCGACCTTGCTGGAATTCTATCGCCAGATGCTGCTCATCCGCCGCTTCGAGGAGCGGGCCGGACAGCTTTACGGCCTCGGCCTGATCGGCGGCTTCTGTCACCTCTATATCGGCCAGGAAGCGGTCGCGGTCGGCCTGCAGTCGGCGCTGAACAGTGAGACGGACAGCGTCATCACCGGCTATCGCGACCACGGCCATATGCTCGCTTACGGCATCGACCCCAATGTGATCATGGCCGAGCTGACCGGGCGCCAGGCCGGCATCTCGAAGGGCAAGGGCGGTTCGATGCACATGTTCAGCGTCGAGCATAAATTCTATGGCGGCCACGGCATCGTCGGCGCGCAAGTCAGCCTTGGCGCGGGTCTGGCCTTCAAGCACAAATATTCCGGCGATGGCGGGGTCTGCATGGCCTATTTCGGCGATGGCGCGGCCAATCAGGGCCAGGTCTATGAGAGCTTCAACATGGCCGAGCTGTGGAAGCTGCCGATCATCTTCGTGATCGAAAACAACCAATACGCCATGGGCACCAGCGTCAATCGCGCCAGCGCCGAGGACCAGCTGTACAAGCGCGGCGAGAGCTTCCGCATTCCCGGCATGCAGGTGGACGGCATGGACGTGCTCGCGGTGCGGGGCGCGGCCGAGACGGCGGTCGAATGGGTGCGCAGCGGCAAGGGGCCGGTGCTGATGGAGCTGAAGACCTATCGCTATCGCGGCCATTCCATGTCCGACCCGGCCAAGTATCGCAGCCGCGAGGAAGTGCAGGCGGTGCGCGACAAATCCGACCCGATCGAGGCGGCGAAGCGCGAGCTGGAGAAACTGGGCGTGAAGGAGGATGAGCTGAAGGCGATGGACAAGGACATCCGCGCCATCGTCGCCGAATCCGCCGATTTCGCCGAGCAATCGCCCGAGCCGGATCCGTCCGAGCTTTACACCGACGTGCTGGTGGGGAGCTACTGATGCTGCCGGTGCTGGTAGCGGCAATGTTTGGTGTCGTCGGGCAGCCATCGTCGGGACTGCCATCCGGCTACGTTCCTCCGCCTCCGTGTCCGCCTTGTCTGTTGGAGGGTGGCTGCGCGGACTTCCGCGGGCCGTGTTCGTTTGGCTTGCCGGCGACAGTAGACCTTGGTCCCCGGCGACCGAGGCCGGACCTTCTGAGTCTCGCCCCGATAAAGATGCGTCCGATGACCAGGCGCGAGTGTCGGCAATTTCTGCGTGACGTGGGCGGACCTCGTGGAAGCCGCTGCGACGGACTGTTCGTTTCTGATGAGGCGCCACATGCCAATTGAACTGAAAATGCCCGCCCTCTCCCCGACGATGGAGGAGGGCACGCTCGCAAAATGGCTGGTGAAGGAGGGCGATGAAGTCGCGTCCGGCACCGTGCTTGCCGAGATCGAGACCGACAAGGCAACGATGGAGTTCGAGGCGATCGACGAAGGAACGGTCGGCAAGATCCTGGTGCCGGAAGGCACGGACGGGGTGAAGGTCGGCACCGTGATCGCGACCTTGCTGGGCGAGGGCGAGGATGCGTCCGCGGCGCCTGCACCGGCCCCGGCACCGGCTCCCGCCGAGACGCCGAGCGAGCAGAAGGCCGAGCCCGCCGCCGAAGAGAAGAAGTCGGCCGACACCGGCACCGAGCAACTGGTGACCAAGGCCGAGCCCGCCGCTCCCGAAGTGCCAGAGGGAACCGAAATGGTTCGCCAGACCCTGCGCGAGGCGCTTCGCGACGCGATGGCTGAGGAAATGCGCGCCGACGATCGCGTGTTCGTGATGGGCGAGGAGGTCGCGGAATATCAGGGCGCCTACAAGGTCACGCAGGGCCTGCTCGACGAGTTCGGCCCGCGGCGGGTGATCGACACGCCGATCACCGAATATGGCTTTGCTGGCGTCGGCACCGGCGCCGCGATGGGCGGGCTGAGGCCGGTCATCGAATTCATGACCTTCAACTTCGCGATGCAGGCGATCGACCACATCATCAATTCGGCCGCGAAGACCAATTACATGTCCGGCGGCCAGATGCGCTGCCCGATCGTGTTCCGCGGCCCGAACGGCGCCGCGAGCCGAGTCGGCGCTCAGCACAGCCAGAATTACGCGCCCTGGTATGCCAGCGTCCCGGGCCTGATCGTGATCGCGCCCTACAGCGCGGCCGACGCGAAGGGCCTGCTGAAGGCCGCGATCCGCAGCGAGGATCCGGTCGTCTTCCTCGAGAATGAATTGCTCTACGGCCAGAGCTTCGACGTGCCGAAGCTCGACGATTGCACTTTGCCGATCGGCAAGGCCCGCGTCGCGCGCGAGGGTAAGGACGTGACGCTCGTGTCCTATTCGATCGGCGTCGGCATCGCGCTCGATGCGGCGAACACGCTGGCCGAGGAAGGGATCGAGGCCGAGGTGATCGACCTGCGCACCCTGCGTCCGCTCGACAAGGAAGCAGTGCTGAAGAGCCTGGCCAAAACCAACCGCATCGTCTGTGTCGAAGAGGGCTGGCCGGTCTGCTCCATCTCGTCCGAGATCGCCGCGATCTGCATGGAGGAAGGCTTCGACGATCTCGATGCGCCGGTGCTGCGGGTGACGAATGTCGATGTGCCGCTGCCTTATGCCGCGAATCTGGAGAAGCTCGCGCTGATCAAGGCGGCCGATGTCGTCGCGGCGGCGAAGAAGGTTTGCTACCGCGACTGAGCTTGACGGCTTGGCCCGCGGGGACGCGAATTCGTTGTGAACCCCGATATTGCCTTCGCGCTCGGCAGCGCACCCGTGGCCGTGCAGCCTGCGCTGAACGCCCTTTGGGCGCTGGACGATGCGCTTGGCCGCGTGCTTGCCACGGGCCGTGAGGCGATGATCGCACGGATCAGACTCGCCTGGTGGCGGGAGGCGCTGGAGCGGCTCGACCGGGAGCCGCCGCCGAAGGAGCCGGTCCTGGAGGGGCTGGCGCAGCATGTCCTGCCGGCCGGAATCACAGGTGCGGAGCTTGGCGAGATGGAGCCGGGCTGGGCATTGTTGCCCGGAGACCAGCCGATCACCGCCGACGAACTCGAAAGCTATGCAAAGGCGCGCGGTGCCATGCTCTTTCACATGTCTGCCCGGTTGCTGCAGGGCGATATGGCGGTCGAGGCGGCGGGCGAGGCGTGGGCGCTGGTCGATCTCGCCCGGCACAGCACCGAACCCGCTGACGTGGACGCCGCTCTGGCCGCCGCCCGGCGCCGCGACCTGCCGCGCCGCTGGCTCAGGCCGCTGCGCCCGCTCGGCATGCTTGCTAGCCTCGCCAAACGGGACCTGGATCGCGACCCAGGGCGCTGGGAGGAATTCGGATCACCGCCGCGCATCGCCCGCATGCTGCGCCACCGGCTGACGGGCCGATAGCGCCATTTTGGCGCCGGTTTGGCGATGTACTGATCCCGCGAGGCGTTAGGCTGGCCCCGATTTTCCGAACGGGGGCGAGTCGGATGCTCAAATTCGCGGCCGGCGGCGGGGCCATGTTGCTGCTGCTTCTCAGCGGTTTCTTCATCTGGAAAAGCATTGCGCAGGGCGATCCCGGCATCGCGGTCCCGGATTATTTCACCAGCGAGATCGCGGCCCAGGACGAGGAGGGCGATGACGGGGAGGGGCCTGCCGCGCCGCCGGCCGCCGACACGCGCAACAAGGAACAGCGCCGCTTCGATCGTGCGGACAAGGACAGGAACGGGGTCATCGTCCTCGACGAACTCTATCAGCCGCGCCGCCGCGCCTTCGGCCGCCTCGACAAGAATGGCGACGGCCGCCTGTCGTTCGAGGAATGGGCGGTGCGGACCTCGACCCGCTTCGCCGAGGCCGACCGAAACCGCGATGGCCGGCTGAGCCGCGAGGAATATGCGACCACGGCCCCACGCCGCCGCGCGCCGGCCCGGCAGAAGGCGAATTGCAGCTGTTGATCGGCGGCGCGTCTGCTAGAGCGCCGTACATGCAATTGAAAACATTGACCTATGTCAGCCGTGCGAGCCTCGACATCACCGAGCGGGACTTGCTGGCCATCCTCGAGGTCGCGCAGCGAAGAAATGCACTGGAGGGAATTACCGGCCTGCTGATCTTCAACGGCGTCCGCTTCCTGCAGATTGTCGAGGGGCCGGAGGAGGCGATCGACCTACTGGTCGCCGGCTTGCGCCGCGACCCACGCCATACCGCGTTCGAAGTGCAGGACGAACGCTTCGTGACCGCGCGCTCCTTCCCGGACTGGTCGATGCAATTGGTGCAGGTCAGCACGGCGTTTCAGGAGGCACAGCGCGAAGTCGTCGGGGTCCTGCCCGATGAAATCGATCCGGCGATCCGTGCGCTCGTGCTCGCCAACACCCAGTCGATCGGCGGTCCCGTCAGCCTGCCGGACTGAGCGTTGCGCTCCAGGCGCGCAGATCCTCCCTCGCCCGATCGGTGTAGCGCCGCTTGCGGTCCGCTTTCTTCGAGCGGCCGCCTCCGCCCACGGGCGGGAACAGGCCGAAATTGACGTTCATCGGCTGATAGGTGGCGGCATCCGCGCCGCCGGTAATGTGGCCCAGCAAAGCGCCGAACGCGGTGGTGACAGGCGGCGGGTCGATCGCGCGCCCGGCCAGGTCCGCCGCCCAGAAGCGCCCGGCGAGCAGGCCGACGGCGGCGCTTTCCACATAGCCCTCGCACCCGGTCATCTGACCGGCGAAGCGGATGTTCGGCGCGGAACGCAGGCGCAGAGTCGGATCGAGCAGCTGCGGGGAGTTGATGAAGGTATTGCGGTGCAACCCGCCCAGCCGCGCGAACTCGGCATTCTCCAGACCGGGGATGGTGCGGAACAGCCGCACCTGCTCGGCATGTTTCAGCTTGGTCTGGAAACCGACCATGTTCCAGAGCGTGCCCAGCGCATTGTCCTGCCGCAATTGCACCACCGCATAGGGCCAGCGGCCGGTCGTCGGATTGTCCAGCCCGACCGGCTTCATCGGCCCGTAGCGCAACGTATCCTCGCCGCGCGACGCCATCACCTCGATCGGCATGCAGCCTTCGAAATAGGGCGTGTCCTTCTCCCAGTCCCGGAACTCGGTCTTCTCGCCGTCGAGCAGGCCCTGGTGGAAGGCGAGATACTGCTCCTTCGTCATCGGGCAGTTGATGTAATCGCCGTCCGATACGCTCCCGTCGGCCATTTGGGCATTTTTGTCCCAGCGCGAGGCCATCCAGGCGACGTCCATGTCGATCGTGTCGCGATGCACGATCGGCGCGATCGCGTCGAAGAAAGCGAGCGCGTCGCTGCCCGTCTCGGCCGCGATCGCCTCCGCCAAAGGCGCGGCGGTCAGCGGGCCGGTGGCGATGATGGCGGGGCCTTCCGGCAGCACATCCACCCGCTCGCGCACCACCTCGATCAGCGGGTGCGCGGCAAGCGCCTGCGTCACCGCCGCCGAAAAGCCGTCGCGGTCCACCGCCAGCGCCGAGCCGGCCGGGACGCGATGTTCGTCCGCTTTGGCCATGATCAGCGAATCGAGCGCCCGCATCTCGGCATGCAGCAGCCCGACCGCATTATTCTCGGCATCGTCCGAGCGGAAGCTGTTGGAGCAGACCAGTTCGGCCAGCCCGTCCGTATGGTGGGCCGGGGTCATGTCCCCGCCGCCGCGCATTTCCGACAGGCGCACCCGCACGCCCGCCTGCGCCAGCTGCCAGGCCGCTTCCGATCCGGCGAGTCCGCCGCCGACGATGTGGATGAAGTCGGTCACGCGCGGCCTCGCGGGGCGCGTGCATCGGTGAAGGGGGTGGGAAGGGTGGGGACGACGACAAGCATGGCGGGGACCTAGTCGCTCGCCTGCCAATACAAAAGGCGCTAGTGCCTTTTCCTCCTCGCCCCCGCAGCAGACAGACCACGCCACCGGCATGAACGACCCTCAGATCGACGCAGCCTATGCCGCGCGTCAGGCCGGCGATGACCGGAAAGTGATGGATATCTGCCGCGGCATTCTCGCCGCGAACGCGGCCCATCTCGGCGCGCGCAGCCTGATCGGCGTCTGCTTCGCGGAGGCCGGCGATCTCGATCGGGCGCGGCTGCTGATCGAGCAGCCGGCGGCATTCGAGCCGGGCAATTGGCGCTTTCAGCTGAACCTGTCCGTCCTGCGCGAGATCGAGGGGAATCCGGCGGCCGCCAAGGAAAGCGCGGAGGCCGCGGCCGCCGCAGCACCGGAGCGGTTCGAGACCTGGGCCCGGCTGGGCGATCTCAGCGGGAAACAAGGCGATTTCGAAGGCGCCGTGGCCGCGCTCGACAAAGCGGTCGCGATCAGCGGTCATCCCGGCCTGGCGCTGCGGCTTGCCGGAGCGGCGTACGAGACCGGGCGCCATGACAAGGCCGCACAGGCGCTCGACCTGCTGGAACGTGCGGCGCCCGGCCATCCCGAGGCGCTGCGGCTGCGCACTCATCTGGCGCGCAAAAGCGGCGATCAGGGGGCCTTCGTGGCGGCGGCGGCGAAATGGCTCGAGGCAGATCCGGCGTCGGAGGCCGCGCGCGTCGCGCTGGCGCACGGCCACGCCCAGCAGGACGATTATCATCGCGCCGTCCAACTCTACCGCCCGCTCGTCCAGGGGCAGCCGGACAATGCCGGGCATGCCGCGACCTTCGCGCGCTATCTGCTTTGGGCGCGCGATTTCGATGGCGCCGAAGCACATTATGAGCGGGCGCTGGCGCTCGAACCCGGCAATGCCGATGCGGCGGCGGGACTGGCCCGGCTGAATATCTACAGAGGGCGGCTTGAACAGGCCGCAATTCTGGCCGGCAAGGCGGTCGAGGCCGATCCGCTCAACGTGGACGCCTACGGCCAATTGGCCCTGGCAAGCGATTCCCGGCTTTCGGACGAACAATTGGCGCGCCTCCACGCCATCGCGGCGGACCCGGCGACGGATCCCGAACAGCGCGCCAGCGCGCTCTTCACGGCCGGCGACGTGCACCATCGGCGCAAGGCGCATGACCGCGCCTTCGATGCGTGGCGGCAGGCCAATGAGATCAAGCGGCATGCCGCGGTATCGGCCGGGTCAGGCTATGAGCGGGGCGAAACGGAGGCACTCGTCGACCGGCTGATCGCCAGCTTCCGTGACTTTCCCGCGACGGCGCCCGCCGGCGGCGTTTCCGGACCCACGCCCATCTTCATCGTCGGCATGCCGCGATCGGGGACGACTCTGCTGGACAGCGCCTTGGCCGCGCGCGCGGACACATCCTCCGGCGGGGAATTGCCGGCCATGCCTTTCGCGCTGAACCGCTTCCTGGCCTGGGCGCAGGGTTCCGGCTGGCGCGGCGGCCCGATTCCCGATCAGGTCGCGGCGCAATTGCGCGCCGGCTATTTGCGGCAATATGCCGATTACGGAATAAAGGCGGCCGCCTTCGTCACCGACAAGCAGCCGCTCAACATCCTGTCCGTCGGCCTGATCCGGCATCTCTTCCCGGCCGCGCCGATCATCCACATTCGCCGCGATGCGGTGGAAACCGGCTTCTCCATCTACCGGAAGAATTTCACCCGAACCTGGACCTTCTCCACCGCACTGCCGGACATCGGTCATTATTACGGCCAATATGCACGGCTGATGGCGCATTGGCACGAGGCGCTCGGCGACCGGCTGGCGCTGGTGAATTACGAGGCTCTGGTCGGCGATTTCGAAGGCGAATTGCGCCGGCTCACCGCGCAGTTCGGCCTGGCCTGGGACCCGGCCGCGCTCGCTTATCACGAACAGAAGAGCGTCGTGACGACGCTGAGCGCGACCCAGGTCCGCAAGCCGCCTTCCCGGGAATATATGAGTTCGACGGCGCCTTATGCGGAAGCGCTGGCGCCGCTGCGCGACGCGCTGGGCGAGGCCGGGGTCTGACAGGGGGCGCACATGACTGCTGGACCCATCTTCACCATCGGCTACGAACAAGCCACCGTGGACGAGGTGGTCGGCGCGTTGACAACCGCGGGTGTGAAGCGCGTGCTCGACGTGCGGGCGGTGGCGGCGTCGCGGCGGCCCGGCTTCTCCAAGACGGCGCTGGCCGCGAATCTCGGTGAGGCCGGGATCGCCTATGAGCATCTGCGCGCCCTCGGCACGCCGAAGGAAGGGCGGGGAGCGGCGCGCAAAGGCGATATGCCGGCGCTTGAACGCATCTATGCCGGCCAGCTCGAACTCCCCGAAGCGCAGGCGCAGGCGGCGATCCTGCTCGATCGGGCGTCGACCGAGCCGGTGGCGGTCCTGTGCTATGAACGCGATCCGGCGGAATGCCACCGCACCCTGCTGCTCGATGCGGTCGCCGGGGATGTGGAGAGAGTGGATTTGTTCGCCTGAACGAAGGGGAAAATGAATGCGCAGCCGTTACGCCGTGATCGCTCTCGCCACCTTTGCGCTGGCCGCTTGCGGCGTCGTCGGCGGGGATGCGGAGCGTCAGGCCTTCATCACCAAGGCGGTCAATTCCTGCGTCGAGACCGCCCAGAAAGGCCGGACTCCGCCGGGCGTCAATGTGGAGGGCTTCTGTTCCTGTGCCATGAACAAGATCGCCGAGGGCAAGACGATCGAGCAGCTCCACGCCCTGGACGAGCAGAAGGCGCCGACCCCGGCCGATGTCGCGATCATGCGACAGTGCATGACCGAAATGACGATTCCGGCCGGCAAGTAGCAGAGCGCCTCACCCCCCTGCGCGAGAGGCGCGATATTGGCGCTCGACGCGGCGGCGCAACATGTGGAACAAGACGCAGGTTCGCATGACTCGTCTGGGGAGAATGAAGATGCGTCTGAGCTTCAGCATGATTGGCTTGGTCGGTGCGGTTGCGGCGCTCAGCGCTTGCGGGGGCGATCGCGCCTCGTTGCTCGCGAAGGCGGAGCAGGATTGCGTTGCGGGTGCTCCGGCCGGCGGTGTCCCCGGCATGAATCCGCAGCGCCTGTGCTCCTGCGTCGTGACCAAGATTTCCGAAGGCAAGAGCGATGCGCAGGTCCGCGACATCTTCTCGCAGAAGGAAATGCCGCCCGAGGCAGCCGCGGCGGTCGGCGAGTGCGCCGTTCAGGAACTTAAGGCGGCCAAATAGCGGCGCCTGAGGCGCCGGGCCGTCAAAGAAACGAATAAGGATCGACGTCCACGATCACGCGCACGCCGCGCGGGGTCTCAAGGTCGCTTAGCCAGTCGCGCACGATCTCCTGCAGCGGCAGGCTGCGCGGCGCGTGCAGCAGCAGACGCAGGCGATGGCGGCCGCGCAGCATTGCGAGCGGCGCGGGGGCGGGGCCGAGCACGATCAGATCGTCGATGCGCGGCGCGGCCTTGGCGATGCGGTGCGCCGCGACCTTGGCGTCCGCTTCTTTCTCCGAGCTGACGACGATCGCCGTCAGGCGGCCGAAGGGGGGCATTGCGGCTTCGTGCCGGGCCTGCGTTTCCGCCGCGTAGAAGCCCTCCGTGTCGCCGCGCACCAGTGCGTCGATCACCGGCGCGTCCGGATCGTGGCTCTGGATCAGTACGCGGCCCGGTTTCTCGCCACGCCCGGCCCGTCCGGACGCCTGGCTGATCTGCTGGAAAGTGCGCTCGGCGGCACGCAGGTCGCCGCCCGAGAGACCCAGGTCCGCATCGACCACGCCCACCAAAGTCAGGTTCGGGAAATGATAGCCCTTGGTCACCAATTGCGTGCCGATCACGATGTCGATCGCGTGCGCGTCATCGTGCGGCGCTTCCATCCGCGCGACGAATTCGGCGGCCTTGGCGGGCGACCACATCGTGTCGGAGGTCACCACCGCCGTGCGCGCCTCCGGCCAGAGCGCGGCGACCTCGTCGGCGATCCGTTCGACACCCGGACCGACCGGAACGAGGCTCTCTTCCTCATGGCATTCCGGGCATTCTTCCGGCACCGGCGCGACATGCCCGCAATGGTGGCAGGCCAGCCGCCGGGTGAAGCGATGCTCGACCATCCAGGCGGTGCAATTCGGGCACTGAAAGCGGTGGCCGCAGCGGCGACACAAGGTCAGCGGCGCATAGCCGCGGCGGTTGAGGAAGAGCAGGCTTTGCTCGCCGGCGTCCAGATTGGCCTGCAGCGCCTCGACCAGACGCGGCGCCAGCCAGCGGCCGCGCGGCGGCGGGTCCTGCACCAGGTTGATCGCGGCGATTTCGGGCAGCTCCGCGCCGCCGAAGCGGGCGGGCAGCTTTAATTCGCGATAATTGCCCTGGGCGACCTGCTGGCGGGTCTCGATCGCGGGCGTGGCGGAGGCGAGGATGACGGGGATGGCCTCCAGCTTGGCGCGCATCACCGCCACGTCGCGGGCGTGATAATGGACGCCTTCCTCCTGCTTGAAGCTGGTCTCGTGCGCCTCGTCGACGACGATCAGGCCGAGCCTGGCGTAGGGCAGGAACAAGGCGGACCGCGCTCCGACCACCACTTGTGCCTGGCCCAGTGCGATCGCCCGCCAGGCGCGGCGGCGCTGGGACTGGCGAAGGCCCGAATGCCAGACGACCGGCTCGACGCCGAAGCGGGCATGGAAGCGCTTCAGGAACGGCTCGGTCAGCGCGATTTCGGGGAGCAGGACCAGGCATTGCCGCCTCTGCCGCAACGCCTCGGCGATCGCCTCGAAATAGACTTCGGTCTTGCCGGAGCCGGTCACGCCGTCGAGCAGGAATGGGGCGAAATCGCTCGCGCGGACGGCGTCCGCCAACGCTTCCGCCGCATCGGCCTGTGCGGCCTCGAGCATAGGCAGGTTATGATCCGGGTCGGCTTGCGGATAGGGCAGATCGAGCGACACTTCGATCGCTTCCACCGCGCCCGACTTCACCAGTCCGCGGATCACGGCATCTGAGACGCTCGCGGCGGTCGCCAGTTCGCTGACCAGTCCCTGCCGCCCGGCGATCCGCTCCAGCGCCTGCGCGCGCTGCGGCGTCATCCGCTCCGGCTCGGCGCCGGTGGCACGATATTCGGTGACGCTGCGCCCGCCCTGCAAGGCGCTGGTCGAGGGCAGGGTCATGCGCAGCACGGAGGCGAGGGGCGCGAGATAATAATCCGCCGTCCATTCGATCAGCCGCCGCAGCGGTTCCGGCAAGGGCGGCGCGTCGAACGCCTGCACCAGCGGGCGCAGGCGCTGCTCCTCGATCTCCTCGGACGGCAGCCGCTCCGGCTCCCAGGCGACCCCGACCAATTGCCGCGGGCCCAGGGGCGCGACCACGATGCTGCCCGGCTCGACCGCCATGCCCTCCGGCACGCGATAATCGAGCGGCCCGAGGGCGGCGTTCAGCAGGACGATGCGCGCGCGCGTCATGGCGCGGACATCGGCGCGCGGCGTCGCGAAGGCAAGCGGCCTAGTCGCCGCTGTCGCCAAGCCCCTCGACGTTGAAGGTCAGGGTGAAGGTCGCGACATGATCCATCTGATCGCGCGCGCCGCCCCGGCCGAAGCGATACTGGTTCAGATAGCCGACCTCGCCGCGCACATTGCCGCCGAGCGGGATCGAGAGGCCGACCGCGTTGCGCATGCGCTCATAGCCGCCATTCGCGCCCCAGGCGGTGTCGTTGAGGTTCAGGAAATGCTCCGAGGTGGCGAACAGCTTCAGGCCGCCTTCGCTCAGCGGCGTCTCGAAGCCGAGCCGGGGGCGCAGACGGAAGGCGATCTCCTGACCGCTCTCACGCATCCGTTGTTCGAAGCGCAGCCGGCCATTGAAGCCGGAACCCAAAGGCACCAGCACCATCTGCCGCAGCCGTTCTTCGTTTGGCAGGCGGTTGCCCTGATTCCAGTCCTCTACGTGTCGGTAGCCGACCGACAGCTCGATCCCGCCGGAGGTCTTGTGGGTGAACAGGATGCCGGCCTCGGCATGGGAGAAGCCTTCGGCGCGATCGCTGAAGCGCCCGATGCTTTCGAGCGTGATCTTCTCATTGGCGCCGATCTCGACCGAGCCGTTGACCTGGAACCAGAGCTGCTCGTCGCTCTGCTGGGCGTGGGCCGGAGCGGCCGCAAGAGGGATCAGGGCGAGGGAGAGCAAGGGCAAGCGCATGATCGGCCGATGCCGCACGCACAGCTTTCATACAAGTGTCACAATCCTGATGATGCGCGGCTGATCGCGTCACGGTGCTTTCGGCGGGCGGCGGCCGACGGTAGGGAGCGGAGAGAAGGAGACGCGCATTGATCTACTGGTTTCTCGCGCTCGCACAGGCGGCGGCGCCCGCACCGGATTGCAGCCGGCCGCAGCCTTTGCCGGCCGCGCTTTCGGGCTGGACGGCAAGCGGCGATTCGCTGGCATCGGGCCGCGCCCTCACCCTGCCGGCGGGTCAGGACGCCGGGCTGATCGCGCTCATGCCCGCGCCGTCGCGGCCCGGCGGGGTCGCGGCGGTGAGCTTCGTCGCCCCGCGCCCGGGCGTCTATGGCATCGCCGTCGATCAGGGCGCGTGGGTGGATGTTTATCAGGATCGCGAATCCGGCTCGACCTTGCTCCAGTCCGTCGCCCACGGCCATGGCCCGCCTTGCTCCGGCATTCGCAAGATCGTTCGCTTTCGCCTCGACGGCGGCGTGCACATCCTGCATCTGAGCGGCATGACCGGGCCGGCCGCCAAGGTGATGCTGATCGCCGAGGACGAAGCCGCGCCGCAGCGCTGACCCAGAGGACAGGATCAACATGAAATTCTTCGTCGACACCGCCGACACCGCCGACATTCGCGACCTTGCCGAAACCGGGCTGCTGGACGGCGTCACCACCAACCCCTCGCTGATCCACAAGGCGGGCCGGGACTTCCTGGAGGTGGTGAAGGAGATTTGCGGCATCGTTCCGGGCAAGCCCGTCTCGGCCGAAGTCGTCGCGCTCGATCACGAAGGAATGATGCGCGAGGCGGAGATCGTCCGGAAGATCGCGGACAATGTCGCCGTGAAGGTGCCGCTGACGATCGACGGGCTGAAGACCTGCAAGAAGCTCACGGCCGACGGCACGATGGTGAATGTGACTTTGTGCTTCACCGCCAACCAGGCCCTGCTCGCGGCCAAGGCGGGCGCGACCTTCATCTCGCCCTTCGTCGGGCGGCATGACGATGTCGGCTATCCTGGCATGGAGCTGATCGCCGACATCCGCCTGATCTACGACAATTACGATTTCCCGACCGAGATCCTGGTCGCGAGCGTCCGCAACCCGATCCACGTGCTGGAGGCCGCCAAGATCGGCGCCGACGTGATGACCGCGCCGCCCGGGGTAATCCGCCAGCTGTTCAAGCACCCGCTGACCGACAGCGGCATCAAGGGCTTCCTCGACGATTGGGCGAAGACGGGCCAGAAGATCGGGTGAGGCTCAGGCCTCGCTCGACAGCTTCATCAGCAGGATGCCGCCGCCGATCATGACCGCGGCGGCAACGCGCATCGGGTTGGCGGATTCGCCCAGAAAGATGATGCCGACCAGGAACGCGCCGATCGCGCCGATGCCCGTCCAGACCGCATAGGCCGTGCCGAGCGGCAGGGTCCGCATCGACCAGGACAGCAAGGCGAAGCTGATGCCCATCGCGACGAGGGTGAGGACGGACGGCCAGAGGCGAGTGAAGCCGTCGGACAGCTTCATCGTGAAGGCCCAGACGACCTCCAAAATGCCGGCGATAACAAGGATGATCCAGGCCATGACGATTCTCCTTTAAAGAGATCGCCGGGCCGTCCCGGACTTATGCCCTCTCAACCTGAGGGGGAGGACGTGGCCTCGCGCCGTTCAGATAGGGCAGCCGGCGCGCAGGTCAACGGGTCATCGCATCGCCTTATTTCGTCCATCGCGTCTTAACCATATTCGGGTTAGGCTCCCATCCATGGCCCAGGTCGTTTCCTTTCAGGATCATGCGCTTGCACAATTGCGTGCACGCGTGGCGGCGGCCGAGGAAGCCAATCAGGATCTGATCGCCTTCGCCCGCGGCCATAGCGGTACCGTGGCGGCGATCCACGAAGCGGTGCTTTCGGTGATCGAGGCCGAGGGGCTGGATCATCTCGTCCACATTGTCACGCAGGAATGGCCGCAGACTTTGGGGCTGGATGCGGTCGCTTTGGCGCTGGTCGCGGGCGACACCGCCCTGCGCGCCGACGCGAGTGGGCTGCACTTCGTCGATCCGCGCGTGATCGCGCGCTCGATCGACGGTTTCGACGGGGTGGTCCTCCGCCCGGTCGATCGCGGCCATCCGCTCTTCGGCCCGGCCTGCGAACTGATCCGCGCCGAGGCGCTCGTGCCGCTCGCCGGGACCAATTCGCAGACCAGCGGCCTGCTCGCGCTCGGCCAGCGCCGGGGGCAGGGGTTCGAGACGCGGCAGGGCTCGGAGCTTTTGCTGTTCCTCGGCTCGGTCCTGATGCGTAGTGTCGACAGGTGGCTGACCCCCTGAAAAATTCGCCGGCCCGCGCCATCGCCGCGCGCTGGCACGATCATCTGCTGCGCGAACGCCGCCGCTCCGGTCACACGGTACGCGCCTACACCGCCACCGCGCATCGCCTGGTGGATTTCCTTGAAACGCATCTCGGCGGCGCGGTCGGCCAGCCGGAACTCGGCGCCCTGAACGCCGCCGATCTGCGCGCCTTCCTTGCCGCGCGCCGCACGGCGGGCCTGACCAATGCTTCGGCTGCCCGCGAATTGTCGGCGGTGCGCGGCTTCATCGCCTACGCAACCGGCGAGGCGGCGCCCGCGCTGAAAGGACCGAAGCAGACACGCAGCGTGCCGCGTCCCGTCGCGCCAGCGGACGTGACCGGCCTGGCGGAAGAAGCGGCCGGCAACGCGTCCGAACCGTGGATCGGCGCCCGCGATTTCGCGATTCTGCTCTTGCTCTACGGCGGCGGCCTGCGCGTCGGCGAAGCGCTTGGCCTGACCGGCGCGGCTCTGCCGCTGGGCGAGGTGCTGACCGTCACCGGCAAGCGCGCCAAGACCCGGCTCGTCCCGCTGCTGCCGCAGGTGCGCGAGGCGATCGAGCGCTATCTGGAGCTGTGCCCTTACCAGCCGTCGCGCGACGAACCGCTTTTCCGCGGGGCACGCGGCGGGCCGCTAAACCCGGAACTCGTTCGCCGCGCCGTCCGCCATGCTCGCCGGGCGCTTGGACTAGGGGAGCGGACCACGCCGCACGCGCTGCGCCACAGCTTCGCCACGCACCTGTTGGGCCGGGGCGCCGATCTGCGCGCCCTGCAGGAATTGCTGGGCCATGCCAGCCTGTCCTCGACGCAAATCTATACGGCGGTCGATGCGGCGCATCTGCTCGATATCTACCGCACCGCCCATCCGCGCGCCTGACCTATTCGGCGGCCATCCGCATCAATTCGATTTCGCGCCGCAGCCGGGCGATCTCCAGTTCGTAGAGCCGCGAGCAATCGATCCGGTTGGGCCGCTGGCCGAGCGGCACCGTGACTCGCGCATAAGCGAGCGCCTGATCGCCGAATGGCGCGGTCGTGACCAGCGCGCGCTGGTCGGCCGGTTCCGATCGCGAGCGGCTGCCCGAGACGCCGACGTCGAGATAGGGGCCGGAGCTGTTGATGCTCTGGCGGCACCTCGTGCCCTCCGCCGTCTCGATACTGTCCTCCCCGCCGGTGCCGGATGGCGCGGGCGGCAGGTAGATGCCGGGCTGGGCAGCGGCCGGGCTAGCCGCGGCGAGCCAGGCGGCGAGCAGTAAGCCGTGAGCAAACCCGCGCATGGATCGATCCTTCCGAATGTTCCGCGCGCTCGGCGCAGATTCTGAATGTGTAGCTTTCGCCGGGGGCGAGGTCGTTGGCGATCACGACGAAGCGCCGCGTGCGCTCTCCGGCCACCTGCAGCTGCGCCGCGGGCAGCCTGACCCGCCCCGCTGGATTCTCGTCATCCACGCCGATCGCGTAGATTCTGAACGATTCGCGGCCCGCATAGGGGTTGATCAGTGTGAGGTAGAAGGCCTTGGCCGGGCCGTCCGTCACGCCCTCCTTGCGCAGCGGGCCGAGACCCACCGCCGAGGCGGGGACGGCAAGCGCCGCCACCGCCACGAGCAATGCGGCCGCGCCTGCTATTGCTCGCATGTCACCACCGTCTGGACGTTGTAGCGTCCGCTGACGAAACCGGCCTCATTCTCGACCCGGCCGTGTATGGTGAAGGTGTCGAGCAGCGCTCCCGCCGTCGCCATGCTGGCGGTCGCGGTCCAGTCCTGCTGAGCGCCGCGCAGCGAGGTGTAGCGGATCGTGGTCACGGGAGTTCCCGTCACGCCCGCGGGCGCTTCCAGCGTCGGGGCGGTGAAACGGACGCGTGGCGAGGCGCCGATCGCGACCAAGGTGAAGCTGCCCGGCTGCCCGCCCGCCTGGGTCGAACTGATGGAATGCCCGTCGCTGGCGGGCGCGAGCACGCCGCTTCCCGAAATGCTCAGCACACAGCTGTTGGTAAGAATACCCGTAATGTTGACGGGCTGGGCGTTTGCGCCGGCCGTGCAGGCCAGAAAGGCAATGCCCAGCACCGATACAGCGAAGCCAGACTTGATCATTTTCAACCTCCATATCGAAGGCTGATACTGATCACATTTACTTATAAAGACTTCTTTACCAACAGATCGCAAATAATATCCAAAATGGATGATCTGGTTCAACTATATTACGAATACGAAACAACTTAAGTTATATTATGCACACATACTCTATGCGTCTATATCGTTTACTTGATTATTGTTACGGTGCCGGCGCGACCATGTTGCCTGCCGCCAGATGTAGATCAGGATTACGCCGATGAAGACGGCCGACGACAGCGGCCCGATCACCTTGTCGACGTCGTTGAACGAGGCGCCGAGAATATAGCCCGCCACTGCCAGCGCAGCGCTGAAGATGGCCGTGCCCATCCCCGACCAGAGCAGGAATTTCAGCAGCTGCATCTTGGCGAGGCCGGCCGGGAAGGAGATGACCGAGCGGATCGTCGGCACCAGCCGTCCGGCGAAGACCAATATGCCGCCATAGCGGCCGAACACCCGCTTCACGCGCCTGATCTCCGTCCAGTCGATCGTGAACCAGCGGCCGTAGCGCTTGATGAACCAGCGGAACTTCGCTTCGCCCAGCGATGCGGCGGCGAAAAACCAGATCACATTACCCGCCATCGCGCCGCCCGTACCGGCCGCGATCACGCCGAAGATATTCAGGTCGCCGTTCACGGCGCGCGTGCCCGCCACCGGCATGATCACTTCCGACGGGATCGGCGGAAAGACCGTCTCCAGCAGCATCAGCAGGAAGATGCCCGTATAGCCCGCCCAGTCGATGAAGCGGATGATCCAGTCGTCCATGATATTCTCTGATACTCGTCGTTCGCGCTGCCTGCCGGGGCCTGGTGTGGCGCCGGATGAATGGCGGGTTAGCCCCGCGCCGCCTTCGCCTCAATCGCCTCCCAGATCAGGGCGGCGGTGTCGGTGCCGTTGAACCGGTCGATGGCGACAATGCCGGTGGGGGAGGTGACGTTGATCTCGGTCAGCCACTGGCCGCCGATCACGTCGATGCCGACGAAGAGCAGCCCGCGCTCCTTCAGATGCGGGCGGAGCGCGGCGCAGATTTCCTGCTCGCGCGCCGTCAGTTCCGTCTTCGCCGCCTTGCCGCCGACCGCCAAATTGGAGCGGATCTCGCCTTCGCCGGGAATGCGGTTCACCGCGCCCGCCACTTCGCCGTCGACCAGCACGATGCGCTTGTCGCCTTCCGCCACGTCCGGAAGGAAGGCCTGGATCATGTGCGGCTCGCGATAGGCGGTGTTGAACACTTCGATCAGCGAGGAGAGGTTGGCGCCGTCGCGTCCGACCTTGAAGATCGCCTTGCCGCCATTGCCGTGCAGCGGCTTCACGACGATCTCGCCATGTTCCTCCAGGAATTTGCGCGCCGCGCCGAGCGAGCGGGTGACCATTGTTGGCGGCATGAACCGCGCGAAATCCAAGACCCAGACTTTTTCCGGCGCATTGCGGACGCTCGCGGGGTCGTTCACCACCAAAGTCTGGCCCTGGACGCGCTCGAGCAAATGGGTGGCGGTGATGTAGCCGAGATCGAAAGGCGGGTCCTGCCGCATCAGCACGACGTCGGTATCCCGTCCGAGGTCGAGGATGGTGAAATCGCCGAAGGTGAAATGATCGCCCGGCTCGCGGCGCACGGTGACCGGATAGGCGCCGGCATGGACACGGCCGGCCTCATAGGTCAGCGCGTCCGCCGTATAATGAAACAGCCGGTGCCCGCGCGCCTGCGCGGAAAGCATCAGCGCGAAGGTGGAATCGCCGGCGATGTTGATCGCGTCCAGCGGGTCCATCTGGACGGCCACGGTCAAAGTCATGGCTCAGCGCTATCGCCGCGCTCCGCTCCCCGCAATGGCGGGCGTATCGTTACGCGGATTTAACCACGCCTGTCCTACCGGTATCGGGCATGCAGGCGGACCAGCCATTTTCGAACCGGCGCGAGAGGATCGGGCGCACGCTCGGCCTGTTGCCGCCGTCCGGCGCGACCGCCGCGTTCGCCGCTGAACTCGCGGTCGAACAATTCGCCCGGATGCGCCAGCGCCTGCCGAGCCTGTTCGTCGTTCTCTCCCTCGTTGGCATTTCCGCCATGTTGCTGACGCCGGAGCGGGGCGATTCCACGACGCGCTACGCCCTGCCGCTCTTCCTGTTCGTGGCCAGCATCATTCGCTTCTTTCACTGGAAGCGCGTGCGCGATGCCGATTTCGATCCCGGTCAGTCGCGGCGTGAATTGCGGCGGCTGATGTGGATGGGGCCATTGATGGTGGCGCTCGGCAGCGGCTGGGCGATGATCAACTTCCTCGATGCGTCGCAGGGCGAACGGCCGCTGACGATCGTGCTGATCCTGCTCTGCTCGTTCGCCGCGGCGACGGCCCTGTCGACTTTCCCGGCCGCCGCCCTGTTCGCTTTGGTCGCCGGCCTCGCGCCGATCACCACCGTCATGGTGATCAAGGGCGATACCGGCATGTGGGTCGTCGCAGTGACGGCCTGGGCGGTGGCGATGATGACCGTGCGCCTCTCCGTTTGCGAACTGCGCGACATGGAGGACAATCTCGCTCTGCGGCACAGGCTGCGCGATCAGGCCAATACCGATCCCTTGACCGGACTCAGCAACCGCCGGGCCTTCGACGACGCGCTGGGCGCCGCCACAGAAAGCCCCTGCGGCGGCCCGGAACATGTCTCGCTCGCGGTGATCGACCTCGACGGGTTCAAGCTCGTCAACGATCATCACGGCCATGGTGTCGGCGACGATCTGCTGCGGGCGGTCGCCGCGCGGCTTCGCGAAGCCTGTCCGGATGGCGGGATGGTGGCGCGGCTGGGCGGCGACGAATTCGCCATTCTGCTGACCGGGCGGCCTCCAGAGGAATCGCCCGTACTGGCCGCAGCACTCCGCGACGGCCTCGCCGCGCCTTTCCTGCTCGGCGATTTGAGACTGACGATCTCGGCCAGCGTCGGGCTCGCGAACATACCTGATGCGGCGCGGGATCCTGAATCGCTCTACATGCAGGCCGACCTCGCCTGCTATCGCGAGAAAGTGCTGCATCGTGAGGCCCGCAAGCGTGCCGCCTGAAGCGGATCAGCCGCCGATCCAGGCATTCTCGATATGCCGGGGCCGGCAGCGCGGCGCGATCAGGATCACGTCCACGCGCATGTCGTCGCCCTCCTTCAGGTAACGCGGCCCCAATATCTCCGCCGCCGCCGCGACACGCGCCAACCGATATTCGTCGATGGCGAAATCCAGCTCGGCCTCGGTCGCGCGCGTCTTCACCTCCACGAAGGAGATCAGCTTGCCGCGCCGCGCCACCAGATCGACTTCCCCCGCGGGAGTCCGCACCCGCCGGTCCAGAATGCGCCACCCCTTCAGCCGCAGGAACCAGGCCGCGCGCGTCTCGCCTTCCCGCCCGCTCTGCTCGGCGCGGCGGCGGTCTCTCACGCTTTCAGCGCCATCGCTCTGGCGTAGAGCGCCTTGCGGTCCGCATTGTAACGCTTCGCAACTTCGCCCGCCGCCTTGGCCGGGGGAAGCCGCTTCAGTGCCTCCGCCAGCGCCGCCTCGATCTCATCCTCGGCGGCGGGCGGCGCCTCGCCCGGCGGCCCGACGACGATGACGATCTCGCCCTTCGGCGCGGTGTCCGCATAGCGTTCGGCGAGTTCGGCCAGCGTGCCGGTGACCGCTTCCTCATAGGCCTTGCTGATCTCGCGCGTGACGGCGGCGTCGCGTGGGCCGAGTCCTTCCGCCAGCGCCGCCAGGGCCGCGCCGAGCCGCGGCCCGCTTTCGTAGAAAAGCAGGGTCCCCGCAAAGGTCCCGGCCTCGGCTATTGCCGTTGCACGCGCGCCGGGCTTGGCGGGCAGGAAGCCGAAGAAGGCGAAGCGGTCGGTCGGCAGGCCGGCCAAAGTCAGCGCGGCGATGGCGGCGCTGGGGCCGGGCAGGGTGGTGACGGCGACCCCCGCCGCCCGCGCGTCCCGGACGAGCTTGTAACCCGGATCGGAAATGAGTGGCGTGCCCGCGTCGGAAACCAGAGCCACAGCCTCGCCCGCCATCCGCGCCACCAGCCCCGGCCGCACCCGTTCGGCATTGTGATCGTGATAGGGGGTCATCGGCCGCTCACTGCCGACGTGGCGGAGCAATTTGGCGGTGACGCGGGTATCCTCGACCGCGATCAGGTCGGCCCGGCGCAGCACGTCAGCCGCACGCGGCGTCAGGTCGCCCAGATTCCCGATGGGCGTCGCGACGATATAGAGGCCGGGGGCAAGCGGTTCGTCGCTCATGCCTGCGGTCATGGCATCTTGCGCATTCGCTGGGCAAGTGCGGCCTCTCCAGACCGCTCAGCCTGAGCTTGTCGAAGGCCTGTCCTTCCGATCGACCGCGCGGAAAGAAGAGGCAGGCCTTCGACAAGCTCAGGCTGAGCGGTGACTAGGTTGTAACGATCTCCGCCAGGATCGCGTCCAGCAAAAGAATGCCGTCGTCGGTCACCCGCAGCCGCGCACCTTCAGCTGCGACCAGTCCCCGCTTTTCCAGCCGCGCGACAGCCGCCGCATCGACAAGCCGGTCCATGCCGGTGCGGGCCGCGATGTCGTCAAGGTCCACACCCTCGCCGAGCCGCAACCCCATCAGCAGCATTTCCGATGCCCGGTCCGTCGGTGCGAGTGCCGTTTCCTCGACCAGCCCATGGCCGTTGCGCGCCACCGCCTTCAGCCAGTTTTCCGGCTTGCGGTGCCGCTGCGTCGCCATCCCCTCGCGCCGCCCGTGCGCACCGGGGCCGATCCCGGCATAATCGCCCATCCGCCAGTAAATGAGGTTGTGGCGGCTCTCCTCGCCCAAGCGGGCGTGATTGGACACTTCGTAGCGCGGCAGCCCGGCGGCGCGGGTCATCGCGTCGGTCAGCTCGAACAGGTCGGCGGCATGATCTGGATCGGCGGGGACCAATTCGCCCTTCGCCGCCAGCGTGGCAAAGCGAGTCCCCGGCTCGATGGTAAGCTGATAGAGCGACAAATGGCCGGTTCCGAAGCCCAGCGCTCGCCCCAGTTCCCCCTCCCACGCCGCCGCGCTCTGGCCGGGGAGGGCATAGATCAGATCGAAACTGACCCTCCCGAAGTGGCGTTGCGCCGTCGCCAGCGCATCCAGTCCCTCCGCCAGATCGTGCGCGCGACCGAGAAACCGCAGCGCCTCATCGTCCAGCGATTGCAGCCCCAGCGACACGCGATTCACCCCGGCGGCCGCCAGATCGGCGAAGCGCGCCGCTTCCACGGAGGACGGATTGGCCTCCAGCGTGATCTCGATCTCGTCCGCCGTCTGCCAATGCCCGGCGGCCGCCTCGATCAAAGCCGCCGCCGTCGCGGGCGCCATCAGGCTGGGCGTCCCCCCGCCGAAGAAGATGGAGGTCAGCCGCCGTCCGCGCAGCAAGGCCGCCTCATGCGCCAGATCGGCCAGCAGCGCTTCCCGCCACGCCGCCTGATCGATGCTCTCGCGGACATGGCTGTTAAAGTCGCAGTAAGGGCATTTCGCCACACAGAAGGGCCAGTGGATGTAGAGCGCCAGATCGGCGGACGAGGAAATCTGGGTCATGATCAAGCGTCTTTTCGGAGCGGCCCTCTGCCACGTCGCGCTGCTCGCCGCCACTCTTCCGGCTGCCGGGGCGCAAGCGACGGACACGTTGCAGGCGGTGATGCTGCGCGTCCACAACGCCGCGCGCGCCGAGGTTCGCGCCGCGCCGCTCGTCTGGAATGAAGCACTGGCGGTGGAAGCCCTGAGCTGGGCGCGGCAGCTCGCACGGGAAGGCCAGATGCGCCATTCCGGCCGCCCGGGTCATGGCGAGAATCTGTGGGTCGGCACACGCGGCGCCTACAGCCATACGGAAATGGCGCAGCTCTGGGTCGACGAGAAACGCCTGTTCGTGAACCGGCCAACGCCCGACTTCAGCACCACCGGCAATTTTGCCGATGTCGGCCATTACACGCAGATCATCTGGCCCGCGACCTCGCAGGTCGGCTGCGCGATCGCGTCGGACCGGAATTTCGACTATCTGGTCTGCCGCTACACCGCGCCCGGCAACGTCATGGGCGAGCGCGCCATTCCGCTCAGGTGAGGGCGGCCGCGACCAGTTTGCGGAAGGCGTCGGCCCGGTGGCTGATCGCGTGCTTTTCGTCCGGGGCCATCTCGCCGAACGTCCGCGTCTCGCCTTCGGGAACGAACATGGCGTCATAGCCGAAGCCGTTGGCCCCGCGCGGCGGCCAGACCAGGCTGCCGTCGACGCGGCCCTCGAACCATTCGCTATGCCCGTCCGGCCAGACCAGAGCGAGCGCACAGACGAAGTGCGCGTTGCGGCTGACCTCCGGCCCCAGCGCTTCCAGCTCCGTCTGCACCCGCCGCATCGCGCGGCCGAAATCGCGGTCGCCCTCGATATGGCCGGCATCGTCGTCGGCGGGGACATGCGCATCCTCGGCCAGCGCCCAGCGCGCCGAGAAGATGCCCGGCCGGTTGCCCAGCGCGTCCACGCACAGCCCGCTATCGTCCGCGAGCGCGACCATGCCGCTCAGGTCCGCCGCCGCCCGCGCCTTCAGATCGGCATTGTCGATGAAGCTGGTACCCGTTTCCTCCGGCTCCGGCAGATCGAGCGAAGCGGCGGACACCGGCTCGATCCCGTAGGGGCCGAGCAAGGCGGTGATTTCCCGCACCTTGCCCTCATTATGACTGGCAATGACCAGCGTGCCGGGCGCCAGCTTGCGGGTCACCGCCCCGTCGCCCGATCCTGCGCCGCGAAAATCTCGCTGCAGCCGATGCGGGCGAGGCGGAGCAGGCGCAGCAGCCCTTCCTCGTCATAGGTCGCGCCTTCCGCCGACACCTGTGCCTCGACGATATTGCCATTGTTGGTCAGCACGAAATTGCCGTCGCTGCCCGCCGCGCTGTCCTCGACATAGTCCAGGTCCAGCACCGCCTGGCCGTCATGGATGCCGCAGCTCACCGCCGCGACCTTGGCGGTAATCGGGTCGGCGGTCAGCGCACCGCTGGCGAGCAATTTGTCCACCGCGATCCGCAAGGCCACCCAGGCACCGGAGATGGAGGCGGTGCGGGTGCCGCCATCGGCCTGGATCACGTCGCAATCCAGCACGATCTGCCGCTCGCCGAGCGCCGAAAGATCGACAACCGCGCGCAGGCTCCGCCCGATCAGCCGCTGGATTTCCTGCGTCCGGCCGGATTGCTTGCCCTGCGCCGCCTCGCGCCGTCCGCGCGTGTGGGTCGCGCGCGGCAGCATGCCATATTCTGCCGTCACCCAGCCCTGGCCCTTGCCGCGCAGCCAGGGCGGAATGTTCGTCTCGACGCTGGCCGTGCACAGCACCCGCGTCTCGCCGAAGCCGACGAGCACGCTGCCCTCGGCATGTTTGGTGAAACCGGATTCGATGGTGATCGCGCGCATCTGGTCTGGCGCGCGGCCCGAAGGGCGCATAGAAAGTCTCCGTTGAAGTTCGCGGGCGGCCTTAGCCTGTGCCTTGCCCCCGCGCCAGCGTGAGGAGAAGGCCATGAAGGCATTGTTCCTGGTGCTCGGTGTCGTCGCTTTGCTCGCCGGACTGCTCTTTGCCGGGCAGGGGGCCGGGATCATCCACTGGCCGCAGACCAGCCATATGGTGAATTCCACCGAATGGATTCTCTACGGCATGATCATCGCGGGCATCGGCCTGATGCTGGTCGGCTTCGCCTCGAAAAAGGGGCGCTGACCCCCGGGGCCTTTTGCTTGCGCCTACGCAGCATCGACGAAGGGGGATGGGAAATGAGAAGGTTCATCCTGACTGCCGCCTTGGCTCTGGCGCTTGGCGCCTGCGGGGGCGTACCGGGCGACGCGCGGATTTCCGTTATGGACTGGACGCCCGACGGGAGTTCCGTGACGACCTGGGTGATTGCGCCGGACGGTGAGGGCCGGGTCGAACTCGGCGGCGGCTTCGCCCGCGAGGGCGAGGCGCCGAGGCGCAGGGTTTCCCGCCGTTTCTCGGTGGGGGAGGAAGGTTATCGCGAGATCCGCGCGCTGCTGCGCTCGGCCGAGCAATATCGCGATCGCGGGGAGGTCCCATGCGACGGGTCGCCATCCAGCCAGGCCAAGAGCTTCGTGAATTACGATAGCGCGGACGGTCCGGACTACCGGATCGAAATCGGCCATGGCTGCAATGCGGGGGCCGCGCGCGAACTGCTGGAGAAAATCGCGCAGGGCGGCGCGCGCGTTCGCGAATGGACGGCGAACGCGCCGGAGGAAACGGAGCGCTGAGGCGCCTGCCGACCGGCCTGCCGTCAGGGCATTCCTGCTAGATGGTCGGCCGCTCGGTGAACGCACAAACCTGCGCGGCGGCGAGGTGCTCGCCGAGCGTCCTGGGATTCCACACGAGCCGCTCGCCGGGCGCGTATGCGGCGGGCGGCGTCAGGTAGAGCAGCCGCTCGCGGGAGAATGCGTAGAGGATCGGCACCAGCCGCCGCTGATTTTCGCGGTCGTCGGAATCGCTTTCCGGCTGGCGCGGGTCTGGCGAGCGCNNNNGCCGGCGGCGGCGTCGCGGGCGCGCGGACAAAATCCAGTTGCAGGCCGGGCGGACTGCCTGCCTTGCAGACCAGCACCAGCTTCGGGCGGCGGCCGTCGATCAGCGTGTCGCTTTCCACCGCGATCAGGGTGGTGCCGTCCGCCGCGGTCTCAAGCGTGGCACGCGGCGCGGATTCGTCCACGCCGCCCGAACAGCCGGCGCCGGCGAGCAGCAACAGGCCGAGCCATGCCGGGGCAGGGTAGGATTTCATCGGGACCTCGTCGCGGATGCTTGCCGGATGGCGGCACCCATACAGAGGCCATTCAGCCGCGCGCCGCAAGCATGGAGCGATGAGGTATCTTGTCCTTTCGTCGCTGCTCGCTTTTGCCGCAGTCTCTCCCGCCGCCGCTCAGCCGGCCTCCAGAAACAACGTCGCGAGCATCCAATATACATTCACCAATGGCGGGATCGGCGGCGCCGCGGCGCAATGCATGCGGCCGCCCTGTTTCTCCTACCATGTCACGGTGAATGCGAACGGCACGGGGCGGATCGAAGATGCGCGGTCGGGTATCTCCCACCGGTTCAGGGTCTCGCCGCGCACCTGGCGCACGCTCGTCGGGCGGCTCGACGCCTATCGTCCGCTGGGCCGTCAGATCGTCGACAGCGGCTCGCCCAATTGCGGCAGACAGGACGAGGTGCGCGCAATCTATTCCGATCCGTTCCGCATGATCCGCTGGACTGGCCGGACAGGCCAGGACGTGCTGGCGGTCAACCTGTCCTGCGGGTCCGGCGACAGGCATGCCGCGGCCGCGCGGATGGAACGGGTCCGTTCGATCCTGTTCGACCTTCTCCCCATCGCCCGGCCTGCGGCGGCGATCGAGCAGGCCGGCCACGGCGGCTGACGCCGGCGCCGGGGACGATTTCAGCGAAACCTCACCTCCGGCTCATGCCGCTCATGCGGGGCGCCCGTAACACTGCCGCCTGATCGAACAGGAGGCAGACATGGGTGAGATGGCGGAAAGCCGCTTCGGGCTGGAATTGCCCTGGCGGATCGCGGCGTGGGGCGGTTCGGCGGTGTTGCTGGCGACCCCCGTCATCGCGATGCAGGTCAGCGACGAATGGCAATGGGGTCCGGGCGCGTTTGTATTGCTCGGCGGCGTGCTGCTGGTCTGCTGCCTGACCTTCGAACTGGTCGCCCGCCGCGCGCCCGGCTTCGCTCACCGCGCGGGGACAGCGATCGCCATTGCGGGCGGCTTGTTGCTGTTCTGGGGAAATCTCGCGGTCGGCTTCATCGGCGATGAGGACAATCCCGCCAATCTCGCTTTCTATCTCCTGCTCCTCGCTGGCCTCGCCGGCGGCTTCCTCGCCGGCTTCCGCCCACGCGGTCTGGCGCGCGTGCTGTTCGCCATGGCTGCCGCGCAAATCCTGATCGGCGCCATCGCCATCGCTTACCAGCTGGACGATCCGATCAGCCTCGCGAAACTGACCGGCATCTTCGCCGCGATCTGGCTCGCCGCCGCCTTGCTGTTCCGGCAGGCCGAGCGGGGGTAACGCGTCATGCGACCATCCGAGGCGGAAGAAGGCTGCTCCATGCCGCGCGGGATCAGGCGCTATCTGCTCGTTTCGGGATTTTCGGTCGCCGCGGTCATCGTCGGTTTGTTTCTCTTAGGCTTGCTGGTCGGCTGGCGGGGGGACCTGTCCGTCGTCATTTTCGTCATCGGTCCTATTCTGTTCGGGGTGGTTGCGATCGGGGCAGCAGCGCTCGCAATCTACGGCATCGTGCTGGCGTTCAGGGTTCAGCGACTTGTCTGGCGGGCTGTTGCGGGATTGGGCGGGCCGTTGCTGATCCTCGCCGCGATCGGGCTTGCGCTGCCGGCGATCTCGGCCGGACGCGATGCCGGCGCGTGGCTGCGCTTCTCGTCCGAGCGGCCCCGATATGACGCGATCGTCGCCAAGCTTCGTGCCGCGCCCGGACCGTCCGGGGAACAAAGGAGCGGGATAATGACCGCGGGTGAGACCAAGTATCTGGTGGAGTGGGGACCGCCTGTCCGGGTGGCGTTCGACCCGGACGGAATTCTCGACAATTGGTCGGCAATCATTTTCGACCCGAGTGGCGACGTCATGCAGGCGGATGGCTTCGACCGGGACGGGAAATTCGTCGCGTCGCGCGACGTGACCGGGCTGTTTGGAGGCGATCTCGTTCGCTGCCGCCCGCTCGCCGACGATTATTACTATTGCGCGTTCACATGATGCCGGGATGACGGACCGTATCGGCCGCACTAAATCCCCTTGATGCCCTCGATCCCCGAGCTTTCCGACCGCGCCCGCAATGTCTTCCGCCTGGTGGTGGAAGCCTATGTCGATGCCGGGACGCCGGTGGGCTCGATGACGATCGCGCGCACCTCGACGCTGAACCTGTCGCCCGCCTCGATCCGCAACGTGATGCAGGACCTTGAGGAGGCCGGGCTGCTGGCCGCGCCACACACCTCCGCCGGCCGCATTCCGACCGAAACCGGCCTGCGCCTGTTCGTCGACGGCATCATGCAGGCGGCCGAACCGAGCGCGCAGGAGCGCGCGGCGATCGAGGCGCGGATCGAGCGGGCGGGTCCGATCGAAGAGGCGATCGGCGCGGCCACGGCGGCTTTGTCCGGCCTGTCGGCTTGCGCCGGCATCGTGCTGGTGCCGAAGGAGGAGCCGGTGCTGCGCCAATTGGCCTTCGTATCCCTGGCGCCGGACAAGGCGCTGGCGGTTTTGGTCGGCGCCGACGGCGGTGTCGAGAATCGCGTGATCGATCTGCCGCCCGGCGTTTCCGCCGCCGCGCTCGCCGAGGTCGGCAATTATGTCAGCGCGCGGCTCTCGGGTCTCACGCTCAGCCAGGCCCATGCCCGGCTCACCGCCGAAATCGCGGCGGGGCAGGCCGCGTTGGATCGCGCCGCGCAGCAATTGGTCGCGCAGGGGCTGGCGCTCTGGTCGGAGGATGGCGCCCGGCGCCCGGTGCTGATCGTGCGCGGCCAGGCCAATCTGATCGACCCCGCCGCCGCCGAGGACCTCGAGCGCGTCCGCCAATTGCTCGGCGAACTGGAGGGCAAGGAGGAAATTGCGCGGCTGCTCGGCCGTGCCCGCGAAGGCGCGGGGATGAAAATCTTCATCGGCTCGGAGAATGAATTGTTCGCCCTTTCCGGCTCCTCCGTCATCGCCGCGCCCTATCGCGGCGCGGACGGGCGGATCGTCGGCGTCGTCGGCGTGATCGGCCCCACGCGGTTGAACTATGCCCGCGTGGTGCCCATGGTGGACTTCACGGCAAAAACGCTTTCGAGATTGATGGGATGAACGAAGACAAGACCAAGCCTGAAGACGCCCAGGTTGCAGGGGACGTGATCGACGCGACGCTCGACGAAGCCGGTCTGGAAGACGCGCCCGCCGCCGATTCCGGCCGCGTCGCCGAGCTGGAGCGCGCGCTCGAGGAAGAGCGTCAGAACCTCCTCTATGCCAAAGCCGAGACGCAGAATGTCCGCCGCCGGCTGGAGACGGAGAAGCAGAATGCGCAGGCCTATGCCGCCACCTCCTTCGCCCGCGACATCTTGTCGGTGAAGGACAATCTGGAACGCGCGCTCGGCACGGTCGGCGACGATCTGCGCAATGACGAGCGGCTGAAGGGGCTGATCACCGGCATCGAGGCGACCGGCCGCGAGATCGACAGCGTGTTCGCCCGCCACGGCATCGCCCGCGTCGAGGCGATGGGGCAGACGCTCGACCCGAACAAGCATCAGGCGATGCTGGAAGTCCCGAGCGACGAAGCGCCCGGCACGATCGTGCAGGAACTGCAATCCGGCTACACGATCAAGGACCGCCTGCTGCGCCCGGCGCTTGTCGGGGTGGCGAAGAAGGGATGACCTGAATCCTCCCCGTTCCGGGGAGAATTTGTCATCTACCCGGCCACGAGCGATGAGGCGTTCGAGGGAAGGTATGTGAACGTGTCGGCCTAATCTCGCTGGGCCGATCAAATCCCCGCATACCATTCGTAATCGCCGACATCCTCCCAATAGCCGCCCTTGCCGCCGTAAATCCCGTCCAGGCTCGCGACCGCTTCGATCCGCTCGATATATTTGGCGTGCTTGTAGCCCAGCTGCCGCTCTACGCGGAGGCGCAGCGGCGCGCCGTTGGTGACGGGGATGAAGGCATCGTTCAGGCCGTAGGCGAGGATGGTCTGCGGGTGGAAGGCATCGACCAGATCGATGCTCTCATAATATGACCGGTCGCCGAACCGGTCCATGCAGTGGAAGACGAGGTAGCGCGCTTCGTCCCTCAGCCCCGCCGCGTCCAGGATCGGGCCGAGCACAGCGCCATGCCATTTGCCGATCGCCGACCAGCCCTCGACGCAATCGTGCCGCGTCACCTGCGTGCGGCTGGGCGAGGCCTGCACCTGCGCCAGAGTCAGCGAAAGCGGCCGCGTCACCAGCCCGTCCACCCGCAGCCGCCAATCGGCGAAGCCGCCCGCCTGCAGCCGTGCATAATCCGGCGTGTCCGGCCGCATATTGCCGTTGCCGCGGAAGGTGGGCGAGCGCTGGCTCTCGTCGAATTCGCGCGCGAGGTTCTGGCCGAGTCCGAGCGACCGCTGTGCCCGCATGTTCAGCCCCTCGAACACGCGCAGGCCATCGCGGAACGTCGCGCTGCCGTGCAGCCGGTCGCAGCCCACGAGGGCGGCGCCACTCGCGCCGATCAGCACATGCCGCCGCGTGATCATTGCTCGGGCCCCTTCGGCTGCGACACACGATACCAGCCGGTGATCATCGCCCGAACCTCCCTGACCGGCCCGGCGAGCAGCACCATCAGCAGATGCACTATCACGAAGCCGACCAGCAGGAAGGCGACAATGAAATGCACCGACCGCGCCGATTGCCGCCCCCCGAACATATCGACCAGCCACGGCCAGTTCGCATCCATCGCCGGCGACATGGCGAGGCCGGAAAAGATCATCGCCGGCAGGAGCAGGAAGACCACCACGAAATAGCTGATCTTCTGCAGCGTGTTATATTTGAGCGCCGCCTCGCCCCTCGCGAAGCGCAGACGGGCGTGGTCCTTCACTTCCTGCCACAAATGGCGCGGCTTCAACTCGGAAAGCCCCGGCGTCAGTTCCCGCTGCGCATGCTTGTTCCAGAGCGCGCGGAGCATGAAGAAGAGCAGTCCGAACGCGAACAGCCACGCAAAGGCCAGATGCCAGCGCCGCGCCCCGGCCAGATCGTAATTGGACGGGATCGTCGCCCAGCCGGGAAAGGCCCGCCGCTCGACCCGGCCGTCGCTCCGCGTCCACTGCCCCGCCAGCCCTGTCGTGCCGATCCGCGTCTCGCCGACCCGGACATAACCGCCGCCATCGTCCGCGCCGATCTCCAGCCAGGCATAGTCGCTGTTTGCCCCATAATGCCCCCAATAGAGGCGCGGATGGGCATTGAAGATCATCAGCCCGCTCATCAGCATCACGAACAATGTGACGGCGTTCGTCCAGTGCCAGATCCGGGTCGAAAGCCTGTGGCGCTTTACCAGCGCGGTCGGCGGGGGAGGGGTCCCCGCCGCTACGGAAGGAGCCGGGGCACGGGCCTCGTCCGGCGGAGGAACAGGCTCGTCAGTAGCCGTCATGCACCATGTCGACCTCGCGCACGCGGCGGCGCTGGCGGGCCTGGTCGACCAGATCGCGCAACACTTCGCGCCGGCGCTTCGCGTCCTGGACCAGCGGCAGCATCAGCGGTCCGTCCTTGGTCGTCTCGTCGGACGAGGTGATGCCGATCGTGCCGACATTGGCGATCTGGTTGATCAGCGAAAAATCGATGCGGACATCCTTGATCCGATAGAGTTCGATCTCGTCGATCGACTTGATGAAGATGCCGCGGCGGATCACCAGCCGGTCGGGCGTGACCTCGAAACTCTCCATCATGTTGGAGATCCACTTCCAGGCGATCAGACCGAGGCCCACTACGCTGAGCAGAATCGGCCACCAGCCGAGATTCAGTCCGAGCGGCAGCAGCGACAGCACGATCCCCGCGAGGATCAGCAGGATCGTCCCCCAGCCGGCGAGGGTCCCGAGCAGCCAGCCTCTGGTCGAAGAACGGAAATGGTCAGTGCCCATGCGACTCGGTCCCCCAATCTGGTGCGTGCAAGGGTAGCGCGTTCGTTGCCGCCCCTCAAACGCCCCGCGCGCGGTCCGCCTCGTCCAGCGCATAGAGCGACGCGCCCTTGGTCTCGCGCATCACCAGCGCGCTCACCAAACTGATGCCCGCCGCGATGGCGATGTAGATCGCGATCGGCGTCCAGGCATCATATTCGCGCAACAGCCAGGCGCCGATCAGGGGCGCCCAGGAACCGGCGAAGATCGCCGTCACCTGATAGCCCAATGACACGCCCGAATAGCGCATCCGCGTCGGGAACATCTCGGTCATGATCGCCGGCTGCGGCGCATACATGAAGGCGTGGATGATCAGGCCGGCGACGATCGCCGCCAGGATCATCATCGTGTCGCCGCTGTCGAACAGGGGAAAGGCCAGGAAAGGCCAGGCCATGGTGAGCGCCGCGCCCAGCATATAGACCGGCTTGCGCCCGATCCGGTCCGCCATCGCGCCGATCAGGGGAATGGCCGCCGAATGGGCCAGATGCCCGACGAACAGCAGGGCCAGGATGCGCGCCGTATCGACCTGGATATGGTTCAGGTAGGTGATCGAGAAGGTGACGATCATATAATAGACGATATTCTCGCCGAACCTGAGGCCCATCGCGTTCAGCACGCCGCGCGGATAGCGGCGCAGCACTTCGGCGGGGCCAAAGCCCTCTTTCTTCTCCGCCTGCTCCGCTTCCTCCTTATGCGCCTGGAAGATCGGGGAATCGCTGATCTGCGTGCGGATATAATAGCCGATGCCGACGATCACGACGCTCAGCCAGAAGCCGACGCGCCAGCCCCAGGACAGGAATTGTTCCTGGCTCAGGGTTGCGCTGAGCGTGAGCAAGACGGTGGTGGCGAGCAAATTGCCGAGCGGCACGGCGGCTTGCGGAAAGCTGCCCCAGAAGGCGCGGCTCTTGTCCGGGCTGTGCTCGGTCACCAGCAAAACCGCGCCGCCCCATTCGCCGCCAACGGCGAAGCCCTGGATGAAGCGCAGCAGCACCAGCAAGGCGGGCGCCCAATAGCCGATCGTCTCGAAGGTCGGCAGGCAGCCCATCAGGAAGGTGGAAACGCCGACCAGCACGAGGCTCAGCTGCAGCAGCGCCTTGCGGCCGATCCGGTCGCCGATATGCCCGAAGACGATCCCGCCCAGCGGCCGGGCGAGGAAGCCCACCGCATAAGTCGCGAAGGCCGCGATGACGCCGTCGAGCGGATTGCCGGTCGCGGGGAAGAAGAGCTGCCCGAAGACCAGCGTCGCGACCGTCGCGTAGAGGAAGAATTCGTACCATTCGACGACCGTCCCGGCCATCGACGCGCCGACCACCTTGCGCAGATAGGGCAGGTCCGGCTCGGCCTGCTTGGGGTCGTAGACGCCGCCCGGCATGGACTCAGTGCCCGTCATGATGCCCTTCCATGCCGCCGCCGCCCGGCGCCTCGAGCCGCGCCTCGACCGTCACCGGCTGCGCCTTCTCGAAGGTCAGGGTGATCGGGATGGTCCCGCCCGGCTGCAGCCCGTCGCGCAGCCCGAACAGCATCAGATGATGCGCGCCCGGCTCGAAGGTGAATTCCCCGGTGCGCGGCAGGCTCACTTGTTCCATCTTCTGCATCCGGCTGACGCCATTTTCGGTGCTGCTATAGTGCAGTTCGATCCGTTCGGCCGCCGGCGAGGAGGCGCCGGTCAGCACTTCCATACTGGATGCGCCCTTCAGCTGGAAATAGCCGGCCCCCGGCAATCCCGGCGCAGCGGGCAGGCGAATCCTCGCTTCGGTGACCTGCGGTTGGGAAGCGGGCGCGCCGCAACTGGCGAGGGCCAGAGCGGCCACGAACGGGACAAGCAATTTCATGGGCTGGCCCATAGGCCGGGAGCGCTTCTTGTCGCAACCGGAACGGCACCTATATCGACCCGCAGAACCGGGCTTCCGCGCGCTAACGGGCGGAAGCTCTTGGGCAATTTAATTGGGGCAGAGGTTTTAGCATTATGGCGAAAGTCATCGGTATCGATCTGGGAACGACCAACAGCTGCGTCGCGGTCATGGAAGGCGGCAATGCGAAGGTCATCGAAAATGCGGAAGGCGCGCGCACCACGCCATCCATCGTCGCCTTTACGAAGGACGGGGAACGCCTCGTCGGCCAGCCAGCCAAGCGCCAGGCGGTCACCAATCCCGACAATACCGTGTTCGCGGTGAAGCGCCTGATCGGCCGCCGCTTCGACGACCCGTTGACCAAGAAGGATATGGGCCTCGTCCCTTACACGATCGCCAAGGGCCCGAATGGCGACGCCTGGGTCAATGCCGGCGGCAAGGATTACAGCCCGTCGCAGATCAGCGCCTTCACCCTGCAGAAGATGAAGGAAACCGCCGAGGCCTATCTGGGTGAGACGGTCACGCAGGCGGTGATCACCGTCCCGGCCTATTTCAACGACGCCCAGCGCCAGGCGACCAAGGATGCCGGCCAGATCGCCGGCCTGGAAGTGCTGCGCATCATCAACGAGCCGACCGCCGCGGCGCTCGCCTACGGGCTCGAGAAGCAGGACGGCAAGACGATCGCGGTCTACGATCTGGGCGGCGGCACGTTCGACGTGTCCGTGCTGGAAATCGGCGACGGCGTGTTCGAGGTGAAGTCGACCAATGGCGACACTTTCCTCGGCGGCGAGGATTTCGACGCCAAGATCGTCGAGTGGCTGGCCGACCAGTTCAAGAAGAAGGAAGGCATGGACCTGCGCAGCGACAAGCTCGCGCTCCAGCGCCTGAAGGAAGCGGCGGAAAAGGCCAAGATCGAGCTGTCCTCGACCGCCACCACCGACATCAACCTGCCCTTCATCACCGCCCGCATGGAAGGCGGCGCGTCGACCCCTCTCCACCTGGTGGAGACGCTCAGCCGCTCGGACCTCGAGAAGCTGGTCGGCGACCTGATCAAGCGCACGATCGATCCGATCAAGAATGCGCTGAAGGATGCTGGCGATCTGAAGCCCGGCGACATCGATGAGGTCGTGCTCGTCGGCGGCATGACGCGCATGCCGCGCGTCCGCGAGATCGTGAAGGAATTTTTCGGCAAGGAGCCGCACACCGGTGTGAACCCGGACGAGGTCGTCGCCATGGGCGCCGCGATCCAGGCCGGCGTGCTGCAGGGCGACGTGAAGGACGTGCTGCTGCTCGACGTGACGCCGCTGTCGCTCGGCATCGAGACTCTGGGCGGCGTCTTCACCCGCATGATCGACCGCAACACGACGATCCCGACCAAGAAGTCGCAGACCTTTTCGACCGCCGAGGACAATCAGAATGCGGTGACGATCAAGGTCTATCAGGGCGAGCGCGAAATGGCGGCGGACAACAAGGTCCTCGGCCAGTTCGATCTGGTCGGTATCCCGCCGGCGCCGCGCGGCGTGCCGCAGGTCGAGGTCACGTTCGACATCGACGCCAACGGCATCGTCAACGTGTCGGCCAAGGACAAGGGTACCGGCAAGGAGCAGCAGATCCGCATCCAGGCGTCGGGCGGCCTTTCGGACAACGACATCGAGCAGATGGTCCGCGACGCCGAGCAGTTCGCCGAGGCCGACAAGGAGCGCCGCGCCGCGGCCGAGGCCAAGAACAATGCCGAGAGTCTGGTCCACTCGACCGAGCAGCAGCTCAAGGAGCATGGCGACAAGGTCGATGCCAGCCTGAAGGGCGAGATCGAGGCCGCGATCGCCGAGACGCGTACCGCGCTGGAAGGCGGCGACACCGCCGCGATCCAGGAGAAGGCCCAGGCCCTCGCCCAGATCGCGATGAAGCTCGGCCAGGCGATCTACGAGAAGGATCAGGCGGCGGCTTCGGCCAATGCCGGCGCCGATGGCGGCGCCAGCGGTCCGGATCTGAACAAGGGCGACGAGGAAGAAGTCGTCGATGCCGAATTCTCGGAAGTGGACGAGAATAAGGGCTGAGCCCGGATGAAAACCCGCCGTCATCCCGACCTGCGCTTTTCGCGCCGGGTCGTGAAGTGAGCGAAATGCGCAAACTTCGCGAATTTCACGATTTCGGGATGACGGCCGCTGGGACCCGCCATGGTTGACGCCGATTATTACGAGCTGCTGGAGGTCCAGCGCACCGCCGACGACAAGACGATCAAGTCGTCCTATCGCCGCCTCGCCATGCAATGCCATCCGGACAAGAATCCGGGCTGCGCAAACAGTGAGGCGAAGTTCAAGGCGATCAGCGAGGCCTATGATTGCCTGAAGGACCCGCAGAAGCGCGCCGCTTACGACCGCTTCGGCAAGGAAGGGGTCCGCAATGGCGGCATGGGCAACGGCCCGCCGCCCGATTTCAGCGACATTTTCGAATCCGTCTTCGGCGAATTCATGGGCGGCGGCCGTGGCGGCGGCGGGCGGCGCACGAACGTGCTGCGCGGCAACGATCTGCGCTACGATCTGGAAATCAGCCTCGAGGACGCCTTCAACGGCCGCGCGGTCGAACTGAATGTCGATGGCACCGCCGCCTGCGAACCGTGCGATGGGAAGGGCGCCAAGCCGGGCACCTCCGCCCGAACCTGCAACATTTGCGGCGGTCGCGGTCAGGTCCGCGCCCAGCAGGGCTTCTTCGTGCTGGAACAGACCTGCCCCTCATGCCGGGGCGTCGGCGAGGTGATCGCCGATCCCTGCCCGTCCTGCCGGGGCGAGGGCCGGGTCGAGAAGCGCAAGAGCCTGGACGTCAATGTCCCCGCCGGAGTCGATGAAGGCACGCGCATCCGCCTTGCCGGCGAAGGCGAGGCCGGCATTCGCGGTGGTCCGCCGGGCGATCTCTACATCTTCATCCACCTCGCGAGGCACAGCGTGTTCCAGCGCGAGGGCACGACCCTGTTCGCGCGTTTGCCCCTGAGCTTCACCACCGCCGCGTTGGGCGGCACGGTGGAGGTGCCCGGCCTCGACAAGTCGAAGCATGAAGTGAAGATCCCGGCCGGCATGCAGTCCGGCAAGCAGATCCGCATCCGCGGCGCGGGCATGCCGATCCTGAACGGACGCGGCCACGGGGACATGGTGATCGAAGTCCATGTCGAGACCCCGACCAGGCTGAGTGCCAAGCAGAAGGAATTGCTGGAAGAATTCCGCTGCACCGAGACGGGTGAAGAATGCCCCGAAAGCAAGGGCTTCTTCCAGAAAGTGAAGTCCCTCTGGGAGGGCTGACCCGCTAGCGGCCGAAGACGCGCTCGAAGATCGTGTTCACGTGCTTGAAGTGATAATCGAGGTCGAACTCGGCCGCGATCGCGTCCCTGGGTAGGAGCGCGGTCACTTCACCGTCGGCCTGCAGCAGGTCGAGCAGGCTCAGTGTCCCGTCGCTTTCCCACACCCGCATCGCGTTGCGCTGTACCAGCCGGTAGGCATCCTCGCGGCTCGCCCCGGCCTGGGTCAGCGCCAGCAGCACGCGCTGCGAGTGGACGAGGCCGCCCATCCGGTCGAGATTGCGCTGCATCCGTTCCGGATAGACCAGCAATTTGTCGATCACGCCGGTCAGCCGCGCCAGCGCGAAGTCGAGCGTGATCGTCGCGTCGGGGCCGATATAGCGCTCGACCGACGAGTGGCTGATGTCCCGCTCATGCCACAGCGCCACATTCTCCAACGCGGGCGTCACCGCCGAACGGACCATGCGGGCGAGGCCGGTGAGATTCTCGGTCAACACCGGATTGCGCTTGTGGGGCATCGCCGACGAGCCTTTCTGGCCGGGCGAGAAATATTCCTCCGCCTCCAGCACCTCGGTGCGCTGCAGATGCCGCACTTCGGTTGCCAGCCGCTCGATCGACGAGGCGATCACGCCCAGCGTCGCGAAGAAGGCGGCGTGGCGGTCGCGGGGGATGACCTGCGTGGAGACCGGCTCCACGCTCAGCCCGAGCTTGGCCGCGACATGCGCCTCGACCCGCGGGTCGATGTTGGCGAAGGTCCCGACCGCGCCTGAAATGGCGCAGGTCGCAATCTCGGCCCGCGCCGTCACGAGCCGCGCCCGGTTGCGGGCAAATTCGGCATAGGCCTGGGCGAGCTTCAGCCCGAACGTCACCGGCTCGGCGTGGATGCCATGGCTACGGCCGATCGTGGGGGTGAGCTTATGCTCCCGCGCCCGCCGCTCGATCACCGCGAGCAGGGCGTCGAGGTCGGCGAGCAGGATATCGGCCGCTTCCGTCAGCTGTGCCGCCAGCGCCGTATCGAGCACGTCCGAGCTGGTCATACCCTGGTGCAGGAAGCGCGCTTCCGGTCCGACATTCTCGGACACCCAGGTCAGGAAGGCGATCACGTCATGCTTGGTGACCGCTTCGATCTCGTCGATCCGCGCGACGTCGATCGCCGGCCCGGTCTTCCACCAGGCCCAGACCGCTTCAGCCGCTCCCTTCGGTACGACGCCGAGCCCGGCCATCGCGTCGAGCGCATGCGCCTCGATCTCGAACCAGATGCGGAAGCGGTTTTCCGGCGACCAGATGGCCGTCATTTCGGGGCGGGAATAGCGGGGAATCATCGCGCCCCTCTAGGCAGGCAAGCGCGCCAAGTCGACATATGGCCGCAAGACTGACAGCGTGGATTCAGGATGGCGGTCCTAGGACAAAGCGCGCGGAGGGAAGAGACATGTACCAGCTTATTGCCGCAACCTTGCTGTTCACCGCGCAGCCCGCCGAGGATTGGCAGGAGGTCGGCCAGAGCCACCGCGGGATGATTACCGCCGATCTCGCCTCGCGGCAGCGAACCGGGGACATCGTCACCCTGCGCAGCCGCACGGTCTTCGCCGAGGCGCTCGCTGACGGCACAAGCGCGGTGGAGGTGCGCATGCGCTACGACTGCCGCCGCAACCGGTCCGAAACCCTGGCCGTGAAGATGCTCGGCGCGGACGGCGCGGTTATCCTCGAGCAGGAAGTGCCGGCGGATCAGCGCCAGATGGAGCCGGTCGTCCCCGACAGCCCCGACGCCGCGCTCGCCGCCTTCGCCTGCCGCTGAGTCAGATCAGCCCGAGCGCGCGAAGGCTCGAATGGCCCTTCGCGCCGACGATGATATGATCGTGGACGTCGATCCGCATATGTTTGCCGGCCTCGATCAGTTCCTTGGTCAGGCGGATATCCTGCGCGCTGGGGGAGGGGTCGCCGCTCGGGTGATTGTGGACGATGATGAGCGCCGTCGCCTGGCAATCGAGCGCGCGGCGCATGATCTCGCGGACATGGACGGCGCTCTCGTCGACGCTGCCTTCCCACATCGCCTCGTCGCGGATCAGCATGTTGCGGCCGTTGAGGAAGAGTACGCGGACACGCTCCACGGCGAGATGCGCCATGTCGGCGCGGAGGTAATCAAGCAGGGCCTGCCACGAACCCAGTACCGGCCGCTGCGCCACTTCTGATTTCAGCAGCCGCAGCGCGGAGGCCTGCGCGATCTTCAATGCAGCGACCGCACCGTCGCTGAGGCCGCTGAGCCGCTGAATGGTCCGCGCGTCAGCGCTCAGCAGTCCGCCAATCCCGCCAAAGTCGTCGATCAGCTTCTTCGCCAGTTTCTTCGTGTCGCGGCGGGGGAGGGCCAGTGCCAGCAGATATTCGACCAGTTCATGGTCCAGCAACGCGTCCGGCCCGCCTTCGAACAGCCGCTCGCGCAATCTTGCGCGGTGGCCGGCGCCGTCTGGACTGTCAGTTTCACTCACGACCATTTCCCCACCCGCTCTGCCTGAGCTTGTCGAAGGCCTGCACTTTCTCTTCTCACGGCACGGTCAAGAAGGACAGTCCTTCGACAAGCTCAGGATGGACGGGTTTGGTTTGGCTCCGGTGGTGTTGACTCGCATACCCCCCCTCCCTAAACGGGCCGCGCCTTGGCGGGCTCGCCGCTCGGCAGATGCGCTCGCCCGCTCCGGAAGGGGCGGTACGGAGGAAGCATTGGCCGAAAAGGAGTCCGGGCTGGACCCCCTCGACGAGGATGCGCGACTGGATTCGCTCGATGAGCGATTACGCCGCGCTAAACACGACGAGGCGATCAGGTCAGGCGAGGCGCGGAAGGACGATGGCGGTTATCGCCTCGGCAACCGCGTGCTCGCCGAACTGCTCGGTGGTCTGATCGGCGGCGCCTTGGTCGGGCTCGGGCTCGACCATCTGTTCGGCACCGCGCCATGGCTCCTGCTCGTCTTCCTGTTCCTCGGAATAGTGAATGCGTTCAGGAACATCATCAGGATCACTTCGAAGCGTCCGTGACTTTCCCGGGCGCTCGCGTTCGTCATTTTGAGCGAGACTGAAGCAACGTGGCCTCCGACCCAACCAAGATCGATCCCATGCACCAGTTCGAGGTGCAGACGATCGCCCCGATGTTCGACATTGGCGGGGTACCGATCTCCTTCACCAACAGCGCTTTCTGGATGGTCGTCACGCTTGCCGTGCTGTGGCTGTTCATGCTGGGCGGGATGAAGCGCGAGGTGGTGCCGGGCCGCTGGCAGATGATGGTCGAAGGCTTCACCGGCTTCATCGACAAGCTGCTGAAGGAGAATATCGGCAAGGCGGGCCGCAAATACCTGCCCTACGTCTTCTCGCTCTTCATGTTCATCCTGTTCGCGAACCTGATCGGCCTGCTGCCGCTCGGCCTGTTCGCGCCGGTTTCCAAATATGTGCCGGAACTGGGTGTCGTCACCCATCCGTTCACCTTCACCAGCCACTTCACGATCACCGGCGTGCTGGCAATCATGAGCTTCTCGATCGTGCTGATCGTCGGCTTCGCCAAGCACGGCCTGAAATTCTTCAGCCTGTTCGTGCCCAGCGGCACGCCGCTGATCATGAAGATCATCATCGCGCCGATCGAGTTCATCTCTTTCCTGTTCCGGCCGTTCAGCCTGGGGCTGCGACTGTTTGTGGCGATGATCGCCGGTCATATCCTGCTGAAGGTGCTCGCCGGCTTCGTGATCCAGTCCAGCAATGCCAGTTTCCTGTGGGGCGGCGTCGTCGGCATTCCCAGCTTCGTGCTGATGGTCGGCGTGTCGGCACTGGAAGTGCTGGTGGCCGGGATCCAGGCCTATGTGTTCGCGCTGCTGACGTCGCTCTACATCCACGACGCCGAGCATCTGCACTGAGTTTTCGAGTTTCTCGGGTTTCCCGAGGTTTTCCAACCATCTGACTGACGTCTTTTAAGGAGTGAATGAAATGGAAGCAGAAGCAGCCAAGCTGATCGGTGCGGGTCTCGCGGCGATCGGCGCCGGTATGGCCGCCATCGGTGTGGGCGCCGTGTTCGGCAACTTCCTGCAGGGCGCGCTGCGCAATCCCGGCGCGGCTGACGGCCAGCAGGGCCGCCTGTTCATCGGCTTCGCGGCCGCGGAACTGCTCGGCCTGCTCGCCTTCGTCGTGGCGATGATCCTGATCTTCGTCGCCTGATTTTCCGGTTCGGGCCGGAGCTGATCCGGCCCGCATCTGGACAGGATGATTATGTCTGCACTTCTCCTGCTCGCCGCAGCCTCAAGCGCGACGGCTGCTCCCGAAAAAGAAGGGGGCATGCCGCAAATCTCGCAGCTTGGCGAAAGCGGCTTCGTCTCGAGTCAGCTCTTCTGGCTGATCATCGTCTTCGCCCTGGTCTATTTCGTGATCGGCCGGTCGATGGCGACCAAGGTCGTCGCGACGGTAGAGCAGCGCGATGAGACCGTGGCCGGCGATCTGGCGGCGGCGGAGAGTGCACGGGCGGCGGCCGACCAGTCCGAAGAGGAATGGCGGGCGCAGGAAAATGCGGCGCGCGAGCAGGCCCGTGCCAAGCTGGCCGAAGCACGCGCAAGAGGCGCACAGGCGTCGGAAGCGCGTCTGGCCGCGGCCAATGCCGAACTCGATGCCAAGGGTGCCGAGGCGGATGCCCGCATTGCGGCAGCCCGTGGTGCCGCGATGAGCGAGATCGACAATGTCGCGGCCGAAGCGGCGCGCGACATCGTGTCTCGCGTCGCCGGTGCGGACGTCGATGCGGCGGAAGCCCGTAAGGCAGTGGAGAGCGTTCGCCATGGCGGCTGAGAGCAAATCCGGCGGCGTGACCATCGATCATGGCCCGCTGCCGACGTCGAACACGGCGGAGCATAGCCCGGTGATCGAAACGCATGCGGGCGACCACCCCGTGCCATTCCTCGGCGGTACGCTCGATTCCACCTTCTTCGTCGGTGTCGCGATGGCGGTGTTCATCGCCATCCTGATCTGGAAGAAGGTGCCTGCCCTGATCACCGGTGGGCTCGACAAGCAGATCGCGGCGATCCGCTCGCGCCTCGACGAAGCCGCCGCGCTGCGCTCGGAAGCGGAGGCGCTGCGCGACGAATATGCCCGCAAGCTGGCCAGCGTCGAGACCGAAATGGCCGGCATGATGAGCCAGGCCGAAACCGAGAGCCAGGCGATCATCGCCAAGGCGAGCGAGGATGCCGAGGCTCTGGTTGTCCGCCGCACCCGCATGGCCGAGGACAAGATCGCCGCGGCCGAGCGCGCCGCGCTGGAGGAAGTGCGCGCCAGCGCCGCTGAAGCCGCTGCCGCGGCTGCCGAGCGCCTGATCCGCGACCGCCTCGACGCACCGGCTGACAAGAAGCTGGTCGATCAGGCAATCCAGGGTCTGGGCCGACCGCACTGAGCGCGGTTCAGCCCCGGCGGCCGAGCCGGGCCAGCACACGCCGCATGAACGGACGCCGCTCGCGGCCGGGCAGGGATGCCTCGACCGCGGCATAGGGTTCGAGCCGCGAGGCGTCGCGAGCGGCGACCAGCATGATCCTGCCGAAACCGTCGACGGGTAGATGCTCGAAGATCAGTTGCGCGTGCGGAAAGCCGCACCAGCTGAGGATATGCCGGAGTACGCCTTCGCCGGTCGGCATCCAGGCAAGGCGATCGACGCCCGACATGATCAGGCTCCGGCTTTCCAGATTAAGCACCAGCGCGTCGCCTTTTCCCTCCGCCGTCGCGGTGTTGAGCACCAGCACGTCGCTGGTCAGGTCGGCTGCGGCCTTCAGCCCCGCAACCGGATCGGGCAAATGATAGAATAAGCCGCTGAACCAGGTGATGTCGAATGCATGGGGCTGGGCCGCGGCCAGCGCGCCGAGCGTCATCGTCTGGAACGCGACGTCATCCGACGGGAGGTGACGGGACAGGAATTTCGCCTGATCGATCCAGTGATCGCGCGCATCGAAACCGAAGCAGCGGCCGGCCCCGCGCTGCTTGGCCGCAAACACATAACCGCCCGCATTGCACCCGCAGTCCAGGAAGCTGCGCCCTTCCAGCCCATTCGGAAATATCGGGTCGAGCACCGCCATGGCGCGCATTGGATCGATCAGCGAGGGGGAGCCGGTCTCGTCATCCCTGCGCCAGCGTTCCGGTTCAGCTCCGGTTCTCACTCCCGGCGCGACCTCGATATCGTGATGCCATGGCCCGAGCGCGGCGATCTCGTCACGAAGTGTCTGAAAATCCTTGGTCATTGCCCTGCATAGACGGCGCCGGGGCGAAGGCAAACGGCGCTTGCGAAGCGGCGGCGGTTCCGGATAGTCTGGCTGCGGGTCGCGATTTTCCGATAGCGAGAGTGCCGAATATGCGCGCGACCCTTTCCCTTATCGTTGGTGCGCTTGCTGCCGCCACTCCCGCGATCGCCCAGCCGCGCGAATCGGCCGCCAACACTCGGGTAAGCAGTGCGGATGTGCGCCGCGCGCTCGGTCAGGCGGTTGAAGCCGGCGACGGTGGGACGGTCGCGGCCAATGCCTGGCTGCTGGCGCGCATGGGCGGATCGCTCTCCGCCGCCAGCCGCACACGAATAGCGCCACTGCTGGCCGAGGGAGCGGCGACACTTCCAGCCGCGCTCAACGCCCTGTTCGACGCCAATGGCCACCCGCGCGAAGCGAGCGCCGTTGTGGAGAGCATCCCGACCGGCTTCCGCCTGATCGAAGGTGTCGCGTTCGATCAGGCGCGGCGCCGGCTGTTCGCCGGGAGCGTCGTCGATCGCAGCCTGCTGATGCGCGGTCCGCAGGGCTGGACGCCGGTGCGGGTCGACAATCTCGGCGGCGTGTTCGGCATGGCCGTGGATCGCGAGCGGCGGTTGTTGTGGCTCGCCACCGGTCCAGCCGAGCCGGTGCCGGGCGCGGATAGCGCATTTGCCGGGCTTGTGGCCGTGCACCTCGACCGGCTGACCGAAATGCGGCGGATTGCCATGCCCGGCGTCCGGCCGGGCGATGTGGCGATCGGTCGCGACGGCAGCTTGTACGTCAGCGATGGCCAGTCCGGCGCAATCCATGTCTGCCGCCCTGGTTGTAGCGTGACGCAAGTCCTGCTTGCGCCGGGCCGGTTGCGCAGCCCGCAGGGCATGGCGCTTTGGCCGGACGGCCGCCATCTGGTCGTCGCCGACTATGCGCTGGGTCTGTTCCGCATCAATATCGCAACCGGGGCGGCGGAGCCGATCCTGCCCGCGGAGCCGACGATGCTGGAGGGGATAGACGGCCTGCTGATTCATCGCGGCCGGCTGATCGCGATCCAGAATGGCAGCCTGCCGCGGCGGATCATCGCCATCTCGCTGGATCGGGAGGCGCGCGCGATCACCGGGATCGAGGTGCTGGAGCGCGCCCATGACGGCTGGAGCGAACCCACGCTCGGCACTATGGATGGCGACCGGCTTATCTACGTCGCCGACGCGCAATGGGAGCGCTTTGGCGCCAATGGCGTGCTGCAGGGCGAAGGTCCGCTTCGCCCCACAGCAATCCATGCGCTGCCGATCCCGCGCCCGGACTCAGACCGGGGTGGCGCGATCCGCTAGGCTTATTGCGAGCTGATTTCCGAAATGTAGAGCGTCGCCGGGATCCGCCGGCCGCGGGCATAATGGCCGATATAGATGTCATACTGGCCAGACATGGCCGGCGTGAAGCGAATGGACGGGTTCGTCCCTTGCTCGCCGCCATCATCGTCGCACACCCAGGTACCGTCGGGCCGGTTGATCGCCAGGGTCGTATCCTCGTCAGACGCCACCGAAATGATCAGCGGCAGGCTGCCGCTCGCGGTAAACTGCAGCCGGACGTCCGGAGCGTTGGCCATCGAGCCGACGCAGCCGGAACCGAGCGTAGAAGCGTCGAGCGTACCGCCGGCGGTCACGCGCACTGTCCGCGGATCGCCATCGAAACCGCCCGTCAGCGTGATCGTGCCAAACGCCGGCGCCCGGCTGAAATCCTGCGAGGCTGCGGGCGCCGTCACGGCAAGCGCGCAAAGCGAAGCGAACAAGGCTACCGACTTCTTCATATCCGATCCCCCAAATCATCATGAAACATGCCGCTGCTGGACCCAACAGGTCCACAGGCGCGCGACCATGTTACGCCGATCGTAACAGCGACGCAACGAGTGTGCGCGGACCGCCGCGCCCGCTGTTCGCGCCCGCTTCCCCGACCTATATCGCCCTGATGCCACGATCGGATTCATCGGCGGGGCGCCCGCACCATCCGGACGCCGCCCAGCGCTTCAACGAGGAGAAGGCGACCTACACGGTCCGTGGCTCCGACGCGCCCGATCTGGAGGCCGGGGTCGCCGCAATCCGCGAGGTGCTACGGACCCTGCCGGTACGCCCGGGCGTCTACCGGATGCTGGATGCGAAGGGCGACGTGCTTTACGTCGGCAAGGCGCGGTCGCTGCGCAATCGCGTGACCAGCTACACGCAGGCGGCCCGCCTCACGAAGCGCCTGCTGCGCATGGTGGCGCAGACAAGGTCGATGGCGATCGTCACAACCAACAACGAGGCGGAGGCATTGCTGCTCGAGGCGCAGCTGATCAAGCGCTACCGGCCTCCCTATAATGTCCTGCTGCGCGACGACAAAAGCTTCCCCTTCATCCTGCTGCGCGAGGATCATGCCTTTCCGCGCGTCCAGCTCCATCGCGGCGCGCGGCGGCACAAGGGGCAATATTATGGCCCGTTCGCCAGCGCCGGTTCGGTGCGGACGACCCTGACCGCGCTGCAGAAGCTCTTCCTGCTGCGCTCGTGTACGGACAGCTTCTTCGCCAATCGATCGCGGCCCTGCCTGCTGCACCAGATTCGCCGCTGCTCCGCGCCCTGCGTCGGGCGGATCGACGAGACCGGCTATGACGAACTGATCCAGGACGCGAAGGACTTCCTCGGTGGCCGGTCCACGAAGGTGCAGTCGAAGCTGCAGGACCAGATGAGCGTCGCCGCCGAGCGACAAGATTACGAACTGGCCGCCGTCTATCGCGACCGCCTCCGCGCTTTGACCTACATTCAGGGCAGCCAGGCGATCAACGCCGAGCGGGTGGGGGACGCGGACATCTTCGCACTCAGCGCCAAGGGCGGCACGATGTGCATCCAGGCCTTCTTCATTCGCGGCGGTCAGAATTGGGGCGCGCGCAGCTTCTTTCCCGCGCACACCGCCGATGTGCCGGAGGAAGAGGTGCTGTCGAGCTTTCTCGTGCAATTTTACGAGGAGGTGCCGCCGCCACGCGCGATCCTGCTCGACCGCGCAGTGCCGGAAACGGAATTGCTGGAAGAGGCTTTTGCCGAGCGCGCCGGGCACAAGGTCGAACTGAAGCAGCCGCAGCGCGGCGAGCAACGCCGCCTGATCGATCAGGCGCGGCGCAATGCCGAGGAAGCGCTCGATCGCCGGCTCGCCGAAACCAGCACGCAGGCAAAGAACCTCCGCGCGCTCGCCGAACTGTTCGAATTGCCCGAGGCGCCGGGCCGCATCGAGGTCTACGACAACAGCCACGTCCAGGGCACGAATGCGGTCGGCGCGATGATCGTCGCCGGACCCGAGGGGCTGCGCAAGAACGCCTATCGCAAGTTCAACATCCGCAATCCGGAGACCGAGCCGGGCGACGATTTCGCGATGATGCGCGAAGTGCTGGGCCGCCGCTTCGCCCGGCTGGAAAAGGAGGATCCCGACCGGTCACGTGGCGACTGGCCGGATCTGCTGCTGATCGACGGCGGTAAGGGCCAGCTCAGCGCGGTCTGCCGGGTGCTGGAGGAAGCGGGCATTCACGACGTGCCGGTTGTCGGCGTGTCGAAGGGGCCGGATCGCAATGCGGGCCGCGAGACCTTTCATTTGCCGAGCGGCCGCGATTTCCAGCTGCCGCCGAACGACCCGACGCTTTTCTATCTGCAGCGCCTGCGCGACGAGGCGCACCGTTTCGCGATCGGCGCGCACCGGACGAAGCGCGCCAAATCCATGTCGGCCAGCCCGCTCGACGACGTTCCAGGCATTGGCCCGAACCGCAAGCGGGCCTTGCTGATGCACTTCGGCACCGCCCGCGCGGTCCGCAACGCCGCGCTGGAGGATATCGCGAAGGTGCCGGGCATCAGCCGCGCGACGGCGCAGGGCATTTACGATCATTTTCACCCGCGCGGCTGAGCGCGGATCAGGCGGCCTTCCACAGCCTGCCGAGAGCGGCGGCCGCCGCTTTGGGGCGCACGAACAGCAGGTCGATGATCTCCGGCCCGGCTTGCGCTCCCATTTCGCTTTTATAGCCGGCGTCGCCCGAACCCCAGCTGATCCGCTCGATCCCGTCGCGTGCGGCCTGTTCGAACTCCCGGATCAGCAAAGTGCGGCCCGGGCTATACTGGGCGAAGCGCTCGTCATAATTGTTGGCGATCTGGTAAAGAGTCGGCCCGACGCGCAGGCCGAAGGTAAAGGCTGCAGGCGTATCGCCGACCCGCAGAATGCTGCCGCACAGTTTCGCTGCGAGTTCCGGGTCTGCGGCAACCCCCTCCCAGATACGCCGCTGCCGCTCATCGGCGAACTGCAGCCCGGCCCCCGCTTCGGTGGCCAGCCAGCTATTGCGTTCGATCCCGGCGATCGCGTCGCGATCCTCGGCAAGCCAGTCCGCGCCCGTAAAGCGCCGACTCTCCAGTGCCCCGATCTCGCCCAGCTTCTTCTCGCGCCAGCGATTCTTCTTCAGCGTCGATGCGCGGGGCCAGGCACTTTCCGCCGTGAGCGCCCGCATGTCGATCTCGAAACAGCTGCCGAGTTGCCGTTCCAGCACGGCCCAGCCGCTCGCCACGGCTGCTTGGCGCACCTTATTCGCGGACGGATCGTCGGCGAAGACGGGGCCAAGCCGCCACACTCTGCCGAGGACGCGGCGCATCGCGCGATCGGCGAACATCGCGGTCATTTCGTGCGGGGCCGCATCGGCAGCGACCGCCATGCTGCGGAAAGGCCAATAGCTGCCCGCCACTTCGCGGACTTTGAGTGGCCCGACGTGCCGGTCGACCAGACCGAATGCGGCCAACGCGCTGCCGTCGCCGCGCAATATGGCGGACAGGCGCGCGCCCTCGCAGGCGGCAACCCAGGCGCCGCGGAGGAACAGGTGACGCGGATCGGCCGCTGCGGCCGCCGTGTCCAGATCGGACGGCGTCGCAGGCACGATGTGCAGGCGCTCCCGCGCAGGCTGAACGTCCCGCCGCATTAACATGGGTTTGGAACTGCCCGATTCGCCGTTAAAATGGCGTGTAACAGCGCCCGGGTTCACCTTTTCTTGGGAGGGTGACGCTAAGCCGCCCTCATGGCGACGCGCGTGCTTCTTACCGTCGATACGGAACTGGTCTGGCGGCACCATGCGGCCGGCCATGACTGGCGGGAGAATTTCGCCCGTTCCTACAACGCGGCAGGGGTGGGGATTCCCTATCAGCTCGAGCTGCTGGGTCGGCACGATCTGAAGGCGTGCTTCTTCGTCGATCCGATGCCCGCGGCGGTGCACGGGCTGGACCCGGTCAGGCGCATGGTCGATCCGATCCTCGCGGCTGGGCAGGAAGTACAGCTGCATCTTCACCCCTTCTGGGCGCATCTGGAAAAGGCCGAGCAGAGCCGCCGCACGGACGAACTCACGGCTTATGATTACGAGGCGCAGCTTGAGCTGATCTGCCGGGCGCGCGACCTGCTGGTGGCAGCGGGCGTGCCCGATCCGATCGCCTTCCGCTCCGGCAGCTATGCCGCCAATGCCGACACCGCCCGGGCGCTGGCCGAACTCGGCTTCCGCTACGACAGCAGCCACAATGGCTCGCATCATCCGGAGCCGAGCGCGCTGCCGCTGCCGCCGGAAATGGTCGCGCCGGTGGAAATCGCGCCTGGCCTGATCGAATTGCCCGTCAGCCAGATCGGCGGTGCGGACGGCCTCCGTCATTTGCAGATCTGCGCCGTGTCATTCCCCGAAATGCGCGCCGCATTGGTGGCCGCGCGGACGGCGAGCCAGCCCGTCGTCACCATCGTGAGTCACAGTTTCGAACTCGCCACCCGCAACGGCCTTGCCGTCAATCGCGTCGTGCGCCGCCGCTTCGACAGGCTCTGCGTCTTTCTCGATCGCGCGCGCGAGATATTGCCCACAGCCAATTTCGCGACCCTGCCCGATGTATCGCTGGCCTCGTACGCGGCACCCTTCCCGGGCAGCCAGCAGCGGCGCCTGCGCCGGATGGCCGGGCAGGCGTGGGGCAATCTGCGCTACGAGCGCTTCGCGGCCCGCGCGGCCGAGCGGAGGCGGGCGCATGTTGGCTGACGCAATCGCCGCCCGCACGCCTCTGCCGTTCCGCGTCGGTCCGCGCACCGTCGTGCGCGTCCACCGCCGGCTGGTGCGGGTGACGGTGCCGCTGGAACAGGCGATCAGCGGAGCGTCCGTCACGCTGCCCGGTCTGCCGCCACAAGCGGATGGCTATTATCTTCGCGCCGTGCCGGAGGATCAGGCTGGCACGATCGGCGGTGCAACGGGGATGCGCGCCTTCATCCGGCAATCCTATCCGCATCATTATGCCGATCTCGGCATGGGTTACGATGCCTATCTCGCCAGCTTTTCCGCCAAGACCCGCTCGTCGCTGAAGCGCAAGACGCGCAAGCTGGCGGAGCATTCGGGCGGCGAACTGGACATCCGCGTCTATCGCACCCCGGCCGAGATTGCCGATTTTCACGCTTGTGCGCGCGCCGTCTCGGCGCTGACCTATCAGGAGAAATTGCTCGACGCCGGCCTGCCGGAGGATCTGACGGAGATGCAGGCGCTCGCCGCCCGCGATCAGGTCCGCGCCTTTCTGCTGTTCATGGACGGCCGCGCCGTCGCCTATCTCCATACGCCGGGGGAGGGGGCGACACTCCGCTACGAGCATCTCGGCTACGATCCGGCCTTTGCCGACTGGTCGGTGGGCAGCGTGCTGCAACTGGAGGCGATGCGGCTGCTGATGGAAGAGCGCCGCTTCCGCTGGTTTGATTTCACGGAGGGCGACGGCCAGCATAAGCGCGCCTTCGCCACTGGATCGATCCCCAGTGTCGATCTGCTTCTGCTCCGGCCGACCTTGAGCAATGTCGCCACCGCTTCTGCGCTCGCCGGGTTCGACCGCGCCGTTTCCTTCGCCAAGAGGATCGTGGGCCGGTAAGACGCGCCGATGCGCCTCAGCAGCCACGCCATCATTCTGTCGGTTCGCGCGCATGGCGAGCATGACGCGATCGTTCGCGCGCTCACGCCGGGCGACGGTGTTCGACCCGGCTATGTCCGCGGCGGCCGCTCGCGCCGGCTGCGGCCCGTACTGCTGCCGGGCAATTTGATCGCCGCCGAGTTCCGCGCCCGTACCGAGGATCAGCTCGCCCATCTCACCGCCGAACTGATCCGCAGCCGGGCGCCTATGCTCGGCGAGCCGCTTGCCGCCGCGGCGATCGAATGGGCGACCGTCCTGACCGCTACCGCCTTGCCGGAGGCGCAGCCTTATCCCGGCCTCTATGCCGGCCTTTCCGGCCTGCTCGACGCACTAGAAGCGGCGCCGAGCGCACGCGGCTGGGGAGCTGCTCTGGTGCGCTACGAATATCTGCTGCTCGGCGAACTCGGCTTCGGTCTCGATCTCACCGAATGCGCTGCAACAGGCGGCACGCACGATTTGGTCTTCGTCAGCCCGCGCAGCGGGCGCGCCGTCAGCCGCGCCGGGGCAGGGGAGTATCGCGAGCGCCTGTTTCCCCTCCCGCCGTTTCTTGCGGAAGGCGGTGTTGCAAGCGGCTGGGACGAGATTGTCGCGGGCCTCAGGATCACCGGCCATTTCCTCGCCCGCGACGTGCTGATCGACCGGCGGGCCGATCTGCTCGCCTCGCGCGGACGGCTGCTGGATCGCCTGCAGCGGTTGACCTCGCCGCCTTCAGCCCCAAGTGGGGTGATGTGAAAGCCTTGTTCCCCCACAGCGCCCGGACGGACGACATCGTCGTCCGCGTCTCGGTCAGCTTCCTGCCCGAACAATCGGAGCCGTCGCGCGGCCGCTGGTTCTGGGCCTATCATATCCGCATCGAGAATGAGGGTGCGACGCGCGCGAAGCTCGTCAGCCGCGAATGGACGATCAAGGACGGACGCGGCGGCGTGCACGAGGTGCGGGGCGAAGGCGTGGTCGGCGAGCAGCCGGTCATCGAGCCGGGCGAAGCGTACGATTATGTCTCCGGCTGCCCGCTCACGACGCCGACCGGATCGATGGAAGGCCGCTATTTCATGGTCGCGGCGGATGGCAGCCGTTTCGAAGTCGAGATTCCGCGCTTCCCGCTGATCGCCCCGGCGGTGACCAGCTAGCGCACGAGCCGCGCGGCGCGCACGATCAATGCATGGAAGGCCGCTTCATCGACCAAAGCGGCCGGATTGTTCCACCCCGCCGTTACCACGTGCCACACGCCCGCATTGTTGCGGATCAGGTAGGTGAGGTTGATCACCCCCGGCTCCGATCCGCCCTTGAAGCCGACATAGGAAAAGGCGCCAGCCGCATCGCGCGCCATGCCGGGGCTGATCGCCAGCACGGCTTTCGCGGTGTCGTCGGCGTTGACGCGCAGCCAGTCCATCACGCGCGCCATGTCGGCCGCCGTGGCGAACCATTCGACCGTGTCGATCGCGACCGGGCCGGTGGCGAAAAGCTGGCTGACCTCTACCGCTGGGCCGCCATCGGCCTCCTGTTCGCGCAGGATGCGGCGCCGGCCGGCCTCGTCGGCGGCCAGCCATGCGGTGCGCGCCTCGGCATTGGCCTTCAGCTGGAAGAGCTCGATGGTGGACAGCATCGGCCGGTTGCGCGCCGCCTGGCTCAGGCCCATCCGCGTCATCATCCGTTCGACATTTTCGCGCCCGGCGAGGCGCAACAGCACATCCGTCGCGGTATTGTCGCTGCGCGAGATCATCAGCGACGCCAGTGTGTGCACCGTCACCGGCGAACCCAGCGGCCAGTCCTGCAATATGCCGCTCGGCAGCGAGTGGCGGTCGATTGGCACCACCTCGCTCCAGCGCCGCTGGCCAGCCTGCACTTGCCGGCTCAATTCGGCGAGGATCAGCAGCTTGAAGCTGGAACCGATGGCGAGCGGGCGATCCGGCTCCAGCTGGGTGACCACGGTAGGGGCACCATCTCCCAGCCGCGCGACCTGGAAATTCACCTGGCCCGGCAGCTGGCGAAGCTCGCCGAGGATCGTCTCCGTACTGTCGCCGCCGATCGGTTCGCTGCCGGTGACGTTCAGCCCGGCGATGCGATGGGGCGCCTGCGCCTCGACCTGCAGGCTCATGATGACGATCGCGCGCTGGAAGGTGAAGCGGACGGTGCCGGCGGTCGGCGAGGCGGCGGCGACGCTCTCAACATCGCGGACCGTGCCGCATTGCGCGGCCAGTTGCTGGGTAACGCCGGCAATCTGTTCGGCGGGCACCTGCGCCAGGAAACCGGCGGTGAAGATGCTCGGCAGGTCGCCCTGTCCGCGCAGCACCGACACGACATCGCGCGCGCGTTGATTGAGCGGGTTCTGCGCCGTGGCCGGGACGGGAGCGGGATTCGCAGGAGGCTGCGCAAGGCTCGGTGATGCGACTACGAACAGAATTGAGAGCAGGATCAGTTTCAATCGCCGCATGTCATACTCTCCGTGGATCCCGTTTCGGGCGGCAAACGGTCTAGAAGGGACCGATCCGACTGGGAAGCCGCTCTCGCTCGCTCAGAAAACGCGGAAGAAGGGCCACAGCGCCCAGGTCGCGGGACCCGCGAGCAGAAGCCCGGCGACAACGTCGAAACCGCGGATCGGGCGGATGCGGACGCCGCGACGCGGGTTTCGATAGCTGTCCCGCAAGGTGGCCAGCAGCACGTAGAAGCCGCACAGCGCCGTTGCCGCCAGCGCCGCTACGTAAGGCAGCACGAAGACATGCGGCCAGATCGCGAAAGCCGCCCAGCACAGCACGGCCACGACACCGCAGACGACGCCCGCGGCGATCGCCTTCGGCACGCTGATGAATGAAATGAAGCCCCGTTTGCCCGCCATCCTGCGCAGATGAGCAGTAGGGCGCCCGCGCGCAAGGGCGTCAGGCGTCGATCGCCGCTTCGTCCAGCTCCGCGGCGTGGCTCTGGATGAACTGGAAGCGATGCTCCGGATTGCGGCCCATCAGCCGGTCGACCAGGTCGCGCACCGCGCTGCGCTCCTCATAATCCTGCGGCAGGGTGACGCGGATCATCGACCGGCTCTTCGGATCCATGGTGGTTTCGCGCAGCTGGCCGGGGTTCATCTCGCCCAAGCCCTTGAAACGGCTGACCTCGACCTTCTTGCCCTTGAACAGGGTCGCTTCCAGCTCGGCGCGATGTGCGTCGTCGCGGGCATAGGCGTTGGTCGCGCCGCTCGCGAGCCGGTACAGCGGCGGCTGGGCTAGGAAGAGTGCGCCCTTGCGGACGACGTCGGGCATTTCCTGGAAGAAAAACGTCATAAGAAGCGTGGCGATGTGGGCGCCGTCGACGTCGGCGTCGGTCATGATGACGATGCGTTCGTAGCGAAGGTCGTCGGGGTTGCAGCGCTCGCGCGAGCCGCAGCCCAGAGCGAGGATCAGGTCGGCGATTTCCTGGTTCGCGCGGATCTTGTCGGCGGTGGCGCTGGCGACGTTCAAGATCTTGCCGCGGATCGGCAGGATCGCCTGCGTCTTGCGGTCGCGCGCCTGTTTGGCGCTGCCGCCGGCGCTGTCGCCCTCGACGATGAAGAGTTCGGTCCCGGCCGGATCGTCATTGGCGCAATCGGTCAGCTTGCCGGGCAGACGCAGCTTGCGGCCGGAGGTCGCGGTCTTGCGCTTGACCTCCTTCTCCATCTTGCGCCGCAGGCGCTCGTCCATCCGGTCGAGTACATAGCCGAGCAAGGCGCGGCCGCGGTCCATCGAGTCCGACAGATAATGGTCGAAATGGTCGCGCACCGCATTCTCAACCAGCCGCGCCGCGTCGGGCGAGGTCAGCCGGTCCTTGGTCTGGCTCTGGAATTGCGGATCGCGGATGAAGACGCTCAGCATCAGCTCGGACGGGCCGAGCAGATCCTCGGCCTGAATGTCCTTCGCCTTCTTCTGCCCGACCAGTTCGCCAAAGGCGCGGATGCCCTTGGTCAGTGCCGCGCGCAGGCCGTTCTCATGCGTGCCGCCGTCCGGGGTGGGGATGGTGTTGCAATAGTAAGAGGCGGCGCCGTCGCTCCACAGCGGCCAGGCGACCGCCCATTCGACGCTGCCCTGGCCGTTCGGGAAATCCTGCTTGCCGGTGAAGAATTGATTGGTCGCGCATTCCCGCGTGCCCACCTGTTCTTTCAGATGATCGGCCAGGCCGCCGGGAAACTGGAAGACGGCTTCGGCCGGCACTTCCTCGCCATCGTTGATCAGCGAGGGATCGCATTTCCAGCGTATCTCGACGCCCGCGAACAGATAGGCCTTGGACCGGGCGAGCCGGTAGAGCCGGCCCGGGCGGAAATGCGCGCCTTCGCCGAATATCTCCGGATCGGGGATGAAGCTGGTGACGGTGCCGCGGCGGTTCGGGGTCGGGCCGATCTTCTCCAGCTTGCTGGTCGGAATCCCGCGCGAGAAGCTCTGCCGGTACAATTCCTTGTTGCGGGCGACCTCGATCATCGTCTCGATCGACAGCGCATTGACGACGCTGACGCCGACGCCGTGCAGGCCGCCGCTGGTCGCATAGGCCTTGTCGCTGAACTTGCCGCCCGAGTGGAGCGTGGTGAGGATCACTTCGAGCGCGGACTTGCCCGGATATTTGGGATGCTCGTCGACCGGGATGCCGCGGCCATTGTCGGTGACGGTCAGGCGGTTGCCCGGTTCCAGCACCACCTCGATCCGGGTCGCGTGGCCGGCGACCGCCTCGTCCATGCTGTTGTCGATCACCTCGGCGGCGAGGTGGTGCAAAGCCCGCTCATCGATGCCGCCAATATACATGCCCGGCCGCTTGCGGACGGGTTCCAGCCCCTCCAGCACCTCGATCGCGCTGGCGTCATAGTCTCCGGAAACAGCCGGGGAGGCGGCAAACAGGTCGTCGGACATGGTCCAGCCTATGGCGCACGGTGGCCGCGCTGCCAAGGTTCCCGCCCTGTTCTATCCACAGCCGGCGTGAACCGGCGTGTTGCCCAACTACATCAGTCGCCGCTTTTGTCGCCTTGGTCGCAACGTCGCGGGCGTTCGTCAGTTTGGCCGGAAGTGGAGACGCGTTCGTCGAGCAAAACTGGGGCAGTCCCGGCCGCGCTGCGAAGAGCCGTCTCGCCACTTCAGGAGTTCAATACGCATGAAAAAGTATCTCACCGCCGCCGCAGCCCTGCTCTGCGCCACCGCCGCGACCCCGGCCTTCGCGCAGGACCAGGACCGGGAGTTTAACGGCTTTTACGCCGGCGGCTCGATCGGCGCGACCTTCAAGCCGGGCAATAGCGACGAGACGATCCTGTTCGACCGCGACCTCAACGGCTCGTTCGGCGACACGGTCGTCACCACGGGCGGCGCCGACGCCTTCTCGACCGGCTTCTGCGGCGGTGCCGTCGGCACCAGCCCGAGCCGCCCGGCCGCCGGCTGCGACAGCGAAAGCAGCGCGATCGAGTTTTCCGGCCGCATCGGCTTCGACCGGCAGATGGGCGGCTTCGTCCTCGGCGCCCTCGTCGAAGTCGGCACCAGCGACTATTCGAGCAGCGTGACCGCGTTCAGCATCACGCCGGCCTCCTATACCTTCAACCGTGAGGTCGATCTGCTGGCCAATGCCCGCATCCGCGCCGGCTTTACCGCGACCCCGACCACCCTGGTCTATGCCACGGGCGGCGTCGGCTATGCGCAGATGAACAACAGCTTCGTCACCACCAACACGGCGAACGGCGTGACCCGCGACCTGGATGACGAGAGCATCGGCTTCGTGCTGGGCGGCGGCATCGAGCAGAAGATCGGCCGCAATTTCTCGATCGGCGTCGAATATCTCTACCAGCAATATGACGACGATTCGTCGGTCCGGCTGGTGAACAGCGGCACCACCCCGGCGACAAACCCGTTCCTGCTCGGCAACGCCAACGGCACGGACTTCATCCGCAGCGACGGCAAGTTCGACATGCACAGCGTCCGCGCGGTGGCGAACTTCCGCTTCTGATCCGCCGGGCGGATTGAATGAGAGGGGGCCGTCCCGGCTGGGGCGGCCCCCTCTTGCATTTGCCTCCAGGCGGCCGGTGCAGCGTTGCGCGGAAAGCGGCTCTTCGCATCCGTCCGCCGCAGACAGGGCGCCGACTTGGCCATATGGTCGGGCAGGTGTGCGCAACGGAGGAAGTGCTGGTGACCATCGATCGCAATACGTCCGGCAACCGGCTCGCGCCGGCGGGCGGGCAGGCCCGGATGAGTGGACGCCAGGTTGCGGCCGCGCGCGCTTTGGCCGGCATCGGCCCGGACGATTTTGCGGCGGCCTGCGGCCTTCCGGTCGGGGCGCTGACTCGGCTGGAAGCGGGTGGGAGCGCCATTGTGCGTGCGCGTGACGATGTTCAGGCGCTGGCTCGGGGTCTGGATCATTTCGGTATCCTCCTTGTGGAGGAATCGGGCGATCTGGGCGCCGGCGTGAGGCTGAAATTCACGCGGCAGGATGTGCGGCAACTCGCCCAGCTCGAAAATGAAGGTGGAATGATCGCGTCCGACGACGCGCCGTGACCCCGCCGGCGGGCGAGGTGCGGAGCTTGTGAGGCCCCGCACCCACGGTCTTACCTCAGCCGCCCGGCAATCCCCCGCAGCGTGTCGCGCAGCGCGGTGAGGCGGCGGGCGTCGGTGGTCGATCCGGCTGGCAGGCCGCGCGCAAGCGTTTCGAGGCGGCCGGCCAGCGCCGCGTCCTTGCGGTTGGCGTCGATGGCAGTGCGGGCCGTGGCGAGTTCGCGGGTGAGGCTCGTCATCGTCGCGGCGGGAAGGCCGTTCGTGCGCTGCAGCTGGTCGAGATAGGCCAAGGCGATCACCGGGTGGTGGGGCCAGGTGACCGGATATTGCTGCTGCGGGTTGAAGGTCTGGCCCTGGCTCGCCAGCATCGCGGCCTGGATCTCGTTGCTGGTCAGGTGCGCGCTCGGCGTCAGCGTCAGTACGTCGATGCCGCGGACGATTTCGGTGCCGTAAATGCGGCCATTATACCAGTAAGCCGACCAGTATCCGGCCAGCACCATCTGCTCGCCGTCTACGGGACCGCGATCGAAATAGCCGATCTCGCGGACATTCGCGCTGTCGGTGAAATCGGTGATCGAGATGCCGCCCTGATACCAGGCCTGGACGAAGATATCGCGGCCGGGGACCGGGATGATCGAGCCGTTATGGGCGACGCAATTCTCCTCCTCGGTCTGGATAGCGGTTAGCTTCTGGTGGCCGCGGAAGACCAGGCGGTTGTCGATGATGTCGTAAAAGGCGTTGGCGCCCCAGGTGAGCGGGTCCTGCGCGCGGCAGCGCGGCTGGCCGCCGCCGCCCCATTCGTCGGTGAACAGCACCTTCGTGCCGTCATTGTTGAAGGTCGCGGAGTGCCAGTAGGCGAAATTGGGATCGAAGACGGAATCTATCCGGCGCGGGCGGCGCGGATCGGAAATGTCCAGGAGGATGCCGTTGCCGGAGCATGCGCCGGCAGCAAGGCGCCGGCTGGGGAAAACGGTGATGTCGTGGCACTGGTCGGTAGCGCTGGTGTCCTGCGCGCCGGGCTCTCTACGGCCCCCCATCCACAGGCCGGCGAGCCGGTCGCCCTCGGCGAAGACGCCGGGGCTGTCGATGATGCGGGCGCGGGAGGGATCGGCGACCGGGATCTCGATCACGTCGATGCGGAAGAGCGCGGTGCGATTGTCGCCGCTCTGCGCGCTGTTGCAACTCGCCAGTTCGCGCTGGTCGCGGACCCAGCCGGTGCCTGAGACGTAGACGATGATTGCGCGCTCGTCGGACGACACGACGCTGTGGGTGTGCGAGCCGCGGCAGGTCTGCACCTGGCCGACCTGGCGGGGCAGCAGGGGATTGGAAATGTCGAAGATGCGGATGCCGCGCAGGCGGTTCGGGGTGACGTCCTCCAGATTGCCCTGCCGCCCGCAATCGGTGCGGCCGAGATTTTGCTCGACCGACATGATGAGGAGGTTGCCGACGATCGAAAGGTCGCCCTGGCCGCCCGGGCAGACGACGGAGGTGATGTGGCGCGGCGCCGCGGCCGGATTGGCGGGGTCGATCCGGTAGAGGTTGAAGCCGTGATAATTGCCGACCGCGAGCAGATCGCCGGAAAAGGCCATGTCGGTCTGGGCGAAGCTCATCAGCGGCGAGCGCTCGACCGTGCCGGCGGGGCGCGCGGGCTGGGTCGGGGTCGCGGGGCGGGCAGCGAGCGGCGGGGCGAGATCGGCGGGATTGTTCGGATCGAAGAAGCCCGGCGGGCGCGGCAGGCTGGCGACCAGGGTCAGGTTGCTGATCGCCTGCCCGGCATCGCGAAAGCCGGGGCGCAGGGTGGCGCGGGGATCGTTGGCGATGCCGGCGAGCAGGGCCGTCATCCGGTCGATCTCGGCCTGCTGCTCGTTCACCACCTCGTTGACGAAGTCGAACAGATTGGGGTCGTAGGCCGATCCGGCCCGCTCCAGCAGGTCGCGCGCCATGGTGAGCGCGCCTTCGTGGTGGGCGATCATCCGTTCGAGGAATTGCCGGTCGAAGTCGGAGCCGCGCGCGGCGGCCAAAGCGGTCAGCTGCGCGGGCGTCGACATGCCGGGCATGCCCTCATGCGCGGCGTGGCCGCCATGGGCGCCATGACTGGCGGCGGGATTGGGGGCGTCCTGGCCGCGATCGGTCAGCCAGGTGCGCATGAAGCGGATTTCGCCGGCCTGCGAGCGGTCGATCCGTCCGGCGGCATCGACCAAAGGCCGGCTGCGCGTGCGGTCGCGGACCAGAGCGGCCATCTCGACGGCTTGCTGATGGTGCAGGATCATGTCCTGCATGAATTTCACGTCGGCGGCGGTGAAGCGCGTCTCCGCGACCCGCGCCGCTTCCTCGGGCGGCAGGACACGCGTCGGCTGTCCCGGCGCGCCGGGCTGCAGGATCGGCGGCTGCTGCGCGAAAGCGGGCGACGCCGCGGTCAGGGCCGTGAAGGCGAGGAGCGCGCGGACGGTCGGACGGCGAAGGGACAAGGCCTGATCTCCTGCAAGAGGGAGACGAGGCCTAGCACGACGCCTTAACGATGCAACAGCGCCTGCCTAGCGGACGCGCGGCCCGCCGAAAGGCAGTGGCGGCGGGGGCTTGCGGTCGCGGCGGGGCAGCTGGGCCTGATAGGCGACGCCGCAATGCTGGACGCAATAGGGGAAGCCCGGATTAGCCGGGTTGCCGCAAAAGTGGAAATCCGGCTCGCCGGGATGGCCGATCGGCCATTTGCAGACCTTCTCGCTCAGATCGAGCAGGCCGGTCTTGTCGGCGACTTCCGGGCTAGGCTTGGCCGGGACCAGGCGGCGCGGCGGGGCGGGCGGGATCGGCGCCTGCTGCTCGCCAGGACCCTGGCGGACGAAGCCGCCCGGGCCGATCGAGACAACGCGCGGCTGCGGCGCTTCGGACGGCGCGACCGGCTGCGGCAGCGGCGCCGCCGCGGCGGGCGCCTCCGGCTCCTCGTCGTTCAGGTCGAAGGGCGGCGTGCCTTCCACGTCGAGCGCGGTGGTCGCGGGGAAATCGGGTGAAGGTGCGGGCGCGAGCGGCGGAGGCGGCGGCGCGGCCGGCGCGGGGGCCGCCGCAGCCGAAGACGCCTCGTTCGGCTTCACCGGCGAGGGGCGCGACTGCAGGCCGAGGCGATGGGCCTTGCCGATCACCGCATTGCGCGACACGCCGCCCAGATCCTCGGCGATCTGGCTCGCGGTCATGCCGCGCGTCCACATCTCCCTCAGCCGATCGATTCTCTCGTCCGTCCAGGACATGGCGTCATCCTTCTGGCTCGGCTCAATGGCGTTGGCGGTCCGCGCGATCGCGGCAGCCCATCCGCCTGCCTGTTCCGAATTGGGTGGTGCCGCAGGTGCGGCAAGTGACCGCTATGTGACGCAGGCGAGGCCGTTCTTCAAGGGGTGGCGAGTCGTTTGCCGATGACGGACGCCAGGCGCTTGGAAAGCGGGCATTTTCGTGGGAGGATCGGCGGCACGGGTCCGGAATGGGACGCAGGGAGGCCGCGAATGCGCGCATGGTTGAGCCGGGCGTTTGCGTCACTCTTCCTTCTGCCCGGCGCGGCGGCCGCTCCGCCGGCGAACGCACCGGTGGAACCGGCGGTCGCGATGCCGGAAAATCCCGACGCCCCGACACTCGTGGTGACCGGCAGGCGGCAGGCGACGCCCGGCGAAGTGGCTCTGTTTGTCGACAATGTTCTGGCCGAACCCGAAAATGACCGGGTGGCGCGCTGGGCCGATCGCCTGTGCCTTTCAATCGCCGGTCTCGACGATGGGCGCCGCGACTTCTTCGCCGGGGAGATCGCTACGGTCGCGGAGCGGCTGAATCTGGATGTCGCCCAGCGCCATTGCGATCCTTCCGTCCACATCATCTTCACCGCCGAGCCGGAATTGCTGCTCGCCAGGCTCGCGCGGGACCGTCCGGCCTTCTTCGGCGTGATCCCCCAAGCGGAGCAGCGGCCATTCCGAGCCTCGCGCGCGCCTGTGCGCTGGCTGTCCTTCGGCCAATTGCGGGGGCCGCAGGGCCAATTGCCCATCGGCTTCGCCGCTCCGCCGTCGAGGGGCGAGCCCGAACGGCCCGTGCCCGGCTTCCGCACCACGCCATCGCGGCTGGAGACCGGCTCGCGCATCGACCTGCAGGCCATGATCGTGATCGTCGACACGACCCGGCTGGCGGGCATCTCATACCGGTCGCTCGCCGACTATCTGTCGATGGTGGTGCTCGGCAATGTCCGGCCGGACCATGGCGCGATCGCGCTGCCGTCGATCCTGAACCTGATGGATGCGAGCGGCGGCTCCGCCGGCGCCGCGACGACCGAACTCAGTCAGTGGGACCTGTCCTATCTGGACGGGATGTATGCGGGGACGTGGAACGTGCCGGCCGCCCAGCGGATCGGCGTGATCCGTGCCGCCATGCGCCGCCGCCCGGACTGATCGCGCGTGGCCCGGCCGCGCCAGCCGGGCTTGCCGCCGCCCGCCGCCGGGACTAGCGGCAAGGCGTGAGCGATCCCGTCAAAGCCTGGGTACGGAGCGACCCCGGCGTTCCCATCATCCGCAACGTCAATTGGGGCGGCCTGCGCACGCTCTACACCAAGGAAGTGCGGCGCTTCTTCAAGGTGCAGCTGCAGACCGTCTGGGCGCCCGCGCTCACGACCCTGCTCTTCCTGGCGATTTTCACCGTCGCCCTGGGGGCGCGGCGGGAAGTGAGTCTGGCCGGCGCGAGCCTGGCCTTCGCCGATTTCGTCGCGCCGGGCCTGATCGTCATGGGGATGATCCAGAACAGCTTCGCCAATTCCAGTTTCTCCCTGCTGGTCGGCAAGATTCAGGGGACGATCGTCGATTATCTGATGCCGCCGCTGTCCACGATGGAATTGATCACCGCCATGGTCGGCGCGGCGGTGACGCGGGCGGTGCTGGTCGGTTTCGCGGTATGGGGGGCGATGCTGCTCTGGCCGGGCGTGCATGTCTGGCCGCAGCATGTCTGGGCGGTGATCTGGTTCGGCCTGATGGGATCGGCGATGCTGGGCTTCCTTGGCCTGCTCACCTCGATCTGGGCGGAGAAGTTCGATCATGCCGCCGCGGTCAGCAATTTCATCGTGATGCCGCTGTCGCTGCTGTCGGGGACCTTCTATTCGATCGAACAGCTGGCGCCCGGCTTCCAGACGGTGAGCCACTTCAACCCATTCTTCTATGTGATTTCCGGCTTCCGCTACGGTTTCGTCGGCGCGGCCGATTCGCCGGTTTTGTTCGGCGCGGGCCTCCTGCTGGCGATCAACCTGGCGCTGCTGGCGCTCTGCTACGCCCTGCTGCGCAGCGGCTGGCGCCTGCGCGCCTGACTGCCATATCTTGCGCTCCGCCTGAGGCGATTTTTGTCTGCGACAAAGCGATACAGACCTGAACACTTTCTGCCGATCGCGTTCAGCGGAACGCCAGACCGGCTACGTTAGTAGCAGCTCATTCTTCTCACGAAGGGAGTTTGAGTCATGAAGAAGATCCTGATCACCCTGGCCGCCACCGCCGCCACGCTCGCCGCCGCCGCGCCGGCCACCGCCCAGAGCTGGGGCAATGTCGCCCAGCGCGGTTATGGCTACGGCTATCCGGGCGATCGCGGTCTGGTGAACCGTTACCAGCAGCAGATCCGTCAGCTCGACCAGCGGATCGAGCGCTCGGCCCAGCGCCGCGCGATTTCGCCGGGCGAATATCGTTCGCTGCGCAATCAGTCGGCCGATCTGCGCCGCGCGCTGCACAATTTCGCCCGCAACGGTCTCGACCGTGGTGAGATCCGCAGCCTCGATCAGCGTATCCTCAACCTGCAGCAGCGCATTCGCGACGAGCGTCGCGATGGCCGCCGCGGCTGGTAAGCACGATTTCCATTAGGAGAATGATCATGCGTAAACTCATGCTTTCCCTGGCCATTGTCGGCAGCGCCGCCACCGGCGCCCTGATGGCGACCCCGGCCGCGGCCGAAGTGGCGTTGCAGCGGCATCATGGCGGCAATAACTTTCAGCCGGCCCGTGAAATCCGTCAGGATATCAATCAGCTGCAGAACCGCATCAACCAGGCGCAGCGCCGCGGCACGATTTCGAACCGTGAGGCGGTCGGCCTGCGCCGCGACGTCAACCGGCTGGAGGCGCAATTCTCGCGCTTCAGCCGCAACGGCCTCGACCGGCGCGAGATCGGCCAGCTGCGGGCCGGGATCAATCAGGTCGAATACCGGCTGCGCGCCGAGCGCCGCGACCGGGATCGCCGCCGCCGCTAATTCGCGGCAGCGACATTGACGAGCGGGCGGCGGGGCAACTCGCCGCCCGCTTTCGTTTCGGCGGCGGCGCGCGTTGACCTCCTGTCGGCGCCGATTCTATAGCCGGGCCGCGCCTTCTTATCCCGCGCGTCCTCCCGGAGCTTTTGCCATGACCATCACCCCGCTCATGCCCGTTTATCCGCGCTCGCCGGTGCGGCCGGTGCGAGGCGAGGGGGTCTATCTTTATGGCGAGCAAGGCGAGCAATATCTCGATTTCGCCAGCGGCATCGCGGTCAATCTGCTGGGCCACGGCCATCCGGTGCTGACCAAGGCGATCCAGGATCAGGCTGCGACCCTGGTCCACGTCTCCAATCTCTACGGCAGCCCGCAGGGCGAGGCGTTTGCGCAGCGGCTGGTCGACCTGACCTTTGCCGACACGGTCTTCTTCACCAATTCGGGGGTCGAGGCGGTGGAGTGCGCGATCAAGACGGCGCGCCGCTACCACCATCATCATGGCAATCCGCACAAGCACAAGCTGATCACCTTCCGGAACGCTTTCCACGGCCGCACCATGGCCGCAATCAGCGCCACCGATCAGCCCAAGATGATCGACGGCTTCGCGCCTTTGCTCGCCGGTTTCGAAGTCGTCGAGTTCGACAATCTGGAAGCCGCGACCGCGGCGGTCGACGAGAATACGGCCGGTTTCCTGCTCGAGCCGGTGCAGGGCGAGGGCGGCATCCGCCCGGCGAGTCACGAGTTTATCCGGGGCCTTCGCAAATTGTGCGACGATAACGATCTGATGCTGATCTTCGACGAGGTGCAGACCGGCGTCGCGCGGACCGGCACGCTCTACGTCTATGAGCAATATGGGATTACGCCCGACATCATGTCGTCGGCCAAGGGCATTGGCGGCGGCTTCCCGATGGGCGCCTGCCTGGCGACCGAGAAAGCGGCGGTCGGTATGGGCCTTGGCACGCACGGCACGACCTATGGCGGCAGCCCGCTGGCCATGGCGGCGGGGCAGGCGGTGTTCGATGTGGTCGCCAATGACGAATTTCTCGCCCACGTCCGTGCGATGGGCGACCGCCTGCGCGGCGCGCTGGAGCAGATGATCCCCAATCACGACCATCTGTTCGAAAGCGTGCGCGGGCTGGGGCTGATGCTCGGCATCAAGATGAAGTCCGACAGCCGGGCCTTCGTCACCTATCTGCGCGACCACGGCCTGCTGGCGGTCGCGGCGGGCGACAATGTGATGCGTGTGCTACCGCCGCTGGTGATCGAGGAGGCGCACATCACCGAATTCGTCGAGCGGCTGTCCGAAGCGGCGCGGAAATATGAGATGCCCGAGGCCGCTTAACGCGATCCGCCCTGCCTGAGCTTGTCGAAGGCCTGCCCTTTCTTGTTCCCTGCGCGCCAACGAAGGACAGTCCTTCGACAAGCTCAGGACGGACGTTTTTTGGAGTGATGATGCGCCAACTCTACCCGCCAATCGAACCCTATCGCAGCGGCATGCTCGATGTCGGCGATGGGCATCAGGTCTATTGGGAGCTGTGCGGCAACCCCCAGGGCAAGCCCGCGGTATTCCTGCATGGCGGGCCCGGCGCTGGCTGCAGCCCGGCGCATCGGCGGCTGTTCGATCCGGCGCGCTATAACATCTTGCTGTTCGATCAGCGCGGCTGCGGGCGTTCGACGCCGCATGCGAACCTGAACGCTAACACCACCTGGCATCTCGTCGCCGACATGGAGCGGCTGCGGATGACGATCGGCGCCGAACAATGGCTGGTGTTCGGCGGTTCCTGGGGTTCGACGCTCGGCCTCGCTTACGCGCAGGCGCATCCGGATCGTGTCTCCGCCTTGGTCATGCGCGGCATTTTCGGAATGCGGAAGAGCGAGATCGACTGGTTCTACCAATATGGCGCGCACCACATCTTCCCCGACACGTGGGAAGGCTTCCTCGCGCCGATCCCGGAGGATGAGCGCGACGATCTGGTCGCCGCCTATCATCGCCGCCTGACCGATGCGGATCCGGAAGTGCGCCTGACCGCCGCACGCGCATGGAGCGCCTGGGAAGGCTCGGCGATCAAATTGATTCCCGATCCAGCCTATATCGAGTCGGTCACGGAGGAGAAGTTCGCGATCGCCTTCGCGCGGATCGAGAATCACTACATGGTCAATCGCGGCTGGCTCGACGAGGGGCAGCTCTATCGCGACGCCGGCAAACTCGCGGACATTCCCGGCGTGATCATCCACGGGCGCTACGACGCCTGCACGCCGGTGGAGAATGCGTGGCTGCTGCACCGCGTCTGGCCGGAGGCGGACCTGCACATCGTGCCGGACGCGGGCCACGCCTTCGACGAGCCGGGCAATCTGCACCGGCTGATCGAGGCGACGGATCGGTTCGCGCGGGATTGACCCGCAAAGTGTGAAATTCCCGCCTTTGCTGGCAACAAGGGAGACACGCCGATGCTGTTCACGTTCGCCATCGCCACCGCCGTCGCCGCCACGCCCGCGCCGGAGGTCAAGCAGCCCGCTGGCGGCATCTACGTCAACGCCCGCTACGGCACGCGCGCCAGCTTCCCCGGCGGCATGTTCGGCAACCGCCGCGAATCGGACAATGGCGACGGCGCGACCTTCACCGCGCGGGACGGTGCGACTTTGCTAATCTACGGCGCCTACAATCTCGAAGGGCAGGACCCGCGCGCCTATCTCGCTGGGCGGGTCCGCGAGGAGCGTGGCGCCGTCAGCTATCGCCATGCGGGCCGCGATTTCGCGGTGATGTCCGGTACAAGCGGCGGGCGGATTTTCTATCAGCGCTTCGAGTTCGACGACCGCCGCGACATCGTTCATTCCTACCGCCTGGAATATCCGCGCGCGTTGCAGCGCCGCTACGGCCCGGTCGTGCGCCGCATCTCGATCCGCCACGACAGGTGAAAAAAGCGGAGGGTGCCTCCATATGGGGGCATGTCCTCGCAAATCTCTCCGCGGCCCGGCCAGGCCGCCAATCTCGACGAAGCGATCGGTTTCACCCTCCCCCAGCGCCACGCTCGCGGGCGGCTGGTGCGGCTCGGACCGGTGCTCGACGACATTCTCGCCGCGCACGAATATCCCGCGCCGGTCGCGCGCATTCTGTCGGAGGCGCTGACCCTCACCGCTTTGCTCGGCGCGATGCTGAAAGATGCGGGCGGCCAGCTGACCATGCAGGCGCAGGCCGAAGACGGCATCGTGGAGCTTCTGGTCTGCGATTATCGCGGCGGCGAGGTGCGCGGCTATGTGCGCTTCGATCGCGACCGTCTCGCCGGGGCGCCACCCAAGCCGTCGCTCGCGGAAATGTTCGGCAAGGGCTATCTCGCCATCACCTTCGATCAGACTGCGACCAACGAACGCTACCAGGGGATCGTGCCGCTGGAGGGCGCGAGCCTGGCCGAAGCGGTGGAGAGTTTCTTCGCGCAGTCCGAGCAGATCCCGTCGCTGGTGCGGCTCGCGACCGACGATACCGGCCATATCGCCGGCGGCATCCTGCTCCAGCATCTTCCCGAGGGCGAGGAGGGGCGCGAGCGCCTGCACACGCGGCTCGATCATCCGGAATGGGAGCATGTCCGCATGCTCGCCGAGACGGTGCGCGCGAACGAATTGTTCGACGTGAGCCTGCCGATCGAGGAATTGCTGTGGCGGTTGTTCAACGAGGATGAGGTGCGCGTGCTCGCCACCGTGCCGCTGACCCGCGGCTGCCGCTGCAATCCCGAGCATGTCCGCTCGGTCATCGCCAGTTTCTCCCCGGAGGAGCGGGCGGAAATGGCCGACGAGGATGGCGTGATCAGCGTCGATTGCGAATTCTGCTCGCGTTCGTTCACATTCACGCTGGCGGAGTTGAACTGAAACGCCGGCTGACCAGCGCGTTAAGGGCCGATTCAAATATGCGGTGATAGGGAGATTTGGTGTCCGAGCGGCACGCATTTCTCCCTGGCATGGGCCGCGAGGCCACGAACTGGGCCGTCTCCTTCGGGGGCGGCCCTTCTCTATGGCGCGCTTGCCCGCGCGCGATGCGGCGACTAGCGGCTGTGCCCCGATGAACAACGACGCACCAATTGGTATCCTCCTCCTCTCCGGCGGTCTCGATTCGATGACCGTGGGCGGGATCGCGCGCGAGCAGGGCTATCGCCTGTTCGCGCTGACCATCGACTATAATCAGCGCCACCGGGTCGAGTTGGACGCCGCCGCCCGGATCGCGGCGATGCTGGGGGCCGAACGGCATATCGTCATGCCGCTCGATCTTTCCCGGTTCGGCGGCTCGGCGCTGACCGCCGACATCGACGTGCCGAAGGGTGGCGTGGGGGAGGGGATCCCGATCACCTACGTCCCCGCGCGCAACACCATCTTCCTGTCGCTCTGCCTGGGCTGGGCGGAGGCGGCGGGCGCGAGCGACATCTTCATCGGCGTCAACGCGCTCGATTATTCCGGTTATCCCGATTGCCGTCCGGACTTCATCGCCTCGTTCGAGGAGACGGCCCGGCTCGCGACCAAGGCGGGCGTCGAAGGGCGGCCGTTCAAGGTGCACACGCCGCTGCTGCACATGTCCAAGGCGCAGATCGCCACGGAGGCGGAACGGCTGGGACTCGATGCGGGTGAGAGCTGGTCCTGCTACGATCCGGCGCATTTCCCCGCCCATTGCGGCCTGTGCGATTCCTGCCGCCTGCGCGCCAAGGGCTATGCCGAAGCGGGGATCGCCGATCCGACGCTGTACGCCGCAACGCCATGAGCTACGCGGTCAAGGAAATCTTCCTGACGCTGCAGGGCGAGGGGATGCAGGCGGGGCGCCGCGCCGTCTTCCTGCGCTTCGCCGGCTGCAATCTGTGGACCGGCCGCGAGCAGGATCGCGCGGAGGCCGCGTGCACCTTCTGCGACACCGATTTCGTCGGCATGGATGGCGAGAATGGCGGGCGCTACCAGGCGGAGGCGCTGTCGGACCGGGTCGATGCCCTGTGGGACGCGGGCGATCGCAAGCTCGTGGTGATGACCGGTGGCGAGCCGCTGCTGCAGGCCGATGCGCCGCTGATCGACGCGCTCCACGCGCGCGGCTTCGAGATTGCGGTCGAGACCAACGGCACGCAGGCCGCGCCGGCCGGAATCGACTGGATCTGCGTGAGCCCGAAAGCCGGCAATCACGTCGTCCAGCGTTCGGGCGATGAACTGAAGCTGGTGTGGCCCCAGGCCGGGATCGACACGGACGAACTGCTCGGCTGGGACTTCCGGCATTTCATCGTGCAGCCGATGGACGGCGCGGACCGCGCCGGATCGCTGCGCGCTGCGATCGCACTGGTTCACACCGACCCGCGCTGGCGGCTCGGCGTGCAGACCCACAAGATGATCGGCTTGCCCTGAGCGAGAGTGCCAGCGTTCAGCGTGCCGGTGTCTGTCCCGCCTGGCATTGCTGCAACGCGCGCCCGCTGAGGCCGGTGCAGACCGGGGCGGCGAACAAAGTTGCCGGCAGCGGCCGCAGCGCCGTGACCGGCGGCGCGATGCGATCGACGTGGCGCGTGGCGGCGGCACTGCGCAACTCGCGCATCCGCTCGCGCGCGGTGGTGTAGAGTTCACCCTTGGCCCGCGCCAGCGCATCCTTGCCGATCGCGCCGACCGTCTGGCAGAAGCCGATCGCGTTCTGCGTCGAATAATCCTGATAGGTCGAGGTGTTCCAATTGTCGAAGGCGCGCTGCCCATTGCGGGCATTGCCGCTCGCGCGGCGGCGGAAATAGCCTTCCAGCGTCGAATAAGCGGAGGCCAGCTCGGCCGAGTGATGCGCCAATATGCCATTATAGACATCGACGGTGCGCAGATAACGGTAGCCGTTGCAGCGCAGGGCGCCGACATTCAGCCCGGCACGCAAATTCCACAGCAGGCCCGCCCGCAACTCGGCCGCATTGGCGCCGGGCAGGGCGATGCCGATCAGCGCGTCGCCCGGTTCGACCGGTCCGCGATCATAAGCCGTGTCGGAATAGAAAAGCTGCGCCTGGGCGGGTGATGCGGCGAGGAAGAAACCGGCCGCAGCGGCTGCGGCCGCGATCAAGGGTCTCACAAGATTACGCATAAGACTGAACTCCCCACCCGCAGGCGTTTCACGGCGAATATCCTATCGTCCCGCTTGCGCCTCGCCAAGGCGGAGCTTGTCGGGCGAACGCTGCCTGTGACCGCTTCAGCGGCTTCGGCCGGGATGATCGATACCCGGCGGCGCACGGCGCGCCACCGGGTATCGACGGATCACATACCCGGCGTGTTCTTGTCGCTGCTGTTGCCGCCGGCATCGCCGCCCGCGCCGGTCTTGGTGTCCACGGTCGGAGGCGGCGTGGTGCTCGAGCTGCTGTTCGTGGTCGTGGTGGTCGTCGTCGTCTCGGTCGCGGCGGGCGTGTTGGTGGCCGGCGCCGGTGCCATCGTTTCCATCGCGCTCGCATCATTGGCCGGGGCCGTCGGCGCGGCGCTGTTCGCCGAGCTGTTGTTGGCGCTGCTGTTCGCGGCCTTGTTCCCGCCGCAAGCTGCAAGCGCGGCGGCGGCGGTCAGGACGAGGGCGAGGCGGACGGTGTGACGCATTGCGGAAGCTCCCTAAAGCTTGAGCGAAAATCGTGATTTGACAATGCCCGGTTGAGCGTCGGGCAGAGCGGGAGACTGTTCCTCCCCACGCCAAAAAGCAAGCGCGAGCAAAAAGAAAGCGCCGCCGGTTTACCGGATGGCGCTCAGCAGGGACTGCCGCCGGTTTACCGGATGGCGCTCAGCAGGGACTGCCGCCGGTTTACCGGATGGCGTCCCCAACAAGAAAGGGCCGCGGGTTGCCCCGCGGCCCTCGCCTTTGCCGCCTCCCGGGGGAAGCAGGCAGCAGCTTACATCTTGTTGGCAGCCGCCGCGTTGTCGGCCGGAGCCGCCGCGTTGTCGGCCGGAGCCGTCGTCGACGTCGAGTTCGTCGTCGTCGTCGTGGTGTTCGTGGCCATCGTGTCGTTGGCCATCGGGGTCACCTCGGTGGTGGTGTTGGTCGTCGTGGTCGTGGTGTTGGTCGACGAGTTGTTGGTCGCCTTGGTGTTGCCACCGCAGGCAGCAACCGCCAGAGCGGCACCGGCGATCATCGAAATCTTCAGAACGTTACGCATTGATAGCTCCCTAGATAGAAGATTTGGCCGGTTACCCCGTTTTTGCCCAAATCGAATTGCCTACTATACAAATTGACAACGGCTCTCAAGCCCGCTCCGCACCACCGTCGAGTGCGGACAGGAATGCGGCGAAGTTGTGCTGTAGTGCCAGGTCTAGCTGATCCCCCACATTCGCCAACCCGATCGCCGCAAGGCTTGTGACCGGGAATTCTGCGATACCGCATGGAACGATCCCTGAAAAGTGAGAAAGTTCCGGCTCCACATTGATCGAGAAGCCGTGGGAGGTGACCCAGCGCCGCACGCGCACGCCGATCGCCCCGATTTTGGCTTCCGCCGCGCCCTGGCCCACCCAGATGCCGATTCGCCCCGGTTCGCGCCGCGCCTCGACGCCCAGGTCGCCGAGCGACGCGATCATCCAGCCCTCGAGCGCGTGGACAAAGCGACGGATGTCGCGCCCGCGTTTCTCCAGGTCCAGCACCAGATAGCCGACGCGCTGGCCCGGCCCGTGATAGGTGTAGCGCCCGCCGCGGCCCGCATCGAACACCGGAAAGCCCTGCGGATTGAACAATTCCGCCGGATCGGCGCTGGTCCCGGCGGTGAACAATGGCGGGTGCTGGAGCAGCCAGATCAGTTCGCGCGCTTCCCCCGTTCGCACCGCCTCGGCGCGTGCGGTCATTTCTGCGAAGGCGTCCGGATAGGGCGTTAGTCCCGGCGTCACCCGCCATTCCACGTCTGATTCTATCGGCTGGTCGATTGCGTCCGGCATCGCCGGTCCGCATAAGCGGCCACGTGCCGAAGGGGAATGGCGCGGGGGGAGAAAGCGTGTGGCGAGCCTGTCGATCAGCACGGCGTGGACCGAGACGGGACGGTTTCTCGCGCGCCACGCGGGCCTGGTCCTCCCTATCGCCTTCCTGTTCATCGCCCTTCCGCCGGTGGCCAATGCGTTGCTGTTGCCGGCACCCGACGCCCCGGAAAGTGCGGACCGGGCCATTCTGGCTCTCTTTCTGACGTTCGCGTCCCTGCTCGCCAACCTGATCGGTGGCATTGCCATCAGCCACCTCGCTCTCGTCCCCGGCGTCTCGGTGGGGGAGGCGCTTCATCGTGGTCTGACGCGTTTCCTGCCGCTGTTGGGCATGTGTCTTCTCGTCGTCATTCCGATCATCGTCCTGCTGGCAATCCTGTTGATGATCTTTCTCCCGGACGCCGGATCGATCCGCGGTCCGCAGCCACCGAGCCTTCTATTCACCATCGTGATCATCGTCGCCTTCGTGGCCATCTGGACGAAGTTCAGCATGGCGACGCCGGTCGCCGCTAAGGAGCCGGCCGGCCCGGTCGAGATTCTCACGCGAAGCTGGGAACTCACCAAGGGCCATTATCTCAAGCTGTTCGCGACCTTCCTCGCCGTCACGATCGTTTCCTGGCTGCTCATCCTCGCCCTTTCGAGCGGCTTGGGCGTGCTGATCTTCCTGGTCGCGGGTCCGCCTGTTTTCGGCAGTGCATCCTTCGTCACAATCACATTGCTCGATACCCTACTGGAGACGATCGTTCTTGCGGTAACCGCGGTTCTGGTCGCCAGACTTTACGCCCAGCTCGCGGAGGGCGAGCCGGAAACGGTATAGCCAGCCTGTCGCGGCGAAGCTGCCGCGCCGGACAACCCTTTCTTGCTAGGGGGCGGGAGCGGCGCTTATGGCTAGCGGCATGACCGATCCCGATCGCCAGACGCCAGTGACTGCCAATACGATCTGGGAGGATGCCGGGCGGCTGCTGACCGCTAACGCCGGCCTCATCTTCGCCATTGCCGGGGCGTTGCTGTTCCTGCCCGGCGTGATCGAGGCGCGGTTCTTTCCGCCGCCGCCTCTTCCCCTGTCGCTGGCCCAATCGGAAGTGGCCGAGTGGAATTTCCAGATGCGGCTCTATTTCGAGTCGAACTGGTGGTGGATGCTGATCTCGACGACCACTTATCTGGTCGGCACACTCGCTCTCTATCTGCTGATGTTGAGCTCGCGCATCACCGTCGGCGCGGCTCTCGGCCGGGCGTTCGCGATCCTGACATTCTACATCCTGCTCGCGCTCATGGCCGGCTTCGTGGTCGGCGCGGGTCTGATGCTTTTCATCGTTCCGGGCATCTATCTGTTCGGCAAGCTGGCGCTCGCGACGCCCATCCTGGCGCTGGAGACACCCTATGCGCCGCTGACCGCGCTGCGACTGTCCTGGCAGCGCACGCGGCGGCCCTGGTGGACCGCCGGCATCTTGATCCTGATCGCGCTTACCGCCTTTCTGGTCGGACTCGCGATCAATGTCGGCCTCGGTACGGTGATCATGCTGCTGGCGGGCCAGACGGGCATCGGCGCTCTGCTGCTCGCGCTCGTCCAGTCGTTCGCCAGCACCCTGGTGGCGGTGCTGGTGATCGTCGTAACCGCCGCCATCTATCGCGCGACCCCCGCAGCCTAGCTCCAGGTCGCTTCGGGCGGCAGGCTCATCAGGATGGCGTCGATATTGCCGCCGGTCTTCAGGCCGAAGAGCGTTCCCCGATCGTAGATCAGGTTGAACTCGGCGTAACGGCCGCGCCATTCCAGCTGGCGGGCCTTGTCCTCGGCCGTGAACGGCGTGTCCATCCGCCGCCGCACCAGCCGGGGGAAGACGTCCAGAAACGCCTCGCCGACGTCGCGGGTGAAGGCGAAGGTGTCGTCGAACGGCCCTTCCAGATGATCGTAGAAAATGCCGCCGACGCCGCGATGCACGCCACGATGGGGGATGTAGAAATAATCGTCCGCCCATTTGGCGAAGCGATCATAGAAGGTCTGGTCGTGTCCGGCGCAGGCGGCGCGCAGCCGCGCGTGGAAATCGGCCGTATCCTCTTCATAGGGAATCGGTGGATTGAGGTCCGCGCCGCCGCCGAACCAGCGCTTCGTGGTGACCAGGAAGCGCGTGTTCATATGCACTGCCGGCACGTGCGGATTGGCCATGTGCGCGACCAGGCTGATGCCGGTGGCGAAGAATGACGGGTCTTCCGCGGCGCCGTGGATCGACCGCGCGAATTCCTCGCTGAACCGGCCGCCGACGGTGGAGACGTTCACGCCGACCTTCTCGAACACCTTGCCCTTCATGAGGCCCCGCACGCCGCCGCCGCCGGGGCCGCCTTCCGGCTCGGTACGGTCCCAGGGCAGATAGTCGAACGCGGCGTTGCTGCCCGCCTCGCGCTCGATCGCCTCGAATGCGTCGCAGATGCGGTTGCGCAGCGATTCGAACCAGGCGCGGGCTTCGCGTTGTTCGGGATCGAGCGTCAGGCCCGTAATATCCACTTCAGGTCTCGCGTCTTTATGCGGATTCACTTGGGCCACCCGTTCGTTTGCCGCAGGCTTTCGGCGAGCGCGATGCCCGCCGCGACCGCGATGTTCAAGGACCGCGTCCCCGCTGCCTGCGGAATGCGGACGCGAAGGTCGGCGCGCGCATGGACCGGATCCGGCACACCCGCACTTTCCGATCCCATGAGCAAAATGTCGCCGGGCCGGAATTGCGCTTCGTCAAATCGCACGCCGCCTTTCGTGGTCAGCAGCACCAGCCGGCCCGGCGCCTGGGCGATAAACGCCGCCCAATCCGCATGCGCCGTCACCGTCGCCCGCTCGGCATAATCCATCCCGGCGCGCTTCAGTCCCCGGTCGCTCCACGCAAAGCCGCAGGGCAGGATCACGTCCACCGGCACGCCGAAGCAGGCGCAGGTGCGCAGGATGGCGCCGACATTGCCGGCCTGATCGGGTTGAAACAAAGCGAGCCGCATCGCCCTCTTCATAGCGGCGGTGATCGGTGCGGGGGAGGGGTGGGCTGTTCATCTTCCGGTCAAAAACGCTGTTGGCAAAGCGCGTGCCGCGCGGCTATCAGGCCCGCCAAGCCGCCCTCTCGGGCGGTTCGTATGCGCGCATCCGCTTTTCAGGGGGAACTGAGAGCGTGAGGTGCGCGGGGACTGTCAAAGTGCTGACGCGCTGAAGGTGAATATGGCTGCTGTCGAACATAGTGAGGGGGCGCATGCTCCGGCCGAAGCCGGGGACGGCATCCGCCGCCGCGACTTCATCAATCTTGCGGCGGTGAGCTTCCCCGCCATGGGTGTGGGCGCGGTCCTGATTCCGCTGATTAACAACATGAACCCGTCGGCCGACGTGCTGGCCTTGTCGTCGATCGACGTCGATCTGACGCCGATTCAGGCAGGCCAGGCGATCAAGGCCGAATGGCGCAAGCAGCCGATGTTCATCCGCCACCTGACCGCCGGCGAAATCGAGGCCGCCAATGCGGTCGACATGGGCGAGTTGCGCGACCCGGAATCGCTGGCCGACCGCACCAAGCCCGAGCATCAGCAATGGCTGATCACTCTGGGCGTCTGCACCCATTTGGGCTGTGTGCCGCTGGGTGCAGCCGAGGGCGAGAATAAGGGCGAGTTTGGTGGCTATTTCTGCCCGTGCCACGGCTCGCATTACGACACTGCCGGCCGGATCCGCAAAGGTCCGGCGCCTTTGAATCTGGAAGTGCCGGAATATGAATTCATGTCCGACACGTCGGTTCGGATCGGCTGAGGGAAGGACTAGAAAATGAGCTTTCCCTGGGCACAGCAATATGAGCCGAAGAACGGCTTTACCAAGTGGATGGACAGCCGTCTGCCGATCTTCCGGCTGGTGCACGGCGCGGTCGGCCCCGGCTATCCGGTGCCGCGCAACCTGAACTATTTCTGGAATTTCGGCGTGCTCGCCGGCTTCGCCTTGATGGTGCAGATCGTCACCGGCATCATCCTGGCCATGCATTACCGGGCGGACGGCGCGATCGCCTTCGCCTCGGTCGAGCACATCATGCGCAACGTGAACGAGGGCTGGTTCCTGCGCTATGCCCACGCCAACGGCGCCAGCTTCTTCTTCATCGCCATGTACATCCATATCGGGCGGAACATCTATTACGGCTCCTACAAGGCGCCGCGCGAGATGGTCTTCCTGCTCGGTATGGTCATCTATCTGCTGGCGATGGCCACCGCCTTCATGGGCTATGTGCTGCCCTGGGGGCAGATGAGCTTCTGGGGCGCCAAGGTGATCACCGGCCTGATCGGCGCAATCCCGTTCGTCGGCGAATCGATCCAGACCTGGCTATTGGGCGGCTTTGCCCCCGATACGGCGGCACTGAACCGCTTCTTCTCATTGCACTATCTGCTGCCGTTCGTGATTGCCGGTGTCGTCATCCTGCACATCTGGGCGCTGCACATTCCGGGCTCGGGCAATCCGACCGGCGTGGACGTGAAGAGCCCGCAGGATACGGTGCCGTTCCATCCTTATTATACGGCCAAGGACGGCTTCGGCCTGGGCGTCTACCTGATCGCCTTTGCGATCATGGTGTTCTTCCTGCCCAACGCGCTCGGCCACGCGGACAATTATATCGAGGCGAACCCGCTCTCGACGCCGGCCCATATCGTGCCCGAATGGTATTATTACCCATTCTACGCGATCCTGCGGTCGTTCACGTCCGACTTCTTCTTCATCGAAGCGAAGCTGATGGGCGTGATCGCGATGTTCTCCGCGATCCTCGTGGTCTTCCTGCTACCCTGGCTGGACAACAGCCCGGTCCGCTCGGCCAATTACCGGCCGAAATTCCGGATGTTCTTCTATATCTGGCTCGTGGACCTGGTGGTGCTCTTCTACTGCGGCGGCATGCCGGCGGAGGAGCCGTACGTCATGATCAGCCAGATCGCGACGGCCTATTATTTCTCCTTCTTCCTGATCATCATTCCGGTGCTGGCGAAGATCGAGCGAACCACGCCGTTGCCCAACTCCATCACGGAGTCCGTGCTGGGCCATGACGAGCCGGTCGCGCCCGTCGCCACCACAAAGTCCACGTCCGGCGATCCGTCGCCGCAGCCGGCCGTCTAAGGATACGAGGACGATATGATCCGCCTTCTCGCCTTCGTTGTCGGCCTCGGCTTTCTCGCCGCTTCCGGTTGCTCGTTCGTCAACGGCTTCGGCACGTGGATCAGCACCGAGACCGAAAAGTCGATCGAATATAAGTATCTGAAGCATGCGCACGCCGAGGAATGGAGCTTCTCCGGTCCGTTCGGCCGCTACGACAACCAGCAGCTGCAGCGCGGCTTTCGCGTGTTCCGCGACACCTGTTCGGGCTGCCACTCGCTGAAGTACGTCGCGTTCCGCAATCTCGAGGAGATCGACTATACCGAGGCCGAGGTCCGCGCGATCGCCGATCAATGGCCGATCCAGGTGCCGTCGATCAATCCGCAGGACGGCGCCCCGAACACCCGCAAGGCGCTGCCGTCGGACAATTTCCCGAACCCGTTCCCCAATGCCGTCGCCGCCCGTGCCGCGAACAACAATGCACTGCCGCCTGATCTGTCGCTGATCGTGAAGGCGCGTGAGGGCGGGGCGGATTATATCCACGCTTTGCTCGTCGGCTATGGCGACGCGCCGGCGGACGTCGAGGTCGGTCAGGGGTTGCACTACAATCCCTATTTCCACGGCCTGGCCATCGCCATGCCCCGGCCGCTGAATTCGGACGGGCAGGTGACCTACACCGATGGCACCGAAGCGACGGTCGATCAGATGGCGCGCGACGTGACCGCCTTCCTGATGTGGACGGCGGAACCGAAGATGGACACGCGCAAGAATGTCGGCATCGCGGTGCTGATCTTCCTGATCTTCGCCACGATCCTGGCCTACTTCGCCTATCGCAACGTCTGGGCGGACAAGAAGCCGAAGAAGAAAAAGAAGGATGAGGCGGCCGCCTGAGCGGCTCTCTCAACCCCAACCCACGCGAACGGCGCGGTCCCACCCGGGATCGCGCCGTTCACTTTTGCGACAGGTGGGAACCGGCAGCGTCGCACTCGGTTAACGAATCGTCGACGCCGGACCTGCCCAGGTGGGGGTAGGCCCAGTCTTTCGTAAAGGAGACCGAGGCCATGCCTGCTTCCCGCATTCTGAAGATCATCCTGCCAGCCGCCGCCGCGCTCACGCTCGGCGGCTGTTCCAGCTACGGCTATGGCGGCTATGGCGGGGTCAGCCTTGGTTACGGTAGCGGCTATGGCGGCTATTATGATGACGATTATTACGGCTATTATTCGTCGCAGCCATACTGGGGCTGGTATAACGGCTATTATTATCCGGGCACCGGCTATTACGTCTACGATCGCTACAACCGCCGCTACACTTGGAATGCCTATCAGCGCGATTATTGGACCGGCCGGCAGAATTACTGGCGCGGCCGTCCCGACTGGAGCAACCGCGGCTTCCGCGACAATTGGCGCGAATATCGCCGCGACGGCCGCGAATGGCGCGGGCGCGGCGACGGGCGGCGCGATGGCCGCAGGGGGCGGCGAGGCTGAAGCCCCAGCTTAGTCCGGGCGGCGCAGGATCAGGACGATCGAGGTCATCCGCATCACCGGCTCGTCGGCCTGATTGAAGACGCTGATCGCGGAGCGGAACGAGCCGAGGTCCGGTTTGCTCCGCGACGGGGTGACTTCGACGATCTCCATCTCGACCCGCAGCGTGTCGCCCGGATAGACGGGCTTCAGCCAGCGCAATTCGTCCACGCCGGGCGAGCCGAGACCGGCATAGGGGTTGGCCTTCCCGTCCTCGACCAGCATCGCCATCGTCATCGCGCAGGTGTGCCAGCCGCTCGCCGCCAGCCGGCCGAAATGCGTCTTTGCCGCCGCCTCGTCGGACAGATGGAAAGGCTGCGGGTCGTATTTGCGCGCGAATTCCAGCACTTCCTCGCGTGTCACCGCATAGGCGCCAAACTTGCGCGTGATGCCGACCTGCATGTCCTCGAGATATTTCATGGCAAACTCCCTGCCGCACCGCATAGCGGCGGGCAGGGAGGGCCTCAAGTCAGTCTCCCAATGAAACCTTTGCGAAGAGAGTGAAGGCCAGAGGCGTGTCGCCATAATCGGGCCGGAGCGCGTCGGGCAGCAGGTGCACCGAGCCCGATCCGCCCAGCGCCAGCCGCCATTCTCCGCCGAGCGACAGGCGGTGCGCATAGCCCAGGGTCGCCCGCGTCACCTGATAGACGATGCCGTGGCGCGGATCGTGATGGTCGAGCAGTTCGTCCTGGTCGATATGCTCGATTCGGCTGAACAGGCTGTGCCGTGCGTCCAGATTCCAGTTCGCTTCGAGCAGGAAGGCGTTCAGTGTAGGCCCCGGCTTGCGGTTCTTGGACGCGAAGGCGCCGGTCACCGACAGGCTGCCGTCGGCATAGGCGATGCTCGCCGTGAGCCGTTCGTCATCCTCGCCCGGATGCAGCGCCTCCGGCTCCTCCAGCCGGGCGAAGCTGAGCTGCGCCGTCCAGCGGGGGGAGGGGGTCCAGGTGCCGCGCAGGCTCCAGCTGTCGAAGCGGGGCGTCTCCAGGTCCCAGCGTTCCTCGTCCGGCTCGCGCCCGCGAAAGGCCGACGCTTCGAGCTGGAAGCCGCGGGTGCGGACGCCGACCGTCGCCACGCCGAAGGTGATGTGGGTGCTGTCGAACCAGTGATGGGTGATCGGCGCTTCCGGATTGTAGCGTGCCGAGCCGCGATGCATGAACGCGCCCGGCCCGATCGCCGGTTCGCCCACCGGGCCGCCATAGAGGAAGGCGGTGGCGCCGCCGCCCAGCGGCACCTCCACCTTCGCCGCCAGCTCCATCACGAAATCGTGCGGATGCTGGCGGTCGACCAGCGACACGCCGCCCGCCGTTTCGCCCACGGCCAGCAGCAGGGGATAACCGCGATTGCCCATCAGGGGATCGAGGCTGAGCATGGTGCGCAGCTGCAGCGTCGCCCCGCCCAGATCGCGTTCGGCGCGGGCCATCAGCATGGAGGCGACGAACGGCATGTCGTCGCCGCGCGGCCCACCCTGGTTGGTGTAGGTCGTGAAGGCATAGCCATGCAGCATCAGCGACCAGTCGCCCGTCTGCGTGTGCAGGCCGTGCGATCCCGCGTCTCGGGCTGGCATCAGCCCCGTGCCCGATCCTTCCACGGCGTTCGCGGGGACGCCCGGCGCGTCGCCATGGCCGGAATGATCGGCATGGTTCGAATGGTCCGGCTGGGCGGGCGGCTCCGCATGCCCGGCATGATGATCGTGCTGCTGCGGTGGCTGCGCGGGGGGCGGCGGTTGATGGTCGCCATGCTGCGCGGCCGCGGGCGATGCGGCAAGAAGGGCGGAGGCCAGGGCGGCCCCGCCGAACAAGGTCGGTTTCATTGTCTTTGATCCTGTCTGAAGGAGGATGCGCCGGAAGGCGCGGCTCGCTCAGGCGCGGAATCGCGGAGGGGGCGGCGCGGGTCCGTAAGGCGGCACGAGGTTCAGGGATGCGGGTTCGCTGGCGAAGGGCGTGGCGATCACCGGCATGGCGTCAGGCCCGCCGGGCGTGGCGAGCGGCGGCACACAGCCGATGCAGGCATGTTGCGCGGCCGCGTCCGGACCGCGATCCTCGTCTGCGGGGGCAGGTGCGGCCGGGGCATGATGGCCGTGCGCTGCCATGTCATGCGAAGCCATGTCGTGCGCCGCCATGTCATGCACCGGCTGGACGGGCGGTGCGCACGCCTCGACCGCCACCGCCGGTAAAGCGAGGCAGACGATCAGCAAGGCGAGCAACAGACGGCGCATCGTCGGCGAGGATAGGCGCTTCGAAGCGCCGCGCCAATCCGGGTCAGACGTTGAAGCGGAAGAGCAGGATGTCGCCGTCCTGCACGACATATTCCTTGCCCTCGGCGCGCATCTTGCCCGCTTCCTTCGCGCCGGCCTCGCCGCCGCAGGTGACGAAATCGTCGAAGGCGATCGTCTCGGCGCGGATGAAGCCGCGCTCGAAATCCGTATGGATCACGCCCGCGGCTTGCGGCGCCTTCGATCCCCGTGCCACGGTCCAGGCGCGCGCCTCCTTCGGCCCGGCGGTGAAATAGGTGATGAGGTCGAGCAGATCGTAGCCGGCGCGGATGATGCGGGCGAGACCGGTCTCCTCGAGGCCCAGGTCCGACAGGAAATCGGCGCGGTCCTCGTTCGGCATGGTCGCGATCTCGGCCTCGATCGCGGCGGAGATGATCACCGCCTTCGCGCCCTCGGCCGCCGCTTTCTCGAACACCCGCGCGCTATGGGCATTGCCGGTTGCAGCGTCGCCCTCGTCGACATTGCAGACGTAGAGGACCGGCTTGCTGGTCAGCAATTGCGCCCGTTCCAGCGCGAGTTTCTCCTCGGCATCCTTCGGCTCGGTCAGCCGCGCGGGCTTGCTGTCGCGCAGCAGTTCCAGCGCCTGGCCCAGCACGCTCGCCTGAATCTTCGCTTCCTTGTCGCCCTGCGCCGCTTTCTTGGCGAGGTTGGGGACGCGCTTCTCCAGGCTCTCCAGATCGGCGAGCATCAGCTCCGTCTCGACCGTTTCCGCATCGGCGATCGGGTCGACCTTATTCTCCACGTGCGTCACGTCGCCGCCCTCGAAGCAGCGCAGCACATGGACGATCGCGTCCACCTCGCGGATATTGCCCAGGAACTGGTTGCCCAGCCCCTCGCCCTTGCTCGCCCCGCGGACGAGGCCGGCAATGTCGACGAATTCCAGCTGCGTCTCGATCTCCTGCGCCGATTTGGCGATTTCGCGGATGCGGTCGAGCCGGGGATCGGGCACGGCGACGCGGCCGACATTCGGCTCGATCGTGCAGAACGGATAATTCGCTGCCTGCGCCGCCGCCGTCTCGGTCAGCGCATTGAAAAGGGTCGACTTGCCGACATTCGGCAGGCCCACGATCCCGCACCGGAAACCCACGCTTGAACTCCTGAAAATCTGTGTGGCCGCCGCCTAGCCGCTCGGGGGGGCTTAGGCTAGCTTCGACCGAATAGCCCTCCCCCCTTGCGGGGGAGGGTTGGGAGAGGGGTCGCGAGCCTGTCTAGGCTCGCAATAGATTTCTTTCGGCCGCAGACGCGGCCGGCCCCCCTGTCCCCAACCCCTCTCCCGCAAGGGGAGAGGGGCTTCGAGACAGGGGGTGCCCGTGAAGACCAGATTGTTCCTCGCATTCATGCTGGCAAGCGCCGCGCCGCTCCCCGCTTTTGCCCAGGCCCAGCCGGAAATCCTGCGCGGCACGGAGGCGCAGCGGGGCCTCTTCCCGGTCCATGTCGATCGCGCCCAAGGCAAGATCCTGATCGAACTGCCGCGCGCCGCGGCGGACGGCTTCATGGGCCGCTACATTTACGTCACCGCTTTGGAGACGGGACTCGGCTCCGCCGCCATCGGGCTGGACCGTGCACTCGCGGGCGATTCCCGCCTGCTGGTCTTCCGCCGCATCGGCAATCGCGTGGTCGCGGAGGTGGAGAATCCCCGCTTCCGCGCGACCGGCGCGAGCGCGGTCGAGCAAAGCGGCGTCAGCGAGGCCTTCGCGACCTCCACCCTCTGGGTCGGGCAGGTCGCGGGCGAGGCGCCGGGCGGCGGCGTGCTGGTGGACATCAGCGGCTTCCTCACCCGCGACGACATGAACCTCGCGCAGGCGCTGAAGGAGCAGGAATCCACCGACTGGCGGCTCGCGCCCGAACTCAGCGTCGCCGATCCCGCCTCGGTCCGCGCATTGCCGGCCAATGTCGAGCTTGAGGCGCGGCTCACCTTCACCACGCAGCGGGCAGGGCCTGAGGTGCGCAACATCGCGCCGGTGCCGGGCAATGTCACCTTCACCGTCCGCCATTCCTTCGTGCGCTTGCCGGAGCCGGGCTATCAGGTCCGCCGCTTCGATCCGCGCGCCGGGACGTTCGGCACGCAATTGATCGATTTCTCCCAGCCGCTCGGCCAGTCCGTCGTCACGGAAGTGGTCAACCGCTTCCGGCTGGAAAAGGTCGATCCGACCGCGGCCCGCTCCCGCGTCCGCCGCCCGATCGTCTTCTACGTCGATCGCGCCGCGCCGGAGCCGATCCGCGGCGCGCTGATGGACGGGGTGCGCTGGTGGGCCGACGCCTTCGACCGCGCTGGCTTCATCGACGCGTTTCAGGTGGAGTTGTTGCCGGAAGGGATCGATCCGCTCGACGCCCGCTACAATGTGCTGAACTGGGTGAACCGCGCCACTCGCGGCTGGTCCTACGGCCAGGTGATCACCGATCCGCGCACCGGAGAAATCATCACCGGCCGCGTCCTGCTCGGTTCGCTGCGGGTGCGGCAGGACATGATGATCTTCCAGGCTCTGGTCGGCGCTGGCCTCACCGGCACCGGGGACCCCAACGATCCGATCACCGCCGCACTGGCCCGCATCCGCCAGCTCGCCGCGCACGAAATCGGCCACGCGCTCGGCATCGCCCACAATTTCGCGGCGAGCACGCAGGGCCGCTATTCGGTGATGGATTATCCCGCGCCGCGCGTACGGCTGGTCGATGGCCGTCCGGACCTGACCGATGCCTATGGCGTCGGCCTCGGCCGCTGGGACCATTTTGCCGTCGATTGGCTCTATGGCGCCCACACCGACGAGGAGGGCGCGGCCCGCATGGCGGCGGGCCTGCGCGAGGGGCTGCGCTATATCGGCGATGACGATAGCCGCCCGGCCAGTTCCGGCCATCCGGAAGGCGCGATCTGGGACGATTTCGCCGAGCCCGTCGCCGAACTGGAGCGGATGATGGCGGTACGCGCCGCCGCCGTCTCGCGCTTCGGCCCGAACGGCCTCGCGCAGGGCACGTCCGTCGCGGACCTGCGCCGCGCCTTCGTGCCGATCTGGCTGATACACCGCTACCAATTGGAGGCTGCGTCCAAGCTGATCGGCGGCGTCAATTTCCAATATGCCGTCAATGGCGACGGCCGCGAGGCCGCCCGCCCGGTTGCGCCCGCCGAGCAGAATCGCGCCATCGCCGCCTTGCTGGCCACCCTGCGCGCCGACGCGCTGACCGTGCCGCCCGCCATCCTGCCGGCGCTCTCGGCCGGCAATTCGGGCAGCTACGACCGGCAGACCGAGATCGAGGTGATGCGCACCGCCGGCGGGCCGATTTTCGATCCGCTCGTGGCGACCGAGACCGGTACGGCCTTGACCCTCGCCAGCCTGATCCAGCCGCACCGGCTGAACCGGCTGGAGCTGCAGCATCAGGCCGATCCGAATTCGCCCGGCCCGCACCAGTTGATCGACCGCCTGATCGCGCAGGTCTTCGCCTTCGACGGTCTCAATGTCAGGCAGGCCGCCGTGCAGCGCCGGATCGCGACCACTACCCTGCTCGCGCTCGTCCGCACCCAGCGCGACGCGAACCTGTCGCCGACCATCGCCCTTGCCCTGTCCGAACGGATCGCGCGTCTCGGCCAATCGCTCGCCACGACGCGGGCAGGGGATGTTCACGCCGACTGGAGCCGCGGCCTGGCCCGCCTGATCGCGGATCGCGAGGCGCTGGAACGCGCGGCGTCCGATCCCGCCCGCCTGCCGCGCATCCCGCCGGGCATGCCGATCTAGCACTTAAGCCCTCCCCCCTTGCGGGGGAGGGTTGGGAGAGGGGGCAAGGCCGCGTCTGCGGCCGCAGTAAATCCTTATGCGCGCCAGACGGCGCGCTAACCCCTCTCCCCAACCCCTCTCCCGCAAGGGGAGAGGGGCTAAGTTCGCACAACGCTCCGTTTCGGCTTCGCGGCCTACCCGCGCGGCGCTGTGCTTCCTAAATCCGGCGCATCCCTGCTGGAGACGCAATCATGGCCGATCTGTCCGATTTCCCGATCACCCGCCGCTGGCCGGCGCAGCATTCCGACCGCATCCAATATTACGGCCTGCCGACGCCCAACGGCGTGAAGGTGTCGATCGCGCTGGAGGAAAGCGGCCTCCCGTACGAAGCGCACCTCGTCGACATCATGAAGAACGAGAGCTGGATCGACGAATATCTCTCGCTCAACCCGAACGGGAAGATCCCCGCCATCCTCGATCCCGACGGGCCGGACGGCAAGCCGTTCGCACTCTGGGAATCGGGCGCGATCCTGCTCTATCTCGCCGAGAAATCCGGCAAGCTGCTGCCCGCCGATGCTGCCGGCCGCTACGAAGCGATCCAGTGGGTGATGTGGCAGATGGGCGGGCTCGGGCCGATGGCCGGGCAGCTCGGCTTCTTCCACAAATTCGCCGGCCGCGACTATGAGGACAAGCGCCCGCGCGACCGCTACGCGAAGGAAACGGCGCGGCTGCTGCGCGTGCTGGAAACCCGCCTCGCCGACCGCGAATGGCTCGTCGGGAGCGACTTCTCCATCGCCGACATCGCCAGCCTCGGCTGGGTCCGCAATCTGGTCGGCTTCTACGAGGCGGGCGAACTCGTCCAATATGACGAACTGGTCCACGTCCCCGCCTGGCTCGACCGCGCCTTGGCGCGCCCCGGCGTCGCGAAAGGCCTGACGATCCCGGCGCGCCCCGCCTAACTGTAATTGAAGCTGATGCTGATCCGCTCGCCCTTGGTCTTGCCGGGCACCACCTCGTGCCGGAGCCAGCTTTCCCACAGGAAGACGGTTCCGGCCTCCGGCTCGGCATAGACGAACGGCTGCAGGCTCTCCGGCGCATCCGTGCGCCGCACCGGCGCGGCCATCATCATCGGCAGGCGCGGATCCTCCAGCTTCAGCGCGCCGGAACCCGGCGGCACGGCGACATAGAAGGTGCCGGACACCACGCTGTGCGGGTGGATATGGCCGCTATGCCCGCCGCCGGGCTTGAGAATATTGGCCCACAAACTGTCCAGCTTCAGCTTCCCGCCGCCCAGCTCGAACGCGCATTCTTCCGCGAACGCCGCGACATGGCGGTTCAGCCTTTTCACCAAAGCGGCAATGTCCGGATCGCGCATCGGCAGATCGTTTAGCGAGGCGTAGCTCGTATAGCCGGGATAATGATGGTCCCGCGACCAGCGCCGCCCCGCCGCATCGTCCAGCGCCAGCGCCCGGCAGCTGCGCTCCAGTCCGGCCAGCAAATCCGGCGCGTCGAGACGCGCTTCATAAAAGGGGGTGGCGAAGAGGGGGCGGACAATCATGCGGCGAGCATAGCCCAGCCATCCGCGATTCGCCCGCTTTTCCCGCTTGTCCAATAACTGTCTCGCGGTTTAGCTATTGGCCAGGGAGAAGGTCCTGAGGGGGAATTACAGCTTATGAATTACGTTCGCCTGCCGCTTGGCGGCGTGGCGCTTGCTGCCGCTTTGTTCGTGGCGGGAGTGGCAAGCGCCCAGGGTCAGACAAGTTCGTCGACGCGGGCCACCGATGGTTCCTCCATTCCGATGCCTGAACTGGCCTTCACGCCGGATGAAGAGAGCCAGAGGAATTACTTCAAATATTTCTACTTCCATCGCGCCGACACGGATTTCGCGACTGCTTATGCGGATATTCGCGAGTGCGACGATTATACCCGCGATCTGGCGATCCGCGGCAATGGCGCGATGTTCGGCGGCGGCCTGCTTGGTGCGATCGCCGCCGATGCCATCAGCGGTGCCGGTGCGCGCCGGGAGCAGCGCCGGATGATCATGCGGACTTGCATGGGGTATAAGGGCTATTCGGCCTTCGGTCTGCGCAAGGACCTTTGGGAGGCCTTCAATTTCGACGAGGGCAATAGCAGCCCGCCCGAGCCGCAGCGCCAGGCGATGTTGAGGGTGCAGGCACGGGTCGCCTCCGGGCCGCGCCCGACCGTGGGGGAGATGTCGCAATGAAGGGCCGTATCCTCTCGATGGTGCTGATCGCGGCCGCCGCTTTTGCCGGCGCCACAACGGCCAATGCGCAAAATCGCGAGCGGGATCGCGGCCCGCGGCAATTCGCCGAAAACGCCAACATCGTGCTGCGTGCCGACCGCGCCTATATCTTCTACCGGACGCCGAACCGGAGCACGTTCCGCTTCCTGCGTGAATCCAGTCCGGAGGAAGTCGCGGCCCATGCCGCCCGCCGCGCCGAGGCCTTCGCGCGCGCCCGCGAGCGCGGCGAGCGCCGTGCCGCCTCGTGGGATCGCGATCGCGCGCTCTGCCCGCCCCGCACTGCGGACCGCCGCTGCCAGGAGCCGCGGCCGACCATCCCGACCGAGGAGACGTTCGAATTTCCGTCGATCTACGAGGGCAATCTGGTCGGCAACGACCATCGCCCGCGGCTAATTCATCAGGAGGCCTGGAGCGGCTGGCTGATCGCGGTCGATCCGGGCACTTATGCGCTTTATGGTGAAGTGACGCTGACCGCGAACGGGACGGGCGGCATCTGCTATTGTATGGGTTCCGTCCGCTTCGAGGCGCGGGCGGGGCAGATCACGGACATGGGCGAGATCGTCGCCGCCCCTTCTGATCAGCAGGGCGTGGTGGAGCTACAGAATTTCCGGCTCGGTCATTTCGTGACGGTCGCGCCCTGGAACGCGTCGATGCGCTCGCCGGCCCAGTTCGCCAATCTGCAGGTCGTCCCGGCCGAACTGCGGGCCGCCGGCAAGGTCGCCAATCATTTCGGCATCCCGATCACCCGGCTTGCGCCGATCGAAGGCGTGCTGGGCTATGAGCGCGACCGTGTCATCGATCTGCGCACCGGCGCGACGGTGGAGGGCAGCAACCTGCGCTAGGAAGGGGAACGGCGCCCGGCTATTGGTGTTCTGTCAAACAGGCGGGGGTTTGGAGATTCGCCATGGGCCGGGTTCCTCTTGTTGCCGTCGCGACCGCCTTGCTCGCAGCAGGCTGCGCCACCACCGAGCAAAGCGGCTCGTCCAGCGCAACGGCGCGGGGCGATCAATGTTTCAGCGCCGGTCTCGCGCGCAGCTTCCGCCCTGCAGGGCGCGACGCGGTGGATGTCGAGGTCAATCGCCGCAGCGTCTACCGGCTCAGCCTCGGTGCGGGCTGTCTCGACATCAACTGGGCGGAACGGGTGGCGCTGCGCGCGCGCGGCGGCGGCTCGTTCATCTGCTCGGCCAATGACGCGGAACTGATCGTGCCGTCGTCCATCGGGCCTGACCGCTGCCTCGTCACCGGCATCCGCCGTCTGAGCGAAGCGGAAATCCAGGAATCTCGCCGGAACTAGCCCAGCACGGCCTCGGCCCAGGCTGCATAAGGCGTCCTGCTGAGCACGGCCCGCTGGACCTGTTCCGACACCGCGTTGATCGCCTCGTGCGGCTTCGGCCCCGGATGGACCGGGCGGCGCAGCGGCCGGGTGCCCGCCGGCATGGCGATGATCTCCGCGATTGCGCGCGGCACATCGGCCGGGTCGGTATTGCCGCCGAGCGCGCTGTCGCGCAGCTGGAATTCGGGATAGCCGGCTTCCAGTTCGTCCGGCGTGCGGTCCAGCAATTGGCGCGTCAGCCGGATCCGGTTCGGCCAGACCTGGGTCGGATAGCCGCCCGGCTGAATGATCACGACTTCGATCCCGCGCGGCGCCAGTTCGTAGGCGAGCTGTTCGCTCATCGCCTCGACCGCGAACTTGGTGGCCGCATACATGCCGCCGAACGGAATCATCATTCGCCCGAGCTGCGACGAGACGTTGAAGATCACGCCCGCGCGCCGCGCCCGCATGGCAGGAAGCACGGCGCGGTGCAGGCGCTGGAAGCCGACGACATTGGTGTCGAACATCGCCTGGGTCGCTGCGATGTCCTGCAACTCGACCGGGCCGGTGTAAGGGATGCCGGCATTGTTCACGAGCACGTCCAGCGCGCCGCCCGCGATCCGCTCGGCCTCCGCGACGCCGCGCGCGACCGAAGCGTCGTCGGTCACGTCGATCTCGACGACATGCAGGTCCAGCCGTTCGTCGCGCGCTACGCGCCGCAGCGTCTCCGCCTCTGGCCGCGGCACGTTGCGCATGCTGGCGATCACCTTCGCACCGGCCCGCGCGTACAGCAGGGCGCCGGCATGGCCGAAGCCGGTCGAACTGCCGGTCACGAGGATCGATTTGCCACCCAGAAACGGCACGGCCGGCGCGGCGGCACGGGCTTCGGGCTGTGTGCTTCCTCCGCCCGGCGCCTGTGCCTTCACGGGGCCCGTAAGTGCCGCCGCGGCGACGGTCCCGGCCAGCAATTCCCGCCGGGTCAGCTTCGCCTTCATCACATCCTCCTCAATGTCGTGCGTGCGCCTCTTCAGCCGCGCGGTTCGCGCAGCCGCCGGTCGCCCCTGCATTGCGCCAGCGGCACCTGGCGCCACGAAAAGATGCGGGTGATCTGGCTGTTGCGGCGATCGGTGCGGACCTGCGCGCAGGCACAGCCATAGCCGTAGCTGCCGTTCGGATGGGTGGCGATCCACTGCCGGCTGGCGGAAGAATCGCCGATCCGGTCGATGCCGCGCGCCTGATAGCCGCCTTGCGCGCCGATCAGCCATTGCCGGTCGCGGTCGGTCAGCCAGTGATTGCCGGGCGTGGGGTTCTCGTACCAGCCGCAGCGATTCTCGCTGTTCGGCTGGGCGAAAGCGGCGGTCGCGGACAAAGCGAGAGCGGGCAGGATCAACAAAGTGCGGCGCATCGGCGGGACTCCTCATCGAACGGGCCAGTGGAGGGTAACGGGCCTCCCGGAGCGGAACAAGCCGAGCCGAGAATGCGGCAGCGCACAAAATCTTGCTGCAGATCATGGACGATCCCCACGCCCATCCCTAGGCTCCCCGTCACAACGGCATGTTTGGGCGAAGGGAGTTCGTATGCGTAGTGTGTTGCTCGTTGCCGCGGTGATGACCGTCACCGCCTGCAATCGCGGGGCCGCCAATAACAGCACAGCCAACGCCTCCATTCCCGGCACCAACACGAGTGCTGCCGCGGCCAACACAACTGCTCCCGCCACGCCTGCCGCCGACACCGAAGCCGTTCGCGCGGGCATCGCCGCGCGCTGGCCGGCGGGGCTGCCGGTGACCCCGGCGCAGGTCCGGGAGATGATCGTCACGACCAATGCCAGCGATACGGTCGTGGCGTTGGTCGGCCGCGAGGAACAGAGCCGCTGGCAGACGGTGACCCGCGGCATCGCGCTCGGCGAGCCGGAGTGGATCGCGGTCGCGCCGCAACTCGCTTCCGGGGTGGACGGCGAGGGAGCCGAGAGCTTCTTCGCGGCTTTGTCCGAAACGTTGGTGACCAGCCCCGCCGCCGCCGTCCGCCTGATCGGCACGGATGGCGCGGAAGGCTATTGCAGCGACAATGGCGCGATCAGCGACCCGGCCCAACAGCGCGCCTGGTACGCCGCCGCCATCGCCGCTGTGGAGGGGGTGTCGGAGCCGGATCTGCAGGCCGCCAAGACCGCATGCCTCGCCAGGCTTCGGGCCGAAGCGCCGCGCCAGGGCTGAACGCGGCTTCCCGCCAGGAAGCGGGAAGGTCCGGACCTGATGAACGCGGGTACCGGCGCCGTATCCGTCAGGATTGACGGTCGGCGCGGCGCGTGCCTAGATTGAACCCCGCCACGCAACTCCTTGAAGGAGATTGCCATGTTTGCCTTCATTGCCTTGCTTCTGGTGCTGCTGCAGCCGCCGGCTGGCGCGCCGCCCAGGGTGAATATCGATGTCGATGTCGGCATGTTCGAGCCGGAGGATTTCCCTGAAGCAGTCGTGCTTGAGCGCTACATGCCCCATGGGGAGATGGTCGCCCGGGTGGAGAGGATGATCACCGAAGGACGGTGCACGCTTGCGGGCGCGACCGCACGGCGCTTCAACATCGTCATTCCCTACGCGATCCTGATGGAGCCTGATGGCACGCCCAACAGCGTGGTGGTGAAGGAATCGGGCTGCGCCGACCTGGAAACCCTGGTCGGGCAGATCGTGCTGGCGCAGCTGGAGCGTGGCGACTTCGTGCCGAGCCACACGGAGGGCGACCGCTGGTATGTGAGCGAAGTGGCCTTCGCTTTGGGTGTCGAGGATCAGGCCGTCGCTATCGCTCGCGAGGATTCCGACCGGATGATCTGCCGTGCGCCGCGGGCGGAACTGGGTTCGCGGCTCCGCATGGTGCGCGAGTGCCGCACGGCGGCCCAATGGGTGGCGTTCGAACAGGACCGCCAGCAGCTTCGCCGTGATATCCAGAGCACGGTCCGGTGTGATCCCAGCCCCTGCACGCAATGACGGCCGCGAGCATGCGCCTTCCGTCTGCAGGAAACCACGAATCCGCCTGACCTGAGCGTCTCCACGCCACTCCATCGGAGAGGTTGCCATGTTTGCCGTTGTCGCGTTGCTTCTGGTGCTGCTGCAACCGTCGGCCGGCGCGCCGCCAAGGTTTGCGGTCGATGTCGATGTCGGCATGTTCGAGCCGGAGGATTTCCCTGAGGCAGTCGTCCTCGAGCGCTACATGCCCCATGGGGACATGGTGGCGCGGGTCGAGCGGATGATCGCCGACGGACGCTGCACGCTTGCGGGCGCGACCCAACGCCGTTTCAACATCGTGGTCCCGTTCGCGCTCTCGCTGGAGGCCGATGGCACGCCCAACAGCGTGGTGGTGAAGGAAGCAGGCTGCGTCGCGCTGGAAACCCTGGTCGGGCAGATCGTCCTGGCGCAGCTGGAGCGGGGCGACTTCGTGCCGAGCCATACGGAGGGCGACCGCTGGTATGTCAGCGAAGTGGCCTTCGCTTTGGGTGTCGAGGAACAAGCGGTCGCTATCTCCCGCGAGGATCCCGACCGGATGATCTGCCGGGCGCCGCGGGCGGAACTGGGTTCGCGGCTCCGCATGGTCCGCGAGTGCCGCACCGCGGCGCAGTGGCAGGCGTTCGAACAGGACCGCCAGCAGCTTCGCCGGGACATCCAGGAAGGGGTCAGTTGCGGCGCCTCCTGCCGACAGTGACCAACGTCTAAGACGCAATCCTTCGAACGAGATCGGAGCTGACGGGAAATGGCTATTCTCGCGTTCATCGCATTGAGTCTGCAACCGCCGGCGGCACCTTCAAGCCCGGTCGAGCCGGCCGAAAGCCAGTCGGAAACCGTGATCGCGGTTCCCGAGAACGAGGCTGGCCGTGGCGCGGTCCCCTCGCGGCTCAGGAGCCGGGCGCAGGCTGCTGGTATGATCGATTCCGCCGCGGCAATGTATCTGCGCGAATGGGCCGCGTGCACGGTCCGGAACAACCGGAGCGGTTCGGTCGCGTTGCTGGCGACGCAGCTCAACTCCCCCGACCAGGCCGAAATCATCGACCGGCTGACTGGCAGGCGCTTCACCCGGCGGACGGTTTGCGCGCGGTTCCGCAGCATGCGGGTGGACAATCTCGTCCTGCGCGGCGCCATCGCGGAGGAGTTGCACCGGTGGGAGGAGGCCCGGCGCCGGCCGGCGGGTTCACTGACGCGCCCGGCGCCGCCTGCGGGCGGCTCAGCGGCGACGATCGCACGGGTCGGCTATTGCGTCACCGAGCGTCAACCCGAAGGCGTGGAACGCGTCATGGCCACGCGGCTTGGCACGCGAAATTCCGTGAGTGCGATCGACGCCTTGCAAGCGACCGTGAACGCCTGCCTGCCCAACGGGATGCAGGCGGCGGATTTCCATCCCATCCTGCTGCGGGGCGCGCTTGGCGAACCCTATTTTCTGAACGGGCGCGACCAGAGAGTGGGCAGCGCCGCAGTCACCCCTGCAACCTGAGCGCCACGTCGCTCATGAAGCGCGCGTCGTCGCCCCCGGACAGCCACCTGGCCTCCGCCGCGATCGCGCCGAGCATGTCCGCCAGATCGTCGGTTTCCGTCTTGGCGTAATTGCCGAGCACATATTTGGTCACCCGGTCCTTGTGGCCGGGATGGCCGATGCCGATCCGCACACGGCGGAAATCGGGCCCGATATGGGCGTCCATCGAGCGCAGGCCATTATGGCCCGCCGTTCCGCCGCCCGTCTTCACCTTCACCTTGAAGGGGGCGAGATCGAGCTCGTCATGGAAGGCGGTGACCGCGTCCGGCTCCAGTTTGAAGAAATCCATCGCCGCGCGCACCGCCCGACCGCTGTCGTTCATGAAGGTGGCGGGTTTCAGCAGCAGGATGCGCTGCGAGCCGATCCGGCCGGCCTGCGCCCAGCCGTGGAAGGTCTTCTTCGGCGGATCGAAATTGTGCACTTCGGCGATGGCGTCCACCGCCATGAAGCCGACATTGTGCCGGTGCATCACATATTGCGCGCCAGGATTGCCGAGGCCGACCCAGATCTGCACCGCCTCATCCTCCGCGAACGTGCCTTCCTCGCCGCTCTGGCCGAGCAGATCGATCGGCTTCGGCCGGAACAAGGAGCCGAGCCAGGAGAAGGGATTGGCCATGCGTAGGCTCTAGCCTGTTGGATGGCGCAGAGCCAAGCTGGCTCCCCTCCAGCAAAAGCTGGAGGGGAGCTCAGGCTTAACCTCAGCCCTCGGCCGGCGCTTCGCCTTCGCCTTCGCCTTCGGCCGTTTCGGCAGCGGCGCTCTCGCGGACCACCGTCGGCGGCGCGATCGTGGCGATGGTGAAGTCGCGGTCGGTGATCGCGGATTCGGCACCCTTGGGAAGGGTCACGGCGCTGATGTGGATCGAATCGCCAATGTCGCGGCCGCTCAGATCGATCACGATGTCGTCCGGAATCTCGGCCGCGTCGCAGACCAGTTCGAGGTCGTGGCGAACGATGTTCAGCACACCGCCGCGCTTGAGGCCCGGCGACTTGTCTTCATTGTCGAAGCGCACCGGCACGTTGACGTGCACCTTCGTGTGCTCGCCGATGCGCAGGAAATCGACATGCAGCGGCCGGTCGGTGACCGGGTGGAACTGGACGTCCTTGGGGAGGGTGCGAACGGCCTTGCCGCCCGGAACCTCGATCATCACGACCGAATTCATGAAGTGGCCGGTCTTCAGCTGGCGAACCAGAATCTTCTCCTCGAGGTGGATCGAGGTCGGCTCTTCATTGGCGCCGTAGATTACGGCGGGGACGCGGCCTTCGCGGCGCAGGTAACGGGAGGCTCCCTTGCCAGCCCGATCGCGCGCCTCGGCCGACAGCGTAAGCTGCTCGCTCATATGCATGTCTCCAAAACTTGGGGTTTCATAACCCGCTCACGCCTCCAGGGATGACCATGAACGGGAAGCGCGCGCCTATAGGGGAGGAGAGGGCGAAGCGCAACCTCTTAGCCCCTCTCCCTTCAGGGAGAGGGCGGTTGAGCGAAGCGAAACCGGGTGAGGGTCGCTTCTTTTCTTAAAGACCCTCACCCTCCCACCGCTTCGCGGCGGGTTCCTCCCTCTCCCTTGCAGGGAGAGGGGTCACTCCTCCCTACTGCGTCAGCGCCGGCACCCGCTCCGACGCGATGTTCCGCTGGCGCAGGAACACCTGCACGCTGTCCGGCCCCACCAGATGCCCGGCGCCGACTGCCATGAACACCACGCCCGGCCGGTCCATCCGCTCGTCGATCCATTCGGCCCAGGCGCGGTTGCGGTTCTCGAGGAGGGCGCGGCGCAGGGCGCTATTCTCCCGCATCCCTTCGTTCATGATCCGCTCCATCCCTTCCGCGTCGCCGGAATTCCATACTTCCAGCATGCGGGCGAGCACGCTGCCCATCTTGTCCAGATTGTCGATCGACTCCTTCAGCTGCGCGATCTGCGCCTCGCGCGGCATGCCGTCGAAGATGCGGATCTGGCTTTCAAGCGTCTCGACCGCGCCGAGTGTCATGTTGCGGCCCTCGGCGGCGCGCAGCAGCACGGTTTCCGCGCCATGATCGCCGGTCATGCCCAGCCGTTGCGCCACGACAGCGCTCAGCGTCATGCTGGCGAACCACGGCTCGAACATGTCGAACGCCCCCGGGGGCGCGCCCATGGAAGCCAGCGCCTCGTTCAGGATGCGGTTCTGCTCGGGTGTCAGCACGTCCGAAAGCTTCCGCCGCTGCGGGTCGATCGCATATTGCATGATCAGCGGCTGCATATCGATCGCCATCTGCTGCGTGCCGCCGCGCATGTCGATTTCGGTCACCAGCTCCTGCGCTTGGTCGAAGGCCACCCGGATCTCGTCGTTGAACCAATCCGCTTTGCCATCCAGCAAATGAAAAGTGCCGAACAGGTAAATAGTGGTGTCTTCGTCCCGCACCACCCACATCGCCGGATCGGCGTCGGGCAACTGCGCGGTGGCGGTGTTGGAAGCGGACGTGTTCGGTGCGGCGGCATTGGCCGCGCTCGCATTGTCCGCTTCATTGCCGGCGGCCCCGGCGCAGGCCGAAAGCGCGAGGCTGGTCAGGATGGCGAGGAGCCGCAGCTTCATCATCTCTATTCCTTGCTTCTGATCGAATTAGCGCCGCTGCCGGCAGCGGTCCTGGGTCCGGCTGCGGCACGGCGGGTAAGCGTGGGTGCTCCCGGTCGCCGCAGGCGCCGCAGTCGCTCCGGTCGCCGCGGTGGCGACGCGCTGCGACGGGATGTTCAGCCGCGTCAGTTGCTCCTGCACACTGCCCCGGCCGACCAGATGCCCGGCGCCAACCGCCATGAACACCGTTCCCGGCCGCTCCAGGCGCGTCCTGATCCACTGCGCCCAGTTCGCATTCCGGTCGGTGAAGATGATGCGATAGAAAGCCGGATCGTCATGGCCGGTCTCCTGCATCGTGACCGCCGCCAGTCCGTTCTCGTCGCCGCGCGACCAGGCATCGAGCATCGGCCGGAGCGTGCGCACGGCGGCGTCGGGATCGGCGAGCATTTCCTTCAGCGCGCGCAGCTGGCTCTCGTCCGGCACGCTGTCGAGCATGCGGATCTGGAAATCGGCCGTTTCCAGTTCGCTCTCCGCCATGCCGCGTTCGCGGGCCGCGCGGCGCAGCACCATTTCCGGCGAGTTTGCGGGGTCCAGATTGAGTCCCTGCGCGGCAATCTGGGCGAGCGTCAGGCTCACGAACCAGGGCTTGAAGCGATCGAAGGCGCCGGGCGGCACGCCGAGCGGCGCCAGCAGCCGGTTCAACGTCTCATTCTCCGCCGCGGTCAGCCGCGAAGACAGGGTGCGGCCCTGCGCATCCACGCCATATTGCATGACGAGCGGCCCCATCGCCGCCTGCTGCTGCGCCGGATCCTCGGGCAGCAGCACCTCCAGCACCAGCTCGCTCGATGCCTCGAACGCGGTCCTGACCTCGTCCTTGAACCAGCGCCGGCCGTCCAGCATGTGGAAGGTGCCGAGCAGGTAGATAATCGTGTCCTCGTCGCGGACGATCCACATGGCCGGACTGGCATCGGGCAGGGCCGGCGCGGCCGCCGTGGCGGCGGGCGCGGCCGGGGCGGGGGCCTGCTGCGAAAAGGCCGGCGTGCTGAATGCGGTGAAGGCCAGCAGGCCGGTCAGGAACGTCTTCATTTTTGGATACTCCGGGACATCGATTCTTTGGGGTAGGGGCAAGAAGTTTCAGCGATATTTCTTCCACATCCAGACGACGCCCATCACCGTGATGGCGGCGAAATAGATGATGATGCCGTCGGGCGCGGGCAGGAAGCCGCCGCGCCAGGCGATCCACCAGACGGGGCCACCGATCATGAAGACGTTGATGCCCCACAGCGCGCCGTCCTTGTAGGCGGCGATCTCCTGCTCATCGACCGCGGAATGGTGCCAGACGAAGGAGAGGATCGGCAACACCACGCCGATCAGCACGAGCAAGGCGATGGCGATGCCCGGCTGCAGCGGCTCGTTGCTGAGCAGGCCGCGCGTGACATCCGTATCGCCCTGCACGAACATCATCAGGATTGCGGCGACGAAACCGAGCAGTCCGCAGGCCGCCAGGATATTGCGGTTCAGCCGCTCCTTGCGGGTCGGCGGCGCCTCGCCGGTCGGCGCATTCGCCACGCGCAGCGCCAGCCAGAGGCAGGTCAGCGCCAGCAAGGCGGCGGCGCCGATGATCGCGCCGGTGACGAGGGTGATGCCCTCCCGTTCCAGCGATGCCGCGGTCACGCCCGTGCCGATCCCCGCCAGGAAGATCGCGGCGAAAACCAGCCCGGCAATCTTCAGCACGCGCTTCACGCGCTGCTTGTTGTCCACATCGGCGGGCAGATCATCCATTGCGGCGGTCGCCGGCTTCGTCATCGAAAATCTCCTCGATCTGCATCTCGAACAGGCGGCCGATCCGGAAGGCGAGGGGAAGGGACGGGTCATATTTGCCCGTCTCGATCGCGTTCACGGCCTGGCGCGACACGTCGAGGTGCGCGGCCAGTTCCGCCTGGCTCCAATTGCGTTCGGCGCGCAGCACTTTCAGGCGGTTCTTCATGGCATGATGGTCCAGCGCGACCATGACTTCAGACCAGCAACGCCGCCGCCACGAGCGCCACGGCGCCCGCGACCATCAGCATGGCGATCAACAACCCCCATTCGTCCCCGCTCAGGCGATAGGCCTGCATGTTCGAACCTCCAGTCATCATCGCGTGACATAATGTCAAGCGACCATGACAAGATGGCGGCCCGTTTCGATGATGTCAAGCGACCATGACAAAAGGTCGGTGAACCATGACATAGTTTCTGCTAAATCATTTCGAACGCGTGGATATTCCGAAAGCTAATCGATCCTTCGGACGGTCAAGCCTCGCGCGGCGAGCATCACCTGCACCGAATCGGACCCGACCAGATGCCCGGCGCCGACCGCGAACAGGACGGTACCGGGCCGTTCGAGTCGCTCGGTCAGCCAGGTCGTCCACGTGCGGTTGCGATTTACCAGCAGGGCCTGGATCAGCACCGGCGGCATGGTCGCCATCTCGGCCGCGATCGCGTCGACATCGCCGCGGGTCCAGGTGCCGGCATTCAGGTCGTTGCCGACCGCGCCCATCCCCCGGCCATCGAGCGCCGCTTCGAGGAAGGCGAACTGGTCCTCCATCGACAGGTTCGCAAGCGCGCCCAATTGAGCGTCCCCGGTCTCCACGCCGCTGATCGGCTTGCCGCGCTGCCGGAAGGCGTCGGCCAGCACGGTTTCCGCGCTGCTCTGCTCCGCACGCAGGGCATCGGCGCCGAACCGGGCCGTGGCTTCCTCCGCCGCGCGGATTCCGGAAAGAGCGAAGGCCGCTGCCCAGATATGCATCCGGTCCCAGCGCTCCATCGGCGCGCCGATCGCGTCGAGCGCGGCCCGCAGGCGGGGGCGAAGGGTCTCGGGCACGCGGTCGAGGATTGGGGAGGGTTCGGGCAGGAGCATGCGCGCGAAATCGTCCGCGCTCATGCTGCTGCTCGCGAAATCGGCCGATCCCTGCTCCGCAATCTCGAGCACCAGTTCGTCCGCCGTCGCGACGATCTCGTTTAGCCGGGGCGAGCGCCAGCGCACCGTCGCGGGAAAGGCGTGCGTCGTGCCGAACAGATAGATTTTGGTGTCTTCATCCTCCAGCAGCCAGATTGCCGGGCGGGGCTCGGCCACGGAAGCGGCGGCGGGTGCAGTGGCCGGAGGCGCGGCCGGAGCCGGCTGCAGCGCCACGGCCGGCGTCGCCAGGAATATTGTCGCGGCCAGCGCCAGGCCTGCCCGATATCGTCCAGCAAACGTCATGTCATTCTCCCCCGATCGCCGGCTCATTCGATGCGGCGCGCCTCCAGGCCCTGCTCGGCGAGCATGCGCTGCACCGAATCCGGTCCGGCCAGATGCCCGGCCCCGACTGCGAAGAGCACCGTGCCCGGCCGCTCCAGCCGCCGGACCAGCCAGGCGGTCCAGTTCCGATTCCTTAGCGTCAAAAGCGGGTGATACAGCTCAGGCGACATCGCGCCCATTTCCGCCGCGATCGCCTCGACATCGCCAGCGGCCCAGGCATTGTCGGTCGATGGCCGCGGCGTGGCGTCCGGATCGCCCTCGACGACGAGCGATTCCAGGAAGCGCCGCTGGGCGCCGATCGGCATGGTGGCGAAAACGTTGATCTGGTCTTCCATCGTCTCGACGCCGCTGATCGGCTTCTTGCGCCGCCGGAAGTCCGCGCCCAGCACTTCCTCGGCGCCGCTCAATTCCACCCCCTGCGCGCCGCCGCTCGTATCGGCGATCTGCATGCCGGTGAGCAGGAAGGCGACCGCCCAGGTGTGCAGGCTGTCGAAATATGCCATCGGCATGCCGGTCGCGGCCAGCACCGCCGCCAGCCGCGGCCGCGCGCTGGGGGAGACGCGCTCCAGGATCGGGATCGACTTGCCCATGTCCATCGGTCCCAGCAGCCGCGACGGATCGCCCATCTCGCCGCTCGACGCCTCGGGCGTTTCCATCACCAGCTCGTCCGCCTCGGCGATCACGCGGTTCAGCGTCGCCGACCGCCAGTTCAGGCTCGCCGGGAAGACGTGGACCGTCCCGAACAGGTAGATTTTCGTATCCTCGTCCTGCAGCAGCCAGATCGCCGGACGCGGCGCTGCCGGGGCCGCCGCCTGATCCGCAGCGCGGGCGGGTTCGGACGCGACCGCCGCGACCTGCGCCGCCGCCGGCCCGGAAAAGGCCAGCAGGGCGGCGGCGAAAATTCCGCCCAGAACATGCTTCAAACTGCGCACACGCATACCTCTCGCCGCTTTCCTTGACCGGTCTTGCCCCATCCGCCAAAGCGGCGCGACCCGAAATTTCGCCTCCTGAAGGGCTGTTCCGCCTTGGCCGCCGAACCCAGCAAGACTCCGCTCAGCTTCCAGCAGCTGATCCTGACCCTCCATCAATATTGGAGCGACCGGGGCTGCCTGATCCTGCAACCCTATGACATGCGCATGGGGGCGGGGACGTTTCACCCGGCGACAACCCTGCGCGCGCTCGGCCCGGACCCGTGGAACGCCGCCTTCGTTCAGCCTTGCCGCCGCCCGACCGACGGCCGCTATGGCGAGAACCCCAACCGGCTGCAGCATTATTACCAATATCAGGTGATCCTGAAGCCCAGCCCGCCGGACCTGCAGCAGCTCTATCTGGGCAGCCTCGAAGCCATCGGCATCGATTTCACCAAGCACGACATCCGCTTCGTCGAGGACGATTGGGAAAGCCCGACGCTCGGCGCCTGGGGCCTCGGCTGGGAAGTCTGGTGCGACGGCATGGAGGTGACGCAATTCACCTATTTCCAGCAAATGGGCGGCTTCGATTGCCTCCCCGTCGCGGGTGAACTCACCTACGGCCTCGAGCGGCTGGCCATGTATGTGCAGAATGTCGACAGCGTGTACGACCTGGCGTTCAACGATCGCGGCGTGACGTATGGCGACGTCTATCACGAGAACGAGGTCCAGATGTCGACCTGGAACTTCGAAGTCGCGGATACGGACGCCCTGTTCGATCTGTTCCGCAAGGCCGCGGCGGAATGCGAGAATTGCCTGGAGGCGAAGCTCCCCATCCCCGCCTACGAACAGGCGATCGAGGCCAGCCACATCTTCAACACCCTGCAAGCCCGCGGGGTGATCAGCGTCGCCGAGCGCCAGGCCTATATCGGCCGCGTCCGCGACCTGGCGAAGGGCGCTTGCGCCGCCTGGATGGAGAAGAACGGGTGGGCGGAGCAGCCCAAGGTTCCGGCGGCGCAAAGCGCCGTTGGAAAGGCTGCGGAGGGGGCGTGATGATGATGATTTCACGCGGAGCCGCGGAGAAGAAAAGGGAGACGCGGAGCAGCCAACACCCGGCGCATAGCGCCCTCATGCTCGCGCTGAATTTTAAGGACGCTTCGCGTCGTTCAGACCTCTTCTTCCTCCGCGCCTCCTCTTCTTCTCCGCGCCTCCGCGTGAACGACACTTCTTTCTTCCTCCGCGCCTCCGCGCCTCCGCGTGAACAATATGTCTGATTTCCTGCTCGAACTCCTCTCCGAGGAAATCCCCGCCCGCATGCAGGCGAAAGCCCGTGCGGACCTCGCCCGCCTGTTCGAGGCCGAACTCGCCAAATCCGGCCTCGCCGCGACCAGCATCGAAACCTATGCCACCCCCCGCCGCCTCGCTTTGATCGCGCGTGGCCTCCCGCTTGGTACCCCGGCGGTCAGTGAGGAATTGAAAGGCCCGCGCACCTCCGCCCCGCCGCAGGCGCTGGAGGGTTTCCTCCGCAAGACCGGCCTGACCCAGGACCAACTCACCGACCGCGACGGTATCTGGTTCGCTGTGATCGAAAAGCCCGGCCGCGCCACCACCGAAGTGCTCGCCGAAGCCATCCCGGCCATCATCCGCGCCTTTCCCTGGCCCAAGTCCATGCGCTGGGGCGCCGCCTCGCTCAGCACCGAAAGCCTGCGCTGGGTCCGCCCGCTGCAGGGCATCGTCGCCATGCTGGACGAGGAAGTCGTCGATCTCGAAATCGGCGACGTGCGGAGCGGCGCCGCCACAATCGGCCACCGCTTCCTCCATCCCGGCCCGATCACCCTCGCCGGCGCGAAGGATTATGCCGAGAAGCTGCGCGCCTGCCACGTCATCGTCGATCAGGACGAGCGCGCCCGCATCATCCGCGACGGCGCGGCCGCGGCCGCGGCCGCCTCCGCAGCCGGCCTGACGATGGTCGCGGACGAAGGGCTGGTCGAGGAAAATGCCGGCCTCACCGAATGGCCGGTGCCCCTGCTCGGCCGCTTCGACCCGGCCTTCCTCGAAGTCCCGCGCGAGGTGATCCAGCTCACCATGCGCACCAACCAGAAATATTTTGCGCTCAACCAATCCTCCCTGTCGCGTAGCAATGGGGAGGGGGACCATGCGCAGCATGGTGGAGGGGCGCTCGCCCCCGCCTTCATCTGCGTCGCCAACATCGTCGCGGCCGATGGTGGCGCGAAGATCGTCGAGGGCAATCAGAAAGTGCTGGCCGCGCGCCTGAGCGACGCCCGCTTCTTCTGGGAGCAGGATCTGAAAATCCCGCTGGAGGAGCAGGCGGCGAAGCTCGGCCAGATCGTCTTCCACGAAAAACTCGGCACCGTCGCCGACAAGGTCGAGCGCGTCGCCAAGCTGGCCCGTTGGCTGGTGGACGAGGGCATCGTCACCGGCAGATCCTCCCCGTTCACGGGGAGGGGGACCGCCGGCGAAGCCGGTGGTGGAGGGGCCGGTCGCGCCCTTGCGCGAGCGGAAGAAGGTTCGCGTCGCTCATGCCCCTCCACCATGCTGCGCATGG
>DDTH01000007.1:0-29095 GCA_002344055.1 Sphingomonadales bacterium UBA2369
CTGGAGACGCCCATCGGCGACGAGGAGGACAGCCACCTTGGCGACTTCATCGAGGACAAGAACGCCGTCCTGCCGCTGGACAGTGCCATTCAGGAAAACCTCAAGGAAACGACGACCCGGGTTCTGGCCAGCCTGACCCCGCGCGAGGAACGCGTGCTGCGCATGCGCTTCGGCATCGGCATGAACACCGATCACACGCTGGAGGAAGTGGGGCAGCAGTTCTCGGTGACGCGTGAGCGGATTCGCCAGATCGAGGCGAAGGCGCTGCGGAAGCTGAAGCATCCGAGCCGGTCGCGGAAGATGCGGTCGTTCCTGGACCAGTAGGCGAACCGGATGCTGCGGGGGATCATCGCCGGCCTCGTGCTGCTGCTTGTCGCGGCATGCGGTGGCCCGTCGGGCAACAACGCGACCGCGCTCCACTCCCCCGTTGCCGACAATTTCTCGGCCGTACCGGCAACGCCTGCGGCGCCCCCAGCCGCGGCCGGCGATGAGGCAGCCGCCCGCCAGGCATGGCAGGATTGGGACGATCTGGAAGCGCGGGCGCAGAAAGTGTGTGACCCGACGATCAACGCCTCCCGATCGGTCGGAAATACCGGCGTCATCTGCGGTTGCAACTTCGGGGGAACCGCGAGCAGCATCGATGGCCGCCGTGTTTGCGCGGGCGGAAGGTTTACCGGTTCGGCCACCAGCAGATATGGCAACGATGTTGCCTGCGGGGGATTGTTCACCGGAACAGCGACCAGCACCGATGGGCACCGTGTCTGTGCCGGCGGCCGCTTTACCGGCACAACAACCAGCCGCGACGGGCGCAACGTAGCGTGCGGAGGCCTGTTCACCGGAACGGCGACCAGCACGGACGGACGAAGAGTCTGCGCGGGCGGCCTCTTCACGGGCTCTACGACCAGCCGGGATGGCACCGATGTCGCATGCGGGGGCCAGTTCACGGGAACCGCCCGCAGCAGGGACGGACGGCTGGAATGCCGGGGCGGGCGGTACTGACGGTCACATAGGGCAGGAATGCGGTGATCCCGGTGGACGCCGCGATCCAGGCGAACCTCAAGGAGACGGTGACGCGGGTGCTCGCCAGCCTGACCCCGCGCGAGGAGCGCGTCCTGCGCATGCGCTTCGGCATCGGCATGAACACCGATCACACGCTGGAGGAAGTGGGGCAGCAGTTCAGCGTGACGCGCGAGCGTATCCGGCAGATCGAGGCGAAGGCGCTGCGGAAGCTGAAGCATCCGAGCCGGTCGCGAAAGATGCGGTCGTTTCTCGATCGGTGAACCGTGGCTCACGGAGCGGACCCTAGTTAGCGCACTGCCACCGACCGAATTACGGGATTTAGTAAACTGTCACCGTAATTGAAACTGTCACCGTAATTCGTAATTCTGCGATAACACTGAGAAAGAAGCGCTTTGTATACGCAGGATTGGAGCTCCTTGCATGGAGAAGCGCGAAACTCGCGCGAGCAGGACACCTGCTGCTTCATCGGCTCCATGACCTTAATATCCTCCCACCTCTCGATGACTCCGATTAAGGCGCCCACGCACGACCAGGCGTGTGATCCGTAGCAGCAATTAGCTTTGCACCCACCGTCTCTAGGAACTGAAGCTCAGCTTCCTCCTCGATGGACATAACGATAATATCAATCGGAAAGTCACCGCAGTATTTTGACAGAGATGTCCTAACTGCGATCCTGTCGGCTATATCATCGCAAACAAACGCGATATCGATATCGCTCCACCCAGTTTTCGACCGAAGCGTAGACCCGAATAGGAAGGCTCTCACGGCGCTGCCTGTCTTAGTAGATTTTATCGTGCCTGTTATTAAATCTAGTGCCTCATCTATAATCATCTTCCTAATCTATCAAATAGGTCTTTGGAGCTGATCAGATCAATACCAAGCTCGGTACCGACATCTACTGCTTTAGCGACAATGCGCCCCATATTATTCGTGTGGAATAACACATCAAAATGGCCATATCGGTCGTATAAGGTTCGGACCTCGTCCGCTGTGAGATCATACTTATCGGAGATAGCGACGCTTAGCGTGTCCCCAGCCTTACGATGCACGCGCCATACACGGTCGTATATCCTCGACACTCCGTTAACCGCGCGATGCTGCCTCAGACGCCGCTCAACGTATTCATATTCCTTGAAAACGTAGTCTCCCGGATATTTCATTGTTATCGCCCGACGGAGATCGCCCACGCCACCAAATGCGGCTCCGTGCGCGGCGAGAGTCTCAATCGCCTCTCCGTCCCACATCCCGCTTGATGGAATGTTGACCAGGAAGCTCAACTCATCGTGGACGCCCGTCAACGGAGCTACATCGGAGTGTTTAACATGTGGAATGGACAAGACCGCTATAAGAGTGGGGTCGAGTGTCTCCCGTTCCACAGAGACAAAGTGACCATCAAGAGCCTTTGCTGATAGGCCATCGCGCTCATCTTCCATCAGAATCTTAGCAATCCAATCTGAAGATGCCATCAATCAGTCCTCCATCATCCGTTCCATCTCGGCGGGATACTGCCTGCCCCCAGTCATCCCTTCTAGATGCCTTGCAGCGACATCGTCTGTGTGTTGCCGCATATACTCCAGCACCTGCGGCTCCGCGTTTGTCATAAGCTCCCGGTTTGCGTCGAGTATCGCAATAATCCGTCGGTTATTGGGTATTATTTTGGCTAAGACTTTACGGGTCCAAACCTCCAAGGCGTTGCTTTCGGGATCATATTTAGCATCGGTGCCTGGTCCATATTCCTCAAGAATATGCTTGCTCTCGCGCATTAGGGGTTCGATCGCCGACCTCACAGCTTTGCGGGTGTCGTGGCGAACAGCGCCAAAGACACCTGCGAGCTTGTCCGACCGATCCTGTTTCCAGCGGCGAAGCGTATCGTCAGGAAACGCATCCGGGGCCTTGTCGATGATCGTGTGACAGGTGGGGCAGAGGAGAATCAGATTGTCGTATGCGCCTCGATCCGCCGCGCTTAGTTCTGTATTCGCGCGAGGCCCTTGATCGTTTGCGGCGAAAATATGCGCCATCTCGCCAATGTGGATTGGGCCTGAGTCTGGGGCGGCAAACAGTTCACGCGCGCAGTCCGGGTTTTGGCAATAGCCAGCTGAGTCGGCGAATAGCCGCAGTCGAGTGACCTGGTCCGGACTAGCTTTGCCTCTCGAACAAGCCACAACGCCTCCGACTCTTATGGGTGGCTAAGATGATGCCCGAGCAGCCCCTTTTGAAGGGGAAGCCTAGTCCGCCAAACGGGCGAACCGACTAGACTGTCCTCACCCTCGGCCCGGCCCCGCCCTTTAGCGTCAACTCAGTCAACGCCCACACCATCGCATCCGCTCTGTCCGGCGAGCCACCCGGCCCCTGATAATCCCCGCCCGCGATCAGGCCGCACAGCTGCGCTTCTAGCTCCGGGAAGCGCCCGTGGAGCACCACCTTCCCCGCTTCGAACAGGTGGGCGATGGGGGCGGCGCGATCGGCCTTTCCGACGTGGGCGGTGACGGGTTTGACGTGGAGGTGCGGATCGGCGGTCAGCAGGATCGCCTTCACCATGCGGCCGCCCTGGTTGGTTTCGGCGACGATGGTGGTGGGGATGGGGTGATGGTGTGCGGCGTGTTCCGTTGGCGTCAGGGCGTCTTGTTCCGCTCGCGCAAGGGCGCGAGCGGCCCCTCCACCGTCCCGGATCAAGTCCGGGACGGTCCCCCTCCCCTCGAAATCGAGGGGAGGATTTGAAGGGGCCCCTCCACCATCCGGCCTTGCCGGATGGTCCCCCTCCCTCCGCGGGCATTCCACCGACGCTGACGCGTCGTCGGAGCCTTGAAGCCCGCTCCGCCCATCGCTGCGCGACAGGGAGGATTGGGGGGTGGTGGCTTCTCCCCTCAGGGAGAGGGGGAAGTAGCGGCCGTGGATGGCGGCGGCGGTGGCGACTGCGCTGGCCCAGCCTTCGGGGGTGCGGGCGGTGACGCTGTGGTCGGCGAGGACGTGGGCGATGCCTTCATCGTCCAGCGCGCAGGCGATGATGCCGCAGGTGCCGTCGGCGATGGGCGGGTCCACGCCGATGACCACCCGGATCAAAGTGGTGCTGTGATCCGGGAAGGTGGAAGAGAGGCAGGAAGAAGAAGAGCCACCCCTAGCCCCTCCAAGAAGGCTTGGAGGGGAATCCGGTTGCGTGGAGCTTGCAGAGTCGGGCTCCCCTCCAGCCCTTGCTGGAGGGGTTGGGGGTGGTTCTTGCTTTCTGCATTTCTCCAGCAACTCCACGGTCCACAGCGCACCGGGCGTATCGGTGAGGAGTTCGCCGTCCAGTTCCTGCCTCCCCAGGCGCGTGCCGGCGTAGAGGGCGTGGACGCGGGCCTTGAAAGCGGGGGAGATGTGGGGGTTTTCGAGCGTGCTGCCGCGCGTGGTGAGCGTGTCGGGATCGGCAATGATGGCGGTTAGTAAGGGGCCGGCCTTCGGCGTGGTGGTGATCAGGGCGCGGGGCCGCTCGCCCAGACGCAGGCCGAGCTGGAGCATGTCCCAGCTGTCCGCCGCGCGCTCCCACTTGGCCAGCTCGTCGCACCAGGCGAGATGATGTTCGGGGCCGCGCAGGCGATCCGGGCTGGCGCCGGAGAAGAGCGTGGCGGTGGCGCCGGACTTGAAGATGAGCTGGTTCAGGCTGGGGTGCCAGGCGGCGATGCGATCGGCGGCGACATGCAGCAGCCCGCTGCGCCCCTCCACCATCACGCGGCGGGCATCCTCGATCGTCGCGCCGACGAGCGCGATGTCGAGTGGCTCGGCGGTGTCGGCGTGGTGCGCGACCTGCGCGGTGATCCACTGCGCGCCGGCCAGCGTCTTGCCGAAGCCGCGGCCGGCCATGATGATCCAGGTGCGCCAGGTCTCGGCCTTGGGGTCTTCCGGGCGAACGACCTGCCCCTCATGCGCCCAGACCGGGAAATGCGCGGCGAGGACGGCGCGATCGCAGGAGCGCAGGCCGATCAGCAGGCGATCGCTTTCGTCCTCCCGAAGCCGGCCGGTGACATCGTCCCACGCGGGGCTGGGGGTGGGCTTCATGCGGGTTCGGGAGGCGGATCGTCAGGCCGATCCTTGCGCGCGGCGCGGATGGCGGCGGCGCGGCGGCGGACGGTCTCCAGCACCTGCTCGATCGAGGGCGGCTTCGCGCGCTGACCCGGGCGCTTGCCCTCCCCCTTCACCGCGGCGCGATGCAGGCCGATCAGCTTGATCGCCTGATCCGCGCTGACCGGGCCGATGGCGCGTTCGGTGAAGGTGATGCCCTCCACCGATTCCGCGGCGGCGCAGACCACGCCCATTTCCAGCCGGGCATAGCCCTGCGCGAGGGCGGCATCCCATTTGCGCTCGAAGTCGGGATGCTCGCGCCGGCGGCGATAGACGGCGTCGGAGCCGATCCCGGCCGCCTCGCACGAGGCGCGGACGTTGGAGGTGGTGGCGAGGTGATCGAGAAAATCCTGCTCGATCGCGTCCGTCCAGGGATTCTGGCCGCGCACGTAAGTGGGGCGCGCGGGGACGCCGCCGAGGCGGACGCGGGCGGGGCGGACGTGGCCGGGGGCGAGGCTGGCGGGCGGGCGGCGCAGCGCGGCCCAGCGCGCGGCGAAGGAGTCCCGGCGACGGCGCTGCCGGTAGGCCGTCGCCACGCCCCACCCGATCGCCGCGGCCGCTTGTGCGACATTGCCCAGCGCCGCCAACGCCCCCAGAAAGGCCTCATCCTCCGCCACGCCCCAACGACACCGATCCTGTCTCTGCATCTTCCCGCTCCTTATCAGCCGTTCCGGCATTGTTCACGATTTGGATCATTTTGTCAAGCTTTTTTGTGCCAGAGGGGTTAGCCTGAGCGCGGCGGATTTTCTGCGTGCGCGACGCACCGTGGATTGCAATCGGCGCCGGGACGCCTACATGCGCTGCGCGGTCCATGCGGACGGGAGCTGGCTTTGCGTTTGGCGAAACCCCTGGCGAATGAAGCGATGAAGCGGGCCGCGCGCCTGCTCGCCTTGCTGTTCGTCATCCTGGGCGGCGCCGTTCCGGCCGTGGCGGCCGACGACCGGCTCGCCGCGCCTTCCCTCGCCACCGCCTCTTATTCGCCCGACATCGGCATCGCGCAGGCTTCGCCGGACCGCTGGGCGGAAGCATCCGGCGAACGCGGCCAGGCCGATCCGGCGGACGATGCCGGCGCGCTGCCGGCGGCGGTCACCGCGGCCGCGCGTTTCAGTGTCGCCGTTCCCCTGTCCGCAGCGCCCGCCGCGGCTTTCGCCGGGCAGCCCGCGCGCTCCTACCGGGCCCGCGCCCCTCCAATCGTCTGAAGCCCTTCACCCTTCGGCTTTGACTCGTGGCGACCCGTGCGCGGGCGCCCGGATGATTGGAATATGACATGACCAGTGCACAACTTTCCCGGGCCGGGCGCCCGGGCGCGACCGACATCGCCGTCACCGCCAATGCGCGGACCGACCGGATGACCACTTTGCTGCGCCGCTATCCGGCGATCGAGGAGGAGGAACGGCTGGAGCTGCTCAACTTCCTGACCAACGGCTCGCAGGAGGAGATCGTGCAGGTGGCGCATCTGCAGGGGCTGGAGCCGCGCTTCGAGCAGTTCCGCGCCGACCATCCCAAGCAGTTCCGCACGGGGCTGCGCGGCTGGCTGCCGATGATCATCTTCGTCCTCGTGGCGGTGATCGGGATCGTGTGGCGGGTGAGCCTGCATTGATGCTGTCCCGCTGACGCGGGATCGGCACCGGCCCTCACCCCCACCACGACAAAAGGCGCGTTCGGCGGGACAAACCCGCCGGGCGCGCCTTTGCCGCATCTGCTGCGGGCCCGGTCGCAGCATGCGGGCGCGACTCGGAAAGCGGGGCGCATCCCTTCCTCGCACATATCGAAGCGAGCGCGGGAGGAAGCGCGATGGGAGCCGGAGCGGGACCGTCCTGGCGGGCGGTGGCGATCTTGCTGGGACTGGGCTGGACGGCGGCGTTGCTGCTGCCGGTGGCGACGTTCGGCGAAGGCGCGGGGGAAAGCTGGGACGGCTGGGCGGTGCTGCTGCTCGGCTGGCTGGGCGTGATGCTCGGCCAGTTCGCCTGGGTGGCCAATTTCCTGTTCGCGGCGGCGCTGGTGCTGCTCGTGCGCGGGCGGCCGCCTCTGGTGTGGGGGCTGATGATGGGGGTGCTGACCAGCCTGCTGGCGGCGCATGCGCTCGGCTTCAACCGCGTGCAGACGCAGGACGGGGTGATGCCGGTGCTGGCCTATGGCGCGGGCTATTATCTGTGGATCGGGGTGACGTTCCTGGGCGGTGTGGCGCTGTGTCTGGCGGCGCTGAGCGGGGTGCGGCAGGAGACGGTGGCGGTGCGGGAGCCTGGCTGAGACCGGGCGCGCGGGGGCCGAGTCCAAGCGCTTGTCAGCATGCGGGAATGCTGGAAGTTAGGCGCATGGGCCGCCTCCACTCTTCCATCGCGCTCGCCGCCTGTCTGCTGCTCGCCAACGCGCAGCCGACGGCACGCCCCCTCACCGCAGAGGAAATCCAGACCTTCCGCGAGGACCGTAACGGGTTTCGCGCTTATGATCCTCCGCTGCTGACCAGCTTCGACCAAGCTCTGCGGGAGGCACTGGCGAGCGGAACCGTCGAGCAAGCGGCCGACGCGCTCGCGGCCCGCCACGGACTCGGCAGCGTCCAGATGCGCGCGCTGACGCGCCTGTGGCTGACGGTGAGAGCGCGGCGATTCTCCTACCGCGGAAATGAGGGTGAGAAGATTCTGCTGCGCCGCGAGTTGCGCGCATTGCTACCGGCCGTCCGCTCGTCGCCGCTCGGCTTGCAGCTGGCTGCCGAGGCGCTGGACTGGCTGAACGAATGCGATGGCGAGGACTTCGCCGCGCTGTTGGCGGGCTCGGCCGATCCCGGCGCCGACGCCTGGGCGGTGGCCGACGCCGCGACCTGCAACGACAATTTCCTTCGCGCCGCCGCCGCCGCGCCGGACAAGGCGATGCCGGCGCTGATCCGCGCCGCCCATTTCGGGGGACTCGACCTTCGCGCGCAGCTGCCGCTCCACCACTGGCTCTCCCGGCCGGAGCAATTGGCGCGCATCGCCGAAGCGGACCGGCCCGCTGTGTCGGCGCTGCTGCACCGCCGCTACGCCCGCGCATTGTTCAGGGCCGGCCTGACGGATCGCGCCGTGGCCGTAATCGACGCCCTGCCGCCCGCGCTCAGACAGCGTACGCTGGCGGATGCCAGCGCCAGGTTCGCGGCGACCGTCGATGGCCTGCCGATCTCGTTCGACCCGCGTCACGAGAATGAAGACGTATCGGTCGAGGTGGCGGCCGCCTATGCGCTCGCCGGCCGTACGGCGGAGGCGGAGGCATTGTTCGCCGCGATGCCCCGCCTTGCCGGCGCCCGGCGCTCGTTCGACTGCGCATGGTCGACAAATTCCATTGAGCCTTCCTCACCCTGCGCACGGCAAAGCCACGACGACAGCATCGGCAACAATATCGACCTGCTGCTGCTCGATCATTTCCTGCACCGCCCCGGCGACGATCCCTATCCGCTGGCCGAGACCGGCTTTGGGGGCATGGGCGGCGGCTCGACGATCGGCGGCGGCACGGCCGCCCTAAGTTGCCGGATATTCGCCGAGGCCCGTTTCCAGGACATCTGCCGCAACGCGCAACGGACAATCCTTTCCTATCTGACGCCCGGCGCCTGGACAGCCGGCGGCGACGCGGCGAGCGCGCGGTCGCTGCTCGCGGCGCTGAATCTGCCAGGGTTCGAGGCGGCGCAAGCGGACAGCGAAGCCGAGATCGCACACGTCATGGCAACGCTGCCGACCACCGAACCGGCGGGCCGATCGACGCCCCCCTCCGTGACGCCGACACCGCCGCCCTTCGCTGAACTTCCCCTGCCCGAGCGCTATCGCGGCACCCGACCGCAGTCGGCGCGGGTGCCGACAGGCACGGCCGATTTGCCGCCCGGCTTCATGCCGGTGCGGTTCGAACGGAGTGGCGCGCGAGCCGCGGCGATCAGCGTCTCGCAAAGCTATGACCCCACCGGCGAAGTATCGCAAGGCGGCTATTGGCTGCACCTGTCGGAGGATGGCGGAAGGAGCTGGCAGACACCCCTCTATACCGGCCTCGCCCAGAGTTTCCCCTACGTCGTGCCCGCGACCTCGCGACTGCCGATGCTGAACGGCGACCGGCTGGACCTGGAGGTGGCGGTCGAGGAGATCGACACCGCATCGATCACCTATCCGCCGGTGGGCCTGCGCACGCGGCGGCGGGCCGAAAATCTCTATCTGCAAATCCCCCTCGCCAACCTCAGCCGCGACAGCGACGGCGACGGCCTGACCGACATCGCGGCGCGCAGCCTGCTGCTGGATCGGCCGCGCGGCGCGGCTGCCACACCGTTCGTCGTCGGCAGCGACGCCGGCGCCGATTGCGCCGCGCCCGACCCGGATCGCGCCGCCCTGATCGCCCTGCTGGAACGGCTGTTCAGCCGGGGGAGTGGCGCGATCGTCGAACCGGTCGACCGGGCGGCGGAAGCCCCGCTCATGGCCGGTTGGCGGCGCGCGACCGCCTCGGCCGAGCGGCCGGTGTTCATCCAGGGCGACCCGAGCGACTATCGCTGCCTGCGCGCAAACCGGCTGATGGTGGTGTATAGCGAAGCAGACATTGCGGCGCTGGAGCGCTTCCGCCCGGATTTCCACGCGGTGAAGGTGCCGCCGATCGTCTACAATCGCGACCGCGACCGCGGTTATGTCATTTATTCGCTGGGCTGGGCCGGCGGCACTTTCCGGCTGCGGCTGGTCGATGGCGCCTGGGTCTTCGACGAGATCAGCAGCTGGATCAGTTAGCCCTCGCGGCGCTCGATCCGGAGCGGATCGCTTGAAGCCGGGGCCCGCGCCGCTTAACAGCCGGTGCGATGAGCCAATATGATTTGACCGATGAGCAGCGCCAGATCCAGGAGATGGCGCAGCAATTCACCGCCGACGCGCTGACGCCTCACGCCGCGGAGTGGGACGAGAAGCATATCTTCCCGCGCGACACGATCCGGGCCGCGGCGGAGCTGGGCTTCGGGGCGATCTATGTGTCCGAGGAGAGCGGCGGGATCGGGCTGGGGCGGCTCGAGGCGGCGTTGATCATGGAGGCGATGGCCTATGGCTGTCCGTCGACCAGCGCCTTCATCTCGATCCACAACATGTCGGCGTGGATGATCGACCGCTTCGGCGCGGCGGCGGTGAAGGAGAAGTATCTGCCGTCGCTGACCACGATGGAGCGGATGGGATCATACTGCCTGACCGAGCCGGGGGCCGGTTCGGATGCGGCGGCGCTGAAGACTCGGGCGGTGCGCGACGGCGACCATTATGTCGTCAGCGGCTCGAAAGCGTTCATCTCCGGCGGCGGCGAGAATGAGATTTACGTTTGCATGGTGCGGACGGGCGCCGAGGGGCCGAAGGGCATTTCCTGCCTGGTGATCGAAAAGGACATGCCGGGCGTGTCGTTCGGCGCGCAGGAGAAGAAGCTGGGCTGGCATTCGCAGCCGACGGCGCAGGTGAATTTCGACGAGGTGCGCGTGCCGGTCGAAAATCTGGTCGGCGGCGAGGGCGAAGGCTTCCGGATCGCGATGATGGGGCTGGATGGCGGGCGGCTGAACATCGGCGCCTGCTCGCTGGGCGGGGCGCAAAGGTGCCTGGATGAGGCGGTGAGCTATACCAAGGAGCGCAAGGCGTTCGGGCAGGCGATCGCGGATTTCCAGAACACGCAATTCATGCTGGCCGACATGGAGACGGAGCTGCAGGCGGCGCGGACGCTCTTGTATCAGGCGGCGGTGAAGGTGACCGGGAATGCGCCGGACAAGACGAAGTTCGCGGCGATGGCCAAGCGCTTCGCGACCGATGTGGGCAGCGAAGTGGCGGACAAGGCGCTGCAGCTGCACGGCGGCTATGGCTATCTGCAGGATTATCCGATCGAGCGGATCTGGCGCGATTTGCGGGTACATTCGATCCTGGAGGGGACGAACCAGATCATGCGCATGATCGTGGCGCGGGAGCTGCTGCGGCAATGACGGGTTGGGACGAGGCGCTGGGCGCCATGCAGAAGGCGATGGCGGCGCCGTTGGCGGGCGCGAAGACGCAGGCTTACGATCCGCTCGCAGTGGCCAATGCGATGAACGATTTCGCGCTGCGCATGGCGGCGCATCCGGAGAAACTGGCGAGCGCCTGGGTGGAAGGCGCGCAGCAATGGGGCGATTTCTGGCTGAAGGCGTGGAATGCCGCGCCTGCCGAGGAAGCGCCGCCGAAGAAGAAGGACAGGCGCTTCGCCTCGGCGAAGTGGGAGGCGGACCCCTGGTACCGGGCGATCCGCGATTCCTATCTGCTCGCGTCGGACCAGATGCGCGGGCTGGTCGATACGGTCGAGGAGGAAAGCCCGAACCACAAGATGGTCGGCTTCCTGCTGGATTCCTGGCTGAACGCGGTGGCGCCGACCAATTTCGTGATGACCAATCCGGACGTGGTCGAACGGACGGTGGAAACGCAGGGCGCCAATCTCGCGCGCGGTTTCGCGAACCTGCTGGAGGATCTTTCCGACGGCAAAGGCGTGGTGAAGCGGCGGACCGATCCGAATGCGTTCGAGAAGGGCGTGACGATCGCGGCGACGCCGGGCCAGGTGGTTTACCAGAGCAAGCTGTTCCAGCTGATCCAGTATAATCCCACCACGGAGAAGGTCGCGGCCGAGCCTCTGCTCTACGTGCCGCCGCTGGTGAACCGCTTCTACATGATCGACCTGGTGCCGCGGCAGAGCCTGGTGCGCTGGCTGGTCGAGCAGGGGCGGACGGTGTTCGTCGTATCGTGGGTCAACCCGACCGAAGAGCATCGCGACGCGGGGGTGGAGGATTATATCCTGGCCATCGTCGAGGCGCTGGAGACGGTCACGAAGCGGACCAAGGCGAAAGCGGATTTCTTCTCCTTCTGCCTGGGCGGGACTTTGGTGGCGATCACCCTGGCCTGGCTCGCGGCCAAGGGCCGGTCGGACGAGGTGAACAGCGCCACCCTCATCGGCTCGATGGTCGATTTCGCGGACATGCGGGACTGGTCCGCCTTCGTGCATGAAAGCCATCTGGACGCGCTGGACGCGCATATCGGGCGGCAGGGCTATATCGACAGCGTCGAATTGCAGCGGCTCTTCTCGGCGATGCGGGCGAACGATCTGATCTGGTCGAGTGTGGTGAACCACTACCTCTTAGACAAGCAGGCGCCGGCGAGCGACCTGCTCTACTGGTTCGAAGACGGGGCGCGGATCCCGGCGGCCTTCCTGACCAGCTACAATCGCCAATTGCTGCACGGGAACCGCCTGCGCGAGCCCGGCGCGTTCGAGGTGAAGGGCACGCCGATCGACCTCACCGCGATCGCCACGCCGATCCTGTCGATCGCGCTGAAGGACGATCATGTCTCGGCGTGGGAGGCGGTCTATGACGGCGCGAAACTGCTGGGCGCGGATTTCGTGCTGGGCGGATCGGGGCACAATGCCGGGGTGATCAATCCGCCGGCGGCGAACAAGCATGGCTTCTGGACGGGGAAGGACACGTCGCCGGAGACCGCGACCGACTGGCTGGCGGCGGCGACGCGCAATGAGGGGTCCTGGTGGCCCTGGTGGAACATCTGGCTGAAAGAACATGGCAGCGGCAAGACGGTCGCCGCCCGCGAGATCGCGGACGGGATCGAGCCCGCGCCGGGTTCCTACGCGAAGGCGCCCTAGCGTGACGATACAATATATGCCTCCCCCCTTGTGGGGGAGGTTGGTGGGGGGCGCGGCAGCGTCTGCTGCCGCAACAGATTCTTATGGCGCGCAGACGCGCGCCGCCCCCACCCCAACCCCTCCCCACAAGGGGGAGGGGCTAGATTTGAGTACGAACCTGATATGACTTTAGAGATCGAGACCGTCCGCGCCGAGGATGAGGGCGCGGCGGGCAGACTGCGCCTCAACCGACCCAAGGCGCTGCATGCGCTGGACCTGGACATGGTGAAGGCGACCACCGCGGCTTTGCTGCGATGGCGCGACAATCCCGAGATCCGGCTGGTGATGATCGACCATGCGGAGGGCCGCGGCTTCTGCGCGGGCGGCGACGTGGTGACGATCGCGCGCTCGGTCGGCGAGAAAGACGGCGTCGCGGAGGAATTCTTCCTCCACGAATATCGCATGAACCATCTGCTCTTCACTTATTACAAGCCGACCGTCGTGTTCATGGACGGGATCACGATGGGCGGCGGCGTGGGGATCGCCCAGCCGAGCCGCTATCGCGTCGCGACCGAGAATACGCGCTTCGCCATGCCGGAGACGACGATCGGCTTCTTCCCCGACGTGGGCGGCGGGCGGTATCTGAGCCAGTTGCCCGGCTGCATGGGCAAGTTCCTGGGCCTGACCGGGGCGCGGCTGGATGGAGCCGAGTGCAAATATCTGGGGATCGCGACCCACTACATCCCCTCCGCCGCGCTGGACGAGGTGAAGGCGCGGATCGCCGAGCATCCGGAGCGGGTGGAAGGAATATTGGGCCAGGCGACCGTGTCGCCGCCGGACGCGCGGATCGCGGAGAATGACGCGCGCATCAACAAGCTCTTCGCCGGCGAAACGCTGGAGGAGATTATCGCGGCGCTGGAGGCGGACGGGTCGGACTGGGCGCAGAAGGAATTGGCAACGCTCCGGGCGCGCTCGCCGCTGGCCTGTAAGGTCTCCCTCAAGCTGCTGGCGCAATCCTATGGCATGCCGAGCTTCGCGGCGGAGATGACCAAGGAATATGCGATGGCGGTGCGGATGACCCATTATCCGGACTTCCGCGAGGGCGTACGCGCGCTGCTGATCGACAAGGACAATGCGCCGCAATGGGAGCCGGCGACGCCGGAGGGCGTGAGCGAGGCGTTGGTCGACAGCATGTTCGAACCGCTGCCGAGCGGGCAGACCTGGACGCCGCTGGCGGAATAAGGAGAGGCACATGGCCGAGTATGAGAACATCCTGGTCGAGCAGCGCGGGGCGGTCACGCTCGTCACGCTCAACCGGCCGCAGCAGCTCAATGCGCTGAACAGCCATGTGCTCGCCGATCTGATCGCGGCCTTTCGCGCTTATGACGCGGATGCGAGCCAGCGTTGCCTGGTGCTGACCGGCAGCGGCGAGAAGGCGTTCGCGGCGGGGGCGGACATCAAGGAGATGGAGGAACAGGGCTTCGCGGCCATGTATGGCTCCAATTATTTCGCCGGCTGGGAGCAGGTGACGGCGACGCGCAAGCCGTGGCTCGCGGCGGTCGCGGGCTTCGCGCTGGGCGGCGGCTGCGAAGTGGCGATGATGGCGGATTTCATCATCGCGGCGGATACGGCCAAGTTCGGCCAGCCGGAGATCAAGCTGGGCGTCGCGCCGGGCATGGGCGGGTCGCAGCGGCTGACCAAGGCGATCGGCAAGGCCAAGGCGATGGAAATGTGCCTGACCGGGCGGATGATGGGCGCAGAGGAAGCCGAGCGTTCGGGTCTGGTGGCGCGGGTGGTGCCGGCGGCGGATCTGCTGGCCGAGGCGATGAAGACGGCGGAGACGATTGCAGGCATGGCGCCGCTGGCCGCGATCGCGAACAAGGAAATGGTCAATGCCGCGTTCGAGAACGGGCTGGCGCAGGGCATCCTGTTCGAGCGGCGGCTGTTCCACGGCCTGTTCGGCACTGAGGACCAGAAGGAAGGCATGAGCGCCTTCGTCGGCAAGCGCGCGGCGGAGTGGAATGGGAGATAAATCCTCCCCGGAACGGGGAGGTGGCAGCCGAAGGCTGACGGAGGGGGCTCACCTCTCCATCTCTTCCCAAGTTTGAAGGTGGGCCCCCTCCACCACTCGCTTCGCGAGCGGTCCCCCTCCCCGTTCCGGGGAGGATCGAGGAGACAGACATGGCACGCGTCGCATTCATCGGGCTGGGCAATATGGGCGGCGGGATGGCCGCGAACCTGGCGAAGGCCGGGCATGATGTGCGGGCGTTCGACCTGAGCGAGACGGCGCTGGCGAAGGCGGAGGAGCGCGGCTGTCTGCGCGCGGCGAGCGCCGCCGAGGCGGTGGCAGAGGCCGAGGCGGTGGTCACCATGCTGCCGGCGGGCAAGCATGTCCGCGCCGTCTATGCGGAGAGCGTGATCGGGGTCGCGCCGACCTCCTCCATCCTGATGGATTGTTCGACCATCGACGTCGCCAGCGCGCGCGACACGATCGCGGCGGCGGAGGCCAAGGGCTATCGCATGGTCGATGCGCCGGTTTCCGGGGGCATCGCGGCGGCGGAGGGCGGGACGCTCACCTTCATGGCCGGGGGATCGGCGGAGGCGTTCGCGGCGGCCGAGCCGTTCCTTGGCGCGATGGGCAAGGCGGTGATCCATGCCGGCGGCGCGGGCGCGGGTCAGGCGGCCAAGATCTGCAACAACATGCTGCTGGGCGTGACGATGGTGGGGACGTGCGAGGCGTTCGTGCTGGCGCAGAAACTGGGGCTCGATCCACAGACTTTCTTCGACATCGCGTCGAAGGCGTCCGGCCAGAGCTGGTCGATGACGAGCTATTGCCCGGTGCCGGGCGTGGGGCCGGAGACGCCGGCGGATCGCGGCTATGACGGCGGCTTCGCGGCGGCTTTGATGCTGAAGGACCTCAGGCTGGCGATGGAGGCCGCGCAGACGGCGGATGCCTATACGCCGATGGGCGCGGCGGCGGAGGAGCTTTACACCCGCTTCGCCGAGGGGCTGGGCGGCGCGGGCAAGGATTTTTCCGGGATCATCAAGATGCTGGACGAAAGCTGGACGCCGCCCGAGGGCAATGCGACTCCGCACACGCCGATCGGCGCGAAGGTTTGATTTGATCCTCCCCGCGATTTCGCGGGGAGGATTCTTCGCAGGTCAACCTTTTCCTAGCATCTGGTCTTTAGCCCGTTCCGGATGGCGGAGCGGGATTATGCACTTCGGCTCGAAATCGAGCGGCGGGACGATGCGGTCTCGACGGCGTTCGAGTCAGTGGATGGCTGTCCCGAACTGATCGACCGGATCGCGGCGAAGGCCCCGGACGAGCATGCCTTCCTGCGCGCGGCCTGGTACCGGGCGGCGGGGGCCGAGGCGACGCTGGTTGCGCGCCGGAATGGACGGATGATCGCGGCTTTCCCGACCCTGCGGGCAGGTCCCCCTGCCCTGGGCGTCCGCGCAGTGGCGGGGATTTACTGGCCCTTCCGCAACGTGCCGGTCGCAGCGGACCTTGACGAACGCGGCGTGGTGGATTTGCTGGCCGCATTGCGCGCGCACGGCGCGCTTGGCCCGGTCTGGCGGCTGGGACCGGTCTATGCGGACGATGCGAGCGTGGCGCGATTGATCGCAGCGGCGCCCGCGGCGGGATGGAGCGTGCTGAAGCGCACGCTCGGCAACAACTATCTGCTAGACGTCGAAGCGGAGCGGGCGGCCGGGCGGGAATGGCCACGCAAATCGAGCCTGAAGCGGCTCGATGGCTATGAGCGCAAGCTGAGCGAACATGGCGCGGTCACCATCGACTATGTGACCGGTGCGGACTGGTCCCCCGCCGTGTTCGACGCGCTGGCCGAAGTGGAATCGCGCAGCTGGGTGGCGACGGCCACGGACCGGACGGGCGCGAAATTCATCGATCCGGCGCATCGGAGCGTGTGGGAAGCCTGCGCGGCCGATCCGTTGCTGGCGCAGATGCTGTCGGCGGTGATCGTGCGGGTCGGGGGACGGCCGGTGGCCTTCTCGCTCGATCTGACGTGCGGCACCCTGCAATATGGCATTGCCGGGACCTATGATGCGGAATTCGCGAAGCTGAATGCGGGCAGCCTGGCCAACGAGCGCAACATGGTCTGGGCGGCGGAACGCGGCGTGACGCGGTTCGACTGGGGCGCGGGCGACAGCGGCTACAAGCGCAAGCTGGGCTTCGTCATGGGGCCGCAGATCGTCGACCTTTTGTTCGTGCGCAGCGCCTTCGTGGCGGCGATGCTGCGCTCGCGCTGGGAGCGGATGGTGAGCGAGGGCGTGGGCGACGATGCCCGCAAGCTGCCGCTCGGGCGGCGGGAATGGCTGCTGATCGCCAGCATCGCGACCGCTACCGCGGCGGGGACGCTGGCGGAATGATGCCGGTAGAAAAGTAAGAAGAACCAGGAAGTAAGAGCCACCCCCCGCCCCTCCAGCAAATGCTGGAGGGGAGTCAGGTCAGCGAGCGGCACTCCCCTCCACGCCTTCGTGGAGGGGTTGGGGGTGGTTCTTTTTTTAGTCGAGGACCTGATCGAGGGCTTTTCGCCAGGCGGTGAGGCGGGCGTCGCGGATCTTGGTGTCCATTGCCGGCTCGAAGGTGCGGACGCCCTCGCGCATAGTCGCGGCTTCCTCCAGCGTGGCGTAATGGCCCGCGCCAATCGCGGCGAGCATGGCGGCGCCCAAGGCTGTGGTCTCGACGAAGCCGGGGCGCTCGACTTGCAGGTTCAGGATGTCGGCCATGTCCTGCGCGAGCCAATCGTTCGCGCTCATGCCGCCGTCGATCTTCAGGTCCGCCCATGCGGCGCCGTCGGCGGCGAAGGCGGTCATGAGGTCGTGCGTCTGGTGGGCCATCGCCTCCAAGGCGGCACGGACGATGTGGGCGCTGTGCGCGGCGAAGCTGAGGCCGGTGATGGCGGCGCGGGCGTCCGGCCGCCAGTGCGGGGCGCCGAGGCCTGAGAGTGCGGGGACGATGACGACTCCCGCATTGTCCGGGACGGAGCGGGCCATTTCCTCGCTCTCGTCGGCGGTGACGAGCAGGCCGAGGGAATCGCGCAGCCATTTGATCAGGCTGCCGGCGACGAAGACCGAGCCTTCGAGCGCGTAGCTGGTCTCATTGTTCAGCCGCCAGGCGATGGTGGTGAGCAGGCGGTTGCGGGACGCCTTGGCCTCCGTACCGGTGTTGGTGAGGACGAAGGCGCCGGTGCCGTAGGTCGCCTTGGTGTCGCCGGGAGCGAGGCAGGCCTGGCCGATGGCGGCGGCCTGCTGATCGCCGGCCATGCCGGTGATCGGGATCGGGGCGCCGAAATGCTCCGGCGCGGTCTCGCCGAATTGGCCTGCGCAATCGGTAATTTCCGGCAAGGCGGAGCGCGGGGTGCCGAACAGGTCGAGCAGGTCCGGCGACCAGTCGCCCTGGTGGATGTCCATCAAGGCGGTGCGGGAGGCGTTGCTGGCGTCGCTGAGATGGGCGCCGCCGGTCAGTTTCCAGACCAGCCAGGATTCGATCGTGCCGATGGCGAGATTGTCGCCAGCCTCTTTCAGCTGCGGCCAGCTTTCCAGCGCCCAGGCGATTTTCGAGCCGCTGAAATAGGGATCGAGCAGGAGGCCGGTCTTCGCCTGGACCATGGCTTCGTAGCCGCGCTCCTTCAGGCCTTCGCACAAGGAGGCGGTGCGGCGGTCCTGCCAGACGATGGCGGGGCCGAGCGGTTCACCCGTTCGCTTGTCCCAGAAGACGATCGTCTCGCGCTGGTTGGTGATGCCGATGCCGATGATCTGCTTCGCGCCGCCGGCCTTCTTCACGCAGGTGCGGGCGCAATGGAGCGTGTAACGCCAGATCTCGTCCGCATCATGCTCGACCCAGCCCGCGCGGGGATAATGCTGCTCGAGCTCCTTTTGCACGATGCCGACGCACTCGCCGGCCGGGGTGAAAAGCATGGCGCGGGTGGAGGTCGTGCCTTCGTCGAGGACGAGGATGAAGCGTTCGGCCATGTTCAGGCCTGCGTGGCGGGAGGAGCGAGGCTGACGGTCGTGACCTCTTCGACCAGATAGTCGCGATAATTATAGTAGAAATAGCCGGGGAACCATTTGGCGGCCGCGACCAAAGCGGCGGCGTAGGCGGCGAGCGCCAGCAGGCCGAACAGCAGGCTGCGTGCCAAACCGCGCAGGCGCGTGTCCTGCAGCGAACGGTTGAGCGAGCGGCCCACGACCCAGACCCAGAGCAAGGCGACGCCGATCAGCTGCCACTTGGCGGGCGTGACCAGATACCAGCCGGGCGCGAAATAGGGGGCGTAGAAGTCGCCGGCATGCTCGCCACTGTCGAGATGGGCGAGGACCGGCGTGAATACCGGGCCGCCATAGGCGTTGCTGAGCGTGCCCGCGCCGATCAGCAAGGCGACGGCGAGCGCGCCCATGCAGAAAGCGAGCAGGGTGGCGATGAGCACGTACATCGTGTCGGTCTTCGCCCCCATGACCGGGAGCGCGATCCGCAGGAGGATGGTGATCGCGACCGCGGCGACCGCCCAGGCGATGATGTAGGGCAGGATGACGAAGGCGCCCGCGGCGACCGCGACCGCGCCCATCACGAAGACGATCCCGCCTCCGCCGCCGCCGGAATCCGTCTGACCCTGCCGATACAGATCGTCCGCCTGGCGGCGCATCCGGCCGCGATTATAGGCGCTCATATCGGTGGTGAAGGAATCGGCGGCCTCGCCCCGATAGCCCTTCTGCTCGTCCTGTCTGGAACCGTCCATGCGCCATGGAGTAGAGGCAAGATGCCCGGTTCGACAAGCGAGGCGGGCCGCCGGCTCCGGCCGCTATTGCCGCCGCTGCCCGGCGCCCGGCGGACCCGACATGTCGATCCTGCGGCCCACATCCACGATCTGGCCCTCGCAACCGCTGCCCCGGCACCAGAGGAAATGCCGGTTATTGCCCTGATAGCAGGGTGTGCGGCCGGGATAGGCGGCATCGGCCAGATCGGACCGAACACCGACGACAGTGGCATGTCCCTCGACCCAGGAGCGACCGTCGAACGGGTTTCGCCGGGGCGTCCACGTCTCGAGGAACAGCCCGTTGTCGCGCGCTTCCAGCAGGAGGGTCGAACCCCGGTCCCCGTCGCGCGGGACGATCGACGTCAGTTCGAAGCGCGCCGAGCAATAGCGGTAGCCGGCCGGAAGCTGGACGGTGATGCCCGTTCCTTCGCCATAATTGGCCGTGCTGAAGACCGCCGCGACCGCCACCGCCTTGTCGATCGGATAGCCGCTGATCGACGAAATAGCCTGCAGTGCCGCGGCGCACATTTCGTTGCCGGTACAATCCGCCGCAACATCGAAGACGGTGTGGGGCGTCATCACATTGTCGATGTGCGCCCTGACGACGACATATTCGGCGTTAGACTGCTGCGCGTGGGCGCCCGTCGTCGCGAACAGCGCCACAAGGGCGCTGGCACAACACAAGGCATTCCTGAATTTCGCCATTGGAACTCCCCTCCCGATTCGAATTCGGCAGTCGGCACTGCCGACACGGCGGTGCAGCAGGAGGTGGGCTGCCGTCATAAAGACAGCATGAAGCTTTTCTGAAGGTTCATTCCTTCGCTTCTTTCGCGGCGGCGATATGAGGTGTCCGTATGGATTCGTTCGACATCCTGATCGTCGGTGGCGGCATCAACGGCGCGGCGATCGCACGGGATGCGGCCGGGCGTGGGCTATCCGTGCTGCTGGTCGAGCGGGACGATCTGGCGAGCCATACCAGCTCGGCCTCGTCAAAGCTGATCCACGGCGGGCTGCGTTATCTGGAGCAATATGAATTCCGGCTCGTGCGGGAATCGCTGCACGAGCGCGAGACTTTGCTGAAGACCGCGCCGCATCTGGTGCGGCCATTGCGGTTCATATTGCCCGATCCGAAGGGCGGGCGGCCCTGGTGGCTGATCCGGCTGGGGCTCTGGCTGTATGGGCTGCTGGCGGGGCGGTCGTCCCTCCCCTCCCCGCGCGCGGTGCGGCGGGACGAGGCGGAGGTGCGTGCACCGCTGAAGGGCGAGTATAAGCTGGCCGAATATTGGGACGCGTGGGTCGATGACGCGCGGCTGGTGGTACTGAACGCGGTCGACGCGGCGGCGCGCGGGGCGGAGATTGCGACGCGGACGGCGTTGGTGTCGGCGCGGGCCGAGGGCGGACGCTGGCGTGCCGAGTTGTCGGATGGGCGGACCATCGACGCCGGGATGATCGTCAATGCGGCGGGACCGTGGGTGGCGGAAGTGCTGCACGAACGGCTGGGCGGCAGCGGCAAGGCCGGGGTGCGGCTGGTGAAGGGCAGCCATATTGCGGTGCCCCGGCTCTACGACGGCGAGCACGCCTACATCCTGCAGGCGGGCGACGGGCGGGTGGTGTTTGCCTTGCCCTATGGCGACCTGTCGCTGGTCGGGACGACCGATGCGCCGGTGGAGCAGCCCGACGATGCCGAGCCGGATGCGGCGGAGATCGATTATCTCTGCGCGACCGCGAACGCCTATTTCGTGCAGCAGACGGTGCCTGCGGACGTGCGCTGGTCATTCGCGGGGATCCGCGCGCTGTACGATGATGGCGCGGCCAAGGCGAAAGATGTGACGCGCGATTACCGGCTGGAGCTGGAGGAACGCGACGGGGCGACATTGCTGTCGGTGTTCGGCGGGAAGATCACGACGGCGCGGGCGCTGGCCGAGGAGGTGATGGCGAAGCTGGACGTCGGCGGTGAGGCGTGGACGCGGGAGGCGATGCTGCCGGGCGCCGGGCGGGTACCGGACGAGAGCGGGCGGCACTTCGGGGGCGGGCTGTACGAAGGCGAGGTGCGCTATCTGGTCGCGCACGAATTCGCGCGGACGGCGGAGGACGTGTTGTGGCGGCGGACGAAATTGGGGCTGGTGCTGGGTGCGGACGAGGTCGCGGCGTTGGAGGATTTCATCCAAAACATCGCAATCCGCTCACCCTGAGCTTGTCGAAGGGCTGTCCTTCTTCTTACGGTGCGCCAAGGAAAGGGCAGGCCTTCGACAAGCTCAGGCTGAGCGGGAAAGGTTGTGCCTCAGGTCAAAAAGGGGTCCAGATGCGCGCTCTCCTCCTCGCTTCGCTGCTGTTCGCCGCCGCACCCGCTCTTGCGCAGGACATTCCCCAGCCGCCACCGACGCGCGCACCTGCGCCGCCGGCCGAGCAGGGCGTCACCATCGTGCATGCGGGGACCTTGCTCGACCGGCCGGGCCGCGCGCCGCGGCGCAATGCGACGATCGTCATTCGCGACGGGCGGATCGAGGCGGTGCAGGACGGTTTCGCCGCGCCGCCCGAGGGCGCGCGGGTGGTGGACCTGCGCGACCGGACGGTGCTGCCGGGGCTGATCGACAGCCATGTGCATCTGACCAGCGACCGGGCGGGCAATGAGGGTTTCATGTCGGGCTTCACCGACAGCGTGGCGCTGCGCAGCCAGGAAGCGGCGTGGAATGCGCGCAAGACGCTGGAGGCGGGCTTCACCACCGTGCGCAACCTGGGGTCGGGCGACGGCGTCACGCTCGGCCTGCGCGACGCGATCAATCGCGGCTGGGCGGTGGGGCCGCGCATAGTCGATGCGGGATCCAGCATTTCGGCGACGACCGGCCATATGGACGGCGCGCTGGGCGTGCGCGAGGAATTGCATGACGAGATGCGGTCCGGCGGGAACCTCTGCGACGGCGCGGATGCCTGCCGCGAGGCGGTGCGGCGACAGATCGCCTTGGGCGCGGACGTGATCAAAATCGCCACGACCGGCGGGGTGAACAGCCGGATCGGGCTGGGGCTGGGCGCGCAATTGTTCGAGGATGAGGCGCGGGCGCTGATCGAGACGGCGCATCTTTATGGTCGCCGCGTCGCGGTGCACGCGCACGGCACGGACGGGATCAATCTGGCGCTGCGGCTGGGCGCGGATTCGATCGAGCATGGCACCCTGATCGACGAGGAGAGCATCCGGCTGTTCCGCGCGAGCCGGGCCTTTTACGTGCCGACGCTTTCGACGGTGAACGGCTATCTGGAGCGGATTCGCAACAATCCGAACGCTTATTCGCCGGAGGTGCGCGAGAAGATCGACTGGCGCATCCGGATCACCGGGCTGGCCTTGCAGCGGGCGCATCGCGCCGGGGTGCGGATCGCCTTCGGGACCGATGCGGGCGTGTCGCTGCACGGGCGCAATGCCGACGAATTTCCGCTGATGGTGCAGCATGGGATGAGCCCGATGGAGGCGATCCAGGCGGCGACGGTGAATGCGGCGGAATTGCTGGGGCTGAGCGACCAGATCGGGTCGATCGAGCCGGGCAAGTCGGCGGATCTGATCGCGGTGGCGGGCGATCCGCTGGCGGATGTCGGCGTGCTGCGGAACGTGAGCTTCGTGATGGCCCGCGGGCGGGTGCATCGGGATGTTCGATAACAACCGCTCAGCCTGAGCTTGTCGAAGGCCTGACCTCCCCTTTCGCCGGCGGAAAGAAGGACAGTGCTGCGACAAGCTCAGCATGAGCGGGTTTGGAAAGGTGTGAGACCATGAACTTCAACCGCCGCCAGTTTCTCGCTTCTTCCGTGGCCACCGGGGCGTTGCTCGCCTCGGGCTGCGCGACCACGCCGCGGGCGGCGGCGGGTGGCGGGTCGGCGCAGGCCAGCGCTCTTTACGACGCCGTGTTTGCGCAGATGCTGCAGCTTTCGCCGGAGACCGCGACCGCGCTGGGATTGGATAATGGCGCGAATGCGGGCCTGAAGGCGCGGTTGTCGGATCGAGCTGCGACCGGGCGCACGGGCTGGTGGGGACCGCTGGTGGACGCCCTGCCCCGGCTGCGTGCGATCGCGCCCGAGAGCCTGCCCTTGCGCGAGCGCGCGTGGCGGGCGACGGCTTTGTGGTTCGGCGAGCGGGCGGCGGAGGGGCGGTCCATCCCTTACGGCACCGCGCAGACGCCCTATGTGCTGACGCAGCTTTACGGATCCTACACCGGGGTGCCGAACTTCCTGGACACCCAGCACACGATCGAAACCGCGGCCGATGCGGAAGCCTATCTCGACCGGCTGGATGCCTATCACCGCAATATCGACGCGGAAGTCGCGATGGCGCGGGAGGACGATGCGGCTGGCGTGATGCCGCCCAATTTCATCGTCGAGAAGGCGCTGCGGCAGACGCGGGCGGCGCTGGCGGAGCGCGGGGCGCAGGCTGGGCTGGTCGCGTCGCTGGTGCGGCGGACGCGGGAAAAGAACATTCCCGGTGACTGGCAGGCGCGGGCGCTTCGGATCGCGGACGGGCCGGTCGCGGCGGCGTTGGGTCGGCAGGCAACGTTGCTGGAGGATCAATTGCGGCGCGCCAGCGACGTGGCGGGGGTGAACAGGCTGCCGCGCGGGGACGAGGCCTATGCCCAGTCGCTGCGTTATTTCACCAGCACGAGCATGACGGCCGAACAGGTGCATCAACTCGGCCTCGACGAGGTGGCGCGGCTGACCGCGGAGGCGGAGCCGGCTTTGGCGGCGCAGAATATCCCGGCGGGGCCGATCGGGCGGCGGATCGCGTCGCTGGAGCGGCTGCCGGGGCAGATGTTCGCCAACACCGACGCGGGCCGCGAGGAATTGCTCGTCTATCTGCGCGGCTGGACCGAGCGGCTGCGGGCGCGGACGCCGGAATTGTTCCGCTCGCTGCCGGTCAGCCCGATGGAGGTGCGGCGCGTGCCGCCGGCGATCGAGGTCGGCTCGGCCGGCGCCTATGCGCAGGGCGGCAATCTGGAGGGCACGCGGCCGGGGATTTTCTACATCAATCTGCAGGACACGTCGGCGCGGCCGCGCTTCGGGCTGCCGACGCTCACGGCGCACGAGGCGATCCCCGGGCATCTGTGGCAGGATGCCATCGTTAATCGCGCGACCGACATCCCGATGTTCTTCCGCGCCACCGGCATTTCCGCCTTCGCCGAGGGCTGGGGGCTGTATTCGGAGAGTCTGGCGGACGAACTCGGCATGTACCGCGACGAGCCGCTGAGCCGGATCGGGATGATCCAGAGCTTCCTGTTCCGCTCGGCGCGGCTGGTGGTCGATACCGGCATGCACGCCAAGGGCTGGAGCCGCGAGCAGGCGATCACCTATTTCATGGACACTGTGGGGCGCAATCGCGGCGCGACCGAGCGCGAGATCGACCGCTATGTCGCCCGGCCCGGCCAGGCCTGCGCCTACAAGATCGGGCATAATGAGATGCTGCGGATCAGGGACGCGACGCGGCGGCGGTTGGGGTCGCGGTTCGACATCCGCGCCTATCACGATCTGGTGCTGCTGAGCGGCGACATGCCGCTGGAAGTGCTGGCAAGCCTGACGGGCGATTGGGACGGCGGCGCTATTTCATAGTTGTATATTTATGCATTAGATTGCATATAGTCGCACATGACGGTCAATGTAGCCATATTAGGAGCCTCGGGCTTCGTGGGTGCGGAGCTGCTGCGGCTGTGCGCGCTGCATCCTGGGCTGACGCCTGCGCGGCTGTTCGGGGACAGTCAAGCGGGGCTGTCGCTCGCCAGCGTGCATCCGCATCTGGCGCCGGCTTATCCGGGCCTGACGGTCGAGCGGTTCGAGCCGGCGGCGCTGGACGGGATCGGGCTGGTGTTCGCGGCTTTGCCCCATGGGGAATCGCAGAAGGTTGCGCCCCTGATCCTTGAGCGAGGGATTCCGTTCGTGGATCTGGGCGCGGACTTCCGGCTCGATACGGCGGAAGAATATGAGCGCTGGTACAATGAGCCGCACCAAAGGCCGGAGCTGCTGGACCAGTTCGTCTATGGCATTCCGGAGTTGAACCGGGAGCGGATCCGGGGCGCGAAGGCGGTCGCGGCGGCGGGTTGTTATCCGACCTCGGCGATCCTGGCGCTGAAGCCGCTGGTGGATGCCGGGGTGATCGAGCCGAGCAGCATCATCGTCGACGCGGCGTCGGGCGTCAGCGGCGCCGGCAAGGGGCTGAAAGAGGCCACGCACTTCAATAGCGTCGATGAGAATTTCTCCGCCTACGGCCTGCTCAATCATCGCCATACGGCGGAGATGGAGATGGCGCTGGGCGGGACATTGTTGTTCACGCCGCATCTCGCGCCGATGAACCGGGGCATATTGGCGACCTGCTATGCCGAGGCGCGGAGCGGGGACGATCCGCTCGAGTTGCTGCGCGCGGCCTATGCGAACGAGCCGTTCGTTTTTGTGTCGGAGGCCCTGCCCTCGACCAAATGGACGCTGGGATCGAATGCGGTGCACCTCACCGCCCGCCGCGATCCGCGCACGGGCCGCGTCGTCGCGCTGGCCGCCTTGGACAATCTCGTGAAGGGCGCGGCGGGTCAGATGATCCAGTGCGCCAATCTGATGCTGGGTTTCGAAGAGACGGCAGGTTTGCCGAATACTGGAGTATGGCCGTGAGCGTTACCGCCGCTGAAGGGTTTGTCGCATCCGGGCTGCATGCCGGGATCAAGGCGCGACGCCACGACATGGCCTTGCTCGCGACCGAGGACCGGCGGCCGGTGCCCTGCGCCGCCGTGTTCACGCAGAACAAGTTCGCCGCGCCGCCGGTCGAGCATGACCGGGCCGTGCTGGCCGCCAATGGCGGCGTCGCGGCGGCGATCGTGGTCAACAGCGGCAATGCCAATGCCGGCACCGGCAAGCCGGGCCGCGCGGATGCCGAGCGGATGGGCGCCGCGGCGGCGAAAGCGGCGGGCGTGGCGGCGGGCGACATGCTGGTCTGCTCGACCGGGATCATCGGCACCCTGCTGCCGATGGACAAGATTCTGACGGCAATTCCGTCGCTTGCGGGCCAGCTTTCACGCGATGGTGGAAGTGACGCGGCGCTCGGCATCCTCACCACCGACAGCGTAGCGAAAGAGGCGGTGATCGAGGGATCGACCTTCACGCTCGGCGGGATGGTGAAGGGCTGCGGCATGATCGCCCCGAACATGGCGACGATGCTGGCTTTCCTGACCACCGACGCGGCGGTGGAGCGGGACGTGCTGCAGCGCATCCTGGCCGACGCGGCCGACCGGACCTTTAACACGCTGAATGTGGACGGCGCGACCTCGACCAATGACAGCGCCTTCCTGCTGGCCAGCGGGCGGCGCGGGCCGTGCGATGTCGATGAGTTGGCGGATGCGGTGCACAGGCTCTGCGAGGATCTGACGCACCAGATGGCGCTGGATGCCGAGGGCATGACGAAGCTGGTGCGGCTGAAAGTGGTCGGCGCGGCCAGCGATGCCGAGGCGCGCGCGGCGGCCAAGTCGATCGCCGAGAACAACCTCGTGAAATGCAGCTGGTACGGTTCGGACCCTTATTGGGGGCGCCTGCTGGCCGCGGCTGGATCGGCGGGGATCGCGTTCGAAACGGAGCGGTCGAGCGTGGCCTATGGCGGCATTCCGGTGGCGCTGGCCGGGGCGCCGATCGACCATGATGCCGCAGCGGTGACCGAGCATATGAAGCGCAAGGAGGTGGACATCATCGTCGACCTGGGCCTCGGCGCCGGCGCGGCGCAGGTGATCGGGATCGACCTCGGTCCGGGCTACATCAAAGAGAATAGCGTGACGTCATGACCGCACCCAATCTGACCGCGCAGATCCTCGTCGAGGCACTGCCCTACATTCGCCGTTTCGCCGGCAAGACCGTGGTCGTGAAGCTCGGCGGCAATGCGATCGACGAGGCGATCGAGCGGGCGATGGCGCAGGACGTGCTGCTGCTCCGCTCGGTCGGGATACGCTGCGTGCTCGTCCATGGCGGCGGGCCGCAGGTTGACGAGATGATGAAGCGCGTCGGCAAGGCGCCGGAGTTTCGCGACGGGCTTCGGGTCACGGATGCGGACACGCTGGAAATCGTCCGCATGGTGCTGGTCGGCAAGGTCAATCGCGACCTCGTGGCGCGGATCAACCAGGAAGCGGGCGACGATCCGATCGCGGTTGGCGTGTCGGGCGAGGATGGCGGTTTGCTGGTCGCCGCGCCGCGCGATCCGAGCCTGGGGTTCGTGGGCGATGTCGTGCATGTGCGCGCCGACCGGCTGGTGAAATTGCTGAATGACGGCCTGTCGCCGGTGGTCGCCACCATCGGCAGCGACGGCAAGGGCCAGTCCTACAACATCAATGCCGACGAAGCGGCGCGGGCGATCGCGGCCGCGATGGGGGCGGAGAAGATCGTCTATCTGACCTCCGCACCGGGGCTGCTGGAGGATGTGAACGATCCCGATAGCCTGGTGCAAAGATTGAGCGCGGACGAATTGCGCGCGCGGCTGTCGGGCGACAGCGTCAGCGCGGGGATGATCCCGAAGCTGCGCGCCTGCGCCGACGCGGTGGATGGCGGCGTCAAATCCGCGCACATCATCGACGGCCGCGTGCCGCACGCCATCCTGATCGAACTGCTCACCGATGCCGGCATCGGCACCATGATCTACCGGGGGACCAAGGCATGACCGACCTGCTGACCTTGCACGAGATCGGCGCGGCCGGCGTCGCGGAGATCCTTGCGATGGCGGAGCGTGACGATCTGGGGGCGCCGCTGGCCGGTCAGGGCGTCGCTTTGATGTTCGCCAAGCCATCGGCGCGGACCCGCAACTCGATGGAGATGGCGGCCGTCCAGCTGGGCGGGCATCCTGTCTATATCCAGGCCGAGGAAGTCGGGCTGGGCGAGCGCGAGACGGCCGAAGATATCGCCAACACGCTCGCCTGCTATCACCGCGTGATCGCGGCGCGGGTTAAGGAGCATGGCCATCTGACCGCGATGGCGGCGGCGACGGACGTGCCGGTGCTGAACATGCTGTCGGATACGGACCATCCGCTGCAGGGGCTGGCCGATCTGCTGACGATCAAGCAGCTGACCGGGAAGCTGGCGGGCGCGAAGATCGCTTATGTCGGCGACGGCAACAACAACGTCGCCAAGTCGCTGGCAGAAGGCTGTGCGCTGGCGGGTGCGACGCTCACCATCGCCAGCCCCGAGGAGTTCCAGCTCGCCGCGCCGCCGGAGGGTGTGCGGCAGGTGGTGAATCCGGCCGAAGCGGTCGCGGGGGCGCAGGTCGTTTACACCGATGTCTGGGTCTCGATGGGCCAGGCGGAGGAAACGGCGCGGCGCAACGCGGCTTTGGCGCCATATCAGGTCGACGAGGCGCTGATGGCGCTGACCGACGACGCGTGGTTCCTGCACTGCCTGCCCGCGCGGCGCGGCGAGGAGGTCGAGGCCGCGGTGATCGACGGGCCGCGCTCGGGCGTGTGGCGGCAGGCGGAGAATCGCATGCACACCGCCCGCGCGGCGCTGGCGTGGATGGTGGGGTGATGGGTGGCCTTCTTCGATCCTCCCCATTCATGGGGAGGGGGACCGCGCCGAAGGCGTGGTGGAGGGGGCTCACAACGCGCACCTTGCGGATT
>DDTH01000007.1:29130-109401 GCA_002344055.1 Sphingomonadales bacterium UBA2369
ACCGAGCGGCTGGGCACGCTGGGCCACACAGTGACGCAGGCGACGGTGTCACGCGATCTGGTCTCGCTCGGCGCGGTGAAGGTGAAGCGCGACGGCGTGCTGCGTTATGTGCTGCCGGACCAGTTCGGCGCGCGCGACTGGGCGACCGGGCAGCTGGAGCGGATCGTGCGCGAATGGGTGCGCGGGATCGAGCCGGCCGGGCCGATGCTGGTGATGAAGACGCCACCCGGCTCTGCCCATCTCGTGGCCAGCGCCATCGATCAGGCCGAACTGGCCGAGATTGCCGGGACGGTCGCCGGCGACGACACCATCTTCCTCGCCGTCCGCGACGGCTTTCCCATCCCTGCCCTCATCCATCGCTTCGAAGCGATGATGGGGCGATCCCATGAGGTTTACGTATGAATGCCCCCAAGAAGGTCGTGCTTGCTTATTCCGGCGGCCTGGACACCTCGATCATCCTGAAGTGGCTGCAGACCGAATATGGTGCGGAGGTGATCACCTTCACTGCCGATCTGGGTCAGGGCGAGGAAGTGGAGCCGGCACGGCGCAAGGCGGAGCTGCTCGGCATCAAGCCGGAGAATATCTTCATCGAGGATCTGCGCGAGGAATTCGTGCGCGATTACGTCTTCCCGATGTTCCGCGCGAATACGGTCTATGAAGGGCAATATCTGCTCGGCACCTCGATCGCCCGGCCGCTGATTGCCAAGCGCCAGATCGAGATCGCGCGCAAAGTGGGCGCCGACGCGGTCAGCCATGGCGCGACCGGCAAGGGCAATGACCAGGTGCGCTTCGAGCTCGGCTATTATGCGCTGGAACCCGGCATCCACGTGATCGCGCCGTGGCGGGAATGGGATTTCGCCAGCCGCGAGCAATTGATCCACTTCGCCGAGCAGCACCAGATCCCGATCGCCAAGGACAAGCGCGGCGAGAGCCCCTTCTCGATCGACGCGAATCTGCTGCACTCGTCGAGCGAGGGGAAGGTGCTGGAGGATCCGGCCGCGGAGGCGCCGGAATATGTCCATCAGCGCACGATTTCGCCGGAAGAGGCGCCGGATGTGGCGACCTACATCGTGATCGACTTTGAAGCGGGCGATCCGGTCGCTATCGACGGCGAGGCTTTGTCGCCCGCGAGCCTGCTGACGAAGCTCAACCAGCTCGGCCACGACAATGGCATCGGCCGGCTCGATCTGGTCGAGAACCGCTTCGTCGGGATGAAGTCACGCGGGGTGTACGAGACGCCGGGCGGGACGATCCTGCTCGCGGCGCATCGCGGCATGGAAAGCATTACTTTGGACGGCGGCGCGGCTCATCTGAAGGACGAGATCATGCCGCGCTATGCGAAGCTGATCTATAACGGCTTCTGGTTCAGCCCCGAGCGCGAGATGCTGCAGGCGCTGATCGACAAAAGCCAGGAGCATGTCACCGGGCGGGTGCGGATGAAGCTGTACAAGGGCAATGCGACGGTGGTTGGCCGGGAAAGCCCGCTGGCGCTGTACGATCAGGATCTGGTGACCTTTGAGGAAGGATCGTCCAGCTACAGCCAGCGCGACGCGGCGGGCTTCATCCGGCTGAACGCGCTGCGGTTGCGGACGCTGGCCACGCGGGATAGCCGCGCGAAAGCCGGCCCCGAAGGCTGATGCGAACGAGACTATGAGTATCGCAATATTGGAAACCGGCACACCGCCCGGCGAGCTCGCGGCGCAATTCGGTTCCTATCCGGACATGTTCGCGGACATGCTCGGCACGGGGAAGCTGCCCACCTACGACGTCGCTTCAGGCCCCCTGCCCGATCATGGCGCCCATCGGGGCTATATCGTCACCGGCTCGCCGGCGGGCGTGTATGACGGCCTGCCCTGGATCGCGGCGCTGAAGGAGTGGCTGCGCGCGGCGCCCGCCAGGACCCCGCTGGTCGGCATCTGCTTCGGGCATCAGGCGATGGCGGAGGCGTTCGGCGGCCGGGTCGAGAAATCGGCGAAGGGCTGGGGCATCGGCCTGCAGGAATATGCCGTGGTCGGCCGCCGGCCGTGGATGGACGAGGCCCTGTCCGTGGCCATTCCCGCTTCGCACCAGGACCAGGTCGTCGCGCCGCCGGCTGACACCGATATCATCCTGGCCAGCGAGTTCACACCATATGCCGGGCTGGCCTGGCGCGGGCGCGCGGCGATCTCGTTCCAATGCCACCCGGAGTTCAGCCCGGCCTATGCCAAGGCGCTGATCGAGGCGCGGCGCGAGCGCCTGCCCGATCCGGACGCCGCGATCGCCTCGCTGAACGGCTATAACGACAATGGCCGCGTGGCGGGATGGATCGCGCGCTTCCTCGGCCTTGCGTCGCCGCAGGCTTCAAGCTAGTGAGCCGCCTTCCCGGCCCACCCCGCCGGGCGCTCGAAGAGCAAATGTGGGCGTGTAGCTCAGTGGTAGAGCACTGTGTTGACATCGCAGGGGTCGCAAGTTCAATCCTTGCCACGCCCACCATTTTCCACCCGATCTGAACTATTTGCCGGATCCCTTCGGGGACTTTCCGCAGCGCGTCTTCCATGCGACCCTGCGCCGGAGGGGGATGGCCGGTGCGGGTGCTGCTGCTGGGGGCGACGGGGCTGATCGGGAGCGCGGTGGCGGCGCGGCTTGGCACGGCGGGCCATGAGGTGGTTGGCGTTGCCCGCGGCGTGGACAGCGCGGCGCGACGCGTGCCGGTGGCGCGGTGGATCGCGCTGGATCTGCGCGCCATCCGCGGCCCGGAAGACTGGCTGCCACACCTCGCGGGAATCGACGCGGTACTGAATTGCGCGGGCACGCTGCAGGACAATGGCCGCGATTCCACCGCGCGCGTCCATGCGGAGGCGCCGGCGGCACTCTGGGCGGCGTGCGAGCGGGCCGGGGTGAGGCGCGTCTTGCAGATGTCGGCGATGGGCGTGGACCGGCCGGCGGCGACCGAATTCATGCGGACCAAGCAGGCTGGCGATGCGGCGCTCGCGGCGAGCGGGTTGGACTGGGTGATCTTGCGGCCGTCGGTGGTGCTGGGGCGGCAGGCCTATGGCGGCAGCGCTTTGATCCGTGGGCTGGCCGCTTTGCCCTGCGCGATTCCGGTGAAGGAAGCGGGCGCGGTGGATGCCGTGCAGCTGGACGATGTCGCCGAGACAGTGCTGCGGATGATCGAACCCGGCGCGCCGTCTCGGGTCGCATTCGACATGGCGGGACCCGAGCGGCTGGAATTCGCCGACGTGGTTGCGCGCTATCGGGCCTGGCTCGGCTGGAAGCCCGCATGGACGTTGCGCGTACCGGGATTCGCGATGGCACTGGCCTGGCGGCTGGGCGATCTCGCCGCCTGGTTCGGCTGGCGGCCGCCCGTCCGCACGACGGCGCGGATCGAGCTGGCGCGCGGCTCCACCGGCGACAATGCGGTCTGGCGGGAACTGACCGGCATGACGCCGACGCCGCTGAAAACGGCGCTCGCGGCCAGCCCGGCGGGGGTGCAGGACCGCTGGTTCGCGCAGCTCTTCCTGCTGAAACCGGTGGTCGTCATCGCCTTCGCTTTGTTCTGGCTGCTGACCGGACTGATCACGCTCGGCCCTGGCCGGGCGGAGGCGATCCGGCTGACCGAGGCGACGGCCGCGGCGCCATGGGCGTGGGAATTGGTGGTTGGCGGGGCGTTGTTCGATGTGCTCATGGGCGTGCTGCTGCTGCACCGGCGAACGATCCGGCCGGCGCTGATCGTAGCCTTTATCGGCACGGCCGGTTATCTGCTCGCGGGCACGATGCTGATGCCGGAGCTGTGGGCGGATCCGCTGGGCCGGCTGCTGAAGATCGTGCCGGTCATGGTGCTGAACCTCGTCTGCCTCGCCATGCTGGACGAACGATGACCGAATATTTCCTGCTCAAATTCCTCCATATCATCGGCGCGACAATGCTGATCGGGACAGGCGCGGGCATCGCCTTCTTCATGCTGATGGCACACCGCACCGGCGAGGCCGCGACGGTGGCGGCGGTGGCGCGGATCGTGGTGATCGCCGACTGGCTGTTCACCGCGACCGCGGTCGCCGTGCAGCCGATTACGGGCACGCTGCTAGCGTGGAAGACCGGCCTGTCGTTGAACGAAGGCTGGGTGTCGCTGTCCCTTCTTCTCTATTTGATCATCGGCGCCTTCTGGCTGCCGGTGGTCTGGATGCAGATGCGGATGCGCGATCTGGCACGCGCGGCAGCGGCGGCGGGCGAACCCTTGCCGCCGGACTATTACTATCTGTTCCGCTGGTGGTTCGCCTGCGGCATCCCGGCCTTCGCCGCGATCCTGGCGATCGTCTGGCTGATGATCACCAAGCCGGCCATTTAGGGCGAACTCAACTCGCCTCGCCTTGCGCCGCCTAGCTGCCCTGCTACGATCGAGTTGCGACCAAGATCAGGATGGAGGCAATGATGCTCGCGGTCTGGCTTTCACTGGCACCGATGAGCTTCGCGTCTGCGAGCCTGGACGATCAGGATATTTACTGGATTCGACGGCCGAACCTCGATTGCCTGATCGCGCACGAGCAATCCTACCTCGCCTCGCCGGATAGTCTCCTCGTGGTCTTCCCGACACTTTGTCCCACGACACATCCGACCCGCGTCGAGCGTCAGGGGATCATGGAGAATCAGTATATTCCGGATTGCGCGGCGGGTTTCCAAAGCTGCATGATTCCGCTGAACCGGCAGCTGCGCCGCTGCTTCTTCGAACGGCTGCGCGCCCAGGCACGCAACAATCCCCGCGCGACGCGGGTTACGGTCAGCACCTACGGCTGCCGCTCATGACGGTGGCGGCTGGCGCGACTGAGGAGAGTCAGCCGGACGCGCCGCCGCCGCGCCAGCCCGGCCGGTGGCTGATCTATCTCGAAGCCCTTTCCTACCTGTGCACGTCCCTGGCCCTGATCGGCCTTTTCCTGCAGATCAGCGCAGACAGCAGCGCACAACGCTCCGAAATGTCACTCAAGCATGTGGAGCAATTCAATACTGATCCGGTGAACACGCATCGCCTGAACCTCACTCGCGCCTGGGCAAATTGGCGGGGGGAACTGGCGACGATCAGTGCCGTCGGCGGCGGCTCGCGGCAGGCCCGTGCAGATTTTGTGAATGACAGAATCAAGCCGTTCAATCCCGAGAACCAGTCGATCCTTATCTCGATTTATGAACTCACGGCTTTCTATGACCGCACCCTGCTCTGCGTGGATGTCGGCGCCTGCGACAAACGGATCATCGACGCCTATTTCGAGACCATCATCCGCGAATTCTGGGGCCTGTACGAGCATATTATCGTCGAGGCCCGCCGACACCATTCGAAGAATCTCGGCACGGTTATCGAAGCCTATATCGCCAGAAAGGACGAGGAGAATAAGCAATGAGGCTGGCCGCGACCGTCATGAGTTTGTGCTTGTTCGCGGCTGCCCCTGCATTGGCGCAACAACAGCAACCGCCGGAGATGACTTTCGCCAAGGTCGTTTCTGCCCGCGGGTCTTGGTCGATCGAGGCCGAGGGCAGGATTTCGGGCAATACAGCGCGACGCTTCGAGGAGTTTGTTGCCGCACAGGACAGCATTGAATCCCTGCAATATATCACGCTCAACAGCGATGGCGGCAGTCTGGAAGGCGGAATGGCGCTGGGGCGGGCCATCCGCCGGATGCGGATCGGTACCGACGTCGATTTCGAAGCGCGTTGCCTGAGCGCCTGCGCTTACGCTTTCCTGGGCGGACGTTTCAGGGGCCTCGCGAGGGCATATGGCCAGGAACCGGAGCCGACGCAGGATCGCCTCGGCTTCCACAGCTTCAGTTACGGGGACAGACCTACCGTCAGCGGGATGCTGATCACCGACGTGCAGGACATGACGAGCCGGCTCAGCAACTATGTGGCGAGCATGGGGGCCAGCACCGAGATCGTCGTGCGCTCAGCCGATATTCCTGCTGGCCGGTTCCTGTACTTCACCACCCAGGAACTGACCGACCTTGGCATCGTGACCGCGCGTGGCGGTGACGTCACCGAATTCCAGCTTGTCCCCGATGGCGGCACGTTGCTCGCGGTGGCCCGGCATGAAAATCATCAGTTCATTCTGGCCTGTCGCGCATCCGCATCCGGCGTGCGCAGACCGGTTGTGGTGTTCACGCAGGCCGTCGCCGCCAGCGCTGCGGAACTCCCAGACGAACTGCCGCGACCGATCCTGCTGTCGCAGATCAACCGCGTTACAAAGCTGCCCTGGACGCAACGTGATCTGGAGCATGGCCATTTCCATGCCCAAGAGTGGATGATCCCCGCCGACTCCAACCAAGTGTACGACGATTTTCACTTTGCTGTATTCAATGACGAAGGCGACGAAGTGGAAGCGGAGCAGGTGGAGCTTTCCGCCGCCAACGCCGAATTCCGCGTGGAACCTGCTTTCTTCCACGGGCTGGTCGAAATCCCAGTAACTATGGCCCGGCGGATCACGGGCGCGGCCTCCTTCAGCCTCTGGTTTGCCGAGGCGTTCTCAGGCTCGTCCGTCAGCGAATATCGCTGGGGCCATCGTTTCGACAGTGATCCGCTGGAGCGCGACGTGATCCGGACGGCGCTTGCGTCCTGTATCTAGGCGAGAGAAGGCATGAAGCTGGTTCGCACCATCATTGGCTTGCTTGCGATCGCTGCGGCGCCGGCCGCCGCGCAGGAGCAAGGAGAGGAAGCACGGGAAGCTCCGCCACAGCAGGAAATGACCTTTTCCACCATAGTGGCGACTTACGGAATCTGGTGGGTCAAAGCTGAAGGAAGGATCACTGCCGATACGCCGCGCCGGTTCGAGCAATTCATGGCTGAGCAGGACGCAATCGAATCCCTGCAAGGCGTGCAGTTCAACAGCGGAGGCGGCAGCCTTCAGGCCGGAATGGACTTGGGGCGCGCGATCCGCAGGATGCGAATAGCGACCGAAGTCGATCGCGAAGACCTGTGCCTCAGCGCATGCGCCTATGCGTTTCTAGGCGGGCGCATTCGCAACCTCCCCGTCGGCATTTACGAAGATCTGGGAACGACGCAGGATCGCCTAGGATTCCACAGCTTCAACTATGACGGCGGGCGTATCACGGGACTGAATCCCGGTCAGCGCGACGTGGTCACCGGCATGATTACCGCGGATGTTCAGGGCATGACCAGCGAACTCAGCGACTATGTGGCGAGCATGGGTGTCAGCACCGCCGTGGTCGTTCGGTCCGCCGCTGTGCCCACCAGCGATTTCCGCTTCTTCACGCCGCAGGAGCTTGAGGATTTACGCGTTCTGACCCCGCGCGGGACCGACATCTCCGAATTCCGGCTGGTACCTGATGGCGACACCTTGCTGGCGCTTGCCAGCCATGAAGACCATCAATTCATCATAGCCTGCCGCGCAACGCCATCGTCAAATGTCCGAAAGCCGGTATTCGTTTACACACAGGCGGTCGCAGCCACACCGGGAGAACTTCCGGAAGAGCTGCCGGAGCCAATACGTTTGTCCCGGATTCTTCAGTTGCCGCCTTTGCCCTGGACGCAGGAAGACGTCGCGCACGGCCACTTCCACGCGGGCCGATGGCTCAACCCGGTCGATTTCCCCCAGGTTTTCAGCCATTTCAATCTCGGCATTACCAATGAGCAGGATGAGAACCTGGACCCGGAGCAACTCGGCCTCAGTGCGGCCACAGCCCAGTTTCGCACCGAACCCGAGTTCTTTCACGGACTCGTGGAACTGCCGGTGGCAATGGCGCGGCAGATTGCCGGGGCGACGAAATTCGAACTCTGGTTTTCACAGAGGATGGGACCGGAATCCGATGAATATCGCTGGGGTCATCGGTTCGAGAGCAAATCGCTCGAAAGGGACATCATCCGGGCTGCCCTGGCGCCCTGCATCTAGCGGCACTTAAAGTCGCCCGTGCTGGTCCTCGGACTGGAACATGCGGTCCACTTCCATCACCAGATCCTTGAGGTGGAAGGGCTTGGAGAGGACCTTGGCTTCCGGCGTGCGGCGGCCGGCCTTCAGGGCGACGGCGGCGAAGCCGGTGATGAACATGACGCGCACGTCCGGGCAGATTTCGGCGGCGCGCTGGGCGAGTTCGATGCCGTCCATTTCCGGCATGACGATGTCGGTCAGCAGCAGGTCGAAGCGCTCGCGCTCCAGCAGCGGCAAAGCCGCGGCGCCATTGTCGACCGACTGGACCTCATAGCCGACGCGCTCCAGCGCGCGGGCGAGATAGAGCCGCATCGCCTCATCGTCTTCCGCCAGCAGGATCCTGATCATCGCCCCTATCGTCCCTGAACCCTCGTGCGGACCTGTATGCGCGAACTCGAATCGCAATGCCAGCATGGGCGGCAGGGTTAATGTCCCGCTTTGATATGGCGTTGCCGCCGTGCCACGCCTGCCATACACCACCGGCCCATGACCGCCCGTACGGACGCGCCGCCATTTCTCCGCATCGGGCCGGAACGCCCCGCCTCGCCAATCGTGCTGTCCGTGCCGCATGCGGGCCGCGGCTACAGCGCCGCTTTGCTGCGCGCGGCGCGGGTGCCGCTGAACGTGCTCGAGCAACTGGAGGACCGGCTGGTCGACCGGCTGGTCTGGCGCGCGGCGGGGACCGGGGCGACCGCGATCGTGGCGCAGGCGCCGCGCGCTGAGATCGACCTCAATCGTGACGAGAGGGAACTGGACCCGGCGATGATCGCCCCTGCCCCGCCGAGCGGCAGCCTGCTGACGACGGTGCGGACTCGGGGCGGGCTGGGGCTGGTGCCGGCCCGGCTGGCGGGTTCGGGAGCGCTGTGGCGCGGGCGGATGAGCCGCGACGAGCTGAAGCGGCGGGTGGAGACGATCCACCGGCCCTATCACGCGGTGCTGGAACAGGCGCTGCAGGCCGCGCGGGCGCGGTTCGGCGTGGCGGTTCTGCTGGATTGCCATTCCATGCCGCCGCGCGGGCCGGGGCAGCCCGGGATCATCTTCGGCGACCGTTATGGGGTGACGGCAGGTCCGCATATCCTGGCGGCGGCGATCGCGGCGGCGCGCCAACTGGGCTTCGCGGCGGGACTCAACGATCCCTATGCGGGCGGCCATGTGATCGAACGGCATGGCCGGCCGCAGGAGCAGGTTCATGCCTTGCAGGTCGAAGTGGACCGCTCGCTCTATCTGGATGCGGCTTTGCGCGAGCCGGGCGACGGGTTCGACGGCATTGCGCGGCTGCTGGCGGCGATCTGCGAGGCGATTGCGGCCGAGGCCTGCGGCGAATCCGCGGCGATCGCGGCCGAATAGCCGGCCCCGAAAATAAAATGACCGCCGCGTGGGGTCACGCGGCGGCCAAGTTCAGGGAGGAGCGCCCTCCGGAGAGGGCGCGGCGCGCGGCCACAAAGGGGGGGTATGGCCCCGCGCTTCCCCTCATATGGGGAATGGAGTCGCGGTTTCAAGGGATATTAAGCCGCTGAAACCTAACGACTTTTTAGGGGGTCAGTTGACCTGCAGCGCCGGGTTCGCGGCACCGTTCGGCGCGGCCTGCGGCGGGACCTTGCCCTGCTGCATCTGGCGGCCGAAAATGTCGCGGATCATCGACAGCGAGAAGAGATGCGCGATGACCAACGGCAGGATGCCATTGTCGCTGATCTTGCGCAGTTGCTCGTCCGTCAGCGCCTTGAACTTCTCTTCATTGACCATGAGGAAGCCGCGATAGACGTAGGGCTGCTCCTCGCTGTCCAGCTGGATGCTGACCTCGCCGTCCATCAGCAGGCCCAGATCCTGCAATTCCTTGACGAACGCGCCGGTGCGCTGGGCCGACATCTCGAAATCTTCGCAGAATTTGACGACATTGTTGGTCGCAATGCTGGGCTTGTCGCCGTCGAACAGCGGCTCGCCATCTTCATATTCGCCGACCACGCCGCTGTCGGGATCGAAGCAGAGCGACAATTCGGGCGCATCCGGGCTGGTCCGGGCCAGCAGCCACGGATAGCGGCGGACATAGGCCGGGACGTACAATTCGCCGCGCAATTCGCCGCTATCGTCGAGGAAGACGTTCACGCCCTCGTTCAACCCCATCAAGGCCAGCGGCACGGGATTGTCGCCCACCGAGAAGACGATCGGGTAGAAACGCTGCGCGTTGACGAACTCGTCGATCGTCAGCGGAACCGCATGCGCCTGCGCAAAGAAGGGCGCCTTGTCCGGCGTGCGAAGGCGATAATTGGCGTGAACGCCGCTCTGCAGCGGCATCAGATTCTTGTAAAACAGGGGCAAATTTTCCGCCGGCTGCGTCGCCATTCGAATGAACTCCATGGATATGGGTGCGTCTGGACCGGTCGCGCGCGCGACCTGGATTCGGTGTGTCACCCTCTATTGCGCCGTGGGCGAAACCGCAAGCCGGGGTGTCGGCAGGGGATCGGCGTCCGCCTCTGCCCAATTCATGCCATATTCAACCGGCGGCGGCTCAAATCCGCAAAATGGAGAATTTCGCTTGATCCGCCTCGCCATGGTGGCTGCGCTGTCGCTCGCTGCCCCTCCCGTCGACGAGGAGGAGACCGCACCGCCGCGGATCGAGCGCATCGCCGTCGAGCTGCTGCAGATTACCGTCCAGCAGATCATCATCCGCGTGCCCCGCCGCGACGACCGCGTCCCGGCGATGAGCAATATGGGCTGGCGCGAGACGAACGGCCCGCGCTGCATCCCCGCCCGGCAGATTGCCGGGGCGATGCCGAGTGCAAGCAATGTCGATCTGCTGATGCGCGACAATAGCCGCGTCCGGGCGCGGCTGGTCGGGCGCTGCGCGGCGCTCGATTATTATCGCGGCTTGTATGTCGATGCGAATCCGGACGGGCAGCTCTGCGCCGGCCGCGATGCGATCCGCTCGCGCATGGGCGGGCAGTGCGAGATCGTGCAATTCCGGGTGCTGAGGCCGCCGGCAAGAGGGCGCTGAGGCCGCATTTCCTTGACTTTGCTCTCTGCGTAACGCCTAGCCGCGCGGCCCATGACGTTCGCCAACCTCCATCTGTCCGACGATCTGCTGCGCGCAGTGACCGAAGCGGGCTACGACACGCCCACGCCCATTCAGCGCGAGGCGATCCCGACCGTATTGATGGGCCGCGACCTGATCGGCATCGCCCAGACCGGCACCGGCAAGACCGCCGCCTTCGTGCTGCCGATGATCGACATTCTCGGTGAGGGCCGCGGCCGGGCGCGCATGCCGCGCAGCCTGATCCTGGAGCCGACGCGCGAGCTGGCCATGCAGGTCGCGGAGAATTTCGAGAAATACGGCAAATATCACAAGCTCAACATGGCGCTGCTGATCGGCGGCACGAACATGAGCGACCAGATCAAAAAGCTGGAAAAGGGCGTCGACGTGCTGATCGCGACGCCGGGCCGGCTGATGGACCTGTTCGGGCGGGGGAAAATCCTGCTCAACGGCTGCGGCTTGCTGGTGATCGACGAAGCCGACCGCATGCTCGACATGGGCTTCATCCCGGACATCGAGGAAATCTGTTCCAAGCTGCCGGCCAATCGCCAGACCTTGCTGTTCAGCGCGACCATGCCGCCGGTGATCAAGAAGCTGGCCGACAAGTTTCTGAGCAACCCGAAGCAGATCGAAGTGGCGCGGCCAGCGGCTGCAAACGTGCTGATCGATCAGCGCATCATGAAGGTGGCCGGGCCGAAGAAGCGCGACGCGCTGGGCGGGCTGTTGCGCGGCGACGGCGTGGCGACCGCGATCGTCTTCTGCAACCGCAAGACGACGGTGCGCGAACTGGCCACGAGCCTGAAGCGCGGCGGCTTCAAGGCCGGACCGATCCATGGCGACATGGAACAGTCTGAGCGGATCAAGGAACTGGACCGGTTCAAGGCCGGCGAGATCAACATATTGGTCGCGTCCGACGTCGCCGCCCGGGGCCTCGACATCAAGGGCGTCAGCCACGTCTTCAATTATGACGTGCCCTGGCAGCCGGACGATTATGTCCACCGCATCGGCCGTACCGGTCGCGCGGGCGCGAGCGGCACGGCGGTGACGCTCGTGACTCGCGAGGATGCCGAGGCGATCGACCGGATCGAGAAGCTGACCGGCATCAAAATCCCGCTGGTCGAGGACGGCGCAGGCGCGCCTGAGCCGGCGGCCGAAGAGGAAGCGCGCGAAGAGCGTGTCGAGCGTCAGGAGCGTCCGGCACGCGACGATAAGCCGCGCCGTAGCCGGGGCGGCCGTGGCCGCGGCCGCAGCGAGGACGCGCCGAAGGCCGCTGCCGCGCCCGCACGCGCGCCTGCTCCAGCCCCCGCTCCTCGCCGCGAACGGCGCGAGGAGCCGGAGCAAGCCGGCGGCGACGATGGCTGGAACGGCCCGGTGCCGAGCTTCCTGGGAACCGGCTTCGGCGGCTAGAAACGGCGGGCGGGATGTGCCTCCCGGCTATGACGATCCGGGCCTATCAAGCGTCCGACTGGGCGGCAATTTGCCGGGTCCATGATTCTGCGCGGCTTCATGAACTCGCCGCCAGCAGCCTTTCCGCCGCCTTTCTCCCTCTCGAAGTCGCGGCCGAACGCGAAGGGCTGTTCGAGGCAGAGATCCTCGTACTCGAGCAGGACGAGCTGGTGCTTGGCTTCGTCGCCGTCGCCGGCGATGAGCTCACCTGGCTCTATGTCGATCCCGGCCAGTTCAGACGCGGACTAGGCCGACGCCTGCTCCGCGCCGCGATAGGCAGGGCCAACCGCCCGCTCTCGCTCGAAGTGCTGGTCGGCAACGACGCGGCGCTGTCGCTATATCTGAGCGAGGGCTTCAGGATCGCGGGCATTTCGGCCGGCAAGCTTGCGGGCAATGAAAGCCATGCCGCCGAAGCCCACGTGCTGCGCTACGAACCGGAAGAAGGTCTCGCCGGCCCCGGCGGGTTCAGTCGCGCCTGAAGCCGAACCGGTAGGGTGCGCGTGGGCCGCTGCTCTGGCGGTAATTTTCCGGCCAGACGCTGGCCAGGACGAGCCGCCCGCCGCCGGGCAAGACGAATGGTTCGATCGACGAAAGAGTCGCGGGGCCATCCACGCCCGATATTTCGGCGCGCATCACGAGGCGGCCGCTCCAGACGCAATCGACATCGACCGGACAACGGCTATCCTCGATCACTTCCAGCGGCTTGATCGTCAGGTCGCCGAGGCGGATCGTCTCGTTGAGGCCGCCATAGGCATGGCCCGGCTGATCGGCGGGACGCTGCTCGCGCGGCTGGCTCTGGTTCCCGCCCTCAGGCGCGGGCGCCGTCTCCGCGACATTGGCGGCCGGCGAGGCCCCCATGCAACCGGCGACGGCGAGTCCCAGGATCAGGATCATACGCATCAGGCCTCATCCCTGCGCCCGCGCGCCATAACGGGCGGTGAACGTGGCGGCGCAGGCGTCGAGCCGTCCTTCTGCGATCGCGTCGCGGAGCTGCTGCATCAGCTGCTGGTAGAAATAGATGTTATGCTCGGTCATCAGCATGGCACCCAGCATCTCCCCGGATTTGACGAGGTGGTGGAGATAGGCGCGGCTCCAGCCGGCGCAGACCGGGCAGGCGCAGTCGGCGGCGAGCGGGGACTGGTCCTCGGCGAACTTGGCGTTGCGGATGTTCAGCGGACCGTCCCAGGTGAAAGCCTGGCCGTTGCGGCCCGAGCGGGTGGGCAGGACGCAATCGAACATGTCGATGCCGCGCAGCACCGCGCCGACGATATCGTCCGGCTTGCCGACACCCATCAGGTAACGCGGCTTTTCGGCGGGGAGCTGGCCGGGGGCGAAATCGAGGCAGGCGAACATCGCCTCCTGCCCTTCCCCCACCGCCAGGCCGCCGACCGCATAGCCATCGAAGCCCACGTCGATCAGCGCGTCGGCCGAGGCTTTGCGCAGTTCCTGGTCCAGTCCGCCCTGCTGGATGCCGAACAAAGCGCCGTGATGGCCGAGCGTATCCAGCGCCACGCGCGAGCGCGCGGCCCAGCGCATCGAACGGTCCATCGCCGCCGCCTGCGCCTCGCGGCTGACCGTGGTCGGCACGAGCTGGTCGAAGGCCATGACGATGTCGCTGCCGAGCGCGTGCTGGATCTCCATCGAGCGTTCAGGCGAGAGCATGTGGCGCGAACCGTCGATGTGCGACGCGAAGGCGACGCCCTCCTCCGTGACCTTGGTCAGGGCCGACAGGCTCATCACCTGATAGCCGCCGCTGTCGGTCAGGATCGGCCGGTCCCAGCCCATGAAGGCGTGCAGCCCGCCGAGCCGCTGCATCCGCTCCGCGCCGGGGCGGAGCATGAGGTGATAGGTGTTGCCAAGGATGATGTCGGCCCCCGCCGCCCGCACATCGGCCGGCTTCATCGCCTTGACCGTCGCGGCGGTGCCGACCGGCATGAAAGCGGGCGTGCGGATCTCGCCGCGCGGCATGCGGATCGTGCCGGTGCGGGCGCGGCCGTCGGTGGCGGCGATAGAGAAAGTGAAACTGTCGGCGGAATTGGGGGCAGGCATGGAGGCGGGCTTTAGTCCCCCGTGCGTCGAGGGCAATGGTTCAGACCATCAGCCGCGCAAGCTCACCAGCGGACGGTCGGAGAAGCAGGCCTCGCGGTGGACCGGCCAGTTGAGCTGGCCACGGCCGGGCGCCGGCGACCTCGCCTCAACCCGCAGCCACGCGAAGCCAAAGGGTCCCTCGACCTGACGGACGAGCAAGCAGGCATGCCGATGGCCCGCCGACCCTTCTACCTCCACGGTCACACCGTCGTCGAAAGCGACGATGGTCGAGGTGCGGTTGAAGGGGCTGCGTCCGTGGCTCTTGTGGCCGACAATCTGCGCCCGGACCGGCTCGGCCACATGTGCCGAACGATAGGAAATGGCCAACAGGGCGAGAAACAGCGGGGGGACGCAGAGCATCCCGATCCAGGCGAACTTCGCCGCGCGCCCCATGAAATTTGGCCGGACATCGCGATGAATGAGCAAGCCGAACAGGAGGGCGGTGCTGCACCCCAATATGGAGAGGACAGGCAGCAATATCGGAATGCGAACGAGATGATCGGGCGTAGCGCGCGCCACGCCAAAGCCTATCACAAGGGCCAAGACGGCTGCGGCGAACAAGGAACAGGCGTGGAAATAGGCCCAGCCCTTCCGCCCCTCGCGTTGGTTCCATTGCTCCACGAGCGCTGCTTCCAGCGGCATCGGTTCGCCGCGCTTCGCAATCCATTGCCGGGGATCAGGTCTGCGCCGCATCCCTCTCTATTGGCCTGGAAAGGTTAGAGACTTGTTGGTGTGAAGCGGGCGTTCGGCCCTAGGCCGCAGACAGGCGCGCATAACGGCCGGGCGTGACGCCGGTGTGGCGGCTGAAGGCGACGCTGAAGGCGCTGCTGGAGCCGTAGCCGACCCGCTCCGCCACTTCGGCGAGGCCGATGCGGCCGGCGCGGAGCAGATCCCTGGCGAGCGCCATCCGCCAGCGGAGCAGATATTCCATCGGCGGAATGCCCAGCACCCGCGTGAAGCGATCGAAGAAGACCGAGCGGGACATGCCCGCATCCTTCGCCAGCGCGCCGACCGTCCAGGGCCGGGCCGGATCGCCGTGCAATTGCCGAAGCGCCGAAGCGAGCCGCGCCTCGCCGAGGCCGCGGAGCAGGCCCGGTGGCGCCCCCTCCCCCTGCGCCGCGCGCAACGCCTCGATCAGCAGCACCTCGACCAGCCGCGACAGCACGAGATCGCGGCCCGCCATCGCGTCCAACGCTTCCTCGCCGACCAGCCGCGTCAGCGTCGCCAGCCGCTCCGCCCCGCGCAGATGCACGAGCGGCGGGAGCAATGGTACGAGCAGGTCCACGTCAGGCGAATCGAAGACGAAATAGCCGCCGAGCAGGCGCACATCGGGGTCGCCCTCCGGATCGCCGTGGCGGACTTCCTCCGCAGGCGCGGGCATCGTCTTCGGGTCGATCGCCGTCAGCGGCGCAGGCTCGAAGCCGGAGATGGTGAAGCCGGGCGTGGCGGGCAGGAGCACGAAATCGCCAGCCAGGAGGGTGACGGGCTCCTCCCCGTCCACCGCCAGCAGGCAGCTTCCCTCGATCACCGTGCAGAAGCTCGGCTGACCGAAATCGGCATAGCGGACGCCCCAGCGGCCGGCGCCGCTAATCCCCTTCGTGAACACGGTGCGGGGCCGGAGCAGGGTGACGACTTCGGACAAAGGATCGAGCATATCAGGACTATTGCTAAATATATACGGATTTCGGATTATATATCGTCCGGCTTTTCCTGTCTAGGAAGCGTCCACCCAGATGGAAAGGACACTCCCATGAAGACAGTTTTGATCACCGGTTGCTCGTCGGGCTACGGCCTGGAGACGGCCCGCCATTTCCTCGCGCAGGGCTGGAATGTCGTCGCGACGATGCGGACGCCGCGCGAGGACATATTGCCGCGCTCCGAGCGGCTGCGCATCCTGCCGCTCGACGTGACCGATCCCGCGAGCATCACCGCCGCGCTCGAACTGGCCGGCCCGATCGACGTGCTGGTGAACAATGCGGGTATCGGCGCGATCGGTGCGCTGGAAGCGACGCCGATGCGCAAGACCCGCGAACTGTTCGAGACCAATACTTTGGCCGTGATCGCGATGACGCAGGCGGTGGTGCCGCAGATGCGGGCGCGCGGTTCGGGCGTGATCGTCAACGTCACGTCCAGTGCGACGCTGGCCCCGATGCCGCTCGCGTCGGTCTACACCGCGAGCAAGGCGGCGATCGAGGGCTTTACCGGCTCGCTGGCGCATGAACTGGGCGCGTTCGGCGTCCGCGCGAAGCTGGTCGAACCGGGCTACGGGCCGAGCACGCGCTTCTCGCAGAATACGGACCTCAGGATCGAGGATGTGATTCCGCCCGCTTATGCGGAATTTGCCGGGCCGATCCTCGCGGCCTTCGGCCAGCCCGCTTTGGTGACCGTCGAGGCCGATGTCGCCGACGCGGTGTGGCGCGCGGCGAACGACACGACCGGCCAGCTGCGCTTTCCCGCGGGGCCGGACGCCGTCGCGCTGGCGAACACGCGCTAGGCGTCGCTCAATCCTCGGCTGCCGCGTCCGCCTTCGGGCTGGCGCGGTAGCCGATGACGCACAGGATCAGCATCGCGACGTTGGCGCCGAAATCGAGCAGCATCCATGCGCTGAACAACGGCACGACGAACACGAACCAGTAGTTGAACCAGAAGAAGGGCAGCAGGGCGATCGCGTAGACGAGGAAGGTCGCGCGGGTGAAGCGGCTGAAGAAGGCGAACAGGCCCGCGAGCATCGCCTGCGCGCCGAAGCAGCCGAGCAGCAAGAGGGTGACCGCGTCGCCGCGCACATGTTCGGGGCGAAGCGACAGGCGCTCCACCATGCCCGGCAGGAACAGGCACCAGGCGCCGAGCAGCAGGAACGGCACGGCGATCAGCCGCTGGGCGAGCAAGGGGGTCATGGCTTACGCTTACGCTTCCTCGTCGCCCGCAGCGCGGCTGGCGGCGATCGCGGCGCTTTCCTTCCGCAGCGGCCGGGAGACGGGGCAGACCGTCTGCAGATAGCCGTTCAGCGTGTTGGCGAGGCTCTCCGCCACCAGCGAATAATGGACGAACTGGCCCTTCTTGGTCCGCTCGACGAGGCCGGCATTCTCCAGAATGTTGAGATGCTGGGACACGGCCGACTTGGTGATCTCGAACCGCGCGGCAATCTCGCCTGCGGTCAGATCGGTCTCGGACAGATAGGCCAGCATCCGGCGCCGGATGGTGGAGGAGAGGGCTTCGAACACGCGCTGCATGGGTGAGCAGTTAAGCGGTCGCTTCATTGCTTGCAACGCGCGCGCTATATAATTAAGCGATTACTTAATTTCTGAATAGGTGATTCGATGGCCGTTGACGAACGAGGGTCGGAGGTGGATGCCCCTCCTGTCATTGATCCGGGCTTCGAGAATGTCGGCTGCGCCCTTCTTCATGCGAGTGCCGCCGCTACCTTGGTAATCACGCTGATCGCCGGGTTCGGATTTCCCTTCCTGATGTTCATCGTGTTCCCGTTCGCGCTCCTCGCGGCACTATTGCTGGGCTTCGCGATCGGCATGCCGCTGTTCACGCTGGCGGCGAAACTTCGGATCGCTGGCCCAGTGTCGGCCGGGCTCGGCGGCTTTTTTGTCGGCGGCATGCTGCCCATCATTTCCATCCTTGCTGGCAGCGGCGAGGCCTGGGTGGGAGTTTTACAGATGGGCGGCGCAGGCGTGGTTGGCGGGCTTGTGTTCTGGTTTCAGCTGTTCCCGCGAAGCAACCCGTGGCGTTGATGCGCAGTTCATCGCATACCCGGCTCGATCCGCACGCCGTCAATTCACTGATCCCGGACGGAGCTGATCCGGTAGCGGGGCGGGTGCGCTGGGATCCGGTTCATTCGCTCTGGAATGGCGCAATGCTGGCGGCGTCGCTCGTACTAGGGCCGCTATTCTTCTCCTGGTCGGCCTTCGCGGTCTTTTTGCTGACCACCGGCGCCGGGCTGCTGCTCGGTCATTCGGTCGGCTTTCATCGCCGGCTGATCCACGGCAGCTTCCAATGTCCGCTCTGGCTGGAGCGCATCCTCGTCTGGTTCGGCACGAGCGTGGGGATGAGCGGACCGTTCTGGATGATCCGTACCCACGATCTGCGCGACTGGGCGCAAAGGCAGCCGACGTGCCACGATTATCTCGCGCACCGGGCGCCGATGCCGGTCGACGCCTGGTGGCAGATCCACTGCCGCCTGGAACTGGAGAGTCCGCCGCGCTTCGAACTGGGCCGCATCGGCCGCGACCCCTTTTACCGCTTTCTCGAACGGACCTGGATGGCGCAGCAAATCCCGATCGCCGCGATCCTCTATCTGGCCGGCGGCTGGAGCTTCGTGGTCTGGGGCGTCTGCGCGCGGGTGTCCGCATCGGTGACGGGCCACTGGTTCATCGGCCACCTCGCCCACCGGCGCGGCCCGCAAAGCTGGCTGGTGGAGGGCGCGGGCGTGCAGGCGCATGACGTGCCCTGGGCAGCGATCCCGACGATGGGGGAAGCATGGCACAACAATCACCACGCCTTTCCCGGCTCAGCGCGGATCGGGCTTTATCCGGGGCAATCGGATTGGGGCTTCGGCTTCGTCCGGCTGCTGGAGCGGCTCGGCCTCGCCTGGGACATTCAGACCCCCGACACGTTGCGGCAGACGCGGCGACTAATCGCGGTCGGCCGGCCCGGAGGCGAGGCGCCCGGGTCCTTTAGTCCCCGTCGCGCCGGGCCGGGAGCTGGCCGCCGCCCTGGTGGATGACGAGGCCGGTGACGCGGCCGTCCGCGACGTCGAAGGCGATCCTCGCGCCCACCTCTTCCACCCGGAACTCGCGTTCGGAAATCGCGCGCAGCGGCAAAGCGGGCTGACCGTCGAGCTGGACGGTGAGGCCGCCCGCCTCTGCCATGGCGATGGTCACGACCGGGCCGCCGGTGAGGTAGCGGCCGACATAGGTGCGCAGCAGCGTCTCCGCGACCGCCACGGTTGGCGCTTCCGGCGGGATCGGGCCGGTGCGGGGCGAGCGGACAGCCTCGTTCTGGCCGTTCGAATGCATGTGCATCACATGAGTGCCGTCCGCCCCGCGCTCGATGCGGAACCAGGTAAGGCTGCCGGGGCCGTAGAAGTAGCGGTCGCCACCGGCCGGGAAGACCTCCAGTTCGCGGCCGCCATCACGGCTGGTGTAGAGCTTGCCGTCGCGCGCGTAGAAGCGGCGCGCCTCGTTGTCGCTGATCCGGTAGACACCGAACAGTGGCTCGACCGCCGCCATATCGAGCGCGGCGCGGGTGAAGATCGGATAGGGATCGCCCAGCGCCAGCGCGGCGATCCGGCGCAACAATGTCGGCGGATCGACGGCCGGATTTTCGACATTGGCGAAGACCGCGATGAACATGTCTTCCGCCGGCAGATAGAGGCTGTCGGTGGCGAAGCCGTTGATATTGCCGCCATGGCCGATCCCGGCCCTGCCCCGCGCATCCGCGTTCGTCAGGCCCATGCCATAAGGGCTTTCGCTGCCGTCCGGCAGCGGCGTGCGGGTGATCATCTCCCGATAAAGCGCTGGCGTCACGACCCGTCCGTGGTGCAGCGCACGCGCCCACTTCGCCAGATCCTCGACCGAGCCGACCAGCCCGCCCGCCGCGTGCGGGACGCTCATATGGATCGCCATCGCGGCCTCCGGGCCGTTGTCGCCGATGCCATAGCCGCGCACCATTGCCGCGCTGGCCGCCACATCCTCGCCATAGGCGATCGTCGTCAGCCCGAGCGGGCGTGAAATCCGCTCGCTTATGGCCTCATGCCAGGCCTTGCCCGTCACCTGCTCGATGATCGCGCCGAGCAGCAGATAGCCGCTATTGTTGTAGGCGAACGCCTCGCCCGGCCGGGTGGGCGACGGCAGATCGCGGAACGCGGCGATCATCTGGGCCGTGCTGTGCGGGCGGTTCATGTTCGGCTCCATCCAGCCCGGGATGCCGGTGTAGGACTGGATGCCCGACAGGTGACGCAGCAACTGGCGGACGGTCGCACCGCCCCCGGGCTGAGGATAATCCGGAAAGAAGCGGGTCAACGGATCGTCGAGCGAGATGCGCCCCTCGCCGACCAGTTGCAGGATCACGGCAGCGGTGAATTGCTTGGTGATCGAGCCGAGCCGGAACACGCTGGACGGCGCGAGCGGCCGGTTCGCGGCGATATCGGCCATGCCGCGCCCGGCGGCGTAAACCGTCTGCCCGCCGCGAGTGACGATCACCGCCACGCCCGGTCCGTCTGCCGGATAGGCTTCCGCCAGCACCGCGTCCGCCTGGACCCGGAAATCCGCGGGCTGGGCAATGGCGGCCTGCGGCGCGGCGACGATGAAGGCGGCGGCGGCAGCCGCGCCGACCCGGCTCATGACATGCATCAGATTCTCCCCCATCTGTATTAGTCAGATAATACAGTTGACTTGAAGCGGCGGTCAAGCGGTCATTCGGCCGAGTAAGCGTAGCGATCCTCGCTGAGCGTCTCGGCAAGCCCGCCGCCGCGCCGGACAACGCGGACCTGCCGGTGATCGTTACCGTCGCTCCGCTGGATATCGATCTCCGCCGCCTCACGCTGACCGAGCGCATGAATTTCCGCGTGCAGAGTCAGGTCGCGGACGGCCACGCGCAGGCGAACCGGGACGTCGAGCGGATTGGCGAGGCGCAGATCCTTCCAGGGCCAGACCACGGTGGCGTCGAGGCCGAGCGGGGTGAATCGCTCCTGCTCGGCATACAGGTCCTTGGAATGGGGATGACGCTCGACCGGATTGAGTCCGGCGCGGATGCCCGCTTCATAGACGATGCCGCTGAGCTGACACAGGCCGCCGCCAATATCGCCCCCGGCCACGCCGCCGCGGATCGAGCGGCCGAGCGCGAAACCGGCCCTGGCGCTAGGCTTCCCGACCAGCCGCCAGAAGGACAAAGTTTCACCGGGCGCGACCACGACGCCGTCGAGCCGGGAAGCGCCAAGCGTCAGATTTGCCAGCTTGCCCGCGAGAAAGGGCGACGGCTTGATCTCCTGCACGATCGAGACAACCGGATGCGGGAAATCAGCGCCCCGTCCACGCGCGAAGCGGGGCCGTGCGCGCAGATCGCGAAGCTGCCGGCGCGCTCCGGCCACGGAGGCGCGCAGGCCATAAGGCAAAGCACGGCGGATCGCGGCGCGCAGACCCATCTTACCCGGTCCGCGCGGCGGGCTCAGCCCGCTTTCGCGACCTGTTTGTCGGCCAGAAGTTGTTGAAGTTCGCCCGCTTCGAACATTTCCATCATGATGTCGCTGCCGCCGACGAATTCGCCCTTCACGTAGAGTTGGGGAATGGTCGGCCAGTCAGAATATTCCTTGATGCCGTTGCGGATCTCGGGGTCCTGCAGCACATCCACCGTCTCGAAGCCGACATTGAGATGATCGAGGATCGCCACCGCGCGGCTGGAGAAGCCGCATTGCGGGAACAGGGCCGTCCCTTTCATGAACAGGACGACGTCGTTCGCGTTCACGATCTCGTCGATGCGGGCCTTGGCGTCGGTCATTTCGTCTGTCCTCAATCCGGCACTGCGGTGGAAAGCTGGAGCGCGTGCAGCACGCCGCCCATGCGCCCGCCGAGCGCCTCGTAAACCATCTGGTGCTGCTTCACGCGGGGCATGCCGCGAAAGACTTCGGCCACCACGCGGGCGGCATAATGATCGCCGTCGCCGCGCAGATCGGTAATTTCGACCTGCGCATCCGGGATCGCGGCCCGGATCATCGTCTCGATCTCGTCGGCGGCCATCGGCATCGCGTCAGCCCATCGATTCGATCAGCTGGCGGCGCGCCTCCACCGACTTCAGATCGACCTGGGCGCGGATCGCGGCCTCGTCGATCTCGATCCCGGCCGAAGTGAGGTCGCCGAGCAATTTGCGGATCACATCCTCGTCGCCCGCTTCCTCGAAATCGGCGCGGATCACGTCGCGCGCATAGGCTTCGGCCTCGACCGGGCTCAGCCCCATCAGCTCCGCCGCCCAGGCGCCGAGCAATTTGTTGCGGCGGGCAGTGATCTTGAACTGCATTTCCTGGTCACGGGCGAATTGCGTCTCGAAAGCGCGTTCGCGATCGTCGAAAGTGGTCATTCCGGCTCCTCGGCTTCTTCCCATCGCAGATAGGCGGCGCGCCGTGGCTTCGCAACGCCGCGTCTCAACCGAATCAAATCGCGCTTGCATGCCGCATGAATCCTGCCAAGCGTCCGCCGCCCTTTGGAGATACCCCTATCATGTTGAAAACCGGACTTTCCGCTCTTCTGGTTCTGACCGCTTCAGCCGCTGTCGCACAGCCCGCGCAGACGCCGCCGGCCGCCGGCGCCCCGGCCCAGCAGCAGCAAATCGTCCCGCCGCCCGCTTTCATGCAGACCGCCGAGGCTTTCGGTCAGTGCGTCGAAGGCGCGATTGAGCAGGTCCCGGCGTCGGCGACGCCGGAAGCAGGCGCGGCGCAGGCGCTCGCCGGCTGCGCGACGCAGAAGGCCGCGATGGAGACGCAGTTCGAGGCGTGGGTCGCCAGCGACAGCTTCCCCGCCGCCGGCCGCGACATGGCGCGCCAGCAATTCCGCACGCAGGTTGGCGGGGCGGAAGCGCAGATCGCCAATGCGATTCGCCAGCAGCGCGCCGCCCCGGCCGCTCCGGCCACGCCCTCCAACTAAGCCGGGCGAGCGGGGTGCCACAGCGCCCCGCTCGACAGCCTCGCCGCCGCGTGGCACCCAGAGCGCTCACCGAGGGGGAGTGCTCATGATCCTGGCCATGTTCGCGGCTGCGATTTTGCTTCAGCCGGCAGAGGAAACGCCGCCGCCGGAGGTGGAGCAGGCCGGCCAGGCCTGGGCCGATTGCATCGGCGCGGGTGTCGATGCCGCCCCGGCGCGCGGATCGGAACGCGCCGCCGCGCGCGCGATCCTGACGAATTGCCGTACCCTGCAGAACCGCATGGTGGCGGCCTATGGCAGCTGGGTGAACGCATCGTCGCTGTCCGACGCCGACAAACGGAGCGCGATTGCCGCCACACAGCGCACCATCGACGGCATGGAAGCGCAGATTACGGCGGCGATCCGCGCCAGTCGCGCGGACTGACGCCGGGTTATTTCGGCTCTGATCCACTAACGTGGAAGCGGCACCGGCCCACGCCCCCACCCGGCCTCCCATCTAGGGTACGCTGTCTGGGTGGCCGGGTGGGGGCGTGGGCCGGTGCCGCACGGATTCAGCATAGCTGAATCCGAATTCTGACCCTCAGTCCATCGTCACCACGAGTTTGCCGACCGCCTTGCGCGCGGCCATGTGCGCAATCGCCTCGCCGCCTTCAGCGAGCGGCCAAAGGCGGGTGACCTTCGGCGCGATCTTGCCTTCTTCCCAGAGGCGGAAGAGCGTCTGCAGGTGCGCCGCATTCGCCTTCGGGTCGCGCGCCGCGAAGGCGCCCCAGAAGACGCCGCGCACGTCGCAGCTCTTCAGCAAGGTGAGGTTGAGCGGCAGCTTCGGGATGCCGGCCGGGAAGCCGATCACCAGATAGCGCCCCTCCCAGGCGATCGAGCGCAAGGCCGGTTCGCAATAGTCGCCGCCGACCGGATCGTAGATGACGTCCGCGCCATTGGCGCCGACCGCCGCCTTGAACTGGTCGGCCAGCGCCTTCGACGCCGCCTTGTCGAACGGGCCTTGTGGATAGACGATCGCCTCGTCCGCGCCCGCGTCGCGCGCCGCCTGTGCTTTCTCCTCCGACGAAGCGGCGGCGATCACCCGCGCGCCATAGGCCTTGCCGAGTTCGACCGCCGCCAGCCCGACGCCGCCCGCCGCGCCGAGCACCAGCAAGGTCTCGCCCGCCTTGAGCTGCCCGCGATCGAACAGAGCGTGGATCGTGGTGCCGTAGGTCAGGATCAGTGCCGAGCCATCCGCGAAGCTGCGCCCCTCGGGCAGCGGGATCGCCTGCGCGGCGCTCACCACCACCTTCTCGACGAGGCCGCCATGGCCGATCATCGCGATCAGCCGGTCGCCGGGCGACCAGCCGGTAACGCCCTCCCCGACCGCCTCGACCACGCCCGCCACCTCGCCGCCCGGCGCGAACGGGCGCGGCGGCTTGAACTGATATTTGTCCTCGATGATCAGGACGTCGGGATAGTTGATCGCGCAGGCCTTCACCGCGACCAGCAACTGGCCCGGGCCGGCGACGGGATCCGGCAGGTCGCTCAGCCGGAGCGTCTCGGGGCCACCAGGCGCGGTCGACAGCAGAGCCTTCATCGCGCGGCCTGCGGAAAAGCGGGGAGCTTCGCCACGTCCGCCGGCTCGTGCTGGATGATCACCCGCGCGCCGAGATTACGGGCGATACGGTCGAAGCGGTCCATGCTGGCGAGCGTATCGGCGCGATTGTGATTGAAGGGCGGGACGCCGCGATTCGCGACCTGCTCGGTGAAATGGTACATGTCGCCGCTCAGCAGCACCGGGCCGGAGGCGAGCCGGACGAGCAGGGCGTAGTGGCCCGGCGTATGGCCGGGCAGTTTGATCATCGTCACACGCCCGTCGCCGAACACGTCATGGTCGGCAGTCAGTTCGGTCTTCTCGCCTTCGCCGACCAGCCAATGCCCCAGCGCCGCGGCGGAATCGGCGTCGGCGGGCGGGGTGGACAGCAGCGCGCCGACATCGCCCCGGCCGATCAGCAATGTCGCGCCCGGGAAGCGCGGCGCCTGGCCGACATGGTCGAAATGGTAATGGCTGATGCCGAGATATTCGATCTGCTCAGGGCGGACATTGAGCTGGCGGAGCTGATCGACGACGCTGCGCTGCATCCGCATCGTCCCGATCGGCAGGGTCATCGGATTGCCGACCAGAGCGTCGGGCAGGCCCGCGTCCCAGAGCAGATAGCGGTCGCCATGTTTGATCAGATAGCAGCTGGCGACGACATCCTTCGGCCCCGCAGGATAATCGAAGGCATCGTTGAAGAAGGCGCCGTACTGGGCGACCGTCAGCGCCCCGCAATCGAGCCGCCAGAGCGAGAGTTCGGCTTGCCCGGCGGGCGCGGTGACGGGCGCAGGTTGCGCCGAGGCGGGGCCGGCGGCTGCCAGACTCGCCAACGCGGCCAACAGGAAACTCTTCATCTCGCTCACCCCTTTTCGCGCGATCGTTCGCGCCGTTGATAAGGGGGTTGAGGCCGGTGGGGCAACGGGCTTGCGCCGCCCGCGCCGCTTCAGGCCGCGACGAGCGCCTCTTCATAATGCGCCGTCGTCTTGGCGCGGACTTCCTCCGCCGTCACGCCCGGCGCCAGTTCGATCAGGCGGAACGGGCTGTCATGATCGACGCGGTGGAACACGCAAAGATCGGTGATGATCATATCGACCACATTCTTGCCGGTCAGCGGCAGGGTGCAGGCCGGGATAAACTTCGGGTCGCCGGCCTTGGAATTATGCTCCATCACCACGATGATCTTCTTCACGCCGGCGACCAGATCCATCGCGCCGCCCATGCCCTTGATCATCTTGCCGGGGATCATCCAGTTGGCGATGTCGCCATTCTCCGCAATCTCCATCGCGCCCAGCACGGTCAGATCGATATGACCGCCGCGGATCATCGCGAAGCTGTCCGAGCTGCTGAAATAGCTGGTCGAGGCCAGTTCGCTGATCGTCTGTTTGCCGGCGTTGATCAGGTCCGGATCGACCTCGTCATCGTACGGGAAAGGGCCGATGCCCAGCATGCCATTCTCGCTCTGCAGCGTCACCGTCATCCCCGCCGGAATATTGTTCGCGACGAGCGTCGGGATGCCGATGCCGAGATTGACATAATAGCCGTCGCGCAATTCCTGCGCGGCGCGGGCGGCGATCTGGTTACGATCCCAGGGCATTGTTCGCTCCTTCTCCTCCCCTCCCTGCAAGGGAGGGGCCGGGGGTGGGTAGCGGCGTCGGGGCTCGATGCCCCGGCGGCGCTTTGAAACATCGGGGCGGAAAGATGCTCGCTTCGCTCGCACCCACCCCTCGATCCCCTCCCTTGCAGGGAGGGGAGGCAATCACGCCGCCTCCCGCTGCCTCGTCGTGCGGAATTCGATCTTCTTGTCGTAGGGCGCGCCGACGATCATGCGCTTGGCGTAGATGCTCGGCAGATGGATCGCGTCGGGATCCATGCTGCCGGTCGGGACGATTTCCTCGACCTCTACCACGCAGATCTTCGCGGCGGTGGCCATTGGCTGGTTGAAATTGCGCGCGGTCTTGCGGAACTGGAGATTGCCGCTTTCGTCCGCGCGCCAGGCCTTCACGATGGCGAGATCGGCGAAGATGCCGCGCTCCAGGATATAATCCTGGCCATCGAAATTCTTCACTTCCTTGCCCTCGGCAACCTTCGTGCCGACGCCGGTCTTGGTGTAGAAGCCGGGAATGCCCGCCCCGCCCGCGCGACAGCGTTCGGCCAGCGTTCCCTGCGGGCAGAATTCCACCTCCAGCTCGCCGGCCAGATATTGCCGCTCGAACTCCTTATTCTCCCCCACATAGGAAGAGATCATCTTCTTCACCTGGCGGGTGCGGAGCAATTTGCCGAGGCCTTCATTGTCGATGCCGGCATTGTTGGAAGCGATGGTGAGATCCTTCACCCCGCTCGCCTGGATCGCGTCGATCAGCCGCTCCGGAATGCCGCACAGGCCGAAGCCGCCCGCGCAGATCGTCATGCCGTCGAACAGCAGGCCGTCGAGCGCCGCCGCCGCATCGGGATAGAGTTTTTGCATGTCCGCTCCTGATCGCTTTGCGGGCGCGATAGCCCCGCCGCGAACGGGGGGTCAAGCGGAGCGGGGCCGCAGGATTTGCCTGCCCGGCCGTCCCGCGGCGGGGCGGTCGGGATTGTGCGGTTGCGGGAATCCGCAGGTTGGGAAAGAAAGGCCGCGAGGTTCATCCTCAAAGCGACCAACCTGCCGCTCCGGACCCCAAAAGGCCCGGAGCGTTTTTTGTTCGGGCGCCGCGATCAGCAGCGGATGAAGTCGATCCCGCGGCCATTCGGGTTCGTCAGGCGCAAGGTGCGGCCATTGTCGCGAAGCTCGAACCCGCCCGTCTGGCCACGACCATTTTCGATCAGTTCCAGCCGGCCGGGCGCCGGAACCCGCCAGGTCGGCGAGCCACCACGGCCATCGGGAATGTTCACCCGCCCGTCGGCGAAGAATTCCATGGTTTCGGCGCAGCTGTTCAGCCGGCCCCAGCGGCCGACCAGGGGGCCGCTGAGTTCGGGCGCGCCGGGAATGGGTGCGCTGGCATCGACAGGCACCGGCGCCGGAGCGACGCGATTGGCGCTTTCGGCGGAGACGATGCCCCCATCGGGAGCACTGGCCGGTGCAGGTGCCGGTGTTGCCACGGCGCCATTGGCCTGCGTCTGGCTGTTGTTCGCGCCCGCGCCGCAGCCGGCGAGCAGCAGGGCGCCGAAGCCGATCGTTGCGATTCTCATGCCGGTCTCCCTCCCGAAAGGAGGAAGTCTAGGGGCTGGCGCGCCACCCGCAAGCGCGAAGACGCGACAGGATCAGCCGCGCAGCTTGGCGAAGACGCCCTGCAGCTGCATCGCATTGCCCATGTCGCCTTCGACCTTGAGCTTGCCCTGCATGAAGGCGGTCATGCCGTCGAGCTGGCCATCGGCCAGCGCCTGCCAGTCGTCCCACGAAATCTTGATCGTGGTGTCGGCATCGCCATCCTCTTCGGAGGCCGAGCCGGCCACGCCGTCGAGCAAAACCACGCCTTCGGCGCCGTAATCGATCTTGACCTTCTTGCCGGGCAGCCAAGCCTGCTTCTCGTTCAGCGCCGCAACCATCTCGCTCTTGGTCATGTCTCTCTCCTTATCTGTTTATCCCCGCCTGACTTTACGCAAACGTCAAGTCAAGGGCTGACATTGGTGTCAGTAGACAGCGGGTGGAAATCCCGCCGTGAGCCGATTAGGCGATGGCCATGACAAAACGCACCGGTGGCCGCATCCTCGTCGACAATCTCGTGGCGCAGGGCTGCGACCGCATCTTCACCGTGCCGGGAGAAAGCTTCCTCGCCGTGCTGGACGCGCTGCACGATACGCCCGCGATCGACCTGGTCGTGTGCCGGCAGGAAGGCGGCGTGTCCTACATGGCGGATGCGGACGCGCGGCTGACCGGAAGGCCGGGCGCGGCCTTCGTCACGCGCGGGCCGGGCGCGACCAATGCCTGTGTCGGCGTCCATGTCGCACGGCAGGATTCGACGCCGATGCTGCTGTTCATCGGCGACGTCGCGCGCGGCGACCGCGACCGCGAAGGCTTTCAGGAAGTCGATTTCCACACGATGTTCGCGCCGCTGGCCAAGCTGGTGCTGCGGATCGAGGATGCGCGGCGCATTCCGGAATATGTCGCGCGGGCGTGGAACACGGCGGTGTCGGGGCGGCCCGGGCCTGTGGTGATCGTGCTGCCGGAGGACATGCTGACCGACGAGGTCGAGGCAGTGGACCGGCCGAAGGTGCCGTGCATCGCCCAGAGCGCCGATCCGATGGCGGTCGATGCGATGATGGCATTGCTGAAGGATGCCGCGGCGCCGGTCGCCATCGTCGGCGGCGCGGGCTGGTGCGCGGGCACGGTCGCGGCGTTCAGCGAATGGGCCGAGCGGATCGGCATTCCCGTCGCGGGCGCGTTCCGGCGGCAGGATTCGATCGCGAACGACAGCCCGGTCTGGGCGGGCAATCTCGGCTACGGCCCGAACCCGAAGCTGGTGCAGCGGGTGAAGGATGCGGACCTGATCATCGCCGTCGGCGCGCGGCTCGGCGAGGCGACGACGGACGGCTACACCCTGATTCCGCTCGATCATCCGGAGCAGACGCTCGTCCACATCCATCCCGATCCGTCCGAACTTGGCCGGGTGTACAAGACCGACCTCGCCATCTGCGCCGACATGCGCGAATTCGCCGAATTGTGCGCGGCGTGGGAGGATGAGGTCATCCATTTCGATGCGGGCGCGGTAGCGCATGCGGAATGGCTCGACTGGTCCACGCCGAAGCCGCGCGATGGTGTGACGCTCGACATGGGGCAGGTGCTGCTGGCGCTGCGCGACACCCTCCCCGCCGACACGATCGTGTGCAACGGCGCGGGCAATTTCTCCGCCTGGGTGCACCGTTTCTGGCGCTATGCCGCCGCGCCGAGCCAGCTCGCGCCGACCAACGGCTCGATGGGCTACGGCACCCCCGCCGCCGTCGCTGCCGCTTTGCGCGCGCCGCGTCGGCAGGTGCTCGCTGTCGCGGGCGACGGCGATTTCCTGATGAACGGGCAGGAACTCGCCACCGCCGTCGCGCATGGTGCGAACATGCTCGTCGTGGTGGTCGACAATAGCGCCTACGGCACGATCCGCATGCACCAGGAGCGCGAATATCCCGCGCGGGTGAGCGGCACCAACCTCGCCAATCCCGATTTCGCCGCCCTCGCCCGCGCCTATGGCGCCTGGAGCGCGACGGTCGAGCGGACGGAGGATTTCGCGGGCGCGCTGGCGGAGGCGCAGCGGCAGAAGGGCGTGCGGCTGCTGCACCTGAAGACCGACGTGGAGCAGATCACCCCGGCGACCACGATCAGCGCGTTGAGGGCGAGGTAGCCTGATGAAGCCGCAAAATGCCTATGAAGCCTTGATGGAAGATGTCTACGTCGGGCTGGGTTATTGTGGCTGCATCAAACGTGATCGGCCCATGCACGACGATTTTCTGATCCCGCCCTACGGACCCGTTACGGCAGACCAATTTGCCGAATGGGTCATCCTCGCCGACAATATGAATCCGAACACGGACGGTCACAAAACCGAGATCCGCCAAGCGTTTGTGAAGCACATGGGCGGAGAGGTCGTCGATGCGGCCTTGCTCCGCTGGGAAATATCTCCGTCGACCCAAGCCGGACCAGACGCGAAGCTTCGCGGGAGCCTGCCGGACCTCGACTGATCTATCCCGCCTTGCGGTCAAGCGACTCCAAACGCCTCGCGAACCGCCGCAATATCTCCGCTCGGCGATTATGCTCGCCGCCGGTCCAGTCGTCGGCCAGTTCGTAGCCGGCGCGGTCGGACAGGCGCTGGGCCAGTTCGCTCCGCGTGGCGCCGGGGAGCGTACTCATTTCCTTGACCAGCGCGTCGATGGCGCTTTCCCACGCTTCGAGCGAAGGCGCCGCCGGTGCATCCACGGCCGGGGCGGCGGCAAGCGTCTGCGCCCGTTCGACAGCGCAACGCTTCAGCTGCGCGGGGCGGCAGCGTTCCCACTGGATGGCGAGCGCGGCGCTGACCCACAGGCCGAAATAGCCCGCCCAGATCATCGCCCAGCGCAGGTCGCGGTTCAGATCGCGGACCTCGCCATATTGCAGAAGATCGGTGACCATCCGGGCCGCGAGCACGAAGATCGAGGCGGGCAGGATGGTCGCCAGGATCGCGGCGACGCGCGCCGCCTCCATCCGTTCCGCCGCGCGCCGGGTCCAGCCCAGCACCAGGGCAAAGCAGAGCGCCCCGACGCCCGTCGCGATCAGCCGCGTCCCGTTGAACAGGCCGGGCGCCGTGGGGATCAGGCTCGCGATCGAACTGGTGAGGCAATAGCTGAACAGCCAGAAGGCCAGCGCCCAGCGCAGAATCGAGAAATGCCGGGAAGGCTCGGTATAGGCTGCGGCGGGGGTCGACAGGTTCATGCGGGCATCCACTCGTTATCGAGGCGTCCTACCTCGCTAACGCACCTCGCGCCACCCTCGATCCGACCGGGATCAAAGCCCGAACAGGCCGCTCCCTGCCAGATTCTTCCCGACCAGGGCCATCTTGCCCGCGTCGCCTTCCGCTTTCGCCTCGGCATAATTGCCGGCCATTTCCGCCTGCTGTTCCAGCATACCGGTTTTGAACGGGGTCGCCCCCTGCTCATATTCGTACATGCGCCAGGCCTGGCCGCGGACGCGGGCGAACTGGATGCCATAGCGGGCGAGGAACCAAAGCGTGCCGAGCCGGTCATATTGCCAGACATGCGTCAGTTCATGGATGAAGAGACCCTTCGCTGCGGCCTTGCCGGTGGAGAAATCGGGGAGAAACCGCTCCGGGCTGAAATGGATCGTGCGCCGCAGCGTGATCGCGGTGTTGCCGTTTTTGAACGCTGCCTTCGCGACCGGATTGCCCGCCGCGCCGTCGACGAAGCGGATTTTGGCATAAGCGAGCCGATCCCCGAACGCTTCGCGAGCGAGCGTGATTTCGCCTTCGGTCAGATGGCGTATCGTCATTTCGCCCCCACCCTTTCGGGTCAGCCCGCCGCTTCGGCCGCCTGTGCGCTCTGGATCAGCGCATCCGCGAGTACGCGGGCGTGGGCGGGCAACATGCGCAGCTGGAGCACCGACGCTTCCCCCGCGTTCATCGCCTCTTCGGTCTCGAAATATTCCAGCCTCAGCAGCGACAGCGGCCCCGCACTGCCCGTTTCATAGCCGCCGAGCGTGAGCAGTTCGATATGGCCGCCTTCTTCCAGTTTCCAGTCCAGCAATTCGGCCATCGGGTCGTCTCCATCGGATCAAGCGACCGTCTCTAGCCGATGGTCCGGCGGAGTCGATATGGCTCGGCCGCCGCCCGGCCCGCGTCGCGCACGAACCGGACGGCGGCCGGAAGCATGGTCAGAGGCTGTTGATCGCGCCCTTGACCGCGCCCTTCAGCTGCTGGCCCTTGCCTTTCAACTCCTGCGCGGCGCCTTCGGCCTGGGTCTCCGGATTGGAGCTTTGCTGCTTCAGCTTGCCGGCGGCCTCGTTCAGATTGCCTTTCACCTTGTCGATCAGTTCGCCCATGACGGGATTCCTTCAAGTGGTTGATGTTGATTGGAAAACGGGCGGCGGCGAATCCCGTTCCGCAACTCGTCGCATTCGGGCATGAAGCGGGCATGGCGCACGAACGTATCGTCGATCTGTACGAACGCACCACCGCGGCCTGGGATGCGGTGCGCACCTTGCCGACGGTGGAGGAGCAGCCGCATCTGGATGCCTTCGCGGATGCGCTCGTTCCCGCCGCGGCTGTGCTCGACATCGGCTGTGGCACCGGCGTGCCGGCGCGGGGGCTGATCGCGCGCGGCTTCGCGCTGACCGGCGTCGATTCGTCGCCGGCGATGATCGACTTGTGCCGGGAGCGCTTTCCGCGGGCCGAATGGCTGGTCGCCGACATGCGGACGCTCGACCTCGACCGCCGCTTCGACGGCCTGCTCGCCTGGCACAGCTTCTTCCATCTCTCGCCGGACGACCAGCGCGCGATGTTCCCCATCTTCGCCCGCCACGCCGCGCCCGGCGGGCTGCTGATGTTCACCAGCGGCGATGATGAAGGTATCGCGATGGGCGAATGGGAGGGCGAGCCGCTCTATCACGCCAGCCTGTCCCAGGCGGAATATCGCGCCCTGCTGACGGACAATGGCTTCAATCTGCTCAGTTTCACGGGCGGAGAACCCCGCGCGCCCGGCCCGACCGTCTGGCTGGCGCGTAAGGGCTAGCGCGTGGCAAACCGGTCGACGATGCGGTGGAAGGCCGGGTCGCGCTTCCGGCGCAAAATGTCGATCGCGGTGCGGCCGTCCGCATCCGGAATGTCGCCGCGCGCGCCGTAGCGCGCCAGCATCTCGAAGTGCCGGGCCTCGCTGCCCTTCTTGAGCATCAGGTGGAGCGCCGTCTGCCCCTTGCCGTTGTGCGCGTCCGGGTCCGCGCCATGCTTCAGCAATTCCTCGGCGGGGCCAAACTTGCTCCAGGCGATGGCGCCAAGGAACGGCGTCTCGCCAGGCGTGCTGTCGTCATCCACTTTCGCACCATGCGCGATCAGCAGGCGGATGGCGGCGCGATCCTCGTTCCAGACCGCCGCGAACAGGCAATAATCAGGCGTGGAGCCGAGCTTCAGCAGATGTTCGGCCAGCGCGAGATTCTGCCCGTGCGAGACGGCATGCCAGAGCGGCGTCGCCTGCCAGCGCCCCTCGGTAAAGGCCGGGTCGCTCAGTCCCAGTCCGCGCGCCAGCAGCAGATCGGCCATGCTTATGCTGTCCGCAGCGGTCCGCCCGTCCGCCAGCGTCCGCATCGCCGCGAGGTGCAGCCAGTTGCGCCCGCGTTCGTCGCGAACATCGAGCAACTCGCGCTTTGCATCCAGCAGCGCCGCCACCTCCCCGATGCGAAAATCGCGCACCAGTTCGCGGAGGCGGGTCTTGGACATCGCCGTCAGATCAGCCCGGCCAGCGGGCTTGAGGGGTCGGCATAACGCCTTTGCCCCATCCGCCCGGCCCGGTAGGCCAGCCGCCCGCTCTCGACCGCCAGCCGCATGGCCCGCGCCATCCGGATCGGATCCTTCGCTTCGGCAATGGCAGTGTTCATCAGCACGCCGTCGCAGCCCAATTCCATCGCCACAGCCGCGTCGCTCGCCGTGCCGACGCCCGCATCGACCAACACCGGCACGCCGGCGCCTTCGACAATCAGCCGGACGGTAACGCGATTCTGGATGCCGAGGCCGGAGCCGATCGGCGCACCCAGCGGCATGATCGCCACCGCGCCGGCTTCCTCGAGCTGCTTCGCGGCGATCGGATCGTCGACGCAATAGACCATCGGCTTGAAGCCCTCGCGGACCAGCACCTCGGTCGCCTTCAGCGTTTCGCGCATGTCGGGATAGAGCGTCTTCGCCTCACCCAGCACCTCCAGCTTCACCAGCTCCCAGCCCCCCGCCTCGCGCGCCAGCCGCAGCGTGCGGATCGCGCTTTCGGCGTCGAAGCAGCCGGCGGTGTTGGGCAGATAAGTGTAGCGCTTCGGATCGATATAGTCGGTCAGCAGCGGCTGGCCCGGATCGGTCACATTCACCCGCCGCACCGCAACTGTGACGATTTCGGCCCCCGACGCCTCCACCGCGGCGGCGTTCTGCGCGAAATCCTTGTATTTTCCGGTGCCGACAATCAGCCGCGAGGTGAAGGTGCGGCCCGCGACGGTCCATGTATCTGAAGATTCAACTTGGCTCATTCGCTCTCCCAAACTCGTCATGCCGGACTTGATCCGGCATCCACCTGCCTTTCGGCGGCCGGTCAAGAAGAAGGTGGACCCCGGATCAAGTCCGGGGTGACAAGGAGAGTGGGTCAACCACCGCCGACGAAGGTGACAATCTCATAATCGTCGCCATCCTCGACCATCACCTCCGCCAGCGTCGAGCGTGGGACGATCTCCAGATTGCGCTCCACCGCCACTTTCTCCGGCGCCAGGCCCAGTTCGGCGACCAGCTCCGCGATGCTCGTCCCGCCCGCCACCCGCCGGTGCTGGCCGTTCACTGTGACCGAAAGTGTCCCGTCCGCGCTCATCTCTTCGCCTTCAATTGCCGCTGCCCCTTTTTGGCCATATAGGACCGCCCGCGATGGCGACCGCCTCCCTCATCTACGTCCTGAACGGCCCCAATCTCAACCTGCTCGGCACGCGCGAGCCGGAGATTTATGGCGCCGACTCGCTGGACGATATCGCCGCCCGCCTGACCGATCAGGCGGAGGACCTGGGCGTGGAGCTGGATTTCCGCCAGTCCAATCACGAAGGGCATTTGATCGACTGGCTGCACGAAGCGCAGGCGCAGGGGGCAAAGGCCGTACTGCTGAATGCGGGCGGCCTCAGCCACACCTCCGTCGCTCTGCACGATGCGGTGAAGGGCATCACCACGCCGGTGATCGAGGTCCATCTTTCCAATCCGCAGGCGCGCGAGGACTTCCGGCAGGTCAGCCTGACCGGCCGCGCCGCCATGGGTTCAATCTGCGGCTTCGGCGCGCTCGGCTATGCGCTGGCGCTGGACGCGGCCGCACGTCTCTGACAGGGGAATGTGAATGAGCGACGATAACGGTTCCGAGGGAGCCATGCGCGTCGACACCGACATGGTGAAGACGCTTGCCCAGTTGCTGAGCGAAAACGATCTCAGCGAAATCGAAGTCGAGGACGGCGATCGCCGGATCTCGGTGAAGCGCAAGATTCAGGCGGCAGCGGCGGCCGCGCCCGCCTTCATGGCGGCGCCCGCGCCTGCGCCCGTTGCAGCGGCGGCGCCGGCCGCGGCGGCCGCGCCCGCGGAAGGCCCGGCGGCGGGGTCCGTGCCCTCGCCGATGGTCGGCACCGTCTACCTCTCGGCCGAGCCGGGATCGAAGGCGTTCGTCAGCGTCGGCGACCGGGTTTCCGAAGGCGACACGATCGTGATCATCGAGGCGATGAAGGTGATGAACCAGATCGCCGCGCCGCGATCCGGCACCGTCACCGCCATCCTCGTCCAGAATGCCGAGCCGGTCGAATATGGCCAGCCGCTCGTGGTGATCGCCTAGATCATGCCGGACATCGGCAAGATATTGATCGCCAATCGCGGCGAGATCGCGCTGCGCATCCACCGCGCGGCGCATGAAATGGGCATCAAGACGGTCGCGGTCCATTCCACCGCCGATGCCGACGCGATGCATGTGCGCCTCGCGGACGAAGCGGTCTGCATCGGCCCGCCGAGCGCGACCGATTCGTACCTCAACATCCCAGCGATCATCTCGGCCGCCGAAATCTCGAACGCCGACGCGATCCACCCCGGCTACGGCTTCCTCAGCGAGAATGCGAATTTCGCGGAGATCGTCGAGGCGCATAACCTGATCTGGATCGGGCCGAAGCCCGAGCATATCGTCACGATGGGCGACAAGGTGGAGGCGAAGCGCACCGCCGGCGCGCTCGGCCTGCCGCTCGTTCCCGGCTCCGACGGCGCCATCGAGGATGTGGCGGAGGCGAAGCGCCTGGCCCGCGACATCGGCTATCCGGTGATCATCAAGGCGGCGTCGGGCGGCGGCGGCCGCGGCATGAAGGTGTGCGAGAGCGAGGACCAGCTCGAAACCCTGATGCAGCAGGCCGGATCGGAGGCGAAGGCCGCGTTCGGCGATGCCACCGTCTATCTCGAAAAATATCTCGGCAATCCGCGCCACATCGAATTCCAGGTGTTCGGCGACGGCAATGGCAATGGCATCCATCTGGGCGAGCGCGACTGCTCGCTGCAGCGCCGGCACCAGAAGGTGCTCGAAGAGGCCCCCTCCCCCGTCATCACGCCGGAGGAGCGCGCGCGCATGGGTGGGATCGTCGCCAAGGCGATGGCGGACATGGGCTATCGCGGCGCGGGAACGATCGAGTTCCTGTGGGAAAATGGCGAATTCTACTTCATCGAGATGAACACCCGGCTGCAGGTGGAGCATCCGATCACCGAGCAGATCACCGGCCTGGACCTCGTCCGCGAGCAGATCCGCGTCGCCGAGGGCAAGGGGCTGACGCTGCGCCAGGAAGACGTGCAATTGCGCGGCCATTCGATCGAAGTGCGCATCAATGCCGAGGACCCGCGCACCTTCGCCCCGTCGCCGGGGCGCGTCGGCCATTTCCATCAGCCGGGCGGGATGAACGTCCGCGTCGATAGCGGCCTTTACTCCGGCTATTCGATCCCGCCTTATTACGATTCGATGGTCGCCAAGCTGATCGTCACCGGCACCACCCGCGCCGGCGCGCTCCGCCGCCTCCGCCGGGCGCTGGAGGAATTCGTGATCGAGGGCGTGAAAACGACGATCCCGCTCCACCAGGCGATCATCCAGGACCCGGACTTCATCGACGGCAATTATACCATCAAATGGCTCGAGGAGTGGCTCGCCAGACAGGACGCCGCATGAAGGCGACCATCTGGCACAATCCGCGCTGCTCGAAATCGCGGGAGGCGCTGACGCTGCTGCAGGATGCGGGCGCGGATGTGGCCGTGTTCGAATATCTTAAGCAGCCGCTGTCGCCAGACGAGTTGAGGCGCATCCTGGCGAAGGCCGGGATCGCGCCGCGTCAGGTGCTGCGCGACAAGGAAACGGGCGCGGCCGCGCTGAAGGATGCGAGCGACGACCAGATCGTCGACGCGATGATGCTGGATCCGATCCTGATCGAACGGCCGCTGGTGGAGACGCAGAAAGGCGCCGTTCTCGCCCGCCCGCCCGAATTGGTGCGCACCATCCTCTAGGTCCCGCCCCGACCCCGATGGGCTGGAGCGGGACCTGAACGGCAAGCGCTCAGCCTACCGGCGTGACCGGCGGCGGCGCGGCGGCGGGCATTTCATAGCCCACTCCGGCATTCGGCCCGAGCGGGATGTCGAACGCGACCCAACCTACGGTCAGCACCAACCCGGCCAGCAGGATGCCGATCGAATAAGGCAGCATCAGCGCCACCAGACTGCCCAGCCCGAAGCTCTTCTGCCAGCGCTGGCAGAAGACCAGGATCAGCGGGAAATAGACCATCAAAGGCGTGATGATGTTCGTCGCGCCGTCGCCGACGCGATAGGCGGCGGTCGACATTTCCGGGCTGATCCCGAGCAGCATGAGCATCGGTACCAGCACCGGCGCCAGCAATGCCCATTTGGCGCTGGCGGAGCCGATCAGCAGGTTGAGCGCCGCCGACAGCACCACGATCGACGCCAGCAGCAACGGTGCGGGCAGATCGAGTTGGCGCAGGAAGTCCGCGCCGCTGACGGCACTGATCAGGCCCAGATTCGACCAGCCGAACATGGCGACGAAATGGGCCGCGGCGAAGGCGAGCACGAGGAAGTAGGACAGGTCGCTCATCGCGCCCGCCATCATCTTCACCACGTCCCGATGACTCTTCACCGTCCCGGCCGCGCTGCCATATGCCCAGCCGGTCGCCAGGAAGAGCACGAAGAAGCCGCCGACGAGCGACCGGTAGAAGGGATTGAGCTGCGCCTCCGGCGGTGCGGTCTCGTCGATCAGTGGCGTTCCCGGCCCAAGCGTCATCACCAGCCACAGGCCGATGACGGCCAAAGCGGCGAGTCCGGCACGGCGCAGGCCGCGGCGCTGCGCTTCGCCGACCTCGTCCTCGGCATTGGGCAAGGGCGCCTGTTCCTCCGGCCGGTAGACGCCGAGCCGTGGCTCGATCATCCGGTCCGTGACGTACCAGATGACCGGCAGGAAGATGAACGTCATGCCGATCAGGAAGTACCAGTTGCCGGCAATGTTCGGCGTCCAGCCCTGCACGATCAGCTCGACGGAGGATTCGGTGATGCCGAAGAGAAGGGCGTCGAGCTGGCCGGGCAGCAGATTGGCGGAAAAGCCGCCGGAGACACCCGCGAAGGTCGCCGCGATGCCGGCGATCGGATGGCGCCCCGCCGCCGCATAGAGCACCCCGGCCAGCGGGATCAGCACGACATAGGCGGCGTCAGCAGCCAGATTGCCGATCATGCCGACGAGCGCGACGATCGGAGTCAGGAGGAAGGTCGGTGCGCGACTGACGCCCTTGCGCATCGCCGAGGCGAACAGGCCGGACCGTTCGGCGACGCCCGCGCCCAGCATCACCACCAGCACATAGCCGAGCGGATGGAAGTGGGCGAAGGTCGTCGGCATTTCGACCCAGACACGCTGGATGTTGGCAGCGGACAACAGGCTCTCGGCCGCGATCACCCGCTGCGCGCCGGTGGCCTCGTCAATCTCGGTTGGATGGACAGCCGACCAGCCGAGCCACTGCGCCAGCACGCTCAGCGCGACCAGACCGGCGATCAGGTAGAAAAAGATGAAGATCGGATCGGGCAATTTGTTGCCGGCCCGTTCGATCGCGGCGAGAAATCCGCGCTTGGGAACGTCCGCTTCGTCGATGGCTGCACCCGATTCCGTCACCCGCTACTCCCGTTGCCGTTAACCCGTCGAGCCAACTGACACGGTCGGGCGGGTGCTTGTCCACCCCAAAAGCCGCTCCTCGCCTCGCCTCTTGCATGTCCGCCCGGCCTCGGCTTTTGCCGTGTCATGCCCGCCATCGATCCCGACCTCCTGCTGCGCGGCTATGCGATCGGCGTGTTCCCGATGTCGGACGGGCGCGATGCGCGCGACGTCTATTGGGTGGAACCGAAGCGGCGGGCGATCCTGCCGCTGGACGGCTTTCTGCTGTCGCGCTCGCTGCGGAAAAGTCTGCGCTCGGGCCGGTTCACAATCACCCGCGACCGCGCCTTTGCGGGCGTGGTGGCCTGCTGCGCGGAGCGCGGCGAGACCTGGATCAATCCGGCGATCGAGCTGAGCTATGCGGACCTGCACGCCCGCGGCCACGCCCATTCGGTCGAGGTCTGGCAGGACGGTGTGCTCGTCGGCGGCCTCTACGGCGTCAGGCTCGGCGGTGCCTTTTTCGGCGAGAGCATGTTCTCGACCGCAACCGATGCGTCGAAGGTCGCGCTCGCGTGGCTCGTGGCACGGCTCCGGGTCGGCGGCTTCAGCCTGCTCGACTGCCAGTTCATGACGGACCATCTGCGCAGCCTGGGCGCGGTGGAGATCAGCCAGGCGGCCTATCTGGAGCTGTTGTCCGCGGCCCTGGACGGTCTGGACGGCGCGCTCTCATTGCCGGCCGCACGGCGCGGCGCCGCGGCGGGCGGCGATGGGGTCGCGGGCGCCGGCGTTTCGACTCTCGGCCGGGCGCCGGAACGCGGCGCGGCCGGTTCGGCGCCGGATTTCGAGCTGCTGGACGCGTTGCTCGAGGCGGATGGCGTGTCGGGCGATGCCGCCGCCGAATCCGGATGGGTCATCTCGCAACTCTTGACCCAGACATCGTAAATCGGGTGCTCGACCACGTTGAGCGACGGCGATTCTTTGTAGAGCCAGCCGGAGAAGATCCGGTTCACCTGGTTCTGGCCAACGACGATATCGACCTGCACGAAAGCACCGGTCAGCTGCTCAGGCTCCCACGGTGCGGTCGTTTCGCACGAACGCAGCCGGACGATGAGGTTGCCTTCCCGCACGGCCTCGCCCGGACGCATGGTCAGATCGCGCGAGCTGCCATTGCGCTTGTTCAGCAGGCCGATGACCGCCGTCCGCTCTGCCACAGGCGTCGTGCCCTCGGGCAGATCGTCGGCGGAGGGGCGTACCGGCTCCGGATCGATCGAGATGTTGCTGGCATTGTTGGTCTCGCCCCCGCCGCATCCGGCGAGCGCCACGACGGCCAATGCCGACAGGGCCGTCTGCAGCGGTCTCACGCGGAGTCGGGCGTCCAGGCCTGATAATCGCCGCTCGCCGCCGCGCGGCGGCCACCGCGCTCCAGCGATCCGGCGGGACGATAGGCCGCATTGGTGCCGGTCAGGTTCGGCAGCGGCTCGGCCAGGAATTTGGGGGCGGGCGGCAGCGCCTCGTCCGGCACGTCGTCAATCTGCTTGTGCATCCAGGCGTACCAGTCCGGCGAGATGCGGCTCGCGTCATTCTGGCCGTTGTAGATGACGTAGCGGCGGTCGCCCTTCTTGCTCTGGTAATAGACATTACCCAGCGCATCGCGGCCCACCTCGCGGGCGCTGCCGCGAATGTGCATGCCGGCGCCGAAGGTCGCGCCTTCCCACCAGGTGAAGATCTTCTTGATGAAGCCCATAGCGGCACTGCGCCTAGCGCCGATGCGGGGCGGGTGGCAAGCGTCGAGCGGAGCGGAGACGCGTGTTCGAGGAGCCTTAGCGCCCCTCCACCTCCACCGCGAGCGGACCCTTGCGGCCGGGGGCGATGCGGGCGCGCAGGGGCTGGTCGGGGATGAGATCGGCCAGGCCGCCGCGACGGACGGTTTCCATATGGACGAAAATATCCTCGTCCTCATTCTCCTCGCGCACCAGAAAACCATAGCCGCGCAGGCGATTGAACCATTTCACCTTCACCGGTTCGAACGGCCCGGCCGACTCGAGCAGGGCCGCCGGATTGATCCGGTCGGACCTGTCGTCCTGCGCGCGGGCCAGTTCCGGCATCACCGCCTGGCTCAGGTCGATGCTCAGAATCTTGCGCGCCTGCAGCCCGCGTTCCTGGTCCGCGACCAGGCATTCGACGATCGCGCCTTCCGGCAGGCTGCGCCGGTCATGTTCCCGCAACACACTGAAATGGATCAGGATATCGCCCTGGATGTCGTCACTCACGACAAAGCCGAAGCCGCGGGTCGCGTCGAACCATTTGACCGTCCCGGTGGCACGAACGAGTCCCTCCTCGGCATCGGGCACAGCCTTGTCCCGGCCTGTCGCTTCGGCTTCAAACTGGTCGTCGTGCGACGTCATCAAGCACTCAATCCCGCACACCTCGGAAAATCCCGAGCCGATGGAGTATCACGGTTTCGACTTTTGTGAACATTCGTTCATTCCTCATCCGGAACAATCCCCGGGTCGGCGTCGATCAGCCGCCGGGCGAGGTCCATAGGATGGCCGGCGCGCAGCATCGCCGCAAAGGCCTTTTCGCGGCCCGGCCGGTCGGGAAGCTCCGCCGCGAACGGGCCGATCCGCTTTCGTTCCGCGAAGCGCAAAGCCGCTGCCCATGCGCCGTCGCGCGCTTCCTCCAGCGCCTCGGCCTTGTCCTCTTCGCCGATCCCAGCCGCGCGCAACGCCTGATCGACGCGGCGCGCGCCATAGCCGCGCCGGCCGAGCGCGCCCGCGCGCGCCGTCGCAAAGGCGGCGTCGTCGATATAGCCCAGTTCCACGAAGCGGTCCGCCAGGCCTTCCGCCTGCGGATGGCTCTCGCCTTCCCAGCCGCGCTCGCGCACTTTCCGGACGAGGTAGACGATCAGCTTCGCGCGGGTGACGGCGTAGCGCCCCACATAATGCAGCGCGAGCCGTTCCAGCCGCTCGGCATCGAGCGGTGGCGGTGGCGAAGAGCGGTTGCGATGCCCCATCGCCTTGTTTGTGCCACAGTGGAGCCTGAATATGAACGCGCCTGCCGCATTGGGCTAATTCCCGGTTCATGCCGCGACGGCCAAAGCGCGTTTCCGAGCGGTAAGATGTTGAAAGGACTAGGTCGATCGTGACCGCGACTGCTGATTCCGAAGGCCCGACGCCCACCCCGACCGACGACGGCAGTGTCCGCCGCTATGCGGATTTCGGCACGTTGGGCGAAGCGCTCGATTATGCGGCGCAGGGAAAACGCGGCCTGAATTTTCACGATGCCCGCGCGCGGTTGGAGCGCGCCTACCCCTATTCGAAGCTGCGCACCGACGCGCTCGCCGCCGCCCGCCGTCTGATCGCGCGCGGGGTGAAGCCGGGTGATCGCATCGCGCTCATTGCGGAGACAGTGCCGGAATTCACCGCTCTGTTCTTCGGCGCTGTCTATGCTGGCGCCTGGCCAGTGCCGTTGCCGCTGCCGACCAGCTTCGGCGGCGCGCAGAGCTATATCGACCAGCTGAAGGTCCAGCTGGGCAGTTCCGATCCGAAATTGCTCTTCTGGCCGCCATCGCTGGCCGTCATGGCTTCGGCCGCGGCCGAGGAGGCCGGGGTCGAAGGGCTCGACTGGGCCGCGTTCGCGGCGGAGCCCGATGTCGAGGCGAAGCTGCCGGAAATGCAGCCCGACGACATCGCCTATCTGCAATATTCGAGCGGCTCGACCCGCTTCCCGCATGGCGTGATCATCACGCATCGCCAGCTGCTCAGCAATCTGGCGGCGCACAGCCACGGCATGAAATTGGGCGATGGCGACCGCGGCGTTTCGTGGCTGCCTTTCTATCACGACATGGGCCTGGTCGGCTGTCTGCTCTCGCCGGTCGCAAACCAGATGAGCGCCGATTATCTGAAGACCGAGGATTTTGCGCGCCGTCCGCTCGCCTGGCTCGACCTGATCAGCCGCCACGACGGCACGACGATGAGCTATGCGCCGACCTTCGGCTACGACATCTGCGCGCGCCGCGTCTCCACCCAGATCGACGTCGCCGAGCGTTTCGACCTCTCCCGCTGGCGGGTTGCGGGCAATGGCGCGGACATGATCCGCCCGGATGTCATGCAGAATTTCGTCGATATTTTCGCGCCCGCCGGTTTCAACGCTAAGGCCTTCCTGCCGAGCTACGGTCTCGCGGAAGCCACCCTCGCCGTCTCGATCATGCCGCCGGGCGAGGGCATCGTCGTCGAATTGGTCGAGGAAACGCTCCTCGCGGGCGGCACCGCTGGCGAGCGCAACCGGCCGCAGCGCTACCGGGCGATCGTCAATTGCGGCAAGCCGGCACTCGGCATGGAAATCGAGATCCGCTCCGAAGCCGGCGACGCGCTGGCCGAGCGCGAGATCGGCAAGGTCTGGTGCCGGGGCACGTCGGTGATGAGCGGCTATTTCCGCGACGATGAGGCCACCGCCGCCTGCATGGCCGACGGCTGGCTGGACACGGGCGACATGGGCTACCTCAGCGACGGCTACATCTACATTGTCGGCCGCGCCAAGGACATGATCATTATCAACGGCAAGAATCACTGGCCACAGGATATCGAGTGGGCGGTGGAGCAATTGCCGGGCTTCAAGGCGGGCGACATCGCCGCTTTCTCGATCACCACGCAGGGCGGCGAAGAGACCCCGGCGGTGCTGGTCCAATGCCGCACCTCGGACCTGCAGGAGCGCGGCAAACTGAAGGAATTGATCCGCGAACGCGTCCGCGCCGTCACCGGCATCAATTGCGTGATCGAACTGATCCCGCCGCGGTCACTGCCGCGCACGAGTTCGGGGAAGCTTTCGCGGGCGAAGGCGCGGAAACTGTATCTGGAGGGCGAAATCCAGACCTACGACATCGCGGCGTAGCTAGCGCCTGGAGACGCCTCGTGCCTCCGTTGGCGCCGGGTCGCCCGGATCCGCCGAGAGACGGAACACGAAGAAAGGCGGCGGCGGCGTGTCGCTGTCGAGGCTGGCCATCGTCCGGTCCGCGGCCGGGCGGACATGGTCAAGGCCGGTTGCGATGCAAAAGCCTTCGCCATCCTCCTGCCGTTCGGCACGGTCCTCGGGAGCGCAGAGCAAGGGAAATACTTCCAGCAGATGCTCGCCGACCCTGGCGATGCCGATCATATAGGCTTCGCCATTGCCGAATTCGCCGAGATAATGGCCCGACCGGATCGGGATCAGCCGCGCCTCGATGACGCCGTGCCCAGGCGACGACATTTCGTAGGTATGATCCTCCCACTTGCTGATCGAGCCGGTCGAGCCGGCCTGGCCCGTGGCGGGATCAACCTCGCAGAAGTGAACGACATCGCCCTCCACCGGATAGGTCAGACACCGCTCGCGCTGGTCCCGCGGTAGGCGCGCGGCCAGCCGGGTCTCGATCAATTGCGTGAAGCGGGTCGCACGCGATTCCGTCACTTCATGGCCATCGCCGAGCACAGGCTGCTCGGAAACATAACAGCCGCCCAGCAGCGCGGCGGCAAAAAGCGGCCAACAACGCATGCATTGCCCCCCGGTCTGCCCGCATCGACCGCGATCGGGCAGTCGCGGGAGCATATACAGGGGCGGTGAAGCTTGATAGCCCATGGCGGTCGGCGTGGATGGGGGGTCTCGCGCTTATGCGGTCTCGCGGGGGGAAAAGGCGGCCGGTCAGGCTGTTCTTGGCATCGGCCATTTCGCTTTCGATATGGTGTGCGTCGAGTCCCGCCGCAGCGTGGGGGCTGAAAACACATGTCTGGATCGCGCGAGAGGTGATCGCCGACGTCAGCGATGACGGCGCCGTCACCATCGCCGGGCGGCGATACCGTGTCCCCTTGAACGTGCGGCGGGCCATTCAGGAACATCCGGAGCTGTTCATCGCCGGCGCGCTGGGCCCGGACGTCTATCCGGACCCGCTTGCCGGACAGACGACGACCCATCCCGGGGTCGAGAATGGCTGGCAGGCCGACGATTGGCTGCGGTGGATCAGCCGGACCGGAAGCGCCTACGATCTGGCGGCCGATTCCGATGAGGTGCGGGACGATGCCGAAGGCCTGCGGCGGGTCGCCTTCGTCTACGGGTTCAACGCCCATTTCGCCGGGGACATTTTTGCCCACAGCTATGTGAATGCCTATTCCGGCGGCACGTTCGATCTGCTCGACGGCGAACAGGATGTGGAGCGCCGGCACGCCATCCTGGAACGCTATATCGACGCGCATTTGCCGCCCCCCGCCGGGGGCGCGATTGCATCCGCCGACGGCATGCGCCCACCGGTGGCATTCATCGCGGACCGGCTGATCCTGCAGAATGATGCCGGCGGCCAATATTTGCGGCCGCCAACCCTGCATTTGTGGGCGATGGGCGAGATGTATCGCCGCACCGGCGACCTGGAATCCGGCCTGCGCGCGCTGGAAAAGCCGATCGACGATGCGATGGCAGCCTATGACCGAATTTACCGGACCTTGCAGGATCAGGTGTTCGGCGCCCGCGCCCAGGTCCATATCGCACAGGAGGGTCTGGAGAATGCGCGCAGGGCGCTGCAGCTCAAGCGCGATATCCTGGCGGCGGCCGAGCAGAAGCTGCGCGAGGCGCTGACCCTGCTGAACGCGCCCGAGGCCGTGTATCGGCAGATCGAGGACCTGACCCAGAAAATCAAGCGGCTGCGGGAAGCGATCCGGCCGGAGGAAATCGTCCTGGACAATTTCGGAGCGCAATATCGCACGCTCCAGTCGGGCCTGACCAAGGCCTATGACAAGATCACCGATTTCATCTGCACGATCGTCGATCCGTTCGACTGGTTCGGGTGCGACCGGAAGCGCAACCGCCTGATCAGGGCCCATAACCGTATCGTGCGTAACCTGGATCGCCTCTGGAGCGCCTATCAACGCGCCTATCGCACGGTGGAAGACGCAATGCCGGAAATCCGTGAGGCCGAAGAAGAATTGATCGACCTGCGCCGCCGCTTTTCCGAAGCGACCCAGGGCATGGCCACGCAGGCGCTGCAACGCGCCGTAGACGTGGCCAATGCGGCAATCGATGCGCAGGAGTCCGTCGTCGCCTTTGCCGACAGGAGGCTCGCCGACCTTGGCCGGGCGCTCGAACGGGCCGAGGCCGAATTCGCGCCGGTCAGCGACATCATGGACCAGGCGCGGGAAGCGCTGAACATTTTCGGCACGATCCGCGCGCTGGTCAGCAATTGGCGCAACGACATGCGCATCGCCGCACGCCACTATGTCGAGGCGAGCTGGCGCGCCGGCTTCCTGATGTATCGCGGCGAGACCGGCGCGCTGTCGGAATATCTGCGCTGGTATCGCTGCTACGGCGCTGTGTTCGTGGGCGTGCCGCGCCAAGTGGGCGAGGCCGGCTGCCTGGCCGGCGACTTCGTCGTGAAGCTGCGGGACGAGTTCGACAGACTTTACGGCCGTCTGCCGGAGCCGCTGCGATGGCTGCTCAACCCGACGGGCGAGCTGAAGGACATGCTCAGGGAAAGGCTGGAGCCGCAGATCCAGGAAGCGACCACCCGCCTAGCCAATCTGATCGGCGAGCATAGTTCATTGGGCGAATTGATCATCGTTCTCGGCTATCCGGAACTGGCCACGCGCGACCGGCTGAATCGCATCTATGCCACCGATCTTGGCGGCACCGGCCTGATCCGCTTCGACGACGCCGCCAGCCTGATCGAGGCCGATTCCGGCATGAACGTCGCGGGACGGGTCGATCCCCAGCGTTTCCCGGCGCTCGCGCATAGCGTGACGCTGGCAAAGCTCGCCCTCCTTGGCGACAGCGAGTTGAACCGGCTGATCCGCGATCTTTCCAATGGCTATGTCTCGCCGCGCTACGGCGCCAGCGTTTACCGGTTCCGCGAGCCGAACCAGACGATCCTGCACGACATGGTCCGCAGCCTGGACGGCAATCATCAATGGCAGGCCTTCGGTCTGCCGCGCCCGCGCGCAGGCGGACCTGCGGAGACGCCGCGCGAGCTCCCGTTCGGGCGCAACGGCTTTGAAGACGGCAATAGGGGCTTGCGGATCTGGACCGACCCGGGCCTGCGCGAGCGCGTGTTCGCACGCCTGTTTCCTGGCGCGATCATCGGCTCGCTGGGTAATCGGCCGGAACTTCAGCGCCCGCTTTACCCCTTTCCCCATTGTCCTGAGAACCCGTTCCCCAGCGCCCAGGACGCCTCGGGAGCACTGCAATCGAGCGACCCTGGTTGTTCCGACTGAGTCTCGGACTTCGGTCAGGGCCGAAAACAACGCGGAAAGCGCTGCTTAGGCGTTTGCGGAAGCCGCCTTCTTCGCCTCGCTGAATCCCACCAGCCGGCGCGTTTCCTCGCACCACAATTTCAGCCGAACGGCGCTGAGGCTCTGCCACAGTGTCAGCCGGCTGACCTGATGCAATTCCGGCCGGGCGCGCAGCACCTTCGGCAGATTGTAAAAGGGTATGCGGCTGGAGAGGTGGTGCACATGGTGCATGCCGATATTCGCGCTGATCCAGCGCAGCGGCTGGGGCAAAGCATAGTGGGAACTGCCGTGCAGCGCCGATTGGTGGAAATTCCAATCCTCGTCGCGGTCCCACACCGCACCTTCGAACTGGTGCTGAACGTAGAACAGCCAGACGCCTGCGGTCGCGGCAACGATGAGCACCGGCAAATATAGCAAGACGAACACCATCCAGCCCAGGAACACGATCATCAATGCAATCGCGCCGCCAATGAACACATTGGTGCTCATGGTGCTGGCCCATGGCTTCCAGCCCTTGCGCATCAGGCCGAGCGGCAGGCGGAACTGGAACAGAAACAGGAAGGCCGGGCCGAAACCGAACAGAATCAGCGGGTTGCGGTACAGGCGGTAGGCCAGCCGCTTACGCAGCGGCAGGGCGCGATATTCGTTCAGCGTCAGCGTCGCGACATCGCCCATCCCGCGCTTGTCGAGATTGCCGGTGGTGGCGTGATGCAGCGCATGCGAGCGCTTGAAATAATCGTAAGGCGTGAAGGTGAAGATGCCGATCACCCGGCCCACCCAATCGTTCGCGGCACGGCTGCGGAAGAACGAGCCGTGACCGCAATCATGCTGGATCATGAAGAGCCGGACCAGCAATGCCCCGGCGGGCACACACAGCACGATCGCCGTCCAAAAGCCGATCGCGAACAGCACCCACATGCCGAACAGCAGGCCGAGGAACGGGATCGCCGTCACCGCCAGTTCGAACAGGCTCCGGCCGGTGGAGGAACGCGCGAAAGCCGCGATCTCCCGGTGCAGGGCGCGCGGGTCCATCGGCGCGGGCAAGCCGGCCGGGCTGTCTGTCGTCATCGAGGCGTGCTTATTCGGCGGCCATGACCGGCATCGACGCCGCCGCCGCTGCCGCCTTCATCCGTTCGGTCTGCTCGCGGCTCTGCTCGTGCCGCTCGGCCCGCTCGGCCATTTGCGTCCATGCCTCAGCGGAGCGCAGGCAGCGTTCGCGGACATTGGCCAGCGCCGCGGCTTGCGCCTGCGCTTCCATGGCCCGGGCCTGGGTACGAAAAAACTCCGCCTGATTGCTCATCTAATGATTTCCATGGGCGCGGGGGCCGGTGGTGCAAGCGGGAGCGCGCCGAAGGATCGGAGGTCTCTCAGCCGCCGGCATGCTCAGCTGGAAAGGAGCCGACGATGACTCGGATATAGGCCCGCGCGCGCAAAATAACCAGCATGACCGCGGCGGAGGCGGATGCGGCCGCGGATCGGCCTTAAAGGACTGCTTACCAATCGCCGTTATGGTCGCGGCCAATTCCGGCTGTTCCCATGGAGTGACGCGTGCGCATCGCCATCCTTTTCGCGCCTTTGGCCCTGACCGCGTGCGGACTCGTGCAGAGCGAGCCCGAGGTCGAATATACCGAGACCAAGGGCCGCGTCGTGACCGTCAAGGATCAGTGCGAACTCGCCTTCCCGGACGGCAAGGGCGGCTCGGTCGGGCCGTGCAACGAAATCCTGCCCCGCTCCCGCGCGCAGGAGAATCGGGCCGCGACCGTCTATCGCAAGCTGGAGGTCACCTACGCCTACACCTCTCCCGCCGATGGCCAGATCTACCAGGGCAAGAATGACGTGCAGCAGCCCTTGTCGTCGCACGTGCCCCGGCCGGGCGAAAGCGTGGATGTCGAGGCGCACCCGCAGCACGCCATGGTCAGCCGCCTGCGCTAGGTCTCCCGCAGGATCCATTGCGCTGATTCTCAACAATTATGAGCCTAACGGTTTCCTAAGTTTTGGTCCGTAATGGTCGCGTCGAGAAAACCATGAGCGACCGCAGTCTCCCCGAGATCAACTGGCGCGTGGTGTTCAACCGCGCCGCCCCGCCGGGCCTCCGGCACTGGGGACGGGTTCGTGCTGCCCAGCTGAAAGCGCTCGGCCCGGCGCTCGTGATCGCGGGCTGCGGCCTGCTCGTGAACACCCTCTTCACCGTCTATGTCCTGTGGGGCAGCGTCCCGGTCACGAAGCTGGCCGCCTGGGTGCTGGTGCTGGCGGCGGCCACCTTGTTCGTCACCTATCAGACGCGCCGCCTCGGCAAGCGGGAATTCCACGCCGTCGGCCGCAAGGCGATCGACCGGGTGGCGCTCTACAGCCTCATGTTCGGCTGCGTCTGGGTCATGCCGATCCGTTACTTCTTCGGTCAGGCCGGACCGTCGGAGCAGGTGGCCATCGGCGTCATGGCGGCGGTCATGATGGCGGGCGCAGGCTTCGTCTTCGCCTCCATCCCGGCCGCATCGGTCGGCTTCATCACGGTTACCGGCGTCACCATCACGCACATGCTGAACGCACAGGATTCGGGCGTCATCTTCCTGATCGGCCCGGTCTACATGATGGCGATGTTCGGGTTCGTCTTTGTCAACGGCCGCGCCTTCATGCAGCGCACCTGGCTGGACATCGAACTGGAGCAGAAGAGCGAGACGGTCAGCCTGCTGCTGCGCGAATATGAGGCGAGCGACGCCGACTGGCTGTGGCGCACCAATGGCGGCCTGACCTTCGAGAAGGTGTCGCAGCGCACCGCCCGCGCGCTCGGCCGCACGCCGGAGGGGCTGGCGCGCATGACCCTGCGCGAGTTGCTGACCGAAAGCCGCAAGGCCGACCAGACCACGCGCCGCGCGATCGCCGCCGCTCTGGCCTGCGTGAACCGGCGCGAGGCCTTTTCGGAGCTGCTGCTGCCGATCGAGATCAATGGCGAGGAGCGGATCATCGAGCTGTCGGCGCGGCCGCGCTCCAGCCCGCAGGGACGCTTCGTCGGCTATGAAGGCGTCGGGTCGGACGTGACGGAGGCGCGCCGCGCCGCGGCCCGCATCACCCACATGGCGCATCACGACGCGCTGACCGGGCTGCCCAACCGCCTGCACGTGCTGGAAAGCCTCGAGGCGGCGCTCGCTGAGGCACCCAAGCGCGGCGACCGGCCGGCGATCATCCTGATCGATCTGGATCGCTTCAAATCGATCAACGACACGCTCGGCCATGTCGCCGGCGACCATCTGCTGAGCGAAGTCGCGCGCTGCCTGGAAAACATCATTTCCGACGAGATGACCGCCGGCCGCCTGGGCGGTGACGAATTCGCCATCGTCGTGCCTGCGGTCGAGAGCCGCGACGAACTGGAGCAGATGTGCCTGGCGCTGATCGGCGCGCTGCACGGCCCCTTCCACTATCACGATCAGCGCCTCGTGGTCGGCGCCAGCATCGGTGTCGCGATCGGGCCGCGCGATGGCGATACGGTCGAGGAACTGGTCCGCAACGCCGATCTGGCGCTGTACAAAGCCAAGGCCGGCGCGGGGAACGAGACCTGTTTCTACGACCCCGCGATGCACGAATTGTCGGAGGAGCGCCGCCGCATCGAACTGGCGCTGCGCGACGCGCCGGAGGCCGGCCAGCTGTCGCTCAACTATCAGCCGCTGGTGAACACCCAGACTGGCCAGATCGAGAGTTTCGAGGCTCTGCTGCGCTGGAACCATCCGGAGCTGGGCCAGGTCTCGCCCGCCAAATTCATTCCGATCGCCGAGGATACCGGCATGCTCGGCAAGATCGGCGAATGGGTGTTGCGGACGGCCTGCAAGGAGGCCGCGAACTGGCCGGCCCATGTCGGCGTCGCCGTCAACGTCTCCCCGCGACAGGTACAGGATGCGGGCTTCCTGGTCACCTTGATGTCGGCGCTCACGCAGGCCGGGCTTGAGCCGCGACGGCTCGAACTGGAAGTCACCGAAAGCGTCTTCCTGGAACTGACCGGCAAGACGCAGAAAATGCTGCAGCAGATCCAGAGCCTGGGCGTGAAGCTGGCGATGGACGATTTCGGCACCGGCTATTCTTCGCTCGGCTATCTGCGCCGCGCGGAATTCGACACACTGAAGATCGACCAGAGCTTCGTGCAGGCGGTGCGCGAGGACGATCCGGAAAGTACCGCTATCGTCCGCGCCGTCGTCGCACTCGCCGGCAGCCTCGGCATGAAGACGGTCGCCGAAGGCGTGCAGACCGAAGAGCAATTGGCGATCGTGCGCGAACTCGGCTGCGACAAGATCCAGGGTTATATCTTCTCGCGGCCGGTCGCCGCCGGCACCGCGCGCGCCATGCTCGGCGCCGGCCTGACGCCTGATTCCGGCGCCGAACGCTCCGCCGCCGCGGCCTGACCCGCTTGCGAAGCGGCCGATGCGGGGCTATCTGCCCGCTCCGGCCTAGGAGTGTAGCTCAGTTTGGTTAGAGCATCGGTCTCCAAAACCGAGGGTCGTGGGTTCGAATCCCTCCACTCCTGCCAGGCCCGAGCCAGCGGCGCAGCCGCGATGGCCGCGGGCCAGGCGAACGGCCGGCCAGCGGGTCGGCTTTAGCCGAACCCGTCTGACGTCACGGATTTACTCCGTGACGGCCCGCCCGGGCCCCTTCCATCTTGCACCCATTGCGCAGCGGCGCTATCTCCCCCACTTCCGCTGACATCGGAAAGCTACAAAGACCGGCCCGCCGGTCGAGAGCGGCTGCCCGAAAGTCCGTTATGATCGCGAAGGAACAGGCAAGTGGCCCGCACGTCCCCCGGTGAATATTTCCGCCAGGTCCGCGCCGAAACCGCCAAGGTGGTGTGGCCGACCCGCAAGGAGACGATGATGACCGCCGTCATGGTGGTGATCATGACCACGCTGCTCGGCATCTTCTTCTTCGCCGTCGACAGCGCGTTCAGCGCGCTCGTCAAATTCCTGCTCAGCTTCCTCGGTTAAAGGGTCCGACCGCAGCCATGTCCCGCTGGTATATCATCCACGCTTATTCCGGTTTCGAGAACAAGGTCCGCGATTCGATCGAGGCCGAAGCCGCGCGCATGGGCCTGACGCCGCTCGTCGAGCAGGTCGAGGTTCCGACCGAAAAGGTGACTGAAGTCCGCCGCGGCAAGAAGGTGACGTCCGATCGTAAGTTCTTCCCGGGCTATGTGCTCGCGAAGCTCAACATGAATGACGACGTCTATCATTTGATCAAGAACACGCCGAAGGTCACCGGCTTCCTGGGCAGCATGGGCAAGCCGCAGGCGATCAGCGACGCCGAGGCCGCACGCATCCTGAACACCAAGGATGAAGCCGCCGCCGCCGCGCCGAAGGCCCGGATCAAGGTGGATTACGAGATTGGCGATCAGGTGAAGGTGCTCGAAGGCCCGTTCGCCAGCTTCAACGGCGTCGTCGAGGAACTCGATTTCGACCGCAGCCGCGTGAAGGTGTCGGTCTCGATCTTCGGCCGCGCCACGCCGGTCGAACTGGAATTCGAGCAGGTCGAACGAATGAAGTAAGCCGGAGCGCCCAAGCGCGGCGAGCAGGCAGCAAAGCGACTGCGAGCAGCGCGAAATGCGCACGACCGGCTGGACGCCCGCTTGCCTATTAGGCGGCGCCCAGACCCCGCCCCTTCGCGAAGTCGATCCCCAGAGTCAGGCTCTCGGCGATCCGCGCGGCCTTGTCCTGCAGGGCGGCGGCGCTCGCGGCGTCGAACAATTCGTCCGTCGTCTCCCGCCACAGGCCGAGCCATCGCTGGAACGAGGCGGCATCGATCCGGTCGGCATGCTTCACATGGGCGGGCAGCGGTCGGCCCTTGTAACGCCCGCTGGTCAGCATCACCGACGACCAGAAGGCCTGCAGCCGCTCCAGATGCTCGGGGCAGTCGTCGATCGCATCGTTGAACACCGGCCCGATCTTCGGATCCTGCCGGACGCGCGAATAAAACAGGTTCACAAGCGCCGCCAGCCGCTCCTCCGTGATGCCTTTGCACGCCTCGGTCTCGCCCATGCGACGGATATGGGGAGCGATGGCTCGCGCGTCCACGCCGCGGGACTCAGGACCCCGCGAACAGCCTTGCCCTCGCCGGATCGATCCGGACGAAGCCGCGCCCGATCGGCGGCGCTCCGCCCGCATGGCGCAGCGACGCCGTCGCGCCTTCGGCTTCCACAATGATTTCGCTGAAGCCACCGCCAAGCCGCGCCGCCGTGACCGTCACCGGCGCGCCCGCTTCCGCCAACGCCAGCGCTTCGGGCCGCAGCATCAGCCGGGCCGCGCCATCGGGCAGATCGGCGGGGAGCGAACCGAACGGCGTCTCCGCTACTCCACCCCTCACCACCGCCGGAACCACGCTGACCTGTCCCAACAGCCGCGCCGCCTCGATCGAGACCGGGCGGGCGTAGCATTCCGCCGGCGTCCCCGCCTGCAGCACCCGGCCGTCGCGCATCAGCGCCAGTGCGTCCGCCATCAGCATGGCTTCTTCCGGATCGTGGGTGACGATCAGCACCGCCGCGCGCGTCTCCGCCAATCCGTCCAGCACCTGCCGCCGTACTTCCGCGCGCAGATCGCCGTCGAGGCCGGAGAAAGGCTCGTCCAGCAGCAGCACCGCCGGGTCGCGCGCCAGCGCCCGGGCGATCGCCACGCGCTGCTGCTCGCCGCCCGACAAGGTGTGCGGCCAGGCTTTGGCGCGGTGGCTCAGCCGGAAACGTTCCAGCAGAGCCGCGACCCGCTCCGCCCGCTCGGCCCTGGCCAGATGCGCGATGCCGAAGCCGACATTCGCGGTCACGTCGAGATGCGGAAACAGGGCAAAGTCCTGAAACACCAGGCCGATGTCGCGTTGCTCCGGCGGCACATGGCCAGCTGCGCTCGACAGCAAAGCGCCCGCCATCGCGATCTCGCCCGCATCCGCGGGTTCCAGTCCGGCGATCAGCCGCAGCAAAGTGCTCTTGCCGCAGCCCGAAGGGCCGAGCAGGCAGGTGATCCGCCCCGGCGCCAGCGCCAGCGACACGTCGTCCAGCGCGACATGGCGGCTATAGCTCTTGCCCGCATGGGCGATGGTCAGGATCGGGGCGTCGCTCATCTGCTCCTCATGCCGCGCCCGGCCGCGAACGCGCAATCTTGCGGGTCAGCCAGATCACAGCCGGCAGCGCCAGCGCGATGATCAACAGGCTCGGCCAGCCCGCCTGCTCCAGCCTTTCGTCCAGCGCATAATTGCTCGCGATCACCGCGAGCGTATCGAAATTGAACGGCCGCAGGATCAGGGTCGCGGGCAATTCCTTCAAGATGTCGATGAACACCAGCAGACCGGCGGTCAGCAGCGCCCCGCGCGCGATCGGCAATTGCACGTGCCAGGCCGTCGAAACCGGCCCGCGCCCGAGGCTGCGGCTGGCCCAGATCATGTTCGGCGTCACCTTGGCGAGGCCGGCATCGACCGGCTCCAGCGCCGCCGCCATCAACCGCGCCGCGTAGGCATAAAGCAGCAGCCCGATCGCCACGGCAAAGCCCGTCGCCCCCGGCACGATCCGCCAGATCAGGGCGGCGGGCGCGAGCAGACCGATCGCCATCACCGCGCCCGGCGTCGCATAGCCCAGGCTCGCCACCCGGGCCGCCAGCGGCAGCTTGGCCGCGCCCAGCGCCAGCGCGGTCGCCAGCGCGACGGTGATCGCCGCCCCCGCCACGCTGAGGATCAGACTATGCTCCGCCGCGTCGAACAGGCGCACCCAGTCCGGCGACACATTCAGCCCGTTCCAGGCCAGCCAGAAGCAGGGAAGCAACAGGCCAAGGGTCAGCAGGAGCAGACAGAAGGTGACGGCCAGGACCGCCTTGACCCCCGTCAGCCGCGTCACCGGCAGCTCCCGCCAGCGGGCGCGATTGGCCTCATAGCCCCTGCCGCGCCGCCCGGCCCGCTCGATCCACAGCAGCAACGCCGCCGCGCCGAGCAAGGGCAAAGCGAATTGCGCCGCCGAGGCGGTCGAGCCGTAGACCGACCAGGCCCGCACCACGCCGGTGGTCAGCGTTTGCACGGACAGGAACTGGACCGCGCCATAATCGGCGAGCGTTTCCATGATCGCCAGCGCCGCGCCCGCCGCCAGCGCCGGCCGCGCCAGCGGCAGGGCCGCGCGCAGGAAGGCCCGCCGCTGCGAGCAGCCAAGCGTTCGCGCCGCCTCCAGCGCCGTCACCGACTGGTTGAGGAAAGCCGCCCGCATGGCGAGATAGACATAGGGGTAGAAAGCGCAGGACAGGACGAAGGCGGCGCCCGAAATGGTCCGCATCTCGAACGGCATGTCGAAGCCCAGCGTGCCGCGCATCCAGATGCGCAAGCCGCCCGCCACGTCGAACAGATCGCCATAGGCATAAGCCAAAGCGAAGGCCGGGGCGGCGAGCGGCAAAGCCAGCGCCCAGGCGAAAATGTCGCGCCCCGGAAAGCGATGCATCACCACCAGCCAGGCGGCGAGCGTACCGGCGATCGCGGTGATGACGCCGACCAGCAAGGCCAGCCCCGCCGAGGTCAGCGCGTAGCGGCCCACGTCCGCCGCCGCGATGTCAGCGGTGGCGCCGGAAAAGGCCGCGGCGACGATCCCGGCCAGCGGCAAGGCCGCCGCGATCGCCGCCAGCAAGGCCAGCCATTGCAGGAGTCCAAAGGACCGCCGCCGGGGGACTGATCCGGCGGCGGTCCAGGCGGGAACTTTATTTATCGCCAGCCGACCCGGCTCATCAGCGACTGCGCCTCAGGCTGCCGGGCCGCGAAGGCCGCGACCGGCATCGGATGCGCGGTGAAATTGGCATGCGCCGCCACGGGATCCGGCGCGGGCACGTTGGGCGAGGCAGGATATTCGTTGTTCAGCCGCGAAATGCGCGTCTGCCCATCCGCCGAGGCGAGGAATTCCAGCAGCCGCACCGCATTGTCCCGGTGCGGAGCCCGCGCCATCACGCCACCGGCGGCGACGTTCACATGGGCGCCCTGCCCGTCCAGGCTCGGGAACGCCAATTTGACCCGCTCGGTCACCGCGCGGTCGTCCGCATTGTCGCCATTGGCCATGCGGATATAATAATAGGAATTAGTGATCGCGACTTCGCAGACGCCGGCGCCGACGGCGCGGATCTGGTCACGGTCGCCACCCTCGGGCGGACGCGCCATATTGGCGACGATGCCGCGCGCCCATTCCTCGGCCCGCTGCGGCCCCCAGGCCTCGATCAGCGCGCCGAGCAGCGACAGATTGTAGACGCTGTCGGACGAGCGCACGCACAATTTGCCGCGGAAGCGCGGGCTGGCGAGCTTCTCATAAGTATCGACCTCCTCCGGGCGCACCTTGGCGCTGTCATAGGCGACGATGCGCGCGCGGCGCACGAAGCCGAACCAGCGATTCTCCGGATCGCGATACTGGGCAGGGATGGCCGTGTTCAGCGCTTCCGACTGGGTCGGCTGGAACAGATTGGCCTGCTGCGCCCGCCACATCGCGCCCGCATCGGCGGCGACGAACAGGTCGGCGGGGCTGGCCTCGCCTTCGCTCTGGATGCGCGCGACCAGCTCGTCCGGCCGGCCTTCGATCACGTTGACGCGAATCCCGGTCTCCTCGGTGAACTTCGCCAGCACTTCCTTGTCGCCGTCATAATGGCGCGCGCTGTAGAGGTTCACTTCCCCGGCGGCGCCACCGGCACCGCCCTCGGCCGACTGATTGGTCTGCGCGCCGCAGGCGGCCAGCATGGCGATGCCCGCGGCCAGGCCCAGCAAAGAACGTCGATTCATATCCAAGCGTCTCCTTCGCGGATCGTCCTAGGAATATTGAGAACGGCTCGCAAGAGGAGGCTGACTCAGAACTTCACGCTCAGGCCCAGGCTGAAGGACGTGCCGATATCGTAGGAATTGACGGAAATGCGGTTGCCGCCAGTCTCCTGAAATTCCTCATAGCCCTCGCCCAATATGTTGCGGATCTCGAGCTTGAACTCCGCCTCCCCGCCGAACATCGGCACCGCCTGGCGCGCGACCAGATCGAAGCGCAGGCCGGGCCGCTCCAGGATGTCCGGCTGCCGGTTGATGCCCTGGATCGGGCCGCGATTGGTCACGCGCTCGCTGGCATAATTGGCCAGCAGCGTGATTTGCGACAGCGTGTCGCTATCCTCCAGGCTGAGCTGGACATTGACCAGATGATCGGACTGGCCGGTCAGCGGCACACCGTCCTGGAACAGCAGATTGGCGGCCACGGGCTGAAGGTCCGGGCCGATGATCACCGACGCGTCCGAACTGACCTGGCTCTGCGTGTAGGTGTAATTGGCGATCATCAGCAGCCGCCGCGTCTCGAAAAAGCCGCCCAGGCTCTCCAGCGACTGGCTGGCCTGCAATTCGATCTCGCCGCCATAAAGTTCGGCGCGCGGTGCGTTGGCGAAGCCGGTCCGCAGCTGGCCGCCGCCCGCGAAGAAGGCCGCGGCCTCGATCGGGTTGGTGATCTCCTTGTAGAAACCGGAGGCGGTAAGCCGCTGCTGGCGACCGAAATACCATTCCACGCGCCCTTCCAGATTGGTCAGCTCGCTGTCCTGCAGGAAGGGATTGCCAGTAAATTCCCGGTCGGAATCGAAATCCTGATAGAGTTGCGGCGCCAGTTCGCGGAATTGCGGACGGGCGATGGTCCGCGACCCGTGCAGGCGCGCCTGCATCTGCGGCGCGAATTCGTAGGTCAGGGTCAGCGCCGGCAGAAAATATTCATTCTCAAGGCCCGTCGCGGCAAGATTGTTGCCGATCGGCAGCACCGACTGCTCGGCCTGTTCGAAGCGGACGCCGCCATTCAGGCTCAGCCCGTCAAACACGTCGAAATTCGCCTGCAGATAGGCGCCGTGGATGGTGAGGTCGGCCTCGTAGCGCGCCGCGCCTTCCGCGCCCGAAACGTCGCGCAGCTGCAGATCCCAATTGTAGACGTTGAAGTCGGACAACAGATAGTCCGGCCGCTGCTGCGCGATCTGGATCGGCAGCGGCCCGCCGCCGGGGAAATATTGGAACTGATAGCGCGAGGAGGTCCGCTCGGTCCGGCTATAGGCATAGCCGGCGGTCACGGTCAGCGGGATCGGGTCGAAATTGTAGGTGAGGTCGATCCCGCCCGCCAGGACGTTTTCGCTCAAGTCGCTGAAGGCGATGCCGGCGGACTGGCCGGCGCCGGTCAGGTTGTTAACGTAATCGTCGACATCGGTCGCGCTCTTGGTCAGCGGGTCGCCGTCGCCCAGATAGAAATAGCTGATGTCGCGCTCATACGGGGATTCACGCTGCGAATTGGCGTAGGTGCCGCGCAGGTCGATATCGAGCGCGCCGAAATCCAGCTCGGCCACGAATTGCGTGTCGAGCAATTGCCGTTCGAACCAGTAGCTGTTCTGCTCGATGATCGAATCCGGCAGGTTCGGATCGGGATCGACGACGTTGCGGTTGAAGCCGGACGCGAGGCGCCCCTGCTTCAGCGTGTCGCGGATGAAGACGTTGGTCCAGCGGAGGCGATGCTCGCCCACTTCCAGCCCCACGCCCAGCATGCCGTTCACCAGAATGCGCTGATCGGTGATCACGGAGCGGAAGCTGCGCTGCGGAATCCCGGCCAGGTCCGGATCGTTCGACGTCTGCTGCAGCGTGTCGCGGGTGCGCCAGTTGCTGCTGTAGCCGAGCGACGCGACAAAGCCGAGTTGCCCGTCGCCGAACACGGTCGTGGACGTGCCGCCGCTGATGCTGGCCGAGAAATTGGCCGGAATATTGCGGTTGGTCTGCAGCACTGTCGTCGGCGCATTGACCAGAGCGGCGGCGAAATCGCGGCGCTGGGCGGCCGTGGTCGCGGTGTTGAAATTGCCCGGTGCGACGGCGGCGCCCAGCCCGGCGGGCAGATCGCGCGTGCCGTCGTCGAAGCCGGTGAAGTCGAAATCGCTGCCATAATAAGTGTAGCCGAGATTGGCCGTCGTCTCGGTGTCGCCGCTGACGCTCATCCCGATCGAGAAGAAGCTTTCGCGCGGCACGGCGCGAGTGGTGAGATTGATTACGCCGCCGCCGAACTCGCCCGGGAAATTGGGCGAATAGGTCTTTTGCACCAGCGAACTGGCGATCAGGCTGGTCGGGAAGATGTCGAGCGGCACGACCCGGCGCAGCGGCTCGGGGCTGGGCAGTGGCGAGCCGTTCAGCAAAGCGAGGCTGTAGCGATCGCCGAGGCCGCGGACATAGACGAAGCCGTTGCCGACCACGCTGAGGCCGGTGACGCGGCCGAGCGCGCCGGCAATGTCGCCCTCGCCGCTGCGGGCAATGTCTTCCTGGCTGAGCAGGCTGACGACCTGCGGCGCGATGCGCTGGATGTTGCGCGAACCACGCTCGCCGGTGACGACCATTTCGGCGCCTTCATTGCCGAGACCGGCGCCGGGGATCGAAACTTCGACATCATCGCCCGGCTGCGCCGCATCCTGCGGGGCATCGCCCGCATCCGGCGTCTGGGCCGGCTGCGCGTCCGCGGCCGCCTGCGCGAGCGCAGCGGGCGAGAACAAGGCGGTGGACAGGAGCAGCATGCTGCCGAACGCGAAACTCTTCTTCATCTCGAAATCCCCCAGTCTCAACGCGCCACGCGCGGCCTGAAAGCATGGGGGCGGCGATCCCGGTCGAGGATCGCCGCCCCTCTTGCGTGCAACGGCGATCAGGAAGCGGGGAGCGACGTGCAGGATCCGCCGCTGCCGCCGAAATTGGCGTAGCCGGAATTGCAGGTCCAACCCTGGAAGCTGGTGTCGCCCGCACCGCTGATCGCGCCGATGAAGCTGACAGCCTGCAGCCGGTTCGGAGCGGCCGCGTTCGGCTGACCGGTGCCGGCATAGATGTCGGCGTTGAACGCGGTCGGATCGGTCACCGTCACCGCATTCTCGGTCGCGCCGTTCATGAAGCTGTTGATCAGCGACGGCGTGTAGGCACTGTTATTGTTGTTCGCGCCCGAACCGAAGATCGTCGTGACCAGAGCCAGCGCGACATTGTTGTCGTCGCGGAACGGCGTGCCGCAATTCATTACGACCGAGCGGAAGACCGGGGCGCCGAGATCGAAGAGACCCGCATCGGCATCGCGCGAAGTCGTGCCGCCGGTCGCGTCGATGTCGAGGCAGGCCTGGCTGCTGACGACGATCGAGTTGAGCAAAGCGAAGTCGGTGCCGCCGCGCAGCAGGATGCCGTTGCCGCCCGAACTGTTGCGGCGCTGGATGAGGGTCGCGTTGGAGATGCGGTTATACTGGCGGGGCAGTGCATCCTCGTTGCCGTTCGAGTCGATCTCGAGCGCGCTGTCGCCGTCGCCGGTCGGCTTCTGCACCGCGAGCAGGAACTGGGCGGTGCCGCGATAGCCGAGATCGGTGTCGTAGCCGTCATCGTCGGCGCCGGTGATCGCGATATATTTGGTGTTCACACGGCCTCCGAAAATCTCGATGCCGTCGTCCGAGCTGTTGTGGACGTGGATGTGGTCGACCGTGGTCAGCTGGCCGACGCCGCCCATGGTGAGGCCCTGCAGCTCGTTGCCCGGCGCGATCTCGAAGCCAGAATAGCGGATCTGCACGAAGCGCAGCGAGCCGGAATTGTCGTTCGGGCTGGCGCCGCCGTAAAGCGAGCCGGTCGTGCCCTCGATCACCTGCTGGCAATTGGCCGAGCCGCCCGCCACCGCCGAATTACAATCGGAGATCGGCGCGCGGCCGAGCAGGATGATGCCGCCCCACAGCCCCTGGCTGGTGTCGGTGACCGTGCCTTCCAGATTGCTGCGGTGGGTGAAGATGATCGGCTGCGTCGCGTTGCCGACCGCGTTGATGCGCGAGCCGCGGTTCACGACCAGATAGTCGTTGCCCGACTGGGCGACGACGACAACGCCCGGCTGCACCGTGAGCGTCACACTCTGGCAGGCGGCCAGCGGCGCGGCGGTGTCGCCGCCGCAATCGGTGCCGACATTGGTCGGGCCGGCAATCTGATAGGCCAGGCCCGGGACGTTCTGCAGCGTGGTGTCGGCGGTGAAGCGGCCCGGCAGTTCGCAGACGCGGCGATTGGCGACGACGCCCCGGTCGATCGTGCCGGTGACGCAGGACGCGGCGGGCGTACCCGGCGGCGTCGTTGGCGGCGTGGTCGGCGGGGTCGGCGTGGGCGTCGGGGTCGGAACGATGATCACGCCCTCGCCCGGCGAAGCGATGTCGTCCGCGCCGCAGGCGGCGAGCGGCAGCATCGTGGTGACGAGCAATAGCGTACGGAATTTCGACATGACCGGCCCCTTGGTTTTCCCTGGCATGGGAGCGACTCGGCTGCTGCCGGCTCCGCGTCCCGGGGCGGCAATTAGGGACGGTTCGTGACAGCCCGGCTGCGGAACGAAGACTCTCCGGACATGAAAGAGTCAGCGTTCGGACATGCATCGGTCATGGAAACGTAACGCTGCGCCGGGGGCAGGAGACAAAGCGCCGCTCGTCTGTCACCGTCCGCGCATGCCGACGCCGACTCGCGCCTTCGCTGACCCTGAAACCCGACGGATTGCGCCAACGCCCGGATATGAGCGCAACCGCATGATCATCGTCACGCAAATCACGCTCTCGGGAGAGCGTTCTTGACCGCGGCGCGACATTTGAACGCGGGAAAGCCCAGGCGGCCGGCATGGATCGCGCCACTGGCGCTGCTGACGGTCGTCATCGGCGGCGGCGTCGGGATCGGTCTGCTGACCAGCCCGGGTGGCGGCAATGCGGACGGCACGACCGCTTTGCTCCAAAGCGGCAAGAGCGAGCTGATGCGCGGCACACCCGGCAGCATCGGTCGCGCCCGCGAGCTGTTCGGCGAAGCGGCGGCCCGCGATCCCGACAATGCCGGCAATCACGCCCAGCTCGCTCTGGCCGACCTGCGGCTGATCGAATCCACCCCGCGCGCCGCCGCTGACGCGCTGCTGCGGGCGCATGCAGCTGCGACGCGCGCCGTGGAACTCGATCCCGATCTCGCCGACGCGCAGGCGGCACTGGGGTACACGACCTTCTTCTGGCACGGCGACTGGCCGGGCGGGATGGCTCGGCTGGAGCAAGCAGTCGCGCTCGATCCGGCCTCGGCCCGCGCCCGCCACTGGCGCGGCCTCGCCTTGCTCTACAAGGGGGACACGACGCGCGGCCTCGCTGATCTGGACGCCGCCTTCCGCGCTGCACCGGCCGAGCGCGCGATCATCGCCGATCGGGGCCTCGCTCTGGTCCTGGCCGGACGCGCCGACGAAGGTCTCGCCGCCCTGCGCCGCCTCGCCCGCGAGGAGCCTGAATTTGCCGGCGCCGCCCGCAACCTCGCTTTGGCCCAGCTGGCCCGTGGCGATGATGCCGCCTGGCTGGAGTCGGAGGAACGCGCCGCCATTCTGCTCGGCGACAATACGGGCGCTGATGCCATCGCCGCAGGCCGCGCCGCTTTGGGCAATGGCCGCGTGGCGGCGCTTACCGCCATCCTCTCGCGGGTCAGCGGGGCCTATCGCCGCGCGCGCCTGCTCGCTTTGCTCGGCCGCGCCGACGATGCCCTCGTCGCGCTGGAAAACGCACGCCGCGACCCGGCCTTTCTCACAATCCGCCTCGACCCGGCCTTCGCCTCCCTTCGCGCCGATCCACGCTTCCAGGCACTCTCCGCCTCCCTCGGCTGACCTTGCCTTTGGCGCTGCCGCCCGCTAAGGGCCGGCCCTTCCAGGCACAGGCTCGGAAAAACATGCGGGAGATCGCCCTTCGGGGCGTTCGTCTGGACCGCTAAACTTGAACCCGTCCCGGTCCGCCGGGGCGATCTACAGAGTGAGAGACAATGGCTAAGAAAATCAGCGGCTATATCAAGCTGCACGTGCCGGCTGGCGACGCCAAGCCGGCGCCGCCGATCGGCCCGGCACTGGGTCAGCGCGGCGTCAACATCATGGAATTCTGCAAGGCGTTCAACGCCCAGACCTCCAATGAGGAAAAGGGCACGCCGCTGCCCACCACCATCACCGTCTATGCCGATCGCAGCTTCAGCTTCGAGACCAAGACGCCGCCCGCGACTTTCTATCTGAAGAAGGCCGCGAAGATCAATTCGGGCTCCAAGGAGCCGGGCAAGGTCACGGCCGGCAAGGTCACGCGCGCGCAGCTCGAGGAGATTGCGACCGCGAAGATGAAGGATCTGAACGCGAACGACGTCACCGCCGCCGCGAAGATCATCGAAGGTTCGGCCCGCGCGATGGGCCTCCAGGTTGTGGAGGGCTAAACGATGGCCAAGCTCACGAAGAAGCAGAAGGCGACCGCCGAGAAGATCGACACCGATCGGCTGTACAATGTCGAGGACGCGATCAAGACGCTGAAGGCGAACGCCACGTCGAAGTTTGACGAGACGATCGAGATCGCCCTGAACCTGGGCGTCGATCCGCGTCATGCCGACCAGATGGTCCGCGGCGTCGTGTCGCTGCCCGCGGGCACCGGCAAGGACGTCCGCGTCGCCGTCTTCGCCCGCGCCGCCAAGGCCGAGGAAGCCACGGCCGCCGGTGCGGAAGTCGTCGGCGCCGAGGATCTGATGGAGCAGATCCAGGCCGGCAATATCAATTTTGACCGCGTGATCGCGACGCCCGACATGATGGGCATCGTCGGCCGCCTCGGCAAGGTGCTCGGCCCGAAGGGCATGATGCCGAACCCGAAGCTCGGCACCGTCACCCCGAACGTCGCCGAAGCGGTCAAGGCCGCCAAGGGCGGTCAGGTCGAGTTCCGCGTCGAGAAGGCCGGCATCATCCACTCGGGCATCGGCAAGGCGAGCTTCTCCGACGCCGACCTGAAGCGCAATTTCGAGGCGTTCGTGGACGCCATCGTCAAGGCCAAGCCGGCCGGCGCCAAGGGCAAATATGTCCGCAAGGCCGCGATGAGCTCGACCATGGGCCCGGGCCTGAAGCTGGACGTCGCCGAGGTGGCGTCGGCCTGAGCCTTCGTACTTCGCGAAACAGAAACGGGCCGGGGCGGAAACGCTCCGGCCCTTTTCGTTGGCCGGTGCGGGAACCCCTGAAACGCGTAAGCCCCGCCAGTTTTACCTGGCGGGGCTCCTACCCTCGTCTCTTTCGATCTGAGGACATGGGTAGAACGGGCGATGCAGCCAGGGGTTCCCGCGCCGGGCATGAAAATCTTCGCTCGCGTCAGGTTAGCGCCACCAGATGCGTGCCATCGGCCTGCTGCGCGAAGCCGAAGCGCCGCCCGGTGAACAAGGCGACGATGTCCGCCGCGGTGCGGGCATGCTGGCTCGGCTTCACCGTCGTGAAGCTGCCGCCCCCAGCCAGCGCGAAGGGCAGGATCAGCTGATCGGCCAGGTAAGGACCGGCAAAGGCCCGGCTGGCCAGATAGCCCGCCATGCGCTGCGCCGCTGTCTTGGCGAGCGCTTCCGACGACACGCCCAATTTCCCGAAGCCGGTCACGATCTCCGTCACGTTCGCGAACCGCGCTTCGAGCAGCAGGGCATTGCCCGGCCCGACCTGTTCCGGCAGCTGGCGCACCGCGAACGCCTCCTCCGGCCAATCCGGCAGCAGCTTGCGCGCCATCCTCAGCTCGCGCTCGGCAATCTCGAACGGCAGCGCCGCAATAAGCGCCGTGGCCGAACATGCCTCCAGCGGACCGCGCTCCATGCAATCGATCTTGCGGAGCGGCGCGGGCGTGATTTCCACTTCGATCCGGCCACCGCCTTTCGGAAAGAAACCATGCCGCACGAGCCGCGCCGTCGCCGTTGGCCCCATGCGATTGAGCACCGGCAGGAAGACGCGCTCGATGAATTCGAACGGCGGCGCCATCATGTTATGGGTGCCGCCCTCCAGCACGAGCGTGGACGGCCCGTCGGCAAGGACGAGCGGCATCAGCACCGTCTGCAGCACCAAGCCCGTGCTCCCCGCCGTGCCGATCGCGAACCGATAGTCGCCGGCTGTCACCTTGCCCGGCCGGAAGGTCAGCTCCGACGAGCGCAATTCCAGCCCCTCGCACTCCGCCCCGCCAAGCGCGCAGGCGGCCTCGATCGCCGTCAGATGCTGCCGCATCAGCCCCGGTTTCTCGCGGCGGCCGCGGATGTTGGTGATCCGGAACGGCTGCCCGGTCACCAGCGACAGCGCGCAGGCGTTGCGAACAACCTGCCCCCCGCCCTCGCCTTCCGATCCATCGATGACGATCATCTTACTCTTCAACTTTCTCGTCGTGGCGCGCCGGACGCACGAATTTGCGGAACCGCTCCTGGACCGCACCATAGCTGGCGAAATTCAGCTGGCCCTGGCGCAGGCTGAGGTCGTGATTGGGTCCGCCTCGCACCACGTCCGCATCATGTTCGTCCTGGCCGTCATCCTCCCAGAAGCAGACCTGGCAGATTTCATACTCCCCTCGCGAGTGGAGGGTTCTGAACTTGCAACAAGGGCAGTGATATGCAGCCGTAGGCTGCTCCGGTGCGAAGATGTCTTTCCGTGTCATCGACCGGTCTCCAATGGCGGCATCAAAGGCGTTACCCCTTCACGCACACCACCTGCTTGAGCGTGTGGACGACCTCGACGAGGTCCGCCTGCGCGGCCATCACCTTTTCGATCGGCTTGTAGGCCTTCGGCGTCTCGTCGATCACGCCCGCATCCTTCCGGCATTCGACGCCTTCGGTGTCGCGGATATGCTCGTCGAGCGTCACCAGCTTCTTCGCCGCGGTGCGGGACATCACGCGCCCCGCGCCATGCGAGCAGCTGTCGAAGCTCTCGGCATTGCCGAGGCCGCGCACGATGAAGCTCTTCGCGCCCATCGAGCCCGGGATGATGCCAAGCGTTCCCTTCGCCGCGCGCACCGCGCCCTTGCGGGTCACGAGCACGTTCTCGCCGAAATGGTTCTCGCGCGACACGTAATTGTGGTGGCAGTTTACCGCCTCCAATTCCGCATCGAATGGCTTCGCGATCTGGCCGCGCAGCGCCCGGATCACGTTCGTCATCATCGTCCGCCGGTTCAACGCCGCGAAATCCTGCGCCCATTCGACCGCCTCGACATAATCGTCGAAATGGTCGGTCCCTTCCGGGAAATAGGCCAGATTCTCGTCCGGCAAATTCACGAACCACTTGCGCATGTCCTGCTTCGCCAGCTCAATGAAGAAGCTGCCGATCGCGTTGCCGACCCCGCGCGAACCCGAATGGAGCATGATCCACACGCGCTGCTCGGTGTCGAGGCACAGCTCGATGAAATGGTTGCCGGTGCCGAGCGTCCCAAGATGCACGAGGTTGTTCGTGTTCTTGAGCCGCGGATGCTTGGCGGTGATGCGGCCGAAGCGCTCCGCGAGTGTTGCCCAGGCGGCGACGATCTCGGGAGACGGATCGCCCCAAGAGCCCTTGTCGCGCCCGCCACGTCCGGTGCTCCGGCCATGCGGCACCGCCTGCTCGATCGCCGAGCGTATGCCCTCCAGATTGTCCGGCAGGTCGCTCGCCATCAGCGAGGTGCGCGCCGCCATCATGCCGCAGCCGATATCGACGCCCACCGCCGCCGGGATCACCGCGCCCTTGGTCGGGATCACCGAGCCGACGGTCGCGCCGATGCCGACATGCACGTCGGGCATGACCGCCATATGCTTGAAGATGAACGGCATCTGCGAGGCGCGCGCGAGCTGGTCGCGCGCTCCGTCCTCGACCGGCACACCGCGCGTCCACATCTTGATCGGCACGCCGCCGTCCACCTGGTGAAAATCGTATGTCGCGGTCGACATGTTTGCTCTCCTTGTGTCTTTCATGCTGCCGGCGACGAGGGATGGCGAGACATTTCCGCTGAGCTATCCGGTCGCCCGGAGGCGGAATCGAACCGCCGGCCTCCCGCCCGAAGGCGGACGCTCTAACCATGTAGTCCCGCCAGCATTCGCCGACTTGTGTTCGGGTGCTGGCGACGAGGACTGGCGGGACTTCTCGGACTGCTCCGAGGAGGGATTCGAACCCCCGATGACCAATGTAGTCCCCACCGGCATTCGCCAGCTTCGATACCGGTCACGGCGACGAGTGGGTGGCGAGACGTGCCTCATGCTCTACCACTGAGCTACGGGCCGAAGCCCGGCCGGAATCGAACCGGCGACTCTGAAGGTCCATGTAGTCCCGCGCGGCATTCGCCGTGTTGAATTTGTCCGTGGCGACGAGAAATGGCTGAGACGTGCCCGGAGGCACATCGTGAGAGGATGTAGTCCCAGCCGGCATTCGCCGCGGTGAATAAGGTCGGGCTGTGGCGACGAGTTTCGGTGAGACATCAGCGTCCTTAAGCTACGTTCCAGCGGCGGGATTCGAACCCGCATCTCCCCGGTCCATTGCTGGCGCCGGGGCGCTTTACTCTTCGGACTATCGTTGGTGGATGTAGTCCCACCAGCATTCGCCACAGCCCTTGTCTTCATACCTCCATTTCGTTCACGCGATCGACCCAGCTGGCAGTTTCGCCAGCGGCGAAGCGTGCCATCGTTTCGAACACGTCGTCGGAGAAGCCTCCGACATTCATGATGTCCTCGGCGTTCTGCGCCTGGGTCGAGCCGTAGGGCTGGATGTCGATGCAGACGAGTTTCGCGTGCCGGTTGCGCCGCTTCAGCGCCTCCCACTCACGCATCGTCTGCGTCGCACCCTGGCGCCGCCAGCTGTCTCCCTTCGTGTCGATCCAGCTCTCATTGTCAGAGACGATGATTAAGAGATCGACCGCAGCGCCCTCACGGTTCAACTGCGCCAGCGGAGCCGAGACGTTCGTCCCGCCGCCACCGACCGAAGCCAGCTTCGCCGCATTGACCGCGACCCGCGCGTGCGGATCGAGCGTCAGCGGCACGACGCGTTGCTCGAACGGCAACACACGAGCCTGCGGGTTGGACCGCAGCATCGCCGCCGCGACCAGGGCCGCGATGTCGATGCAGCGCACCTTCGAGGTCGCGCCCTTGCGGACACCGGTGGCCGGCGACTGCATGGAGCCGGACACGTCCGGGCAGACCACGACATTGCCGCCGATTGCCGGCACCGCCGCAAGTGCATGCTCGAGCGCGGTTTCCAGCGCCGCCTGCACTTTCAGCGGCACGCCCTCGCCAACCTGACCGAGCGCCACCAGCAACTGGTACGGCAGCACCCCGGCACGGGCGATTGCGTCCTTATCCTCAAGCCGCGCGGCCACACGCTCCGTCACGCCATCGACCGCGAACGCGCCATTCCGCGCCAGCGTGTTGAGGTTCATGCGCAGCGCCTGCCAGCCGATCCGGCCGGACAGTAAAGCCCAGTTTTCCGCCGTTAGCGGAAACGCGGTCAGCCATTCGAACGGCACGTCCGGGAGCGGTTGCGCGGGATCGCGCTTCCACGCCTCGAACGCGGCAATCTCGGCCGGCAGCGCGGCAACGTCATAGGGCCGCCCGATCAGCCAACCGTAAAACGCCTTGCGGGCGTCGTCGGCAGGCTTCGGGTGGACCATCTTGACGATGTCGGCCAGGCTCGGATCATTGCCGGTCGCGGCATGCATCAGCTGCTTGATGGAGGCGCGCTCCAGCCACTGCTGAACCAGCCGCTTCGGCCGCGTGCCGAGCGAGCGCCGGCCGATCTGACCCGAGCGCATAATCTGCACGAAGCTGCGCAGCATGCGGCCATTGTCGATCGTGCGGCCGAAGATGCGGACCGCGAGGTCCGGCTCCTGCACCGTCAGCAACGCCGTGAGCAGAGCGGGCATATCCTTCATCTTCCCCGCCTGACGCGCATAAAGCGCGGCCTTGGCGACGAAGCGCGGATCGCAGCCCTGCGCGGCTTCCAGCGCCTTGACGAGCTGATCCTCCGCCGGCCCGTAAAAGCCGTCGTTGAACGTGCCCGTCGCGGCAAGCTGCGCCAGCAAATGCTGCGGCGCGTAAGCGTAGGCGACCCCGCCCGCCTCGTTCACCATGTCGGTGCGCGGGAGAAGTTTCGCGATCGCGGAAGCAAAGAGGCTCTTGTTGGCCATGTGCATCTTCCTTGTTCAAATCTCTCGGCGCCTTCGGGGCGGCCGGCTCATTCCGGCCGCCCCTCTTCCGCCGCTCGCGCACATGAAATCCGCATGTGCGACGACGACATAAGAGCAGGAGGCGTGCCAGTTTGGCCGACGCCTGCGCGATAGACCCGCTACCCATCTGTTATATCTGGATATTTTTGGCGTCAGGGGCGTAGCCGGCCGAGAATGCGCGCAGCAAGATTTTCTCGAAAAGCTATCGTATAGACTAAGACTTTATCCTACAGGATAAGCATGCGACCACTGACCGTCATCGGGTTCCTCGGCTCCACGCTCGACGCGAGCAAGTTCGGGCCGTCGCGCTGGAATAAGTGGCGACCATCGGTCGGGCTCACCATGCACCCCGATCTGCGCGTCGACCGCTTCATCATGCTGCACGGCACGGCGCATCGGCGGCTGGCGGACTATGTGACCGAGGATATCGCTTCGGTTTCGCCGGAAACGAAAGTCGATCCGCGCGTGCTGGATTTCGCCGATCCGTGGGATTTCGAGGAAGTGTACGGCAAGCTGCTCGACTTCGCCCGGGCGGAACCGTTCGATCCGGAGGTTGAGGACTACCTCATCCACATCACCACCGGGACGCACGTCGCGCAGATCTGCCTCTTCCTGCTCAGCGAGGCGCGCTACCTGCCCGGCCGCCTGCTGCAGACCCAGCCGGCGCGCGGAAGCGTGAGCGCAGCAGGAACCTGGACCGCGATCGACCTGGATCTGTCCCGCTATGACAGCATTGCCACCCGCTTCGCGGTGGCCGCGTCGGACAGCAAATCGTTCCTGAAATCCGGCATTGAGACGCGCAATCCCGCCTTCAACCGGATGATCGACGAGATCGAGCAGGTCGCCTCTCGCTCGCGAGCACCGATGCTGCTGACTGGCCCCACTGGCGCCGGCAAGAGTCAGCTTGCCCGGCGCATCTACGAACTGAAGCGCGCGCAGCATCAGGTCGGCGGTGCGTTCGTTGAGGTGAATTGCGCGACCCTGCGCGGCGACAGCGCGATGTCTGCCCTTTTCGGCCACAAGAAGGGCGCGTTCACCGGCGCGGCCGCGGATCGGCCGGGCCTGCTGCGCGCCGCCGACAAGGGCATGTTGTTCCTCGACGAGATCGGCGAACTGGGGCTGGACGAGCAGGCGATGATCCTGCGCGCCATCGAGGACAAGGTGTTCCTGCCGGTTGGCGCCGACCGTGAGGTGTCATCCGACTTCCAGTTGATCGCAGGGACCAATCGCGAACTGGGCGCGGCGGTGACGGAGGGCCGGTTCCGCGAAGACCTCTATTCGCGCCTGAATCTGTGGACCTTTGCTTTGCCGGGGCTGGCCGAGCGACGCGAGGATATCGCGCCCAATCTCGATTACGAACTCGACCGCTTCGCCGAACGCGAGGGAGAGCGGGCGAGCTTCAACAAGGAGGCCCGCGCTCTGTATCTCGATTTCGCGGACTCGCCGGAGGCGCGCTGGCCCGGCAATTTCCGCGATCTCGCTGCCAGCGTGACGCGGATGGCCACCCTTTCGCCGCGTGGCCGGATCGATGTCGAGTGCGTCCGCAGCGAGATCGCGCGGCTGAAGCGCCTCTGGTCCGGCACGGGCGCGGAGGAAGATGCGGTCTCGGCCCTGCTCGGTCCGGAAGCGGCGGCAAAGATCGACCCGTTCGACCGGGTGCAGCTCGCCGAGGCGATCCGCATTTGTCGCGCCAGCCGCTCGCTATCCGAAGCCGGACGCATGCTGTTCGCCGCCTCGCGCCTGCGCCGAAGCAGCGCCAACGATGCCGACCGCCTGCGCAAATATCTGGCGCGGTTCGGGCTGGACTGGGCGGCGGTCGGGCAACATCCCTAATCCGCGATTAGCCCCGCCTCTCCGCCCGGCCTTAAGCGGGATCGGCTAGACGGATGCCATGTCCCTGATCGGCCCCGTCCCCGCCGCGACCGCGAGCGGCTTCACGCCGGGCTTCCACGGCGTTCGGGTCGATGTCGCGGGCTCCGATTTCGTCCGGCGCTGGGGCCAGGCCGGCGGACTCAGCATTTCGCAGGCCGCACTGAAGGCGGAACGGCGCCTGCGCCTCAGCTTCGCCCGCGCGCCGGAACCCGATGAGCCGCCCGCACCGCAGGAGACCGCCCGCGCGCCCGCAGACATCCTGCGCCACGCCGCTTTGTCGCTGATCGCGCAGGCCAATATCGACCGGCAAGGTACGATCCGATTGCTTCTGGATAGCTAGCGCGTCCCGTACATCCGGTCACCGGCGTCGCCGAGGCCGGGGACGATATAGCCGTGATCGTTCAATTGCTCGTCCAGCCCGGCCGCCCAGATCGGCACGTCGGGATGGGCGGCGCGCACCGCCTCCACCCCCGGCCGGGCAGCGAGCAGGCAGACGAAGCGGATGTCGGTCACGCCCGCTTCCTTCAGCCGGTCAATCGCGGCGGTGGCGGTGTGGCCGGTGGCCAGCATCGGATCGACCACGATCACCAGCCGCTCGGCGCAATCCTCCGGCGTCTTGAAATAATATTCGACCGCCTCTAGCGAGAGCGGATCGCGATACAGGCCAATATGGGCGAGGCGGGCCGAGGGGACGAGATCGAGCATCCCCTCCGCCATCGCGAGGCCAGCGCGCAGCACCGGCGCGACCACCAGTTTCTTGCCCGCGATCACCGGCGCCTTCGTGTCGGTGATCGGCGTCGTCACCGCTTCCAGTTCGGTCGGCAGATCGCGCGTCACTTCGTAGCAGAGCAGGGTCGCGATCTCGCGGACGAGGGCGCGGAACACCGATGTCGGTGTGTCCCGGTCGCGCATCTTGGTCAGCTTGTGCTGCACGAGCGGGTGGGAAACGATGGTGAGGCCGTCGATCATTAGAATACCGTCCCGTCTGAGATGATGTTGAGAGGCGGGCCGCCGCCATCGCGTCGCTCCGCCGCCAGCCGGCGCCCGGCCGCCCAGGTGCCGCCTTCCAGCATGCAGGCGAGCGGGAAGCTGGCGGCATCGACGCCCAGCCGTTCGCGGACGAGCGGCGCAAGCCGGTCGAGCAACGCCACCGTCATCGCGCGCCACGCGACGATGAGCGGACTGGAGACATCGTGCGCACGGCCAGCATCTTCCGGATCGGCGAGGACCAGTACGCCTGTGTCCATGAACAGCCCGCCATTGCGATATTCGGCAAGGCCGGTGAGGCCGTCTATGTCGGTCACCACGACGCCGCTTTCCTGCAGCGGCTCGATCAGCGAGTAGCTCAGCCATTGCGACAATTTGTGGATCGGCACGAGCCCGTCCGTCGCATCGTCGCGCTTGATCGCCGGATGCCGCCAGCAATCTCCGAGCGCCACGCCGTGCAGTTCCAGCCGCCCCGCCCAGACCGGGCCGAGCGCTTCGAGCAGTAATTCGAGGATCGCGGGCGCAGTGATGCTGCCTCGCGTCGCGATGAGGTCGAACAGACCGCCCAGCCGCCCGCCGGGGAAGATATCCGGCCTTTCCAGCACTCGCGAGCCGAGGCGGCGGAGCAAAGCCGCGCGACCTTCGAGGCCGAGCAAGGGATTGTCCGGCGAAACCTGAAAGCCGCCAGCCAGAGTTCCGGCGGTCAGCGCCGCCAGCGCCGCACCAGCGCCTTCGAGCGCACCGCTTTCCACCATTCGCTGGCTCGCCACCGCCAGCCCTTCCGAACGAGCATAGGTTCCGCCGCTCACCGGATCGACAAAGCGCCAGCCAGGCCCGGAGCCCGCGTCGAGCAACACAGATAGAATGACCAAGTCGAAGGCCGCGCGGCCACGCTCGGTCGGGTCCTCCGGCAGCACCGGCGTCCCCGCCACAAAGTGCCGCGCGCGAGCATGAAACGGGATTATCAGGTCGGGATATTGCTCCCGCGTCACGCGCGCGCTGATCTCCGCCGCCGCGTCGAGCCGCGACAGGTCGACACGCCAGCCCCCCACCTCACCGGCAATCGCGAGATCGAGCATCTCATGCGCCCGCTCGCGCACCGCGGCCGCGGACAGGAGCCCGCGCACTTGCTGTTCAGCTGTGGTCACGGGCTTAGAACCGCCCCAGATCGCGCCCGACCGTCTTGCGCAATTCCTCTTCGCTCGGCGCGCCTTCGGGAGTGAAATAGCCGGCGGCCTTCTTCGCCTCCATCTCCACGCTCGCGTCGGGCGGGATCAGATCGGCGGGGATCGGCACGCGCTCGCCGATGTCCACGCCGCCTTCGGCCAACGCGTCATGCTTCATGTTCGACATGGAAACGAAGCGGTCGATGCGGCGGATGCCGAGCCAGTGGATCACGTCCGGCATCAATTGCTGGAAGCGCGCATCCTGCACGCCCGCGACGCATTCGGTCCGCTCGAAATAGGTCGCGGCCTGATCGCCGCCCGGCTGGCGCTTGCGGGCATTGTAGACGAGGAATTTGGTCACCTCGCCCAGCGCCCTGCCCTCCTTGCGATTATAGACGATCAGGCCGACTCCGCCCTCCTGTGCCGCCCGCGTCGCTTCCTCGATGCCGTGGGTCAGGTAAGGCCGGCAGGTGCAGATGTCGGAGCCGAACACGTCCGAACCATTGCATTCATCATGCACGCGGCAGGTGAGCGGCTTGTGGCCGAGCTGCTCGGGGTCGCCAAAGATATAGAGCGTCATACCCCCGATCGGCGGCAGGAATACGCTGAGGTCAGGCCGCGTAACCAGCTCGGTATACATGCCGCCCGTCTGCTCGAAGAGGCAGCGGCGCAGCGCCCCTTCCCCGACCCCGAACCGTTCGGCGATACCCGGCAGCCACCAGACCGGATCGACCGCGATCTTGGTGACCGACACGTCGCCCGCTTCGTGCACCAGTTCGCCATCGACCTTCAGCCGCCCGGCGGTGATGGCCGACTGGATTTCCGGCAAGGTCAGCCGCGCCTTGGTGATTGCGATGCTCGGGCGGATGTCCATGCCGTCCGCGATCAGCCCGCCATAGTCGAGGGCGACGCGGTGGCCCCACGGGTCGAGCGAGACGATCTTGTCGGGATCGTCCCATTGCGGATGCGGGCCGATGTCGATGATCGGCGAGGTGTCGTGCAGGTCCGGCCGCGCGTTCGGGTCCATCGCGCCGGACGAGATCGCCAGCGCGCGATAGACGGAATAGGAGCCGCCATGCGCGCCGATCGCGTTGCGGTCCTGCCCCGCATTCACGGTCGCGATCACCGGTCCGCGCGCATCCGCACCGGCCGCGCCCCAATGGATCGGGAAGCGCGCCGGCTTGCGCGATCCCGGATGCGAATTCAGCCGGATATGTCCGCCTGCGCCACTAGTCATTCACCCTCTCCCGCTGCCGGTCTTCGCCGGTCTGAATCGGGCAGGCTACGCCAGAGGAAGCGGCGGCGCTAGCCCCAGCCAATCCGCCATCAAAGCCAGCTCCGCGGAGAGGCGTTCGCGTGTGTCCGGCGGCGCGCCAGGCTCGTAGCTCACCTGCCTCACCAGCAGCCGCCCATTCTGCCGATCGCTCTTCAAATCCACGCGGGCGACGAGACGGTCGTCCATCAGGAAGGGCAGGACATAGTAACCGTGCCGGCGCTTGTGCTGCGGCACATAGATTTCGATCCTGTAGTGGAAGCCGAACAAGCGTTCGGTGCGCGCACGCTCCCAGATCAGGGGATCGAACGGCGCGAGCAGGGCTTGCCCCTCGATCCAACGCGGACGCCGCGCCTCGGCGTGCAGGAAGGCCGGCTGCCGCCAGCCCTCAACCTCGACAGGAAGCAATGTCCCCGCGTCGACCAGAGCTTCGATCGCAGGCTTCGCCTCTTCGGGCTTCAGACGAAAATAATCGCGCAGGTCGGCGGCAGTGGCGACACCATGCGCGCGCACCGCATGCTCGATCAGCTCGCGGTGAGCATCGGCGGCGGAGGGCGCCGGCAAGGCGAGGATCGGCTTCGGGATGACCCGCTCGGTCAGATCATAGACCCGCTCGAAACTGCCACGCCGCGTCGCGGTACTGATGTGACCGGCCCAGAACAGGAATTCGAGCGCCTGCTTCGTATCGCCCCATTCCCACCAGCCAGACCGGCTCCGGCCATGCTCGAAGTCCGACGCGGCCATCGGCCCTTCCGCGCGGATACGGGCCAGGATCGCGTCCGCCTCGGCGCGGCGCTCATGGGCGAAGGCCTTCAGCCGCGTCCAGCCGCGCAGGCCCCGGTCCGCCTCCGCCATCCGCCAGCGGAAGAGCGGGTGCAGAGCAAGCGGCAGCAAGGACGCCTCGTGCGCCCAATATTCGAACAAGGTGCGCTTGCGCTTCGGTCCCCACGCCGCCTCGTCGAGCAGGCCACGATCATACGCCCCCAGCCGGGAGAAAGCCGGCAGATAATGCGCGCGGGACAGCACGTTGACGCTGTCGATCTGGTGCAGGCCGAGTCGGCCGACGGTGCGGCGCAGATGCGTGGGCGTGCATGCCTCCGGCCGCCCGGCGCCAAAGCCCTGCGCCGCGAGGGCGATACGCCGCGCGAGGGCGAGCGAAAGCGTGGCGACAATGCGGGTCACCAGCCCATAGAACAAAAGCGAAACGGCACGTCAATCGCGCCGCTTCGCTCCGGTCAGGTCATATGACAGGTGAGGCCGGCCCACATCGCGCGGGCATTGCCGTCATCGCCCAGCAGGCCGCCAACCGCCTGCTCGCCGCTGCCGACGGTCCATTCCGTGCCGAGCGTGCTTTGCTCGAAGGTCGCGCGATTGGCCTCCAGCTGGGCGCGAGTCATGCCGACCTGCAGGTCGCCGAGCGCATAGATGCCCGGCTGGTCGATCTCCCAGCCCTGCAACTGGTCGTTCTGCGCCAGGATGCGCAGGCCGTTCGACCAGATCACGATCCGGGTCGGCCCGGCACCGCAATCGCTGTTCACATTGTCCGACGCGGGGGCGCCGTACAGGCTGGTCAGGCCCGCAATCGCCGTCGTGACCGGGCTGCCGAACGCAAGCGTATCGCGCCGGCCATTCGTCTCGATCGCCTCCAGTCCATTCGCCAGCAGCACGAGCCGCGTCTGGTTGGCGGCCGGGACAGCGGCGCTGTTGCCAGCATTGGTGACCGGCGCCGCGGCATTGCTCACCGTCGCATTCGCCCCGGTGGCATTGTTGCCCGCGCCGCGGTTGCAGCCGGCCACGCCGCAGGCCGCGACCAAAGCCAGCAAGGTCGTAAATTTCGTCATCTGCCCTGTCCTTCTCTGGCGGGGGGAACGTCATTGCCGGCGCAGGTCTGTCCGGACCACATTTCCTGCACCCTTGCGTCGGGGCGCTCGGAATCGAAAGTGATGCGCAGGCTCTGTGCCTGCGAGATCATCAGGTCGTTGTCGATATTGCGCAGGTCGGCACGACCCGAGCCGGGGCCAAGGCCCGTCTCGAAGCGGACCGGCACGCCGCTTGCGGGTACGCCCACCGACCAGCCGACGAAGGCATCGGCGCTGAAGAAGACGGTCAGGCCGCCCTGCCAGCCAACCATGTCGCGTACGCCGGGGCCGCAATCGTCGGTTTGCGTGAAGCGCTCGGCGGGCGGCCCGAGGATCGCCGTCAGCCGGTCGAGCATTTGTGCCTTGGGCGTGCCGAAGGGCGTGGGCGTGCCGCGGTCGCGCAGAGTCAGTCCACCATCACCCAGATAGACGCCTTCATTGCCACTGATGCCGCTGTCGCCGGCGACCTGGTTCGCGGCACTGGCATTCGCGGTCATGTTGTCGCCGCCGCGATTGCAGCCGGCGACGAGACCGGCCGACAGGGCGATCAGCGCAATGGTCGTGGCTTTCCTCATCGCGGCGCTCCTCCATCCCGGAGGCAGGCGCTCGATACCGAGTCCCTTTCGCCTCCGGAACGGACTCTTACGGCTGGTGGCGGAAGCGCGCCAGCCCCGGCGCCACCGCCTGGCGGAAGCCGTGGCGCCTACTTGCCCGCGAGTTGCAGGCCGGCGCGGCCATCCGAGGTCCACACCACGATCGCGGCGGTCAGCCGGCCCTCGACCGTTTCGATCACCACATCGTCGCCGGGCCGTAGCTTGGCGGTGTAACCGTCGATCATCATTCCGGTCGGCGAAACGTCGCGGATACGCGCCCCGCTCTTCGCGCCATGATGCTGGATGCGGGTCGACCGGAGCAGCTTCTGTCGCGTGGGCCGGCTCGTCTTCAGCCCGACCGGCTTGGCCGCGGCGCCACCCGTCAAAGCCGCGGTAACATCCTCGTTCGGCATCGGCTTGCCGAAGACGTAACCCTGAATGTGCGAGCAGCCGAGCGAGCGGATCAACTCGATCTCGTCCTGCGTTTCCACCCCTTCCGCCGTCGTTTCCAGCCCGAGCGTATCGGCGATCGCGGTGACCGCGCGGATGATCGCGGTGTTGCGCTTGTCGTGCGCCGCGCCCTTCACGAAGCTCTGGTCGATCTTGACCTTGTCGAACGGCGCCTTCTTCAAATAGGCGAGCGAGGAATAACCGGTGCCGAAATCGTCGAGCGCGAGGCGCACGCCGGTCTTCTTCAGCGTCGCCAGCATCCGCTCCGTCTGGCTGTCCTCGTTCAGGAACACGCTCTCGGTAATCTCCAGTTCCAGCCGCTCGGCCGGCAGGCCGGACTGGGCGAGCGCGTTCGCAACCATCGCGGGCAGCGAGGCGCGCGCGAACTGGACGGTCGAGACGTTGACCGCGACACGCACGGGCCGCGGCCAGGAAGCCGCCTGCGCGCAGGCGGTGCGCAGCACCCATTCGCCGATCGGGTCGATCAGGCGCGAATCCTCGGCGATCGGAATGAAATCCGCCGGGGAAATCAGCCCGAGCGTCGGATGGCTCCAGCGGATCAGCGCCTCGTAGCCGACAATCTCGCTGGTCGCGGTGCTGACCACCGGCTGGTAAGCCAGCCAGAATTCGCCGCGCTCGAGCGCCCGGCGCAGATCGTCCTCGAGCGTCTTGCGCGACTGCGCCTGGGTCAGCAGCTCCTCGCGGAAGAAGCTGTGCTTGCCGCGGCCCTGCGCCTTCGCCTCGTAGAGCGACAGATCGGCGTTGCGGATCAGTGTTTCGGGGTCGCTGCCATGGTCCGGCGCGACCGAAATGCCGATCGAACAGCCGATCAGCACATTGGCGCCCTTGATGAAATAAGGCTGGGACAGCGCGGAGATGATGCGGTCCGCCAATTGCTCCAGTTCGCCGGCATTGCGGTAGTTGGAGACGATGACCTGAAATTCGTCGCCGCCCAGCCGGCCGACCAGCCCCTTGTCCCCGACGCAGCTTTCCAGCCGCTGCGCGACGACGGTCAGCAAGGTGTCGCCGCTCTGATGGCCGAGCGTGTCGTTGACCGCCTTGAAGCGATCGAGATCGAGCATGAACAAGGCGACCGGCCGGTGCATCCGCTCCAGCTGCAGGATCATCTGATCGAGCGAGGCGCGCATGCGCGCGCGGTTGGCAAGGCCGGTCAGCGGATCGGTCAGCGCCAGCCTTTTGGTTTCCGCATCCAGGCGCCGTTCGGCGGAAAGATCTGAGCCGTAGCCGACGAAGCCGCGAAACTGATCGAGTTCGTCGATGTGCGGCCGCCCGGAGATGGTCCACACACTGTCGCGGTCGTCGCGCGAGCGGACCTCGAAATTCTGGAACGACGTGCGGGCGTGCAGGTGGAAGGCGAGCGTGCGCTCCGCCCCTTCCGATTCGCCGCTCACCTCGAACAGGTCGCTCAGCATCTTGTCGAGCACGGGTTCGCCGCGGCGCTGCAATTCCCGCGACACACGCTCCGTGAGATAGATCAGCCGGCCGGCGCGGTCGGTCGCCCAGAACCAGCCGCTGCTCTGCGCTTCGTGGCTGCGCAGCAGGAGCAGAGCGAGTTCGCTGTCGAGCGAGGCGGAATCGCCCTCGCTTTCGCCGAGTCCGTCACGCGCGGCACGGCCAAAGCCGCTGACGAAACGCGCTGTGAGACTCATTCAGATCAACCTGCCACGCTTATGATGATGCTGCGAACTGTTCCCTCGCACACGACCGTAAAGAATCGCTTTCAATGTGGACCAATTTCGCATCCGGATTGGCCATCGCATGTCCGCGCTCGCCCGCACCTGAAGCGCCATCGCACGATTATCATCGGAGTCCTCTTGTCGAACGTAACAGAACGATATATCTTAGCTGTATCAAGAAGGAGTTCGACATGAGATTCAAGATGCATGGGCCGCGCGTACGCTGGGGCGTTCCCGAAGCGATCATCACTATGGGCATGGGCCGCGGCGGCGGGGGCTGGGGCGGCCAGAATTGGGGCGGCGACTGGAGCCAGTGGCCGGGTGGCGGCGGCGGTCGCGGTGGGCGCGGCGGCGGCCGGCGCGGCATGTTCAAGCCGGGCGAACTGCGCCTGGTGCTGCTGAAGCTGATCGCCGATCAACCGCGTCACGGTTACGATCTGATCCAGTCGATCGAGGAAATGACCGGCGGCAGCTACGCGCCCAGCCCGGGCGTGGTCTATCCGACCCTCACCATGCTCCAGGACATGGCCCATATCGAGGAGAAGGCGGCCGAAGGCACGCGCAAGGCCTTCGCCGCGACCGCGGAGGGCGAGGCCTATCTCGCCGAGCGCGCGGAAGAGGTGGACGCGCTGCTCGAGCGGCTGACCGACGCGGGCGACCGCGAGCGCCGGACCGGCGGCGCGCCGATCAGCCGGGCCGTGGGCAATCTGCTCTCCGCTTTGTGGCATCGCGTCCAGCGCGACGGGCTGGATGAGGAGACTCTGCACAAGCTCGCCGACGTGCTCGACGAGGCCGCGAAGAAGATCGAGCGGCTGTGAGCGAGGCGATTACCTCCAGCACGGCAGACGTGCCGACCGCGCATGCGAGCCGCTATCTCCAGCAGCTCTGCAAGCATTGGCAGCACAATCTGGCGGTCGAGTTTGACGCCGAGCGCGGGAAGGTCACCTTCCCGCGCGACGCGCGCGGCGCGGACTGGCCCGGCGACGCGGTGGTCACCTTCGCCGCGCGCCCGGACATGCTGGAATGCCGGATCGAGGCGAGCGCGGCGGGTCAGCTCGACGCGCTTAAGGGCGCCGTCGCGCGCCACCTCGATCGCTTCGCTTTCCGCGAGGCACCGCTCACGTTCGACTGGCGCTAGCTAAATCCTCCCCGAGATTTCTCGGGGAGGGGGACCATCCGAAGGAT
>DDTH01000007.1:109415-109991 GCA_002344055.1 Sphingomonadales bacterium UBA2369
CCCCTCGAAATCGAGGGGAGGAATAGGTCGGCTCACCGCCCCCGGAACAACCCGCCCAGCAGCCCGCGCACGATCCCGCCGGCGACCCGGTTCACGACCTGGCGCTGGACCGTCTTGCCGAGCTGGCGGCTGACCTGCCCGAACATCCCTTCGTCCGCGCGGGACTGGCGCTCGGCGCGGCGCTGCTCGCGCTNNGCCTTTTCCTCGTCGCGCCGCGCCTGCTCCTCGGCCGCCGCGGCCTGCGCCTGTTCGGCGCGCCCCATCAGCAATTCGTGCGCGCTCTCGCGATCGACTTCCTCGTCATATTTGCCGCCGACCGGCGAGTAATTCTGCAGCGTCGCGCGCTCGACCGGGGTCAGCGGTCCCGCCCGCGAGCGCGGCGGCGCCACCAAAGTGCGTTCCACCGGCGTCGGCGAACCGTCGCGCTGGAGCGTCGAGACCAGAGCCTCACCGATTTTCAGTTCGGTCACCGCGGTGGCGACGTCGATGGCGGGGTTGATCCGGAACGTGTCCGCAGCCGCCTTCACCGCGCGCACGTCCTTCGGCGTGAAAGCGCGCAAGGCGTGCTGCACCCGG
>DDTH01000007.1:110060-119545 GCA_002344055.1 Sphingomonadales bacterium UBA2369
TGCGCCTCGTCGAAGAAGAAGACGAGCTTGGGCTTCTCGACATCGCCCACCTCCGGCAATTCCTCGAACAGCTCGGACAGCAGCCAGAGCAGGAAGGTCGCATAGAGCTTCGGACTCTGCATCAGCCGGTCGGCGGCGAGGATGTTGACCATACCCCGGCCGGAATCGTCGACCTTCAGGAAATCGGCAATCTCCAGCGCCGGCTCGCCGAAGAAACGGTCCGCGCCCTGCGCCTCGAAGGCCAGCAATTGCCGCTGGATCGCGCCGACCGTCGGCTTGGCGACATTGCCGTATTTCATGGTGAGATCAGCGGCATTCTCCGCCACCCAGGTCAGCATCGAGCGCAGATCGTCGAGGTTGAGCAACAGCATCCCCTCATCGTCCGCGGCTCGGAAAGCGATCTGCAGCACGCCTTCCTGCGTCTCGTTCAGGCCGAGCAGGCGGGCGAGCAGCAGCGGCCCCATCTCCGTAATCGTCGTGCGGATCGGATGGCCGGACACGCCATAGAGATCCCAGAAGATCACCGGATTGTCGGCATAGGCCCAATCGGTCAGGCCGATGTCGGCGGCGCGCTGGGTGAAGGCGGCATGCGCCTTCTGCTCGGCATTGCCCGGCATGGCGATGCCGGCCAGATCGCCTTTCACGTCGGCGGCGAAGACCGGCACGCCCGCACGCGAAAAGCCCTCGGCCAGCACCTGCAGCGTCACCGTCTTGCCGGTACCGGTCGCGCCCGCGACCAGACCGTGGCGATTGCCGCGATCGAGCCGCAGCATTTGCTGCACACCGCCGCCCACGCCAATCAGGATGCCTTCGTCGCTCATGCGCCTGTCTCCACCGCTCTTCCCCCACCGGCTAACGCGCGATGCGGCGATGTTCAACTTGCCGAAACATCCGCGCGGCAAGAGAGAGCGACGTGACGACAAAGCGAACCCCATGTTCGGCGTAAGGCGCGAGGTCCGGGCGCGCTCGCTCGCGGCGGTGCTGGCCGCCCATTGCCTTGTGGCCTGGCTCGTCCTGTCCTTCGCGCACCTGTCGTTCGTCCGCGAGCGCGAGACGATGATCGGCGCGTTCGATGTCCGCCCGGTGGAGCCGCCTCCCCCGGTCGAGCCACCGCCACCCGTTATCGCGGCGCCCCGCCTGCCGGGCGCAGCAGCCCCGGTCAGACCGGCAGCGCAACCAGCGCCGCTGCCCCCGGTCGTTGCTACGCCGGTGCCAGACGCGCCCTCCTCACCCGCCCCGGGCGGCCCGCAAGCGGCGCCGGATGCCGCGGGCGGCGGCGGCCCCGGCGGCACGGGAAGCGGCCTTGGCCAGGCCGGAACGGCTATGGGAGGCATCAGGCCGGTCGTCGCGCCCCGCCTGAGCAGCGGCCGGATCGTGCCGCGCGATTATCCGCGCTCGGCCGGCGGCGCGCAGGGAAGCGTCGTCGCCCATGTCGCGGTCGGCGCCGACGGTCGCGTGACCGGCTGCGACGTGGCCCGATCGAGCGGCAATGCCATCCTGGACGCAACCACCTGCCGCCTGATCCGCGAACGCTTCCGCTTCACGCCCGCGCGCAATGCGCAGGGCGAAGCGGTGGCCGGCGAATTTGGCTGGCAGCAGCGTTGGTGGCGGGACTGACGGGTTAGATCAGCAGATCGCTCGAGCCCGGCAGCGCGTGCAGTGCACCGGGCATATCGATCAGATCGGGATCGCCCAGGCGGAACATGGCGGCGCCGGACGCCTCGTGGCTCCACAATTTGGACAGGCCACCGCCGGAAAGGGTGTCGAACGCGTCCTTGGGCTGGTCGAGCCGCTGCATAGCGCTGACCCCGCTGAAATCGCCGATGCCGAGCACGAGGCCGCCCAGCAAAGTCACATCGATCACCATGTCCGGATTGGCGTCGCCGTCGAGATAGACATTCACCGTCGCCTGATTGCCCGTCTGGGAAACCTGCACCTGCCGCGCACCGGTCTGCGCGCCATCGCCGATAAAGGTGAAATTGCCCCCGCCCGTATTGGAGGCGAGCGCCGCGAGGCTGATCAAGTCGCCCGACGCGAAGTCGAGAATCTGGTCGCGCGCACCCGGGGTGGAATCGGTGATCTCTCTATAGGAGAAGGTGTCGTTCCCTGCCCCGCCGCGCAAGATGTCTGCACCGCCGGTGCCGACGATGAAGTCATTGCCCGCACCGCCCCAGATTTCGTCCGCATTCTGGCTGCCAACGATGAAATCGTCGGCCGCGCCCGAGAAAATCCGGAACGAGCCGTCGTTTTCGAAGGCGCCGTTGAAGATAAATGTCTCACCGGCGCGCAGCGTGTTCGCCTGGATGACCATCGACTGCCCGGCGGCGACCATGCTGTCGTGCATCGTCAGATCGTAGTTGACGATGCCGCCAAAGGCTCCGAACCGGTTGTCGCTGGCGGACAGCAGGACGATGAACTCGACATTGGTCACCTGCCCGGCACCGAAATTGATCGCGCTCGCACCCAGATAACTGCCCTGCAGGCCGAGTTGATCGCTGCCGCCGCCACCATTGACGAAATCGTTCGGCGTGAACCTGAACTGCCCGAAAAAGAAGCCGTCATCGCCTGAACCACCGGTCAGGAAATTCGCCCCGAGTCCGGCATAGATCAGGAAATCGATGCCCGATGCCGATCCGTCGAACGAGAAATTCTCGCTCGCGCGCAACGTGTTGGCCTGAACGGTTATCCGGTTTCCGCTGACGACCGTATTGGCGTCGGCGACGATCGCGTAGCTGAACGGCCCGCCGCCTCCGCCGAAGCGGTTATCGTTGCCCGGCAGCAGTACCACCATTTCCACGCCCACCAGCGAACCGAGTGTCACGCCGCCGGCATAATTGCCCTGCAGCGCCACCTGGTCGCGCGTGCCCGCACCGCCATTGACGACGTCCGCGACAGTATAGGCGGCGCCGAAATAGAAGCCGTCATCGCCGCCACCGCCATGCACAGTATCGTTGCCGCCCTGCTGGAGCAGAAACAGATCGTTCCCGTTATTGCCGTTGATGGTATCGTTCCCCGCGCCACCAACGAGCAGATGATCGCCGGCATTGCCGAAGCTGACGCCCGGTGTGCCACCTGGTGGCGAAACGGAAAGGTTCGCGCCGTTGGCGCTGCCGGGGAAATTCGCGGCGACGCCGGTGCGCACGTTTGGATCGAGGATCGTGGTTGTGTACGTGCGCTGGCCCATGTCGCCCGCGGAGAACAGTGCGAGGCCAGGATCGCTCATCCCATTGAGGCCCCAGGTGAAGGCGCCGGTGTAATTCGTGTCGATCGTGCCGTCGGCGTTCAACGCGACCAGCGTGAAGGTGACCTGATTGCCGACACGGCTATAGTTGCGGATCCCGAACTTGACGGCCATTTCACTCCCCACGCATTGTTGGCGATGAAGGACCGGCGCAAGACAGGTGACACGGTCCGCAGGCGACCAAAGCTAGTGCCACCTGCCAACCGTGACAAGTACGGATCACATCATATTGAAATCGCTATAAATTATCTTACCAGACCATCCCCGCTTCGCGACCGGCGGCGGCAGTGAGGATGTCGATCGTCTCGTCCGGGCTGGCCGCGACGAGCAGTTGATCGCGGCGGCTCTGCGACACGAAACCGCTCTTCACGGTGGTGTCGAGGAAAGCGAGCATCTCGTCCCAGAAGCCCTCTTCGTTCAGCAGAGCGAACGGCTTGGCATGATAGCCGAGCGCGTTCCAGCTCCAAGCCTCGAACAATTCGTCCAGCGTGCCGACGCCGCCCGGAATCGCGACAAAGGCGTCGGTCAGTTCCGTCATCATCGCCTTGCGCTCGTGCATCGTCTCCACGACGTGCAATTCGGTCAGGCCGCGATGCGCAACCTCCAGATCGACCAAGGCCCGCGGGATCACGCCATAGGCCTTGCCGCCCCCCGCCAGCACGGAATCGGCAATGACGCCCATCAGGCCGCGATGCCCGCCGCCATAGACCAGGTCGACGCCCCGCGCCGCCATCGTCGCGCCCAGCGCCCGCGCCCGCTCCGCATAATGCGGCGCACTGCCCATGCTGGATCCGCAATAAACCGCCAATCTCTTCATGGCGGCTCCGCTACATCGCCATCGCGCCCGCGCCAAGCATCATCCAGATTCCCATCGCGATCATCATCAGATTCTCGGTTAGCGACAGGAAGCCCAAAGGCACGTTGCTGTCGCCGCCGACGCAGGCGCATTTCAGCTCGCGTTTGTCGAGATACACCGCCTTGAACACCGACACCGCGCCGATCGTGCCGATGAAGAGCGCCAAGGGGACGGACAGCCAGTTCAGCACGCCAGCGATCATCAGCAACCCGGCCAGCCCTTCCGCGAACGGATAAACGTAGCCATAAGGCGGCCAGCGGCGGGCGAGCAGATCGTAATTCAGGAACATGGTCGCGAAGCTGTCCACGTCGCGCAGCTTCATGAGCGCGAGCACCGCCATCGAAAAGGCAATGAACCATTCGCCCGCGCGGATCGTGAACGGCGAGCCGAAGGCGGCCTGGCTCGCCGCCAGCGCCATCAAAAAGGTGATCGCGAACAAGGCGATCACCGGCGCATAGGTCAGCGCCTTCGGGTCGCGCACGCGCAGGCCCAGGAAACGGCGCAGATCGTCATGCCCGCCGATCCGCTCGCCGCCGATGAAGATTTGCGGCGTCGTCTTCACGTCATGAGCGGCCTTGAACGCATCCGTCTCGGCCCGCGTCGTCAGATGCCGGTCCTCGACCGCATAGCCTTTGCGCTCGAGCAGATATTTCGCCTTGATCCCGTAGGGGCAGACATGGCCGGGCATGACCATGCGATGGATCGTGGCAGTGGGGCGGGCGGACATGGCGTGTCCCTTGCGGAGCGGTGAGGTCCTGCCGATATAGGGTCCGTACCATGGTACGGAGTCAAGGGCCGATGATGACGATCGGGAAACTGGCCGCGGCAGGCGGCGTCGGGATCGAGACGGTGCGCTATTATCAGCGCCGCGGCATGCTCACCGAGCCGGCGCGTGGTCCTGGCGCGAGCGTGCGGCGCTACAGCGACGCGGACCTGCGCCGGCTGCGCTTCATCCGTGCCGCGCAGGGCGCCGGCTTTACGCTGAACGAGATTGCCGAATTGCTGGAACTGCATGCCAGCGACGACCGGCCAAGGGCGCGCGAGCTTGCCGCCCGGCGGATCGCCATCATCGACGCGCAGATCGCCGAACTGGGCCGCGCCCGCGCGGCGCTCGATCAACTGGCCAGCAGGTGCGCGGCCGGCAGCGCAGGCCCCTGCCCTATCCTCAACGCCTTCGACGCCCCATAGAGGGAGCCACCATGAGAGCGGGCCGCAGCTAGATTTCGTCGAAGAATCGCTCTTCGATCGTCACCCGCTCGGTGATGACCTGTTCGGTCCGCACGCCAAGCCCCAGCTTCTTGAGGAGATCGGCCAGCGCTTCGGCGTCGATCAGGTCGATCGCCGGGGCGCCGTCGCGCGTTGCCTCCTTGCGAGCATCGGCGGTGAAGGAGCCGGTGGTGATGATCAGGCCCTTGTCGGCGCGGCCCTGCATCGCGCCGCGGAAATCGCGAACCGTTCCGGACGGCACCGATCCCGAATAGCGTTTGCACTGAAAGAGCACCTGAAAGCTGATCAGATTCACTCGCAGCACACCCGATCCGTCGATGCCGCCGTCGCCGGATTTGCCCGTGACTTCGACTTTGACGAAGCCGCTTTCTCGCAAGAGCCGTTGCGCCAGGCGCTCGAAGGCGTCGGGGGCCATGGCCCGCAATTTTGCGAGCAAGGCGTCCGTCCATTCGGCCTCGTCGGCCTCGGAGGATTCCCCGGAAACCAGAAGGGTTTGCGGCTGACTGGCAAGCGCGTCCCCGACACTGGCCTGCTTGGCTTTCTTCTTCGCCAGAAGATTCGCATTGTGGATGTTGTAGGCGTCCGCAACGAGGCGGCGAACCTTCTCGTCCGGCAAGACGGATGCGTGGCGGCCCTCGTCGGTCAGAACCCAGATGCCCCGCCCGCCGCTGGCGACGAGGCCGGCGATTTTAAGATAGCTTCGCGCCCATGACATGCGATCGGCTGCCATCAGGGCGCCGCTCGCGGGATAGGTTGCGTCCAGCTGTGCCTGGGTCAAACCGAGCCTCTCCGCCAGGCGATCCTGAATTTCCTCGATCGATGCCGAGCCGCCGAAATGGTCCAAGGCCTGCAATGTCGGCAGCAAGAAGTCGTCATATTTCGGTATGCTGGTCATTGCGTGCCCCGGACGGTTGCTTTGCAGTCTCGCCTCGCAGGCGCGCGGATGACCTCAAAAGAAAGCGCCCCGCCGGTCAAGCCGGCGGGGCGCTCTCTTCTCTCGGGCGAACAGCCCGGAGCTTACCGCTCCAGATATTCGCCCGCATCGGCGTCGGTGCCGTGGCCGCTCTGGACGACTTCGGCCAGCGGATCGGCGTTGATCGCCGCTTCCGGACCCTGCGCCAGTTCGGCCTTATGCTCCTCGGCGGCGGTATTGGCGGCGATGATCGCCTCCTGCACCTTGCGCTGGGCGGCACGGATCGCGACGTCGCGGCTGGAGGCCGCGATGCGCGCGCGGTTCATGCCGGCGCCGGTGCCCGCCGGGATCAGGCGGCCGACGATGACATTCTCCTTCAGGCCGTCGAGCGTGTCGATCTTGCCCTGCACCGAAGCCTCGGTCAGCACGCGGGTCGTTTCCTGGAAGCTTGCCGCCGAGATGAAGCTGCGGGTCTGCAGCGACGCCTTGGTGATGCCCAGCAGGACCGGCTTGCCCTCGGCCTTCTTCTGCTTCTTCTCGAGCTTGGCGTTCATCTCGCGGAACTCGACGATGTCGACCTGCTCCCCGTTCAGGAAGGTGGTGTCGCCGCCGTCGGTGATCTCGACCTTCTGCAGCATCTGGCGAACGATCACCTCGATGTGCTTGTCGTTGATCTTCACGCCCTGCAGTCGATAGACTTCCTGAATCTCGCTGACGAGATATTCGGCCAGCGCCTTCACGCCGAGCACTTCCAGGATGTCGTGCGGATCGGGCGAGCCGCCGATGAGGTTGTCGCCGCGCTTCACGAAGTCGCCTTCCTGCACGTCGATCACCTTGGACTTCGGCACCAGATACTCGACCGGATCGCCGCCCTCCTCTGGGATGATCGCGATCTTGCGCTTGGCCTTGTAATCCTTGCCGAACTGGATCCGGCCGGAGACCTTGGCGATGATCGCATTCTCCTTCGGCTTGCGCGCCTCGAACAGCTCCGCAACGCGCGGCAGACCGCCGGTAATGTCGCGGGTCTTGGCGGCTTCGCGGCTGACGCGGGCGAGCACTTCACCCGCCTCGACCCGCTGGCCTTCCTCGACCGACAGCATCGCGCCGGACGCGAGCATGTAGCGCGCCGCCTCACCCGAATTGTCGTCGAGCAGGGTCAGGCGCGGACGCAGATCCTCCTTCGACTTGGCGGTGGCGCGGAACTCCGTGACGACGCGCTGGGCGATGCCCGTCGCTTCGTCGGTCTGCTCGGTGAGCGTCTTGCCCTCGATCAGATCCTGGAACTTCACGATGCCGCCCTTTTCGGTGATCACCGGCATCATGAACGGATCCCACTCGGCCAGGCGATCGCCCTTGCTGACGATATGCCCGTCCGTGACCATCAGGTGCGCACCGTACGGAATGCGGTGCGTGGAGAGCTCGCGCCCGTCCATGTCCTGAATGACCAGTTCGCCGCTGCGCGACATCGCCACGTGGCGGCCGCGCGGATCGGTGATGACCGGCAGGTCCTTCATCGAGATCGTGCCGTCGACCGGCGATTCGAGGCTGGACGTTTCGTTGAGCTGCGCCGCGCCGCCGATGTGGAAGGTCCGCATCGTCAGCTGGGTGCCCGGCTCGCCGATCGACTGCGCCGCGATGACGCCGACCGCCTCGCCGATATTGACCGGCGTGCCACGCGCGAGGTCACGCCCGTAGCACTTGCCGCACACGCCATTTTCGCTCTCGCAAACCAGCGGACTGCGGATGTGCACCGCCTGGATGCCCAGCTCGTCGATCGCCTTGGCGGCGGGTTCGTCGATCAGCTGGCCTTCCTTGGCGATGATTGTGCCGGTCTTGGCATCGACCACATCCTCGACCGGGGTACGGCCCAGAATGCGCTCGCCCAATGAGGCGATGACCGCGCCGCCCTGGACGATGGCACGCATCTCCAGATTGTTCTCGGTCTTGCAATCCTCCTCGACGATCACGCAATCTTGGCTGACGTCGACGAGACGCCGGGTCAGGTAACCCGAGTTGGCGGTCTTCAACGCGGTGTCCGCGAGGCCCTTGCGGGCGCCGTGGGTCGAGTTGAAATATTCGAGGACGGTCAGGCCTTCCTTGAAGTTCGAGATGATCGGCGTTTCGATGATCTCGCCAGACGGCTTGGCCATCAGGCCGCGCATGCCGGCAAGCTGCTTCATCTGCGCCTGCGAACCACGGGCACCCGAATGCGCCATCATGTAGATGGAGTTGATCGGGGCCATGCGGCCGGCATCGTCCTTCGGCTGGGCCTTGATCCGGTCCATCATGGCGTTCGCCACCTGGTCGCCGCAGCGGCTCCAGGCGTCGATCACCTTGTTATACTTCTCCTGCTGGGTGATCAGGCCGTCCTGATATTGCTGCTCGTAATCCTTCACGAGCGCGCGGGTCTCGTCGACCATCGCTTCTTTTTCGGGCGGGATGATCATGTCGTCCTTGCCGAACGAAATGCCGGCCTGGAAAGCGTGGCGGAAGCCCAGCTGCATGATCGCGTCGGCGAACAGCACCGTGTCCTTCTGGCCGGTGTGACGATAGACCTCGTCGATCACGTCGCCGATATCCTTCTTGGTGAGAAGGCGGTTGACGGTCTCGAACGGCACCTTGTGGCTCTTCGGGAGCGTTTCGGCGAGCAGCATGCGGCCCGGCGTCGTCTCGAAGCGCTTCATGTAGGTCTTGCCCTTCTCGTCCGTCTGCGGGACGCGGCTCACGATCTTCGTGTGCAGCGTCACAGACTTCGCGTTCAGGGCCTGGTGGACCTCCTGCATGTCGGCCAGCAGCGAGCCTTCGCCCGGCTCGCCCTCGCGCTCCATCGACAGATAATAGAGACCCAGCACCATGTCCTGCGAGGGGACGATGATCGGCTTGCCGTTGGCGGGCGAGAGGATGTTGTTGGTCGACATCATCAGCACGCGCGCTTCCAGCTGCGCCTCGAGGCTCAGCGGGACGTGCACGGCCATCTGGTCACCGTCGAAGTCGGCGTTGAACGCGGCGCAGACGAGCGGGTGCAGCTGGATCGCCTTGCCCTCGATCAGCACCGGCTCGAACGCCTGGATGCCCAGACGGTGGAGCGTCGGGGCGCGGTTCAGCAGCACCGGATGCTCGCGGATCACCTCGTCCAGGATGTCCCAGACTTCCTTGCGCTCCTTCTCGACCCACTTCTTCGCCTGCTTCAGCGTCATGCTGAGGCCCTTGGCGTCGAGGCGCGAGTAGATGAACGGCTTGAACAGCTC
>DDTH01000007.1:119605-161415 GCA_002344055.1 Sphingomonadales bacterium UBA2369
AGCATGTCGGACAGCGACTTCAGCGGCCGCTTGTTGGCGCCGGTGATCGTGCGGCCACGACGGCCATTGTCGAACAAAGCGTCGACCGCTTCCTGCAGCATGCGCTTTTCGTTGCGGACGATGATGTCCGGCGCGCGCAACTCCATCAGCCGCTTCAGGCGGTTGTTGCGGTTGATCACGCGGCGATACAGATCGTTGAGATCCGATGTCGCGAAGCGGCCGCCGTCCAGCGGCACAAGCGGGCGCAGTTCGGGCGGGATGACCGGCACGACGTCCAGGATCATCCATTCCGGGCGGTTGCCGGATTCCAGGAAGCTCTCGACGACCTTCAACCGCTTGATGATCTTCTTGGGCTTCAGCTCGGACTTGGTGACGGCCAGCTCTTCCAGCAGAGCCGTCTTCTCGCCTTCCAGGTCGAGGTCGATCAGCATCTGCTTGACCGCTTCGGCGCCGATGCCGGCGGTGAAGGCGTCCTCGCCATATTCGTCGCGGGCGCTCTCCAGCTCGTCCTCGGTGAGCAGCTGGAACTTCTCCAGCGGCGTCAGGCCCGGCTCGGTGACGATATAGCTCTCGAAATAGAGCACGCGCTCCAGCTGCTTGAGCTGCATGTCGAGCAGCAGGCCGATGCGCGACGGCAGCGACTTCAGAAACCAGATATGGGCGACCGGCGCCGCCAGCTCGATATGGCCCATCCGCTCACGGCGGACCTTCGAGACGGTGACCTCGACGCCGCACTTCTCGCAGACGATGCCCTTATATTTCATGCGCTTGTACTTGCCGCACAGGCACTCATAATCCTTGATCGGACCGAAGATGCGCGCGCAGAACAGGCCGTCACGCTCGGGCTTGAACGTACGATAGTTGATCGTCTCGGGCTTCTTGATCTCGCCGAACGACCAGCTGCGGATCTTGTCCGGGCTGGCGATGCCGATCTTGATCTGGTCGAACGTCTCCGGCTTGACGACCGGGTTGGCGAAGTTGGTGAGTTCGTTCATCTGTTTTCGTCCCTCTGGGGGGTCAATTCTCTGGGCGGAAATGGCCTCTGCCCTCCGAAGGCAGAGGCCTGATCCCGCTTATTCAGCCGCCTCGGCGAAACCTTCATCGTCGGCATCGGCAAGGCTGTTCAGCTCGACGTTCAGGCCGAGCGAGCGCATTTCCTTCACCAGCACGTTGAAGCTTTCCGGAATGCCTGCCTCGAACGTATCGTCGCCCTTGACGATCGCCTCGTAGACCTTGGTGCGGCCGATCACGTCGTCCGACTTCACCGTCAGCATTTCCTGCAGCGTGTAGGCGGCGCCATAGGCTTCCAGCGCCCAGACCTCCATTTCGCCGAAGCGCTGACCGCCGAACTGCGCCTTGCCGCCCAACGGCTGCTGGGTGACGAGGCTGTACGGCCCGATCGAACGCGCGTGGATCTTGTCGTCCACGAGGTGGTGCAGCTTCAGCATGTAGATGTAGCCCACCGTGACCTTGCGGTCGAAGGCGTCGCCGGTGCGACCGTCGAACAGGGTGACCTGCCCGCTCTCGTCCAGCCCCGCCTTGCGCAGCATCGCGGCGACATCGGCTTCCTTCGCGCCGTCGAACACCGGCGTGCCCATCGGGACGCCGCCCTTCAGATGCTCGGCCAGCTCGACGATTTCCGCGCTGCTGCGGGCCTCGATCTCGGCGGCATAGGCATCGCCATAGATGTCGACCAGCCGCGCCTTCACCGCGTCCGGCGCAACGCCGGCCTGCGGATCGGGATTGTCCTGGCGCCATTGCTCCAGTGCTTCGGTCACCTGCTGGCCCAGGCCGCGCGCGGCCCAGCCCAGATGGGTCTCGAAGATCTGCCCGACATTCATGCGCGACGGCACGCCCAGCGGGTTGAGCACGATGTCGACGTGGGTGCCATCCTCCAGGAACGGCATGTCCTCGACCGGCAGGATGCGCGAGATCACGCCCTTGTTGCCGTGACGGCCGGCCATCTTGTCGCCCGGCTGAAGCTTGCGCTTCACCGCGACGAAGACCTTGACCATCTTCAGCACGCCCGGCGGCAGTTCGTCGCCACGCTCAAGCTTCTCGACACGGTCGTCCAGCTTCGCCTTGATGACGGCTTCCGCCTCTTCATACTGGGCGCGGACGGCTTCCAGATCGGCCTGGACGGCATCGTCCTTGACCGCGAACTTCCACCATTCGTGCGGCTCGACCGCGTCCATCATCTCGGCGTCGATCTCGGCACCCTTCTTGACGCCCTTCGGCGCCGCGGTGGCGATCTGGCCGATCAGCATTTCGCGCAGGCGCGCATAGGAAGAACGCGTCAGGATCGAGCGTTCGTCCGCGGCGTCCTTCTTGAGGCGATCCTTCTCCTCGGTCTGGATGGCGCGGGTCCGGTCGTCGATGTCGATGCCGTGGCGGTTGAACACCCGCACCTCGACGACCGTACCGGCGACGCCCGGCGGCAGTCGCAGCGAGGTGTCGCGCACGTCCGACGCCTTCTCGCCGAAGATGGCGCGGAGGAGCTTTTCCTCCGGCGTCATCGGGCTTTCGCCCTTCGGCGTGATCTTGCCGGCCAGGATGTCGCCGGGCTCGACCTCAGCGCCGATATAGACGATGCCCGCCTCGTCGAGGTTGCGCAGCGCCTCCTCGCCGACATTCGGGATGTCGCGGGTGATGTCCTCCGGCCCCAGCTTGGTGTCGCGGGCCATGACCTCGAACTCCTCGATGTGGATCGAGGTGAAGACGTCATCCTTCACGATGCGTTCGCTGATGAGGATGGAATCCTCATAATTGTAGCCGTTCCACGGCATGAAGGCGACGAGGCTGTTGCGGCCCAGCGCCAGCTCGCCGAGATCGGTCGACGGACCGTCGGCGATCACCGCGCCCTTGGTCACCAGATCGCCCTTCTTCACCAGCGGACGCTGGTTGATGCAGGTATTCTGGTTCGACCGCTGGAACTTCATCAAAGTGTAGATGTCGACGCTCGACTTGCCGGCCTCGACATCCTCGGTGGCGCGCACGACGATGCGCGACGCATCGACCTGGTCGACCACGCCGGTGCGGCGGGCGGCGATGGCGGCGCCGGAATCGCGCGCGACCGTCTCCTCCATGCCGGTGCCGACGAACGGCGCCTCGGCACGGATCAACGGCACGGCCTGACGCTGCATGTTCGAGCCCATCAGCGCGCGGTTCGCGTCGTCGTTCTCGAGGAACGGAATGAGCGAGGCGGCGACCGAAACGAGCTGCTTCGGCGACACGTCCATGAGCGTGATCTGGTCGCGCGGCGCGATCAGGAACTCGCCGGCGCGCCGCGAGGAGATCATCTCCTCGACGAAGCCGCCATCCTTGTCGAGCTCGGCATTGGCCTGCGCGACCGTATGCTTCTGCTCCTCCATGGCGGAGAGGTAGACGACCTCGTCGGTCACCTTGTTGTCGATGACCTTGCGGTACGGCGTTTCAATGAAGCCGTACTTGTTCACTCGCGCGAAGGTGGCGAGCGAGTTGATCAGGCCGATATTCGGGCCTTCCGGCGTCTCGATCGGGCAGATGCGGCCATAGTGGGTCGGGTGGACGTCGCGCACCTCGAAGCCCGCGCGCTCACGCGTCAGGCCGCCCGGCCCGAGCGCGGTGACGCGACGCTTGTTGGTGACTTCGCTGAGCGGGTTGGTTTGGTCCATGAACTGCGACAGCTGCGACGAGCCGAAGAATTCGCGCACCGCGGCGACCGCGGGCTTCGCGTTGATCAGGTCGTTCGGCATGACCGTCGACACGTCGACCGACGACATGCGCTCCTTCACGGCGCGCTCCATGCGGAGCAGGCCGACGCGATACTGGTTCTCGAGCAGCTCGCCGACCGAACGCACGCGGCGGTTGCCGAGATTGTCGATGTCGTCGATCTCGCCCTTGCCGTCCTTCAGGCCGACCAGTTCCTTGACCACCGCGACAATGTCTTCGGTGCGCAGGGTGGTGACCGTGTCCTCGGCGTCGAGCGCCAGGCGCATGTTCAGCTTCACGCGGCCGACCGCGCTGAGGTCATAGCGTTCGGCATCGAAGAACAGGCCGTAGAAAAGCGCCTCGGCGGTCTCCTTCGTCGGCGGCTCGCCGGGGCGCATGACGCGGTAAATGTCGGACAGCGCACTGTCGCGATCCTCCGACTTGTCCGCCTTCAGCGTGTTGCGGATCCACGCGCCGGTGGAGACATGATCGATGTCGAGCAGCTCGAGCCGATCGACGCCGGCCTTGTCCAGCGCCTCGAGATTCTCGGCGGACACCTCGTCGCCGGCCTCGATGTAGATTTCGCCGGTCGCGTCATTGACCAGATCATAGGCGCTGTAGCGGCCGAAAATCTCTTCGGTCGGGATCAGGAGGGTCTTCAGGCCGTCTTTCTGCGCCTTGTTGGCGCCGCGCGGCGTGATCTTCTGGCCCGACGGGAAGACGATTTCGCCGGTCTCGGCGTTGACCACGTCGTACATCGGCTTCTGGCCGCGCCAATTCTCGACCTGGAACGGGATCTGCCAGCCATTCTCGCCGCGGACGTAGGTCATGCGGCCATAGAAGGTGTTGAGGATTTCCTCGCTGGTCAGGCCCAGCGCGTGCAGCAAAGCCGTCACCGGCAGCTTGCGCTTGCGGTCGATGCGGACGTTGACGATGTCCTTGGCGTCGAACTCGAAATCGAGCCACGAGCCGCGATACGGGATCACGCGGGCGGCGAAGAGATACTTGCCCGAGGCGTGCGTCTTGCCGCGGTCATGGTCGAACAGCACACCCGGCGAACGGTGCATCTGCGACACGATGACGCGCTCCGTGCCGTTGACGATGAACGTGCCGTTCTTCGTCATCAGCGGCATGTCGCCCATGTAGACGTCCTGCTCCTTGATATCGAGCACGGAGCGGGTTTCGGTGTCGGAATCCACCTCGAACACGATCAGGCGGAGCGTCACGCGCATCGGCGCGGCATAGGTCATGCCCCGCTGGCGGCACTCGTCCGTGTCGTACTTGGGCTCTTCCAGCTCGTAATTGACGAAATCCAGCTCGGCGGTGCCCGCGAAGTCGCGGATCGGGAAGACGCTGCGCAGCGTCTTTTCCAGGCCCGACACGTAACCGATCGACGGATCGGAGCGCAGGAAATGCTCGTAGGATTCGCGCTGAACCTCGATCAGGTTCGGCATCTCGCTGACTTCGTGGATGTTCCCGAAAATCTTGCGGATACGCTTGGGCGCGGAAGTACGCGTCTCGGTCGCCGGAGCTGCAGTCGCCATGTGGATTGTTCGCCTCTTCAAAATCGTGGGCGCATCAGACGCAAAAAGCCGCGGATTCCTGCCAGCAATCTGGACGCGGAACACGCAGCTTCGGGCGGCCTGAAACCCCATGCGCCAATGCGTGGAATGTGCTGCGCGACGGCACATCCTGTTCCGGCTCATGGGGTGATGGCGGCGATATAGGTTCGGATAGGAGACTTGTCAAAGCCCGCGGCCGCAATTTTCCAACAAGTCAAGCCCGCGCCAAACCGAAAGCTTCGGACCGGCCCGGCTAAGCGGCTATTTATCTGGTTTCCAAGCGATTCACCCCGAATGCGCATGGTCACTATCACCAATCCGGAGTAGATTCCCGCATAGCGGTTTGTGCGATCCGCTTCGGGGGGTGGGCATGACCGACTTCGACGCCACGACTGGCATCGCCGACGAAGCACTTTCGGGCGAAACACTGGCAGACACGGGTCCGGCGGCGGTGCCGGAACCCTCCGGCGGCTTCAAGTTCGGCGGCCTGCCCGCCGCCTTGCTGGTCACGGCCTGCGGTGGCGGCGGCTCGACGCCCGGCCCGCCGGTGGTGGTCGTCCCGCCCCCTTCCCCGCCGCCACCGCCGCCCGTGTCGATCACCCGCGCCGAGGCTTCGCGCTTTCTGGGCCAGGCGACGATGGGTTTCGGTCGCGCCGACATCGATCGCGTCACCGCGATCGGCTACGAGGGGTGGCTGGACGAACAATTCAACACTGTGCGGCCGACCACCCATTGGGACTGGCTGGTCGCCAACGGCTATGCGGTTACCGCCAATCGCGACAATGAGACCGGCTTCGATCCGGTCATGTGGCGGCAGGCAATCGCCAGCCCCGACCAGCTGCGCCAGCGAGTCGGCATGGCTCTGCTCGATTTCCTGGTTGTCGGCATTGGCGGGGTGGCGACATCCTGGCGGCAATTCGCGGTCGCGGCCTATGTCGACGTACTGATGGACGGCGCGTTCGGCAATTTCCGGACCTTGCTGACCAACGTCTCGCTCAACCCGGCGATGAGCTATTATCTGACCTATAACGGCAACCGGAAGGCGAATCCGGCGACGGGCGCCGTGCCGGACGAAAATTATGCCCGCGAGCTGATGCAGCTCTTCACTGTGGGCCTGGTCCGCCTGTTCGCCGACGGCAGCGTGCAGATGAGCGGCGGCCGCGCGGTGGAAACCTATGTGCAGGATGACATTACCGGCCTCGCCCGCGTCTTCACCGGCTTCGTGCTCGACAGTTCCGACAACAGCACGCCCGACCGCTTCCGCCGGCCGCTGACGGTCAATGCTGCACAGCACGAGACCGGCGCCAAGACCTTCCTCGGCACCACCATACCGGCGGGGACGGGCGCGGCCGACAGCCTGCGCCTCGCGCTCGATGCGATCTTCCAGCACCCCAATGTCGCGCCCTTCATCTCGAAGCAGCTGATCCAGCGGCTCGTCACGTCCAACCCCGCGCCCGGCTATGTTCAGCGCATAACAGCGGTGTTCGAGAATGACGGCACCGGCGCCCGCGGCAATCTGCGCGCCGTCGTCCGCGCCATCCTGCTCGACACGGAAGCGCGCTCCGCCGCGATCGCCGGCACTGCCAGTTTCGGCAAGTTGCGCGAGCCGATCCGCCGCCTCACCGGCTGGGCGCGCGCCTTCAACGCCAGCTCCGCCGCCAACACCTGGCCGATCGGCGACACGTCGAGCACCGCCAATCGCCTCGGCCAAAGCCCCGGCCGCAGCCCCAGCGTCTTCAACTTCTTCCGCCCCGGCTACGTCCCGGCCGGCAGCCCGATCGCCAATCAGGGTCTCGTGGCGCCCGAATTCCAGATCGCCAACGAGCCGTCCGTTATCGCCTACGTCAATTACATGCAGGCCCTGGTGGGCCTGTCGACGGGCGACTTCCAACCCGATTACAGCCAGATCCTGCCGCTGGCCAACGATGCCGCCGCCTTGATCGACGAGGTCGACCTGCTGCTGGGCGCGGGCCTGTCGCAGGGCACGAAATCGTTCTTCATGGGCGCGGTGAATTCGATCTCGTTCACCGCGAACAACGGGCCTCGGAACCGGGTGAACACGGCGGTCCTGCTGACGCTCGCCAGCCCTGAATATCTGGTCCAGAAGTGAGGGAGGCGAGACGATGACCGACCTCAGCCGCCGCGCCTTCCTGCAGCAAAGTGCCGCCCTCGGCCTCGTCGGGGCGGCCGCGCCCTTCGCGATGAACCTAGCGGCGATCGGCGAGGCCGCCGCCGCGACCGCCGCCGACTACAAGGCTCTGGTCTGCATCTTCCTGTTCGGCGGCAACGATTACGCCAACACCGTCACGCCCTACGATCAGGCGTCCCACAATCTCTACGCGAACCAGCGCGGCACGATCGCCACCGCCCGCGATGCGCTGACCGCGACGCGGCTCGCACCGACGACGCCGCTGGCCGGAGGCCTGGAATATGCGCTGGGGCCGAACCTCGCCGCGCTGATGCCGCTGTTCGACGCGGGACGGCTGGGCGTCGTGCTGAATGTCGGCACTTTGATGCAGCCGACCAGCAAGGCGCAATATAGCGCACGCTCGGTGCCGCTGCCGCCGAAACTGTTCAGCCACAATGATCAGCAGAGCTTCTGGCAGGCCTCCAATCCGGAAGGCGCGACTTCGGGCTGGGGCGGCCGGATCGGCGATCTGATGATGGCCGGCAACGGAGCTTCGGCGCTCACCTGCATCAACGCCAGCGGCAATGCGGTCTATCTGACCGGACGCCAGGCGATCCAGTACGGCATCACCACCAACGGCCCGGTGCCCCTGCTCAACAACAGCACCAATCTGTTCGGCTCCGCCACCGGCATGGCCACGCTCAGGAGCCTGATGCGCAGCCAGCGGACCAATCTGTTCGAGGCCGAGCATGCGCGCATCTCGGCACGCTCGCTCGACCTCCAGGCGCAGGTCACCGGCGCGCTCGCCGCTGGCCCCGCAATCGCCACCGCCTTCCCCAACGAGAGCCTCGCCAACCAGCTTCGCGTCGTCGCGCGGATGATTTCGGTCAGCCAGGAACTGGGCGCGCGGCGGCAGGTCTTCTTCGTCAGCCAGGGCGGCTACGACAATCACGATTCGATCCTGACCACCCACCCGACCCTGCTGAGCCGGCTCGCCGCGGCGATGCGCGCCTTTCACGACGCGACGGTCGAACTGGGCGTGGCGGACCGCGTCACAGCCTTCACCGCTTCCGATTTCGGCCGCACCCTGACCTCCAACGCCAACGGTTCCGATCATGGCTGGGGTTCGCACCACTTCGTGATGGGCGGCGCGGTGCGCGGCCGCGAATTTTACGGCACACCGCCGGCAATCGCGAACAATGGTCCGAACGATGTCGGTCAGGGACGCCTGCTGCCGGGCCTCGGCGTCGACCAGTTCGGCGCAACGCTCGCCCGCTGGTTCGGGGTCAGCGATGGCCAGATGTCGACAGTGCTGCCGAACATCGTCAACTACAATCCGTCGACCTGGAATTTGGGCTTCATGGCTTAGGTTATCGAGCGGAAATGAAATTGCTTTTGCTGACAGCGCTGCTTGGGGTCACAGGCCTGAACCCCAGCGCCCCGCCTGACGCCCACCTCGCTACTGACAATCCCGCCAGCCCGTGCGCGCTTCAGCGTTCTGATTTTTCGCTTCCACGACAGATGGTTCTCAGAGCCCGCTATCGAACCGACCGGCAGCATATCGCGCTGCTCGGAGACGAACTGTGTCCGAGAATTATCGTCGATCCGTACGAAAGCCGCAGCGTATCCAGAGCTGGTGCGTACAATGACTTCGTGAGGCTTTTGCGAACCGATCCTCTCTTTTCGCGCCTGATCGAGGCGGACGTGACTGTGGAGGGTTTGGTGACCCGCATAAGCGACCCCCGCGATCGATCAGCCATTGCTCGCTACAGGATCGACATCGTGCGCTACATTGAGGTGACGCCGCTTCCCTGAACTTGGCGCGGCGTCAGCGCATGTGGCGCAGGCCGATGCGGAGATAGTCCCAGCCCGTGATCACGGTCAGCGGTGCGGCGACCCAAAGGCTGACCAGGCCGACGGTGAGCATCCACGGCCATTGCGGCACCGCCACCGCGAGGATCAGCGCGCCCAAAGCCACCATCTGAAATGTCGTCTTCCATTTGGCGAGGCGGCTGACGGGAACGCTCACCTGGCTGCCCGCCAGATATTCGCGCAGCCCCGACACCATGATCTCGCGCAGCAGGATGACGAGCGCCGCGATGACATGCCAGCCGGCGATCACCTGCACCGCGCAGAGCATCAGCAGCACCGCCGCGACCATGATCTTGTCCGCGACTGGATCGAGGAAGGCGCCGAGCTTGGACGTGCTCCCCATCCGCCGCGCCAGCCAGCCGTCGAAATAATCGGTGATCCCGATCAGCGCGTAGAGCGCGAAGGCGAAGGCGTAGAGAATCGGGTCCGGCACCCAGAGCAGGGCCACAAGGAACGGCACCGCGACGATGCGGGAGAGGGTCAGCAGGTTGGGCAGCGTCAGCACGATCCCGCTCTAACGGCCGAAGCGCGGAAATGTCACCTACGCTTGCGTCGTCCCATCGCCGCGACGCCAAAGCCTTGTGCGCCCGCCCCCGCTTTGGCTATGCCCGTCCGTCCGCCGGACGGTTCGAAAGGTTGCAATGCCCATCCTCTCCGCGCGTGACGCTTTTTCGTTTGTGGCGTTACCCCGATCATGAGCTTCAGCCGGCAACTCGGTCTGCACCTGGTAAAGAAGAAGCGTTTCGGACCGGTCTTCGCGACCCAGTTCCTGAACGCCTTCAACGACAATCTCTACAAGAACGCGATGGTGCTGTTCGTCGTCTATCAGGTGATGAGCAACGAGCATGCGGAGACGTGGTTCAGCGCCCTCGCGACCGGCATCTTCACCATCCCCTTCGTGACCCTCTCCGCGCTCTCCGGCCAGCTCGCCGACGCCTATGACAAGGCGCGCATCATCCGCATCGTGAAGATCTGCGAGATGGGCATCATGGTGGTGGGTGCCGCCGGCCTGATGCTGGCGCTGTGGGGCTGGTGGTCGAACTGGGCGGCGATCGTGCTGATGCTGCTCGCCTTGTTCGCAATGGGCGTCCACTCGACTTTCTTCGGCCCGATCAAATATGCCATACTGCCGCAGCATCTGAAGCGTGACGAGGTGCTCGCCGGCACCGGCCTGATGGAGGCCGGCACCTATCTCGCCATCCTCGCCGGCACGATCTTGTCCGGCATCATCTCCGTGCCGGCCGCGGCGATCTCGGTGCTGGCGATCGCTTTGGTCGGCTATTGGATGAGCCTGAAGATCCCAGCCGCGCCGCCGTTCGAGAGCGGCCACCGGATAGACTGGAACGTGCTGCGCTCGTCGATCCGGCTGGTGAACGCGACCCTGCACGTGCCGCGCCTCGTCATGGCGATCATCGCCATTTCCTTCTTCTGGACGATCGGCGCGGTCCTCTTCATCCTCTTCCCGCCTTTGGTGAAGAACGTCCTCACCTCGGACAAGGAAGTGGCCAGCGTCTTCCTCGGCGTCTTCTCGATCGGCGTGTCGATCGGCGCCGTGCTGATCAACCGCATGCTGAAGGGCGAGGTTTCGGCGAAATGGGCGGCGCCGTCTGTGCTGATCATGGGTGCCTGCATCATCGGCTTCCAGCAGGTCGCGCTCGGCTGGAACCCGGCGCCGGAAGGCACTTATTACGGCATCTGGCAATTTCTGACCCAGCCCGCGACCCCGTTCCTGCTGCTTTTCCTGCTGGGCATCGCGGCGGGCGGCGGCATGTTCGTGGTCCCGCTCTACGCCTTCCTCACGACGGCGGTGAAACGCAGCGAAGCCTCGCGCACGATCGCCGCCAACAACATCGTCAATGCGCTGGCGATGGTGGTCGGCTCGCTGATTTCGGTCGGCCTCTCGCTGCTCGGCGTCGCCACCCTGCCGCAATTGCTGTTCGCCGCGTCGATGTGCGTGATCTCCGCCTGGCTCGCGTGGAAGCTTCACAAGGTCGCGGATTCGGGCAAGGTGTTCGAAGAGAGGAGTTTGCCGGACGACGTTTAGGTCTGGTGAGCCACTGCGGCCGCAGTTTCCGCCTACAGGGGAAACGGGAAGGAAACACCAATGTCGATCTTTGTGCGCAGCATGGGCGGATTGTTCTTCGTCGCCGGCATTCTCGGCCTGATCATCGGCATCAACCTGATGGACGCCAACGAGATCAGGTTGATGGCGCTGAAAAGCTCGGTCGGCGAGTTGAAGGGCGTGATCTTCGTCGTCGGCGCGCTGATGGCTTTCTTCTTCGGGACGATCCTGCTGCTCGGCGCCTCGATCTATGAGAATCTCAAGCGGCTGGCGGATATCAACGCCTCGGCGGCAGTGCAGATGTCGGCGGCAACCTCGACCTACGCGGACTCGGCCTATCTCTCGACCTACATCCCGCAGCTGCCGCAGAGCCAGACGACCGCCGATCCGGACGCCTAGCGCCCCACCGGCGCGGGGAGCGCCAATTCTGTCCGAACGATCCGCTCGCCGCGGAAGAAAGCGGTGAGCAGGGCCGGGACCTCCGGATGCGCCTCGAACAAATCGTGGCCGCCATAGCGGACGAGGATGCGGTGGAGGTTCGGGAGGCCCGCGGTCGCCACCGCCTGCTCCTCCAGCGGCGTGCGCACGTCCAGATCGCCGGCCAGCAGCAGCACCGGATGGCGAGCGCCGATCTCGCGACGAAAACGGTCGCCGAGGTCGAGATCGGGAACCGCGCCGCGCAGCTGCGGCATCGGAAAATTGACCGCCATTCCCGCGATCGACCGCGCCGCCTGCCGCCGCACCCGTGCCAGGCGCGCCACCGAGATGCCCGAAGCGGCGTCCATAAGTTCCGGCATGCCGCTCATCGTCAGCGGCCGGGCGTAGAAGAAATCCCAGAGCAGGGGCGCCAGCGGCGCGGACTGCCCGGCGTCGAGCGCCGCATAGAAGCCGCTGAGCTGACCATAGCCGTCCGGATTCTTGGCGACGAAGCCGGCCATCATCCGCAGCGGGAAGGAGTCCGCGCGAAAGGCGTGGCGCGTACCGTCCGGTGCGGCGAAAGCGAAGTCCTGCGGCGCAGCGTCGAAGCGGGCATGGACGCGGCGCATCTGCGCGGTCAGCGGCTGCCCCAGCGCGCCGTCGATCCGGGCGAAGGCGGCATCGACATTGGCCGGCAGCTTCACCGTCTGGTCCATCCCCTCCGCCGAGGCCAAGGCGACGCGGCCGATCGAATCCGGGAAACGACGCATCGTCGCGAAGGCAAGATGGGTGCCGTAGGAAATGCCCCACAGATCGATTCTCCGAACCCCGAGCGCGTTGCGCAAATCCTCGAGATCGGCGGCGCTTTCTTCGGTCGTATAACCCCCGACCGCCACCCCCGCCGCGCGCCAACGGGCCACGCAATCGGTCAGCGTCTCGCGATAATAGGCAGTGAGGTTCGCCTCGTTCAGCAGCTGCGCCGGATCCAGCCGACGCGGCGCGGCGCAGGCCGGAATATGGTTCGAGAAGCCCGTGCCACGCTGATCAAAGGCGATCACGTCGGCGACCGCGCGCAGCGCCAGGAAGACCGGCTGGCGCGGCCCGCGCGCCGTCGCAACGCCCGAGCCGCCGGGGCCGCCCGCGAGATAGACGATCGGATTGCCCGGACGCGGATTGGTCGAACGGAAACGGACGAAGCCGAGTTCGATCTTGCGCGAATTCGGGTCGCTGCGATCCTCGGGTACGATCAGCCGCCCGCGCTCGGCCGGCAGGTCGGTGCCGTCGGCCAGGCGGAAAGTGTAAGGCTCGATCGTCAGCACCGGCTGCGCGAGCGCGGCGGACGGCGCCAGCGCGATGGCGGCACAAGCAGCGAGGCGGCGAAACAGGCGGGCGATCATATGTGGACTCCATTTATGCCTCCCGCTTGAGCGCCGAAGCCCGACGCCGTTCCAATCCGCATCGGTGACCGCCCGCGGGCATCGGTGAACGACCGCGACAGGCGGCGGACGGCGCGGCTATCATGGCGCGATGAGAGCATTGCTCGCCTTGCTGGCCTTCCTCCTCGCCGCCGCCGCGCCGGTCGTGGAAAGCAGCCCGCTGCAACTCTGTCCGACAGCGGAAATGTCCCCCGCCTGCCGCGACGTGGCGCTCGACGATTTCCGGCCGGGCGAGCGCGAGATATTCCTGAACCAACGCGTGACGGTCGATCCCGCCGCGCTGCCGCTCGAACGGCCCAGCATGGTCCGGATCGTCGCCATGGCCAGCAGCGAGATCCGCTGGAACGGCGCATTGATCGGCACCAACGGCGCGCCGGGACCGGATGCCGCTTCCGAGCAGCCGGGGCGCTTCGTGGCGAACATCCTGGTCCCCGCCGGGGCGCTGCGGCCCGGCGACAATCTGCTTTCGGTGCGGATGTCGGCGCAGCATCTCTGGCTTCCGGTGGAACGGCCGATCCACATGATCGCGGTCATGCCTTATGAAGGCGACCGCCTGCCGGGCCTCGAAATCTATCTCCCCGCCTTGCTCATGCTCGGCGCGCTGGGCGCGGCCTTCGTCTATTTCGCCGCCGCCGCATGGAGCGAGCGCGGCGCGCGGCTGCCATTGCTGCTGGCGCTCATCGCGGGCGCGGCCATGCTGCAACTGACGGTCGAGGTCAGCCGCTCCTTCGTCGCCTATACCTACCCCTGGCATCTCGTGCGGGTCGCGATCATCGCCTTGCTGGCGGGAGTCATCGCCACGTTTGGCGCAGCCTATGCGGCCACGCGGCTCGCGCCCGAAAGGTCGCGGCTGATCACCGTCCTGACCGGCCTCGCCGCCCTGGCCGCGATCATCGCACTGCCCTGGTACGACCTCAAGGCGATGGCCGCGATCCTGGCGGGGGCAATCGGCATCGGCGCGGCCGGCACGACCGGCCTATGGCGGGGGCAGCGCGGCGGCTGGGCAGCCATGGCGGCCGCACTCGCAATCATGCTCCTGATGGCCTGGTTCCTGACCGATTTCCTCGACCATGCTTGGTTCCTGCTGCTCGCTGTCATCCTGGTCGCCCTGGTCGCCGAGCAGGTGCGCAGCCTGCGCCTCGCCCGCGCCGAGCGAGATGCAGAGGCAAAGCGGGCGGCAACACTGGCCGAACGGCTCGTGCGGGCCGAGCGCGAGGGCGAACCGATCCTCGCTTTGAAGGATGGCGCGCGCACCCACCGCGTCGTGGAGAGCGACATCCTCTATCTGCGCGCCGCCGACGATTATGCCGAGGCGGTGCTGGCCGACGGCCGCGAGCTGTTGGTGACAATGACGCTGGCACGCCTGCTCGCCACGCTGCCTCCGCGCTTTGTGCGGGTGCACAAAAGCTATGCCGTGAACCGGGGCCGCGTCGCCGGCGTCGCGCCGCGCCCGGGCGGCGGGCGCGTGCTCAGCCTGAGCGACGGATCGGAAGTGCCGGTCGGCCGGGCCTATGCGGGGGCGGTCGCTGAGGCGTTCAGCTGACCATCTTCGCCGGGTTGGCGAACACCCGGCTCACCTCGGGGCGAAAGCTTTCGAGGGCATCCATGTCGTAGGCCGGATCGAAGGCTGGCGCGTCCCAATCGTCGACCAGCTTCACCGCGAAATCATACCAGGGCTGATCCGCGAACCGCTCCCGCGCCTCCGGGTCCAGCCCGAGATGCTCGAAATAGTAACGCCCCTGAAATTGCTGGTGGTGATAGACGGCGTGATAGATGTCCTCGGACACATAGGGCTTCAGCATCTCGGCCGCGATCGGGCCGTGATTGGGGATGCTGAAAAGCTTGCCGAGATCGTGGCAGAGCGCCGCGACCACTTCCTGATCGCTCGCCCCGGCCCGCCGTGCGAGCGTCCCGGCCATCAAAGAATGCTGCAGCTGGTTGGCGCCGAAGCCGACCTCGATCGCCTCGAGCCGGGCCAGACTTTCCATGATCTGCTGCGCCGCCGCGCTCTGCTGATGCCGGGCATGTTCCGCCCCGATATGCTGCCAGTCGGCAGCGGTGCCCTCGTGCATGGTCGTGAACATGGGGCGATCATATCATTCCGGACCGGGCCGGAAAAGGCGGCCGGGATTCAGCCGAACCGGGATTCAGCCGAACAAGGTGCCGAAGACCACCAGTCCCCCGACCCATCCCGCCGCAAACAGCTTTGCATCGTCGAGCCATGACACCGCCTGCTCGATCGCCGGCAGCGGCCGCGCGACGGCCACTGGAAAGCTGCCCGGATTGCGGACGCGGCGGCGGACGAGCGGAGCCATGCGGTTCATGCCGCATGGCTAACAGCGGCTTAACTTTTGACGCAACAGGGGTTGCGACGGGCCGAGTCGTCTGTCCCGTTACGGGCCGGATCAATGCGCGGCGTTGCCGCTCCCGCAGGCCGCCGCGCCCGGTTCCGCGCGCTTGTGCGCTTCGCCATGGCCGCCGCCCGCGCCGGCGGTGATGCACCAGGACCGGCTGCTCAGCACATAATCGCTGCAACGCTGCTCGTGGACGACATCGCCAAGCTTGTAATGGCCGATGGATTCGATCGACGAGATGCGCTCGACCTGGCCGTGGGCATGACCGGAAACGGATGCGACCAATGCCGCGTGGCAGGCCGAATGCGAACGGTAGCGGCGCGACTGGGCCGCATCGGCCTGCGCGTGCCGTTCGTCGGCGGCGGGATTGTGCGGGTGATGCGGCTGATTGTCCTTCAGCGCCGAGCCGAAGGGCGGGCCGTAGGTCGCAGGCAGCAGCCGCTCGCCGAACGGAAAGATCTTGCCGCAGCCCGCGAGCAACAAGGCTCCCGCCAGCAATGCGAACCCATGGCCCAGGCGCATGTCTTCCCCTTCTCTCTTCCGGCCCGGCATAGCGCAGCCGCGGCGGAACGAGAAGGTCGCGGTAAGCGCCGGTTCAGCCGCGAGCGCGCTCTGTCCGGACATTCTCGCGGGAGATGGACATGAGAAACCTGTTGATCGCAGCCGGTCTCGCCGTGCTGACCTGCGCGTCACCGGCGGGCGCGGAGCAGCGCAGGAGCGGCGGCAATGTGATCGAAGGCGTCGATTTCACCCGCCGCCCCGGCCAGCCGCCGATCGAGGAAACCTATCCCGACACAAGGGGCATGCCCCGCGATGTGCAGGCCTATATCATCCGCTGGAGCGACTGCCGGCACTGGGGCGGCGAATATAGCGAAGATCCGGTCCGCGCCGCCCAGATCGCCCGCGGCCAGCGCGAGGCCTGCGCCGGCATCGATGCGCTTGGCGAGCGCGTGCGCGACCGCCACCGGTCGAATCTTTCGGTCATCACGCGCCTGACCACCTACGAACCGATCGAGAATTGAGCGCAGCCGCTCAGACGTAATGAGGCTCGGGGCGCTCGTGCAATTGCTCGTAATGAACCAGCACCGGCTCCGGCCCGAGCGGCACCGGCTTGCCGGCCCGGAATGCCCATTCGCCCCGGTCGCAATCCCCGGCGCGAACATAGCCGTTGATGAACAGGCGGCGCTGATGGTCCGACCGGTTCGTCCCCGAACCATGGACCATGTAGCTGTTCCATAGCGCCACATCGCCCGGCTCCAGCAGCACGTCGATCACGTCGTTCGCCGATAGCCCGACCGCCGCCAGCGCCTCGTCATCCATGCTGCGGCCCAGCACGTCGCTGGAATAATCCAGGGCCAGCTCGCCCTTCAAATGGCTGCGCGGAATGAAGCGCAGGCAGCCGGAGTCGCGGGTATGCGGGTCGATCGCCAGGCCGGTCTGCACATAGGCGTCGGACAGGTTGCGGTAGGCCGCCTCCGGCTTGCGGAATTGCGAATCCTGGTGCCAGGCGAAGTCGCCTTTCGATCCCGGCTTCTTCCAGTGCAGCTGGTTGATGATCTGCTTGATGTCGCCGCCGATCAAAGGCGCGAGCAGGGCCGCCCAGCGCGGGTCGCGCCGCACCGCGTCCAGCTCCGGCATGTGATAGGACGGCCATTGCACCATCTGCACGACCGGCGCGGCGCCACCCTCGCCCGCCGCCATACGATAGAACAGATTACCGTGCCGGAAGCTGCGCCCGTGCGCGACCGCCTCGGCATGGAGCCGGTCCACCGACGCCCCGATCGCCGCGACCTCGTCCGGCGCGAACAGCCCGCGAATGATCGCATAGCCGTCGCGCCGGTAGCGCGTGACGGCATCGTCCGCGGATTGCTGTTGTGCTGCGTTTTGCATGGACGCCGCAAAAATGCCGCCGCCCGAACGGCTTGGCCCCCATCTTTTGCCGCGCGCGATATAACCAGCGGGTATGCAGGCGGCCGCACGAGCGGCTAATTGCCTGCCATGACCAAACAGATCAGCCTGAAGCGCGCGGCCCTGTGGGGCGCTGTCATCTCTCCGATTATCCTGATCGTCCGCCTGACCCTGCTCGACCGCTGGCCGCGCGAGGATGCGGCATTCATGATCGGCTATATGCTCGGATCGGTGGGCGGCGGCGCTTTGATCTTCGTCGCCATCGCTGCGATCATCAACGCATTGAGGCGCTAGCCGCGCTGAAAACAATCCTCGACGAGATCAAAGCCCTGACCACCGGCGCATTTTTGCCGTGGCGTTACCGGAGCAGCAGCCAGCATCGATCGCAACCGATGCCAGAAAAAGATATTATTTTTCAGGGAGTTAAGGTTGGTGGAGCCTAGCGGGATCGAACCGCTGACCTCTACAATGCCATTGTAGCGCTCTCCCAGCTGAGCTAAGGCCCCACACCTTGTCGCGCCGGTCCCTGGGAGGACCGGAAGCGGGCATTTAGGTCAGGAGAACGGCTGGCGCAAGACCAGTCCGCCCCTGATTTCAACGCTCTTCGTCGTCTTTTTCCGCGCCGGAGACGCCAATGTCGTCATCGCCGCCCAGATCGACCTCGTCGTCCGGATTCTGCTCGGCTTCCTCGTCCGGCAGATCCTCCATCTCGTCGGCGGCCAGATCGCTGTCTTCCTTCTCCGCGGCGGCCTTCTCGGCCTTGGCGGCCTCATAGGACATGGGCTGCTGCTTGGACTTCAGCACGGGCTCCGGGAACCAGTTCACGCCGCAGGAAATGCAGGTGACCGGATCTTCCTTGCCGAGATCGTAAAAGCGGGTCGCACACTTGGGGCAGGTGCGCTTGGTGCCCCATTCAGCCTTCACCATGGGTGAAAATTCTCCGTGATTTCGTGAAGCGGGCGGCAAGCGCCCTCAAATCGGCGCGCGCCTTGCCACACGCTTGGGGCGCTGTCAAAAGCCCGCGATGCGTATTTGTTCGGCCACTTCGGCACCGGCCCTCTCCCCCACCCGGCCTCCCATTCCAGGATATGCTGTTGGGAGGCCGGGTGGGGGAGAGGGCCGGTGCCGTTCCCGCGCGAGCGGGACAAACAAATGATCATCGCGGTCGACGGTCCTGCCGCGAGCGGCAAGGGCACGATCGCCAAGGCGCTGGCCGCGCATTACGGCCTGCCGCACATGGATACGGGCCTGCTCTACCGGGCCGTCGCGCTGAACCTGCTGGAGACGGACGGCGATCCGGACAGCGAATTTTCCGCCGCCCGCGCCTGCGACATAGCCCAGATCGACTTTTCCGATCCGCAGCTGAAGAGCGAGGCGGTGGGCGGCATCGCCTCGCGCATCTCGACCTATCCGATGGTCCGCGACGCCTTGTTCGAACGGCAACGCGCCTTCGCCGCCCAGGAAGGTGGCGCGGTGCTGGACGGGCGCGACATCGGCACGGTGATCGCCCCGGAAGCGCGGGTGAAATTGTTCGTCACCGCCGCCCCGCAAGTGCGCGCCCGCCGCCGCTTCGAGGAATTGAAGATGATGGGCATGAACGTTCATTATGAGGATGTCCTCGCGGACATCCACGCCCGCGACGAGCGCGACGCCGGGCGCAGCGCCGCGCCGCTGCGGCAGGCCGAAGATGCGATCGTGATCGACACCAGCGAGATGAGTCCGGACGAAGCCGTGGCGGCCGCGCTGGATGCGGTCGTGGGAATCGTCGGCCTCGACTGACGCCTTGCAATCCATGCGGGCCGATGGTCTGTTCTCCCGGAAAAGGGTGGGGAGCGGATGATGGTGGGTCGCGCGGTTTTTGTCGTCCTGGCGGCCGCCGCCGCTTTCCCCGCTCAGGCCCAGCAGCAGCGCCCGCGCTACGACGTCAGCATCACCCGCACGACCTACGGCATCCCGCACATCAATGCCCGCGATCATGCCGGGCTGGGCTATGGCGCGGGCTATACCGCCGCCGAGGACAATCTGTGCATCATCGCCGAGCAGATCGTCACCGTGCGCGGCGAACGGGCGCAACATTTCGGCGCGGGACCGGTCGCGGCGGGCGATCAGACGACCAATGTCGAAAGCGACATCTATTATCGCGTCACCGGCGATCAGGCGGCGCTGCGCCGCAGTTTCGCCGGCACCTCGGCGGACGGACGGGCGCTGATCACCGGCTTCGCGGCCGGCTATAACCGCTACCTCCGCGACGCTGCCGCGCGCCTGCCGGAGCCCTGCGGCGGACAGGTCTGGGTCCGCCCGATGAGCGCCGACGATGCCTTGCTGATCCTGCAGGGCGGGCTGCTCGCGCCCACCTTCCTGCGTCAGGTCGCCGCCGCCGCGCCGCCGCAAGCCGCCGTGCCGTCAGCGACCGCCGTCGGTCTTCCGGTCGAGAATCCTGAAACCGCTTTGGGCAGCAATGGCTGGGCCTTCGGCGCGGATGCGACCGCGAACCGGCGCGGGCTGCTCGTCGGCAATCCGCATTATCCGTGGGAAGGGCCGAACCGCTTCCGGCAGATGCACCTCACCATCCCCGGCCGCCTCGACGTGATGGGCGCCGGCCTCGTCGTCGCACCGTTCGTGGCGATCGGTTACAATCGCGACGTCGCCTGGACCCACACCGTCTCCACCGCCCGCCACAACACCCTGTTCGAGCTGAAGCTCGATCCCGCCAATCCCACCGCCTATCTGGTCGACGGCCAGAGCGTGCCGATGGAGCGGCGCGAGATCACGATCCAGGTCAAGGACGCGGCCCCGGTCACGCGCACCGTTTATGCCACCCGCTACGGTCCGGTCGTCGCCGCGCCGCAAATGGGGCTGGGCTGGACGAACGAGCGGGCCTTCGCCTGGCGCGACGCGAACCTCTACAATTTCCGCGGCACCGACGCCTGGCTCGCTTTCGGGCGCGCCCGCAATGTAGGCGAATTGCGCGACATTGCCGGGCGCACCCTCGGCATCGGCTTCACCAACACCATCGCCGCCGACCGGCATGGCGACGCGATCTATGCCGACGTGACGCCGGTGCCGGACGTGGACGCGGCGCGGCTCGAACGCTGCGCGACACCCGTCTCCGCCATCGCCGCCAGCCAGCGCATCTATGTGCTGGACGGCTCGAAGAGCGATTGCGACTGGAACCGCGACCCGTCCTCGCCGGTGCCCGGCCTCACCCCCATTTCCCGCTTGCCCGTGCTGGAGCGTCGCGACTGGGTGCAGAACAGCAATGACAGCTATTGGCTGAGCAATCCCGCCGCGCCTTTGCCTGCCGCCTCGCCGCTCGTCGGCCCGGTCAACACCCGCCCGTCGTTCCGCACCCAGTCCGGCATCCTCGAAATCCAGCGCTCGCTGGCCGAGGGCCGGATGACGCAGGCCCGCGCCCGTGACCTCGTCTTTGCCAATCGCAGCATGGCGGCGGAGCGGCTGCTCCCCGGCATCCTCGCGATCTGCGAGACCGACCCGGCCCTGCGCGCGCCTTGCGATGTACTGCGCGCGTGGGACCGCAAGGCCGATCTCGACAGCCGTGGCGCAATTCTCTTCTTCTCCTTGCTCCGCCACCTCGGCGGCAATGCTGCCAACCTCCAGCCTTTCGACCCCGCCAACCCGGTCGCCACGCCCGCCGGGCTGAGCGATGCGGCCGCCGAGCCGGTCAAACGCGCCCTCGTCGCCGCCGTCGGCGAACTGAGCACCGCCGGTATCCCGCTCGACGCACCTTTGGGCCAGGTTCAGGCCGCCCCGCGCGGTGATGCGCGCATCCCGATCCATGGCGGCCCGCACATCGCCGGCATCCTCAACATGATGCAGACCCGCGTGACGCCCGAGGGCCTCGTGCCGGTCCATGGCAGCAGCTACGTACAGGTCGTGAGCTTCGAGCCCTCAGGCCCGGTCGCCGACGCTTTGCTCAGCTATTCCCAATCCACCGACCCCGCCTCCCCGCACAGCAGCGACCAGACCCGGGCCTTCAGCGAGAAACGCTGGCACCGCCTGCCCTTCACCGCGGCTGAAGTGCGCCGCGCGGCGCTGGGGCCGACACAGCGGCTCCGGGAGTAACATCGTCACTGCGGCGTCGATTGTGGCGAGCCGCCACCCCGCCTAATGCTGTCCGCCGATGAGCCCCGGAACGCGCCGCACCCTGTTGCTGACCCTGCTCGCGCTGGCCGCGGCGGGGATCGCGATCACGATCCTCAGCAATGTCGTAACGCTGGAGGAATTGAAGCAGCGGCGCGAGGAATTGCGGACCCTGGTCGCGGAACGGCCGATCGCCTTCTGCAGTCTCTATTTCCTCGCCTTCGCCGTGCTCACGACCTTCTCGCCGGGCGCGTCCATCTTCAAGATGGCGGCGGGGGCGATCTTCGGGCTGGCCGGCGGCTTCGTCTTCGCGCTGTTCGCGACCTTGAGCGCCGCGACGATCGGCTTCCTCACCGCCCGCTATCTCGCCCGCACCCGGCTGGAGCGCCGCTTCCACGACCGGTTCGCGGCGATCAACCGGGGGGTCGAGCAGGAAGGCGTCGTCTTCCTGCTGGCAATGCGCCTGAACCCGCTCGTGCCCTTCTTCCTGATCAACCTCGGGATGGGGCTGACCTGCATGAAGCTCTGGAAATTCGCGCTCACCAGCCTTTTCGGGATCCTGCCGGCGACCTTCATCTACACCAATGCCGGGACGGCGCTGGCGATGGTGGAGACGCCATCCGACATTCTCTCCGTCCGCCTGCTCGGCTCGCTCTTCCTGCTCAGCCTCATGCCCCTGCTCGGCCGCTGGGCCGCAAAACGGCTGCGCGCCCGCCGGGCCACCATTGCGGGAGACGTTGCCGGGGACGTGCCCCAAGGCTAGGCGGCGGCATGCGTGAAATGCCGCCTTACGCCGTCACCCTCGGCATCGAACCGTTCGAGCAGGATGGCGAACATCTGTACCGCCTGCCCTTCGGCGACGTCGTGCTGGGCCGCCCCGGCTATCTCCATGGCGGCGCGATTGCCGGCCTGCTGGAGATCGCGGCGATCGGCGCGGTGCTGCGCGCGCTCGGCGAAGGGGGCACGATCAAGCCGGTCAACCTGTCCGTCAATTTCATGCGCGGCGGCACGGACCGCGACACGTTCGCGGGCGCGGTCGTGACGAGGCTCGGCGGCCGCGTCGCCAATGTCGAAGCCCATGCCTGGCAGGACGATCGCGAAAAGCCGATCGCCTCGGCGCAACTCAATCTGCTGGTGAAACGAGCCTGACCTCATTCCGCCCCTCGTTTTCGAGGGGACCGGGACCGTCGAAGACGGTGAAGGGGCCGCGCGAAGCGCGGAACTCTTGCGGCGAAGAACGGCGGCTCCGCCGCCGCCCCTCCACCATGCTACGCATGGTCCCCCTCCCCTGCAAAAGCAGGGGAGGATCTTTGCTCAATAACCCGTCAGCCGCGCCACGCGGTCAATGTGGTAGTTGGCATCGCCCCACAGCTCGTCCAGCGCCCGGTCGCGCTTCATGTAGAGGCCGATATCATGCTCGTCGGTCATGCCGATGCCGCCATGCATCTGCACGCCTTCCTGCACCGATAGGCGCGCCGCCTGCCCGGCCTTGGCCTTGGCGACGGAGACCATCAGTTCCGCTTCGTCCGAACCTTCGTCCAGAAGCTGCTGGGCCTTCAAAGTCGCGGCGCGCGCGATTTCCAGTTCGCCGTACAGATGCGCGGCGCGATGCTGGAGCGACTGGAAGCTGCCGATCGGCACGCCGAACTGGCTGCGCTGCTTCAGATAATCGACCGTCAGGTCCATGGCGCCCGAAGCGACGCCGACCATCTCCGCCGCCGCGCCCGCGCGACCCGCGCCAAGCAATTGCGTCAGCACCGCCCAGCCCTGATCGACTTCGCCGACGACGGCATCGGCGTCGACCGCGACCTTATCGAAACTCAGCCGGGCCGCCATCGCGCTGTCCAGCGTACGCTCGCTCGCGGCCGAGAGTCCGGCGGCATCCTTCTCGACCGCGAACAAAGTCAGCCCGTCAGTCTCGCCAGCCGCACCGCCGGTGCGCGCCGCGACCAGAATCACGTCGGCCGATCCGCCCTGCACCACGAAGCTCTTCTCGCCGCTCAGCATGAAGCCGTTGCCCGAGCGCTCTGCCCGCATCTCGATCTGCTCCGGCCGGTGCTTGCGGCCCTCGTCCAGCGCCACCGCCGCGACCGTGTCCCCGCTCAGGATGCCCGGCAACCAGCGCTCGCCCGCCGCCTTGCCCTTCACCGCTTCCACGAAAGCCACCGCGCTCACCAGGAAGGGCGACGGCGTCAGATTGCGCCCGATCTCCTCCAGCACGATCCCCGCCTCGACATGGCCGAGCCCGAGCCCGCCCTCCGCTTCCGACACGAGAATGCCGGTGAAGCCCATCTCGGCGAACTGCTTCCACAGCCCATGCCCGAAACCGTCCTTGCAGGAAATGTCGCGCCAGTGGCGCAGCTGCGTCTTGATCGCGCCCTGCTCGGCCATGAACTCGCGCGCCGTATCGCGCAGCATCGCCTGATCGTCTGTGAGATAAAGCGGCATCCGTCTCTTCCTTTTCCCTGTCCCCGGCGGGGAGAGGATACGAAGCCTTGGCGGCTCTGCCGCCTAGGCGAAGTTGGTGAGGGGGTACGGCGGCCGGTGCATCCCTCTGACGCCGAGCCCCCTCACCCCAGCCCTCTCCCCGCCGGGGAGAGGGAGCTAGGCGCCCGGCAGTCCCAAAATCCGTTTCGCCACAATGTTCAGCTGCACTTCGCTGGTGCCGCCCTCGATCGAATTGGCCTTGGTGCGCAGCCATTCGCGGGCATCCTTGCCGCCGCGCGAGGCTTCGCTTTCCCATTCCAGCGCCGCCGATCCGCCGGCTGCCATCACCAGTTCGTGGCGCCGCTTGTTCAGCTCGGTACCCGCATATTTCATCATGCTCGGCTGGGCCGGATGCGCGCGTCCGGCCTTCAGCTCATCGATGAACCGCTCGCTCATCGCCTTGAACGCCAACGCATCAACATCGAACCGCGCCACGTCCGCGCGCAGCAACGGATCGTCCGCCAGCGCATTCTTCGCCTTGTCGCCCAGCGTGACGCTGCCATGGCCGAGGCCCATGCCGCTGATCATCTCGCGCTCGTGACCGAGCAGATATTTGGCGACGTCCCAGCCCTTGTTGAGCTCCCCGACCAGCTGATCCTTCGGCACCTGCACATCGTCGAAGAAGGTCTCGCAGAACGGCGAGTAGCCGGAGATCAGCAGGATCGGCTTGGTCGACACGCCCGGACTGGCCATGTCGAACAGCAGGAAGCTGATGCCGTTATGCTTGCTCTCTTTCGACGTGCGAACGAGGCAGAAAATCCAGTCCGCCTTGTCGGCATAGGAGGTCCAGACCTTCTGACCGTTGACCAGGAAATGGTCGCCTTTATCCTCCGCCGAGGTCTGCAAACCGGCGAGGTCCGACCCCGCGCCCGGCTCCGAATAACCCTGGCACCAGCGTATCTCGCCGCGCGCAATCTCGGTCAGGAAGCGCTTCTTCTGCGCCTCATTGCCATATTTCAGCAAAGCCGGACCGAGCATCGAGATGCCGAAGCTCATCAGCGGATTGCGTGCGCCGATGCGGGCCATTTCCTGCTTGAGGATCTTCGTCTCGGCCGGCGAAAGCCCCCCGCCGCCATATTCCTTGGGCCAGTCCGGCACCGTCCAGCCGCGTTCGGCCATCCGCTCCATCCAGAGCTTCTGCGCATCATTCTTATATTCGGGATTGCGTCCGCCCCAGCAGGCATCGCTCTCGTCGCGCATCGGCTCGCGCATTTCGGCCGGGCAATTCGCCTCCAGCCAGGCGCGCGTCTCGGCGCGGAACGTCTCGAGGTCGGTCACTGGCGGCTCTCCCTTACGTAAACGTCAGGTGCCGTGACGAAAGGCCCGAGTCAATCTGTCCGATCCCCAACCCCGTCCTGGCTGAGCTTGTCGAAGCCCTGCCCTTCCTCTCCCCGGCTCCAAAGAAGGACAGGCCTTCGACAAGCTCAGGCAAGGCGGGTTCCGAAGAGAGTCAAGTACACATCGAAAGAAACGCAATCTCCAGCACCGTGCCCGCTTCGGCCGGGCCTGCGACCGCTTCGGCCGGGGTATATTGGCGGAACGAAATCTCCGCCCCCGCCGCGTCGGTCTGGCGCAGCGCCAGCGGCTGGATGGTGCGCGCCTGGCAGTCGATCCGCAGCCGGTACATATTGTTGGTCGCCGCGCCGCTGTCGGGATCGGTCATCCGGAACCAGGCGATGCGGGTCGTCCCCTCCTGCTCGATGCTGCGCGCGTCGATGCCAATCGACTGGCCCGATTCGGCCGAGCCGAGATTGAGCCACGTCGCGGTCGCCGCGGGCACGGACGGCGTGACCGGCGTCATGTCGACCGGAATGTTGCCGCTCATCGTCACCGGCGCGGCGCCGGCCGTCGGCGCCGCCGGTGTGGCTACAGTCGGTACCGCCGCGGCCACCTGCAAATTGCACGCGCCGATCGCGGTATCCAGCGCCGCCCGGGCTCCGCCGCCCGCCGAGCCGGCGATCGCCTGCAAATTGCCGATGTTGAGCTGCGCCTCGTTGGCCGGCCGGACCGACGCCGCCACTTCCTGCAGCCGCCGCACCTCGACCTTGGACAGGCTCCCGCCGAGCGCGGCGCTGACGCACTGGCTCTGTTCGACATCGAGCCCGTAGCGCAGCAATTGCGGCCGGATGATGCCGGGTTCGTCGCGGAACCAGTCGGACGCATAGCCTGTCGCGCAGCCGGCCAGCAGGAGCGGCGCGATCAATAGGGGCGGCAGGCGGCGCTTCATGAAACTCTCCCTGCGCCGTGAGTTATCAAGCCCCGCGCGCGATTGCATCAGCCAAATCGCGCGAGGATGCCGCCAAACCGCCCCTTGTTTGCACAATCGGATCGGGCTAGCGCAGCCCTCAGGTTTACGTGAACGTAAAGCAGACGGGAGACGCGGCTTGGACTTTTCTCTCACCGAACGCGAAGCGCATTATCGCGACCGCGTCCGCGACTTCATCGAAACGCACATTCGCCCGCGCAAGGCCGATTACAAGGCGCAGGTCGCCGAGGGCGACCGCTGGCAGCCGGTGCCGGTGATCGAGGAATTGAAGCCCAAGGCAAAGGCCGCCGGCCTGTGGAACCTCTTCATGCCGCCGGGCCACGCGCTCAAGCATGTGGACGAGAGCTTCCAGTTCGAGGGCACCCAGCTCTCCAACCTCGAATATGCCCTCTGCGCCGAGGAGATGGGCCGCATCCTGTGGTCGAGCGAAGTGTTCAACTGCTCGGCCCCCGACACCGGCAATATGGAGGTGTTCCACCGCTACGGCACGCGCGAGCAGAAGGAACAATGGCTCCGCCCGCTGATGAATGGCGAGATCCGCTCCGCCTTCCTGATGACCGAGCCGGCAGTCGCCTCGTCGGACGCGACCAACATCGAATGCCGGATCGACCGCGACGGCGATGATTATGTCATCAACGGCCGCAAATGGTGGTCGTCCGGCGCGGGCGATCCGCGCTGCAAGGTCGCGATCCTGATGGGCAAGACCGACTTCGGCGCGCAGAAGCACCAACAGCAGTCGATGATCCTGGTCCCCATCGACGCCCCGGGCATCACCGTCGAACGCGCCCTCACCGTCTTCGGCTATGACGACGCCCCGCACGGCCATATGGAGATCGAACTGAAGGACGTGCGCGTCCCCGCCTCGAATCTCCTGCTCGGCGAAGGCCGCGGCTTCGAGATCGCGCAGGGCCGCCTCGGCCCCGGCCGCATCCACCATTGCATGCGCACGATCGGCGCGGCCGAGGAGGCGCTTGCGGCCATGGTGAAGCGCCTGCAAAGCCGCATCGCCTTCGGCAAGCCGCTCTCCGCCCACAGCGTCTGGGAAGAACGCATCGCCCGCGCCCGCATCGACATCGAAGCCTCGCGGCTCCTTTGTTTGAAAGCCGCCGACGTCATGGACAAGGCCGGCAACAAGGCCGCCGCGCTCGAAATCGCGATGATCAAGGTGCGCGCGCCGAACATGGCCCTGCGCATCATCGACGACGCGATCCAGGCGCATGGCGGCGCCGGCGTCAGCCAGGATTTCGACCTCGCCTACAGCTATGCCGGCATCCGCACGCTCCGGCTGGCGGACGGCCCCGACGAAGTCCACGCCCGGGCGATCGCCAAGCTGGAATATGCGCGGCATGCCTCGTAAATCCTCCCCGGAACGGGGAGGGGGACCGCTCGCCACAGGCGAGTGGTGGAGGGGTCCCACCCATCAAGAAAACGGAATGTGGAGAGGCGGGTCCCCTCCGTCAGCGCGTCGCGCTGCCACCTCCCCGTTCCGGGGAGGATTCTAGATGTCTCTCTTCGATCTCACCGGCAAAGTCGCCATCATCACCGGCTCCAGCCGCGGCATCGGCCGCGCCATCGCCGAAGCCTTGGCGGATCAGGGCGCGAAGGTGGTGATTTCCTCCCGCAAGGCCGAGGCCTGCCAGGACGTCGCCGACGCGATCAACGCGAACCATCCCGGCGCCGCCATCGTCGTCCCGGCCAGCATCTCGTCGAAGGAAGCGCTGCGGGAACTGGTCGACGAAACCCGCCGCCAGCTCGGCCGCATCGACATCCTCGTCTGCAACGCCGCCTCCAACCCCTATTACGGCCCGATGGCCGGGATCAGCGACGATCAGTTCCGCAAGATCCTCGACAACAATGTCATCGCCAATCACTGGCTGATTCAGATGGTCGCGCCCGAAATGCTGGAGCGCGGCGAAGGCTCGATCATCATCGTCAGCTCGATCGGCGGCCTGACCTCCTCCGCGACGATCGGCGCCTACAACATCTCCAAGGCCGCGGATTTCCAGCTCGCCCGCAATCTCGCCGCCGAATTCGGGCCGCAGGGCGTGCGCGTAAACTGCATCGCCCCCGGCCTGGTCCGCACCGATTTCGCCAAGGCGCTCTGGGAAAATCCCGACACGCTGAAGGCCGTCACCCGCCACACCCCGATGCGGCGCATCGGCGAGCCGCACGAGATTGCCGGCGCGGCGGTGTTCCTCGCCTCGCCCGCCTCCACCTTCATGACCGGCCAGACCATCGTCGTGGACGGCGGCAGCACCACCGGAGCGGGGTTGTGACCCGTCCCCCACCCACCGTCATTGCGAGCGTAGCGAAGCAATCCATCCTGCGAGGCCGGGGCACTGGATTGCTTCGTCGCTCCGCTCCTCGCAATGACGGGAGGGAATGATATGCGCCTGAAAGACAAAGTCGCCATCGTCACCGGCGCCGGCTCCGGCATCGGCCGCGCCGCCGCCATGCTCTTCGCCGCCGAGGGCGCCAAACTCATCCTCGCCGACCTCGACAATGCCGACGAGACCGCCGAGGCGATCGGCGCCAACGCCCGCGGCTACGCCGCCGATGCGGGCGACGAGGACAGCATCCGCCGCCTCGTCCGTCAGGCTGAGGAGCATTTCGGCGGCCTCGACATCATGTTCGCCAATGCCGGCATTTCCGGCGGCTTGAAGGGTATCTTCGAGCAGACCCCGGAGGACTGGCAGGAGATCCTCCGCGTCAACCTGATCGGCCCCTGGCTCGCGGTGAAGCATGCCGCCCCGGCGATCAAGGAGCGCGGCGGCGGCTCGATCATCTGCACCGCCAGCGTCGCGGGCCTCCGCGCAGGCGCCGGCGGCCCGGCCTACAGCGCCTCCAAGGCCGGCGTGATCAGCCTGGTCGAGACCGCCGCGGCGCAGCTCGTCGGCTCGAACGTGCGCGTCAACGCCATCTGCCCCGGCCTGATCGAAACCGGCATGACCGCCCCCATCTACCAATGGGCCCGCGACAAGGGCCGCGGCGCCAGCATCGGCCAGCTCAACCCCCTCCAGCGCGGCGGCGAGCCCGACGAGATCGCCAAGGCCGCCCTCTTCCTCGCCTCGGACGAGAGCAGCTACGTTAACGGACACGCCATGGTGGTGGACGGCGGCCTCTCCGCGAGCCACCCGTTCCGGAAACTGGCCTATGGGCAGACGGCGGCCTGAACTCCCAATCCGTTTCCGCCCGGACGGCCGCTAAGGGTCGAAAGTGGATGTTCGCTCAATGCGACACCGAGCTGGAAAAGCCGTTCATAATGACCACGCCCACGACGATGAAGCCCATGCCGATCATAGCGGCGGTATCGAGCTTCTGGCCTTGGATCAGCCATGCAACACCCGCAACCAACACTACGCCTAAGCCTGCCCAGATCGCGTAAGCGACACCGGTCGGGATGGTCCGCAATGCCAGCGCAAGAAAATAGAATGTGACTAGATAGCCACCGAGGGCGATCACTGTCGGGCCGAGCTTCGTGAAACCCTCTGTCTGGCGGAGGAACGATGTCGCGAACACTTCACCAATGATGGCAATCGCAAGATAGAGATACTGCATGAAACGCTCCTTAGGCTCGGAGGGAGCGTCGGCCCGATGGTCAAGCGCCTACCCTCTCGATCAGGTGACGCCGTGGCAGGGAAGAACCCGACATGCGGGCGCAGGGGCTACCATCCTGCTACTCTATTCTCGGCCGGACCGACTTAGGAAAACCCAATCGGGTTGTCACGCGACCATCAGAAAAAATGCCTGAGACGGATCGAAAGCAGATGTTCCAGACACACCCAAGAACCTACTCACAAAAAACTTTCCTACTCGCCTCTCTTATGTTTCACCCTGCCAGATGGAACATAGCAGGAACTTCATCGCCCCCGAAGCGTCGACCGATGAGCGCGCTTGTTCCCCCGAACCCCACGCCGCCGGCGGCCGCCGACGACCGGCCCGAATTCGCCACGCGCGAGGAGGCGGCGGCCTTCTGGCAAGGCGTCAAACGCGGCATCCGCGATTCCGGGGAGAAGACCCCCCGTGATTCCGTGTGAAAGTTGTGAACTTTCCGTCCTAGGCCTGCGATCGGGTGCCCGCCCCGCTCGGGCAAAGATTCCTCAGGTTGACGTTTACGTAAAGCTGGGCCACTCGCCCAGGCCTGCAATCCGGAGTCGAACATGAGCCCGATCACCACCAGCCGCCACGGCGACGTCCTCGTCATCACCTCCAACAACCCGCCCGTGAACGCCCTCGGCCACGCCGTCCGCGATGGGCTGGTGAAAGGCATCGAGGAAGCGAATGGCGACGACAGCGTCAAGGCGGTGGTGATCATCGGCGAGGGCCAGACCTTCTTTGCCGGCGCCGACATCAGCGAATTCGGCACGCCCAAATCGTTCGAATATCCGGCCCTGCCACAGGTCGTGGACATCATCGAGAATTGCACCAAGCCGGTGGTCGCCGCTATCCACGGCACCGCGCTCGGCGGTGGCCTCGAGGTCGCGCTCGCCAGCCACTATCGCGTCGCCGTGCCGTCCGCGAAGCTCGGCGTGCCCGAGGTCAAGCTCGGCCTCCTCCCCGGCGCGGGCGGAACGCAGCGGCTGCCCCGCGTCGCCGGTGTCGGCAAGGCGCTGGAAATGGCCTCCACCGGCAATCCGATCGGCGCGCAGGAAGCCTATGATGTCGGCCTGGTCGATCGCCTGATCGAGGGCGACCTCCTCCCCCATGCCGTCGCCTTCGCCGAGGAAGTAAAGGACAATCGCCCCCTCGCCAAATCCTCCGAGCGCGACGAGAAGTTGGCCGAGGCGCGCGACAATCCCGGCCTCTTCGACGAATTCCGCAAGGCCAATGCCCGCAAGTTCCGCGGCTTCGACGCGCCCGAATATAACATCCGCTGCATCGAGGCCGCCGTCGCCAAGCCTTATGCCGAGGGTGTGCTGGCCGAGCGCCAGATGTTCATGGAGCTAATGAGCGGCACCCAGGCCAAGGCGCAGCAATATTTCTTCTTCTCCGAGCGCAAGGCCGCGAAGATCGATGGTGTTCCCGAGGGCACCGCGCCGCGCGAGATCAAGAAGGTCGGCGTCATCGGCGCCGGCACGATGGGCGGCGGCATTTCGATGAACTTCCTCTCCGCCGGCATCCCCGTCACCATCGTCGAGATGCAGCAGGACGCGCTCGATCGCGGCACCGGCATCATGCTGAAGAATTACCAGGCCACCGCCGCCAAGGGCCGCATGACCGAAGCGCAGGTCGGACAGGCGATGGGCCTCCTGACACCCACCCTCAAGCTCGAAGACCTCGCCGATTGCGATCTCGTGATCGAGGCGGTGTTCGAGAATATGGACGTGAAGAAGGAGATTTTCGGCAAGCTGGACGGCATCTGCAAGCCGGGCGCGATCCTCGCTTCCAACACCTCCTATCTCGACATTGACGAGATCGCCGCCAGCACCTCCCGCCCGCAGGACGTCGTCGGCCTCCACTTCTTCTCGCCCGCCAACGTGATGAAGCTCCTTGAAGTCGTGCGCGGCGCGAAGACGGCGCCGGACGTTCTCGTCACCGCGATGCAACTCGCCAAGAAGATCAAGAAAGTCGCCGTCGTCGCGGGCGTCTGTTACGGCTTCATCGGCAACCGCATGCTGATCCCGCGCCAGATGGAGGCGATGAAGCTGCTGCTGGAGGGCGCGACCCCGGCGCAGATCGACAAGGTCCATGTCGATTTCGGCATGCCGATGGGCCCGTTCCAGATGTCCGACCTGGCCGGCGTCGACATTGGCTGGCACCGCGACCCGAACCGGATCGAAAATATCCGCGACGCGCTCTGTGCGGTCGACCGCTGGGGCCAGAAGAAGGGCGCCGGCTTCTACGATTATGACGAGAAGCGCCGTCCCTCCCCCTCCCCCGTCGTGCAGAACATCATCGAGGATTTCCGCGCGAAGGCCGGCGTGACCGCCCGCGAAGTGAGCGAGCAGGAAATCGTCGAGCGCACCCTCTACACGATGGTGAACGAAGGCGCCCTGATCCTCGAGGGCGGCTTCGCCCAGCGCGCGTCCGACATCGATGTCGTCTGGGTCTACGGCTATGGCTGGCCCGTCTATCGCGGCGGCCCGATGTTCTGGGCGGACACGGAAGGCCTGGCCAAGATCGTCGAGGGACTGGAACGCAACGGCTTCGAAGTCGCGCAGCTCCTCCGCGACAAGGCCACGGCGAAGGAGAAACTCAGCAAGGTCTAGGAATGACCGACGGCGATCAGCGCGATGCCGAGGATCAGGAACAACGGACTGTAGAGCCGCGTGTCCCAGCGCGCCCAGCGCGTGGTGCGTAGCGTCTTGAAGAAGCCGACATAGCGGTTCGGGACGAGTGCGCGGGCGATGAACACCGCGCCCGTCCCGATCAGGCCATAGTCGATCAGGGCTGCCGGGAAGCCGGTCCCCCACCGCAGCGCACGGGCAATCACGAGGAAGCCGAGCACCAGCAGGGCCAGCCCGATCCCGAACGCCGCGGGCCGCCAGAGCTTCAGCCTGTGGCTCATCACCGGCGTGCCGTCCGGCCGTTGCGGCAGCGAGATTCCGAATCCCCGCCGTCCCCCGAACGCCCAATGAAAATGAAAGCCCGCCGCGAAAGCGATGATGGCAAGGGCGATGAGCGAGGCGACCGGCATTCCGGCAGCTGTGCACGTGCCCGGAGCGGACGGCTGCCGGCAACCGCCTCCCGGAGCCGCACCAGCGCATAAGCCAGCCGCGACTTGACCGTGCCGAGCGGCAGTTCCAGCGCCTCGGCAATTTCGACCAAGGTCAGGCCCTCCCGATAGTGCAGCCGGGCGACGACGCCCGTGGCCGGGGGCAGGCGCTCCATCGCCTCTCCACAGTTGGCGAGGAAGTTCGTTGTCGCGGGCGCCTGCACGTCGAGAGCCTCCACGGGAATATTGTCATCGATCAACAACCGCTCCCGCCCGCGCCGCTTCGCTGCCCGCACGGCTTCGCGGGTCACGATCCGATAGGCCCAGGCCCGGAACCAGCGCGGATCGTGCAGAGTGGTTAGCCGCCGGGCGATCAGCAGCAGGCTCGCCTGCATCACATCCAGGGCTTCATCTTCGTCGCCAAGGATCGTCCGGGCGTGGCGGAACAGGGCGTCCTGATGATCGCGCAGCAGCCGGTCGAGCGCCCGCCGGTCGCCACTCTGGGCGAGCGCGACATTGAGCGCCAGTTCCGCTTGCGAAGGCCGTTCGGCGGTCAGCGCCGTTCGTCCCTCTGCGCTTCCAGCACGGCCAGGATGCGGCCGGTGGAGCGCGTCACGTGACCGGCGAGGATGAAAAAGCCATTCGCCAGCATCAAATAGCTGAGGATGAAGATGACGAGCAGCATGACCTGCGTGCTGTCACCCCATTCCACGAGGAATGCGCAGGCCAGCAGCAGCGCCAGTTCCAGCACCGCAAAGATGGCGAAGCCGATCTTCACCTGCTTGTTCCCCGCCTCCATCTGGTCGAGCACGCCTTCCCGCGCTTCATCGAGCCTCGCCTGGTTCATGCCGTTTCTCCTTTCTGCCACTTTAGAGGCATAAGCAGTCGAAACGGTTCGGTCGCGCCGGCGAGATTTTTTCGGCGGGTGACAGGACGCGGCTGGCATGGCACCCGATGGGCCAGCGAATCCGGGGCAGGTCGATGATGCGGAAATTGGGTTTGATGCTGTGTGGCGCGCTGGCGCTGGCCGGTTGCGCGACGACGGCGGATCGGAGTGCGAGCCGCGCGCCCGCGCCGGTCGAGGTCACCCTGATCGCGCTGAACGACTTCCACGGCAATCTGGAGGCGCCGCGCCGCGCGATCACCGCACCGGCCGATGCGAATGGCCCCGAGGTTCAGGTCCCGGCCGGCGGCGCGGCCCATCTCGCCGCCGCCATCCAGGCGATCCGCGCCCGCAGCCCGAACAGCCTGACGGTCGCGGCGGGCGATCTGGTCGGCGCCTCGCCGCTCATCTCCTCGCTCTTCCTCGACGAGCCGACCATCCACGCGATGAATCTGATGGGCCTCGATTTCAACGCGGTCGGCAATCACGAATTCGACCGGGGCAGCGCGGAATTGCTCCGCCTCGACCGGGGCGGCTGCGAGCGGCTGGCGACCCGCGACCCGTGCGTGGTCGATCGCGAATTCGGCGGCGCCGACTTCGCCTTCCTCGCCGCCAACGTGCTGAATGCTGACCGCAACCCCCTACTGCCGGCCTACGGCATCCGCCGCTTCGGCACCGGCCGCAATCAGGTGGCGATCGGCGTGATCGGCATGACGCTGAAAGAAACGCCGACGTTGGTGACGCCGGAGGGCGTGGCCGGTCTGACCTTCGAGGATGAGGCGGAAACGGTGAACGCCCTTGTCCCCCGGCTCAAGGCGGAGGGCGCGGATGCGATCGTCCTGCTGATCCATCAGGGCCTGACCTTCGAAGGCCCGTACAGCGCCAAGACCTGCGACGGCGTCGACGGCGATCTGATGCAGATCCTCCGTCGCCTCTCGCCCGAAGTGGACATCGTCGTCTCCGGCCACACCCACCAGACCTACAATTGCGACTTCTCGACCATCGATCCGGCGCGGCGCTTCCTCGTCACCAGCGCGGGTTCGGCGGGTACCTTGCTGACCGAGATCAAGCTCACCGTCGATCCGGCGCGCGGCGTCACCGCCCGCAGCGCCGACATGCATATCGTGCAGGGCGACGGCTATCGCGGCTCGCGCGGCCAGATCGAACCGACCGACCGCTTCCCGCGCTACACTCCCGAACCGCGCGTCGCCGCACTGGTCGAGCGCTATCGCGTCGCCGCCCAGCCGCTCGCCGAGCGCGTCGTCGGCAGCCTCGCCGGACCGGCCGTGCGCCAGAGCACGCCCTCGGGCGAATCGGTGCTCGGCAACATGATCGCCGACGGACAATTGGCGGCGACCCGCGCAAACGGCGCCCAGATCGCCTTCGTCAACAATGGCGGCGTACGGGCCGATCTCGTCCCCGCCGCCAATGGCAATGTGACCTATGGCCAGATCTATGCGGTCCAGCCGTTCGGCAACGTCATCGCGCTGCGCAGCCTCACCGGCGCGCAGCTGAAGGCGGTGTTGGAGCAGCAATGGAATAGCGGCACCAACACGGTCGAGCGGCCGCAAATGCTGCACCCGTCGGCGGGCTTCACTTATTCCTACGACCTCAGCCGCCCGGCCGGGCAGCGCGTGTTCGACATGCGGCTGAACGGCGCGCCTATCACCGACGAGACGGTGATTCGGATCGCCGCCCCGACCTTCCTGCTCTCCGGCGGCGACAATTTCACGGCCTGGGCCGCCGGCACCGATCCGCTCGGCGGGCCGATGGATGTGGATGCGCTCGAAGCCTGGCTGCGAGCCAATCCCCGCCTCACCCCGCCCGCCACCGACCGCATCCGGAACCTGACACCCGCCCCATAGTCCTTTCGCTTCCCATCCGGGCGACACCGCTCTAGGTTCCCGTGCCAAGCGGGGGACGGCGTGCCGGATATTTTCCTGTCCTATTCGAGCAAGGATCGCGAGGTTGCGGAGCGCATCCAGGCCGGGCTCGCCGAGGAAGGCTATGACGTCTTCTGGGATCAGGCGACGCCGCCCGGGATCGATTGGGACACTTGGATCCGCAACCAGCTGAAACAGGCGCGCTGCGTCATCGTTCTGTGGAGCCGGGACAGCGTCGCTTCTCCGAACGTCCGGCACGAAGCGATGATCGGGCGCGACACGGCAAAGCTGCTGCCCGTGCTGGTCGAAGAACTGACGCCCGACGATTTCCCGATGGGGCTGTTTTTCGTTCAGGCGCTGAACGTCGGGCGGACGAAGAAAAGCCTTACCGCCAGCTGGCCCAAGTTGCTGGAGGAAGTCCGGGCGCGGGTCGATGCCGAGCCGGCGCCGGCCGATCCCGCTGCGCCCGCAGAGGAAAAGCCTGCCCGCAAGCGCCGCGCCCGGCCCTTCTGGCGCCGTCCGGCGGTGTTGGGCGGCACCCTCGCTGTGCTGCTCGCGGTCGCGATCTGGCAGTTCCGGCCGCTGATGATCCTGTTCGACGCCAGCCGCCCGCCCGTCCCCGCCGGCTGGGTGGAAACGGCGCGGAATGGCGAGGCGCTGGCCCGCGCCCGGGTCGTGCGCAGCGCGGAGGAAGCGCTCACCAGCAATCGCCAGGCGGTCGGCACCTCCTGGGTATGGCTCGTCGCGCAATTGATCAGTTCGTCGCCCGAGGAGGCGCGCGGCATCGCGCCCTTGTTCTTCCGCTATCTCGCCGGGCTGGAAAATCCGGAATGCGGCTGTTTCTATACGGAGGATATTCCGCACACGGTCGGGAATGGCTGGGTGGTGATGGTCTATGCCAAATATCGCCAGCCGGTCCCCGCCCCCTTGCTGCGGACCTTGCTCGCCGGCCAGTCTCCTGAAGGCTGGTGGCCGATCAGCTTCACCGCGACGCGCGACGCCAGTAATGCCGCGACTCACGCGACCGCGGTTCTGACCATCGCCCTGGTCGAGGCGCGCGACGCCGGGGTCGTCCCAGCGGAGCTGCGGCCGCAAGTCGATGCGGCGATCGCGCGGGCGGTGACCTGGCTCAATCGCGGCCCGGAAAATGGCGGCGAATGGTCCGATTATCCGAATAACGAGCGGCGCATCGAGAATGTCTCCTTCGCCGCGATGGCGGCAGTGGCGAGCGCGGTGGGCGGCGAGCCGGACGGGCGCGCGGCCCGCGCCTTTCGCCGCGCCGTGACGGGACTGCCCGAAACCACCGACAGCTTCCCGTCGAATTCCTATGTCGAGCTGACCAACGGCACCCGCTTTATCGACCAGTATCGCCACCCCACCGCACCCTGGATCGGCGCCGCGGCGGTGATGACCTATTCCGGCGGCGGCATCATGGAACGGCGCACGCTGCGGCGCATCATCCGCGAATGGCTGCAGGACGATATTGGCGACGAGCGGCTGCTCCGGCAGGACTGGATGACCGGCGAACATCTCTTCACCCGCTCGCTGGCTTTGCCCTTGCTGGAGCGGGATCAGGATTAGCAGCGAGCCGTTCGGGGCGCCCCAACGGACGCCCCGAGCAAAATCAGGCTCCGATCACGCCGGAGGTACAACATTCTCCCGGGCCGGCTTCCGGCACACGATCCTTGAGATAGCATATCCCATGATCGGTCGAACCCGGCACGACGAAAGTCCATGCAACACACCGATTGTCACCCTCGCAGGCGGCCTGGCAGGTCGCAACCGTCTGCCCCCGCGCAAGATCGAACGAGCGATAGTCGTTACCCGGCAAATCGGTGTTCGGCAGCACCGAGGAACGGCGAACCGGGAGCGAGGGCGTTTGGCCTGGCTGCGCGGGTCGACCGGCGATGGCCGGTGCTGTCGATGTCCGGTTTGTCATCCGTCGGTCGGGACCCAGATAACGCGCCGACGACATGGAGCCGTTGTGCTCACCGAGGTCGGTCACGTCCGCGTCGACGATGCGGCAGTCGGTGACATAACCCGCATCCATGCAGATTTCCCAACGCCCCTGAACGCGAATGCTGCGCGCGGAATCGTTGGCACCGATGCTATCGAGATTCGCGATGTCGCGGGTAATCGTCCAGCTTGTCCCGCCAAAGCCCTCGCCCTCGAAAATCACGAGGCTGGGTGGCGTTTCCACAGGCTGACTTAACACGGCGGCGCCTCCGGCCGCTGCTACTCCCAGACCGGCGCAAAAGGCGACAAGCAACTGCTTCAACTTCATCTGAACCCCTCCCACTAAGGTACGCGCTCCTAACATTCGCAAGGCCGCCGCAAAACCGTCTCGTTTGGGCAGCCTATTCGCGCACGCCGCGTGATGGTTCGGGACGGTTTACGCCCCGGCGCCCAAATTGGGGCGCACCGGTCGGTTGGCGCAGAGAGGCTGATCGCGCGGGCCGTTGACCCTTTCGGGACTCGGCGCTATAGGCGCGCCTCGCTTCGGATGCCCTTGGTGCGTCCTGAGCGAATTAGCGCTGAACACTGCCGCGCATGAGAGCAAGGCCTGGGGGGCTGGAGCAGCCTTTTGGGCCGCTTCTGCTTTTCGCAAGCTCGCTGTCGGGCGTGGCAGAGTAACTCACAAGGAAGTGAAGGCTTCATGCCCACGATTAACCAGTTGATCCGCAAGGGTCGCGAACCGCAGAAGGCCAAATCCAAGGTCCCTGCGATGGAACAGAACCCGCAGAAGCGCGGCGTCTGCACCCGTGTCTACACCACCACCCCGAAGAAGCCGAACTCGGCGCTGCGCAAGGTTGCCAAGGTCCGCCTGACCAACCAGCGCGAAGTCATTTCGTACATTCCGGGTGAAGGCCACAATCTGCAGGAGCACTCGGTGGTGCTCATCCGCGGCGGCCGTGTGCGCGACCTTCCGGGTGTGCGCTATCACGTGCTGCGCGGCGTACTCGACACCCAGGGTGTCAAGGACCGCAAGCAGTCCCGTTCCAAGTACGGCGCCAAGCGCCCGAAATAACCAGACGAGTAAGCCCCGGCCGGTTCGCCTTTTTGGGTTTTCCGGTCCGGATCAGGCTGAAGAGCAAAGGATACAGATATGTCCCGTCGTCGCCGCCCCGAGAAGCGCGAGATTCTGCCGGACCCCAAGTTCGGCGATATCGTGCTCTCCAAGTTCATGAACAACATCATGCTGGACGGTAAGAAGTCCGTGGCCGAGAGCATCGTCTACGGCGCCCTCGACAACGTCCAGGAACGCGCCAAGAAGGACCCGATCGGCGTCTTTCATGAAGCGCTGAACAATGTGAAGCCGGGCATCGAGGTCCGCAGCCGCCGCGTCGGCGGTGCTACCTACCAGGTCCCGGTCGAGGTGCGCGCCGAGCGCGCCCAGGCGCTCGCCATCCGCTGGCTGATCAGCGCGTCGCGCGCCCGCAGCGAAAAGACCATGGCCGGCCGTCTGTCGGGCGAGCTGCTCGACGCTTCGAACAATCGCGGCAACGCGGTGAAGAAGCGCGAGGATACGCACCGCATGGCCGAAGCCAACCGCGCCTTCAGCCACTACCGCTGGTAACTTTCATACCTATATGATGGGAGGTCCGGACCGCCCGGGCCTCCCACATCGCTAAGGAACTGACGATCATGGCCCGCAGCCATCCGCTCGAGCTCTACCGCAACATCGGTATCATGGCGCACATCGACGCCGGCAAGACGACGACGACCGAGCGCATCCTCTATTATACCGGCAAGTCCTACAAGATCGGCGAAGTGCATGAAGGCACGGCGACGATGGACTGGATGGAGCAGGAGCAGGAGCGCGGGATCACGATCACGTCGGCTGCCACCACCTGCGTGTGGAAGGCCGAAGAGGGCAAGGGCCCCGAGCACCGCATCAACATCATCGACACGCCCGGCCACGTCGACTTCACCATCGAAGTCGAGCGTTCGCTGCGCGTGCTCGACGGCGCGGTCGCCTGCTTCGACGGCGTTGCCGGCGTGGAGCCGCAGTCCGAGACCGTATGGCGTCAGGCCGACAAATATGGCGTGCCGCGGATGTGCTTCATCAACAAGCTCGACCGTACCGGCGCGAACTTCGACTATTGTGTGCAGTCGATCATCGATCGTCTGGGCGCGACCCCGGCCGTGCTCTATCTGCCGATCGGCATCGAGAGCGACTTCAAGGGCCTGGTCGACCTGGTCGAGCAGCGCGCGATCATCTGGCTCGAGGAGAGCCTGGGCGCGAAGTTCGAATATCAGGACATTCCCGAAGAGCTGAAGGACAAGGCCGCCGCCGCGCGCGAAAAGCTGATCGAGCTTGCGGTCGAGCAGGACGATGCGGCGATGGAAGCCTATCTGGAAGGCAATGAGCCGGACGTCGCGACGCTGAAGAAGCTGATCCGCAAGGGTACGCTGGCGATGGCGTTCGTTCCGGTCGTCACTGGTTCGGCGTTCAAGAACAAGGGCGTGCAGCCCCTGCTCGACGCGGTCGTCGACTATCTCCCCTCCCCGCTCGACGTTCCCGCCATCAAGGGCGTGAAGCTCGACGGCGAGACCGAGGATTCGCGCCCGTCGTCCGACGACGCGCCCTTCTCGGCGCTGGCGTTCAAGATCATGAACGATCCCTTCGTCGGCTCGCTCACCTTCGCGCGCATCTATTCGGGCAAGCTCTCCAAGGGCGCTTACCTGAACAGCGTGAAGGACAAGGACGAGAAGATCGGCCGCATGCTGCTCATGCATGCGAACAGCCGTGAGGATATCGAGGAAGCCTATGCCGGCGACATCGTCGCGCTCGCGGGCCTGAAGGAAACGACGACCGGCGACACGCTCTGCGCGAAGTCGGCGCCGATCATCCTCGAGCGGATGGAATTCCCGGAGCCGGTGATCGAGCTGTCGGTGGAACCGAAGACCAAGGCCGACCAGGAGAAGATGGGCATCGCGCTCAACCGCCTGGCCGCCGAGGATCCCTCGTTCCGCGTCTCGACCGATCACGAATCGGGCCAGACCATCATCAAGGGGATGGGCGAGCTCCACCTCGAGATCCTGGTCGACCGCATGAAGCGCGAGTTCAAGGTCGAGGCCAATGTCGGCGCGCCGCAGGTGGCGTATCGCGAATATCTCGCGAAGCCGGTCGAACTGACCTACACCCACAAGAAGCAGTCCGGCGGCTCCGGCCAGTTCGGCGAAGTGAAGGTGAAGGTCACGCCGGGCGAGCGCGGCTCCGGCTTCGTCTTCCTGGACGAGATCAAGGGCGGCAACATCCCGCGCGAATATATCCCCTCCGTCGAGAAGGGCATGCGCGAGACGGCCGAGACCGGATCGCTGATCGGCTTCCCGATCATCGATTTCCAGGTGCAACTGATCGACGGCAAGTATCACGACGTCGATTCGTCGGCCCTGGCGTTCGAGATCTGCGCGCGTGGCGCGATGCGTGAAGTGGCCCAGAAGGCCGGCATCAAGCTGCTCGAGCCGATCATGAAGGTTGAGGTGGTGACGCCGGAAGATTATCTCGGCGACGTCATCGGCGACATCAACAGCCGTCGCGGGCAGATTCAGGGCACTGACAGCCGGGGCAATGCCCAGTCGGTCGAGGCGCTGGTGCCGCTTGCGAACATGTTCGGCTACGTCAATGAGCTTCGCTCGTTCACGCAGGGCCGTGCGCAGTACAGCATGCAATTCTCGCACTATGACGAGGTGCCTGCGAACGTGGCCGAGGAGGTCAAGGCGAAGCTGGCGTAAGCCGGAAATTGCCGTTAAGGGCGCGTCCGCTTGCGGTGCGCGCCGCGATCAAAATTTGACAAGAAGGTAGGGACACAATGGCGAAAGCTAAGTTTGAGCGGAACAAGCCGCACCTGAACATCGGCACCATCGGTCACGTCGACCATGGCAAGACGTCGCTGACCGCGGCGATCACCAAGATCCTGGCCGAGAACGTCGCGGGCAACGCGGCGGTCGACTTCGCCAACATCGACAAGGCGCCGGAAGAGCGCGAGCGCGGCATCACCATTTCGACGGCGCACGTCGAATATGAGACCGAAGGCCGTCACTATGCGCACGTCGATTGCCCGGGCCACGCCGATTATGTGAAGAACATGATCACCGGCGC
>DDTH01000007.1:161477-161743 GCA_002344055.1 Sphingomonadales bacterium UBA2369
CTTCCTGAACAAGGTCGATCTGGTTGAGGACGAGGAAATCCTCGAGCTCGTCGAGATGGAAATCCGCGAAGAGCTCTCCAAGCGCGACTTCGACGGCGACAACATTCCGATCATCCGCGGTTCGGCCACGGCCGCTCTGTCGGGTTCGGACGACAAGCTCGGCAAGGATGCCGTGCTGGCGCTGATGGCGGCGGTCGACGAGTCGATCCCGGAGCCGGAGCGTCCGCTCGACAAGCCGTTCATGATGCCGATCGAAGACGTGTTCT
>DDTH01000010.1 GCA_002344055.1 Sphingomonadales bacterium UBA2369
CGGCCGCATCGTCCGCTCCGGCGGCCCCGAACTCGCGCACGAACTCGAACGCGAAGGCTATCGCGAGGTCGCCGCGTGACCCTCCTCCGCGCCGCAGGCGCATTCACTCTTTTCTTTCTTCTCCGCGCCTCCGCGCCTCCGCGTGAGAAGAATTCCTTGTTCACGCGGAACCGCGGAGCCGCGGCGGGGAGGCGTCCGGCATGACGCTCACGCTTCCTTCGCAGCGCGATGAAGCCTGGCGCTGGACCGATCTTGAGGCGCTGCGCGCGGCGGCCGACGCGCCTCCCGCGCCGAGCGCGATCGATCCGGCCGCCTTGTTTCTCGACCTCGCCGGCCCGAAGCTAATCTGCATCGATGGCCGGATCGACCCCCGCGGCGACACCGGCGCGCTGCGCTTCGAACCGCTCAGCTTCGACACCGAACACCCGCTCGGCATGCGGACGCGTGGCCGCAATGGTCTTGCCGTCACGCTCGATCATGACAGGGGCGGCGGCGAAACCATCCAGCTCGTCCACCTCGGCACCGGCGGCGAAAGCCAAATCCCCACGCAGCTGACGCTTGGCGGGGACGTCTCCGCCTCGATCGTGGAGACCTTCGTCGGCACCGGTTGGTCGAATCGCATGACCCGGATCGAGCTGGGGCATGGCGCCCGGCTGATGCGCTCCGTCCGCCTGCTGCAGGATGGCGGCTTCGTCTCACTGCGCGACGAAGCGACGATCGGCGAAGGCGCCAGCCTGATCTCCTGCTATCTCGCCGCCGGCACGGCCGGTACCCGCATCGACGGCGCGCTCACTCTCGCGGGCGAAGGCGCCTATGCCGAGGCGTCCGGCGCCCTCCTCGCGCGCGGCAGTCAGCGCCACGACATCGCTCTGGTCGTTCACCACGCCGTGCCGACCGGCACCAGCCGCCAGGTCTGGCGCTCGGTCGCCGACGACCAGTCGGCCTGCTCCGTCGCCGCCCGCGTGGAGGTCGCCCGCCACGCGCAGAAGACCGATGCCGAGCAGAGCCTGAAAGGCATCATGCTCAGCCGCTCGGCCACGATAAACGCCAAGCCCGAACTGGAAATCTTCGCCGACGATGTGAAGTGCGCCCATGGCGCCACCGTCGGCGAACTGGACAAGCAGGCCCTCTTCTATCTCGCCAGCCGGGGCGTGCCGGAAGACGAGGCCAAGGCCCTCCTCACCCGCGCCTTCGTCGCCGACGCGCTGGAGCGGGTGGGCGACGAGACGGTGCGCGAAGCCTTCTACGCCGATGTTGAGCAATGGTTCGGCTGATGGCCACTGCGCTCTCCTCGGCCCGGCCGCTCGACTGGCTGGCCGACTTTCCGGCCATCCCCAAAGGCTGGGCCTATCTGGACACCGCCGCCACCGCGCAGAAGCCGCGCGCGGTGATCGACGCCATCACCCGCGCCTATGGTGAAACCTACGCCACTGTGCACCGCGGCGTGTACCAGCGCTCGGCGGACATGACGCTGGCCTATGAGGCCGCCCGCAGCCGCATCGCCAGCTTCATCAACGCTGCCACGCCGGACGAGATCGTGTTCGTCCGGGGCGCGACCGAGGGGATCAACCTGGTCGCGCAGAGCTGGGGCGGCGCGAAGCTGCAGCCCGGCGACCGCATCCTGCTGTCGCAGCTGGAGCATCACAGCAACATCGTCCCCTGGCAGCTGATCGCCGAGCGCACCGGCGCCGTCATCGATGTCGCCCCGCTCACCGCCGATCACCGCATCGATCTCGACGCGGTCGAAGCGATGCTGACCGAGCGGCACAAACTGGTCGCGCTCGCCCACGTCTCCAACGTGCTCGGCTCGGTGCTCGACGCGAAGCGCGCGGCGGCGCTGGCGCACAGGGTGGGCGCGAAGCTGCTGCTCGACGGCTGTCAGGCTGTCCCGCGCATGCCGGTCGATGTGCAGGCGCTCGATTGCGACTTCTACGTCTTCTCCGGCNNTGCCCCCCTGGCAGGGTGGCGGCGCGATGATCGACAAGGTCAGCTTCGCCGGCACCACCTACGCCCCGCCACCCGCCCGCTTCGAGGCCGGCACGCCCCATATCGTCGGCGCGCTCGGCCTCCACGCCGCGATCGATTATGTCGAAGGCATCGGCCTGGACGCCATCGCCGCGCACGAGGCCGCGCTCGTCCGCGCCACCCGTGACGCACTGCGCGGCCTCAATTCCGTCCGCCTGTTCGGGCCGGAGGACAGCGCCGGCATCGTCAGCTTCGCGGTCGAGGGGGTGCATCCGCACGATGTCGGCACCATCNNGCCGGCCATCATTGCGCCCAGCCGCTGATGGCGGCTTTGGGCGTGGACGCCACCGCGCGGGCCAGTTTCGGGGTCTATAGCGGCCCGGCCGATGTCGAGGCGCTGGTCGCGGGGCTGGAGCGGGTAAGGAAGATTTTCGGATGAACGAACAAAGCCGCATCGAAGTCGAGGACGTGGAAGAGGCTGTGAAGCCCCCGAAGGCTCGCGTCGTGGTGGAAAGCGCCGCCGACACGCTGGAGCGCAAACGCGACTATCTCGCCGGCTTCCTCGCGCAAAGGCCCGCCGAGGCCTCGCCCGCCGAACCCGGCGGCGACCTCTATGAGGCCGTCGTCGAGGCCCTGAAGGACATTTACGACCCGGAAATCCCCGTGAACATTTACGACCTGGGCCTGATCTACAATGTCGAGATTCTCGACGGCAACCATGCCCGCGTGACGATGACGCTCACCACCCCGCATTGCCCGGTCGCCGAGTCCATGCCCGGCGAAGTCGAGTTGCGCGTCGGCGCGGTGCCGGGCGTCGGCGATGCCGAAGTGAACCTCGTCTGGGACCCGCCTTGGGACCCCAGCAAGATGAGTGACGAGGCCCGCCTCGAACTGGGGATGCTATAGATGGATACGCCCGTTCGCCGCCCCCGCCCTGCCGCCGTGATCCTCACGCCCGCCGCGGAGCAACGCGTCGCCGAGCTGATGGCGCGCGCCCCCGAAGGCACGATCGGCGTGAAGCTCTCCACCCCGCGCAAGGGCTGCTCCGGCCTCGCTTATTCGGTCGACTATGTGACGTCGGAAGTCTTGATGGACGAGAAGATCGAGACTCCCGGCGGCACCTTCTACATCGACGGCGCGTCGGTCCTCTATCTGATCGGCTCGACGATGGACTGGCGCGAGGATGATTTCACCGCGGGCTTCGTCTTCGAGAACCCGAACGCCAAGGGCGCGTGCGGCTGCGGCGAAAGCTTCATGGTCTAACGCTTCACCGCTAGAATCATTCAGCTTGCCGCAAGTCCGCGACAGGCATATCCCTCCGCACACTCTGGGAGGGGTCACATCATGAAGAAGCAGTTTCTGCTCGGCATCGCCGCGCTCGGCCTAGCCACGTTCAGCGGCATCGCCGCGGCCAATGACAGCACCGCCGAGATGACCACGGGCGGCCTGGTCCTGAAGAACAGCCGCAACATCGACATGCTGGACGAGGACCTCTTCGTCTCCGCCGACGAGATCCGGGTCGATTACGTCTTCCGCAACCAGGGCCGCGCGGAAGAGCGCGTGATCGTCGCCTTCCCGATGCCGGACCGCGACCTCACCCAGGAAAATGAAAGCGATGTCGGCCAGGTCCGCAACTTCCGCACCGAAGTGGACGGCCGCGCGATCGAGATGCAGGTCGAGCGCAAGGCCTTTGTCGGCACCACCGATCACACCGCCTTGCTCACGCGCCTCGGCCTGCCGGTCAATCCGGGCACTGAAGGCTGGGAGGCTGTTCAGGCGATCTATGACCGCCTTCCCGCCGCCGACCAGCAGGCGCTGATCCGCGCCGGCCTGCTCGAGGTCGAAGGCACAGGCACCGACCGTTACCTGCGCCTGCTCTGGACGGTGAAGGAGACTTACTGGCGCGAGCAGACCTTCCCCGCCGGCCGCGACGTGCGCGTGCGCCACCGCTACGAACCCGGCACCGGCGGCAGCGTCGGCGCCCTGCTCGCTTATCCGAACCTGCGGACCGAGCCCGAGGGCCGGCAGATGATCCGCGATTATTGCGCCGATGCCAACTTCCTCGCCGGCGCCGATCGCCTCCGCCGCCAGGCTGGCGAGAATGGCATCCCGAACGAGCAGCGCGTGGGCTATATCCTGCGCACCGGCGGCAATTGGCGCTCGCCGATCCGCAATTTCCGGCTGGTCGTGGACAAGGGCGATGCGCGCAACATCGTCAGCTTCTGCGGCCAGAATGTCCGCCGCATCAGCCCGACCCAGTTCGAGATGCGCCGCACCAACTGGCGCCCGGACTACGATCTGAAAGTGCTGATCATCCGGCCGTATCAGCCCTACACCGGCGACTGAGCGGACTCAGCCGCCCGCCGTCATCTCGCACACCTGATCGAGCACCCGTCCCATCGGCGTGCCCGCCGCGGCGCGCACCGGCGGCATCGGCGTGCCTTCGTCATTGCGGCTGACGATCTCGCCGCTCGCGTCGCGCTCGCCCATCAGCTTGCGCGTCGCCATCCGGGTGGCGCAGTTGAACACGGTCTCGTAATCGGCCAGCACCGCGCCGCCGGCCCCGGCCCGGGCATAGCGCACCCGCACCATTGCCTCCGGCCCGTCCTCGCCATTCATCACCGTGTCGGGATTGAGCAGGACGGTCGCGCCCTCGGCGTCGCGGCCGATATTCTGCCACACGCTGGGATCGTCATTGGGCTGGGCCAGCATCGCAAACGCCATCACGAACACACTCAACATACCTGCCTCCGGCCTTGGAATTGCCCTCGGCTTGTAGCGCAGCGCGGTGCGAGCCGCTACGGCCCCGCCATGCCATCCGTCGCGCTTCCTGCCGAGCTCGCCCATGTCGAGGCCTGGGTCTTCGATCTGGACAACAGTCTCTACCCGCACACCACCGATCTGTTCGCGCTCGTCGATGTCCGCATGCGCGACTATGTCTGCCGCCTGCTCGATTGCTCGCCGGAGGAAGGTCATCGCATCCAGAAGGGCTTCTTCCACAAGCACGGCACCACCTTGTCGGGGCTGATGGCCGAACACGGCGTCGATCCGCACGATTTCCTGTCCTACGTCCACGACATCGACATGGCCCGGCTGACCGCGGACCCGGATCTGGTCGCCGCTTTGGATCGCCTTCCCGGCCGCAAATTTGTCTTCACCAATGGCGACGAAAGCTATGCCCGCCGCGTGCTCGACCGGATCGGCCTCGCCAACGCCTTTGACGGCATGCACGACATCCACACGATGGATTATGTGCCGAAGCCCGACCCCAGCGCTTATGCCAAGCTCTGCGCCCGCCTCGATATCGATCCGGCGAAGGCGATGTTCGCCGACGACATGGCCCGCAACCTCGTCCCGGCCAAGGCGCTCGGTATGGTCACAATCTGGGTCGATAACGGCTCCGAACAGGCCGGCCACACCCACGTGCCTGACCATATCGACTATCGCACCACCGACATCGCCCGCTGGCTGCACGAAATTTTGGGAGACCCCGCATGAGCGACCTGCAACCGATCATCGAACAGGCCTGGGACGACCGCGACAGTCTCGGGGCCGACACGAAGGGCGACATCCGCACCGCCGTCGACCGCGCTCTGTCCCTGCTCGACAGCGGCGAGGCCCGCGTCGCCGAGAAGGGCGCGGACGGCTGGCAGGTCCATCAATGGCTGAAGAAAGCCGTCCTGCTCTCCTTCCGCCTGAACCCGATGGCGCCGATCCCCGGCGGCCCCGGCGGCGCGATGTGGTGGGACAAGGTACCGAGCAAGTTCGCCGCCTGGGGCGATCATGAATTCGACGCCGCCGGCTTCCGGGCCGTCCCCGGCGCCATCGTCCGCCGCGGCGCCTTCATCGGCAA